>NZ_AULP01000001.1 GCF_000422345.1 Neomelitea salexigens DSM 19753
TGAACTCTTCTGGATAACGCTGCTTGCTCATAAACACCTCTCTTTGTGCCATTTTCTATGGCTAAAAGGTGTCTAGCAAACTGGGGGCGATTCACAGTGCCTTCCAGATATTGGTATGTATGGATCACTGAGGCAAGAATAAAAGAACTTAAAACGATCCTTACACGTGAGCGATAACGTTTGGAAAATCTCATACGATATATGCTGATGTTTCATTCGCATGCGCAACTGCGAATATGAGACCCATTCGCAATCTCAGTGAGATTCTCCAGTTGCTGGAGCGGTGTTAACCGCTCGGATGGCGATCTACTTATGTTCGCATAATATATATTATGTTAAATATGGTATTTGCATGAGAGCGAGAGGTTGGCATTTGTGGCCATCCTTCTATTTCACTAAACGAAACCTTCCAATTTGCTGAATTTCCATGGATAGCCCTGAATTCTTTAACCAGCGGGACTTTAATTGCTCAATGTATAGCACTGCTGCCTTGGATAGCCGTTGATTCTTGACTACTGTTCGTAGCTCAACTCGGCGCCAAGGAGAAATGGAGCATGGCTATTGAAATTAAGTGCATAAACAAACAAGACCGCTACGATCCAAGCGAGCGAATAACGCATGTTGGTGGCTTGAATGACGATATGTCCCGCTGGAAACTCACTCAGAAAGAAGCCATTGAAGGCATAGATAATGGGAAATGGGAGTTTTATGTTGGGACTACGCTCCTGGGGCGTGCACAAGTTGTAGTTCGAACGAGCCGGTTTGGGAATAAATATCTAACCACTGAACCAGATGGCGAGACTCAGAATAACCTCTTAAGTCTCCCTGAATGCCCTTGATTGGGCTTGAGATAGCGAATGCTGAGCTTATCTCTCCAGTGGATGAGTTCAGTATTCCCTTTGTAGAGGCCCGAAAATTTCACCGGACGGTTGGCACTGCTTGTGATCGCTAAGGCGAGTATATTACTTCGATGGTGATAAATTTCGATCACAACAGACTCTCACCGCAATAATCCGTTAAAATATCATTATTACGGATTATTCTTGCAGCCCTCTTCGAGGTTTCCATGCCCAAATCTGGCCAGGCGCGCGTACTCACTGCTGAGCAACAAGACCATGTCTTCGACGTGATCCAGCATCACCGGCATCCTGAAAAGAACACGGCGATCATGCAGATCAGTTTCAAGCTTGGACTTCGGGCCCAAGAGATTGCCCTGCTTCAGATAAAAGAGATTGCGAAACTGAATCCCTCAGGTACCAACTTCAAGCTTCTCGAAGTCATGAGCCTGCCAGCAGCCTACACCAAAGGCGCCGATGCTATGGGACGCTCCCAAAGTCAGTATCAGCGCAGAACGGTCAGTTTCGATGTAGCCCGTTTCAATCAAGTGGTTCAGCAGATTGAAGCGCTAGCTAAAGCCGGTGCTGACGTGAATCCTGAAGATTTTTACCCACCCGTTCGAAAACATAGCGGAAAATCGCGAGATCTTCCTATGGTAGATGCGGCTCTTCGCGCCGCCATAGCGGACTATTTGCGTCTACGGATAGAAAAAGCCGGAACGCTCAAGCCCTCCTCCCCTCTTTTTATTACTCAAAAAGGTGGGGCCTATTCTCCGAACACCTTGCAGGAACACATGGCCGTCATGCTCAGGGTCTGGGCCGGTGTAGAAAAAGCAAGCTCACACAGTGGTCGCCGATCATTGATCACGAATGTCATTCACAAACAGAAAAAGTCAGTAAAAGTTGCCCAAAAAATTGCGGGGCACGTAAATCCTTCTACAACATTAATTTATGAAGAGCCGCCTGAAATAGCGATATCTGAAGCATTGCGAGACTTATAGAATTGTCTTCATTGCGACAGGAGCGGACTCTAGCCTTTTCGGCGTGGTGGTCGGCTGCTGGTCAATAGCAGACAGTCAGGTCATTTGATCTTCAAAGCAACGAGAAGAGCCCATACCACCTAGGCTAGATCTATCATCGATTTTTAAGTAGGCCTGCAGACCCAATATCAAGCCATCACCTTCGTCAATCCTGAAACTTTATTCAATCGCCTGTGTCGTATACTCTTTCGAACCATGCTTTTTCTCTAACCACATTTATTCGATATGAAAAGCCACATCCGCATCATCTATATGCTTGTCGCCCTGATTGCATCGCAATCCGTGTGGGCAATGCTGGATGAACACGGTGTTAATGGCGACACTGCAGCTAGCGAAGAATTACGCCATGATGGACATGCTGCGGATGCGAGTGATAAAGGACAACACAGTGATGATGCAGAAAGCTGTGTCCACTGCTGTCATTGCCATTTTCATCAAACGTCCTTCTTACCCCCCTCTAATGCCCTCGTCGAGCGGACTAGCCGAGGCACGAAAGCCATGAGCTATCTCGCCTGGCTAACGGAAGCTAATCAAACCACGCCGTTCAGACCGCCAATTCAATAAATCCTGTTTCAACCAAAACTTTTTTGCGTTAACACAACAGGATTAATCCATGAATATCATGTATCTCCCGTGCAGGCGGTGGCTTGCGCTGGTGCTGTGCCTGGCTGCCTCTGCTGCCCAAGCGCAGCTAACACTACAGGAAGCCATAACTCGCGCGCTTGACGAAAACCCTCAGCTACAGGTTTTTCCTTTACGGCAACAGGCCGCTGAAGCACAACGAGAGTCGGCCAATCTGAGGCCCGGGTACACGCTGGGTATCGCAGCGGAAAATCTCGCAGGTAGTGGCGAGTTCTCCGGAACGGACAAGGCGGAATATGCGCTCTCTATTGGTTCGGTTATCGAGCTAGGCGGAAAACGCTCGGCCCGCACGGCATTGGCCGACACTCGCTACGCGCAAATTGCGCTGGAGCGTGAGATCGCTGCGCTGGATTTGATCGCTGCGGTAACCCAGGGCTTTGCCACGGTTCTCAGTTTGCAGCAGCAAATTGAAGTCGAAGAACGGGCATTGCAGCTGGCTAACGAATCCTTGTCTGTTGCCTCACGGCTTGCCCGTAACGGCGCGGCGCCAGATGCCGACCGACTCAGGGCGAAGGCTCAACAGGCTCAGGTTGAACTGAATCTTGCCGCGCTGCAGGCCAAATATGACGTCGAAAAGCTCGCGTTGGCAACCTTATGGGGCGCAGGCGAAGCTCAGTTTGAAGATGTCAGCGGGGATCTCTTTGCTAATCCGGCGCCGGATGACTTTCCCATCCTGTGGCGTCGCGTGGAGTCATCCCCCGGCATCGCGATAATGGCGTCCGAACAGAGAATGGCTGAGGCCGAACTGGCACTGGTACGCAGTCAATCCAGCGCCAATGTTGGTTGGCGTCTGGGCGTGCGGCGCGATCAGTTCAGCGGTGACTCGGGCTTGATCGCCAGCATGGACATTCCTCTATTCTCAGGCGGGCGCAATCGCGGCGAAGAAAAAGCGGCTCGAGCGCAGCTCGAAAGCCAAGCCTACCGCCAGGAGGACGCACGTCTCGCATTGCGCAGAGGCCTTTATCGGGCTTGGAAGACCTACCAACAGAGACAATTGGCAACCCGCTCCCTTCAGGCAGACGTCATACCGGCATTGGAGTCGGCGCAAGCCCATACACGCCGGGCCTATGAACAAGGGCGCTATCGCTATACCGACTGGTTAGCTGCTCAGAATGAACTGCTGGATGCACAGCGGCGGCTGATCAGCGAGGCAACCAGTGCCCTCTACCATCAGGCCTTGATCGAGCAGCTCACAGCGACTCCGCTCAGCGAGGAGAGCCGCCATGACCAATGAATTCGGAAGACACATCATGAAAATCACGACGACATTACGGTACTTTTTGCTTGCTACCTTTCTTACCTTACCCGCACAACAAGCCCTTGCTGGCGGGGATCATGACAATCATGGCGATTCAGGCCATTCGGAATCCGTGAATCACGAAGATGCTGAGCATAAACACGATGAGGGAACGCCATCGACCACCATTTCGCAAGCCATGGCGAGGCGCAATGGTATTCGCACTGGCATTGCTGGCCCAGGCACCATAGAGCGTCATCTCAAGGTCTACGGTCGCCTCGAATTGCCACCGGATCAACGCATTGAAGTCCGAGCCCGCTTTGCTGGTCTGGTGAAATCCGTCAGCGCTCGTGTTGGCCAGCATGTTGGAAAGGGTGAGGTGCTAGCCATCATTGAATCCAACGACAGCTTGAAAGATTACGCGATCCGCGCACCTATCGCGGGTGTCATACAGTCCCGCCAGACCAGTGTCGGTGAGATCAGTGGTAGCGCCCCCTTGTTTACCGTGATGGATACCCGGCAACTGTGGGCGACCTTGCAGGTATTTTCCGCCCAACGTTTTGAAGTAAAGCCGGGACTGCCGGTGCACGTTGTACACAACGGTCACCGTCACGACAGCACCCTTGAATCCCTTGCCCCCGCAGGCCAGGGCGAACCTTATATCCTCGCCCGAGTACTGCTCGATAATCCTGAGGGGGATATGGCTCCGGGCGATCTGGTGAGTGGTGAAATCGATGCAGAAATCATTAGCGCTTCGTTGGTTGTGGAAAACCGGGCGCTACAGCAGCTTGAAGGCAAAACGGTTGTTTTTGTTCAGCAAGGCGATGAATACCACGCGCGCGTCGTAGAAACCGGTCGCAGCGATGGGCACCATACCGAGGTGTTATCGGGGCTGGATGCGGGTGCGCACTACGTCGTCGAAAACAGCTATCTGATTAAGGCCGATATCGAAAAATCCGGCGCGGCTCACGAACACTGAAGGAGAGAAACATGATTGATTCAATTGTGCGCCTCTCCATCGAGAGGCGCTTTCTGATGCTGAGTTTCATACTGGTTCTGACCGGGATGGGCATCTGGAGTTACCAGCGGCTTCCCATAGACGCCGTACCGGACATTACCAATGTGCAGGTACAAATCAACACCGAAGCGCCGGGTTACTCACCCTTGGAGGCCGAACAGCGGATCACTTTTCCGGTTGAAACGGCGCTCTATGGTTTACCGCAACTCGATTACACCCGCTCGCTGTCCCGCTATGGTCTGTCGCAGATCACCGTGGTGTTTGAGGAAGGCACGGATATCTACCACGCTCGCAATCTGATTGACGAGCGACTGGCGGCAATCAAAAGCGCCTTACCCTCGGGCCTTGAACCCCGAATGGGGCCAATTGCTACCGGCCTGGGCGAAATATTCAGTTACACCGTACAAGCGGACGAAGACAGCCTACATCCCAATGGCGAACCGTGGGATGCAACCGCACTACGGGAAATTCAGGACTGGATTATTAAGCCGCAGATGGCTCAGGTTCGCGGCGTGGTGGAGATCAACACCATTGGCGGTTTCGACAAGCAATACCACGTAACACCGAACCCGATGAAGTTGCTGGAGCACGGCATCACCTTGCAGGATATCGCTCGTGCATTGCAGGCCAACAATAATAACCGTGGTGCTGGCTATATTGAGCGCGATGGCGAGCAGATACTGGTGCGCTCGCCGGGGCAACTTCAGACAATTACCGACATAGAGCACGTGGTTGTCGGTCGTCATGGCTCAGCTCCCGTCATGGTCAAAGACGTGGCTGAGGTTGCCATTGGCAAGGAGCTGCGTACCGGCGCAGCCACCCGCGATGGCAAAGAAACGGTGTTGGGCACTGCCATGATGTTGACAGGTGCAAACTCGCGCACGGTGGCTCGAGATCTTGCGGCCAAACTGGAAAATGTCAAAGCCTCTTTACCGGACGGTATCAAGGTAGAAACCGTTTACGACCGCACGACTCTTGTGGATAAAACCATCGTCACCGTGCAGAAAAACCTGCTGGAAGGCGCGTTGCTGGTCATCGTGGTGCTGTTTCTACTGCTCGGCAATATCCGTGCAGCCTTGATCACTGCTGCTGTCATACCGCTTTCCATGATGGCGACCATTACCGGGATGGTACGCACCGGCGTTTCTGCCAACTTGATGAGTTTAGGCGCGCTGGATTTCGGACTGATTGTCGACGGTGCGGTGATCATCGTTGAGAACTGTATTCGGCGATTGAGTCATGCTGGTCAAACTCTGGCATTACGCGAGCGTCTGGAGGTGGTGTATGACGCGACGCGTGAGGTGATCCGCCCCAGCCTGTTCGGCGTGGCCATCATCACCGTCGTTTACATCCCGATCTTTACCCTCAGCGGGGTGGAAGGAAAAATGTTCCACCCAATGGCCGCCACTGTGGTGATGGCCTTGCTGGCAGCCATGATCATCTCGCTCATGCTGGTTCCCGCAGCGGTTGCCGTGTTTATGAAGGGCCCGCTCCAGGAGCAGGAAAGCCGGATCATCCGCTCAGGCAAAAACCTGTATCGCCCACTGCTGGAAAAGGCGCTGGCCTTGCCTGGCTTGGTTGTCACGTGCGCAACGCTGTTGGTGGCGTTTTGCCTGTGGCTGGCAACCACACTGGGTTCTGAGTTTGTACCTCAGCTCGACGAGGGCGACATCGCCTTACATGCCTTGCGGATACCCGGCACCGGGCTTGAGCAATCCATCAAGTTGCAGGAAATACTCGAAGAGCGTCTGAAAGCCTTTCCGGAAGTTGACAAGGTTTTCGCTAAAATCGGCACGCCGGAAGTGGCCACCGACCCCATGCCACCCAATGTAGCCGACAACTTTGTGATGCTGAAACCTCGCGACCAATGGCCTGATCCAAACCGTTCCAAGGCAGAGTTGGTGAATGCCATGGAAAAAGCACTCGACGCCTTGCCCGGTAACAACTACGAGTTTACCCAGCCCATTCAAATGCGGTTTAACGAGTTGATTTCCGGTGTGCGGGCGGATCTTGGCATCAAGGTATTTGGTGATGACCTCGATAAGCTCGAACAAACCGCCGAAGACATTTTGGCGGTGGTTCAGCAAGTCGAAGGCGCCGCCGACGCGCGTGTGGAACAGGTCAGCGGTTTACCCATGTTGTCGATTATTCCCAAGCGCATAGCACTGGCCCGCTACGGTTTGACGGTTGATGATCTGCAATCCCTGATTGCGGCGGGCATCGGCGGTGAAGACGTTGGGCTGATTTACGAAGGCGATCGCCGCTTTACCCTCGCGTTGAGATTGCCGGAGGACATACGGCGCGACATCGACAGCCTCGGGTTTCTGCCGGTTCCCCTACCCGATGGCAACTATGTGCCGCTGGCGGAAGTCTCAGAACTACAGCTTAAACCGGCGCCGGCTCAAATCAGCCGGGAAAACGGCAAGCGTCGTGTGGTCGTGACCGCCAACGTGCGAGACCGGGATCTTGGCAGCTTTGTGGATGAGGTTGAGCGTCAGATTGCTGAGAAAGTGGATTTGCCCAGTGGCCACTGGTTGGATTACGGCGGCACCTTTGAGCAACTGCAATCCGCTAGCCAGCGGCTGGCGCTCGTGGTGCCCGTCACATTGGCCATAATTATCGGGCTATTGGTGATGGCCTTCGGTTCTTTAAGGGATTCGCTGATCATCTTTACCGGTGTGCCCCTGGCCCTGACCGGCGGCGTATTGGCCTTGTGGCTTCGCGATCTTCCCCTGTCAATTTCAGCAGGCGTTGGCTTTATCGCTCTCTCAGGGGTTGCGGTCTTGAATGGCTTGGTGATGCTGGCCTTTATTCGTGACCTTTGGCACGAGACCGGCGACTTGCGTGAGGCCATCGTTGAAGGCGCGCTAATTCGGCTGCGCCCGGTATTGATGACAGCTTTGGTTGCCAGTCTGGGGTTTGTGCCGATGGCTTTGAATACGGGTACCGGGGCTGAGGTTCAACGCCCACTGGCCACGGTGGTGATCGGCGGAATTATCTCATCGACGTTGTTGACGCTATTTGTATTGCCGGTGCTTTATCGCTGGGTGCACCGGCGAGATCAAACTGACTAGCCTATAGGAAATGACTGGCAGCAAAACTGCTGCCAGTCATACCGAGTTTCAGCAAAAAGGGTCACGACCCTCCTGCTTTGGCCTTGGCAATAATCGCTTCGAGTTCCGGTTTAATCGGCAAGGGCTTCACGGGGCTGATATTACTGCCGCCAGTATTACCTATCGGCACGCCTTTTATTGCGGTAAGCGCGGCCGCACCGATAATACGAATGATTTGGCCCACGACCTCCCTACGATCTCTCTGACGCAAACCCCAGCGAAACATCAACCAATGCACCTTAACATGCCATCTGGTGGACTCCTGACCCAGTACATGGGCATTTTCCAAATGACGAAAACCTGTTACTGCATCGCCAAATGCCTCAGCCTGCCTGGCACGCACTAACTCAAGTTCAATAAAGGGTGCTATCGCCTTTGAAAAACGCACCATCCCGCACTTTCCTTTGCTTTAAAGATCCACTAACCCGCTTTGTGTGACGGTATCCGTCGGGCGCCATTATTTAACCGAAGAATTATTGACTAGCGTTTAATCTAGCCACTTAACCTAGGTTGAGGGTCAGCCCCGGCGGTCGGCGAATTGCTTTTGGGAAACCGATGTCCGCTATGTGACTACTGTTGCCATTGCCTGCGGCACTATGGGTGTCGGCTTTGTGCCAAAAGTCGTCCATCAATGAAAATCCACCCCGTCCAAAAAATGCCCGCCATCGGCAGTGAGCACATTGGTGTAGATCTCGGTGCTTTCGATCGACTTGTGGCCCAGTAGCTGACTCACGATCTTCAGCGGTCGACCGTGTAGCAGCAGATGTATCGCAAAGCTGTGCCGAAAGGTATGACAGGTAATATTGATCGGCGCGCCCCCGACTCTTTCCACTAAATCGTGGATATGCCGGTTCACCGTCTGGCGCGCCATCGTAAAAATCCGCTCGTCTTGGCGAAAATGCCCCGCGTACAGGTAGCTCTGGATGCGGTCTTGCAATAAGGGATCGACTATGGGGACGGCGCGTTTGGGGCTGCGCGCCAATTGGACCTTGGTGGGCCGCCCCGGACCCTGCTTGAGCGTGCGCAGCACCACCAGAAAATCATAGCCATCATCGCGGAAGTGGCCCGGCGTGAGCGCCAGCACCTCGGAGACACGTGCGCCGGTGGTCCACATCAAATCGAGTATCAGGCGGTAGGTCGGGTGCTTTTCGGCGTCGAGCAGGCCCAGGACTTCCGGTTTGAGCAGGTAGGCCGGCATGGCGTCGATGGTGTCGAGCACCAGTTCGCGCTTGGCGATCAGGCGGTCCCAGTCGATCTGCACGTGCTGGATGGGGAACGTGTCCGGGCGCGGCGTTTTCGGGTAGAAAAGCCGTTTGGGCCGGGGCGCGGGAAATCCGCCGCCGCTGGCGTGAATCCGTACCATTTCACTAGGCTCTCGGGTGCACCTTCGTCCCCGTTATACGCCCCACTTTCCGCCGCGGCAAGCGGAAAAACACGACAAAAATGCCGCCCAAATGCCCTGCACCAGACTACCAGTAATTGGTGCATCTTCGGTTCTTTTAACTCAACACCAACAAGCGTATAGATAAGAGCTTACTCTTCTCGCCCTGGGAGTAACGCTATGCGGCCCAACAGCGTGCTCAAAAATCCGTGGACGCTCGATGCGTTACCACGTGTGAAAGCAGATTCACTGCTGCCCCAACAACATCAGACCCGACGTAAATTCGCTGTTGGCTGTGACTTCTATGTTCAACGTTTCGTTAAGTACCCTGATCTTGCAATGTTTCATTCCCTCGCTGAGCTGCTGTTCGCCGCACTGTTGGAAGGTGATCCGGATGTTCGCGGGTTTGTGCCCCAGCCCTTCTCACTTCATGTAGGTGGCAAGCGATACACCCCCGACTTTTTTGTGCAGCGTGGCGCCACTCAAGAGGTCGTTGAGCTCAAAGCTAAGGTCAGTCTGCCTGAGCCGATGGAGATGGCCTTGTCGGCGTTTTTTGACTTGCACGGTATGCGTTTTTTCGTAGAACGCAATGAGCTGGTTATGCAGCGAGAGCAGGAGGCTAGAAACTGGCTAGATATCGTTCGGCGGTTAGCGGCGAATAGACTGTTAGATACCAGTGCGACTCAAATGTCGCTTTGGCAGCGGTTCCAGGCGGAAAAGCAAATGTGCTTCAGTGACGTGGTGGACGTGTCTGAGCGAGAAGCAAGCTTGCTGGCAGAAATCGCGCTTTTGACCTTGCTCCACAAAGGGAGGGTTCGGACAGAGTTATCAAAGACACCGCTACTCCCTGATCAGGTGTTTGAACTATGTACCTGACGTGGCGTGAGCGCCTAACTCAGTCACCAGAGTGGGGGAACATCGAGGCCTGGCCGCGAATTGATATTCAAACTTTGCCTGAGAAGACGCGCAGCGGATTTCTTCGAAACTTCGCCGTCGTGAAGCAGATTCTCGATGGCCATCCCCTAACGGCTACCGCTCATAAATTTGACCTTAATCCATCACGGGTGTCACAGCTACTCTCGCGAGCGTTAGCCGGTGAGGACGATGAGTTTCCGCCTCTCACATCAGGCTTGATTCCGTTTCAACGCTTGGCCTCTTCAAAGCGACGGCTTCCATTACCGGAGCTAGGTACGCGTGGAGGCAATGCAAATGCCTTTCAGCATTTACTCCATACTGTGCCAGGCTTGCAGAAACACCTGGATGCCCTCATCAAGTCGGCGGCAAGGCCACGCAAACATGAGCAGTTCTCGACGGTTCAATCATGCCACAAGTCTTTTATCGACTATTTGCAAGGAGCGAATTGGCCCCTCAACAGATACCCCTTCTCGACGCGTTCACTTGCCTATGAGGCGGTCAGACGTTATTACAATCGTCGCCTCGCCGATTTCACTCTTCCGAGCCCAAGGGCAACGCGCGTTATCCGGGGCGATCTTACCAAGCAGCACGCATTAGAGTACGTTGAAATTGACGGCCATCAGGTTGATCTGACAACCCAGGTGTATTTGGTCATGGATGACGTGGAGATCCCCCTCCCCCTCCCGCGTGTTCACTTATATTGTGCCGTAGATATCGCTAGTGACATGATTCTTGCGGCCCATGTAAGCCTAAGCAAAACACCCAACCAGTTCGATCTTCTCTTTCTTTTGGAGAGAATGGTGGGGCTTGCACCGGCGCGTGCGTTACTGACCCCCGGGTTGACGTACCCTCCAAAACCCTTTGCTGTCGTAGATCTGCCCGATTATTGCCAAACGCTCGCGCCCGATACCATCAAACTGGATAACGCATACGCTCATCACGCACTTCGTGTGCGAGAGTTTATCTGCAATCGCTTAGGTGCAACGCTTAGCTTGGGGATCCCCGCTGCACCTAAGAGCCGGCAGGCTGTCGAATACGCGTTCAAACGGATCGCTGAAATGGAGCACCGCTTCCCCTCTACAACGGGTTCACATGTACGTGACAGAAGACGGCAAAAACGGCTAGCGAAGGCGCCGATGCTTAATTTGAAGACTTTTGAGGAAACCATTGAAGTTTTCGTCGCCGAGCACAACCAGCGCCAGCAAGCCCGACTAGGTGGGTTGAGCCCAATTCAATGGTTCGAGAATAATATCGGCCAACGGTGCCCTAGATTGCTACCCTCTGAGCTACGGTACGATGGAAACCCGTTCCAACAGACGAAAGTCGTGCCCGTTAAATGTAACCTGAAAGAGCGTCGTCTTCCGTACGTTAATTTTTTTGGCGACCGATACTCCTCTCCTGAATTGCGAGCCTTGCGGCCACTCCCGAAGACAGTCACCGTGACTTATGACTGGCGGGATATCCGCTGCATAAAAGCTTATACAAGCGCAGGGCAACCCTTGGGTGAAATGCGCGGGCCGCGATCTTGGATGCATTTTCCTCACAGCGTTTTAACGCGACGGCATATTCGAGATGCGGTAAAGGCTCAGCGCTTCAAAGATAGAGACCCTCTCGGCGGCTATTTCAAATACTTAGTCGAGAATAAGCACATTCCTAAGTTTGCCCAAGAACTGATAAGGGTGTATCGCGAGTTTAGTCCGGAGGGGAACCCCATTGATGTCCCTGTCGCAGAATCACGAATTAAACCCCACGGTCAGCTATCGCAGCTGGGCAGATTCAAGCCATGGTCACCAAGAATTGCCGGTAGAGGATAGTGTTATGCAAAAGTCGCAAACCAACAATTCAGCCGTATTGCCTCCTGACCATCCTATCTACAACCCGCGAGCGATGGTGATTGATACCCCCATGCTAACCGGTCTTGAGGAGACGGTACTGAGTTGGCTATGGTGCGGTCGAGCTGGTGGAATTGTGCTCGGTGACGCCCGGCACGGTAAATCTACGGCTGCTAGAGAAGTGAGCACCCGCCTGCGTACACGCTGCGGAGAACCAGTATCCAGCGTGTACATCTCCTTGGCAAAGCGTGACCTTAAAACAATTACCGCCGTTTTTAGAAACCTATGGTTTTCCATTCACAACACCGTTAAAACCCGAGCAACCTCAGATGAGTTAGCTTACGACTTGGTTAACTACCTTGCTGACGAAGCCTGCCTCAACGCGAATCGTCAGGTCGTTATCATTGTCGATGAAGCGCAGTACCTCTCAATTTCTCAGTACGACCCATTTATGGAACTCGGTGAAAAGTTACTGGCAATCGGGGTCAGCCTAATGGTTGTTTTTATTGCTAACTGTAATGAATACGACCGGTTTGTTGAAGAAGTGAGAACTGAAGAAGCGTTAGATAAATATCGCGGGCGATTTTTTAACGATTGCTACTACTTTACAGGCCTTCAATGTGTTGAGAACGTAAAAGCGTGCCTTCTGGAGTATGACAACTACAAGTATCCCGAGAGCAATAAAAAAACACTTACCGAGGTACTAAGGCCATATGATGCGCCCGATGGTTGGGAGATATGCTCTCTTGCGCCGTTGTTATGGGAAATATTTAACGACGAATACCGCAAGCCCCTTGGGCTTCGATCCTGGGGAATGCAGTATTTCACAACAACAGTCAATACGCTTCTTCTGGACTACTTTCCAAGGTACGGTCTCGGAGACTACGAAGAGCGTGGGGAAATGATTCGACACTGCATTAATGTGTCTGGTGTAGTGCCCTCGAACGTTAAACTGGCGTCTTAAAATGATTTTTAACAAAGGGGACATCCTCAAACGGCCCGGCGAGAGCATATATTCACAACAGCGGCGATTTTATATCGCCAATCCCGCGTTGGAAGATAAGCTTAAGCAATGTCGGTCACGGTCTGGCAATAAGGCAGAGCGAGACGCCGCTCTCCCAAATTCGGATGACGGTGCCTCACAGGTTTTTAGGTACGCCAGCTCGACCTGCAACGGAATTGTCCCCATACGAAACTGTCGCTCTTGCGCTCGCCTTGGCTATCATTCAGCCCTGTATGACTTTCCTTGGATAGCTCTCTGTCCGGTTCACAACGAGCCTTTACTAACAGCCTGCCCAGACTGCAAAAAGCCTTGGCCATCAAACTTCATGCGTTGCCAGTCGAAATGCAAGACCTGCGGAACACACCTCACGATGAGCGAGCTTTTCGAGCGCGGCGCGATGAAAGCCCCAGAGCAGTATATGATTAATGAGGAGTTGCTTGAGGATATCTACCTAATGAATAGCATCTCCTACCTATTTCCATTGAATGCATTATCAGCGAACTTTTCGCTTTACATGCATAGGCGAGGGATCCATCCAACGGATCTAGTCTACCCGTCCCTAGCGTGCCACTTGAATCCAAGTTTACGCCCGAAACTAGAGAAATACGGGATACCGCACGAGCCCATAAGAGCTGTAAGCGCTCGTGTGACGCCAACACCGGGTTTCGATCTTTCAGATGAGGCTTTTGATTATAGTCTTGAGCATTTCCTCAGCCCGCAGCAAAGCTGGGAAAGAACAATTCGGAATGTCGCGAGGCGAAAGATAATGAGGTTGTTACCCCATGACTCTTTAGACCATACGCTCTCGGTGATATGCCACATTTCTGACTCTAATGTGCACAACAGGTACGACCACTGCCCATATTGCATTATTTACTCAATGTGGTGGCACTATATCTCGAGCAATAGAAAGCATGTTGTGCCTGGGCGCCGAAAATTTAGAGGATATTACTTCCGATGTCCCAGTGTTTGGAGCGACTTAACACCTATCACGCCGGAACCCTTAAACTATGCAATAAGATGGGGGGAAACAATCTCCGGGCCGTATAAAACCTATTCAGTCCCTAGCAAGATATCAAAGTTAGTGTACTACTTGGATCTTCTCGCGTTATTTCGGTGTATCTATTGCAATGTAATGATCACTAAAGCCGCCGAAGATGCTCACTTAGAGTTTAATCAATTCGTTCAGCGCCGACTGAACCCATTCAGGGGGACATATTCTGGTTTGTGTCGTGACATAGCGTGGTTTTATGATGATGACTCGATCACACTTTATGTGCCAGAATCGGCTTTTAACGTGAGTCGCCCTGATATCAGCGATTATATAAACTTCGATGAGCCTTATGTGCCCACCCGCAACATGGGCAATCTAGAGGTATAAATACCCCCTCCTCACGCCAGCTTTAGTGAAAGTAGAGCGCTATTGCTACTTATTGGCTATCTATAAGCAAAACTGGATAAAGATTTCACAACTTTCGGTGGAGCTACAAGCCGTCGCTCCATCGATAGCCGGTAATTCTAATATTCAGTCAATTAGATGAAGAATTAGAAATAATTTACTTAAATATCAATGCCTTAGGTTTTTGGTTCTGGTACCATTTAAAGTGAATTCAATGGATGGCCAATTTGCTCCCCCTTACTACGGCGGGCTTTTAGCTTTTTAACCACATAACGGCGTATTTACGCTCGCGGGACCAACAAAATTTGGCTGCTTATCAGCAGGCGTTCGCCGAGCAAGATGGGAAAACCGAGGCCTATAGTGCCGCAGGCCTCGCCGCGCCGGCGCTTACCGCGAGGCAGGTGTTTTTGCTGCTGGAAGGTGCTCCGTCGAGTATGTTGATCCACCATGCCCCAGCCTACATTTCCGACGCGGGTCATGCCGCAGCAGCCCTTGTCGCACAACATGCATTAGAGGCTAACTAAGTTGAGGCTAAGTAGAGGCGCCGCTTGTGTCGTACGTAAATTTGGTCGAGACTAGCTGCCTGATTTTAGGGTGCCTGTGTTGTTGAACCGACTGTTTGGCCTGTTATTGATATGTATGTGGTCTGGCGCTGCAGTGGCGGCGCCGCTGCGTATTGCTGTGGCCGCGAATTTCGCTCCCACACTGGAGAAGCTCGCCGCGCATTACGCGACCTTGGGTGGAGTGTCCCCCGAGCTTGTTCGCGGTTCGTCGGGCAAGCTGTACGCACAAATTCGCCAAGGTGCGCCCTTCGATATGTTTTTCTCGGCTGATATCGCTCGCCCGAAAGCGCTGGAGGAAAGCGGCTTCGTCATCGATGGCAGCCGCCAGGACTATGCGCGTGGCCGCTTAGTGCTGTGGCCGGTAAATAAAGATGGGCAGCGTGAACTGGAGGCATTTCACTATTCGCGCTTTGCCATTGCCAATCCGCGTTTGGCCCCTTACGGGCGAGCAGCACAAGATGTTTTGCGGCATTTCAAGCTAGAAAAAGCGGCGGTAAAGCGACTGGTAGTTGGTGAAAATATCGCTCAGGCCTACCAATTTGTGCATTCCAAAAATGCGGAGGCGGGCCTGTTAGCGCGCGCTCAGATGCCTCCCTCTTCCACCGATTATTGGTTAATTCCCGATGACTGGCACCGGCCGATCAGGCAGCAACGAGTGCTGCTAACTCGCTGTGACGATATTGAGGCTGCCCGGGCGTTTCTGGCGTTTTTACAAACCGATATTGCTAAGCAGATCATTCGCAACGATGGTTATCAGCTGCCCACAAGGGAGGGCGCAGAATGATGGGGTTTGATAGCCAGGATATGACCGCGCTCTTACTTACCCTGAAATTGGCACTGGTCGTCACTGTTTTACTGTTGGTGATTTCGACTCCGCTGGCTTGGTGGCTAAGCCGCAGTCGCTCTTGGTTGCGCGCTCCGGTAGCGGCGCTGATCACCCTGCCATTGATACTACCGCCTACAGTGCTTGGCTTTTATTTGCTGTTGGCAATGGGGCCGGAGGGGCCCATAGGCTACCTGAGCGAGCGTTTGGGAATGGGGAGCCTGGCGTTCAGTTTTACGGGCTTGGTGATTGGCTCCTTGTTTTACTCCCTGCCCTTTGTGGTACAGCCCATACAAAACGCAATGGAAAGCATGGGCGAGCGCCCTTTTGAAGTGGCCGCCACCTTGCGTGCCGGCCCGGTTGACCGTTTCTTCACGCTGTTATTACCGCTGTGCCGAACGGGGTTTATCACCGCGGCGGCGCTGGGTTTTGCCCACACGCTGGGTGAGTTCGGTGTGGTGCTGATGATTGGCGGCAATATTCCGGGTGAAACCCAGGTGCTCTCGGTGCAGCTGTATGAACATGTGGAAGCCCTCGACTACCCCCGTGCGCATCGCCTCGCCGCGCTGATGTTGGCGCTATCCTTTATTACCATGCTATCGCTGCATGGGCTTCGCAGCGGCAAGCGCTCAGCAAAAGTATTGGGTTTCTAGTCGTGGTAAAGCAGCTTTCAGGTCATTTTAGATTGGCGTTTCCCGGCGACAAGTTCGCGCTTGATGCCGAGTTTTCCCTGCCAATGGACCGTGTTACGGCGATATTTGGCCCTTCCGGTTCGGGAAAAACAACGTTGCTGCGCTGCATTGCAGGATTGCAACGCGCTCGCGGCGAGTTGTTTTTTGGCGACGCTTGCTGGCAGCAAGGGCGCCACTGCCTACCCTGCCATCGCCGGCCGATCGCCTACGTTTTTCAAGAGGCGAGTTTGTTCCCACACCTCAGTGTGGCGGGCAACCTCCGCTACGCACGGCGGCGCGCAGCGCCCCAGGCGCCGGCATTGGAAGAAGTAGTGGACTTATTGGACCTTGCCGCATTGATGTCGCACCGGCCAGATCAGTTATCAGGGGGAGAACGCCAGCGTGTGGCGATTGCGCGAGCGCTATTGATCGGCCCGGAGTTGCTGTTGATGGACGAGCCTTTATCCGGCCTGGATGACCGCAGAAAAGCCGAGATATTGCCCTATCTTGAAACACTCTGCCGCGCGTCGAATATTCCTATTCTGTATGTCAGCCACTCGGTTGATGAGGTGTGCCGCCTCGCTGATACCCTGCTAATGCTGGAAAACGGCAAAGTCAGCCACTACGGGCCAATGGAAGAGCTGCTCATGCAGCAGGTAATCGCCCGACCGGGCAGCGCGGATGTGTCGGCGGTACTGCGTGCCAGGGTGAACCGCATTGATGAGCAATGGCAACTCGCGGAATTGGCCTTTAATGGGGGTGCACTTTGGGTACAACACAACGATGAAGCCTTAGGGAGCGAGCAACGCCTGCGTATTCGGGCGCAGGACGTGAGTATTAGCCTGTCGGCCCACGGCGACAGCAGTATTTTGAATGTGCTGCCCTGCTCGATAACGGCAATCAGTGATGAGGCGGTAGGCGCTATGCAGGTACTAACATTGCAGCTGGGTAGCGAGCGCCTATTGGCGAGGCTCACCCGGCGAAGTATCGACCACTTGGGCTTAACCGTGGGTATGTCGGTGTTTGCACAAATTAAGTCGGTGGCGATCATTCGCTAGGTGACAGGCATTTGGCGGGGCGGCGTTAGGGGGTTGTCATGTTCTCTTCACCCCAAAATGCCTTCATTGCACAGATTTTTCCGACGTCATTAAAGGTGAATTGGTCGATGACTTCCAGGCGCATTTCGCCGTTGCCGGGGTTGAGTTCTACCACAAACGGAAACACCGCATGGTTAGCGGCTAAGCGCACCGCGCCCTCTAATCTTGCAGAAATGCCGGAACTAAATGCGGTCTTGTAGAATCCTAGAATAGCGTCCTTACCGCGAATGACATCTCCGCCGACTGGGTCTTCCACGGTAGCGTTGTCATCAAAAAGTGCGTCAATTGCGCCGAGGTCGTGCTCAGTCAGCGCCTTGATATATGTTTCAACGGCTGTCACTTTAGGGTTTTTACTCACAATTGCGGGCTCCATCAGTTAGCCTAAGTGGATATTTTCAGTGTAACGCGGTATACCGATACGGGAAATCCGCTGATAGGAAATCACCGGAAAATTAGTCGTAAGGCTGAACCACAGCGGAAAAACACAGGTAATTTATGCTTTTTACTCAACATCGTTCGTCGCGCACCCTTTTCGCTAGCGTTTCACTCCTCTTTTTATTCTTGCTGTCGCCCGCCCATGCGCTGACCGACTTAGAACCCAGCAAAGAGCATCGCAAGGCGATTCGCGACATGCTCAACCAACTCAATAGCAGCCACTATGTAAAATTGGCTGTTGATGACGCCTCATCGTCGCGTTTGTTGGATGCCTACCTCAGTGACCTGGACCCCAATCGACAGTTTTTACTCGCCGAGGATATTGCCAGTTTTCAGCAATACCGCGACCGCCTGGATGATGAACTCAAAAAGGGTCGCCTGGATACAGGTTTTCTGATTTTTAACCGCTATCGTCAACGCATTGTGAGCCGTTTGGAGCGCAGCCTCGACGATCTGGAAAAAACCGTCGCAGCGATGGACTTCAGTGTCGACGAGAGTTTTTTGCTGGACCGCTCTGAACAGCCCTGGCCAAAAAACCAGACCGAAGCTGATGAGATTTGGCGCAAGCAACTGAAAAATCGTGTTCTCGGTTTAAAGCTGGCGGGCAAAGAAGATAAAGCCATCGTTGAGTTGCTGGAGAAGCGTTTCCGCAATCAGGTGAAGCGCCTGACTCAGCTTGAGGCGGAAGACGCCTTCCAAATCTACGCGAACGCCCTCGCCTCGCTGTACGACCCCCACACTGATTACTTTTCGCCAAGGCTGTCGGAAAACTTCCAGATTAATATGAGCCTGAAGCTCGAGGGGATCGGCGCTGTTCTGCAAATGGAAGACGACTACACCAAGATCGTGCGACTGGTGCCTGCCGGCCCTGCCGATAAACAGGGTGAGTTGCAACCTGCAGACCGAATTGTCGGTGTTGCCCAGGGCAAGAAGGGTGATATGCAGGACGTAATTGGTTGGCGCCTGGACGATGTTGTCGACCTGATTCGCGGCCCGAAGGGGTCGGTTGTGCGCTTAGAGGTTATTCCTGCATTGGCGCATAGCGACGAAGAGCGCAAGGAAATTGTGATCGAGCGCAACGAGGTGAAGCTCGAAGAGCAAAGTGCCAAGGGAGAGATCCTCGATATTGAAGATGCCTCGGGCAAAGTAAGAAAGATTGGGGTTATCGATATCCCAACCTTTTACTTGGATTTTGACGCCTTCCGCATGGGTGACCCCGACTTCCGCAGCACCACCCGCGATGTGCATCGGATTCTTGGTGAACTACTGGCCGAGGGCGCGGAAGGTATTGTGATCGACCTGCGTGACAATGGCGGCGGCTCGCTTGCCGAGGCCAACGGTCTGGTGGGCCTGTTCATTGAATCCGGGCCGACGGTGCAGATACGCCAGTCCAATTCCCGAGTGATTCGCGAAGGTAAGCGCCGGAGCTCGCCCTATTACACCGGCCCGCTGGCGGTGTTGATCAACCGCATGAGCGCATCTGCGTCGGAGATTTTCGCCGGTGCCATTCAGGACTACCAGCGCGGTATTGTGATCGGTACCCAGTCTTTCGGTAAGGGAACGGTGCAGTCGGTAAACCCGCTGAGTCACGGTCAGTTAAAAATGACCGAGTCGAAGTTTTACCGCATTTCGGGTGACAGCACCCAAAACCGCGGCGTGATTCCCGATATCAGCTTCCCTCCCCTCTACGATTCCGAGCAGATTGGCGAAAGCATTCTCGACAATGCGATGGCGTGGGACCGCATCGCCCGCGCTCGCCACAGCTATTATTACGACCTGCGCAGTGGCCTGGATAAGTTGGAAAAACGCCACGAGGAGCGTGTTGCTAAAGACCCTGATTTTCGGTTTTTGAAAGAGCAATTAGCGGCAATAGAAAAATATCGCGACAGAAAGTACCTGTCGCTGAATATTGCCAAGCGTAAAAAAGAGCGCGAAGAGCAAAAAGCCCTGCAGCTGGCGATGGAAAACCGCCGTCGTGTGGCCAAGGGTGAAAAGCCCTTGGATGTGCTGAAAGATGACGAGCTCGATACCCCGGATGACCTGCTGATCAGCCCGGATACCGAGTCGGAGAATGAGGGTGAAGAGAAAGACAAACGCCCTGACCCGCTGCTAAATGAGGCCGGCCATATTCTGGTGGACGCGATTCCCGCGTTCCAGCAGGAAAGACTCGCCGGGCGGCCCTAAAAAGGGCCTTCCCCATGAAGGCCAGCTTATCGGCTGGCCTCGCGCATGGTCACAAACTCCTCTGCGACCGTGGGGTGAATGCCAATAGTGGCGTCGAATACCGCTTTGGTTGCCCCCGCCTTTATCGCCACGGCAAAGCCCTGGATTAACTCGCCGGCATCATCTCCGAGCATATGAACGCCGACAACGCGGTCTGAGGCTTTATCGACGATCAGCTTCAAAAATACCTTTGACGGATTCTCAGTGAGGGTGTGTTTCAGGTGTTTGAACTGCGACGTAAACACGCTGATATCGCCAAATTTCTCCCGCGCTTGTTCCTCGCTGTAGCCGACCGTTCCAATATTGGGTTGGCAGAAGATCGCGGTGGGAATGTATTCGTAGTCCATCGCCTGGTCAATGCCGCCATAGAGTCGCCGAGCGAGATTCATTCCTTCGGCGAGCGCCACGGGCGTCAGCTCCATGCCACCGATGACATCACCCAGTGCGTAAATACTGGGCGCCGCCGTTTGGAAGGTGTCCGACACGGCAATAAAGCCCTGCTCGTTGAGCGCAACCCGGGTGTTTTCAAGCCCAAGTCCCTCGAGTAGCGGCTGGCGCCCAGTGGCATAAAGCACAGCGCCGGTATTCAGCACGCCGCCGCTCTCCAGCTGAAGCTGCAAGCCATCGGCGGTTTTCTCGATCGCAGTGACGTTTTCATTGAAACGCAGTTCGATGCCGCGCTGGCGCATTTCCTCTGCAAGGTGGCCGCGTATTTCCTCATCAAAGCCACGCAGAAACAGCGAGCGACGGTAAATTTGTGTGACCTTAACCCCCAGGCCGTTGAGGATGCCGGCAAATTCGGTGGCAATATAGCCTCCGCCCACTACCGTGGCATGTTCTGGCAGCTCATCGAGATAAAACAGCTCATTGGAGCTAATGGCGTGCTCTTTCCCCGGCACATCGGGGATATAGGGCCAGCCGCCAACAGCAATAAGAATCCGTTCGGCGCGATAGTGTTTGCCGTTCACGTCCACCGTATGTTCGTCGACAAAGCGCGCGTGACCGTTGATCAGGTCAACATTGGCATTTTTGAGAATATTGCCGTAGATGCCATTCAAGCGCTCAATTTCGCGGGTTTTGTTGTCGCGCAGGCGTGGCCAGTCTATAGGGCCGTGCGAAACATCCCACCCAAAGCTGGCGGCATCGTGGAAGTTCTCGGTGAAATGGGCCGCATAGCTAAACAGTTTTTTAGGCACGCAGCCGACATTTACACAGGTACCACCCAGATAACGGGCTTCGGCCACGGCCACGCGGGCGCCCATCGACGCTGACATTCTGGCCGCGCGAACACCGCCGCTACCGGCACCAATGACAAACAGATCGTAATCAAACTGACTCACAAAACCTCCGAATCAAGTGAATATGGCATTGGGACTCGCCGCAGCGACCGATGTTACAAACTTGGCGACGCGAGATCGTAGTGCTCGTACCAGGCCAGTTTTTCTCGCAAGCTGACCACTTCGCCGACAATAATCAGCGTGGGGGCTTTAACGGGATTTTTTGCCACTTCCTCAACCATGGTTGCCAAGGTGGCTACCACTACCTTTTGATGGCGCGTGGTGCCTTGTTGCACCAGAGCGATTGGTGTATCGGCGCTTCGACCGTGGGCGATGAGCTGCTCGCAGATCACCGGCAGGCCAACCAGGCCCATGTAAAAAACGATCGTTTGGTGGCCGTGAACCAGCTCGGCCCAGGGCAGGTTGATGCTGTTATCTTTCAAATGGCCGGTAACAAAACGCACTGACTGGGCATAGTCGCGGTGGGTCAACGGTATACCGGCATAGCTCGCACAACCGGCCGCAGCAGTTACGCCTGGCACAACCTGAAAAGGGATCGATTCGTTTGCCAGCTGCTCAATTTCCTCACCGCCGCGCCCAAAAATAAAGGGGTCACCGCCTTTTAAGCGAGCGACTTTTCGGCCCTGCTTGGCGTGTTCAACCAACAAGGCGTTGATGTCTTGCTGGGGCACCGCATGATTCGAGCGCGCTTTGCCCACGAAAATACGCTCGGCATCTTTGCGGCACAACTCGACGATTTCCGGTGCGACCAAGCGGTCGTACAGCACAACATCCGCGCGCTGTAATAGCCGCAGCGCCTTAAACGTCATTAAGTCCGGGTCGCCAGGCCCGGCACCAATAAGGTATACCTCGCCGCCAGGACGAAGCTCTGCCTCATTGATCAATTTGCTGAGCATTTCGCCGGCCGCTTGTTCTTGCCCGGCATAGACCATCTCCGCCACAGGCCCCTGGAGCGTTTGCTCCCAGAAGTCACGGCGATCTTCTATGTCGTCAAAACGGGCTTTAACGGCGTCGCGAAATTGTCCGACCAAACCGGCTAGTCGCCCGTAAGCGGCGGGAATGCTCGATTCCAACCGCGAGCGAATCATCCGGGCCAGCACCGGGCTTTTACCGCCACTGCTCACTGCCACCACGATGGGCGAACGATCGATAATTGCCGGCAAAATAAAGCTGCACAGCGGCGGGTTATCCACCACATTTACCGGAATATTGCGCGCGTTGCAGTCCCGCGACACTTGCTCATTGAGGGCTTGGTCATCGGTGGCGGCGATGACTAAAAACACGCCATCCAGGTAATCCAAGCGGTAATCCGCGTGCAAACATTGACCGGATTCACGGGCAAGTTGCTCCAGCTCAGGGGTAATATCCGGGGCGACAACGCGCAGTATCGCTCCTGCTTTACTGAGAAGCCGGGCTTTGCGCAAGGCGACTTCGCCACCGCCCACCAGCAAACAGGTCTTACCGTCGAGTTTGGTGAACAGCGGCAAAAAGTCCATCAGCCAAGTTCCTCAGCGCTGAGTTGCTCAATATTACCCATGTAGGGCTGCAATACACTCGGTATGGCCACCGAGCCGTCGGCGCGCTGGTAATTTTCCAGTATGGCGACCAGTGTTCGCCCCACTGCCAGCCCTGAGCCGTTCAAGGTGTGGAGCAGCTCAGGTTTGCCGGTTTCAGGGTTGCGCCAGCGGGCCATCATACGGCGCGCTTGGAAGTCGCCGAAATTACTGCAAGAGGAGATCTCCCGGTAGGTGTTTTGGGCCGGCAGCCACACTTCCAGGTCATAGGTTTTTTGCGCGGAAAAGCCAAGATCACCACCGCAGAGCAAGACCTTGCGGTAAGGCAGCTCCAGCTTTTGCAAAATGGCTTCGGCGTGCCCTGTCAGGGTTTCCAGCGCTTGGGCAGAATCGCCGGGCTTGACGAACTGCACCAGCTCCACTTTTTCAAACTGGTGCTGGCGAATCATTCCGCGGGTATCACGGCCGTAGCTGCCCGCCTCTGAGCGGAAGCACGGTGTATGGGCGGTGAACTTTAAGCCCTCTCCCAGCTCGCCCGCTTCGACGATAACATCGCGCAGCATATTGGTAACCGGCACTTCCGCTGTGGGGATCAGGTAGTACTCTGATTCGCTGTTAAGGCGGAACAGGTCCTCTTCAAATTTAGGCAGCTGCCCGGTACCGCGCAGTGAATCGCTGTTGACGATATAGGGCACGTAAACTTCTTGGTAGCCGTGCTCACCGGTGTGCGTGTTGAGCATAAACTGCGTGAGTGCGCGGTGCAGACGCGCCAAACCGCCGCGCATAACGGCAAAGCGACTGCCGGTGATTTTACTTGCGGTATCGAAATCCAGCCCGCCGAGGTTGCCGCCGACATCCACGTGATCTTTAACGTCGAAGTCGAACTGGCGCGGCTCGCCCCAGCGCGAAATCTCTACATTGGCGTCCTCGTCTGCACCCTCGGGCACTTCCTCTACCGGTACATTGGGTACAGCCATCAACACCGCGTCGAGTTCGTCGTTCGCAGCCTTGGCTTCATTTTTTACGCGCTCGAGGCTCGCTTCTATGGTTGCCAGGGTTTCATTTACCTTGGCTTTGGCCTCATCGACCGACAGGCCGCTCTTTACTAATTCGCCAATTTGCTTAGAGGCTTGTTTGCGCTGTGCAAGCAGCTCCTGACTTTCCACATCGGCTTGCTTGCGACGGGTATCGAGTTGTTGAAAATGCGCCACGTCGAAGTCGTAGGCCTTTTTCTTCAAGGCGGCTGCCACGGCGTCCGGGTCCTGGCGAAGCTGCTTGATATCCAACATTATATAAACTCTCCAAACCTTTGATATTTAAGCTATCTTGTAGCGATTATTCCTAGCCAGCAGGCCAGTACACATGTGGTAACAGTAGTGAGCATGTAGGCCAGCGCCAGCAGCGGTTTGCCCGCCTCCAACAGCGCTACAGACTCAAGGGAAAACGTGGAAAAGGTGGTGAAGGCACCAAAAAAGCCGACCATCAACACATAGCGCCAGTCGCTGTGCAAGGTGCTGCGCTCGGTAATCAGCACGTATACAACGCCAATGGCGGCGGAGCCGAGCACGTTCACTGCAAAGGTTGCCACTGGCCATTGGCTCGCGGGTAGCACCTGGCAAAGCCGGCCAATACCGTAGCGACTCAGCGCGCCGCTGGCACCACCTAAGGCGATCAGTAGATATTGCAGCACGCGCTTTCCCTGTTGGTTAAAGCGGGCATTTTAGCAAGAACTGCGCTCACGGATAACGCTTATGCGGGCTTTGTGCATCCAGTTGCTGTAAATAACGCATTTTTTCAGCAATTTTTCGCTCCAAACCGCGGTCCACGGGTTGGTAGAAATGCTCACCGTGAAGGGCTTCCGGTAAATAGCTCTCTCCGGCGGCGTAGGCGTCGGGCTCATCGTGGGCATAGCGATAGCCCTCGCCAAAGCCCTGGGCCTTCATTAACTTGCTGGGCGCGTTGCGTAGGTGCATGGGCACGTCGTGACTTGGGTCGCTGGCGATGCGTTTTTTTAAGGCATTAAAGGCCGTATAGACTGCGTTACTCTTGGGCGCGGCAGCTAAATAGGCCACGGCTTGCGCCAGTGCCAACTCACCTTCCGGACTGCCGAGGCGCTCTTGTACATCCCAGGCGTCAAGGCAGATGCGCAGGGCTCTGGGGTCGGCATTACCGATATCTTCGCTGGCCATCCGTACCAAGCGCCGCGCGACGTAAATAGGATCGCAGCCGCCGTCGAGCATGCGAATAAGCCAGTACAGAGCGCCGTCGGGTGAACTGCCTCTTACCGACTTGTGCAAGGCGGAGATCTGCTCGTAAAACAGGTCGCCGCCTTTGTCGAAGCGCCGGGGTTGATGGCTCATTGCCTGCGAGACAGCGTCGGCGTCAATCGTTTGCTCGCTGCCACGGTCGCGCATGATGTCCATTGCGAGCTCTAGCAGGTTAAGTGCTCGGCGGGCATCGCCGTCTGCCTGCAGAGCGAGCTCTGACAACAGTTCATCACTACACTGCCAGCCCTCCTCTTCACAGGCGTGGCGTAAAATTGCCAGCTGACTCTCGGCGTCAAGCGCGTGAAGTGGGTAAACACGGGCGCGCGACAGCAGTGCGTTATTGATCTCGAAACTGGGGTTTTCGGTAGTGGCACCGACGAAGATTAGTGTTCCATCCTCCACATAGGGAAGAAAGGCATCTTGCTGGGCCTTGTTAAAGCGGTGTACTTCATCGATAAACAAGACCGTCCGGCGACCGTACTGGCGCTCCCGCTTGGCCTCTTCAACGGCCTGACGTATATCTTTTACGCCCGCGAGTACCGCTGAGACCGTAATAAAGTGAGCGTCGCTATGCTGGGCGATCAATCTCGCCAGGGTGGTCTTGCCAACTCCCGGCGGCCCCCAAAAAATCATCGAGTGAAGCTGGCCTGAATCAAGCGCTGTGCGCAGCGCTTGGCCCTCAGCGAGCAAATGCGCCTGTCCTCGGTATTCAGCGAGTGATTGCGGGCGCATACGCGCCGCCAGCGGCGCGGGGTTACTCATGAGGGGGCGTTGGATTCAGAAAAGATGAAGGTGTCGTCAGCCAGCGGTACGTTGTAGCGCGGCTTGATAAATTTCACCTCTGTGTACTGTTCCAGGTTGTCGCGCATACTCATGCCGATAAGTTTGCCCTGGCGAAAGCGCAGACTCATTTGGCTGAACATGCCGGGTTGTTTCGGCGTGAGAATAAACTCCCGCAGCGCACCCTGTTTGTTAAACCGCACATCAAACTGGCTTTCTAGCTGCTCAATGCTGGCGCCAATAATCATCGCCGGCGCTTCTGCCAGCTCGTCGCTAAATGGCTCGCTATTGAGCTGCTCCAAGTCGGCGTCGTAACGCCATAGCGTTACACCGTCGCTAATAAGTTGGTAGTGAAAAGGCTCACGGCTCTCCCAGCGAAGCTTGTTGGGGCGCTCTACCGCAAGTTCGCCGCGGGTGAGCTGCAAAACGTTGCCGCTTTCATCGCGAACCTCTTGCTCAAACTGGGCTTGCAGAGTTTGCAGAGAGGATAAGTGCAAATGCAGTTGCGCAACATCACTGGCGTGTGCTGGCACCGCGAATATTACGCTAATAACGAGGGCCCAAAAGGCGTTGTACATAAGAAGATCCTATTCGACCGGTGGCGGCGCCAGAACTTCTCTGCTGCCGTTGCTGGCCATCTCGGAGACCACACCTGCAGACTCCATGGTTTCTATCAATCGAGCAGCGCGATTGTAGCCAATGCGCAGTTTACGCTGCACAGAGGAGATCGACGCCCGACGGCTTTGGGTAACAAAGCGAACCGCTTCATCGTAGAGCGCATCGGCCTCACCGTCGTCATCGCCCCCTTCCGGGGCCATGCCTGGCATGGCATCGCTGCTGCTACCCTCCTCTAATAGACCATCGATATAGCGAGGTTCTCCCCGCTTTTTCCAATCGGCAACAACTCTGTGCACCTCATCATCACTGCAGAAGGCGCCGTGCACCCGCACAGGCAGGCCGGAACCAGGTGGCAAATACAACATGTCACCGTGGCCAAGCAGCTGCTCTGCACCACCTTGGTCAAGAATTGTGCGCGAATCGATTTTCGACGAAACCTGGAACGCAATCCGCGTGGGCACGTTGGCTTTGATCAAGCCGGTAATCACATCAACAGATGGGCGCTGCGTGGCAAGAATCAAATGAATACCCGCCGCACGGGCCTTTTGAGCAATTCGTGCGATAAGTTCTTCAACCTTTTTACCCACGATCATCATCATGTCAGCAAATTCGTCGATGACCACCACAATAGCGGGCAGCGGCTCAAGGTCGGGCGCTAGCGCCTCTTCAAGGCCTGGCTGGTAGTTCTCGTCTGGCACGAATAGTGGGTCTTTGATGGGTTCGCCGCTTTGGATGGCATCCTTGATCTTGCGGTTGAAGCCCGCCAGATTCCGAACGCCCATTGCTGACATTAATTTGTAGCGCCGCTCCATTTCAGCAACACACCAGCGCAACCCGTTGGCGGCATCTTTCATATCGGTAATGACTGGCGTCAGCAGATGGGGAATGCCGTCGTAGACCGATAGCTCAAGCATCTTGGGGTCTACCAACAGCAGGCGAACTTCCTCCGGCGATGACTTGTACAGCAAGCTAAGCAGCATCGCGTTAACGCCGACCGATTTACCGGAACCCGTCGTACCGGCAACTAATAAGTGCGGCATCTTAGCGAGGTCAGCGCAAACCGGCTCTCCCGAGATGTCGTGCCCCAAGGCCAGCGTGAGCGCGGACTTAGAGGCCTCAAAAGCCTGAGAGGAAAGCACCTCGCGGAAGTTCACGATCTCGCGATCTTCATTGGGAATTTCTATGCCAACGTAGGGCTTGCCTGGAATAACCTCCACGACGCGCACACTGACTACTGCAAGTGATCTGGCAAGGTCCTTAACCAAGTTGCTGATTTTACTTACTTTAACGCCTGCATCTGGCTCCAGCTCGAAGCGCGTAATTACCGGCCCCGGAAACACCGCGACAACCTTTGCTGAGACACCAAAATCCAACAGCTTAATTTCGAGCAGCCGCGACATCGCCTCCAGCGTCTCAGGAGAGAAGCCTTTGTCTGGGTGGTGTTCCGCCGGATCGAGTAGTGATAACGATGGCAAGCTGCCTGTGACGATGCCGTCAAACAGCGAGGTTTGGCGCTCTTTCTCTACACGCGCCGATGGTGCGGCAGGCTTGGGCGGCGGCGCGATAGCCGGTGCAGTTCGGGTCTTTTGTATCTCGTTTTTCTTGGCCACCGACTCCTTGCGCTGTTGCTGCGCCTCGCGAGAGGCCTTGCGCTCTGCCCGCTGCTGGAGGAATTGGTAGTAGCGATCCTGAAGGCGCGCATAAAGCGTGAGGGTAATGCCCCCTAGACGGTCTATTAATTTCAGCCAGGACAGGTCGGTGAATACCGTCATTCCGAACAAAAAGATCGCCAACAGCAGCAGATGACTGCCGAAGTAACTGAAACCGGCGACGGTAGCGCTGCCGATCGCATCGCCCAGAACGCCCCCCGCACCGAATGGCAAGCCACTGTTGCCGTGATCTTCCGTGGCGGCCAGGCCGGTGCTGGCGATCATTACCAGCACAAAACCGATGCAACGCAAGGCGAAGACAACAGAGTCGAAACCGCTGGCATGCAGGCGGTCGCGAAACAGTTGTATCGCCCGAAAGGCCAGCATGGCGGGAAAGAGATAGGCCATGTAGCCGAACAATGCATAAAACACGTCGGCGAGCCAGGCGCCCACGGGGCCACCGGCGTTAGCGATATCTTCCCCACTGCCCGTTCTCGACCAACCAGGGTCGGCGGCGCTATAGCTGATTAGCGAGACAAAAATGTACAGGCAGGCCGCGACCAGAGCGATAAGCAGCCCTTCGCGCAAACGCAAATGCAGGGTGTCGCGGCCTTTGTCGGGAGTGTTGTTCTTTGACTTCGTGGTCTTTGCCAAGGGAAATCGGCTTCCTTCTTATCTTCGTAGCGATAAAACACTGCGCGGGCGCAAGCGAAGCGGTTGAAACCGCGAAATTTGGCCCAATATTAGCACTTCGAAGTGGCGTTTGTCGCCGTGTTAGCTTTTGCTGACCCCGGCCTTTTACCCTATGATAAGCGCCTAATCTCAGTCACCCGGGATGAGTACAAGTTCAATCCCCAAACACGGAATTCTGCCTTCATGAGCGACAGCCAACACCACCGTCTGATTATTCTTGGTTCCGGCCCTGCTGGATACACCGCCGCTGTATATGCTGCCCGCGCCAACCTCGACCCAGTGGTGATTACGGGTATGCAGCAGGGTGGACAGCTTACTACCACCACGGACGTCGACAACTGGCCCGGCGATCAAAACGGCGTTCAAGGCCCTGAGCTCATGATGCGTATGCAGGAGCACGCCGAGCGCTTTGATACCAAAGTGCTGTTCGACCACATCGAAAGCGTGGACCTTAAGCAGCGCCCCTTCACGCTCACAGGCAGCAATACTTACACCTGTGATGCACTGATTATTGCAACGGGAGCCTCTGCTCAATACCTGGGGCTGCCCTCAGAAGAAGCCTTTATGGGTAAAGGCGTGTCGGCATGTGCAACATGTGATGGCTTTTTCTACCGTGGCAAGAAAGTAGCCGTTATTGGCGGTGGTAATACCGCTGTTGAAGAGGCCTTATATCTGTCAAACATTGCCTCAGAGGTGACCTTAGTGCACCGCAGAGATGCGCTGCGTTCTGAAAAAATCCTGCAGGATAAAATTCTTGAGCGCGCTGAGAATGGCAACATCAATATTTTATGGAACCATACTCTCGATGAAGTCCTGGGCGATGATTCAGGGGTAACCGGCTTGCGCCTGGCCAGCACACAAGACGACAGTACCCAGGAAATTGACGTTGCCGGTGTGTTTATTGCGATCGGTCACAAGCCCAATACCGGTATCTTCGAGGGGCAACTGGATATGCATAACGGCTACCTGAAGATTGCCAGCGGCACAGAGGGCAACGCTACCCAAACCTCAGTAGAGGGCGTGTTCGCGGCGGGCGACGTGGCCGACCATATCTACCGTCAGGCGGTGACCTCTGCAGGCTTTGGCTGTATGGCGGCACTGGACGCTGAGCGCTATTTAGACAACCTCGCCTAAATACGGGCACGTTGCTGTGCCCAGCATTCCCTGGTTAAGCGAAAATTCGCTGCAATTCCCAGAGATTGACTCCGCGCTGGATGACCCCAACGGCCTGCTCGCCGTTGGCGGTGATCTCTCCCCTGCTCGCCTTTTGGAAGCCTACCGACAGGGGATTTTCCCTTGGTATGAAGACCCACAACCCATTTTGTGGTGGTCGCCACAACCGCGAGCAGTGCTTTTCCCCGAAAAGGTCTATGTGAACAGAACGCTGCGCAAGCAGTTAAAGCGAGAGCGTTTTCGGATCACCGCCGATCAATGTTTTGGCGAAGTGCTGGATGCCTGCGCCGAACTGAGCCCAAAACGCCCAGGCACATGGATCACCGCAAAAATGCGGAAAGCCTATAAACAATTGCATGAACTCGGCTGGGCGCATTCCATCGAAGTTTGGCAGCAAGGAGAGCTGGTTGGCGGCCTGTACGGCTTAGCATTGGGGCAAATGTTCTTTGGCGAGTCGATGTTCAGCCATCGCAGCAATGGTTCAAAGCTCGCGCTGCTAGGGCTGTGCAAACAACTACAGCGATGGGGGTTTGAACTTATCGACTGCCAGGTCGGCAATGACTACCTTTACAGCATGGGTGCCGAAGACCTAGCGCGCGCAGACTTTAAATCGATGCTGGAGACCTTCGCCCAACCGACAGCCAGTGATGCGAGCCACTGGACGCTGGACGCAGACCTGCTAGATAGCTATGAATGACGACCGACAAATTAAGCTCTACGCCACTGCCCCTCACCCATGCAGTTACTTTGATGACCGCGAGGCGCAGACCCTGTTCGTAGACCCGGCCTGCGCCGTTGGCTCTCCCCTATATACTCGCCTGTCCCAGGCCGGCTTTCGGCGCAGTGGCAGCCACTATTACCGGCCAAATTGCGACGGTTGCAACGCCTGCATAGCCAGCCGGGTTCCCGTCGCCGACTTCAGCTTGAGTCGCAATCAGCGGCGGCAAATCGCCCGCAACAAAGACCTGGATTACTACTGGCGTGAATCGTTAGATGCCGAGGCCTACCCGCTGTATGAACGCTACATCAACGAGCGTCACCGCGATGGCGATATGTACCCCGCCTCGCGCGAACAGTTCGACAGCTTTATTGCCGACAGCCGTCAAGACACGACTTACCTGCATATATACCATCAGCGTCAGCTGCTAGCGGTCAGTGTATGCGACCAGATGGGGGACGGGCTGTCGGCGATATACACGTTTTATGCGCCAGAAGCGCAACGTCGCAGCCTCGGTAAGCTGGCGGTCTTGCATATGATCGAAACCTGCCGGCAGCGACAACTGCCCTATTTATATCTCGGTTATTGGATACGAGACTGCCAAAAAATGCGCTACAAAATTGATTATCGCCCCTTGGAGCTGCTTATGAGTCAGCGCTGGGTGCGATTGAATTGATCACAAATTGCCTAATCCCGCTATTTAGGGCAAAATGCGCGCAGTTTTTTCCGGGTCACTAGGCCCCACTCTCTACTTTCAACCACATCTGAGGATTGCTGCCGAATGGCGAAAGAAGACCAGATTGAAATGGAAGGCGAGGTTATTGATACCCTGCCCAACACCACGTTTCGCGTAAAGCTGGAAAACGGCCACGTTGTTACTGCTCACATCTCAGGGAAGATGCGCAAGCACTACATCCGTATTTTGACCGGCGATAAAGTTAAGGTTGAGCTCACGCCTTACGACCTGACCAAAGGCCGCATCACTTTCCGCGGCCGTTAAGCCCAGCAATGAAACAGAGACCTGTGTCAGGCCTCTGTTTCTGTTTCCCGCTGAGTTTCCGCTTCCAGTGTTAGTGTATCTGCCTCGCTATTCACGCTGATGTGCACAACACCTCCCTGCTCTTCCAGGCTACCGAACAACACCATTTCCGCCAGCGGCTTTTTGATGTGTTCTTGAATGACTCTCGCCATCGGGCGGGCACCCATTGTGCGGTCGTAACCTTTTTTCACCAGCCAACGGCGCGCGTCGTCATCAACGTGAAGAGCGACTTTTTTGTCGTCCAGCTGAGCTTGTAGTTCAACCAAGAACTTATCCACGACAGTAAGCACGACCTCTTCAGGCAGGGGCGCAAAGTTAATCACGCTGTCCAGGCGGTTGCGGAACTCCGGCGTAAACAGCCGGTTGATCGCTTCGCTGGCATCAGTGTGGTGATCCTGCTCGGTGAAACCAATAGAGCGGCGGCTAATACTCTCGGCCCCGGCATTGGTTGTCATGATAAAGATAACATTGCGGAAATCCGCTTTGCGGCCGTTGTTGTCGGTCAGTGAACCGTGGTCCATCACCTGCAGCAACAGATTGAAAAGCTCTGGGTGTGCTTTTTCGATCTCATCGAGCAACACAACAGAGTGTGGGTGCTTGGTCACCGCATCGGTTAATAACCCGCCCTGGTCAAAGCCGACATAGCCTGGAGGCGCACCGATCAGGCGCGATACTGTATGGCGTTCCATGTACTCCGACATATCGAAGCGGATCAATTCCAAGCCCAGTATTTTTGCCAATTGGCGACAAACTTCTGTCTTACCCACGCCGGTGGGGCCGGCCAGCAGGAACGAGCCAATGGGCTTGTCCCCGGCTTTCAGGCCAGCTCGCGCCAGCTTGATGGATGCACTCAGCTCGGTGATTGCCTGATCCTGACCGAAGACCACCATTTTGAGATTATCTTCGAGCTTGGCCAGTGACGCTTTGTCATCCGACGATACGCTCTTGGGCGGTATGCGAGCAATTTTGGCGACAATGGCCTCAATATCTGCCACATCGATAACATCGACACGCTGATCCTCGGGCTGCAGGCGCTGATACGCTCCGGCTTCGTCTATTACATCGATGGCTTTATCGGGTAAAAAGCGATCATTGATATAACGCGCCGACAATTCTGCGGCGGTTCGCAGCGCTGCGTCACTGTATTTGAGCTCGTGGTGCCCTTCAAAACGTGACTTCAGGCCTTTCAATATATGGAAGGTATCTTCCACACTGGGCTCGCCGATATCCACTTTTTGGAAGCGGCGGCTCAGGGCGCGGTCCTTCTCAAAGATCCCGCGATACTCCTGGAAAGTGGTAGAGCCTATGCAGCGAATTTGTCCGCTACTGAGCAGCGGCTTTAATAGATTCGAGGCATCCATAACACCGCCCGACGCGGCCCCTGCGCCGATAATCGTGTGGATCTCGTCAATAAACAGGATCGCACCTTCACGTTTTTTCAGGTCTGCAAGCAGGCCCTTCAGGCGTTTTTCGAAGTCGCCGCGGTATTTAGTCCCGGCTAATAGCGCCCCCATATCCAGAGAGTAAACGACACTGTCGGCCAGCACGCTGGGGACATCGCCATCGACAATCCGCTTTGCCAAGCCTTCTGCAATAGCAGTTTTACCGACACCAGACTCGCCGACGAGTAAAGGGTTGTTCTTGCGACGGCGGCTGAGTATCTGGGCTACGCGCTCCACTTCCTCTGTGCGGCCAATTAAGGGGTCAATGCGACCGGACTGCGCCTCTTCGTTGAGGTTGGTGGAGAAGCTTTCCAGTGGACGTTGCTCGGGATCACTGCCCTCACCCTCGTGCTCGCCGTGTTGCTCGTGCTCGCCGGACTCTCCCCCGGACACCTTGGAAATGCCGTGGGTGATGTAATTGACGATATCCAGGCGATTAACACTCTGCGACTTCAGGAAGTAGACCGCTTGGCTTTCCTGTTCGCTGAAAATAGCAACCAGAACGTTAGCGCCGGTCACTTCCTGTTTGCCGGAGGATTGCACGTGAAACACGGCTCTCTGCAAAACGCGCTGGAAGCCCAAAGTGGGCTGGGTATCTCGCTCGACGTCGTCGTCGGGAATACGCGGTGTGGTCGCGTCAACAAACTCGCTTAGTTCACCCTTTAACTGGGGTAAATCTGCTCCACAGGCCAGTAGCACCTTCACGGCGGCTTCGTTGTCTGCAAGGGCAAGCAATAAGTGCTCTACCGTCATAAATTCATGCCGACGGCTGCGGGCAGACTTGAATGCCTGGCTGAGTGTCGTTTCTAAATCTTTACTCAACATAGCCTGTTACGCCTTCTGTTGTTGCACATGGGTACTGCTTTGTACGTGACATGATCAGCCTTCGTTCTCTTCGATTTCGGCGAGTAGAGGGTGACCGCTTTCACGTGAATACTGATTAACCTGCTCCGCTTTTGTTTCAGCGATATCGCGGGTGAACACGCCGCAAACCCCTTTCCCCTGGGTGTGAACGGTTAGCATCACTTGCGTTGCTTTTTGTCTATCCATATAAAAAAAGTCTTCGAGTACCTCGATGACAAACTCCATTGGGGTGTAGTCATCGTTTAGCAGCACCACTTTATAGAGCGGTGGCTTTTTCAGCTGTGGTTTCGACTCCTGTAGAGCGGTGCCTCCTTCATAATCGGAGTGATCTTCCTGGCTCATAACTGTGTTCGGGTACGGCATAATTCTGTTTACCTGAGCTTAGCATCGCGGTATTCCCCCACAATAGGGGTATTCACGAAGCGCGGCTAGCGAGAAGTCGCGGCTTGACGCCAAGCACTCCGTGTTTTAAAAATGGGTATTAGCGCGATAAAAACAAGGTCTATCGCGTTAAATGTGACAATAACTATAACGAGAAATCAGGGTGTAAGGCTATGCAAAATGGTGTTGTAAAGTGGTTCAATAACGCCAAAGGTTACGGATTTATTCTCTCCGAAGATGGCAATCAAGAAGTGTTTGCCCACTACTCGGCGATCTCGATGGAAGGCTACAAAACACTTAAGGCAGGTCAGAGTGTCTGCTTTGATGCCCAGCAGGGCCCGAAAGGCCTACATGCAACAAATATTCAGGCAGATTCTGAATTAGAACAAGAAGTTGAGCAGTGAACCAAGAAAAAGGCTAAGGTTTGCAAAGTGCCTTGGTCGCCACGAATACGTGGGCAATTACTCCGCGCTGTGATCTAAGCCCTCAATAAACGCGCCCACATCGACAGCAAGGCCACCCCGCTAGGGGTGGCCGACACACTTACATGTGCTTGACGATCGCATCACCGAACTCAGAACATTTCAGCAAGGTTGCCCCTTCCATCAAACGCTCAAAGTCATAGGTGACTGTTTTGGCCTGAATCGCGCCGTTCATGCCGTCGATAATCAGGTCCGCTGCTTCATTCCAGCCGAGGTGGCGCAGCATCATTTCAGCCGACAGGATCAGCGAACCGGGGTTAACCTTATCCTGGCCGGTGTATTTTGGTGCTGTACCGTGAGTGGCTTCAAACAGTGCAACGTTGTCGCTGAGGTTTGCACCAGGTGCGATACCGATACCGCCAACCTGCGCGGCAAGTGCATCAGAGAGGTAGTCGCCGTTCAGGTTCAGCGTCGCGATAACGCTGTACTCATCCGGACGCAGCAATACCTGCTGGAGCATCGCGTCGGCAATTACGTCTTTAATGATGATTTCTTTGCCAGTGTTTGGATTTTTCAGCTTGACCCATGGACCGCCGTCTAGCAGCTCACCACCGAACTCTTCCATGGCCAACTCGTAGCCCCAGTTCTTGAAGGCACCTTCGGTGAACTTCATGATGTTGCCTTTGTGAACCAGTGTCAGCGAAGGCAGGTCTTGATCGATAGTGTACTGAATCGCTTTGCGCACCAGGCGCTTAGTACCCTCTTCCGATACCGGCTTAACACCGATACCACACTCCTGCGGGAAGCGGATTTTGGTGACACCCATTTCTTCCTGCATAAAGTTGATCACTTTATCAGCTTCAGGAGTGCCCGCTTTCCATTCAATACCCGCATAAATGTCTTCCGAGTTTTCACGGAAGATCACCATATTGGTTTTGCCTGGCTCTTTAACGGGAGAAGGAACGCCTTCAAACCAGCGAACGGGGCGCTGACAAACGTAGAGGTCCAGTTCCTGGCGCAGTGCAACGTTCAAAGAGCGGAAACCACCACCAACGGGGGTAGTTAGTGGACCTTTGATCGCCACGACGTATTCTTTGATGGCGTCCAGTGTTTCTGCGGGGAACCAGTCGCCGTCGTAGAGCTCGGCGGCTTTTTCGCCAGTGAAGATTTCCATCCAGCTGATTTTTTTATTGCCGGCGTAAGCTTTCTCAACCGCTGCATCCACAACGTTGATCATTACCGGAGTGATGTCGATCCCGATGCCATCGCCTTCGATAAAAGGAATAATTGGCCGATCGGGTACGTTCAGGGAAAGATCCGCATTAACGGAGATTTTCTCACCCTCTGTAGGTACCTTGATATGTTGGTATCCCATTTTTGACTCCATGGTTTATAGGTTAGTATCTGAGCTCGTTCGGTGGCGGCAACAGCGCAGTGTCGCTGCTACAATGCCGCCCCTCCAAGTCTGGTCAGCGAGCGCTTTAAAGCCTAGCTTTCTTTAAAAAGCGCCGCATTATAACACTTTATAGTCGAATTTCTTCCATGAATATTAGATTCCCGTGACAGTTCTCTATCTTTTTAATAAGCCCTTTCGGGTTATGAGCCAATTTACCCCCTGCGACGACCGCGAAACGCTGGCGAATTACATTGATATTCCCGCCATCTATCCCGCTGGCCGACTGGATTTTGACTCAGAGGGATTAATGGTGCTCACCGGAGACGGTTCACTCCAGCACCGTATTAGCCATCCCGACCACAAGCTTAGCAAATGTTATTGGGTACAAGTGGAGGGTGAGATCAATGAATCGGCAATTAACGCCCTGCAAAATGGTGTGGAGCTAAAAGACGGCCTGACCCAGCCCGCGCTAGCGCACGCGATGGACGAGCCTGCCGGACTGTGGCCCCGGCAACCGCCGGTGCGCTATCGCGCTGCGATTCCCACCAGCTGGCTGTCACTGGAAATCACCGAAGGTAGAAACCGGCAGGTTCGCCGTATGACGGCAGCGGTAGGCTTTCCAACACTTCGGTTGATTCGGGCGAGCATTGGCCCTTGGTCACTCGACGATTTGGCCCCCGGACAATCGCGAATAGTAGAACTGAGTACTTCAGAGCAACGTAAATTATTTCCGAAGGCCGGGCGCTGTAGTACACGCAATGCTAAAACGCGCAAACCCAGGCCGCGAACTTCGCCAGCCCGGCGTGGCAAACGTAGCCCACGCTGAGCGGTGGCGGTACAATGCCCGGCTTTCGGTGCTGCGACAATTCACAACAGACTAGGAACCACTATGGACTGGCAGGCAAGAGTCACGGTCGCGTGTGTAATAGAAAATGACGGTAAATTTTTGATCGTTGAAGAGATCCGTGACGGCAAGCGTGTGCTCAACCAGCCCGCCGGCCACCTGGAGGCCGACGAAGGGCTTTGTGAAGCGGCGCTGCGAGAAACGCTGGAAGAAACTCAGTGGAAGGTTGAGCTACAGGGCGTCGTCGGTATTGGCCTGTATAGCCCGCCAGCCAAAAACGCAACGTATCATCGCACCACGTTTTTTGGCCGCCCCATGGCGTTTTGCCCTGAGAGCCCGCTGGACAGCGATATCGATAGCGTTCACTGGCTGACTATTGAACAACTTCGCGAGCGCCGCCATCAGCTGCGCAGCCCCATGGTGCTCGACTGCGTTGAACGCTATCTAGAAGGCCAACGCTTTCCACTGGCGATGATCTACGGAGAACCTTAATGAGCGCCACCGACTACAACCCGCTGGCAGACAAGGCGATTGCCGATACCAAAGTGATCGTCGGCATGTCCGGTGGCGTCGACTCATCGGTAACGGCACTGCTGTTAAAGCAGCAGGGTTATCAGGTCGAAGGCCTGTTCATGAAGAACTGGAATGAGGACGATGGCACAGAATACTGCACCGCCATGGACGACCTCGCCGACGCTGCTGCCGTGTGCCAAAAACTGGATATTTACCTGCACACCGCCAATTTCGCTCAGGAATACTGGGACAATGTCTTTGAGCACTTCCTCGAAGAGTACCGCGCGGGCCGCACCCCTAACCCCGATATTCTTTGCAATCGGGAGATTAAATTTAAGGCCTTTTTGGACTACGCATTGCAGCTGGGCGCCGATGGCATTGCCACCGGTCACTACACCCGGCGCAGCCCGGGCAGAGAGCATACCCAACTCCTAAAAGGCATAGACAACAACAAAGACCAAAGTTACTTCCTGCATGCAGTCAGCGCCGATCAACTGGCCAAGACCTTGTTCCCAGTTGGGGAATTAGAGAAACCTGCCGTCCGCGCCCTCGCCGAGGAGCACGGGCTCGTCACCCACAACAAAAAAGACAGCACCGGGATTTGCTTCATCGGCGAGCGTCGCTTCAAGGATTTTTTGCAGCAATACCTGCCTGCTCAACCGGGCCGTATCGAAAGTCTCGATGGCCAGGATATGGGGCAGCACAGCGGCTTGATGTATCACACAATTGGCCAGCGTCAGGGCCTCGGTATCGGCGGTGTGCGCGGTGCCGGTGAACAGCCCTGGTACGTTGTTGATAAGGACTTGTCACGCAATGTTCTGCGGGTTGCCCAGGGCAGCCAGCACCCTGCGCTGTTTAAAAATTGCCTGCGGCTGTCGAGTATTCACTGGATCACTCCCCCGCCACCCCAGCTGCCCCTGCGTTGCAGTGCAAAAACGCGCTACCGCCAGGCCGACCAACCCTGCGAGCTGCTGGCGACCGAAACCGGCTACGAGGTAATTTTCGATACTCCCCAGCGCGCAATCACCCCTGGGCAGTCAGCGGTTTTCTACCTGGGCGAGCAATGCCTGGGCGGCGGCATTATCGAATCGGGATACAATCGCTAATGGCCTTCTTTCCCAATGCAGAGCAACTCACAGAACAAACCCTGGCGTTGGCTGGCGTTCTGCAGGCCGTGACGCTGGTCGATCAAATTGCCCGAACCGGGCAAGCTGAACCCGCAGCGCTCGACGCTTCCCTGGCCAGCCTTTTTGCCTTCTCAGGGAATGACACCCGCAGTGTGTTCGGCAATATCAATGCACTTGAGCTGGGTATCCGCGCCCTGCGTGATTTGCTCAGTGGCAATGATTACGGCGAGCGCCAGGCCGTTACGCGCTACTGTATGGGCGTATTGTTCTTACAAAACAAACTGCGCCGGGACCATGCAGCCGCAAGCATCATGCGTAATCGACTAGAGCACTGCGCCAAACAGCGCGAGTTTGGCGGTGAATTAACGAGCTTGGCGCCGGCTTTGGCGGATATCTATCAAGATACCCTATCCAAGTATCGCTTTCGCATTCAGGTAAGCGGTAGCGCTCAACAACTGCAAAACAATGACAATGCCGCCAAAATTCGTGCACTGCTGTTAGCGGCCATTCGCGGTGCCTATCTCTGGCGAGCGGCGGGCGGCAATCGCTTTAGCCTAATGTTCCTCAGAAATCGCCTTTTTACCGAAGCGCAGCGGCTACTGGGCACTGAAATTCAGCACTGAGCAGTGTATGATTGCGCCCCATTAATTTGCCCTCCGCGTATAGAAAGGTAACCCCATGATGGAATTGTCCGCGCTCTCTGCTATTTCCCCTGTCGACGGCCGCTATGGCAGTAAGACAGCGTCGCTGCGCCCGGTGTTCAGCGAATTCGGTTTGATCAAAAGCCGTTTAATCGTCGAGCTGCGCTGGTTGGCCCAATTGGCGGCAAATCCTGGCATTGAAGAAGTACCAGCTCTCTCAGAAGACGCAGCCGCTAGATTAGAGGCCATGATCGCTGAATTCGGTGAAACACAAGCGGCGCGAGTCAAAGAGATTGAGTCCACCACTAATCACGACGTTAAAGCGATTGAATACTTCATTAAGGAAAGCATCGCAGACAATGCTGAATTAGCGGCGATTTCAGAATTCGTTCACTTTGCCTGCACCTCAGAAGACATCAACAACCTTTCCCACGCCCTGATGCTTCGTGAAGGCCGCGAGGTATTGCTGCAGGACATCGACGCTATCGTTGACAAGCTGGCCGAGCAAGCCCGCGAGTTTGCGGACATTCCGATGCTGTCTCGTACCCACGGCCAAACGGCGAGCCCCACCACAATGGGTAAAGAGCTGGCCAATGTGGTTGCGCGCCTGCGCCGCCAACGCGCCTGCATTGCCGACGTTGCCCTGCTGGGTAAAATCAACGGCGCGGTGGGCAACTATAACGCCCACATCAGTGCCTATGCCGACGTAGACTGGGAAGCCAACGCGCAGAGCTTTGTTGAAGGCCTGGGGCTTAGCTGGAACCCTTACACCACACAGATCGAACCTCACGACTATATCGCTGAGCTGTTTGATGCCATTGCACGCTTCAACACCATCTTGATCGACTTAGATCGCGACATCTGGGGCTATATTTCACTGGGCTACTTCAAACAGCGCACCATCGCCGGTGAAGTTGGCTCGTCCACCATGCCTCACAAGGTCAACCCCATCGACTTCGAAAACTCTGAGGGCAACCTCGGCATTGCCAACGCGGTGCTGCAACACCTGGCGGCGAAGCTGCCGATCTCTCGCTGGCAGCGCGACCTGACTGACTCGACGGTTTTGCGCAATATGGGCGTTGGCATGGCGTACAGCATGATCGCCTATCAAGCCACGCTGAAAGGCTTGGGCAAGCTGCAAATCAACCCAGAGCGACTGGCCGCTGACTTGGACGATGCCTGGGAAGTACTGGCTGAGCCCATTCAAACCGTCATGCGTCGCTACGGCGTAGAAGAGCCCTACGAAAAACTGAAGGCCCTAACCCGCGGCCAGCGCATCACACGGGAGACTTTGGCCAGCTTTATTGACACGCTGGAGATCCCCGAGGCAGCAAAAGCGGAGCTTCGTCAGCTAAGCCCCGCGAGCTATATCGGCAACGCCGTCGCGCAAGCCAAGCGGATATAAAATGGCGCTGCAGGGCTTCGATGCGCAGCAATTCCTCGACGAGGATTGGCAGCGCCGTCCACGGGTGTTGCGTGGCGCCCTGCAGGGTTTTGAATGCCCCGTGGACGGTGATGACCTCGCTGGTCTGGCCTGTGAAGACGAGGTTGATTCACGGCTAATCTCACAACACGGCAGCGACTGGCAGCTACAACACGGGCCGCTGAAGGAGAGCTACTTCGCCGAGCTGCCCGCCAGCCATTGGACTCTCTTGGTTCAATCGGTCGACCAATGGATACCCGGTGTTGCAGAATTACTAAACGATTTCCGTTTTTTACCGCGCTGGCGTATCGATGACATTATGGTCAGCTACGCGGCCGATGGCGGCAGCGTGGGCCCCCACTACGATCAATACGATGTATTTCTCATTCAGGGCAGCGGCCGCCGTCGCTGGCAGCTGGGCCAGCACTGCGACGATAGCAGCGAACTGCTCGGCCACCCTGAATTACGCTTGCTTAAACACTTCGACTGTCAACAGGAAGTGATTCTTGAAGCCGGCGACATACTCTACATTCCCCCGGGTGTCGCACATTGGGGAACCGCTGTCGGCGATGACTGCATCACCCTGTCGGTGGGCTTTAGAGCCCCCTCCAACGCCGAATTACTGAATAGCTGGTCAATCGAGCGAGAAACCGTGTTGAGCGACGGGCAGCGGTTTAGCGATCAGGCCCTAAATGCCAGCGCGCCCAGTGGCTGGATCCCTGAAGATGTTCTCCCGCAACTGCGCGAGCGCCTGAGCGCAGGGCTAGACGATGATCGAGCCCTTTCACGCTGGTTTGGACAGATGATGACCCACGTCGACCAGCAGCAGCGCTTCGATAACCCTGCGCTGTCATTTGAGGAATATGCTCACCGCGAACAACAGGTGCCAGCCTGCCTGCGCCTGGGTGCGCGCTTGGCCTTCGACGCCCACTATCTGTTTGCCGACGGTATTGCCTACCCCTACCCCAGTGACTTGCGCCCCGCCGTGGCTGAGTTCTGTGAACAAGAAGGCGGTGATGATGTGATGGGGCTGGTGGTTGAGCTACGCTATCAGCTCTACCAAACAGGCACGGTGTATTTCGATGACGATGTTGAAGATTGAGCGCGTACGCTGGTCAGAACATTGGCGGGAATTAACGGAAATTCGGCGTCGGGTTTTTGTTGAAGAGCAACGCGTTCCCATTGAACTGGAACTAGATGAAGATGACTTCACCGCGCGTCACTGGCTGGCGCGATATGGCAGCGAAGTCGTCGGAACCGTTCGTCTTTTGGCTGACGGCCACGTCGGGCGTATGGCTGTCGCCGCTGACTATCGCGGCAGAGGTATCGGTCGCGCACTGCTACATGCCGTAATTGATGACGCGATCCAACAGCAACTGCCCAAATTGGAGCTCGCGGCCCAAACACACGCCATCGACTTCTACCGGAAAGAAGGTTTTCAGCCCATCGGTGACAGTTTTATGGACGCCGGTATCGCTCACCAGTCAATGACGCGAACGCTGCGGGGTACGCAACGCCTGGGAGAAGATGGCCGCAAATTTGCTGTTGAGTCACTGCCCGACAGCGCCCTGGCCTTAGCCAGTTTGAGTCGCCGACAGTTGTGGGTGTTTTGCCACAGTCTGGAGCCAGAGGTTTATGCCCAGCCGCGCCTGATTGATATTGTCTCTACCCTCGCTCGAAGGCATCGCGACAGTGAAATACGACTGCTGATCTGCGACGACCGGCCGCTGCGAGAGAGTCGCCATCCCTTGGTAGAACTCAGTCAGCGGCTGAGCAGCAGTATTCATATTCGGGTTTCTAATCCAAAGCAACACGGCGAACTTAGTGAATACTTCTTGCTCGCCGACAACGAGGCAACCCTCGTTCACAGTATGCGGCGCGGCGGCCGGGCCTGGGGCTGTTTTCATTCGCGGCCGACCGCAAGTGCCTACCGAGAACAGTTTGACCGCCTGTGGCAGCACGCAAAACCCTCTCCCTGGCTGCGCCCGCTGGTCTAATCGCCCAGCATTACACCGAGCTCGTTGTCTCGGTAGACCACCTCATAACACCTCAAGCCCCGACAGGGTTCTTCTGTCGCGTGAAGTAACTCACCACTGCGTAGGTCAAAGCGGTAGTGGTGCTTGGGGCAAACCAAATTCTCACCTCGGATATCCGACGTATCGAGAGGCCAGGCGCGGTGGGGGCAGTTACTTTCGATCAAATAGTGCTGGCCGTCGAGCTGTAGCAGCATCAATTGTGCATCATCAATCTTGAAGACTTTTCGGTATCCATCGTAAAGATTGATCAGCTTTTCAAGGCTGTAATAACGCACTGCTATCTTCCTCTTACACCACTGCTATATATCATTTTGCTACGCTAGGAACTTGCTCCCCCTTCCATAAAGAAACCTTTGGGCCCCGCAAAGACGGAGTCAAGTATGGCTATAAAGCCCTCCAAAAGACAACTCGGTTTGCGCTAATTTCCCCTAGTAGGGGTACTAGGGATTTTCCGTCCAAAAACGACAAGAATCGCTGAAAGCCCCGCCATCCGAGGCCTCCCAGGGGGTATTACTTTTCCCGAACCGGTAAATATCCCTCGATTGTGCGCATCAGTTCCTCCAGATCCGGTAGTTTTTCACTCATTTCGAAGGTATAGATACCCTTCAAGTTGATGTTATACCAAGCCACTGGAGAAGCCTGTTTGACAATCTGTATTCGCTTATCGTCATTCTGATATTCGAAGCTCGTCAGCAGCTGGCTGAGTATGCTGGAATTGAAGTAAATAATGGCGTTGGTGACCAAGCGCGCGCATTCGTTCCATAGTTGGATTTCTTCATCAGAGCTGCCCCGGAACTGATCCCCATTGACGTTGCTGATTGCTCGACGCAGCTGGTGGTAAGCTTCCCCCCGATTAAGGGCTCGCTGAACGTAGTTACGCAGGCTGGCATCATCGATGTAGTTCAACAAGTAATTCGCTTTTACCAAGCGGTTGTACTCCGTTAGGGCCTCCAGCAAGGGATGGTTTTTCTTGTACCCGGAGAGTTTACGAACCAGCGTGGCCTGTGTCGTTTTTCGCTCCTTGAGTGACACTGCGATCCGTTGGATGGTGTCCCAGTGCTGCATGATACGTTTGGTATTGATGGCTTTTTTCAGGCGTAGCTGAATTCTCTGATCTTTGTCTTCTTTTACATCAAACATCTCGTTGATGACGCGACTAACCTGCGCGTAACGCGGTGCAAAGCTGTATCCAAACAAGTCTAGCAGAGCGAAGTTGACGTGATTAACTCCGTGGGTATCCGTAGAGAGCACGTCCGGAATGATTTCCGAGCTGTTATTCATCAGCAAGTCAAAGATGTAATGGGATTCGTGTTCATTCGCTCCGATCACCCTGGCGTTAATAGCGGCATGGTTAGCGATTAAGCTCATGGCCGAGACGCCTTTCTGAGTTCCAAAGTACTTCGATGAATAGCGGGTTTTGAAGGTCTCTCGCCGGGCCTCAAACTTTTGACCATCGGCACTGGCGTGGATAATATCCTCTTGGATATTGTAATGCTTGAAGATTGGAAGCATGGCCGTCGCATTGTTGATGTTGTCGTTGGCAGCATTCAGGGTTTCCAGTCGCAGGTAATTCGCTTGGATGGTACTGAGCTGATCATAAGTGCGATCGGAGATTTGAGCCATGCCGTAGATGCCTTGGTTCGTTGCATTCCCCACCAGAATCGCCAGAAGGTCATATTCGTGGGCTCGGTTCTTGGACTGAGCGCCCAGCACATGTTCAAAGCACTCAATGAAGCCGGTATCACGGTCCACCATGCGCAGCACATCGGCAACGCCCGTCGTCGGTATCTGCTGGAAGAAGGGGTTGTTGACCAAGTACTTTTTACTCCCCGTCGGCAACCGCCATAGGCGCTTACCCTTCGGATTACGTAGGATAATGTTCCGGTTGTCATCCTGTTCCAGGTAGTCACTGACCTCATACAAACGGATCTCCAGATCATTGGCTGTTCGCTCGATCAGCTTACTCGGTTCAGCGGTCAACTTTGGTAGCTGAGTTTGCTCCAGCAAATTGTGCTTTTCTCTTCGCCAGCGTTCTCGACTCACCAGATCTGCATCCAAGGCCCGGTATTTAATGACATCAGGCAAGGTCAGCTGGCCATTCAACCGATCGGGGATCTGTAGATACAGGTACCATTCGTAGCGATCTGGGTTAAACGTCCCACCCTCGTCCTGCAAGAACGGTAATTGTTTCTTGGAGGGCAACCGGGCGTCTATCGTTGCATTTGAGATGACCCCTTGTGCTGCAAGATCAAGCCGAGCGTGATTCAGTGCTGCTGCCAGGCGTTGGGCGCCTGCGCTGGCTTCATAGCGTAGGCAAAGAAACAGCTGCCGAAGCAACCCTTCCCTTAAGCTATCTCTCTGGTCATAGTATTGCCACATAGCTTCCTCAACGGAACGCTTTTGTTCATTCAGGAACAGGTAGACAGACTTCAGATCTTTCTCCGCAAGCAGCTTCAGCGCTTTCTGTCTTACCGCCCCAAACGGTTGCTGTTGATCGATGCTATCATCAATGAACAGATGTAGAACTTCCGCAGCCTTGCTGACATTTTTAGCGGCTTTTTGCCAATCTTGATAAACTACTTCCTGCGCATAAGCCTTCGATTTATTCTTGGCCTGTCGGACATGATGAACAAAACCATCGGCTATGCGTTCCAACGCCTGCTGCCAGCGGAACTGCAAATAGCACAGGAGATAAAGCCTCTGATTTCCCACAGACTGCCGCTTCAGTTTAGCCCCATAGTAATCGACCCGTTCTGCAAAGTGCTGCTGATTTTTCTGGGACAACGATAGCGTACTCAATATGGCATTCACTTGCGACATCCAGTGCTGGATGTGGCGATGTACGGTCAGCTCCTTCTCCAGCTCAGTTCCTGTGAAGTTACGGGCAGATTGACGTAACTGTCGCAACGTTAGCGATCCGTCTACGTTTACGAGGGCAGCCAATGCGTCTTTTAGCTCCTGAGGCAGTTCGAGATCTACGTGGGTAATCAGCCGATCTTGCTCCTGACCAACAACCTGGCTGATGATCTTTTGCAGGGTGCTGTAGGCAGGGATCGCAATTTTCTGCCCTGATAAATACTCAATCGCTGCGTCGAAGAGGTGCCTCGGAGCAGACCAGGCTTTGGCCTGCTGCGTTAGGTGGGCTACCAAAGCAGATCCATGGGCTTTAAAACTCCAGCGCTGGTATTCGCAGAGTTCGAATATCCGCTTGTAAATCCTCTCGTTTTCTTTCTGCGAGAGATTGAACGGTCTGAAGCCGGGTCCTGGCAGTACCGTTTCGTGGACGTGCTTTAGATCATGTTTTATCTGATGAAATCCAGGATTCAGCACTACAGGTTTAGCCTTAAAATAACCCAGCAGCACAATAAACATGTAGCGCTGCCCACGATTTCGGAATTTATTAGCGACAGCCAGTTCCTTGTCGTTCAGAGCGAAAATGAAGCGTTGATCGTTGGACGTGAAAATTGGGGGCCCATAAAAATCGTCTTGTTCTGCATCGGACAAGATTTGAACACGTTCTTCATATGCCATACGTTTAGCCTAAAAAGGCCAAATCTTAACCAAAATTGGTGTAAATATGGACTTCAGAAAAAGCAATCCCCTCTTGGAGGCCCCGGATGGCGGGGCTTTCGGCGATTATTGTCGTTTTTGGACGGAAAAACCCTAGTACCCCTAGTAGTGAAATTTGTTTCGGCGTACAACGACACTTGGAGAGAGTGTAGTAACCTATCTGGCTTATAAAAACAGAACCAATTTTAATCAAGACTTTGAAATGACGACCCCCAAGCTTGATGGCCTACCGCGATCAACTCGAGTTATTCGCATCGTTCTCAACACAGGCATAATTGGATTTGCGCATCGGCTGAATAGAGTGCTTTCCATCCGGCTTTTCAGCTCTAAAAATCTAAGGAAGTGAACACCCCAACTCAGGTCGAAAAGGTCTAATTCATGATTTGTATTGCGCATATGCCTGTAAAAACACGCCGTTTTTGCAAGTCCCTTCTCGTACTATTGCTGATAATTTCTATTATCGGCTGTAGTTCAACGAACGTTTATAGTCCCAGGCAGAAAGGTGGCCCACATCTAGAGCCTGGAAGTGAGTATTACGTAGTATTTTCCAGCGGTTTCTCCGAAAAGAGCCGTATATCTGTTGTAACAGAAGAAGGCTTTTACGACACTGAGAACCACTATCATAAATTTTCTGAAATACAAGAGATAAAGAGTAAAGCTGGCGGGAAGAGGCATACAGCTGCTGTGGTACTGGGCAGCATCGTCCTCTTTTTACTAGTGGGTTCACTCGCCGTAAGAGATACAATTGAGTCAGGCTTTGACTGAAATATAATCAGCAGAACAAACCAACGCTGGGCGAGTAGCCTCACGAACGATTTTGGTTCATTCCGCTGACCAGACGTGTAGCTAAATACTAGCCTACACCGACCCGAATATTCTCGAAAATGAGTTATTGCTCGGTTAATTTATCGGCCAAGAACAGCCAGGTCTCCAGTACCGAATCCGGGTTCAGTGACACGCTGTCGATGCCCTGCTCCATCAGCCACTGCGCGAAGTCCGGGTGATCTGAGGGGCCCTGTCCACAAATTCCGATGTACTTGCCCTGCTCCTTACACGCCCGAATCGCATTGGAGAGTAGTACCTTAACGGCCTCGTTGCGCTCATCAAACAGGTGGGCGATCAAGCCGGAGTCGCGATCCAGACCAAGTGTCAGCTGAGTGAGGTCGTTTGAACCAATTGAGAAGCCATCAAAGTGCTCGAGGAATTGCTCCGCCAACAAGGCATTGGCAGGTAGCTCACACATCATGATGACCTTCAGGCCGTTTTCACCGCGCTTTAAGCCATTTTCGGCCAGTAGCTCTACCACTTGTTTCGCTTCGCCTACGGTGCGTACAAAGGGCACCATAATCTCAACATTTTGCAGGTCCATCTCTTCACGCACTTTCTTCAGCGCGCGGCACTCCAGCTCAAAGCACTCGCGGAACGAGTCAGAGATATAGCGTGAGGCACCTCGGAAACCCAGCATGGGGTTTTCTTCTGAGGGCTCGTAAAGGCTGCCGCCAATCAAGTGTGCGTACTCATTTGATTTAAAGTCGGACATCCGCACAATTACCCGCTCCGGGTAAAACGCGCTGGCAATGCTAGAGATACCCTCGACCAGCTTCTCGACATAAAACTCTACAGGGTCGGCGTAGCCAGCCACACGACGCTTCACCGCTTGCTGAACATCGCGCGGCAAAGTGTCGTAGTTGATCAGTGCTTTGGGGTGCACACCGATCATGCGGTTAATGATAAATTCCAAACGCGCCAAGCCCACACCGGCGTTGGGGTATGCCTGAAAATCAAACGCGCGATCGGGGTTGCCCACGTTCATCATAATTTTAAAGGGCAGCTCGGGCATGGCATCGAGCTTGTTACGGCTGATATCGAAGTCGAGCTGACCGGCGTAAACCATGCCCGTATCACCTTCCGCGCAGGACACGGTGACGTCCTGACCTGAGCTCAAACGCTCAGTGGCATCACCACAGCCAACGACCGCAGGAATACCCAGTTCGCGGGCGATGATAGCCGCGTGGCAGGTACGGCCGCCACGGTTGGTAATGATGGCGGCTGCGCGCTTCATTACCGGCTCCCAGTCTGGGTCGGTCATATCAGTAACCAAGACATCGCCCTGTTGTACTTGATCCATTTCCGCCAGGTTGTCGATCACCCGCACAGGGCCCGCGCCAATGCGCTGACCAATAGAGCGGCCCTCGCAAAGCACTTCGCCTTTTTCTTTCAGCAGGTAGCGCTCCATCATATTGGCCGACTCGCGGCTTTTTACCGTCTCCGGGCGAGCCTGAACGATGTAGAGCTTGCCGTCGTCGCCGTCGCGCGCCCACTCAATATCCATGGGTCGGCCGTAGTGTTTTTCAATAATCAGCGCCTGACGGGCCAGCGACATGACTTCTTCGTCGGTGATGCAGAACTGGCTGCGATCGGCTTCGGGAACATCAACGGTTTCTACCGATTTGCCGGCCGATGCTTCACTGCCGTAGACCATTTTGATCAGCTTGCTACCCAGGTTGCGGCGCAGCACGGCGTGGCGGTCTTTTTCCAGCGTGGCCTTGTGAACGTAAAATTCGTCAGGGTTAACAGCGCCCTGAACCACGGTTTCACCCAGGCCGTAGCTGGCAGTAATGAAGACCACACCGTCAAAGCCAGACTCGGTATCCATGCTGAACATAACGCCTGCGGCACCGGTTTCTGAGCGCACCATGCGCTGAATACCGGCAGACAAGGCAACATCGGCGTGTTCAAACCCCTTGTGAACGCGGTAGGCAATAGCGCGATCGTTGTACAGTGAGGCAAAGACCTCCTTGATCGCGATCATAATGTTGTCGAGGCCGTTGATGTTCAGGAAGGTTTCCTGTTGGCCGGCAAATGAGGCGTCGGGCAAATCTTCTGCTGTGGCCGAGGAGCGCACTGCACAGGCCATTGCGGGGTTGCCGTCGATCATTTTAGCGTAGGCTTCGCTGATCGCGTCATTCAATGGCGCGGGAAATGGCGTATCAACGATGGCTTGGCGAATCTCCTTGCCTACCTTGGCAAGGGTTTTTACATCGTCGATATCCAGACCTTTGAGCATGTCCTGAATACGTTGGTTCAGGCCACTTTGGTCGAGGAAGTCGCGGTAGGCTTGCGCCGTGGTGGCAAAGCCATCGGGTACCGATACACCGGCATTAGACAATTGACTGATCATCTCACCGAGAGAGGCGTTTTTGCCCCCAACAACTTCGACATCGTTCATTCCCAGATCCCTGAACCAGATAACGTATTCAGCCATGCGGTGTATCTCCTTTTGCTATGCTTGATGCATAGTGCAATAAGCGTAAAAAAATGCGACGCGAGCATACTAAAACAGCTATTCTGGAAATTCCCGTCGAAAACAACGCAGCATTCGGTAAAAAAACTACATGATGAGAACCGTTTTTTATATTTCTGACAGTACAGGCATCACCGCAGAAACCTTGGGCAGCAGCCTGCTCTCCCAATTTGAACAGTTAAAATTTGACCACGTTGTCGTGCCCTATGTAGACACCGTGGAGAAAGCGCGCGCCGCCGTCGATAAAATCAATCAGGTCGCCGAGGCCACGGGGCGCCAGCCGATTATCTTTGACACCTTGGTCAACCAAGAGATTCGCGCCGTAATTGCCACCAGCAATGGTTTTATCATCGACGTGCTCGACACCTTCCTCAACCAGCTGGAAAGCGCCCTTGGGGAGAAACCCTCCAGCACGGTTGGCCGCGTCAAAAACGCCGACCGCGACGCCCAGTACAAACATCGCATCGACGCTGTTAACTTCGCACTGGACAACGACGACGGTGCAAGAATCAACCGCTACGACCAAGCCCAAGTGATATTGATCGGCGTTTCCCGCAGTGGCAAAACCCCAACCTGCCTTTACTTGGCGATGCAGGGCGGTATTTTCGTCGCCAATTACCCGCTCACCGAAGAAGACCTGGAAGAACGCAGGCTGCCAAAACCGCTCGCCGCTTATCGCGACCGGCTCTTTGGTTTGACCATAGAACCGCAGCGACTTGCCGCAATTCGCAGCGAACGCCGTCCCGACAGCCCCTACGCCAGCCTGCGCCGCTGCGAGGATGAGGTGCGCGACGCCGAGGCGCTCTTTAGCCGCTTTGGCATTCCCTACTTGGATACAACGCATGCCTCCGTCGAGGAAATTGCTACGCGCGTGCTGGTTGAAACCGGCCTGCGCGGTCAGCGGTCATAGCCGGGAAGTCTCGCGATGTCTTGTCCTGACGCCAGCGCCAGTCACGCCAACACCGGGCTGATTCTACCCGGCGGTGGCGCTCGTGCGGCCTACCAGGTTGGCGTGCTAAAAGCCATTGCATCGCTGCACGGCAAGCGGCACAGCAACCCCTTCCCTATCCTGGCAGGAACCTCGGCCGGCGCGATCAATGCCACCTCCCTTGCGGCGGGCGCACACCACTTTACCGGCACCGTGGAAACCCTGGAAATCATGTGGAAGCAGCTTTCCACGGACCGGATTTATCGCGCCGATTTAATGGGGGTTCTTCGCAATGCCCTGCGACTGGCCGGCTCCCTGTTTAACTCGGGCATTGCCGTCGGTCGACCGGTGGCACTGCTGGACAACAGCCCACTGCGCGAACTGCTAGAAGAGCGAATCCGCTTCGAGTCGATCGGCATGAACATCCGCAACGGTGACTTGGACGCACTCTCGCTCACGGCGATGAACTACAGCCTCGGCTTGTCGGAGACCTTCTTTCAGGGCGGGCCGCAGCATGCTGGCTGGCAGCGCTGGCGGCGACAGGGGCTGGCGACACCTATCCAGCTGCAACACCTGATGGCGTCCACAGCCATCCCGACGATCTTTCCACCCGCCAAGGTAGGCCGTTATTTCTACGGCGACGGCGCGCTGCGCCAATTGACCCCGATCAGCCCCGCCATCCATTTGGGTGCAAACCGGGTATTGGTGATTCCCGCCAACGGGCATAAACGGGTTTATCACCACACCCCAAAACCTATTCAGTCTCCGGCGTTCGGACAGATTATTGGTCAGTTACTTAACAGCGCCTTTATCGACAGCATCGAAACCGATATTGAGCGTCTGGAAAGAATCAACGAATTATTGGCGCTGATACCACGGGAAAATATGCAAATGATGGGGCGTGAGCTACTGCCGGTTGAGTGCCTGGTAATCAGCCCGAGCGAAGATATTGACGCCATTGCCGACGAGCATGTGAAAGAACTACCACGCAGTTTGCGTGCTTTCCTGGGGCGCACCGGCAGTAGCCGCGGAGGTAGTGTGAGTATTGCCAGCTACCTGTTATTTACCGAGGAATATTGCGCCAAGCTGATCGATCTAGGCTACCGTGACGGGCTTGCTCAGCGCGATGACATCAGCGCTTTTCTCTACCAATAAAAGCTACTGTTTTAGGCCGACGATCGCGTACAAGCCCTTAAAGCGCGCCGCGACTTCGCCGTTGACAATCACCTCTGAGCACAGCTCGATCTTGGCGCGACCGCGCTCCTCAAAGCGAGTAAAAAATCCCTGCCAATCGGCGTCCTCTGCGGGCAGCGAGCGCGCAACAATATCGCTGGGCACCGGCAGTAAGTATTCGATCTCCGCTTTGGCCACCACAATATCCGGGTCGAGGCCGCGCTCAACACAATGTAGATACACGCTACCCCAGCAAGCCATCACTGCCACCACATAGATGCTGCCACCAAAGGCGGTTTGCTTATCGTTAATACTCGGCCCCAGCGGGGCGGTCAGCGTTAATGCGCCATCGGAATAGTCGCTAACAGAAAGCCGCATATGGCGCGCCGTGGGTAAGTGTTCGGCGATAAATTCACTCAGGCGGTGAGCGATAGGCTGCGACATGATTACGCGTCCTCAAACAGCAGGTTTATTAGTTTTTGCGCCGCTAAAAATGGCGTGGTCTGTCCGTCGGTCACCTTTCTATTCAGTTCCGGCAGCAGCGCTTTAACAGACGGGTTTTCCTTGAGCTTAATATCCAGCATCTCGTGCAACAGTTTGTTCATCCACTCCTTGGCCTGGCGGGCACGCTTGTCGGCAAGCGCTCCGTTTTTTGTGGCGTCGACCTGGAAGTCGCTGATCATGCCCCACACCGCTTCGATATTCTCGTTCTTGATCGCCGAGCAGGTCATTACCTGTGGCGTCCAGAAGCTGCTGTGACGGAGCAAATGCAGCGCACTTTGGTAATGACGGCGGGTTTGCGTTGCGAGGTTAATACTCTCTCCGTCGGCCTTGTTAATCACCAATGCATCGGCCAGCTCCATAATGCCTTTTTTGATGCCCTGCAGTTCATCACCGGCATTGGGCAGCATAAGCACCATAAAAAAGTCGACCATACTGGCCACTTCGTATTCCGACTGTCCGACACCCACGGTTTCGACCAAAATAACGTCGTAGCCAGCCGCCTCGCACAGCAACATGGTTTCGCGGGTTTTTAGCGCTACGCCACCCAGTGAGCCCTCGGAAGGCGACGGTCGAATGAAAGCGTCGCTGCTGCGCGACAACATTTCCATGCGGGTTTTATCACCCAGAATTGAGCCGCCCGCAATGGGCGAGCTCGGGTCGACCGCCAATACCGCGACACGCTTGCCCTGGCTGACCAAATACAGGCCGAACGCCTCGATGAACGTGGACTTGCCGACGCCGGGAATGCCGGTGATACCGATACGAATGCTGTTGCCGGTTTGCGGCAGCACCGCCTCTAAGAGCTCCTGCGCCTGCGCGCGGTGCTCGACTTTTTTGCTCTCTACCAAGGTGATGGCTTTGGCCAGTGCGCGTGAATTGCCCTTGGTTAACGCTTCTATATCAATAGTCATAATCCCTGCCAATATAAAAACGGGAGGCCGGACCATCAGCAACGCTGAGCTCCGCCTCCCGCCTGCCGTTCTCTATGCGTGATTAGCCTTTGTAGGCCTCATTGATCGCATCGAGTACATCACGTGCCGCCAAGGGAATCTTGGTACCGGGACCAAAAATACCTTTTACGCCAGCGTTATACAGGAAGTCGTAGTCAGGACGGGGAATAACGCCACCGGCGACAACAATAATGTCATCGGCGCCCGCCTTTTTCAGCTCGTCAATTAACTGGGGAACCAGCGTTTTGTGGCCGGCAGCCTGGGAAGAAACACCGACCACGTGCACGTCGTTTTCGACGGCCTGCTTAGCTACTTCTTCAGGTGTTGAGAACATCGGCGAAAGGTCGATATCAAACCCGACATCAGCAAAGGCCGTGGCGATCACTTTCGCGCCGCGGTCGTGACCATCCTGACCCATTTTGCAGACAAGCATACGTGGGCGACGACCGTGTTTTTCAACAAACTGCTCGATGTCGCTGCTGATACCCTGCCAGTTCTCGTCGTCCTGATAGGCACTACCGTAGACACCTGAAACCGTTTGCGCCTGAGCATTAAAGCGACCGAATTCACGTTCCATAGCAAAGCTGATCTCCCCAACTGTTGCACGCAGACGCGTTGCCTTCACGGCCAGATCCAGCAGGTTGCCTTCGCCGCTGCAGGCACATTGATAGATGGCTTCCAGCGCATCTTCAACGGCTTTTTCATCGCGCTCAGCGCGAATACGAGCCAATGCATCGACCTGCGATTGGCGCACTTTTTCATTGTCGATGTCCAGTACCTCAACATCGTCTTCTTCAGACAAGGTGTACTTGTTCACCCCGACAATCACGTCTTCACCGCGGTCAATGCGCGCCTGTTTCTTCGCCGCCGACTCTTCGATGCGCAACTTCGGCATGCCGGTTTCAATGGCCTTGGCCATACCGCCCTTTTCTTCAACTTCTGCAATCAGTTGGCGAGCGCGGTCGGCAATATCTTTGGTCAGCGACTCCATCATGTACGAGCCACCCCAGGGATCGGCCACCTTGGTGATGCCAGTTTCTTCCTGGATGATCAGCTGAGTATTGCGCGCGATGCGTGATGAGAATTGCGTCGGCAAGGCGATCGCTTCATCCAGTGCATTGGTGTGCAACGATTGTGTGCCACCGAATACTGCCGCCATCGCTTCGATGGTGGTGCGAACGATGTTGTTGTACGGATCCTGCTCGGTGAGCGACCAGCCCGAGGTCTGGCTGTGCGTTCTGAGCATCTTAGAGCGCGGGTTCTTCGGCTCGAATTCAGAGACGATTTCTGCCCATAGCAGACGCGCGGCACGCATTTTGGCAATTTCCATGTAGAAATTCATGCCAATGCCCCAGAAGAAGGACAGGCGGCCGGCAAACTTATCGATGTCCAGGCCAGCGGCGATCGCGGTGCGGATGTACTCTTTACCATCTGCCAGGGTGTAGGCCAGCTCCAGCGCGGCATCAGCACCGGCTTCCTGGATATGGTAGCCAGAAATGGAGATGGTATTAAACTTCGGCATGTTTTCCGAAGCATAGGCAATAATATCGCCGATGATCTTCATTGAGGGCGCGGGCGGGTAAATATAGGTGTTGCGCACCATGAACTCTTTCAGAATGTCGTTCTGAATGGTGCCTGACAACATATCCTGACCAACGCCCTGCTCTTCGGCCGCCACAATGTAGCCCGCCAGCACGGGTAGTACCGCACCGTTCATCGTCATCGATACAGAGACTTTGTCCAGTGGAATACCGTCGAACAGCACTTTCATGTCTTCGACAGAATCGATTGCAACACCGGCTTTACCTACGTCGCCGGTCACACGGGGGTGATCCGAGTCGTAACCGCGGTGGGTAGCCAGGTCAAAGGCGACAGATACGCCCTGACCGCCGGCTGCCAGTGCTTTGCGGTAGAAAGCGTTAGATTCTTCAGCCGTTGAAAAGCCCGCATACTGACGTATTGTCCAGGGACGGCCGGCGTACATGGTTGGCTGTGGCCCGCGGATAAAGGGCTCAACGCCTGGGAAGGTATTGGTATACGGCAGATCAGCAGTATCTTCTGCAGTGTACAGCGGTTTTACATCAATACCCTCTGGGGTATTCCAAACCAAGTCATCCAATGACTTGTTGCTGCGTTCAAGCGATTTATTGGCAATGTTCTGCCATTCGTCCAACGAAATCTCTGGGGCTTTGTAATCGGCCATATACGAGTACCTGTCGTGTGTCAGTGCCACGCTGCTTCTGTGAGTAGCTATGGCGACTAGGAGTGATTAGTGGTCGGCAGCGGGCTGATTGATTTCAATCAGGACGCCGTCGCAAGACTTGGGGTGGATAAAGATAACTTGGCAGCCATGCGCACCGGGTGACGGCGCATCTGACAAAAACTGGTAGCCCTTCTCTTTCAAACGCGCGACATCGGCCTCGATGTCATCGCTGCGAAAGCACAGGTGGTGGATGCCGCCTGGCTTTTTCTCCAGGTACTTGGCGATAGGGCCTTCACCATTAAGCGGGTGAACGAGCTCAATACTGGTTGGGGGAAGTGGGAAAAACGCCGTCGAGGTCTTCGCGCTTTCAACATCTTCAGTGCCTTCAAAAGGCAAACCAAAGTCTTCCATGAAACGTTTGATGGCCTTTTCCAAATCCGGCACAGCGATGGCGATATGGTCTAGTGCAGTGATCATAAATACTCCGAATACGTCAGGGCAAACCGGCGCGGGGCTTAGCTGCCCCACACCGGTCGCCGTCGATTAGACGAGCTTAAGCAATGTGTTTAAGAAAACCATCGGTCGCAGCGCGACGCTCGGCAGCAATCTGCTCAGGGGTTACCACTTCGATCTTCTCGTCGGGGTTCACTTTGAACAGGGGTTGCCCCTTCTTAATAATCACACCATCGCCGTCGATCAACACCTTCTCGATGGTACCCGAGAACGGTGCAACGACTTTGTTGAACATTTTCATTACTTCAACAATGTAGAGCGTGTCGCCGGCTTCGAAGTGATCACCTTCGTTGACGAATACGTCCATACCCGGCGCTTCGCGCGGGTAGAACATGCCGCCGCTGGCAGCGAGGATTTCGTCTGACTTGGCCACCGGCGGTGGTACCAGCACCTTCGCCATGCGCTTTTGCAGTGCGTCATCGGTGAGACGCTCGGGAATATCAATGCTCAAGTCCGGCTGTACTGCCAAGTCAAAGAACCCGGTGGTTGAGGCAATGTGCGCAAGAATGGCTAATAGCTCCGTTCCCGCCATGTAACCGGCGTGAGCGCTGCGTACTGATGCCCATTCTTCGCTGCTAATACCCTGTGGCGCATCACCCGCGATAGCTTGCTCAATGGCGGTGAAGTCCTGTGTCGCCAACTTCTCTTCCAAGGCCTTGTAGAAGCTAACAGCGTCACTGAGGATCTCTGCATCGTGATCCCAGATCATGTAACGCGCGGGCTTGCCCGTTTCATAATCCATGTTCAAGTAGTGATACAGACGATCGAGCAGAAGAATTGGGTTTTCCAGCCACTGCACGCCGTTGTCGGTCATTTGCAGCGCTTTCTTGTTGATGCTCAGCCAGCCCGACATGTAGTGAGGCTCTGCGAACAGGCGCTCCAGCGGGCGTGTAAACAGCAGCTTTTTGGCATCGAGCACAGCCGCCCACTCCGCGGCCTGATCGCTGTTCTCGTCCAGATAACGCTGGCGAATTTCACCGTAGGCGTAATCCAGGTCGAGCTGATTCGCTTGCTCCTTGAGCAAACCAACCAGGGTCAGATACGGCACGATGAACCGGGTGCTTGGGCGAGCATTGATGCCGTTGCCGATAAACCAATGCACCAAGCCGTAGTGGAACTCCAGGTTGGTCGCCAGATCCTTGCCGCGCAGCTCAGTGCGACGCAGAATCTCCGCCAGGCGCTGGTAGCTGTCCATCCGGGTTTCACCGGTGGTGAGCAGCAGTGCAATGTTTGAGTCGTACGCACCAGCGAGGTGGTACTTCATAAACACGTCGGTATCCGGGTTGTGGGTGGAAATACCCTGGTCATCGCGAATCTCACCGGGAATCGCGTTTGACCAGTTTTCGATAATGCCGCCCGCGTGGGGTTGAAGCGCTTGGTTGGTCGCGTTCATACGCGCTTCCACCGAGGTTTTTTCACGCACAATGCGCTCTGGCTTGGGCAGGCGCTTACCGTGACGGGCCAACAGCGCCATCACTTCGACCAAGCTTTCAACAATGAAGAAGTCGCTGGGGTCGTCCGGGTTGGTGAACTTAAGCTTGTAGCACAGCTCAGTAACACGGTGCTCAACCTGAATACGCGTATTCATCTCCATGAAATAGTGCGCTTCACCGTCGACGATACACTCAAAGGTGCCGACAGAGTCGAGTTTTACCGCTTGGCCGAAGATGGCGCCCTCTTCTTCCATTTTTTGAAGAATGACCAGATCTTTCTTCAGTTGAGCCAGCTCGCCCTCTTTGCCCTCGGCTTCAGCGACGGCGATGGCGGCAACCAGCTCTTCCTCGGTCACCGACACCTCGAGCAACTTTTGCTCGTGCATCTGCAATGAGCAGTCGCGACCACCCATCGTCATGCACCACTCACCGTTACCCACCACCTGGATTTCCTGGTGGCGAGTGGTATCGATGTTCATTTCAATCAATACGTTTTTGTTGTCGCCAACACCGTTGGTTTTCAGCTCAATCAAGCACTCGAGCACCAATGAGGGGACATTTTCAGCCGCTTTTTCAACCTTTTCTTCGAGGCTGGCGCCTTCGTAAGAATTGGCCGATTGCAGGATACGCTGACCTTTACCACCGCCACCGGCAATGGCTTTCAGGCGGAAGCGGTTGTTGGGCTTTTCAGCCAACATGCGCTTGGCTTCAACCTGCAGGGCTGCGCCGATGTCGGCGGCATCGATAATATCGATACCCGCTTCATAGGACGCCGCGAGCAACGCCAGGGCTTTTTCTTCATCGTCTTTGCAGCTAGCGAAGTCGACATTGAGATTATTGTCTTTTGCGCAGGCTTCGAGGCCATCTTTGCCGTATTTGGCAAACAGCGCCAGACTAGTGGCGTTATTCACACCCGGCGTAACCGATACACCAGTCTCCAGCGCGGTGCGCTTAGCCTGGTCCTTCATACCCGCCGATTTCTGCGTGAATGAACAAGGGCCAATGAAGTTCAGGCCGGCCTTCTCCATCGCTTCGACCATGTCGGCATCTTCCGACATAAAGCCATAGCCCGCGAAGATGGCGTTGTAGCCATTGTCGTGGGCAATGCGAATGATCTGCTGGATGCGCTTGTTGCGTTCTTCTTTGGTGGCACCGGTGTAATCCGGCACACGGTGCACACGATCGGGGTCGGTCAGTGTGCGCAGTTCTGGCGCCAGGGCATTGGTATAGGTGATCGAGTCTTTCTCGGACAGCAAAATGCCGTAGCCGTTAATGCCCATTTCGTCGAAAACATCCATCGCTTCTTTACGGATGGGGCCGCGACAAATAATCAATGGTTTCAAGTCTTTACAAGAAAAACTTCTCACCCATTCTGAGTTAGATTTAGCCAGCTGACGGTCTTTGTGGATCAGCGGGTTGTTCAGGTAGTAATTATTGCTTGTCTGCACGTTGATAACCTCTTAAGCGAATCGTCTAGTAGTTGTTGTCGAGCAAGGCTGCTTAGTGGAACTCGCGCTGAGGGCCGGACATCGGCTCAGGCGTGTACGCTTTCAAGTGCAGCTCCAATTGCTCGCCCAGGACTTTTCGCAGGTCCGCAGGCATGACGATCTGGGAAATCGATCCCAGGCTCAGTGCTTCGTTGGGGTTCATCAGTTCTTTTTCGTAGCGTTGGGTTAACAGCGCTTCTTCTTGCTTTTGCCACTCGGCAACTGCCGCTTCAGCTCGGCTGCGCGCCTCGCCCTCGGCCATGCCAGCGGCAATATTCTGCTGGGTTGCCTCGGCGATGCGAGACTTGATTGAACCACGGATTTTGCGCACTTCATCCTTATAAACGTACTCAACCCCGGCAGGCCCCATTACGGCCAGGCGAGTGGTTGGCAACGCGCAGACGAAATCCGCACCCGTTGGATAGTTGTTGAAGGAGGCGTATGCGCCGCCGAAGGCGTTGCGCACAATCATCAGGAAGCGCGGTGTGCGCAGGTCGATAATCGCGTCGAGCATGGCGCGTCCGGCTTGAACAATACCACCCGTTTCCTGGTCGCGACCGGGCAGGAAGCCGGTGGTGTCTTCCATAAAGATCACCGGAATGTTGTAGACATTACAGAAGCGGATGAAACGCGCGTTTTTGTAGGCGGCGTCTATATCGATCTGACCCGATGACACGGCTGAGTTGTTGGCGACAAAGCCGACAACATTCCCGCCGATACGGCCGAGCGCACAAATGGTGTTACGAGCGCGCTCTGGCTGAATTTCAAAATAGTCGCCGTGATCGCACATCTGTTGAATGATAATGCTGATATCAAAGGGCGTGTTGAAACCGGTTGGGCTGTTAAAGGCCTTCTTCAGCAGCAGGTCGATATCCCAGGTTTTGCGATTCAGTGGGTCAGACGTTGGCTGGAAGGGAGGCTTAGACGATGCGTTGTCTGGCAGGTAGTTCAGCAGCTCTTTAACTTTGCGCAGCGCTGCAACTTCATCGGGCACAACAAAGTCTGTAACGCCAGACTGGCTGTGAACACTGGGGCCACCGAGTTCATCGGCGGTTACGTCTTCACCCAGTACCGACTTAACAACACCTGGGCCAGTCAGGCCAAAGAAGGTGTCGTTGGGCTGAATAACAAATGAGCCCTGACGCGGCAGATAAGCACCGCCACCGGCGTTATAGCCGAACATGCACATAATCGAAGGCACCACACCGTTGATCTTACGCAGTGCCGTAAAGGCCTCGGCATAACCGTCAAGGCCGCCGACACCCGCGGGAATGTACGCCCCCGCAGAGTCGTTCATGCCGACCAGGGGAATACCCAGTTTACCGGCTAGCTGGAAAAGATTGGCCAGCTTGGTGCCGTTGGTGGCATCCATGGAACCCGCGCGAACGGTGAAGTCGTGGCCGTACATCGCGACATCGCGACCGTTAACCTTAACAATGGCGGTTACCAGTGAGGCTCCATCGAGGTTTTTACCCCAGTTTTGGTAGAGCACCTTTGGCTCACTGCCATCGTCCGCAAGCACCTGGATACGTTCCCAGATAGTCATGCGTTTCTTTTCGTGTTGCTTTTGAACGCCTTTAATTCCCGCAGCCTTCATTGGGCGCTGCTGCAAGTCGTAACCTGCTTGAAGCGCAGCTTCATAGAGGCCCGGATCGTAGTCAATTTGACCGGGCACAGTGAATTCCAGCTCGGATTTCTGCGCGAATGGATTATTCAGCGAGGGAGTCAATTGCTCTTTTTTACTCATGCCTGTCAGTCCCAGATGCAATATTGTTTTGTTTCCGCACCCGCATACAGGCTGAAGTAATCCACAGCCACTGAATTTCAGGCTGCCTAGATTCCTGCCAACTGGCATGTGAGCGACGGATGATTGAGAACGTGCCGTTCTAGGTGTCATTCCAACGACGGCTTATTTGATTCTCAAAGCGGCGGCTAACATTACTTTAGGGCGGTGGCGCTGTCAATCTGATATGGGTGACCATACCGATCACTATCGGTGACAAAATGCTAGATTTTTCATAGGCCTAGCACGTACAATCGGTCTTTGCCAACCCGCTTTCAAGAGCACTATCGCCGCAGCAATGCCCAACCTCCAACGCCGTCCTTTAGCCTATTTTGCAGACAGCAGCCGCTACTTCGAGGCTGTGGCGTCGGCGCCGAATCCAGTGTTTATCGATTCGGGAAAGCCCCATAGCGACCGCGGCCGCTACAGCATCATTAGTGCCGATCCCACCACTATAATCAGCATTGCGCCACGTGATAACACGACTATCGGTGTATTGCTTTCACAGGCGGAGGCCGCTATAGAGCAAGCCGTTGCCGGCATGCACAGCGCCGACGATTTGCCCTTCTGCGGCGGGGCGATTGGCTGTATCAACTATGAGCTTGGCGAGGCCAGGGATATACACCTCTCCCCCTCAGCTGAACTGCCGCTGCTGCACGTTGGCATTTACGACTGGGCAATTATTGTCGACCACCACACGCAGTGCGCAGAGCTGGTGTTACAGCCTGACTGCCAAAGCAAGATAGCGCGCCAGCTGTCGTCATCGGCCCTCGAGCACGCCGTCAACGACGCCACATTTATGCTAACTGCGCCATTTCATAGCCATCTGGACTGGCCGGACTACGCTCGCTGCTTCGAGGCGATTCAGCGCTATATCCTCGACGGTGATTGCTACCAGATCAATCTCACTCGCCAGTTTAGCGCGCCCTACTCAGGCTCCCCGTGGCAGGCGTATAAACGCATGAGAAAGGTCGCCGCAGCGCCCTTCTCCGCCTATCTCGATTTAGGGGAATGCCAGCTGTTATCCCTTTCCCCCGAGCGTTTTATTGAAATCGATAAGGGCAGCATGCTAACCCAGCCCATCAAAGGGACCGCGCCACGATCCCCTGACCCGGTAACGGACAAGGCGAATGCCGAGGCCCTGGAGGCCAGCGAAAAAAATCGCGCGGAAAATGTGATGATCGTTGACCTGCTACGCAATGATCTGGGTAAAAACAGCACAGCGGGCAGTGTGCAGGTCGAGCGTTTGCTTGAGCTGCAAAGCTTTAACACGGTTCATCACTTGGTAAGCACCATTCGCAGTACGCTAAAACCCGAGATCACCGCGCTTCGGGCGCTATTGGATTGCTTTCCGGGTGGCTCCATCACCGGCGCGCCAAAACGACGGGCGATGGAGATTATCGCCGAGCTTGAACCAAACCGACGATCGCTGTACTGCGGAAGCGTGTTCTATTTGTCGGCAAGTGGGCGGCTGGACAGCTCGATTACCATTCGAAGCTTTGTTTGCCACAACGGGCAGATTCGCGGCTGGGCCGGCGGCGGCATTGTTGCCGATTCTAAGGCAAAGATGGAATTTGTCGAAACGGAAGAGAAGCTCGGCAAGCTCATGGCGGTGCTTGCCGAGCCTGAGTAGCGCTCGTTACAAGCTAAGGTTGCGGTTAGAGGCCTTCAAAAACTCCAACTTCAGCGCTTCATAGTCGTGCACCGCTGGAAATTGAGGGAACTCTTCGATCACATTGCTCGGTGCTTTGAACAAAATACCGGCGTCTGCTTCTGCGAGCATGGTGGTGTCATTGTATGAATCACCAGCAGCGATAATGCGGTAATACAGGGTTTTCAGCGCCAATACCGACTGGCGTTTAGGGTTTACTTGGCGAATTTTATAGTCGACCACCTTTCCGACATTGTCGGTTTCCAGCTTGTGACACAGCAGGGTTGGCCAGCCGAGCTGGGCCATCAATGGCGCAGCAAACTCGTAAAAGGTATCGGAGAGGATCACCACCTGAAAGCGTGCCCGCAGCCAATCCAAAAACTCGCGCGCACCTTCCATCGGCCGCATATCGGCAATCACCGCTTGAATATCGGGCAGGCCAAGGCCGTTTTCGTCTAACAAACGAAGACGTTGCTGCATCAGCACATCGTAGTCGGGAATATCGCGGGTCGTCGCTTTTAGCGCCTCAATACCCGTGCGTTCGGCGAAGTCGATCCAGATTTCCGGAATCAGTACACCTTCCAGGTCCAGGCATGCGATTTCCACGGCGAAAGTCTCCTCAAGTAAAAAAAGGCGGTCAATCTAACGGCTTGCCCCGCTAAAAGCAACGCCTCAGGTCAACACCGGAGCGATCTCGCTAAAGGGTGGGCAACTCGATAGGCGCAAACAGCGCTTCCAGGTCAGCTTTGCTGTGGCATTGGTAGGCCTGGTCAACGAGCTCCGGCGTCAGATGCGGAGCAAATAATTCGACAAAGTCGTACATAAATTTGCGCATATACGTGCCGCGGCGGAAGCCCACTTTGGTAACGCTGGCTTCGAAAAGGTGGCTGGCATCGAGGGCAACCAGGTCGCTATCAACCTCGGGGTCGTAAGCCATTTGCGCGACAATACCAATGCCCAGGCCAAGTCTGACATAGGTTTTGATAACGTCGGCATCGGTGGCCGTGAACACGACTTTAGGCTCCAAGCCGCGCTGTAAAAACGCATCGTCTAATTTTGAGCGACCAGTGAAACCAAATACGTAAGTGACGATAGGATGGGCAGCAACATCCTCCACAGACAGCTTGGAGACGCTGGCTAAAGGATGATCTCGCGGCACCAGTATCGCCCGGTTCCAGCGATAGCACGGCATCATTATCAGGTCGCTAAACAGCTCCAGGGCCTCCGTGGCGATGGCGAAGTCCACACCGAAATTCGCCGCCAGCTCCGATATTTGCATGGGCGTTCCCTGGTGCATGTGCAGGGACACATCGGGATAGCGCTCGATAAAGGTTTTGATCACCGGCGGCAATGCGTAGCGCGCCTGCGTGTGCGTGGTGGCGATAGACAGGCTGCCTTTGTTCGGGTTTTTAAACTCCTGAGCGATGCTTTTGATGCCCTCAGCCTTGTGCAGTATTTCTCCGGCTTCTTTTAATATTGCCTCGCCCGCCGGCGTTACCCGTGTCAGATGTTTGCCATTGCGCGCGAAGATTTCCACGCCCAGCTCATCCTCTAGCATGCGAATTTGCTTACTGATCCCTGGTTGGGAGGTAAACAAGCTCTGCGCCGTTGCGGATACGTTCATCTCGTGATGGGCCACTTCCCAGATGTAGCGTAACTGCTGAAGTTTCATTGATTATTGTCTCCAAATACAACGGCTAAGCCTGTGGGGCGTTAGCAATACCGTGCGGGACATGCCCGGCTGGCACATGTTCACTGGCTGATTCACAGTGACTTTGCTGATCGTCGAAAAATACATCCGCACCATAGGCTTTCAAGAACTCGCCCTTTTCAAGGCCACCCAAAAATAGTGACTCATCGATCCGGATATTCCACTCGCGCAGTGTACGTATCACGCGCTTGTGCGCCGGTGCCGACCGGGCGGTCACCAAGGCAGTTCGAATTGGCGGCGCGTCCGATGGGAATTCTCGCTGTAAGGTATTTAGTGCTGACAGGAAGGGTTTAAAGGGGCCGCCACTCAGCGGGCGGTCCGCCGCCTCCACTTCACTGGCTGTAAAGGCCTCCAGCCCCTGCTGTTTGTATATCTGTTCTGCCTCATCGGAAAACAGCACTGCATCACCGTCGAAAGCAAAACGCAGTTCGCGCTGCGTTGACTGCTCAGACTTTTTACTGCGTGGTAACAAGGTCGCTGCAGCAACGCCGTTTTCAAGTGCTCGACGCACGTCTTCGGCATGGGTGGATAAAAACAGGTGGCAGCCAAACGCCGACACGTAATTGTAGGGACTCGCCCCACCACTAAAGGCGGCACGGCGTATGTTCAAACCGTAGTGCTCGATAGAGTTAAATATCCGCAGGCCGGTATCCGCGGAATTGCGAGACAATAAAATAACCTCAACGCGCGGTTCTTTCAGCAAGTCGTTAAGTTTGAGTAAGCGTTCAACAATATTGAAGGCCTCGCCTTTATCGAGCACCTCATCTTCGCGATCGATTTGATATTGTTGATACGCGTCCAGCCCCTGCGTTTCAAACACCTGATGACTGTCATCCAAGTTAAACAGCGCCCGTGATGAAATCGCAACGACTAACTTGTCTTCAAATCCCTTGGGCATGAATGTCCCTCAATACGTAGCGCCTCCACTATACAAGATGGCGAAGTGCAGACAAGAGCCGAAGCTAGAATTGCAAACGCTGCCAGTTCATCGAGCGCGGCTTGCTGCCCTGACGAATCAAGGCGATATCGTCGATTAACGCCTGGGAAAATACAGCCGCTATCGATGTGGCGGCGATGCCCTCGCTACTGACATTCGCCGACAATACCCCAACCGCTTTCATTCCCTCGCGCAGCATGGCGCCACTTTGGCCCGGCTGATTCAAGCAGTCGAGCCCGACAAGAGCAAGGTCACCACCAACCTCACTGCGCGGACTCGTCTGACAGCGACTCAACCACAAACCGCCAGAGGACGACGCGCTTGGGTAGGAAACCATCTCTACGGTGGCATCATTTGCAGACAGCGCTGCCAATGGCGCGCCGATAAAGTGCCCGGTAATCGGCAAGGCAAGCTGTACGAGTGCTACGTCACTACCTGCATAGGCAGCGAGGTCGCCAGCAAGCAATTGTGCATGCTTGTGATCCAAGGTCCACGCCGCCACCGCCGGGATTCCCGGGTTTTGCGCGCCACCGCGCGCCGGGTAGAACGCCACCGAATGCGCTCTGCGTGCAGGCGAGCGCGGTTCAAACAAGCAGTGCGCTGCCGTTATCAGCCAGCGCCGTGTTAGTGCCGTGGCAGTACACCAGGCGTCCCCCTTGCGGTACTGGCTGTATAAGCGCCCCACTTGCCATTGCTGGACGCCAGCCTGTGGCCAAACACGGACTCTTCTGGCCTGCGCGTTAATAAAAAACACCGCACCACTGCTCTGCTCGCGTTGCGGCGTTGCGGCGCTAAACACCAGTTCAGGTCTGCCCTGCTCCCCCGCTAGCAGGTAATAGCCCGGATGCACAGGCAACGCGAGGCCGCGGCGACCGTCAATGGACACCCTTGGCAGAAACTCAGCAAGTCGATTGCTTAGCGCCAGGGCTTTATCCCGATAAATCATCGGCTGTCGATGGAATTCCCGGCGCAGGCGGCGCACCGCAGCCGACACGCTGAAATCTTGCGACGCCCCTAACAAAACATGGGCGACTCTTAAGAGGCGCAGTTGATCGCGGGCCGCCACCGAGGTCGCCAGCGCAGCATAATTCGCAGACTTAGCAACGGCCTGTTGCGTTGCGGGCCCACTGAAAAAAGTCGCCCATGCAAAATCTGCCGCCAGAGTCGGGCAGCGCTCGATAAGGCGACGTTGTGCCTGCATCGCCTGCCAAGCCGACACACTGATATAAAGCGCATCGTCGGCGTCTGCAGGTGAATAGCGCGGCGGGCATTGATTGTCGGACCACGCCGGAGAAACACCGAACAGAAACACTGTCAGGGTAAACCAGAGGGCGGTAGAATTACGCGGGACGCGACAGCGATAATCTCTCAACAGGCTTCGGAGCGGCAACATATCTTGCATAATACAACCTGGTTGGAATTTGATGCAGCGGCACTGCGCCACAATCTCGCTGTTGTGAAACAGTTAGCGCCGGGCGGCGCAATCTTAGCCATGCTCAAGGCCAATGGCTACGGTCACGGCGCGAATTGGGTTGCCGACACCCTGGGTGAACGCGCTCAGGGCTTTGGCTTGGCGCGCCTGTGTGAAGCACTGGCACTGCGCGAACACGCGCCGTCCAAACGTTTGCTTCTGCTCGGCACCCTCGTTGATGACAACACGCTTAAACACTGCGCCAAGGCGCGCCTGGACTTGGTTATTCATCGCCTCGAGGATGCACAACGGCTTGTCGGCACTCGCTTAACTACCCCCCTGTCAATTTGGCTTAAGCGGAATGTCGGCATGAACCGTTTGGGCATGAACCATGAGGATTTTGTGGCCGCGCAGCAGCTTCTCGTCGGTAGCAAAAATGTGAAAGAAGTGATTCATATGAGCCACTTTAGTGATGCCGATACACCTCGGGCGGAAGTCACCGAAGAACAGGCTGAGCGTCTGTTCAGCAGCAGTCGAGCACTGGGCACATTCCCTTTAAGCCTGGCTAATTCCGCCGCGATTATTGCCCACCCGCACACCCATGCACAGTGGCAGCGGCCAGGCATTATGCTCTACGGCGACGACCCCACGGGGACATTAACGGGCAATAAAGCGCTGCGCCCAGTGATGCACTTCAAGAGCCGGATTGTCGCGCTTAAAACCGTTCACGCGGGCGACGGCGTCGGTTACGGGCGGCGTTGGCAGGCCAGCGAACAACGCCTCATCGCCACTATTGGTGCTGGCTATGCCGATGGCTACCCGCGCCACGCCACTGACGGTACACCGCTAATGGTGAATGGTCAGCGCGCCTCGTTGGCCGGGCGTGTTTCCATGGACTTACTCACCGCCGACGTCACTGACGTCGACCACGTTAAGGTTGGCGACGAAGTCACCCTTTGGGGCCAGGGCGTGAGTGCCGCGGAGGTCGCCGAGCGCTGCGGCACCATCAGCTATGAGCTGTTCACTCAGGTATCATCACGGGTTGAGCGCTACTATGACTAAACGCACCGCTGGCAACGTTCACCGCCTGCGCAGCGGCGCAAGCAATGGCCTCTACGCCCTATTAACCTTGGTGCTTGCCGCCGGCCTTGCATGGCTGCTATCAGCGCAGCTCAACTACTTTTACGGCTTTTTTCACGACCATATCGGCATCGCTGAAACCATCGCGGAATACGGCCCCCAAAATCGCTTTAAGGATGGCTTTGAAACAACTGACCGAGCACAGCGCATCACGCTCTTTGCGGAGATTGTTCGCGCCGTGCACAGCGATGGTGAAGGCCTTAAGGAGATAAGCTATCGCGCCGCGGGGCGAACCCGCGCTGTCGCCCTGTTGCACGAGGCGGAAATTATCCACCTCCAAGATGTTGCGCATCTGATTAGTGCAACTCGCTTGCTCGTTATCCTTACCGCGATGGCCTGGACCGTTTGGACATTGGCAAAAATACGCCGCAAGGCGCCCTTCCCGCCTCTGACTCAGCAACTGGGTAAATTGCTTGGCGTCTCTGTGTTAATAGCTGGCCTGCTGGGCGTTTTTGGCTTTGAAGCGGTCTTCTACCAACTGCATATTTGGGTGTTTCCGGCAGAGCATCAATGGTTTTTCTATTACCAAGACTCGCTGATGTCGACCATGATGCAAGCGCCGGTGTTATTTGCCTATATTGGCGGCAGCATTGCGGCGCTCGGCGTTGCGCTGTTTTGCGCTATAACGGCGCTATTCCACCGTTATTCGCACAAAAATGCGGGGAAGTAAGTCGTCGCGTTGGCAGGATTTAAAAGGGCCAAAACGTCTCGGGTATTCGTCCCTGGCGCAGTAAAGAGGCCACATCCATACCAACCGCGACACCGGCATGAACGAAAAAGCCGCCCCAGATAGATCGCGAGCGCAGTGCCAATATACCCAGAAACAACCCAAACAGGATGGCACCCACCGCTTCAGGCCACAGCTTCGGAAAGTGGATCATCAGATAGGGAACACACATTACCCAGATTGCGTTCGCGCCGATGGCCGGACGCAAGCCTTGCAGCACAAAGCCGCGAAAGAAGAACTCCAGGCAGATAAACTGGGTGAGGTACAGAAGCTCCCAACTAATGAAGTCAAACCAGCTTCTACCCGCCTGTTTATAGAAGGGATAGTGCTGTAAAAAATCGGGCCGAAAGCTGGCCAGGTAGATGAACACAAGAATTGGACTGAGCAACAGCAGATAGCCCTGCCAGTGCCGGTGGGTGTCCCCCCAGCCCCAGCCAAAATGGCGCATGCGCTCGCCCATTACGCGGCGAATTATCAGCCACGGCAGCAGCACGTAGCCAACCACATGCCAAGTGGTCCACCACAGGTAGGACAGCAACTCACCGTAGCCACTGCGACGCAGCTCCCACCACCAATAGTTCGGTGTACGCCCCTGCACTTCACTGAGCCACTGGAGCAGGGTTTGCAGGCTAGAGGAAAACTTTAAGTAGTGGATGAGCAGCAAGCTCACGGACACACAGGCCAGCACCGCAAAAACCCGCCTGAGCGCCGCCGGGCGCGATAAACGGTAACTGTCTGCTTCGGCATCAATATCGTCGAGAAGAACGAGAATCCGCCGCGGGTTCAGGCGCTGCAATGCGCCAGATAAGCTAGCGCCTATACCGCTCATTCGCGCGCTTCCGCTGAGCCATTGCTACCCAGGCGCTCACGCGTCAACGCAAAAACCACCGGACTGAGCAGTAACAATGCCAGCAAGTTCGGCAGCGCCATCAGCGCGTTCAGGGTATCGGCCAATAGCCAGATAAAATCGAGCTCCGCCATCGCGCCGAGGGGAATTGCCGCGACCCAGGCCAGGCGAAAGGCAAAAATAGCGTGAGTGCCAAAAAAATACACCACACAGCGCTCGCCGTAGTAGGCCCAGCCCAGCATGGTGGTAAACGCAAAGACCGCCAAGCCCACGGACACAATAAAGTCACCGCCGCCGATCAAGCTGTCGAAGGCCAACGCCGACAGCGCCGCGCCACTTTCGTCGCCCTGCCATGCCCCGGACAACAGAATGACAAAGCCAGTAATGCTGCACACCAAAATGGTATCGATAAAGGTACCCAGCATGGCGATCAGGCCCTGGTTCACCGAATTGTGTGTTCTTGCGGCGGCGTGGGCAATTGGCGCACTGCCCAAGCCAGCCTCGTTGGAAAATATTCCCCGCGCCACACCAAAGCGTATCGCCGCCACCACACTCGCGCCGGCAAATCCACCAACCGCCGCCGCGCCATTAAAGGCGGCATCGATTACCAGTAAAAACAGAGCCGGAATTTCGCTGATATTCATCGCAATAATAACGAGGCCCATCGCCATATACGCCACCGCCATGACGGGCACTAGCACGCCGGCAACCGAGGCGATGCGCTTCACCCCGCCCAACACCACCAGCGCGACCGCTGTTGCCAGCACCGCGCCGGTTACCCATACCGGCAGAGAAAACGTGGCGTGAAGCGCATCGGCCACAGAGTTAGCCTGAACCGTATTGCCAATGCCAAAGCCCGCAAAGACACCGAAAAATGCAAAGGTTGCCGCCAGCCAACGCCACTTTGGCCCCAGACCATTTTTTATGTAATACATCGGGCCGCCACTGAAGTTGCCCTGCTCGTCTTGTTCGCGATAGTGCACGGCACAGACCGCCTCGGCGTACTTGGTTGCCATACCCACCAATGCTGTGCACCACATCCAAAACAGCGCACCGGGACCGCCGAGCGCGATCGCTGTGGCAACACCGGCGATATTGCCGGTGCCGATCGTTGCTGATAAGGAGGTCATTAAGGCCTGAAAGGGACTGATATCGCCGCTGTCCTGCTCGCCTTTGCGACCGCGAAATAACAGACCAAAGGCCTGGGGGATTCTGCGCAGTGGCATAAAGCCCAGCCCCAACATCAGGTAGGCCCCGGTGCCGAGAATAAGAATAAGCATGGGCCAGCCCCACACCAGACCATTGAGGCCGCCAATGACCGATGTAATTGTTTCCATAGCGCTACCTTATCGTTGTTATTGGGTCGCGGTGCATAGTCGCTGCTGGCCCGCTAATAGCAGGCCAAATAGTCATCTACCCAATGAAGTAAAATGCTGCCGATGCGGGAAGACGCCAAAAATGCCGCCGGTATGCACAAAGACGATGTCCCCATCGTCACCAAAGCGGCCGTTGTCGCGCTCTTCCAGCAACGCATGAAAGGCCTTCCCTGTGTACACAGGGTCCAGAATAAGGCCCTCGGTCGCGGCAAGGTCAGCGATGGTTTGATAAACCTTTTCGTCGGCCAACGCATAGCCCGGCCCAACGTAACCATCGATAACACTCACCTGTAAGTCGTCCAATGCGACGTCTAAGTCGTAACGGTGCTGCCAATCATGCAGGTCTTGGGCCACTTTATTTAAGAACCACGCTTCATCATCGCAGACATTCACGCCCCACACGCGGCTACCGGCCAGATAATAGTGGGCTCCAGCGGTCAAGCCAGCCTGGGTGCCGCCGGAGCCCGTTGCGCAGATAATATGGCGTGGACGAATGTCGTGGTGGCGAAAATCGTCGGCTAACTCGGCACACGCCGAGAAATAGCCCCAAACTCCCACTGCATCGGATGCTCCGGTGGGTATGATAAACGCGCGGCGCCCTCTGTCGGCGTAGTACTGCTGCCACTGCGCGAGTAACTGCGGCAGCTGAGCCTGAAATTGCTTTGCGGGATAAGCCGAAATCTGGGCGCCCGCTAATTGGTCGAGCAGTAAGTTTCCATCGGCATGCTCGGGCTTCTCGCCGCGCAGTACCAGGTGGCATTTCAAACCGAGCTGAGCGCACAGCAAGGCGGTGGCCCGACAATGGTTGGACTGTAAGCCACCACAGGTAATAATGGTGTCACAGCCCTCTTCCAACGCCTGCGCCAAACTGAATTCCAGCTTGCGTATTTTATTGCCAGACAGTGCGCAGCCCGTTAGGTCGTCGCGCTTCACCCAAATGCGTGGACCAGGACGAGCTTCCTGCAGGCGTGTCAGAGGCTGGAGCGGTGTTGGTAGATTGGCTAGGCCCAGACGTGGGGGCGTGAACTGAGTCGGGATAGTCATGTGAAACCCGCAATCGCTCGTTTATGACGTGAAATGAAAACGGGGCGCTTGATGCGCCCCGTTTACGGTATTAAATGGCTTTGAGCGTGCCCTTGGGCAGCACTGCATGCACGGCAACGCGCTGGAACTTCAGCTCTACGTTGTCCGCAACACTCAACACAACATAGTCATCGTCAAGCTTGGTGACTTTGCCGAGAATACCCGCACTGGTGACCACCTCGTCGCCTTTTGCCAGAGCGGCGACCATTGCCGCGTGCTCTTTTTGACGCTTGCGCTGAGGACGAATCGCAATGAAGTAAAAAAGGCCGAACATCAGCACCAGAAAGCCGATCTGGAACAACTCACCGCCCGGAGGGGCGCCTGCAGCGCCAGCAGTTTGTGCGTGGGCTTGAGAGATAAAAAAGCTCATCGTGTTTCCTTAAACAAAACTAAAAAAGCCGGGCGAAAGCCCTCAATTTGGGCTGCTCAGCAGATCCCGAGCGAAATATAGTACACAAGGCCCAGATTCAAAGCGAGATGTCATAGTCCATTATAAAAGGCGCATGATCGGAAAAGCGTTCTTCGCGGTATACCCAGCCATCGCGAATGCTATCGATGAGCCCGGGGGTGACCACATGGTAGTCGAGCCGCCAACCAACATTGTTGGCATAGGCCTGCCCTCGGTTTGACCACCAGGTGTATACCGCCTCGGTGTTAATCTGCCGAAAGGCGTCAACAAAACCCGCTTCGTCATAGAGCTTATCCAGCCACGCCCGCTCGTGGGGCAAAAAGCCTGAATTTTTGCGATTCGCGCGCCAGTTTTTTAGGTCAATTTCGCGGTGGCACATATTCCAGTCGCCACAAATGATCAGCTCCCTACCCTGGGCTTTTAGCTCGACAAAATGCGGGTATATCTTTTCCAGAAAATCATCTTTCTTTTGCTGCGCCGCGTCACTGCTTGAGCCGGAGGGCATGTAAAGAGAGATAACACTGAGCTTGTCGTAATCGGCTCTGACATACCGCCCCTCGCTGTCCAGCGGGTCCCAGCCCAGCTCGCAAACAAAGCGTTGTGGCGGCGTGCGACAATAAATGGCCGTGCCGCTATACCCTTTCTTGTGCGCATCATTGAAGGCCGATACATAACCCTGGGGGTGGAACAGTGGGTCACTTAGCTGGTGTTGCTGGGCCTTGGTTTCCTGAATACAAACCACATCAGCCTGCTGAGTTTCCAGCCAGGAAAAGAAACCCTTGCGAGCTGCTGCTCGAATACCGTTGGTGTTTACGGTAATTACGCGCACCACGTACCCTCCAAAAAATGGCCGAGCTTAGCAGACCCCGCCTGCCGACAAGTACTGCTGTACATTTTTTTTCACCAAATTCAATATTTTGAAGCCATATAACGTCACCCATACAGAGCATGTTGTTCCGCGTCGCTTACCCTAAAATCAGGGTCGATAACAACCGCATTGCGGCAACATAAAGACCAAACAGGAACATTCGCTATGAACGCCAGCTCCGCTGACCAACTCTTACAGATCGAGGCGATCAAACGTCTCAAATATGTTTACTTGCGCGCAGTAGATACCCACGACTGGCAATTATTGGAAAGCACGCTCAGTGAAGACTGCGTTGCCCGCTACGACGGCGGCAAGTATAGCTTCGACAACCGCAGCGAGCTCATCGCTGGCCTGCGCGGCCACATGGATAGCCCCAATGTACTAACCATGCACAATGGCCACCACCCTGAAATCGAGTTGCTCAGCGAAAGTGAGGCACGCGGAAAGTGGTACCTGCAGGACCTCGTGTTCAATAAGGAGCAAAACTGGATGCTGTTTGGCACGGCCATCTACACGGATCACTATCGCCTGGAAAATGGTGAGTGGAAAATTTGCCGAACGGAATATGAGCGGATAATGGAAACCATCAATGCGCCGATTCCATCGACCCTGAGCTTTACCCACAGTATGTTTGAAAAGAAATAGGCAACCCAGACTATGACCAATATTGCTCAAACGCTTCGCGACTGCCAAAACCAGCTCTGCGCCCCGGGCGCCCCCTATGAGATGGAAGACTGTGTGGTAAACGGGCAGCATTTCCGTCAGTTTAAGCAGGCACCATCGAGCATGCGTGAACTGCTCGATGCCGGCCGCCAGCATGGAGACGGAGAATTTCTGGTGTATGCCGAACCGGGCAAGCCGGAAGAGCGGCGCAGCTTCGCACAATTTTTTCAGCGGGTGGACGCGCTCGCCTACCAGCTTGTCCACCACTATCAACTCAAACAGGGCCAGCGTATCGCGATCGCCATGCGCAACTACCCAGAGTGGATGGAGGCCTACACAGCTATCGCGTCACTCGGTGCTATTGTGGTGCCACTGAATAGCTGGGGCAGCGCTGAAGAATTGGAGTTTGTACTGCGCGACAGCGCCGCTGACATTGTCTTCTGCGACGCTCGCCGTCTCGAGCTGCTCACACCAATGCTGGCCGATCTGCCCTGCCGCGCCATCGTTGCACGCAGCCAGGCCAGTGAACACGCCGAAAGTATGGAAGCGCTTATCGCCGGCGCAATGGGCCAAGCCATGCCGCAGCCCTGGCAATGCCAGCTGGATGACCCTGTACAAATCATGTACAGCTCTGGCACCAGTGGTAAGCCCAAGGGAGCACTTTCAAGTCATCGCAATATCATCCAGGCGATTATCAGCTTTGAGGTACAGGCCATCATGTCAGCGATGGCCAACCCGAAGGCGATCGAGGCGATGTTTGCCGGCGGCAATGCTCCCTGCTCACTGCTATCAGTGCCGCTATTTCACGTTTCCGGCTGCTATGCGGCCTTTCTGCTGAACCTTCGCGGCGGTCGCAAAATTGTGATGACCTATAAATGGGACGCCGCCGAGGCCCTGCGTTTGATTGAGCAGGAAACCGTCACGATATTCAGCGCCGCGCCCTCGATGGTGATAGACCTGCTGCAACACCCGGACTTCGACAAACGCGACACCAGTAGTTTGTTTTCTCTCGGTGGCGGTGGCAGTGCCTGCCCTCCAACGTTTAAACGCGTGATTGACGAGCGTTTTGAACAAGCCTACGTGGGCACTGGCTACGGCATGACGGAAAGCAACGCGATCTGCTCCAGCTGCACCGGCGCTGCCTACGAAGAAAAACCCGGCGCCGCTGGAACATTGTCCCCCCTGGTCGACTTTAAAACCTGCGACGAGGAAGGCCGCGACCTCCCGCCGGGGGAAAAGGGGGAAATCTGGCTGCGCTCAGTGTGCAATATCCAGTCTTACTGGCATCGTCCTGAAGCAACCGCTAGCCAGTTTAAAGATGGCTGGATGGCCACCGGCGATATCGGATTCCTAGACGAAGACGGCTTCGTTCATCTCGCAGACCGCGCCAAAGACTTGATTATTCGCGGCGGGGAAAATATCTATCCAGCGGAAATTGAGACACTGCTAAGCCGCCACCCAGCGGTTCTTGAATCCGCAGTTATCGGCTTGCCGGATGAGCGTATGGGGGAATCGGTAGCCGCCCTGGTCAGGCTGAATGACGGCGAAACGCTCACCGAAGATGCCCTGCTATCCTTTTTACGCGAGCAATTGGCCGGCTTTAAAGTGCCCTCGGCGCTGCACTTCGTAGCACAGCCCCTGCCCCGCAATGCCGCAGGCAAGCTGCTGAAAAAGCAAATTAAGGAGGAGTACGCTACACTGGCGAAGGTTTAAGTTCTCACGCCCGGCTAACGGCCGGGCCACCCTTCGGAGCGCTAATGAAATTTTTCTCCGAGCGCCGGGCGCGCAAGATTCTTGAAGACGGGGCCGACGATGCCCAGCAAGAACAGCTGGAAGCCACCCTGAAAAACCGGCGGCGCATTCTCGACAAAGTCCTCACTAACGCTTCACTTGCCCCTTACCTGGAACAAGTGAAAACCCTGTTTCAACTTGTGCAAGACTATGCTCGGGGCAATTATCGGGAAATACCCTGGTGGTCCATCGGCGCTGTCATTACAGCCCTTGGTTATATTTTAATGCCATTGGACAGCATCCCGGACTTCATTCCTGTAGCGGGCTATCTGGATGACGCCGTGGTGTTAAAACTGTGTTTAGACATGATCGCACGGGACCTTCAGCAGTACCGTCTGAGTAAAGATGAGGCCGAGCAACAGGGCGAAATAAGCAACGAAGACACCGATTAATCGTCAGGCAGGTCACCGGCGAGAATGAAATTGAGGTCAGCGGGCGGTGGTTCGTCATTGAGCACGCTCTGGCAATAACGCACTGCCTCCTCCACGGTATCGCAGGCGACATAGGACATCCCCGAGTCGGCGTAGGAAAAGTCCAGCGCTTTTAAGTCAACCGAGTTGCAGCCGACATAAACCTGGTCAACACAGCCTTGTAACTGGCACCAGAGCGACAACTTCGGCTGCGCCGCGGTGACTTCCGGGGTATGAAGGTCGTAGTCGCGATAATCCACCACTCGACACCACGGCTGCTTGTCATAGCGGGCAACCACGCGCTCCAATTCTTGGAAATACGCCATGGCGCCCTCTATATTCCAGGCCCCGCGCAAGGTGGCAATAACGATATTGCCCTGAGTTTCTACGGAAAAAGAACCGTGTGCGTCGCTGCTCATCGGCATCTCCTGTGACGTTACCTCTTTATAGCAAGCCCACAGAACCTTGCCTATGCGTATTTATGCGCGGTTTCAGTCTAAATCCAGCCCATCGAGCAAGCTGATAACGTCGTCGTGATGGCGCTTGGTATTCACTTTTTCCATCACATGTTTTAAGCGGCCATCTTTGCCAATAATAAAGGTCGTACGCAAAATGCCATCGTACTCACGGCCCATGAACTTCTTGAGCCCCCAGGCGCCGTACTTATCCGCTATGGCGTGGTCTTCATCAGACAACAGGGTAAAGTTTAACGGCGCCTCTTCCTTCTTGGGGTTTTCTTCAAATTTCTTCAATTTCGCAACCGGGTCGGGGCTAACAGCCAGCACCACGGTGTCCCGCTTAGCAAATTCTTTCTGCGTGTCACGAATACCGCAGGCCTGCACGGTACAACCTGGCGTCTTCGCTTTGGGGTAGAAATACAAAACCACATTTTTACTACCCTTGAAATCTTTCAAGCTGACTTTGTCGCCATTTTGATCTTGCAACGTAAAGGCGGGAGCCATATTACCGATTTTGGGGAACGCCATGATTTACTCCTCAATCATCTATCGCTGAATTGTCAGTATCGTCGTGTTGCAGATCAGCGCGATCGCTGAGTGCCGCTGGAATCTGCTTTTTAACCTTCGCGCCCAGAGCCTCCAGTCTGGCAATACGACCGACCACGTTGCCGCGCCCCTCTGTCATACGCTTAAGGGTTTTCTCATAGGCTTGTTGGCCTCTCTCCAGGTGCTTACCCAGGTCTTCCAGAGACTCGGACACCAATACAAATTGGTCGTGCAAGGCACCCGCTTCGCGAGCAATTTTCTCGGCGTTGCGGTTTTGGCGCTCGTAACGCCAGATACTCTGCACCGTGCGCAGCGTCGCCAGTAAGGTTGTCGGCCCGACAACCACAATGTTTTGCTCATACGCGCTGCGAAACAGCTCCGGATCATGTTCAAAAGCCGCCATAAACGCGGCCTCCACCGGGATAAAGATAAACACGAAATCCAGGGTTCGCAGGCCCTCAATATGCTGATAGGCCTTAGTCGACAGGCCCCCAATATGCTGACGCACCGACTGGATATGTTCTTTGAGCGCTGCGCTGCGCTCGCTGTCATCCTCGCTGCTGCAGTAGCGTTCATAAGCGATAAGAGAGACTTTGGCATCAATAATGATGTCTTTGTCGTCAGGCAGGTGGACGATCACGTCGGGCTGACGGCGGCGCCCCTGTTCATCGGTAAAGCTTTGCTGGGTGTCATACTCGTGACCCTTGCGCAGCCCGGACTCCTCCAACACCCGCTCCAGAATCACTTCGCCCCAGTTGCCCTGCGCCTTGTTGTCCCCTTTAAGCGCGCGCGTTAAGTTGTGCGCCTCGCGACTGATACTGTGGTTCATTTCCTGAAGGGTTTTTAACTGCTCGCGCAATTCACCATGCTGGCGATTTTCGATGTCGTAAATTTGGTTTACGCGCTCCTGAAAGCCTTTAAGTTGTTCGCGAAAGGGATTCAGCGACTGCTGAAGGCTCTGTTGATTACTCTCGCTAAAGCGGCGGGATTTTTCGTCAAAGATCTTGTGCGCCAACTTCTCGAACTGCGCACTCAGTTCCTCCTTGGCCTGCTTGAGCAGGCCAATTTGCTCGGCGCTGGCAGTTTGCAGGTGCTGATAGTCACTCTCTTTGCGTGCCAGCGCCGCCTGAGCGTCCGCCAGTTGCTTGCGGTACGCCTCGGCTTTTACCAGCTCCTCTGCCTGATGGCGCACTCTGTCCTGAGCAACGGCTTCAGCCCGCTGCGCCTCATTAGCCCGTTGCTCAGCGGCATTCAAGCGATGTTGTGCGGTGTCTAAACGCGCGTTAAGGTCTTCGCTCTGTGCACGTAATGCGTCCATTTGCTGGTCCGTTTTTTGTCGCTCAAGCACGGCTATGCGATGCCAGATCAGCGCACCAATACCCAGCCCTAGCAGTAGCGCTACCGCGCTGCTAACAAGCAAAATTAGATCTACATTATTCATCGTATTCGGGCTGACCAGAAAGTGAATGGAGTACTATACACCGAGCGCTGACACCCTACCCGGGTGCCGCGCAGCGGCTATTGGTCGAAGTTCCAGTTTACGTGCTTGGCCCAGAGGGGGCCGGGCTTACCCAGGCGAATGGGGTAATCGTTGCGCCGACGGTCTTCGAAATAATCTATCAAAATATCGGTAACCACCGGAAACGCCAGCTCGGACCAGGGAATGTCTTCTTCTCGGAAAAGCTTACTTTCCAGGCTTTCCGGACCGACGCCGAAATCGCCGTCGAGTTCACCGCGAAAAAATACATACACCTGATTGATATGGGGAATATCGAATAATCGATACAGGCTCTCGTCCTTCACTTTGGCGGCCGCTTCCTCACGGGTTTCCCTGAGAGCGCCCTCCAGCATCGTCTCGCCGTTTTCCATAAAACCGGCGGGAATCGTCCAGAAGCCCAACCGTGGCTCAATAGCGCGCCGGCAAAGCAGAACCTGATCGCCGATGGTGGGCAGGCAGCCCACCACCACACGGGGGTTTTGGTAATGAATAATGTCGCACTGAGTGCATGTATAACGTGGTCGGTCGTCTCCTTCCGGCACACGGAGTTCAACCGGCGCACCACACTCACTGCAAAACTTCATCTATACCGCTACTCCGCTGAGAGGCAAAGTCCTAGCGCAGTTCCTGATAGCCACCACCGTGGAAAACAAGAGGTTTACCAGTGGGACTCAGGTCCATTTCAGTAACTTTACCAACAAGAATCAAATGATCCCCGCCATCATAGCGCTGCCAGATATCACATTCAAAGCTAGTGAGTGCACCGCGCAGAACCGGCAGGCCACTTTTACCAATGCGGTAGTGATCCTTATCCAGTTGGTGAGCATCTTTCTTCGCATATTGGTTGGACAGGCCAACCTGCTCTTGGCTCAGTACGTTGACCGTAAAGCCATCGGCCGCTTCAAAGGCCGGGTAACATTCGGAGTCGTTACGCAGGCTCCACAACACCAGAGCCGGGTCCAGCGACACCGAGGCAAATGAATTAACCGTCATACCGAAAGGCTCATAGCCGCGTGGATTGGCGGTAATTACGCACACACCTGTCGCGAACTGACCGAGGGCATTGCGGAAGTTACGGGGATCGAAGCTCATAAATATCCTGTTATCTGTGATTCGCCGCCGACCTGCGTATGGGCCGGCGTGAGGAGCGCGTAGTATACCGTGGGAATGCATTCACCGATGCTGTTACAGCTCGTCCGAACGGCTGACGCCCTACCACCGCGCGGCGGCCCTATCGTCGCTTTCCCTGGCGTCCACCCAACGGCTCTCACCGTTGTGCAATTGTTCTTTTTTCCAAAATGGCGCCTGGGTTTTAAGGTAGTCCATAACGAACTCACAGGCTTGAAATGCTGCGTGACGGTGCGCCGCGCTCACCGCAACCAGTACAATCTGCTCGCCGGGCAGCACGGTACCAACTCGGTGGATAACGGTGCAGCCAAGCAAGGACCAGCGCTCACTCGCCTCTACCAAAATGCGCTCGATGCTGGACTCGGTCATACCGGGGTAATGCTCCAGGTGCATCGATGCTACTGTATCGCCCTGGTTGTTATCGCGCATTACGCCTACAAACTGCACAATTGCGCCGCTGGCGGTGCTGCGCAGTTGCGCTACTTCAGCGCCTGCATCGAAATCCTCAACCTGAACTAAAACTTTAATCACTTAACTTAACCTCCTGTAACTGGAGGAAAAAAAGCAACCTCATCACCCTCGGAAACAGGGCTTTCGTCGGCAGCAACTTGCTGATTAATCGCGCATAGCAAATTTTCCTGGGCGAACTGCTCGGCCCAACAATCATTACGCATGGACAGCTGTGCCTTAAGGTCGGCTACGGTGCCGGCGTAGTCAATTTCCAAGTCAGAGGTGCCCAAGGTTTCACGCAGTTTGGCAAAGAACAAGACCTTAATCATGGTCATGCCCCTCCGCCGACCACTCGCCGGAACGCCCGCCTCGCTTGCTGAGAAGGCGGATGCCCTCAATGCACATGCCTTTATCAACAGCCTTACACATGTCATAGATCGTCAATGCAGCCACAGATACAGCCGTTAGGGCTTCCATCTCGACGCCGGTTTGCGCAGCTAATTTACACCGCGCACGAATGTGCACGCACTGCCCTGCACTGTCGATGTCAAAATCGACCTTGACTGAAGACAGCATCAGCGGGTGGCACAGGGGGATCAAATCGCTGCATTTTTTTGCCGCTTGGATGCCAGCTAACCTGGCTACACCGAGCACATCACCCTTTTTATGATTGCCAGCGGCAACCATAGCCAGCGTTTCTGCTTGCATCACCACACGGCCTGTCGCCTCGGCTTCCCTGGCCGTTACCGCTTTATCGGTGACGTCGACCATGCTCGCCTGGCCCTGGGCATCAAAATGCGTGAACTGTTTTTCTTCCACGTGATCACCCATAGCGACTGTCAGCAACGAAGGGATTGGTCTGGCGTTCCTCGCCGAATGTCGAGGTCGGGCCATGGCCGGGGATGAAAGTGACATCATCCCCCAGCGGCCAGAGTTTTTCTCGAATGGACGCAATCAGGGTGTCGTAATCACCGCGCGGGAAGTCGGTGCGACCGATCGAGCCTTGAAATAACACGTCACCGACAATCGCCAGCTTACTCGGCGCATGAAAAAACACCACATGCCCCGGGGTGTGCCCCGGGCAATGACTGACCGCCAGCTGCTGGTTCCCGAAACTAACGGACTCACCGTCATCCAGCCAGCGGTCCGGTGTGAAGGCCTCCGCATGGGGAAAGCCTGACATCTGGCACCATTCAGGCAATTTGTCGATCCAGAATGCATCGTCCTTATGCGGCCCGATGATCTGCACCCCGTATTTCTGGCGCAAGGTATCTGCCGCCGCGCAATGATCCATATGGCCATGGGTCAGCAAAATCACTGACAGTTTGCCGCCCAACTGCTCCAACGCTGCCTCGATGCGGTCTATATCGCCGCCTGGATCAACCACCGCGGCCTGCCCCGTTTCTTCACAGAGCAGCACCGAGCAATTTTGCTGATATGCCGTTACCGGCACCATCGCACACTTCATTTTTTCTTCCACTTCGTTATTCCACATCTGGCGACAATGATAAGCAGTCGACTGGCAACTTCATAGCGCAAGCGGCGATAAATCGATACTGGCACGCTGTTTGCTGCTGTTTGGTGACTGTTACTGAGAAACCACAAACGTCGCAAACACTAGCCTAGCTAGCCATTTACACAGGGAGGTGAGCAGTTCGCCAGGAAGCGATACATTATTAGAGGTAATTTCACTATGCAGCGTGCATTCGCATACACCCTAGCCCCCATCGTCCTCGCACTTGCTGCGTGCGGCGGCTCGTCCAGCTCATCAAGTACCAGCGCGCCGCCCACGCCGCCTACCACTCCAGGTGGGGAATTTGTGCTGGAGGAAGCCACCACGGCGGACGTCCACGCGGCGCTTCGCGGCGATCTCAGCCTTGCCGATGGTCAGCGACTCACCTGCGAAGCCCTCGTTAATATGTATATCCAGCGAATCTTCGCCTATAACGACACCCCTCAACCAAACGGTGGACTGCCTATTCGCGGCGTGCTTGCTGTTAACCCCGACAGTATCGACCAGGCCAAGGCGCTGGATGCCCTCTATGCACGTGACGGTGGCATCGGCGACCGCCCGCTGCACTGTATGCCCGTTTTATTGAAAGACAACTACGACACCTACGATTACCCAAGCACACAGGGCTCCTACAGTATGCTCGGCCATCAGGCCGGGGTAGATGCCCACTCGGTTGCGGGCTTGCGACAGGCTGGAGCAGTCATTCTCGGCAAGGCCAATCAAGACGAATTCGCCTTTTTTACCACTGGCTTTTCCAATCGCGCCATCCAGGTAAGCAACCCCTATAACACCTCAGAAAGCCCCGCTGGTTCATCCTCTGGCACCGGCGCGTCTATCGCCGCCAACTTTGCCCTTGGCGGCACCGGTAGTGACACCTGCCAGTCAATTCGGCATCCCTCCTCAGTTAACGGCTTAGTGGGCATCCGCCCCAGTTTAGGTGTTATCTCTCAGCACGGTATCTTCCCTCTCAGCCACGAGCGCGACACCGGTGGGCCAATGACAAGAACGGTGCGTGACGCAGCGTTAATGCTCGATGCAATGGCGGGTGTTGATCCCCGCGACCCGAAAACCCTTCTCTACCCTGCCGAATTGCGGCCCGAAAGCTATATGAGCTTTCTGGACCGGGAAAAATATGGCCTGAAGGGAAGAAAAATTGGCGTGGTAAAACAGCTGGGTAGCAACAGCGATGCGGCAGGTACCGGCGCCCAGGGCGAACTGATTAGCGCCGCTGTTGAAAAAATGCGCGAATTGGGCGCAGAGGTCTATGACATCTACCTCCCCGATTTTGAGAGCCGCGGCGCGGGTTCACGGCACTATGATATGAACCAATACTTCCTCACCTTCGAGGAAGAAGGCGGAGACAGCCCCAGAGCCTGCGTAAGCAGCCTGGCGATTGCCACCAACGGCTCCGACTCCATCGCCCATGAGCGCGAGGCCTGCAGTGGCCTGGACGGCATACTTGAAACAGGCAGAGTGGGACCGCGCACGGCCGCGCTATTCGCGCTTGTTGCCGCAGACGACCCAAATCTTGCACCCAGCGAAGCCCAGCTCAACGGTCTGATAGAAATGCGTGACTACACCACCTCACTTATGGACGCCTTGGTCGATGAGTCAGGCGAACCGGTACTGGACGAAAGTGGTGCACAGGTACGCTTGGATGCGCTGATTTTGAGCCCAGGGCCGACCGGCGGCAGAACCTGCGATTTCGGCTCGACCACTCAAATGGGCTCAATCGTCGTGCCAGTCGGCTTTGACGACAGCGTTGGTGTACCACGAGGCATGGAAATATTCGTTCGTCAGTATGACGAGGGAACCGGACTTGCCATCGCTTACGACTACGAACAGGCAACTCTGCACCGTCAGCCCCCCAGTATTTCGCCCTCTCCCCTGACAGCGGACCAGAGCATTGCAGACTTCAATGCACGCATGCAGCAGGCCTTATCAGAGGCAATGACCGAAGCCCCTGAGAACCTGCCCATTGAGCATTACATTGAAGTTCTGGGAAATATTGGCGGCTAACACCGCCAGCAGAAAACCTTACTTATAAAACACCCGTCCCCGGTACACATGCTTTTTAGCGCCGGGGGCCGGGTTTTGCTGCTCATCAGTAGAGGGAATCTTATGTCCCCGGTAGGTAATCTCGGTAATAGCCTCCAGCGATTTTTTCTCCGCCGACTCTCGACCAGCGAGGCTGAGTAGCTCGCCGATGGTGTTTTTCGAGATAGGGTCGCGGGTGCGGGGCGCCAACGCCGACAAAATATCTAGCAATTCCGGATCGGCCAAACGAATACGAATGCCAAACTCGGCATACAATCTGGAGCGCAGCTTCTGAAGGCGCGACACCATCTCCGGGGTATACAACATTGGATATCCTTAGCCGCACAAGGCGTAGCGTGAATAAGCAGCAACGTCGACGCAAGAAATGTTCCACTCTTAGCGCAGCCGCATGCGTCAATGTAAATTCACAATTGCCAAGGCGTAGAAAATCCCTTAGAGTGTCGGCCCTCAAAACGCAGCCTCGGCTGTACCTGTTTTGGTGAGGTGTCTGAGTGGTCGAAAGAGCACGCCTGGAAAGTGTGTGTACGGCAACGTACCGAGGGTTCGAATCCCTCCCTCACCGCCATAAAAAATCATTAAAGCCCTGTTTTTACAGGGCTTTTTTGTTTTCGCTAATTGTTCAGACCGTCGCTCGACCCGTCACTTAATTAGAGGCTATTCGCCGAAACACCGTATCGTATACTTCATTCAATGCAGGGGTACGGCGTATCAGAGAGAGGTGGTCATCCATAGTCCAAGTCTCAGCGTCAACAGGCTTTCCGTCATGTGTTTCCAGAGCAATCCCCGCAATCGCGTATCGCCTAAAGACCTCCTTGAAGCTTTCATCATGCCCCGACTTAGTTAACTTCGCTTCAGCCAGGCGTCGGTCGGAAATCTTGCTAATGAGTGACACGGGAAAGAAAGCTAGATCAACAAAAGGCATACCCCTCTCAAACAGCTTGACCAGAGCAGATACAGGTATCGCGTGCTCTGCAATGAACGGCTCCGCTTCATCAAGATTTTTTTCAATATAAAGACAACCAAACCGCCTTGAGCCCGCAGCCATGCCGAGCACATTGTGAACTGCACGGAGGCGCCTATTGATTTCGTCTCTGATCTCTCGCTCGGCATTAAACTGAGATATACGCCGGATGGTGGCAATGTTCGCCTCACAAAGGGAGTTTATCTCTTGCACTAAATCTGCCGTAGACGCCCCTTTTTTCCCTCTGACGCCCGGCAGCCTATAGCGCTTTTCTTGCACAAATTTTCTAATTAGCGCAAGCAACTTTAGGGCCTCCGCCCTATCCCATCCAATGTCAGACTGGCGCCCTCGTCGTTGCTCGAAGAACAAGCACGCTCTTACCCTGCTAAGGCTTCTATGATCCTTGCTATTCGCAATCACCGCACAGCTGTCCCTACCAGAATCATCAGGAAATTCCGCGTAACCATTGAATGTAAGGGCGAACTCCTGCAGTTCAAAATCAGGTGCATCATCACCTGGAATATCAGCTAAGCGTAATTCTTGATTTGATATTTCTCTCATGCGCCCCGCTAAACCTCAGTTAGTGATGTCGTGCTGCTTAAAATTCTCCGCCTGCTCAAAGATCTCCTTGTAGACCTCATCGCGGTCTACCGGCGGGTAGCCGTGTTTGGCCAACACCAGTATCAGCCCGACCTTTAGCTCTGCCTTGATGTCATCGCGCTGGTTCCAGTCGGTGTATTTGACCTTGTCTTTCACTACGGCCTTCACTTCCTGAGCCAGTGGCAGCAGTTTGTCTTCGGGATAGCTGAAGTCGTACTTCACCGCTAGGCGCTTTAGGATGTCGTAGAAGGCCTTTTCTTCGATGTCGATACCCAGGTCTTCAAAGGAGGCGTACTCGTCCTTGAGGGCGTGGATCATGTCTATGATCTCAACCGAGAAGTCTTCGAGCACATCGCTGACCAGAACATCGTCTTCCTTGCGCTCGTTGTAGGCATCTACCAGTGCCTTGAAGCGCTTGGAAAAGTCTTGCGCCTGCACCTTGTTGACCTTCTTGAAGTCTTCAATGGCTTTGGCCAGTAGTTGCTGGAGGAGCTTGATTTTGGTGTTGGGCAGTTTGATCTTGTCGATCTTAGCCAAGTAATCAGGGTCGAACAGGTCGGAGACGCCCTCGCTTTCCTCGCCCATTTTGAAAATTTCTTCCACGCCATCGGCTTGCAGGGCGTCTTTAATCATTTCCCGCACTTTGGCATTCATCTGCGCGGTATCGGGTGCATTGCCCTTGGTGAGCTTAAAGACGATAGAGCGCACCGCCATATAGAAGTGGATCTGATCACGCTCAGCCTGAGTGATGCCCTCTGAGCCACTGCAGATGTCATAGGCTGCTTTCAGGCGCTTTACCAAGGCCATAAAGCGCTTCTCGATCTTATCGGTGACCTGCACAAACTCAGCAGCACGATTCAGGCAGTGCAGCTGCTGCACCGGGCTGCCGTGGTAGTAGTCGTTGGCATCAAACTTATGGAACAACTTGTTGAGCAAGTCCAGGTGGTCTTTCACCACCACAATGGAGTGGTTGATCTCTTCGATGTTCTGCTGATCAGCTTTGTTGTAGTGGGCCAGCGCCAGATTCATCTGCTTCTTGATGCCGATGTAGTCCACCACCAGGCCTTTGTCTTTGCCCTCGTACTTACGGTTCACCCGAGAAATGGTCTGAATAAGGTTATGGCGCTGGATGGGCTTGTCGATATAGATAGTGTCGAGGAACGGCACATCAAAGCCCGTCAGCCACATATCCACCACAATGGCGATCTTGAAGTTGGACTTGGGGTTCTTAAACTGGCGGTCCAGCTCTTTGCGGTATTCAGCGGTGCCAAGCATATCGTAGAGCGCTTTGGGGTCATCCTTGCCCCGGGTCATAATCATCTTCACCCGCTCTATGGGCTTGACCTCTTTCTGCTCTTGCTCGGTCAGCGTAGCGCCCGCCTCGCAGGCCAGCACCTCGTTCCACTCCGGCCGAAGGGCTATCACCTCCTGCCAGAAGTCGTAGGCGATCTCACGCTTGCTGCACACAAACATCGCCTTACCTTTAACGGTGGAGCCCTCTTCTAGCCGTGTTTCATAGTGCTGAACAAAGTCCACGGCCAGTGCCCGCAAGCGGTCGGGGTCGCCCAATATGGCGCTCATATTGGCGCTGGCTTTCTTGCTCTCTTCTATTTGGTAGTCGCTGGCGCCCTCTTCGGCGCACTCAGCGTAATACTGCTCGATTTCTTCCAGTTTGCTGTTGTCCAGCAGCACCTTGGCCGCGCGGCCCTCGTACACAATCCGTACGGTGATCTCATCTTTCACCGACTCGGTCATGGTGTAGCTGTCGATCACCTCGCCAAACACATCCAGGGTGGCGTCGATGGGGGTACCGGTAAAGCCCACATACGTGGCATTGGGCAGCGAGTCATGCAGATACTTGGCAAAACCAAACGTCCGACTCACGCCCTTCTCAGTGACCCGCACCTTTTGGTCCAGGTTCACCTGGCTTCTGTGCGCCTCGTCTGAAATACAGATCACATTGCTGCGGTCGGTGAGCAGCTCGGCATCTTCGGTGAACTTGTGAATGGTCGTCAGGAATACCCCGCCACTGCTGCGCCCTTTTAGCAGCTCTCGCAACTTGGCGCGGCTCTCCACACTCACGATGGTCTGATCGCCCACATAAGTTTTGGCATTGGTGAACTGCTTGGAAAGCTGATCGTCCAGGTCGGTGCGATCGGTAATCAGCACAATCGTCGGGCTCTCAAAGGCCAGGCTCTTCATCAGCAACCGGCTAAGAAACAACATGGTGTAGCTTTTACCGCAGCCGGTGGCACCAAAGTAGGTGCCGCCCTTGCCATCACCCTCTGGCTTGCGGTGACGCAGAATGTTCTCGTAGAGCTTGGTGGCCGCGTAGAACTGGGGGTAGCGGCAAACGATCTTCTCTTCTTTCTTGGACACATCCGGGAAGTAGATAAAGTGACGCAGCACCTCCCGCAAGCGACGCTGGTCGAACAAGCCTTCCAACATGGTGTGCAGAGCATTGATGCCATCTTGCTCGATGGTTTCATCGCCGGTGACTTTGCGCCAGGTGTAATAGAAGTCGTAAGGTGCAAACAGTGAGCCCACCCGGCTGTTCACGCCATCACTGATGACACACAAGGCGTTGTACTTCATCAACTCGGGAATATCGCGCTTGTAGCGGGTGGTCAGCTGCACATAGGCATCATGGATTGTTGCCTCTTCTCGCACCGCGCTCTTGAACTCAAACACCACCAAGGGCAAACCATTGATGTAGAGCACCGCATCGGGAATACGCGTCTCGTTGCCCTCAACCGTTAACTGGCTGACTACCCGGTAGGTATTCCAGTCATCGCGCTCCAGGGCATAGCCTTCTTCGTCATGTGCTATTACGGCATCCAGCGAGTCGGGGTCAGGCATTCTCGCCTCGGGCAGCCCCACGTAATCAATGAGCTGAATGTAGAGGTCTTTCTGGCTTTTGTGCCGGGCATCAGCCACGGCTTCGCGTTTGAGCAAAAAACCATCAGCCACCAAGCGGTGAATCGCCCGGTTAGAGTCATACAGGTCAGCCGCAGAGAAGGCCTCAAGCTTGCGAATAATGGCGTCGATTTCACCTGAGGTGATGTTGTCGCTGGCATAGCGGCGCATCAGATACGCCCGCAGGTCGTCTTTAAGCAACACCTCCCTCGTGTCGCGGGCTAGCTCACCACCCAGGCTATGGGGGTAACCCTGCTCACCCAGCAGGTCGATAATGGCTATCTCCAGCATGGCTTCATTAAAGCTCATCTATCACTTCATCCTTGTGCCAATTCGCCATTCCTGCACCGATTTATTAGACGTACGGCTCAGCGTTGGTGCAAAGCTTGGATGTTACCGCGACTTCGATTACCCGTGGAAGGAAAGCCCTTATTTTTCATTTTGTTTATTTCGTTTATTTCGTTTATATTGAGCAGACAATAGGCCACTGGCCGTGCGGCAATCTTGCCACGTAGGAGGAAAACCATGAACAATGTATTGCACATGCCTAATCCAACGGAGGTTGAGCAAGCTAAAGAGAGCAGCCGGACTCTTTCTAAGTACACCGATGCTGAGCGAGTACAGCTATCGTTAAAGGGCAGTAACGGCGAGTCCGATGACTTGGTTTTGCCCGGTCATGTCCTGCAAATACTGCTGGATGTGCTGGCAGAGATGTCCAAAGGTAACGCAATCAGCCTTGTCCCCCATCACCAAGAAATCAGTACTCAGGAAGCGGCAAATCTACTGAACGTCAGTCGCCCCTTTCTGGTGGGCTTGCTGGAAAAGGGTGAGATCCCCTTCCGGAGGGTCGGCGCGCACCGCCGGGTACTGCTCACAGACCTTATGGCGTACAAGGAGCAAACACAGCAAAAGCGGAACGACGCACTGAATCAGCTAACAGCACTATCTCAGGACGAAGGTATGGGGTACTAGAGACCCATGAGCAAGTTTACCGTGGTATTTGATGCTTGCGTGCTGTATCCCGCACCGCTGCGGGATACCTTAATGCGGTTGGCAATGATTGACCTATTCAAGGCACATTGGACCGATCATATCCACGAGGAATGGATTCGCGGACTGCTCCGCACAGGCCAGCACAGCCGAGACAAACTGGAAGCCACTCGTCAGCTGATGGATACACACATCTTGGACGCGAAGGTAAGCGGTTATGAAGGCCTGATAGACACCTTAGAACTGCCAGATCCAGACGACCGTCATGTATTGGCTGCGGCTATCCGCTGCAATGCAGATGCCATAATCACCATGAACCTAAAGGACTTTCCGGAACACAAACTTCGCCCCTTTGGCATTGAAGCCCTGCATCCGGACGAATTCATCTTCTACCAAATTGATATGGCACCTGGGCCATGCTGCTCAGCCCTTCGCCAACAACGTCTGGCGCTAAAAAGCCCAACAATGAACGTTGAGACCTTTTTGGCGACACTACAAAGACAGCAACTCCCGCAAACAGTGTCTTTGCTTAAAGACTACATCTCACTGCTCGACTAACAGCACTAAATAATGACAGTTCTTCCAATTTTTCTTCCTTAAAGAACCTTCCGTTTATACCGATCCCTATGGCTAGCTTCTTACAACCGCCCCACTAGCGCGCTTACATCGTACTTATTATCTGTGAGCGTCCAAACTAATCACATTGTCTGGTATCGGGCCAGACAACGCTGCCTGATCCAGTAACGCAAAAAACTCCCGGTCCGGCCAAACACAGTCTTTTCGTCCTTTGACGCTACAAGGCCGGTGGGCTAGCCAAGCACTAAGCCGATAGCCTGTAATTTCAGCAAGGTTAATCGAATCGTAGTAGAGCATATGCTCGATATCACTCGCCATCCGATTCATTGTGCCCTGCACCGAGCGGTCGCAGACCGAATCCACCTGCAATCGATGCAGCATTTCGGCGGCCAGCGCCATCTGTCGGTCGTTGGCGCCACATTTCAGCAAAGTATTCATCAAGGCATCACTAAACCACCAATCCAGGTTCGCCAAGTCTGCTTTTTTCAAGGCGGGAATAAATACCGGAAAGCGCGTTTGATCATGCACCAGTAATACGCAGTTGCGCCGCTGTAGCGTCAACAGATTCGCATGCCAGCTACCCAATGGGCTGGGAGCAGCATCATCCCGCTCGGCAAGGTAAATCGTCTTTTCCCTCAGTGGTAATAGGCCCGCCTCGTTCACCGGCAGCTTCGCCATTAACTTCTTGGTGGCATGAATGGTCATCATAGTGACAGTTTCCCGAGCAACTACCCGGTTTTTACAGATAGTTGGATTTGCAATGAAATAAGATAGTCTTTATTTTTCAACCGGTTAGAAGGCTTCGCGCACCACCATGGGGTTTGCTATGAAATACCTTTAGGCCCAAGCGGGAATGTAGCGAGCCTATCGCTTGGATTCTATTGGGTTTTGGCCTCTTTAAGCCCCAGAATCTTCGATTCCGATGATGCCGTTCGCCAAAGATCAACTTGTTCAGCACTGATATTCATGGGCTAAATTGCCTTTTAATGATAACGATGAACTACCGAGAAGTGCTCGGCAGTTGGCGCAAAATTGGCGACAACTGCCCCGAGATCCAGCTCGTCTTCCTGGAACACCATGTTCATGTGCTTACCTACGGTTTCCACACTCCATCCAAACAAAGTGCTGGCTTCGCCTTTGGTGATCAACTGCTGCTTTAACGCCAGCAAAGCCTGCATACCCTCTGGCAGGGCAATGTGCCGCCGCTCTGCCCATCAGGCTCTTCCAGTAGCCCCTCGTCATAGCGCTGCAGCCAGAGAAAGGTCTGGGTATAGCGAGAGACAATATCCACCAAGCCACGGCCCGCCTCACTGCTCAGCTCCGGGCGCTTCGCCGTGCGCTGAATCAACAACAAGGCCTGCTCTAACTCGGCCGCATTGCGCTCAAAGCGCGCCTTATCCAGCGCATAGCCTTGAGTCAGGTATTCCCGCAGCACACGAGTAGACCACTGCCGAAAACGCGTGGCTTGACTGGAGTTTACCCGGTAACCCACAGAAATAATGGCATCGAGATTGTAGTGCGTCAGAGTTCGACGTACCTGCCGCTTACCTTCCTGACGAACTACCGAGAAATCCTCGGTAGTTGCCCCCTCATCCAACTCCTTGTCTTGATAGATGTTCTTCAAGTGAAGACCAATATTGTCGGTAGAGGTGGCAAACAGCTCCGCCATCTGGCTCTGAGTTGCCCAAAGGGTCTCGCCCTGCAGGCGCACCTCCACTTGCTGTTGGTCGGTTTCAAAGATAAGCAGTTCATTCATCGGATTGGTGCTCATATCGCCGCCCTGCGATCGCTACACAGGCAAAACACCATCATGCCCAACGCCCAACCCATACGCTATAGCGCCTCGGCCAGCTGCTTTTCTGCCTCGGGAATGCGGAGTTCACCGGAAAGGAGTTTGGGGAGAAGGGTGTCCCTAATTTTAACCAACACCCGAAGTTCCTTATAATTTCCAACAAGTCGTCCATGCATCGGGCCAGTGATCTTGGAGAACGCACTAATCGCAGAATGACTAGCCTTGAGGGTGACAAACTTATCAATGTCCTTTTTCCCTAGATGGGCAACCGTCGTACCCACCTGAGCTAACTCTTCAAGCGCCAAAAGGGGGGAAAGAGAAAATTGCACATAAAAGCTATTTATATAGTCTGCTCGAGGCCTAGCCAAAAACAATCGCTGGTTGAGATAGCCATCTTCTCCGGACCACAGTACAGGCCTAAACTCCGCATCCATGCCCACTACGACATCACCACCTGTTATAAGAGTTGCCTTCGGATGCAATTCCTCACTCCACATCTGCGGAGTCCCCGTCTTTAGGTCTCTGATCCGAATAATCGGCCGCCCCTGTCTATCCTCATTAAACTGCTTTGAGGAAAAAGGGGCGCCATAAACAACTTCTGCCAACTCGTAGATGCTGCCAACCTCCCACCCCTCCGGCACCCACCCCATTTCCTCGGTAAACACAAAGCGATCGGGGAATTGCTGTTGTAGGCCATCTGGCAGGGGTTTGCGCTTATCTCCCAGGGCTTGGCGCTTGGCAGCTTTCGCTTGCAGAGCGTCGGGGATGTCATTGCCCGCCGCCAGCGCGTTGTCGATAACGGGGTCAAAGTCCACAAACCAACTTTTGAAGAGAGCCTGCGCCATGGACTCCAGCGTGGTGTTGATCTGGCGATTGAGTTCGATTTTGTCGTCTAAGGACTTCAGGTATGAAGCAATTACGCGCTGTTGTTCCCGCGCGGGAAACTCGATGGCCAGCTTACCTATCATTTCGTTGTTCAAGCTGGCTCTAGTGGACATAGTTGAGAAAGACAGCATTGTCTGCCGAAACATAGGGCTACGCAGATAGTAACCAACGTACTCCGGCACCAGGTCGTTCGACTCTTTCGGTCTCAGGCGTTTAGTAAAGCCATTGAATGTGGCATTAGGATAGTCTTTTAAGGCCACTGAGCTCATACCTAACTCGTCCATCGTTTCGCTGGTACGAGTTAGAAAAACGTCTCCGTATAAGACCGAGCACTTTACCTGTTCCTTCTCATTAGACTGCACTAATTGCGACAGGTTGGAGGGCACAAAAGCGTTGTTAAAAACGTCCTTGAAAGCCAAAAAAGGGAACCCTGAACCAAAGTCCTTTGCTGGCTTGGAAAGACCTGAACTAACATCATACAGATCAAGAAGCCGAGCTGATTGCCACTCACCGCCCATACCCAAGCCCCGCCAAATTCTCCCGAATCACCCCATCCAGCGTCGAAGCCTCATCCATCTGTTTATAAAGCGTCTGGGTAAGCTCCGCCATCTTCACCTCAAAGGGAATGCCGTCATCTTCGATCTCAGCCGCGCCCACATAGCGCCCTGGCGTTAGCACATAGTCATTGGCTTTGATGTCGTCCAGCGTGGCAGCTTTGCAGTAGCCGGGCTTGTCTTCATAACTGGCATCCTTCGCTTCACCGCGCCAGGCGTGGTAAGTGCGGGCAATCTCAGCAATGTCATCACCGGTGAGTTCTTTGTGGGTGCGGTCGATCATGCTGCCCATATTGCGGGCGTCGATAAACAGGGTTTCACCCTGGCGGTCACGGTGGTTACTGTCTGGGTGGCCGGGTATGGCCTCCGCCTTTTTGTTTTTGGTGATAAACCACAGGCAAACGGGAATCTGGGTGGTGTAGAACAGTTGGCCCGGCAGCGCGATCATGCAGTCCACCAAATCGTTCTCGATCAACTTTTGGCGAATGGCGCCCTCGCCCTTGGTATTGGTGCTCATAGAGCCATTAGCCAATACAAAGCCCGCGACGCCGCGATCAGACAGTTTGGACACCATATGCAGTATCCAGGCGTAGTTGGCGTTGCCCACCGGCGGCACGTCGTAACCTGACCAGCGCGGGTCGTCGGTGAGTTCATCGGCGCCGCGCCACTGATCCAGGTTAAAAGGCGGGTTGGCCATAATGAAGTCGGCCTTGAGGTCCGGGTGCTGATCTTTAAAGAAGGTATCGGCGGGCACCTCGCCCAAGTTGGCGGAGATGCCCCGAATAGCCAGGTTCATCTTGGCCAGCTTGTAGGTGGTGCTGGTTTGCTCCTGACCGTAAATGGAGATGTCTTTCTTGTTGCCCTGGTGGTTGTCGATAAACTTAACGGACTGCACGAACATACCGCCCGAGCCACAACAAGGGTCGTAGATTTTGCCGTGGTAGGGCTCGATCATTTCCGCCAGCAGGTTAACCACGCACTTAGGGGTATAGAACTCGCCCCCGCCCTTGCCCTCGGTGGCGGCAAACTTGCCCAGGAAGTACTCATACACCCGCCCGACAATATCCAGCTCGCTGGCAGCCTGCTGCTCCGGGCTGGCCATATCGCTGCGCACCAAAGTGTCGATATTGTTGATGGAGTCGATCAGCGCCGACAGCTTGCTCACATCAATACCCAAGCGTGAGAAATAGTTGTCGGGCAAGGCGCCTTTCAGTGCAGGGTTGCTCTTCTCCAGAGTGTGCAGGGCAGTGTCGATTTTCACCGCGATGTCGTCTTGCTTGGCCTGCTTCTGGATAGATGACCAGCGGGCTGCTTCTGGCAGGTAGAACACGTTTTTCATGGTGTAGAACTCCACCATGTCCACGTAGTCGCCCTGCCCCTCGTCAATGAGCTGCTGCTTGCGCTGCTCGAAGGTGTCACTGACAAACTTGAGGAAGATCAGGCTGAGCACCACGTGCTTGTACTCAGAGGACTCCACCGTGCCGCGCAGCTTGTCGGCGGTGTCCCACAGGGTTTGCTCAAAGCTCTTTTGTTTAGCGGGGGCTTTCTTTTTGGCAGTTTTTGTCCTGGCCATTCGGCTTCCTTACTTGGATTGGCAGTATCTATTGGCAGAATCTAGGGGCTCTGATTGTAGCAGGCAGGCGGGCATTTTATCCGTTGAGTCTCCGCGGTATCACCGTTATTATCGCGCCCAACTGCCTGTTGGCCAATAACCCTTCGTTTTAATACAGAGTCTTTACCGCCATGGAAAAAATGTTTGAAAAACTCATGTATTCATCCCGCTGGATCATGGCGCCGATCTATCTCGGCCTCAGCCTGGTCTTGCTTGCTCTTGGCATCAAATTTTTCCAGGAAATTTTCCATGTGTTTCCGCATATTCTCTCGATGAAGGAAGCAGATTTAATTCTCGTCACCCTGTCGTTAATCGACATCGCCCTGGTGGGTGGCCTGATTGTGATGGTGATGTTTTCCGGTTACGAAAATTTTGTTTCCCAGCTGGATGTCGATGATGACGCCGATAAGCTTGGCTGGCTCGGCAAGTTGGATGCGGGCTCACTTAAGAACAAGGTCGCGGCTTCTATCGTGGCAATTTCGTCTATTCATCTGCTTAAGGTATTCATGAACGCCAAGCAGATCGATAACGATAAAATTATGTGGTATTTATTGCTGCACATCACCTTTGTGGTGTCTGCTTTTGCGATGGGCTATCTGGACAAGATCACCCGCAGCGGCAAGTAAGGCAATGCGCTGGTCTGCATGATCAGCGCATTACTGCATGCTATGGCGCACTATGCGGCGCCCTCTTCCACCTCTTCGCCGCCAAAGGCGGCAATGACTGCCGGGATAAATTTCGCAAATTCGCCCGCCATAATGCTGAAGTCTGCATCGAATTGCTCGGCCATGGTATCGGCATTGATGTCGTCGGCGCGCTCACGGATCAAGTCACCAAACGCAATACGCTTTATACTCAGCTGATCATCAACCACGAAATCGATCCCGCCGGTCCATGTCATGGCCAACTTGCTGACAAACATACCAGACTGCAAATGGCTTTGAATTTGCTCCGAGGACAAGTCTTGGTTTTTGGCGCGAATGACGGCCGTTTCATCAGCGCGATCACGCAATTCACACTCTCCGCCTAATTCAAAACCGGTTGGCGCTGCGCCGGCAACCCATTCGGTCAGACAATGCTGAGCAGTGTTCTTAGCTTTCAAAGGAATGACGGGCAAACTGCCAAGGGTCTCGCGCAACAGGGTGAGAAGCTCCTCGGCCTTTTTGTGGGAGGCGCTGTCGACAAACAGCAAGCCCGCTTCAATGTCGATATAGGCGTACAGCTTTCTGGATCGCGAAAAAGCGCGCGGCAGCAGGTCGAAAACAATCTCTTCCTTCATATCCGTTCGCTCTTTTCGGCCCGGCTTGCGCCCGTCAGCTTCTTGAATTTCGCGAATTTTTTCATCGAGCACTTCGTTAACCACGGCGGCAGGCAAGACTTTTTCCTGCTGTTTAACACACAACATGACGCAGCCGTTTGCCGCGTGCAGATACTCGCTGCCGGCGTCGCCTAGGGGCTTGCTCCATCCATAGCTCGACTGCTCCTGGCTCGAACAAGGGTGGAATGCCGCGGCACTGAGCTTTTCATTAAGTTCTTCCAGGCTGGTGCTAAAGGGACGGGTAAAACGGTAGACGAGCAGATTTTTAAACCACATAAAATCGATAATTCCAGTATAAAAAAGGCGGCAAAAAGGCCGCCCATTGTAGAGTTTTTTGCCGCCGACACCAGCGCTAGCTTACTGGCTATTGGCGCCAAACTCGGCCTGCATTGCGTCGCATCGGTTAATACCGTAGGCCTGCTGACATATCTGCGCAATGGTCACATCGGCCTGTAGGCGGCACTGCCAGCGCAATGCATCAAAGCTCTCACCCTGACTCCGGCAAAAGCGCAGCGCCTGCTCTGCATGCAGCGCTTCCAGTTGTTCGCTGTAGTGCTGGTGTTTGGCAAGCAGCGCACGGCGCAGGGTTGAGATATCCTTCGCACTGCGGCGCGATGCCCAAGGCCAACGGGAGAGCAGCGCATTAGAGTCTTGCTGCCAGCGCTGATAAAGGCTCAAGGCGCCGGGCAATTGCTTGACGGCATCCGCCGCTGGTTGCTGATAGGCTTTCACCAGTGCAGATTTCAGCGCTTCCGCCCGGCGCGTGTTTAGACTCCCTACCCCCTTGGCTTTAAATATCTGCTCCAGGCGCTCAGCGTCGTTGGCTGTTAGGCCATTGAGCGCGGCGTGCTGACTTTCAGATGGCGCGCTTCCCTCGCTGCCTTCGAGCCGGTGGCTGATAAAACGCGGCTCGCCAGCACTAAGCTGCTCAATACCTACGCCAACAGCTTGCCCGTGCTGTGCGTGGTGGGCGGCGCGCAATTGACCGTAATGCCAGTCTAAATACAGACCGTGGGGGCGCAATACCCCCTGCAATAAGGCCTCGGCATCCACCTCAAATTCTGAGGTATTACCGTGGTGCATGATGCGTACTTTGTGGAAGCGGCCGCTGTTATCGATCTGGCTGCTGGCAATACTGAGCACAGAGGCCGGCAGGCTTTCACTCAATGCATAGAAATTGCCACTGTCGCAGTCGTAGGCATAGACGTTGATCAGTTGCTGGGGGACGGTGAGGTTTGGCGCTTCGCAACCGCCGATAATGCTAACCCGCTCAAAGCTGCCCGGTTCAAAGTAAAAGTAGTGACTGCGCTGGTCGGGTAATTGATAGTTAAAATACTGGCGCTCAATAACATAACGCTGGCCGCTACTGAGTTCACGGCGAATTTGTGCAACACCGCGCGGCAGGCCGTCTTGATAGTTGGCTTTGACAATGAAGGGCCCCGACACGGGACGGTAGATACTCAACAGTCTGCGGGGGGCGTTAGCGGGGCTGATATCGCGGCGATACTGGCGATACTGCTGTTTGCCCTCCATGGCAAACAACGGCGGCGATATGCGAAACACCGCTGCCGGATATTGGCTCACCCATTGGCTCTTGTGTGACTCAGCCAATACGCGTTGTTTGCTATCGCTCAAAACAAACGCGCCGCGAAAGCGTAACTGCCGCTCGCTGGCGTTATACCGAAACCGGCCATCCAAAGTGAGTGTGAGCGGCTCCCCGAAGCGATCAGAATACACCTGGGTCAGCACACCTTCTTTTGGAAAGCCAGCATCGTCAAAGCGACCGCTAAATTCGCTGCGACTGGCGCTAAACACCAATTTCCCCTCGCGCGGCATGTCGCCATTCATCCGGCCTTCAAACACTACGCTGCCCGCATCACCATCGAACAGCACGCGCTCCTGAGTAGGCAGAGCACAGGCCGACACGAGCAATACACTGGCTAAAAAGCTGTTGCGAAAAACACCCAAGGAACTACATTTCATTTCATTATCTCTTTACCCTGCGTCATCCTAGCCCGGTATTTGTGCGTAGACGTTGATCGCTGTCGCGTCTTTACTGTCTACCTCGCTTCATGCCAATGTGGCGGGCTGTAACGCAAGTTTTTAATTTTGGTGGTTTATGACCCTTACTCTGGTCAGCATTCTGGTTTTAGGTATTTTCTGTCAATGGCTGGCGTGGCGGTTCCGCCTGCCGGCCATTGTACTACTCGCTGCGGGTGGCCTGATACTTGGCCCACTCAGCGGCTGGATCTCGCCGCTGGACGACTTTGGCGACGGTTTAAAAGCCGTTACCTCACTGTTTGTAGCGATCATCCTCTTTGAGGGGGGACTGAACCTTCAGTTCCACGAATTGCGAGAAACCGCAAAAGTTACGCGGCGACTCACGTCCCTCGGGGTGATTTTTGCGTGGCTGCTGGGCACCGCCGCCGCCCATTGGGTTGGCCAGCTCAGTTGGGGCGTCTCGGCGCTACTCGGGGCGATTTTAGTGGTCACTGGCCCCACGGTAATCATGCCGCTGTTAAAACACGCCAAACTAAACCGGCGCACCGCGTCTTACCTGAAGTGGGAAGGTATTATCAACGACCCCATCGGGGTGCTGCTCGCGGTGCTGGTTTACCAGTACTTGCTGTACTCGGGTGAAGGCCCAGCGATCGGCCACGTATTAACCAGTCTGGGCCTGGCCATCAGTGTATCGCTGCTATTGGGCGGCGGCATTGCCTACGGCCTGGGAGTGAGCTTTCGTCAGGGCTGGATACCGGAATACTTGAAAGCGCCAGTAATCATCGCGTCGGTACTGGCGGTATATGCTCTGGCGGACTTGGTGCAGCACGAATCCGGCCTGCTGGCGACAACCCTGATGGGCATTGTGATGGGCAATATGCGCCTGCGCAGTCTGGATGAAATGCGGCGCTTTAAAGAGTATTTAACACTGATACTCGTGTCATTTTTGTTCGTGGTCCTCACCGCCTCACTCACCATGGAATCCATTCGCGCGATACACCCTCCGCTGATATTTATGGTGCTGGCGTTTCTGTTTGTGGTGCGCCCTCTCGCGGTGTACCTGGCAACGATCGGCGCGGGTGGCGACTGGCGCGACCGATTGTTAATTGGCTGGATCGCCCCTCGCGGAGTGGTGGCGGCGGCCTCTGCAGGTGCATTTTCACCAGCGTTGATCGATGCCGGCTTTAGTGATGCTCAGTATCTGGTACCCGCCGTCTTTATGTTGATATTTGTGACGGTACTTGCCCACGGCTTCTCATTGGGACCCCTCACCCGCCTACTGAAATTAGGCTCGCCGGGCAAAGGCCGCATCTTGATTGTCGGCGCCTCACCGTGGGCCATAGAACTCGCACTGGAGCTGAAGAACCTAAAGCAGGATGTGATCATCGCCGACAGCGAGTGGGCGCGATTACAAACGGCCCGTCAGCGCGGTATTGAAACCTGGTTCGGCGAAGTATTGTCCGATATGGCCGAGGAAGCGATGGCGCTGGACAACATATACACCGTGCTGGCGGCCACAGGTAACAACCATTACAACTCCATGGTGTGTAACCACTACGCCCCCCATATTGGACGCCACCGCGTTTTTCAGCCCCACGACAGTGGCAGCGAGCGCGAAAAACACCAAGTCCCCGAAACCCGTCGCGGAATCACCGCATTTTCAAGCAATGTATCCTACGCCGAAATGTGGACCCGGCTCATTCGCGGTTGGGGCTTTCGTAAAACCAGTATCACGGAGAGCTTCGACGAGTCCCAGTTTCTCAGCAGCCTGCCAGACGAGGCAGTGCAACTGGCCCTAATTCCGGAAAGTGGCAAGCTGGAGTGGTTGAGCAAATCCAGTCGCCGCTTGCAAAACGGCGACACAGTGATCAGCTTCGTGCCGCCGGATGCAAAGAAACTGACGACTAAACCCGAGGTGGTAACCAGTACTAAGCGCGACGGCGGCGCACCTGTGGACCTTCCGGCCTAGGGCTGCCTCTTACAAGCCCATAAAGTCGGGCACATTAAATACCCAGCTGCGCTCTTCACGGCGGCTGGAAATTTGCCAACCATTGTCGCCACGGCGGTATTCATCTACGTACCAGAGGCCCAGCATAAATACTTGGCTTTCTTCACCCAGCGGCATTTCCATCGGGTTAAAGCACATTACCCGCCCGGTTGCGCGGTCACCGTCAACGCGTATCTGAATGTTCGCGTTCAGGTGTTGGGTATTACTGAAGGCAGGCAGCGCTTCCTTCAAAAACGCGATTGTGGTCTCCACATCACCCACTGAGCCACCAAAAGCGCTGTAGTCTATCGCCGCGTCCGGCGTGAACACGTCACGCAGCTCGTCGGCCGCCTGCCGGTCGATAATATCGGCGTAATGGAATAGCAGGTCCTGTATTTCAAGGCGGTCAGAAATCTCTTGCAAGCTCAAGCTCACGGCAATGCCCTCTTATTGTTATCGTTAAAAATATAACGCCAGTACAACGAAAAACGGCAGTCTAGTGACTGCCGTTTTATCGCGCATGACCCAAGCGGGTGAATCAGTCGAGCTTGAACACACGGCGTGCGTTTTCACTCAGGAACTTCGGCCATACTTCGTCTTTCAGCGGGACATTGGGCAGATCTTTGAAGATGCGGTCCAGTGACAGCCCCATGGGGAAGTAGCCCGCGTACATCACCTTGTCGGCGCCACGGGTGTTGGCGAACTTGATGATTTCTTCCGGGTAGTGCTTGGGCGCAAACGCGGTGGTCATGTAGTACAGGTTGGGGTACTTGAGCATGAGCTTCCACGCCAGTTTTTCCCAGGGCTCGGCGCCGTGACGCATGACCACTTTCAGCTCGGGGAAGAACCAGCAAATTTCGTCCAGCAGCTCCACTTTTTGCGGAGCCATGGGCAGACGCGGCCCGGGCACGCCCACACAGGGACAGAACGGAATATCCAGCTCTACCAGTTTGGCGTAGATCGGATACCATTTTTTGTCGTTGTAAGGCACTTGCGGACACAGGCCCGAGGCGAAGCCCGTAACGGCCTTAATGCCGTACTCTTCGTGCAGCCGCACGATTTTACGCACTTCTTCCATGCCATTGTTGGGGTTGGCTTCGTAGCTGCAAATAAAGCGGTCGGGGTGACGGCGCAGCGCTTCCTTGGCGACTTCGTTGTGATCGTCAATGCCGGTCATGGCAATTTCGATATTGTGCTTGTCCATCTGTTCGATGGTGTAAGCGATGTAATCTTCTTTTTTGCCGGTATCCGGAATGTCTTTAAACATGTACTGAGCGGGCATCTTGAACAGATTGCGGCTCTCTTCGTCCATCAGCAGTGGCTTCATGAACTCGTACCACTGGCTATTGTCTTCGCCGGGCACACTCAGCATCAGGTCGACTACCTTAACGTCACTGGGCATTGGCATGGCATGGCTCCTTGTTTTCGTTGTGTGCACACATTCTCGGGGCAAGGCATCATCGCCTCAATAGCATTAGACGCCAGCGCATGGACAAAATCGGTCAATTACCCGTGGCCAGCGCCTCACGTAACGCCGTCGCGTTATCAGCCAATTGCTGTGGGTCACCCTGGGCGCGACCGTGTATTTGAATGCTTTGCCCCGGATACGCGGGAATCAAATGCATGTGGTAATGAAAAACGGTTTGCCCGGCAGCGGCGCCGTTTAGCTGATGAACACCAATGCCATCTGCTTGGCAGTGCGCCTTTAAAATGGGCGCAAGGCGTCCAGCGAACTGGTTTACTGCCGCCAGCAAAGTGTCTGACATGGTAAAAATGTCATCGTGGTGCTCATGCGGAATTATCAAGCAGTGGCCATTACTGGCCGGTGCGATATCCATAAAACACAGTAACTGATCATCGCGATACACTTCGTGACAGGGAAGTTGGCCCGCAACAATTTGGCAAAAAATACAATCGCTCATTTCTATACCTCCATCGGGCCATCATCGGGCTGATGCGGGCAGCGCGAGTAAGGGCTGCCATCCGGGTCTAAACTGCTGTAGCGATAAACGCCTTGCTCGTCGAGATGACGCTGTAAGCGCCCCTGGTAATACAAGTAATGCAGGTGGGCAATGGACTCACCGAGGGCCAGCGTTAATTGGCTCATCTCGACCTTGCGCGCGAACAAAACATCGAAAAGCTCAATGGCACATTTGGGCTGTTCACAGGCCTTCTCAACAGCTGCTAAGTGCCCTTTGTGATGATCAATCAAATATTCTAGGCGGTAATGCACACCATAGAACGGCGCGTTGTGGGCGGGCATCACCAAGGTGTCGGCAGGTAATGCTTCACGAAAGCGCGTGAGGGCGGCAAACCAGTCCGCAAGGGGGTTGGCCTCTGGCTCGCTGGGCATCACGCTAACATTTGACGTGATGCGCGGAATAATTTGGTCGCCGGAAAGCAACAGTTTATCGTCGGCAGAAAACAGGCTGACATGCTCCGGCGAATGCCCACTGCCTGTCATTACCTGCCATCGTCGGCCACCAATCTTCAGCGTTTGACCGTCTCTCAGGCGCTGGTAGGCCTTGGGCATTGGCTCAACGATATTGCCGAAGCCGCGGAATTTATTGCGCATTTTCTCGATGACGTCCGCGGGAATGCCGGCGTTCTGAAAATAGCGCTCAGTGGTCCATTCCAGATCACCCTGCCCCATCGAGCTAAACACGCGCGAGCTGATATATTCGCCAAAGCTCATATACAGGGGCACGCGGTGCTCGCGGCAAAGCCAACCCGCCTGACCAATATGATCGGGGTGCATATGGGTACAGATAACCCCCTTGAGCGGCTTGCCCGCCATCGGGCCGTCGAACAATAACTGCCAGCGCTCCTGGGTATCCCCTGTTTTCATGCCAGTATCGACGATATACCAACCGTCGCTGTCGTCCAGCACATATAAATTAATGTGATCCAAGGCCATGGGCAGCGCCATCTGCAACCAAAAGACGCCGGGCGCAACTTCAATCCACTCCCCTTTAGCAGGCGCTTGGGAGAACGGATAACGAATAGGGTTTTGGGATTCGGAACTCATAGATACGGTCCATCGTTGCCGTGAAGAGAGGCAAAAACACCAGTTTGGCAGAAGATTGGCGAAGATGCAGCTAAACACGCCGCCAAAGCGGCGGCGGTTTAATTAGCCTTTATCAGTTCACTGCAGACTTAGCTCAAACGCAAAGGAAGCTCGCGCAGACGTTGCCCGGTCGCCGCAAAAATGGCATTGGCCAGCGCCGGTGCCACGGGTGGCGTACCTGGCTCACCGACGCCGCTGGGCGGGTTGGTACTCGGCAGAATATGAACGTCAATTTCTGGGGATTCGTTAATCCGCAGCAACTGATAATCGTGGAAGTTACTCTGCTGGACAGCGCCGTCCTCAAGAGTGATTTCGCCTTTCAAGGCCGCCGTCAAACCAAAGTTAATGCCACTTTGCATTTGCCCGACGACAATATCCGGGTTAATCACTTGGCCGCAGTCAACAACACACGTCACCTTGTGCACCCGAATGCGCCCACCGTCAGCTGACACATTCACCACTTCTGCCACCACACTGCCAAAGGATTCATGCACCGCTAAGCCCTGATACTGACCGGCAGGCGGGTTACCCCAATCAGCCAGTTCAGCGGCCTTGCTCAACACCGCAAAGTGGCGAGACTCCGGATCCATATTGGCCAGACGAAAATCCAGCGGATTTTTGTTGGTTTGGTGAGCCAGTTCGTCGATAAAGCCTTCCATAAAGAACGCATTCTGCGAATGGCCCACTGAGCGCCAGTAACCCAGCGGCGCAGACACGTCCTGCATCACGTAGTTACTGCGCTTGTAGGCAAAATTATACGGAGTATGAATCAAGCCTTCACTGGCTGAGGGGTCTGACCCAGCCGCCATGTCACCAATGCCATCGTGAATACCTGAGGGTAGCCAGCGAGGCAACAAACTGCGGGTCATTAGCGGTAAAAACTGGCCAAAGATACTCGGTGCGACCGCTTTAATCTGCATGCTACTAATGCTGTCACCGTCGATGGTCGCCGCCATCAGCGCCGTCGCGTCAGGCCGATAGAAGTCGTGGCGAGTGTCGTCTTCACGACTCCATACCAACCTGACCGGCTTGCCAGAAAGTTGGGCAATACGCGCTGCTTCAACCACATAGTCATTTTGAATGCGTCGCCCAAAGCCACCACCTAAAAAGTGGTTATGCAGACGAATCCGCGAACGCTCGATCCCGGTGGCACGTTCTACCGCATCAAGTGCCAACTGCACACCCTGCATACCAGACCAGATTTCTATGCCATCGTCACTGGCAACGGCCAGCGCATTCATCGGCTCCATCGTAGCGTGTGCCAGGAGTGGCACGTCGTAGAAAGCTTCAAAGCGCTCCCCTACCGCGGCACTTGCCTCACCGACCTCTTCAACTTGTTTGCCTTCTTCAGTCTTTGCCAGTTCGTGCCGCTGGGCGCGCAGTGCTCGACTACTCACACCAGCCAGCGGCCCCTTGTTCCACTCAACGCTGATTTTGTTTGCCGCCTGGCGCGCTTGCCAATAATTACCGGCCAATACCGCCACGGCACCGTCGACTTCAAGCACCTGCTCAACACCGGGGCTGGCCAGCGCAGCGCTGGCATCAAAGCTTTTTAAGCTGCCGCCAAAATGTGGACAGCGCACCAGCACGGCGCTCAGCGCGCCAGGATACTGGGCATCAAGACCGAAGTCGGCCTGCCCTGTCACTTTTGCCCGAGCATCTAAGCGCGCATTGTGCTTGCCAATAAAACGGTAGTCGCGCGCGGCTTTGAGCGGCACCTCCTCGGGTAATTCTTGTTGACGAGCCCGATCAATCAGGCTGGCCGGCTTAACCTCTAAATCACCGATATAAACATTTCCATCGCGCAACATCACTGTCGCAATATCCACGCCCGCCTGCTCCGCCGCGGCGCTGCGCAGCAAATACGCAAGGCTGGCGGCAGCTTTACGCAAGGGCTCAAAACTGGTGCGAATCGATGAGCTGCCACCGGTAAGCATTACGTAGAAATCGGGGTCGATAAAATCCGGATGGAATTGAGCTTGTTCGATATGCAGCATGCTTGGCGGCATGTTCAGCTCTTCGGCGGCCATCGTCGCCATTCCTGTGTAGGTTCCCTGACCCATTTCCGATTTGTGCAGCTGCAAGGTTATCTGCCCGTCGGGGCTCAGCTGCAAAAACGCATTGGGTTGAAGGTCTGCTGACGCGGCATGCGGCAGCGGCGTTGGCCCACAACCGGTGAGATTAACGCCCAGAACCAGGGACCCGCCGACGGCGGCACTACCTTGGATAAAACGGCGACGACGAATACTCATGACGCCACCTCCGCTTTATTTGCCTGGGGGTCATAATGTTGCACGCCCGCTGCTGCAGCGTGAATCGCCGCGCGAATTTTTGAATACGTACCGCAGCGGCAGATATTACCGGACATGGCCGCATCGATATCGGCATCGCTCGGTTGCGGATTGCTTTCCAACAAGGCCACCGCCGACATAATTTGACCGGACTGGCAATATCCACACTGGGGAACATTGTGCTCGATCCAGGCTTCCTGAACCGGGTGGAGGCCACCCTGCTCGTCAACCAAGCCTTCAATCGTGGTGATTGCCTGGCCTACGGCCCCCTGAACAGGGAAGCTACAGCTGCGAATAGGGTTGCCGTTTAAGTGCACCGTGCATGCGCCGCACAGCCCCATGCCGCAACCGAACTTGGTGCCGGTCATTGCCAGCTCGTCGCGAATGACCCATAACAGCGGTGTGCTCGGGTCAACATCAAGTTCAACGGCCTTACCGTTTAGCGTAAATGCCAGACTGGTCATATTTTCTCCGTACTAGATCTGCATGCTCAGCAGCGAGCATACGACTATTTTTTATAAACGACGATTATGGAGAAAAGATGCTGACAACCCCATTACAGCTTGTTCATAATTCGCAGAACATGCGGCGAAAATGCATTATTATCGGGTTACATGGCCGTAACTTGCTAGAAGCTCATCACCACATCCAGCGACAGCACATCGGCTGCTGAGTCGAAGGAGCGGCGGTCGTCTTCCAGAGGATAGTAATCATAGGAAAGCGATACCGCAGCGGCGGGCGAGATCGCCATCATAAAGCCAACGCCCACGTAGGGATCGCTACCCTCAAGGGTGAATTGGCCGCGGCGATCGCTGTCGTCCACCCAGCCCTCCATTGTCCAGCCATACATCCCCGCTCGGAAAAAGGCCGACGCCGGTTCTGACATTGGCGTATGAAAGCGCACACCAAAAAACGCGCCGTCTACGTCGCCATCGATCGCAACCGGCCCGGGCGCATAGCCATTATTTAACACCTGACTGCCGTCGGATTGCGCTCTGGCGCTGAGCTCGCCTAAGTGCGCGTAACCCAGCTCCAGCGACAGCGCCTCACTGAGCACAATCCCAAATCCAAAACGCCCAGCGGTAGACTGGTTATCCACCTCGATATCTCTCAGTGAGCCGTCGCCAAAACTGTAGCGAATATCACCGGCATCGGTGGTGAACTCAGAGGCTCCCAGGCCTCCGAATAAATAAAAATTAGGGGAGCGGCTATAGGAAGAATAATGCCCGCCAGCGTGGCCGGCCATCGCAACACCTGAGGTAGTAGAAAGTAAAAGCGCCCAGCCCATCAGTTGTGGCTTCATTGCAGTACTCCAAGAGTGAACAGTGAAGCCAGTGTGGCGCGCTCAGCCTGAATCGAGCCTGAATAACGACCTTAGCTAGTGGCGCCGTTTTGCAATTTCCACAATGCGCTCACGTAAATCGACTTGCGCTTCCAGCCTGCGCAGCAACCAGTAGCCACCACTGAGAGAACGAGCGACGAAGGCCAGGTCAGGAACCGGCTTAAATTGCCCCCATACCGGCAGTGCGCGCCGCGCGATCGCCCGGGCGTCGGTAATAAAACTCGGATCTGCAAAATCGAATGGTGGCTCGACAATCATCCGCTCATGCAAAAATTCGGTGCTTTCCGTGTATGCGCGCTCCAGGCCAGCAGAGGGCTGACGGCCCGGCTTGGCCAAACTTCCCATCTCACCCAGCGATTGATGCAGCGCCGCCATATTGCGCTCAACCACCGCACGCACTTGCTCGGCGATCAGCCGTTGGTCTTTGCCATTAACGCGCTTCACGCAACCAAAATCGAAAACAACAATGCTGCCGTCTTTGCGGAAACTGTAGTTACCAGGGTGCGGATCGGCGTGGACAATACCATGATCAAATATCTGCGCCACCATCCAGTCGACATAGCGCTCACCAATGCGATCGCGCACAGCCTGAGGCCAGCGTTGCGCCACCTCAATGCCGCTACCGCTGACAAACTCCGTTACCACCACCGATGGACTGCAGAGCTCAGTGACGACGTCGGGAACGATGATGCCATCGCGATTTGGCAAGCCGGCAAAAATTTCTAAATGTTCTCGCTCGCGCTGGTAATCCATCTCCTCGGCCATCCGCTCGCGAACCTCTTCCAGCACGGCCTTCAGGCTGGCGCCATCAAAGGGCAAAATGCCCGCCATGCGCAGCATTCTGCCTAGGTTATTAATATCAGCGTCCATCGCCGCAGCAACACCAGGGTAGCGTACTTTTACTGCCACTTTTCGCCCGTCACGAAGTGTTGCCACATGCACCTGACCAATCGAGGCACTGGCCAGTGGCGCGTGTTCAATCTCTGCAATCAGTTGCCACTGATGTGCTGACCACTGTCCATCAAGTACTTCCCGGATGCGCTCCCAGGGCAACGGCGCGGCATCGGCCTGCAGCCGTGCCAACTGCTTAGACAACTCCGGGGGCAGCACATCGTGATACTGGGATGCTAGCTGGCCAAGTTTCATTGCCGCACCTTTAAGCTCCCCCAGGGTTTCGTACCAGTCGCCTCCTACTCGCGCCCAGTGTGCCCCCGCATCTGATCGGGTAACGGTGCGCAAAATGCCGCGCCCTAAGGTACGCGCCCCCGCCGCCAGGATGCGCCGCCCGCGCTTTGTAGAATTCGGCAATGCCATTTCCCTCCGATATAGGTTGGCGATATCCCGACGCCGATAAAATTCACCCGCCACGGCGGTGATCACATCACTACTGCGCCGTTTGTTACGGTATACGATGTTACAGCGCGTATTTGGATTACGGTTTATTTAGTCGCCCCACAGTCGCGCGGCTGCATTCCCGCCCGCCCCGGTCTATCACTGTGCACCCGTACAGTACAAAATGTATGATGAGCGAAGACCGATCGACGCAGTATCGCCAGTCGCTTTCCTCTAACTGCTAAGGCCCCTGCTTCATTCACAAACACCCTCTATGAAAACAGCGCCCCCGGATAAACGCCATCACAACGCAGAAATTCAGCGCGCCTCGCTGAACGATCCGCTGTACTACCTGGCGAATCTGGAAACGGTTATTCACTGGGTACGCAGCCACCACAGTGACCTATTGGAGACGGCAGAACGATCGATACTCGACCAGTTTATCGCGCTACCGAAGCACAGCCGCGCATTACTCGCCAGACTAAGCATGCGCAGTGGCACACTATTTCGTGGCGACGCGCTGCGCTATCGAGAGATTCCGTCTATCGATGACGCGCTACGGCCACTGGTCGACGCTGGCTGGGTGGCGCTAAACCCGACATTAACGGCCAACGACGTTCACAAGCTGTGCCGCCGAGCGGAATTACTGCAATTACTGACCAGCCGCGGCGTTGACTGCCCACGAACACTGCGCAAAAGCGAGATGCTGGCGCCGCTGCAAACCCTGGTTGCCAATCACTCCGCACAAACCATGCAGCAGTGGTGGCCCGAGGGCGCTATTAACACGATCAGCCTACTTCGCGACGCGCTATTGCAGCGAATTCGATTGATGTTCTTCGGCAATCTCTACCAAGACTGGTCGGAATTTGTGCTCGCCGAGCTGGGCTATCAGCGCTACGAGGCAGTGAGTTTCACGCCACAATCGCGCGCGTTTTCAGACCGCAATGACGTCGACGATTACCTCGACATCTACCACTGTCAAACAGCCCTGGCAGAGGGCGTTCCCGTCAATGAGCTTCAGGTGCCTGGCCCCAGCACAAATAACTGGCTGGAACACCGCCGACAAAAACTACTCTTTCAGCTCGCCCATCACGCTGAGCGCTGCGGTGATATCGATACCGCACTACAGCTCTACCGCGACAACCCCTTAGAAGAAGCACTGGTCAGGCAGTTTCGCGTGTTGGAAAAATCCACACCCTTACCCGAGCAACTGCTGCCGCGTTTGGATGCGTCACTTCACAACGTGCAGCGCCCGGAAACTCGACTGCACTTACAACGGATTCAGCATCGCCTTCGGCGCAAGGCCGGTCAGTCCAGCCCGGTCCGGCGCGTGCAGCCCGGTCCGGCGCGTGCAGCCTATTCCCAGCCAGACCCTGCTATTACGTAAATCTGAACACAGCGTGGAAATTGCAACGCTAACCGCGCTAACCGAAAATAGCGCGCTTACCGGCTTCTATAGCGAAAACACCTTATTCACTGGGCTTTTTGGATTGCTGTTCTGGCCGGTGTTATTTGAACCACTGCCCGGCGCCTTCTTTCATCCTTTTCAGGCCGGCCCCGCCGACTTATTTCGAGCCGATTTTGTCACTCGCCGGCAAACACTAATCGACCAGCGTTTACGCTTACTCGAAACCAAGGCCTATCAGCAGGAAATATGGAAAATCTGGCAGGCCAAGCACGGCGTTTCCTGCGCATTGATACACTGGCCGGCAATGAGCGAAGCGCTGGTCCAAGCGGCGCTACGCTGTATTCCTGCCGAGCATTTGCGCATCGTTTTCCGCCACCTACTCAGCGATCTTCGCCACCACCGGCGCGGTATGCCGGATCTGGTGATATTCGATACCGCCCAATGCCGCTATCAACTGATTGAAGTCAAAGGCCCCGGCGACCGCCTGCAAGACCATCAGCGCCTGTGGATTGAAACCATGCTTCAGGCCGGTTTGCCCGTATCCGTTGCAGAAGTCGATTGGGAGAGCAAATCATGATTGAGGTATCGGTGCGCAACCTCTGCGAATTTGCCGCGCGAAGCGGCAGCCTGGAATTTCGCTACACCCCCGCACCGAGCGCCGATGAGGGCATTATCGGCCACCTCACCGTTCAACAACGCCGTCCCGATCCCTATGTCGCGGAATACCGGTTAACCGGAGAGTGCGAGGGCATTGCGATAAGCGGGCGCGTAGACGGCTACTACGCGAACCCCGACAAATGCTATCTGGAAGAAATTAAAACGCATCGGGGAAATATCAACCGCATTGGACCCGGGCGGCGAGCCTTACACTGGGCGCAGCTAAAAGTGTACGGCGCTCTACTGTGCATGCGCGACAAACGCGACAATATCGACCTACGGCTCACCTACTTTGAAGTCCGCGACGAACAGGAAACGCAGGACACGCAAACCTTCGAGGCCGCGTCACTGACCCAGTTTTTAACCATACTTTGCGACCGCTATCGGCACTGGGCGGAAAGTGAAACCGGACACCGCCACGCGCGGGACGAGGCCCTCACGGCACTGCGTTTCCCCTACCCGGACTTTCGCACCGGCCAACGGGCACTGTCCGAAAACGTTTATAAGGCCGCAAGGCGCGACACGCCACTGTTACTCCAAGCCCCGACCGGCATCGGAAAAACCGTTGGTGTTTTATTCCCGGCGCTAAAGGCTATGCCAGCCAGCGACCTCGATCGCGTGTTTTTTCTAAGTAATCGCAACACCGGGCGCCAGCTCGGCTTAGATGGCCTTCGCAGCATCCTCGACCACCAAGACACCACAGTGCCCCTGCGATTCGTGGAGCTCTCTGCCAAAGAAGCCAGCTGTGACCATCCAGACAAAGCCTGTCACGGCGATTCCTGCCCCCTGGCCAATGGTTTTTTCGACAGGCTTAGCGCAGCGCGCCAGCAGGCGACCCAGACGCGCTGTCTCGACCAAACAACGCTGCGCCAGATTGCCGCGGAGCACGACATTTGCCGCTACTTTCTCGCCCAGGAAATGGCGCGCTGGTCAGATATTGTGGTGGGCGATGTGAATCATTATTTCGATCAATTCGCCCTCCTATACAGCTTGGCCCAGCAACATCTGTGGCGAGTAATGCCGGTGGTCGACGAAGCCCACAACCTTATCGACCGGGCCCGCGGCATGTACAGCATGGAGCTTTCCGAGGCCGAGTTACTTTACACCGTGCGCAAGGTTCCGGCACCGCTACTCAAACCGCTCTCTGAGCTGGAAACCGCCTGGGCCGCGTTGATTCGCCCCTATCTTGAGGACAGCGAGTTCGAACTTCACCACCAATACTATCTCGACGAGGTGCCAGAGGCGCTCAATAGCGCGCTGTACAGCGTCATTGCCGCCATTACCGACTACCTCACTGACCACCCGGCCGCCGCCGATGTACAGCAGGTACTATTCACCGCCCTCGCCTTTCTGCGCCTGGCTGAAAGCTTTGCAGACCACTCCCTGTGTACGCTCAGCTTTGAAACCGTAAGTGGTAGTCTTCAAGCCAAGCCGGGAAGTGGCAAACTGTGTATCGACAACCTCATTCCCGCCGACCATTTGCGGCCTCGCTTTGACGCCGCCGCCTGCACCGTGTTGTTCTCCGCCACCCTGTCCCCTCCTAAGTACCACCAAGACCTGCTGGGACTGCCCGCCGATACGGTTTTTAAGGATGTGGAGAGCCCATTTTCTCGCGAGCAAATAGACCTGAGACTCATCACCTCAATCAACACGCGTCAGCAGCAGCGCCAGCACTCACTCGCGCCAATTTGCGACCGTATCGTGCAACAAATGACCGCAATCCCTGGCAACTACCTGGTGTATGTCAGCAGTTTTGACTACCTAAACGCCCTGTTTGAATACCTTCGGGAGCACGCCCCCACATTGCGGCTATTGCGCCAACGCCCAGGCATGCCTCCCACTGAAAGAGACAGTTTTATCACTGAAGCCGGCGATGCCACCCCCAGTGTCGGGTTCGCGGTATTAGGCGGGGTATTTGGCGAGGGCATAGATTTGCCAGGAGAACGGTTGATCGGCGTGTTTGTTGCCACCCTCGGCCTTCCTCCCCACAACGACTTGTACGAAGTTCTCCGGCAACGGCTTGAAGCGCGCTACGGCCGCGGCTATGACTACACCTACCTCTACCCCGGCATACAAAAAGTGGTACAAGCGGCAGGGAGATTAATTCGCACCGAGGAGGATCGCGGCGTTATCGAGTTAATCGATGATCGCTTTAGCCGGCCCGCAGTCCGGGCACTACTGCCCAAGTGGTGGGGCCTGCGTTAACCGCCATGAATACTATGGTGTGAAAGAATTGGGAAAGACCTTCAGCCGGGCATTATTGAGTTGGGGATCAACCGCCCTGGCCAACAGCGGAACACTTGCGCCAGACACAGCCGCCAGCACGTCTTGTGGCGCAAGCCGGTGGTCGAGCCAGTGGTTTATTTGCTCGCCCGACAGCATAACCGGCATACGCGGGTGATAGCGGGTAAAATTGCTATCGGCGGGCTGCGTGAGCACCGATACCGACAGTAATTCCCCGCCCCACTCCTCCCAGATAGCCGCCAGCGCTAGCGGCGTTGGGTCACCGATAAAATAATAGGGCTGCTTCTTGCCCGCTACCGTCTGCCACTCCATGAATGCTGACGCCGGAACAAGCCCGCGCCGGTATTTGAGCGGCCCCTTGTAGGCCCGGCTAGTTAGTACCGATTCGATCCTGGCGTTGAACATTGCAAACTTCGTGCTTGGCCCGTCTGACCAACCTGGCACCAACCACCAACGCATAGGGCTGATCGTCAACTGCCCTTCTAGAAAATGTACAACAGGCACGGCCTCAGTCGGTGCCACATTGGGCAACGACGGCATTTGAAAGTCATTAAACCCCAGCGTTCTGACTAACATTTCAACCAACGCACTGTGTTCAAAAAACAAGCGACCACACATTTAACGCTACCCAAACAAAGCGGCGGCACTCAGCCAAGCGCTGCCGCATTTTTAAAACACGCTTGTTGTAATCGACAACAAACCTCCGAGTGCTACTCGTCGCACCCCATACATTGGCAGCAACTTACAGCGCTAGCGTTAAGTCCGACTTTGGCCTCGCTGAGCAAAGTAGGATTTTGTTTTTGCCTCCCGGCGGCTGAACATCGTCGGGATAGCTGACCTCGCCGGAAAGCAAGGTACACTCGCAAGCCTGGCAGGCGCCGTAGCGACAGCCCGAATTGGCATCAATGCCCTGCTCTTCGGCAAAACTAAGCAAACTCTCCTGTGCAGGATTCCAGTTTACTGTTTGCTCGCTCTGGCTAAAGTGGATGCGATACACGGTTTGGTCGCCGTCATCGACGCCGAGGCTAGCACCGAAACTCTCGAAGTGAAGACGTTCTGCGGCGATTCCGCATGCCAACAAGCCGTCGTGGAAGGTCTTACTGAATGCCGGTTTTCCGCAGATCAGAACGTCATATTTGTTGACATCGGGTAGTGCAGCGCACACTCGCTCAGGGGTCATGCGACCCGCATGGCTGCCAACAGGCCGCTCGCCCCCCTGCCCCGTTACAAAAAGCTGTAAGTGGAAATTGGCTAAATGCTGCTTCAGCGCCTCGAGTGCACCCTGGAAAGCAAAATCCTGCGGGTCGCGAATGCCGTGAAATAAGCGCACATCCCGTTTAGGGTTTTCTTTGGCGACACTCTGCAGGATCGATAGCATGGGCGTAATACCGATGCCGGTACTAATTAAGGCGAGCGGCTGGGAATCTGTCGGGACGGCACCAAACTGCCCATTCGGATCTTTAATCGCCACGCTATCACCGACGGCGAGTTGATCATGCAGCCAACCGGAGCCTCTGCCCACCGCTGATTCACCGCTCACCGTGCCGACCTCGCGCTTCACGGATATGCGAAAACTATCCAACTGATCGCCAGGGCTGGACAGCGTGTAGGGCCGATAAACTAGGCCGCCATCAATCTGCGGTATGGCCAGCACGATATGCTGACCGGGTACAAAGCGCGGCAGCTCGCTGCGCTCCGGGTCTTGAAACCACAGCGAGATAATGTCGCTGGATTCCTGCTCCCGTTTAACCAGAGTAAAAGGACGGAACCCCCTGGGATAAGGCGATTTTACCGCTGACGACGGAGCCCGCTCCTGCTCCTGCCATTGGGCAATACGATTCCCTGCCTTAACGATCTGCGACTTGAATCGACGCCCAACGTCATCAAACCAGACGTAGAGTTTTGTGCTTGCCTGGTCGACCAGCTCAACGCTATCACCGAGTTGAATCGCCGCGCGATTGCGCGGGCTCGCGTACGCCCCCAGATGCTGACCGGCATGCCGCATAACCGTGAGGGGAACATTTGGGTCTTGATGAATACCGGGCTGCTGCGTGCCGGGCATAGAACAGCGGATAGTTGGATGATTACAGCGAATGAGGGCATCGCCGATACGCAGGTCACGGCCGCGCCAGCTGTTCTCCACTATGCCCGTTAACTCGGGGTTAGTTTCGATAACAAAACTCGGCCGGTAGCGCTGGGGGCAAAAGTTTCCCTCAGGGTAAATGGCGTTCATGCTATCCAGTGCGGCACTTGTGATGAAATGCAGTGGATAGACATCGTAGAGTGCGCCTGGCGGCGTTGTGTATTTGGACAAATTGGTGAGTACTTTGAGCGAAAACCAAGAAAAATCCGGGTCTGGATCATCCGCCGCCATGCCCAATATATAGCGAATCTCTCGCGGGCTCATCGGCTGAGTCAGGCGGTAGGCAGCCTTGTCTCGCGCAGCCGGTCGCGGTATCAGGGTAACGCGTTTGCCGAGATACATCGACAAAATCGCCGACGCATAGGGATCATCCGAAGTCACGCGGCGCCCATCTGGGAATTCGATCTCTACCCGCGACGCTGCAACCGGACCGAAGCCGGTCGTCGGCTCAGTGAGGTAGCGGGCCTTTAGCATCATTAGTTTGGGAATACGCCGAGCCGTGGCAATCTCATTAGTCTCGTCATCGCGAACCGCCCAGGTGCGATCATCCGCAAAGCCCGCATAGTCAATGTTGGCTGCGCTGATGCGCTCACCGCCCATCGATTTCACAGGAAAACGCCATATTTCCTTAATCGTGCCGACATGCATTTTTCACCCATACCCTCAGAGAATCACCTACCGTTTCAACGCAAAGTCTCGATCACTTGAGAAGCGGCGCGCTTACCCGCGCGCACCGCCCCTTCAAAATAGCCATTCCACTGCGTCGCCGTTTCCGTTCCCGCCCAGAACACCCGCTCGTGCGGCGCACGAATGCTATGCCCAACGGACGTCCAGTGACCCGGACCGGCGACTCCGGCATAGCAACCACGCGCCCAGTCATCATTTCGCCAACTGTGGTCGTAGTAATCCAGAGGGGTTGCTGCCTCATCGCCAAACCAATTTGTCAGCGCTTCCAAGAAGGCTTTCCGACGCGCCGATTCACCCAATTCCGTGTATTTGACGCCTTCGCGCCCCTCGATAAAGCCCATGAGAATGCCGCGCGTTTCATCGGGAGGCGTTACGTCAAAACACACATGCACCGGAGGCACATCCGAGACCGCCGAGCCAGACCAACCCTGTTTGCGCCAGAATGGCCTTTCATAAATAGCGAAACACTTAATGGCGCAGCCCGGTTGTAGATTGTTCAGCAGCGCCTTCTTGGCCTCCGGCAAGGGCGGCGCAAATACAATGTCATGGGCCAATATTGGCGGCGCGGCGCATATTGCTGCCTCGGCCTGCCACTCTCGGGTATCGCTTTTTACTGTTACTGCGCTCCCCGTCTGCTCCATGCTGCGCACAGGAGCATTGAGGAAAATCTGCACACCGCGCTGCTGCAAGTCCTTAGCGTAGGCCTCGGCCAAGGGTTGCACGCCTCTCTGCAAGCGGTCTTGCTGCGCACCACCCTCGGATTCCACCAAGGAGAAAAAGCCCCCACCACTGCGAAAATAGAACAGCGCATGCAGCAGGCTGATATCGTCCGGGTGAGCCGCGAAGATACTTTCGACAGCAATACGAAAAACACTGAATGCATCGGGGTGACGCACATGCGCGCGCATCCACTCCCCCATGCTTTGGCTATCCAGCTCCTGTGCCCTCGGCGACAGCCACGGGCTATTTTTATCGACCCTTCGCATCAGGCGCAGCAAGCGTAAGTAGGCATAGCCTAAGCTAGAGAGTGCACGCAGTGACAAGTTAAGGGGAATGGTGCCGCGATAAGCCCCGAGCCGCCCGGAAAACAAGGTGCGGTGCTTGCCAGCGGTATACATCGGCCAGGTGCTATGGCCCAGGCGCTTTGCCAGCGCATACATTTCGTCTTGCCCGGGCCCCAGCCATTGACCGCCATAATCCAACCAAATGCCATTTTCCTGTTGTTCTGTGCGCGCCCGTCCACCCACGCGGTCACGCGCTTCCACAATGGTTACCGCCAGGCCCGCTGCATTGAGTGCATCAGCCGCCGCCAGTCCAGAAAAACCAGCTCCGATGACAATGACATTGTTTGCGTTAATAGCGTTCATCAGCGCTCTCCTTCATCTTCTGCGCGACGACAGCGGTACTGGGATGCAATATCGTTAACAGCGCCTTCTATGGCGGCCATGCAGACCTCGGTACTCTCCATAAACAGCATATGACCAACATTGCGGAACACGACCGTTTTTACCTGCTCAATCGCTCCCGCCAACAACAGAGATTGCTCGGCTGGCACAACTGGGTCGTGAGTACCGGCGAGCAGATAGCACGGTATGGAAATGTCATTCAGCTGCTCAGCAATCTCCAGACGGTTGATACCTCGGAATAAATAAAACAATGCCGAGGAGTCTTGGCTGCGAACATTAGGCCGAATATTGTCGATCATCTTCTGACTCAATGGGCTTGCCAGGTAAGCATGTCGGTCATAGGCCAGCAAACTGGCAAACAGGCGCTGAACGAATGCGCTTTTTTTGGCCAACCAGATATTTACTGCAAACAAGCCTCTTGCCCAGCTCCCCGCAGCCGCCAGTTTAACGAGCAAGCCTTCCACTCCGCCCCAGTTACCGTTGTGAAAGCCAGCAATACTAACAACACCAATCACATTCGGCGCCCGACGGATCGCCAGATTTAACGCGCAGAAACCGCCAGTGGAGTGCCCGATAACAATCGCCTTTCCGCTACCTAGCAAGGCTGCAATTGCGCCCTGAGTAATGTCGTAAAACCACTGTTCATCCAGCACTTGCGAAGCAAAGCCTTCGGACACTGTAGAGGGGTGATGGGCGGGCAAACTTAAGGCATACCACGCGCGCTTATCACGGAAGCTGGCTGGCACACAGTCTCGCCAAAAATTGACTGAGGCCAGCACTCCATGAATAAAGATAATCGCCGGCTGATCATCGCTCGCGAAGTGTTCATTGACCGCCAAATAAGCGAGGCGATGGCCATGCGACTCAACGAAACCCTCTCTGACCTTCATGCCAGCACTCCCCTATCAGCCGCAGATTATTCTAAAAGAACCATTCTACTCTGTGAGTTGGCAGAGGTATTGAACGAAACAGCTATACCAAGGTTGATTGGGCCATCGCGCGCATCGCATCGGAATAGGTAAAGCCAAAAGACGCTGAAAACACACGGCTCATATGAGCCAGGTCACTAAAACCTGCCTGCATTGCCGCCTCCATTGGCGGCTGGCCCGCCAACACCGCATCCACCGCCAGCCTCAGCTTGAGCCATTTTTTGTAGCTCCGCAGTGGCACGCCAGAACACTCAACAAACCAATGCGAAAAACGACTAGGAGATAAACCCGCGACCGCCGCCAGGGCATCTCGACTAATATCCCGTCCCAAGGTCAGTTGCTCGCTGATTTCTTCGGCGACTAAAGCAAATCGCGGATCTGTCGTTTGACGTGGCCTGAGCAAGTGCCCCGATTCCACTAGCGCCCGTAAATCCGTATCCCGGTCAATTCCCGATAGCCACGCAGGTAAGCCATCCAATGGCAACGTCGCCCAGCCATCAACCAGCTTAAAATCGACACTATCGCGAAGCGGCGCTGCCAGCGGATCAGGATAGATCGAACAGACAAAGCCCGACTCAAGGCGATGCTCTGTCTTTGAAGAGAAATACACCGCCCCGGCACTGCGCCGACCCGCGCGCGTTTCAAAAATGAGCTCAGAATCCAGCGCTATGGTTAACTGCGACGCCCAGTGGCTATGCAAACGATTATCGCCGACGCGACCTCGGTATATCGCCACACCTTGGGAAACAACAATATCGCCACCCCAGTTTCTATTCGTCAACTAGCCTGCCTCGACAGTATTTTTTATTGAAGGGCATCTTAACGGCATTTGCACAGAAAAATAGGTCGGGAGGCAAACAAAGAGGAGTGTGATGACCTAGGAATACGACGTGTTGTTCTAGAAACGGTCAGTATTGATGCCGTAAAGGCACTGCAGGCGCATTCTGGCGTAATTTGTGCGTAATACGAAACCATATTACACCATATTGTGTCGGTTAAAGGAGTGTAACAATACGCCTAAATAACGCTTATAAATCAAGGATATGCACCCTTAATCTATACTACGCTACAGCGTGTTAAATTGGGGATTGGTGCCCGGAGCCGGAATCGAACCGGCACGACCGTGAGGTCGAGAGATTTTAAGTCTCTTGTGTCTACCAATTTCACCATCCGGGCAAAAGGCCGACGAGGCTATTGCAGCCGTCGCGGTTTTTGTAGAGGCGGCAGATTCTACTGCCTACCCCCCTCAAAAACAATGCCTTAGCGCTGTTCTACACTTGAATCAGCGCTTTTTTTGACGCCGGATGTGCAACGCCAGCAGCAATAGCAGTAAGCCTGCCGCGCTGCTAAGCGGGTAGCGAATAGAAAGCACCATTGGGTACAGGCCAGCTCGAACCACTGATTTTGCCCATTCTCGCCCGGCAATGGCGTTGGCGAGTTTTGGCGAGTGCTGGTAGTAAAAAGCGACAAATTGTCTGCCAAGGCCGAACTGCAACAGCACGCGGTCTCTGAAGTCCCGCAACAGCTCAACATCTTCGGCAATAAAGCTACCGTAGGCGGCCGTGGCGATAAAACACCCGCCACCACCGCCGCCTCCGCCGGAGCTGCCTCCGACACTACCTCCGCTGCCGCCACCGGTATTGCCGCCGTCATTATCTTGCGGCGGAGTGTCGTCGGTATTGTCATCTTCGCCAACACGCTGCGCTAATAAGTCGGCCGCTGCGCTGGCGTTTAATAAGCCGGGGCCGGTTACATCGTCGTTGCCCGATACGGCGCGAAATCCGGTGACATCAATGGCACTATCGCGCGCGGCACTGATTAACTGCGCGGGCGTTGCGGCCGGAAACGCTTCCAACATCAGCGCAAAAACCGCAGCGACATTGGGGGCAGCGGCCGAGGTGCCAAAGAAATTGGGGAAACCATCGGGCTCGCCGTCTTCGGGGGCTGCACTACTGGAGGGTGAACCCAGGAAGGTTGTGTTATTGCCATCCACCCCGGCGAAGGCAGGCGGGTTGCGGCTGCTGGGCTGGTAGTTACCCTGGGAATCGAATTGTATGGTTTGGCTGCCACCGCGAGAGGTGAACGGCTCGGGATCAATATCCGGGGTGGTGTAACGGCTGGGTGCAAATTCCGGCGACTCCCACCACGGCACAGCCGCCACGGCGGCAATGCCCGCTGTAAGCGCGTGCCCCCACGTACTGGGGCCGTTGTAGTCGTACTCAACAGAGTCAGGCGATGTACCGGTAAATAGCAGCCGGAATTCCAAGGGCACGCCACTCTGTTGCGGGATATCTCCCTGGCTGCCGGCATAATGCTCAACGGCCAGGTAAAATGTCTGGGCAGTACTGCCGGTTTCAAGCAATAAAAACTCGACGGCGTCGCCACGCGGGTTATTGGTGGTGCCCTGTGTATTGGCGCCGCGCGCATAAAAACTGGCATGAGTGGTGGTGAGAGCACTGATATCCGCGCGGGTTGTCGCGTAAAGATCTAAGTCGACTTGCGCGCCGTTGGTTGGGTTTACACTGGCACTGGGTTGATTCCAGTTAAGCAATACAAACGTTGAGGCCCGGGGTGGCAAGGTCACCGCCATAAAGCGGTCAGTGCCACTCTGCGACCAGCTGTGAAGGTCGCTGCCGGTCGGTGCGTTGCGATTACCGCCCTCTTCATCGACCAAACGGTTGCTGTCGCGATAAACAAAGCGATGCCCTTGGTCGCCGTCGTTACCGACCGCACTTACATAGGGAACCCCATTGGCGACGCAATTACTGGCCGCAATTGCGGGTAAATCGTCCTGGTAGCTGGACTCGGTTAAAAATAGAACATCGTCGACAACGATGCTGGCGCCACCATTACAAAGGTTGCTGATCGCATCGGCGAACTCGCTGCGGTTGCCTCCGGCGGTGTGAAAGAGAATGTCGGCACCGGGGGCGATGTCGTACACCAACTCCGCCATAGCGGCGCCTTCATCCGTACCGTCGAAATTACCCCCTTCGTCTCGGCTGCCATCGGCGAGGATGCGCACGGTTTGCGGTAAATCGCCACTGTCTTGCGGCCGACTCCCCATTAGTGTGCCGGCCTGACCCACTGCTGGCGTGGTATTGGCGTCGCGGACATTGCTGGTGTGCGAGAAACTGTCTGAGATAATACCAATCGCTTGACCGCTGCCATCAACGGTATAGCTTGCCGCCAGTTGCTCGCTACGCAGCGCAACGCCTGCCCGGCTTCGGGCTTCGCCACGGCGAAGAATGGCCGGCGGGGCAAAACTTGCTTCACTCAGCCACGGCTGCTGACTAAGCTGATCGAGTACATCCAGGTTGGAAACACTGATGCGCGCCCAGCGCCTATCGTCGCTCAGATAGCGCAGATCAACGCCCGCCAGGCTGTTTATTTCGCGGCGCAAAGCCTCGTCCGTGACATTCTCCGGGTTGATACGCAACGTGATGAACAAGCGCGTTTGCTCCATGCTGCTGCGCATCAAGCGCGTTAGCCCGGTGCTGTCGCGTTGGCCGACGCCTGCGCGAATATCCCGCAAATGGCTGCCCAATCGCTCGCTAACCGCGGTGTCTGCCCCCTGACTTAATGTTGCTGAGCTCACGCCCAGGCATAGTATTCCCGCGATCGCACATCCGATTTTTGCTGGGGATAAGGTCATATTAGGGTCTCATTTAGAAATTGGGGATTGCGTTGGCGCGAGAGATACCGCCGTTATTGCATCGATTTGTTGCAGTTGGTGTAGCTTATCTTCACTGTTTAAGCGCAGCGTAATCTGCAGAAATGTCGCATTTGTCTTCTCCACAGCGTAGTCGTAGAGTTTTAAGCGCTCAAGTACAGAAGCCAGACTTCCCGCCCGGTAATGAAGCAGAAAGCGCTGCTCTGTGTTAAACAAAACCTCCTCGCTACCCCGTTCTATATATTCTCGTAATCGCGGCCCGTAAAAGGTTTCCGCTCGCCATTGTACGTCGCCAGCATGGAACTGATGCTCTGGTCTTTCGGAACACGCTAATAACAACGCGCTGGGTAGCGTTATAGCGCAAAGCAAGCAATGTATTACGCGCAGCTTCCCCAAGATCGCCCTCTCCACCGGGTATGACACAAACTGAGCAAAAAGGATAAAACGAAGGCTGGCGAGGGGCAGTAAGGGATTCACGCAGTGTTCAGCGCTCCGGCGCTATGTCTGCACGGGCTGGCATAAAGGCCAAAGACTACTGCACACTTTTCTGCAGATACATGGTTTAACACTAGTTAAGTTAGGGGTTTTCGCGTCATTTCGCAGCAAAATAGCCGCAGCAATACCATTAGAAAAGGAGACACACTGCACGTTTTTCTGTAACAATAGGGAAAAATACGTATCTGGATTTGTTCCTACGCCAGACCAGAGACATAATAAAACCGTTAGAGCACAGAGGCGGATAAACCATGCGATTTTCAGACCTGAATTGCTTTGTGGACCTAAGCTGTTTTAAACAAACATGCTTTTATGACCTACGACTGGAGGAAGTCGCTCTTAAGGATGTTGCGGAAGCCCTTAACCGCATTGAGCTAATGGACGGTGCAAGCGCTAGGCACGACGCTTTCCACCGTTTACAAATTTCCGCCGAGCAAGCGGAGCAAAACGGTTGGATTGCAACCGCTAACAGCTTGCTGCCAGACCCATTAAGCAATGTGTCAGAAACGGGGTATATGATCTCGCGCTTTGAGCGGGGTGAGCGAGCTGCCATCTTGTTTGCCTTGAGCGAAAACCTGTCGCTACTCGAAGCCATTACCATGAAACGCAGTGACTTGCGTGGCGTCAAGCTAAGCCCCGCGGCCGCGCAAATTGCCAGCCGCCTGACACCGCATTTACACTGTGACTGGCTGTTCTGGCGTGACAGCGACGGTATTGCGGTGCCGCTGAGCAACCTACCCGGCCGCTGGCGCCAAAAAATGCCAATGAGTTGGGAACACTTTAGCCAGGCGCACCGGGGTCATTACGACACTACCCGCCATGTCGGCATTGCCTGATTTCAGATAAAGAAAACGTAAAGAAACACTACAAAACGGCTGATTATTCAGCCGTTTTTTTATGTCTGGGAATTATGTCTGGAGAAAAATGGAGGCGCGGGTCGGAATCGAACCGGCGTACACGGAGTTGCAGTCCGCTGCATAACCACTCTGCCACCGCGCCTTTAATACTCCAACCGACTGGTTACAAGTATTGGAGCGGGAAACCGGGTTCGAACCGGCGACCTCAACCTTGGCAAGGTTGCGCTCTACCAACTGAGCTATTCCCGCACTTTGAGATGCCAGACAAGAACCCAACAGGGCGGCAACTCAAGAAGGCGCCTATTCTAGCTTCTCGCCGCTTGCTGTCAAGGAAAGTTGCTGATTTATCGCAGTTTTATCTGTTTTCTTCCGCTTTGCCGCGCAAATCAGGCCACGCCGCATGAAGATAGATCAACATTGACCAAAGGGTTAATACCGCCGCAACATACAAGCACAGCATATTTGCTTGGTACCACAAACTGCCCTCCACTGGCGGCATCATCAGCAGGCCGATAATCGCGACGATTTGCGCCGTCGTTTTAACTTTGCCTAAGTAAGAAACGGCTACACTGGTGCGCTTGCCCAATTCCGCCATCCACTCACGCAGAGCGGAAATTACAATTTCGCGACCAATGATGACGATGGCAGGCACGGTAAACCAGAGGGTGTTGTAGCGCTCTATCAACAGCGCCAAGGCAACGGCGACCATAAGCTTATCGGCCACGGGGTCTAGAAACGCGCCCAGCGGGGTGGACTGCTCAAGCTTGCGGGCAAGGTAACCGTCGAGCCAGTCGGTCATGCCGGCTATCGCAAATACCGCGGCCGTTGCGATGTAACTACCGGGAAAGTCCAGATAGAACAGGATTACAAACACGGGAATCAATCCAATCCGGAATAGCGTCAAGGCGTTGGGTATATTCATGGGGCTCTCATTTCTTTGAATTGGCGCTATTTTAGGCTTTTTCTAGGCGCTACGCAGTCCTTCATAGATATCACGGGCAATTTTTTCGCTAATACCCGACACGCGACACAGGTCGGCAATACTCGCCTGGCGTACCCCTTGTAAACCGCCAAAATGGCGCAGCAGCTCTCTGCGACGCTTGGCGCCCACGCCGGGAATCGCCTCCAGGCCCGACTGTCGACGCGCCTTGTCGCGACGGGCTTTGTGCCCACCAATCGCAAACCGGTGTGATTCATCGCGGATATGCTGAATAAGATGCAGCGCGGGACTGTTGTCTGGCAAGCTGAGTTCGCGACCATTATCGCCGCGAATCAGCACTTCTAATCCCGCGCGGCGATCGGAGCCCTTGGCAACGCCCACGGTCAGCAGGTCGCGAATGCCGAGCTCATGCAAAACCGTAAGCGCCTGGTTCAACTGTCCTTTACCGCCATCGATGAACAGGATGTCGGGTTTGGGGACTTCGCCGCTGGCGATACGTTTGTAGCGGCGACTCAGCGCCTGGTTCATAGCCGCGTAATCATCCCCCCCGGTAATACCCTCGATATTCATCCGGCGGTAATCCGACTTCAGTGGTCCGTTATCGTCAAACACGACGCAGGAGGCGACCGTTGCCTCACCACTGCTGTGACTAATATCAAAACACTCCAGTCGCGACGGCGGCGCGTCCAAATCAAGCAGCTCCTGCAGGGCTCGATAGCGGCCAGCCATACTCTCTGTTGCAGCCAAGCGATTCTGCAGGTTCTGCTCGGCGGCGGTAATTGCCAGCTGCAACCATTTGGCGCGCTGGCTACGCACCCGGTGCGCGATGGAAACACTGCGCCCTGCTTGCTCACTTAAACTGCTGGCCAGCAACGGGGCATCGTTGAGCTCGATATTGACTACCAGCTCCTTCGGCAAATCCATTGCGCCGCTACCCGTCAGGTAGTGCTGAGCGATAAACGCTTCCACGTGATCTTGGACGCCCTCCTCCAATGCGCTTTTGGGAAAATAACTGCGACTGCCAAGCACCCGCCCACCGCGGACCGATAGTAGTTGTATGCAACACAGACCCGCGTTGATAACACCGGCCACGATATCCAGGTCGCCGGTTTCTCCCTCAATACATTGGCTGGCTTGAACTTGCTGCAGATAACCGATGCGGTCGCGCAGCTCCGCCGCTTTTTCAAACTCCAGGGCCTCGGCACTGCGCTCCATTTCATCGGCCAGTGAGGCCTGCAAATCGGCACTTTTCCCGCTGAGGAACATTTCTGTGTAGGCGACGTCGCGCCGATACTCGTCATCGGAAATTTTGCCGACGCAGGGCGCAGTACAGCGACCAATTTGATATTGCAAGCAAGGCCGACTGCGATTGCGGTAGTAGCTGTCCTCACACTGGCGGACTTTAAAGACTTTTTGCAGCCAGCTCAGGCTCTCTCGCACCGCGCCGGCACTTGGGTAAGGGCCAAAATACGTGCCCTTGGCGCGTTTGCTGCCGCGGTGCAGACTCAGGCGAGGATGACGATGATCGCTGCTCAGGTAGATATAGGGGTAGGATTTATCGTCACGCAGCAGGATGTTATAGGGCGGCCGGTACTGCTTGATGAGGTTTTGCTCCAACAGCAGAGCTTCTCGCTCTGTGCCGGTTACGGTCACTTCAATTTGATGAATGCGCGCCACCAACGCCATCGTTTTATTGGTCAGCCCGGCGCTGCGGAAATAGCTACTCAGCCGGTTTCGCAGATTTTTGGCTTTACCGACATAGAGAATATCGGCCGCTTCGCTGAGCATCACATAGACACCCGCTTTTTGGGTGACCGTCTTTAAAAAGCGCTGGTGGTCAAAACTCTGCGAAGACGCCATATTGTCCTATCAACTACTGCTTGGAGCCTCGATGAGGCCGTGGCGAATGGCCAGTAGCGTCAGTGCCACATCACCATTGACATCAAGCTTTTCAAAGATGCGATAGCGGTAACTGTTCACGGTTTTCGCCTGAATATGCAAGGTATCGGCAATATCCTGCACGCGTAAGCCATTGCCTATCATGATACTGATCTGAATTTCTCGCTCAGACAGGCTGTCAAAGGGCGACGCCGAATGCTCGTCATAACCCCTCAGCGCCAGGGCCTGGGCAATACTGGGGCTTAAATAGCGCTTGCCGCTGGCCACTTGGCGCACGGCGGTCAGCACCTCTTGTCCGCTGTCGTCACCACCCTTCGTCAGGTAGGCCCAGGCGCCGGCTTTCAATAAGCGGCTAGGCATCGGCTCCTGTTCGCAGGCGCTGACGGCGATAATCCGGGTATCCGGCGCAACCTGCTGAAGTTTTCGGGTGGCTTCAAGGCCACCCATGCCCGGCATTCGTATATCCATCAGCACGATATCAGGCCGAAGTTCGCGGCAACGTTGAATAGCCTCTTCGCCATTTGCCGCCTCGCCAATGACACTGATATCGTCCGCGTCGTCTAGCATCCTTGCTATGCCCGTCCGCACCATGGCGTGGTCATCTGCAACCAGCACTGTGATCATAGTGTTACTCCCTGTGTAAGACGCAAACGATACCATTTAGGGATATATTCAGGCTACAGGGAGCTCAGCGAATCAGCTGACGAAAAGTGATATTTATCCGTGGGCCGCGTTTTGCACGCTTGGGGAGACTGTGCTGCCAGTGGGATTGTGTCGGCGGCAGCATCAGCAGCAGCGAACCGTGCTCCAGTGCGATACTCATGGGCGGACGGCCCGCCGCACACCCCTTGGGCGAGGGCCGAAGCCGAAAATCCCGACACTCCCCCACGCTGACCGAAGCGATGGCCGGCGATGGCCCCAGCTCACGCTCATTATCACTGTGCCAACCCATGCAGTCCTTGCCATCGCGGTAGTAATTTAATAATGCACAGTTGAATAACAGGCCGTATTTATCAGCCAGTTCGGCTTTTAGCGGTAACAGAGCATCTGGCCACGGCATACTGTCGTGCTGCTGACCACTGTAGCGATAGCTCAGCCCATCGTCGCCGACAAAGCTCACCAGGCGCGGCGTAGGAGACCAACGCCCGAAAACCTGCAGCATCGGCTGCTGCCACATAACGTGATCACGCAACTGCTGGAACAACTGATCCGGCGCCGGTACAAAATCCGCCTGATAAATTAACGCACCGCCGGGAAGTTGTATCTCCCGCTGGCCGGTCGCCATCGTCAGTAGACCCGCGGTTCGATGGCCAACTGCACACCAAAGCGCTGGGCGACATCGCCAATAATGGCATCGGCGAGGGCAAGAATATCCTCGCCCCTGCCCTGCTGGTAATTCACCAGCACAATCGCCTGCTTAGGATGCACGCCGACCGGGCCAAGGCGGCGCCCTTTCCAGCCGCACTGGTCCACTAACCAGGCAGCGGCCAGCTTCACCTGCCCATCGGGCATCGGCCAGTGCGCCATTTCCGGAAAATCGATAAGTAATTGCGTGGCAGCATCAGCACTGACCAGCGGATTTTTGAAAAAACTACCGGCATTCGGCTCAGCGTGTAAATCGGGAAGCTTAGCGGCACGAATAGCGGCAACGGCTTGAGCAACGACACGAGGGTGTACCTCCTCGGGTGATTCGCCGTGCTCGATAAGAAATTGCCGCAGCGCAGGATATTCGGTATTGGCTTGGGCGCGATGTCGCAGATGTAGCCCGACTTCAGTAATGATGAATTGATCGCGCAACGCGCCCTTAAAAATACTGTCTCGATAGGCCAGCTGACACTGCTCTGCCGACAGGCGTCGGCGCTCACCAAGCCGCCGGTCCCAGCCCTCTACCCAGGCCAAGCACTGAGACAGCTCCACCCCGTATGCACCTATATTTTGCACCGGCGCGGCCCCCACCGACCCCGGAATAGCTATCAGGTTTTCAAGCCCATACCACCCTTGATCCAGGCAATAACGCAGCAAGGCATCCCAGTTTTCACCCGCGGCCACCCGCAGCGCCACGCCGCCGTCAATGGTGCTTGCGCTGATACCGCGCTGACGCATATGTATCACTAAACCCGGGAAGTCATCGCTCAATACAATATTGCTACCACCGCCCAGCACGAGGCTTGGCAGGCCGTGCTGCTCGGCGTACTGCAAGGCATCACGCAAGGCGCCATCGCTGTCGATCGCGCTATAGGCGTATGTCTGGGCCGTTACGCCAAGGGTATTGTGGTCGAGCAGTGAGACGTTTTTTGCGATTTCCAACATTAACGTTCTCTCTGCAAAGCCTGCAACAGCCCCTCTGATGCATCCTCGACAAGATCTAACACGGCATTAAAGCCGTCATCGCCGCCGTAGTATGGGTCGGGAACCTCTTCACTCGTGCTGCTGCCAAAGCTCAACAATAACGAGACTGTCGCGCTAGCATCATTCGGAGCGATCTCCGCTAGGGATTCCATATTGGCGCGGTCCATCGCCAAGATATAGTCAAAGCTATAGAAATCGGCTTCACATACCTGCCGGGCACGCAGGGCCGATAAATCGTAGCCGCGCCGCGCGGCGAAGGCTTGGCTGCGCTCATCTGGCGACTTGCCGGTATGCCAGGCCGCCGTACCCGCCGAGTCTATCTCGATCTGCGTCTGCAAGCCGGCATCAATAACCTTGCGCAAAAATACGCCGTGCGCCGTCGGCGAGCGGCATATGTTTCCCAGACAGACAAATAACACCCGCTTAACCACGGCCTGACTCCAAAATGGCGCGTACCGCATTGAGGTCTTCTTCGGTGTCTACGCCGCCGGGAATATCGACGCAGCTCTGCGCGACATGTATGCGCACGCCGTTCTCCATAGCCCGAAGCTGCTCCAGGCGCTCGCAACCCTCAAGCTCGCCCGAGGGCCAGCTAACAAACTGGTGCAAAAAGCCAACGCGGTAGGCGTAAATACCAATATGCCGCCAGTATTCAACTCCCTCAGGCAACACCCCCTGGTCATCAGACCATTGGTCGCGGCAATACGGGATCGGGGCGCGGCTAAAGTACAGTGCTAAACCCTGACGATCGCTCACCACTTTTACTGCATTGGGATTGAAGACCGTCGCGGCATCGTCAATCGGCTCTTTCAGTGTTGCAATGCCGGCCTGAGTATTGGCCGCGAGGTTTTGCGCCACTTGCTCTATTGCCGGTGCGGGCAACAGGGGCTCGTCACCTTGGACATTGACCACGATATCGTCATCGGCAAGCCCCAATTTGGCAACCACCTCTTGCAAACGGTCAGTGCCGCTCTCGTGCTCAGCGCTAGTCATACAGACTTGCGCCCCAAACTCTTCACAGCGGCGGGCCACGCGTTCATCTTCGGTTGCAATCACCACTCGTTCGGCGCCGCTCTGTGAGGCGCGCAGCCATACATGCTGAATCATCGGCATGCCCGCGATGTCCATCAGCGGTTTCCCCGGCAGACGACTCGAGGCGTAACGGGCTGGAATAATAACGGTGTAAGACATGGAAACCTCTGGCGTTTAGGCAACTCGGTCGAGTAACTGATCAAGCGATTCAAAAAAAGTGTCGGGCAACACAGCATCAACAGGAAGCATCCAACTATCAGCCGGACTGATCTGTGCGCATTTAACCGCATCTTTCTCCGTCATCACTAGTGGCAATGATGAGTCCTGCTGTAGGTCTTCGGGTCGATATTCATAGTGGTCGGGAAAAGCCTGCCCCTGGCAGTCAAAACCCAGCGTAGCCAGCGCGGCAAAAAAGCGTGGTGGATGGCCGATACCCGCAATGGCGTTCACCCGACGGGCATTTTCGGGCCAGTCTGCTGCCGCGCGTCGCTCGCCAGAGTGAACATTGATCAAGGTGTCGCCCTTCAGGCGCATTTCATAGGCAGATAACGCCGCTAGAACATCACTTTCAACGCGGCCGTTACTGATCACCAAGTCCACTTCTTTACTTCGCCGAGGCGGTTCCCGCAGCGGCCCAAGTGGCAGACAGTGGCCATTGCCAAAGCCGCGCGCTGCGTCAACAAGCAGAATTTCTACATCTCTGTAGAGGCGATAATGCTGCAGACCATCGTCGCTGATAATAACGTTGCAAGCGTGTTCGTCCACTAATAAATTTGCGGCGGCGACTCTGTCTGGCGCAACTGCAACTGGCAGGCCGCTGCGCCGCGCCATCAGGCAGGGTTCATCGCCCGCTTCCGAGGGCGGTGTGGCACCGGTGACGAATAAGGGATACTGCGCAGCCTTACCGCCATAACCGCGGCTGACGATTCCGGGGCGCCAACCGCGCTGCTGGAGATGCTGGGCGATCGCTAAAACGGCGGGGGTTTTACCACTGCCACCCACAGCAATATTGCCGACCACTATAACCGGCGCCGAACAGCGCTGCGGGCGGGAATTGCGCCGTCGCAATGCGGCCAACGCGCGAAACAGGCACTCTAGAGGCCAGAATGCATACAGCACTCCCGGCCGCCCGTACCAACGCGCATTCAGCCATTGCTCAAGCTTCACTATCTTCCTCAAAATTGCGGTTATACAACTGAGCGTAGCGTTGGCCCAAGGCCAACAAGTCAGCGTGGCTGCCCCGCTCCAGAATGCGCCCCTCTTCCATCACCACGATTTGGTCAGCACTCTCAATGGTGCTGAGCCGGTGGGCAATCACGATGGTCGTGCGGCCCTTCATGACCTCTTCCATCGCTTTTTGAATATGGGATTCCGCCTGGTTGTCGAGCGCCGACGTTGCCTCGTCGAGTATCAGCAGCGGCGCATTTTTCAAAAATGCCCGGGCAATGGCCAAACGCTGACGCTGGCCGCCGGATAACATGACGCCGTCCTCACCGATGACGGTATCGATTCCCTCAGGCAAACTATTGATAAAGTCGCTGGCGTGGGCCGCCTCAACCGCGCGAAGCACCTCTTCACGGCTGGACGATGCCATGCTGCCATAGGCAATATTGTTGTACACCGTGTCGTTGAACAGCGTCACTTGTTGGGTAACCAAGGCGATATTGTGGCGCAGGTTATCCAGGGTGTAATCGCGAATATCAACGCCGTCGAGCAACAGCTCACCTTCCCTGTGTTGATAAAAACGCGACAGCAAGCTGACCAAGGTGGACTTGCCGGAGCCAGAAAGCCCCACCAAGGCTAGCGACGTACCGGGCTCCACATGCAGGTTAATATCGGTAAGCACATTCGGCAGCTCTGGGCCGTAGCGAAAATTGAGGTGGCGGATGTCAATCTCGCCACGCACCCGTTCACACTCTATACGGCCCTCGTCTTTTTCCTGTTCAGCATCGAGAAACTCAAAAATACTCTCGGCGGCCGCCAGGCCCTTCTGAATCACGCTGCTCACTTCGGCCAGTTGGCGAATAGGCTTAGGTAAAAAGAGCGCCGCGGACAGGTAGGCCACAAAAGAACCGGGTGTCATTTGGCCGGTAAGCCCCAGAGCTATCCATATCAACAGGCCCGTCGCCAACACGACCGGAAACTGGATGACTGTTGGGCTAATGGCGTTATAGAACGCCATTTTTATATTTTGATTGCGGTTTTTTTCGCTCGCCGCCTGAAATCGCTTCGCTTCCTGGGCGCTGCCGCCATACAGGCGAATTTCGCGATAGGCATTAATGCTATCGTTGGTAACTTGGTTCACCTCGCCCATTGCGTTCTGGATCTTGCGGCTGATCTTGCGAAAGCGCTTGCCCACCCACCACACGGTCACGCCGATCATTGGCAAGGCAAGTAAAAAAACCAGGGTCAGCTGCCAGTTCATATACAGAAGGTAGGCCAGCAACCCAATCGCAAAGGTGCCTTCGCGCAGTACCACCTTCAAGGCGTTGACTGCAGCACCCGTCACTTGCTCCACGTTAAAGGTAATTTTCGAGATCAGTGCACCCGTGGAGTTTCGATCGAAATAGCTACTGGGGATGAACTGCATTTTTTGATAGAGCTCTACCCGCAGCACGTGCACCAAGCGGTGCGAGATACCGGCAATAAAATAGTTACCCGCGAAAAAACCCAGTCCGCGACCAACACCCAGTGCCACCAGCGTCACCACGATCCAGGTACGCGCCGAGCCCAGGTGGAAGTCATCACCGCCCAGCGCCCACATCATCTTGGCCGTTACCCCGCCCTCGCCCGGCTTCACATTTCCGCCAATGTAATCGACGATCAGCTGCATCATATCGGCGAGTAAAACCTGCACACCCGAATAGAATGAGAAGCCCAAGACACTGAGCAAAAACAGCGGCCAAAATGGGATAACGTACTTTAAAAGACGGCCGTAAATAGCTAAATCTGAAGGTTTTTTACTCATAATATAAGCCGCCCTAGTTTGGGCTGGCATCAGCTTCCTGTGTGGTGATTCTAAGCTTAACAAAGCCCAGGCGGCCCGCTGCATCCATCGCCGTGACAACCGCTTGATGGGGGCTGTTGGCGTCAGCGGTGATGGTGACCGGGCGCATCGTATCACCGCCCGAGACATTCTGCAGAGCCTTACGCAATGCCTCTAGACCACCATCACCCAGTGATTGTTCATTGACTTGAAAACGGCCCTGCGCGTTGATGATAATTTCAATCAGGTCGGTGTCATCGCTAACCGACTCACCCTCGGCCGTGGGCAACTCCAGCTGTAGACGACTTTCCTTAGTGAAGGTCGTAGACACCATAAAGAAAATCAACAGTAGAAATACCACGTCGATCAGCGGCGTCAGGTTGACGCCGCCGTCATCGATACGCTGCCGGCGAAACTTCACGCCGAGCGCCCCGATTGGCTATTTTCTTTCATTTGCACATCGCCGTGGACGGCATTAATGAGCTTGATGGTATCTTGTTCCATTGTCACAACGATGGCATCAATACGGCGCAAGAAATACCGGTGCATAATTAGCGCGGGAATGGCAACACATAGCCCTGAAGCTGTGGTGATCAGTGCCTCGGAAATACCTCCAGCCAGTACCCCCGCATTTCCGGTACCCTGCACCATGATCTCGCTGAATACTCGGATCATTCCGACGACGGTTCCCAGCAAACCCAGTAGCGGGGTAACGGCCGCGATCGTTCCCAGGGCATTGAGGTAGCGCTCCAGCTCGTGAATAACATGGGAGGCCGCGTCTTCGATGCTCTCTTTCATAATATCGCGGCCGTGTTTGGCGTTGCCAAGCCCGGCGGCAATGATTTCACCAAGTGGTGAGCCCTTGCGCAGTTGGCGAAGTTTTTCATTATCCAGTTGCTTGTTTTGCATCCAGCCCCACACCTGATTGAGCAAATTGCGCGGGGCGACCTTGTCGGGGTTCAGCGCTAAAAAACGTTCTACACAAATTGCCAGGGCGAGAATGGAAGATAGGATGATTGGTAGCATTAGCCAGCCACCAGCTTTGACGAGTTCCAGCACAGCACAGCCTCTTTATTTTTGTCGCTGCATTATACAGCGATGCTGGCAATGAAAAAGTCATCATGGCCCTGAATCCGGTATAGCGCACACATCTTTGGGTGTAATCTGCCAGAAGTAGCGCTTTTTCCCGTCATATCGCAAAAGTTGCATGCCGTTGCTGGTCATCTCGAAATGCACACTACCGTGGATACCCGTTTGCCAACAGCGGCTCCCTAGCCTTTGGAAACGCTCGGTAACGTCTTTGGCCGGGTGCCCATAGGAGTTAAACCGCGAGGCAGCAAAGACGACGTGCTCGGCCTGGGTAGCACGAAGAAATACATTAGAAGAAGAGCTCTTACTGCCGTGGTGCGCCGCCAGGAGCATGTCTAGCCCAGCCTCTGGGGGCCAACTCCGCGCCAGCTCTGCTTCAATACCCCGCTCAATATCGCCGGTCAGCAGCACCCTATGATCGCCAGAGCGAATAAGCAGAACGCAGCTGCGGTTATTGCTCTTGCTGTCACGAGAGGGTAAATAGCGTAAAAAACGGTATTCCACACCCTCCCACACCCAAGGTGAAGCGTAATGACAGTTTTTCGCCGCCAATTCACGGTGACGCTCGGGTTCCCCCGATAGTACCTGCCTCACCGGCACCGCAGTCACCAGCCGGTCGGCCGCGCCAGCGTGATCGCGGTCTCCGTGGCTGAGAACTAAGCGATCGACCCGGTGAATGCCGCGGCGACGGAGCAGCGGAAGTAGCACCGCATCGACACTGTTGTAGCGCTCGGAGAAGCCCGGCCCAGTGTCGTAGATCAATGCGCGCCGCCCTTGTTGAACCAATACCGACAAGCCCTGCCCCACATCTAACACACTTACCCATACATGGCCGGGTGGCGGCGATGGTGGCGTTTGCAGCAAACCGAGTCCCGCAAAAATCACCGCCAAAGGGCGACCCAATACCCCGCGAGGCAACAACAGCAAACCCGCCGCCAACAGTAAGCACAGGATCGATAGAACGCTAAGCGCGGGCTGCCAATATGGCAGCTGCGACAGTAGCTCAAGGTAATAAAACAGCCATTCAAGCAACGAATTCGCGGCAGAAAATAGGCCAAATTCGGGCAAGCCTAACCAACTGACCAATAACGCGATAAAGAGCACCGGCATAATTACCAGCGCGAGCACCGGAATTGCCACTAAGTTTGCCGGCAAAGCCGCGACGCCAGAGCCAAACCCCCAAATTGCCAGCACCGGCAATAACACGAATAACAGCTGAGCTTGAAGAACCGGCAATTTGCGCCACGCGGCCTGACCTGACTGCACGCCCATTGTCAGAACCAGTAACACGCCCACAGCAACAAATGACAGATAAAAACCCGCACTGTGCAGTGCCAATGGGTCACGCATTAGCACCAGTACCAGGGCAATCTGAAGGCCCTGCCACGGCGATATGCGCCGTTGTAGTAGCAGCCCAACGCATAGCACTGCGGCCATAATTATTGCCCGCTGAGTGGGCAGCGTAAACCCGGCCATTGCGGCATAAACGCTGGCCAGACCAAACCCCAACGCCGGCCCCAGCCACAAACTGCCGCGCCCGCCTCGCGTCAAAGCGGTGCCAAGCAGGCGAGCCAGAACAAAACCCCAGGCCATAACAATGCCAATGTGCATACCGGATATGGCCATTAGGTGACTGGTTCCAGTCCGGGAAAGTAGCCGCCAATCCTCATCGCTGACATCACGCCGATCCGCGTAGAGCAGCGCCCGCATAATACCTTGTCGCGTCAGGCCAACGAGCGCCTCGCGCTGCCGATTCAACAAGCGATTACGTAGTTGCTGATAGCGAACACTTATGCTGACTGCTTGTTCAGCCCGTGCGATTGGCATAATGGCTTTGGCATAACCGCGCCCGGCGTAGCCGTTGGCAATCAACCACTGGCCGTAGTCGAAAGCGCCCTGTGACCGGGCGCCCGTTGGCGGTCGCAAGCGCAGCGTCAATCTCGCCCAGGTGCCGGGTTGAGGGGCGCGCGCGCCGTAATAGTTCACACGATATCGGGCGCGACCTGCGGGGCAGTAGCCGTCGGAACATTGCCCCTCGGCCAACTGAATATCAAAGCGATAGTAAACACGCCCATAGCCACTCTTTTCCTCAATTGGGCCGAGGATCAGGGCATCAAAAACTGCGTGTGTCGGCATGTCTGCTACAGGAGGAAGCTGGGCTAAGCGCTGCTCACAATAATGGGCGCTATAGCCGCAAGCGAGCAAAAACGCTACCGCTGCGCCGCGCCACTGCCGTTTTACTCTCAGACCAGCAGCAATTGCAGCACCGACAAGCAGGCGCCAGTCAATGACCTCCGGAAGAAAAGGAGGCACTGCCAGCCCGGCTGCAGCAAATGTCATCCATGACAACATACTGGTCTCGCTCTCGACTTACATGCATAATAACGCCGCATGGCACTGCGCTAGCGGCTGTCATGTGCATTCATTTTACGTAAAGTGGGGCCAATGGCTCGTAAATTCTTCAAGCGATGGCTTCCGGCTCCCGAGCGCATGCGTGAACACCCCTCAGTGCGCGTGTTCGGTAGTCTCCTTCACGAACCCAATCTGTGGCATTTAAATCGCCGCTCAGTGACCTTTGCGTTTTTTATTGGTTTGTTCACAGCCTTTGTGCCCATTCCTACACAAATGCTCCTTGCGGCACTGCTGGCTATTTTGCTGCGGGCAAATCTGCCGCTATCGGTGATGCTGGTATGGATCACCAATCCCGTTACCATGCCGGCCTTCTTCTATTTTAGCTACAAAGTGGGGGCTGCCCTGCTTGATGTGCCTGCCAAGGACTTCGCCTTTGAGTTGTCTTGGCAGTGGATTCAAGATGAGCTGATTTTGTTGTGGCGGCCATTCCTGCTCGGCTGCTTGCTGACCGGCCTATTCTGCGGCCTGGTCGGTGCGGTGGGTATCCACATACTGTGGCGCGTGCACGTTGTGCGCCGCTGGCGTAAACGTCAACAGCAGCGCAAAGCAAAAACGCCTAACTGATACCCGTTACTGCTGCCGCAGGGTATGCGCAGGCGCGAGCCGCGATGCTCGCCATGCGGGATAGAGGCTGGCAAACACACTCATAAAATACGCCGCCCCACTAACAATCGCGACGTCGCTAGCGCGAATGTCTGTTGGCAGATAACTAATTGGGTAGACATCCGAGCGCAACAGCTGCGCCCCGGACACCTGCTCCAGGCCAGCCACAAGATCACCAATCACCAAAGAGAAGAGCACGCCTAGCATGGCGCCGATAAGCGTGCCAATACCGCCAATAATCGCGCCGTACACCATAAAGGTTTTCAGAATGTCACTCTGTGTGGCGCCCTGGCTGCGCAAAATAGCAATATCCGAGCGCTTGTCATTCACCACAAGCACCAGTGTCGAAACGATATTGAATACCGCAACGGCCACCACGGCCAACATCATTATTACCACTAACTTTTTCGACATTTGTATCGCGTGATACATATTGCCAAATTGCTGACTCCAATCACGCAACCGGTAGTCTCGGCCGTGCACCGTTGATAACTCCCAGGCCACTTTTGGCGCTGCAAACACGTCGTGCAGGGCGACCCGCAGCGACAACGATTGATTCGGCAATAATGACCGTGCCGTAGCCAGCGGCATTAACACCAGCTGCTGATCAAGCTCGGTGCCACTGTTGAAAATCGCCGCAAGCGTAAAGCGATAAAACCGCACTCCCCCCTTCTCCGGCTGGGGAACTGCCAAGCTCAACGAGTCTCCCGCCATCAATCCCAGGCGCGTGGCAAGCCCCTTGCCAAGCACGACGCTCTGCCCCTCAAATGCGCTGAAATCAGCGAACTGTGTCATCTGAGACACCTTCGTTTCCTGCGCAAGATCCACACCGAAGAACTGCACCGGCTCGGCCTGACTGGACTTCACTAACAGCGCATTGCCCTGTACAAAGGGCGCCACAGCGCGAACCTCGGAATGTGCAAGAACGCTGCTGCGAAATGACTGCCAATCGGCGTCGCCGCCATTCCAGGGCAGCATACTAATATGCGGCACAAGGGCGAGAATACGCTGGCGCATTTCCCGGTCAAAACCGTTCATTACTGACAACACGGTAATCAGCATGGCAATGCCCAGTATTAAACCCGCCATAGACAGCCGCGATAAAAATGACATCAGCTGACTGCCGTCACCACCGGTGCTGTAGCGCAAACCAATAAATCTGGAGATACCGGCCACAGCTATACCTTCTGGGTCAATTGACCAGACCGCAATTCCAGAATCCTGTCCATGCGCTGCGCCAGTTGTAGGTCGTGGGTAACAATTAAAAAACTCGTTGCAGACTCGCGGTTAAGTTCAGCGAGCAATGCGTGCACAGACTCAGCAGTATCACCGTCCAAATTCCCTGTTGGTTCATCAAGCAACACGCAAGCCGGGCGGTTGACCAGCGCCCGGGCAATGGCCACGCGCTGCCGCTCACCGCCCGAAAGCTGGGCAGGTCGATGGCTGAGGCGACTGCCCAAGCCAACGCGCTCCAGCAAGCTTGTCGCCTCAGCCATTGCCTCACGTCGCTTTCTACCGGCAACAAGCAGCGGCATTGCGGCGTTTTCGACCGCGCTGAATTCTGCCAGCAGGTGGTGAAATTGGTAGACAAAGCCCAGCTCGGCATTACGCAGACGACTGCGGTCTCGGTCGTTGAGAGCGGCGATATCACGGTCGTTAATCAGCACGCGGCCACTACTAGGCAAGTCTAAGCCTCCCAGCATGTGCAACAAGGTCGTTTTACCGGCCCCTGAGGGCCCGACTATCGCCAGCATTTCACCTTTCTTCACCACCAGCTCGATGTTATCGAGAATGGTGAGCTCGCCGTCACCCTGACGATAACGCTTGCAGAGGGCTTGGCAGTGTAAAACCGGTTTCGCGGTGCTTAGTTGTTCCATATTTTTCATTTACTCGTAGCGCAATGCTTCTGCCGGCTGGACTTTGGCCGCTTGGCGCGCGGGATACAATGTGGCCAATACACTTAAGGCGAGACCAAAACCGCAAATCCAAACAATATCTGTCACCCTCAGCAGCGACGGTATTCGGCTGATGAAGTACACCTGCGGATCAAACACATACAGGCCTGTCACGGACTCTAACCACGCGACGGCGTCACCAATATTCACTGCCAGCGGCACGCCTATCAGCAAGCCCAACAACACACCACACAGCCCGGTCGCAACCCCGTAGACAATGAATACCCCAGTGATACTCGCGGGCGATGCCCCCATGGTACGCAACACCGCAATGGCGCCGCGCCGAGAGGAGACGGCCATACTTAGAATGGAAATAATATTGAAGGCGGCGATAATGACGATAAACATCAACAGCAGCCGCACCATCAGCTTTTCCATCTTAACGGCTTGAAACAGACTACCCTGGCTGACACTCCAGTCCACCACCGTGCTACCTTTGGGAAGCAAGGGCAGTAAATCGGCAGACCACTCTGCCGACTGGAGAAGGTCGCTAAACTGTAGACGCAAGCCCTGCACAGCAGTACCCAATTGATAGAGTTTTTGCGCGTCCTGAAGATGGATAAATGCGGTGCTGGCATCAAGCTGCGCGCCCGCTGAAAACATTCCAACGACGGTAAAATCCCGCTCCCGAGGAAATAAACCAAAGGGCGTGACGGTGACCTTCGGTAAAATCACCCGCAGCGTGTCGCCGGGCATTAAATCTAACTGCCGCGCGAGGATATCCCCCACGACCACTTCGTAGCGACCGGGCGTTTCGCTCAAGTAGCGACCGGCGATCATTTTCTCGGCAACCGACGACACTGACCGCTCTAGTTCGGGATCGATGCCGTACATAGCAACGCCCTGTATTCTGCCTGCCGCCGATAGCATCGCCTTGCCACCTACATAGGGTGCCGACGCTTTTAGCCCCGGAGCCGAGGCTATCGCCTGTCGCTGTAAAGGCCAATCGTCCAGGCGTTGATTCGGCCCCTCCACATACGCATGGGGTAACACTGACAACACCCGCTTCTGTAGCTCGGCTTCAAAGCCATTCATGACGGCGGTCACGACGATCAATGACACCACACCGAGCATCATGCCCAGCAGCGAAAACCACGACATCAAGGAGAGAAAACGGTCATCACCCGCACCCTTGCGAAAGTAGCGAAGACCAATAAAGAATGGCAGTGAAGCTGGCATAGTGTTGCTGGGCGCCGTAAACGGTTGGGCCTCTATACTAGCATTGTAGGGATAAGAAACCGCAGTAATTGCGCCGCCTTGTGCGGCGCACAAGGGCCGCTAGTCGCGGCTAGCATCATAGAATTGCTTGCTGTCAGCCTGCATGGCCGCTTTCTCGGACTCTTCTTTACACTTGTTCGGGTCATTCCCGCAGAGGTCGCAGACATAATCCGGATCAGCCAACGCTGCACCCACGCCGCCGCAAGAGCCCGCTATCGGCTTGCGTCCAAAGATAACGCCGACCGACATCGCCGCCACGATCAGCAACATCACCAGTACTGCTGCAAAAATAGTCGCCATCACTTACTCCTTCGGTAGATAGGGCGCGAAGGCCGAGCTGTAACGACTGACAAAGCCCTCTTCCCCTTTCTCAATAATATACACAGGTAAATCCTGAGCTTCAGCAAGCGCCAGTGCGCGCTCCGTCCCCATTACGGACAGCGCGGTCGCCATCGCGTCAGCGAAGGCGCACGATGGGTCAAGCACTGTCACCGACGCCAGCGTGTGAGTGATGGGCCTGCCAGTGCGCGGGTCAATAGTGTGAGAATAGCGCACACCATCCTGCTCGAAATAGTTGCGGTAATCACCGGAGGTTGCCACCGCAATATCGCCCAGCGCTATCGCCAACTGAGGACCACCGCCGGCCGGATTCTCAACGCCAATGCGCCAGGCATCGCCGCGCGGGCTCTTACCCGCTACACGCATTTCGCCGCCGATTTCTACGAGATAGTCTTTCACACCCAGCGACGCCAGCCAAATCGCGGCAGCGTCGACACCATAGCCTTTGGCAATGGCTGAAAGATCCATGCTCAATGCCGCTGACTTCATCAGCTTTGGCTCAAGCATATCGAGCTGTAAGCGGGTATAACCCACCCTCTCCATCACGTCGGCCAGGGCATCGTCACTCGGCCGGCCCTCGCGCTTAACGGGCCCGAACCCCCAAAGATCCACCAGCGGTGCCACAGTAATATCGAATGCCCCGGCGCTAAGCCAACTCACCTCCATTGCCATGGTCAAGATGGCATATAGCGGCTCACTCAACTGTTGCCACTCACCGATGGGCGCGCGGTTTAGCTGATTTAGCTCAGAGTCATCAATATAGGTCGACGCAATTTGGTTAAAGTGCGCAAGCTGATAATCGAGCTGTTGCTTCAAGCGCTCTGCGCGCAAATCACCAGGGTTTCGCAGTGTGACGTGATAGGTGGTTCCCATCGTCTCGCCACTGAACTGGATAATTTCCTCTGGCGCCGGACTACAGGCACTTAAAAACAGAAAAAGCAGCACTAAGGCTGCTTTTTCCAAGGACAGAGATCGCTTAACCACCGAAGTCATCAAGAAGAATATTCTCCGGTTCTACGCCCAAATCTTCGAGCATTTTAATCACTGCCGCGTTCATCATCGGGGGTCCACACATGTAGAACTCACAATCTTCAGGAGCCTCGTGGTCCTTCAGATAGTTTTCGTACAACACGGTGTGAATGAAGCCCGTCAAACCTTCCCAATTGTCTTCAGGCTGCGGGTCAGACAACGCCAAGTGCCACTCAAAGTTGTCGTTTTCTTCCGCCAGCTTGTCGTACTCGTCCATGTAGAACGCCTCGCGCAATGAGCGAGCGCCGTACCAGAAAGAAATCTTACGCTTGGAGTTCAGGCGCTTGAGTTGGTCAAAGATGTGCGAACGCATCGGCGCCATACCCGCACCACCACCGATGAACACCATCTCTGCCTCAGTTTCTTTAGCAAAGAACTCACCGAAGGGGCCGTACACCTTAACTTTGTCACCGGGTTTCAGGCTGAATACCCAGGAAGACATCTGGCCAGCTGGTAGCGAAAGGTTATTCGGCGGCGGTGTTGCAGCACGAATATTGAACTTAACAATGCCCTTCTCTTCGGGATAGTTGGCCATTGAGTATGCACGTACAACGGTCTCGTCAACTTTTGACTCAACATTGAAGAAGCCAAAGCGCTCCCAATCGCCGCGATACTCTTCGGGAATATCAAAGTCAGAGTACTTCACGTGGTGAGGCGGACACTCCAACTGCACGTAACCACCCGCGCGGAAGTCGACATTCTCGCCTTCGGGCAGCTTGAGCGTCAGCTCTTTGATGAAGGTAGCCACATTGGGGTTAGACTCAACGGTACATTCCCACTGCTTAACGCCAAAGACATCTTCCGGCACTTCAATAACCATGTCCTGCTTGACGGGCGTCTGACAGGACAAACGCCAGCCTTCGCGGGCTTCACGGGGGCTGAAGTGTGCCTCTTCAGTAGCAAGCATGGAGCCGCCACCATCTTTCACAATGCACTTACACTGCGCGCAGCTACCGCCGCCACCACAGGCAGATGCCAAAAAGATGCCCTGATTCGAAAGCGTACCCAGGAGCTTATCGCCAGCGGGTACGCTGATTGTTTTTTCACCATTTATCTCGATGGTCACATTACCGCTGCTCACCAAGCGCGCGCGAGCAAACAGGATAACGGCTACCAGCGACAACACGATCGCGGTAAACATCGTTACACCGAGAACAACCACTGTATTCATTAAAACGCCTCCAGTTCTTCTTCTCGGTTACAGATCGATGCCGCCGAAGGACATAAAGCCCAACGACATCAAGCCGACAGTAATAAAGGTGATGCCAAGACCGCGAAGGCCTTCGGGAACATCGCTGTACTTGAGCTTTTCGCGGATCCCTGCCAAGGCAGTGATCGCCAGCGCCCAACCGGTTCCCGCGCCCGCGCCGTAAACTACCGACTCGGTGAAGTTGTAATCACGCTCTACCATGAACAGTGAACCACCCATGATCGCGCAGTTCACCGTGATCAGCGGCAAGAATACACCCAGCGCGCTGTAGAGAGCCGGAACGAACTTGTCCAGGAACATCTCCATGATTTGTACGATAGCGGCGATAACGCCGATGTAGCTCAACAAGCCCAGGAAGCTGAGATCCACATCCGGGAAGCCGGCCCAAGCCAGCGCGCCGTCGCGCAACAAATAGGTATAAATCAGGTTGTTAACCGGCACGGTAAGTGTCAGTACAACAATTACCGCAATACCGAGACCGATGGCGGCCTGGATTTTTTTTGAAATTGCCAAGAAGGTACACATACCAAGAAAGAAGGCCAACGCCATATTCTCGATAAACACCGACCTGACAAACAGGCTGAGATAGTGTTCCATCAGAAGGCCTCCTTAACGCTGCGTGTATTCTTGGTGATTTTAAATTCTTCCTCTTCTACCTGCTCTTTATCTGCACTGCGCAGGATCCAGATGAAGAAACCGATCAAGAAGAACGCACTGGGAGGCAGCAGCAACAAGCCATTCGGCACATACCAGCCACCGTTATTGATTGTGGCGAGAATCTCGATACCAAACAGGCTTCCAGAACCAAGCAGCTCACGCACAAACGCCACACTGAACAGCACCACGCTATAGCCCAAGCCATTACCGATACCATCGATAAAGCTCGCCAGCGGTGGATTCTTCATTGCAAAGCCTTCAGCGCGACCCATAACGATACAGTTGGTGATGATCAAACCAACAAATACCGACAGCTGCTTACTGATGGCATAGGCGTAGGCCTTAAGTACCTGGTCAACCACGATAACCAGCGAGGCAATAATGACCATCTGTACGATGATACGGATAGCGCCAGGAATGTGGTTGCGAATCATCGATACGGCGAGGTTGGAAAACGCCGTAACGAAAATCACTGAAATACACATTACCAGGGTAACCTTCATGCTTGAGGTTACCGCTAGGGCACTACAAATACCGAGGATCTGCAGCGCTATTGGGTTGTTTTTAAATATGGGTGAGGTCAATGCCTCTTTCATCGTTGCCATTACTTAGGCCTCCCCTGACTGCAGGTTGCTCAAGAAAGGCTTGTAGCCATTCTCGCCCATCCAGAATTGCAGTAGATTGGTTACACCGCGACTGGTCAAAGTTGCTCCACTCAAACCGTCAACCTTGTGCTCTGCTTCTGCCGTATTGGCATCAACACTGCCCTTGATCAACTGAATTTTTGCATCACCTTCGTCGTAGACCTTTTTGCCCGGCCACAGCGCTTTCCAGTTCGGGTTATCAACTTCGCCGCCAAGCCCTGGTGTTTCACCGTGCTCGAAGAAACCCAAACCGGCAACGGTGTTGAGGTCATTTTCCAAGGCCAGAAAGCCGTGAAGCGTCGACCACAGCCCAGCGCCGCGCACGGGAAGAATGATCTTGTCCAGCTCGCCATTGCTCTCAACAAGATAGACCGTCGCGTAATTTTCGCGGCGCTTTATCTTGGCAATGTCGTCACCGCCCAGTTCCACAGAGGTTTGCGGATCTTTAGCGATGCTGCTTTGCTCGAAGCTTGCAACATCAAATTGGTCAGTAAACTTGCCTGTATTAAGGTCAACAATGCGCGTAGTCACACGCTCGAATTGCTCATCGATGCTTTTCTCTGGGTCAAGCATGCCCGCCGCAGCGAGGATATTTGCCTTGCGGTCTTCCGCTTTGTTGGCAACTTGCGCCGGTTTCAGCATGACCGCCGCCGAGGAAACAAACAATGCACAGACGATACAGAGTGTTACCGCGACCAGCAGTGTTTTTTGAATACTGTCGTTATTAGCCACGTGCCAACCTCCGTTTGATGTTTGCTTGAACCACGAAATGGTCAATCAGTGGTGCGAACAGGTTGGCGAATAGAATTGCCAACATCATACCTTCTGGGAAGGCCGGGTTAACGACGCGGATCAGGACAACCATGCAGCCGATCAGCAAACCAAAAATGAACTTGCCGGTATTGGTCATGGCTGAGGAAACTGGGTCGGTGGCCATAAAGATCATACCGAAGGCGAAACCACCCAAAACGAAGTGCCAGTACCAAGGCATAGCCATCATTGGGTTGTCACTGTCGATGCCGTTAAACAGTAACGACAGCGCCACCATGCCACTAAACACACCCAGCACAATGCGCCAGGAAGCGATGCCCGTCCAAAGCAGAACAGCGCCGCCGATAAGGATCGCGATAGTGGATACCTCACCCATGGAGCCGTGCATGTTACCGCTGAACGCATCGAACCATGTCAGTTTATCCTGCAGTGCCGCCATACCGTCACTGGCCACGACCGACAAAGCCGTCGCGCCGGTATAACCGTCTACCGCCGTCCACACTGCGTCACCAGAAAGCTGGGCAGGATAGGCGAAGAACAAAAAGGCACGACCGGTCAGCGCTGGGTTAAGGAAGTTTTTACCGGTACCACCAAATACTTCCTTACCAACAACCACACCAAAGCTAATACCCAGAGCTACTTGCCAAAGCGGAATTGACGGGGGGCAAATCAGTGCGAACAGAATAGAGGTAACGAAGAAACCTTCGTTCACCTCGTGACCGCGCTTCATGGCAAACAGTACTTCCCAGAAACCGCCGACCGCAAAGGTGACGGCATATACCGGAATAAAGTACCAGAAGCCATGCCAGAAGTTGTCCCACACGCTGGCCGGGTTATAACCGGCAAACATACCGATCAAAGCGTGGCGCCAGCCTTCACCAGCAGCGATGCCCATATCGGCCATGATGGTGTTGGCTTGGAAACCAATATTCCACATACCGTAGAACATGGCAGGGAACGCACAGAACCAGACGGTGATCATGATGCGCTTAAGATCAACACCGTCGCGCACATGGGCCGTGGTTTTTGTTACCGAACCCGGCGAATAAAAAATAGTGTCAACCGCTTCATAGAGGGCATACCACTTTTCAAAGCGGCCACCTTTTTCAAAATGCGGTTCCAGATCGTCGAGAATAGTTCGCAGACCCATGATTAACCCTCCTTCTCAATACGGCTGAGATTGTCACGGAGAATCGGGCCGTATTCATATTTGCCAGGGCAAACGTAGGTACACAGCGCCAAATCTTCTTCGTCCAGTTCGAGGCAGCCCAAATCCTGCGCCATCTGTGTATCCCCTACGATGAGGGCACGCAACAGCTGGGTAGGCAAAATATCTAGTGGCATAACCCGCTCGTAAGCACCGACCGGCACCATAGCGCGCTCGCTACCATTGGTATTGGTGGTATATGGCAGACGCTTCTTCAGGAATTGGCTGAGGTAAATACGCAGGGTCGAGTGTTTGTTTGCACCGGGCGATAGCCAACCCATGAAATCGCGCTGCACACCTTCAAGAAGGACACTCACCTGATTGTGGTAGCGGCCGAGATACGCCATTGCGCCGCGCGCGGTTCTACCACCGAGTACGGAACCAGAAATCAATCGGTTTTCGCCTGCTTTCAATTGACCGGCACAAAGCTCTTCCAAGCTCGCACCCAGACGAGTTCTGAGCAGTCGAGGTTGTTCAACTTGCGGGCCGCCCAGTGCGACAACGCGATCCGCTTGCAACTTACCCGTGGTAAACAAGCGTCCGAAGGCGATCACATCCTGATAACCAACGTGCCACAACTGCTTGCTGAGGCTAGCGCCTTCCAGGAAGTGCATATGCGTGCCCGCCAAACCTGCCGGATGGGCACCGGCAAATTCACTGACCTGCAGCTGGCTATTGTTAACGCTCGGCGCTTGACTACCGGCGGCAACACAAAGATGAACTTTGCCAGTGGTGAGTTTGCTCAGCACTTCAAGGCCGTTAGCAAAGTCCTGCTCTGCTTCTGCAATCACCAACTGTGGGTCGCCAGACAGTGGATGAGTATCCATTGCCGTAACAAAAATGGCGGCTGGCGATGCATCTAAGGCCGGCACCTTACTGAATGGCCGCGTGCGAAGCGCTGTCCAAAGCCCGGACTGCTGCAAGTTTTCTGCAACTTGGTCTCTGCTCAGCCCGCTTAGCTGCTCGGCAGAGTAGCTAGCGAACGCTTCGTACTCGTCATCTTCCACATCGATAACGACCGACTGCAGCACTCGCTTTTCGCCGCGGTTTATGGCTGACACCACACCGGTAGCCGGCGCAGTGTAGCGTACACCTTCAGTTTTTTTGTCGGTAAAAAGAAGTTGGCCCGTTTTTACACGGTCCCCTACTTTCACCGCCATTGTTGGCTTCATACCAACATAGTCGAACCCGAGTACAGCCACCGAGCGGACTTTGGGTCCTGGCTCAATACGCTGCTCGGGTGCGCCGGATATGGGCAAATCCAGGCCCCTGGAGATTTTGATCATAAGGCTCTCTGACACTCTTATGGTTAAACGCGAAAATAAAAATTCTGCGATTCCGAGCAGATGCTGGCCCGGGAGGCGGGGTGAGCACGGTCACCCAGCTCAAAAAAATTGCCGCAAGTATATAGACTCACGGCATAGTCTGTCACGACGAAACTGGCGATACCGGCCAGAACCGCTATGCAAAACGGCCAGCGTCGCTATGTGCGCTGCTGGCCGTATCGACACTTACTCGGCTGGATATACCGCGTAGGAAACCCCTGCCATTTGCTCCAAAATACGGTGCACCTGGCAGCTGTAACCAAACTCGTTGTCGTACCAGCAGTACAAGATAGCGCTCTTGCCGTTCACGATGGTGGCTTCGCTGTCAAAAATACAGGCATGGCGAGAGCCGACAAAGTCACTGGATACCACTTCGGGTGAGTTTGAGTAGTCGATCTGCTTACGCAGCGGCGAGTGCAACGCCACTTTGCGCATGTACTCGTTCAACTCGTCGGCAGTGGTTTCCGTTTTGAGGTTCAGCTTCAAAATAGCCAGCGACACATTCGGGGTCGGCACGCGAATCGCGTTACCGGTCAGCTTGCCGAGCATTTGCGGCAACACTTTACCAACGGCTTTCGCTGCGCCCGTTTCAGAGATAACCATGTTCAGCGGTGCACTGCGGCCGCGACGATCACCCTTGTGATAGTTGTCAATCAAGTTCTGGTCATTGGTGTACGAGTGAACCGTCTCAACGTGACCATTTTCAATACCAAAACGGTCATCCAGCACTTTAAGCGGTGGCGCGATGGCGTTGGTTGTACAGCTGGCGGCAGAAATAATGGTGTCGCTGTCGAGAATCTCTGCATTGTTTACGCCGGCAACGATATTCTTCATATCGCCTTTGCCTGGCGCCGTTAAGATCACTTTGGCGATACCGGGGCGCGCCAAGTGTGTCGCCAAACCTTCCGGGTCACGCCATTTACCGGTGTTATCGACCAGAATTGCATCGTTAATACCGTATTGGGTGTAATCCACCTCTTCAGGAGAGTTGGCGTAAATGACTTTGACTTCTACGCCATTGGCGACGAAGGATTGACGCTCTTCATCAACGCGGATGGTGCCATTAAAGGGACCGTGCACTGAATCGCGGCGCAGCAATGAGGCTCGCTTCACCAGATCGTTTTCAGCACCGCCCTGGCGAACAACGACTGCGCGCAGACGCAGGTTGTCACCGCCGCCCGCTTTCTCTACCAGGAGACGGGCCATCAGGCGACCGATACGACCAAAACCGTAGAGAACGACATCGCGAGGTGGGCGCGCAGGCTCTTTGACGCCACCGATCAGATCGGCAACCTGGCTGCGAACGAACTCGTCAACACTCTGCCCTGCTGGCTTGCCTTGCTCTTCGTAAGCAACAGCAATACGGCCGGCATCAATGTGCGCCGTGCCCAGATCCAAACCAGCAAGTGCTTGAATGACAGGGAAGGTTTCAAATTCAGACAACTCGTTTTGTTCAACCTGACGAACAAAGCGATGCGCCTGCATAATATCCAGCACCGAGAGGTTGACCAGATTCTTTCCGTAGATATAGGTTTTGACGTTATTGCTGCGGTAGAGCTTACCAATCAGAGGGATCATTCCCTCGGCTAATGCTTCGCGCTCTTTCCAGTCGGCGAAGTAATCATCAGGACGCTCTCGTCTTCTCTCAGTCACGGCAGATACCCTTTACTGTCGGGGGGAAAATTCAGGAGCGCGTATTATCTTTATTCACGCCATCCAGATCAACCTCCACAACTGTCAACTGCTACCAATGTCGGTACTAATCCTGGCAAATTTGCCGTGATCGTCGGGGTTATGACTGCAAGCGCCGACGCGGTACAATGCCCGCCCCTGTCCACCGACGAATAAAAGCACAGTGATACAACTTCCCAATACGCTCTCTCTTAGCCACCGTCAAAGCCTCGATCTCGGTAGTGTTACCCCCGCCAGCCAGGCATTTGTCACCGCAAAACTCGCATCGCGTATTGAGCAGCCCCTGCTGCTGATCACCCCGGATACCGCAAGTGCTTACCGGCTTGAGCAAGAGCTGCATTTTTTCGCCGCTGGCTTGCCCGTCAAGCTGCTCCCAGACTGGGAAACCCTGCCCTACGACACTTTCTCCCCCCACGAGGATATTATTTCCGAGCGGCTGCGCTGCCTGACTGAAATTCGTCAGATGACGCGCGGCGTCGTTGTAGTGCCGATCACGTCGCTCATGCAGCGCATCGCCCCACCGGAATACCTGGGCAGTCACAGCCTGGCGCTGAAGCGTGGTCAAGCCGTCGACTTAAATGCCTTCCGGCTGGAATTAGAAAATGGCGGTTATAACAACGTCACTACCGTCTTTCAGCACGGCGAATACGCCCTGCGCGGCGCTGTGTTGGATATTTTCCCCATGGGCAGCGATCTGCCCTACCGCCTGGATTTTCTCGATGAAGATATCGACAGCCTGCGCAGCTTCGACCCAGAAACGCAGCGCAGCCTGGAACACGTTGAGGCGATCGACCTGCTTCCTGGGCGGGAATTCCCGCTGGATGACGACGGCATTGCCGGATTTCGCCGGCGCTGGCACGAGCGCTTCAATGTCGACCACCGCAAATGCCCGGTCTATCAAGATGTGAGTAGCGGTATTGCCCCGGCGGGGGTTGAGTACTACTTACCGCTATTTTTTGAACGCTGCGGCACCCTGTTCGACTATTTACCGAACAATGTCACGCTGCTGCGCTGCGATGGTATAGAGGCTGCAGCAGACCACTACTGGCAGGACATTCACCAACGCTACGAGCAACGCAACGGCGATACCCAGCGGCCCGTGTTAAGCCCCGCAGAGCTTTTCCTGCCGGTGCCAGACCTGTTTGCCAGTATTAAGCACTACCCCCGTCTGCGCCTGGGCCGAGACGGCGTCAGCAACCCTGAATACAATCTGGCCGCTGAATCCCTGCCCGTCCTCGACATCGACAGCCGCGCCGACGACCCCGTGGCAGCGCTGCGTGCATTCAGCGAAAACCGGCGGATATTACTGTGTGCAGAATCGGCGGGGCGGCGCGAGGCACTTGTAGAGTTGCTTCAGCGCCACCATCTGCGCCCTACCCTGATCGATAGCTGGCAGGCCTTCGAAAGCGCCGACTGCGATTTGGCGATCACTACCGCCGCCCTGCAGGAGAGCTTCGCATTCAGCGCGCCCTCGGCTTTCGCGGTGGTCGCCGAGCCGCAGTTGTTTGGCCGCCGGGTCTCACAGAGCCGGCGACGGCGGAAAAACACCAACAACAATGCCGAAGCGGTGGTCCGCAACCTTGCAGAACTGCGCATCGGCGCGCCCGTTGTCCACGCCGATCACGGCGTGGGCCGCTACCTCGGCCTACACAGCATTGATGTAGACGGGCAAAGCAACGAATTCCTGACACTGGAATACGCCGACAATGCCAAGCTGTACGTACCGGTGTCATCACTGCAACTGATAAGTCGCTACAGCGGTGCCGACGAGGAACTGGCTCCTTTACACAAACTTGGCAGCGACCAGTGGAGTCGCAGCAAACGCAAAGCCGCGGAAAAAATTCGCGATGTTGCTGCGGAGCTGCTCGATATTTATGCCCGGCGCGAAGCGCGACAGGGCCGCGCCTTTTCATTGAGCGGCGACTATCAGCAATTTGCGGATGACTTCCCCTTTGAAGAAACGCCAGACCAGCAGCTGGCGATCGACGCGGTACTGGGCGACTTGCGCTCCGAGCAACCGATGGACCGCCTGGTATGCGGCGATGTGGGCTTTGGCAAAACCGAGGTCGCTGTTCGCGCCGCGTTTGTTGCCGTGGAAAACAACACTCAGGTCGCGATCCTAGTGCCCACCACCTTGCTTGCCCAGCAGCACTATGAGTCATTCCGCGACCGCTTTGCAGACTGGCCGGTCAAAATTGAAGTGCTGTCGCGCTTTCGCTCAGCAGCCGAGCAAAAGCAAGTAATTAGCGACCTGCAAGCCGGCAAGATCGATATCCTTATCGGCACCCACAAGCTTCTCAGCAGTGATATTCGCTATGCCAACCTCGGCTTGGTCATCATTGATGAAGAACACCGCTTCGGCGTTCGCCAAAAAGAGGCCCTTAAAAATTTGCGCGCCGAAGTCGACGTACTGACACTGACCGCGACACCGATCCCTCGCACCTTGAATTTGTCGATGTCGGGGATTCGCGATTTATCCATCATTGCCACCCCCCCAGCGCGGCGTTTATCGGTAAAAACCTTTGTCCGCGAGCGTGACGACGCGCTGATTAAAGAGGCGATACTGCGAGAGATTCTGCGTGGCGGCCAGGTTTACTACCTGCACAATGAGGTCAAAACCATTGAAAAAGCCGCGCGCGAGCTCGAGGCGATGCTGCCGGAAATACGCGTCGGTATTGGTCACGGACAAATGCGCGAGCGCGAGCTTGAGCAAGTAATGAGCGACTTCTACCACAAGCGCCACAATGTACTGCTGTGCTCGACCATTATTGAAACAGGCATCGATGTCCCCAACGCCAACACCATTATCATTGAGCGCGCCGACAAATTCGGGCTGGCGCAACTCCACCAACTGCGAGGCCGCGTCGGACGCTCTCACCACCAGGCCTATGCCTATTTGCTAACGCCTCCGGCCAAGCAGCTCAGCCGCGACGCCGAGAAGCGCCTGACCGCCATTAGCGAGGCCGACGACCTCGGCGCTGGCTTCACCCTTGCAACGCACGACATGGAGATACGCGGCGCCGGCGAGTTGCTCGGCGAAGGCCAGAGCGGCCAAATACACTCCATCGGCTTTAGCCTTTACATGGAAATGCTCGACCGCGCCGTAAAAGCCATTCAAGCCGGGAAAACAGTGAACCTGGAAGACAGCCAAGCTGACCACACCGAGGTTAACCTGCGTATTCCTGCGCTGATCCCGGACGATTACTTGCCCGATGTGCAAGAACGCTTAATGCTCTACAAGCGCATTGCAAGTGCTACTAGCGACAACGCGCTGCGCGAGCTACAGGTGGAAATGATCGACCGCTTTGGCCTGCTCCCCGAGGCTTGTAAAAATCTGTTCCGCTGTGCCCAGCTCCGCCTCAAAGCAGAAGCACTGGGTATACGCAAAATCGAGGCATCAGCGGGAGGGGGTCGCCTGGAATTTGCCGAAGACACGCAGGTGGATCCAATGGCTATTGTTCAATTGGTGCAGAAAAATGCTCTGCGCTACCAACTTGATGGCGCTAACGCTATGCGCTTCAAAGAAGAGGTAGAAAGCCCCGAACAGCGTATTAGTGCCGTTGACGACTTGCTAGCAGCACTGACACCCAGTACAAAGTAAACGTCGATGACGGCGCTTAACAACAAGAGACCAAGATATGCCCCGCTTTCAACTCGCTACGTTCTTTTTACTTGCTGTCGCAATTGCCGCGCCACTGCAGGCTGAGCCCGACAACCGTTACCAAATCGATATTGTGGTCTACGCCAATACCGATCCCGCGGCGAACAATGCCGAGGCATGGCCAGACAATCTGCACCTGCGTTACCCGCGAGATTGGCGAAGCTTGAAAAACACCGGCCGCGGCCACTTGCAACGCACAGAGCAGCACCACCCACAATTCGCCAAAGCCCTACGCTCTCTGCAGCTGTCGTCGCGCTACCGTATTCTTACTCAGCAAAGTTGGATTCAAGACCTGCAACCACGCAGCAAAGCACCGGCAATCCTCATTCGCGGCGGACGGGAAGTCGGCGAGCACTATGAGCTTGAGGGCTATATTCGCATCGCCTTGGAGCGCTACTTATATGCGCAACCCATGCTTTGGCTTTCTCAGTTCGGCGAACGCGGCGGCAATTACTATCTGCCCCGCCACCCCTACCGACCAGCACCGGAAAACGAGGACGGTTTTATCGATGAGGCGTTTGAAAATAGCCCAGAGTACGCCGAATTTTTAAAACAGAATCCCCAGCTGGCAGATTCTGAGCCTACTATCCCCGCAGGGGCGGAGCCGGTAGAGCGCATCGTGGTCATGAAGCAGGAACGCCGCATGCGCAGCGAAGAGCTGCACTACATCGACCACCCCCTGTTTGGCTTACTGGTTATGATCAGCAAGCCTCAGGCATTACCCGTGGCTGGCGATAGCGTGGGAGAGTAACGACTTTACCTGCAACATTCCGGTATCGATAACGGCCTGAATATCTTCCATCGTAATGAGTGTGTCGCTCAGGCCGGCACCTGGATTCACCACCAAGCACACTGAGGCGTAATCCAAACCAGCCTCCCGAGCAAGCGCTGCTTCAGGCATCGCGGTCATACCCACCATATCGTTGCCATCGCGCGCCAAGCGGCGTATCTCTGCTGCCGTCTCCAAACGCGGTCCCTGGGTTACCGCGTAGGTGCCGTAGGGCTCAATATCAATATCCGCGTCCTGGGCAGCGGCGCATAATCGTAGCCGCAGCTCTTCACAGTAGGGGTAACTGAAGTCCACATGCTCGACCCTGCCATCACGGCCATCGTAAAAGGTATGTTCACGTCCCCAGGTGTAGTCATTGATTTGCTCAGGCAATGCAATAACACCGGCAACAAAGCGCTCGCTGATTCCCCCTACCGCATTCACTGCGATCACTTCCCCTGCGCCAACAGCCTTCAAGGCGTGAATGTTCGCGCGGTAGTTAATCGCATGGGGCGGCAGCGAATGCCCCACACCGTGCCGCGGCAGAAACAGAAACTCCGCCCCCTGATACTCCATATGCTGAACAGGTGCACTGGGCTCACCGTAGGGCGTTGACACGGTTTCACTGCTCAACATGTGAGCGCCCGGCCAATCACACAGCCCGGTACCGCCAATTACTGCAATGGGTCTACGCATTTTCTTCGTCTCCAACCGCTCCGCTTTGGCGAGCAGCATTTTCGATCTGTAAGGGGTCCATTTTCACCGTGGTGGTGGGGAACGCCACATCAGCGCCATGCTCATGGACAATATCTAAAACCTTTAACAAAACATCTTGCTTAATTTCATGGTACGTCACCCACTGGGTTGTCTTAGTGAAGGTGTAGATAAAGAAATCCAAAGACGACGCATTGAATTTATTGAAGTTCACAATCAGCGTTTTTCTGAGATCGATCTCCGGATGCGCTTCCAGCATGGTTTTTACGTCGCTGATAATGCCGGGCAACTTGCTCGCATCTTCATACCTTACGCCCACCGTTTCATAGATCCGCCGGTTCAGCATACGCGATGGGTTCTCAACGGCGATCTGCGTAAACGTGGCATTCGGTACATACAGTGGGCGCTGATCAAAAGTGCGAATTCGAGTCTGCCGCCAACCAATATTCTCTACCGTGCCCTCTATCTCCTTATCTGGCGAGCGCACCCAGTCGCCCACAGAGAACGGGCGGTCTAAATACACCATCAGGCCACCAAAAAAATTCGCCAATAAATCCTTTGCGGCAAAACCAACGGCGATCCCGCCAATGCCACCGAAGGCCAGCACACCGGAAATGCTGTAGCCAAGGTTCTGAAGGATCATCAACACCACGACGATGATGACCGCACTTCGCACCAGCTTACCCAGTGCCATCACCGTTGTTTGGTCTATCGGTTCATCGCTATCGCTGTATTCTCTGGAGAGCAGGCCTGCTTCGATCTCGTGAACCAGCTTCACCAGAAACCAGCCCAAAATCGCCATCACCGCAACGGCTCTAAACGGTTGCAGCGCGGTAAAGATGTCGGCATCAGTACTGCCGGCGATAATCTCCAGCACGTGACTGGCGCCGACTACCCATATCAACAATACCAGCGGACGACGCGCAGCGAGCAAAACGGCGTCGTCCCACAGGTTATGCGTGCGTTTAAAACGTTCTCCCAGCACATTCAGCAGGCGGCCTGCCAATAAGTTCGCCGTCAAGACAATAAGGACAACGATGAACACTTCCGTGAGCCAAGGGTAGTTAGAAAACTCTATACCTTTAATCCAATCCATCGACATCAAACGCCGCCCTCTACTTATACAGATTGCTTGTTAACCCCACGCCACTTATTCATTAGCGTGCTAAAAACGGGGTTAAAAAAAAGAAAATCAGTTTAACTTAGCCGGGCATCTTACTGAAAGTGCGAAGATTTAAACGTTAAGCCCCTAACAACGACACAAAGCCACGCCCCGACTCTCGGATAAATCCCTACTGGACAGCCCGATGGGACATGATAGCTTGGGAATACGTACTTTAGGAGGTGAACGCTATGGCAACATTAAATGCGTTGATAGGCTGCTGGTACAAAGACCTGGAAACCGGTCAGCAGTTTGAAGTTGTGGCGACAGATGAAGGCCTGGACACAATAGAAGTGCAATTAATCGACGGAGAAATCTGCGAGTACGATTTGGACAGCTGGAGACAACTAAAGCTCACCGGTATTGAGGAGCCAGAGGACTGGCGAAATGCATTTGAGCTCAGCGATGACGACTACCGCCATTGGGATGATGGCATCATGCCGGAGCAAATCGGCAACCCGCTACACGAAATAGAGAGCGATGTCGTCAACGGCATTCTCGATGAGTTCTAGCCACTGAGACACTGAATTTTCCGCGCTCCCCCTCCTGCCTGCCTTCGGGTGGGCTTCTTTTTATCTGCCCTCTTCCTTTCAGCCAAAACCAAAATACCCCTTCGCGGCTTGCACAGAGCAAAATACTGTATATACTCACAGGTACTGTATAGATAAACAGATGCCAGAACATGGAAAAATTAACTGCCAGACAAGCGCAAGTACTCGAGCTGATAAAAAGCCATATCGACGATACCGGCTACCCACCAACCCGTGCAGACATTGCCAGAGAGCTTGGGTTTCGCTCACCTAACGCTGCCGAAGAGCACCTCAAGGCTCTGGCCAGAAAGGGCGCGATCGAAATTATACCCGGCGCCTCAAGAGGCATTCGCCTTCCAGAAGACCTCGGCATTCCTATTGTTGGTCAGGTTGCTGCGGGTAGCCCTATATTGGCTCAGGAGCACATTGAAGACCATTGTGCGATTTCTCCAAACCTGTTTTCTCCCTCGGCCGATTACTTCCTTCGCGTGCGCGGCGACAGCATGATCAATGCCGGAATATTTGAAGATGACCTGCTGGCCGTACACCGCTGCCAGGTGGCGCAGAACGGACAAATCATCGTTGCGCGAATTGGTGATGAGGTCACTGTAAAGCGCTTGCAACACCAAAAGAACAAACACCAATTGCTATTAATCGCCGAAAACCCCGACTACGCCCCCATTGAAGTTGACCTGCGAGAACAGGACTTCGCCATTGAAGGCTTGAGTGTCGGTGTACTGAGACGCGGGAGTTAAGCATGGCACTAATCGAACAAACATCACTGTTCTCAAACGCTCAGCAGCACAACGCTGCTACGCGCATTACCGATATCGTTTTGAGCAGCCAGGCGCACCTATCACGCACATTGCTGGCCGCCATGCTAATGCAGCTAAGCGGGCAAACCGAGGAGCGTTGGTTGTGCTGGGTTGCAGACAGACCTCTCAAGCCATTACTCGATGCCTGCGGTAAAGATCGCGGCCAGCGAATATTACAAGTTGTGGCTAACGGCGGCAGCCTTTGCAATATTGCCGCACGAGCGCTGGAGCGCGGAAAAAGTCACACCGTGGCGGTTTTGACGAACACCCCCCTCAGCACAGAGCAACGCTGTGCCCTAGAACGAGCCGCGCTAGCCGGCGACGCCGAGTGCCTGGTGATACAGCTTCAAAATTAGCAGCCAGGGGGAATCCGGCGACCTCTATAAACAAAAGGTAAAGAAGTGGTTTATGCCCTAGTGGAGGGTCTTGGAAGGGGGGTGAATATCGTCCTGATCGTCGTCTTGTGCCTCGGCCGAGTCGTCACTAAGCTCTTCGCTCACAACCTGCGCAGCTTCTAAGCCGGCCTGCACCATTGCACGGGCGATCTCTAAACATGAGCCGGGAATTTGTTCTCTGGCCTCACTTGAGAACCGGATCATTACCAATGGCTTTTCGTCGCCTTCGGAACGCTGAAGCACGATATCGCCATTTGCCAATTCAACCAATTCTAAATAAGCCAGCACAGAGTTTCCCTTGTTTGTTATCACCACGCGTTGACGCGGTTGCTAAGTGTAACAAACCCAGCGACCAGTAGGCCAATCTGTCAGTGGACCGATCTATCAATACTCTAGAAGTGTGCTTCGGTGTCTAGCAATCAGCTCACTGAGGAACTGCAAGCAGCCCTTAGCAAGCTCGATATCGTCCTGATCAGAAACCGTAACGGTGCTTAGCAGCGACGGGTTGTACTGTTTTGCATCACCGGGCTGGCGCAAAAAACGGTAGTCCAGCATCCACTTCAACTGATCATCGTGTATTTCGCGATCGGCCAACTCTGCAATTTCCGGAGGATGCGCAGCCTTCGTCAATAATTGCGCATTCATACGCCCAGTGGGCAGAGTCTGGCTGTACAGCGGTTGCTGGGTGAGTAAGTCGGCCAAATGGCACTCGTAGGCCAGCCGTAGCTGCCACAACGCAGACTCAACACAAGCTCGCTGATAATGCCCGCTCCACTGCGGCTCGGCGTCCTTTCCACTGTCAGCGAGGTATTGCTTGGCGAAGTGTAAATGGAGGTTGCACTGCCCCCTATAACTCTCTGACATACGCCCTACTTCGCTTTCTTTGCCGGCGACTTTTTAGCCGCTTTTTTCTGCTTTACATGCGCCACCCATTTACCGCCTTCATAAAAGGCCGACCAACCACTGGGTTTGCCGTCAACCTCAGACTGGACGTACTGCTCCTTAGTCTTGCGGCTATAGCGGATAACGGTATCTCGCCCCTCATTGTCTTGCGCTGGCGCGGAAAACAAAAAGGCGTACTTGGGGTCGATCTCTGCCTGGTGAGGCAGGATCTCTTTCACTTTGGGTGCCCGGGTTTCGCGATTTTTGGGGAAGCCACTGGCAGCCAGGAACAGTCCGGAGGCGCCGTCGCGGAGTACGTAATGGTCATCGACTTTTTCACACTGCAACTCCGGCATAGGAACCGGGTCCATTTTCGGAGGTGCCGCCTCGCCGTTACGCAGTAATTTGCGTGTGTTTTTGCAGCTCTCGCTCGTACAGCCGAAATACTTGCCGAAGCGCCCCGTTTTCAGCTGCATGTCAGCGCCACATTTATCACATTCGATAATTGGGCCGTCATAGCCTTTAACCTTAAAGGCACCCTTCTCAATCTCATAGCCGCTGCAATCGGGGTTATTGCCACAAATGTGCAATTTGCGACTTTCGTCGATCAGGTAACTCTCCATCGCCGTATTGCATAGCTTGCAGCGATGCATACTGCGCAAGACCCGAGACTCTGCCTCTTCGTCTTCCGCATCAATACTAATAAATTCCTCACCGGGAACCAGATTGATGGTTTGTTTACAACGCTCCTTGGGCGGCAACGCGTAACCCGAACACCCTAAAAAGACACCGGTGCTGGCGGTGCGGATTTGCATGTTACGCCCGCACTTCGGGCAGGGAATATCCGTTTCGGTGGGCTGGTTGCTGCGCATCCCATCTTCACTGCCCTCCGCTTTTTCGAGGGTCGCCCTAAAGTTGCTGTAAAACTCATCCAACAGCGCCGTCCAGTTTTTGTCGCCAGACGCAACACTATCCAGGGACTCTTCCATTCGTGCGGTGAAACTGTAGTCTAGAAGATTGCTAAAACTCTCAACTAGACGATCGGTAACAATGTCGCCCATTTTTTCAGCATAGAAGCGTCGATTTTCGACTTTTACGTAACCGCGGTCCTGAATCGTCGAAATAATGGACGCATAGGTCGATGGCCTGCCGATGCCGCGCTTCTCAAGCTCTTTAACCAATGCTGCCTCGCTGTAACGCGGCGCGGGCTTGGTAAAGTGTTGGCTGGGATCGACCTTGAGCAACTCAAGGCGATCTCCGACTTTCACATCGGGCAGTTCCTGATCGTCGTCCTTTTTGCTCGCAGCTGGCGGCTGGACCTTCATGAATCCATCAAAGCGCATCACACGCCCTCGAGTGCGCAGCTCAAACTCTCCTGCTTTGACGGTGATAGACGTGCTGGTGAATTCAGCCGGCACCATTTGGCAGGCAACAAACTGCCGCCAGATCAGGGTGTAAAGACGCTCTGCATCTCGCTCCATGCCCGACAATTGGGTCGGTTCTACATTAACGTCGGAGGGGCGTATCGCCTCGTGAGCCTCCTGAGCGCCATCTTTGCTTGAATAGCGTTGAGGCTGGTCAGGCAGGTAACGCTTGGAGAAATTCTGCTCAATGTAGCCTCGGCAGGCTTCCACAGCATCATTGCTCAGATTGGTCGAGTCAGTACGCATATAGGTGATATAACCCGCCTCGTAGAGGCGCTGCGCAAGCATCATGGTTTTCTTAACACCAAACCCCAAGCGCGTACTCGCCGCTTGTTGCAGCGTAGACGTAATAAAAGGCGCGCCGGGCTTGCTCCGCGTCGGCTTGTCTTCGCGACCGGCTACTTCAAAGCTCGCGGCCTCAAGTGCGGTCACCGCCGCCATCGCTGAATCTTTGCTGTTCGGCCGGAAGTTATTCGCCCCCTGCTTTTTGACTTCCAGACGCAGCGGCCCTGCCTCAGCGCGATTGTCCGTATGGATTTGCCAGTATTCCTCTGGCACGAAAGCGCGGATTTCCTTCTCACGCTCGACAATCAGGCGCACCGCCACCGACTGCACTCGGCCTGCGCTCAAGCCTCGTGCAATCTTTGCCCACAACAGTGGCGAAACCATATAACCAACAACGCGATCGAGAAAGCGACGCGCCTGCTGGGCGTTAACCCTGTTGATATCAAGCTCGGTGGGCGCGGAAAAGGCTTCTTGAATCGCCTTTTTGGTAATCTCGTTGAAAACGACGCGCTTGTAGCGCGAGTCGTCGCCACCAATCGCCTCGCGCAAATGCCAGGCTATCGCCTCCCCTTCGCGGTCAAGGTCGGTCGCGAGATAGATGGTGTCGGCATCGGCGGCCAGCTTTTTCAGGTCGCTGACGACTTTTTCTTTGCCGGGCAGTATTTCATAGCGCGCCTTCCAGCCTTTTTCCGGATCTACGCCCATTCGCGCCACCAACTGCTCGCGCGCCTTTTTCTTTTTGTGGCGCGCCTTCTCTTCCGGCGACATTTTGCGCGTTAGCGCGGCGGCCTTGGCGCGTTCCTTCGGATCTGCCCCAGCGCCCTTGCTACTGCCGCTAGTGGGTAGGTCCCGGATATGGCCCACACTGGACTTAACAACAAAATCTGACCCCAGATATTTGTTGATCGTCTTAGCTTTGGCCGGCGACTCCACGATTACCAGAGATTTACCCATATTACCCTTATCTGCAAAATGCGATTAGATGACGCGCCAGTGGCGAGGCGACATATATAAGTGTTCAGTCCTCGGTGGTCAAGGCTGGTCACAATAATGCCGACCCGACAACGCCCCTAAATGGCTTCCTTATTTTGCTCAATCAGCGCAAAACGAGGCGTTAATTTGCCGTCGATATCAACATGTTCGAGAAACATATCAACGGGCCGAACCCACAGTTCCGATTGCCCGTACAAGGGGCGATATACCACCAGCAGCTCTTCGGACTCACTGTGCCGCGCTACGCCGTAGACCTGATACTCACCACCTTTATAGTGGCGATAACGGCCAAGCTCTACCTTTGTCTTTTCCGACATACTCCAACCTTAATCTGATACTAGTGTATTGAGGATATCCGCCAAATTTTCAACTGCCGCGATATCCGCATTCGCCTCGCGCCAAAACACTTTTACCATTCGGCCACTGGCCTCGATCACTATGGTGTCTTTCGGCAGCTGGTCACGCAGGCCGGCAATGCGATCTTGTAACGCCGCAGGCGGAGCAGGCACATCGTCTTCGGCGCCATCGGGCCAATATCGCCAGCGCTCACCGGCGCGGGCTTTTGGCAGTGTCATGGCATAGCATAGCCCGTTGACGGTGTCCTCCTTGCGCACTTGCTGGCGACGAGTTTGCGGCAGCTGAGTGATCTGCACCGTAACACCCATCGCCCTCGCCCGATCGCGAAGGGCCGCCTGCAAGCGCTGGCGCGGGCTGGGAATGATCCACAATATTGGCGCCAACATAAACGCTAAAACTGCCGCCGCGATGATCCAGAACATGGTTATCCTTAATAAATCATTGCACACTGGTCGTACAACCCGTGCTATAAAATGTCGTATAGACTCACCGCAAGTACAGCGCAAGGAGATACCATGGCCAACTACCAACGGATATTGACGGCGATCGACCTCTCGGACGAGGCGATTCCGGTATTGCAACGCGCGGCAGCCATGGCCCGCCAGCATCAAGCGGAACTGCATCTTTTACACGTCGTTGAACCCCTGAGCCTGGCCTACGGCGGCGATATCCCCATGGACTTCTCAGGGATACAGGAAGAGCTGCAACAACAGGCGGAAAACAGCCTTAAACGCTATGCCGACCAATACGGCATTCAAACCGACAACTGCCACCTGCTTACTGGCCGCCCTGAGGCCCATATCCACCAACTCAGCGAAGAACTAGACTGCGACCTGATTGTCGTGGGCAGCCACGGCCGCAAAGGGCTCGCCCTGCTACTTGGCTCCACAGCAAACGCCGTATTACACGGCGCCAAGTGCGACGTTTTGTCTGTAAGAGTGGGTTAGTCTCCCGCCGCCTCAGACAATTCCATCCAGCGCTCCATACAGCTATCCAGTTCCTCTTGGAGCGCCGCTAAGCGCGCCAGCGTATCGTTAACCTTTTGCGCATCCTGCTGATAGAACTCGGCGCTGGCGCTTTGGTCGCTCAACTGCTGCAGCTGAGTTTCCAGGTCGTCAATCTTGTCAGGTAAATTATCGAGCTCGCGCTGATCTTTGTAACTCAACTTCTTACGTGCTGCTTTTTTGGCCGGCGCAGCCGCCGCTTTTTTCTCGTCTTTTGGTTTTTCGGGCGCAACCACCGCCCTACGCGCCTGGTAGGCGGCCACTTCGCTATACCCGCCAATGTGCTCGCTGATATTGCCGTTTCCTTCGAAAAGCAGACAACTGCTGGCAACGCTGTCGACAAAAGACCGATCATGGCTGACCAATAGCACGGTTCCTTTAAAATCAACAAGTAAGCTTTCCAGCAGCTCGAGGGTCTCCATATCGAGATCGTTGGTCGGCTCGTCCATCACCAGCACATTTGCCGGCTGCGTAAACAGGCATGCCAGCTGCACGCGTGCTCGCTCGCCCCCTGACAGCACACCAAAATGGCTGCGAGCGCGCTCAGGTGTGAACAGGAAATCACCCAAATACGACATAATGTGCCGTTCGCTGCCATTGATCGAAACCGACTCTCGCCCCTGGCCGACGATATCTACCACACGCTCGTTGGGGTCTAAGCGGTCGCGTAATTGATCAAAATAGGCGACTTGCAGGTTGCTCCCCTGCTTGACCTCGCCGCTCTGAGGAGCCAATTCCCCCAGTATCAACCTAAGCAGCGTCGTTTTACCCGCGCCGTTCGGCCCAATCAGTGCCAGCTTGTCGCCGCGATTCAGCAACAGGTTAAAGTTTTTCACCAAGTCGCGGCCGGGCACACTAAAACAAACATCGCTCAGCTCGGCAACAACCTTGCCGGTTTTTGTCCCTTCGTTGACGTTCAGGCGCGCAGTACCCTGCTGCTCACGGCGCTGGGCGCGCTCCCTACGCATTTGCTCAAGCGCCCTGACCCGCCCTTCATTGCGCGTGCGCCGCGCTTTTATACCCTGGCGAATCCAGACTTCTTCCTGGGCCAGGCGTTTGTCAAACAACGCATTGTGCTCAGCCTCTACCTCTAGCTCATGCTCGCGCCGCTGCAGATACTGACTGTAAGTGCCGTCGTAATTTTTCAGTTGCCCCCGATCCAGCTCGATAATTCGGTTAGCCAGTGACTCAATCAGTGCACGGTCATGAGTGACGAAAAGCACGCAGCCACCGAAGCTTTTAACGCATTGCTCTAGCCACAGAATGCCCTCAACATCGAGGTGGTTAGTCGGCTCGTCCAACAGCAATACGTCGGGGTCTGCGACGAGCGCCCTCGCCAGCGACACACGGCGCAACCATCCGCCGGACAGGGATGAGATCGGGGCTTCAGGGTCCAATTCCAAGCGGCTCAAGATAGACTCGATACGCTGCTGAAAAAGCCAGCCATCGGCCGCTTCAATTTGACGCTGTAGGTGCTCCAGCTGCTTTAACGAAGCATCATTCATTTCACCGTGCGTCAGGCTGTGGTAGCCCTTCAGCAAATCGCCGAGCTCAGAAAGGCCGCCTGCCACGACGTCAAAAACACAGTCATCTGCCGACGCGAAGTCCAGATTTTGCTCCATTCGTGCAATGACCAGCCCGGGCTGGCGCCAAAATTCACCCGCATCCGGCTGAAGGCCGCCCTCAACCATGCGCAATAATGTCGACTTTCCGCAACCATTGCGCCCAAGCAAACAAACGCGATCACCATCGTCCAGCTGGATATCAGTGTTATCCAATACCGTCTGCTGACCAATGCTGTGTTGCAATTGAGTGCCGCGAATTAAAGGCATATAGTGGTTTCCATGGATATTAAGGTTAACTGCCGCGCCACATCGCTGGCCGGAAAAGCAGGTGCACAAGGATGATAAACAAGACGATTGGCACGCGACTCTTCGCGCTGCTTGTTTCAATTGGCGCTGCATCATGCTGGGCGGATAATGCCCAGTTGAACGAGCAGCGGCAAGTATATCGTGAAGCCATGGATGAAATCAGCCGCGGTCGCAGCGAAGAAGCCGAGCGGTATCTTCCCACACTCGCCAACTACCCACTGCTCCCCTACATTGAACTGGAACTGTTAAAAGCGCAGATTGACGACGTGGCTAGCGGCACCATCGACTACTATCTACAACAATACCGCAACACCGTCGTTGGTAGCCGTATTCACATTGCCTGGCTACACCAGCTGCGTCGCGCGGGGGACTGGCCGCAATTTATACGTTACTACCGAAAAAAGCCCCTCAACAGCCTGCGTTGCGCCTATATTAGCGCCCTCCGACATACCGGCGACAACGCCTTAGCGGATAAAGAAACGCAAAAACTGTGGCATACCGGGCACTCGCTGCCCACACGTTGCGATGGCGTATTAGATCAGTGGCTCAGCCGATTAGCACCACAGGAACGCCATCAACAACGCCGCCAGCGAGCGCGCCTGGCAATTGCCGCTGGGCAGCACAATCTAGCGATCTATTTACTTAAAAACGTACCCGGCAGCGATGACGCGCTCGCGCTGCTTAAGCAGCCCAGCCTGCTTTATACCCGTGGCTTCGAGTTGTCGGCCAACGACGACAACCGCCAGCTGGCACTGCTTACCCTGCGCCGCTTGGCGAAAAGTGATTTCGAACGTGCAAATACGCTCTGGCACCAACTAGAGAGGGAGTTGTCTTTCAGTAGCCAGCAGAACTACGCACTGCGTGACGCCTTTGCCCGGCAAATTATCGCCAGCGACGCGGAATACGCCCGGGATTGGATTAACGCCAATGACCCCGCCTTTGAAGACCCCTACCTCACCGAGTGGCGCGTAAGGCTCGCGTTAAAAGATAGCGACTGGGAGGCAGTCCACCACTACATTGCCCTGCTGCCGGCCAAACTGCGCCAGCAGTCAGACTGGCAGTACTGGTGGGCACGTGCCGACATTGAAAAGAATCAACGATTCACACCCGAAGCAGAAACGCGGCTTAGGGCCATGGCGACTGATCGCGGCTACTACAGTTTTATGGCGGCGGACTTATTGAATCAGGAATATCGCTTGGGCCACCAACGCAACCTCGACCCCGGTTTGGTGAGCGAAGTGCAACAACACAGCGCTATTCTGCGCGCGCGCGAGCTATACTGGCACGGCGCAACGACCATAGCCCGGCTTGAGTGGCGCCAGGCAATGCGAAGCTTAAACACCGCTGAGCAAATCGCGGCGGCGCAACTCGCTTTGGATTGGCAGTGGTCTCACCAGGCCATCGCCACCGCTATTCAAGCGGGGCAATGGGACGACTTGTCTCTGCGCTTTCCCACTCCCTACCAGACGGTATTTGCTCGTATCGCAGAGAAAGAAAATATCGACTTAAAATGGATATACGCAATCGCCAGACAAGAAAGCGCCTTTGCCAGTGATGCCCGCTCTCCCGTTGGCGCCCGCGGTTTGATGCAGCTGATGCCCGGCACCGCTCGCACCCTTGCACGACAAATGGGGCGCCCCGCCCCCCGCGGTAAGGAGTTACTGGAACCCAACACCAACATCGAAATGGGCGGCTTTTACTTGGGCCAGCTACTCAAGCGCTTCAATGGCAATCGCATTCTCGCCACCGCCGCATATAACGCCGGTCCGTCCCGGGTGGAGCGAGTATTAATGCGCCAAGATGGCAATATGCCGGCAGATATCTGGATAGAGAATTTACCCTACGGCGAGACCCGTGAGTACATCAAGAATGTCATGGCCTTCAGCGTGGTGTACGGCAAAAAGCTGCAACTGAGCAAGCCCATCCTGGCTCAGCATGAGCGGCGGATTAGCCCCTTCGAGGAGCTTCAAACGCCCTAAGCTAAGCCAGCACCTCAACATCGTCGCCAAGGGCTATCCGCCCTTGGCCGCGCTGGATAACGTTCTGCCCAAAAATGATATTTTTTCCCTCACTGCAGTGCTCACGCAACAGTGAAAAGACGGCCTTTTCACGCTCGCCTGTCTGCGGATCAATGGTCGGAATGGCGCAGCGGGTGCAGGGCTTGACCACATCGAACGTAACATCGCCAATACGCAATTGCTGCCACTGCCTTTCCGCGAAGGGTGGCGCGCCCTCAACAACGAGGTTTGGACGAAAACGTTCCATCGCCAGTGGCTCGCCATAGCCATCAGATAAGGCATCGACACTCTGCTGCAGGCAGAGCAAAAAGGGAAAACCGTCGGCAAAGCTGACTCTGTCACCGCGCTGAGCATAAGCGGTATCTACCTGCCGGTGAAAATGATCAGTCATGTAGCACAGTCGTGCCTCCACCCCCAGCCGGCGGGCCAACCAGCGGGCAGCTTCATCACCAGCGTCCGCGGCCGAGCAGCGGTCCTGCCAAACAACAACAGCCATGTTATGACTGCCAGTGGGTTGCATCACCAGCAGAGAGTCGCCACTACCCAAGTCTTCCAACCTAACCCCGCCATCGATTTGCCTTGCATGCAGTCGGCACATCTGTGGCAACTGCCTTTGGCTAAGGAACTGACCACGGTGGTCGACAACCATCCAGCGCCGATCACCATGCGGCCCCCAATCACTAACATCAAGGGTCGAAAGGGACTCTCCGGCCAGCGATTTTACCGGGTAGCGCCACAAACCACTTACTTGCACAACGCGTCTCCATCACTGACAAAGGTCACAACGGCAGCGCTATCAAACGGCCACTGCAACTCCCTGTCGCCATCGCCTAACACCGGGATACGCTCCCCATAATCGGCAATCAGGGCATCACTTTCAGCGATATCCACCACTTCTATTTGCCACTGCGGATGGCTGGCAAGCAAGTTAGCCAATAGGGCTTCTGCTTGCTCACAAAGGTGGCACGCCGAGGTGCCATACAGAGTTAATTCACGCATACTTGGTCCAAAAAAAAGCCCGGCAACTGCCGGGCTCCAGGTCAGGTGTTAGGCCATTATAAGTCGTATCCGACCTCGTTGTGGCCAGTAATATCCAAACCTTCCGATTCCTCATCGGCGGTAACACGCAAACCAATCAACTTATCAACCAGTTTAAACAGCACAAAACTCACTACCGCGGTATAGGCAAAGGTTGAGCCTATACCAATAAGCTGCACTTTCAGCTGCTCAACGATTGTCACGCCCTCGGCCAAGCCTTGGCCACTGAAAACACCCAGCTCACCGCTGGCAAAAATACCGGCGAGGAAGGTGCCGAGAATACCGCCAACACCGTGCACGGGGAATACATCCAGTGAGTCATCAATTTTCAATACTTGCTTGATCCACAGCGTGCAATAGAAACAAATAACGCCCGCGCTCAAGCCAATTACCACCGCGCCCGCTGGACCAACATACCCCGATGCTGGCGTGATGGTACCGAGCCCGGCCACCATACCAGTCACAGCGCCCAGTGCACTGGGTTTACCGTAACGCCACCATTCAACCAGCGACCATGTAAGGCAGCCGGTTGCCGCTGACAGGTGTGTCACCAGCATTGCCATACCAGCATCGCCATTCGCCGCCAGCGCGCTCCCGGCATTGAAGCCAAACCAACCCACCCAGAGCATTCCTGCGCCGGTAAATGTCATCGTTAAGTTATGAGGCGGTAAGGCGACATTGCCAAAGCCATTACGCGGCCCCATTACCATCGCCGCTACCAGTGCGGCCACGCCGGCGGTAATGTGCACAACCGTACCGCCAGCAAAGTCGAGCAGCCCCATTTGGCCGAGCCAGCCACCACCCCATACCCAGTGGGTAATGGGTGCGTAAACGGCCAGCAGCCACAGTGCGGAAAACAGCATCACGGCAGAAAAGCGAATACGCTCAGCAAAACCGCCCACGATTAGTGCCGGCGTAATAATGGCGAATGTCATTTGGAACATCACAAACACCGTCTCGGGGATATCTCCCACCAAGCTGTCTTCCCCTACTCCGGCCAGAAGAACACGGCTGAGACCGCCGACAAAGTCGTTGCCATCAGAAAACGCCATGCTGTAGGCCACGGCAAACCACAACAGCGAGGCCACACAGGTGATGCTAAAGCACTGCATCAGCACACTGAGGATGTTCTTACTGCGCACAAGACCGCCGTAGAACAGGGCCAGCCCCGGTAAGGTCATGAAAAGAACCAGCGCAGTGGACGTTAAAATCCACGCCGTATTCGCACCATCGGCTTCTGCAGCGAAGCTGCTTTGAGGCAGCAATGCTGCCAATGCAACAAAAATGGGCAGAGCCGCCCGAACGACAGGAATTTTCATTTACATCTCTCCAAACTCGCGCAACAAAACGCACTATTTATAAGCACAACCCAATGAGCCAGCACCGTTTAGGTGCATATTGATGCTAATTGGCAATAAAAACGAATTAGCCCGCCCTCACCAGGAAATTATTTTCCATTTAATTTCAAATAGTTATCAAATTTCGGCGGCTTCAGCACAGTATTGCCCGCGCCGTTATTTATCGCCGAAAGAGACCGCTGCCCTGATTAAAAGCAATATCCATGCCCAAAATGGGGCGAGCGCACCATTTTCTTGCAAATTCGTTTTCAGTGGCGAAGCGCGTGATAGGCTGAGGCATTCAAGCTCAGATAACGTAGAATAGGCCGCCAACAACGATAACAAGGGAGAACAGCGTGTTTTCCAAACCAACTGCCAGAGTCTTAGCGATTTTGGACTTGTTTATGAGCCATCCCAGTAAAGCCTACGGCTTAACCGAGCTGACGCGCATACTGGGCCTGAACAAGGCCACCTGCCACGCCATATTGAGCACCATGGCCCGCTACGGCTTTCTCGCCCAGGACAGTCGCAGTAAAGCCTATCGCTTGGGACCAAGCATCGCCGCTGCGGGCATGTCAGCCTTTGCCCAGTTCCCCGTGCTTGAAGTGGCTCGCCCGCGACTGGAAGCACTCAGTAAAGAGCTGCAGCTGGGCTGCGGCCTGATGGGACGAAGCGGCGACCAGCTCGTGCTGCTCACAAATTACGGCATTCCAGAGCGCCTGGAATTTCCTTTCCACCAAGGCCTGCGTCTGCCCAATGCCGCGCCATTAGGGGCCGCTTTTATCGCCTGGTCGTCACCGAACAAGTTGCAACAGTGGTTAGATAGCGCTCAGGCACATCTGCCCGAGTGGGATGAAAACTTAGATAAACGACTACGAATTTCCGTTATTGGCATACGTGCTCGCGGCTTTGAAGTGACCTTGATTAGCGAGGCAGAGGCCGCGCTGGAGCGGGAATTAGCTAAACCGAAAGAAAACTGGAGCCTTGAGGAAGTCGCTGAGCACGTACAGCACTACCGGGAGTCGCTGTGCCGCAGCCACTACCACCTTGACCGTATTGAAGAAGGTCGCCAGTACCAGGTCGCCAATATTGCTGTGCCTATCTTCGCCAGTGATGAAGAACCGGAACTGGTTATTTCAGCGGGCAGTATTCGCCGCCCCGTGTCAGCGCAGGATATCCTTGCCATCGCCGACCGCCTAAAACTCGCGGCTAAAGAAATCAGCGAAGCCGCCACCGCAACCCTGAGTTACCCCCAGCCCCACCAGGATCCGCCGACCGCATGACCGAAGACCGCCAGCAATACCTCAAGAAAAAGCAATTTTTCCAACAGCTGCTAACTATTTACGGCCGCAAGCCAGTGCTAGAGGCGCTACAAAACCCACAAGTTCGCATTTATAAACTGCACTTGGCGGACAGCAATCGACGCGACGGCATCGTCAAAGAAATCGTAGACGCGGCGGAGCGCGAAGGGATTGAGATCGCTTGGCACGAGCGCCGCGCCCTGTCGCGGATATCGAAAAATGGCAAACAAGACCAGGGCGTTGCTGCGGACCTGCAGCTTAAGGCGTACCGGCCCTGTAGCGAGATACCAGCAAGTCGCGACACCCATACCCGGCGTATCTATATCGCTCTCGATGGCGTTAACAACCCACAGAACCTGGGCATGATTATTCGCTCGGTGGCGGCAAGTGGCATCGATGGCTTAATACTGCCCAAAAAAGGCTGTGCCGCGCTGTCACCGCTGGTGATCAAGGCCAGCGCCGGGGCCCTGTTCAACTGTCCTATTTTTCACTGCGACACACTTCAGTCCGAATTGCAGCGCCTCCAAAAAGCCGGTGTGGAGATCGCCTGCCTATCTTCCCACGCCGAGCAATCGCTCTTCGAAAGCCAGTCTGACACCAGTCGAGTCTATGTGTTGGGGAATGAAACTGAGGGCGTGTCGCCGGCCACACAGGCACTGAGCGACTGCGCGCTGCAAATACCAATGGCCAATGGCGTGGAGTCACTCAATGTCGCGGTAACCGCCGCCCTGTTGGCATTTAGCCATAACAGGGCGGGCGCATAGCTCGGCACTACTTAGCCAGGTAGGCCATCGCCTCTTCCAGGCCGCCCAGGGTCATGGGGTACATCTGCCCTTCCATGATCTGCTCAACCATGCCTATGGACTGCGTCCAACTCCAATCTTCGGGCGGCACCGGGTTTAGCCATACCACTTTGTCAAAGGTCTCGCGCAAGCGCCGCATCCACAGCTCTCCGGCCTCGTCGTTCCAGTGCTCGACACTGCCGCCTGGCTGCACGATTTCATAGGGCGACATTGACGCGTCGCCGACAAAGATAATTTTGTAATCCGCGCTGTATTTGTGCATTACGTCGAGCAGCTGTATTCGCTCGCTGTGACGACGCACATTGCTGTCCCACACCGACTCATACAGGAAGTTATGGAAGTAGAAATACTCCATGTGCTTAAACTCGCTGCGCGCGGCGGAAAATAGCTCCTCGCAAACGCGAATATGCGGATCCATAGAACCGCCCACATCAAAGAACAGCAGCACTTTAACGGCGTTATGGCGTTCCGGTACCATCTTCAGGTCCAGCAAACCGGCATTGCGGGCCGTCGACGATATCGTGTCGTCGATATCCAGCTCATCGGCCGCACCGCTGCGGGCAAACTTGCGCAGCCGGCGCAACGCAATCTTGATATTTCGCGTACCCAGCTCAACGGAGTCGTCCAAGTCGCGAAAGTCGCGGCGTTCCCAGACCTTTACGGCTTTCTTATTTTTACTTTCACCACCGATTCGGATGCCCTCAGGGTGATAACCACTGTGGCCGAAAGGTGAGGTGCCGCCGGTGCCGATCCACTTGTTGCCGCCCTCGTGGCGTTCTTTCTGCTCTTCCAGGCGTTTTTTAAACTCCTCAATGAGCTTATCGAGCCCACCCAAAGACTCAATTTTTGCCTTTTCTTCCTCGCTGAGCTGCTTCAAAAATTCGGTTCGCAACCAGTCATCGGGAATCAGCGCCTCAATGACGTCATCGAGGCTCGATAGGTCATTGAAGTAGCGCGCAAACGCCTTATCAAAGCGGTCGTAATACTTCTCATCCTTCACCATGCAGACGCGAGCGAGCTGATAAAACTCGTCAACGTCCATGAAGGCGAGCCGCGCCTCAAGACCGGCCATCAAGTCGAGTAGTTCACGAATACTCGCCGGAACGCCAGCATTTCGCAGACCAAAGAAAAACTGAACCAACATAGACTAGCGGCTCTCGCGACGATGCATAAAGGCCAGCCGTTCAAGCAGGTGAACGTCTTGCTCGTTCTTCAGCAATGCGCCGTAGAGCGGCGGGATGGCCTTACTCGCATCGCGATTTTTAAGAATTTCTTCGGGGATGTCATCGGCCATCAGCAGCTTCAACCAATCAATCAATTCTGACGTTGAGGGCTTTTTCTTCAGACCCGGGATCTTGCGAACATCGAAGAAGACTTCAAGCGCTTCCTGAACGAGGGTTTTTGAGATATCGGGATAATGAACCTCCACGATCTTCTCCATCGTTTCGCGATCGGGAAAGTTAATAAAGTGGAAGAAGCAACGGCGCAGGAAGGCATCTGGCAGCTCTTTCTCGTTGTTGCTGGTAATAATGATAATGGGTCGGTGCTTGGCACGAACGGTTTCACCCGTTTCGTATACGAAGAATTCCATGCGGTCCAGCTCGACCAGCAGGTCATTCGGGAACTCAATGTCTGCCTTGTCAATTTCATCAATCAGCAGCACCACTTGCTCATCAGCGGCAAAAGCTTCCCAGAGTTTGCCGCGCTTGATGTAGTTGGCAATGTCGTGCACTTTGTCATCGCCCAGCTGCGAATCGCGCAAACGCGACACCGCATCGTACTCATACAAGCCCTGCTGAGCCTTTGTGGTGGATTTGATATGCCACTGGATCAATTTTTTACCCATTGCAGCCGCTACCTGCTCGGCGAGCAGGGTTTTACCCGTTCCGGGCTCGCCTTTGATCAGCAGCGGGCGTTGTAGGGTGACGGCGGCGTTTACCGCCATGCTCAGCTCTTCGGTGGATACGTAAGAATCAGTACCAGTAAATTTCATCAACTCGTCCTACTCGGGCGCCCGGTTTTATTATTGCCGGACGATCATTACACTGGGCGGCGCTGGCGCCACACTATCTAATAGTCAACGCGAAGCCTACTTGGCTGCTCGACTTACGGCAAGCGTCGCAGCGGCCAGCTATAGTATCGAGGCAGGACAATTTGCCGTGACATTACACTGCCAGGATCAAGGAAACCCCAAATGACCGCAATTTTCGACGACATCAGCCGCAGCATTGGCGAAACGCCGCTGGTGCAGATACGCAGAATCAGCCGCCACCGGATTCTTGTAAAACAGGAGTCGCGCAATCCTGCCAATAGCGTGAAATGCCGAATTGGCGCCAATATGATCTGGCAAGCTGAGCAGAGCGGTGCGCTGAAACCCGGCATGGAAATTGTTGAGCCAACCAGTGGTAATACCGGCATCGCGCTGGCCTTTGTCGCCGCGGCGCGGGGCTACCCCATCACGTTGACCATGCCCAACACAATGAGCCTGGAGCGCCGTAAAGTACTCATTGCACTAGGCGCCAAACTCCATTTAAGCGATGGCGCCAAGGGGATGAAGGGAGCCATCAGTGCCGCTGAAGACATTTGCGCCCAGAACCCCGAGCGCTATTTTATGCCGCAGCAGTTTAAGAATCCCGCGAACCCAGAGATTCACGAACAAACCACCGGCCCGGAAATTTGGCGGGACACCAACGGCGATATTGATATTTTAATTAGCGGCGTCGGCACCGGCGGCACAATTAGCGGCGTGTCTCGCTATATTAAAAACCACTGCAACAAAGCCATATGTTCAGTGGCCGTGGAGCCGGAGAGCTCGACGGTGATTCGCCATGCACTCAATGGCGAGGAACTCCGGCACGCTCCCCATAAAGTTCAGGGCATTGGTGCAGGCTTTCTGCCAGATACGCTAGACCTAAGCGTGGTAGACCGCGTTGAAGCGATAAGCGATGAAGAAGCCATGCGCTGGGCGCATCGGCTGATGAAGGAAGAAGGCATTCTGGCCGGTATTTCCAGCGGTGCCGCGATGGCCGTTGCCGAGCGCGTAGCCAGCGAACCGGCCAATGCCGGCAAAACCATTGTCGTAATCCTGCCCGACTCCGCGGAGCGCTACCTCAGCAGCCCCTTATTTGACGGCGCCTTCAGCGAAATCGAAAGCTGATATCACCCTGCCACGCAGCTAAAACTACAATGCTATTAATTACGCCGACACCTTCGGCTCGACGCGCTCCCCGGCTTTCTCAGCCGAGGGAGCAGGACTTGTAGAGCGAGGAGCGACCAGCGCCCACACTATTGCCGCGACGATGGCGAAGAGTTGGCCGGCGCCAACAATAATCACCGCCGCCATTGCCGATTCAATCCCGCTGGTCATCACACTTAATGCCGCACCGATGGTTGCCGGCATCCACAGCTCCACCGCCTCGGGGTGCCGACACGGCAGCAATAGTAAAAAGGCCACAGCGAGAAACGCCCACAACTTGACTGCAGACAGGCGGTAAACACGAATCAGCAAGCCCCAAAACAGAGTCGCAACCACGCCAAAGGCCCAATAGGCTTGCCAGGCAAGTGTGTAATCATTGTTATCAATCATACTAATCCCTAATCAATCCAACGGATGATATGGTCCTCAAGCTCGTCGTCTGCCACGGTCACTTCACTCACGCAGCGGCCCTTCACCGACACACCCAACGCTTCCATCAGCCGCTTATCACCGGCAATAAGGGGGTGCCAAGGCTCAAGCGGCCGCCCCTCATGAAGCTGCCGGTAGGCGCAGCTGCTGGGTAGGCTATACGCAAACGCCGACAGCGATTCGCGCAGATCGAGGCAGCCCGGCACCCGCGTCAGGCGCTGCGGGTAATCCCGGCAACGTATGCGGTCAACATCGAGCAGTCGACACGACACGTCGGTGTAATACACTTCACCGCTGTCTTCGTCTTCAAGCTTGTGCAAACAGCAGCGGCCACAACCATCACACAGGGCTTCCCACTCCTGGTCGCTCATCTCTGCGAGCGGCTTCGCCTCCCAAAATGGGCGATGACGAGACGCTATCACCGATCTTCACGCGGTGATAACGGCGCATCTGGCTGCGGCGGAAGCTGAAGATAAAATCCATTTTCATCAATAGCTTGCAACACATCCTTAACATCTGCTCTAGCTAACTTTTTACCCTCTTCGAGCAGCAGCGTCATCGCTCTCTCCGGCTGACCAAAGCGCTTCAACAGCGCCTCTGGAACGCGCTCAGTGTCTTCCGCCTTGTCGACATAAAGGTACATCCCCTCATGCTTAGCACTGCGATAAATGGTGCAAATCCGCCGCATCACGCCCCCTCCAAACTTTGTAATAACACCTCACCTACCACCCGCTTGCGCCACGCTGTCATCGAATCGGGCAGGCGACGGTGCCTAATCACCCCTTCCATATCACGTTTGCGGCACAACAAACCCGCGGGGATACCCAGCGAGTCTGCGCAACGCTCTACTCCGCGGCGCATCGCGGCCAGGTATTGCGTCTGCTCTGCTGATAACGGCCGTTCACCCGGTGGTGGATGCGCAGCACTATCTTCCTCACATGCCTCTCGTACGATGGTGAGCACATCATCGCCAAAGCGCCGCAGCGATGAACTGGGCAGGTCTTTAATCCTTGCCAACTCACCGCTACTGGACGGCTGGCGGCGAGCAATTTCGAAGCACACTGGGTCCTTAAAAATTCGCCCGCGTGGCACATCCTGCTGCCGCGCCAGCTCCTCGCGCCAGGCACATACGCGCTGCAACACCAGACGCTGGCAGCCGTTGAGCTTCCAAAGCGATTTATTGCGCAGGTAGAACTGATCCAATGGTGTGCCCTGATCGGCCTGCTCAATAAGTTGCTGACAATCTTCTTGCCACCACGGCAGCCGACCCAACTCCTCGAGTCGCTGACGCAGTAATGGGTAAATATCCTGCAAATACGCCACATCGAGCGCCGCGTAGTGGCATTGGCTGGCGGTAAGCGGTCGCTGCAGCCAATTGGAGCGTGTTTCGCCTTTCTCTACGTGTTTATTCAAGCTGTGAGCGACCAGTTTTTGGTAGCTCAGGCCCTCTCCCCAGCCCGCCAGACCAGCGCCAATTTGACTATCTAACAACGGCGCTGGCAACGCACCACACAGGCGTTGAAACACGTCAAGATCTTCACTACATGAGTGCAGGACTTTAGGGATACCTGCGTTGTTGAGAAGCCCCTTAAAGTCCTCCCATTCGGTGATCGCGATGGGGTCGATCAACCAACACTCACCAAGCGCGCCTACCTGTATTAAGCCTGCAATGGGGTAGAAGGTATCTCGGCGGATAAACTCGGTGTCCAGGGCGACAAATTCAGCCGACTGCCAACGCTTGCAAGCTTGCTCTAGCTGCTCGTTGGAATCCAGATAATGGTATGCATCATTCAAAGCGCTGGCGTCCTTTTAGCGCGTGCGACAAGGTACCGCTGTCGACATATTCAAGCTCTCCACCCAGTGGCACACCGTGAGCGATACGGCTCACTGCCACCCCTAAGCGCCGCATCTCTTCAGCGATGTAGAAGGCAGTTGCCTCGCCTTCTACGGTGGGATTAGTTGCCAGTATCAATTCCGAGACGTTCAAGGCCTGCACACGCTCGACCAGGCGGTCAATGCCAATATCCTCCGGGCCAATACCATCGATGGGCGACAGCCGGCCCATCAATACAAAATACAGGCCGCGATAGTCCCCCCCCTGTTCAAAGGCAAGCACGTCGGCAGGTGACTCCACGACGCAGATTGTGTGTTGGTCGCGCCGCGGGTCACGACACAATCGACATTCAGGGTCTTCTGTGAGCGTGCGACAACTGCGGCAGTGCCCGACCTTTTCAACGGCATTGAGCAGCGCTTCTGAAAGTCGCTGGGCGCCGCCACGGTTGCGCTCCAGTAATTGAAAGCTGATGCGCTGCGCCGACTTGGGGCCAACCCCAGGCAGGCAGCGCAACGCGTCAATCAACTCATCGATAAGGGGGCTGTAGTTCGACATTAAAAAGGCATCTTGAAGTTACCGGGCATCCCCATCCCTGAAAGCATATCGCCCATTTGTCCCTTGTTGTTTTCCTCAACCTTGCGCACAGCGTCATTCACCGCTGCGGCCAACAGGTCTTCCAGCACTTCTTTGTCTTCGCTAAGCAAGCTGTCGTCTATTTGCACACGCCGCACATCGTGGCGCCCGGTCATTACCACGCTCACCAAGCCCGCGCCGGCTTCGCCACGCACCTCTTTATTTGCCAGCTCTTGCTGCGCTTGTTGCATTTTTTCCTGCATTTCGGCAGCTTTTTTCATCAATTCATTGAGGTCTGCTTTCACTTTAGTCTCCTAATCTTGACGACGTTTTTCCGGCAAGCTGATTGAGTCTAGGTCTAATTCGGCGGAAAACTCGGCGATAATTTCTTGCACCAGGGGGTCGCTTTCAATCGCTTGGCGAGCGACAACAAGCCTCTCTTGTAGGCGCCGGGCGCGGTACTCGGCCGGTGTCTCCTCCGCGGGTTCGCCGATATCGATTGCCACCTTGAGTGCCTGACCAAAGTAATCAGCCAAGGCCTCTTGTAGGCGCTCGATATGGCGGTCATTCAGCAGTGTCGCATTGCCTTGGCTAATTACAAACTGCAGGTGGCTACCCTCTTTGGCGGCAAGCTGACAATGCGAGGCAATACTCCCCAACATTCCAGGCAAGGCGAAAGCGTCGAACTGCTCGCGCCATAGCCTGGCATCGAGATCAGCGAGCTCAACACTCGGCGCCGCGGGTGCAGCCTCTTCCGGTGCCGACGCTATTGCCACTGTTGGCTCGTCTGGACGCGGCCGCTGGACTTCTGCTTGCTTATGCTCAACGGCGTCAGTAATTTGCTCGGGCGATGGCGCGCTGTTTTGCAGGGCCTCTCGTGGCGAAATCGGCGCTGAGGCTTGCTCTGGTTTGCTAGGCTCACCGGCTACTGACGAAGCCTCGGCCTCGCGGCCATGCTGTTCAGGAGTCTCATTGGCAATCGGTGCGGGTCCTGCCGCCGTAACAGCAGTGTTCGGCTCCGCCTCCGGCTCGCTCCCGGCCTCAGACGGCGTCGGCGGCTTTTTTACGGGAGCAGCCTCCCCCTCGGGCGAGGCGCTGGCAGTAAGCGGCTGACTTGGCGGCGCCATGACACCTTCAGGTTTGAAGGCCACCATGCGCAGCAGCAACATCTCCAAGCCGCCACGAAGCTCGGGGGCCAGATTCAAATCGCGTCGCCCTTGAAGCGCCATCTGGTAATAGAACTGAACTTCCTCGGCGCTGAACTCGCCCGCCAATGCCGTCACGTTTTGTTTGTCACCCAGGCTATTGTCCAGCCCCTCGGGAACGGTTTGGGCAATAGCGATGCGATGGAGCACCACCAGCAGCTCATTGGCAACGCCGGCAAAATCCACACCCAGCTCGGCCAGCTCCGCCACGATCGCTAACAATTCAGCGCCATCGCGTTTAGACAGCGCCGAAATTATCCGGTAAACCGCGCCGTGATCGATGGTACCCAGCATCTGCCGAACATCGTGCTCGCCGAGTTTACCCGAGCCGAAGGCGATTGCCTGATCCGTTAAACTCAACGCGTCGCGCATACTGCCGTCGGCGGCGCGCCCCAGCAGCCACAGCGCCGCCTCATCAAAGCTGATCAGCTCTTTTTCGAGTATCTGTTTCAAATACTCTACTACGCGTTCAGGGCTTAAGTTTTTCAGGCTAAACTGAAGGCAGCGCGACAAAATGGTAGCGGGAATTTTCTGCGGGTCCGTCGTCGCCAGCAAAAATTTAACGTGAGGCGGCGGCTCTTCCAGCGTTTTTAGCAGCGCATTAAAACTGCTGGCACTGAGCATGTGCACCTCATCGATGAGGTATACCTTGTAGCGCCCCTGTGTCGGGGTGTATTGCACATTGTCGAGAAGCTCGCGGGTGTCCTCAACCTTGGTGCGCGACGCCGCGTCAACCTCGATCAAGTCAACGAAGCGCCCCTCGTTGATGGCGACACACGACTGGCATTGACCACAGGGCTCAGAGCTAACGCCTTGCTCGCAATTCAGACAACGCGCCAGGATACGCGCGATGGTGGTTTTACCCACACCACGAGTCCCGGTGAACAAGTAAGCGTGGTGAAGCCGGTCGTGATCAAGCGCATTGATCAAGGCTTTGAGCACGTGGCTCTGGCCGGCCATTTCCCGGAAGCTCTTGGGTCGCCACTTTCTCGCCAGAACCTGATATGTCATCACAAAATCTCTCGAAATCGATCGTCAAGGATACACTAGCGCTGCGCTGACATAAATAATGTCGGAATTAGAAAAAACGAGAGGAATCACAGGGATAGGAATAAATGGGTGGCGGCCCAACCAGCCACACCCCGGCACACGAGTCGATAACTACCGTTGCTCCCTTCCGGGCCTGGCGGGGTTTGCTACCTATCGTTGCGAGAGGACCGGAAGGACCACCATAACGCGCTTTCGGCCTCGGCCAATTGCGGGGCGCTATTGTGTTCGAAACCCCCTTCACATGCAAGAGGGATGATCGGATTATTGCGCGCTGACCGGCGGAAATTGCGCGAGAATCGTCGCCACAGTTTCATCGATATACGCGCGCCGCTCCACGGGATCTTTCAGCGTCGGCTTGACACGGCTTGCACTGCCGCGCCATACCAAACGGCGATTTTCGGGCTCGATAATATCGATGACAACATTGTCCTGGGTATATTCGCGCACCCAGAGATCGTCATCATAGAAATGCGCGTAGCCAAAACCCGGGCGGTGGTAGCAGTGATAACACGGATAATAACCAAAATGGCTATACCAGTTGCCCACACTTTCCACACGTGTTTTTTCGACAGTGCCGACATGGTAACTCACCAGTACTGACGCGCTGTCGGCGGCAACTTTCTTGACGCCGCGCAGCGCCATCTGCGCCTCGATAGCGTCGCGATAGCGCTCATGCATCAGCGCGTCGTAGGCGGGTTCCCGCTGCTCGTTTTCAGACGCCAGCCAGGCATAACTTTCTACGGTAGCGAAATCGTAATCGAGGGCGTAATCCTGACTCACTGGCACCGCGGTACACGCCGCTATTACTGCGACGATGATGGCAATACCAAATCGCTTAATGACTGCGGGTAAATCGTGCATTACGCCCTCCAAGTCGCCTAGTGGCTTCAATTTCGCTTAAGTACAACCCAGTTTGCAAAGCGGCCGCGAATAACACGCAGCAGCATGCCATCATCACTGCGTGATGCCGCCGCCTGTAGCTCATTAATACTGCGTATGCGCCGCTGATTCACAGACACTAACAAGTCACCGGGGCGCAGCTTAGAGGCAGCCAAGGCATCCTGCTTAACCTCGGTAACGACCACGCCTTTGCCATCGTCGGCATTTTTTAGGCTAACGCCGTCAAGCAGAGGATGCACCGACCGTGCATCGGCATCGACCTGCTTTTCAGCCGACCCCAAAACAACCTTGTAGCGTTTCTCGCGCCCTTCTCTTAGCAGCGTGATCGCCACTTTGTCGCCGACTCGTCGCAAGCCGATGGCGTTTCGCAGCTGCGCAGAACTCAGTACGGCCTTGCCATCCACAGCGATCACGACATCACCCGCCTCTATGCCAGCCTTGTCTGCGGCCGAATTTTCTTGAACCTCTGCCACTACAGCGCCGCGCTGACCCGCTTCAATATCAAAGGCTTCCGCCAACTCGGGCGTCAGGTCCTGGATAATAACGCCCAGCTGACCCCGACGTACCTCGCCGTGCTGAAGAATCTGTTCAATGCTCGCCATGGCCATATTTGCCGGAATGGCAAAACCGATACCTACGTTACCACCGGAGGGCGCCAGAATCGCGGTATTCACGCCAACTAACTCTCCGCGTAAATTTACCAGTGCGCCACCCGAGTTACCGGGGTTGATAGAGGCATCGGTTTGGATGAAATTCTCATAGCCCTCAATACCCAGTCCGGTGCGACCTAAGGCACTGACAATCCCGGTGGTCACCGTTTGTCCCAGGCCAAAGGGGTTACCGATCGCCACGACAAAATCGCCCACACGCAATTTATCGGAGTCAGCGAGGCGCACCGCGGTGAGCTTTTCGCTGGGAATTTTCAGCACCGCGATGTCAACGTCTGGATCAGAGCCGACCAGCTCTGCGGTAAAACTGCGCCCGTCCTCCAGTGACACCGTGATTTCATCCGCACCGTCAATCACATGGTGATTGGTGAGCACAGTCCCCTCACCCGCATCGATAATCACGCCCGACCCAGCACTCTGCGTGCGGCGCTGGCGCGGCTGCAATTGCTGCTGAGGCATATTGAAGAAACGGCGAAAGAAGGGGTCGTTTAACAGTGGGTTCTGCTGAACCCGTTGTGTCGTGTAGGTTGAAATATTGACCACCGCTGGATTCACCGACTTCAACATCGGCGCCAAACTGGGCAATGGCTCCCCGTCACTCCCCGACTTCGGTAGTAGAGCAAAGCTGTGCGTGCTTACCGCTAACAGCAGCACGGCAAAAACCGTTAAATATGAGCGGGAAATGGTGGTTTGCAAAATCCGGGTCATAACTGTGCCGATCTCCTCATAACGTTGATAACAAGGTTAGAGTGCAGAATCCAAAATTATTTCCCTAAATAAGCAGATTCTGCAAGATCAGCAAATTACTGCCTGCTCAGGCCAGTTTTTCTGCCATCGCCTTGGAGAGCTCATCGCGGATTCGCGACTTAAAAGGCTTCATCATCATTCCCAGCTGGATGTCGACCTTGACCTCGCCCTCCAACAATTGCAACACCCCCTGAATACCGGAGCGCTTCAGCTCCAGTTCTCGGTCGCTGCGCCAATGGGCCTTCATCTCAAAACGGTCGCTCAGTTTCACTGCTAAAGCATCGAGCATCTCCCGAACATCTGCGTCGCTTTTCGAGTGGCGTTGACTAAGAGAAATTTTCGACACGGTCAGTCTCCAGTAAGTCGCATCGGGAATATCAAGTATTCTAGCAGAGTCGCACCCAGGCGCTGACGGAATTGCAGGCATAAAAAAACCGCCGGTAGGCGGTTCTTTTAATTTGGTGGAGCTAGGCGGGATCGAACCGCCGACCTCTTGCATGCCATGCAAGCGCTCTCCCAGCTGAGCTATAGCCCCGAAAGAGGCTGCGCATATTAAGGTTCGCCCCCGACCTTGTCAACACGCGCAGTAAAAAAAAATCCCCTTTAACAACACAGGCGCATTGCCGCCACCATCAAGGGAGTTGTTGGTAGCGTTTTTCCAGCTTCTTAAGTTTTTTCTTGCCCACACCGCCCAAAATATCAATGGCGTGGCGAATGCGCGCACGACTGATTTCCGGCCCCAGTATTTCCATGGAGTCGACGACTGAAATCGATGCAGTGGTGCCCGCAATGGCAATAAACAGCGGTGGCATCACATCTTTCATGCGCAGTTCCAGACCGTCGACCAACGCTTTGATATCGGCAAACAAGGTATCGCGCTGCCAATCGGACTCGGCCTCCAAACGCCACAAGCAGCACTGCAAGACCTCAACCAACTGCTCTTCCTCTAAGGTGCACTGAGCAAAACTTTCCTTGCTCAGCGGCAGCATTCCCGACAGGAAAAAACCCGCCAGCGGTGCGATATCGGTAAATACCTCAATACGCTGTTTTAGGTGTGGCAACATTTTGGTCAGCGTTTCCCGATTCAATGCCCAGCGCTGCAGGCGCTCAATTAGGGCGTCGTCGCTCAAGTCCTCTCGCAACCACAGCCCATTAAGCCAGCGCAGTTTCTCAACATCGAAAATCGGGCCACCCAAGCTGACACGCTGAATGTCGAAGTGCTCGATCATTGTCTGCAGGCTAAACTTCTCGCGCTCATCGGGCATGCTCCAGCCCATTCGCCCCAAGTAATTAAGTAGCGCCTCCGGCAAAAAGCCCATGCGCTGGTAGTACAAAATACTAGTGGGGTTCTTGCGCTTACTGAGCTTGCTTTTGTCAGGGTTGCGCAACAGTGGCAAATGGCAAAGTTGCGGCATCTGCCAGCCAAAATACTCGTACAGCAACTTGTGTTTAGGCGCAGAGTTCAACCATTCTTCGCCGCGCAGCACGTGGGTAATACCCATCAAATGGTCATCGACGACATTGGCCAAATGGTAGGTAGGCAGGCCATCGGATTTCAACAATATCTGCGCGTCGACCTGGCCCCAATCTAATTCCACGGTACCGCGCAACATATCTTCTATCTCGCAACGACCCGCTTCTTCGGGCACCACCATGCGAATAACATAGGGCATGCCCTCGGCTTCGCGGCGCTGCTGCTCGTCGTCACTCAGGCGCAGATCTGAGGGTTTTAAGGCCGTGTGCTGGCCTTCAGCACGCCGCGCTTCTCTCAGAGCATCGAGTTCCTCAGGGCTGCGATAACAGCGAAACGCCAAGCCCTTCGCGATAAGTTGCTCGCAGTGCTCACGGTAAATTTCGCTGCGCTCACTCTGCCGGTAAGGCCCTGCTTGCCCGCCCACATCTGGCCCTTCATCCCAGTCCAAGCCCAGCCAGCGCAGGGAGTCTAAAATGGCCTGCTCTGACTCTGGCGTCGAACGCTGCTGGTCAGTGTCTTCAATGCGCAGCAGAAACTGGCCGCCTTGGCTTTTTGCAAAGCAGTAGTTAAACAGGGCGATGTATGCGGTGCCGACGTGTGGATCACCAGTGGGGGATGGCGCAATGCGAGTGCGAACAGTCATGGAGAGTTGTTTACCATTTCAATACAATTAGCGTTGGCCGCGCGCATAAGCTGCGACATGAAAGGCGCCATTATACGGGCCAGCGGCGATAAGATTCACCTACCCCGGAGGTTTTCCTGGCGAATGCCCAACAATACCCTCGACAGGCGCTTCTGCGTAGCGCCAATGCTGGACTGGTCAGACCGCCACTGCCGTTTCTTTTGGCGAAAAATGAGTCGGCGCGCCGTGCTCTACACAGAAATGGTGACCACTGGCGCCCTGCTTCACGGCGACCAACACCGGCATTTGCAGTTCAGCACAGAGGAGCAACCCCTCGCCTTGCAGTTGGGCGGTAGCGATCCTGGCGACTTAGCCAAGGCAGTCAAGCTTGCCAAACAATGGGGCTACGACGAGGTGAATCTGAATTGTGGCTGCCCCTCTGACCGTGTTCAAAATGGCTTTTTTGGCGCGTGTTTAATGGCCCGCCCCCGCCTGGTGGCAGACTGCGTCGCCGCGATGATTGATGCTAGTGACTTGCCGGTCACCGTGAAACACCGCATTGGTATTGATGATCAGGAAGGTTATGAGCCGCTGCACGACTTTGTTGACCAAATTCATCAGGCAGGCTGTAACACGATCATTGTGCACGCCCGCAAAGCGTGGCTACAGGGTTTAAGCCCCAAAGAAAACCGGGAAATCCCGCCGTTGAATTACGATATGGTTTACCAGCTCAAAAATGACTTTCCCAAACTGGAGGTCATTATCAATGGTGGTATCGACAGTATCGACGACGCGCTATCGCATTTGTCACATGTCGATGGCAGTATGTTGGGGCGCAGTATTTACCAGAACCCCTACCAACTGGTGGAGGTAGATGAACGTATCTATGCCGATGAAGCCAATCAGCGCAGCCGGCAGGATGTTGTCGAATCACTCTACCCCTACATTGAAAAGGAACTTGCAAGCGGTACTCGACTCCACCATATAACGCGGCATATTCTCGGGATTTTTAATGGCCAGGCCGGAGCCCGCCAGTTCCGCCGCCACCTCAGTCAGCATGCGCACCGGAATGACGCCGGACTGGAGGTGCTGCAAGAAGCACTGGCCCTGACAACAACGGCGCAACAACGCCTGCAAGACTACGCGCAACAACGTGCTGCCCAAACCCTGCAGGAAAGCGAAATCAAGATACGGTGATAGGATTCATTTAATGAGCAGTATACTGGCACAACTGAAAGCGATGACGGATGTCGTGGCCGACACCGGCGACATCGAGGCAATCAAGCGCTTTTCCCCTCAAGATGCGACCACCAACCCCTCACTCATCCTAAAAGCCGCTCAGCTGCCTCAGTATCAGGCGCTGATTGACCGCATCGTTGCCGAAAACATTACCGACCCTAACAACGACGAACAAATTAAAACCGCCTGTACGCGCCTGGCCGTGGCGATAGGCAGCGAAATTAGTCAGCTGGTGCCAGGAAAAGTCTCCACAGAAGTGGACGCTCGGCTCTCCTTCGATACTGCCGCGACCATCGAACAAGCCAAGACTATCGTCAAGCTATACGAAGAAGCGGGTGTTGGGCGCGACAAGTTATTAGTAAAAATCGCCTCGACGTGGGAAGGCATTCAAGCTGCCGCAGAGCTCGAAAAAGCCGGCATTGAATGTAACCTGACCCTATTGTTCAGCCTGGTACAAGCAGCAGCATGTGCCGAGGCAGGTGCAACATTGATCTCGCCCTTTGTCGGGCGCATTCTCGACTGGCACGTGGCGCGCGGCGACACTCCCGAAAGCCCGGCACAAGATCCCGGCGTGCAGTCAGTCGCGGGTATCTATGCCTACTACAAACAGCATGGCTACAGCACCATTGTGATGGGCGCGAGCTTTCGAAATACCGGCGAAATTGCTGAGCTAGCGGGTTGTGACCGACTCACAATCAGTCCTGCCCTGCTCGAAGAATTGGATAATGCGCAAGGTGAACTGCCACAGCGCCTGAGTCCTGACGCCGACTTTGCAACACAACAGAAGCTCGACTCTAGCGAAGCATCTTTTCGCTGGGCCATGAATGAAGATGCCATGGCAACGGAAAAGCTGGCAGAAGGGATTCGCGCCTTTGCCGCCGATCAAAGGAAACTCGAGGATTTGTTGAGAGGCTGGCAAGGTGTTTGAGTTTATAAAAAACTTGCTGGGCGAGGCCTCCAATGCCGACGGCAGCGACGAGCTGTCGATGGAATTGGTAGCCGCCTCGCTGCTGATAGAAGTCAGCAAATCCGACTACAAGCAAGAGCCGGCAGAAGTGGATAAGATTCGCCAACTGCTGGTGCAGCACTTTCATCTCAGTGCAGACGAAATTGAAGCCTTTATGGAAAAGGCGCATGAGTCGACCCAAGACAGCACCTCCCTCTACCCCTTTACCCGCTACATCAATGACAATTGCAATAATGCAGAGAAATTCCAACTGGTGAAGGCGCTGTGGGAAGTTGCGGCGGAAGACGGCGACATAGACAAGTACGAAGAGCACGTCATTCGTAAAATTTCAGAGTTGATTTACCTGCCCCACAAGGACTTTATCAGGGCAAAACTGATGGTTTGTGAAACGCTTGGCCTGACAGCAAAAAAGTAATGCCGCAGGCTTAATAACACTGCCCTTCCAGCAGGGTGACAAGCTCGCGAAACTTAGCCCGATTGCTGTCATTCATCCCCATGAGCACGCGATGCGCCTCCAGCACTTTGGCGCGAACAGCGTCCTCACTGTCGGGCAATACCGGCAGTTCATTCAGGTCCTCGTCGTCTACCACTGGCTCTTGGCGAATACAGAAAACGCGGTCAAACCCCATGCTATCCAGCACGCGAGTGATATCAGGATTAGTAGACAAAATAACCGGCACATAGGAAAAGCGCTGCTTGGCTTTGATTGCCAGTTTTGCGAGCAAGCCGAGGGTGGTGCTGTCTATATTGGTTGCATCGACGAGATCAATAACGACACTGGCAAACCCTTTACTGGTTAGCATATCGTCAAAAAAATCATCCATCGTCGTACAAAGGGTTAGACGCACTTCGCCAACCAACTTAATGACGAAGGCACCGTCTTGCTCTGCGACCAAAATCTTACCTGGCTGCATAACTTCTTATAACCTGCTGATGACTAAGATGGCGATATCATCCGGTGCATCACCAATGTTGTTTAAGTCGAAGGCCGTTACCAGTTCACTGGACGAACGCTGCCCAGCGCTGAGTAGAGCCAATAACGCCTCTTCTTTTTCCTTTAGCGAGTCGCGTTGTAACACTTCCAATATACCATCGGAAAAGAGTGTCAGCACGGCGCCACTCGGAAAGCAGATCATATGATCAGTAAAAGCGGCGTCGCTAAAAAGCCCCACGGGCATATCGTGTTCCGGCAAAAATTCAGCCTGCCCGTCACAGGCCAGCACCGGCGCTGGAAGGTGTCCCGCAACCGCGTAACAGAGTTGATCACAGTTCAGGTCAAAGACGCCGACGCACATGGTCACATGCTTGCCGATACCCATTTCAAGAAGCTCACGGTTGGCAATGGCAAGCATTTTCGCGGGAGACAGTATTGCCGTTGAGCCGCGATGGAGGTAGTCACTGCGCTTACGAGCGAAAAGGTTTTTCAAAAATACGGTAACAAAGGCGGAGCTAGCGCCGTGGCCTGACACATCGGCAACAAAGAACACTGCCCTGTCATCGCCGACGAGAAAATAATCTACGAAGTCCCCGCTCAGATAGAGAGACGGCAAAATAAAGTGGCAGAATTGGTAGCCTTCAATGTCTTTTGGTGTGTCTGGCAACAGTAATTGCTGAACGTGCTTACCCGCCTGTTGATCTTGCTGAAGGTGGGTCAGACTTTCCAGCAACTCGCGGTTGGCCGCTTCTAATTTGTGGCGATATGCGAGGTTCTCGCGCTTTAGTTCGCAGCGTTCTACCGCGCGATTAATGGCATGGCGAATGACATCAGCGCTTTCTGGCGGCAGCATGAGGTAATCGGTAGCGCCGTGGCGCACAGCAGAGAGAACATCGGCCAGGCTCTCGCGCCGCGACACACAGATCAGGGGAAGCTCTCGGGGATCCGCGGCCATATCATCAAGCAACGTGATGCCTTGGCCGTCGGGCAGATCGATATCAATCATCACAATATCGATGTCGTCTTCCCGAAAACAGCGCAGCGCCTCTGTACTGTCGTCGATACTCAACACGATAACGCCGAGGGCCTCTAGGGCTTCGCGCAATTGCCGATGAAGGTCATCGCGGTGCTGAACAAGCAGCAGCCGGTGATGTAAGGGTCTGGTCATCTGCCTGTTTTACCTATACGGCGCCACCGGAGCAAGCCATGTGCCTGTGCAGGATTCACATCCCGCTACCCTGCTATTCAAAATCAAAGGACTCAAAATCCTCGTCGCCAAAGCTATCCTGGAACTCGCCATCGTTAATTAAGAACTGACGACGCTGCAAATAGGCATCTTTCAGAAACGTGTACTTATCACCGCTGACGAGCTCATCAGAGCCCAATAATTTTGCACGCACTTGCACAAGATCCAACGCCATCAAACCCAATTCAGCGGCAAGGGGTTCAACCTCACTGGTTGGCGAGGCATAGCGATCGACAAAGCGACTGCTACCATCGCGAATCGTACTTGGACCAAGTAAGGGCAGCATTAGAAAGGGGCCGGACTCTACTCCCCAAACAGCCAGAGTTTGCCCAAAATCTTCTGACTCGCGCGGCAGCCCCAGATGGGTCGCGACATCAAAAAAGCCCAACACGCCCACCGTGGTGTTAATCAGAAAGCGCCCAGCATCGACGATGGCGTCTTTGCCCTCGCCCTGAAGGACATCATTGAAGAAGTTCTTTACTTCACCGAGGTTGTCAAAAACATTGCCGATACCCTGGTCAATGAATCTCGGCGTCACATCTTTGTAAGCCTTGGCAACCGGTTTGGCAACGTAGCGATCCGCCCCCTCGTTAAAGGCGAAAATATGGCGGTTGAGGCCTTCCCAAGGGTCGCGGGGATCATTGCCATATTCTGCGGCGAGAGACAGCGGCGCGAACAGACAAATCACCGTGGTGAGCAGCCTATGCAGCAACATGCGAATAGTATTCCCTAACGTTGTATTGCGCCCACTATACCTAAAGCCCACATTAATACCAGCGATGTTATTCGCCAGTGAACGAAGGCTCTGCAAGGCAGAGAATATCCGCCTCAAGCAGCTGCTGTAGCAGGCTCTCAGCGAAGTCAACGAGGCGGTCTTCCTCCGTCGACAATTCCGCAGCCAAGCTAGCTAAACACGCTCGGGGAGGCGCTCCTCCCTCTAGCAACGCTAACAAGCGAGCGGTGACCGCATTAATTTCCATAAAGCGCACCGCGTCGCTACGGTCCCGGTACACCACCAAATACGTCATGTCCCCCGACGGATGGGGAGGTTGATAGGCCTTCGAAATACGGTGGACCGGGTATGGGTAACTCAAGCTCCAGGCGAGGGGCGATTTCCGCAAACAGGTATCGACCAAGGGCGCGGACGCAGACAGCTTAGCCGGCAGCGTGGCAGTGTCTGTATCGAGGGCGAGCTCCACCCACTCATAGTGCGCCAGAGCCCGTAAAAATGGCGGATCATCCGGGTGGTCGCGCGCACTGCTAAGGTAGTGAAGAAACTCCTCGGCAATTTGCAAAAAATACGGGCTCTGACAGTGATGGACTTTCATAAAGTCCCGCACCATGGCGTGCCACTGATCATCGGGAAAAATACTGCGACAAACCGGAAAGCCACCGCTGATGAAGCCCTCTATGTTCTTGTAGAACAAGTCTCGATACACGGCCAGGCGTCGAGGCTCGATCCCCGATGGCGGTGGACAAGACTCCGGATCGCGCAAATAGGCGGTGAAGGCCTGCTGCTGTTGCTGAAAGGGACCCATTACTGCCCTACCTCCCCTGTCGCCTGCACATCGCGAATTCGCGATACCTCATCGAGCAACTCGGCCATTGGTGGAAAGTTAAAATCTCGCTCCAACAATGTCGGCAAAGACCCGCAATGCCCATAGCACTCGCCAAGCAGCTGCCACACGGACTCGATAACGGGCGCACCGTGCGTATCCACTTTGAGGTCATCAGCCTCGTCAAAATGACCGGCGATGTGCATATAAGCGGCGCGCTCCAGCGGTAGCTCGCGCAGGAATTGCCGGGCATCGTAGCCGTGGTTCACACTGTTAACGTAAACATTGTTCACATCCAGCAATAGGCCACAATCGGCCTCTTCGAGCACGCCAGTGATGAACTGCGATTCGCTCATCTGGCTGTCAAGCGCGGCGTAGTAGGAGGCATTTTCCAGTAAAATTTTCCGGCCGAGACGCCGCTGCACCTCAATTACGCGCTCAGCGACATGCGTAACCGCATCCTCGGTAAAGGGGATCGGCATCAGGTCGTAGAGGTGGCCGCTATCGCCGCAGTAGGTAAGGTGCTCGCTGTAAAGGCGACAATCAAAGCGGTCGATGAATGCCGCGATATCGTCGATCAGCGCGTAGTCGAGCGGCGTAAAACCACCGATGTTTAAGCTCAGGCCATGCAAAGTGACCGGGAATTTTTCGGCCAGCGCTTCAAATGCCTTGCCAAACCGTCCGCCGAGGTCAATCCAGTTTTCGGGGGCAACCTCTAAGAAGTCGATATCGCCGGGCTGCAACTCGCTGAAGGCATCGAGCATGCCGCGCCGCAAGCCCAGCCCCACGGCATCTGCCGCTAAGCCCGGTTGGATTGCTGACAGTTGCTGAACGTGATGTTGCGGCAAGGCCCTCTCCTCTTCGCCCGTTATTGTTGAGCTAGGACGTATGACTCAGCGAATTGTTACATCGCTCTTTAACGCTTGCCAAAGCTGCTTAAGGCGTTTCTCCGATACGGTTTGCGCCGTGCCCAAGCGCTGAGCGAACAACGACACCCGAAATTCTTCTAACAGCCAGCGGTACTCTCTGAGCTTTTCTGATTTTTGCCACAACGTAGGATCGCGAGCCAGTACGTTTTCCAGCTGCTCCTGCAGCGGCTCAATGGCCAGTGTCGACTGGCGATCCCGCTGATAGTGGCCGTCGAGTTTACTGATCCGCTCCTCTACCGCAGCAAGGTATCTCGGGTAGTGGCCAAGTGCCTCGGCAGACACCTGAAAAATAAAGTCATCGACAAATAAGCCGTCTAACTGGCGTTGAATATCATTGATACTGTGTATCCAGCTCAGGCTGTTTAGCTTTTTCAGCTGCTTTCGGATTCTCGCCTGCGACGCAAGAATATCGCCCAACAACTCAGCAACCTCTTCGGCGCAAGGCACAAATTCCGCGCGACCCAACTCCCAAAGGGCATCGAAGGTCTGTTGATCGCGCGGCAGATTATCCGTAGTAACTGCAAAAGCTCGACGCGCTGCCACCAATAGACAGGCCTCTATCCACGCTTTACGCTGTTGTCCGCAGGCCGCGAACTGTAGCTGTTGGGCATTCCCCTTAAACAACTTGGCGCGCAGACTCTTGCACTGGGCGGGTAAACGCAGAAGTAACAGCCGCATACAGCCGCGCAGGGACTTGTTCAGCGCCTCCTCCAGCGTTTCGGCCAAACTGAGCTCCACATCCTGCCCCAAATCCGCCAAGCAGGGGAAAGCCGTCAAAGTCGCGCCCGCCTGTTTAAAACGATGTTCGACGGGCAGTTCGCCAAACTCCCATTGTTGATAGCGGCGCACCTCAAAACCGCCCTGACTCTCTTCGGCGATACTCTTTTGCACCTCTGAAGCGAGCTGCGCCCTCAATGCAACAATATCCCGCCCCGACGCCAGCCGCTTGCCGCCGTCGTCGAGTACCACCACATTCATTTTGTAGTAGTCGTCTATGGTCGCCGATGACCATGCCGCTAAATCAATATTGGCGTCGCTAAGCTGCTCCAGCCGGGCAGCTAATGCCGGCAGTAGAGGCTCGTCACTCGGCGTTAGCCGGGCCAATGCCCGATCTACGTAGTCAGGAACCGGCACCAATTGCTTGCGCTGGGCCTTTGGCAACGCCTTAACCAGAGCGATACATTTTTCTCGCAATAACCCTGGCACAAGCCATTCGAAGCGCCCCTCCGGCAGCTTGTGCAACAATACTAGCGGAACGGAAACACTGACGCCGTCATCGCGATGCCCCGGCTCAAAGTGGTAAGACAAGGCCAGCTGTTTACCCCCACAACTCAACTGGGTGGGAAATTGCGCCTCGTCAACGCCACCCTCGCTGCGCATCATCTGCGAGCGAGCCATCTTAAGAGTGGCATCCGCAGAGGATTTTTTCAGCCAGGACTCCAGTTGCCTAGCGGTCGTTATGCCCTCGGGCAGGCGCTCATCATAGAACGCATAGATCTCCTCATCTGAGATCAAAATATCACGCCGGCGCGCCTTGTCTTCCAAGTCGAGTATCTCGCGACGCAAGGCCTGGTTGTGGGCAAAAAATGCCGCCGCACCTCGGTAACGCCCCTCAACCAAGCCCTGGCGTATAAATATCTCCCTAGCCAGCTTGGCATCAATGGGGCCAAAGTGAACACGGTGACGGTCGCGCAGGGTCAGGCCATAAAGCAAGGTTTGTTCATAGGCCATCACCCGCCCGCTACGAGCGTGAAAATGCGGTTCAGCGTAATGGCGCTTTAACAAACTGTCGTTGATGCCAAACACCCACTCCGGCTCGATCTTCGCCACACAGCGAGCAAAGAGCTGACTGGTCTCTGCCAGTTCGGCGGCAACAATCCACTTCGGCGTTTTCTTTCGCAGCGACGAACCCGGAAAAATCATCAGCTTACGATTGCGCGCGCCGAGGTATTCCCTGCCCTCGTCGTGGTTGGCAATTTGACTGAGAAAGCCCGGCAATAGCGCCCGATGAATGCTTTGGTAATCGGCCGGCTGCTTATTTTGCTCGAGCTTTAACTGCCGGCACATCAGCAGAAGCTGGTGGTGTACCTCCCGCCATTCACGCATGCGAGCCCAGCTGAGAAACTCCTTCTTACACAGTTTGCGCCATTGATTCGCACTCAGTAGCTGGCGCTGTTCCTCCGCGTAGTCCCACAGCGCCACAAAGGCGAGGAAGTCCGACCCCTCCTGCCAAAAGCGCCGATGCTTTTCGTCCGCCGCCTGCTGTTTATCCGCCGGGCGGTCGCGTGGGTCCTGAATACTCAAGGCACTGGCAATCACCAGTATTTCACGCAGGCACTGCTGTTCTGCCCCGGCGATAATCAGCCGAGCTATACGCGGATCTACCGGAAAACGCGCCAGCATCTTGCCCTGCGCCGTCATCCGCTCCCCGTCGACGGCCCCAAGTTCCCTCAGCAAGGCGAAGCCATCGCGAATTAAGCGGTTATCCGGCGCGTCGACAAAGGGAAACTTACGGATATCACCCAGACCCAACTGCAACATCTGGAGGATAACGGCCGCCAGGTTAGTACGTTGAATCTCCGGCTCGGTAAACAGCGGGCGGCGCTCAAAGTCTTCCTTGCTGTACAGGCGATAAGCGATGCCTTCTGCCACGCGCCCGCAGCGGCCCGCGCGCTGATTTGCACTGGCTTGAGACACTGGTTCAATCGGCAGGCGTTGTACCTTACTGCGAACGCTGTAGCGACTCACGCGCGCCGTACCTGCGTCGATCACATAGCGAATGCCTGGCACCGTCAGCGAGGTTTCTGCCACGTTTGTCGCCAATACCACGCGCCAGCCACGCCGCCCTTTAAGGTCGAAAATGCGCTGTTGTTCCGCCGCGCTCAGCCGCGCATACAGCGGCAACACCTCCGCACCCGGCAGTTGCGCTTGACGCAATTGTTTGGCGACGTCCCGTATCTCCCGTTCGCCACTCAAAAAAACCAGAGTATCGCCATGGCGATGCGCGCCCTCGGCGATCATCTCCCGCAATACCTGTTCTACCCCTTCTCCCAGGTCTTGCTCTGCGCTGATCTCTTCCAGAGGACGATAGCGAAATTCAACCGGGTAGCTGCGACCTGACACCTCGACGACCGGGGCATTGTCGAAATGGCGAGAAAAGCGCTCTACATCGATGGTTGCGGAGGTAATAATCAGTTTGAGTTCTGGACGCTTGGGCAACAGCGTTTTCAGGTAACCCAGCAAAAAATCGATATTGAGGCTGCGTTCATGGGCCTCGTCGATGATGATCGTGTCGTAATCATTCAAATAACGGTCATTGGCAATTGCAGCGAGCAGGATCCCGTCAGTCATCAACTTTATGTAGGTATTCGGGGTGCTTTGCTCCTGAAAACGCACCTGATAACCCACGGCATCACCCAATGGCGTATTCAATTCCTCTGCAATTCGCTGTGCCACCGTACGCGCCGCAAGACGACGAGGCTGGGTGTGGGCGATCTGTCCATTGACCCCGCGCCCCATTTCCAGACACAACTTCGGCAGCTGCGTGGTTTTACCCGAGCCCGTCTCGCCGGCAATCACCACAACCTGGTGTTTATCGATTGCTGCTCGAATATCGTCAATGCGCTGACTGACCGGCAATGCCTCGGGGAAGCTCACCGCCGGTACGGCGCGCTGCCGGGAAAGCAGCCGCTCAGCAGAGGCGTTGATACTCTCGGCAAGTTTGACATAGGCGTCGCCGACAGCTTGCCCTTCTCGCTCGCGTCGCTGAAGTTGCTGCAAACGACGTCGCAATCGATAGTGATCGGGGCGGTAGCTGTCGCCGAGTTTGTCAGCGAGGAGATTCCAATTATGGCCGGACATGAGCGCTAGACTAGGACCTTAAAATAAAAAGGGCGCCACATGGGCGCCCTTGCGTTTTCCAGCGTAAAAATCAGCTGGCGCGCTTGGCAAGCTCTTCGTCTCGCAGGGTGCGGCGAAGTACTTTACCAACGTTCGTTTTGGGCAGTTCGTCACGAACTTCGATATAGCGCGGCATTTTATAGCCGGTGAGACGCTCGCGCAAAAAGTCCTTCAACTCTTTCTCGTCAAGCTCGCCCTGCTTGGGAGCAACGAAAATCTTAACGGCTTCACCGGATTTTTCATCAGGCACGCCAATCGCCGCACACTCAGCAATATTTGGATGCGAGCTAAGCACATCCTCGATTTCGTTGGGGTAAACGTTGAAACCGGACACCAAGATCATGTCTTTCTTGCGATCGACAATTTTCAGGTAGCCATCTTCCTTCACCACCGCGACATCGCCAGTCAGCAGCCAACCATCTTTAATGGTCTTCTCAGTTTCGTCCGGGCGCTGCCAGTAACCCATCATGACTTGCGGGCCGCGCACGCAAAGTTCGCCGCGCTCGCCGATACCCACATCGTTGCCGTCGTCATCAACCAGGCGCACTTCGGTACCCGGCAGCGGCAAACCGATGGTGCCGATTTGGTTGGCGCCACCTGGATTGATCGATACCACTGGCGAGGTCTCGGTCAAACCGTAACCCTCGTAGATCTCCGCACCAGTCATTTCCTTCCACGTTTTCGCGGCGCCGGCAGTCAGCGCCATACCACCAGACAGCGTGACCTTGAGTCCGGAGAAGTCCAAGCTGGCAAATTCAGGGTGTTTACAAAGTTGAACAAACAGCGTGTTGATACCGCTCATTCCCGTCCATTTCCAGCGCTTCATCTCTTTGATGACGCTGTCCAGCTCACGCGGATTGGGAATCAAAACCGAGTGGTTACCCTGCATCATGACAACAAAGGTCAGCATGAAGGAATAGATGTGGTAAAGCGGCAGCGGTGCAATAAAGGTTTCGCCACCACTCACCAAGCCATAGCTGGAGAAGTTCTCCCGGCTCTGCAATACGTTAGCCATCAGGTTTCTGTGGCTAATCATTGCGCCTTTAGACACCCCAGTGGTACCACCGGTGTACTGCAGCAGTGCCAATGCTTCCAGGTCGGGCGCGGCCTTTTGATATTGCTTGCTACTGCCTTTGGCCAGGGCTTTACGGAAGCTGATGGAATTCTTAAATTTAACGGAGGGGACTTCTTTGCGTACATACTTAAGTACGCTGTTAATCAATGTCCGCTTCACTGGCGGATGAAGGTCGGCCACTTCAGTAACGATAACCGTACCCACGCCGGTATCACCGACTACTGCGGCCGCCGTTTCGGCAATGTTTGCCAATACAACGATGGCCTTTGCACCGGAGTCGTTCAATTGGTGCTTGAGTTCGCGCTCGCTGTATAGGGGGTTGGTATTCACAACGATCATGCCGGCACGCAGCGCACCGAACAGTACAACCGGATACTGCAAAATATTAGGCATTTGAATCGCAATGCGATCACCGGCTTGCAAACCGCTGTGCTCTTGCAGGTAACAGGCAAACTGCGCAGACAAGCGATCCAGATCTGCGTAGCTTAATGTGTGCCCCAAGCAGCTGACAGCCGGGTTCGCCGCGTATTGATTGACGCAATGGTCAAACATACCGACCAAATTTGGGAACTCTTGTAGATCGACGTCATTGGATAGGCCAATGCGTGATCTCGCCGCGTTAATCGTTTCTGCAATTTGCTGTTGCTGCTCAGACAAGGTCGCCCCCTAGCTATATTTTTGTTATCGACGTGCCTCCCCATGCCAGTTGGCACAAGGGCTCGGACGCCTATTCAAGTGAATTTGGCAAGCTAACCAGATTTGTGTTCACTGTCAACACCAGTTGTCTCGCCAGCCGTAAACTGATCCGGGTCCACAAACATCAGACGAAAGCGCAAATTTCCCGCTTGCCGTTGGTCTACACCTAGTACCAGCGCATTCATCTGCCCCTTTGTTTCACTGATGACAGGCACAAAAATAACATGTTCCTGCCCCTCTTCATCACTCATCACCCTGGGTGCATTGCCTGTTTTTAAAAAGCGGGCGTAGCTATCCACCAGCATGATCAACTGATTGCGAAATGCACTAAAGTTTAACTGTCCGCGGAACTCATCATAGTTCATATCAAGACTAACGCGCAGAACCGATCCGTCTTCAAGTTTCACATCGTTCAGCAATACCGCCTTACCTGCCTCCAAGGCACGGAAAAAACGCTTTCCGTCGCTGCGCTGCCCATCAATGATGCACTGTTTAATCAGCGAAGATGCCAATAACATCAGAGCGGGGGTCTCAATATTTACATTCATTGTTGTTATTCCTGGTACGTCATATTCTGGCGACAGCATGCTAATGCAAGACTCTCCTTCACACCAGCCTCAGCCCACGGGCGCTGCCCCGGCAATATAATCGCTGCGGTGACAGGCTACAGCCCTGCCCTCAGCCTGCACTTTAAGCCAGGGCGGGGTCTGTCGGCACGCGTCAAGGGCGTAGGGGCAACGGTCGGCGAAGCGGCAGCCGACATCGGTACTTAACGGCAGGGGCAACTCCGTGGTCCGCGGGGCGGCCACTTGCACCTTGGTGCGATCTAGCGTCGGCTCGGGGTGAGCAGCCAGTAGCTGCTGCGTATAGGGGTGCGCCGGGGTATTCAGCAGCTGCCAGCAGGGCGCTAGCTCAAGCAGTTCGCCTAAGTACATCACCGCAATGCGGTCAGCCAAGCCACTAAGGACCGCCAGGTCGTGGGTGATAAAAACCATTGCGGTACCGAGATCGCTCTGAATTTCCCTCAGCAGTGCCAATATTTGCGCTTGCACCGACACATCCAGCGCCGACACCGCTTCGTCGCAAACCACCAGTTGTGGCTCACACAGAAAGGCCCTGGCAATACCCACCCGCTGGCGCTGTCCGCCCGATAGTTCATGGGGATAGCGCTGGGCAAATCGAGCACCAAGGCCGACCCGCTCCAACCAATATCCCTGTTGCTGGTGAATCACGCTGCGACGCTCACCGCGTGCCAGCAGTGGCTCGGCCAAACTGTCGCCAATGGTCATGCGGGGGTTGAGGCTCGCGTAGCTGTCCTGGAAAACCATCTGTATCTGCCCCACGCGGCGGCGCTGGAGCGTCTTCGGTAAAACCGCTCTGTTGAATCGCAGAGTGCCATGGGAAGGCCGTTGCAGGCCGGCAATGATACGTCCTAAGGTGGACTTACCGGAGCCGCTTTCGCCCACTAGGCCCAGCACTTCGCCAGCGCGGATGGATAAACTCACTCCATCGACTGCGGCCAGATCCTCATTGTTGCGTTGAAAATGACAACTGACTTGGTGCAGCGCAAGCAATGGTTCAGTCATGCTGCAGCCTCCAGCGCTCGGGATAGTCCGGGTGCCAACGCCAACAGCGCACGCCCGCGCCTCGAGGTGAGGCCAGCAACGGCGGCGAATCCTCACAAATAGCCATCCGATGTTTGCAGCGCGGTGCAAAGGCACAACCGTGAATAGTGCCGCGCATGTCGGGCGGCGAACCTGGAATGGCAACCGTCATTTCGCTGCTATGCAAACGCGGCATCGCTGCCTGCAAGGCCTCACTGTAGGGATGGGCAGGATGGCACAATAAGCTCGCCACAGAGGCCGACTCCACGGTTTCACCGGCGTACATCACTGACACGGTGTCAGCAATATTGGCCACCACCCCCAAATCATGACTGATAAACAGTAAACTGGTGCCCTGCTCGTGCTGTAATTCACGCAGCAATGCCAACACTTCCGCCTGAACCGTCACATCCAGTGCGGTGGTCGGCTCATCGGCGATCAAGAGTTTCGGGCGACAAGCGACAGCCAGCGCTATCATCACCCGCTGTAGCATGCCACCCGAAAACTCAAAGGGGTATTGAGATAAGCGCTGCTCTGCCCGCGGAATGGCCAGGCGCTCAAGAAGTGCCGCAGATTCGGCACGCGCTTGCCGACGGTCCATGTTGCGGTGCAAGCGAAAGCACTCAGACAGCTGCGCTCCGATCGTTCGCGTGGGGCTTAATGCGGTCATCGGGTTTTGAAATATCATAGCGATGCGCCGCCCACGCCACCCCCGCCAATCGCGATGCCCCTGGGCAGGCAGTGGCTGTTCCATCACACTGAACTGCTCGGCATTGAGCACCGCATTGGGCGGTGCCAAACCGAGTAAACACATGGCGGTTAACGACTTGCCGCTGCCAGACTCGCCGACAAGCGCTCGGCATTCCCCTTCGGCCAAACTGAAAGATACATCTCTCAACACCTGGTTGCCGCTGAGTGCGAGTTGTAAATGCTCTATCGCGACGACAGTCATTGCCCCACCCCGCCACTGCGTTTATCGGCAGTATCACGCAATGCGTCACCGAGAATATTAAACGCCAACACCGAAATACTGATCATTGCGGCCGGCCACAAAAGCTGCCCGGGGTGGGACAAAAGTGTTTTGATACCATCGTTACACATTGCCCCCCAAGACGTGCTTGGTGGCGACACCCCCATACCAATGAATGAAAGAAAGGCCTCAGTAAAAATCGCCTGGGGAATGGCAAAACTGAACGCCACCATCAATACCGGCAGCACATTTGGAAAAATATGTCGCCGGAAGATCCCCCAAGTGGTAACGCCTGAGAGTCGCGCCGAGTCGATAAATGGCTGGCTGCGCAGGGCCAGTACTTGGCCGCGAATAAGCCGTGCACTGCTCGGCCAGCTAAGCAGCAACATTGCCAAAATAAGTGGCAAAATACCGTCCTCACCGGGACCAATACCAAAGGCAATACGCAGTAAAATCATGAATAACAAGAACGGCAATGCGACGACGAAATCTGCCGAACGCATGGCAAAGTGGTCAAATTTACCGCCAAGGTAGCCTGCCAAACCACCAAAGATCGCACCGAAACTGATAAACAACAACGGCGCCACTATCCCCACGAACAGTGAACTTCGCCCGCCGGCCATCAACCTTGCCAGGATGTCACGGCCCAATGCATCGGTACCCAGAGGGTGAGCAGGCAATCTCACGTACTCAGGATAAACCGCCGCAGAGGCAGGAATCAGCCCCTGCAACTGGGCTTCAAATACGGAAATTGCCGGCTCAGGGCGCGTCTCGGTTGAAAACAGCATTATCCCCGTATCGGCATCGACTAGGGTGTAACGGTAGATCTGACGCCGCAATTGCAACTCATCCGTATACGACCGGTCCCTACCCTGCCAGAGCGGCAGACCTTTACCTGATTGATGCTGTTTGGCTCGATAGAGACGAAAACGCTCAACCGAGACAACCTCGGGCCAGGCAAGGTGCACGCGTTCGGTATTACTCTCAATCACCGTCAAGCGGCTGAGGTTCCCGGTCCCCTTTGCCGGTATTGGGCCAACCACCCTTGCGTATATCCCCGATGTCGGCCCACTGGACACCTGCGACAACCATTGCTGGCTCGGGTCCTGCTGCCACACTAAAGGGCCAACGAGCACAAAAAGCAGCATCGCCATCGCCGTGCCCGCGGCCGCTAACAAGCTGGGGCTCCACCGCCATGACGGGGGCGCCGCACACTCTACGTCTGGAAGTATCGGCGGCTGCCACGGCGCAAAACGAAATACGGGAATGCCCATGTTAACTTCGCCCCGCCGATAAACGAATGCGAGGGTCGATCAAGCCGTAACTGATGTCGACAAGCACCACAATCACCACCAGAAAGGCGCCATAAAATACCGTGGTTCCCATAATGACGGTGTAGTCCAGCTGTTGCACGGCCTGCACGAAATAGCGTCCCAAGCCGGGTATGGCAAAAATCAGCTCAACCACAAACCCGCCGGTCGTTATCGCTGCAACCGCTGGACCGAGTTCAGTCACTACCGGTAACAGGGCATTGCGCAGCTGATAGCGAAAGAAGAGTGATATACCACTGATGCCCCGTGCTCGCGCCGCTAATATATAGTCGCTGCTTAGTACCTCGAGCATGGCCGCACGGCTCAAGCGGCTTAAATATGCCAGGGTACCCAGCCCGAGCACCAGAGCCGGGACCCAAACATGGTTGACACCTCCCCACCCCGCCACCGGCAATACCGTACTCTCGGCCGCGGCGTTGAGCCTGACGATAATTAATTGAGCCAAACCGGCTATCACAAACCCCGGCACAGAAATCGCTGCAACCACCATGAACATTACTAACTTATCAGGCCATTGGCCGCGATAATGCGCGGCGATGCTGCCTGCAAAAACCCCACCCACTAATGCAATAGCAATGGCAGCGATTCCCAAGGTTGCCGACACGGGAAAGTGCTCGCGTATTATGTCGTTCACACGGCGATTCTCCTGAGTAAAGGAGATACCGAAGTCGCCGCTCAACATATTACCCATGAAGGTGAAGTACTGCTGACTCAGCGGCTTATCTAGTCCGTAACGCGCTTCCAACTGCGCGCGAACTGCCGGCGACATCGCTTTGTCCTGGATCAACGGGTCACCCGGGACCGCATGCATGGCAAAGAACGTCGCCGTTGCAATGAACCAAACCGTTATCGCGCCCCATAAGAGCCGATGCAATACAAACTTGATCATCATTCAGGGCTCAATCCAGGCATCGCGAAAATTGGGGTCACCACCAAAAACGGAACGACGAACGCCCTTTAACTGAGGGTGCTGAACATACAGCATGGCATTCTCGTAGGTGGGCAAAATGGGAACATCATCAACCACCAAGTCCTGCAATACAGCCATCGCGGCAAATCGCTGGGAAGCACTGGCGCTGTTTTGAGCAAAGCGCACCAAGCGATCATATTCCGGGTGGCTGTACCGACCTCGGTTATTGTCATTCCACGACGCAAACAAATCGGCAAAGGTCATAATATCGTCGTAATCTGGGCCCCAGGCGGCAACCACGATGTCAAAATCGCCGCGGCGCATTTTTTCTATGCGCTGTTTGAATACCTGCTGATCAATGCGCAGGTCCAGGCCCAAGCCGCGCTTGAGGAGGTACTGGTAATACTCAGCCTCTTGCACGGCGCGAGGGCTGTCTCCAGCGAGCAGCATAAGCGGCGGGAAAACCTCAAGGCCCAGCTCCCTTTTTGCTTGATCCAGATACTGGCGCGCCACAGCCAGGTCTTGCCGCAGCCTCCTCACCGGATATTCCTGACGAAAAGCCTGTCGCTGGCCGCGCACTGTGACCGGAAAAAGCGAATACGCCGGCAGCACGCCCGGCAGGCCAATCACTTTATTGACGAGTACAGCTGGGTCCAGCAGATACTGAATCGCCTTACGGAAGCTTCTGTTCGCTGTAATCCTGCCCGCGCGAAAATTAAACTCGAGAAAGAACAGCGAGCCACTGTGAAAGTGCTGAATGTCGTAGCCGCGCTTAACCGCCTCATCCAACAAACCGGTATCTAGATTGGCCAGTGCAATCTGCCCATCTCGAAACAAATTAAACTGTGCACCGGGGTCTGCGGTGATATAGGGCATGTCGATGCGAGAGATCCGCAGCGACGATTTGTCCCAGTAATGCGGATTTTTCTCGAGGGTTAAATGCGCGCCGTGCACCCATTTGGTGAGGGTAAAAGGCCCGTTGTAGAGCATTTTATCGGCGTCGGCGGCATAACGGCGCCCCCAGTGCTCTACAACGTCCTGGCGCAGCGGCATATAACTCATGAAGGCCGTGAGGCTTAGGAAGTAAGGGCACGGCTGGGCAAACTCGACATACAACTCGGTGCGGGAGACAGCCCGGACACCCAGTGAATCCGGCGGTGCAAGGCCTTCGTTTACGGCGCGAGCACCTTTAATCGGATAAAAGATAAACGCATACTGGGAGGCGGTTTCCGGACGCAGGGCATATTGCCACGCAAAAACAAAATCCTGAGCGGTAACCGCCTGGCCGTCACTCCACGTCGCGTTCTCACGCAGCCAAAACCGCGCCCCGTTTTCGTCGATTTGCCAGCGTTCGGCCACCCCGCCCACCAGCTCACCGTTTTCGCCGTAGCGCAGCAGCCCCTCCATCATATGGGAGATAACGAAGCTCGCGATCGTATCTGTCGCTCTCGCACTGTGCAATGTGGGCGGTTCAGTAGCGAGCGCCAGCGTAATACTTTTTGACTCGAGGTCAACGGCGCTCGCCTGCGCGGGCAGGCCTGGGAATATCCCCACGACAGCAAATACGATCAGCATTACAGCCGACGCAATTTTGCCTGTTACAATACCCTTTGCCTCTCTCATAGCGTTTACAGGCCTGTCATTGAACGACCACAACAATCCTTATTATCTCCAACCTGCCGAGCTCGACTGGCAAGACGGCATTCCCTGCGCCAGCGACTTCGGTGATGTGTATTTTTCCCGCGATGATGGCCGTGCAGAAAGCCGCTATGTTTTTCTTGACGGCAACCAGCTGGCAGAACGCTGGAGGGCCTTAGATGCCAACCAAGCCGGGCGCTTTACCATCTGCGAAACCGGTTTTGGTACCGGCCTCAACTTTTTACTGGCATGGCAATTATGGCAACAATGTGCGCCCGACTCCTGGACCCTGCACTATATTTCCTGCGAAAAGCACCCGCTTAACAGTGGCGACCTCACCAAAGCTCATCAGCACTGGCCAAGCCTAGCGTCATTGGCGGCGATTCTACAGCACAATTATCCCCCTTTGATACCTGGACACCATCGCCGTTCACTCGGTGAAAGAGGACCCCACATAGACCTGCTGTTTGGCGACATTGCCGATACCCTGCCCTCACTGATCGATAGTATTGGCACTCACCCCGACTCGTCACCGCGCCCCGTTGATGCATGGTTTTTAGACGGCTTTGCCCCCTCCGCCAACCCGGACATGTGGCAAGCGGGCCTTTTTGACGCCATGGCCCGCCTGAGCAAGCCCAATGCAAGCTTTGCGACCTTTACCGCTGCCGGCATAGTCAAACGTGGCCTGCGGGAGCGCGGCTTTACCGTGACCAAAACCAAGGGCTTTGGCCGCAAACGCGACATGCTTATCGGGCACTTTACCGCCGCGCAGCCCGACACCCTGGCCGCTTTGCCACCGAGCCGCCTGCCGTGGCATCAGCCTGCCGCGACCGCAAGCGTGCACTCAGTGGTGGTGGTTGGTGCCGGTTTAGCTGGCTGCAGCACCGCCCGCGCACTGGCAGAGCGAGGACTCAAGGTCACCCTTATTGAGCGCCGGGCCCACCCTGCTGAGGAGGCATCCGGCAACCCCCAGGGCATGCTCTATACCAAATTATCGCCGGAACCCGGCTTACTCAACGTGTTTACTCTGCATAGCTTCCTCTATGCCTTACACCACTACCATCGTATTGCAAGCAATTCCGATGCCATTGATGGTGAGTTTTGCGGTGTGCTTCAGCTCGCCAATTCGCCACGCGAGGAGGCGTTGTTTAAGCGCTTGCAGCAACAACTGACCGAACACAACTGGCTGAAGTTTGTGGATCGCGATCAGGCTTCTGCATTAAGCGGTATTGATATACGCCAAGACGGTATTTTCTATCCCGCCGCGGGCTGGCTATCGCCGCCGAGTGTTTGCAAGGAGCGCATTGCCCACCCCAACATTGAGCTATTGACCAACAGTGAGGCGCTATCGCTGGTTGACTATGGAGACCGCTGGCAGATCATTGGCAGCGGGCCAAATCCAATTGCCGAGGGTGACGCCGTTGTGATTGCCAATAGCCACGACGCAACACAGTTTTCACAGAGCGAGTTCTTACCGCTGCGTAAAATTCGCGGTCAAATTAGCTATTTTCGACAGCAGGATGTTCAGACCTCGCCCCGGTGCGTGGTGTGCCACAAAGGCTATGTCGCCCCCGAACATAATCAACAACTCTGCATTGGCGCCAGCTTTGATCTTCACAACACCAACAGCGAAATAACGACTGAAGACCACGCCTATAACCTCAACACACTCGCCGGCCTTAGCCCGAAGCTGCTAAAGCCTGGCAGCGAAGCGATTGGCGGCCGCGCCGCGCTGCGCTGCGCCAGCCCGGATTACGCGCCCATCGTAGGCGCCCTGCCTGATATTGAAGCCTTCGACAATGATTACGCCGCGTTGCGCAAAGATGCTCGCCGCGCCATCGATCAGCCCGGGCGCTATTTGCGCAATTGCTATGTGAATGTCGCCCATGGCTCGCGGGGCCTAACGTCGACCCCTCTTGCCGCCGAACTGCTTGCCGCCTATCTATGCAATGAGAGCCGGCCACTGCCCAAGCAGTTATGCGAAAGTTTGTCGCCGGCGCGTTTTATCATTCGTGACTTAATGCGCAGTAAACGCTAGGCTGCCTCCATCTGCTAACACACCATAGGAGCCTGCGTGAGCGACTACACTGCCCTGGAAAAACGTCTGCGCGAACTCGAGGATATTTCAGCAATTTCTGCACTGAAATATCGCTACCTCAACGCCTGTGATGCCAAGCGCCCCGAGGATGTTATTGAGTGCTTTGTTGCAGGAAAGATCGACATCGACTTCGGCCATATCGGGCACTTTGACAGCCGCGAAGCTTTTGTAAACGTCTTTGAAGAGCTCGGCTGCCACCCCCACATTATCGACATGCACCACGCCCAAAACCCCGTTATCCGCATCCTCTCGGAAAACCTAGCAACAGGGCACATCGGCCTGCGTTTTCTGAGCATCAACACCCAGGACAAAACGCGCATTCAGTTGTCAGGACACTACGATGATGAATACCAACGTGTCGATGGAGAGTGGAAAATATCAGCGAGCCGTTTCACGGTGGCTGCTGTTGAGATGATTGATTTTTCTGGTGATCACGCCCGCGTTACCTACACCGGAAACACAATGCCCTCCATATAAGCCGCTCGTTGTAGAGACCATTACCGAGCGGTTCATTGACCAAACCAGTCCGCGGATGGATCGCGAGACAGCTCAGCCCCCTGGGCCGTACCGGCAAACATGGGGCCTGAAAAGTCGCAACGGCTAGGGCGGCATTCATTCCAGTCGGTGACAATTTCGCGGTGACTAAACTGCCACCGGCCTTCACAGTAAATATAGCGATCCAAATACCGCCCACCCACCAGCAGCTCTTCGTCACCCGAGGCACCGGGATAACGGTGATAAGCCTGGCAATACACTTCGCCCTCGGCGCGCCCGCCGTCAACCACAATCAGGTGATTCATTACCGCGTGCACCGTCATCATCAGCGATAATTGCTCTGGTAACCATTGAACATAATCGCTCGCTGCGCCGCGGAACATGGCGCCGTGGTCCTCAGTAGCATCACGGTGATATAGCTCTGCCAAAGCGGCGTAGTCTTTGCGGTCAATGGCCCGGCAGTAGCGCAGTACCAAGTCGCGAATAGCTTCCTTCGCTGACAATTGCCAGATAATGTCGTCGGTGTTCATAGCCCTGGGTGCCCTCCAAATCCTTGCTTAGCCACGGCGTCCCTCATCTGCACGTCAGTGGTGCGCGGCTAACAGCGAAATGGCATAGTAGGAGATTATGCAAACACTGTGAACGCTGACAATAGTGATGTACCGCTTATACACGCTTATCGCTCTTGTGGTCGTCGTATTGCCACTGCGCGCGGCGGCTAATACGCTTCCTTACGAAGTTGTAGGGCACTACCCTCATTCAACAGCGCTCTTCACACAGGGGCTGGAACTGTTTCACGGCCAGCTTTTTGAGAGCAGCGGTCTTTATGGCCGCTCAAAAGTGATTGCACGCCCCTTTCCAGAAGGGAGGACTGATGCTGAAGAAAGTACTGGAACCCTGCGGGGCGTCACCCTGGACAAATCGCTATTCGCAGAGGGCTTAACCTTTCACAGAGGCCGACTTTACCTGCTCACATGGCGCGCTGGTCAATTACTGGAGATAGACCCCGAGCGGTTTGCGCTATTGCGCCGCCACACGTACAGGGGTCAGGGTTGGGGCATTTGCTATCACTCGCGCCGCGACTTATTTGCAATGTCTAACGGCAGCGACGAAATACAGTGGCGCCGAACCGGCGACTTTTCATTGGTGGACACGCTCACCGTTACTGGTCCCGGTAACTATCAGCACCTCAACGAATTGGAGTGCCATGGCGACTATATCCTCGCCAATCAATGGAAGCAGCCCTATCTCCTTGTCATTGATGCACGCTCAGGTGAGGTTGTTTCACAACTAGACTTGAGTGCACTCATTCCAGAGGGCCTCCATGAGGAAGCGGTGCTCAACGGTATCGCCTATGATGCCCGCGACAATACCTGGCTGGTGACGGGTAAACTCTGGCCCAAGATCTACCGAATTCGCTTTACGCTTCCCGCATTGGAGGCGGCAAAAACCGCCGCAAAAGCCCGCTAAAAATGCTAGTCTCCCTGAAACGTTTAATCGCTCAAGACAGGATTCTATGACTGCTACCCAACCACGTGCCGCCCACCCTGCTTTTGAATTGCTCAGCAGTAAATCAATCGACGCACTCGGCGTCACCCTTTGCGAATACCGGCACATAGAAACCGGCGCCAGCCACTACCATATCGACGCTGACAATAAAGAAAATGTGTTCCTTGTTGCACTGCGCACCGTCCCTAACGACTCGAAGGGCGTCGCCCATATCTTGGAACACACGGCGCTGTGTGGCAGCGAAAAATACCCGGTGCGCGACCCGTTTTTTATGATGATTCGCCGCTCGCTAAACAGCTTTATGAACGCGTTTACCAGTTCTGACTGGACAGCCTACCCCTTTGCCAGCAGCAATCGGAAAGACTTTGATAACTTATTACAGGTCTATTTGGATGCCGTCTTCTTCTCCCGCCTGCACCCCTTAGACTTCGCCCAAGAGGGTCACCGGCTAGAGTTTAGCGAGCGCGGCAACCCCGACTCCGCGCTTCAATTTAAAGGTGTGGTTTTCAATGAAATGAAGGGGGCCATGAGCTCGATACCAAGCAGGCTCTGGCACACGCTGTGTAAGTATTTATTTCCCACCGCCACCTATCACCACAACAGCGGGGGCGACCCGGAGGCCATTCCAGACCTCAGCTACGAAGAGTTAAAGAGCTTTTACGAAAGCCATTACCATCCCAGCAACGCCATTTTTATGACCTACGGCGATATTTCTGCCGCCGAGCACCAAGCGCGCTTTGAAGAATTGGCCCTCAAGCGCTTTACCCCCTTGGATAAACACATTGCAGTGGAGGATGAGAAACGCTACCACGCCCCCATTCGCGTGCAAGAGTCCTACCCGCTGCCAGCGGCGGAAGACCCCAAGGGCAAGACCCATATCGTGTTGTCCTGGCTACTGGGCAATAGCACCGACCTTGATAGCCTGCTAGAGGCGCAACTTCTTGCCGGAATATTATTGGATAACAGCTCCAGCCCACTGTTACACGCGCTTGAAACCAGCGACCTGGGGAGCTCCCCGTCGCCGATGTGTGGTTTAGAGGATTCAATGCGTGAGATGGTGTTTGCCTGCGGACTGGAAGGTAGTGAGATCGAGCACCGCGATGCCGTAGAAGCTCTGGTGCTAGACACCCTCCGCGGCTTAATCAAGGAGGGCGTCGACGCCGACCAAGTTGAATCAGTCCTTCACCAGCTGGAGCTGCAACAACGAGAGATCAGTGGCGACGGCTACCCCTATGGCCTGCAACTGATCTTGAATAGTTTGGGAGCAGCCACCCACCGCGGCAATCCCGTTGATGTCTTAGACCTTGACCCGGCGCTTGCACGCCTGCGTGAGAAAATTGCAGATGCGGATTACCTCCCCCGCTTGCTGCAGCAGCTGATTGATAACCCTCATCGCGTCACCCTGGTTTTCAGTCCTGACCGACAGTATCAACAGCGCGCCGAAGACGCTGAACAACACCGACTAGCCACAATCCAAGCCTCGCTCAGCGACGCAGAGAAGCAGGCGATTATCGATCAGGCAGAAGCCTTGGCTGAGCGACAAACCCTGCAAGAAGACGAGAGCATCTTGCCCCGAGTCGGCTTGGCAGATGTCGCCCAAGACCTCCCCGAGCTGCCCTATACCGACGCACATTTCGGCAACCTGCCCTACTGCTATTACAACCGCGGCACCAATGGTTTGATTTACCAGCAGTTGTTAATCGAAATGCCGCATCTCAGCGATGACGAGCTCGGCTTACTCCCCCTCTACACCCAAACCGTCACCGAGCTCGGCCTGGGCGAGCGCAGCTACATAGAAGTACAAGCCCACCAAGCCGCGATCTGTGGCGGCATCTCGGCTTACACCAGTATGCGCGGCGGCATAAACGATGAACAGCAGCAGCAGGCGTACTTAGTACTGTCGTCGAAGGCCTTGCTACGTAATTGCCAGGCGCAAGCAACGCTCATGCGCGACACACTGGAGCAGGTGCGCTTTGACGAACATGAACGAATCTACGATATGCTCGCCCACATGAAGGCGCGACGAGAGTCTTCAATCACCGGAAACGGGCACGCGCTGGCCATGGCAGCAGCCTCTTCGGGGATGAGCCCCGTTGCAAGAATTAGCCAAAAGATGTCCGGTTTAGATGGCATTCTGCAGCTTCGACAGCTGAGCGATGCGGCTGAGACAGCGAGCGGCAAAGCAGCCTTGGCTGAGGGATTAGCGGCCATTCACCAGAAAGTGCTGTCTGCCAACCGGCAGCTGTTAGTCGTTGCTGAAGAACAGGGGTTCAATGCTCATCGCTCAGAGCTGGCATCGGTCTGGGATAATTTCCAGGGCGATGGCAACGCGCTAATGCACACCGACACCTGCCGTGAAGCACGTCGTGAATTTTGGTCTGCTAACTCCCAGGTCAACTTCTGCGCCAGCGCCTACCCCACCGTTCCCTCGGGCCACCCGGACGCCGCGATATTGAGCGTGCTTGCAGTGTATCTTCGCAACGGCATCTTGCATCGCAGCATTCGCGAACAGGGCGGCGCCTATGGCGGCGGTGCATCGCAGGACTCCAATATCGCGGCCTTCCGCTTTTATTCCTACCGCGATCCACGCTTGCAAGAAACGCTAAACGATTTCAGCCAAGCCATTGATTGGATGCTGGACACGCCGGTGAGCAGCGACGCCCTGGAGCAAGCGATACTGGGCGTTGTCAGCAATATCGACAAACCTGGCTCGCCCGCAGGCGAGGCAAAGCAGGATTTTCACAGCCGTATTTTTGGCCGCAGCATTGATGACCGCCGCACATTCCGAAACCGCGTACTTGCGGTGACTGGCGACGATTTACAGCGGGTGACCCGAGAGTACCTGAAGGGCGTGGCGCCCAGCATTGCGGTAATCAGTAATAGCGCAACGGCCCAAAACCTTGACAGCTGGCTGTCAGCGGAAGGCTTTGAGCAACGGCAACTGTAGCGCCCGTTGCAGTGTCACCTACTCTATCAGTGGTGAAGGTGGCGCTGTATGCGCTGCTGTAGCTGCTGAGCATTGGGCTGCAGGCGCAGATTTTGTTTGGCGGCGCCCAAGTCATTGAGCTCGCTGTCGCTCAGTGCACGCCCCGAGAACAGCAGCGCATTCATGTAACCCTTTTCCGTTTCAAAGGAGTTATCAGTCAGCAGTAATAGCTCATTGACTATCGCCCAGCGTTCACCGATATCTCCCCCCGCCTTGGCGCCGATTAGCTCACCGTCGAGGTAGGCCTTGAAGCTACCGCCGTCGCCACCGGCATAAAAGACCAAGCCGAGGCGATGCCATTTTCCGGGACGGAACTCGCCAAAGTACCCGGAACCGGCACTGGCAATGCCCACACCGCCACTGGCGCTGGCTTCGAAGAATATGTCTGCGTCATCATCGTTATTAGGCGCAGTCTGCATAATGGCGCGCCAGAAGCCATCACTGGCCTCTGGCCATAAAATGTCCATAACGAGCGAGTAATCCGATAATTTTCCTTGCGCGGCAAGGTCGCCATTGGCGGGGACGTTGGCCTGCAGTTTCAGCCCCTGCTCGGGACTGTAGGCATCAAATGCCATCACCACCGAGTCTCCACCCGCTAATTCAGGCAGACCAAAGTCTGCCGGCAGACCGAATTGGGTATCCGCTTGTGTGGCAACGTTAAGGTAGCTCAGGCGCGAGGGCCCAGCGTCTTCTCGCAAGGGCTGCTCACCGCTATGGAACTGCCACGTAGTGGTAACGGTGTCTGGTTGACAGCGACTCAGTGTTTTATCGATATCCAGATACAGGCAATCACTGCTGCGCTGGCGCGCATACGCATCCAGGCTTGCCCAACTTTCGGACAGGTAGGTTGCTGAACGGTCAGCTAAATTGGGGAAGAAAAGCGGCAAATTCCACGCGGCACTTTTATACAGCACCAGCTTGATGGGATCTGTCTCGGCTGCCTCCGACGAGACAAACACCCAACTTGGCTGCGCCGCACGCATCTCAGCCAATTCCGCGGCGGATACACTAACTTCATAGAATGCCTTAAACCCTGGCGTATCTGCGGGCTGTCGCTCAACGGGTAGCGCACGATGAAATTCGGTTGCAGTTACCGTCCCAGGCAGCCAGCGCTCGATAACCTGAGAAGGGTCGAGCAATGCGGCATCAGCCCCGTGATGATATAGCGCCGCTTTGGCTGCCAGAGCGGTTAATTGTTGCGCACTTGGCTGGTCTTCAGCCAAGGCGATTTCGACATGCGCATCGGGGCTGTATTTTTGCACAATGCCGTCAATAACCTGCTGTGTTGCAGCATCGGGCTCAGCGATATCACGCACCTGAATTTCGTCAACACTGGCGTCGAGGAGACGTTTATCCGACAGGCGGTAGCGAAGCGTCACGTCACTCAGACCATCGGCGAAAAAGTCTGGCTGGATCAGTATATTGCCCGACGCCAACTGTTCAAACTCGGTACCCAAATGGCTGTGTCCGCCAAGGGCGAGGTCTATCCCTGGATTGGCGAGTAGGATCTCACGATCCGCACTGGCACCAAGGTGGCTGAGCATCACTAAAACATCCACGTGCTCCCGATACTGGCTGACCACCCCTTCGGCAATATGCTGCAAGTGCCAATTCATTTTAAAGTCAGGGACGAAATCCGGAATCGGCGCCGTCTCAAGGGGCTCATCAAGCTCATTCCACGGCCCCGAACTCATGCCAAAGAAGCCGACCTTCAAGCAGCCTACCTGAAGTACCGCAAAGCCCTGCGCGCCAAAACTCTCTGCACTACCGCCTCGGTATTCACTGTTACTGGCAATCACCTGTGCGATTGGGTCCTGGGCGTGGTCAAGTAGCGTGTCCGCCCCCCAGGCAAAATCGTGATTGCCAATGACGCGTACATCAAACGCCATGGCCTTTGTGACCTCAACCGTCGCGGCTCCCGCCGATAACAACTCAGCGACGCTGCCCTTTTCAAAATCGTCTCCGCCGTTACTGAATACCGTATAAGGCTGCTCTTCGAGCGCCTGTCGGTGGTAGGCCTTGATACGACTAAAAAGCTTCTCGGGGCCACCATAGCGTGCATGCAGGTCAGCTACATGAATAAAGCGCAGCGATTGTTCGTCGGCTTGTGCTTCGCAGTTGCCGTTGATCACGCGAGCCACCCCGGGAGCTTCAGTGGGAACCAAGCGATAGTCACCGAACTGGGTGATACTGGCAGTGACACCCGCCTCGCTCTGCACGGAGCTCAATAGCGGCCGCCACTGGCCGTCAACATTTCTGGCCACGCTATAGCGTTGATTTTTGGAGTTTTCCGGCAGGGGTAAGAATAACCTAGCGGGCGTTAGCAGCTGTGTTCCCGTGGGCTGCAGCTGATACTGCGTCTGCTCTGCGGCGACATTCACTTCTACAGAAATAGACAGGGCTTGCGCTGCGCTGGTCGACGCCAGCTCTAAACGCGCGGTGTCATCGAACGTTATCACCGACGCTTCGCCTGGTGCGATGCGATAGGAAGGCGCGTCGTCGCGATCGGAGCCTCCCCCACCACCTCCACCGCAGGCGACAAGGGAAAAACAGATAAACAGAGAGGCTAATAAACCCTGTCGCATACTCACAGCTCCATTGATTGACTGCCCATTGCAGCTCGCTATCCTTGCGAATACTACGTTAGCTGGCGTAGACGCTATCTAGGTACAAACCGTGATTTCAGCGACCACTGCGTCTCACTGCGCCGCAGAGACACCGGTTTTTTCTTGGCCAGCTTTGCGCAGTCTTCGATACTCTGCCTGTTGGGAGGGCGTAAGCAGGCCGTAAAACTCCATTTGCGTCTGGAGAATTGACCCCGTGTGGCGGGCTGCAACAGAGCCCGCCCGTTGACTCATGGCAGCAATCGTACTGCGCGTCATTTCTGGTAACGGCTGCAGCTGCATATCTTGTCTAAGTGCGACACTTTCTTTTTGTAACTCGGCTGCTTTTGCCGCATAGCGGACAATCAACTTATTGACCTGCTCGCGTTGCTGGCTGGTGAGCTCCAGCTTGTCCGCCAAGGCAGCGATGCTGGCACTGCTAAGAGCCTCTGCCGCCTGAGTCGGCATCACAAGCACCCATGTGCTGAGAAAAAGAATCGAGATAGAGCGAATCAACATTCATTATTCCTTTCACTGAATCTGTCCCAAACAAAGCACTTCTCGGTGCAACATAGTTATGCAATTCTGCAAACGCGCCGGATGGACTCTGCGTCGAAGCCACGATGATGAAGAAATCGCTGCCGTTTGGCCAGCTCCCGCCGATCTTTGGGTGGAACATCGGCATATTTTTTTTGGTAAACACCCTGCAATTGCTCGAACCAGTCGAAACCGCCATCGGTAAACGCCTCATCGATAACCGTCTCTGAAACACCGCGGTCGCGCAGTTCCATGCGAATACGCGAGGGGCCAAAGCCACTATTTGCTCTCATACGCAGATAGCTCTCGGCAAAACGTTGATCACTTTGCAGCCGCTCAAGGGCCAAGCGCTCCACAACTATCGCAATGTCCGCATCACAACTGGGAAAGCGCTGCGCCAACTTGGACGCCAGCTCCTTACGGCTGTGCTCCCGCCGGGCCAACAAGTCCATCGCTTTCTTTCGTATACCTATGTCGCTCAATTTCTACTATCCTAACTGGGGGTAGATGCTCGCCCCTACGGCAAATACTTATTTTTTTTAATCTGTGCAAATAGCAAAGTAACAACACGGTCAACAGGGCGTTATTAGACTCGACCGCTTTCTCTTACCATGGAGTGTAACTATGTTAGTGCAAATTCAAGTATTGTTGATGCAGATTTTTTCGGGTTCCCTGGCTAAATTCCGCGATGACGAGCGCGGTGCGAGCGCCATCGAATACGCAATTATGGCTGCCGTACTGATCGGCGTCATCATCGCAGCGATTGGCTTGCTGGACCTTGGCGGCATCTTCACTGACATCAACGCAGATATCGACGCAGCCTAGACGCATTATTGAAATTGGCGGCGAAAAAGGAATTCCCCGTGTTATGGCCATTGTCATCATTCTGCTACTTGCAATCTTGGCATATGTTGATTGGTCATCACGGAGAATCCCCAACGCCCTAAATCTGGCGCTGTTTATAGCATCGCTGAGCATTTTTATCGGCAGTAGTGGCATCAGCGCCTATCAATGGGTGGTGAATATTGTGCTCGCCCTTACTATTACACTGCCAGGCTACCTTTCGAACAACATGGGAGCGGGCGACGTCAAGCTGCTGATGGCCCTCTCTCCGCTCTGGCCGCCGACGACGTTACTCTTTGTCTTCGCCTCGGGTACTCTGATGCTGTCATTCATCATGATTCTCATCGAAAAAAGTAAGCGGCATGATAACCATCGAGCGCGCGGACTCCCGATCGGCACTGCGGTGAGCCTGGGCGCAGCAATGCTCCCACTCACGCCACGCTTTCCATTTTCGTTATGACACACCGCGAGGAAAACATGATGGCCGGGGCGCCAAATACTACAAATAATTCGCGCCAGAGTGGTGTGGTCGCCATTGAATTCGCCATTCTATTCCCGGTATTTTTCGCTCTAAGCTATGCAGTAATGGCCTATGGTATGTATTTTCTACTGCTGCAGAGTTTTGCCTATGCGGGCGAGGATGCCCTCAGGGCAGCGCTAGCTACCGACTGTGCTGCAGCGATATGCACGGAGGCAGAGCTAGAGCCTGTCGTTACGGCGCAAGTTCAGAATTCACTTACCTGGTTCTCCGCAGACCTCGTCAATGCAGCAACGGCCGGAGACGATTTCTTCAGCTGCGATGCAACGATGCTGTGCACGGTGAGGCTCAGCGCTTCACCCATTTTGGACAACATAAACCTACCTATTATCGGCAGCATTCCCAACCTGCCCGACCCGGTAGTCAGCCGCTCCAGTCTGCGCATGTAGTGGTCGCGACCAGGAAACTATACGTAGGTGCCACAATATCAGCACAACGTCACACCACCTAACATCAGGGAAAGAGACGCTAAACTAAAATATAGCGACGGTGTAAAACGATAACTTCATCTTAGATGCATTCAAGGGATATACCGATGCAAGCAAGGACTCTCAAGATCATCGCTGCACTGCTAATTATCAGCGCAGTTATCATGGGTATCATTGGTTATCGAATTAGCCAACAAGATGCCATTCGTGACCAACAGCGGCAGACTGTGGCAACGCAGGCCGACTCCTATACGTATGCTCAAAAGCTAGTCATTGCAACTAGAGACATCGCCAAGGGGGAAACCCTGACCGAAGAGGAGCTGATGCAAGTTCCTTACGCAATCAAGGTCGAGGGCAGCTTTGCAACGGTCTCAGAGCTAGTTAACAAGCGAAGTAAACAAGACATTCTAAAAGGCTCGGTGATTCGTGACAGCGATTTCGAATCCGATAGCAAATTAGCTGAGCAAATTCAGCCAGGTCACCGCGCCGTTGCCGTTAAAGTTGATGAGGTTATCGGCACCGGAGGGTTCTTAAAGCCCGGGGATTTTGTTGACGTCATCTTTAATAGCCGTGCAACAAAAGAGACCAACGACCGCAGTTTGTCGCGACGCGTATTACGCAATATTCGTCTGATCGCGTTTGGCGACGAGGTCGAGGGCGAAAAGCCACAGCCGGTTACTAACGAAAGCAGTAAAAAAGCGAACAACAAGGATGGCGGAAAACGCAGTCGCTCCGCGGTGCTGGAAGTGCCGACAGACGAGGTAAACCGCCTTGTGTTAGCTGAGAACGCCGGGGGTCTTCGATTGGTGGCGATCGGTGAAGCTGACCGCCTAGCGCGCGAGGAGATGATCGCATCCGGTGAAACGCCCAAAGAAAACGAAGACAAAGCGACCTTGATGCGAGAAGTGACGGGCTTTAAACCCGCCCCACCGCCAAAATCGATTTATATGTATAGCGGCGATAAAGTCGAGACAATTCGAGTACGAAACTAATGCAGCAACCACTGGTTCGATATGGAGCATCTATCATGAAACAGGGATTTTTAATTGCTTTGCTGTTAGGGCTAGTCACCAGCCTGCATGCGGAGCCCTACAAGACCCTGCGACTGGAACTAGGTGAGCAGCAAATGCTGAGTACCAAATACAGCGTAAAGAGGAGCGCCATTGGGCGCCCGGACGTTGCGTCACTTAAAGTACTCAATTCAAGAGAATTTCTTCTGACTGCAAAACAACTTGGAGCAACCTCGCTGTTGCTTTGGCAGGGCGGCAGGCAGCCAACGGAGTTTCGCATAGAGGTCGTACCCAGTTTGTCACCCAGTACGCGCGACGGCATTGCGGTAGACAGCAGTGGCCCCTACATCAGCTTGCAGGGCGAGACTCGGTCCTTACAACAACATCAGCAACTACTCACATCAAGTGGCCCCAATGTTTTGGACAACACCGTCCTGCGCGGCTCCATGCAGGTGCAAACAGATATTCGCATTGTTGAATTCAGCCGATCTCAACTCAAGCAAATTGGGACCGCGCTGTCCTACGTCGGTGGCGATACATCGATCGCAACCGGCGGATCTGGATTGCTTCCGCTATTAGAGGGCAATGGGCCACTCGGTGCATTGTTGGGCATTACACCAACAGGCGCGGATGCCTCCTCAATACTAGTGGGTCATGTAAAAGATGGTTTTAGTGCAGCTATTAACGCCCTTGCTCGAAACGGTTACGCCTACACACTGGCTCAACCAACGCTGGTAAGTATGTCCGGGCAAACAGCAACTTTTTTGGCGGGTGGGGAATTCCCCTACCCAGCGTCGAACCGCGATGGCCAAATTCAAATTGAATACAAAGAGTTTGGTGTGCGGCTGCACTTAACACCAACCGTACTTAGTGAAAATAGCATCATGCTAAAAGTTGCCCCGGAGGTCAGTGACCTGGACTTTACCAACGGCGTGCAAGCCAGCGGCGTTTCCGTTCCCTCTCTGCGTGTGAGGCGCACTGACACCTCGATCCAGCTCGCTCCCGGGGAGAGCTTCATTATCAGTGGTTTGGTAAGCAGAAACACCTTTACCAATGCCGACCGGCTGCCCGGCCTGGGAGATATTCCTATATTGGGCGCCCTATTCCGCTCTACACGGTTTTCACAGGAAGACAAGGAGCTGATCATGATTGTCACTCCCCACTTGGTAAACCCCATCGCCAAGGACGCGGAGCTGCCAGAACTGCCCGGAGAAACCTACAAGCACTACGTCCCCTCATTTACCGATATGCTGTTTCGCGACCTGGATAAGTCCAGCAAGCGAGCAGCGAAAAAGGCGCAGAAATCCGATGTCGGATTCGCCGATTAATAAGGGAGTCCAGTGATGAGGCTGATCGACCGGAGAACACCTGAAACTAAGCGGGAACAAGTCGACGATTATGAAACGCTCAAAGCCGCCCTTCACCGCTTTGTTATAGACCGTATCGAAGATGACAATATCATCTACGACGATGACTCAAAAAAGTTAGAAGAAGCGATTGGTGCCTATATACGCCAGTACTGTCGTATTTACGAGGTAAATATCGGCCGCGAAAAATTCGATAATCTAGAGAAAGAACTGCTAGACGAAATTGTGGGTTTTGGCCCCCTACAAGTTCTTCTCGACGACCCCGATATCAATGACATCTTGATCAATGGTCCGCGGCGCATCTTTGTCGAACGTCGCGGCGTACTAGAACAATCTTCGATGCGTTTTCTAGACGACCGTCATGTGCTTCGGGTTATTCGGCGCATGATATCGCCATTGGGGCGTCGCATTGATGAGTCCAGCCCCATCGTCGATGGCCGACTGGCAGATGGTAGCCGTATTAACGCCATTGTTCCGCCGCTCGCGCTAGATGGCCCTTGTCTGTCCATCCGCAAATTTCGCAAGGACCCTCTGACCGCCGAAGAACTCCTGGCTGGTGGGTCGATAACCAAAGACGCACTGGACTTTCTCAGTGAGTCGGTTGCTAAAAGGCGCAATATCTTAATTAGCGGGGCGACCGGTTCCGGTAAGACCACTTTGCTTAACATTCTGAGCCAGTATATTCCGGCAACCGAGCGGATCGTAACCATTGAGGACGCTGCAGAACTCCAGTTGCGCAACAGTCACGTGGTGCGCTTGGAGACCCGACCGGAAAACAATGAAGGTGTTGGCCAAGTCACACCGGGAGAGCTTGTCAAAAATGCCCTTCGCATGCGCCCAGACCGAATTATTGTCGGTGAAAGCCGCGGTGGAGAGGTCGTGGACATGTTGCAAGCCATGAATACCGGCCACAATGGCTCGATGACTACCGTGCATGCCAACTCAGCTAGCGACGCGATCACTAGACTGGAAATGATGGTTGGGATGTCGGGGTTCAAAGGCTCAAGCGAGTTAATTCTCAAAATGATTGGCAGCGCATTGGACATGATCGTTCATATCGGCCGCCAATCAAATGGGCATCGCTGTGTAATGCAAATATGCAAACTCACGAATACGGCGAACGGACTGCAACTACGCGAGCTATTCGCACTGGATGCTGGCGGCAATCTCGCAAGAAACCCCAGTGAGCAAAATGTTCCCCTGCTCAACGACGTAATGCCGGGGTCGCCGTGATGTTTTGGATAGCCCTGGTGGCACTAATGATTGGCCTGGCCTTTGTGCTCATGCTGTTGGTCAATGTCGAAGCACCGGCAGAGGTCGAAATCGCCGAGGTCGAACGCAAAGACCCCGTGCCAGAGTTCATTACTAATTACCTAGCCGCCAATGGCGTAGAACTGCCAGCTGTCGTGATCTACAGCGTCATTGCCAGCCTCGCAGCAATGACGATTCTGTGCATTGCATTACTGCCGATTAGTATCGCTGCCATCAGCATTTTAACTGGCTATGCCGTCGCGTTTCTCAGCATAAAATTTGTCGGCAGCAAACGTCGGGCGAAGATGCTCGAGCAACTGCCCTCTTTTATCAACCAAGTTACCCGTAGGCTTTCGGCGGGTATATCTGTAGAAAATGCCTTCGCAGACTCAGTTGAAACCCTGGAGCGTCCCTTGGGCACCGTCATGCGGCGAGTAGTCAGACGGGTACACCTGGGCTACGACCTTCACCAAGCTTTCAGTCGTGAAGCTGGCGTGACGAAGCTGCACGAATTCAACGTAATTGCGACGGCCCTGCGCATCAACGAACAATACGGCGGGAGTATTCGCTCTATTCTGGACGATATCGTGGGTATTTTGCGAATGGATGAGGCTGGCAAGCGTGAACTAGCCGCAATGACAGGAGAAACACGTTTCACAGCGACAGTACTTGCTCTGCTGCCGCCAGGTATCGCCGTATACATGTTTAGCATCAACCCGGACATGATGCTGGAGGTGTGGTCCCAAAGCAGTGGTAAGTCCCTATTTATCATCTCCGCGGTAATGGAAATACTGGGCGTATTCGTACTGTGGCGCATGGTTAACTCAATAGAGTCATAGGCAATAGACATGGAAGCGCAACATTATTTTTTCATTATCGGCGCATTAATATTATGCACCGCACCAGTAATCCTTCTGGCTACCGCACACATTAATAGTGATGCCAGCGAGAACACTAAAATAGAGTTTGGGCGCCATGACACCTGGCGAATGCTTCGCGAGGAAAACACCCATATTGCCTCGCTCTCTCAGCTGCTACGCCGCGCGGGACTATTTACCAGCGCACAGCAGATCAAAGCGATTTCATTGACCTTGATCGCTTGCATAGTTTTAGGCGTGATTGCCGCCGCCGTGAGTTTGTTTAAAGGGCTGGCTATCGGGCAAGTCTTGGCCATCACCGGAGCGACGGTGATTGGCAGTGTTGTACTGGCCTACCTCATTCTAAAAAACCAAGCAGACGAGCGACAAAACGCCTTAGAAAAAGAAACCATGATGTTAATTCAGACCACGCGCATGCTATGGCGTGTCGGCCTGTCTTTACCCAAAACCCTAGGCATTATTTGCGAGCAACTGTCGGAATTATCGCCCAACTGCGCCAAGGAGCTTTCCCTGGCAGCAAATAAAATTGAGTCGGGGCAGAGTCAAGAAGAGGCCCTTTACGAGCTTATCAATAGCTGCAGTGCAGAGGGCTTCAAAGAGTACCTGATTGTAATCCGCCAACAGTCCATTACTGGCGGTAGTATCGATAAGTCCCTTGATGAACTCTACTTGCTCTTACAAAACCGTCGGCGGCTTAGCTTACAAGAACAGGTTAATAAGATATCGGGAAAAATGTCATTGGTGATGATGCTGTTTTTATTTCCCGCTTTAGTATTACTTGCAGCGGGCCCTAGCTTTTTCTCCATGGTGCAAGCGCTTAACGAGCTGGGTGGATGATGAGTACGTTAATAAACAACGGGTGTATTCGACGCTTTCTGCCGCTGATGCTGGCGTCACTGCTGTTATCGGCATGCGCCTCAGCGCCTTCACAAGTATCGCAACACCGTGGAGATTGTGGCGCCTCATTGAGCCAAACCCAGCGGGTAAAACTAGATCTTGTTGAGCAGTTATTGTCAGAAGGCAGTTACTTCTCTGCACAAGCGCACCTCGAGCAAGATGACAGTGATAGTCCTCGGGCCCTTTGGTTGACCGCCGAAGCACAACGTAAGACGGGGATGCTGAGTGAAGCCTACGACAACTACAGAGACCTCAGCCTGACCTGCATGACCGCTGCCGGCCACGCTGGCATGGCGAAGATACTTGCCACCCGTGGCGATCTGGCAATTGCCCATCAGCACATGTTGAAAGCCAGACACCTCGCCCCTACCAGCGCAGATGTTCGCAACGACTACGGCTTTATTCTTCTGGCAATGCGAGACTTCAAGGCAGCCCAACGAGAGTTTATGACCGCATTACAACTGAAAAATGGTCATCCGGTAGCTATGCGTAACATGATTATCAGCCTAATACTTGATGGTGACACCCGAACCGCACTGCGCCTCGCTCAGAACAACGATATTAATAGTGCAGAATTTAATCAGCTCCTTGAAAAAGCAAACCATTTCACCGAGCCCACTGTCGCCAAACGCGCCATTGTTAAATAGGGAATTAATGTATGAAGAATCGACTATTGATACTTTCATCACTCGCCTTTAGCTGTGCGGTCACCGCGGGCGAGCCCAGCTATGACATTAGCCGCGACACCGCAACAACGCGAGCCTTAGCCGCTCAACGCTCTGGAGAAATAGCCTCGGATATTCCTCAGAAGCAGAACGGCGCTTCACGCGCGTTAAGCTATAAACGCTATACCGAAAGCTTTGACCGCCCGATTCCCGTGTCATTTATCGACACAGACTTTAAAACGGAATAGTAATGAGTGCCGTCCGCCACTTCATTCGCCAGCCAGCGCCTTCGCAACAGCGAGGGGTAATGACGCTGACCTTAGCTGCGTTAATGTTGGCGATAACTGCTTTTCTTGCGCTCTCAGTCGATACTGGCAGGCTTTTTCTGGAGAAGCGCACCCTGCAAAGGCAAGCTGACCTAGCGGCCCTGGAAACGTCATTGACCTATTGCCGCGACCAATCGCTAGATGATGACGGCCTATTTGCGGCCGCCCAGGCGGCATTGGCTAGTGAGCGCAATAATTTTCGTGGCGATGCGGGTGGTATTGCGGTTGTGCTTGGTGAGATCACGAGCGCTGATGACGGCAACGGTGGTAGTGTCAAACAATTTACCGCAAGCGCCGATGGGAAGGCGGTACAGGTCACGCTGACGCGAACGATACGTGCATCTCTTTTCGGCAGTGTGGTACCCGGCGGCAACCAAACCATCACTATTGAAGCGCAAGGCGCTGCAGAAGCTTGCCAACCCGTCGCATCGCTACATTTGCGTAGCAATTTGCTCAACGTCGACTCAAGTCAATCTGCCCTGCTCAACGGCGTCTTAGGCGGCTTGTTAGGCACGACCCTCAACCTCAGTGTCGCGCAGTGGGACGGGCTACTGGACACAAACCTCAATTTGCTGAGCTACCTTGATGCTCTGGCCGTTGATCTCGGCATCTCCGCAGGAGACTACGATAGCGTACTTAACGCCGACGTTAGCCTGGGAGATCTACTCGACGTCGGCGCAGATGTGCTGGAATTGGGGGGGAATACAGCGGCGGTTAGCGCATTTCGTGATCTTGTCTTAGCTATCCCTGGGGCCACTCCCCTGATATCGCTCGGTGAGCTGCTTGAGGTGCAAACCGGAGCACCCGACGCCGCGCTAGACATTGGCCTTCAGGCAATGCAACTTGTTCAAGGCACCATTCAACTGGCTAACAGCAAATCTGCGATCGCCGCCGACATACCCATAAACCTTCTCGGCTTAGCCGGCGCCACTGTAAAACTGCAAGTGACCGACCCCCCAAGACTCATGGCCACCGGCAACCCAAAGCTAGCAACAGATGCCCCATACGGCGCAGATGCGATATTTGTCAGATCAGCCCAAGTACGCACATTTATATCGCTAGACCTGCCAATTGTCGGCACCACCCTTAATACGCTGCTAAGCCTCGTCAATGACAACCCTTTACTAAACGGGATCGCTGGCACAGTCAGCAGCTTGTTGTCACTGGATATACTCGGTGTACTACAGGGGCTGAGTTGCGTGGTTTACTGTGACATCCAGAGAGACCTTTTAGATATAGAAGTGCTAAGCTCGCCGAGACTGGATATCCTTCTTGAGGCAGGCAGCGGGGACGGTCGCGTAACCGATTACGATTGCGACGGCGAAGACAAAGCGCTGGATGCCCTCGCAAATAGCTCCGCCGTAAGCGTACTTGCCGGCAGCCTGGGTAGCGATATGAATGATGCGGCTACTAACGCTTTTGATGAAGCCTCACCAAATGTGGAGCCCATTCCGATACTCGATATCGGTACCAAGCGGGTACGCTACCAGTGCACCCTATTGCTGATTTGCTGGACTGAATACTGGGACGGCAGCGCTTGGGATGGTGATCCCAGTGCCGCCGAGCGGGACGCCTTCACTGGAGGCGGGTTGGGCCTGAGTTTAGACTCCGATTTGCTCGCGGGCTCAGAAACTCTGAATTTCGCCAACAACCCATCCGATGACTACCTACCCGAGTTCGGTGTAGATCCAATAGATGAGGCCTATCAAAGCGTCGACACCCAAAGCCTCGTAGATAACTTGGAGGGCGATTTGCTGGGCTTAAATCTAGAGTTCTACGCCCCTACCAACAGCGGCGATGGTATTACCGGGAACACACTCGGTGGACTCCTCTTCCTTGTAGGCTCAGCGGCTAATGCACTGACTGACGCAGTTGAAGCTATTATCACATCTACGCTTTCCCCACTGCTGACAGCCATTATTAATCAGCTGTTGGATGCGCTCGGTGTCAGCTTGGCCGAGACCGAGGTAGGCGCGGCCATGACCTGCGAAAGTGATCGAGTGAAGCTAGTAATGTAACGCGAGCCTTTTCGCTTTATTAATGCTGCCTTCTGCAAAAAAATATAGTCTGACAACGACTGCTGTTACACTGTAAAAAAACAAAATCTGCTGGCTATAACCACAATGAACTTCAATGACTACCTAACCATTCTCGCAAAAAATGGTGGCTCCGACTTATTTCTCAGCACCGGCGCTCCGCCATGTGCAAAATTTCACGGGAAATTAAAGCCTCTAGATAAAGAACCGTTCACATCAGGTGCGATCAGGGATATTGCCTATGAAATAATGGATGACGAGCAACAGAAAGAGTTCGACCAAGAGCTCGAAATGAACCTTGCTTACGCCATTCCTAATGTTGGCCGCTTTCGCGTCAATATATTTAAACAACGCAACGAAATCTCGATAGTGGCTAGGAATATTGTCACGGATATTCCCAACGTCGACTCCCTGGGACTCCCCCCGGTTTTGAAAGACGTGATTATGACAAAACGGGGCCTGGTGTTATTCGTTGGGGCAACGGGTTCTGGCAAATCAACGTCTCTGGCAGCACTTATTGATCACCGGAATACCAACAGCAGCGGTCATATAATTACCATCGAAGATCCGATTGAGTTCATACACCGGCACAAGCGTAGCATTGTTAATCAACGCGAAATTGGTGTGGACACGCGCAGCTTCCACCAAGCCCTGAAAAACACCCTCCGGCAGGCACCTGATGTGATTTTAATAGGAGAAATTCGCGACCGCGAAACGATGGAACATGCCATTGCCTTTGCCGAAACGGGGCACTTGTGTATTTCCACACTGCATGCCAATAACGCCAACCAGGCGCTCGACCGGATCATTAACTTTTTTCCCGAAGAGCGCCGGAATCAATTACTGCTCGACCTCTCTCTCAACTTAAAGTGCTTCGTCTCTCAGCGCCTAATCCCCACCCTAGACGGGAAGCGCTGCGCTGCTATCGAGATTTTATTGGGTACGCCAACCGTCGCCCAAGCTATTCACAAAGGCGACGTCGAGTCGATCAAAGAGATCATGGCGAAATCAGAGAACCTGGGGATGCAAACCTTTGATGCCGCCTTGTTTAAGCTTTACGAGGAAGGAAGAATCTCTTTTGACGATGCGTTGAAGAACGCCGATTCGTCCAACAACCTACGTCTTAGGATTAAACTAGAAAGTACGAGAGGTATTCCTGCCGATAAGGAAGAGCCTGATACGAATAGTAGTGACAGAAAATCTGATAACGCTTTCAGCCTGCAAATAGAGGAAGAGCCTCAAGAACCTGAGAGTTAGGTCAAAAGGAGTCAGGGGCAAGCATTAATGCCCCTGAGCCAGTTAGCTGCAAAGCTACTCTTCGCTAGCCCCTACACTTTCTTCTGCTTTTTTAGCAGTCGGCTTCGGTAGCAGCTGCTCGCGAATGGCCGATTCAATTTCATTGGCGATTTCGGGGTTCTCACTCAAGAAGCGTGCAGCGTTTGCCTTACCTTGACCAATCTTGTCGCCTTTATAAGCGTACCAGGCACCAGATTTATCAACTAAGCCCAGCTTGACGCCCAAGTCGATAACTTCGCCCATGCGGTAAATACCACGGCCATACATGATTTGAAATTCAGCTTGCTTAAAGGGCGGTGAAACCTTGTTTTTCACAACTTTAACGCGGGTTTCATTACCAACAACCTCATCGCCCTCCTTCACCGCGCCGGTGCGACGAATATCCATGCGAACTGACGCGTAGAACTTCAGGGCATTCCCACCAGAGGTGGTTTCGGGGTTACCAAACATAACCCCAATCTTCATACGAATCTGGTTGATGAAAATCACCAGCGTATTGGTCTGCTTGATACTGCCAGTAAGCTTTCTCAGCGCCTGGGACATCAACCTCGCTTGAAGACCGACGTGAGAGTCACCCATGTCGCCCTCGATTTCAGCCTTCGGCACTAGCGCGGCGACCGAATCGATAACAATGACATCGACAGAGCCGGACCTAACCAGCATATCGGTAATTTCCAGCGCTTGTTCCCCGGTGTCGGGCTGAGAAACCAGCAAATCTTCCAGGTTCACACCAAGCTTTTCGGCGTACTGGGGGTCGAGGGCGTGTTCTGCATCAACAATAGCCACTGTCTTGCCCAGCTTTTGCGCCTCAGCCATTACCTGCAAACACAGCGTGGTTTTACCCGACGACTCAGGGCCATATATCTCTACGATTCTTCCAAACGGCAGGCCACCGATCCCAAGGGCAACATCCAAACCCAATGAGCCTGTGGAAACAGAGGGCATGATTTCACGAGAGCTATCCCCCATTTTCATAATTGAGCCTTTACCAAACTGGCGCTCAATTTGCCCTAATGCCGACTCCAGAGCCTTCTGTTTGTTGGCGTCCATAGTTTCTCACCCTTCTTTATGTCGCTAGTGGTCTTAACCACACTTGCGAGGCCGCTGACTAATTACTGTATATATACTCAGTATTATGTAAGGCGTTGTCAATCCCTGCTGAAAAAAAGTCCTGCTCACGACGCTGGCGACACAACGAGGCATTCCGTAAACTTCTCGCTTTTCCCCAGCAAAGTGACGAGCGGATTTTCCCTCGGGTTCGGAGAGTGATTATGAATGCAGGCATCGACCTGGCCCAGCACACGCCGATGATGCAGCAATACTTGAAAATCAAGGCGCAACATCCGCAGGAATTACTATTTTACCGGATGGGCGACTTTTATGAGCTCTTTTTCGATGACGCAAAACGCGCTTCCGACTTACTGGATATCACCCTCACAGCCCGCGGAAAATCTGGCGGAAACCCAATTCCTATGTGCGGCGTTCCCTATCACGCGGCGGAAGGCTATCTCGCTCGCCTGGTGAAATATGGCGTTTCCGTTGCGATTTGCGAGCAAGTCGGCGACCCCGCCACCAGCAAAGGCCCGGTTGAAAGAAAGGTCGCACGCATTGTCACCCCCGGCACACTGAGCGATGAGGCGCTGCTCGACGAACGCCGCGACAATCTGCTTGTCGCCTGTTGCCGACAAGAAAACACTTTCGGTTTAGCCGTTCTCGACATGAGCAGCGGCCGCTTCAGCGTATCAGAATTGACGAATGAACCGGCCTTGCTAAGCGAGTTACAGCGGCTGCGCCCAGCCGAGCTACTAATACCCGAAGATTTTGGCGGCGAGTGGTTGCCAGATATACCCGGCAGGCGCGCCCTTCCGCCTTGGGACTTCGATAGCGAAAGTGCGCTGCGATTACTGTGCAGCCACTTCCAGGTTCAAGACCTCGCCGGCTTTGGCTGCGACGGCCTGCCCCTCGCAACGGCAGCTGCCGGCTGCTTGTTACAATACGTAAAAGATACGCAACGCTGCGAATTGCCGCACATTCGTCGACTCCAGCACGATGCATGCGAGCGGGCTGTCGCCATGGACGCCGCCACCCGCCGCAACCTCGAGCTTGATACAAATCTCAGCGGCGGTACCGATAACACTCTCGCCTCCGTGATTGATCGCTGTCAGACAGCAATGGGCAGTCGGCTTCTCAAACGTTGGCTTCATCGCCCGCTACGCGACCGAGTAGTATTAGAAGCTAGGCGAAACAGTATCGCGGCACTTATCCAGGATTATCACTTTGAATCCATTCGTGAACAGCTAAAAGCCATCGGCGATCTGGAGAGAATTTTGGCGCGTGTTGCGCTGCGTTCGGCTCGCCCCCGGGATCTTTCTCGCCTGCAGGGTTCACTTGCCATTTTGCCGACCCTGCAGCAACTGTTAGCGGCAATTCCCACGGAACATATTCGTGGAATTGCAGCAGATATCAGTAGCTTCCCAACACTCGCTGAACTATTACAAACAGCCATCATCGACAATCCGCCTGTGGTCATTCGGGACGGCGGCGTCATCGCACCGGGCTATGACGCCGAGCTGGATGAGCTGCGAAGCCTGAGCAGTGATGCGGGCGAATTTTTGGTGGCAATGGAGCAGCGCGAAAAAGAGCGGACTGGTCTCAGTAGCTTAAAAGTCGGCTATAACCGTGTGCACGGCTATTACATAGAAATCAGCCGCACACAGGCGGAAAATGCACCAACAGAATATATTCGTCGACAAACCTTAAAAAATGCCGAGCGCTTTATCACACCGGAACTCAAAGAGTTCGAAGACCGCGCGCTCAGCAGCAAAAGCCGCGCACTGGCGCGAGAAAAAGCGCTCTACGAAGCATTACTGGATCGTTTGAATGAGCATCTAGGTGCCCTGCAGCTCTCGGCACACGCGCTGTGCGAATTAGATGTGTTAAGCAACCTCGCAGAACGCGCCTTACAGCTGGACTTCTGTGAACCGGAGTTTACCGACAGTGGTTGCATAGATATCGAGCAGGGTCGTCACCCCGTGGTCGAGAGCGTTCTAGACGAACCCTTCATCGCCAACGACCTCAACCTGGATCGCCGTCGCAGAACCCTCATCATTACCGGCCCGAATATGGGCGGTAAATCGACCTATATGCGCCAAACCGCGCTGATAGTTCTGCTGGCCCATATCGGCAGCTTCGTTCCGGCGAAACGCGCTAAGCTAAGCGTGGTGGATCAAATCTTCACCCGCATCGGCTCCTCTGACGACCTGGCCGGCGGACGCTCGACCTTCATGGTGGAGATGACCGAGACGGCAAATATTCTCCACAACGCCACACAAAATAGCCTGGTGTTAATGGATGAAATTGGTCGCGGTACCAGCACCTTTGACGGCCTGTCGCTCGCCTGGGCCAGCGCTATTGAACTCGCCGACAAGGTCAAGGCCTTCACCCTGTTTGCCACCCACTACTTTGAATTAACGGTTCTGCCCGAGACCTATCCCTGCGCGGCCAATGTTCACCTCGGTGTGCGGGAATTCAAAGACCATGTCGTCTTTTTGCACCGTCTTGAGGAAGGGCCAGCTAATCGCAGTTATGGCCTACAGGTGGCAAAACTTGCCGGAATGCCCGAAAAAGTAATCTCGGCCGCTCGCAGTAAACTCAATGAGCTGGAACAACAGGCGATTGCCCCGGTGATAAAAACCAGTGGCCCGCAGGCGGATTTGTTTGCCAGCCCCACCCTCTCAGCAGTCGACGAGGCACTGGCAGACATCGACCCCGACGCGCTGACGCCCCGCCAAGCATTGGAAGCCCTCTATCAGCTCAAAGAATTGGGTGATAAGTGATCAATATCAGCTCATCAGTAAAACAAATTATGTACACCTAAATTATTGTTAAGGCTGACGCTGTACCGATATTTTTTCCTGGTGTTACAATGCGCGCTTGCCGATTCACAGTCAGAGAGTAAGGGGCTGACCAAAATGACTTTTGTTGTAGGTGAAAATTGCATCAAGTGTAAGCACACAGACTGTGTGGAAGTATGTCCTGTTGACTGTTTTTACGAAGGCCCGAACTTTCTGGTTATTCACCCAGATGAGTGCATCGATTGCGCACTGTGTGAGCCCGAGTGCCCGGTAGAAGCCATTTTCTCGGAAGATGAACTCCCCGATGATCAACAAGTATTTCTTGAGTTGAATGCCGAGCTCGCAGAGGTTTGGCCGAATATCACAGAAATGAAAGATGCTCCGGCCGACGCAGAAGAATGGGCAGGAAAACCAGATAAACTCCAGTACTTAGAGAGATAATCACTCTTTACCTGCTGTGAAAAAGCCCGCTCAATGCGGGTTTTTTTATGCCTCACTCCCGCCCATATGCGGCAGCCTGGCCAAAGGTAAAGGAACAAAACCGCTGAATTTGCGTCACAGCTACACCATGTCGCGACATGGCCAATGCAAAAGAGCTACCGACAGAAATACCCGTCGTCAGCGTTTGCACAGCGAGGCGCAAGGAACATCGACGCCCGAAACCTAACAACTATGGAGCGTATTCATATGAAGAAATTCACGTCATTTTTTGATCATGTTTTTCTCGGACGAGGCATCTTAATGGTTGCGATAACACTCGGTGGCACGGTTGCCCTGACTGCGTGCGACCGCAACGAGGGCCCCGTTGAAGAAGCGGCTGAAAGCGTTGATGAAAGCTTTGAAAGCGCCAGAGATTCCTACCAAGAGGGCGTAGAAGAAGTCAAAGACGAATACGACGATCACACTACTGAATAAGCCCCTCATGGGAGAAAGGTCAGCCCTGCTGACCTTTCGTATCCTGACGTATCGCTTTTGACAGCGCCCCTACACTCTCGCTTTAATTAGCGTTTTAATGCCAACCAGATAGGACTCCCTTGGACGCTGCCAGCATCAACACCCTTTTTCTGATCGGCGCCAGCCTCGTCGCAGCCAGTATCCTCGTTAGCTCCGTTTCCTCTCGGCTGGGCATTCCAATTCTTCTCATCTTTTTGGGCGTCGGCATGCTAGCCGGCGAAGAAGGCCCGGGAGGCATTCGCTTCGACAACTTTTCAACCGCCTATCTCATTAGCAACCTTGCGCTGGCGGTTATCCTTCTTGATGGCGGCATGCGCACGCGAATAAGCAGTTTTAGAGTCGCACTTTGGCCCGCACTGTCACTCGCCACCTTTGGTGTTGTGATTACCGCAGCGCTCACCGGCTGGGTCGCCACCCTGCTTTTCCCTCTCACCTGGATGGAGGGTCTGCTGATAGGCGCCATCGTCGGCTCCACCGATGCTGCAGCCGTTTTCTCGCTATTAGGCGGTAAAGGCCTCAATGAGCGGGTTGGCGCCACCTTGGAAATAGAGTCGGGCAGCAACGACCCGATGGCGATGTTCCTGACGATCAGTCTTATTGAATTACTGCGCAGCGCCCAACCACTCTCATTATCACTGGCAGTGGATTTACTGTGGCAGTTCGGCTTGGGAATCGGCCTGGGTGTCGGCGGCGGCTACCTGCTGTGGCGCTTAATCAATAAAATGGAGCTCGCCAGTGGCCTTTATCCCCTGCTGGCTGTTAGCGGCGGCCTGATTATCTATGCCCTCACCACCGCTGCTGGCGGCAGCGGCATTCTCGCTATTTACCTTTGTGGTTTGGTGTTGGGGAATCGCCCGGTGCGCAACCGCCATGGTATTTTGCATATGTTCGACGGTCTGGCCTGGCTCAGCCAAATCGCTATGTTCTTGGTGCTGGGACTATTAATTACCCCAAGCGAGTTATTTGCAGTGACCCTGCCTGCCCTGGCACTGGCATTGTGGATGATCTTCTTTGCACGGCCGCTCGCCGTATTCACTAGCTTAATCCCCTTCAGGAGCTTTGCCCTGCGTGAAAGGGCCTTTATAGCCTGGGTTGGGCTACGCGGCGCCGTACCTATTATCCTAGCGATATTCCCGATGATGGCAGGCTTGGAAGACGCCCAACTCTACTTCAATGTCGCCTTTTTTATCGTTTTAGTATCGCTGTTATTCCAGGGAAGCAGCCTGAGCTGGGCGGCGCGACGCGCCGATGTCGTCGTGCCCGCAACGCCGGCCCCGGTTTCGCGCGTTGGCCTTGAGGTACATATCGCCAGTCAATGGGAGCTCTTCGTCTACACCCTGGCTGCGGACAAATGGTATATCGGTCGGCCATTAAAGCAGCTGCATATGCCCGAGAATACGCGGATCGCGGCATTATTCCGCGACCGACAGCTCCTCCACCCAAGCGGCAGCACACTGCTCCTAAGCGGTGATATTCTCTGTGTCATCGCACACGATGCAGACCTGCCAGCACTTGGAAAGCTGTTTAGCGAGGCGCCAACGCAAGGATTGGATATGCGCTTCTTCGGCGACTTTATTCTCCAAGCAGATGCGCGCTTAGCCGATATTGCCCAGCTGTATAACTTGAAGGTCAGCGACAAGAATGCCGGCCTCACCCTCGCGCAATTTTTATCTCGGCGATTGTCCAGCAAACCGGTGTTGGGCGACCACATTCGATGGCAGAACATGATCTGGACGGTCGCAGAGATGAAAGGCAAGCGCATCAGCAAAATAGGCTTGCGGAGCGACTCAACTGAAGACTTGCCCTAGAGCCTGTTCACACTGATTACGCCACGTCTGTTGCGGCTAAAAGTTCGCCAATCCAGGAATGATAAGAGAACTCTGGTCATTCCACATAAACGACAAGTGGTGGATTTTTAGCCACAAGCCGAAGGGCTGGAGCCAAAAATAACCGCCAGCCGGTGCAATTCAATGAGTATGAGCAAACCCTAGAATAGGGATTTCATCGTACCGCCATCAACCACCAACGATGCGCCCGTGATGTAACTGGCCGCATCCGACAGTAGAAATGCACCGGCGCGACCGAACTCCTCCGGCTCACCGTAGCGCCCGAGCGGAATCAACGCCTCATTCGCGGCCCGTTGCTGCTCCACCGCCACTTCTCTCATCTGCGCTTGATTGGCATCCAGCGACTTTATTCGGTCTGTATAGATTATCCCCGGAATCAAATTGTTAACGCGGATTTGGTCGGCAGCCAGGGAGCGACTTAAACTCTTTGCCAAACTGCTGACGCCCGAACGCATCACATTGGACAGTAATAGAAAATCGATCGGCTCTTTTACCGACGACGACGTCAGCATCAAAATTGCTCCCCCGCCCGCGTTACGCAGGTGAGGCAGGGTTTCCCTCACTAGGCGTACCGCACTCATCAGGGTTAAGTTAAATGCGTTTTGCCAGTCGTCATCGGTAAACGCGTCAAAGCCCCCGGGCGGTGGTCCGCCGGCATTGACCAAGACTCCATTCACCTCACCAAACTCCTCCACGCCTTGAGCTACCCAAGCGCGAATACTCTCTGCATCAGCCATATCCAGGCCCGCGCCCACAACGCGGGTGCCGTAACGTTCCGCTAACTGCGCTGCCGATGCCTGGGTTCGCTGTACATCGCGGCTACCCAATAATAGCGTTGCGCCAGCTTGGGCCAGGTTCTCGGCGATGGCATAGCCCAGCCCCTTACTGGCACCCGCCAACAAAAAGACCTTTCCACTCACACCTAAGTCCATTTTCTCTCTCCTGAAACATGACACTGCAACAGCGCCCACCCAAACAATAGCGGCCTGAATTGCGCCTGAGCACCGACAATATCGGCCGTTAAATTATCGAAGTCGGCCACGAAAACCGTCGAATTTCGGGCTTTGTCACGGCTTTGGGGCAAAAATCGCATTTTCGTGAAAAAAAGATGACAAGCCCACTCCCAGCTGTCAACATTGCTGTCGCATCAATTTAGAAGTGACCTTATGGCCAGCAATACATCCTCCAGTTATCACCACGGCAATCTCCGTCAAGAGCTGATGGAGCTTGCAGAAAAACACTTGGTCGAGGGCGGCGTCCGCGATCTGAGCTTGCGTGCTCTCGCCCGTGAAATCGGCGTATCGCAGACGGCGCCCTATCGCCATTTCCGCGACAAAAATGCGCTACTCGCGGCCCTCGCAACAGAGGGCTTTAAACGCTTTTTTGAAATGGGGCGCCCCAGTGAAGAAGAGCCCCGGGCAGACAAAAGCTTACTCTACTTTGGCTTGGCCTATGTAAAGTTTGCCCGTGAGCACACTGAACTATTTCACCTGATGTTCGGCCCAGCCCTGCAACCTCGCAACCAATATCCCGAATTGTTTGCGGCCGGCCGCGAAGCGATTTATAAAGTGCGCGCGGGCGTCGAGCGTGGCCTCGCCAACGGCGAGCTTCGCCCCCTAGATAACGTTGCATCTATTGCCCACACGGTATGGGCAGCCGTGCACGGCGTAACCACTCTGATGCTGGATCACGCAGACACCTATGGCTATCACCGCGATTTGCACCTTCAAGCTGAAAAATCTATGCGCATGATGATCGCGGGTCTCTGCACGGACCCGAGCTACATCTCGACACTGCCTGATGAGTCAACGCACTACCCTCCAGAGTCGGCGCAGAAGGCCTCAGCCTAGCCTTCAGTCACGCTCCGCGCAGTAACGCTGTCGCGGAGCTGCGCAACATTTTTCGGCTACTCGTCAACACCAGCAGTGCTAATATGCCAGCCCCCGCCACACTCGCTAGCGGTATTGCCGTCCAATAGAGAAGCACTTCTGACTGCATGACCCAGCGCTGAATAAAAAATAAACAAAAATTGGCACCCAGCCCAGCAACCGCTCCGGCCAGTGCGCCCAGCAACGCAAATTCGCCAATAACCACCGCGAATAAAAAACGGTTTCTGGCGCCCAGGGTTCGCAGCAGCGCATTTTCCTGTTTGCGAGTTTGGAAGCTCAGCATCACATTTGCAGCGCTAATCAGTAAGGCGCTCACCAGCACCAGCAAAAGCACCACAGCCAGTGCACGAGACAACTGCGCAACCACGCCCTGAACCTGTTTGAGTACTGCGCCAATTTCAATCAGGCTGACCGTCGGGTAGCGGCCGAGCAAATCGACCAACAGCGGGCGCTGTGAGTCGTCGAGGTAAAAACTGGTAATATAGCTACCGGCATAACTGCGCAACGCGTCCTCTGGAAACAGGAAGTAAAAGTTCGGACGCATACTTGCCCAGTCGAGCTGCCGTAAACTCGCAACCGTCGCGGTTAAGTCTCTGCCACCGACGTTGAAACGCAACTCAGTGCCCACAGTAATATTGAGGCGTTGAGCCAATTCTTGCTCCACTGACACAGGGTTTGTCTGCTGCGGCTCAGCAGCCTGACTCCACCACTGACCAGCAATTAGCTGATTATCCTCTGGCAGCACCGTTGACCAACTGAGATTCAACTCGCGGTCCACACCCGTATTTCGGGTTTCCAAGCCCTCAATATCCTGCAATGGCATATTGTCGATTTCTACGAGGCGACCACGGACCATGGGATACAAGCCCTCGTGGTGAATACTGCGGTCAGCGAGAAAGGCCTCCAGGGGCTCGACATCACGATCGGCAATATTAATCAAAAAGTAGTTTGGCGTATCCTCAGCAACCTGTTGCTGCCAGTCCTTAAGGAGTAATTCCCGTAGCAGCAGTAAACTCACCAGCACCATCAAAGCAAGGGCGATGCTGGCAGTTTGAAAAGCGTTGGCGTATCGCCGCCGATAAATGCTCGACACAGCCAAGCGTTGAGCACTGCCCGGCAGTCGACGGCTAAGGCGACGAATACCTGTCAATACCATGAGTACGACGCCGGCCGCCGCCACAAGTAACACTGAACAGCCCAGCATCAGCGCAACAACCAGTGAGAAATCACCGCTATACCAGTACATCAGCAGCCCTAAGCCCACAGCCCCGGCAGCGGTGGCAAGGCGAACGCCGCCCGCGAGCGATTCATCGCGGCGCAACACGTGAACGGGCGATACGCGACTCAAACGCACTATCGGTGGCATGGCAAAGCACAACAGGCACAACGCTGCACTGACAATAGCCATCCAAAACGGCCGTAAACTTCCAGCCGGCGGGGTTGCAGACACCAGGTCATTTAGGCTGGCAAACAACAAGTATTGCACGGCAACGCCAACCAAGCCTCCCAGCACCGAGGCAAGTAGCAATACCAGCAGTAGCTGCCGAAGGTAGTGCAGTAAGATATATCGCCGACTCGCGCCCAGGGTTTTCATTAAGGCCACCGCGTCAATGTTGCGCTGGCCGTAGCGCTGGGCAGCCAGCGCAATGGCGGCGCCCGCCAGTGCCAGGGTAAGGCTGGCTGCCAATAGAAGGTACTCTTCTGCGCGCTCCAGAGCGCTGGCCAGTGCCGGCTGATTGTCTTCGATATTCAACCACTTTTGCCCGGGCAGCAGACTGGTACCGAGGGTTTGCCGATATGCCGCGAATGCAGTGTCATCGCCGGCGAAAAGGTAGCGGTAGTCCACGACACTCCCGGGCTGAACCACCTCAGTGGCGTCGAGGTCTTCCAGATTCATTAGCCCGCGAGGGCCGTATATATTCAACGCAGAACTGCGGTCGGGCTCATCAACCAATACCCGCGTTGCCACTAGCGCTTTTTCCCCTACCTCAACGGTCTGGCCCAGGGTAATACCGAGCGTCGCCATCGCCCGTGAATCCAGCCAAACTTCCCCTGCCAATGGTCCGTGTTCAACCCCCTCCCCATCGGCAAACATCTGCTTGGCTGCGCGAAGCTCGCCCCTCAATGGATAGGGTGAGGAAGCCGCCCGCATAGACACCAGCAGCATCTCTTCACTCGCGTAGACCATTGTGCGAAATGCCACAAGCTGCGCCGTGCGCAAGCCCTCAGAGCGGGCTTTATCTAACCACTCCGGTTCGATCGGCCGCGGGCTAGTCAGCACATGGTCGGCAGCCAAAAAGGTGCGACTTTGCGTCGCCATCGTCGCCTGTAAACGTTCTGAGAAACCGGCAATACCACTAACGCTTGCGACCGCCAGGCTGAGTGCGATACATAATAAGCCCAGCTCGCCACCGCGCCAGGCGCGCAGCCATTGATTGAGCATCAACATGGGCGTTGCCGCTGTAATTCTGACAACTCACCATCGTGCATTTCAAACACTCGTTGGCAGTGGTCTGCCAGGCCCTGCTCATGGGTCACCAGTACTAATGTAGTGCCTTTGTCTCGGTTCAAGCTGAACAGCAGCTCGGTGATATGAGCGCCGGTTTTCGCATCAAGATTGCCGGTTGGCTCATCGGCAAACAGGATCGCGGGCTCACTGGCAAAAGCCCGCGCTATCGCTACCCGCTGTTGTTCACCACCGGAAAGCAGCCGCGGATAGTGTTGCTGCCGATGTCCTAACTCCAGCTCCTCAAGCAGCTTCGTCGCGCGCTGTCTCGGGGCCTCCATGCCTGCCAGCTCTAGCGGCAGCATCACATTCTCCAGTGCCGTTAGTGAGGGCAGCAGCTGAAAGGACTGAAACACAAACCCCACCGAGCGTGCTCGCAGTGCCGCTCGTTGATCCTCATTCATAGAGGCTAAAGACTGGCCTTGAAGCAAAACGTCACCTTCGCTCGGCGAGTCCAAGCCAGCCAATAGCCCGAGCAACGTAGATTTCCCTGACCCAGACGGCCCAACAATCGCCGCGCTCTGCCCCGCCTTGATTTCGAGATCGATCCCTTTCAGTATTCGTAGCTCGCCATCACCACTGGGGACTGTCTTGCTGAGCTTTTCAACTTTTATCATTCGCCTTCCTGTACTGCATTTGCTGGTCGTTGCCTGCGGCTTTGCGTTTAGTGTATCGCTCCATGCTCAGGACCGCAGTAACCCGCGACTACTTATTCTCGGTGATAGCCTCAGCGCCGCCTATGGCATGGCACCTGAAAACGGTTGGGTCGCCCTACTTGCCCGCGACTTAGCAGACCGTGCAAACATTATTAATGCCAGTGTTAGCGGCGAAACTACCGAAGGTGGCCTGCAGCGCTTGCCGGGCTTGCTGCAAGAGCACGCCCCCGACGTCGTGGTGCTCGAGCTAGGTGGCAACGATGGTTTGCGGGGCTATCCACTATCACGTGTACGCAACACGCTTAGCGAAATGATCACCCTGAGCAGAGAAAGCGGCGCAAAAATACTCCTTGTGGGAATGCGTATTCCGCCCAACTATGGGCGGCGCTACAGCCTCGGGTTTGAGAACATCTACCCGGCATTGGCTAAGGAACACGAGCTGCCGCTGCTACCCTTTTTACTCGAAGGCATCGCCGGTGACGCCACACTAATGCAAAATGACGGCATCCACCCCAACGCCCAGGCACAACCTGCGATGGCGGCTAAGGTAGGCAATGCGCTTCAGCCTATATTGATGGCGCTGGAAGAAAAAACTAGGCGTGTAAGCCACCACGAGTAAGCCGCTCCGGATCGAGATAGTCTAATAATTCCTCACGAGTGTATGGTGTCATCTCTTCGGCAACATCGAGTATATCGCGCTGCTCGCTGTATGCTCGCTTTGCAATCTCAGCCGCTTTTAAATAGCCAATAAGCGGGTTTAATGCCGTTACCAACACCGGGTTTTTAGCCAGGGCAGCCTGCAGATTTTGGTGATTTACCTGGAAATCAACAATGCACTGATCGGCCAAAGCAGTGCATGACGACGCCATCACATCGATACTCTGCAGCAAGTTATAGGCAATCACTGGCAACATCACATTGAGCTGAAAATTCCCCGACTGCCCTGCCATGGCAATGCAGGCATCATTGCCGACCACCTGCGCACAAGCCATCGCTACCGCTTCGGGAATCACCGGATTTACCTTACCCGGCATAATACTGCTACCCGGTTGCAGCGCCCGCAGCTGAATTTCGCCAAGCCCAGAGAGCGGCCCACTGTTCATCCAGCGCAAGTCATTACTGATTTTCGTCAGAGCCACCGCCAGCGTTTTCAATTGCGACGATGCCGACACCGCCGTGTCCTGGCAGGAGATACCCTCAAAAAAATTATTGTTCGGCCGGAAATCGGTATGGGTGTTGCGAGAAATCACCTCGCAAAATGCCGCCGAAAAGCCCTGCGGCGCATTCACACCGGTACCGACCGCCGTGCCGCCCTGGCTTAACAGCCGCAATTCCGACAGGACATGCTGCAGACGCACCTGCGCTTTCTCAAGCTGACAAGACCACGCCGACATCTCTTGGGCAAGTGTCATCGGCATGGCATCCATTAAATGTGTTCTGCCCGTTTTGACTACGCCTGTCATATCGCCAGCGCGTTCATCAATCGTCGCCTGCAAACGCTTCACCGCTGGGATCAATATTTCCTGTAGCTTAATGGCAGCGCTGCAGTGTATCGCTGTCGGCACGACATCATTGCTGCTCTGGCTCATATTCACGTGGTCGTTGGCACTGATGGACAGGCCAGACATCTCACTCGCGAGGGTCGCCACCACCTCATTCACATTCATATTTGTACTGGTACCCGAGCCAGTCTGAAACACGTCAACGGGAAATTGGTCGCGAAATTCGCCCGCCAATACGCGGTCCACTGCTTGGATAATGGCCTGACTAATCTCGGCGTCCAGCACGCCCAGTTCGGCATTGACCTCGGCGGCCGCACGCTTGATATGTAATACCGCGTCAATAAAGCTGTCGGGAAGTGTCAGCGAACTGATCTGAAAGTTGTCCAATGCCCGCTGGGTTTGGGCGGAAAACTTGGCATCCGCCGGCACTCTGACGTCGCCCATGCTGTCGGTTACCACACGAAATTGGCTCATCTGTTGCCTCCAATCGAGTTATCGCAATGGCCTCCAGTATCCCTACCACGCTCGGCAGATGCAAAACGCGGCGTCAGCTTCTAGAATAGCTGGCCAGCAACGGAGACCGCTATGCACGACTACAGCAATATCGACACAAGCACTTGGCTCGCTTGGGATCGCGATCATATCTGGCACCCCTATGCGTCTGCGCTATCCGCGCCAGAGATGTTCCCGGTTAAATCTGCCAGTGGTGTTGAAATTGTATTGGCGGACGACAGGCGCTTAATCGATGGCATGTCGTCTTGGTGGTCGGCGATTCACGGCTACAATCATCCCGTGTTAAACGACGCCGCACAGCGTCAGCTGGCAGACATGTCCCACGTTATGTTCGGCGGCCTGACCCACGCCCCCGCGGCAACACTCGGTAAGCGGCTGGTCGACCTGACACCGCCACCCCTGCAGCGAGTATTTATTTCTGACTCGGGGTCAGTCGCGGTTGAAGTCGCGATTAAAATGGCGCTGCAATACTGGATCGCCAAGGGGCAGTCAGCAAAGCATCGACTTATCGCGCTTCGCAATGGTTATCATGGCGACACCTTTGCCACGATGGCAGTGTGTGATCCCGTCAATGGTATGCACCATTTATTCAGCTCAGTGTTGAGTCAGCAACTGTTTGCAGAGGCGCCACAAACACCATTTGGGCAAGCGGCCAGTGATGACGATATGGCCTCGGTGGAAACGCTGCTTCGCGAGCACCACAGCGAAGTAGCGGCCGTTATTGTCGAACCTATTGTGCAGGGAGCTGGCGGAATGCGATTTTATTCCGCCGACTATCTACGCCGCCTCCGCGCCCTGTGCGACAGCTATAATGTATTGCTGATTCACGACGAAATTGCCACCGGCTTCGGCCGTACGGGTAAACTTTTCGCCTGTGAGCACGCCGGTATCAGTCCCGACATTATGTGCGTTGGCAAGGGGCTGACCGGCGGTTATCTAAGCCTTGCTGCTACCCTGTGCACGGAAGACATTGCCCAAGGTATTTGCCAGGGGGAAGCCGGCGTATTTATGCACGGCCCGACTTTTATGGGGAACCCTCTGGCTTGCGCCATCGCCAATGCCAGCATCGACCTACTACTTGCCAACGACTGGCAGGGCAATATCCAGCGTATCGAGCGGGGATTAAAGCACGGCTTATCACCGGCCAGCGAGATACCGGGCGTTGCTGACGTGCGCTGCCTCGGCGGCATCGGCGTGATTGAAATGGCTGAACCGGTAACAATGTCCTCTATTCAACGCCGCTTCGTCGACCACGGTGTTTGGATTCGGCCCTTTGGAAAACTCATCTATACCATGCCGCCCTACATCATTGACGACGAGCAACTGGCATTTCTCTGCCGGGAGATTATCGCGGTTATTCGTGAGGAGCAGGCACAATGACGGGCGATACCTTTAAGGAGCGCCTTCGCGAGATTATCTTCGGCACTGAGCCCGGCCCAGGCAGAAACTTCGATATTGCGCTTATCATCATAATTATCGCTAGCGTTTTGGCCCTATTCCTGGACTCCGTGGAACCGCTGCATGCAGCCTACGGCGAGCTGCTCTACACTGCTGAAATCGCCTTCACTGTGCTGTTTAGTATCGAGTATCTGGCACGAATATACTGCTCTGTAGATCGAAAAGGCTACATCACCAGCTTCTATGGCATCGTCGACTTGCTAGCGACGCTGCCCACCTACCTGGCGTTAATTGTTCCCGGCGCCCAGCATTTGTTGGTGATTCGCATCTTTCGCGTACTGCGTATTTTTCGCGTGTTTAAGTTATTCAAGTACATGTCTGAGGCGAACATTCTGGTGCGTTCGATCAAATCGTCACGCCACAAAATTACCGTGTTCTTTATCACCGTCGTCACACTGGTGATTGTCTTTGGTTCTTTAATGTATTTGGTCGAAGGGCCTGAAAATGGCTTCACGAGTCTGCCGCAAAGCATCTACTGGGCCATCGTCACCGTCACGACAGTAGGCTACGGCGATATTGTTCCCCATTCGCCCCTGGGACGCGCCATCGCAGCGATGGCAATGGTTACCAGCTACGCCATCATTGCCATCCCAACCGGGATACTCAGCGCGGAGCTAGTGCAAGAAAACCAACGTCAGGCAGGCTTAAAGCGCTGCACGTCCTGCCAACAGGGCAACCACGAACGCGACGCCATTCACTGCAAATACTGCGGTGAATTGCTGCCTGAGCAATGAACTGACACGACGGATTCATGCGATATGTGGATACAACGAACGATTACTCTGCGCGCGAAAGCGCGTGGCTTCCACCTCATCGACGATGAGATCATCGCGCAACTGCCGGAAATCTCACAATTATCTGTCGGTTTATGTCAGCTGTTTATTCAACACACCTCGGCATCATTAACACTTAACGAGAATGCCGACCCCACAGTGCGTAGCGACTTTGAGTATTTTTTCTCACGCTGCGTTCCCGAAGGCGATATCCATTACCAGCATACCGATGAGGGCTGTGACGATCTTCCAGCTCATATTAAAGCCAGTCTAGTGGGCAGTGACGTGACAATACCCGTGAGCAAGGGACGGCTTGCCTTGGGTACTTGGCAAGGCGTGTACCTTGGAGAGCACCGCAACAGAGGTGGCCAACGCCGCATTGTTGCGACACTTTTTGGCGAATAATGGGTCTCAGTGGAGGTCTCAGCCAATTCAGCCTCGGTTCAGATACGAGGCCGATAATGTGAACTAAGCGTCATCATTGCAACGCGGCGGCTATGCTATTCTGCCGCGCATTGCTTTAACTACTATTATAAGGATCGATTCATGTTGCGTTTATGGAAATCTGTAGCCGTCTCACTGGCTCTGCTTGGCAGCAGCTTGGGTATGGCACTGGAAGTGGGCGGCAATTTACCTACACTGGACGTGCCAAGCCGCGGGGAGCTGGTTATGTCGGGCGACAAGGTGAGCTTCAGCCCTTGGTCTAGCACCAGTATCAGCACGGGCAGCCCAGCACTCATTTTTCACATGCCTGCGCGCATGTCATCAGATGCCGCGATTGCCCCCCTTCGCTCACGGCTGGAAGCCGGCGAGTATCCCACTGAGAGTTTCCAATCAATTTCCGTGGTTAACCTCGATGACGCACTCTGGGGAACCTCTGGCTTGGTCGCTGGTGAGCTCGCCAAGAATAAGCGCGCTCACCCCCAAGCTGTACTCGTTGCCGACGATGCCGGACGCGGGCTAAAGGCCTGGCAATTAAAATCCCGAACCATTGCGGTTATTTTGCTCAATGCCGAGGGTGAAATTACTTACCTGAAGGAAGGCGAACTGTCGCAGGATGATATTGACACCATTATCGCAAAGCTGGACGCCGAAATTGCCAGTGCGGAGCGTGTTGCGAACAACTGAGTTAGGTCGTAAAAAAGCGCGCCATGTATCAATTGGCGCGCTTCTCCAATAAGCGTTTCAAGTTCTTGAGCATCATTTTCACACCAAAACGCATCACAGGGCTGAATACGGGTAGAAATACCTTACTAAAGCCCTTTGGCTTCATCGCCATTGTCCACCGCACGCGGCAGCGGTTATCCGCCAATTCGTCCACTTCGTAGCGCTCAGCAAAGGACTCGATATTGTCCCGGGTAGCGTGTGTGAAACAAAATGCCATTTCCCTGCCCCGTTCCCAGGCAATAAACTCTTCGAAACCCGTCAGTCCGCCCATCATATATACTGTGCGAGTCGTCCCGATCCCGAAAGGCCTCGGCGAGGTCCACTCCACGCGCTGGATCGGCATTGCCCAACGGGGCCAGTCATCGGCATTTTCAAAAGATGCAAAGACATCTGCCGCGCTGACACCGAACTCTACCTCGGCAACGTACTTAAACGGTGCTGATTCAAAGAAGGTCATATCCACGGCTTGACACAAAAATTTTTCTGCCACTTATTATCTCCGCTGATTTTTCTGGCATACGTAGTAGTAGATCGGGAAATCTACCCCGCCCAGCCACTAGCGACAAGAAAACCTAGGGAAAATGACAAACTCTTCATCAAACTCGCAAGATAAGGAACCAAAAAGTGCAGAAAACGCCGTTGAGCAACTGCCGTTGCTCTATCGCGACGACGATATTGTTGTGGTGGACAAGCCCAGCGGCCTGCTCGTTCACCGCAGCCCGATAGACCGGCGAGAAACGCGCTTTGCCCTTCAGATACTCCGCGAGCAGCTAGGGCAATACATCTACCCCGTTCACCGCCTGGATAAACCCACCTCAGGGGTTATGGTTTTTGGCCTGCACAGCGAGAGTGCCTCGGTATTAGCCAAACAGTTTGCCCAGCATCGCATCCGCAAGGCCTACCTAGCGACAGTTCGGGGTTACGCCCCCGCAAGTGGCTGCATCGATCATCCATTGCGGGCAGACCCAGATCGCTATGCGGGAAGAACGGAGTTTGGGGACGCCAAGCCGGCCATTACCCACTATCAGTGTCTGGCTCAGTACGAACTTGATGCCTGTATCGAAAAATACCCTCAATCGCGCTACTCATTGGTGCTCGCCGAACCGCTGACCGGGCGGCCCCACCAGATTCGCCGACACATGAAGCATATCGCCCACCCCATTATTGGTGACGCCAAGCATGGCCGCGGTAGGCATAACCGTTATTTTGCTGAGCATTTAGCCTGCCCTCGCCTGTTACTGCACGCCATGGCCCTAGAGTTCAGCCATCCCGCCAGTGGCCAACGGCAGCGCTTTGTGTCGCCGTTAACGGGGACCTATGCGGCATTAGTGGAGGCGTTTAACTGGCAGACAGCGGTGAACACCGCCGAGCATAGACTTGACTGGCCGAAGGTTACATAATTATAACTTAACCTTGTCGCCCATTCCCTCTACGCTAATGGGAATAACCTGACCGGCCCCTGCGCCCGAACACCAGTAAAACAATAACGCGAGGCAAACTCACTGTGACTAAGCTCTATGACTACATTATTGTCGGCGCCGGCTCCGCTGGCTGCGCCCTGGCCAATCGCCTCAGTGAGGACGGCCAACGCAATGTCCTGCTCCTAGAGGCAGGTGGGAAAGACAGCAATCCTGTTATTCATATGCCACTGGGTTTTGCATTCACCATGAAAAACCCCAAATTCAGCTGGTGCTATGCCAGTGAGCCTGAGCCTCATATGAATGATCGCCGCATTGACCAGCCCCGTGGCAAGGTGCTCGGCGGTTCCAGTTCAATTAACGGCATGGTCTATATACGCGGGCAAAAGGAAGATTACGACCATTGGGCGGCTCTGGGTAACACCGAGTGGAGCTATGACAAGCTACTGCCTATCTTTAAGCGCAACGAGGCCTATGTGGGCCAATGCAGTGACGAATACCACGGGCGCGACGGCCAACTCCACGTCGATGACGTGCAAGACCACTACGAAATGGCGGATCTCTACGTGAAAGCCGCGCAGGAAGTGGGCATCCCCTACAACCCTGATTTCAACGGCGAAACTCAGGAAGGCGCAGGGTTTTATCAAGTGAATATTCGCCGCGGCCGCCGTCAGAGCACTGCGCGCACCTATCTGCGCAATGCCGCGAAGCGCAGCAATTTGACGATTGAAACCAACGCCCTGGCGAGCCAGATTATTTTCGAAGGTCATCGCACAACCGGTCTTCGCTATTTGAAAAATGGTAAGGATGTCACCGCTCGCTGCCGGGGAGAAATCATTTTATGCGGTGGCACAATGAACTCACCGCAGCTGTTAGAACTTAGCGGTATAGGCAATGCCGAGCTGTTGCGTCAGAAAGGCATTAAGTCCGTCCACAATTTGCCCGGTGTCGGTGAAAATATGCAGGATCACCTCACCGTGAACACCCAGCGCTCCTTCGAGGGACTGCGAACGTTCTATGAGGACTCACGCCCGCTGCCAATGATCGGCAATTTATTCAAGTTCTGGTTTAAGGGCAAAGGCATGCTGGCGCACCCGGCCTCGCAGGTTGGTGTTTTCTTCCGCACCTCGGACGACGTCGATCGCCCCGACGCGCAGATTCACTTCACCCCTGCCGCGGGTGATCAGGACGAAAACGGCCGCATGCTCACCGTGCCAGGCACCACAGCGACTGTATGCTATCTGCGACCAAAGAGCCGCGGCTGGGTGCACATTCGCAGCACAGATCCAACCGAGCCACCGGCATTTATTCACAACTACCTCGCGGAAGAGGAAGATCGTCAAAAGATGATCGCAGCGATTCGCAAAACGCGTGAAATTTTTGAGGCTCCCGTCTTCGACTCCTGGCGCCGTGAAGAGCTTGTGCCCGGCCCTGAAGTACAAAGTGACGAAGAGATTCTTGAGTTTGTGCGCAACACCGGCGAGTCGGTATACCACCCTGTTGGCACCTGTAAAATGGGTAACGACGACATGGCCGTGGTCGACCAGCACCTCAAAGTACATGGTGTTGAAGGCCTTCGCGTTGCCGATGCATCCGTGATGCCCACGATTATTTCCGGAAACACCAACGCAACTTCAGTGCTGATCGGCGAGCGCTGCGCCGACTTCATCCTCTCAGGCCAGTAGGCCTATCGCTGGCGGTAGGGTATCTGGCAATAGTCGATACCCTCTGCTGGCTGAATACCGTGCTTCAGCAGGCACATTTTCAGCGAGTTCATCGACAAACTAATATTGGGCGTGGGGCCCAAGTAAACATGATCGAGAGCCATTGCTTCACCCTCTGATGAGGCCAGTGCAAACTTCATATACGGCACCAGCATACTCCGGCCTTCTCGAAAGAAAACCTCTGCATTGGGGTAGTTGGAAATTACCGGCGAAACCAAACGCCACTCCTGCTCTTCCTCAAACGAGGGGTGCTTCAAAATCGCGGCGATACGCAGTAAGTCGGTTTCCAGGTGAGCAAATAAACTCGGGTAATCCTTCTGCTCCCCTTCTCCGGCCAACAGCTCCACACCGTCGATGATTTCTGCGATCAAGCTATGCTGGGCGCTCGGAGCATAGACACAGCGCCCCAGGTTAAAGCTCTGGCTGCTCGCACAGCGACGAATAAAGGCAGCATTGAAGCCGAGACTTGCGCCTTTACCCACCGAGCTGTACCCGCGCCATTGGCTCAATAAATTGCCATTGGAGCGAAACGAAGCACCAAATAAAATATGGCCATTGGTGATACGGTGCTGCACCCAATCGATAAACGCATTTAGCAGCGCCGGCTGATCATGCCCCTGGCGAATTCGCAGCTCCACCTCGCGCTTCACCAAATCGGCGGTGTGCCTGAGCTCCGCAGAATCATTCATGTAGCGGATGTCGCTGGCCCACAGTACACCGCTGCCCAGGATGCCCAAAACGCCGCTCAACGACGTGTAATGGTAAAGCGTGTCGAGGGGTTGCTCGGCGTAAAGCTGCGCACTAATGGCATCAATCATGTTAGCTCTCAGCCAAAAAATCAGACACCAGGGCGTTGAACTCACGCGGCTTTTCGGCGTGCAGCCAATGCCCCGTTCCGGCTATGGTTTCGATACGACTGTCGGGAAACTGCTTCATAATTCCCACCCGGTTCTCATCGATAATATAGCGAGAGTTCTCGCCGCGTATAAATAGTGTCGGCCCCGCGTAGGGTTCTGCGGCGGGCGCATCACGCAGTAAATCGTAGCAGTCTGCAATCACCGAAAGATTCATGCGCCAGGCCCAACTCTCGCCATCACGAACTAGGTTTTTCAGCAAGAACTGCCGTATGGGTAGCTCCGGTACTGCTTCTTTGAGCTGCTCGTCGGCATGCTCTCGGTTACGCAGCGCTCGCAAGTCCATGGCCAATAAGCCCTCGATAATGGCATCGTGCCCGCGCCCATAGCGAACCGGTGCAATATCAGCGACCACGAGCTTCTCCACCAAATTGGGCTGAGAAGCCGCCAATTGCATCGCTACCTTGCCACCAAGAGAGTGGCCGAGAAACGTCGCACTTTGCACCGCCAGCTCGCCGAGGGTTTTGGCTACATCCTCAGCCATACTGGGAATATCCATATAGTCTCGGTGAGGAGACTTACCGTGGTTGCGCAGATCCATGCGAACCACTCGGTAGTTGGGTTCCAAATGGCGTGACAGGGTCAATAAATTACTAGCCGAGCCAAATAGCCCGTGCAGTAGTACGACGGTAGGCCCCTCGCCCCGCGACTCGCTGTGCAGCACCGCCGCTGCATTTTTTACTTCACTTCTCATGCTCTGATCCGGTTGCTAGAATGCCTGCGCATTCAAATAAATAGGTGTTACTGTGAGAATTTTGCTTCCGATAGTTGCTGCAGCAGGACTGTTGCTCGGTGCCTGCAGCTCCGTGAGCTACAACCCCACTGTGTTCGATTTCTTTATCGCCAAAGACGCTATGGCTGCGAAACCAGTGAAAAAAGTGATCGTTGCCAGTGTCAATGTCACCGGTGAACCCACCCGCTCCATGTTACGGGACAGCGTGACGAAAATCGATTCGATGGTGGTGGACTACCTGCAAGAAAATGGCTTCGAGATCGCCCCTCAACATCTATTCAACAATGCCTGGCAGCAGGCGCTGCTAAACTTCGGTGATTTCTACGATCCCACAACCGGCAAAGTCGACCAACAGGGTTGGCAACAGGTAATGGCCAGCACCTTTCAGAGCCTGCAGGCACACAAAGATATCGATGCGATCGTCTTTACTGACCTAATCGCTCACGATGTGCAGCACAGCAGGGGCATGAAACACTATGCCCGCTGGTATGGCGTTACCCGCGAACCTGCCACAGAGGGCGCAAGCGCCAGTGTTCCGGTTGATTTCAATTGGACTCAAGTGATCAAGGGCGCGAGCTTAGTGATTACTCTCTACAGCACCGAAGGGCAGCCGCTGTTCGCCAGCCGCGGTGGTTTGGATACGCTGCATGCAATCGACTCCCGCAAGAGCCAAGATGGCTTCGTGCGCCGTAAAAAAATCCTTGGCAACAGCAGCCGCATCCAAGAGGGTATTGAGCTTGCCTTTCACCCATTAATTGTTATGGATCGCTATCCGGCGCCGCCCAAAAAGCAGCCTTGAATGAGGCCATCCCCTTAACTGCCAGAGGGAGCCTGCTGCGTGGTCACCCACACTGGCGAGCTCCAGGCTCGCTCTTGTATTTGACGTCGGTGGTCATCACGACAGCAGCTTTCATAGCCAGGTGAAATGGTGTCCGGCTCGCTGCAGTCTACTGCGGCCGCCACGCACAGCTGCTGACTCCACCGGCAACGGGGCACTTCGACGGCGCGAGCGTAGTAGTAATGGCGCGCTTCTGGGTCGAAATCCGGATCCTGCCATACCGAGCACAGCTGTGTGGCACCACTACCCTGCGTTTGGCAGCTGCTTATGTCTACAGTCGCCGGCTTTCCCGAGCTGGCAATATCAATCACTGTCTCTGAGCGCTGACCCGCGCTATCAACACTGCCTTTTACAATCTGTAGAGTTTGCAGGGGCAAGCCAGGCTGCTTCGCTATGCCGGGATCCATTGCGGCCATCACCGCAATACGGGGGACCGATGATGAACTAAGCTGGAGCTCCCCTCCCATGGGTACGCCGTTTTCATAACCCACTTTGGCAAAATCCGTGCGCTCACATAAATCGTTAGGGAGTTCCTCACCCGCAAAAACTCTTAGGGCGATACGCGGACCACTTGTCGCATAGACCTCGCGCCTTAACAAGGCATCGAAAATGGCGTCGCGACTATTCTCTTCTGCCCATACCGCCGCAAGGCCACCCGGATTAAACTCAATATCATCGGGCAAGCCCGGCGGCAAACTTTCACCCGCAGGCATACCTGCCCCACCATGCCCCAGGAATTCTTCCTCGCTCACCGCTCCAGGCGCAGAAATGTGCGTGTCGCTGCTGGCGATAAAGCCAAAAGCCAGTGGATTTAGCCCCGAGTCGCTGGAGTTAGCGTACGCCAGGCCGTCGCGCAATACTTCGCGCAAAAAACCGGATTTTGGCCCGGCTGGCTCACTCAACGAGGGGGAAAGTTTACCGAGAAACTTGCTGCGAAAGCTGCCGTAAGGTAATTGTTCGAAACCGCACAGCTCATCCTCAGATTGCAGCGGGTCGTAGTAGCACTCGGAACTGCCCTTGTGCTGCATAATTTCTACAATTCGCTCTAAACGTGCTCTCTGCGCCTCCCTACTTGGGTCGTTATTACCCTCTTCGTTCAAGGCGAACATGTAGCCATCACTCAGATTGCTATTGTGCGGAATCACCAACACTTCACAGTTTTTGAGGCCGCTCGCTTTGCCACATTGCGCGTCTAGCCCATCCCACAGTTGTGGGGCACTGGGGGCATCGATAAAGGAAACCGGCAACGCTGGTACACTGGCATTGCGAAAAATAATATTGCGATGGAGATTGGCGAGATTCTCAGCTGCCCCCGTCCACTCATAGGCCACGAAAGAGGTAAATTCACAGTCATCACTGCGGTCGTAAGCCAATTCAGCTGAGGTTTGAATGTCTTGCCAGGGCCGCAAGGCCGCCTGTCGACAGTATTCGCCATCTTCACCACAGAAGCCTAAGCGGCCGGCCATGGCCGCTTGGGTATTGAACAGGAAAAATGCCCCGCGAGGCCAACCGCGATACAAACGACATTGCCAGCTACCAAAGCCGCGCTGTGAAGGGTCCAAACAAATATCGCGCTCGCCAAATAACTCGGCGTGATCTGTCACCGCCGCGAAGTCCAGAGGCCTCTCTAGTTTTAGCTCCCTCAACGCCTCGCCATTAGGGAGCCAGGGCTGAACGGGTAGACGGCCACCTTTTGCAAAACGGTAAGCATCGGCGGGAGAGGTTCGAGTACCCTGGGTGCTTGCATCCAAGGAGTACTTGGTATGCACGTGCAGATCACCAAAGAGTAATTGTCGTTCGGGCTGCCAATTTTTGCAGCGAGGCTTTTTATTCAGATTCGAGGCCGGGGGGGTATCCAGGTTTGCAACTGGCTGGGTATAGCCCTGTTGGCACAGCATGAGAGCACAAACACTCAAAGCGGCAACTATTATTCTTTGCATATTAGCCATTCCGGGTGGTAAATGACTATTTTGCGCCAACAGCCGTTGGGCGGCATCCTCCATCCGGCCTAGCCAACTGCCCTAAGTGCAGCGACGTGTAGACCGGCTGGAGGCCTTTGCGCCTAAATCAGCCGGCTGGTTGTTGTGCTAACTTACTCACCGAAGTGCTGCTTCATCGTGTCGAACCACGCCCTCAGCACCGGACAATCTTCAGGAATATCGCGTTTTACCCAGTTGCAGAAGCCGAGTACCGCGTAGAGGTCGATATCCGCTTGGCTTAAGGACTCTCCCACCAAATACTGGCGATTCTGCAATTCTTTTTCCATTGCTTGATAAAATGCCGTAATGCGAAGGTGGCCCCTTTCTTCCAGTTCAGCGATCTGAGGCACCGCTACCGGCCCAGGCAATGCACGGTCTTTAAACGCGGGGTTAGTATTGCGCAGGACCTCTGCGACAGCCGCCAAGCCATCAACATAGAGACGCTGACACCAAGCGATAATTTTTGCGCGCTCTAAGGCGTTAGCACCGAATACACTCTTTTCGGGAAACTGGTCGTCAATATAGAGCGAAATGGCAATGGCATCACACAGGGTGTCGCCATTATCGAGTTGCAGAGCAGGCACCGTGCACAGCGGGTTAATTTTGCTGTATTCACTGTTCATCTGCTCGCCTTTCATCAGGTCGACCTGTTCAGAATCAATGTCGATGCCCTTATGTTTTAACATCAGGCTCACCCGCCTGGGGTTTGGCGCGGGATCAAAGGTATAAAGTTTCACACTACTCTCCTTATTGGTTGACGCTGAACAAACCGGTTCAGCGAAAGTTAAGCCTAGTCCCCTCAAACTGCAAGTGTCTGACAGGACTACCGAACAAAGACACTGAACAATTTGAGTTGACTGCGGTAACCTATAAGCGCCCGAACGGCCACGCCAACCCGCAAAGCCAGTGACATTATGAATTTTCGACATTGCTTTAAAACCCTTGCCGCGATCGTTTTCGGCATGCTTCTTTCAATAAACAGCTACAGCAGCGGTTTGTTGGAAAAAGGTATAAACAACGGCCGAGGTGCGCTAGGCGTTTCGCCACGCAACGCCTTGGAACCGCGACGAAACCAGCCGCTGATTAGCGCGAGTGAGGCGATCTCAATTGCTGAACGGCGCTACGGCGGTCGCGCAGTCGGCGCCAAAAAAATTCAAACCGTTAACGGCAATGCCTACCGCGTGCGCATATTGCAAAAAAATGGCAAGGTCAAAAACGTCATCATCGATCAAAGGTAGCTCACGTGCGTGTATTAATCGTTGAAGACGAGTCTCTGTTGCAAGCCCAACTTGTCGAGCAATTCACGGCAGCGGGCTTTGCCTGCGACGCCTGTAGTGACGGAGAGGAAGCCCTGTTCCTGGGAAGGGAACATCCCTATGACCTTGCCATCGTTGATATAGGCTTACCCAAGTTAGACGGCATTAGCGTCGTCGGGCACTGGCGTGAAGATGCCAGAGACTTTCCCGTACTGATTTTAACGGCGCGAGACAGCTGGCAAGACAAAGTGAAAGGCTTGGAGTCCGGCGCAGATGATTACGTTGCAAAGCCTTTTCAGATCGAGGAAGTACTGGCGCGCGCAAATGCCCTGATACGGCGCTCAGCCGGGTTTGCCAGCCCGCGCATCAGTTTTGGCGAACTACAAATTGATACCGCTGCCAAATCGGCTACCGTCGCCGGACGCAAATTAGAGCTCACTACCTTTGAGTATAATGCGCTGGAATACTTGGCAATGCGCAGCGGGCAAGTCGTATCTAAAACTGAGCTCACAGAGCACCTGTATGATCAAGACTTTGATCGCGACAGCAACGTTATAGAGGTCTTTATCGCCAGACTGCGAAAGAAAATTGACCCAACCGGCGAGCTCAAGCCCATCAGCACGCTTCGTGGTCGCGGTTATCGCTTCGAGCTAGGAGAGGATTCGCAACAATAATGGCGACGCGCCACTCCTCAATTAGCCGCCGGCTCATCATCTCGATGATCATTGCTATGCCCCTATTACTGGGATTGACCGCCGCTGCTATTGATCGCGCCTACCAGAGTAGTTTGCTGAAAGCCGAGGAAAACCGACTCCAAGCCCAATTTTTTTCTCTATTAGGGGCCGTTGAATGGAACGAGGAGGATGGCTTTCGCACCGATGATCGGCTCAAAGAGCCCGACTTCTGGCAGTTTCGCTCCGGGCTTTACGCTGACATACAATCTCCCGACGGTAAGCAGCTGTGGCGCTCACTAAGCGCCGATACCTTGTCGCTACCCAACAACTTCGAAACATCACGGCCTGGCGAGGCCGTCACCGGCGAAACGCTCATCGACCAAAAACCTTTCCTCTATTACCGCTACCGCGCCCTGTGGGAAACGGAGGAAAATGAGGATCTGGCGATTGTTTTTTCTCTGTACTCAGAAAAAACAAATCTCATTCGAGAACAGAGACAGTTCCGCCAGCAGATGGCGATATGGATGACCATCGTTGCTTGTCTTTCTGTGCTTTTAGTATCTGTCATCCAATACTGGGGCTTAAAACCACTGCGCAGGCTGGCAAAAGAACTGCGTTTACTAGAGAAAGGCCAAGCCGAGCGGCTCGGCGATAACTACCCCAGTGAATTGGCGGCTATCACCAGCAACCTCAATCAACTAATCGAAAAAGAGCGCCGGCAGCGCGAGCGGTATCGCAATACCTTGGGGGACCTAGCTCACAGTTTGAAAACCCCGCTTGCGGTGCTAAAAAGTGGCCAGTTAGACGACGTTCAACGTAACGAACAAATCGAGAGGATGGATAATATTGTTCGCTACCAGCTGCGCAGGGCCGTAAGCAGCGGCCAGCAGCAGCTACATATCAAAACGCAGATCAAACCATTAGTGGAAAGGCTTATTCACACCTTGCAGAAGGTCTATCACGCTAAATCATTTACTGCAGAGGTCGCGCTCAACAGCCAGACAACCGTGCCTATAGACGAGCAGGATTTAATGGAATTACTTGGCAATCTGCTCGATAACGCCTGCAAGGCCTGTCATGCACGGGTGTGTATTTATGCCGAGCTCATGGTAAACGGCGCTGTTGCGCTTTTTATTGAAAATGACGGCAAAGGCTTAGAGCAAGAAGACATCGACAGTATGATGGTTCGCGGCAAGCGCGGTGATCAATATGGTGACGGTCAGGGGCTGGGGCTCGCCATTGTGCGAGACATTGCCGACAGCTGTGGCATAGAGCTACGTTTTGCCGCTCGCGAGCAAGGCGGCAGTATTGTCACCCTGCTCTTCCCTACACCGTCTAATAGCTGACTTTAAGGCGCCAGAAGAAGTCGACCTCGGCAGCATCGAGCAAGCTCTGGTTGATATTTTCATCATCGATCGGGTGGGCCACCACAAACTCGCTGCTTAAGTGGTCCTTATAGCTAGCTTTTAAGGCGAAGCCTGCGTCGCTAATCATTCTTGTGTCACCGGCATCACCGCGTGCATCTTCGTACCACACCCAACCTTGCTCGATGAACACAGACGGCTTTATTTCCAGGCCCATAAAAGGTAGTGGGTTAGATTCAAAGCTCAACTTTGCATAGTGGCCTGAATCGCCTACCAGTACCCCAGGAAGGTAAGCCGCCAAACCGTTACTGCCTCCCAAGTAGTATTGCTGCTGGAGTGGTAATTGGCTGCCATCGGAGTACTGGCCTGTGAAACTCGCCGTTAGATTCGCCCAATCAACCACGGCGGATTGCAGCGAGAAACGGGGCTTAAATATAGTAAACTCACTCGTTCTTCTACCGATGAACACCACGCCTTGACGGTCGTCTGTGGCAAAGGTGCCACTGTCTGACTTCAGCCCGAAATCGATGAATGCCTGCGCCGTTAACCGACTTGGAAAGCCTGCTATACGCAATAAGCGGTTAAACTTAAGACCTAACTCAAGGTTGGTTTGGGGCTCGTCCAACAACGCCCCACCGTCGCGCAGGTCGATAGTGGAATCGATGTATTCCACGCGCTCGGTGAGCGTCAAGCGGTAAAGGCTATCGCTCATCAAAACCTGCTCGCCGGTAAGTGCTGCGGATTGTGTGCGATGCTCTAAGTACACCTCTTCAGACGTTGTAGTGGTGCCGCCACCACCAATGTTTATCGACGTGCCTGTGCCGCCCAGTAGCGCGCACAACAGCGCAATGTCACACGTACCCAGGCTGAGCAAAGGGTCGTTTGCGGTAGTCACCAAGGCATCAGCAAAGCGCGCATAGTCAACATGGCGCGCTTCGATGCCGTAAAGCCCCCATTGGCTTGGGTAGTTCAGCCGAAACGTATAGCCATCGTAGTAATCACCACCATTGACCTCTCCGAGCTCCGTCAGTGCTCGGTCGTACACAAACTGTAAATGGAGGCCATTGGCGAAATCGTGTTTAGCCGAGACACCACCGAAATAGCGCCCTAAAAAGCGATTGCCATAATTGTTAGCGGAAAGGCTTAACACCGTCGCATCATGGTCAGCTTTTTCACGCTCGCTGAATACCATGGTTAACGCATTGGGGTCCCCTGACACCTGATAGCTTATGCCATAGTCGAGACCTGCGCGGTCACTTTTTAAATTCGCTAACACGCGCTTTGTATCGAATTCACTGCGATGAAGGTCGCTATCGCCAATCAAGGATGAAAAATGCCCTTTGATCCCCTCTGGCGCTTTTATATCGGCCAACGTGCCGTTAATAACATGGACAAAAATTGTCTCGTCGCGCTGGGCGAAATAGATAGTCGTTAACAAGTGCCCCAAGTGATGGTATGACTGATTTAGTGCGTTCACGGCCTGGGCTGGTGTTTTCGCCGCCGCCATCAGCATATCCAGTTGCTCTTTGCTAAGGTGGCGATTCCCCGTTATCCGCAGCGTGTAGCCCGCCACCTCTGCCTCATATACCGCGTCTTCACGTGCAGAGCTGTACTGCACGATCCGCTCAGCAGTGGATGCTTGGGGAGGAATGATTGGGGGTAAATCAATTGCCATACAAAGTCCTTAACCTTTAGCGAGCATCAGATTCGGCGCTATTCTTTGCCGCTCGCATCTCGACACGTCTATTTTCTGCGCGAGCCTGGGCCAAGTCACGGCCGGTCAAACCCTCAACACTTGCCTTTGGCTGCCTTTCACCGAAGCCAACTGCCTGCAAACGCTGCACCTCAACACCTTCGGCAGCAAGAAAACGCACCACGGCCTGCGCACGCGCTAAAGACAGGCGCATATTGTAATCATCATCACCACGGTCGTCGGTGTGGCCGACAACCTCAATTTCAATTTTTTTAAAGCGCTGTGAATTCAGGATATTGGCGGCCTGCCTGAGGGTAGCCGCAGAAGATGCGTCGAGCAAAGCGGTATCACTGGCAAAGCTCACCCCAACGAGACGCAGCGTGCGCCCCGCTTCGAAATGGCAACCCGAGGGCAATACAATGGCCTCAGCAGGCGAGTTCGGGCAGCGATCTACTTCGTCACATACGCTGTCGCGATCGGCATCACGGCACTGCGCCGCAGCAGCCGACCGCGCTAAGGGCTTTTTTGCGCGATTACCATCAACCCTCGCCCCATCGTCACTCGTCCCCTCGTCACTCGCTTGCGTGTCGTCGGAAAGCTTTATGGTAAGCACTTCAGGAATAATGTCGCCGTCTCCGGCTGTGTCTTGCAGGAATTCGATAACCGAGCTTTCACCACCCAAGTTATCGAGCAAGGGTGCCAAAGCATTCCCCCCTCCCTCCACTTCAAGAGGAGACGCTGGCGCTCCCAGCAAAAGAATATCTTGCCCGGCGATTCCGGCTCCTAACGCCGCATCGTCGCTCAACGCATCTAGGGACAACACCGAAATATCATCCTCGCCGCTTCCGGCCCCCGGCACGGTAACATCCACCCCAATACCCAGCACATCGACCGAAATCAACTGTGCCTGTGCAATCGGAGCCGCCATGAGCACGCCGATAAGGAAGGATTGTATAAATGCCCGAAAATTCAAGTGTCGATGCCTATCTGCCGGAACATGACCCAAATTTATAATATGCGTTATTGTGATATAGCTAGCGGAAACTTAAAAGTAAAAAAGCCGGTTCCCTAAGGAAACCGGCTCTACTATATCAGGTCAACACGCCTCGTTAGGGTGTTGGCAATTCAAATACTGGCTCCTGGCCGTCAAACCCAAATGAAAAGCTGAAAGCCGCTGACTCGAAAGAAAACGCGAGTGAAAGCGGCAATGCACTGGGCTCAGAATCGCTATCACTACCCTCAGATGGCGCGGGGATAGGCAGTACATCTAACACTGGCTGAAGAGGGTTATCACTTTCACCGCCCTCACCGCCAGCTGCGGCGCTCTCAAATTGATCAACAAGGGGCTGCAGCGGGTTATCGCCCTCTCCACCACCCTGAAGCTGGTCAAGCAGAGGCTGAAGCGGGTTGTCGCCACCGTCACTGTCTCCCTCAGGCGCAAACCCCATCAAGTTCTCTTGAAGGTGTGCAAACAGCACTTCCAGTGTCGGCGGAATGGCTTCAACGCTCGCTTGAACGGCTTCCGGGTCGGTTGCCAAGGTATCGACAACATCAGTCACTGCATCCACGGTTCCGTCCTTGCCTGCCAAGTCGTTGGCCAAGTCGTCTACCGTCTTCGTCAGCTGCAATGCGTACGGCGCAAGAGGGTTTTCACCACCGCCCTGAAGCTGGTCCAAAATGGGCTGCAAGGGGTTGTCACCGCCGCTACCGCCGCCCTGCAATTGATCCAAGATCGGCTGCAGAGGGTTATCTCCACCACCATCAAGCGCTGAAAGCTGGGAATCGATTTCGTTTAACGGCGCGACGATTGCGTCGAGCGGCGTTCCCGCCAAGCCTTCAGCAAGCGGTTCGATGATTGGCGCCAAAGGGCCGGCACTTGAGAGTGATGATGCAGCCGCAATGGCTGCCGCTAATGACATTTGTTTCATTGATAGAGTTTTCACAGCATGTCCTCCAGACATTTTTTGTTTTTCCGCGAACAGAATCTACGTTCTGCTTTATTTGTGTTATAGACCGATAATACGCGTTTATACGTATTGATTATAGTGATTCAAATCACAAAAGCCTTTGTTATGTGAAAAGCGGCTAATTGGAGGAGTGAACTTGCTTGAATGATTTTTTGAATCAGTCAGTTACTGACCGAATATATGCAGGATGAGGGGTGTCGTTAGAACAGCATGCCATGCAGCAGGCCAGGCTAAATAAAATAACAGTCTAAAAATGAAAAAGGGCCGCTAAAGCGGCCCTTTAAATATGGTCGGAACGGCAGGATTCGAACCTGCGACCCCCACACCCCCAGTGTGGTGCGCTACCAGACTGCGCTACGCCCCGAAATGAGGGGCAGAATCATACCCCAACTAAACAGCACTGTGAACTATCTTTTTAGATCTTTTAACAAATCTTCCAGTTCACCGATTAACTGTTTAATCAATAACTTGGACTGAGCGGAATCGCCTTTAGCCTCATCCCCCGACATGCGCTGCCGCGCACCACCAATGGTGTAGCCCTGTTCATATAACAGGCTGCGGATTTGACGAATCATCAGTACGTCTTGGTGCTGATAATAGCGGCGGTTACCCCTGCGCTTAACGGGAGCCAGCTGAGGAAACTCCTGCTCCCAATATCTCAGCACATGTGGTTTGACACAGCAGAGCTCACTGACTTCACCTATCGTAAAGTAGCGTTTTCCTGGGATCGGTGGCAGCTCGTCGTTATGACTTGGTTCCAGCATAGTCCTCTACCCTGGATTTCAACTTTTGGCCTGGCCTGAAGGTCACTACTCGCCGAGCTGAAATGGGAATTTCTTCACCGGTTTTGGGATTGCGCCCAGGCCGCTGGCTCTTATCACGCAGGTCAAAATTGCCGAAGCCGGAAATTTTGACCTGTTCATTATTCTCTAAACAGTGGCGAATCTGCTCAAAAAACAGCTCGACAAGCTCTTTCGCCTCACGCTTGTTCAGACCGAGCTCTTCATAGAGGCGCTCCGCCATTTCTGCCTTGGTGAGGGACGTCATCACATTCAGTTCCTTAAACTGGCCCCGAAGCGATCCTGCAACGCCTGCACTACCGCCTCTACAGATAGGGTAACTTCTTCCTCATTAAGAGTGCGGGATGAATGCCGGTACGTCAAGCCCAGGCCCAGGCTTTTCCTTTCTGGATCAATACCTTTACCCTGATAAATATCAAAGAGCTTCAAGTTAACTAACAACTCCCCAGCCGCATCCTGCACACAATCTAGGACGGATTGGGCGGCGACATCGCTAGGCAAAATAACCGCTAAGTCACGGCGCAGCTCAGGGTAGCGTGAAACAGGTTTAAACGCAGGTACAGCGACTTCGAGCAGCGCATCAAGGTCTATTTCGAAGAAATACACCGCCGACGGCAAATCCAACTCGCTCTGCAGCGAGGGGTGAAGCGCACCAATGCGCCCAACGCAGCGCTCCCCTTGATAGACGTTCGCAGTTTGCCCTGGATGCAAAGCCTTATGCTGCGCCGCCTCGAAGCGCAAAGGTGTCGCGGCAGGGGTCATCAGTGCTTCTAGATCGCCCTTAAGGTCGAAGAAATCCAGTAAATCGCCACCTGAACTCCAATTTTCCGGATTTCGCCGCCCAGACAACAACGCACCCAGCGTCGGAATCTGTGCCAAGCCCTCAGCTGATGGCACAAAACGCTGCCCAATTTCAAAGAATCGCAGGCGCGCTTGTTGACGCTTGCTATTGTATTCCGCTGTCTTCAACAGTCCTGGCAAAAGAGAGTCACGCATCTGCGCCATATCAGCACTAATGGGATTCAACAACGTCACGCAATCCTCGCGCTCTGAGAGTTTCGCGTTGAGCACAGGGTCGACAAAACTGTAGCTAATGGCTTCCTGGTAACCACGGGATACCAAGTGCTGCCGTAAATCCATGACCGCACGCTGCCCTTCCGGGCGAGACTTTATTGCCAGCTCTGAGCGAATAGGCTTAACCGGCAGGCGATTATAGCCATATACCCGAGCGAGCTCTTCGAGCAAGTCAACTTCGATGGCAATATCAAAACGCCAGCTTGGCGGGGTTACCACCCAGCCGCTGTCCTGGCGCTCTACCTCCATACCTAAACCTGTCAGGATTTGCTCGACTTCTTTAGCCAGCAACGGCATCCCAAGCATCTTCTCGATACGCGCCTCACGCAAGATCACAGGGCTGCGGCTTGGTAAAGCATCACTGCTCGCCTCAGTCAGAGGCCCTGCTTTGCCACCGCATATTTGCAATATTAATTCGGTGGCACGCTCAATGGCTCTCTCTGCCAAAGCGAAGTCCACACCGCGCTCAAATCTATGCGACGCGTCAGTGTGCAAACCATAAGAGCGCGCCTTGCCGGCAAGCTTCTCTGGGGTGAAAAATGCAGACTCTAAGAACAAGTCTTGAGTCGCGGCAGATACTGCACTGCCCTGCCCGCCCATAATGCCGGCGAGCGCCAACGGCTTCTCATCGTCGGCTATTAACAAGCTATCGTCACGAAGCTCCAACGTTTGCCCATCCAGCAGCTCGAGGCTCTCGCCTAACGTTGCCGTGCGCACATTAACGGCGCCACTGATCGCCGATAAGTCAAAGGCATGCATGGGCTGGCCGAGCTCAAGCATAACCAAATTAGTGACATCCACCACTGGGTCAATGCTACGTGAACCACAGCGACGCAACTTTTCTTGCAGCCACAAGGGGCTTTCAGCCCCCATATTCACACCGCGCACCACTCGGCCCACATAACGCGCGCAGTGATCAGGCGCCGCAATCTTTACGGCAAGCTGATCATCGATGCTGGCTTCTACCGCAGCCTGAGCTGGCTCAGCAAACGCCATATTATTGAGAACGGCCGCCTCGCGGGCGACCCCTCTAATACTGAGACAATCGGCACGGTTTGGAGTCAAACCAAGCTCGATAAGCTTATCGTCAAGCCCTAGGTAACTGCGAACATCCTCACCCAACGGCGCATCGCTGGGCAATTCGAACAGGCCATCAGACTGCTCTGCCATTCCCAACTCTTGCTCGGCACACAGCATGCCAAAGGACTCTACACCGCGAAGCTTGGCTTTCTTTATTTTGAAATTGCCGGGCAGGATCGCTCCTACCATGGCCATGGGCACTTTGATTCCCACCCGAGCATTGGCGGCGCCGCAAACAATTTGGAAACTTTCCTGGCCATTACTCACTTGGCAAACTTGCAGCTTGTCAGCGTCAGGGTGGCGCTCTGCAGCAGTAATCTCAGCAACAACCACACCGCTAAAATCACCCGCGACAGGCTCAATGGCATCGACTTCCAAGCCAGCCATTGTCAATTGTGCAGATAGGTCGTCACTGTCCACACCGGGGTTTACCCACTCTCGCAACCACTGTTCACTAAATTTCATGCTCTATCCGTATCCGACTGTTAACGTTGCCTAGCTAGTAGCTCGATGCATTTACTGGAATTGTTCTAGGAATTGCAGGTCATTTTCGAAAAATAATCGCAGGTCATTGACGCCGTAGCGCAGCATTGCCAGGCGCTCCACACCAATACCGAACGCAAAGCCGCTGTATTTTTCAGGGTCGATATCTGAGTACTCGAAGACCTTGGGGTGCACCATTCCGCAACCGAGAATTTCAATCCAGCCTGTGTGGCTACATACGCGACAACCCTCGCCCCCACACATCACACACTGAATGTCGACCTCTGCCGACGGCTCTGTGAAAGGGAAATATGACGGCCGAAACCGTACGGCGAGGTCTTTTTCGAAAAAGGCGCGCAAAAACGATTCCAGCATGCCCTTCAGGTCGGCAAAACTGGACTCCTGGTCAACGAGCAAGCCTTCAACCTGATGAAACATCGGCGTGTGCGTCAAGTCGGAATCACAACGGTACACGCGCCCCGGACAGATCAGCTTTAGCGGCGGCTCACTGGACTCCATCACCCTCACCTGCACGGGCGAGGTATGGGTACGCAGTACCGTACTGGCATCGACGTAGAACGTGTCGTGCATCGCCCTCGCCGGGTGGTGGGCAGGGATATTTAAGGCTTCGAAGTTGTGGTAGTCATCTTCGATTTCAGGCCCTTCAGCGATATCAAAACCAATACCTTCAAAAAATTGGCTGATGCGCTCTATGGTCTTCGTTACCGGGTGCAGGCCACCCAGCTGCTGACCGCGGCCAGGCAGGGTCACGTCGATAGTTTCGGCCGCCAATTTTTCTGCGACAGCAGCCTCTTTCATCTTAGCCTTTCGCTCGCCAATTTGCTCCGCAAGTGCCTGCTTAACCCTATTGATCTCGGCACCCGCTGCCGGGCGCTCCTCGGCCGATAATTTGCCCAAACCTTTGAGCAACGCGGTGATATGCCCCTTCTTTCCCAGGTAATCAACACGCAATTGCTCAAGGGCACGCCCATCATCTGCCGCAGCGATTTTCTCTGCGGCCTCGGCGGCCAAGGCTTCAAGATTCTCCATTCCCCACTCCTGACTCAGGTACTCGGCTGGTAACTGCCGGGCGCAAGCGCCCGAAAAAAAAATAGGGAAAGAGCGAAGCTCTTCCCCTATCCAATAGTGATATCTACAACCGCTGGGCGGTGGCAGGCATCAGGCCAGAGCTGCTTTCGCGCGTTCTACCACGGCAGCAAAGGCTTCTTTGTCGTGCACGGCTAAGTCAGCCAGTACGCGACGGTCCAGTGCGATCTCTGCCTTTTTCAAGCCAGCAATCAAACGGCTGTAATTCAAGCCATTGGCACGAGATGCAGCATTAATGCGGGTGATCCACAGCGCACGGAAAGTACGTTTCTTAACGCGGCGATCGCGGTAAGCGTATTGACCGGCTTTGATTACCGCCTGCTTAGCTACACGATAGATGCGCGAGCGCGCTCCGTAGTAACCCTTGGCTTGCTTCAAAATCTTTTTATGACGACGGTGTGCTGTCACACCACGTTTTACGCGGGGCATAGTCTATTCCTTATCTGTTGAGATGACGGTAATCAAATGGCGCGAAGCATGCGGTCGACCAGAACTTTGTCCGACTTGTGGACAGCACTGGTGCCACGCAGCTGACGCTTACGCTTGGTGGTCATCTTGGTAAGGATGTGACTCTTGTGGGCGCTTTTACGCTTATAACCGCTACCGGTTTTTTTAAAGCGTTTTGCCGCTCCGCTGTGTACTTTAACTTTTGGCATCGTTAGATACTCCGCATTGCTTCAATCAATTAAGCAGGCCCTGAGAGCTCACTGCTTTTTCTTTTTCGGGGCAATCACCATCGTCAATTGACGACCTTCCATCTTCGGATACTGTTCTACAGCGCCGTATTCAGCGAGGTCTGCTTCTACTCGCTGCAACAACTGCATACCCAGTTCCTGGTGGGCCATCTCTCGACCGCGGTAACGCAATGTCACCTTGGCTTTATCCCCATGCTCGAGGAAACGTATCAGGTTGCGCAGTTTTACCTGATAATCCCCGTCATCCGTCCCAGGTCGGAATTTGATCTCCTTGACCTGAGTACGAACCTGGTTTTTTCGGGCCGCAGCTTGCTGCTTTTTGGCCTCGAAAACATGTTTTCCGTAATCCATGATCTTGCAGACCACCGGATCAGAGTCCGCAATCTGCACTAAGTCTAGGCTGGCTTCCTGGGCGGCAGTTAACGCCTCCGCGAGTGGAACGATACCCACTTGGTTGCCTTCAGCATCGATCAGCCTAACTTGACTGGCTTCAATATCTTGATTTATTAGTGCGCGTTTGCCGCGCCCTTTTGCGTTATCGCGTTTAATTGCTAGCTCTCCGATATTGCACGGCTGCGAGCAGCCACGCCTTCGGCAAGGATGCTCGCCAACTCATCAAGTGAGATCGAGCCCAAATCCTTACCACCTCTTGCACGCACTGCTACAGTCCGACTTTCCACCTCTTTATCCCCGACTACCAGGATATAAGGCACCTTCTGAATTGTGTGCTCGCGGATTTTAAAGCCGATCTTCTCATTTCTCAAGTCCGAGTCGACTCTAAACCCACGATCTTGCAGGAATTCTTTCACTTCTGACACATATTCACCCTGTGCATCGGTGATATTGCAGACTACAGCCTGCACCGGAGCAAGCCAAAGTGGGAACGCCCCCTCGTAATGCTCGATCAAAATGCCGATAAAGCGCTCGAAAGACCCCAATATCGCTCGGTGCAGCATTACTGGCGTCTTGCGCTGACCACTCTCGTCCACATATTGCGCGCCCAGGCGTCCTGGCATCGAGAAGTCAACCTGAATCGTCCCCAACTGCCAAACTCGGCCAATACAATCTTTAAGGGAAAATTCAATTTTCGGCCCGTAGAAAGCGCCCTCTCCTGGGAGCTCTTCCCATGGCAAAGATTTGCTGTCCAAGGCTAACGCCAGCGCCTCTTCGGCCCGATCCCAATCCTCGTCACTACCAACGCGCTGCGCGGGGCGTGTTGACAGGCGATAGATGACGTCACTGAAACCAAAATCGGCGTAGACATCGTGCAAAAAATCGATAAATTGTGACACTTCCTGCTGAATTGACTCCTCAGCACAGAAAATGTGCGCATCGTCCTGGGTGAAACCACGCACCCTCATAATTCCATGCAAAGAACCTGAGGGCTCATTGCGGTGGCACGAACCGAACTCTGCCAGCCTCAAGGGCAAATCCCGATAACTGCGCAGCCCCTGGTTAAACACTTGAACGTGGCAAGGGCAATTCATTGGCTTAACGGCCACTTCTCGCTCATCGGCCTGAAGGCGGAACATGCCATCGCTAAACTTGTCGGCATGCCCTGACTTCTCCCACAACGAAATATCAACCAGCTGAGGAGTTTTAATCTCTTGATAACCATGCTTGCGCTGCTGATCTCGCATATATTGCTCAACAGCTTGATAAATACCCCAACCCTTGGGGTGCCAAAACACCATTCCGGGCGCTTCTTCCTGCATGTGGAACAGGTCGAGTTTTTTAGCAACCTTGCGGTGATCTCGCTTTTCCGCCTCAGCAATCCGGTTCAAATAAGACTTAAGGGCCTTTTTATTCGCCCAGGCTGTACCGTAAATTCGCTGCAACATGACGTTATTCTGATCGCCACGCCAATACGCACCAGCCACCTTGGTGAGTTTAAAGGCTTTCAAGCGGCCAGTACTGGGAACATGAGGCCCTCGGCACAAATCCATCCACTCACCCTGCTTATAAACCGAGATTTCCTCTCCCTCAGGCAGGTCGTGAATAATTTCAACTTTATACTCTTCGCCCATATCGGCGAACGTTTTGGCCGCTTCTTCACGCGACATTACCAATCGCTCGACAGCTAAATCCTGCCCGGCAATGGCCTCCATTCGCGCCTCGATTTTCTGCAAGTCATCAGGCGTAAAAGCACGCTCAAAGGCAAAGTCGTAGTAGAAGCCATCTTCCACTGTTGGGCCAATTGTTACCTGCGCACCAGGGAACTCTTCCTGAACAGCCATTGCCAGCAAATGCGCCGTGGAATGACGAATAATCTCCAGGCCCTCTTCGTCGCGGTCGGTAATAATCGCTAAATTGGCATCCTGCTCAATGAGGTAGCGAGTATCGACGAGCTCACCGTCTACCCGCCCCGCAAGAGCCGCCTTGGCAAGACCTGGACCAATGTCGGCCGCCACACCCTCAACGGTAATCGGCGTGTCGAATTCGCGGGTACTATTATCGGGGAGAGTAATAACAGGCATGACTGTTCCTTATCCAGTGGTGGCCGCTACGATAGGCCACATGTAAAACGCTATTGCGCAAAAATCGGGGCGGCTATTATGAACACCGATCCCAGGCTCTGCAAGGTTTAAGCCGCAAACAAAAAACCGCGCCGTAGCGCGGTTTATCTAATGACCCTGAAGAGATATCCAGAGGTTCTAAATTTCTCAGCTACTCGTCTTGGCTGGCGTAGCGGCTACTTTTTTTGCCGGTGCTTTTTTCGGCGCCGCCTTCTTGGCCACTGCCTTCTTCTTCGCTACCTTCTTAGCCGCCGCTTTTTTAGGGGCACTTTTCTTCGCGGCGGTTTTGCGAGTTGCGGACTTTTTAGCGGCAGCTTTCTTACCTGCCGTCTTTTTAGCTGCCGTCTTTTTCTTAGTGGCTGATGCCGCAGCAGGCTTGGCAGCGGTCTTTGCCAGCGCCGCTTTGGCTGGGTCTGACAGCTTGGCTGTCAGTTGTTTGACCGCCATCTTGTGCTTGCTGACCAGCTTACGCTCAATAGTAGCAAGCTTCGCTTTGTCCTCAGCGTTGCGCTTTTTGATAAACCGCTGCTCGAACTGTTTAACGGCTTTCGCTAAATCAGCGTCTGCCTTACTTGCCAGCGCTTCGGATCGCTCTTGAATTTTTTGGCGGACCGCAGCCTCCGAGGCCGAGATTTTTGCAATGACTTTTGCATCAGCTAATGCCGACTTACTGCTGGCAACCTTCGCACGTACCGTTCGCAATTTTTGGTTTGCCTTGCTTGCTGCAGCTGATGCACGCTTGGCAGCATTTTTATCTGCCGCCTTGGCCGTTTTCTTTGCCTTCGCCTTAGCAGAATCTAGCTTCGCTTTCGCTGCAGCTACCGCCTTGCGTTCTTTAGCTAACATCGCCTCAACTTTCTTCAAACCTTCCTCGGCTTTTTTAACGACGGCGTTTCCAGGGGAGGCGGTTTTTTTGGGGGATGCTTTTTTCTTTGCTGCAGTGGCAACTTTGCGCTTTGCTCTTGGCATTTTATTCTCCTTGGCGAACAGCTTTATGCTATTTGTTTAAAAAATAGCATACATAGTAAGCAGCGCAAAATTTTCGCAAAAAAATCAAAAGCTTTGTCGCACTTAGCGACTTACTTTTTAAGAGACTGAGAAACAAATGGGCGACACAATTCCAGCATCAAATCTTGATGAGTATCGCTATCATTCAAACACGGGATGTAATTAAACCCTTCCCCACCGTGCTCCATGAAAATCTCTTTTGCTTCGCCATCTATCTCCTCCAATGTTTCAAGACATTCAACAGCAAACGCTGGACACATTACATCCAGGCTTTTCACCCCTTCTGCCGGCAACGCTTCTACAGTTTTGTCGGTATAGGGAGTTAACCACTCAGCCTTACCCAGCCTAGATTGAAATGTCCTGAGCCACTGGGTGTCATCCAGTTCAAGGTACTTGGCCACGGCCTGTGCGGTTTCATTGCAATGCTGTTCATAGGGGTCGCCCAAATCCACATTTCGCTTCGGAATTCCGTGAAACGACATGAGTAAGCGCTCTGCCCGGCCGTTTTTTTGCCAGTGTGCTTTAACACTTTCGCCAAGGGCCGCCACATAGGCCTCATGGTCGTGGTAATTGCGCAGCCATGACCACTGAGGCATGTCCCGCATGCGAGCAAAGCAGCGGTATACGGCATCCATGGCAGCCGCCGTGGTAGTCGCCGAATACTGTGGGTACAGCGGCACAAATAAGATGTTTTCGACACCGGCGTCGCAGAGCTCATGTATTTGAGACTCCACACTGGGCTGCCCGTACGTCATGGCAAGCCGCACCGTGATATCCGCACCCGGATACTCTTGGGAGAGTTTGTTGGCGACCCCCTCAACTAAACTTTCTGAAAAGTGCCTGAGCGGGGAGGTGTCACCAAACCATATCTGACGATAAGCCTTTGCCACACGAGGTGAACGGAAAGGGAGAATAATTAGATAGAGTATCGCCAGCCAGATAAGCCTTGGGACCTCGACCACGCGTCGGTCTGACAGAAATTCCCTCAAGAACCGCCGCACCCCAGGGGTATTGGGAGCATCTGGTGTACCCAAATTGATAAAGACTACCGCTGTTTTCATTTTTCACTTTCCAAAGCGTGCGAGATGCGTCTTACGCGATTGAACAAACATTCGGTTTATAGCACAAAGAAAAACGGCGCCTAAAGGCGCCGCAGATCGCAAAACCAGACTGCCACAACGGAGCCTAGTCTTGAAGCGCCTCGAGCACGCGCCGGGTAATTTCGTCTACGGTGCCCACGCCGTCAATGCGCGAATAGCTCGGCGCATTCTCTCCGTCTAGCTCACTATAGAAGGCTACCAGAGGCTTAGTCTGCTCATGGTACACGTTCAAACGATTGCGTACAGTCGCTTCTTGATCATCTTCACGCTGAATCAAGGGCTCGCCAGTAAGGTCATCCTTGCCTTCTTCTTTAGGTGGATTATAGACCACATGGTAGGTGCGACCCGATGCCTCGTGAGTTCGGCGGCCACTCATGCGAGTCACGATCTCTTCATCAGCAACAGCAATCTCCAGAACATGATCGATATCAACGCCGGCCTCTTGCAGCGCCTCGGCTTGAGGGATCGTTCTGGGAAAACCGTCAAACAGGAATCCGTTTACACAGTCTGACTGAGCAATACGCTCCTTAACCAAGGCGATAATGATGTCGTCGGACACTAGGCCACCCGTCGTCATAATATCTTTCACCTTCAGGCCCAGCTCACTACCCGCCTTTACCGCCGCACGTAACATGTCGCCTGTGGAGATCTGAGGAATACCAAACTTCTCAGTGATGAACTGGGCTTGAGTCCCCTTACCGGCCCCTGGAGGCCCCAACAAAATAACGCGCATGCGCAACAACTCCCAAAGGATTAAAAAAAGCTCTACGGCCAGTAACGGCGCCAACTAATGAGATTGGAATGGCTGGAACATACCTTGCAGCAAAGCTCTGAATGGCTTTCCTACCAACGTCTGCAAACTGATTAGTCGGTCTCGACGGCTGAGGCGTCGAACTGGTCGCTTTTCAAAGCCGACAACGATACACAGCTAGAGGCCGACACACAAGCCTACTAAGGTCGAAGACCGCCCTGTCACTGGGTGATGCCCCCATAGGCAAGCGTCTATCTCTGAGCTGCAGGCTAACGCCTCACTCATTGAGCTGCACATCTTGGAGGCAAAATGGCGCCAGCCTTTGGGATTGTGACTAATAATCCACCAGTCGTCGCCATTCGTCGCGCATTTGAAATAAGCAAATGCGCCTTCTCCTTCCTGGATTGGCGAATTTTTAGCCGCAACAACCGCAACGCAATTAGTGTGAACAGACCCTAGGCAAGCCCCCGACCAACGTACTAGTATCAGAGTGTAAATACTCTGCGATGACAGGAACTGGCCAATGAAAGTACGGGATTTGTTATCACTCTGGGAACAAACCGCCAGCAGCGGCTTAACCGAGGATTGCTATAAGATACGGCTGCCACTGGAGGATGCCGCCAAACTAAAAGCGCTGGCAGAGCTCTATCCCAGGCGCCACGTTGAAGAGCTAATCACAGACCTGCTTAGCGCGTCATTGAACGAACTCGAAAGCGCCATGCCTTATGTCCGCGGCAAAAAAGTTGTTACCACCGATGAACTCGGCGACCCTGTCTATGAGGATGTAGGCCCCACACCTCGTTACTTGAGCTTGACTGAAAAGCATATGTCAGCCCTGAAAAACCGCAATAAGCACTGACCACAAGTGGGCTACAAGCCCGCTTGTTTGGCATCTTGCCAATACTGCTCAAGCACGGCTTTCGGTGTGGCGGCAGCGCCCTCCTGCCCCCCGGCCTGTTGTTCAACATAGCGAAAGCGTCGCTCGAATTTTTGACCCGCTGCTCGAAGTGCGCCTTCGGCATCCTGCTTAAGATGGCGACTCAAGTTCACCACGGAGAAGAAAACATCGCCGAGCTCATCGGCTATTTCCTCACTCTGGCCGCCGTCTATCGCTTCTTTGAGTTCGGCCAACTCGTCTTCCAAAGCGGCCAATACACCTGCGACATCGTCCCAATCAAAGCCAAGGCGACTCGCCCGTTTTTGCAGTTTTTCCGCTCGGTTGGTCGCCGGCAATGCCATGGGAATATCGTCTAAGGCACTCAACTGGGCCTTTCCCCGGCGCTCCTCTGCCTTGATTTCCTCCCAGCGCTGCTTGATTGCGGGTTCATCAGGCGGTGCTTCTCCGCGGCGACTTTCCAGGGTTCCATCGGGAAAAACATGGGGATGACGGCGCAGAAGTTTGCGGGTGATGTCATCGACAACGTCGTTAAAGGTAAAGTCGCCCTGCTCCTGTGCCAGCTGGCTGTAAAAAATTAACTGGAACAATACGTCGCCCATCTCCTGGCGAATCTGATCCGGGTCAGCACTCTCGATCGCATCGACGAGCTCATAGACCTCTTCGAGTGTATAAGGGACGATGCTTTTAAAATCCTGCTTCTGATCCCAAGGGCAACCATCTTGAGGGTCGCGCAAACGCGACATCAGTTCGCGCAAATCATCGATGTCATATTGCTTTGCCGCCATCATCCTTCCTTCACACGTTTCACCGCTACAACATTCGGCAAGCCATTTAGGCGGTTCAACAGGCCCGATAAAGCACCGACATCACTAATTTCCAGGCGAATACGCATCGTGGCCATGTGGCTATTCGTGTCGGTAACAGTATTCAGGGAGATTACATTCACTTTTTCTGTGGCCAACTGCAGGGTGATATCGCGAAGCAGCCCTTGTCGATCGAAAGCCTGCAACTCGATATCAACAGGATAGGTATCGGTTTGCTCAACTTCCCAATCGACGGCAATAATTCGGTGCGGCTCCACACTCTGAAGCTGCAGAAGCTTACTGCAATCTTGGCGGTGAACACTCACGCCGCGCCCCACCGTGATGTATCCCGTGATGGCCTCCCCAGGCAGGGGCTTACAGCACCTGGCGAAATGCGTTAACAGGTTGCCAACGCCGCTGATCCGCACCTTACTGCTATCTTTGGAGGTTTTGCTAGGCGCCTTTAGGCGTGGCAACACTTCTTCAGCGGCATTTTCATCTTGCCCGATCAGCTGGTTCGCCAGACGGACAATTTGTAGCATGCTGATTTCACCGGCCCCCACCGCAGCGTACATGTCCTCTACACTGGCACAATGTGTTTGATCGGCGATGTACTTGTAGTCAACGCTATTGAGCGCCAGGCGACGAAATTCTTTTTCCAGCAACGCGCGACCGGCAGCAATATTGTCTTCCTTAGCCTGCTGTCGAAACCAATGTTGCACTTTGGTGCGAGCCCGGCTGGTTTTTAAATAACCCAGATTACCCTGCAGCCAGTCGCGGCGAGGCTTGCTCTCTTTACCAGTGAGAATTTCAACGCGCTCACCGGTATTCAAGGTGTATGTCAGAGGTACGATGCGGCCGTTCACTTTGGCGCCGCGGCAGCGATTACCCACCTCAGTATGGATGTGATACGCAAAATCCAATGGTGTCGCACCGTTTTGCAAATTCACCACATGACCATCTGGAGTAAACACGTAGACCCTGTCCTGGGCGCGTGTGAACTGCTCTGCGACGTCGCTGCTACTGCCACTTTCCTCATGCCAGTCCAGCACCTGCCGCAGCCATGCAATTTTTTCGTCGTAGCTATTATTACTCTTGGCAGTTTTATCTGCCCCTTTGTACATCCAGTGAGAGCACACACCAAACTCTGCTTCCTCATGCATGCTTCGAGTGCGAATTTGCACCTCGAGAACCTTGCCCTCAGGGCCTATCACGGCGGTGTGGAGTGAGCGGTAACCGTTTTCTTTGGGGCTGGCGATGTAATCATCAAACTCGTTGGGAATATTTCGCCACAGGCCGTGCACCAGACCAAGCACGGCATAGCAGGCCTTTACATCCGGCACGAGCACGCGCACTGCACGAATATCGTAGACCTGGGAAAAGCCTATGCCCTTGCGCTGCATTTTCCGCCAGATGCTGTAAATGTGCTTCGCTCTGCCGGCGATATCAGCGTCAATGCCATCGGCCTTGATTGCCGTGGTAAGCGTGTGAATGACCTCGTCGATGTAGTGTTGGCGATCTAGACGTTTCTCATCCAGCAGTTTGGCAATTTTTTTGTAGGCCGATGGCTGCAAATAGCGAAAGCTAAGATCCTCTAACTCCCACTTTATGTGGCCGATACCCAGGCGATGAGCCAGAGGCGCATAGATGTCGAAAACTTCTCTCGCAACACGGTAGCGTTTCTCTGGGCGGTTCTTCACCGCGCGAATCGCCGAGGTTCTCTCGGCCAGCTTAATCAGTGCGACGCGCACATCGTCGACCAGCGCCACCAACATTTTCCGAATGGTTTCGCTTTGCGCCTCGGACTGCCCCAGCACAGGTACATCCAACTCTGCGTTAACCTTGGAAATGGCTGCCATTCCCAACACGCCATCGACGAGCTTCGCCACAGAGCCACCAAATTGCTGCTCCAGATCACCCAGCGATAATCTCGCTTCTCGAACTGCGCGAAACAAGGTCGCGGCAACCAGACTGTCTTGATCCAAATGCAGGTCGGCGAGAATTTCCACCATTTCCAACGCGGTGAAAAAGCTATCCCCACTCACATCGGGCTCTGTGCCCGCCCTGCCGCTGGCGCACTGCTCGGCAAGCTCAAATGCTCGGAGCAGCTCACTGCGCTCTACAACGCTGTCATCTATCGACAGACGCTCCATCCAGCGCGGGATATCAACACGCCCATCGGCTAGCTGCGGATAATCCTCTCGGACCTTTACCATGGTATTAACTCAATCATTTCCCGACTGGTTTCAAACACAGCGGTACAATCGCCGCCTAGAAAACGCCGGTGGACAAATATCGGTCGCCGCGGTCACAAATAATGGCAACAATTACGGCGTTTTCCACCTGCTCGCTAAGGCGGAGTGCTCCCGCCACCGCACCGCCGGAGGACACACCACAAAATATCCCCTCCTGCTCAGCAAGTGCTCGCATGGTTCTTTCGGCCAGTTGCTGATCAATATCCATCACCTGGTCGACCCTGGGGGCCTGATATATTTTCGGTAGGTAAGCCTCAGGCCAGCGGCGAATACCAGGAATGCTGGATCCATCCTCAGGCTGCAGCCCAACGATCTGCACACTGGGGTTTTGCTCCTTAAGGAACCGGGAGACACCCATAATCGTACCGGTGGTGCCCATCGAGCTGACAAAGTGGGTAATACGTCCACCGGTCTGACGCCAGATCTCAGGGCCAGTTCCTTCGTAGTGAGCCAGGGGGTTATCGGGATTTGCAAATTGATCCAGCACCTTCCCCTCGCCTCTCGCCTGCATAGCTAAAGCCAAGTCCCGTGCCCCTTCCATTCCCTCTTCTTGACTGACCTCCACGAGGGTGGCGCCGTAGGCTGACATTGCCAACTTGCGCTCACTGCTCATATGGCTTGGCATAATCAGCACCATCTTATAGCCGCGAATGGCAGCCGCCATCGCCAGCGCGATCCCGGTGTTACCGCTCGTCGCTTCAATAAGCGTGTCACCAGGTTGTATATCGCCCCGAGCCTCCGCGCGCGCTATCATACTCATAGCCGGACGGTCTTTAACGGAACCAGCGGGGTTATTCCCCTCCAGCTTCAGCAAAATTGTATTACTGCTGTCGCGATTTAGGCGTTGCAACCTCACTAGGGGTGTATTGCCAATACATTGCTCAATGGTAGGAAAATCTGTCATTGCAGTAGAGACCTCAAGCCGACTTCAGCAGCGCAGCAGGGGGAAACAGTTGCCCCAGCTGCCATAGGCTTCAGTGATAAAGCGGCCACAGGATGGCAACCGCGTAAACTTTTGGCAGTGATAATACCACTGCCCTAGTCATAGGCTCCAGTTCACATGCGCAGGCGATACGGATTTAAACGGCTTATCTTAATCATGGGGCTACTGCCCGTACTTCTGATCTCCGTGGGCTTCAGTGCCTACCTGACTCAACAGCAGCTGGCAGACAGCAGAGAGCTACTTACCCAGCGCGCGAAGTCCGCCGCCCAACAGCTCAGCGTCGTCTCGAGCCATATGTTGAATGATCACCACGAAGATACACTGGCCTATATTTTACATACCGCGCTCGAGGAGCCCGGTGTGCGAGCGGTGAGTATCTACAATGGCGATCTCGAACTCATCTCCCATGCAGGGCCCGGAACGCCCCCTCCCAATATCGACGGATTAGGCCGATTAACGCCCTATAAGGTCGTGGATCAAGCCGATGACCTCCAAATTACGTGGGCTATTCATGCCCCCGCCTCTGCAGAGGGCCATCAGATCGATGCTGATGAGCACCTCGGCTGGGTGCAAATGAGCTATGGCTGGCACCAATACGAGCTAATGAAGTACCAGAGCTACCTCGCTGCGGCGATCTTTCTGGGCCTCAGCGTCCTCGTTTGTATCTTGTTTTTTAGTTATATCAATCACAATATCGGTCGCGACTTACAAATTTTACGGATGGCAACTCACCGCCTGACCAGCGGTCAGAGAGACTTACACATCCATGTTCCCGGTGGCGACGAATTCAGTGAATTAGCCGACGACCTCAATGAACTGAACGCGGCTCAGGTACGGGAGCTAAAGGAGCTGCAACTCAATCTTGAACAATCCAACAGCGACTTACGTGAAACCCTGGAAACGCTTGAAATACAGAATATCGAGCTTGACCTAGCGAGGCGCGAAGCCGTCACCGCAAGCCGAGTTAAATCGGAATTCCTCGCCAACACCAGCCATGAAATTCGCACGCCACTGAACAGTATTCTGGGTTTCAGTAATATTCTTCTCAAGGCGGATATTCGCGGGCGACAGCGCGAAGCGGTAGAAACCATCCGCAACAGCGCCGTAAACCTGCTCACCATCATCAACGATATTCTCGACTTCTCCAAACTTGAGGCGGGGAAGCTGGTTTTCGATAAAGCCCCAGTGCAACTTCGCGAACTTGCTGAAGATACCTTGATCATGCTCGCTCCCGGCGCAGCGGAGAAACGCCTCGACCTTGCATTGTTTGTTGAGAAAGACACCCCTGAGGCAATTCTCGGCGACTCCCTTCGGCTCCGGCAAATGCTGACGAACTTGGTTAGCAATGCGATTAAATTCACTCCTACCGGAACCGTTCGCGTCGATATTTCCTGTAGCGAGCGGGACGACGATTACGCGACGCTGAACTTTAAGGTCACCGACAGCGGCATTGGTATGAGCGCAGAGCAGCGCAAGCATATCTTCCGAGACTTTGGCCAAGGGGATGCATCCGTCACTCGCCAATATGGCGGCACAGGACTGGGGCTGGTCATTGTTCAAGGTCTGGTGAAGGAGATGGGCGGCGAAATCGGCGTAGAAAGCGAGCTTGGGCACGGCGCCACATTTTGGTTTAGCCTGCGCTTGGCGATTGATCACAATGCGATGCAAATGCGTGATTTCCAATCCCTACAGGGTAGTACTGTTGCCTTGTATGACAGCAGTCCACTATACGGCCTCGCCATTTGTGAACTGCTCGAAGGCTGGGGCATGAACGTGCAGCTATGCCAGGAAGTTGATGACATCAATACCCAAGCAGACCACTGCATTCTAAGCTTGGATGCAGAGGAAAGCTGTCAACCGCTACCCACTATTCATCGCGACGGTGCCTGTGTGGTGCTGAGCTACCACAGTGAGGAGCACCCACAAGACAATAATGTTTGGCTTAGCAAGCCGGTTTCTCATGTTCGCCTTTTTGACGCGCTGAATACGGGCCTGAGCGATGACAGCCAACTTAACAACCGGCATTTTCGCAATAGCCAAGTACTCATCGTTGATGACAACCCGTCTAACCTGCTCATACTCTCCACGTTTCTGGAGGATGCCGGCATCAGCCCAGTCAGCGCTCAAAATGGCGTGGAAGCGGTCAGCCATTGCCAAGAGCAGTGTTTCGACCTGATATTTATCGACATCCAGATGCCGCAGTTAGACGGCATTGCCGCAAGTCGCCAGATACGCCAGCGCGGAAAGAATCAACACACCCCTATTGTGGCGCTATCGGCCTACCTAGCACCGGAAAACCCTTCGCAACTGCGCGATGCAGGCATCGATAAATACTTGAGCAAACCGGTAAATGAGCAGCAGCTCACCAATATTTTGCAACACTACCTCGCGCCTTCCTGCGACCTGCCGCCAACCGACGCACACGCGCCTGAGGCAGACGCCGACCCCGAGGAGCAACCCAGACCAGTGGACCTTAAGCAGTGCCTATTACTGTCCAAACAGCGCCCTACGCTGGCAAAAAACATGCTCTCGATGCTGCTGGACGAATTGCCAGGTTTGCGCAGTCAGCTCACACAGGCCTTCGATAGCAAGGAGTGGGACACGCTGGCCGAACTGAACCACGGATTGAAAGGGAACTGCTGCTACACCGGCGTACCACTTCTCAAGCAAGCCGTCTGCGACTTAGAGGCCAATTTGTCTGCTCAGAAGCCACCACAGCAACCGCTTTTCAGTGCGGTGATTACTCGAATAGACGAATTACTTACATGGCACGAAGAACACGAACTGGATGCACTATTCGACTAACAAAGCCAGCAACTCAGCCTAATTGCTGCCGAAGAAATAGCTTTCGGCTGTTAAGTGGCCGCTCTCCCAACAGGGGCGCGAGGATAAGCCGGTTGAGGCGTTTGGCTAGTTTAAGCGTTTCGGCGTCCCACTCCGCACGCGCCAACTGTTGCAATAGGCGGCCAGAAAAGGCTTTTGGGTGAGGGCCCATCGACGCCGATACCTGGCTGAAGCCGTGTTCCGGGTCGTAAATGAAATAGGCCTCGGGGGCGCTTTCAACGGGCGAGAAGTCGACACCGTAGCCAAGCTCGGTAAGTAGCGTTAGCTCAAAGCTGCGTAGTATGGGTTCAATCTGCCCCCCTGAAGACAGCTCCAGCAAAGAGCGACCGTACAACTTGAAAACTTCCGGCTGGGGGTCAAAAGGCTGTAGCAGCCTGCCCAATACTTCGTTGATGTAGAAAGCGCAGTAAAGCGTATTACCCCGCAATGGGAACGTGCTGTTCAACTGCACGTCAACCAAGGTTTTTAAATCGCTGCGCCCCTGCCAGGAAACCTGAATGAGATTGCCCGGCTGCAACGCCGCGCGCCATTGCTGGCGACTCTTACTCGACGATTTAAGCCCCTTTGCTACGAGGCTTAAATAACCATAGTCTCGGCTAAATAGATCGATGATCGCACTGCTATCACGATAGGCGCGAAGGTGTAACACGTATGCAGGTTGCCCCTCTATACGCGCACTCATGGTCTACTCGAAATCGTTATAACCGAGACTTCGCAGGGCGCGCTCATCGTCGGACCAGCCAGATTTCACTTTCACCCACAAACGCAGCATGACCTTGCTGTCGAACGCGCGCTCCATATCCTTGCGCGCCTCCGTACCAATCTGCCTAAGGCGACTCCCCTTCTCACCGATCAGTATTTTCTTTTGTCCTTGGCGCTCTACCAATATCAATGCGCTGATTTCTATCAGGCGTGGCGATACTTTGAATTCCTCGATTTCGACCGTCATCGCATAGGGCACTTCCTCCCCGAGCTGACGCATAATCTTTTCGCGAACAAGCTCTGCAGCGAGAAAGCGCTCACTGCGATCCGTTATCTGATCTTCGGGGAAGAGGTGTATTCCCTCCGGAAGGTAACGTTCAATAACGGCCTCAAGATCATCGCGATTGTGACCGCGCAATGCAGAGACAGGCACAATTTCAGTAAAACTGTGCTTTTCAGCAAGCTGTTCCAACAGCGGCAGTAATTCCGATTTGTCGTTAAGTCGATCGATCTTATTCACTACCAGCAAGACTGGGCAGTCAACCTGCTTCACTTTCTCTAAAACAAGGTCGTCTTCATCGGTCCAACGATCGCGATCAACCAGAAAAAGCACCAGATCAACATCTTTCAGGGCCGAACTGGCGGCCCGATTCATGTACCGGTTAATCGCCTTTTCGTCGCGCAAATGCAGACCGGGAGTGTCAACATAGATCGCCTGCGTATCACCCTCAGTCTTAATCCCCAGCAGCTGATGGCGCGTCGTCTGAGGCTTTCTTGAAGTGATGCTCAGTTTTTGACCGAGTATATGGTTAAGTAGCGTGGATTTACCCACATTCGGGCGACCAACAATAGCCACATAACCGCAGCGTGTGCCGCTCTCATTCTCGTGTTTCATACTTGCTTCTCCAGCTGCGCTAGCACTTGCTCTGCCGCAGCTTGCTCTGCCTTACGTCGACTACTTGCCGTTGCTACAACCTCCCCATTCAACAGTGTAGCCTTACATGCGACAGTAAAGGCCTGCTGGTGAGACTTGCCCTCTGTCGAGCAAAGACGGTATTGCGGCAAGGGTTGCTTTCTCGCCTGCAAATATTCTTGTAGCCGCGTTTTGGCGTCCTTGTGACTCGCGGTGGGGTCAATAGTCTCCAGTCGGCCGGCAAACCACCGATGGACACACGCCTTACAGGGCTCCATGCCCCCATCGAGATATACCGCACCGAGAATGGCCTCAACAGCATCCGCAAGGATCGAGCTGCGCCGTTTACCGCCGCTGTTGCGCTCACCGCTTCCTAACAGAAGGCGCTCACCAAGATTCAGTTCAGCGGCAACAGCCGCCAAGGTCTTACCGCTCACTAACGAGGCGCGAATTCGACTTAATTCGCCCTCATCTAAATTCGGGAAGCGACGGTACAAAAAGTCACTAACGATCATATTCAGCAACGAGTCACCAAGAAACTCCAGTCTCTCGTTGTGATCAGCGCTAAGGCTTCGGTGCGTCAGCGCCTGCCTCAACAGGGCATCGTCATTAAAAGCGTATCCCAGCACATCGGAAAGTGTCGGCATACCAGTTAGCGTTCAACCTGAAAAAGCGCGTCTTCAAACTTAACGACAGCGTCAATATTGATGAAGAGAGGTACGCGCTTCTCATAGGTGGCGTCAATCAGCACACCATTGTCGTTATTTTTGATCTTAATATCGCGTAAAGATATCGATTCGATCCGGTTTGTAATAAACCGCCGCGACAGCTTTTGACGAATCTGTGCAGGCGTCACTTCGGCACCATTACTCTCTTCAGCCACGTCACTGATAACACGACTGAGCGACCAGTAGTCAACGTATAAAGGCGCGAGACGAATTGCCATCGTTCCCAAGACCATGGCAACACCGACGATGATGACAAAGGATAGTAGACCAATTCCCTGCTGATTTTTCATTATTGTCTCCTGTGCACCGTTAACGTATTTGGCCAACGCGATCGAAGCTGGGCAGCTGAGAGAAGGATTGCCAGTGCATCCAGATTGCAAATGCCTGACCGACGATATTCCTCTCGGGAACCTGCCCCCAAACTCGGCTATCACTGCTGTTATCGCGATTATCGCCCATCATAAAGTAATGACCGGGCTTTACCGTTGTTTCAAAATCACCGCGATAAATGCGTTTATCGTGGTGAATCAGGTGCTCTACACTACCTAGCTGCTCGCGAACCACCTGGGTAACAGGCTGCAGGGGCGGGACTTCAGCCACCAGGGTATGGGGCACTAACTCATCATTCACGTAGAGCTTTTTATTAACATAACGCAGTTTATCGCCAGGCAAGCCCACGACGCGCTTTATAAAATAACGGCTGTCACCAGGAGGGAAGAAAACCATAACATCGCCGCGCTCCGGCTCGCCCACTTCTAAGATTTTTGTGCCGACAACCGGCAGGCGCAACCCATAGTTAAACTTATTGACCAGGATGTAATCGCCAACTTCGAGACTGGGAACCATCGACGCAGAGGGAATCTGAAACGGCTCAACGACAAACGAGCGCAATACCAATACCACGAGCAGCACGGGGAAAAATGACCGCGCATTCTCCGCGATCGGCAACATCCCGCCAAATTCCCGCTTAAGGTTCTCCTGCTCCTGCTTAACAAAGTAGGTAATGTAAACGGCGATTTTGCCGGCGTTAACATAGGCCTGACGGCCCTTTTCAAAAACAAAGCGGTCAAGGCCAGCAATCACCCCCGCCAGCGCCGTGAGCACCACCAGGGCCAGTGCAAAATCGCCATCTTTAATCAGCACAACACTGGCAACCCAGAGCAGCCACAGTGCCGATACCAACCGATAGCTCCACTCGACCCAAGCGGGAACAACCTGACGGCGTAGCCCCACCGCATCGCTAGCGGTTTTTTTCTCGGCACACCACTGCAATGCGGTTTGCATCTGCCGACGCCCTTTGATTTCTTGAAGTAGCCACACACACAGCGACGTCGCCGCGACGAACAGTAAGATCAAATTAACCATGTGGCCATATACCCCTTATCCATCTACCTTTAAGACGGCAAGAAATGCCGACTGCGGAATCTCTACATTCCCGACTTGCTTCATCCGCTTTTTACCTGCTTTTTGCTTCTCAAGCAGTTTACGCTTTCGCGATACGTCGCCACCATAACACTTGGCAGTTACGTTCTTACGCAGCGCCTTTACCGTCTGGCGCGCAATAACATGCCCACCAATTGCCGCCTGAATTGCCACGTCAAACATCTGTCGTGGAATAAGCTCTTTCATCTTTTCAACTAACAGCCGCCCGCGGGACTGCGCAAAATCGCGGTGGACAATCATCGCCAGCGCATCAACACGATCACCGTTTATCAGCACATCGAGCTTGACCAGGTTCGCCGCCTCGAAGCGTTCAAAACTGTAGTCAAGCGAGGCGAAGCCACGGCTCACCGACTTCAAACGGTCGAAGAAGTCCAGCACCACTTCGCTCATTGGAATGTCCCATGTCAGCGATACTTGCTGCCCCAAAAATTGCATATCAATCTGAACGCCGCGCTTCTCCGAACACAGGCTCATCACATTGCCGAGGTGCTCCTGCGGGACCAGAATGTTCACCCTGGCGATCGGTTCGCGGGTTTCCTCAACTTCACCCGGGTCGGGCATTGCGGAGGGGTTGTCCACCATAACCTCTTCGCCGTTTTTCTTGAGCACTTGATAAATTACGGTGGGCGCCGTGGTTATCAGATCGAGATCGTATTCACGCTCCAGGCGCTCTTGAATGATCTCCATATGCAGCGTGCCCAGGAAGCCGCAGCGAAAACCAAAACCCAAGGCATCAGAGGTTTCAGGCTCATAAAACAAAGAAGCATCATTCAATGTCAGCTTCCCTAGCGCTTCCCGGAAGTCTTCATAGTCTTCGGTAGATACCGTGAACATCCCAGCATAGACCTGCGGCTTAACTTTCTGAAAGCCGGGCAATGCGTCAACATCAGGTGTACTGGCGTGCGTGAAGGTATCCCCCACTGGCGCGCCGTGAATATCTTTAATGCCGGCAATAAGGAAGCCAACCTCACCGGCTTTGAGCACCCCGGTATTGGTTTGCTTGGGCGTGAATATCCCCACCACATCTACCGAGTGCGTTTTGCCCAACGATTTACTGATGACCTTATCGCCTTTACGCAAGGTGCCGTTCTTGACTCGCACCAAGGAGACAACCCCTTGGTAGTTGTCGAACCAGGAATCGATGATCAGAGCTTGCAAGGGGGCATCGGGGTCTCCCTCGGGCGCGGGAATCGCGGCAACTAAGTGCTCTAAAGCGTCTTCTATGCCCATTCCGGATTTCGCACTGACCGGCACTGCCTCGCTGGCGTCCACGCCGATAATTTCTTCGATTTCCTGTTTTACCCGGTCAGGGTCCGCCTGCGGAAGATCCATTTTGTTCAAAATAGGCAGTACTTCGAGCCCCTGCTCTATGGCGGTATAGCAATTCGCCACCGACTGCGCCTCAACACCCTGCGCGGCATCCACCACCAAGAGCGCGCCTTCACAAGCCGCTAACGAGCGCGATACCTCGTAAGAGAAGTCAACGTGTCCGGGCGTGTCGATAAAATTGAGCTGATAGGTATTACCATCCTTCGCGGTGTAATCGAGCGTCACGCTCTGCGCTTTGATAGTGATACCCCGCTCGCGCTCAATATCCATTGAGTCGAGCACTTGCTCGGCCATTTCACGGTCAGCAAGGCCACCACAGTACTGGATAAAACGATCCGCCAGGGTCGATTTTCCGTGGTCGATATGGGCAATAATAGAAAAGTTACGTATTAGGTCGAGACTAGGCACGTTTGGCAGAACCCCGGGACAAAGCCATTGAGGAAAATAAAGGCGCGATTGTATCGCAAAGCCCGCTACCTAAGCTATGTGTATTGTCACAGGAGGCGGCTAAATGCCTATTAATGCTCGAAAAAATGCAGTGGCTCGGCGGACGCTCGGCCATGATGCCCGACTAAACGGGGCTGGAAACGCTCGCTGTTTCGGCTCAATAGTGCGTGGGCCCGTACACCACCAAGACCCACCAAGAATCCCGCCAATGCCGACACTGCAGCAATGCTCTCACTGCCCGAAAGGCTATTCCCAGCAAGCATACCGAGGATCATACTCAGCAAAGGCAGCAGGTAGACGATAAACGCACCACCCACTAACGCTGCTTCGGGAATGGCGATATCCACATCGCTCCCCACGGGGTAGTCACTAGCGGGGAGCCCATTTAACGCGATACGCAATTGATTGCGGCGACCATCGTGCAAACTATTCATCAGCCCCTGCCCGCAACCTTTCTTCGCAGAGCAGCTGGCGCAGCTACTTTGGGACACGGTCTCTATCCACAGAGCCGACGTCTCCACAGCGACAACACGCCCGCGCTCACAAATCATTATTCAGACCACTCCACACCGAGCGCTACCTGTCTCGCAGTCAGCATGGGAATCTCCCCCACCACCGACACGCGTACGCCACGCGATTTGTGGGTAGTGCTGTAACTTACCGACGCGCCCCGCCGCATATGGCTATCCCTCTGCGACGTTACACCCTGGGTGGAATCAACAAAAACCGTAAATACCGCCAAACCGTCTGTGTAACTGATGCTCGGCGCTTGATCACGAACGGCCAACGGCGTAAAGCCGTCAGGCAGCCAAGATAAACGCCAGTTAACCTCTGGAACGCTGCCTTGCTCGTCAACGGGGGGGTGTGCGATGAGCTGTGACTCATCGCGCTCAAGCGCTGCCTCATCAAAACTGAGATCGAGCACAACGTACTCAAAACGCTCAAGCACCTTGCCCCGCTTGTTAACGATTTCCGAGCGCAACAATAATCCCGTTTCTTTATCCAGAGCGAGCCGGTATCCAAGGCGGTATACGTCTTTAGGCTGAATCGACAATCCTATGGCTGCGCGGCCAGCAACGCTGCCCGATTCTCGGAGGGATAAATGATAAAGCTTCTGTAATTGCTTAGCTTCAGGAGAGCCATCGGCAAGAAGATGCAGTAATTCAGGACCGGGGTGTACACAGCTAATATCGTGCCCCTGGCGAATCACCTCATGGTCGCCATGACTCAGCGCTTCGAGTGACTCGTACTCGCGACCATCTTTAACAACATGACTGACCTTAAAACTGCTAAGTCGGTCGTCGACTTGGTAAGTCACTACGCCCTGGTAATTGAGGGCCCGATGGCTGTCCGTCATTCGCTTCAGCCACGTTTCCGGACCTTTCGCCCAACTGGCTTGACTGAATGCCAGCGCAGCGACCGCCAATATCACACGACAACGCACTTATTCTGACTCCTGAGACACCACCCGCGCATACGAAACGAAACCTTGGCCATTATTCAGCGACGCCCGCTCGGTATGCTTGCGAAGCAATACCTCGAAGCGCTTGTCGGCTTCGCTTTTCACTGCTGGGCTCATGCTGGGCGCCCCCCCTGCGATGGCACTTACCGGAACACCACCATTGGCAGGAGACATTTGAGCGGGGTAAACACGGCCGCTGCTCACCGACGTATCCGACGCCGCCAGCACTGAGGTGCTGCCGCCGAGCATACGCTCACTGCCGGCGAACACGACGACTGCCGCAACACTGGCGGCAACGGCCATGCCGGTTAGCGCTTGACGCCAGGACGAGCCGCGTTTCACCGCATTCGGCTCACCGTCAATCGCGGCCATCACCCGGCTCGAAATATCGAGACCGGCAAACGGCAGCTCGCCGTCATGCATCACCTGTTGGTTGCGGTGGAGCGACGCCCACTCCGCGCGCAAGGCCGCATCTTCTGAGCGCAAAACTCGGCGCAACTCAAGCTCACTGGCTTCACCATCCATCATTGCCGACAGAGATTCTCTGATGCCATCTTTCATATTTACACCTCTTCGCCACTCACTTGGGCCCTAACTCGACTATCCACCGCCTCGCGAGCCCTGAAAATTCGCGACCGCACTGTTCCAACAGGGCAATCCATCACCGCTGCAATATCCTCATAACTGAGACCATCAAATTCACGCAGAGTTAGCGCTGCGCGCAAATCTTCAGGCAAAGTTTTGATCGCGTCCTGAACCACATTTTTTAGCTCTTCGCCATACAAGCGGTTCTCTGGCGTCTCGACTTCTTTAAGAGCAGACGGCCCCTCAAAATATTCGGCATCAGCCACATCCACATCACTGCCCGGCGGGCGACGGTTGCGAGCAACCAGATAGTTTTTCGCCGTATTGATCGCAATGCGATACAACCAAGTATAAAAGGCACTGTCTCCACGGAATTTGGGCAAAGCCCGATAGGCTTTAACAAAAGCTTCCTGGGCAACATCCTGTACTTCGTCACTATCTTTGATATAGCGGGATATCAGACCAAATATTTTGTGTTGATACTTAAGTACCAGAAGGTCAAAGGCACGCTTATCCCCCTGCTGGACTCGCTCAACGAGCTGCTGGTCTGCCTGTTTAGCTTGGCTCATGTACATTCACCAATGGTCGATCAGCAGCGCTTGCCAAATAGACCAGCGAATTTTGAAGAAGTTCTAACATTACTGTCCTTAAACTACCGCGTGAGAACACGGCGCGTGTTGGTCTGCGGCGCAGCTACCAGTATACTTTGCGCCTCTTAAACTCCGACGGCATAGTATCGCCGGACCGCCTCGGGAGCAAACATCCGCAATGAGCCATTTCCATGCCCACGATGTGCTAGTTATCGGCAGCGGCGCTGCTGGCCTATCACTGGCGCTACAGCTTGCCGACCACGCCAAAGTCGCCGTGCTGTGCAAAAGCGAGCTCAACGAGGGCGCAACCTATTGGGCTCAAGGCGGTATTGCCGCTGTCCTCCATAAAAATGACAGTATCGATGCCCATGTCAGCGACACCCTGAACGCCGGCGCGCAACTTTGCCACGAAGACGCTGTGCGCTTCACCGTTGAACACAGCAGCGCCAGTATCGACTGGCTGCTCGCTCAAGGTGTTCAATTCAGCCGTTTTGACAACGACAGCAACGAACTACACCTCACCCGGGAGGGCGGCCATAGCCAGCGCAGAATTATTCACGCGGCTGACGCTACGGGCCGCGCGGTGTCGACAACGCTGAGCACCAAAGCCAAAGAGCACCACAATATCGAGATATTTAACCGTCACGTCGCAATAGACCTCGTTGTCCGCGACGGACGCTGTCATGGCGCCTACGTGCTTAACAGAGACAGCGGCCATGTGGAATTGTTCCACGCCCGCGCCAGCGTTTTGGCAACTGGGGGCGCAAACAAAGCCTACCTTTATACCAGCAACCCCGACGGCGCTACCGGCGACGGTATTGCGATGGCGTGGCGCGCGGGCTGTCGGGTCGCGAACATGGAGTTCAATCAATTTCACCCCACGTGCCTGTATCACCCCAAGGCGAAGTCCTTCCTTATCACCGAAGCCATACGGGGAGAAGGTGGGAAATTGCTCAACGCCAAAGGCGAGCGCTTTATGCAGCGCTATGACGAGCGCGGAGAACTCGCCCCTCGCGACGTTGTTGCGCGCGCCATCGACCATGAAATGAAGCGGCTCGGCAGCGACTGCGTCTACCTAGACATTAGCCATAAAAGCTCAGAATTCCTGCTTGAGCACTTTCCCACTATTAAAGCGCGCTGCCTTGAGCTCGGTATCGACATCAGCCGCGAAGCGATCCCGGTCGTTCCCGCCGCTCACTATACCTGTGGTGGTGTGATGGTCGACCAACGCGGCCGCAGCGATGTTGACGGACTGTACGCCATCGGTGAAACCGCCTTTACCGGACTGCACGGCGCAAATCGCCTGGCAAGTAACTCACTGCTCGAATGCCTTGTTTATGGCGGCGCGGCCGCAGCAGATATCAACAGCCGCTTCGACGACCTCAGCGCACCGCTTATTGCACCACCCTGGGATGAGTCAATGGTGACTGACTCTGATGAAGATGTGATCATTTCGCACAACTGGGACGAATTACGGCGCTTTATGTGGGACTACGTCGGCATTGTACGCACCGACAAGCGCCTGCAGCGGGCACTGAACCGCGCCGCCCTATTGCAGCAGGAAATTGCTGAATATTATTCCAATTATAAAGTCAGTAATGATTTATTGGAGCTGCGCAATCTCGCCATGGTCGCTGAACTGATTATTCGCAGCGCCATGCAACGGAAAGAGAGCCGAGGCCTCCACTATACGCTGGACTACCCCGCCACGCTGCCCACGGCGCAAGACACTGTATTGGTACCTGACAATTACGGTCATCAGAGCACGAGCTAAACTTCAGCGCTTGGGTAATGACAGACAGTGATACGTTACCAACGGCCATGTAGCAGAGCACGCCGTAAGGCGCGGAAGTCTTCCCGACTTAGTTGATCCGCTAGTATCGGTAGCGACCAACCCCTACCATCGGCGCAAAGCTGTAATACCAGTAAATGACGGGAGAAATACTGGCAGCTGAGGTCCAGGCCCACGACTTTACCCTCAACGTCTGCTCGCCAACCGCGGGCGTCTACGTGCAATACCAAACCATTGCCGAAAATAACTGACCGCGTTTTTCGCCAAATTCGCCATACGTAGGCCAGGACGATACATTGAAGAAGCAACACGGCGCTCGCTGCCGCGAAGGCGCTCCCTGCCCAACGCTCAACCGACGGAGCGATGGTGGGTGTCAGCACTAGCGCCAACGCGGCGAGCAGGCAAAATACGCAAAAGCCGATACGCGAAGCGCGCAGCTCAAGCCTTAGCGGCGCGGGAGAATGCGTTGATATCATTCACAATACTGGCCAACTCAGGGTCTTCGGGGCTGGTGGTTCCCAGAAACCACTGAAATAACTCAGTATCCTCACTCTCAAGCAGGCGAATGAAACGCTGCTGATCGCGCTCGTCGAGGGACCGGAAGCGCTGCTCAAAAAATGGCACCATAACTAAGTCTAATTCGAGCATGCCACGCCGGCAGGCCCAGTAAATTCGCTTGATCTCGTTTTCCGAAAGCATTATTTTCCACTGCATAAAGGGAGAGCCACCAATATTGGCGACATTTACTTGTATAGTATACCGTGATCCTGAGCCAGTATTGCAGTCAACGCTCCCCCGTCACTGGTAATTTGCGCAGCGAAGCGGTTAGCGTCTAACCGAAAAGCGTGAAAATCACACCAGAATACTATCCCTCATTCACCACACGGTACCGACGAAGCGGTAGCACAGGACCCATGAGCACATTTGAAGCGCTACTTTCTAAGCAATTCCCCCAGAGCCAAATCAAACCGAGCGGCTTCTGGGCCAGCGGCGAGCAACAACACGGCACAGCCGACTGGGTATCACCGCTCTTTCAATACGACTTTTTACACGTAGATGGACCTGACAGCGGCACTTTTTTGCAGGGGCAAACGAGCTGTGACTGGCGCGCGATCACTCCGGCCCAGTCCAGCCGCGGCGCATACTGCAATATCAAAGGCCGCGTGCTGAGCAGCTTTATCGGCGCCCAGCCTTCAGAAACGCTGGCCCTGTTGCGAATGCGTGCCGATATTTGTGAAAACACTCGCAGCCTGCTGAAAAAATATATTGTGTTCTCAAAAGCCGAGATTGGTGATCAGCCCAGAGCGCGCTTTGCCATTGGTGTGGCTGGCCCCGGCGCCAGGCAGCGTTTGCGCACCCTCTTCGGCACCGCCCCCAGCGCGGCGCTGGAGAGCCTCACCGTAGACACTGACACGATCATTGTTCAACTGGACGACGACGGCCTGCGCTATGAATGCTGGCTCACCGACACGCGTGCCGCCGAACTTTGGCCCGCGCTCTGTGACGGCGTCGCCGTATGCGATAGTGCTCACTGGGAGAGAGATAACATCCTGCAGGGAATCGGCGAGGTGCACGCCGCGACACAGGACCTTTTCCTGCCCCAACAATTGAACTACCAATTGGTGGGCGCGGTAAATTTCAAAAAGGGCTGCTACACCGGCCAGGAAGTGGTCGCTCGTATTCAATATCGAGGCAAACTCAAACGCCGCCTCTACGCCGCGAAAGTGGATGCCTTGATAAATGAAAGCGACGCTACGGAGCTGTTTGGCGACGGTGATACGCAGAGTATCGGCAAGCTCGTTTCGCTATATAACGCAGATGATCACAGCATACTGCTGGCGGTACTCGCGGTTGATGCGGTGAACTCGCCTATTTTTACAGCCCACGGCAAGCACCGCATCACACTGCTACCATTTCCCTATGAGCTGCCCGACCTGTAAATCGTTAAGTAGAAGGTAGGCGCCAATCGATAGGCGCCTGCCCTCGCGCCTCTAAATAGGCGTTGGCTTGAGAAAAGTGTTTGCAGCCGAAGAAACCTCGGTAGGCCGACAGCGGCGACGGGTGAGGCGCCTTCAAAACGCAGTGCCTACTCGAATCAATCGCAGCGCCCTTCTTTTGTGCGTGAGAGCCCCACAGTAAAAACACCAAACCGTCGCGATGTTGATTCAGCGAAGACACGATTGCATCGGTAAACTGTTCCCAGCCCTTACCCTGGTGAGCACCCGCCTGCCCTTGCTCGACCGTGAGGACACTGTTGAGCAATAGCACACCCTGCTCAGCCCATGACTGCAGATAACCATGCCCCGCAGGCTCGATCGCCAAATCACTCTGCAGCTCTTGAAAAATATTGATCAGCGACGGCGGCGGTTTTATCCCAGGTTGCACCGAAAAGCACAAGCCATGGGCCTGACCAGGGCCGTGATAAGGGTCCTGCCCTAAGATCACTACCTTCACCTGTTTGAAAGGCGTACTGTCTAACGCGGCGAACCATTGAGACGGGCGAGGATAAATCTGTGCCCCCTGCTCGCGACGCTGCTGCAAGAATTGCCGCAGCGTATGCATATACTCCTGCTCGAACTCTCCACGCAATTCCTCAAGCCAGGACGGTTCTAGCTGTATCGTAGCGCTCACCTGCACTCCTCCGCTATTTACAAGCCGGCAAGCATAATAGCAGCGCCATCGCTCAGGTAGTAAGAAAAAAGGGCTGAGGGCAGCCCAAAGCAAACGTTACGACAAACGTATTAGTGGCGCCAACCAGCGATCGTAATTGGCGGGAAATAAACGTTGAACCCAATCCAGAAAAACGGCGTCGCTGCCAATTAGCAAACGTCGACGGCGGCGGCGCATGGCATGAATAATTTTCGCTGCAGCCCGCTCGGGGCTGGTGCGCGCCACTTTGTCGAAGTTTGCCGCGGTGGCGTCCAAATCACTCTCCTTGCCGTGAAGGTCATGAAAATGTCGCCCGTTTCGCGCAATATTCGTTTTTATGCCGCCGGGGTGGACGGTCAGCACCGCAACGCCACTACCCTTTAAATCCTGACGGAGAGACTCTGAGTAGCCACGTACGGCGAATTTTGCCGCGTTGTAGGCCGACTGCGACGGCACCGCCAGCAGGCCAAACAAGCTGGATATATTGACGATACAGCCACCCGCGTCCTTTAAGTAAGGCAAAAACGCTTCACAGCCGTTGACGACACCCCAAAAATTGATATTCATCAGCCAGCTAAAGTGCTCTCGGGGCTGCTCCGCGGCATGACAACTCAGCGACACACCCGCATTGTTTATCACTGCATCAATCCGTCCGAAATGTTCTTTCACCTCCGCCGCCCAGAGGGCAACAGCCGTCTGCTCAGCAGCGTCAACGCAACTAAGCAGCAAGTGTTGTTCATCCGCGAGCGAACGCAAGGCGGCCAAATTTTTTGCTGATATATCCGAGGCTGCGACTGCGCAGCCCTCCCCAAGCAGTTGCTTTACCAACGCTAAACCAATTCCCGACGCCGCACCCGATACGGCAACAACCTGTTTTACCTTAGTCATCAATAGACCTCTTTGAACACTTAGGGAAGCTCTGCACAATCCAGTGCAACGGGTTCGTGAGCGGATAACGCCGGTTTGGCGCTATCCGCTGCGACAACACGATAGTCCGACAACGCAAAGCGGCGCGTCATCAGGCGGTAGCGCCACGAAAACCCCGGCCATAGCGTTGTGTTCCGGCCATCTTGGGTCAGATACCAGCTGTTACAGCCCGACATCCAGGTCGTTCCACGAAACATGTTTTGAATGCGCTTGTTGTACTGATCCTGCACATCCGCCTTGATGTCCAGGCCACAATCAGGCCGTTCGCGCAGCGTCTGCAAGTATTGCAGCACATAGCGAATCTGCGACTCGATGTAGAAGATAACGGAGGTATTACCGGGCCCGGTATTAGGGCCCATCAGGTAAAGCAAGTTCGGGTAGCCAGACACAGTAATGCCCTTGTACGCCTCGGCCCCCTCAGCCCAATCCTCTTCAAGAGATCGCCCTCCCAAGCCGCGAACAGGCATTGGCGCACCCGCAGAGGGAACCTTGAAACCGGTAGCAAGAATCACCGCATCGACTTCGTGCCGCTCACCGCTACTGCTATAGATCGCCGATTCATCCATACGCGCAACGCCGTCGGCAACCACATTTACATTGTCCTGGCAGAGCGCGGGGTAATAATCATCAGACAACAATACGCGCTTGCAGCCCATCGAGTACTGCGGTGTAAGGGCGTTTCTGAGGGTTTCATCTTTAACAACGCTGCGCAGGTATTTGCGCCCTGCCCACTCGCCCAAGCGAGTGAATAGACTGTCCCAGATAAATGCGGGCAAGACACTTTCCATCTTCACATATTGAAGGCGCCTAACTATGCGCTGCAGCAGCGGCCACCGGCGAAAACGCGCGTGCTCATCCACGGTTAGGCGACGATCATGTTTGGGTAGCACCCAGGGCGGCGTGCGCTGAAATACCGTGAGTGAGCCGACTTCTGGCTGAATAGCGGGAATCACCTGAATAGCGCTAGCGCCCGTCCCCACCACGGCAACACGCTTACCGCGTAAGTTAGCGTCGCGCTGCCACTGTGCGGTGTGCATCACCACACCTTTAAAGCGCTCAATACCCTGGATATTGGGGTATTGAGGAATGTTCAGAGCGCCGATGGCAACCACAACAGCACGCGCAAATACGGGGTGCCCCTCTGCCAATTCCAAACGCCACTGAGCGGTGCTTTCACAATAGTCGGCCGCGGTTACCCGCGTGGAGAAGCGAATTTTTGGCCGCAACTGATATTTATCGGCGCAGTGGCGCAGGTAGCGATAAATCTCTTGCTGTGGGCTGAACAAGCGTCCCCACTGAGGATTTGGCTCAAAGGAAAATGAGTAGAGGTGCGATGGCACGTCACAGGCCGCTCCTGGGTAGAGGTTGTCGCGCCAAACCCCGCCAACGTCCTTCGCTTGTTCGAAGAGCTGGAAGTTGGTTATGCCCTGCTTCTGCAACTGAATAGCCAGGCCCAGCCCACCGAATCCCGCGCCGATAATCGCCACGTCCAACACTTTGCCCTGCGCCCGCTGATGGATATTCGCATTCATAGTGATAATTCCATTTTGCCAACCCAAAAATCACGAAGCACATTGGCCGTCGCCGCGGGCTCCTCCAACATCGGTAGATGACCAACGCCCGGCATCACCATCACATGGCTCTGGGGAATTTGCTGCCGAAAGGCGTCACTGCAACTCACATCAAGTACCCGGTCGCTGTCGCCCCACAACACCAGCGTTGGTGCGGATATCCCCTTCAGACAACACCATGTATCGTGCAATGACGTCACGAGAGACTCGAAAAGATACTGATTCACGGGGTGGCGATGGCACATTTCTCCGGCCATTGCCCAAGCTAAGCCCATCCCCACTAGTCGGTGACGGCGATGCAGGCAAATCGCCATTACCTTAGCGGTGTCGCTGTGTTGTTTAGGAGCAAGGTAGTTGCGGCCGGCGGCCAAACCGCTTTCCAATACGCTCATTCTGCTACCAGGGGCGCCAGCTGCGTTCATTAGGCACAGCGCCGCCACTGATTCTGGGTGGCGAGCCGCCAGTTGCGCGGCGATTGCGCCACCCATTGAACTCCCTGCAACGTAGGCAGAGCCACCCCCTTGATTGGCCAGGAATGCCGCCATTCTGTCGGCTTGAGCACTTAGTGCATATTCAGCGCCATAGCGAAATTCGCTGACACCGAAACCCGGCAAATCGGGCACCAATAAGCGAAACTTCTGGGCCAATCTCGGCACCAAAAATGCCCAGTTTTCTCGGCTGGCACCAAAGCCATGCAGTAACAGCAAGGTAGGCCCCGTGGCCTGCCCGCCTACCCAGTAATGAACACGGTGACCGTCAACCACCGAGACTGCCTGACGCATCCCCGCCCGCAGTGCCATCACTGGCTGCAAATAGCGCCACAGCGAACGTGCCTTTGGCTGCCAGGCAGAAAGCACTGCCGCATCATGCTGAGCAAGTGGGCCAGCCAAAAACTGCTGCTGCATTTGCAGCAGCGCATCGGCGTCGTCGGAGATTGGCACCGCTAGGGTGTTCACACCGCCGCTCCGGTTGCTTTGTCATAGCCTTCGACTTCAGCGACCAGTTCGTCAACGGTCTCTAGATAACGGCGATTGTCGTGATCCCAGGGGTGAAAGCCGGGCTTAAAGAAATCTAGCCAATCCGGAATAACCCGGCGCAATGTACCCGGTGAGCCCCACAGAAAATTAAATGCCCCCAGCCAGCCCGTCAGGCTAAAGAGCTTACCCTCTCGGGCTACCATGCCAATGTGGATGGGAATCACCATCACCCAGAACACCAGCGTGGCAATGATCAAGGCGAGGCAGCGACGAAAATACGCCAACGGTCCCTTGCCGACCACTTGCTGGTATACATCGAAGGCCACAGCCTTATGCTCGGTTTCTTCCAGGGCGTGCCAGCGCCACATAGCGGCAAAGCGCGGCTCTGAACCCGCCAGTGTGCGCGGCTCTCGCAACACAATATCGGCTAAGATTGCGGTTAGATGCTCCAGGGCAATGGTGATTGCCAACTGCCCGGCGCGCCCTTCAATCTTTCGAGTAATGTTTAGCAGACCAAGCACTATCCGTGAGTTGCGCTTCGCCGGCATGCCCCGCTGCTCCAGGGCATCGTTATAGTCTTCATGTTCACGGCCGTGCATCGCTTCCTGGCCGATGAAGCCGCGCACCGCCTCTTTCAGTTCCGGATCGGACACCTCATCACGATACGCGCGCACGCTGTCGATGAAGAAGCGCTCACCGTCGGGGAAAAACAGCGACATCGCATTGAAGAAATGACTGACATGGACCCCTTTGGCATGCCAATCGCCAACCCGGTCTGCGGGGAGATTAAACTCTAAATTACGTCTTACGGGCATCACTGTTGTTTTCATAGCTTGCGCCTCCTGATGAGCCATCAATTTATGTTACACCATTTGATGTATAATTAATGTTACATCAATCTATGTCAAATTAATTTTGATTTATTTGTTTGTCGAGTCCGCTGGGCTAGAACGGATTGAAATTCTGGTATTGCGGTTGCTGAACGACAACGCGCAATTGCTTTAGCGTCTCGAACGGATTGTCCACAATCAGGCTATTAACCAGACCGGAGGGCAAGCCGCCGGCAGGGTCCAGATGCAGCTGAAACACCACGCTTGTTGTGCCATCTTCTTGCGGCGTTAATTCAAAGAAGCCGCGCAGCGCTGTAACCCGCTTAACGCCTTTGGTCTTTGGAACACTGCCACGACTGCTCGCGGGCAGCTCATCCTCGTCGACACTTTCCAAGCTAATTCGCGTCACCCTGGTTGCCGGGTCCTGACTAATTTGATTGCGAATCAGCATTTCGCGGTCTGCGGCAGGCCAAGGGAAATCATTTAACAAGTACTGATAGCGATCCAACAGCGACGACTTATGGAGCAATACCGCCTGCCGGCAGTTGTACATCCACTCGGTAAAGGCCTCGGTGTCATCCAGCACTGCCATAATCTGGTTAATCTCAGCCTCTACCTTTGCCTCACCCCTAAACTCCCTAAAAGCGGAGTTCTCAACTTCACGGGTAAATACCGCTATACCCTGCTCGCGCTTCTCTTCACGCCACTCTGCGGCGTGACTGAATGTAGCCAGCGCCATTAAACACACCGCGGCCAGCCACTCGCCGCCCGCAAACCTCTTCATCAACGTCATCATTATCTTTCCTCTTTCCGCATGCGCCGCTTGGCGCTCACAGGCGGTAACTGAATTGCAGAGCAACTGAGCGCGGAGCCTCAATAAACCCTGTGTGACTGGTCGTGCCAAATAGGGTCTTGGCAAGTGGGGTATCGGCGGCATAGACGACAATCACTTCATCCGTCAGGTTTTTACCAACCAGCGCCAACTCCCAGCTCTGATCAATGGCCCCAACGCCCAGCCGGCCATTGAATTTGTAGAACCCCTCTTGCTCAACGCGCGGGTCAAGGTTGCTGGAGGGGTTATATTTATCGGTGAAAATGACATCCAGAGAAGCGCCAATACCGATGGTGGGACTGATAGGCCGCACGTAACCCACAATAAAGGTACCCGACCAATCCGCCACATACTGATTCGACCACCCGGTATAATCGCAGTCGCGGCCATTAGGCGCGTCCGGCACTTGGTCCTGGCGACACTGACCATTTTGGAAATCTTTGAATTCAAAATCGAGCAAGGCCAGCGCCCCCCCGAGGGTGAGATAGTCTGTAACCTGCCAACGACCGTCCATCTCAATACCCATGGTCACGGCCTCCTTGGCATTCCCCACTTGAAAACCGATGCTGCCGTCAAAAATGCTGATCTGCAGGTCACTGTATTCGGTGTAGAACGCAGCAATATTAAACTCCGCCGCACCGTCAAACAGGCCAGTCTTCAAGCCCAATTCATAGCTCAGAGCCTCCTCTTCATCGTATTCGAAGGTGCCCTCGAGAATGGTTTGATTAGGTGCAACGGCGTTGGGGTTACGATAGGTCAATTCAGCTTCTGGCGTTTGGTTAGAGCGCGCATCAAAGCCCCCCGCCTTGAAGCCTTTTGTCGCCGTGAAATATGCCATGCCCTCGTCGGAATAGTCCCACTGCACATTTATCAGCGGAGAAAACTGGCTTTCGCTGCGCTCGCCCTGTAAATCATGGCGCTCCATCGCAAAGGTGATTGCTGCAACCGTGTCGACCTCACCCTGCGGCAATTCGTTGCCATCAAGATCAGTAATTGTCAGCTTTCTGCTTCCCTTCTTGTTTTCATAGGTATAGCGGCCACCGAGGGTTAGCCGCAATGTATCGTGCAGATTGACGGTTGCCTGCAGGAATGCCGAGGCAATTTTGGATTTACTGGTAAATTCGCGGGGGCCTTTAATATCTTTAATAGCATTACCCGCATCACCAAAACCCAGGATTTCGTAGGGGTCTGCAGCCAGTGTTAAGGGGTCAAGATCGCCCCTGGCGCCGCCCTCTATGAAGTCAGCAGCATTTAATAGTTCTACCACCAGATTCGAGTCTTGAATTAACTCATCATTGAACAGCAAGTCATTCTGCTGGAAGTACACCCCGGCGATATAATCAACAAACTCCCCACCCGGAGAGACCCAGCGAAATTCCTGACTGACCTGCCGGTAGTCCTCTTCCATCTCGAACTTAAACAACTCTGCGGCAGTGGCATCGCAGTCGCACAAGTCGTTGTACTGGTAATCGAGAATCCCTGTGATCGACCGAAACTCATGACCGTCTGGGCTGACCCAGCTGACATTCAGCGTCAGGTTATTGGTGTCGTTGTTGCTGTAATTACCGTTGGAGTGCCCCTTGTAGTCGAGGTAGTTATTTCGAACCGAATCGTCGGTATCAACGTCCAAAAAAGGAGGATAAAAGCTGCGATCAAGAATTTCCGATTGTGTGCGCCCCGCCAAAACAAAATTGCTCGACGTCGAAGGTTCGTCGTTGATGATCTCTGCGTGGCGCCCAACGGTGTCAAACTTGCCCCGCTCGTATTTTAATTCGGCGCGCAGCTGGTCAGTCACATCCCAGGTGCCCTTCAAGCGAAACGTGGCCTGGTCGTACTGAGGCCCCTCAATATCTAAATTGAGGTCTTCCATATAGCCACCAAACTCCCGCAAGCGCGCAGAAAACCGCAAACCAAAATTATCGGTAATTGGCCCCGACAACATCACGTCGACCACTTTCTCGTCAAATTCTGGTTCGTAAAGCGCTGAAAACAGCCCTTCAAGCTCATCTCCTGGGGAGGCTGTAATAATATTGATCGCCCCAGCGATACTGTTTTTGCCCTGCAAAATATTTTGCGGGCCGCGCAACACCTCAACGCGCGCAAGATCGAGAAAAGGCGCGCGGGCTAACTGGGCTCGCCCATAATAGATACCGTCTACATACATCCCCACCGACTGCTCGAACCCCTGGTTCATGCCAGTGCCGATACCACGCACGTAGATATCGGTGCTGATACCACTTTCAGTGACAGTGAGATTGGGTACGTAGGCCTGCAGGTCTTCCATGCGGTTAATGCCCGCTTCGAGCATTTTTTCACCGCCGATGGCGCTCACGGAAACGGGCACATCCTGCAAGCTTTGCTCGCGGTGCTGGGCGGTGACTAGCACCTCCTCAAGTTTCGCCGCATACGAAGACAACGGAACCGTGCAGGCCAGCGCTATGCTGCCCGCGCGTATTATGCTAAAACTACCCATTATGACATGCCCTTATGTTGCAATTTATTATGTTACATTATTTGATGAAACATAAATGGCGGCCGTCGCCTTGTCAACACAGTGGCGGTATTTTTGTGCAGTACCGACACACACCCGGGGCTGAAATTACTCAAGCCTTTGATTAGAATAGATTTTCACGGCAGCTCATGTACGCCTGCCAAGCATTCAACCCAGTCCGAGCAGCAAAAAGCCAATGCATTTCCCCGAAGACACCATGAACAACATCGCTCAATACCTGCCCCAAGGGGCGGAGGCCAGTGCCACCAGCGACAGTGAGCAACGTGAATACAGTGTTGAGGAGCTGGCTTTGGCGGCGAACACCACCGTTCGCAACATCCGCGCCTATCAGGATCGAGGCGTACTCCCGCCACCCGCGTTGCGCGGCCGTAAAGGCATTTACAACAACCAGCACCTCTCCCGGCTGCGGCTGATCAGTAACCTGTTGGAGCGTGGCTATACCCTCTCCTCAATCAGGGAATTGCTCTCGGCAATGGAGCAAGGCATTGGTCTTAGCGAAGTACTGGGAATGGAGTCGGCGATAAATTCGCCCTGGGGGAAGGAGGATCCGATCAATCTGCCAATGACCGAAATGGTAAAAATGTTTGGCACCAAACTGACGCCGACAGCAATAAAAAAAGCGGCTGAGTTGGACTTATTCTCGGTCAACGGCGCGCAATTGCGGGTGACCAGTATGAACACCCTCAAGGTCGCTCAGGAGTTGTGTAAAACCGGCATTCCACTCGAAGACCTGCTGGAGATCCTCACCCTAATGCGGGGCAAGGTGCAGCCCGTCGCAGACTCCTTTGTAAAACTGGTCACCCAACATGTGCTCGAGCCCTACGGTGAACAACCCCTTCCACCCAAGGAGGAGTTTCCGCAAATTGCCGAGTTAGTATGGCGCCTGCGCCCTCTCGCTCAAATTGTAGTAGATGCGGAATTAGGCCGGGCAATGGACTACGCGGCCAGCCGCTTTTTGGCGGATAAGCTCGAGTCCATCTTAAAGCAGTTACCCAAAGAAGATTGAACCGCCACCACGGCTTGCGTTAAAAGCAGTACTCACTGGTGGGTTGAACATCGATCTCGTTGAAGTCGATGAACTTCGCGCAGCTCTCCAACATGGTTTGCATACGCTGCTGGCAGAGCTCAGGCTGGCCATCTGCATTGTAGAATGCCTCTGCACTGGTCATTGCTTCAGCGGGAAAGCACTCTTCGACAATCGCCTGATAGGCGCCACCGTCCTCGTTCAGTCCCGACACCACACGATTTTGCACGTAGCGAAAGGTGGACTGTGTATCGATGGCGATTTGTGTGTGGGTATTTTTCCAGTAGCCCAGCCACTGCTCGTATGTCAAAAATTCGGGGCAACGCAGCAGTGCCACCTGACTAAAGCCAGGGGTGCGCTGCCCAGCCGCGACCGGATACCGGGTATTTCGTAGAGGCTCTTCTGCCTCCACCTGATACACCGCAACCTTAGCCGCAACGTTTGCGAGCACCGCTATGGCTTGGTCAAGCGTTTCATCCGCCTCGCAATAAAAACTGCACATTGCATCAAATAGCGCCACGCCATCGCTGGCGATACGTTTTTCAGCGGCCGCCGCAACGTCGCCATCGGCAAGGTTCAGTTGCAGGCGGCTAAGCCCCTCCAGCGCCAGCAGCGCGGGCGGAACCTCCGCCAATACACGGTCAAAAAAGTCCTCGGCAGACCCAGAGGCCCACAAAAAGATTTGTATCTTGCGCATTGGCAGAGAGTCCCTTGCTAAATTAAATACCGATGGGTGGCGTTGCCGTAGCCGCGTTGTCGATCAGCATCTCTGCGGCGTTGACGAAACGAGACTCATCCGAAGCCAGGTACGTTACCAGCGCCGCAATATCTTCGGGCTCACACATTGGGTTGGCCTCGGTAGACAAGGACTCAATCTCCTCGCGGCTAGCGGTCTCAGCACCGGTGGCGACTTTGAATACCATGGGAGTTTTCACGCCATCGGGATGAATGGAGTTACAACGAATACCGTTGCGTTTTTCTCGGCAATACAACGCCACTGCCTTCGTCAGCGCAGCCACAGCGCCTTTACTGGCACTGTAGGCGGCAACAAAAGACATACCGTGCAGCGCTGCCACTGAGGACATGTTAATAATCGAACCGCCATTGCCACTGGCTTCCATAGCAGGAATCGCCGTTTTACAACCGAGGAAGACCCCTTCGCTATTTACCGAGTTTACCCGGCGATAGTCTTCCAAACTGCACTCAACAATATTACCCAGTGCCATCATGCCAGCGTTATTTACCAACACGTCCAAGCGGCCGAACTTCTCCACAGCGGTATTCACGACGTTTTGCCAATCCGCTTCACTGCTGACGTCGTGCTTGATAAATATCGCTTTCTCACCGATCTGTTCAGCCACTGCTTGGCCATCTTTTTCATTGAGATCGGTCAGCACTACATTCGCGCCCTCAGCGGCCAGCATGATTGCGTCAGCTTTACCCATTCCACTTGCAGCGCCTGTCACGATGCAGACTTTCCCGGCGACTCTACCCATCGTAAAAACCTCTTTTTTCTTAAATAAGTCTCGCCTGTGGAGCGATCCACTGGCGATTAGTTACATACCTATAACCCAAACAGTAAATCACGCTATCGTGAAAAAACATAGCGCGACGCTATTACGCTTTGGTAAGAATTCAATGGCAAAAACACCGCCTGCAAGTCATTTTAATTATCCTATGTATCGACTACGCTCAGCGTGCTAGCCACCTATTTTGCGACACGGGAGACACAATGCGCATCGTCTATCTGGCCGAGAGGCTCGCCTATTTATCACTGATCATGCTGATAGCAAGCGCCGTGACCGTACGCGCCGACCTCGCCCATTTTAGAGTGGGGCTGCTGATTTTTGCCGCTTCGGCACTTTTCTCGCTAAGCGCCATCACTCTATCCGCCCTATTTAGCCGTCGCTGCAAAAATAAAAATGATCAAAAAAGGCTCAGCCGCGCCGCCATTATCGCGCTGCCCGCCATCAGTTTTATGGCCTTCAATATTCTTTCCGGCAGTAATCGCCCTCTGATCCACAATATCAGTACTGACCTTGCATCACCGCCGAGCTTTATTGCAGCAGCGTCGTTGCGCAAGCCGGGCGACAACCCGCTGGTCTACAGCAAAGAGGTCGCTGACATACAACGCGCGGCTTACCCTGATCTCACTGGCATTACCACTACCTTACCGCTGGATCGCGCTCAGCAGCTCTGTGTCACCACAGCTCAGGAAATGGGCTGGGAAATACACTATAAGCAACCCGGCCACATAGAGGCGACAAGTCGAAGTTTCTGGTTTGGCTTTACCGACGACATCGTCATCCGACTGCAAGAGACCGAGAGTGGCAGTAAGATCGACCTGCGCTCCGTATCACGCGTTGGCAAAGGTGACCTCGGCGCGAACGCCGAGAGGATCATGCGCTTCAATACACAGCTGGCACAGCGCTTACGCACCATGCAACAACCATAGTTTCGGTCTATAGTAGGTGAGCAAAGGACGTTTATTTCGGTTTACCCTAACAGACGTCCCTGCGAGAATGAGTAACTATCTCCGAAAATGAAATATTGTGCATGAAGCCAAGGGTCGATGATTCCTCTTCTTAATTGACCCTAACTAATACGGAGGCCACGGCACTGTGGGCATAAGCTCCCTAAAACGCCCCCGCTGGCTGGTAGCAGCTTTGCTGCTGTGGTCTAGCCTCGCCTGCAATTTTTCGGCGGCAAGCACCCCCGTCATTCTCATCGCACACGATAGCGTGAATGTCGGCAAGCTCAACACCAGCACCCTGAGGGCAATATTTTCATTGCGAAAGCGCAGCTGGGAGAACCAAACACCTATCAAGGTTTTTGTACTACCCGACAACCATCCATTGCATAAAAATTTCTGCAAAACGGTACTGAAAACCTACCCCTATGTTCTTAGAGACCAGTGGGATCGCGTAATTTTCAGCGGCGTGGGTACCCCGCCAACCACAGTAAAAGATATAGAGGAGCTTCGGAGGGTTGTTACCTCTACTCCTGGAGCTATTGGTTATGCACCGGGCGAATTATCAGTAAATAAACAGCAATACTATGCCATCGTGCCCACCGGACTACAGCCATGAATAAATATGCAATTGTCTCGCTACTCGCCCTTGCTTCAGCCGCGACACAAGCACTGGAAATCCCGGGTGGGCAAATTCACGGCTTTGCGTCACAAGGTTACTTACTCAGTGACAGCAACAATTTTTATGGTGACAGTCAGCGCGGCTCTACCGAACTTACCGAAATTGGCCTAAACGCAAATTGGCGGCTCAATAACTCTCTCAATTTTGCCGGGCAATTGCTTAGCAGAGATGCCGGCGCCACCGACAACGGCAGCCTACGTATTGATTTTCTTTTTGCTGACTACAAAGCAATAGAGAACGATGTCACAGGTCTAGGCATTCGAGTTGGGCGCGTTCGCAATGCCTACGGCTTTTATAATGAAACAAGAGATGTCTTATTTACCCGACCCAGCGTTCTTATGCCACAGGCTATCTACTACGAGGGTAATGGCTTAAGAGAACTGTTGTTTTCATCTGATGGCGCTCAACTCTATAGCTATTGGGACGCCGAGGATTCGACGACGAGCTTTTCGCTGACCGCGGGGCGGAATAAACGTCTGTCGAAAGATGTTATTAAGAATTTGCTCGGCACATCAACCTCTCAGTTGATTGCACAGGGGAGTCTCGACCACCCCATTTTTGCGCAGCTTTCTCACGCGATGTCAGGTGGGCGCAGCCGCTTCGCTCTATCGATGTACAATGTTGGGTTGGACTTCGACACCGACTTTATGGGCGCTGATGGCCTAAATCTTTACGCCAGTGGTTACGTGTTGTCAGCGCAACACAACCTGCAGGACTGGTCATTTACCGCGGAATACAGTCTCACTACGGTCAAATATGAAGCCGGACGCCAGGGCAATGCCAAGAATGATATTGAAGCGGCCTACCTTCAGGCTGAATACCGGTTATCACCAAAGATTGGTTTATATAGCCGCGTAGAGTACAGCGTGAACGATCGTGACAACCGCAATGCGACGGATACACAACACCTCGTCGTCGGCACTAAGTGGTCGCCATCTGGAAACTGGACGATCGCTGCCGACCTGCTTGGCATGCGCGGCACTGGAGGCATACCCGACATAGACAATCCAAACGGTACCCGTGAGCGAACCGAGATGCTCGCAGTCATGGTCGGCTACCGCTTCTAATGAACTCAAAGCTGCCACACTCCGCGCAACTGCGGGAGACTGTAAAGGGGCTGAGCCTATTCCAAAAACTGTGCGCCATCATTTTCGTTATGATCACGCTGATCATGTTTGGCCGAGGGGCTCTCACCTACTACAACACCCTAAAAGATTATGAAACCGGTGTGCACACGCGCTTGCAGAGGCTCGAATCCACCTTCAAAACCCTTGTAGACCGCTCAAGCCGCGAGCTATTTCGCAGCGCCGATCACTACCAGCTCCCCAGTATCGAAGCGATTAGCAACAACAATGTGCCCGCGCCGTCGTTGATGTCGGGCATCGACTCCGTGGTATTCATATCGACAAAGGGGATCATTTTAGCTTCGGCACACCTTGAAGGCACAAGCTACCAGCCCAGTGAGCAAGACATTCAGCTCGCAGTAGCGAGTATCACTGAGAACCAGCGACCGTACGCCTCGATAATCTGTAACCCAACCTGTACGCAAAGCGTTTTTATTCCACTAATAAACGATGATGGCAACGAATTAATTGTAAATATCAATCGCTCAGCCTCGCTGTTGGTTGAAGACTTTTTCGATATTACGGGCGCCGAACTGGTTATATTTTCATCGACAGAGAGCGGTGATGTAGCCCAACAAACGCTACTCTCCAGTCACGGCAACAAAAGCGCCCAGATGTTAGCGGCCATACTGGCAACGAGCGGCTCAACCCTCCTGTCGAGCGGCACATTCTTTGGGGCGACAAATGGAACCTACCTGGGGGCACGCTATTTTGAAATGCCGAGCGGCAAATTGCATCTGGCCATTATCTCTGACGAATCAAATATTTCCTCGTTAGCCAGAGCAACGCTGCGCGAGATACTCATTGCCGCCCTCTCCACGTCAGTACTCGTTATTATCGTCGTCTACTTAACGCTGCGACCTCCTCTGAGTAAACTCAATACGATTACTGAAACCCTGCCCCTTTTATCTGCCTCACGATTTGACGAGGCACGCAAGGCCCTGAGTACCGTCCCACGACACGAACACTATGCCGATGAAATTGACCTCTTACACGACACAGCGGAACAGGTAACCGATGCACTAGAACTGCTCAACAAAGATATCGCCCGCCACCAGTTTGAGCTTCAAGACAAAGTTCATGCCCTAACAGAAGCCAAGCAGTTTAACGAAATGCTGCTGGAAAATTCGCCAATGGTCGTCGTTACACACCGCTTAGATGGCACGATACAGAACATCAACGCGATGGGACGAATGCTCAGCGGCCTAAACAGCAGCCTACCCGTCAACGCCAATATCAATCAGTGGGTTCGCGATCCGGAGCGCGAAGTCACGCTCAGCACTTCACTGCGAAACATGGCAGATAAAAACCAAAAGAAACTTCAAAATGAATTGCCCTTTCTCGCGATTGATGGGCAAATTCACGACTTCCTTTGGACCCACTCAATTGTTGAGTTAGACAGCACAAAGCTGATCCTCTCTCTGGGCGTAGACATTACCGAAACCCGACGTGCCGAGGAAAGCCTGCGCTGGTTAGGCGAGCACGACCGAGTCACTGGGCTGCTCAACCGAAGCACCTTTATCGAGGAAGCCCACCGCCGAATTCATCGGCTCGAGGACGAACAAGCCATAAGCTTGATCATGATCGATATCGACAACTTCTCTGAGTTCAACGACCGCTTTGGCTTTGACTGTGGTGATGACCTGCTGCGCAAATTCGCCAACCATATTAGTCAGACCCTGGATAACTCCTGCTTGCTAGCGCGCACCGGCTCGGGGGAATTCTGTGTATTGCTTGCCTCACAGCCTCCCGCATCACCGCAGCAGCTCGAAGACATCAGTCACTTTGAAATAACCCTCGGCAATCACACAGAGTCCATTTACGCGACAGTCATCGTTGACAAGTACGAACGCGATGCCTGCAATGTGGACGAATTACTCTCCAATGCCACATCCTTGATGCAAAGAATGAAAAATAAGGCCAAGGGCCACGTCTACTATGCTGATGAAGAGGATAGTCGGGAGAACCGGCAGGAAAAATACTTACTAAAGGAGCAGCTTGTACAAGCGCTAAACAATAACCGCCTCGTCCTTTTTTACCAGCCGATCATCGATCTAAAAAGCCAGCGCATTAGTCATTGTGAGAGCTTAGTCAGAATGCTCGATGACGAAGGCAGTTTTATCGCCCCTGCCAAATTTTTAGGCATTGCTACCGAGTCAGGTTTGATGCCTCAAATCGACTACTTGGTTATCGAGAAAGCCCTGCGCCAGCTGGCAGCATGGCAGCAAGCGGGGGTAAACATTCAACTGAGCATTAATATAACGGCGCCAACATTGGAACAGCCCGACTTTTCAGAGCGCCTCGCGAAAATTATTGATGACACAGGCGTCACACCTGATGCCGTGATTTTCGAGCTCGTTGAAACTGATGCACTGGAAAACATCGACAATGCTCGCACCCTGCTGGAGCAGATCAAGTTGAGCGGTGCGCAAATCGCCCTGGACGACTTCGGAGTCGGCTTTACCTCGTTCGAATATGTGAGGGAGTTGCCGGTGGACTACATCAAAATTGATCAGGCGTTTATTCGTTTTATCCATGAGCGGGAAAACGATCAGGCGCTAGTACGGTCCATCATCGAAATGAGCCACAGCCTCGGCAAGAAAGTCATCGCAGAGGGCGTTGAAGAGAAAGCCGCTATGGAAGTGTTAAGCAGCATGCAAGTGGATTACATCCAAGGCTACTACATCAGCCGCCCGGTGCCGATAAGCGCCTTGGATCTGAGTATTCGCGTTTAACTGCGAACCCGAGCGACGGCTTTCTTCCAACCGTGATAACGAGTCTCTCGGTCGATCTCGCTCATGGCCGGCATAAAGCTGCGTTCCTCGCGCCACATATCCGCAATTTCATCCAATGAGGCGTACAAGCCTAGCTGTAAGCCAGCCAGGTATGCCGCGCCGAGGGCGGTTGTCTCTGTCACCGCAGGGCGTTGGCAATGACAGGCCAAGGTATCGGATAAGCGCTGCACCAGCCAATCATTCACAACCATGCCACCATCCACACGCAGGTGCTGAATATCAGCGCCATCGCCGGCCATCGCTTCGAGTAAATCGCGCGTTTGATAGCACACGGATTCAAGCGTCGCCCTGGCAATATGCGCAATACCCGTGTCCCTGGTCAGCCCGAGGATAGCCCCCCGCGCGTCGGGATCCCAATACGGTGCGCCCAGCCCGGTAAATGCCGGCACCATGAACACGCCATTCGCGCTGTCAACGCTCTCAGCAAGCGCCTGGGTTTCAGCCGCCGAACCGATTAATTTCAGACCGTCGCGCAACCACTGCACTGCCGCGCCGGCCATAAAGATACTGCCTTCGAGGGCATAGCAGACTTCATTGTTAATTCGGTATGCCACCGTCGTTAGCAGACGGTTTGTCGAGGTTAATGCGCGGTTGCCGGTATTGAGCATGACAAAGCACCCGGTACCATAGGTGCTTTTTGCCATGCCCGGTTTAAAGCAAGCCTGCCCCACGGTCGCGGCCTGTTGATCACCGATTAACGACGCAATGGGAAGTTCAGCACCGAGCAGTGAGGCATCGGCAACACCAAAGTCGTCGCAGCTGTTTTTCACCACAGGCAACAGCGACGCTGGAATATTGAACATTTCCAGAAGGTCTTCATCCCAGCACTGACGGTGGATATTAAACAGCAGGGTCCGCGAGGCATTGCTGGCATCAGTTGCGTGCTCTCGCCCACCGGTCAGACGCCACAGCAGATAACAGTCAACCGTGCCGAAGGCCAGCTCGCCCGCCTCGGCACGCTGCCGCGCCCCCGAAACGTTATCGAGTATCCAGGCAAGCTTACTGCCCGAAAAATAAGGGTCTAACAGCAAACCCGTGCGCTTGTTTACGGTTCCCTCTAGGCCCTGTTCCTTGAGCTGGGAAATCCAGTCAGCGGTTCGCCGATCCTGCCAAACGATTGCTGGATAAACGGGTTCACCCGTCTTTCGATCCCATACCAGTGTCGTTTCACGCTGATTGGTAATACCAATACCGGCAATTTGATCAGCCGTGATTGCCGCTGCGGCGATCGCCGCTTTACAGCTCGCCAGCGTGGTTTGCCAGATTTCCTCGGGATCGTGCTCTACCCAGCCATCCTTGGGGTAATGTTGGGTAAACTCTTGCTGCCCAACACCGCAGATCTTGCCACGATTATCAAAAACAATAGCCCGGGAACTGGTCGTCCCTTGATCAATGGCAAGAAGGTAGGTCGCCATACGTCACTCCGCTGAAGTCATCTACTAAACGCAGCAAGACTAAACAGCAGCGGCTCCCCACACAAGGCGATTTGTCGGCAAAATCACGCAAGAATGCCGCCATCTACCCGTATTTCTTCACCGGTGATATGAATACCGTCATCACTGGCCAACAATGCGATAGCGCCAGCCACCACTTCCGGACCCTTCGCGCCAGTCAGCGAGGTAATTCGGTTCAGGAGGTCGAAGTCGGCATCCTCGGGGAAACTCAGGCCTTCCACCATCCCGGTGTTAATGTCACCGGGGCACACACAGTTCGCCCTGACGCCGCGCTTTGCATACTCCACAGCAATACTGCGGGTCATCGCCAACACGCCGCCTTTGCTTGCACCGTAGGCAACGCCCCAAGGCAGTCCCTGCAGCGACGCCGTTGAGGCGGCATTCACAATCGCCCCCTTCGTTTTGAGCAACTCAGGCAGTACTGCTTTGCACAGCATAAAGGTCCCGGTCAGGTTTACCGCAATGATTTTTTGCCACACCTCCAGCGGCGTCTCGTGGGCATTACTAAAACGCAAAATACCAGCCATATTAACCAGTGCATCCAGCCTTCCCCATTGCGCGATCAAGCTGGCGAGGCATTCCTCAGCGGCACCCTCGGCGGAAATATCAAACCGCTGTGCGATGGCTTCCCCGCCCTGTTTCTGAATGTCCACCACCAGTTCTTGCAAAGCTTCTTCGTTGATATCCGTACAAAAAACCTTACCACCCTCTGATGCCACCCTCAGGGCTGCCGCACGGCCAATCCCCGACGCCGCGCCAGTCACCATTACCACCTTGTTCTCAAATCGAGTCATAGAGATTCCTAATTATTTTCAATGAACTCGCCGCGCAGTATCGCTGCGCCAACGGCTAACCGACAAGCATCGGCAACTGTCGCGTTGGCGTAAACACCCAAAAGTAGGAGAAGCAAATGAAATTAGTGACCCAATATGTCAGTCGGCATGACGCGTTTGGCTCTTGCCTTGCGCCTGCCTTTCGCTAAGCTGAGCAACCATTGAAACCGCCCAGCACGGCTGCCGCGGCACTGCCATATTCCCAATAAAATAGGAGAGCGACGTGGCCGATCTCGACCAATTCCGCCTCGAAGTCAGACAGTGGCTGGAGGACAACTGCCCCGCCTCACAGCGCCTGCCAATTACCCGCGAAGAACAAGTGTGGGCGGGCAAAAACAAACAGTTCCCCAGCGACGATGCAAAGCTGTGGTTTGAGCGCATGCGCGACAAAGGCTGGACAGTACCCGAATGGCCCAGCGAATTGGGTGGTGGCGGCCTCGATGAGCGCCAAGCCAAAGTCCTGAAAGAAGAGATGAAGGCGCTGGGTTGCCGTACCCCGCTTTTTGACCTCGGCATTTGGATGCTTGGACCCGCCGTACTCGAGTTTGGTAACGACGAGCAAAAGCAGGAACACATTCCCAAAATTGCGCGCGGCGACGTGCGTTGGTGCCAGGGCTACTCAGAACCCGGCGCTGGCTCCGATTTGGCCAGCCTGCAAACCCGCGCCGAAGATATGGGCGACCACTTTTTGGTCAACGGCTCGAAAATCTGGACAACCAATGCCGACAAGGCTGACTGGATCTTCTGCCTGGTCCGCACAGACCCAGACGCAAAAAAACAAGAAGGCATCAGCTTCCTACTCATCGATATGGATGATCCGGGTGTCACCACAACACCGATTGAGTTGATCAGCGGCGAATCCGAATTTTGCCAAACCTTCTTTGACAACGTGAAAGTGCCCAAGGCCAACTTGATTGGCGAACTGAACAAGGGCTGGTCGGTTGCCAAAGCGCTGCTCAAGCACGAGCGCAAGTTGATGTCAGAAATCGGCGGCGATACCCCTGGCCCCAGCTTTGGCCCCGTTCAAGCGGCACTGGAATATGTCGGCACAGATGAAAACGGCAAGCTCAAAGATGCGGCGCTACGCGACCAGTTGGTGCGCCATGAAATGGCTTACCGCGCCATTGGCCTGACGCATTTCCGCACCTTTGAAGAGCGCATGAGCGGCCAGGCCGACAGCAATGTACCGCTCATTATGAAGTACGTGGGTACGGAAGAAGGTAAGCGCAAAGAAGAACTGTTACTCGCGCTGCTTGGTCACCAGGCACTCGGTTGGGACGGCGACGGCTTTAACGAAGACGAAAAGCTGACGACGCGTGGCTGGCTGTTCTCAAAAGCACTCTCTATTGCCGGTGGCACATCAGAAGTGCAACTCAATATTATTGCCAAGCGTGTCCTTGGCTTGCCTCAGCAGTAATTAAGGGAGCCCAACATGGCACTGGTACTTAATGAAGAACAACGCCTGCTCAAGGACACCGCCAAGGATTTTTTGAGCGAAAATATGCCGGTAGAAGCGCTGCGCACGTTGCGCGACAGCGACGACCCAACCGGCTACTCCCAGCAGCAATGGCAGCAAATGTGTGAACTCGGCTGGGCCAGCATTGTCCTGCCCGAGCAGTACGATGGCCTGGATTTCGGCTTTATGGGCCTAGGCGCCATCATCGAAGAAAGTGGCCGCACGCTGGCCGCATCACCCCTGTTAAGCACCGTTGTACTCGGCGCGTCGGCAATTCTGCTGGGCGGCAATGAAGAGCAAAAATCCTCGTTGCTTCCGAAGGTCGCCAGCGGCGAGCTCACTCTTGCTCTCGCCCTAGAAGAGGGGCACCACCACGCACCACTCGATACCGCAATGGCTGCAGAAGCCCACGACGGCGGTTTCCGCCTGAATGGCAATAAAAGTTTCGTTGTCGACGGGCACAGCGCAGATAAGCTGGTCGTGGTTGCGCGCACCAGCGGAACAGCCGGTAGTGCTGATGGCTTCAGCCTGTTTCTCGTAGACGGCGATGCCAAGGGGCTAACTCGTCAGCGCCGCAAGATGGTCGATAGCCGCGGCGCTGCTGCCCTCAGTTTCGATAACGTAGACGTCTCAGCCGATGCGCTTATCGGCGAGCTAGGCCAGGCCTGGCCAGTTCTGGAGACGGTACTTGATCGTGGCCGCGTTTGCTTAGCCGCAGAGATGCTCGGTGGCGCGCTCGAATGCTTTGAGCGCACCGTGGAATATTTAAAAGAGCGCGACCAGTTCGGCGTAAAAATTGGCAGCTTTCAAGCCCTGCAGCATCGCGCATCGCTGATGTATATCGAGCTTGAATTGGCAAAATCGGTTCTTTTTGATGCCTTCTCTGCCATTGATGACAAGCGTGCAGACTTGCCTCAGCTTGCCAGCTTGGCCAAAGCGCGCATGAACGACGTTTTTGAGCTGGTAACAAACGAGGCTGTGCAGATGCACGGCGGCATCGGTGTGACGGACGAGCTCGAGATTGGCTTTTTCCTAAAACGCTCTCGCGTAGCGACTCAACTATTGGGGCACAGCGGCTTCCATCGCGACCGCTATGCCTCATTGTGCGGCTACTAGGGCGCGAAGCAAAAAGGGCATCGAGAGATGCCCTTATCACTACTTAGTCGCCGCAAGCCCTCGCCTTTCCATTCGCCGTAAAAACACCTCAATAACTGCCGCGTAAAGCGAGTCGCCGAGCAGCTTATCCTCTACCCCGCTGTCTATGCTGGGATTGTCGTTGACCTCAATGACCACCACCCGACTTCCCTGCTGCTTGATATCCACACCATAAAAACTGTTGCCAATAAGCTGACAGGCACTGACCGCTGCGCGCAATACGTCGGCTGGGACATCGCTAATCGGCACCGCATCAAATCCACCTGACTGGCTTCGCTTGCCGTGACGATAAATCTGCCAATGTTTTTTCACCATGTAATAACGACAAGCAAATAACGGTTGGCCGTCCAATACCCCAATACGCCAGTCGTATTCGGTATACATAAACTCCTGCGCAAGAAGCAGCGCCGACTTATCCAGTAGTCGCTGCGCTTCCACACACAGCGCTGCCAGGCTGTCGACTTTAACCACCCCTTTAGAGAACGCACCATCGGGCACCTTTAACACCAGGGGTAGGCCAAGTGCATCTATCAAGCGCCGCGCTTCCGACTCACTGCCACTTCGCAAATACTCCGTCTTCGGTACAGCAACCGCGTTCCGCCTTAGTAAATCAGCAAGATAGATCTTGTTCGTGCACCGTAAGATCGACTGGGAGTCATCGATAACCACCAGGCCTTCCGCTTCCGCGCGCTTGGCAAAGCGGTAACTGATGTTCGCTACCGACGTTGTCGTGCGGATAAACAAACCGTCGTACTCTGCCAGCCGCGAATAATCCGCTCTTCCAATCAGCTCCGCACAGATACCGTATTTTTCCGCGACGCGGATAAATTTCCGCAGGGCGGCGCCGTCGCTAGGCGACATCGCCTCCTCGGTATCGACCAGAATCGCCAGGTCATAGCGGAAGCGCTTTTGCGCGGGGGCCGGCCGCCATAGTTTTTGACTGAAGCGCTCAAAGCACGCCGCAAAGCTGTCTTGCTCAGTGCTCGACGACAAAGCCCGCAGCGACGCGGCCTGTAATTTATCCATACGCCAGCCCTGGCGATACACCATGCGCAGCTCAAGGATAGGACACGGAAAGTACTGAAACGCCGAGCGCGCAAGGTTGGCATATTCTGGCTCCAAAGTCTCGCCGAACCAGCATCGCAACTGTTTCACCTCGCCCGGCTGGCCCGGTGCAAGCGCAGCAAGCGTCGGCGACATACCCTGCCACTGAATAGACGACAGCGGCTTTGCCGACAATTCAGTCAGGGTTTTCAGCGATGGAATAACATGATGCCCGCGGGCTTCAGCCAACAGAGAGCAGTAGTAGCCGCTACCGAGATAGCGGTAGTTCCGGCAAAGATTAACGACCCTGACGCGCTCGCGAGTCGTTCCAAGACAAAGATAATCATCAAAACTGATGACCGAATGGCTGGGATAATAAGGCCCCCAGTCGCGCACATCATCGACAACAATAACTAAACGGGACATCGGCTCCATGCTCCCAAAATGCTCTCCCCATGCGGGATCAGCGACCGTCTATGCGGTGGCAAAAGCTGCGGCATTCTGCGACCAGCGCAACAGCGAAACAAGTACTATTTTATGTTGTAGACGGCAAATAATGCGCAGTATGATCCGCACATGCGCCGCCATCTGCGGTATTTGTCGAGTCTGCCCCATGTCGCCGTGTATTCGCCCCGCTAGCCCCATAGATTTGCCGGCACTGGTCGAGCTGGAACGACACTGCTTTAGTAGTGACCGGATCTCCCAGCGCAGCTTTAAAGCGTTCATCCGCCACGGCGCCCACCAATTGCTCGTCTGTCGTGAAGCTGACAAACTGTTGGGCTATGCATTGCTACTGTTTCGCCGTGGCACCCTGCTGTCCCGGCTTTACTCACTCGCCGTCGCGCCCGACCAACGCGGTAAAGGCGTCGCGATGTTATTACTCGACGCAGCGGAACAACTCGCCCGCAACAGGCAAAGCGTTTTCCTTCGCCTTGAAGTCAGAGAGGACAATGCCGCCGCAATTTCCCTGTACAACCGCCGTGGCTACCGCACTTTTGGCCGTGTCAGTGACTACTACGCCGATGGTTGCAGTGCCGTACGTATGGAAAAGCGACTGCTAACACCCGCGCAGCGCGGCGCGCACTCACCCCACTACTACCGGCAGACCACGGGTTTTACCTGCGGCCCCGCCAGCTTGATGATGGCCATGCGAGACCTGGATCCGGCATCGCCCTTTTCCCGGCGCGAGGAGCTGCAAATCTGGCGGGAAGCCACCAGCATCTATATGGGTAGCGGTCACGGTGGCTGCACACCACAAGGCTTAATGTTGGCGGCGCTGCGCCGAAAATTTAACGCCACGCTCTTTATTAGCGATACGGCCCCCGCCTTCATCGACAGCGTTCGCTCGCCCTCCAAGCGCCAGCTTATGCAGCTGGTTCACGACGATTTTATGGCGCAGTTGACGGACTATAAGGCGGATATTCGGGTCAATAAGCTCGACACACCGGCCCTGCAGTCGCTATTGATTGAAAACCGTCACGTTGTCGCACTGATCAGCACGTGGGCACTCGACCGCCAACGCGCGCCTCACTGGGTATATGTGTACCGAGGGGAGGAAAATACGGTGTATATCAATGACCCCGACAGCAACACCTGTCGGGGCCATTCCTTAGACAGCAGCAAGGGCCACTGGCAGTCTGAGATTGAATACCACCGCGTGCCAATATCACTTGAACAATTCAGCAACATGGCAAGCTTTGGAAAACGGCGTCTACGCTGCATATTAACCCTACAAAAATGAGGCCGTGATGACATCAGACGCCACAAGTTATAAAACAGCGCTGCGCGCGCTCTCGGATGAGCTGATCCGCATTCAAAAGCCGATATTGATACTCGATGCGATCAAGTGGCCCCATGATGTGGAGAAACGTTTTTTTGAGAACGGCGCCAACGCGCTACCGACCGTGTGCCGTGAAGACTACCTGCGCAACAACCCTCTCAGTTTCAACGCGGCAGAGATTGATGCACAACTGAAAAACTTCCAACAACGGCTCGATAGTGCTCTGGGGCACGGCGACGCCCTCGGCCAAATTCTTTGGCAAACCGCCGAACAGTACCGCAGCGTGGTTGACCTACTGGAGCACCGTGGCCAAAAGGCATTCTTGACCGCCAGCCGGCGGCTTTATGGCTCTGCACGCGATCGTCTGCGGGGTGACAGCCTGCCGCTTATCGACATGGGTAAGCGCTTGTGCAGCATTTTTTCCCTTCCCGCTGCCCACCATCTTGCATCCCCCTACCCCAAGGTCATCGATGCGACTGGCGCAGTGGAAATGCTCTCCCAACGACTCAAGCCCTTTTTTCCGGATACCGCTTTCACCGTTCGGGAAACAGATGGCATCGTGTCTGATGCCTCAGCCGGGGGCGACTGCATCAAAATTAATCGCCACGCGCAATTCTCCCTTCTCGATATACAAGTTTTGGAGGTTCACGAAGGTTGGGTGCATGTCGGCACCACGTTAAATGGTCGCCGCCAGCCATGGGCCAGCTGGCTAAGCGTCGGCTCTCCCCGTATTACTGCCCTCCAAGAGGGCTTAGCAGTGCTTATCGAGACACTGACGTTTAGCTCTTTTCCCGGGCGCGCGCGAAAAATCAGCGACCGTGTAGTGGCTATCGATATCGCAGAACAAGGGGGCGACTTTCTCGATGTATATCGGCACTTTGTTGGCCAGGGCCTCAGCAACAAGGAAAGCTACAAAATTGCCCAGCGGGTATTCCGCGGTGGAATGGTGGAAGGCGGCGCCTGTTTCACCAAAGATTTGAGCTACGTCAGGGGCTTTGTCGAAACGGTAAACTTTATTCGCAGCGCGATCCTCAGCGACGTGCCGGAAATACTACCAATGCTGTTTGTAGGCAAGGTGTCCCTGGAGGACGTCCCCCATCTCTACCCCTATTGCCAGGAAGGCATCATTGAAGCGCCGCATTATCTGCCGCCTATGTTTCGAGACCTAAATGGCTTGTACGTGTGGTTTGGCTTATCTAGCGGGCTGGCGGATATCAATATTCACAGTGTCCAGGAGCACTTTCAAACACTTTTCGAGCACTTGAAAGCCGCTCCGGACGCTATACATGGCACCAAGTGCGATTAGCCATAAAAACACGCGTAGGCACTGGTCTCTTCCACTTTCAAATCAAACGCGCTGTTGGCCGGTACATCGAAAGATTGCCCGGCGCTAAAGCGCTGCCAATCGCTGGAACCCGGTAGCAATACAACCAGCGCGCCAGTAATAACTTGCATGCGCTCCGCCGCTTCGGTGCCAAAGCGGTATTCACCGGCTTCCATAACGCCCACCGAGACCGGCTGGGATTTTCCTTCAAAACCCAATGACTGAACTTTTTCGTCAAAATAGCTGTTGTGCTTGATCACGACACACCCTCTTTTTCAGTTAAGGCGCGATCATACCCGTCGCGCCCCGCTTCGGCCAGTACACCACCCTCAGCGGAAGACGTGGCGCGGTGGTCTCGCCCTATGTAGTGGTACATGGCCGGCACAACGAACAAGGTAAACAGCGTGCCGATGCTCATTCCCGAGGCGATAACCATACCTAGCGAGAAACGCGATGCCGCACCGGCACCACTGGCAACCAGCAGTGGCAACATCGCCATCACCAGCGCCGCCGTGGTCATCAAAATAGGACGCAAACGAATCGACGCGGCCTCTTCTATGGCTTCGCGCTTGGACACGCCCTGCTCCTGCAACCGGTTTGCAAAATCCACCATCAAGATACCGTGTTTGGAGATCACCCCAATCAGGGTGACCAGGCCAACCTGGGTATAGATATTCAGGGTCATACCGGGGAACGTTGTCAGCTGCATACCGTTAGTCAGTGCAAAAATATTAATGCACAGCAACGCGCCACATACCGACATAGGCACGGTCACCAGAATGATCAGCGGGTCCCGGAAAGACTCGAATTGCGCCGCCAAGACGAGGTAAATAATCAGCAGGGCAAAGGCAAAGGTTCCCACCAATGCTCCGCCCTCTTGCTTGAACTGCCGAGAGCTCCCCGCGTAGTCCAGCTGAAAGTTGGCGGGCATAATGTCGTTGGCAATACCTTCAAGCAGGGCCAGCGCTTCGCCCTGGGAAACATCGGGGCGCGGCACTGCAATAATCGTATTTGCATTTAATTGCTGGGCATGGGGTATTGATCTTGGCTTGGTTCGCTGCACAACCTCGACGAGTGTGGAGATTGGAATCAGGTCGCCGCTTGCCGCACGCGTGTAGTACCCGGTCAGTTGCTGAGGGTTCAGGCGCTCCTCGCGCTCAACCTGGGCAATGACTTTGTACGAGCGCCCCATATACGAAAAACGATTCACCTCAGCACCCGCCATCATCGCACTCAGATCTAAGCTCAGGCTTTGCATGTCAACGCCGAGTAGACCGGCCTTGTCTCTGTCGACGATAATTTCGGCCTCGGGGCGATCGAAATTTAACTGCGAGGCCACGTAGAAAAAGCGCTTACTGGCCATCGCACGCTTAACCAGCTCATCGCCCACTTCCGCCATCAGCTGTGGCTCAGCCGTCGACTTGAGAATAAACTCCACGGGATAGCCCTGCCCTGGAGTTGGCAGCGGCGGCGGCTGGAATGTCGCCAGGCGTAGCGGCGCCACTGACTCCATGCTCATACTCAAGTCGTTAGCGACATCCCCCATTGTCTTGGTCCGAGCGTCCCAGGGGGTGCCAATCAAGCCGATAAAGCCTTTATTGCTTTCACCACTTTCTGAGATGGTGAAGGCAAACGTATGATCCACATTGGGGTGCTCCAACGCCAAATTCTGAGCGGCCAAAAAGGCATTGGTAAAGTACTCCGGCGATGCATAGCCGTCACCCTCGGCAATGACGCCAGCAAAACCTAAGTCTTCGGCCGGCGCCAATTCGTTGTCACTGCTCTGGTAGAGGAAATAACACGATACCAACACCACCAAACCGAATACGCCAATCACATTGACCTGGTCCATCGCTGAGTGGAGTCGCTGCTTATAGCCCTGGCGCCAGTATTCGAACTTCTCATCCAGGAAACGCTCCAGACGACTGCTACCCGATTCATCGTGCGACTGCAGTATTTTTGCGCACATCATCGGTGTTAACGTCAGTGCAATAACGCCCGAAATCAATACCGCGCCCGCCAAGGTAAACGCGAACTCGGTGAACAGCTTGCCCGTCATTCCGGTTAAGAAGCCAATCGGTGCATACACTGCCACCAGGGTGATTGTCATCGCGATAACCGGCCCCAGTAACTCGCGTGCGCCTACCAAGGCGGCCTTAGATGGCTCCATGCCCTCTTCAATATGACGATGGATGTTTTCCAGCACAATAATCGCATCATCGACCACCATGCCGATCGCCAAGACCATCGCCAATAGCGTTAGCAGATTAATCGAGAAGCCCATCGAGTACATCAGGAATAGAGCGCCTACCAACGACAGCGGTACGGTCACCGCCGGGATCATTGAGCTGCGCAGTGAACCCAGGAACAAGAAGATGACCAGAATAACGATAATGACCGCTTCGATCAGTGTTGCTTGTACATCGCTGATTGCCGCGTTGACATAAACCGTGCTGTCATAGGAAATATTCGCCTCAATACTCTCCGGCAAAGCGCGGTGAATACGCGGCCACATTTCGCGGATTTCCGCAGTGACATCCAGCAAGTTCGCATCCGGGCGCACTTCAATACCGATAAACAGGCCTGGCTCGGCATCCCAGTGCGCTACATAGTCGTAGCTCTCATCGCCGAACACCACATCGGCGACATCCCGCAAGCGCACGAGCTGCGTTCCTTCACTGCGCAGCACAAGGTCCCTGAATGCCTCTACTGTGCTCAAATCCGTATCTGCAGAAATGCCGACCTTAACGTACTGCCCTTTGGTTTCCCCTACGGCCGATAAAACGTTTTGCCGTTTTACTGCTGAAAAGGCCTCGCCCGGTGTCATGTTGTGCGCCGCAAGACGTTCTGGGTCAAACCAGATCCGCATGGCGTAATTCCTGCCACCGAGTATCACCGCGCGCTCCACACCGCTGAGGGCAGATAGCTCCGGTTCAACAACCCGCGCCACATAATCAGTAATTTGCGCTTTGCTCAGCGTCTTGGAGTAAAACGACAAGTACATCGCCGCGTTGTCACCGGCACCCGCTAACTGAATAACAGGGTCCTCACTACCTTCCGGTAGCTGACTGCGCAGCTTATTCACTTTTGCGGATATTTCGGTCAGCGCCTCATTGGGGTCCTTATCAATTTTCAGGTTCGCCGAGATGCTCGACAATCCCTGAGCAGAATTGGAGGTAAGAAAATCAATGCCATCTGCTGAGGCTATCTCACGCTCCAGCGGCGTGGTGATAAAACCTTCGACAAGTTCTGGGTCCGCGCCCGGATAAACGACCGAGATACTGATCCGCGCATTTTGAATCTCAGGGTATTCACGCACCGTCAGGTCCTGTGCCGCGCGTAAACCCAGTAGAAAGATCACCAAGCTGACCACAATGGCCAACACCGGGCGTTTAACAAATATATCTGTGAAATGCATGACGCCTGTCCTTGTTAGTGGCGTGGGAGAGTCATCAACCTATTTATGACCATCAACCTCTTTAGAGGCCATCAAGCTATTTATCGCCGATCACCCCTGCGGGGGGGCCGGCGTCAAGCTAGGCTTGGGACGGAGCGTGTTATCGATCGTAACCGGCTGACCACTGCGCAGCTTCAGCAAGCCAGTACTGGCGACTTCGTCGCCTTCTTTAACGCCTGAAATGACTTCAATAAAATCACCGCGGGCCTCTCCCAAGGTAACGAAGCGTTGAATGACATCCAGGGCCTCGGCGTCGCCACCCTCCTGTTGACGAATAACGAAAACCGAATCGCCGTAAGAGCTGTACTGAATAGCGGTTTTTGGCAAAACCAGCACCTGCGTCGGCTCTCCCAGGTTTACCGTAACTTTTGCAAATAAGCCCGGTTTCAGCACTTTCTCAGGATTGGCAAATCGCGCGCGCACATCGAAGTTACGCGTTTGTGCATCAATCTTGGGTTCAACGGCGATAATCTCGCCACTAAACTGGCGCCCACCCAGCGCGTCGACAACGATTTCGATCGATCTGCCCGGGTTCACCTTGCCCAGCTGCTTTTCAGGCAATGAAAAATCCAACTCAATGGGATCTAAAGACTGCAGGGTAACGATCTTGTCGCCAGCGCGGAGGTATTGACCCAATGCGACTCGGCGAATACCCAGCTCACCACTAAAGGGCGCTCGCAGAGTTTTCAAATTCAAACGTCCCCGCTGCGCCTCCACTGCCGCCTTGGCCACATTCGTTTCTGCCAGCGCGGTGTCATATTCAGACTTAGAGATGGTTCCGCGCTTGTAGAGTTTTTCGCGCCGGCGCTGCTCAATCTCGGCAAGCTTTGCCTGCGCTTCCAATCGCGCGAGCTCACCGCGCTCAGCGACAGACTCCAAACTCAGTAGTTCGGTGCCCGCCTCAACGCTTTGCCCAGATTCAAAACTAATTTTGGTGATGGTGCCATCAACTTCAGCGGTCAGATCGGCGCCCTTCACTGCCACCAAACTGCCCACCGCGTTCAGACGAGCGACCCACTGCTGCGGGGTAACCGTAGTGCTTGAAATCGTCACCGGCGGCGTCGGCATATTATCGATGAATTCATTCATCATCTGGTTGCCAAACCACTTCATACCAAACACGCCACCAAAAACAACGCCGCTGATTGCCAGCATTACGACCATACGCTTAGTCATTTGTATTCCTTGTCGACCATCCAGTAGCTGCGAATTCGATATAGCAATGTGTCGAGCTCGGCGAATGCGCCAAGCCCAACAGCTTCCCTATCACGAGATCACCGCTGTTACCCCTAGAAACAGTAGTACGAATTTTACACAGAGATAGTAACAGGGATGAGAATGAGAATGCATCAACAATTTAACCGCCTACATTGCGTAAGCCATTAATATTAAAGGGGTTATTGGGAATAACCTTGGACACAAACTAACGCATAAGTAAAGTCTTGGCGCGGCCAACAACTGCAGGGTGGCCAAAATGCCAAAACGCAAGCATAAAAAAAGCCCCAGTCGTCAGACTGGGGCTTTTTATGTATGGCGGAGAAGGAGTCTATTCCTTTGCCACGTAATGAAACCAACGTAAACTTAATTTAGATGCTATATATAAAGTACATAACGAATTTTAGGGTTTCATAAGGGTTGTTAAGATTTCGTACAAATGCATATAATTTGGCGCAAGGATTGGCACAATATTATTCTGGCGGAGATATGCCTAAACCCCACCCCAAAGAAAAGCTCAAAGACCTACAGTTAAAAAGGCTGACTAAGCCGGGCACTTATGCCGATGGACGCGGCCTTTACTTCAACGTAGACCCTGGAGGTAGCCGCAGTTGGGTTTTCCGGTATATGTTGGACGGGCGTCGCCGGAAGATGGGACTGGGCAGTTATCCAGAAGTCTCGTTGGCTGAGGCGCGCGAGCATCTGGCCTACTGGCGCAAAATATTAAAGGGCAACTCAACTACCCCACCTCGTGACCCACTGGACCTAAAACGCGAAAAAGAGGCAGAGGCACGCAAGAACAAGCGTCAACTGGTTACCTTTGACCAAGTGGCAGAAAAGTTTATAAACGCCAATCGCTCAGCATGGTCTAATCCAAAACATGCTCAACAATGGGAGCGCACACTAGCGCAATACGCCAGCCCTATTATTGGCAATCGCCATATTGCCGACATAGACACAGACGATATTCTTCAGGTTCTGGAGCCTATTTGGACAACCAAAACCGAAACCGCTACTAGGGTGCGAGGGCGGATAGAAAAGGTTATTGATTACGCCAGAGCAAGAAAGCTACGAACAGAAGAGAACCCCGCACGGTGGCGCGGACACTTGGACGCTTTACTGGCAAAGCCATCTAAGGTCGCGAGAGCCGAGAACTTCCCCAGCCTGCCCTACCAGAGAATAGGAGCTTTTATATCGGCGCTACGGGAATCAAACAGCATATCAGCCCTAACCCTTGAGTTCTTAATACTGACCAACACCCGCACGGGGGATGTGCTAGAGGCCGACTGGAGTGAAATTGACCTCAATACCGAGCTATGGACGATCCCAGAGTATCGACTCAAGACTCGGAAGGAGCATATTGTCCCGTTGTCTGACCGAGCCATAGAAATCCTTACCAGCCTTGAAAATAAAAATGACAAAGGCCTGATCTTCCAAAGCCCACGCGGTGGCCAACTATCGAATATGGCCATGCTCAAACTGATAAAGAGCATGGACAATGAGAAAACACCTTGGCGCGCACCTGATGGCCGTGTAGTCACTCCACATGGCTTCCGCACTACTTTCCGCACTTGGGCTGGTGAATGCACAGCATACCCCCGAGATTTGATCGAATTTGCTATGGCCCATCAGCTCAAGGACAAAGCAGAGGCTGCTTACCACCGCTCCACACTGCCCGAGAAACGCCGCAAACTGATGCAAGACTGGGCAAACCGAATTGGGCAGCCTGAGGCCCAACAGGGCGAGGTGATACCAATTAGAGACGTACTTGCCTAAGTAACGCTATGTTTTTGATGGCTTTCCCTCTTAATAGGTGACCAATTCACTATGCCATTACAGCTACCTAAACCAGAATGAAAACTAGAAGGAGTGTCAACTTATGGCCGAGAACAAATGGCCTCCAGTATCAGAAATAAACAGGGTTGCCTGGGAAATCACCCTTCTGGAGATGGGCGGCGACCATGTGCCAAGTCTTATGAAAAATGGTAGCGGAGCTGGGCTAAGACAGCCTAAAAGCGAAGAGTTACTAATAGACAGGTCGCTAAGAAAGTCAGGTAACGCAGAGCAAATAGAAGCAGCGCGAGAAGTGGTGAGGAAACAACTAGCCGATGAGCAGCAGAAAAGGTCGGATGCACTTCGAGCCGGCGCTAACCGCTACGAACAATTGCTCTCCCTAGACACTGAAGCTATGGATGCGCTCTACAATGACCTCAAAGAGCGTTCCCGTCGCCTTAAAGCAGATCACGCCAAGCCAGATTTCAAACATTGGGCGAGAATGGATGCCTGGACCATCGAAGAGGGGCTGTGCCTTGCCTTTAGCATCAAGCCAGGCATTTTGGGCGAGGCGATACCCCCTACTCTGGAGCTACCAGGGGAGAAATATGTCAGTTTTTTTAGCTCGCATTTTTCCGCGGAGGTGTTGCTAGGCAAGGAGCTTGCGCACGAGTTTTCCAGTGCATGTGAGCTGGCAGAACGCAGTTTCGGAAAAGCCGAGTTTAAGCGCAAAGCCTATCCACCAGAGGACTTTCTGTGTTGGGCTGAAAGAAAACGCATCCAAATATGCACCGAACTGATGGAGGCGGCGAAGGATCACCAGCGTCATATCAAAATGATGCTCAGCAAACTGGAAGAGTTAAGACATGCAAAAGTACGAATTGCACAGCTTGAAGAAAAACTGGTCGACCTTAACTCAAAAAAACAGGATGAGACTCCCCCCCCAAAAGCGTTACACCACAAGAAAGAGAGATCGTACTTACTACTTCTTGGCGCATTACTCTTCAAACAGGGGATTGATTGGCGGGAAAGAGGCGCAGCAAGCAAATTAGGGCGTCTGGTGAACAAAATTGGCGAGAATATCAACGATGATACATCAAGAAGCATATTGAACGCTTTAGACGATAAGGAACTGGGCGCCACCCTAGAACAGCTACGCAATAAAATTGAGCACCCTTAAAAAACCGAAATACTTCTATTTCGGTTTTCAAAATCCTATTTAGGCTTTTGAAGTCAATATGTTAGCGATTCTACAGCCACGCCCCCAAATGACTGCTGGGGGAACCTTTAGCAACAAAGGAGCTAAATCGTGGCTAGACCCAAAACGAAAGCAACACCACTCGTCCCCGATATTAATCCCCGCATCCCCTTCAAGTTTTTACGCCCACGTGATCGCTTGGCCCTGCTGGGCGAAAACAAAACTAGCGACTACCGAAAGCGCAAGGAAGGCCTACTGCCTGAAATGGTAGAGCTTGGCCCACGCACAAAAGGAACCCCGGACTACGAAATTGAGATTGTTCAATGCGCCCGGCTAGCGGGTGCTAATGACGCAGAAATGAGAGAACTGGTCAAAGCAATCCATGCGGCACGCACAAAGCTTGATTGGCGAACGATGTTTAGTACAACGGAGGTGGCATAGCATGAAAAAAGGCCACTCTCCTAAGAAAGCAGCCTCAACAACAGTGCCGTCTAATTGTAACTCCTACGCCGCCCAGCGCCAACGCATGATAGAAGCATTACGGACAGTACCTGGCGGAATCACCACCCTTGAGTTCCGTGAGCAATACGACGTGATGGCACCCGCACCCAGGGTGTTTGAGCTACGTCACGACTATGGCCACAACATCCAAAAAGAAATGGTCAGAGGCGTCAATGCACAAGGAAACAGGCATCGCACAGCGTTGTACACTCTTCACTCCGGCCCATGGAAGCGGCCGATCAAGAAGAATAAAAGCAAAGGAGGTACGAGCAATGAATGATATATACCGTGACCTCCAACAAGGTTTTTACAATGCGGGACTCGAGCCACCCCGCCACATTGAAATTGACGGAAAGGTCCACCGCTATGCCCAACCTGATAAGCCTAAATCCCATTCAAGTTGGTACGTCTTCTTTGGATCTCCGAACGGAGTAGCCGGTGTAGTAGGCGACTGGCGCACGGGGCAGAGCCTTAACGTATCTACGTGGCTCGACAACAAGCTAACTCAAGCCGACATTGAAGCGAGCAAGGCGATGATGGCAGAGGCCCGAGAACGCGCTAAGAAGGCCAGAAAAGCCGAGCAGCACGCCGCCGCACGGCGAGCGCAAGTAATCTGGAATAACTCCCACCCCGCCGCCCCCGGTCACCCCTACCTAACTAGCAAGTGCATTGGGCCTTGCGGTTTGCGTGAAACTGCTGGCAACTTGATTGTGCCGGTAACTGACATTGATGGTGTGTTGTGGTCAATCCAGACAATCAGCTCCCGTGGTGAAAAGCGCTTCCTGTCTGGTGGCCGCATCAAAGGCTGCATGTATTGGGTTGAGGGCAGAAGCAAAGGCCCAATATATGTTGCAGAAGGCCTTGCCACCGCCGCCAGTGTGAGGGCTTATACAGGCCGAACCACTGCATGTGCATTTAACGCTGGAAACCTCCCTGCAGTTACGATGAAAATCAAGGAGAAGCACCCAAACATCCAGCTAATCGTGGTTGCCGATAATGACGCGGCTGGAATCAAAGCTGCTAGACAGGCTTCCGCTTTGACTGGTGCCGACCTGTGGTGCCCTCCCACTCCTGGTACTGACTTTAATGACTGGGTCAATGCACGCGGGGTATCTGTATGAATGAACTACTACAGATAACCGCAGGCGTTGCGGGAGCTGCGGATTTGCGGACCAACTCGGAAAAACCTGATTTGCAAAGCTTTCCGAATAAGAAGGACTTGCGGACGGCTTGCGGAAAGAGTGCGGGAAACGCTAATGGCCGCCCTTTGCCTATGCTCAAACCCATTCCTCTGCCGGAAAAACCACAGGCAATCACCTATCCGGTTGGAGCATTAGGCCCAATACTAGGAAATGCCGCAAAAGCTCTTGCTTATCACGTGCAAGTACCTCTCGGAATTGCTTGTCAGTCAGTTCTTGCCGCCTCTTCGCTCGTTGCTCAACAGCACGTTGACGTGGCGAGAGGCAAGATAAGCACTGGCCCAGTGTCGTTATATTGTCTATCCGTTGCCGAAAGCGGTGATCGCAAGAGCGCAACCGACAAACTGGCGCTCAAACCAATCAGAGGTTTTGAAGCAAGGCGCCGAGAAGAGCTTAACTCTGAATGGAGCCGCTACCGCTCAAACCTGCTCGCGTGGGAGATGCGTCTCAACTCAGTCAAACAATCATTCAAGCCTAATGGCAAACACAAGGCCATGAGCGAAAGCGACGAGCAACGCCTCGCTAGCGCACTCTTAGAGCTTGAGTCAGAAAAGCCGACCCCGCCACCAAGGGCAAGCATCACCTTCACAGAACCCACCCCAGAGGCGATATGGCGCCATTATCAGCAAGGCGTTCCAAGCGCTGGCTTATTCTCTGATGAGGCGGTGAGCTTCTTTAACGGCCACGGCATGAGCGCCGACGCAAAAGGCCGAATGATCGGCAGCTTGTCTCAGTTGTGGGACGGCAGTACCTTACAGCGCACTCGCGCAGCAGAGGGTGAATCTGGAGAAATGGATAATCGCCGTCTTTCAGCACACCTCATGGTACAACCCGTCGTCAGCGCTGAAGTATTGTCCGACCCTCTATTACTTGGGCAGGGCTTTATCGCACGCTTTCTGGTATGCCATGAGGACAGCATCGCCGGTACTCGCTTTCTCAAAGATCGTAATCCAGAAATCGGGGCTGATAACGATCCAGCTATTAATGCTTATTGGGATCGACTATCTGAGTTGCTTGCTATCCCGCTAAAGACAAACGAGGAAACCGGTGGGCTTGAACTGCACACCCTCAAGATTACCGGAGAGGCCTATCAATATTGGGAAGCATTGCATGACGGTATCGAAAAGCACCTTGTACCAGGGGGCAGCTTTGTCGACATTAAAGCCTTCGCCTCTAAAGCCGCCGAGAATGCCGCACGCATGGCTGCTGTCATGGCATTTGTTGAAGGTGAGGAAATCACAGCATGCCATATTCAGCGCGCCGGCGAGCTGGTTTCCTACTACCTTAGCTCCATGGCAATCCGCACAGGGGAAGCCGCCAATGACCTTGCAGACGTGCAAGCCCGCGAATTGCTTGAATGGATCAAACAGCATGGAGGCAAGCTGGAGGCAGCTCAATTTAAGCGCCTGCCAAGTGCGTACCGAAAGTCGAGTATAGCCAGGGCAATACTCGAACGATTGCGGCTAGACGGCCACCTAACCGCTGAACTTGGCACTGGCGGTAAAGCAATAAGCTGGGAGGTAATCGAATGCTAGACCTGATTGCCGAAGGGATAGCCCTCCGAAACAATCCGCCGAACTTGCCGGGGGTGAAACATCCGCAATTCTCCGCAAAAACCCGCAGTAATGAGCATATGAAACAGGCTCAATCAAACCCTCATTATACGCTGCCGCCAGAGGTGACTGACCACAAAACCCGCAATTCCGCAAAATCCGCAATACCTCCTACTTTTGAATTAAGCATAGAAGCGCTCAATCTTAGAGGTATAGAGATCACACCCGATGACCTGGCTTTCCTGCGCCAACGTCTACCACTAACCCCAGACAAGCGCGATGTCCTACTCGATCAGTACATAGAAATATGGCAGCGAGCAATGCAGGGTGAGTGCGCACCACACCGAAAGCAAAACAAAGGTCGATTTGCAGCTAATACATGGCTTAGAGAACGGAACCGTTAAATAGGTGATTTCCAAATGATTTCGATAAAAACTGGAGGCTGATTATGGGCGGTGTGGGATCAGGTAGGCCATCGAATTACACCAGGGTAGTCGAGTCGACGAAACGAATTGATATTCGGTATATGCGAAGGCAGTGCCTGCTGAAGCCAGGGTTGTCCGGAAATCTAAACTGGTCACGCAATGGTGAACTCACTGCTAGCGTTGCTTTCACAGTTGGGAGTGACCAAGTAACCATCAGTTATCGCTACCGGAATCGCCTTTCGGCTAGTGATTGGCAGGATATAGAGCGGCACATACGGCTATCTGAGACGCCTTGCCACTATGGCGGGGCAAGGCAATGGTTTCTCTGCCCACGCTGTAATAGGCGTTGTGAGGTGCTATGTGGAGCTGACAAGTATTTTCTCTGTCGCCAATGTTACCGGCTGCCCTATCAAACTCAACTTGAGAATGAGCATGGCCGCGCCTGCATTAAGCGGAATAAGCTGCACGACAAATTGAAGAGCAGCTATCGACGTCCTTTGTGGGGTAAATCTCGTGAACGTCTGCTGGAACGCTATCTCGCAGCTGATGTGGAAGCAAACCGCGCCTTAATCACTTGTTGTGAAAAACTAGGCATTCGTTTGTAACCTACATGGGTTCTCTAACAATCGAGTACAAGGTAAATTATCGACCCAGAACGCATCTACGGTATGATCCAAGCACTACTTAGCTTGTTGAGCCAAGAATGAAAATTGTCACATGGAACTGTAACGGCGCATTCAGGAAGAAATACCACGCGCTAGAGCCAATGGACGCAGACATCCTTGTCATTCAGGAGTGTGAAGACCCTGCCCAATCAACCAAAGCCTATCGAGAATGGGCCGGCGACTACCTTTGGCTTGGAGAATCAAAAAATAAGGGCATCGGAGTTTTTCCGCGCAAAGGCAACACCGCTCAAGGATTGGACTGGCAGGGAGAATTTACAGTTCCCGGCCTAAGAAGCCGCAGCCGCAGTATAACGTGGCGCACAGAAGATCTACGTTTATTTCTACCATTCACCATAAACCACAGCACCACTGCCCTGGCTGTATGGACAAAAGGTAAGGAAGACCATGTTTTCGGCTATATGGGGCAATTTTGGAAATACCTGCAAATCCATCACGCTGAGCTAGCCAACGATCACACTATGGTTATTGGCGATTTCAATAGCAACGTACAGTGGGACAAGCCAGACCGTTGGTGGAGCCACTCCGACACCGTAGCGGAGCTAGAGGAACTCGGGCTCCGCAGCCTTTACCATTACCGCACCGGCGAGGACCCTGGAAAAGAGTCTAAACCAACTTTGTTCCATCAGCGCAAACAAGAAAAGCCCTACCATATTGACTATGTCTTCCTGTCGGACGACCTACTTCATTCGGCTAGCATTGAAGTGGGCGATTATAAAGACTGGATAGCTCTAAGTGACCATACGCCCTTAATCACTAGGTTTTGAACCCAGAAATGAAAATTATTACATGGAACTGTAACGGCGCATTCAGGAAGAAATACCACGCGCTAGAGCCAATGGACGCAGACGTCCTTGTCATTCAGGAGTGTGAAGACCCAGCCCAATCAACCAAAGCCTATCGAGAATGGGCCGGCGACTACCTTTGGCTTGGCCAATCCAAAAATAAGGGGATAGGAATTTTTGCAAAAGGCTCGACCAAGATAGCAAAACTTGATTGGAGTGATGAAGGGCTAGAACTCTTTTTGCCATGCCGTATCAACGATTCCTTCAATTTGGTTGGCATTTGGACAAAAAACCCTGGGCCTAGAAAATTTCGCTACATAGGTCAGCTGTGGCAATACTTGCAAATACATAAAAGAAAAATTGGCTCAGACCGGATAATTCTATGCGGTGATCTGAATAGCAATGCTGCCTGGGACAAAAAGCACTCTGGCTGTAGCCATAGTGACGTTGTTACAGATCTAAGCAAATTAAGTATCGAGAGCATCTACCACCGGTTGACAATGGAAGATCATGGCCTAGAAAAAACGGCCACACAGTACATGTACCGCAATGAACAAAAGTCTTACCACATAGACTACGCGTATATTTCGGAGGCATTACTGCAAGACCCGCATATAGAGATAGGTAAATACGAAAACTGGATAGACCTAAGCGACCATATGCCATTGGTAGTTAGTTTGAAAACCTGAAAAACAAGAATCGCGAGGGGAGATTATGGCAGCAACACTAACAATATTAGCCGAGACGAGGCGATATACAGCTTGCACGTACTTGGCTTCGCTTTTCAGCCCTTAAATAAACAAATGCAAAGCGGGAATGAAAGATTTCAGGTAGTTAGCCCCCCAGGGGAAGTGCTGACGAGATAGTGGGCCCGACTTTTTGGCACCAAGAGTGGCACAAGAAAAAACAACAGACAAAAAAATAACCCGCTATATCAGCGGGTTATCTTAAATAATGGCGGAGAAGGAGGGATTCGAACCCTCGATGAAGCTATTAACCCCATACTCCCTTAGCAGGGGAGCGCCTTCAGCCACTCGGCCACCTCTCCGAATTGTTCCAACGTTCCGTTGGAGCTTCGCTGCTAAGACCTTGTTTTCAAAAGCGTGTTAGCAACGAAACGCGCGGCATAATACCATACTGAGCGAAGAATCAAAGGCCTTTAGGCTAATTTCCCGCTATTCTTTATTACCGTCTTTCTCGCCTTGAATGCGGTCATAAATTTCTTCCCGGTGAACGGCGATATGCTTGGGCGCATTCACACCCAGACGCACTTGATTCCCCTTCACTCCCAATACAGTGACAGTCACTTCGTCACCGACCATAAGCGTCTCACCAATACGACGAGTCAGTATTAACATGTTGCTTTCTCCTATCCAGAGCCAGTATCCGTACCCCGTGCGTATCCGTATGCGCGCAGCAGTTCACGTCTCTGTTTCTACGATGTAGGCGCTTTATCTAGATCAAAAGCTGTATGGAGGGCCCTCACCGCCAGCTCTAGATATTTTTCATCAACGACCACCGAAATCTTAATTTCTGAAGTGGTAATCAGCTGAATGTTGATCGACTCTTCCGCCAAAGTTTTAAACATTTTACTTGCGATGCCAGCGTGTGAGCGCATTCCGACACCCACAAGCGACACCTTGGCAATTTTATTGTCGGTTTTCACCTCTCGCGCACCTGTCTCTTCGACCAGCTTGCGAACAATTGCCTCTGTTTTCGCAACGTCATTTCGACCGACAGTAAAGGTCAGGTCAGTCGTATTGTCCTCTGCGACGTTTTGAACAATGACGTCTACCTCAATATTTGCGTCGCTAACAGGCCCAAGTATCTGGTAGGCCAAGCCCGGTGTATCGGGTACACCGAGTACCGTAATCTTTGCTTCATCGCGCGTGAACGCGATACCCGAAATCGCCGGGTTTTCCATATCTGACTCTTCCTCAAGACTAATCAACGTACCCGGGCCGTCTTCAAAGGCGTGCAATACGCGCAACGGCACATTGTACTTACCTGCAAACTCAACGGCGCGAATTTGCAACACCTTCGAGCCCAAGCTAGCCATTTCCAGCATCTCTTCGAAGGTGATGCGCTCAAGCCGACGCGCCTGGCTCTCTACCCTAGGGTCGGTGGTGTAAACACCATCGACATCGGTATATATCTGGCACTCATCGGCCTTCAGCGCCGCCGCCAAGGCGACACCCGTGGTATCAGAGCCACCTCTGCCAAGGGTGGTGATATTACCGTTCTCATCCACACCCTGAAAGCCAGCAACTACAACCACGTTGCCACCAGCCAGGTCATCGCGAATACGGTGATCATCAATTTCCCTGATCCGCGCCTTGGTGTGGGCCTCGTCGGTGAGAATACGCACCTGGCTGCCCGTGTAGGATTTCGCCCCGACACCGAGTTCATGCAGGGCCATACACAACAGGGAAATGGTTACTTGCTCGCCGGTTGCGACGAGAACATCCAACTCCCTTGGGGTGGGGTGCTCCTGCATGGCCTTGGCCATTTCAATCAAGCGGTTAGTCTCGCCACTCATGGCCGACACGACTACCACAACATCATCACCGCGACGCCGAAAGCCGGCAACCTTCTCTGCGACCGCCTTTATCCGGTCAACGGTGCCGACCGAAGTACCGCCAAATTTTTGAACAATCAGACTCATGTTTTCTATCTGCAAATGACCGCCCTGTGCGAAGGGCGCTCATTAAACAACAACTCCAGAATAAAGGAAACGGCTACTATGTCTCTATACGTGATTCACGTAATCTTTGACCGACTGCAAGGCAGCGGGGATCGCGGCAACATCGCTGCCGCCACCCTGCGCCATGTCTGGACGACCGCCGCCCTTGCCTCCGACTGCCGCCGCAGCTCGCTTCATAATATCGCCCGCTTTGCAGCGACCCGTGAGGTCTTTCGTTACGCCGGCGACCAGCGATACTTTTTCGCCCTCGCCACTGGCCAGCAGCACCACACCTGAGCCCAACTTATTTTTCAGCTGGTCCATGCTATCGCGCAAGGTCTTCGCATCAGCGCCTTCTATATTAACGGCGAGGACGCTAATACCGTTGATCTCTTCCACCTCAGACAATAGATCGCGACTGCCCGCGGTTGCCAGCTTGGCCTTTAGACGCTCTAGTTCTTTTTGCTGTTCCCGGTGGCTACTCAGCAGCTGCGCAAGTTTGGCATCAAAATTTTCAGGCGTACTTTTCAATGCCGCACAAGCAGACTGCAGACGGCTGCGATCGCGCCCCGCTTCATTAAGCGCTTCGGCTCCGGTTACCGCCTCAATTCGGCGCACACCGGCAGCAATGCCAGATTCCGCAACGATACGCATCACGCCAATATCGCCGGTGCGACGAACATGGGTGCCGCCACACAGCTCGACAGAAAAGTCGCCGCCCATGCTCAATACACGCACGGTTTCGCCATACTTCTCGCCAAACAGCATCACCGCGCCCCGCTCTTTAGCAGAGTCGATGTCGGTTTCCACGGTTTCAACCGCCGTATTTCGGCGAATTTCGTCATTCACCATCGCCTCTATTTTCTGCAACTGTTCCGCAGTTACCGCCTCGCCGTGGGCAAAGTCAAAACGCAGGCGCTCAGCGGTTACCAGCGAGCCCTTTTGCGCTACATGTTCACCCAGTACCTTGCGCAATGCGGCGTGAAGCAAATGGGTTGCCGAGTGATTCAGCGCGGTAGATTGACGAATACTGGCATCTACTTCGGCTTCAACAGTCTGGCCGGCAACAACCGCCCCCGCCGCAACCACGCCAATATGCACAAAGTGATCACCGGCCTTTTGGGTATCGCGCACTTCTATGCGTAAGCCTTCTGCACGGATAACACCGCAGTCCCCTGCCTGGCCACCGGACTCAGCGTAGAAAGGTGTACGATCCAGCACCACCAGAACATCATCACCCTCTGCAGCGCGTTCACAGGGCTGACCATCACGCAACAGCGCAATAATCTTGGCATCGTCGCTCAGCGACTGATAGCCAGTAAAGGTGGTGGCACCGTCGACGTCTAAACGCAGGTCGGCATCCATTTTGAAATTCGATGCTGAGCGAGCACGCTCGCGCTGCGCCTCCATGGCCGCCTCAAACCCGTCCATATCCAACGTCAGGTCTTTCTCACGGGCGATATCGGCGGTAAGGTCCACGGGAAAACCATAGGTATCGTATAAACGGAACACCGTTTCACCCGGGATTTGCTGCCCCTTAAGCTCACTCAGGTCTGCCTCGAGAATCTTCATCCCCTGGTCCAGAGTCTTCGCGAACTGCTCTTCTTCCTGGAGCAATGCTTTTTCAATCGCACCCTGCAATTCACGTAGCTCAGGGTAAGCACTGCCCATTTCAACAGCCAGGGCATCAACCAGTTTGTAAAAGAAGGGCTCGGTCGCACCAAGCTTGTTGCCGTGGCGCACTGCACGGCGAATTATCCGGCGCAACACATAGCCGCGTCCTTCGTTGGATGGCAGTACACCATCGGCAATCAAAAACGCGCAGGAGCGGATATGGTCAGCAATAACACGCAACGACGTGTGTTGACGGTCATCAACACCCAGCACCCTGGCCGTCGCGGCAATGAGGTTATCGAACAGGTCTATCTCGTAATTGCTGTGAACACCCTGCATCACCGCAGATATGCGTTCCAGCCCCATACCGGTGTCTACCGATGGCGCAGGCAGCTCAGTCATGGTGCCATCGGCATCGCGATTGAACTGCATGAATACGTTGTTCCAAATTTCGATGTAGCGGTCGCCGTCCTCATCCGGGCTCCCCGGAGGACCACCGGCTACATCTTCACCGTGGTCATAAAAAATTTCTGTACAGGGCCCACAGGGGCCTGTGTCACCCATTGACCAGAAGTTATCCGAGGCGTATTTGGCGCCCTTGTTGTCGCCGATACGCACCATGCGCTCAGCCGGAATACCAACCTCTTCATTCCATATCTTGTAGGCTTCATCATCGTCGGCATAAACCGTTACCCACAGGCGTGAGCTATCGATATTCAGCCACTCCTTCGACGTTAAGAATTCCCACGCAAAGAGAATGGCATCGCGCTTGAAATAGTCGCCAAAGCTAAAATTCCCCAGCATTTCGAAGAACGTATGGTGGCGAGCGGTGTAGCCAACATTCTCCAAATCGTTGTGCTTACCACCAGCGCGAACACAGCGCTGACTGCTGACTGCACGGCTGTAATTACGTTTATCGCGACCGAGGAACACGTCTTTAAATTGCACCATCCCCGCATTCGTGAAAAGCAACGTAGGGTCATTACCGGGTACCAGCGAACTACTGGCCACCGGGGTGTGTCCCTTGCTTTCAAAGTAGCGAATAAAGGCATCGCGGATAGCAGCGCTTTTCATGAACACGGTCTCACTCTGGGGTCTACATAACGACAAACGCCGGAAGACAGCTTCCGGCGGAAAGGAAAAAGTATAGCGAAATCAGCAGGCGATGTATGCGCCAACGCCCGCGACAACGGGTGAATTAGCCAAGTTTTTCATCAGCAGTCAGCGGTCGCGCCTCTGACTCCAGCATTACCGGAATACCGTCGCGCACCGGGTAGGCCAAACCGCTAGCGCGACACACCAGCTCATTGCGCTCAGCGTCGAACTCGACAGGCGCTTTGCTCACCGGGCAAACCAATATTTCCAACAACTTTTTATCAATCATTTTCAACACTCTAAATCAAAACAACAACGCAGCCCCGGGGTGCGCTCATTCACTGACGGGCGCCAGCTCACTGGGCATCGGTCCTACCAATAGCGCCGGGTCTAAACGCTGACCATGCCAGTTCATGCGCCAGTCAAGATGCGGCCCTGTCGCCCGCCCCGTTGCACCTACCTCGGCGATGGCCTGCCCTCTCTCCACCTCTTGCCCGGGTGCAACCAAAATCTTACTCAGATGGATGAACGTGGAGGAGATACCCTGGCCGTGATCGATGATCAGGGTTCCCCCCGAATAAAACATATCGTTGTGAACCAGCGTCACCACGCCGCTGTTGGGCGCGATAACCGTTGCCCCCACGGGCCTCGCCACATCCACACCATAGTGTGGTCGACCGGGGGTGCCATTATAGACACGCTGACTACCGAAAACACCAGTGATGGGGCCAATTAGCGGCCATTGATAGGTATTTAAAAAATCCTGCCGGTCTTCACTGCGCCGGCGCGCCTTACCCACCATGGCGGACTCCTGACGAATACGCGCCAGCACCTCTGCCGGCGGTGTAACGGTTTTCTGAGGGACCCCATTTACCCGCTGCACGGCGTATTCGCGCTGCGTTATCGCAAGTTCCTGGCTGGTACAGTCGCCGTCACGGCACACGCGCAACGTCATCGCCGCGGGCGCATCGCGATCAAAGCCGGCCACAAACACCCCATTTTCAGCCACTTTCAACGTGTGCTCTCCGAGCTCCACTCGGCTGCCAGGTGCCACTTTGCCGTGGATAAGCCCGCCCTGTATCAACTGCCCCTGCAGTTCAATAGCACCGAGTTGCAGCGGCAACAGCGCGGTTAACAATATCATTAGCGTTCGCATATCATCTCCTAGCGATTTCTGCCTAACACCATATCGCGATATTATGCGCGATTCAGCATCTCGCTTAAGGTTTTGACAACAAATGAGTCGCTATCGTCCGCCCCGCCAACGAGGCTCTCGGTACATCACCCCAGAGGGCGAGCGCGCGCTTCGTGAAGAACTGCGTCAGCTGTGGAAAGTGGAGCGTCCGCAAGTCACCCAAACCGTGCACGAGGCGGCAAAGAATGGCGATCGATCGGAAAACGGCGACTATATCTACGGCAAAAAACGGTTGCGGGAAATCGACAGCCGGGTGCGTTTTCTCAGCAAACGACTCGATGAACTCACTGTGGTCGACGAATTCCCCAGCGATCGAGAACGGGTTTTCTTCGGCGCTTGGGTGTCCATAGAGGATGAAGACGGTAACGAAAGCCACTACCGTATCGTCGGCCCGGATGAGTTTGACGTGAGCAGTGGCAAACTTTCCATGGACTCGCCGCTCGCTAAAGCCTTGCTTGGCAAGCGAGTAGATGATGAAATTTCCGTCACAGCGCCAACCGGCGAAAAGCTTTATTATATTACCGCCATTCACTACGGGCATTCTCCGCGCTGAGTCACACACATCAACCGAGGCACATTCGCAATGCTGACACTTTCACTCTTCTGGGCATGGTTTAGCTGGAACGCCTACCACCCCTGGAAAGGTAGACCTGAATTCATGGGCATCGTCAGCTTCATTTTTGGCATGTTAGCGGGCGAACTCGGCCTGCATATCATAGCCATCAATGTGCTGCTTACGGCGGGGATCGTTTTATTCGGCGAACTCGACGGCCTCGCCGATAGCCTCGGACTGCTGATTGCCATGGCAAGCTGGCTCAGCTTGGGCTTGTTTTACTTCAGGGCGCGAAATAATGAGGCAATTATGCGTGCGGCTGTTTGCGAAGCGCTGGAGACTGACGATTATCCGCAGACTCCCGATAACCTGCACTACACCCCCGACAGCGACCGCTTGCTAAAACCCTTCGCTTTCCGCCATCCACGGGTAGAGCGCTTGAAGGATATTCCCTACTGCGATGTTAATGGCCGCAAGCTTCATGTCGACATCTACCGTCGCCGGGATTGCCCAAAAAATGCGCCGGTACTGCTACAAATACACGGCGGCGCATGGATGCAAAACCTGGGCAGCAAAGAGCAACAGGCCCTGCCACTAATGACACAGCTCGCCGAAAACGGCTGGATCTGCGTTGCCGTTCAATATCGCCTGAGTCCGGCGGCAACCTTCCCCGACCATATTATCGACTGCAAGCGCGCGCTGGTCTGGACCAAAGATCACATCGCCGATTACGGTGGTGACCCCGACTTTATCGTCGCCACGGGCGGCTCTGCTGGCGGTCATTTAAGTAGTCTGTTAGCACTGAGTGCTAACGCCGCCGAGTTTCAGCCGGGCTTTGAGGAGCGCGACACTCAGGTGCAAGCCTGCATCCCGTTTTATGGGGTCTATGATTTTCTGAACAGTAAGGCACAGCGGCACAATGAAGGCTTAGAACAATGGCTGGCTGAGCGCGTGATTAAGAAGACGCGCAGCGAGGGCGGCGAACTGTGGCGCAGCGCCTCGCCCGTGTCGTGGATACATGAAGATGCACCACCCTTTCTTATTATTCACGGCGAAGCGGACACACTTGTACCGGTGAAAGAGTCGCGTGAGCTCTACGCAGAATTGAAGGCCAGCTCAAAAAACCCCGTGGCCTACGCCGAACTGCCCGATGCTCAGCACGCCTTCGACTTGGTGATCTCACTGCGAAGCCAAATTGTGGTCAATGCCCTCTGCGACTATTGCCACTGCCTTCACCAGCGCTACTTGGCACAAGCCGAAAAGACTGCCGCAGCGCTCAGCGATGAAACCAGCCCGGCATAAACCGGGCTTTAGAGCGAGCCCTTAGAACGGGTTCCAGCTGGCTTTTTTGCTGTACTGCAAATACCCAACATTGGCGCCGCTGCGCAGACCAACACCCGTGCGAATAGGCGCCAAAACGATGTCGCCACTGCGCTGGTAATTCACCCCGACACCGGCGGCTACATAGATACTCCCTTCCACGCCCGGGAAGCGCTGATACAAACGCTCGACGTCGTCAAGCTGGTAAACCAGCGTAAAAACCTTGGATGCATTTGCCCCGAGATCAAAACCGATGGATGGCCCCTGCCAAAATATCGCGCGAACTTCCCCACTAAGGGTTTGCAATTCACCGCGGCCGTAGCGCACACCAACCCCCAGTGCTGCGGAGACCTCTTCGCCAACAATAATGGCGTTGGGCTCACCTTGTTCGGCAAAAACCTTCTCGACCGCCTTTGCCAACCCCTCGGTTGTTTCGCCGAAAAACAACCCGGCTTTTTCCATTACCTGCTCGCGACTGAAGCCCTTGGCGGACTCTTCCGCATGCGCACCCGCCAGCATTGACAGCGTGATAACCAAAGCAGCAAATACACCGTTGCTCCACCGCACTATCTGTTCCATACGACCTCCTCTTCAGGCTCCTATGAAGGGCCCCGGCGGCTATTGCCGACAACGCTGTTTATATCTCACTGGGCGGCAGACGCTCAAGCAACGCCTTCCAACAGCCTTCATGTTTCAGCAACAAGGTGTGCAGCTTTAGTAGCGCCGCCACGCTGATAGCATCGGTAATCTCACCGGAAAGCGCCATGTCTATTACCTCAGGCAACGGTAGACGCCGGACTTCAAGCTCCTCGCAGGGCTCCGGCGCGCTTTCGCCCAGCGTTAGGCCCCGCGCTACATAAATCTGTGCGACTTCATCGGTGCAGGAGTTGCTGGTGTGCAGCGTCATCAATGGGTGCAGCGCCGCCGCACGCAGGCCGGTCTCCTCTGCAAGCTCGCGCAGCGCTGCCTCCGGCGCGGAGCTGTCAAGAGGACAGCCGCCCTCGGGTATCTCCCAGCTATAGGCTTGCAGCGGATAGCGATATTGACCTACCAACCAGGTGTAGCCCTGCTCATCCACCGGTATCACGCCCACCGCACGGTTCTTAAAGCAAACTTTCCCGTAGATGCCCGGCGTGTTTCCCGGCGTGGTCACCTCGTGATGCTCAAGCCGCAGCCACGGATTCTCGTAGACACTCTCACTGTGATGCAGCCGCCAAGGCCCAACGATCACTGACTGTTTTTTATCACTCACGACGGCTCGCTTAGTAGGGGGTGTATTCGGCGCTGAAACGATGGCAGTAGCTGCTCATCAAACCAAGGGTTTTGCTTAAACCAACGGATATTTCTCGGCGAGGGGTGTGGAAGACTGATAAACCGCCCGTCTAGCGACTGGTTTTGTACGCGTTCGGTGAGGCTTGTCTCGCCATCACCGGCATAGCGTTTCTGGGCATACTGGCCTATCAGTAGCACAACGTCTATATGCGGCATCTGCTGCAACAGGCGCTCATGCCATGTTGGCGCGCACTCTGGACGAGGCGGCAAATCGCCACTCTTGCCCTTGCCTGGGTAACAAAAGCCCATCGGCAAAATACCCAGGCGCGCGTCGCGATAGAATTGCTCTCGATCGATGCTTAACCAGCCGCGAAGGCGGTCACCGGAAGGATCATCCCAGGGCAGCCCACTATTGTGCACTTTCAGCCCCGGGGCCTGCCCGATAATGAGAATTCTAGCCTCTGGCGCGACCCGTAGAACCGGGCGCGGACCAAGAGGCAGCGCCGATTCACAAAGGCGGCATGCCGCTACTTCATTAAGTAACTGTTGAAGGTTCTCCATAGCCGCATTTTGCAGTCGAATGCATATGGCGGCAAGAGAACAACACTAGCTAGGGTGCCGCGACATCCAACGCTTCTAGGGTCTCAACTGACAAACGGCCTGTCGCCAACCCCTTCTTCTGCTGAAAACTATGAATAGCGGTACGTGTGCGTTTACCGAGAATGCCATCGGCGTAGCCCGCATCAAAGCCGCGCTCGTTAAGGGCTCGCTGAACATTGCGAATAGTGGCTTCACTTGCGTCGCGTTTGCACAGAATCTGCCGCCACACCAAGGTCTCATCGGCAATTTTTTCGCGATAGCTGTAGCGCTCATACACAGCAGGCACCTTAATTCGCTTGACCTTTGCCGGCTCGACAACGTGCTGCACTCGCACCGTTTTGGTTGTTGCAGGCACCTTCACCTCAACGGTGTGTTCAGGCTTGTCGATCACCCGCTTTTTCACCGTCTCGAAAACGGCAGGCTCAACAACGCGGCGGTACACGGCTGGGCGCTTCAACACCTGGCGCTCGACTCGGCGGTACTTGGCAGGCACCTCCACCAAGTGGAGAATCTCGCCGCTGTCTTCATCAATCTTTTCCACCGCACCGCGCCCCGGGCGCCACACCGACTCTGCCGGCTTGCTCAGGATTTTCTCTGTTACTGTCTCGTATTCAGCCTCAGACACCAATTCTTGGCGAACCCTGGCAGGAAGCACCTGCGTCTTTTCTTCAAGCCATTTATAGGTCGCAGGAACCACCTTTAATTGCGTGTAGGCCTCACTCACCACAACCTTTTCTTCGCGCCACTCCGTTTTCGCGGGCTGCATCTCCAGTTTTTCACTGGACTCCTTCACCACCCGAGTGGCTTCGCGATCAATAAATTTTGGCGGCAACAACATTCGAGCATAACAAGCGCCCGTCTGCGCATCAGGCGGCATTGCCGATAGCGCGCTACCACCATCTCGTGCCTTGAGCTTTTCAATTTGGATCAACGCATCTGCCAGTGCCGTTTCCAAAGAAGCAACGCGCTGACCACCTTGCTCGACGGGTGTGCGACCACCCCGGTAGTTCGGGGCCATCACACAGGCGCTGCAAACAGCGGCGATCAATACGGCAAGCGTGGCACTGCGAATCACTCTATTCTCCTACTGACTATGACCCATAAATCTAACGAGCGATCTATGTTTGCAGCATTTTATAACGAATTCATTTAGCTTATCGACCGCAATTTCCACAAATCGCCAAACCACACAATAAACTTCCTGAATGCGGCGATCTCCGAGGAAAATATCGCAGCTGGCGGCAATAATGCCGGGGAAATTCCAACCGCAATATGCTTTAATAAGCGCGCTTTTTTTGAACGCAGGCGCCTTGCAATAATGACCCACTCTCTCAAGCAACTTAGTGACTCAGGTGAATTTCAACAGCGGCACATCGGCCCGAACGAAGAGCAAGTTCGCGCTATGCTCAATAGCTTGGGCAGCAGCTCACTAGAGACATTGATCAGCGAAACGGTTCCCGCATCTATCTTGCGTGACTCACTGCCGCTGCCCGACGGGGTTAGCGAACAAGATGCACTCAATGAGTTGGCCAGTATTGCCGCCAAGAACACGATTGCCCGTTCGTATATTGGCATGGGTTACTACGACACCCATACCCCCAAGGTTATTCTGCGCAACGTACTGGAAAATCCAGGCTGGTACACCGCGTACACACCCTACCAACCGGAAATCGCGCAAGGGCGCCTAGAAGCGTTGCTGAATTTCCAACAAATGGTGATCGACCTCACCGGACTGGATCTCGCCAACGCATCGCTGCTAGACGAAGCTACCGCTGCCGCGGAAGCCATGGCGATGTGCAAACGCGCGGCGCGGAAAAACAAAAGTGATGTATTTTTCGTCGACCAGCACTGCCACCCACAAACTATCGCGGTACTCAAAACACGCGCCGATGCGCTCGGCCTCGAAGTCGTCGTCGGCGACGCCTTTAGCGACCTGGAAGCGCAGCCCTGCTTCGGCGTACTTGTTCAATACCCACAGACAGGCGGTGAAATTCGAGACTTGCGCGGACTTTGCCAGCTCGCGCAGGAGAAAGACTGCCTTAGCGTGGTCGCTGCCGACCTTCTCAGCCTGATGCTACTCACACCTCCAGGCGAACAGGGTGCCGACATTGTCGTTGGCAGCGCTCAGCGCTTTGGCGTCCCCATGGGCTTTGGCGGCCCCCACGCAGCCTTCTTCGCAACTAAAGACAAACATAAGCGCTCCGTACCTGGCCGCATCATTGGTGTGTCGGTAGACAGCCGCGGAAAACCGGCACTGCGCATGGCCATGCAAACCCGCGAGCAACATATCCGCCGCGAAAAGGCCACCTCCAATATTTGTACCTCGCAGGCGCTGCTCGCCATTATGGCGGTGTTTTACGCCATTTATCATGGCCCCGAAGGACTTCGCCGGATCGCACTTCGTGTCAACCGCTCTACAGCCGTACTTGCATCGGGCCTCAAGCAGCTAGGTTTCGACAGCAATGCCCACTTCTTCGACACGTTAACTGTCGCCTGTGGCGAGCGCAGCAAAGAGTTGGCCGACAAAGCAGAGGCACTGGGCCTTAATTTCCGGCGCAATAGCGACAGTCTCGGCATCAGCCTGGATGAAACGACTCGCAGTGAAGATATCGAACAAATTTGGTCAGTATTTACGGCAGACCAAGCGCTACCGAGCGTAGCGGATATCGACAGCCAGCTCGGCGAATTACCGGGAATACCGGCGGATATGCAACGCCACACCGCCGTTCTGGAGCATCCGGTCTTTAATAGCTACCACTCTGAAACAGAAATGCTGCGCTATATGAGCCGCCTGGAGCGCAAGGACATTGCGCTTAACCATTCGATGATCGCGCTCGGCTCCTGCACCATGAAACTCAACGCCAGCAGCGAGATGATCCCGGTTACCTGGCCTGAACTGGGGCGCATCCACCCCTTTGCCCCCGCAAATCAGATAACAGGCTACCTGCAGCTGGTTGATGAACTGGAAAAGCAACTGGTGGAATGCACAGGCTACGACAAATTCTCCATGCAACCGAATGCGGGCTCTCAAGGCGAATATGCCGGACTGCTTGCCATCCGCCGCTACCATGAAAGCCGCGGCGATGCGCAGCGCGACATCTGCCTGATACCAAGCTCAGCACACGGCACGAACCCCGCGTCAGCAGCGATGGCAAGTATGCGTGTGGTGATCGTCAACTGCGACGAACTGGGCAATGTTGATGTCGCGGATTTACGGCAAAAAGCCGAGCAACACCGCGACGAGCTCGCCGCACTAATGGTGACCTACCCCTCGACTCACGGCGTTTTCGAAGAAGGCATTCGCGAAATTTGTGACATCGTTCATGAGCACGGCGGCCAGGTTTACGTCGACGGCGCCAATATGAATGCCCTGGTGGGCCTTGCCGCCCCTGGCCATTTTGGTGCCGACGTATCGCACCTCAACCTACACAAGACATTTTGCATTCCCCACGGTGGTGGTGGCCCTGGCATGGGGCCTATCGGTGTTAAAGCCCACCTGGCTCCCTTCCTGCCCAATCACCCTGTACAGCCGATTAACGGCCTGGGTAGCGAAAACGACACCGTATCGGCAGCCACCTACGGCAGCGCCAGTATCCTACCTATTTCCTGGATGTATATCCGCATGATGGGCGGCGCCGGACTTCGCCGCGCTACAGAAGTTGCGATTCTTAACGCCAACTACATGGCCAAGCGCCTGGCTGACCACTACCCCATCCTTTATACCGGCAAACACGGTCGCGTCGCCCACGAGTGCATTATCGACCTGCGCCCCTTAAAAGAAAGCAGTGGCATCAGCGAAGAAGACGTTGCAAAACGCTTAATGGATTATGGCTTTCACGCGCCCACCATGTCATTCCCAGTGCCCGGAACACTGATGATCGAGCCGACTGAAAGCGAAGCCAAGGCCGAACTCGATCGCTTCTGCGATGCCATGATCCACATTCGCAAGGAAATTGCGCGCGTGGAAGCTGGCCAGCTTCCCGCTGACGACAACCCACTGGTTAATGCACCGCACACGCAAGCCGACATCGTCAGCAGTGACTGGGCTCGCGCTTACAGTCGCGAAGAAGCCGCATGGCCCGTTAACGACTTAAGAGAGTCGAAATATTGGCCAACGGTCAATCGCATCGATAACGTCTACGGCGACCGCAACTTGATCTGCTCTTGCCCGCCGGTAGAGAGCTATCGATAAAACCCTTCCCCGCCCCACTCAAAAACCCAAGAGTGGGGCGAACTCCCCATATCCACCCTCTAACAATACCGCGATAGGACGAGCCAAAACCACACGCGGTAAGGCAAACTCTCCACCAGCTTGCGACATTGCCCAAAATTGCTTTTGTAACAGCGACATAGCTATCGTTTAGCCCTAAAATAATGCCGACCAAGAGCCTAAACGTGCACATATCACAGAAAATTTTGGCCTTTTTGCTCTAACATCTAACTTTAGAGGTGACGACTGTTGTTTTTACTTACAACATCCGTAAAACTACGTAACCTTAAGCGCACACCCATTTCCTGTTGTACCAGCTTGACTCTCCGGGAGGGGAATACATGAAAAGCATAAAAATAGCGATGTCGCTCGTTTTCGCATCGTTCTTACTCGCAGCGTGTGGAGGCGGTGGCGATGCCCGCAGCCCCGACCGTCCGGGATTAACCATAGACCCTGAAACCCTCCGCATGGAGTTCGTCAACAACGTCTCGACTTTACCGGGTACCGGTAACAGTCGGATTTCTGTGCGCATGCTCGCGCTGCGCTCCGATGGCATTAACAAGAACGTCGGCCCAGAAATGGTTATTACCGACCAGGTTCGCTGGCAGTTGAGCGCGAATCTCGGCTCTCCCGAAAAGGCTGAGCTCGACGTCAATGACGATGGCTCTCCGAAATTCCGCGACACCGTTAGAGACGGCAAAGTCCAGGATATTCTGAACCGCGTGCAGATGGGCGTTGATGACGCAGATATCAATGCAACGGTAACCGGTACGTTTACTAAATCAGGCAAAACCTTCAGCAAGACCCTGCCCTTCACCGTGGTTCCACCCACGCCGGCAGGCAGCCCCAAGATTGTGGGCAAAGAGCTAATTTTGCTTGACCCGCTGATTGAAAACGACTCGGAAACAACGAACTACCGCTTACTGCAGTATTTCACCAATACGCCGATTCCCGAAAACATCACCGATACCGTCTATATTTGCAGCAGCGATACCGCGCTGGCAGAACCGTCAGCGGATCAACCTGTTGCCCTCAACGGTTCGGTTCCCGTTACCTACAAAAGCCCCTTCACTAGCGACGGTAATAATGCCGAGCGCCAAGTTACCCTGTTTGCCGTTGATGCCGACAGCAACCCCAATGGCTGTGTTGGTGCAACTTCTGACGGCATCCGCGAGCTGACGGTAACGATCAAGCCAGCAACCTTCGCCAAGGTGGATATCTGTGCGGTCATTAACCCAACAGCCTCAGCCTGCGACGAAGGCGGTGTATTAGACCAGAACTTGGTTGCGAGCTGTAAAGGCTTGAATTCAAACAGCATTAGCGTGCCTGCGGCGCAGCGCTTGCAGTTCGTAGCGCGCCTCACCTACAACAACGTGCAAAACCCGGGCCAAACCCTGCAGGTTTACCAGTGCAGCGACAACGACAATGATGTTTGGAGCACCCGCGACGGCGACCTGATCTACAGCAGCGATCCTAAAGTCGACCCCAAGGAAGGCTTTGCAGTGACCGTTGACGGCGCAACGTATGACGAATTGAAAGCAGCCGGCGGCATTGCTCTGACCAGCGTGGTAACCGGCAACTTTGGTAACAACGTTCCCGATCTGGCTGACACGCTTGAGCTGAACCTGGTTGGCCCGCGCGTCGATGAGATAAAAATAGAGCGTGTAGATGGACTGAACAATGACACCAACGGCCCAGACACCCTGTATGTCAACAGCTTCTTGGATGGCATTGAGTACCGCGCGCTGTGTAAGTTCACTGAACTCGCTGGTGGCACCGGTGCTTTTGAGGCCTGTCCTAACGGCCTGATCGAATGGGAATCTAGTGTGCCTGCCACGGCCCTCCCCATACCCGATACATCGGTTAACACTACCCTTACGGCACAAGCCGGCGCGACGAGTGGGCAGCTAGACCTCAAACTGACTTACTTTGGCAGCGACGAGCCGGTTTCAGTGACACGTCCGGTGAACGCCGTAGATCCCGGCACACTGACAGAGCTACGCCTGTTCATGGTGCCTAATGGCAATGAGCCTGACACCTTGGCCGAAGATGAATTCGCCTGTGTCGGTCGTGACAATTTGGTTGAAACACTGGAAGAGGGCGAACAATTTGTTCGCGGCGGGCAACAGTTTGAAGCTTATGCCAACTTCAGTGGCCTGCAGGGTTCAACTGACCTACCTACTGAGGGCGACTTACTCGGCGCTGACAATACCTCGACGACACGCTTACTTCGTGTAACCGATCAAAGCAACATCGCTTTCACTGCAATACCCGGCTTCTGGAGTGGTGACTTTGCTGATCCTGCAGAGTGCCAGACAGCGATCAATGATTCGGTTCCAGTTGAGGACATCAGTGGTGGAATAGGCGAGTTCGCTGTGGTGGATGGCGCAGCGAGTTTTGACCCCAATAAGAAAGGACGCCTGAAGTCTGACGGCTTACTGCGTTTGAGCACTGTGTGTGTGCAGGCGCAGGCTGACACAGACCTGGACAGCAACTTTGAGACTAAGTCGGTCGATGGCGCTAGCGTGTTGGTCCTGCCGGCCGCCGATGATAAGCTGCTGACCTATTCAAATGAACTGTGCGAAGTCCTTGAGCCCGTCCTAACAATGAGCTCATTCCCTGGCGCAGGCTTTGAAACACCAGGCGTGATTTTACCGGTGATTTACGGCATCAGCTTGGTTGCCGACCCCTTACTCGCAACGTTGATTAGCAACGATGACGGCGGCACAATTCCCGCTGAAGCAATCATCGAGGGACTAGTAACGGGCGATTTCTCTGCGCTCGACCCCTCTGCACCGGACCTGGGTGCAGGCTTAGGTGATTTGACCAGTCTCTTACTCTCCGGTGGCGACCAGCTGCCTGCGGGACTCGGTGCGATCGTTGATGCCGTAGATGCATGTTTGGCAGCTCCGGTTCTATCAGTCACAGATGCATTGCTTGATACATTACTGGGCTTCAACCCCGAAGATTTCCAAAACTTCGACGACACATTCTATGATGACTGTATAAACCTCTTTGAAGGTTTAGCACCATAATAAAAAGGATAAAACGCGGCCTAACGGCCGCGTTTTGCCACTGGGTAGTTACTAGGAGAAACTAAATGAAACTGCGTACTCTTGCGCTTGCGATGGCTGCCACGGCGTTGACCTCGCCCCTGCTCGCCGACAGCAGCGATGAAGAATCGGTGTATGATGACCGCTGGCGTGGCCACGTTATGCTCGGCGCAACGGTCGCCGACGATGAAAATTACGACAATGGCGGCATTGGTAAGATCGGTATCGGCAAGCCCATCAGCCGTTACATCATGCTCGATGCCCACTTAAATTATGGTGAGCTCAAAACCAGTAAGAACGATGTCTACGAGCGCGCTGCGGCAGGTGTCGATATTTTGTTCTTCCCTTTCGGCGCCTTTGAGCTCGATGCCAGCGCCCTCCAACCCTACTTCGGTGTTGGCGCGACTTACCATGAAATTGAGTTTGTTGGCGATATCGAAACTGATTTCGGTAACGACGCAATCGCCGGTTTTACTTACGACTTAGGCGAGGCGTCACTGCGTGCAGAAGCCCGCTACCAGATAGATAAAATCAACGAAAAAGACGTTCTCGAAGACGACTACTTCTATACCTATGCCTTTATGCTGGGTATCTCCGTCCCCTTCGGCGACAAGCCTCTACCCTATAATTACGACAGCGATGGCGACGGTGTACCCGACCGCATCGACAAGTGCCCTAACACTCCCCGTGGCACGCCTGTCGACTCGAACGGCTGCCCGCTGGATAGCGACGGCGATGGCGTTCCCAACTTCCGCGACAAATGTCCAAACACCCCACGCGGCGCCAAAGTAAATGTCCACGGCTGCTCTATCGACGATGACCGCGATGGCGTGCCCAACGATATTGACCAGTGCCCAGGCACCCCGCTTGGCGTACCCGTTGATGTTCGCGGTTGCCCGCTCGATAGCGACAACGATGGCGTACCCAATAAGATCGACCAGTGCCCAGGCACCCTGCCCGGAATGAAAGTGAATTCCCGCGGCTGTGTGATCTCGCAAAAAGTCGATATCGATGGCGTACACTTCGAATTTAACAAAGCTCGGCTGATGCTTGATTCGAAGACCGTGCTGGATAACGTCGCCAAGGCCCTGAACAACGAGCCAGACATTACCATTATCATAGCGGGTCACACTGATTCTGTAGGTAGCGATGCTTACAACAAGCGCCTGTCGCAAGAGCGCGCACAGTCAGTGGTCGACTACTTGATTAGCAAAGGTATTGAACGCAGCCGCCTGCGCGCGGTGGGCTACGGAGAAAGTAAACCCGTTGCCGATAACTCCACCGACGAGGGCCGTGAGCGCAACCGTCGCGTAGAGCTACAGGTGAATAGCCCGAATCGCTAATCGCACTGACGCAATATTGTAAGGGGGCCTAGGCCCCCTTTTTTTGTGTCTGAGTCCGCCGTTTCTACGGGCCACTGCAGCGCCCTACATACAGGGAAAGTAGGCTCTACTAGACCGGCCACTTAGGCTTCAATGTTAACGTCGCTTTTGCACTAAGAAATATCAGCGCTAAAAAAAAGCCCCGCGGTGATGTCACCGCGGGGCTTTTTTAGAGGCTGTCTAATTAGCCTTCAATCTGATAATAGTCCATCAGAATCTGAGCTACCTCAGGGCGTGAAAACTCCGGTGGTGGCGCAATGCCATTACCCAACATTTCACGAACCTTAGTGCCGGATAGCAATACGAAGTCCTCTTTATTGTGATCCGGCGCATCGCGCATCATCACCACTTTATTCAACTTCTTAGAGTAAGCCGTGTGGTCGGCGCGGTAGATATCAATTTCCAGCGCCCCTTCAGGCACTTTCTCATCGAAAATCGTCTGCGCATCGAAACCACCGTAGTAGTCACCCACACCGGCGTGGTCACGGCCAACAATCAGGTGCGTACAGCCACAGTTCTGGCGGAACACCGCGTGCAATACCGCCTCACGTGGGCCAGCGTAAAGCATGTCGAAACCGTAGCCGGTAATCATTACCGTGTTCTTGGGGAAGTAAACTTCAACCATTTTGCGGATCGCCGCATCACGCACGTGAGCGGGGATATCTCCGGCCTTCAATTTACCGAGCAACATGTGAATAAGGATGCCATCGGTACCCAGGTCTTCCATCGCCATGCGGCACAGCTCTTCGTGCGCGCGGTGCATTGGGTTACGCGTTTGGAAAGCAACCACTTTTTCCCAGCCACGCTCTGCAATCTCGTTACGAATTTCAACGGCAGTGCGGAAAGTATCCGGGAAGTCAGCCTGGAAGTAGCTGAAGTTAAGCACTTGGATCGGGCCTGATAGCAAGGTATTGCCCAAAGACTTGAAAGTCTTCACACCGGGGTGCTCAGCATCCAGGGTGCCAAAGATGTTCTCAGCCATGAAGTCGATCTGTTCGTCGCTAACCGACTCAACAGCGTCTACATCCATAATCGCCAATACGGGATTGCCCTCAACATTGGGGTCGCGCAGCGCGATTCGGCTTCCCGCCTCAATGCCTTGTGCATCTTGCACCAAGTTAACAACAGGCACTGGCCAAAACAGGCCTTCTGCAGTGTGAAGTTTCTCGGCCACACTCAGAGAGTCCGTCAGGTTCATGTAGCCAGTCAGCGGGGTGAAGTAACCGGCACCCAGCATCACCGCGTTAGCGGCAGCGGCAGAGCTAACAATAATAGAAGGCAGAGTTTCCGCCTCAGCATTGAGTGCGTGGTGTTTCTCGGTGTCGTAAACAAACAGCGGCTTAAGTTCATCAGCGCCATGGGGCTTAATCATCATAAAACTCCGTAATTTCGTGGTGTCTTCTCGTTCAGTTGCTGAGCAAATTGGGCTTAAATAATGCCGCGCTCTTTCAGCATATTCAGCAGAACCTCTACCTCTTCGTCCAGGCTCAGCTCGTGGCTGTTGAGAACCAGTTCTGGGCTTTCCGGTGCCTCGTAGGGGTCGTCAATGCCAGTGAAGTTTTTGATCTCACCTGCACGAGCTTTTTTATACAGGCCTTTGGGGTCACGCTCTTCAGCCACTTCCAACGGCACATTCACGTATACCTCGATGAACGCCATATCGCTCTCGTCGTGCAACGCGCGCACCGCATCGCGATCTTCGCGGTAAGGGCTGACAAAACTGCTCAATACAATTACGCCGGTGTCGACAAATAACTTCGACACTTCACCAATGCGGCGAATATTTTCTGCGCGATCCTCTGCACTAAAGCCCAGGTTCTTGTTAATACCCATGCGGATATTATCGCCATCCAAGCGATAGCAAAGGTGGCCCTGCTGCATTAGCGCTTTTTCCAACGCCACGGCAACGGTACTCTTGCCACTGCCTGACAGACCAGTGAACCACAGCGTGGCACCTTTTTGCTTCAACAGTGCATTGCGGTCTTCACGGCTAACTTCGCCGTCGTGCCAGTGAACATTTGTAGCCTTCACTTCGGTCATGTTGATCTCCACACTTGAGTAGCGTCAAAAGTAGACCAGCCGAACCGGCCAGTCGGAATTGGCGGCAATGATACGACTGCCCCACCAACAAGTAAAACGGCTTATTACTATACTCAGTATCGATTTTATCGATAGCGAGAATGGCGCGAACACGCTACGCTTGGCCCATGAACTACAGTCTGCGCCAACTCAGCATATTCCTCGCCGTCGCCCGCCATGAAAACGTATCCAAGGCGGCGGCTGAGCTTAGCCTGTCTCAATCTGCGGCCAGCGCGGCGCTGCAAGCCCTGGAGCGGAACTACGGTGTGTCGCTGTTTGAGCGCCAGGGCAACAAACTGTCGTTAAACCCGGTCGGCCACAGCCTGCGCAAAGAGGCAGAAACGCTGTATGCGCACGCACAGCAGTTTGAACAACTGCTGCAACGCCACGGCGAGTTCGGGCACTTGAAGGTCGGTGCCAGCTTTACCATTGGCAACCATCTGGTGGTGCGCTATCTCGCCGACTACCTGAGTCACTACCCCGATGCGGATGTTGAGCTCGACACGGCGAATACCCCCGAGATCGTTCAGAAGGTCCTCAATTACGAGGTCGACGTCGGCATGATTGAGCGGGAGGTTCAGCACCGAGAGCTGGAGCTGATCCCGTGGATGGAGGATGAGCTGATCGTTTTTTGCAGCGCCGCGCACCCCCTTGCCAAGCAGCAAAGCCTTAGCAACAAAGACATAAAAAGCGCTCGGTGGATTTTGCGCGAACCGGATTCAGGCGCGCGACACACCTTCGACCGAGCACTGGCCGGCCTGCTGCCGGAGATTAATATTTATCGGGAATTTCGCCACAACGAAGCGATAAAAAGCGCCGTGGAATCAGGCCTCGGTATTGGCTGCCTATCACAGGTGGTACTGCAAAATGACTTTCGCAACGGCACCCTGGTGCCGCTTAAATTGGCGCGTCGGGATATGCGCCGCCGCTTTTACTTCGCCCTGCCGAAAAAGCGGCACGACAAGGCGGCAGTGAACTACTGGATCGAACTCTGCCGCCGCCAACGCTAGTCGCCGCACTAAAGGTATTTGGCGCGGTAGTCGGCAAACATCTCTTTCAACTGCGGCTCGGTAAAACCGAATTGCTCTAGCGTGTACTCATGGGCGGGACGTGCTTCGCGTTTATTGTCCTCACGGTAACGCTCCATGGCATCGCGTGCCTCATCGGTGAATGCCATACCAATAAATTGATACACCGACTCCATGCTCTTCAGCGGGTCGCTAATCGTGTCTTTGTACCATACGTCGAGAAAGGCGTCGGGATATTGCTCACGTGTTGCCATGGTGCGCAACGTACCTCTGGCGTATTTCTTCGCCCATTGTTCGCCTACCACGGTTGGGTCCACATCGTCGCTAGCCATAATCCACAGGTTGTAGTTCATACTGGCTGCCGACGGAATGGTTTGCAGCGGGTCGCGGTGGGTCTGCACGATTTTGGCGTCGGGAAAAACCTTCAACAGCACAGCGATATGGTGCAAATGATGCGGCGTTTTCAGCAACCAGCGCTCAGCCTGTTGGCCGTTGCGTTTTTTCTGCCACTGCAAAAACTGCAGCATGCGCTTCAAATACTCATAGGCCGGGGTATTGTCGTGGCTGTCGTTCCACTCCCCGTAACTGGGAACATTGCAAAACGCGTCGGGGATCGTGCTGTAAAAGCTGTGCTCCAGCAGCAAAATATCCTCATCAGCACCCACCGGGTCCATGGGGTGAATGGCCGCGATCTCTGGGTTAGCCTCCAGCATCGCGGCAATCTCCTGCTCTGCTGAGGTAATTCGTGGGTCCTTGCCGCTAAAATCCCAATCCAGCGCTGGCGCGGGGTTACGCACTTCATACCAAAGTGGCGCATAGAAGCGCTGGTCACTGGCCAGGATGCGATGAGTGTATGTCGATCCCGTGCGCTGCAAACCGATAATCACCACCGGCGACAGCACTTTCTCGTCGAGGATTTCCGGGTGCTTGCTAATCCAGGCTTCCATTCTCAGACGGTTAATCAAAATATTCAGAATGCGTTGATACTGCCCGAAGCGGCCGGCAGCATTGAGCTTGGCTTCCTCGTTCAACGCCTTTACCAACACCGCCATTGGCTCGCGAAATGACTCGTCGCCAAAATCGCGCAAACCGCCCGTTGCCTCGGTGGCTGCTTGTAAAAGCGAATCAACACTGAGATCCACCTGCGGAATTGCCTGCTCTGTCATGGTGCTTTCCTTATTCGTTTCGCGATTGTTATTGTAGTGTGTCGATTTTTACCACGCTGCAGCGCGGGTCGGTGATGTGTGCTGCACCAATCCAGCGAAAGGCCATAGTGCCCTCACGGTGCCCCGTGGTGTCCAGCCAATTTGCGCAGCCCGGATCACGCGCAGCGACGACTATGCGCACGCTGCCGTCATCGCGATACTGCGCGGTATGTTTATTCACATGGATATCGACGTAGCGGTATTCCAGCGATTCCATCCAGTAGTTGTTAAGCTGGAAATTCCAGTTGTCACATTCGGGAATATCATCGACCTCGATCACTAGCGCTTCATCGTCTGCCAGACAGAAATAGCCGTGGTAATAATAGATATTGGGGTCGCCACCCAGTTTCTGGCAGTAGGCTTGGTCGGCGGCGGGAAGGCTATTGGGCTGCGCTTTAAAGCCCTCGGCCCAGTCGGCGAACAGGGTGGCGGTACCTTTGACAAAGGCTGCGGTACTGCGCAGTTTTTGGGCAAATTCTGCAGCATCCAGGGGCGCTGGCTTAACGCCGTCGCGGTCGAGGCGCTCAATAATCAGGTCTGCCGCGACTTCGGTTTTCCGGTCAAGAAACGTCTGGCGCACCAGCACCGCTACCGTGTCCTCAGTGATCGCCAACCAATTCTCGGGGTGAGGTTTACGGGACAGAATAATGTCGATGCTGCCATCGTCATTCACTTCCAAACCGCCATGGGTATCCAACGCTGCGACCGAGCGCATATTGCCGTCTTCTTCCTCATAGCCACCAGCAATCGCAATGAAGCCCAGATACGCGACACTGCCGCGGCTTCCGCGAATTCGATAGTCGTGTGCGCCATTGATCTCAGCACGTTGATAGTAGTTATCTGGGTTGTCCGCACCAATTTTGGCGGTTTCGTGCGAGGGGCGGTAGAAGTCGGGGAAGTCCGGATCACTGCACTCGACAAACATATCCAGCGCAATGCGCGTTAAGCGCGTGAGATAGCGCCATCCTTCGGCGCGGTGCAGGGCATCTTGCGGGGCTTCAGGGCGCAAAATTTGCTGGCCAGCGTCTTTGAGTTGATCGCAGAACTCCGCCCAAAGTTCTCCGCTCATTACCGCATCTATCTCAGCGTTTACCGGGCTACCATTCGCCTTAGCGTTATCAGTCATCGTGCTCTCCCATTATTATGGCAGGCACTATGGCGTTAAATGGCAACGGTGGGCATCACCCAGAGGGATGAAAATCAGTCTTCACGAATGCGCTTATACCACTGCGCAGGGTCGGCGATTTCACCATCTTCCTCGCGCAACGCTGGGTAGTCCAAGCCATTCTCACGACAAAAGTCGCGCACTTGCGGATGAGCCCATTCAAACAGCGTTTGCCGGTAGGTCTGTTCATCCAGTCGGGGCCGGTCGTACAAACCCTGCTGATCGCGCTGATACTGCGCCTCCGAAAGGATAATGCCCGCCGCCACCGACACATTGTACGACTGCACCATGCCCATCATCGGAATCGTGATGTGCGCATCAGCCAGGGCGCACGCCTCAGCACTTACGCCCCGCTTTTCCGCCCCCAGCAATATCGCCGTGGGTCGGGTGTAGTCGGGCTGGCGATAATCCACCGAGTCTGCGTCAAGGTGGGCCGCAAGAACCTGATAACCATCGCCCTGAAGCTTTTTAATCAGCGCTGCAATATCGCGGTGGCGGCGCACGGCTACCCAGCTGTGGCTACCCATCGCTGTACCACGGAAAGTCTTGTAGTCCTTGTCGTCGATCACTGCGTGCATTTCCGCGATGCCCGCCGCATCGGCAGTGCGCACTATCGCCGATAAATTACGCCCTTTGTGGACATTGTCGGTGATGACCGTCAAATCAGGCTGGCGACGATCCAGCACGGCTCTGAGCCGTTGGTAGCGTTCCGGGGTCATGGTAGATACACGTCAAAAAATCGCCATTATACCTGCATATCAATCACGGCCATGGTCAGCCGCGAGATACAGATATCACGCTGTTGCTCGTCGCAGATGCGAATATCCCAAACGTGGGTGGTGCGGCCAATATGAATGGGCTTGGCAACCGCCGTTACGCGGCCGCTTACCACTTTGCGCAGATGGTTGGCATTGATATCCAAACCGACGCAGGCCTTACCGGGTTCTGCAGCCATCATCGCGGCCATACTCCCCACTGTTTCGGCTAGTACCACGGACGCCCCGCCGTGAAGAATACCCATTGGCTGGTGGGTTCTATGATCCACGGGCATGCTGGCTGTCAACGAGTCTTCTGCAATCGCCTCAATGCGAATATCCAACACCTCGGCAATGGTGTTTTTCATCATCTCATTGGCTTTTTCAACATCACCATTTTGCTTCCACAAGGTCACGTTTTTCTCCTTTTGTACTACATCCAAGCCCTTTTCCTGCGCGTATGCGGAGCTAGTGGCTTTTAAAGTTCTCCCTGTTAACATGTAGGAAAATAAGGTCAAAATCTATCACAAAGGAGGTCAGCCATGAGCGGCATGCCACGATATATTTACGAAGAAGAACATGAAATGTTCCGCAACTCGGTGCGTAAATTCCTGGAAACCGAGGCTGCGCCCTACCACGCCCAGTGGGAAAAAGATGGCCATGTCGACCGTCAGTTGTGGATTAAAGCCGGCGAGCAAGGCTTCCTGAGCCCCACCGTGGCAGAGGAATACGGCGGCGTCGGCGCAGACTTTCGCTACAACGCCATTGTTGACGAAGAAGTGGGCCGCAGTGGCCTGACCGGTATTGGCTGGGGCTTGCACTCTGATATCGCTGTTCCCTACATCATCAGCTACGGCAACGAGGCACAGAAAGAGAAGTATTTGCCCAAATGCGTGAGCGGCGAAATAATCACCGCGATCGCCATGACAGAGCCCGGTGCCGGCTCCGACCTGCAGGGCATTAAAACCACTGCCGTAAAAGATGGTGACGACTACATTATCAACGGCTCCAAAACCTTCATCACTAACGGGCAGCTCTCTGACCTGGTGATTGTGGTTGCCAAAACCGACCCCAGTGCCGGCGCCAAGGGTGTTAGCTTGTTTTTGGTAGAGTCGGGAACACCTGGGTTTAGCAAGGGCGCGAACCTAGAGAAGGTGGGCATGAAGGCTCAGGACACCTCCGAGCTGTTCTTCCAAGATGTGCGCGTGTCCAAAGACCAACTCCTTGGCGAAGAAGGCATGGGCTTTGTGTACCTCATGCAGGACCTGCCGCAGGAACGCTTGAGCGTTGCCATTAACGCCGTTGCCAATGCTAAGTCGGTGTTGGAACAAACTGTCGAGTACGTGAAAGAGCGCAAAGCTTTCGGAAAGAGTATCGCCACCTTCCAGAATACCCAGTTCAAGCTGGCGGAAATGGATACCGACATTACTGTGGCCGAAGCCTATATGGATCGCTGCCTGGAGCTTCACATCAACAAGCAGTTCGACTCCGTCGCTGCCGCAAAATGCAAGCTGATGGCCACTGACCTGCAATGCAAGGTCATTGATGAGTGCCTGCAATTGCACGGCGGTTACGGCTTCATGTGGGAGTACCCAGTGGCGCGTGCATTTGCCGACTCGCGCGTGCAGCGCATCTATGCGGGCACCAACGAGATTATGAAACTCATCATCGGTCGCGAACTGGTTAAATAACGACCTACCGCTCGGGGCTGCACCAGTGGCCCCGAGTGGTATTTGCCCTTCTCAAGAAGATCACCCACACTTTGACGATGCGCTCGTCAATCACATCACTCCCCCCCCAACTGATTCACGCATTTACCGGCCCCAACTGTGCCGGGAACCCAGCCTGGGTCGTCCCCGTTCAGCCAACGGCAGACATTCACGCAACGGCAGCGCAATATCTTGCCCGGCCTGGTGCGACGGCATGTGCCCTTTTGCTGCCCGCTACACATCGCAACAGCCCTATCACGCTTCGCAGCTTCGGCCCATCCGGGGAAATTCAGCTCTGTGGGCACGCCCTACTCTGTGCCGCCCACTGGCTGTGGTCACACGGTAAGCAAGAGCCATTACACTTCCATCTCCCTGCCTGTCAGCAACACATTCGCGCCACGCGATTGCGCGATGAAACGTGCCTGGCGCTGCCCAGCAATAATTATCGGCTCTGCAGCCCGCCTGAGGGACTGGCAACGCTGATCGGGCAGAGGATATTGCGGTGCGCGCAAAGCACTTCCCTGCCCGGCAGCCTTATCGTCGAGTTGCACAGTGAGTCGGCCGCGCAAGAGGTGCGGCTCAACGCCGAGGCACTATTGCAGCTGACAACAGACTGCATACTGATAACGGCCAGAAGTCACCGACCGGGCATCGATGTTGTCAGCCGCTACTTCACACCCGCTTACGGCACTCTTGAAGACCCCGCCACGGGGTCAGCTCACTGTTTGATTGCCAATTGGTGGCGGGGGCGATTGGGCGCCCGCCCAATACGCTGTTGGCAGGCATCGCCACAGGGCGGACGGTTGCGAGCCCAACATTTGGGTAGCTCAACACGCATTTGGGGAAAGTGCTCTACACTGTAACCAATGTGTAGCCTTGGCAGGTGACTATTTAGCAATTGGCTATTTGGTAGATGACGATGCTACCTGTATACGAGAAGAGCGACCCCGCGGGAGCAACGAATGCTCGATCACCCTAGGTCGGATCACGGCGACCTTGCAGAACCTATATCGCTTCAGCACCGGTACCGGCGATGCCGGGACGAAACCCTGGCACTCGTTGCGACCCTGAGTGATGAAGACTGCCAATTGCAATCCATGCCCGATGCCAGCCCGGCCAAATGGCATCTGGCACACAGCAGTTGGTTCTTTGAAACCTTTATACTGCAAGCCCAATTACCCGATTATCAGCCTTTCCACCCCAGTTACGGTGAACTGTTTAATAGCTATTACAACGCGATTGGAAAACAATTTAGCCGCCCACATCGCGGCTTGCTGTCGCGCCCTTCACTCGTCGAAATTACACGTTATCGCGCCCACGTCGATCACCATATTCTTGCGTTTCTAAACCGCTACCAGCACGACCCCAGCGGCTTGCTAGCATTGGGCATCCAGCACGAAAAGCAGCACCAGGAATTGCTGCTCATGGACATTAAGCACGCCTTTCATCAGAACCCGCTGTTTCCAGCCTATCAGCGAAGCCCAGCCAGCGCTGTAGCATCGCAGCAAGCACCGTTGAGCTGGTCATGTTTTGACGGCGGGCTGGTCTGCATAGGCGACACCGGCAGCGAATTCAGCTTCGACAACGAGCGCCCCCAGCACAGAGTTTGGCTTAACCCCTTCGAGCTTGCCAACCGGCCGGTAAGCAACGGTGAATTCGCCGAGTTTATTGCCGATGGGGGCTACCAACGACCAGAGCACTGGTTATCCGACGGTTGGGCGCAACTGCAAGACACCGGGCGAGGTGCACCGCACTACTGGCATTTGCGTGATGGCCAGTGGTGGGAGTTCACCCTGGCAGGCCTGCACCCCCTGCAAGCCGCCTCTTCGGCCTGCCACCTGAATTTTTATGAAGCCACCGCCTACGCTCATTGGGCGGGCGCCCGCCTGCCTACCGAGCAGGAATGGGAACATGCCAGTCGCGCCCTTCCAGTAGCAGGACACTTTGCAAACTGCGCCCGCTATCACCCAGAAGCGGCTCAGCACACCCCATTGGCGCAAATGTTTGGCGATATCTGGGAATGGACAAACAGCAGTTACCTACCCTACCCGGGGTTCACGCCCTTTGCTGGCGACGCGGGGGAATACAACGGCAAATTTATGTCTGGCCAGTTCGTATTACGCGGGGGCTCCTGCCTCAGCCCCGACAACCATCTTCGCCACAGCTACCGCAACTTTTTCTACCCACACCAATATTGGCAATGCGCGGGACTACGACTCGCTCGCGACCTGACGTAAACCATAATGACAACAGGAGCTGCTATGCCTTCTACACTCGCCAAAGAAAGCACGCTAGACGACCAATACCACACCTTTTTACACGACGTTATTCACGGCCTGCGACAAGCTCAGAAGACTCTGCCCTGCAAGTATTTTTACGACGCTCGCGGCTCGCGCCTGTTCGAAGAAATTTGCCTGCTCGACGAATATTACCTAACGCGCACTGAATACAGCATCCTGCGCAGCAGCGGTAAGAGTATCGCCAAGGCGCTGAGCCCCTACACCGAAATCATTGAGCCGGGCGCCGGCAGTTGCCAAAAAGTACAGCTGCTACTCAAACAGTTACCGACTTTACCTCGCTACATTCCGCTGGAGATATCCGTCGACGCCTTGGTGCATGCGATCACAAGCTTGAAAGAGCGCTTCCCGGAATTGCGGGTTCACCCGGTTGCCGGCGACTTCACCGCCCAGGCCTGCCTCGATGAAGTCAGCACGCTTTGCCAGTCTGGCCGCCGCCTCGTGTTCTTTCCCGGCTCGACCATTGGCAACTTTAACCGCACTGAAGCACTGGGCGTACTTCGCTCACTAAAAGCCCTGGCTGGCCCATCAGGTGCACTGCTCTTAGGCGCCGACCTGATAAAAGACCGACAGCGGCTGCTGGCCGCCTATGACGACAAGCGCGGTGTCACAGCAGAGTTCAACAAGAATATTCTGCGGCGCATCAATCACGATTTGAAGGCCAATTTCGATGTTGACGATGGCTTTCAACACCGGGCCATCTTCAACGAACAACTCAGCCGTATCGAAATGCAGCTGGTCGCCTGCCGAGAGCAAACCGTTAATGTGGCAGGTGAAAAGATGGACTTCCATTGCGGCGAGGTCATCCATACGGAAAATTCGCATAAGTACAGCGAACAAAGTATTGCCGAGTTGGCATCAGCGGCAGATATGGAAATTCACCGGGTCTGGAAAGACCCTCAGGGTGACTTTGGCGTATTCTTACTCGGCCAGAAATAAGCGTACAAATCCTTGAGACGCTGAGCGCCTTCACTGACAATACCTGCCTCAAAATACTCGGCAGGTTGATCTTGGAAACACCCAGCGACAATTGGCGGTCTCACACTAGCTCGGCTCACTTTACACTGCAGTGGCCCGAGCCAAGACCGTGTTTAAGCTCAGCAGTATTGAATGGTGGGCTGGTCAGCGCGCGGTCATTTATCAACCTGCGCGTCGAGCGCGACGCCAATGTCCCTTTGCACACCCCGGAACAAAGTCTTCAGCAAGCTCAGCAGCGCCTTCAACTTCCCGACACCTGTGTCGGTATGATGACCGCAGCCTCAATGGAGTCACTGCGCCAGTCACACAGCCACATCTACGGGGAAGCGCTTGCTGTTTATGTTAGCTGCGGACTGAGCAACGCACGCCGCGCCGGCGACCCCTGCGACTGGAAGCCCACCCAAGCCATGCCGGTCGGCACTATCAACAGCGTTGTTATCGCCGACCTGAGTTTTTCAACGGCGGGCATGGTGGAGCTCCACGGCTTAATCAGCGAAGCCAAGGCTGCGGTGCTGCAAGACATGAATATTCGCAGCCCGGTATCAGGGCAAATTGCGACAGGAACCGGCACCGACGCCTGCGCGATAATTAGTGGTAGCGGCGCCCCTGTGCGTTGGCTGGGAAAACACACTGACATTGGCGAGCACATTGCCCGCCAGTATATGGACGCACTGCGCAGCAGTATCGACGCCTTCTATTGCTAGCAATCGCAATTGTTCGCACACGGAACTGCCCGATTACTCGCCGCTACTTGCCTTCGCCGCGCGCTTTGCTATTTTTTTCTCTTCGCGGCGGCGCGCGAAAAAAGCCTGCACTTGCGCGCTCGCCTGCTCAGCCAGCACGCCGCCCTGCCACTGAACCCGGTGATTCATTTGCGCTTGATCAAATAACTGCAAATGGCTACTCACCGCCCCTGCCTTAGGCTCACTGGCGCCATACACCAGTCGCGCCACCCGGCTGTGAATGATCGCGCCCGCGCACATAGCGCAGGGCTCAATGGTGACGTATAGAGTCGCGCCCGGCAGTCGGTAATTCTCAACGTTCGCGGCGGCCTGGCGCAGGGCAATAATCTCCGCATGGGCGCAGGGGTCATGCCCGGAAATCGGGCTGTTATAGCCCTCACCCAAGACAACGCCGTCGCGTACCACCAACGCGCCAACCGGCACCTCATTGAGTTTTTCCGCACGCTCTGCCAATAACAGGGCTTGTTGCATCCAGTATTCGTCGTCGTGCAAAGCTTCTAACACCCTTTATATTTATCGCGACAACACCGCTACAACCAGCGGCGAACCCGGCGTTTGTAGTCTAAGAATTCACTGCCAAAAATCCGTTCTAAAGCGCGCTCTTCCGGGCGAATTTGGAAATGCTGAATATAGGCAATAAACAGCGGCAGTCCCAACAGGGCCCATAGCGACGACAAAAACACCGCCCACGCCAACAAAAATAACGCAAAGCCAACATACATTGGGTTGCGGGTGTAGCGGTAAATGCCTGTGTCGACCAGTGCCGAGGCTGATTCAGGCTTCAAGGGGTTCACCGTCGTTTTTGCGCGCCGAAATGACATCACCCCACCGAGAGAAAATCCAGCGCCCAGCAGATAACACAGGGCCACCAGAGCAAGCCTCGTCGTGTTATCAACGGGCATACTCGGCGTCGCCTCAGCGAGCCCCCACATAGCAGTGGCCACCAATAGGGCCACTGCTGGCGGCGGTATCTTATTCTCTAAGCCTTTCACTCAATATCATCCTTCGTGATAGAGATTATGGCGACGTATTCTACCCCGGCAGCGTCTCGAACGCCTGCAACTGTTCTAAATCGGCATCCCAGGACGCGCGGCTACGCGTAAACAAATGGGCATTGGGGCGCTGTTGTAGCGGCTCATCTACGCTTCCCGCTGGTACCACCAACAGCTCCCCCGCAAGCTGCAGCGATGGCAGCGCCGAGCCACAACGACTACAAAAACTTTTACAATGACGACTCCCCTCTAAGGTGAAGCTCGTTACCAATGACTCTCCCTGACGCCACGTTAGCTGCCCGCCATGGGAAAACAGATTTGCCGCGTGGGCTGACCCGGTATCCTTTTGGCAATGGCGACAATGGCACAGGAAAAAATGGTCGAATTTTCCCTCGACTGTGTACTGCACTTCGCCACACAGGCACGACCCACTTATCATCACAACACTCCCTTTGTTATGGCGGGGCCGGGGCACATAAGTACCTCCGGCCCCAATATTCGGCGCAAGACCGTTCATTTCAAGGCCAATTAGTTCGAGACCACCCAGTTCAACTTAAGCGCAGCCACTCTTTCAATTGGTCGGCAACGCGAGCGTCACTGAGCATACTCAAATGATCCAGCTGACAAAACACCCGCTGCCGGTCTGCGGCAAAGCCTAGCGTTTTTGCCCCCAGCGGGTGCCTCCCCAAAGCGCTATCGGGGTGCACCAAACCATCACTGCGCTGCAGGTAGCCCGCCGACGACCGAGACAGTGTCCCCGCAATCGCGTAATGGTCAATGCTTGGTGGAAGCATGAGCGGCACCCGATGATCGGCATTGTCCTGATGCTCGTCATATAACTGCCAATCGGCGTCGACAATATTTCCATGGCGCAAGTCTGTAATACCGTCGCTGCGAATGCGGCCCAGCGCAGCAAGCGGCGCAGTATAGGGACTGAATGCCATTGCTCTCTGCAGCCAATAGCCGCCCCGCTCCAACGCAGAGCCGTGGTGAGGTGTACCGATGTACACCACCTTATCCAAAAGCTGTGGCCACCGCTGCGCGTGTTCAAGAGCGCTGTGCATTGCGCTGCGCAGTACCAGCCCGCCCATGCTGAAGCCCAAGGCGGTAATCGATCGAACCGGAACAGGCCAGCGCTCGACAAGCCCCTCAAGGTGTTGGGCAAGCTCACGCCCATTTTGTGAAATATGTTTACCGCTGTTGTAACGCACAAACACCGGACTGTAGCCATACTCGTTAGCCAGCATATGTCCGTGGTTGTGCTGCTTCGCTGTCCATTCCAATTCATTCATGCACAGGCCATGGGCCAGCAATAAAATATGGCCACCCGCGGTAAACTCGCTGTCGCCCAGGGCCTCGGCACTGGGGTATATCTCAACGGATCTGCGACAGGTTTCAAATAATGCGGCACCAGGGCCATCACTTTGCGGTGCGTCCTGGCCCAGCATCACTCTCAGCGTCATTGGGGTCGCTAAGGGGTTGCCACTACGGTGCAAGTGGTCGCCACATACTCCGTTGAGCGCCGCAATCACTGCCGCCCGATGCGGCCCCGGGGGAAAATGCCCATCTAAATAGTTTGTCAGTGGTGACAAAGCCACATCAGTGGTGCTGCGAATCCCGCCGTTAACGCCGCGAATCACTCGATGCACCAACCCCGCAATGCCGGGAGCAGGCCCCTCCGGCGCGCGACCAAATGGCAGCGGTGTCGCGCTGATATTGCGGTACATCTGCTCTACGATGGTATTCACACCGTCTACGCTATCAAAAGCGAGCCGCGCCGCGCCGTGGAGGACTTTTCCTGTTTTCATTGCCTACTCTCTTCAGTGGTCACTTGCATGGCCTGCTCCACCACTATGTTCAATAATTGACCACCGCGACTATACGCCTTGACCGACAAGTGTCAATACATTTGTATATACACTCGTATATTAAAATTCGGCCTTTGGAATACCTCGCCAAACCTCTCCCCCCCCTGAGGGACATGCCAAGCGGCACTGGCAGAAGTAATTGGGCAACCACATACCTGAACGGCGTTGGTAATGGTAAAAGCGCCCCTCCCAGGGGCGTTTCTCGTAGCCATCGTTAACCCAGCAAAACCGTTCGGGAGTAGACACCCGCGTGACCTCCCCTTCAGAATTAAAGTGAAAGTGCATGCTCACAGCGTTGGCCGCGATCGCTGAGTACTGCGACAGCCGAGCCCTTTTCCCCTGCTGCCACAATCGCAAATATTAGTGTTAACCCGAAGTATTGCCTATCAGTCAAAGTCCGGAAACACCAATGTGGAGTGCTGCTGTGCAGAGAATGCCCACCAACGTTGATGGTTCACATCACTGCGCAAGCCCACGCCGTTTTAATCGCACCGCAGCGTAGTCGCGAGATGCATCGCCAAAACAGCGGTCAAAGTAACGCTCAACGACCGCCGGCAATCCGGTTTTTAGGGGGCGCGAATGCAGCACTTTTTTTATGATTAGCTGGAGGCTGGGCGCCGCGTACGACCTGGGTTACTCAGAGGTACTCGGTGAAAAAATCACGCAAGCTAACCGCCGTTACCGACAAACAAATCGAAGAGCTCGGTATCACCGAAACGCCATAACACCCAGAGTCTGCATTACGAGCTGCTGGCGCGGCCTTTGAATCCAACACAAAATTCTATGACCTGCTGGCCAATCACGTTGTGGTCGACGGTATAGTTGTTACAGGGCAGAACCAAAACGCCGGTTCAGAGGTCGCATTTACCTTGATGGAATTGCTCCACAAACAGCGTCCAATGCCCTCGAAATAGCCTTTATTGATAGGTCACCCCGCGGTGTTTCAACCAGCCGTGGGGATGCTTGCCTCTGGGGTCGTGATGTGTCCAGTGGATGACCCCGCCACGCTGATTCCATTCATACTCGCCATAAAAAGCGACCATATCACCGACCTTAAGGTCGTTTATGCGCGGTGCAAGATCAATATTGTGTGCGACGAGCAAAGTCTGCCCGGAAGCTAAGCGTAGAATGAAACGTTGATGGCGACTGCCGTCGAGGTCATCGCTTAATAATTTTTCTACCACGCCCTGCCCTGACAGCTGCAAGTTCGACTGGCGATTCTCATAAGCATGAAGAAGTCGCTCATCGCTGCCCTGTGTGCCCTGTGCAACGTCATTGGTGCTGTTTGAAAAACCAAAGGCCAGTGCAACCGTCGCGAACACCAGCACCCATATCCAACGCATGTGCTCTCCCCCTACGAATCCATCCTCTCGGGCTAGCCCCGGTGGCTAGAAGTCTGTCAAAACACGGCGTACACAGCCCAGCTCGACATCGCAAACGCTACAATTATCACCGTACTGATTTAGCGATGCCGATATTGACTTCGGCAGTATGCGCGAGTCACCGACGGTGATCGCAAGCTAGCATGCTTAGTTTTACGACCGGAGACACGCTTGCGCTAGAGACGAAACGAAGATCGCTTCAAAGAGCGTCGCATCAGCTGTATCACCGCCGCCTCTGATAAACCGTAGTCGTTTTCTATCGCCTCGAAGGGAGTCCGATCCTCCCAGGCCATTTCAATAATACGCGATAAATCTTGAGGGCTCATAGTAGCAAAGACCAACAGATAGGTTTTGCTTATAGGCTGTTTGGCAACAAACGGATTTCCGAGCTCACGAAGCCACGGCACAAGCGGAACAGCCCGCCCGCGCCGCCATCACAAAACGAACTTATTCCCACTCAATCGTTGCGGGAGGCTTGCTCGACACATCGTAGGCTACGCGAGAGACATGGGCGATTTCGTTAATGATGCGATTGGAAACCGTCTCCAGTAGCTCGTAAGGCAGGTGCGCCCAGCGGGCGGTCATAAAGTCGATGGTTTCTACCGCTCGCAGTGCAATAACCCATTCGTAACGACGCGCGTCACCGACGACACCCACCGATTTCTGAGGGATAAATACCGCGAAGGCCTGGCTGGTTTTGTGGTACCAGTCGGCTTTGTGAAGCTCTTCCAGGAAGATGGCATCAGCTTCGCGCAGCACATCGGCATACTCTTTTTTAACTTCGCCGAGAATACGAACGCCGAGACCGGGGCCGGGAAATGGGTGGCGATAGACCATGTCATAGGGCAGGCCCAGCTCCAAACCTATGCGTCGCACTTCATCTTTAAACAGCTCACGCAACGGCTCGACTAAGTCCATTGCCATATCATCGGGCAAGCCACCAACATTGTGATGAGATTTAATGACGTGGGCTTTACCGGTTTTTGATGCCGCCGACTCAATAACGTCGGGATAGATGGTTCCCTGAGCCAAAAACGGCACGTCTTTAAGCTTGGCCGCTTCTTCGTCGAAAATTTCGATGAAGGTATTACCAATAATTTTACGTTTTTTCTCGGGGTCGGCCTCGCCCTGCAATTTGCTTAAAAAGGTTTCTTCGGCGTCAACACGGATAACCTTAACACCCATATTGTTGGCGAACATTTCCATGACTTGGTCGCCTTCATTTTTGCGCAGCAGGCCGTTGTCAACAAAGACACAGGTCAGCTGTTCACCGATCGCTTTGTGGAGCAGCGCCGCGACCACCGAGCTGTCGACACCGCCAGAGAGGCCAAGCAGGACCTTTTGGTCGCCCACTTGCTCACGCACGCGCTCAATGCCGTCCTGAATAATATTTGCCGGCGTCCACAAGGCCTCGCATCCACAAAGCTGGAGTACAAAGTGCTCAAAAATACGCTGGCCCTGCAGGGTATGGGTTACTTCCGGGTGGAATTGCACACCGTAAAACCGCTTCTCTTCGCACTGCATGGCGGCAATGGGGCACGATGGTGTCGACGCCAACACTTCAAACCCGTCGGGAAGCGCCACCACTTTGTCGCCGTGGCTCATCCATACATCCAACAGCGCCTTACCCGACTCACTGTCCATGTGGTCAGCAATATCAGCCGTTAACTGACCGCGCGTTTCCACTCGAATTTGTGCGTAGCCAAATTCATGAACCGGCGATGCTTCTACCTTGCCGCCCAACTGCTCGGCCATGGTTTGCATGCCGTAGCAGATCCCCAGTACTGGGATTCCGAGGTCAAATATTTTCTGCGGCGCACGCGGCGAGCCTGCCGCCGTCACCGACTCGGGGCCACCGGCCAGGATCACCCCCGATGGACGAAATTCATCGATCTCTGCGTCTTCAATATCGAAGGCGCGAATCTCACAGTACACGCCTATTTCGCGGATACGGCGCGCAATTAACTGCGTGTACTGAGAACCGAAATCAAGGATCAGAATTCGGTGGGCATGAATATCGGGGCTGGACACGGCGTTCTCTCTATTCAGACTGAGGGGTAGTGTAAAAGGTGGGACGGGGACGCCGCAGGCAGCGCCCCATTACGACACTCAGGTCGGGTAGTTTGGTGCTTCTTTGGTGATACTAACATCGTGGACGTGGCTCTCATTCATGCCTGCAGCCGTCACACGTACAAACTGTGGTTTGCTGCGCATGGTCTCAATGTCCACGCTGCCGGTATAACCCATGGCGCTGCGCAAACCGCCCATCAGCTGATGCACGATAGCCGCCAGCGGCCCTTTGTAGGGAACGCGACCTTCAATACCTTCGGGTACCAGCTTTTCCGCACCGTCTTCAGCACTCTGGAAGTAACGATCACTGGAGCCTTGGGTTTTGGTCATGGCACCCAGCGAGCCCATACCACGGTAAGACTTATACGTGCGGCCCTGGTAAAGCTCCACTTCTCCCGGCGCTTCTTCTGTGCCGGCAAACATTGAGCCCATCATCACCGCATTGGCGCCCGCCGCGACGGCTTTTGACAGATCGCCGCTAAAGCGGATACCGCCATCGGCAATCAGCGGCAGTCCGCTGTCTTTAAGTGCCGCCGCCACATTGGCAATAGCACTGATTTGCGGAACACCAATGCCAGTGACAATTCGCGTGGTACAAATTGAGCCCGGGCCAATGCCGACTTTCACGGCATCGGCACCGGCTTCCAGCAGGGCTAGAGCCGCTTCGCCAGTGGCGATATTGCCGCCAATCACATCCACTTGAGGGTAGTGCTGTTTAATCCACTTAACCCGGTTAAGAACGTTCTTCGAGTGCCCGTGAGCGGTATCTACGACGAGTACATCCACGCCCGCCGCCACCAACGCCGCCACGCGGTCGTCAGTATCAGCACTGGTTCCTACAGAGGCGCCCACCCGCAACTGGCCCGAGCTGTCTTTACAGGCCAGCGGGTACGTTTGCGCATTGTTCATATCTTTAACGGTGATCATCCCGGTCAGCTTGCCGGCATCGTTCACAACCAGAACTTTTTCAATCCGATGCTTGTGCAGTAACTCTCGGGCCACCGACATATCGTCGTTTTCGTTAACCGTTACCAACTTGGCCTTGGGAGTCATGATGGTTGAAACCGGCACATCCATTTGCTCTTGGAACAGCACGTCACGGCTGGTGACGATACCCACCAAGTCGCCCTTATCGAGCACCGGTACGCCGGAAATTTTGTGACGGCGACGCAGCTCAAACAGTTCACTAATGGGAGCCGCCGCATCGATAGTAATCGGGTCTTTCACCACCCCACTTTCATGCTTTTTCACCGCTCGAACTTCGTAAGCCTGCTGTTCGATGGTCATGCTCTTATGGATGATGCCGATACCACCTTCTTGCGCCAGCGCAATGGCTAAGCCACTTTCGGTGACCGTATCCATAGCAGCAGATAGCAGAGGAATATTGAGGGTAATATTGCGAGTGAGTCGAGTGCGTAGACTGACGTCTTTGGCGGTTACTTCGGAGTAGCCGGGAAGAAGCAAAACATCGTCGAAGGTCAGTGCTTCTTGTGCGATACGTAACATAGAATGATTCCAATGCCGGTGGCTAGAATCTTGGCAATTTTAAGTGATGACAGCCCCCGAGTAAACCAATTTGACCCCGCAATAGCGCTATATCTTGATATGATTGCGCAATGACTACACAAGAATCCCCACAACAGCTCAGCGTCAGCCAACTCAACCGCCTCGCCAAGCAACTTTTAGAAGATTGCTTCGCCCAGGTGAGTGTTACCGGCGAGCTCTCCACCCTGTCGCGCCCCAGTTCCGGCCACTGGTATTTCACGCTAAAGGACGAGCGCGCACAGATCCGCTGCGCCTTCTTTCGCAACCGCAATATGCGGGTGAATTTTCAACCGCAACCGGGCCTGCAGGTGGTCGTTCGCGGCAAAGTCAGCCTCTATGAAGGGCGCGGTGACTACCAGCTTATTGTCGAGCACATGCAACCCGCCGGTGCCGGTGCGCTGGCAGCCGCCTTCGAAGCACTCAAGGCAGAACTGCAGGCAGCCGGTTGGTTCGACTCGGCGCTGAAAAAGCCCCTGCCGCCGGCTATCAAGCACATTGCCATTATCACCTCACCCACAGGCGCCGCCCTGCAGGATATTGTTTCCGTGCTCAAGCGACGCTGGCCAGCAATGAAGGTCACCCTGCTGCCTGTGCTGGTGCAGGGCGAGCAGGCGGCCGGGCAAATACAACGCGCTATCGCCCAGGCGAATCAGCTCGCCCGTTCAGCGTCGCATAACTTTGACTTGATCCTGCTGACGCGCGGCGGTGGTTCATTGGAAGATCTCTGGCCCTTTAACGAGCGGGTGGTGGCCGAGGCCATCTACCAATCGGAACTGCCCGTGGTGAGCGCCGTGGGGCACGAAGTGGACTTCAGCATTGCCGACTTTGTCGCGGATTTGCGCGCGGCAACGCCGTCGGCTGCGGCGGAATTGCTCAGCCCTGATCAAAGCGAAATCAACTCGAGGGTACAGCTGCTACGCGGCCGTCTGGTTCGGGCGCAGCGGCGACGCCTTCAGCATCAGCGTGAACAATTACAACAATTGAACCGACGCATTCGAGACCCACGGAGCCGGCTCAGAGAGCAAGCGCAGCGGCTGGATGAGCTTGAAATGCGTCTGCGACGCCAGTGGCAAAGTAGCCAGCGCCAACGCCTGGCGCGCCTCGCGGGCCTGCAACAACAAATGCTGCTGCTGAGCCCCGATCGGCAACACGCGACACGGCTCAATGCCCTGACACAACTTCAAGCAAGGCTGCAGCGCAGCGTGCAAGAGCAAATGGGACGCCGCGCACAACAATTACAGGCACTGCAGTCTCAGTTGCGACAATTGGGCCCCGAGCAGACGCTTAGCCGTGGCTATGCGATTGTTCTCGACCAACAAGGCCGGGCAGTGCGACGCGCCGCCGATCTTCAGCAAGGGCAGCGGTTGCGCGGGCGTTTCGCCGAGGGGCAGGTCGCCCTCACCGTGGATGAGAGCGAGTGAGTCAACGGGGTTTACTCGCCGGCACCGCATAACAAGCGGATATCTTCACAGGACTCCCTTTCACCGCTGCGCAAGGGAAAATCACGAGCGGAAGCAAAGTGAAAACTCATTCGCTCAGCCCAGCGCGCGTCATCTAACAGGCGCGCCTCCGCCTGGGCATAGCCCAGCTCTCCCCGCTTTTTCAGCCATCGATCAAACCACGCAACGGTGTATTCGGTAATCATCGGGCGCGCCCAACCGCCCTCACAGCGATTATTATCCGTATTTGGGCACCAAGAACTTGCGGGCAAGGTCGGCCCCAATGAGTAATCCAAATGCGTCGTACCAGCAATGGTGACACTCACCACAGGAACAGACGCTGCCTGCCACTGTTTGAAGGCATTTTTATGCGCATCCCGATCCGGATCGGTGACGAACGGTACCGGCGTAAAGCCGTATTCCGACTTAAAACTCAGCGCGGGCTTATGGGCAACCACTGCCGGGAAGTCACTACCACCAAAGGCGTCGGTAATGGCATTGGTACTGCCGGGCGGCAGTTGCACACTGGTGATGGTGGCGTTATTGCCGGTGTCGGTATAACCCAGGGCATCCCAGGCCACCACCGCATCTACCGGGTTTTCCGAACTCAATAAGCCCGGCCAGTTTTCAGCACCCGGCGCGCCATAGGTCTGTACCCAGGTCACGCCAGCGGCGCCGTAGGAGTGTCCGGCTATCCCAATGCGCTCACGGTCAACAAAGGCGTGAAAGGGGTTAAACGCGCGGGTTTCGGTTGGGTAACTGCCCGCGCAACTCGCTTCATGGGGGTAGTGCAGCGCTGGGCGCGATAAAATAAAGTCGATATCGTTGACCAAGCCCTGGTAAAACACATGGCCATTAATGTTGCCGCCCTGCTCCGCCGAATTTGGTGTTGCCATGTCCGATGCGCCCTGCCCGCGAGGATCGCTGGTCAGCACAACATACCCCGCTCGCACCAGGGCCTGCGCCGCCCACCAGTAAAGCTGCTCGCCTGCCTGCACGGAGCCATTTTTAATCACAACAACAGGCGCCCGTTCACCAGCCTGCATGGCGCGTGGCCGCCACACCCGTCCGCTGATGCGTGCGCACCCTTCATCGTAATAGACGACGGGCTCGACAACGGCTTCTTGCTCGTAGAAGGTCCGGCCATCCGGGCCATCAACACCGGGGTAGCGGAACGGGTCACCAACGCAGGGCCCCATTCCCGCCGAGCACAGTGGCGTAAGCGGCGTGGTGCCCTGGGTGGGTGGCAAGCTCCAGCTCGGATCCTCAGCAATGCGGGCTAGCATCGCCAAGCGGTTAGCGTTTTCCTGCGTTTGAGAGCGAATAACAAAACTAGGGGCGAGCTGCTCGACATTGGCCTCCAGCGTTCGGGCATGATTTTCCAGCTCGCACTGCAACCAGTCAGCCGACGGATAGGCCGCAAGATCGCAGCGTGTATCAACACTGTGGCGCTGAAAAAGATTCGCCGCCCCCTGCTCAGCCTGGCTGGGCGACGACCCACTGTTGCCACCGCCGCAGGCACTGACAATCACCACGATTACTGCGAGCGGTATTGCTCCTAAGCCCCGCATATTACCCCCTGGTTATTATTTGTTTTACTGCAACAGGAACGAAAACGGCGCCACTATGGGCGCCGCTGGCATCGAGCTCATCATCCTGGTGAATATGAGCAGACCCTAGTAGCTCTCCGGCAGCTTCTTCTTAAGAATGATATGTCGACCTTCCACTTCGATATAGTCCCCGATGGTCAGGTCTTTGAGAATACGCGCCACCATTTCCCGTGACGAGCCCACTCTGTCAGCGATCTCTTGTTGGGTGAGTTTCTCGTTGATCTTCATTTGCCCCTCTTCACCGTGGGGCTCGGCTAATCCGGTAAGCACCTTCACCACGCGGCCATAGACATCCTGCAAAGCCAGACTTTTCACATCATTGGTCAACTTGCGAATACGGCGCGTCAGGTTCTTGTTCAAAATACGAGTGATGTTCGGATGCATATCCATAATGGCTTTGAAATCTTCTTTGTAGATAATGCGCACCTGCGTCGCATCCATCGCCCGCACCGACGCCGACCGGCGGTCATCGTCCAGCAGGGCCAGCTCACCAAAATAGTCGCCGGACTCAAGTATATTCAACACGAAGTCTTTACCGCTTTTATCGCTGCAGTAGACTTTTACCCGGCCGGTTTCGACGACATACAGAGAGTCCGCCACGTCGCCTTCGTGAATCAGTACGGTGTTTTTTGCAAACTCACGAAGAATACTGGTATCGCGCAAAAGCTTGAGTTCATCTGGCGACAAACCGTCAAACAGATCTACGTTTTCGATACTCATTGCCACACTCCAGGCCCAAATTTTTATTGGCAACACTATAGCATAGCTGCGCAAGTTGCTGTCTAGCTTGAAGTTATCGCTGAGAATCAGGTCGCAAAGTGCAACCAATGGGAAGGAGTGGGTGCCGGTGAACCGGCACCCACTTAATCAACCTTGTGATTCCGGCCGCATATGTGGGAACAATAAAACGTCGCGAATTGATGGCGAATCGGTAAACAGCATCACCAGCCGGTCGATACCTATCCCCTCACCAGCGGTCGGTGGCAGGCCGTATTCCAAGGCGGCGATATAATCAGCATCGTAGTGCATAGCTTCATCGTCGCCAGCGTCTTTTTCGGCCACTTGCGCCATGAATCGCTCAGCTTGATCTTCTGCGTCATTCAACTCGGAGAAGCCATTGGCGAGCTCGCGACCACCCACAAAAAACTCGAACCGGTCAGTCACAAAGGGGTTGTCGTCGCTGCGACGGGCCAGCGGCGATACCTCGGTGGGGTATTCGGTAATAAACGTGGGTTGATCCAGCTTGTGTTCAACCGTTTCCTCAAAGATCTCAATTTGGATCTTGCCCAGCCCCCAGGAGTCCTTAACTTCGATGCCAAGGCCTTTGGCAATGGCTTTGGCCTGCTCCATATCGGCTAACTGGTCAGCGCTGATGGACGGGTTGTATTGCAGCACGGCATCAAAGACCGACAGTCGGGTGAACGGCTTGCCAAAGTCGTAGTCACTGCCCTGGTAGTGCAAGCACGTGGTGCCCAATACTTCCTGAGCAACGTGACGCAACATTGCCTCAGTCAGGTCCATCAAGTCTTTGTAGTCAGCATAGGCCTGATAAAACTCGATCATGGTGAATTCGGGGTTGTGGCGCGTCGACAAACCCTCATTGCGGAAGTTACGGTTGATTTCAAACACCCGCTCGAATCCGCCAACCACCAAGCGCTTGAGATAAAGCTCGGGCGCAATGCGCAGGTACATATCGAGGTCGAGCGCATTGTGATGCGTCACGAACGGCCGCGCGGTGGCACCACCGGGAATCACCTGCATCATCGGTGTTTCAACTTCGACAAAGTCTTTCTGCTGCAAAAAGTTACGGATAGAGCTGATCATCTTAGAGCGAATCGCGAAGGTGCGACGCGACTGCTCGTTCATAATCAGGTCGACATAGCGCTGCCGATAGCGCATTTCCTGGTCCTGAAGGCCGTGGAATTTGTCGGGCAATGGACGCAATGACTTGGTCAGCAAGCCGCCCTCTTGCATATACACGTACAAATCGCCTTTACCAGATTTGTGCACCGGCCCCTTGGCAAAAATAATGTCGCCGATATCCCAGCTTTTAATCTCATCGGTCAGCGCTTCAGGCAGTTTTTTCTTGTCGATATAGGTCTGAATTCGACCAGACATATCTTGCAGCACCATAAACGGGCCACGTTTGGCCATAATGCGACCGGCAATCGCGGCATGTCTGTCCAGCGCTTCAAGCGCCGCCTTGTCGTGCTCGCCCAACTCTTCTTGCAGTTGCTGGGCGTAGGCATCGCGTCGGAAGTCGTTAGGAAAGGCATTGCGCTTTTCGCGAATCGCCGCCAACTTGGCACGGCGCTCAGCAATCAAGCGATTTTCTTCCTGCCCGGCTTCCTGGGCTTGCGTGTCGTTCTGCTGTTCAGACATCTGTGTTTCCTTTGGTCGGACCCGCCATCGGGCCGCGTCATTTCATTAGCTAGGGTGCCGGCCTTATAAGCCAGATTTCAGGCTCGCTTCGATAAACAGGTCAAGGTCGCCATCGAGCACATTGTTGCAATTGCTGGTTTGTACATTGGTGCGCAGGTCTTTAATACGCTGGTCGTCGAGCACGTAGGAGCGTATCTGGCTGCCCCAGCCAATATCCGATTTGCTGTCTTCCAATGCCTGGGCCTCGCTATTGCGTTTTTGCAGCTCCATTTCATAGAGCTTGGCCTTCAACATTTTCCATGCGTTGTCGCGGTTTTGGTGCTGGGAGCGTTCGCTCTGACACTGTACAACGGTATTGGTCGGCTCGTGCGTTAAGCGAACCGCCGAGTCGGTCTTGTTAACGTGCTGACCACCTGCGCCACTGGCGCGATAGGTATCCGTGCGCACATCGGAAGGATCGATATCAATTTCGATATTGTCGTCGATCTCCGGCGACACAAACACCGAACAAAACGATGTGTGACGGCGGTTGCCCGAATCAAAGGGCGACTTGCGAACCAGGCGGTGAACACCGGTTTCGGTGCGCAGCCAACCGAAGGCATATTCGCCCTGAATATGAATGGTCGCGCTTTTGATCCCCGCCACTTCGCCGTCAGAGACTTCAACCAGTTCTGCCTTGAAGCCTTTGTCTTCGCACCAGCGCAAATACATGCGCAGCACCATATTGGCCCAGTCCTGCGCTTCGGTGCCGCCGGAACCGGACTGAATATCCAAATAACAGTTGTTGGGGTCCATTTCACCGGAGAACATACGGCGAAATTCCAGTTTGGCTAGCACCCCTTCGAGGCGCTCGATATCGCCCTGCACGGCTTCAATGGTGTCTTCATCGTTCTCTTCGGCCGCCATATCGAGCAGTTCCGAAGCGTCGCCAATACCGGCGTCTAACTCGTCGATGGCGCCCACCACACCTTCCAGGTTGGCGCGCTCGCGACCAAGCTCCTGGGCGCGGGCGGGGTCGTCCCACACCGCGGAGTCACCGAGCTCCAGCTCGACCTCAGTTAGGCGCTCTTTCTTGTTAGCGTAGTCAAAGATACCCCCTAAGCGTATCAGTACGCTCAGTCATATCCTTAAGGGCATTGCGCAGGGGATTAATTTCTAGCATGGATAGTATCCGGACCACGTGAAAAGGCGGGCATTTTACCCGATGCGTCGCGCGGCGGAAAGCTGGCCGGCATTATGTACCAGCGCAGGGACGCAGATGCTCAACCAGTAACTGCAGTGACAGGCGATCACGCCAGAGGTTGCTATCTAGCTTGTACACCACCTCCACCTCCGTCACCGATGGGTCTGGCCACAGGTTGAGGTCGACATTAAACGCAATGGCGTCAATGATCGCCTGCTCGTCATGGCGAGGTGCGAGCGTCATTTTTAAATGCCGCTCGCCGACAAGGCGCTGCTGAACCAGGGTAAATACACCGTGAAACAATGGCTCGGGGAAGCCCTGCCCCCACGGGCCGGCACTGCGCAGCAGCTCTGCATTTTCCAGCTTAAGGTCTGCCGGGCCCAGCTCGCCGTCGCTGTGAACCACCGCCTCGAGCTGATCGTCACTAAGCTGCTCACGAACGGCGTCAACAAAGGCATCGCTAAAGGCTTCAAAGTCTTTTTCGGCCAAGCTCAACCCCGCCGCCATGGCGTGGCCACCAAATTTACTTAACATCTGCGGGTGACGTTTTGCGACCCTGTCTAAGGTATCGCGCATATGCAGGCCGGGAATAGAACGGGCCGAGCCTTTGATTTCACCGTTATCGGCCTCGGCAAAGGCAATCACCGGACGGTGAAACTGCTCTTTGATCCGCGAGGCCAATATCCCCACAACGCCCTGATGCCAAGTTGGATCATACAGGCACAATCCCGCCGGAACCTTACTGGCGTCTAGCTGCAGATGCGCCAGTGCGCGCATGGCGTCGTCTTTCATGCTCTGCTCTATGCTGCGACGCTCTCGATTGAGGTCATCCAGCTCGGCCGCCAAGTTCAGGGCTTGCGTCGCATCGTCGGCAAGCAGGCAGCGGATCCCCACCGTCATATCATCCAGCCGGCCCGCCGCATTCAAACGTGGCCCAACGGTAAAACCGAGGTCACTGGCGACCAAGCGCGCGGGCTCCCGCCCGGCAACGCGAAGCAAGGCACTAATTCCCGGGCGGCAGCGCCCGGCGCGAATTCGCCGCAAGCCCTGCTCCACTAACACCCGGTTTGCCTGACTCAGAGGCACCACATCAGCGACCGTGCCCAGCGCCACGAGATCGAGCAACTCAGCAAGATTGGGGCCCTTGCCATCGCGAAAGATACCGCGCTCTCGCAGCGCCGCCCGCAATGCCAGCAGCACATAAAACATCACGCCGACGCCAGCCAGTGATTTATCTGGGAAGTCACAGCCGGGTTGATTGGGGTTCACAATCGCCAGTGCGTCTGGCAGCTGGTCACCAGGCAGGTGGTGGTCGGTCACGATAACCGGAATACCGGCCTGTGCCGCCGCGGCAACACCGTCGATGCTGGAGATGCCATTGTCGACGGTAATGATAATATCCGGGCGACGCTCAGCCGCGACAGCAACAATTTCCGGGCTCAGGCCATAGCCGTATTCAAAGCGATTGGGGACCAGAAAATCGACGTCAGCAGCGCCCAACATTCGCAAGCCGAGCAGCGCCAGGGTTGTACTGGTGGCGCCGTCGCAGTCGAAGTCGCCAACCACTAACAAGCGCTTACCCTCACTGATCGCCTCAACCAGCGCTGAGACAGCCGCCTCCATGCCCTTCATAGTGGGTGCGGGCAAGGCATCCAAACCGAGCTTTGCCTGCTCGTCGGACACTACGCCGCGCGCGGCGTACAGCCGAGACAAAAGGGGCGGCAATGAAGGCAGCGCCACCGTCGCATCTGCCACGGTGGTTCTTTCAAGGATACGCGGGAAGCGACTCACGTTTAGGCGCGGATATTCTTTGCCATAAAGCTGTGAACGCTCGACATGTCGTTGTCGATCACTTCGTAACGCTCATCAAGGTCGAAAAGGTCCGCCATATGATGCGGCAGCGCTGGCGCACTGGGATAACCGGCTTTCATTACCGCTTCAGGGAATTTCGCTGGGTGCGCAGTGGCGAGGGTCACCATCGGTACGCTGCGGTCGCGCCAGCAATCGCGAGCGGCTTTAACACCAATTGCCGAATGCGGATCGAGCAGGTACTCGCTGTCGTCGTAGACGCTGGCGATGGTAGCCACGGTTTCTTCGTCGCTGGCGCTGGCGCTGGCGAACAGCTCGCGTACGCGCTCAAACGCGGCGGCGGGAAGAGATACTGTCTCGGTATTCATTCGCTGCATCAGGTCGGCGATGGCCGCACCGTCGCGATCAAAGCAGTCGAATAGCATCCGTTCGAAGTTGCTGGACACGACAATGTCCATACTTGGCGACAATGTGTGCTGCAAATCGTGCTTTTCAAACTGGTTGCCGCTGATCACCCGGTGCAGAATGTCGTTTTGATTCGTTGCCACCACCAATTGGTCAATGGGCAGCCCCATCTGCTTGGCGAGGTAGCCGGCGTAGATGTCGCCAAAATTGCCCGTCGGCACAGAAAAACTGACTTTGCGATCCGGCGCGCCCAAAGCAAAGGCGGCGTAGAAGTAGTAAACGATCTGCGCCATTATACGCGCCCAGTTAATGGAGTTCACCGCTACCAGCTGGCGCCCCTCGGGCAAAAAGCTCTGGTCCGCAAAACTCGCTTTCACCATGGCTTGGCAGTGGTCAAAGTGCCCTTTCAGGGCAATGTTGTGAATATTGTCGCCCTGCACCGTTGTCATCTGGCGGCGCTGCACCTCCGACACGCGTTGGTAGGGGTGCAGAATGAAAATATCGACGTTTTCACAGCGTTTTACACCCTGAATCGCCGCCGACCCGGTATCGCCTGACGTCGCGCCCATTACAACGACTTTTTGCTGGCGCTTCTCCAACACATAGTCCAGCAGGCGTCCCAACATCTGCAATGCAAAGTCTTTAAAGGCCAGGGTCGGCCCCTGGAACAGTTCCAACACCCATTCGTTTTGGCCCAGCTGCACCAGTGGCGCGACGGCCGGGTGTCTGAAGTCCGAATAGCTATCATCGATAATCGCTTTGAGATCGGCATCGGGAATGCTGCCCGCAACAAAGGGCTGAACGATTTCAAAGGCCAACTCGGTATAGCTTAACGACGACCACGCCGCAATTTGCTCGCGGCTGTAAGTAGGCAGGGACTCCGGCACGTAAAGACCGCCATCCGGCGCCAAGCCGGTAAGCAGTACATCTTCAAAATTGAGGGCGGGCGCCTGGCCACGGGTGCTGATGTATTTCACGTTACTAACTCTTCATGGAATATGGGGACTGCGCCCGAAGACGCAGTGTAGAAGCGATACTTAGCCCGCCAGTGACTCAACGCGAATACGCGTCACTTCACCAACAATACCTTCCAGCCCTTCAATACGGCTGACGGCGGCAAACAACTTGCTCTCGACAGTGCGGTTGGTAAGGATAATCACCGGGACTAAATTCGCGTCCTCCGCCGGCTGCTTTTGAATCAGTGCTTCAATGCTAATACCGTCGTCGCTGAGAATCTGCGCCACTTTCGACAGTACGCCAGGCTTATCGAGGGCCGACATGCGCAAGTAATAGGCGGTTTCTACATCATCTATCGGCAGCACAGGATGATCGCTCAACGACGTGCGCTGGAATGACAGGAAAGGCACCCGGTGATGCGGCTCGGCGCTAAGTGTACGCGCGACATCCACGACATCGGCGACAACCGCTGATGCTGTGGGTTCGCTACCGGCACCAGCACCGTAATACAAGGTCGGACCAACAGCATCCGATTGCACCAGTACAGCATTCATCACACCGTTTACGTTCGCGATCAGGCGCTTTTCTGGGATCAGTGTGGGGTGAACGCGCAGTTCAATGCCTTTTTCGGTATCGCGGGCAATACCCAAGTGCTTGATGCGATAACCCAGCTCTTCGGCGTAGACCACATCTTCCTGGGCGATCCGGCTAATTCCCTCGGTATATACCTTGTCAAATTGCAGCGGGATACCAAAGGCCAGTGACGCCAAAATCACTAACTTGTGCGCGGCATCTATGCCCTCAACGTCGAAGGTCGGGTCCGCCTCGGCGTAACCCAGGGCCTGAGCCTCGGCCAGTACGTCGTTGAAGTCACGCCCTTTGTCGCGCATTTCAGTGAGAATAAAGTTGCCAGTGCCGTTGATAATGCCCGCGAGCCACTGCACTTTATTCCCTGCCAAGCCTTCGCGCAGCGCTTTGATAATGGGAATGCCACCGGCAACCGCTGCTTCAAAGGCAACCGTAACGCCCTGTTGGGCAGCCGCTTCAAAAATTTCGTTGCCGTGCTCGGCGATCAAGGCTTTATTGGCGGTCACCACGTGTTTGCCATTGGCAATGGCTTTTAATACCAATTCCTTGGCAACGGTGGTCCCGCCGATCAACTCAACCAAAATATCGACATCGGGGTTTTCTGCAACGGCAAAAATGTCGCGGTTAATGGCCACATCACCCGTATCACAATTGGGATTGTCGCGACGCGCACCTATTTCAGTTACCACAATATCGGCACCGACACGGGCAGCAATCTCCGCTGCGTTGCGCGTTAATACTGCGTAAGTACCGCTGCCAACGGTACCAAGACCACATATACCTACTCTGACCGGACTCACCGCCACTCCTTTTAAAACTCAATTATTAGCGCGCCGCACATAAGCGCGGCGCTACGAACTTTCCATTTTATGTCAGGATGGGGGCCTAGCGCCATGCTGAAGCGCCAGAGATCCAAACAGAGCCCCTCTATTCCTACCTTTTGACGACTTCTCAGCGCAGTGCTTGGGGAATCAGCTGGTCAGCCGGGCGGTAGCCGGGAATCAGGGCGCCGTCCTCGGTGACGATCGCCGGTGTCCCAGTCACTCCAAGCTGCTGACCCAATTCGTACTGGCCAATGATCGGCGTTTGGCACTGCTTATTCGCAATGGGGCGACGAGTCTTTAGGGCATCCATCGCTGCGAGGCGGTCATCGGCGCACCAGGCGGACACCATTTTGTTGAATGTTGGCGTGCCAACACCCTGGCGGGGATAGGCAAGATAGCGCACTTCGATACCACTGGCATTCAGGGCAGGCACCTCTTTGTGCAGCTTTTGGCAGAAGCCACAATCCACATCGGTAAATACATACAGCGCGCCTTTTGTTTCCCCTTCCGGGCTAAAGATAATCATATCTTCCCGTGGCACTTTGGAGAGTAAGGCTTTGCGCTGGGGCTGCAAGCGGCGCTCGGCGAGATCCTCAATGCCGTTCGCCGTCAGCTCGTACATTTTACCGGCAACAATATATTTACCGTCGGCGCTTGCATATACCGTCGGCCCATTGGCCATTTCAACGCGATACACCCCGGGCATCTCACTGATTGCAACACTGCTTACCTGCAGGTCTGGGCGAGAACTCTTAAACGCACTGCGAATCGCTTGCTCAGCCGCCTTATCGACAAAGGTCGCGGTCTTGGCAGGCTCGGCGTAGGCCACCCCAAAAAAAGTTGAAGCTGCTATTACTGACGCGAATAGAGCGCGCGAAATCAATACTCGGGGGCTATACATAGTCAACGAAAAATCTCCGTACGGAAGGTGTGAAGGCGGTCATCATATACCATTGAGAACCCAGAGAAAGCGCCAAGTTCAACCGCGCGGGTGATGTGCGCGATGCAAAGCCTGCATTCGCTCTCTGGCAACATGGGTGTATATCTGCGTGGTGCTCAAGTCGCTGTGACCAAGCAGCAGCTGAACAACCCGCAGGTCAGCACCATGATTCACTAGATGTGTGGCAAACGCATGACGCAGCGTATGCGGGGAAATACTAGCGCGAATGCCGGCGCGCTGCGCGTAGAGCTTCACGCGGTGCCAAAACGTTTGCCGAGTCATCATCTGCCCCCGGCGACTGGGGAATACCACATCCGACTCGCCATCCGCCAACAATTGCGGCCGACCGCCACGCAAATACGCCTGCAAGCAGTGCAGAGCCTCTTCCCCCATGGGCACCAGGCGCTCCTTGTTGCCCTTACCGGTGACTCGCACCACGCCCTGCTCCAGGCCTAACTGCGAAAACCGCAGACTCACCAACTCGCTGACTCGCAGGCCAGCGGCATACAGTAGCTCGAGCATTGCCCGGTCACGCTGCTCGATCGCAATATCGTCGTCGGGCTGCGCGAGCAAGGCCTCAACATCAGCCTCACTCAAGGATTTAGGTAGAGGCCTCCCCAACTTGGGCGCTTCAATATTGGCAAGCGGGTCTTCCTGAAGGCGCCCTTCCCGGAGCTGATAACGGTAAAAACCCCGCAGGCAAGAAAGCAAACGTGCGGTACTGCGGGCAGATTTCCCCTTGCCGCGCTGCTCGGCCAAATAATCCAGCGCATCGGCGCGACCACATAGCAGCACGCTACTACCCCGCTGAGCGAGCCAATGGGACCATTGGTGTAGATCGCGGCGGTAAGACTGCAGGCTGTTATCGCTAAGCCCTTTTTCGAGCCACAGCGCGTCAATGTAGCGGTCTATGGTTGGCTGATCCTGATCACTGGCTCGCTGCGCCATGAACTCCTCCTCGATCGTCAGCCAGATTCTATCTCGTCGATGGACGGCGCCACCAGCCAGACACAAAAAAGGCAGCCACTGGCTGCCTTTTCGGAGATGCAAAAACCGTCTTACGACTTGGTTGCCAGCTTCTCTTTGATACGAGCTGAACGACCGCTGCGCTCACGCAGGTAGTACAGTTTAGCTTGGCGAACGTCACCGCGACGCTTAACCTGAATACTATCGATCAGCGTGCTGTAAGTTTGGAAAGTACGCTCAACGCCAACACCGTGAGAGATCTTGCGAACGGTGAAAGAAGAGTTTAACGCGCGGTTTTTCTTGGCGATAACAACACCTTCAAAGGCCTGCAGACGCTCGCGGTTACCTTCTTTAACCTTTACCTGAACGACAACGGTGTCACCGGGGCTGAATTCCGGCAGCTCTTTGGCGGTCTGCTCCGCTTCCAGCTCGGCGATAATTTTGTTGGTGCTCATGGCATGCTCCTGAAATAAAAGTTGGTAGCTTCACAGCTAGCTGTCAATTAGTCGTTACGCTCGCGAAGATACTCCGCCAGCAGTGTGTTTTCCTCGTCGCTCAGCTCTCTCGATTCGAGCAAGTCCGGGCGCCGTACAAACGTTCGACCCAGCGCCTGCTTTAAGCGCCAGCGTCGTATGGCTCCGTGATTGCCGCTAAGCAACACCTCTGGAACCACATCTTCCCCATACACCTCGGGCCGAGTGTAATGTGGGCAATCTAACAACCCCTCTGCGAAGGAGTCCTGCTCCGCCGACTGCTGATGGCCCAACACGCCCGGCAGCAAACGACTCAAGCCGTCTATCATCACCATCGCAGCCAGCTCGCCGCCGCTGATGACATAGTCACCAATAGACCACTCTTCGTCGATCTCACGTTCAATCAAGCGTTCATCAACGCCTTCATAACGCCCGGCTAATAGAATCAACGCACTTTCTTGCGCCAGCTCCTGCAAGCCATTTTGATCTAACTTTCTACCCTGCGGCGACAGATATACCGTCTTAGCCGGCTTGGCAACCGTCTCGCGCGCTGCCTGCAACGCCTTGCTTAACGGTTCTGGCATCATCACCATACCTGGGCCGCCACCGTAGGGGCGATCATCAACCGTTTGGTGGCGATCTTGAGTAAATGACCGCGGGTTGATGCAGCTAAGGTTTAACACACCTTTTTGTACTGCTCGTCCGGTAACACCATAATCGCTGATAGCGCCGAACATTTCGGGGAACAGGGTTACCACTGCGATATCCATCCTGCCCCCATCACGCACCACGTTCACTGCGCGTTAGAACTCCGGGTCCCAATCGACAGTAATCATGCCGCTTTGCAGGTCTATATCCTGCACAAAATCACCCGGCAAGTAAGGGATCAACCGTTCTCGATCGTCGAGGCTTCCCTCACACCGCTGCACCACCATTACATCATTGGCGCCGGTTTCGATCATATGATCCACCACACCCAACAGCTGCCCCGAAGCGATAACCTTCAAACCAACCAGCTGGTGCCAGTAAAACTCATTTTCAGCCAGGCTTGGCAACTGCTCTGCCATAATCCCCAGCTCAAGCCCGCAATACTCTCGAGCCACCTCGCGATCATCGACACCTTTAATATGGGCTACGATGCCCTTACCATGGCGCCGACATTCGTCGAGTTCGATTTTCTGCCACTGACCTTTTTGACGAAGCCGAAGGTCAGAAAAGTCGAGAAAATTCTCAAGCGGGTCGGTAAAGGAATGTATCTTTACCCACCCTTTTACCCCGTATACCGTCGAGATTTTCGCTATGACGACTGGTGAAGACGAGGTAGACACCCAGCTTACTCGGCTGCAGGCGCTTCTTTAATCAGCTTAGCAACGCGGTCAGACAGCTGAGCGCCTTGAGCAACCCAGTGCTCAACGCGAGCAGTGTCTACACGCAGACGCTCTTCGTTACCACGGGCAACAGGGTTAAAGAACCCAACGCGCTCAATGAAACGACCGTCACGTGAAGTGCGGCTGTCAGTGACTGTCAGGTGGTAGAAGGGGCGCTTTTTAGAGCCGCCACGTGCCAAACGAATAGTGACCATTCTTGTATCAGTTCCTAGCTTTTGGGCAGCGGCGTTGACCGCTACTGCGAATTTTTGATCCTGTTAACGACCCGTAGCCGTAAAGGCGCGGAATTATAAGGGAAAGTGTATGCATTTGAAACAGCTGACACACTTTTTTCCCTCTGCGGTGATTATTACCTGACCACACTGCCAGACAGCCACCCTAAAATGCGAGCAAGTATTTGATTATATTACATTTCTTGCCAGCTCTGGACTACATCCCAGGGAAGCGACCACCGCCACCAGGAGGCATCATTCCGCCCATACCGCGCATCATATTAGTCATGCCACCCTTCTGACCCATTTTTTTCATCATCTTCGCCATTTGCTTGTGCTGTTTAAGCAAGCGGTTCAGATCCTGGATCTGGGTGCCGGAACCCGCCACGATACGCTTCTTGCGCGACCCGTTGAGAAGATCCGGGTTGCGTCGTTCGGCTGGCGTCATCGAATTGATGATGGCTTCCATGCGCGTAAACATTTTGGTATCGATCTGGTTTTGCGCCATCTGCGCCATATTGCCCATCCCCGGCAACTTATCCAGCATACCCGTGAGGCCACCCATGTTTTGCATTTGCTGCAACTGGTCGCGAAGGTCTTCAAGATCAAATTTCTTCCCTTTTTTGATCTTTTTCGCCAACTTTTCGGCTTTCTGCTTATCGAGCTTGGCTTCCGCCTCATCGATCAGGGAGAGAATGTCCCCCATTCCCAGAATTCGCGAGGCCACACGATCCGGGTGGAAGGGGTCCAGAGCGTCGGTTTTCTCACCCACCCCCAAAAATTTGATTGGCTTGCCAGTAATGTGTCGAACCGAAAGCGCCGCACCACCCCGACTATCCGCGTCAGCCTTGGTGAGAATAACCCCGGTAAGCGGCAGGGCTTCGCCAAAGGCCTTGGCGGTATTGGCCGCGTCTTGCCCGGTCATGGCGTCAACCACGAACAGCGTTTCCGCAGGCGTAATCGCCGCGTGCAACTCTTGAATCTCTGTCATCATGTCGGTGTCGACGTGCAAACGACCCGCCGTATCGACGATCACCACATCGTAGAAGCGCAGCTTTGCCTCGGCGAGAGCTGCCTTGCCGATATCCACGGCTTTTTGCTCGGTGGTGCTCGGAAAGAAATCGACACCAACATCCCCGGCCAAGGTCTCCAACTGCTTGATGGCCGCCGGACGATAGATATCGGCACTCACGACCAATACTTTCTTCTTCTCTTTTTCCTTTAAGTATTTTGCCAACTTACCAACCGAGGTGGTTTTACCCGCACCCTGCAGGCCCGCCATTAGGATGACTGCCGGCGGCTGAATGGAAAAATCCAAGCCTTCGTTTTTATCGCCCATGATGTGTTCCAGCTCTTGCTGGACGATTTTCACGAACATTTGCCCCGGGCTCAGGCTCTTGCTTACTTCCTGACCCACCGCGCGTTGTCGCACCGCCTCAACAAAGTCCTTCACCACGGGTAGCGCGACATCAGCCTCAAGCAATGCCATGCGCACATCGCGCATCGCATCTTTTATATTGTCGTCGCTAAGGCGAGCCTGACCGGTAACATGGCGCAGGGTTTGCGATAAACGTTCGGTGAGATTTTCAAACATGCCATCAACTCTCTGAAGTCGGAAATGCGCTTGTACTGTAAGCCGTATCGACAGGCTGCAGTGAACACGCTTACAATCAGCCCACGCATAGAACGCAGCGGGCCGACAGAAAGACGCGGAAGTATAACCGAGTCACTGCCCAGACCCAAAACGCAGACAGGGAATCCGGCAAAGCCGAGTACATGAACATTGCAAGCAGCCTGATAGCAGTCCTTCTATACTTCTTCGCCACTGGCGCACAGGTGAGGCGCCTTCGCCTTGGCAACGGCCAACAACTCAGCCGCGGCGCACTGTGCTTCGGTGCCGCGGCCATTGCAGCGCATTTTGTGGCGGCGGTAAGCGCCATTGCCACCCCCATGGGCGCAGATCTGGGGCTATCGCAGCTGTTTTCGCTCCTCACCGGCCTGATTTGCGCGATCACTCTCGGGGCCAGCCTTCGCCGACCGATACACAATCTGCTACTGGCATTGTTCCCCCTCGCCATGCTCGCCATCGCTTTAGAGCTACTTCTACCGGGCCAGCAAGTTGGTGAAAAGCACACCGCAGGCATGTACAGCCACATCATTTTATCGATATTGGCATACAGCATGCTCACCATCGCCGCCGTTCAGGCGCTGGTACTGGCCAGCCAGGACCGCATGCTGCGCCAGCATCAGCTTCGCGGCTTGCCCAGCTTCATGCCGCCACTGCAAACCATGGAGAGCATGTTGTTTGAGCTGGTTGCTGCGAGCTTCCTGCTGCTAACAGCTGCCATTGGCACCGGCGTGGTATTCGTCGATAACCTGCTAGATCAGAACCTTGCCCACAAAACCCTGTTTTCCATCATGGCGTGGCTGCTGCTTGGCGTGCTTATTGGCGGGCGGCTGGCCCTCGGCTGGCGCGGCCGCACAGCGATTCGCTGGACACTGTGGGCCTTCGCCTTCCTGCTACTGGGCTACCTGGGCACAAAAATCGCCCTGAGCTTGATTGCCAGCCCCTAACTTATGAGCCTGGCGGCTTGTGCTGCAGGCGGTTTTTCTTCAAGATTGGCACTGATTTTTTTCTCGGGAGTTTAGGGCTTTTTGAACGAGGCACCGCTGGGTCTTTTATTTGGAATATTGGCCGCGCTGATCTTCTTTTCTGGTTTCTTCTCCGGTTCTGAAACCGGAATGATGTCCCTGAACCGCTACCGCCTGCGCCACAAAGTGAAAACTGGCCACCGCGGTGCCCGGCGCGCTGCGCGCTTGCTGGAAAAACCCGACAGCCTGATCAGCACAATATTGATCGGCAACAACCTCATCAACAATCTCGCCGCCGCGCTCGCCACCGTACTCGCGATTCGTCTCTATGGCGACAACGCCGTTGTTCCCGCGTCTATTTTACTGACACTAGTCTTCCTGATTTTTGCCGAGATCATCCCCAAGACCATTGCCGCGTATAAATCTGAGATGGTGGCCTATACCGTCAGCCATATCTTGCTGCCGCTGCGCAGCCTACTGTTCCCGGTAATCTGGTTAGTTAGCCATATCACCCATATGGTGCTGCGCATGACCGGTGTTGAGAAGAATGACGGCAGCGAACACATCGGCATGGAGGAGCTGCGGACCATCGTCGGCGATGCCGGCCACCTGATTCCCAAACACCACCGCGGCATGCTCCTGAATATATTGGACCTAGAGCTCATCACCGTGGACGACATTATGATCCCGCGCAATGAGGTCTACGGCATTGATATTGAAGCCGACACGACGGCCATCATCGAAAAGCTGCGCGACGCTGAGTTTACCCGCATTCCGGTATACCAAAACGACATTGATAATGTTGTCGGCATTCTCCATCAACGGGACATTATTAACAGCGTTGATGAGCACGGCAAAGTACAGCGCGACCGCCTGCTACGCGCCCTTCGAGCCCCCTACTTCATTCCGGAAGGCACCCCCCTGCACACCCAGCTATTTAACTTTCAAAAACAAAAGCGACGCATGGGCATTGTTGTCGATGAGTACGGCGTGATGCAGGGTATCGTCACGCTAGAGGATTTGCTTGAAGAGATTGTCGGCGAGTTCACGTCTAACCTCAGCACTGACACCGACGACATCACCCACCAAAGCGATGGCACATTTGTGATCGACGGCACCACCACCGTGCGGGACATTAATAAAACCCTTAAGTGGGAGCTGCCCACCGACGGACCTAAAACACTGAACGGCCTGCTATTGGAAACACTGGAGAGCTTTCCAGAGGCCATGGTGGGCGTTACGGTTGAAGGCTACTGTTTTGAAATTATGGAAATGAAAGGCAACCTGATCCAGTTGGTAAGAGCCTACCCGAAAGGTCGCAACCGTCGGCGCGTATAGCGCCGACAATTAGCCGTAGCGTTCCTTGCAACGCGCATTGGCCATACGAACAATCTCTCGGCGCTGCGCATCATTTACCGACGACCACTCACGAATTTCTTCTACTGTTCGGTAACAACCCAGACAGACATCTTGCTCATCCAGCGCGCACACCGAGACACAGGGCGACTTGACTGGGGTTTCTAATGGTTCAGAACTCATCGTTAAATTCCTCGCCATCACACTTTGCCGACGCAAGGCTCTGGGGACGCAAATCGCTGAGAAAACGCTGACCATTCTCCACATAATGCTGAGCCGAGAGCGCCAGGGTTGCCTGCTCCACGTCGCTCAGTGCGCGCTTAACCTTAGCCGGCATTCCCATCACGAGCGAACCGTCGGGTATTTCCATACCCTCTGTCACCAGCGCATTGGCACCAATCAGGCAGTTTTTTCCGACTTTGGCGCCGTTGAGAACCACTGCATTCATGCCGATTAAACTGCCATCACCAATCGTGCAGCCGTGCAACATGACCTTGTGCCCCACCGTCACATCCTTGCCAATATTCATTGGAAAACCGTGGTCGGTGTGCAGAATACTGCCATCTTGAATATTGCTGCCAGCACCAATGCGAATCTGTTCGGTGTCACCGCGGATCACCACATTGAACCAAATACTTACATTTTGGCTCAGCACAACGTCGCCAATCAGCGATGTATTGTCCGCCACAAAGTGACCATCACCGAGCATTTTGACTCGACGGTCACCCAGTTCATACAACATAACTACTCTCTCGGCCCACTACAGGCCATCCACTGTTTCGGTTACATCAAAGGCCGGCTCTTCGTAAGGGTGGGCACGTCGCAAGGCGTGAACCACATTTTTAAGCGCCGAGGCCTCGCACACCATTTCTACGCGATATTCGGGTACCACCTCTAATTCCCCCGACTCGCCGATATACGGCTGGGCAGCGCTACTGGGCTTGAATTGACCATAGCCCAGCGTCTGCCAACAGCAGTGTTCATACTCGCCCTGGCGCCCCGCACCGGCAGCGAAAACCGCGTCTTTCACCGCCTCCAAATGCGAGACGGGGACAAAAAACACCAGCTTATACATCCGCCCTACCATCCTGACTTGCGTAGAATTCCTCGGCAAACTCGGCCAAGCGGCCCTGCTCTATTGCCTGGCGAATTGCCGCCATATGGTTTTGATAGTACCGCAGGTTATGAATGGTGTTGAGCTGGGCGCCCAATATTTCCCGGCATTTATCCAAATGATGCAGGTAGGCTCGGGAAAAATTTTGGCAGGTATAGCAGTCACAATTCGCATCGAGCGGCTGGTCGCTGTGGCGATGAACCGCGTTGCGAATCTTAATGACTCCCGTTGAAGTGAACAGGTGGCCATTGCGGGCATTGCGGGTTGGCATCACACAGTCAAACATGTCGACACCGCGCATCACGGCTTCAAGAATGTCAGAGGGCTTGCCAACGCCCATCAGGTAGCGGGGCTGCTGCTCTGGCAGATGATCCGCTAGACCATCCAGAACTTTGAGCATTTCCTCTTTGGGCTCGCCAACCGACAGCCCGCCGATGGCATAGCCATCAAAGCCAATGTCCTGAAGACCCGCCAGGGATTCGCGGCGCAACTCGGGGTACATGCCACCCTGGATGATCCCAAATAAGGCGGCATCATTGCCTTCGTGGGCGCTTTTACTGCGCTCTGCCCAACGCAATGACAGCTCCATAGAGCTGCGCGCTTCTGCCTCTGTTGCAGGGTACGGCGTGCACTCATCGAAGATCATAACGATATCGGAGCCCAACTCGCGCTGCACTTCCATTGAGCGCTCCGGGTCCATGTACACCTTGCTACCGTCGACCGGCGACTGAAAAGACACGCCCTCTTCACTAATTTTGCGCAGCTTGCCCAAACTCCATACCTGAAAGCCCCCCGAGTCAGTCAGTATCGGCCCTTCCCAGCCAATAAAGTCATGCAGATCACCGTGGGCTTTCACCACCTCTGTACCGGGGCGAAGCATTAAGTGAAAGGTATTGCCCAGTATGATTTCCGCACCGATCTCGTGGATATCCCGCGGCAGCATTCCTTTTACCGTGCCGTAGGTACCTACCGGCATAAAGGCAGGCGTTTGCACCTTGCCGCGCGGAAAGCTTAATTCGCCGCGTCGCGCCAGGCCGTCTTGGGCACTGCGACTGAACTGCATTCGGCAATCATCACGACTGCTGCCAGTATCAGAGGGAGAAGAGGCATCAGTCATTTATGGACTCCTGCTGCAAAGTGGGGAAAACCAGCATGGCATCACCATAACTGAAAAAACGATAACGCTCGGCCACCGCTTCGCGGTAGGCCGCCATTACCGGCGCCTGACCAGCTAGGGCGCTGACCAGCATGATGAGCGTGGACTCCGGGAGGTGGAAGTTGGTAAACAAGGCGTCCACGCTCTTAAACTGATAGCCAGGGTAGATAAAAATTCGACTATCACCGGAAAATGCCGCAATTTCGCCACTCTGGGAAGCGCTCTCTAAGCTGCGCACACTGGTGGTGCCCACGGCGACCACACGCCCGCCACGAGCGCGAGTTGCCCTGACCTGCTGGGCGACGGCGGCCGACACTTCAATATACTCGGCGTGCATCTCGTGATCGCGAATATCATCTGCGCGCACCGGCTGAAAGGTTCCCGCCCCGACATGCAGCGTCACAAAGGCTTGTTCAACGCCCTTTGCCTTACATGCCGCGAGAAAGTCCTCGGTAAAATGCAGGCCCGCCGTCGGCGCGGCTACCGCACCATCGCGTTTGGCATACACCGTTTGGTAGCGCTGCTGATCCTCTGCGTCGTCCGCGCGGTCGATATAGGGCGGCAACGGCATGTGGCCATAGGTATTTAGTTGCTCTAACAACGGCGCATCAAAGCGCAGTTCAAACAGAGCGCCTTGGCGGCCAAGCACCTCAACCGCATCACTGCCAACTGGCGCCTCCGCATCCCCAGCCAGGAACAAGCGGCTACCCGCCTTCGGCGATTTGCTCGCCCGTATATGGGCCAGGGCATGGTGTTCATCGATCAGGCGCTCGATCAATATCTCAATGCGCCCACCTGATTCCTTTGCGCCAAATAGCCGCGCGGGAATCACTCTGGTGTCGTTAAATACCAGCAAATCCCCCTCGCGCAGATAGTCGAGTAAATCAGGAAACTGCCGGTGCTCGAGCCTGCCGTCACCCTGTAACACCAACAGGCGACTCCCGTCGCGCTGCTGGGCAGGATAACGCGCAATCAGTTCATCAGGCAGATCAAAATAAAAGTCGCGGCGCTGCATACTCTCGATCACTAAAAATAAAGGCCGCAAGATTAACGGAAATCGCTTTCGGACTCCATTCATCGACATTTAGAGGGAAAACAGCAATTTTTTTAGCCGATGGATTGACCGATTAAACAAGGCTGCTATAATCCCGCCTCCTCAATGCCAGAGTGATGAAATTGGTAGACATGAGGGATTCAAAATCCCTTGCCTTCACGGGCGTGCCGGTTCGAGTCCGGCCTCTGGTACCATCTTTTCTTTGTAGACACCTTTACTGTTCAAACGCTTTCCCTGACCACTAAATACGCGTCACCACTGTGCGCTATAGAAATTGCACGCTGCAGTAAAAACCCAGTTATCGCCGATAAATATCCGATACCAACACCTTACCGCCAACTCTCGCTGCCCCCCCCCACTTATAAAACACTAAGAACCGGCACACTCTCATAACCAAGCCTTTGCAGCACAGCCTCCTCCTATTACACTGCGGCTCTCGTTTTATTTAGTCATTACAATAAGGAACGACGGACACATGTCGGCCAATACTGCCTCATCGCAATTGCTTCGCCTCAGTCGGGCGTTACAGGAAAGTCTAGAACTCAGCATTGACGTTAACGCCGATGCGGAGCGGCTCGCTGAACTTGCCAGCCAGATTGAAGCACTGAACGATCAGCTCAGCGCTCACCAGGGCGAGAAGATCATGCCCTATTTCAATATGGAGTTTGGTGACGAGCTACGCGAAGCCCTCCCCTACGGCCCCGCCACCGGCCGCTACAATGCCTACTCGCCCGATATGGAAGTTAGAGTAGAGAATGACCGCGTGGTCAGTGATATCTGCTTCGGTAAACGCCACGAAGGCCCGCCAAATAGCGTGCACGGCGGCGTGACGAGCCTGGTTTTCGACCAATTGCTGGCCTTTGCCTGCCTGCGCAATGGCACCCCGGGCTATACCGCATCGCTGAAGGTTAATTACCGGCGCCCTGTCCCACTATACAAAACGCTGCGCTTCGACACGTGGCTGGAAGATATCGGTGAGCGCAAAATTATCGCCCACGGTGAGTGCCACGATGGCGACGACGTACTTGCCTCGTCTGAAGGCTTGTTTATCCGAATCGTGTAATATTCACCCTGCCACTAGCCACCCTGACACTAACGGGATCGAACCGAATGAATCTTGTAAGACTGCGCCCACTAAGCCTACTGCTGGCGGGCATGAGCCCTCTACTCTGGGCGGATCAGGCACCAAGTACCAGCACGACGATGGAGCAAGTGTCCGTTACGGCTAGCCGAACCGAGCGCGACCCGCAGGATTTAAGCGTTGTTATCAGCGTGATAGACCAAGACAGCCTCGACCGAATCGGCCATACCCACATTAGCGAGCTACTGAGCCGTGCGCCGGGGGTGTGGATAAGCCGCGGCAATGGTCAGGAACACCTCACCGCGATTCGCTCCGGGGTGCTCACAGGCGCGGGGAGTTGTGGTGCGTTCTACTTCGCTGAAGACGGTATCCCGCTGCGCGGCCCGGGCTTCTGCAACGTCAACCAACTTTTTGATGTAAACAGCGAACAAGCGGCCCGCATTGAAGTGATTCGCGGCCCCGGTACCGCCGTGCACGGCAGCAACGCCCTCAATGGCGTTATCAACATTGTCAGCCGCGCACCAAGCGAAACACCAGAAACGCAGATCGCCGCGGAAGGCGGCCCCAATGACTATGGCCGCCTCAAGTTTAGCCATAGCAACACCGTGGGCAAACACGGCTATCGCATTAGCGCGCACGGCAGCAGCGATGGCGGTTATAAAGAGGATTCTGGCTATAACCAGCAAAAGCTGTCGCTACGCCACAACTACAACGGCGCAGCCTGGTCGGTGCAGTCGCTGCTATCTGCAGCAAACTTGCAACAAGAAACCGCGGGATACGTGCTCGGCAAAGACGCCTACAAAGACGACAGCCGCAAGCGTGAAAACCCCAACCCCGACGCTTACCGCAATAGCAAAAATGTGCGCTTTTACAGCCGTTTTGAACGCGATGGCACTCAGGACAGCCACTTTGTTGTCACGCCGTATCTGCGCTACACCGATATGAGCTTTCTGCAGCATTTTCTTCCCGGCACCCCGCTTGAAGAAAATGGCGAGCGCAGCGTTGGTGTGCAAACCGCGTTCTACCAGCAAAGCAGCGACAAGCTTACCCTGCACAACGGCTTTGACATGGAACTGAGCCAAGCCTACCTGGAGCAGCAGCAGGACAGCGCCGGCTTTGGCCCCTTCCCCCAGGGAAAACACTACGACTACGAGGTAGATGCCCGCTACTTCGCCTGGTTTGTTGGCGGTGACTACGAGATAAATGATACAACTCGCCTGAACTTCGGCGGGCGTTACGATATTCAGTTTTACGACTACGATAACCGCATGATTAGCGGCAACACCGCCGACGATGGCACTCCCTGCACAACGGGCAATGGTGCCTGCCGCTACGCGCGACCAGACGACCAAAGCGAGCGTTTTCGAAATTGGTCTTTCCACGGCGGGGTGGTCCACCAGTTAAATGCCCATCACAGTTTTACCGCCAACCTCGCCCACGGTTTTCGGGCGCCTCAGGCCAGTGAACTCTATCGCCTGCAGAATCAGCAGCTCACATCTAAATTGGAGGAGGAGCTGTTGAATAGTGCAGAGATCGGGCTGCGCGGCGAGTGGCAGGATTTCAGCTATCGAAGTGCGGTGTATTGGCTGCAAAAAGACGACGTCATTATTCAAGACAGCAACCGCCAGAATATAAACGGCGGGCGCACAGAAAGCCGCGGCTTGGAGCTTGAAGTGAACTGGGCGCTCACCGAGCAGCTGCTTTGGCGCTTGCAAGGCAGCTACGGCAAGCACCAGTACGACAACGATGCACTGACCAAAGCCGGTAACGAACTCGACACTGCCCCACGCCAGCTCGCCAGCACACAACTCATCTGGCAGGCGACCCCAAGCACGGTGCTCAGCCTTGAAGCTGTGCACCAGAGTGAGTACTTCCTTGAAGCCGACAACCGCTTCCGCTACCCCGGGCATACACTGCTTCATGCTCGCTGGGTGCAGCACTACGGTGAGCACGTCTACAGCGTGGTGCGGGTAAACAACATCGAGGATATCGACTACGCAGAGCGCGCCGACTATGCGTTTGGCAATTACCGTTACTTTATTGGCGAGCCCCGCAGCGTCTTTGTTGAGCTTGGCGTCAATTTCTAACCCCTCTAGCCTAGGCAGGGGCCTGCCCTGCCTAGGTATAACTCCATAGCTACGCTGTGACTTACCCAAACACAGCGAGACCCAGGTCACCTTCCCGCGCTTCCCGTATTTTCTCTGTTCGGCAATTTCGCAATAGTCAGTAACCAGCGACACCGCGAATTCGGAGAGCAGCGATGACATACACCGCCATATTTACAGCCCTGTTAATACTACTGCTGAGTAGCGCAGCCAGTGCCCAGACTGAACGTGATTTTGCCGGCCAGTCGCTCGACCAGATTATCGTGACCCCGGAGACCGTGCGCTCAACTATTGTGCCCGCGCAGCGGCTGCCAAAGTTGCAGCTTCGTTCCGACTCGGAGCGCTTCGAGCTCTCATTGCGCCATCGCAATGGCACAACACTCACCCTTGGCCCCCTGGGCATCTCGCTGTCGGCACGCTTTTAGCGTTGATTTGACAGCGTCAGCGCCCTGTCCCAGGCCGGGTTCTCACCAATATGCTCCAACATAAAATCGATAAAAACGCGTACCTTCGGGGGCAGATAGCGCCGCACCGGATACACGGCAAAGATTGACAACTCCGGGCATTGATAGCCCGCCAATACAGCTTGCAAACGACCCTCACAAATATCCTGAGCAACGGCAAAGCTCGGCATTCGCGCAATACCTCCCCCCTGCACCGCCATCTGTTTGATAGCAAGGCTGTTATTCAGTTCTGCTACCGGGCGCAAGCGCACACTCTGGTGACCGTGCTCAGGGTGCGTAAAATGCCACTCGGTTGACGACTGTTGATGGCGATAACTTAGAATTCGATGCTCTGCCAATTCAGCCACGTCACTCAGCGGGTTCGCTTTTACATACTCGGGAGAAGCCACCAACAGGTGCCGACAGGGCCCCAAGCGCCGAGCCACCATGCTCGAATCCGCGAGATCGCTAATACGGATAGACACATCAAAGGCCGGTTCAATGAGTTCGACCTTGCGATCATCTAAATTGACCTCTAGGTCGAGCTCAGGAAAGCGCTGCTGCAACGCCGGAAGCAACGGCGAAACATGCATCACCCCAAATGACATCGGCAGGTTTATCCGCAGCAAACCCACCGGCTCGTCGCGCATAAACGCGAGGCCTTCTATGGCGGCATCAATCTCCTGCAAGCCACCTCGGCACCGCGAATAAAAGCGACGCCCGGCGTCCGTTAGGCTCAAGCTGCGCGTACTGCGATTGAGTAAGCGAAGCTGCAAGCGCCCCTCAAGACGACTCACCTGCTTGCTGACCAGCGACTTGGATATATTCAGCCGTGTTGCTGCTTCGGTAAAACTTCCAGCATCGACCACCTGAGCAAAAACATGGATGTCATCGAGCATAAGCCACCAATTATATTTAATTTGGAAACAATATTATTCCAATAAGGCAGATTATAAAAACAATTGAGCGCGCTAGGCTGGCCTCCTGTTTTACGTCAGGAGACCAAAGCATGAAACGCCTCACCCTACTGCTGCTGTTCGCCGCGTTGCTAAGCCACGCCCACGCAGAACGAGATGTGGGCATTAGCCCATGGGGCGCAACAGATGAAATAGGCCAGCTCAACACCATGAATGCCAGGCAGCGCGCCGCTATTTTTATGCGCCTGACCAGCCAGCGCATCTACGACCTATCGGTGGACTATTACATCGGCATGCCCAGCTGGCAGGCCGCCGGCGACCCGCACTATCGACTGTGGATGACCCACACCCCCGACGGCAACGTCATTGATGACCCGCTTGAGCAAGGAGAGCGGAAAAACCGTCAAGTCAGCTACAGCGGCTCGGCTATTTCCATGTATAGCCACACCGGCACACATATCGACGCACTGAGTCACTTTGGACTCAATGGCAAAATATGGAACGGTTTCTCCGCGGCGAAATATCTTGGCGATCGCGGCTGGCAACGCGGCGGCGTTGAAAAATTCCCACCTATCATCGCCCGCGGCGTAATGCTGGATATCGCCGCTCTGCACCAACAAGCGATGCTGCCAGACGGCTACCGCATAACGAAAGACGACATCGTCGCTAGCCTTGCTCGCCAAGGCCTGCAACTGCACCCGGGCGACGTTGTGCTACTGAGAACCGGCCGCATGCAACGCTACGAGCGCGCCGCGGCATACATGGACTCTCCGCCCGGACTCGGCCTGGAAGCGGCCAAGTATCTCGCGGAAGACGCCGGGGTAATGGTGGTTGGCGCCGATAACCTCAGTCTGGAGGCCTTCCCCTCTGAGCTCGACAGCGACTATGTCCCCGTGCACACCTACCTGCTTGCACAACGCGGGGTTCCCATTATCGAACTCGCCTACCTTGAAGAGTTGGCAAAGGACCGGGTGTATGAGTTCGCATTCATCGCAGCGGGGCTACGACTGCGCGGCGCCGATGCCGCCCCTCTTCGCCCCATCGCAATCCCTCTACTGCCCCAGACCAAGGAGCCTTGATATGTCCACCCCTTCTCTCAACACCCAAGCGGATATGCTGCCCACCATTGCACGTCGCTGGTCTCCGCGCGCGTTTTCAGGCCGCCGCGTGGATCACAAGCAAATACAGTCGATGCTTTCAGCGGCTGCCATGGCCCCGTCGGCCTATAACAGCCAGCCCTGGCGGTTCGTCTACAGCCTGCGCAACGATGAAAACTGGCAAACCTTTGTTTCGCTGCTGGACGAATTCAATCGCAGCTGGGCGCAACAGGCCTCGGCACTGATTCTGATCGCATCAACACCTGAGCACCAAAGTGGCGGAAAAACTCGCGCTCTGCCCTACCACCAATTTGACTGTGGCGCGGCATGGATGCAGCTAGCACTGCAAGCAGAGCACCTTGGCCTGCAAACGCATGCCATGGCAGGTATTCACCGCGAGCGGGCCGTTTCAGCACAGTTGCTCCCCGACCACTGGCAGTTACAGGTCGCGGTAGCAGTGGGCTATTTAGGCCAAGCGAACAACTTACCTGCGACGCTGCGCAACCAGGAAACACGGCGCCCGCGCTTACCCCTGTCAGCGATCGCCTACGCCGGGCGCGGTGCTACGGAGGTGTCCTGAAATGGAAAGGGTCCAACAGTCGCCGCAAAAATTGGACGCCTCGCGGCTACTCCTAATGTCTGGGACCTTGATTGGTCTCAGCTTTCCGATGGCAAAGCTGGCATCGGCTAACGGCTTGAGCCCGCTTTTTTGGGCGATGCTCACGTCCCTTGGCGCCGTCATAGCCCTGTTTCCTGCGCTCTGGTTGCAAGGCCGTTTACAGCGCCCACGCGGCCAGCACCTGCGCTACTGCCTTATTGCCGGGCCACTCAGTTTTGCCGCGCCAAATCTATTGCTAGTAATCAGTGTGCCGCACAGTGGGGCGGGCTATACAGGATTGATGTTTGCCCTGTCACCGCTGTTCACACTCGTTTTTGCCGCGCTATTGCGTCAGCAAACCACCAGCGGTCTCGGCGTATTGGGCGTGGTGTTAGGTTTGTTGGGCGCCGTCGCCGTCAGCGTCTCACGCGGCAGCGCCGCCGATGCGCCTGAGCTGGGATACCTGCTGCTGGCATTGTGTATTCCGATGCTTCTTGCCGCGGGAAATATCTACCGCAGCTGGGACTGGCCACCAGGAGCCGCGGCAGACGAGCTCGCTCTGTGGAGCCACGGTTTTGCCAGCCTTAGCTACTTGCTGCTACTTGTCACTACCAGTGGGCCCCAAGGCCTTTTTCAGCTTGGTTTGGCACCGGCGCTAAGTAGCGCGCAATTACTGATTGCAGCAGCAACTGCGCCGCTGATATTCCGATTGCAACAACGCGGCGGCCCGGTACTGCTCAGCCAGCTGGGCTACGTGGCGGCCTCAGTCAGTATGCTGATATCCGCCTCGTTACTTGGCGAGCAATACCCGCCAGGGGCGTGGGCAGGTGCCGCTGCAATCGCGCTGGGCATTGCCATCAGCAGCGCAGCAGCTAAACGCCACGCATCATTAGCCGAAGCGTGACAACCCTACCGCGCCGCGCACTTTATCTAGCATTATCGCCGCCTCGGCGCGGGCTTTCTCTGCGCCTTTGGCCAGCTCAGCATCGAGGTAACTGCCGTCGTTGAGCATGGCATCGTAACGCTCGCGCGCCGCTGAGATTTGATCGTTGATCAATTCAAATAACTGCTTCTTGGCCTCGCCCCAGGCAATACCATTTTCAAACTCGCGGCGCATGTATGCCGTTTGCTCGGCATTGGCAAAGGCCTGCCAAATTTGAAAAACCGTTGAGTCATCTGGGTCTTTAGGCTCACCCGGTTCCAGCAGATTGGTTTTGATTTTATTGATGTGTTTTTTGAGTTTTTTCTCAGGCAAAAACAGCGGAATGGTATTGCCGTAGCTCTTACTCATTTTTCTGCCATCCAAGCCACTGAGCACCGCCACGTCTTCATCGACAACGGCTTCTGGCATGGCAAACGTTTCACCGTAAATATGGTTAAAACGCTGAGCGATATCGCGCGCCATTTCCAAGTGCTGGGTTTGATCACGCCCCACCGGCACACGCTGCGCGTTGAACATCAGGATATCTGCCGCCATTAACACTGGGTAACAGAACAAGCCCATGGTCACACCAAAATCGGCGTCCTCACCTTTTTCCTGGTTGTCCTGCACCGCCGCCTTATAAGCGTGGGCGCGGTTCATCAACCCCTTGCTCGCCACACAGTTGAGCACCCACATCAATTCGGTAATTTCCGGCACATCAGACTGGCGATAAAAGGTCGTGCGATCCGTATCCAGGCCCAACGCCAGCCACGTAGCCGCAATCTCACGGGCAGACTGATGCACGGCCGCCGGATCCTGACATTTGATCAACGCGTGGTAGTCGGCCAGAAAGAAGAAACTGTCTTGCTCGGTGGACTGACTCTCTGCAATTGCAGGGCGAATTGCCCCAACATAGTTACCCAAATGCGGCGTGCCAGTGGTGGTAATGCCGGTGAGAACCCGGGGCTTGGCCATGATGCTGTCCTGTATTCACGGAAAACGAAAAGCCGACTATGATACTGACTGCCAGATGCGCTGTCACCGCTGCTCAGCAGCAAAGCGCATCGAAATGACGCTGATACTGTGCTGCGATACACGGCCAATATAGGCCGGAAATATCGGGCGTCTGTAGCGCCCCGCAGCGTTTTTCGGCCAGCAGTGCGACCAGCGCTTCGCAGGCCGACTCTGCCTCGACAGCGGGCGCATCCAAGGCGCTGTCGTATAAATACGGCGCGTCAAACCACTGCGGGTAACACAAGCGCGCTGGCAACAATGGCCGGCACCCCGCGGCAACAGCCTCCATCACCGCCAACCCCTGAAAGTCGTGCAGCGCCGTCGACAGCACCACATCACTGGCGGCCAAGAGTTTTTCGTACTGATCACGGCTTTCCACGTAGCCAAAATGTTCGCAGACCAGGGACTGACTGCGGGTAAGCAAGCGTTCAATGTCACTGAAAGCCTTGGGGCGTTTGCGAAACTGTTGGCCAATGATGTGTATGTCGAGAGGCAAGGCGGCGCGCTCGCAAGCCTGCAATACCAAGAGCAATTGCTCTGGGCCTTTATCGTATTCCCAGCGGTGATTCCACAACACCGACAAGCGCTCGCTCGGCAAGCGCGGCGCTGCTGGTGCTGGCGGTGCAATACCGACTGGCAGCACCTCGCTTTCGTTAAGCCGGGTCATCACCTCGCTGCGCGGGCTGAAGTCGGGCAACTTAGCCAGTAGCCTATCGGCGCCCTCGATAAACGTTTGGCGGTTGTAGTCACTATTGAACAGCACCTTGTCTGCCGCCAGGGCGGTGTACAAATTTAGTATCTGAGGTTCAACGCCCTGTCGCTGCTGCGCGCTCACGGGGTAGGCGAACTGGTTCTCGTGGAAATACACCAGCGTCGGTAAGCGGCAAAGCGACGGGCATAACCCTCGCAGAGCGGATAAATCGGTCATCGATGTGGCGACCAGTAAATCGTAGTCGGCATTTAGTTGTTCACTTTGCAGCATTGCCCAACTCAGGCTATTACCGCGTAATCGCCAACTAAAATGGCGTGGCGGCAGCGTAAGCACCGTCCACTGATGCGTCGGCATCGCCGCCACCAGACCGTCAGCCCAGGCTTTGTGGCTATTCGCGTGGTAGGCCGACAATAGCAAGATGCGCACAGTTTCCCCTCACATTACAGAAGCGTCGGAAGTATACGCACTCGTTGACCCGACTACAGTGCTGCACTACCCTTCTTTCCCCACTATCTGGCCCCGTGCCACGTTCATTCACAACAATAGGCAAGCACTGACATGAGCCAATTTGACACCCTGCGCTTCGAACTTGAAAACGGCATCGCTCGCATTTCGCTAAACCGCCCCGACGCGGCACACAGCCTAAATCTACAAATGGCTCAGGAACTGGCGCAAGCGGCCATTTTATGTGACAGCAATTCCGATGTACGCGCGGTCGTGCTCACTGCTGATGGCAAAATGTTTTGTGCCGGCGGCGATGTACAAAGCTTTCATCAGGCGGGCGATGAGGCACCGCAACTGATTAAAGAAATCACCGCCAACCTGCACGCGGCCAACTCGCGCTTTGCCCGTATGCGCGCGCCGCTGATTGTCGCGGTAAATGGCACTGCCGCTGGCGCTGGATTTAGCCTGGCGATGTCTGGCGATATTGTGCTGGCTTCCGAAAAGGCGAAGTTCACTATGGCCTACACCGGCATCGCAGTCAGCCCAGATGGCGGCTCGACCACCTGGCTGCCGCGCTTGGTCGGCCTGCGCCGCGCGCAGGAATTGATTTACACCAACCGCGTTCTCAGTGCTGCCGAGGCACTGGACTGGGGACTGCTCACCAAGGTGTTTGCCGACGAGGACCTCGCTACGGAAACTTATAAGATTGCCGCGCAACTCGCAGCGGGCCCTACCGAAGCCTATGCGCGCGCACGGGCACTGCTGCTGAGCAGCTACGAAAACGGACTGGAATGCCAGCTCGAACAGGAGAGCCGTGGAATTTCACACTGCGTGGGCAGCGCGGATGGTCAAGAGGGCTTGGCCGCGTTTGTAGAGCGCCGCAAGCCCAGCTTCAAGGGCGAGTAACACTATTGCGCCACGGGGTGTTCTGCGCGCAGCACTATTGCCGCGCGTAGAACGCTGCCAGTACCTGACTTAATCCAACCGCATCATCGGCGCCGGCAAGCTCACGTATTGAGTGCATAGCAAAGGTCGGCACACCGATATCCAACGTTGCCACACCCAGTGTAGACGATGTAATCGGCCCGATCGTGCTTCCACAAGCCATGTCGCTGCGCACCACAAAACTCTGCACCGGCTGCTGACACTGCTGGCAAAGATGCCGAAAGGCCGCGCTGGTTTCACTGTTGGTGGCATAGCGCTGATTGACGTTAATTTTTATTACGGCACCACGGTTCAGCAGCGGCCCATGATTCGCGTCGTGGCGGTCGCTGAAGTTGGGGTGAACCCCGTGCGCATTGTCTGCCGAGATCATTAGAGAGTGAGCAATGGCCCGCTGCCAGCGACTCTCATCCCCGGCAATACGGCGCAATACCGACTCCAACATGGGCCCCTGAGCACCACTGCTCGACATACTGCCAACTTCCTCATGGTCGTTGCTGACAAACACACTGTGTTGATCGGAGGGCGCCGCTAGCAGCGCTTGCAAGCCGATAAAACAGGACAGCAGATTGTCCAGACGCGCACTGGCAATAAACTCCTGCTCAAGCCCGACCAGGGCAGCGCCCTGCACGTCATAAAAGCTCAATTCGTAGTCCAAAACCGTGTCGACATCATTACCGCCCTGCTCAATCAGCAACTGTTTGAGTAAGGCGTTGAAGTCGGGGGCTTTGTCAGGCTGACTGATCAATACCGGCAGGTCGGTCTGGGCATTGATACTACGGTTACTGTTGGCCTCTCGGTCCAAATGAATCGCCAAGCTGGGAATACAACCAATCGCTCGCTCAGTATTAATCAGGCGATTACGCAACTCGCCATTCTGACTGCGGTAGCTAATGCGGCCTGCCAGACCGAGATCACGATCAAACCAGGGGTTGAGCAGCGCGCCGCCGTACACATCCACACCGAGCTGAAAATACCCCTTCTTGTGCAGTACCGGGTTGGGCTTCACCTTCAAGCAAGGGCTGTCAGTGTGAGCACCGACCATCTTCCAGCCCTGCTGGGCGACATCGCCCTGGCCCACTCGAAACGCCACAATTGAAGCGCCGTTGCGCAGGGTATAGTAGCCCTTGCCCGCTTCAAGCGACCAATCATCACGCTCATCCAGCGCGATAAAACCCGCGGCGTCCAGCGCTGCAGCCATATTACTCGCCGCGTGAAACGGCGTCGGGCTGGCATCTAAAAATGTCATCAACTGCTGGTTAAACGTTTGCTTATCCATATTCAATCCGATCACTCACTAACCTTTGTCTCTGGAAGAACGTGCGTGCTGCTGCGCGGCCTGCAGTGCTAACAGCAAACTTGATGTGTCTTTCCTACCGCCGCCCAGGCTTTGCACCTGCGCATAAAATTGGTCGACCAGGGCCGTCACTGGCAGGCTACTGCCCTGCCGACGCGCCTCGTCGAGTACATACGACAAATCCTTGCGCATCCAGTCCACGGCAAAGCCAAAGTCAAATTCGCCGGCGAGCATGGTTTCCGCTCGATTATCCATCTGCCAGGACTGAGCGGCACCCGCGCTGATCACATCCACAACCGCCGACATATCCAAGCCCGCGCGCTGACCAAAGTTCATTCCTTCCGCCAAACCCTGCAGCAGGCCGGCAATGCAGATCTGGTTAACCATTTTCGCCAACTGACCACTGCCAACCTCGCCAAGAAGACGGTACCGCGCCGCATAGCACTGCAATAACGGCTCAGCCTTGGCAAAAGCTGCTGACTCACCGCCCGCCATGATTGTGAGCTTGCCGGACTCCGCACCCGCTTGGCCACCCGATACAGGTGCATCGATAAACTGCAGTCCAGCCGATGCAGCGGCCTGCGCCATCTCTCTTGCCAGCTCGGCAGAGGTCGTGGAATGATCGACCACAACACCGCCACGCGGCATATGGGCGAACACGCCTTGTTCGCCACACAGCACCTCACGCACATCAGCGTCGGCGCCCAAACAGATTGCGACGACGTCGCGATCTGCCACCGCGTCCGCGACGCTCGCGGCAACGCAGTCGGAATAGGTCGCTTGCCAGCGTTGGGCTTTTTCCACACTGCGGTTGTATACGCGCAGGTCTACCCCGGCCTTCGCGGCATGCCCTGCCATCGGAAAGCCCATCACACCCAAACCTAAAAATGCTGCCTTCATCACCGTCATCCGCCTTGTTTCACCGCGTTGCTATGTTTCTCGATCAGGCTAGCACGACAGCGTAGATAATTATCGCCAGTACCACTCGGTATATGGCAAAGGGCATCATGCCGACTCGCTCCACCCACTTCATAAATACGCTGATACAGGCGTAGGCCGTCACCGCCGAGACGGCCAGACCGATTGCCAGCAGTTGCCAGGCGACATCACTGCCATGCTGCAGCAATTCCAGTAACTTATAGCTACCCGCCGCCGCAATAATGGGCATGGACAACAAGAAGGAGAAGCGCGCGGCATCGCTGCGCCCCAACCCTAATAACAGTGCCGCGGTCATGGTGATCCCCGATCGCGAAGTACCCGGCACCAACGCCAGAGCCTGAGCAAAGCCAACCAGCAATGCGATGCGCAGGCCGATATCAGCAATACTGCGGCTGTGGCTGGAGTAGCGATCAACCAAGCCGAGAATCACGCCAAACACCAACGTCGTTGTTGCTAGCACCACCCCGCCGCGCAGGTGTTGCTCGATAATATCGTTAAAGATCAGCCCGGCAACCACGGCGGGCAGTGTTGCCACAATCACCATCCATGCAAGCCGGCTGTCGGCGCTGTGTTGCCTTGCCACCACGCTTTGCGTCCAGGCAGTAAGCAGTGTGCTAACGTCTTTACGAAAATACGCCAGCACCGCTAACAGCGATCCCACATGCACGGCAACATCAAAAGCAAGGCCTTGATCTTCCCAGCCCAGCAAGGTTTGCGGCAGGACTAAATGCCCGGAACTGGAGATCGGCAAAAACTCCGTTAAGCCTTGAATTGCCGCTAATATCACCGCTTGCAGTGCATCCATTACACGCTTTCCTATCTATCGAATTTGCTTGAGGCTGTTTATGCCAACACCAGCGCCTGATTCTCTATTGCTTATGACGCATTAATTATTGCTTCTTCCATGCCACGCTTTCGCGTAAATAAACCGGCTGAGCCTGCTCTGCAGGCAACACCTTCCCTGCCAACACATCTGGCGTTGCCAGTTTTAGCGCGGCGGCGGCACTCGGCAGGATCGTTTGGTCAACAATGGCTGGCGCGGCATCGCCAAAGCGCCCGGCATAAGTCCAGCCATCGCCGACACCCGCGGCGGCCGCAGCCGTGTTGCCGACTTGCTCAGGTGGCAGCAACTGATCGGCGTTTAGCGGCGCAACCACGCCATCGCGGTACTGATAGCGACCGAAATACACCTCGTCCATGCGTGCATCCAGCGCCGGCAGGATCACTGCGCCTTCAGCCACGCCCTCTCGCTCGGCGTAGAACTGCGCCATCGCCGCCAGGGTTGAAACCGGCACTACCGGCAATTCCGCCGCAAAGGCCAAGCCCTGCACCGTGGCAATGGCCACCCGCAAGCCCGTAAAAGAACCGGGGCCTGCCGTAAAAACCAGTGCATCCATCTGCGCGAGCGGCAGTGAATGCTCAGCTAACATCTCATCCACCATGGGCAGTAAAAATCGCGTGTGGGCGCGAGGCAGCATACGAAAATCTTCGTACACGTGCCCTTCATGCATCAGCGCAACAGAACACGCCGATGTTGAAGCATCGATGGCAAGCAGGGTTGTCATAGGGAGAGTATCCGACAGCGCTAAAAAACGCTGGCATGATAGCACAGCACAGCCCTAACATAGGCAGCGAACACGCCGAACTCATGGATAAAACAGGGTTTTCCCCAATGCCTGAAACCAATGCTGCCCAACCCTATAGCCTGTTAATTCTGGCTGGCGGACAGGGCCGCCGAATGCAGGGCAAAGACAAGGGCCTGCTGGACTGGCAAGGCCGACCGCTCATCGCCCACATTGTCGATGCGCTTGCCGAGAATGCCGATGAAGTGTTGGTAAGCTGCAACCGCAATAGCGACCGCTACCGGGACTATGGACGCCCCCTGCCCGACACACTTCCCGACTTCCCCGGCCCCTTGGCAGGGATCCTGGCCGGGCTTGAGGGCGCGTCCCAAGCGCAAGTTTTGGTGGTGCCCTGCGACAACCCCTGCCCGCCCACCGACCTGTATCAGCGACTGAGTAAGCAAAGCACCAGCGCGATTCGTTTTGCCTTTGACGGAGAGCAGGACCAGGTGTTGTACGCACTTATTCCTGCGAACCTCCGCGCAAGCCTGTATGACTACTTACAACGCGGCCAGCGCAGCGTTAAAGGCTGGTTCGAACAATGCCATGCTGAAAAAGTGGATTTCTCCGATCAAGCCGAGCGCTTTAAGAATATGAACCGGCCAAGCGATGCAGGACGCAGCAATAGCTAGGCCGCACAAGCCGCAATAGTGTAGGCAACAAAAAAGACGCGCCGGGGCGCGTCTTCAGGCCAAAGCCTGGGGCTAGCAGCGGTTATTACAGATCAAATCGATCCGCATTCATCACCTTCACCCACGCCGCGACAAAATCGTGGACAAATTTTTCCTTGGCGTCGTCCTGAGCATACACCTCGGCATAGGAGCGCAGAATCGAATTCGAGCCAAACACCAGGTCAACGCGTGTCGCCGTCCACTTCACCTCGCCACTGGCGCGGTCACGCAGCTCGAACAGGTTGTCGCTCACCGGCTTCCAGGCGTAACGCATATCGGTTAGCGTGACAAAGAAGTCGTTAGTCAAACTGCCCACGCGGTCGGTAAACACGCCATGCTGGCTCCCACCCGCGTTCGCACCCAACACGCGCATCCCACCGAGCAAGACTGTCATTTCTGGCGCGCTGAGCCCCAGTAACTGACTGCGGTCCAACATTAACTCTTCGGCGGGAACGGCAAAGTCAGCTTTCAGCCAATTTCGGAACGCGTCGTGCAGCGGCTCCAACACTGCGAAGGACTCAATATCTGTCATCTCTGCTGTGGCATCACCACGCCCAGGTGAAAATGGCACAGTTACTGCCACACCGGCGTCTTGCGCTGCTTGCTCAACAGCCGCACTACCGGCCAGTACAATGAGGTCTGCCATGCTCACCGACACGCCCTGCGCTTCGCGCACCTTCTCAAGTGCCGTTAACACCTTGTTAAGGCGCTCGGGCTCGTTGCCAACCCAGTCACGCTGAGGCGCCAAGCGAATGCGGCCACCATTCGCCCCGCCGCGACAATCCGAATTTCGGAAAGTGCGCGCACTGTCCCAAGCAGTGGCAATCAACTCAGATACTGTCAAACCACTGGCGAGCACAGCGCTCTTCAAGGTTTCCACATCGCCGTCTGACAAGCGGGTTTCTGACGCGGGAATTGGGTCTTGCCAAATCAAGTCCTCAGCGGGCACATCAGCGCCCAGATAACGGCTCTTAGGCCCAAGGTCGCGGTGCGTTAACTTAAACCAAGCGCGGGCGAACACCTCGGAAAAGTACGCTGGGTCTTTGTAGAACCGTTCGGCAATAACGCGATAGGCGGGGTCTTTAATCATTGCCATATCGGCATCAGTCATAATCGGATTATGGCGCTGCGAAGGGTCATTGGCATCGACCGGCTTGTCTTCTTCCTTGATGTCTATCGGTTCCCACTGCCAGGCGCCAGCCGGGCTCTTTTTCAGCTCCCAGTCGTAGGTAAACAGCAGGTAGAAGTAGCCGTTGTCCCACTGGGTGGGGTTTGTTGTCCATGCACCCTCAAGACCACTGGTCACAGCGTCGCTGCCTACTCCGCTTCCATTGGGGTTACGCCAGCCCAAGCCTTGCTCAGCAACATCAGCACCTTCGGGCTCGGGGCCGAGGGCTTCCGCGTCGCCATTGCCGTGACATTTCCCCACAGTGTGACCGCCAGCGGTGAGTGCTACCGTCTCCTCGTCGTTCATTGCCATGCGTGCAAAGGTGAGGCGAACATCTTCAGCGGTTTTTAATGGGTCGGGCTTGCCATCAACGCCCTCCGGGTTAACGTAAATCAGGCCCATTTGCACTGCCGCGAGGGGATTGTCGAGCGCGCCGCGCTCATCACTATTCATACGGTCTTGACCCTTGCCAAGCCATTCGCTCTCAGAACCCCAATTAATATCTTTTTCAGGGTGCCAAATATCTTCGCGCCCGCCGGCGAAACCGTAGGTCTTCAGCCCCATCGACTCGTAAGCCATATTACCGGCCAGAATCATCAGGTCTGCCCATGACAGCTTGTTGCCGTACTTCTTCTTTATCGGCCACAACAAGCGTCGAGCTTTATCAAGATTGGCATTATCAGGCCAGCTATTTAGGGGGGCGAAGCGTTGATTACCAGTAGCCGCACCCCCGCGACCATCGGCAATACGGTAGGTGCCAGCAGCGTGCCAGGCCATGCGAATCATCAGCCCACCGTAGTGCCCCCAGTCTGCCGGCCACCAATCTTGCGAGTCCGTCATTAAGGCCTTGAGGTCACTCTTAACCGCCTCCAGATCCAGCTGCTTAAACGCCTCTGCATAGTTGAAGTCCTCGGCCATCGGATTGCTCTTACGGTCGTGCTGGTGAAGCAAATCCAGATCCAGCGAATTGGGCCACCAAGAGGCCACCTGCGTTTCTTGGCGTGTATTCGCACCGTGCATTACCGGGCATTTACCGCCCGAGGAAGAAGAGCCAGTCATCGTCGATCTCCATTGTTTACGTCAGCGTATTCATTTTTTGGCAACACCGCCTGCCCTTGAACCTAGCACAGCTTTCTGACCAAGGTCGTCAATCAGCGTTCAGCAGCATTTATTCCCTTTCTCGTATACACGACAACGCGCTTTCCGGTCCAGGCATGACTAGTAAGCCTGCAGACAGATAAAAGATGAAATCGATTATTAACATTAAAATGATAGATTTAGACAATGATAGCTCGGACTGAGCGCCCAGTTAGCCTCGAAGAGAAGCCAGAAATGAAAAAGGCCCGCCATAGGCGAGCCTTTAAATTTGGTACGACCGAGTGGATTCGAACCACCGACCCCCACCATGTCAAGGTGGTGCTCTAACCAACTGAGCTACGGTCGTATTGTTGAGAGCCGCGCATTATAAGCAGGCAATTCGGGGAAGACAAGCCCGGTCGCCAATTAGCTAATAAACATGCGCTCCTTAATCTCGTGAAGCTTGTCGCGCAGTTTGGCCGCCGCTTCAAACTCGAGGTTTTTAGCGTGTTCCTGCATCTGCTGTTCCATCGTTTTAAGCATTTTCGCCAATTCATTCGGCGCCAAGCTCTCTGCATCGAGCAGATAATCACCGGCGGGCTCAGCGGCTTTGCGCTGGTCACGTCCACGACGATTGGCTTTTGACCCCGGCGCCGCCGCAGCCTCTAAAATATCCTCAACGGATTTGTGCACGCCCTTGGGCACAATGCCGTGCGCCTCGTTGTGGGCAAGCTGCTTCTCGCGGCGGCGCTCGGTCTCGTCAATAGCGCGGCGCATGGATCCGGTAATATTATCGCCGTACAAAATTGCCTTGCCGTTCAAGTTTCGCGCCGCGCGGCCAATCGTCTGTATTAAAGAGCGCTCAGAGCGCAGAAAGCCCTCTTTGTCTGCATCGAGTATCGCTACCAGCGACACTTCCGGCATGTCCAAGCCCTCGCGCAGCAAGTTGATGCCGACAAGCACATCAAATTTACCGAGGCGTAAATCCCGGATGATCTCTACGCGCTCAACCGTGTCGATGTCGGAGTGCAAATACCGGCAGCGAATATCATGCTCGTCGAGGTACTCAGATAAGTCCTCGGCCATGCGCTTGGTTAATGTAGTGACCAACACCCGCTCTTTCTTTTCCACCCTCACGTTGATCTCTGATAGCAGATCATCAACCTGGGTACTGGCCGGACGCACCTCAATGGCGGGATCAACCAGCCCTGTCGGGCGCACGACTTGCTCAACAACACGCGCCGCGTGTTCTTCTTCATAGGGCCCTGGTGTTGCTGACACCAGAATTAACTGCGGCACAAGGCGCTCCCACTCCTCAAAGCGCATCGGTCGATTATCCAGCGCCGACGGCAGGCGGAAACCATACTGCACCAGCGTTTCTTTACGGGAGCGGTCACCTTTATACATCGCACCAATTTGTGGAATGGTCACGTGAGACTCATCGATGACGACCAAGGCATTTTCAGGCAAATAATCAAACAAGGTTGGCGGCGCCGCCCCGGGTTCTCTGCCAGACAAATACCGAGAGTAGTTCTCGATGCCGTTGCAATAGCCCAGCTCGCGAATCATCTCCAGGTCGTAGCGAGTGCGCTGCTCCAAGCGCTGCGCCTCGACGAGCAGCTCGTTGCTGCGCAGCTGCTCCAAACGGTCCTTAAGCTCTAGCTCGATTTTATCCACCGCAGACAGCAGCGTTTCCCGCGGCGTTACGTAGTGGCTTTTCGGGTAAATAGTAACCCGCGGCATCTTGCCGTAAGACTCGCCCGTCAGCGGGTCAAAACCGCTGATGCTGTCAATCTCGTCGTCGAACAATTCAACCCGCACCGCATCCTTTTCACTCTCGGCAGGAAAAATATCAATCACATCGCCACGAACACGGTAGGTGCCGCGCTGGAAGGCCATATCGTTGCGGGTGTATTGCAATTCGGCAAGGCGGCGCAACAGTTTGCGCTGGTCGATGCGCTCACCACGCACCAGGTGAAGCACCATTTTAAAGTAAAGCTCGGGGTCCCCCAGGCCGTAGATCGACGATACCGACGACACAATAATGGCATCGGAACGCTCCATCAGCGCCTTGGTCGCCGACAAGCGCATTTGTTCAATATGGTCGTTTACCGACGCGTCTTTCTCTATGAACGTGTCCGACGCCGGAACGTAGGCCTCGGGCTGGTAGTAATCGTAGTAGGAGACGAAGTACTCAACCGCATTATTCGGAAAAAACTCTTTAAACTCGCCGTAAAGCTGAGCCGCGAGGGTTTTATTGGGCGCCATTACGATAGTCGGCCGCTGCAGTTGCTCCACCACATTGGCAATGGTGAAGGTTTTACCCGAACCGGTTACCCCCAGCAGCGTCTGCGCGTGCAGACCCGCATTCACCCCTTCCACCAAGCCCTTAATTGCGGAAGGCTGATCTCCGGCCGGAGCAAACTTGGAAACAACTTGAAAGGGCTTAGCCATAACTCTCCTCGACACTGGAATTGCTGGCAAAGCGGCCAGTTTACACCATTGTGAAGGCAGTACGCAGAAGCCCGTTAAAGCGATGGCTAAGCAGAGGAAAAGGCTAGAGAAAATGCTTTTATAAATTTTCTTGGCCAAAAGCTTGACGCCCAAAAGAATGGCCTTTAATATGCGCGGCCTCAGCTGTTGAGACAGCTATTCCGCCTTAGCTCAGTTGGTAGAGCAAATGACTGTTAATCATTGGGTCGCTGGTTCGAGCCCAGCAGGCGGAGCCAAACAGATGAAAGGGGTTGCACATATGTGCAACCCCTTTTTTATATCTGCAGACCTCAGCCACCACAGTGAGATACTGAGCTCCATAGCAAGCAGAGCACGAACAATAGAACTGCCTCGCACTAGCTGCTATATCCAGTATTGACGCCATCACGCCCTCTCCCCTGACTACGCATTTCGCATCAAATTAGCATTCGCACCAAACCCATCACCTCTATAATCGGCTATGCTTGGCAAAAGCTGCCCTCTGCGCCCGATAATTGAATAGAGCTGTTAACACCCTCTGCCGGCGTAGCAAGATCAGCGTTTGCGTACTCGCCTTCAAAGCCCAGGCTCAAAATTCGAGGACTACAGCGGTGCAAGCAGAACAACTGGAAATTGCGAGCTTCCTGCAACAACACCCTCCCTTCAGTGAGCTGCCTGAACAGACACTCAATGACCTTGCCCAACATATTGAAATCAGCTACTACCGAGCCGGACGAGATATCCTGCAATTTCGAGAGCCAATTCACGACTTGTACGTCGTGCGTGCCGGTGCTGTTGAAACGTTCCGCCGGACTGGCGAGCTTTACAACCGCTTGGGAGAAGGCGGTATTTTCGGCCACATGGGCTTAATGCTGAACCACCGCGTGCGCTTCCCTGTAAAGGCACTGGAGGACAGTTTGGTGTACTGTATTCCAGTAGCCTACTTCAACGACCTCTGCGAGCGCTTCGACAGCTTTGCCGACTATTTTGAAACAGAAGACAAAACGCTGCTGCGTCACGCAGTTTCAGAGCAAGCTGAGAGTAACGATCTCACGACGGTAAAAGTGAGCTCGCTGATTACCCGAGACCTCGTCACCTGCGCTCCACATACAACGATTCGGGAAGCTGCCAAGCAAATGACGGAGCAATCGGTTTCGCTGCTCCTCGTTACGCAATCCGTCCAGCAACCCTCTGCTGAAAACAATGACGCTTCAAATATTGCTGGCATACTCACCGACCGAGATATCCGCTCTCGGGTAATGGCAGAGGGCCTCGACTTCGACGTCGCCGTAGGCGAAGTAATGTCAGAAAACCTGGTAACGCTTGATGACAATGCCTACATTTTCGAAGCCATGCTTTCGATGCTGCGCTTTAATGTCCATCACTTGCCTATCATGCGCCGCGGTCGCTGCATCGGCGTGATTTCTATGTCCGATATTCTTCGGCATGAGTCACAGAGCAGTATTCTGCTGACTCGTGGTATTTTTGCCCAGCAGACTACTGAGGCGCTTCGGCATTATGCGCAACAGTTACCGGCGGTGTTTGTGAGAATGGTAAACGAAGACGCAAATTCCCATATGATCGGCAGTGCAATGTCGGTCATAGGACGCAGCTTCAAGCAGAGATTGCTTGAACTCGCTGAGGAGAAATACGGACCGCCACCAATCCCCTACAGTTTTTTGGCACTGGGGTCGATGGCACGTGACGAGCAGTTAATCGTTACCGATCAGGATAATGCCATTATCTTGCATAACGATTTTGTGGAAGCTCAACACGGACATTACTTTGAAAACATTGCCAAATTTGTCAGCGATGGCCTAGCAGAGTGCGGCTACCCATACTGTAGCGGTAATATCATGGCCACCAATGCCGAATACCGGCTGACGCTTGACCAATGGAAAATGCAGTTCAGCGACTGGATTGAAGCGCCCAACCCCAAGGCGCTATTGAATAGCTGTATCTTCTTCGACCTTGACAGCGTTTGGGGAGAGCAGCGCATGGCCGAGACCTTGCGCCAGTTTGTTGCTGAAAAGGCCCCGAAGCATCACGCTTTTCTGGCGAGCATGGCTCGCAATGCACTAAATCGCACCCCTCCACTTGGCTTTTTTAAAGAGTTTGTACTGGAGCAGGACGGAAAGCACCGTCAATCAATTAATCTAAAACGGCGTGGAACCGCGCCGTTAACCGATGCCATTCGAGTCCACGCGCTCGCTATCGGCTCGATGTCTCAGAATTCCTTTGAGCGCATCGAGGATATCAAACAAGCCGGCCTGCTCCCGCCCGGCAAAGCCCAGGACCTAAGTGACGCCCTCGAGTACCTTTCCATTGTAAGAGCCCGACACCAAGCACTGGCGATTGAGTCAGGTGAAGAAGCTGACAATAATGTTCAACCCGATATGCTATCGAGCTTTGAACGACGAAACCTCAAGGAGGCATTCAGAGTCTTAGACAACGCCCAAAATTTTCTAAAATTCCGCTATAAAGCTAGCGTGCGGATATAAGGACCTGGATGGCAATTGATAAAAATACCCCTTTGGATTGGGCGAAAGAATTCGAGCAACTGCGACAAAACAGCCGCAATGAGTTCCTACGGTCATTCTATAAAAGGGGCATGGTAAGCGGCAGCACGCCGATCGCCGACATTCCTCTAGTTGCTCTGGACTTTGAAACTACCGGCTTAAACAGCAAGCACGACGATATTGTCAGTATTGGCTTAGTACCATTTAGTACCCATCGCATCCGCTGCGCGGAGGCTCAACATTGGATTGTGAAGCCAAGACGGACCCTAGATGAACAGTCCATCGTTATCCATCAAATAACCCATTCCGATATAGACGATGCGCCAGATTTACACGAGATATTGAGTGACTTGCTTGATGCTATCGCAGGTCAAGTTGTCGTAGTGCACTATCGCCATATTGAGCGGGAGTTTTTATTTCAGGCTCTGATGCGACGAATCGGTGAAGGCATACGCTTTCCAGTCATTGATACAATGGCATTGGAGCAAGAGGCACTTCAGCGAAAGCGCGGCATATTGGCAAGGCTGTTAAACCAGCCCCAGCCCTCTATGCGCCTGCCAGACTGCAGAAAGCGCTATGGTTTGCCGCCCTACCAACTGCACCACGCCACCACTGATGCCATTGCAACCGCCGAACTACTTCAGGCACAGCTGGCGTATCACTACCCACCAGACGCGCCTGTTCGTCAGCTATGGTGTTAGCGCATTATCAATCCCTTAGGCAAACGCAACTATCGATTTACGGTCGCTCATCTATTGACGTGACGACATCGGCTCGGTGCGGAACCCCAAAATCAGGCTAAAACACATGAGTATTAGTACAAATGTGAACGGCAAACCCGTCGAAATAGCCCCCGCCTGTAAGGCCTCAATGGCCTCCGTTCCGCCAATCCACAGCAACGCCGCAGCGATCAAGCCTTCTATACTTGCCCAGAAAATTCGCTGTGGCACCGGCGCATCGATTTTCCCACCGGCGGTAATACTATCGATCACGAGAGACCCGGAGTCCGACGAGGTGATGAAGAACACCAATATCAATACTACCGCGATGACCGATAACAATTTGCTCATAGGAAGCTCATCGAACATTTGGAACATCGCTAGCGGTACATCGGTCAACCCTTCGGTACCCAGTGCACCCACACCCGCAACCACTTGATCGATGGCAATACCGCCGTAAATGGACATCCATAAGACAGTTACAAGAGTCGGCACGATCAGTACCGCAATGAGAAACTCTCGGACAGTACGCCCTGAAGATACACGGGCGATAAACATGCCAACGAAAGGAGACCAGGAAATCCACCACGCCCAGTAAAAGACAGTCCAGCCCTGAAGCCAGGCTTCATCTTCACGGCCATGTGGATTGCTAAGCGGGATAATGTTTTGGAGGTAACCGCCTAGCGTTGTTCCCAGGTTACCTACGGCAACCGAAAGTCCCACCAGACCAACAAATACGAGCAGCACAAAGGCGATAACCATGTTCACATTACTGAGAACTTTAACGCCGCCTTCAAGCCCGCGGACAACGGAAATAATCGCTAGCAACGTAACGCCGATGATAACGAGAATCTGCAAACCCAGCCCGGCATCATTTCCAAAAACATGACTGATACCGGATGCGGCCTGCTGCGCCCCTAGCCCCAAAGACGTTGCAAGACCGAAAAGGGTTGCCAATACCGCAAGAATATCAATGAGATGCCCGGGCCAGCCCCAAGCCCGATCTCCCAGTACAGGGTAAAAAACGGAGCGAATAGACAGTGGCAAGCCTTTGTTGTAGGTAAAAAATGCTAGCGAGAGAGCAACAACCCCATAAATCGCCCAGGCATGAATACCCCAGTGATACATCGTAGCACCCATGGCAAGGCTGGCCGCTTCTGGAGTATTCGCTTCCACGCCCAACGGCGTTTCGTACCAGCCGGTATAGTATGCAACCGGCTCGGCAACTCCCCAAAACATTAAACCGATCCCCATCCCGGCGGCAAAAAGCATCGCCAACCAAGACAACACGGAATGTTCGGGTTTAGCACCTGCACCACCGAGTCTAATTTTGCCGAAAGGCGAGAAGATCAAGGCCAGACAAAACACGACAAACAGGTTGGCAGACCAGACAAAGAAGGAATCGAACGCGCCGATAATATCCCACTTCAAGCCATCGAGCGCCGCTTTTGCACTCGCCGGATCGGCAACCAGAGCAGCGACCAAAAAGAGCAGAATCAACCCTGCACTCACACCAAAAACGGGATTATGGACATCAAAACCCCACTTTTGAATATTATCCCGACCGACGGTGTAGTCAGTATTTTCTATACTGTATTTATCGTCTTCATATGACATATCTACCTCTTTTAATTGCCGCCATACTGCTGATTGATTTACGTGATGTTTTCTATTGATCTAGAAATAAAAATCGAATGATAAGTACAACGAGCGAAAGTCACCCTCGCCGACATCACCAAAGCGATCAATAAAACCATCCTGCCAGAGGTACTCAAGGTAGAGCCAGCCCGGGCCGTAGTTGTAACTTACACCTGGCGAAAAGGCCGTCACTTTGTCAGCAGTATTACCCTCGGTATCTGTCTCAGCCGTGGTGGCTTCAAAGTAAAAAAGCCATTTATCTTGTTTATAATCGACATGTATCGCATGGCGCTGATTTTCAACCTCAACATTTGGGCAACGCGACGCCGCAACACAGGCATCTAGCTCGGTGAAATCGCGCATAACATCGATATAACGGTACTTGAAGTTGAAGTTGTTATACGAATAGGTGTAGTGCAAATCCACTGCACGATGGTCACCCTGATCGGTTGTACTACCGTTCGCGGCAAAAGCGGTGAGGTCCACCAATCTCCCCTGCTGCGCCGAAGCCCCGATGGTATGACCTTCGCCAAAGGGAACATCAACGTTGAGAACCAATGTTTCCCCTTTGCGGTAGGTTTCCGCACCGGACGCGGCACTACCCCAGTGGCCATTGTCGTCAACGGTATCTGTGCTAGTTTTTCCCCAGTCATCCTGGGTGTAGTAAGCAACGTCATAGTGAATACCCGACGATTGCCCACTCAGCTTGGCACCGATATCCATCTGGTCGCCGTATCCCCCTTGCAGCATATCACCCGGCCAAAAATTGCCGGTTTTCCAACCGAAAGGAACTTGGCTTTTTCCAAGTATGACCTGATGCTGTTCATCCAGCTGATAGCTTATCCAGGCCTTGTGCATGGTGAAATTGTCACCACTGTTATTACTGTCTGAACCAGTAAATGAGCCTGTCCCTATACGCATCTCTGCACTGAAGCCCCAAGGGCCGTGGCTGCCATCATCACCGGCATAAATAATTAACGCGGGGTCTGCAAACTCTCCATCACCATCGCCCTCTGAGGCATTTTGGTAGACCCACCATACCCCTGCACTGAGTTCAGCCCCCGCAAGACTGGCGCCAGAGAATGTCAAAGCGAGACAGCCAAACACGACTCGACTCACTAACCCTCTTGTATTCTTCATCAACATATAACCCCCCTCAGGTAGTGGACACTTCACTTTGTATTGTTTTTTTAAGATCTGTACTGAACCTAACGTCATAAACTCAGCACTATTGAGTTACGCACCTGCTGGCAGTAAATACTACCAAGCCAGCGATAACAAACACGAATGCGTACCGAAGATGTATGTCAGATACCTTATCTTCAGAGTAGCGCTTAAAGAAGAATAAACAACCCCTAGCCACACTATGCGCTGATAACGGCGTCTACGATTTGGTCCTGGAATTAAACTGATGGAAGCTTTAGTACAATACCTTTACCAACGGTAGTTCGCCTGCACAGCAATACTACGCGGCGACTCAAGGAAGGCATAGTGCCCCTTAGAACCAAATATCGTGTAGGACGTGGGGGTATCGCTGGCATAGGTAATAACGGTTTCATCCGTGAGGTTTTTACCCACGAGAGCGACATCCCAACTTTCATCAATAGCGCCAATACCAATGCGCCCATTCCATTTCACATAGCCCTCTTGGTCTACTGCAGGATCGAGGTTTTGCGCAGGGTTGTAGTCGTCGGTAAATATCGCGTCCAGACTAATTGCCATACCCAGCGTATCGCTGATGGGCACCCGCCATACCGCCAGCAGGTTGCCAGCCCAATCGGCAACGTACTGGTTAGTCATGCCGCTGTAATCACAGTTAATGCCATCAGCAGCAGTGGGAGCCTGGCCCGCCAAGCACTGGCCGTTTTCGTAGTCTTCAAACTCGAAATCAAGTAGTGCTAGAGCGCCGGCCAACATTAGGGTCTCGGTCACCTGCCAGCGACCGTCGAGCTCTATGCCCTGAGTCACCGCACTGGCGGCATTGCCGACATTAAAGCCGAGTGTGCCGTCAAAGATGCTGACTTGAAGGTTGTCGTAGCGGGTATTGAACAGTGCAATATTAAACTCCGCGGCACCGTCAAGCAGTGACATTTTTGCACCAAGCTCAATACTTTCCGACTCTTCTTCTTCGTACTCAAAGGTACCGATCAATACCGGACGGGGACTCGGGTCCGCGGGAGCATTGGGGTTGCGCGGAACCGGCTCTGCACTCGGCGAGGCGTTTGAACGAGCGTCGTATCCGCCAGATTTGAAGCCCCGGCTCCAGGTGATATAGGTCATCACATCCGGGGTGACGTCGAACTGGAGGTTAATGGACGGCGATAGCTGGGACTCCGTCCGCTTGCCGCTCAGATCGTGGCGCTCGGCGGCAAAGCTGATAGCGGCCACGGTATCGGTCTCGCCGAAGGGACGGTCGCTGTAGTCTAGGTTGCCGAAGCGAAACTTGCGGCTACCGGTCTTGCGCTCGTAGGTGTATCGCCCACCAAACGTTAGGCGCAGGTCATCGCGCAGCTTCCAGGTCGCTTGCATAAAGCCAGAGCCCAGCAGGGAATCACTGTTAAAATCACGCGGTGAAGTTAAACCCGCTATCGCGTTACCAGCATCTCCAATGCCGAGAATTTCTTCCGGCGAGCCGCCCAAGGGGTTGGGGTCGCGATCACCCCGCGCGCCCCCCTCTGTGGCATCAGCAGCGTTGAGCAGTTGCACGATCAGGTCTGAATCGACGATGATGCTGTCGAAAAAATACAGCGAGTTCTTCTGAAAATACAAACCGGCAATGTATTCCCAGTTGCCGTCGATGGGAGACATCCAACGAAACTCCTGACTGAATTGCTCATAGTCTTCTTGCAGTACCAGCTTAAAGCCCTCGGCGGCGGTGAAGTCACAATCGCAGAGATCGTCGTATTCATAGGCAACGTAGGCAGTCGTCGCAGTAAACTGATGCCCGCCGCGAAACCAATCAGCATTGACGGTCACGTTGATCGTATCGTTGTTACTGTAGTCACCGTTTGAAGAGCGCTTAAAATCCTGGAAGTTATTGCGTACGGAGTCGTGACTATCGATATCCAACACACCCGGTACTTGGGTGCTATCGGCTATCTCAGCGTAAGTACGTCCGGTAAACAGCGGATTAGTGCTGTCAGATGGTTGGTCGTTGATAATCTCGACCTGACGGCCAAGCACATCAAAACTACCAATCTCGATCTTCGCACTTAGGCTCAGTTCGTCGGAGGCTTCCCAGAGTACTTTGAGGCGGACGGTTTCTTCTGAATAGTTCGGCTCGTCTCGACCCAAGGTGAGGTTTTCTATATACCCACCAAACTCGCGTTTACGCGCCGCAAAGCGCAAGCCTATGGCATCGCTGATGGGCCCGGACAGGGCGAGGTCGATGACCTCCTCATCAAACTCCGGTTCGTAAACCGCCGACACAAAACCTTCGAATTCATCCCCTGGGTTGGCTGTAATAATGCTAATTGCCCCAGCAATACTGTTTTTACCGTAAAGAATATTCTGGGGACCGCGCAGCACTTCAACGCGGGCAAGGTCCAAAAACGGCGCTCGCGCTAACTGGGCGCGGCCGTAGTAAACACCATCCACATACATGCCCACCGACTGCTCAAAACCCTGATTAATTCCAGAGCCGATGCCGCGAATGTATATGGCTGTGCCAATACCGTTCTCCGACATGGTTAGATTCGGCACATAGGCTTGGAGATCTTGTATCTTATTTAGCCCTGCCTCTAGCAGCTTTTCGCCGGACACCGCATTGACAGAAACCGGCACATCTTGAAGGCTCTGCTCACGCAGCTGCGCTGTCACGATGACCTCTTCCAAGGTCGCGGAATGCAAGCTGACTGACAGCGGAAACAAAATGGCGGCGCAGGCCAAGCTCTGCAAGGCCGGTAGCAATCTGGGGGACATAGTCACTCCACAACAGTTTATTGTTATTGTTCAGTGGTAAGGGCCAGTATAACGACACAAGAAAAGCAATCAATGCCATAGCAACGCCCGACTGGTCACCACTGCAGAGACTCCCGGTCCAGGCATTAACGCGGTACACTGCCCCGAGTAATGGGCTGCTGAGGTAGGAATGAAATATCTGATAATAACGATGGCGCTGCTGCTGCCGTATTCAGGAATGGCAGAGCCCACCTATAGCGGCGGCCATACGGCGATGCAACGTTACTTTGAAAATACCCCGGCCTTCGCTACTCACAAGGCCGTGTGGCTTCGCTACAACCGGCTGATGCTCAGCGCAAATACCGAACGTATCAAGGCCAAAAGCCTTGCCAAAGCGGCCTGCAAATTACTGCTACAAAATGGCTTCACGAATATTGATGTCGCCGTTGCCGTGACCGACCATCGCACACTCGAGCAAAACAACAACGTTAAGGGCGTCACTGAGCGATACTGCCAGCGCTGAACAGCGGTTAAAACGGCCAGACGAGTGGGACGATCAGCAGCGTCATTACGCCTACCAGCACTGTTAACGGAACCCCCATTTTGAAAAAATCGGTAAAGCGATAGTTCCCGGGACCGTACACCATCAGGTTAGTTTGATAACCAATCGGCGTGGCAAAACTTGCCGACGCGGCCATCATCAAGGTTACCGCAAAAGGTAATAGACTGACCTCTAGCTGCTGACTGGCCGCGAGTGCGATGGGGAATACGATAACAGCCGCAGCAAGATTGGAGATCACCGCGGAGAACAACGCTGTTACGAGAAAAATTGCCGCCAATGTCGCAACCGGCGACCCCGCAGCGATGTTAACGAGGCCTTCCGCTATGGCTGACGCCGCGCCGGTTTTCTCCATCGCCCCACCAAGGGCAATCGAAGACGCAATCACCAATAGCACCTGCCAATCGACACTTCGGCGGGCTTCATTCGCCTGTATGCATCGTGTCAGGATCATTAAACTCGCCGCCAAAAATGCAGCTTTAAGCATCGATAACCAGCCAAATGCGACACCGAGCACCATTCCCAACATGATTAGCGAAGCACGCAGGCGATGCTCATGACGAACAGGGCGAGAATTTTCAATGGCACTCACCAATAGAAAATCGCGCGAATAACGCTGGTTGCTAACAAAGTCCTCATGGGCTTCAAGCAATAGGGTATCGCCCGCCTCCAGCTCTATATCTCCCAACTTTCCCTTTAGTTGCTCGCCATTGCGGGACACCGCGATAACAACGGCACCATAGTGGTTGCGAAAACGCATATCGCGCACACGCCGCCCAAGCTGAGGGAAGTTGTGTGAAATCACAACCTCAACCAAGCAGCGATTTAGATTGCCAGCTTCAAGCTTAAAGACCTGCTTCTCCGCCAGTTTTAAACCGTGGATATTTTTTAAGTCAACGACGGAACGCACGTCTCCAGCGAATACCAGCTGATCATTCGCAAACAATTTTTCATTGGGCGAAACAGCGGTGATTATTTGTTGTGCACGCACGATCTCAACGAGAAACATTCCCGGCAGTTGCCGCAGACCCGCTTCTTCGATGCTTTGCCCCACCACCGGACTGCCCGGCTCGACCAACATTTCGACTATGTATTGACGGGTATCGCCAAAGCGCTCGTCCTGGCCACCACGATCGGGCAGTAAACGCCGGGAAAATAGCAGTACGAACAGAATCACCAGTACGGTGCAGGGCACACCGATCCAGGCCAGTTCAAACATGCCCAGCCCTTGCTCAGGGAGGGCCTGCAGCATCATGCCGTTCACTACCAAGTTGGTGCTGGTCCCAACCAAGGTGCAGGTTCCGCCAACAATGGCGGCGTAACTCAGAGGCATCATCAATTGTGAGGCCGACAAGCCATTGCGTTTTGCCCAGTCCCGCACGGCGGGAATCAACATCGCGACTACCGGCGTGTTATTCAAAATACTGCTAAATACCGCCACCGGCGTCATCAAACGCAGCTGTGCAGCGCTGGCCGATTTGGGGCGTCCCAGTACGTTGTTGGAAATCCAGCTCACTACACCGGTCTCTGACAGGGCTTGGGCGACAATAAACAAAACACCCACCGTGACCATACCCTCATTGGACATGCCCGCCAGCGCTTCTTCCGGTGTTAGGACGCCCAGTAGCAACAGCACGGTGACACCACCACACAGCACCATGTCAGCGGGTCGCCGGCTGAAAATCAGTGCCGTCAAACAGGCAGCGATTACCGCCAGTGTCAGCCAAGCATCCAGAGTGAGCATTTTAGTCAGCTAGGCTCCGGTAGAATGCCTCGAACTGTTCGCAGAAATGCTCAAGCGTATCACCGGCCAAGTCATTAATCCCCGCCGCCGCTGCGCGCCCGCCGCCTGTTGGAAATTGACGGCAAAACTCATCAGCACCGCGCTTGTTGTTTAGCGGTGCGCGAATGCTAACCAGATAGTTCCCGTCGGCTTTTTCAGTGAGCACCGCATGGGCCCGGTCCGGGTGAGCGTTGGCGAGGTCGTTGCTGTATACACCACTCACGCGGCGGGCCCAGCGCTCATTGGGTAATACGTAGACCGCCGCAATATCACTGCTGCGAACCGGCGGCAATTTCGCGGCGGCGGTCATATCACTGTGGTAGCCCGACTCCAGCTTGCTAAACGTGCCTGCCGAATCGGCAATAAAGTCGAGGGGATTACTGAACGGTAGCAACTCTGCAAACAGCTCTGTAGGTGTGAAATGGAGATCATCCAAACTGGCACCGTAGCCGTTGTAGTTCAGGTAGATTCCCAGGTTCTCAAGTTTTTCGAGATCCGCCTCGGCAACATTTTGTTGTACCGCCAAGGTTTGCGCGCTCTTGCGCAGATTATCGCCATAAGCGCCGACAATTGCCCACAGGGCGTACTCACCCTGGAGGTGCCCATTTACCAGTAAGCTAGTGCAGACGTCTGCAGCGGTATTGATTTTTGTAGACAGCTTCGCGTGCTCCGGAATATCTCCAGCAAAGTGGTGGTCCACGTAGAACACATCAGCCCCATTGGCCAGCAATGCCGTTAACCCTTCCCGGTTTTTATCAAGCGACACGTCCAACACGGTTACCCGGTCACCCTCACCCGCATCTACGCGATCAAGCAAGGCGATATCCCGCTTAACACCACTGACGAGTTGGCTTTCCTGGGGGTCGGCTAACCTTAACTGCACCAGCGCACACAATCCGTCAGCATCACCATTAAATACGTCAATTACCGCCATTACTGCTCTATTCCCTGTATTCGTAATTCATTTGTCGAGGCATTATCACCGATCGACGTCCGAGTGAGCTCAGACACCGAGCGCTCGGTTAATATCACGCAGCGCGGCCAAGGGATCGATGGCGCGACTAATTGGACGACCAATAACCAAATAGTTGCTTCCCATACGCACCGCCTCCTCCGGCGTGGCGATACGTTGCTGATCATCGCCAGCGCTATCACGGGGGCGAATGCCCGGCGTAACCAGCAAGAAACCATCTCCGCGCTCTGCTCTCAGTTTCTCGGCTTCCTGTGCAGAGCAAACCACGCCGTCCATACCGCTGTCTTCGGCCAAACGGGCGAGATGACTCACTTGCTCAGCCGCGCTGCGCTCGACGCCCAGTTCTGACAGGTCATCCTCACCCATGGATGTCAGCACCGTCACAGCAATAAGAATCGGCGCCTTGTCACCATAGGGCTGCAAAGCCTCACGCGCCGCCTTCATCATTACTGAGCCACCGCTGGCATGAACGTTGACCATCCACACACCGCGCTCAGCCGCAGCTCTCACAGCTGCTGCCACAGTGTTGGGAATATCGTGGAATTTTAAATCCAGAAATACCTCGAAACCGCGTTGGTGTAGAATATCCAAGACTCTCGGTCCGAATAGGGTAAAAAGTTCTTTACCCACCTTGACGCGACACTCACTCGGGTCAAGCTGGTCGATAAGTTTGAGAAGCTCTTCTTCCGTTGCGACATCGAGTGCAACCAGTACAGGGGAATGCGTGGTCATGGAAAGTTAATCGCCTTGGCTACTACGGATGGGCGCAATAGTACCCCACTGCTCGCAGCTGGGACACAGCCAGTGTTGTTTCCGCCCCGAAAATCCGCAATGTCGACAACAAAAACTGGGGCGACTTGCACATAAACTATTTAACTCGGAAACAATTTCTCGCCCGGATTCGCTTGAGTCCAACTCCCGCTCAAGTAGCGCCAACAGTAATTTGATGGTCGGGCGCTGAGACACCGCGCCCTTCAGATAGGCTCGCGCCGCCTCAAGGCTCTCGCACTCCTTCGCCACCTCGTTGTGCAAGGTAGAGCTCTGCGTCACCTGTGCCAGCGCACGCAGCGCTTGAGCGTATGACGGTGCGTCGGCAAGACGACTGAAAGCATCGCGAAACAGCGGCAATATTTCGCTGGCATAAGCGGGTTGCCCCTCCGCGACGGCATGCAACAAATTCAACGCATACTCGGGCTGCTCATCCATCACCAACTTCGCCAATGACATTGCCGCCCGCGGGTTTTCGGCGTCGGCCTCCCGCGCCTTTTGCAATATCGATTTCGCCTGAGCCCAATCCCCAGCAGAAGCGCGTTCGTCGGCGAGCTCACAATAATAGTGACTCAATGCCGTTGAAACTTGAGGGTCGCTGTCAGCTTTTTGCTTAAGTAGCCAGGCTCGCTTGGGTAAGCGCCGCCGCGCAACGGCGATCGCCTTTTCCCAGTCTTTCTCAGACTGATAGATTTGCTGGAGGTAGTCGAGTGCCTCGGCCTCGTTATCACTCTCCTCCGCCACTAAGTCCCGCAATAGTCGCTCAGCCCGATCGTGTAAGCCGGCGGATATATAATCCTTGGCCAGCTCCAAATGCACTTGCTGCAAGCCACTTTTGGGAAGGTTGGGTCGCGCTAACAGGTTCTGGTGGATCCGCGTAGCCGCCTCCAGTTCGCCCTTGCCACGCATTAAACGCGCCAAGGAAAGATGGGTATCCAGGGTCTGCTCATTGACGGCAATGGCCTGAATGAATTCATCAACGGCCGTACCAGGCTGCTCACTGAGCAGAAAGCGCAGGCTGTGATAATAAGCGTCATCCGGATGTTTTCCTGAAACCGCCGAACGACTCTGCGACCGCCTCCCCAACAGCCAACCCAGCGCTGTAGCGGAAAACAACAAGGTAAAGGGTAGCAATAGCTCCATTGCTGCTAGCGGCTAGGACCGGCCTCCACAGGCGGGGTTGAAGGCTGCCGCAAGCTGCGGCGCAAACGCATTCTGCTGGCCTGTAAGCGCAGCACTAGCAGCGATGCAGATAGCATCCCACAGACGCCACCGGTGAAAAAGGCGGCGATCATCCAAGTCGAGATACGCTGTTCCGGCAACTCCATAATGAGGATATTGAGCGGGACCAACGCTGTGTTCTCGATGCTAAAAAGCAGTCCAAATGCAATAACAGCAACGATGAGCAGTAATAAGAAGATGAACTTAAGAATCTGCATCTGACATGACACCCAAAAAAAAACGGTATGGCCAAAGACCATACCGTTTCTGTTTAGAGAAGGCTAGCTACGCTGCCTTAGCTCGAGATCAAACTCTGGTTTACTCGCTCACGAAGCTCTTTACCGGGCTTAAAGTGTGGCACATATTTGCCTGGTAACTGCACGGTTTCACCCGTTTTCGGGTTACGCCCCATGCGAGGCTCGCGATAGTGCAGAGAGAAGCTACCAAATCCCCGAATTTCAATCCGGCTGCCAGTCGCCAATACTTGAGACATATGCTCAATCATGGTCTTCACAGCCAGTTCAATATCCTTGTGAGATAACTGCGGCTGACGCTCAGCCATCAGCTCTATCAACTCAGATTTGGTCATTGCTTAATCCCGTCAATTCCGACATCAAGCCTAGCTTAGCACTTTTTTGCTTATAAGCCAGTATGTTACGGGCATTCACAGGAGAATGCCCGCAGCATTAGGACTTAGTCCTTGCTTTCCATCTGAGCTTTGATCAGGTCACCGATAGTTGCTGGTGCAGCTTCAGTTTCCTTCTCGCGCAGAGCTTTAACCGCTTCTTTCTCGTCTTCCATGTCTTTCGCTTTGATAGACAGGCTCAGAGCGCGATTTTTGCGATCTACGCTGATGATCTTCACTTCAACTTCTTCGCCTTCTTTCAGCACATTGCGCGCATCTTCAACGCGGTCACGGCTGATTTCAGAAGCCTTCAGAACACCTTCAACTTCCTCGGCCAGAACAATAACAGCGGCCTTGGCATCAACTTCTTTAACAGTGCCGGTCACGATGCTGCCGCGATCGTTCACTGCCACGTAGTCAGAGAAGGGGTCTTCTTCCAGCTGCTTGATACCCAGCGAGATACGCTCGCGCTCGGGATCAATAGACAGGATAACGGTCTCGATCTCGTCACCTTTCTTGAACTTGCGAACCGCGTCTTCGCCGCTCTCGTTCCAAGAGATATCTGACAGGTGAACCAGGCCGTCGATGTTGCCGTCCAAGCCGATGAAGATACCGAAGTCAGTGATCGACTTGATGGCACCGCTAATGCGGTCGCCTTTAGTGAACTGAGAACCGAAGGCATCCCACGGGTTCTGCTGGCACTGTTTGATACCCAGAGAGATACGACGACGCTCTTCGTCGATATCCAAGATCATCACTTCTACTTCGTCGCCTACTTGTACGACCTTAGAAGGATGGATGTTTTTGTTGGTCCAATCCATTTCAGAAACGTGAACCAGGCCTTCAACACCCTCTTCGATCTCGGCAAAGCAACCGTAGTCAGTCAGGTTAGTCACCTTGGCTTTCACGCGGCTGTTTTCTGGGTAACGGGTTTTGATTGCCACCCAGGGATCTTCGCCCAGTTGCTTCAGACCCAGAGATACGCGGTTGCGCTCGCGGTCAAACTTGAGGATACGAACATCAATTTCATCGCCAACGTTAACGATTTCGCTTGGGTGCTTAATGCGCTTCCAAGCCATGTCGGTGATGTGCAGCAGGCCGTCGATGCCGCCCAAGTCTACGAATGCACCGTAGTCGGTCAGGTTCTTAACGATACCTTTAACAACCATGCCTTCTTGCAGAGATTCCAGCAGTGCTTCGCGCTCTTCGCTGTTAACACTTTCCAGAACCGCACGACGAGAAACCACAACGTTGTTGCGCTTCTGGTCCAGCTTGATCACTTTAAATTCGAGTTCTTTGCCTTCCAGGTGAGCGGTGTCGCGCACGGGGCGTACATCAACCAGTGAGCCGGGCAGGAACGCGCGGATGCTGTTGATGTCGACGGTGAAACCACCTTTTACTTTGCCGTTAATGATACCGGTTACTGTTTCTTCCGCCTCGTAGGCAGCTTCCAGTGCGGTCCATGCTTCGGCGCGCTTTGCTTTCTCGCGAGACAGACGGGTTTCACCGAAACCGTCTTCAACAGACTCCAGCGCAACCTGCACTTCGTCGCCAATTTGCAGAGAGAAATCGCCGCCTTCAGCAACGAATTGATCGCGAGGGATAACCCCTTCCGACTTCAGACCAGCGTGTACGGTTACCCAGTCGCTGTCGATATCGATAACTACGCCGGTTACGATAGAACCGGGCTTCATATCGATCGTTTTTAAACTTTCTTCAAACAGTTCAGCAAAGCTTTCGCTCATTAGTCATTACCTGAAATTAGCAGTGGTATAACCACCATATCGCCGCATTACCAGCTAACGCGGGTCAGTTTTTTAAAGTCCTTCCGACAGCTAGCTGGCTTTAACACCGCCGGAAACACCCTTAGAAACACCTACTGCGCTCAAGACGCAGAAAAACGCGCACTCACTTCCGTGAGTACCCGCTCAAAAACTTGCTCGACCCCCAGTGAACTGCTGTCTATCAGCACCGCATCGTCCGCTGGTTTAAGCGGTGAATGCTCGCGCTCAGAGTCACGCCGATCACGGTCTTGGATCTCTTTTAAAAGGGTCGCGAGGTTAACACTATCGCCCTTGTCTTTCAACTGCTTATAGCGACGACGCGCGCGCTCCTCGGCACTGGCGGTGAGAAACACCTTCAATGGTGAGTCGGGGAAAACGACGGTTCCCATATCACGGCCATCGGCAACGAGGCCTGGCGCCTGCACAAAGTCACGCTGACGCTGCAGCAACGCCTGTCGAACAGCAGGCAATACCGCAACCTTCGACGCCAGCAGCCCGGTGGTCTCAGTACGAAGCTCACCGCTGACATCCACACCCTCTAGCATTACCCGACTCGGCTCACCGGCTTGGCCAGGCAGGAAGGCAACATCTAAATCCGCCGCCAAAGCCGCCACCGCCTGTTCATCGGTAAAATCCACCTGATGTTTATCAGCCGCCATCCCCACTAAGCGATAAAGCGCGCCACTGTCGAGCAAATGCCAGCCCAGCTTGAGCGCCAGCATCTGACAGAGCGTGCCTTTACCCGAGCCACTGGGGCCATCAATACAAATAACGGGAGGGGTCATTTGGACACCTCAATCCGCATACCGACTTGCGTCGCCAACTCAACAAAGTTGGGGAAGGAAGTAGCAACGTTGTCGCAGTCTTCGATATGAATGGTATCGCTTGCTCGCAGCGCAGCGACAGAGAAAGACATAGCAATGCGGTGATCGTGATGGCTATTCACGCGGCCACCGCCTATTGGACCGCCATCGATAATGATGCCGTCTGGCGTCGCCTGCGCATTCACCCCCAAAGAGACCAGGCCATCTGCCATGACTTGAATGCGGTCGCTCTCTTTTACCCGCAACTCTTCAGCGCCGCGCAGCACGGTGCGCCCCTCGGCACAGGCCGCCGCGATAAACAGCACGGGGAATTCGTCAATAGCTAAAGGCACTTGCTCTTCAGGAATATCGATGCCCTTTAGCGGTGCGTAGCGAACACGTATATCGGCAACCGGTTCACCGCCTACCTCGCGCTCATTGCTCAAGGTAATATCGCCACCCATCTCCCGCAGGATATTTATAATACCGATACGGGTTGGATTAATACCCACATGCTGCAGCGTTAAATCTGCACCGGGAGCAATACTGGCCGCCACCATAAAAAAGGCCGCGGAGGAGATATCGGCAGGCACATCGATATGTACCGCCTTCAAGCGGTGTCCCCCGCTCAACGTTGCTGTAGCACCGTTCACTGTCACCGGATAACCAAAGCCTTTCAGCATACGCTCGCTGTGATCACGGGTTGGCGCAGGTTCGGTGGTGCGCGTTTCGCCCTCGGCATACATACCGGCAAGCAAGACACAGGATTTCACCTGGGCGCTGGCCATAGGCAGGACGTAATCTATCGCCTTCAGTTGTTGGCCACCGCGTAGGGTTAAGGGCGGACGCCCGCCCTCTGCAGTTTCAACCACCGCGCCCATTTCACGCAGCGGCGCCGCCACGCGCTCCATCGGTCGTTTACTTAACGACACATCGCCGGTCATCGTCACGTCAAACGGTTGCCCCGCCAGCAGCCCCGCCAATAGGCGCATGGAGGTACCGGAATTGCCCATATACAGCTCGCCCGCTGGCGCCTGAAGGCCGTCTCGGCCGACACCGTGGATCGTCACGCGACCGGCATCAGGCCCCTCTATCTCGACACCCATCGCTTGAAAGGCCTTCAACGTGGACAGCGCATCCTCACCCTCAAGAAACCCTTCAACGGTGGTTGTGCCATCGGCGATAGCACCGAACATAATAGAGCGATGGGAGATCGATTTATCACCAGGAACCCGAACGGTGCCGTTCACCGCACCACCGGGTTGAGCTAAAAATTCCACAAGTATTGTCTCTGCTGTACGTTAAGATTTAGTTTGCTTGCGCCCGACCATGTACTGCCCGAGGAAGTGCTCATCTCGCGCCTGTTTCGCGCGGCTGAAGACTTGTTTAATCGCGGGGCCATCCGAGTCCGCAATAAGCTGGCGAACCTCGGTCAAATGATCGGCAAAGGTATCCAGGCCGTTAAGAATCGCTTGGCGGTTCGCCAACACAATATCGTGCCACATCGTTGGGTCGCTGGAGGCGATGCGCGTAAAGTCGCGAAACCCCCCGGCGGCGAAACGGAAGATATCGGCGGCGCTGCCACTGGCAGCCAGCGCGTCAACAAGGGTATAGGCCAGTACGTGAGGCAAATGACTGGTCGCCGCCAGCACCGCGTCGTGCTCATCAACCGCCATATCGACAACTTCTGCCCCAGCGTGTTGCCACATTTCGCGAACTGTTGCGACGGCGTCAGCATCATTGCTGTCCAGCGGCGTGAGAATCACCCGATGATCGACAAAGAGATCCGTCTTTGCCGCCTCTACCCCGCTTTGCTCAGACCCGGCAATCGGGTGAGCCAATACGAAACGCGCCGGCAGTTCACCGAACACTGACTCCGCCGCGCGAAGAATATTTCCCTTTACACTGGCCACGTCAGTAACGATGGTGCGCTCGCTGAGCAGCGGCGCGAGGTCGGCCATCACTTGCTCGGCAACCAGCGTAGGCGTAGCAATGAGTACCACATCGGCATCGTGAACCGCCTCGGCTAAGTCCAACGTCCAGTGATCAATCACACCCAGGGCCAAGCCGCGCTCTAATGAGGCAGCGCGCCGCCCCGTTGCCCAAACATGTTCGACAACACCCTTGGCCTTCAATGCCTTGGCCAACGAGCCGCCCATTAAGCCAAGACCAATAATGGTTAACTTGCCAATCTTCACGCCGGAGCCAACACCTCTTTCAGGGCACTAATAAAGCGCTGATTTTCTTGCTCTAGGCCGATCGACACCCGCAAGTGCCTCGGCATACCGTAAACACCAATCGGACGCACAATCACGCCCTTCTCAAGCAAGGCTTGGTAGTACGACATCGCATCGCTAGGCATTTCCACAGTAATGAAATTACCCACCGAGGGGATATAAGGCAGGCTGAGCTCATCAAAAGCAGCGGCAAGCTGCTCACGTCCCGCAGAGTTTACCTCGCGACTTTGCTGCAGATACTCGTGATCGCGGTAGGCAGCGGCCGCCGCTGCCATTGCCGGCACACTAACATTGAAGGGGGCGCGCACACGGTTCAGCAAATCGGCAATATCGGGGTGACTAATCGCATAACCTACCCGCAATCCGGCCAGCCCATAGGCCTTTGAAAACGTCCGCGTGACAACCAAATTTGGGTAGTCTGCCAGCATCGCAATGCTGTCTGGGTACGCCGCCTCGTCCACGTATTCGCAATAGGCTTCATCCAACACCACCACAACGTTCTCGGGCACCACTGCCATAAACCCGCGCAGGGCTTGCTCATCGAGCCAAGTGCCGGTTGGGTTATTCGGATTGGCGATAAAAACCAGCCGCGTCGTGTCATCGATCAACGCCGCCATCGCGTCAAGATCGTGCCCCCAGTCTTTGGCGGGCGCAACTCGCGCTTGGGCGCCAGCCGCCTGCACCGCAATGGGGTACACAATGAAGGCATATTGCGAAAACACGGCGCTGCTTTCGGCATCCAAAAACACCCTGCCGAGCAGATCCAGTACGTCATTTGATCCGTTACCCAGGGTCAGCTGGGCAGACTCAACACCCAGGGACTCCGCCAGCAGTGACTTTAAGGCAAAACCGCCGGCATCCGGATAAAGGTGGAGCTGTGCTGCCGCCGTGGCATAGGCAGACAACGCCGAGCTAGGCGCACCGAGCGGATTTTCGTTGCTGGCCAACTTAACGACGTTGCTCAGACCGAGCTCTCGCTCCAATTCTTCTATCGGCTTGCCAGGCTGATAGGGCTGTAAACCCTGAATACCTTCGTTGGCCTGGGCAATGAAATCGCACGCCATGCTAGTGCCTCTGTAAATTGAGTGCCAAGGCTTACAAAGCTGCCTTGGGGTATGAGCCAAGAATTTTACACATCACCGTTTGCTGAGCGATGGTATCGAGAATATCGGCCACTTGCGGGTCATTCTGATGGCCTTCAAACTCGATAAAAAAGACGTAAGTCCAGGTCTCCGTCCTCGATGGGCGGGTGTCGATGCGGGTCAGCATGACATTACCCTGCTCGAAGGGTTCGAGCAGCTTGAACAGGGCGCCGGGGCGGTTGTGCGCAGACACAACAATCGACGTTTTATCCTGGCCGCTGGCAGACACATCTTCCTTGCCAATCACCAAGAACCGCGTGGTGTTGTCAGGCTGATCCTCGATATTCACCGCCAGCTTGCTCAGGCCGTATTGTTGCGCCGCCAAATCGCCAGCTATGGCTGCAATGCCCTTTTGCTCCGCAGCCATTCTTGCGGCTTCGCCATTGCTGCTGACCGCGACCCGTTCCACATTCGGGAAATTTGCATCCAGCCAGCGACGGCTTTGTGCCAATGCCTGTTGGTGAGCACAAATTCGCGTAATCGCTTGTTCGCTGCCATCTTCACCGACCAGCAAATTGAGCCGAACCCGGAGTTCCACTTCACCACAAATCTTCAATGGCGAATTCATAAAGGCATCGAGCGTATGAGACACCATACCCTCAGTCGAGTTTTCCACAGGGACAACACCGTAGTGGCACTGGCCGGATTCCACCTGTGAAAACACACCATCAATGGTCGACTGGGGAACACTAATTACCGCATGGCCGAAGTGCTTGAGCGCTGCCGCTTGGGTAAACGTCCCCTCCGGCCCCAGATAGGCCACTTCCATGGGTTTTTCTAAGGCCAAACAGGCCGACATAATCTCCCGAAAGATATAGGCAACGGTGTCGTCTGCCAGCGGCCCCTGGTTTGCTTCTTTAACCCGCGCTAACACCTGCGCCTCGCGCTCGGGCCGATAAAACAGTAGCTGTTGGGCACTGCTGCTGCCCTTGTCTGATTCAAATTGCTGCGCCGCCTCAAACTCACGCTGCTTTACTTCAGCGACTTGCTGCGCGCAACGCGCTCGTCGATTGAGTAAAGCGTGAATTTGACTGTCGATGCTGTCGATATCTTGACGCAATGAATTCAGGTCAACCGGCTTATCTTCGGGCGTAGTCATGACCTTAGCCGTTCTCTCTGGCGAAATCTTTCATGTAATCGATCAATGCATCAACAGCGGCCTCGGGCACTGCATTGTAGATGCTCGCGCGCATACCACCGACCGAACGGTGGCCCTTCAAGTTCAGCAAGCCAGCGTCATCTGCACCGGCCAAAAACGCTTTGTCGAGGCTACTGTCCGCCAACACAAAAGGCACGTTCATCAACGAGCGACTCGCCACCTCAACGGGATTGCTGTAGAAGCCACTGCCATCGATATAGCCATAGAGTTTTTCGGCCTTGCGACGATTCACCACTTCCATTGCTTCCAAACCACCCTGTGCCTTCAGCCATTTAAAGACCAGGCCCGACAAGTACCACGCCAGCGTAGGCGGCGTGTTGTACATGGAGTCGTTATCGGCTGCGGTTTGGTAATCCAGCATGGTTGGCGTAATTGCACGTGACTTACCGAGTAAATCTTTGCGCACAATCACAATGGTCAACCCTGCAGGGCCGATGTTCTTCTGCGCGCCGGCATAGATAACACCGAACTGATTCACATCTATGGGGCGAGACAGGATCGTCGATGACATATCCGCAACAAGCGGCGCTTGCACGTCAGGCGTCCAGAAGAACTCGACACCACCAATGGTTTCGTTCGGGGTGTAATGCAGGTATGCCGCATTGTCGCTAAGCTGCCAACTGTCGAAAGCAGGAATGCTGGCAAAATTATCAGCCTCTGAGCTGGCAACAACATTGACGTTGGCATAACGCTTGGCTTCTTTAATCGCTTTTTTCGACCACTGCCCAGTGTTCACATAGTCAACCGTGGCACCCTCTTCGCACAGGTTCAGCGGCACGGCTGAAAACTGTGAGCTGGCGCCACCTTGCAGGAATAACACCGCATAGTCGTCGCCGATCCCCATCAGTTCACGCAAATCTGCTTCTGCTTCACTGGCAATGGATACCATTTCTTCTGAGCGGTGACTCATTTCCATTACCGATAAGCCGCGGCCTCTCCAGTCCAGCAATTCATCCTTCGCCTGGCTCAACACCGCCTCAGGGATTGCCGCAGGTCCTGCGCAAAAATTATAAACACGCGCCATTGTTTACTTCGCTCCAACCATGTTTAAAAAATGTGTAATCCGCCTTATTCGGCAGCCGGACTGTTGTTGTCTGCGTCATCAGCAGCAGGGGCTTCGCCAGCGGGCGCCTCAGCACTGAGCTCAACATCGTCAACCACATCGTCGACGTCTTGCTCTGCAACACGCTGTACGCCGACTAAATGCTCGTCGTCACGCAAACGAATCACCTTCACGCCCTGAGTATTACGGCTGAGCAAGGAGATCTCATCGGTGCGGGTACGCACCAAGGTTCCTTGGTCGGTGATCAGCATCAGGTCATCACCATCAAATACCTGTACGGCGCCAACCAATGCTCCGTTACGGTCGCTCATCGTCATGGCGATAACGCCGCGATTTCCTCGGCCTTTACAGGGGAAATCTTCTACATCGGTTCGCTTACCGTAACCATTTTCTGACACCGTCAGCACCCGTCCACCAGCTTTGGGGATGATCATCGCAATAACCTGCTGATCCTCGTCCATGCGCACACCGCGCACGCCACGCGCAGTACGACCCATGGCCCGCACATCGCCCTCGGCAAAGCGCGCCGCTTTACCGCCGCTGGTCAGCAGCATGACATCGTTGCTGCCGTCGGTGATCTCGGTACCGATCAGTACATCCCCTTCATCCAGCGCTAGCGCGATCAAGCCGACGCTACGCGGGCGGGAGAAAGCTTCGAGGGGCGTTTTCTTGACGGTGCCATTGGCGGTCGCCATGAAGATAAAGTAGCCCTCGGTATACTCGTGAACCGGGAGGATAGAGGTTATGCGCTCATCCTCACCCAGTGGTAACAGGTTGACCATCGGGCGTCCGCGAGAATTGCGGCCAGCGACCGGGATTTGGTAGACCTTCAACCAATACACTTTGCCGATATTACTGAAGCACAATATAGTATCGTGGGTATTGGCCACCAACAGATGCTCGACAAAGTCTTCTTCTTTTACCGCCGTCGCCGATTTCCCCATTCCGCCGCGACGCTGTGCCGCGTAGGCATCAAGCGGCTGTGACTTGGCGTAACCACCGTGGGAGATAGTCACCACGCGCTCTTCTTCAGGGATCAAATCTTCGTGGGTTAAATCGAGCTGAGACGCAACAATTTCGGTCCGGCGCTCGTCGCCAAAATCCGCAACGACTTGCTCTAACTCGCCGCGAATAACGTTCAGCAGCACCTGTGGATCGGCCAAAATACTGAGATATTCGGCAATTTCCGCAAGCTTTTCCTGGTATTCGGCCAACAGTTTTTCATGCTCAAGCCCGGTCAGCTTTTGCAGGCGCAGCTCAAGGATGGCTTGAACCTGCGCTGGTGACAGCCAATAGTTGCCATCGCGAACGCCGTACTGCTCTTCCAGCTCATCTGGACGGCAAGCATCTTCACCGGCTCGCTCGAGCATGGCACTTACTTCACCGAGTGCCCAACCGCGGGAGATCAGATTTTCTTTGGCTTCTTGCGTCGTCGCCGACGCTTTGATCGTGGCAATCACCTCATCGATATTAGAGATCGCTACCGCAAGGCCTTCCAACACATGACCGCGCTCACGCGCTTTGCGCAGCAAGTACACGGTGCGCCGTGTTACCACCTCACGGCGGTGGCGAACAAAGTACTCGAGCAGCTCCTTGAGGTTGAGAATGCGCGGCTGATTGTCCACCAAAGCGACAATATTGATGCCAAAAACATTCTGCAGCTGCGTTTGCGCGTACAGATTGTTCAGTACCACCTCGCCGCTTTCGCCGCGCTTCATTTCAATCACAACGCGCAGGCCGTCTTTGTCAGACTCGTCGCGCAGCTCGGCGATACCCTCAATTTTTTTGTCTTTTACCAGCTCGGCAATTTTCTCGATCAAGCGCGCCTTGTTGACTTGGTAAGGCAGCTCGGTAATGACGATGGTGTCTTTGTTGGTTTTTTCATTGCTGATCACTTCAGCACGAGAGCGCACATAAATCCGCCCGCGACCGGTTCGGTAGGCGTCTACAATACCGGCTCGACCGTTGATGATCGCCGCTGTTGGGAAGTCCGGCCCCGGAATATGCTCCATCAACTCATCAATCGAGATGTCGGGGTTGTCCAGCAGCGCCAAACAGCCGTTAACCACTTCGGTCAGATTGTGGGGCGGGATATTCGTCGCCATACCAACGGCGATACCCGAGGAACCATTGACCAACAGGCTGGGAATTTTTGTGGGCAATACGGCAGGGATTTGTTCGGTGCCGTCGTAGTTAGGTACCCAGTCGACGGTCTCTTTATCGAGGTCTGCAAGCATCTCGTGAGAGATTTTCTGCATGCGAATCTCGGTGTAACGCATCGCCGCCGCGTTATCGCCGTCAATGGAGCCGAAGTTACCCTGACCATCTACCAACATGTACCGCATGGAAAATGGCTGTGCCATGCGGACTATCGTGTCGTAGACCGCTGAATCGCCATGGGGGTGATACTTACCAATCACATCACCAACGACACGAGCAGATTTCTTATACGCTTTGTTCCAGTCGTTGTTGAGTTCGCTCATCGCGAACAGCACCCGGCGGTGCACCGGCTTGAGCCCGTCGCGCACATCGGGCAGTGCTCGCCCAACAATTACGCTCATTGCATAGTCGAGGTAGGACTGTTTCAGCTCATCCTCGATGTTTACCGGCAGAATTTCATTTGCATTGTCAGCCATGAATAGCAAGCATCCTTATTGTCAGCGACCGTTGAGCGGCAGTAGCGCCGCCCAATGCGCGTTTTTACTGCCCTGCCGCCCAACCAATCTGGCGGTGGCCAAGCGGAAAACAAAGCGAGAATATTAGCATATTCCAAGTGTGCATAGACAGCGTATAAAGGCCGAATATCAGCGCCTTATCGTCACAACTGCACACAGGAACAGGTATACTTGCCGCTTTCACGCTAGGAATGTCGTACACCATGAGCCGTGCTGCCCTCAACCGCATTGACACCCTGATCTCCGCTCGCTGGCTATTACCCATGAGCGAAGGCTGCCCCCTGCTTGAAAACCACGCACTGGCCATTACCGACGGCTGCATCAGCGGTATTATCCCAGAGACCGAGGCCCGCGGCCTTTCCGCACATGAACACATTACGCTCGGCGACCAGCTGCTCATGCCTGGCCTCATTAATGCCCATGGTCACACCGCCATGAGCCTGTTTCGCGGCATGGCGGATGACCAGCCCCTTCAACAGTGGCTCAACGAGCATATATGGCCGGCCGAGGGCCAATGGGTGGGCGAGGAATTTGTGCGTGATGGGACGGCACTGGCAATTGCCGAGATGCTACGCGGCGGAACCACCACCTTTAGCGACATGTACTTTTTCCCTGAAGCCGCGGCCGAGGTCGCGCGGCGCGCCGGAATACGGGCGCAACTGTGTTTTCCCATCTTCGACTTTCCAAGCGCATGGGGTAGCGGCCCCGACGAGTATTTTCGCAAAGGCTTAGCTCTGCGCGACGACTACAAGCACAGCGACTTGATCAACATTGCCTTTGGCCCGCACGCCCCCTACACCGTCGGGGATGAGGCGATGAGCAAGGTGGTAATGTTTGCCGAAGAACTCGACTGCGCCATACAGATCCACCTCCATGAAACACAACACGAGGTTGACGACGCGCTCAAACAAACCGGCCTACGACCTATCGAAAGGCTGGCCAAATTGGGGCTACTGGGGCCGCGCAGCCAGTGTGTGCACCTCGCCTGCCTCAACGATGACGATATCGCCCTGCTGGCCGAGCACCGCAGCCACGCGATTCATTGCCCCGAATCCAACCTAAAGCTAGCCAGTGGCTTTTCGCCGGTGGAAAAAATGCGCAATGCGGGTATTAATGTTGCCCTGGGCACCGATGGCGCGGCCAGCAACAATGACCTGGATATGTTCGGCGAATTGCGCACCGCCGCCCTGCTTGGCAAAGCGGTCGCCGCGGATGCCGCTGCAGTGCCGGACCACTACGCGCTGCAAATGGCCACTTTTAATGGCGCCCGCGCACTGGGCATCGACCACATTACCGGCAGCCTGGAGCTCGGCAAACACGCCGATGTGATCGCAATCGACCTGACCGACCTGCCACAACAACCCATTTACACACCGGTTTCACAACTGGTGTACACCAATATTAGCCATTGCGTGCGCCACAGCTGGATCAAAGGCCGACGTATGCTGGATAATGGCGAACTAACCACGCTGGACAGCCGCGAAGTTATCGAAAAAGCGCAGTACTGGCGGCAAAAAATCAGTGGAGAGTAGCATGCAAGCATCATCACAACACAGCAATGTCGATCCATCAGAAATCGCCAAGTTCGAGGAGCTGGCGCATCGCTGGTGGGACCGCAACAGCGAGTTTAAGCCACTGCACGACATCAACCCGCTGCGGGTAAACTACATTGATGAACGCTCGCCGCTCGCGGAGCAGCGCGTGATAGACATCGGCTGCGGCGGCGGCATACTCTCGGAGTCAATGGCCTTGCGTGGCGCCAAAGTCACCGGTATCGACATGGGTGAGGCGCCGCTGAGCGTTGCACGCCTACATCAACTGGAGTCGGGCGCCAAGGTTGAGTACTTCCAGGCCACTGCAGAGGAAATCGCCGAAGACCAGGCTGGCCACTACGACATCGTCACTTGCCTGGAAATGCTTGAACACGTGCCGAACCCGGCATCCGTCATCCGCGCCTGCGCCAAATTGTGTAAGCCAGGCGGCAACCTCTATTTTTCGACTATTAACCGCAACCCCAAAGCTTTTGCGCTAAGCATTGTCGGCGCTGAGTATATTCTCGGGCTGCTCCCCAAGGGCACCCATGAATACAGCAAGTTCATTCGCCCCTCTGAACTGGCCGACTGGCTGAGAGAAAGTGATCTTCAGCTACAGCACATGACCGGGCTGACCTACAACCCACTGTTCAAGCGCTATCGCCTGAATGAAAACGATGTCGATGTGAACTATATGGTTCACGTTAAGAAGCCGCTGCAATGCTAAAAGCCGTTTTATTTGACCTTGATGGCACCCTGCTCGACACCGCGGCCGATTTTACCCGCGTTCTCAACGGCCTGTTAGCCGAGCATCAGCGACCGTTGCAAGACTACAATTCAGTTCGGTGCTGCGTCTCTGAAGGCGCGCGCGCGGTGGTACGACTGGGCTTCGGGCTCGAGCCAGAAGACCCGGCCTTTGCACCACTTCTGAACGCTTTTTTAGACCGCTATGAGGCTTCGCTGTCAGAGGAAACCAGCCTTTTTCCCGGCATGGAGGGCCAGCTCCAAAAATTGGAAAGCCGCGGTATCGCCTGGGGCATTGTTACCAACAAGCCCGCGCGCTTTACCACGCCGCTACTGAAACAGCTGGCCTTGACCAGTCGCTGCGCGACCGCAGTGTGCCCGGACGATGTGAGCAACCGCAAACCTCATCCAGAGCCGATGTACCTGGCCTGTAAGCACCTCGGTATTCGCCCCTCAGAAGCCATCTATGTCGGCGACCACCGCCGCGATATTGATGCGGGACGCAATGCCGGCATGAAAACGATCGCCTGTCGCTATGGCTATGTCCCTTTGGGAGAGGATATTGGCGACTGGAAGGCCGATATTATTATCGACCACGCCCAACAACTTGATGACGCCCTTCAGCAACTGCAAGCCTAAGAGGACAATCCGTGCCACAACGCCTACCTGTAAATTTCACTGCCGATGCAGAGTGTTTGAAAGATAAAGTTATTTTGGTCACAGGTGCCGGCGACGGCATCGGGCGCGCGGCAGCACTGAGTTTTGCAAAGCACGGTGCCACTGTCATATTGCTTGGCAGAACCATAGAAAAACTCGAAGCGGTGTACGACGAAATCGAAGCCATGTCAGCGCCACAAGCCGCCATTTACCCCATGCACCTGCGTGGCGCCGCCGCACACGACTACCAGGAATTGGCCGACACCATAGAGCGGGAATTCGGCCGCCTGGACGGCCTGCTTCACAATGCCAGCATTCTCGGCCAGCGGCGCTCACTTGCCCAAACCACACTGGACAGCTGGGAAGAAGTTATGCAGGTCAATGTGAACGCGCAGTTTATGATGACGCAAGCCTTGCTACCCGTACTCGCAGCATCGAAAAATGGCTCGCTGGTGTTTACCTCATCAAGTGTCGGCCGCAAAGGGCGCGCTTTCTGGGGCGCTTACTCGGTTTCAAAATTTGCCACCGAAGCGATGATGCAGATTCTTGCCGACGAAGAATACGACTTAAATGGCACGCGGGTGAATAGTATTAACCCAGGGGCCACGAACACTGAAATGCGCCGCAGCGCCTACCCCGGTGAGAACCCGACCGACAACCCCTCCCCCGAGGCCATTATGCCGCTCTATCTCTATTTGATGAGCGACGACAGCCGCGAGGTGAACGGGCAACAATTCGACGCCCAGCCAAAAGACTAGGCCAAGGCAGCATTACGCCCGAAGCAGGTCCTGCATTTGCTCGATCTGCTGTTGGTAGCTCTCGTCCATTTCACCGGGATTGACCGGCAGCCCCAAGCGCTCAAAGGCGGCGACGCCCGCCCATTCAACTTGACCAAAGGGGTGCTCTGTACCGGCGTAGGTGTGCAAATTGGCAACCGTGACGAGGTCAGCGTAGTCGGGCCGTTCCAAGTGGCGACTGAAATCCAGATGCGCCTCGGGGACAATCACCAACTCTTCAGGAAAGCCCCACGACTCAAGAATGACCCGCCCCAATTCCGGTGTCAGCGCAATCAACACCTGGTCGAGCAACTGCGGATGGTCGCGAATCACCCCCCGGCCCACGGCGTAGGAAAGAATAGGTAATGCACCAATCTGGTGGATCACACCGGCAAGCGTGGCGAGTTCCGGTTTCAAGTGACGCTGTGTTTTCGCTAGGGTATGACATATCGCGGCAACATCTGCGCTATGCACCCACACTGCCCGCATCCGCTTGTTCAATGCATCTTTGTTCGACAGGAAGATTTGCTGCATCGCCAGGGTCGTAACCATGGTCGAGGTATAGGCCAGACCGATTCGCGAAATCGCACCTTTCACATCGTAGGTGGGTTCCAGGCCTCTGAGTAGTGAGCTATTCGCCACCCGAATAAGGCGAGCGGCGATGGAGCTATCATGCTCGATGATCGCCGCCAAGACCGGAATCTCAACGTCTGGGTCACTGGCTGCTTCACGAATTTCCAGAGCGACCTCTGGAAGCGTAGGCAGGCTTACCGCATCGTCTTCGATGGCGCGAAGCAGATCTGCGCGAATTTGTTCGATAAATTGTCCGCTAGTGCTCAAGCGACAAACTCCTGTAGACCGATTTTTTCGCCTCAAGCCTAGCAGAATCTGTGTTGAGCACTATCGGCATAAACCGAGACGAATTTAGGCTTGCGCGCGTGCTGCCGCGAGTGCTGCCTCAGCGTCACAGTCGTAACACTGCCCTTGCATGGCCTCGGCCAATGACGCCAGCAGCAGCTCGATGTTTTCCATCCTTGCGCTGTAGCCCATCAGGCCAATTCGCCACACTTTTCCGGCAAAATCACCCAGTCCAGCGCCGATCTCCAGGTTGTGATCGGCGAGCAATTGCTGACGCACAGCCCCATCATCCACCCCTTCAGGGATGTACACGCTGTTCAGCTGCGGCAAGCGACTGTCGGCATCCACAACAAAACGCATTCCGAGACTCTCCAAACCCGCAGCGAGTGCATTGTGCATACGGCGGTGGCGGGCCCACGCGTTCTCCAACCCCTCTTCCTGCAGCATGACCAACGACTCATGCAGGCCATACAGAGCGTTGACGGGCGCCGTGTGGTGATAGGCGCGCTTACCACCTTCTCCCCAGTAACCCAGAATCAGGTTCATATCCAGGAACCAGCTTTGAACGGGGTGCTTGCGGGCTTTGATGGCCGCAATGGCAGCGTCACTAAAACTGACCGGGGACAAACCTGGCGTACACGACAGGCATTTCTGGCTGCCGGAATAGATGGCGTCGATCCCCCAGTCGTCAACGCGCAATTCCACACCGCCGAGAGAGGTAACGGCATCGACAATACTTAGGCAGTCATACTGACGCGCCAAGGCACACAACGTTTTGGCATCACTCAGGGCGCCAGTAGACGTTTCCGCGTGAACAAACGCCACGACTTTTGCTTCGGGGTGCGCTTTCAGCGTCTCTTCGAGCTGGGCCGGGTCAACAGGCTTTCCCCACTCGCCGTCAACGGTTACCGCGGTTGCACCGATGCGGGTCACGTTCTCGCGCATACGAGTACCAAAAACACCGTTGATACAAACGATAACGGTATCACCTGGCTCTACCAAATTAACAAAACACGCCTCCATACCGGCAGAACCCGGAGCGGAGATGGGCAAGGTTAATTCGTTATCGGTGTTAAAAGCGTATTTAAGCAGGCTCTTCAGCTCGTCCATCATTCCGACGAATAATGGATCAAGATGTCCCAGGGTTGGGCGGCCCAATGCCTCAAGAATACGTGGGTGAACGTCTGAGGGGCCCGGCCCCATCAAGGTACGCACAGGAGGGTGGAAAGAAGAAATGCTCATAATCGGCCTTTTCAAAGTCAGTGAAAAATTCAGCGGCACCCCAGCAGGGCGACCAAGGCAAAAACATGGCGCTATTGTAGGGCATCCGCGCACGCGCTTCACGGCTTTAGCGACTGCCACGTCAAACGCTGACGAAAAGACTGCAATATGCGGTAATGATCGTAGTCAAAGGGCTGAGCCGCGTGCAGGCGCTGTTCGCAGTCATCGCACTTTGGGCGGCAACCGGTGAAAGTACCGAAATAACGCCAGCGATCGACCAGATGCCAGTCGACACGACTATCATCGCTACTCGGCTCAGCAATAAGTACTGGGCCGTCATAGGGCCAACTCTCCACACAACGCAGGGCGAGCTTCTTTTTGAGCAGCGCGTTGTATTGCTCTGGCGATTGCTCGCCACAGCAGGCGCCAGCGCAGTGGCCCAGTTGGTATGAAAAGCAGCTGCCACCTCGCTCCAAGCCCAGGCGCTGAGGGCACAAGCCATCACTTTTGACAAAGTCACGAAGCAACTGCTGCGCCTGCTTGCGGTGCTTAAAAAGACAAAACTCCGTCTCTGGTAATGGCTGATCTGCGGCTAAAAACTGCAGGCCGATGTAGCCATCCTCGTCTGGTCGCAGGCTCGCAGCACAGAGCTCGCGCTGGCGGCGTAGCTGGCGGTTGTGCAACGGCATTGTCGTTTTTATCTCTGCACTTTCCTGAAGCAACGCCCCCAATTCACCTGCTGTCTCGCTGCACTCAATGCGGCGCAATTGCTGAACGATGCGCATGGCCTTACCTTGGCGGCCGCCCGCACTAAAGTGCGATAACACCCTGCTGCGCATCGCGACACTTTTGCCTACATACAGCAGCGCGTCATTTTCGCCATAGAAGCGGTACACCCCCGGCCGGTCAGGAATCTCATCCAGCATTTCAGCGGTGATATGCACAGGCAGGGACGGTATTTTTAACTGAGCGTGCACTTCCGCTGTCACCCGCTCCTCCCCCAGGTCTGCGATCGCAAATTCTAAAAATGCCTTCAAGGCAAGCACATCTGCCATCGCGCGGTGGCGACAGTCTCGCTCGTAGCCAATTTGGCTGCACAACGCGTCCAAACCATGCTTCGACCAATCTGGGTACAAACTGCGGGCCAGCTTCAACGAGCAAAGCACTTTGGGCTTGTAGTCAAACCCCAGGCGTCGAAATGCCTGTTTGAGAAATGCAGCATCGAAGCGCGCGTTGTGGGCTACCAGCACTGCCCCCTCAAGGTATTCCATCAGCTGGGGCGCCAGCGACTCAAAGCTGGGCGCATCGACCAGCATCTCGGGAGTAATGCCTGTGAGTCGCTGAATAAAAGAGGGAATATCGCGATGAACACGCAGCAGCGATTGCCAGGAGTGTTGCTCTTCAGCGTCGCGAATAATCACAGCAATCTCGGTGATTTCATCGCGCAATGCGGACGCACCCGTTGTTTCCAGGTCCAGCATTGCTAGGCGCATGTTTGACAGCATAACCCTCCCCACGGTGATCGGCAGCGCCGCCTTACATCGCAATTAAACTAAATTCCGTACACCTTCACGAAACAACTCGCAAACCGATAGCATAGAGGTACACAATGATTAATAGATTATGCGACTATTTTATCCGATTGTGGCAAGCGGCCCAGCCAGTTAAGCCCGCGGTTGTGCCGGTACCGATCAAATCGCAGACCACAGCGAAGAACTGCCATCGCAGCATTAACGAAGATGCAGAATTTTAAGGAGTGAGCGATATGCTAGCCTGCCAAGGGAGATTTCTCACTGCCATCGCACTGTTGCTGGGCAGCCTAGCGGTGCAGGCCAAGCCCTCCACAGAGGGACATTGGCAATGCCCGGCAGGTTTGAACAACGAATTGGCAACACTTGAAGCGGGCACATTACAACTTTGCGACACGCTTCGCTCTGCAAAGGCTGTCGTCATCGTCAACACTGCCAGTCTGTGCGGCTACACGCCGCAATTCAAGGGACTGGAAGCCCTATACCAGCGTTTCAAAGACCAAGGGCTACTTGTACTCGGTGTACCCACTGCGGATTTCGGCAATCAGGAATATTCAGACAGCAAACGCACCGCGAAAGTCTGCCACGCAAATTTTGGTGTGAGTTTCCCCGTATTCCATCGCGGTTGTATTCGCTGCGATTCGCCCCACCCGCTGCTGGCGTTAGCGCAGGACAGTAGCGGAATCTCGCCAAGCTGGAACTTCTTCAAGACGGTGTTCGACCCGCAAACCGGTATTGGCCAAACCTTCCCGTCGGCAGTGACGCCACTCTCTGAGGAGCTCGTAAATGCCGTCACCGCCATTTTGGATCAATGAGGGCAGTCGTTCGCGGTCTCGTGGCCGCGACCTTTTCTATTGTCGCCGCATGCAGCAGCCACGATGAGCCCCATGCCGCCGCGTGGGACCGCTATATTAGCGGATTGCAGCGAGTGCTTGAGCGAGAGGCTGAGGCGGTTAGCGTTAGCAGCCCTAGCTACCCTCACCCGGCATCGGTAAAGCTCCCGATCAATGGCGATGACATCAACCTGTTGGAATTCCTGCGTTTGCGCCGCTGCGCCCTGTCACAAACGCTGGCTAAACAGAATAGTATTTTGGGTCGGCACCGCGATAGCGCCACCGACCTGGTATTTAGCTTGCGATTTCTCGACGAGGTGGAACCCTGCATTGCCTATCTGAAATCGGAAGACGATAACGGCCTTGCCAATACCTTGGCAGCGGTGAGAGATCACAAACAGCAGCAGCTCGCCCACCGGCTTGCCAACGCACTGCTCGGCGGCAGGGAATACCGCCAACTTTGGAGCAGCTCACCAGACCAGCGCCAAGCTTACCCCGATGCGAATCAGGATCAGGCCACTCGCGCTCTGCAGCGCTGGCAGCACCTGCAACAACAGTGGTTGAACGGGCAACGCTACGACGCGCACACCGAAATTGTCGCCATACTGGAAACGCTACGCGCCGGGCTCGGCGGTGAAATGCTGCACTTCCAGGCCCAGGCACTGGCCGGCCTGCAACAGGCCAATGCGCTCCTTCGGCAGCGTATTGATGGGCGACCACTGTGCTTGCAAGGGGCACCGACGCCGCGCGCTCAGCGCTACGCGGCAGTGCTGCACAGGCAGTTTATCGGCGCGATTCAAGTGCTCGCAGCGCAGAGTTATCGTCATCAGCATGCGCTGCTAACGGCAACGCGGGCTATCGAGACCACGCTAGCCGAGCATCTTGGCGACGCCGCCCTGCCCGCCGCCTACAATCAGTGGCAAACCGAGCGCGACGCACTGCTCAACGCAGTGACGGCAACCCACCGTAAGCATGTTTCGCTAAGCTCGCAACTCCTTAAACAGTGTGGGCTTTCTGCAAGCAACTAGTGGCCTGCACATGACGTTCCATCCCTTACAAACGCAGCGTGAAATCCTTGCCATTGCGCGGGCGCCCAAACATTTGGCTGAGGCTGCGATAAATATCACTCTGCGGCGGTGGCGTTAAACTAATTTGACCGCGGGGTATTCCGCGCGAATCGAGCGTTACAGTGCCACGTAGGCGGTGAGGGTTAGCCTCATCGATGACGATCCGCAGTCTACCGGCATCGCAGCTGACCTCCGCTCGAATCTGCCCCAGGCTTTCCAAGCCGTCAATGTCACCGCTTAGCTGCCCTATTTCCACCTCCCCGGTGAGCGACTGACACCCCTGGGCGGTCATACTTGCCTCAGATGCCTGCGCATTGAATACGCCGTCAAAGCCCATCGCAGGTACCTGTATGGCCTCAAGTACAGGCGCCAAACGCCCTGTGGCAGTCAGCCCCGAAATCAGCAAGGTATCACCCTTAACACCGGCCGTTAGCGCCACGTTGGCGGGCTCGGCAACAGATAGAGTAAGGGGGTTCCCGGAAAAACTCTGCAGAGGAGACAGCTGCCAACTTACGCCGCGAAGCGTGACACCCTGAACTCCAACATGACTGAATTCGCCACGCCAAAGCGAGCCCTTGGCAACACCCAGCTCGACGCCAGCTAACTGCTCACCCACTACATCGCTTAGCAGCCAAGCGGGAGCTCGCCAAACAACGCCGACGATAAAAAACAGTATGCAAACAACAATTATCGCTAAGCGCTTCAAGCCTCGCCTCCTAATACCACTCGCAGCGACACTTTACCCGGCACATCTAATCGGCTCATTGAGACGGTGTGCAACGGCATGCCCGAAGCGACCAGGGCATCGATAAAACGCACAATATTGTTGTAGTCGCTATTGCTAACCTGCACCGCATAGCGGCCGCCGCTCTGAGGCTCAATGCGGCTGATGGCAACTGTATACTGCCTGGCAGCGCTGGTGATTTGTTGCTGGGTGGAGCCGGTTACCGTTGCGACTTTACGACCGCTGCGTTGCGCCGCGCGCACTTTTGCTGCCGCATCTTGCATCCATAAATACGCCTCTCGACGCTGCTCTAATCGCTCAGACGACTGCTGCTTAGCGCTGATCAAGGGCTGCCAAACGGCCAGCCAAATTAGCAGTGGGACACCGGCAATTAGCCCCACCAGCAAAATCGTGCGCTCTCGCTCGTTGCGGCTCTCGAACCAATTTATCAACGCGTTCATTGCGCTGCCTCCCGCAGTTCAAGCTGCCCGCTGATCCCCTTATCCATCTGCCCAAAGGCGCCCCGCTCCACCTCAAAGCCCTGAGAGGCAAGTGCCGCCACCCAGCGATCGACGCCGTCGTAGCTGTCTGCTTCGACGAGTATTTTGATCGCGCTATTGGCATAGGTCATTTGCTGAATGCGCAGGGATACATTGCCTTTGCTGGCATTGGCAATCCGCTCCAGCCAGGGAAGGAAGTCACTGTCGCTGCGCACGCCCTCCAGAGCATTTAACTGACTGCGCATTTGACTACGCGCGTTCACGACTCGAGCACCGGGGAAAACATCGCGATAAATATCTACCATGCCCTGCTCGTACAATTCGATCTGGCGCCGGTTATCACGAACGTCCAAGGCCAATTGAATGAAATGAGTGAACAGCACCGTTAGTAGCAGTAGCACTGGCCAGCGAAATTGCTTCCATTGCGCCGCACTCTCATCGCGCAACGCATAGGCGCCGCTAAACAAGTTTACTGGCCAGGGCTGCCATAGTTTGGCAATCATCGCTAAGCGATGCTCAAAGACCTGTTGGCCTTGCTCATTTAAGCCAGCGGGCAGTTCAGTACCCTGCAGGTGGTATATTTGCGCGGAGGTATCTTGACCTGCCGCTAGCTGCCACCAATAGCTGAGGTTATCTTTGGCGATGGCAATTGCCTGCTGTCCAATATGGGCGACTGCTCGCGTGTCATCGATCAGCGCAACATTGGCAGGCAGTGCAGCGTAATCGGGTACCACCGTTTTAATTTTCAAACCGCTGTTGGCCAGTAGGCCGTGCCACCGGTCCATGTATTGCCGGTCAACCACCAACACATCGGTGGATTCATTGGCACGTATAACGCCACAGGCCAGGTGAACCTGTTCCAGGTCACTGCACAGCTGCTCTTCCAGCAAAAATGGCAGCGCCGATAAGCCAACGCGCCCCCCTTTTGGAAGCACGACCCGTTGCCAGCTCACCCACTCGCCCGGCACCACGACAAAGCAGGGCAGCGAAGCAAAGCGCTCGGCCAGTGTGGCAAGTGCGCTGGCTTGCGCATCGACAACACCACTGTCGAGCATTTGCTCGGCCTCGGTGTCCCACTGGAGCCATTGCACTGTAGGCTCACTGGGCGCCGGCATTGATAGCAGTAATCGTTCGCTCAAAAAACTTCTCCATATTCCCGCGCATAGGCATAGGCTTTGCCATTGCGAAGTACAAAGCGACTGTATAAGCGCAGTCGGCGCTGCTCGTAAAACACATCGGCCAGCCCCAGAAAGTAACTGGACTTCACCCCCAGTCCCGCCTGGAATTCAGCGGCGACCTGTTGCCCTTCGGGAAGGCCCAAGCTGGCAATAAAACTCTCAACGGACGCCCAACCCTCCGCAGGACGCTCAGCAATAAGTCGCTGTATTTGCTCCACGGCCAGCAGGTTACCGATAGCTGCCGCCAATAGTGGGGCATCTTCCTCGCCCAGCGTATTAATATTCAAGCGGGTATCAAATTCGGGCAGCGCACATAAAAAGGGCCGCAGCGCCTCCTGTTCCTCCGCGTCAAAATCGGCGAATAAGCCCAGCTCACTCACCGAGTCAATGGCCTGATTGGGCGGTAGATAGGGATAATCCTCACCACTGTAGCTCAAATCTTCCGCCCCAAAAGGGCCCTCGGGCGAGAAGTCGCTATCCACCCAGTCGCTTAAGCGCTGGCCGATATACTCAGCGCGCTGAACATCGACCTCCACATTCAACAGCAACAACTCAAATACTTGTTGCGCGCCGCTCTTCTGGCCACTCTGTTCGCTGCCATCAGGCCGGTGCAAGCGATTGACATTAAAGCAAGCTTGCTGGTCGTCGATAAGCCCTGCGATAGAGCCGCCCTCCACGGGAAAAACAACATCGCGGCGCGCCCAGTTCTGGTTCAGTGCAATAACGTCCTCACCCGCCACATCTTCCAGCGACTTCGCGGCGATGTACTCGCCGCCCAACGCATACCAATAGGCCTGATCCATGTAGCGTTGATTCAACAGCCGCTGACTGCTGTAACGCACAGACTCCACCAGGTTCACTGACAACACCAACATAATGGAGACCATCAGCAATACCATTAGCAGCGCTGCACCGCGCTGCTTCGACGGCAGATTCATGGCACCAGCTCCGGTAGCACAACGTTCATCTCGATGCCTGGCCACGGGCCAACATCCAGCTCGACACGCAGGCCCTTGGGCTGCAGGGCATTTAACTGCGTGCTGGGCGGCCAAAAATTGGTCCAGCGACTGCCGTCATAAAAACTGACAACAAAGCGATCCACCCCTTCGAGCATCACGCGTTTTTGCCAGGCGCTATTCTGTGTTGGGTCGGCAACGCCAGCACTGCGGCGTTGCAACTGCCCGTCTTCAAGGCGGTATTGCACACGCTCCAGGGTGCTGGCTAAACGCTGCCCCGGCAATACACGGCGGCCACCGTGAACAAACTCCAGCTCGCTGTTTTCACCAATCTGTTCAGCGACGATTCTTGCCCCCATCGCGTCACCTTGTTCATCCCGGGGAATCCGCGGCGTAAGTTGCTCCAAATCCCGGCGCATCATCTGCAGGGCCAGTGCCAGGCGCTCCAGCTGGTATTGGCGCTTAGCTACCTGCTCTTGATTCGACAGTGCGCCGTTCAACATGGCGCTGGCCATTGCGCCCAACAAGGCCATGATGCCAATGGCAATCAGTAGCTCGACAAGAGTAAACCCGCCCTGCCTGCGCATTACTGGCCCACCTTTTTAGGCATATAAGCGCTGCGGCTGGCTAAGGTGTCTTGTTCGCCAGAGAGCTGAACACTGATATCCACTCGGCGGATGGCGGGGTCCGGTGTATCACTCAAGCGCCGACGCCAAACAAAATCGTAACCCGCAAGGCTTTTCTCCCCCAGATTACGGTTCCCGTAGCCCTCCCGTAGAATGTCTATCAGCAGATTTTGTGCGAGCAGGTCGGCAAATTGGCGCTTTTCTAACTCACCTGTGCTGAGGGTCGCTTCGCTCAAGCTCTTACTCAAGGCCACAGCTGCGGTAGCAAAAATCATCAGCGCGACCATGATCTCAAGCAGTGTAAACCCGCGTTGCTTCCTCACCGCGCCGCCTCCGGCCGCAAGCGGTCATCAACACTGATGGAGCCGCCATCGGCAGATAATAGGCGCCATTGAAATGGACTGGTCTGGCCGTCGCCCAAAAACAGTATCTGGGGTGTCAATACGCGCCGGTCATCACCCTCAGGCAGATTTAATGGCTCGCCTGCTAACAGGATTTCACTGCGCAAGTCGTCGTCTATCTCCAAAGGTTTGGCTAATGGCCCTTGGGTAATAGCTGACCAGCCGTCGGCATTGCGGCTCAGAAAGCGGCCTTTATCGCCGTCCCATAACAAGCCCAAACTGCGGCCACTAAACACCGCCTCCGCCCTTGCTGTGCGCAGCGCCAGCAGAATTACCGCGCGATTTTCGCGCAGCAGCTCTTCGCCACCTCTGCTGGGCAGAGTCAGAACGGCAACACCGCTCATCAGGCCAATAATAAAGATAACAACCAACAGCTCCAGCAAAGAGAAGCCGCGTTGACTACTCCTGCCAGTTGACGATGTCACGGGCTAACTCCTCACCGCCCTCTTCACCATCAGCTCCGGTGGAATACAGATCGTAGGGGCCGTGCTCACCAGGCTGGATGTAATTATAGGGGTTACCCCAGGGATCCTCAGGCAGGCGTTTAATATAGCCATTACTGCGATAATTTTTCGGTGAGGGGCCCGCTTCAGGCCGCTTGACCAGCGCCATTAGCCCTTGGTCGGTGGTTGGGTAAACGTGGTTATCCAACTTATACATATCCAGTGACTGTTCCAACACCGCTATATCTGCGCGGGCCTTCTCCACCATCGCTCGGTCTTGGTTTTGCAACACATTCGGAGCAACAACGGCCACCAAGAGCCCCAAGATGACGATAACGACCATGATTTCCAACAGTGTGAAACCCTGTTGGCGGCGAGAACTCAATGCACGCGACTCCACGTCGACCTCCTAAAACTGAGTAAGGTTATTCAATTGCAGTATCGGCAGCAGAATTGCCAACACGATCGCTAAGACTACCAGCCCCAAAACCACGATTAACAGGGGTTCAAAAAGGCTGACAAACATTTGCACACGGGCCTGAAGCTCTCGCTCCAGGTTGGCGGCGGCGCGCTGAACCATCTGCTCCAACTCACCACTGGACTCGCCGCTGGCGATCATATACACCGCCATTGGTGGCAATTCCGCTTCATCCTGTAAACACCGGCTGAAGCTCTTGCCCTCGCGCACCTGCTCACGCACGCGATCCATGCTTTGTTTTAAATGCTCATTGCCCAGCGTTGCACAGGCCACTTTCAGCGTTTCCAAAAACGGCACCCCCGACGACAGCAAAATCGCCAGCGTACGCAACATGCGCGCCGCGTCGAGCTCCAGCATTAGCAGCCCCCAAAGTGGCACCTTCAATACCCAGCGGTGGGCTCGCAAGCGCCGTTGCGGATCGCGCATCCATAAATAAACGCCCGACGCGATAGCCGCTATCGCAAAAATCATCACATACCAGTAGCTGGCGAGGCCGTCGCTGATGCTAATTAGTGCCCGTGTTAAAAACGGCAGCGTCTGATCATAGTGTTCAAACTGTGCGGTGACCTTTGGAACAACGTAGGTCATCAGCGCGGTAATGACGCCGATGGCGACAAAACACAATACCACGGGATAGAGCGCCGCCTGCACAATCACACCGCGCAGCTTTTGGCTGTCTTCGGTGTATTCTGCGAGCTGGTTTAACACCTCTGCCAGGTCACCGGATTTTTCGCCAGAGCTGACCAGAGCGCGGTAAACAGAGTTAAAAACGTGGGGGTGGTCGTTCAGGCCATCGGCGAGCGAATGCCCCTCCAATACTCGCGAACGCAATTCCAGAATTATACGCTTGAGTGCCTCTTTGCGGCTGTGCTTTGCCGTTGCCGCCAAGGCCTCTTCGACCGGTATTCCGGAATGTATCAGTGTTGCTAAGTGGCGGGTGAACAGCGCGAGATCGGCAATACCGATACGCGGCCGCGACAATGACAAGCCGCCCTTACCGGAAGATTTATCGCGAGTGGCTTTGACTTCTACCGGAAATAACTGCTGATCCCGCAGGGCTTGTCTTGCCATGCGGATCGAATCGGCTTCTACGATGCCCTTGCGACTGGCGCCGCCAGCGTCGAGTGCACGGTACTCAAAGGCCGGCATCGGCACCCTCGCGAACGCTGCGCAATAGCTCGTCGAGGCTCGTTTGACCTTCGACCACCAACCGCCGCCCCTCTGACATCAACGTTGTCATTCGGGCACTGGCGTAGCGTTGAATTTCCTGCTCGCCGGCGCGATTATGGATCATTTCCGCCAGCTCCCTGTCGATCACCAACAGTTCATAGACGCCCTGACGACCGCGATAGCCAGAGTGCTGGCATGCTTCACAGCCACCGGCATTGTAGGCTTGCTGACCCTCTAACTGGGTATCTCCCAGCAGGCGCGCTTCCGTCGCATCCAGTGTGATTGGCTGGCGGCAGGACTGACACAAACGACGCACCAGACGCTGCGCCAATACACCTTTTAAGCTCGACGCAATCAAGTAAGGCTCTACACCGATGTCGACCAGACGCGTAATGGCGCCAATGGCGGTATTGGTGTGCAAGGTCGATAACACCATGTGACCGGTTAGCGACGCCTGTACGGCAATTTCGGCCGTCTCTTGGTCGCGAATCTCGCCGACCATCACGACATCGGGGTCCTGGCGAAGAATCGCCCGCAGGCCCCTCGCGAAGGTCATACCCACTTTGGCATGCACTTGCGTCTGACCGATCCCTTCAATGTCGTACTCTACCGGGTCTTCCACGGTGAGAATATTCCGCTTGCGGTCGTTCAAGGCCATCAACCCGGCATAAAGCGTAGTGGTTTTACCGGAGCCAGTTGGCCCGGTCACCAGGATAATACCATTGGGCTGGTGCAGCAGGTCGGTCAGTTTGGCCAGTGTTCTCTCAGGCATACCGAGATGAGAGAGATCGATTCTCGCGGCCTGTTTATCCAGCAGGCGCATCACCACGCGCTCGCCATAATTCGATGGAATGGTCGACACCCGCACATCCACCGACCGCCCGGCGATTCGCAGTGACACGCGACCATCCTGGGGCACACGCTTTTCCGCAATATCCAGGCGAGACATCACCTTTATGCGCGACACCAGTAAGGGGGCGAGGCGACGGTTGGGTGTTAATACTTCTTGAAGAATGCCGTCCACTCGCAAGCGAACCGACATGGTTTTCTCGTAGGTTTCAATATGAATATCGGAGGCGTCGCGCTTTAGCGCTTCGCCGAACAAGGCATTAATCAGGCGGATAACTGGCGCGTCATCCTGCGCGTCCAACAGGTCCTGAGACTCGGGGATCTCCTCCGCCAAGCGGTCAAGATCCACTTCGTCGCTGATATCGCCCATCGCCGACATCGCATCGCCCTGCTGGCGCTGAAAAGCCTCGTTAATCTTCTCTTGCAGTGCTTCCTCATCACATAACGCCATTGAAAATGGCGCATTCAGCGCTCGCTGAACCTCGGCCAAGGCAGGCGCTGGCGTGGTGCGGCAAACCAACACTTGAGGGCCATGCTCGCCATCCTCCACCAACAGGCGATTAGTGCGTGCGAAGGCGTAACTTAAAGGGCGCGACATCAGGCTTGGCCATCCTCAGCGCCGTCACAGCGGCGCGGCATCTTCGAGCCAGCGCGCACTCGACGGCTGCATTCATCCTTACGCCACTCTATGGGCTCGGCCGTAACCGGCGCTTCCTCTGCGGGACTGGCAGCGGCGCCCTGCTGCGCCGGCGGCTGCGGCGCTGGCGCATTCTCCGGTGCGGATTCAGTGTTGGCGGGTGGCGATGCCTTAACCGGCGGCTCAGCGAGCGTTTCGCGGGGCAGCAAATCTACCGGCGACGGCTCCAGGCCGGACCATTCTGGTAGTACCGATAGCTCGGTGAACGGGAACAAGGAAATACCGGATGCGGCTTTAGCCAACTGCTCTGTACGAATAAAGTTGTACTTTCTGCCACTGAGCTCAGAGAGCGTTGCCTGGTCACGGACAATCGTTGGCCGGATAAACACCATCAAATTGCGCTTGGACATGCTGGTGTTATCCGCACGAAACAATCTGCCCAACAGGGGGATATCCCCCAACAAAGGCACCTTCGCCGTCTGCTCATTGACCTGATCATCAATAAGGCCGCCTAACACGATTGTTGCACCGTCGTTCACCAGTACCGTCGTTTTAATGGTGCGCTTATTAGTAATTACATCGGCGGCATTCGTTGCCGGGCTGAGCGAGGACACCTCCTGCTCAATCGTCATTTGCACAGCATCCCCGTCGTTAATCTGCGGCGTCATCAGGAGCTTGGTCCCGACTTCTTGCCGCTCGATGGTCTGGAAAGGGTTGGTATTTGTGGAACTCGCAGTCGAGCCGGTGATGACAGGGATTTCCTGCCCCACCAGAATAGACGCCTCTTCATTATCAAGGGTGAGTAGACTGGGTGTAGAGAGAATATTTGACTCCGAGTCACTCGCCAACGCCGAAACCAAGGTGGCAAAACTAAAGCCGTCTGACAGCTTCCCCAGACCTATGGCAGCGCCCTTGACCGTTGACGCAGCCGCCGCCGCTGCATCACTGCCGGCCAACAGGCTAATAATTCCCGGTGTACCGCTGGTACCCGATGCACCGCCGCCGAAATTGATGCCACCTGCAGGTGTGCTGCCCTCTTGAGACCCTCTAAATAGCCACTGTACCCCTAGCTCTTTAGCCTTACTGTCAGTAACTTCAATAATGATGGCTTCGACCAGCACCTGCGCACGACGAATATCCAGGTCGCGGATGATTTTTTCCAAGTCAGAAATAATGTGCGGACTACCCGACATAACAATGGAATTGGTCTGCTCGTGTGCCTCGATATTAATTGATGACGACACACCCGGCGCCGCATTTCGACCCGCGCTCTGATCCTCTTTAACAATGGTGTCGCTTATGCTTTTTAAGACTTTGGCTAACTCTTCTGCTTTGGCGTACTTCAAATACCTAACGCGAATATTCGACTGGCTGGACACCTCGCTATCGAGGTCAGCAACTAGCCTTCGCAGATAACTACGCGCCTCGTCGTCACCAAATAGAATAAGCGTATTCGTCCGTGGGTCTGCCGCGACAACAGGCTTGGATGATCCCCGTTTGCGCGTTTGTTGCGACAGCACTTTGTTTAAAACGCGCTCCACCTCTTCCGCCGAGGAGTTGCGCAACACCACGGTCTCCATCAACTGGGAGTCGACAGAGTTAACGGCCGAGATGATAGACATCAGGCGGCGAACATTGGATTCGCGATCGGTAATCAAGATGATGTTGGCGTCGGAGTAACTGGTGATTACCCCGACTTTATTATCGACGAGGGGCCGTAATGACTTCACCAGCTCGTCGGAATCTGCGTTCTGTAGCTGCGCAATGCGGGTAATGATGGACTCACTGCGACCTACTGCAGCAGAGGAGCGCTGGACTTCAATGCCTTCTATTTTCGCCGCCTGATTTGGAATAACTTTGAGCACACCGTCGCCGGCCTCGACCGCAGAGTAGCCCTCTACCCCAAGTTGCAGCAGAAAGATTTGATAAAGTTCATCGGCGTCGAGTTTTCTGTGGCTCTGAACGCTGACTTTGCCCTTAACTCGGCTATCTACAACAATAGTTTTGCCCGTCAATTTGGCAACCGTATCGATAAATTCACCGATATCAACATTTTGCATGTCGAGCTCGAAGCGTTCGGCGTAAGCAGCTTGCAGCGGCGCGGCCATTACCACCAGCAGTGATAGGCTTAGGAGAAAAGTTTTCATATATCCAGTCTTTTGCTCAAAATCGTATTGTTGCGCTGCACAAGCAGCTCGAAGGATTGCGTGGTTTCCATCAGCTTCATTAATTCGGTAGTCGGCAACTCCGACAACGACTGGCCATTCACAGATAAAACGACATCGCCCGGCTTCAAATCAAGTAGCTTAAAAAGGCGTGGATCGCGCCCAGGCTTCATCTCATAGCCAATGAGCTGCTCGCCCTCCATGACCGGGCTCGCGGCAAAAAAGCGCGCCAAACGCAGCGGGCTATTTTGAATCGTCTGCCGCGGGTCGCCAATAAGATCACGGATTTCAGCACGATTCAGGTCGATCACATCGCCATTAGCCGCTGAAGGAGTAGCTGTCGCGCTAATCCCCTGGCTCACGCGGCGTTTTTGCAGTTCAATTTTTTCCTGCTTGCGGTTGTTCTCAATCACAATGTGGTCAGGCATTACCGCCAACAGTTTCACGGCCCCGGCGACTTCTATCTTTTCTCCCACGCCGTAGGCTTTCGTCTTGCTGCCGTGGCGCAGAATCGCCACGCCGCTGTCTTTACTGCCGGCGACAACGCCAAGCACGGTAATTTTCAGACGGCTGCGCTTGATATCCTTCTGGATCGTCTGCTCATCCACCGCCGCCTTGGGTGGCTCGCCAAACAGGGGGACGGCGAGCAAAGACTGAACACTGTAGTCGGGGCCATTGCCTGTCGCAACATCAACCGTGGCAACGCTGGCAGGGGGCAACGTTGGCGTGCGCAAGATGCTGGCGACACTCCAAAATAGCTCGGTCAGCAACACAATCAACAACACTAAAAGCAAGGCGCTGATGGCGGAGCGCAACTGGGAGCTACGCAAAATTTTTACTACCGCCAATTTATCCACAGTTGTACATCATCCCTACCGTTGTAGCTAAGCGACGCATAGTAGAGAAACAGTGTGACATTTTTCTTACCACGAACGACGCCTTTGCAAGGTTTTAGCCAGTGCCAGCTAGGCTTGCAATGCCCTTTTCATCAAACCGTCATCAAAGCCGGGCAAAGCTACCCGGCCTGGACAGGCTTATCACTATTTAAATACGCAGTGTTTGGTGTAGTCGCTTGCCTCGTTGACGCTCCAATCACCTTTGGGCTTTTCCTTCATCGCCGCGCACCATGCCTCGGAACCCACTTCAGGAGCACAGGCTGCAGCCAACAACAGTGAAGATAGTAACAAGGCTTTTTTTATCATTTGCATAATTACCTCTGGTCTTGGACAGTTGAACGACGCTTTTGCGCCAAATCCGGCCTAGTGTAACAGAGGCAATGTGCGAGGCGCACAGTGGAAGGTAATTTTTGAGGGGTGCTGCACTCTGCTGAAAACTACCGGCAGAGTGCAGCGTCAGTGACTAAGCCTCAACCATATCGAAGTCGAACTTACTGATACCGCAATCGGGGCACTCCCAGTCTTCGGGAACATCGTCCCAGCGTGTGCCAGCCGGAATACCGTCATCGGGAATACCCTCTGCCTCATCATAAATGAAGCCACAGATAACACATTCCCATTTTTTATAGTCGCTCATCGTTCTCTCCATACAGTGCTGCGAGGCAGCTGAGTCGCCGCTATTGTTTGGCTCAGTATACTACCCGAGAGACCGACAAAATATTAAGGAAAGTCAATCATTTCGCAAGGAAAGGCGCATCGAAGTCTGCAAAGCAACTACTCGGCTGCGAGACGAATCATTGCCTGAACGGTTGCCGGCAAGGACACCAATACTATCTTGGTGCTCTGTTGATTCTGCGCCAAAGTAATGGTGATCGCCTCCACCTCATCGAGACGCTCATACAAGTCGCTCAACGCCTCGCTATCGCTCAGCGCAATGCCATTCACGGCGTGCAAGCGATCACCGCTACGAAGCGGCAGCTGGGAAAAAAGGCGTTCATCTTTGCCCGGGTAAAGGTAGTACTCCCGCTCACCGGAGTCCGACTTTTTACGCTCTACTTTCACCGCCCCGCGCAGCGACAGTGGTGAGGTGTACAAGCGCTCAAGGTATTCAGCAACCAATGTGGTGACTGCATTGTTGCCGCGCAGATCAACGGTCTCCACCCTCGCTGCCGGCTGGGCCCTGCCAGTCGCCAGAGGCTTATAGTGGAAACCACTGCCGCCAATGGGCAGCAATTGGTATGCCCCACAACTGTCCAGCAAGAGGCTCTCGTCCAGAATTTCCGCAACGCGCAGACAGGGCGCCGCCAAAGTGTCACCCGACCGAACAAAGCGCTCCTGACCATCAACCGCAACCAGGGCCTGCTCGCTACCCTGCGCTTGCTGCACGGACAAACCCACAACGACTCTGCGGATCTCGGGCTCCTCACCAAACCACTGCGCGTCGTCCGCGTTAAATATTTCTGACTCTTCGGCCAGCGTCTCAGCATCTGGCGCTGTCGAGTAGGCCTGAACCACAGCCAGCACAACGCCGGCAGTAGCTGCCAGTAGCAATATCGACAATATGCCGGAACGTTTAGTCACTGCCATGGTAAATTCCCCAAAGATGCCGGCAAGCTCGCTATAATGCGCCGACATTGATCGCCTATTTTACGTTTGTCAGAGCATCCACGCCATGCAAATTCATCTCGCCCCGATGGAGGGTGTCGTCAACGCACGCATGCGCGCACTGCTGACCAGTGCAGGCGGCATCGACCGCTGTATTACCGAGTTTGTTCGCGTCACCAACCAATTGCTGCCGCCAAGGGTGTTCCATCGCCTCTGCCCTGAACTGCAACTCGATGGCAAAACCCCCAGTGGCGTTCCTGTGTACGTTCAATTGCTGGGCAGCGAGCCGTTACCGATGGCCGACAATGCGGCGCGCGCCGCCGAGTTAGGTGCGCTGGGCGTCGACCTAAACTTTGGCTGTCCGGCTAAATGCGTCAATCGCCATCGAGGCGGCTCTGTGCTGCTGGACGAGCCCGAACTGATCCACAACATCGTGAGTGAAATCCGAGCGGCACTCCCCAAGCACTGTCCTTTGACCGTAAAAATCCGCCTAGGTTACCGCGACCGCAGCCGATTTTTGGATGTCGTTGCCGCCATTGTGGACGGCGGCGCCCAGCAGCTGACAGTGCACGCTCGCACACGCGACGACGGTTACACGCCGCCTGCCCACTGGCACGAAATTGCCCCCGCAGGCGAGCGTTTCGCAATACCCATTGTCGCGAACGGCGAGATATGGAGCCCTACAGATGCCGAAAAATGCCTAAAAGACAGCGGTTGCAGCAATATTATGCTGGGTAGAGGAATTCTGTCGCGCCCAGACCTCGCCCTGTCGATTAAAGCCGCGCAGGCCGGCAATGGCTACCAAGACAAAGACTGGCAACAAATATTTCCAATGGTGTGCGAGCTATTTCAGGACAGCCTGGTCAACTGTGCGCCCCGTCATGTTGGCGGCCCCGTGAAGCAGTGGCTGGGATATTTGCGCCGCCACTACCCAGAGGCCGCAGGGCTATTCGAAGAGATTAAACGCCTACGCGCGCCGCAAGATCTGCAGGCTGCGTTACTGGATCACCAGCAAGCAGCCTGAGAAGGATTCAGCCAAGATCTGACTTGAGGTAGTTCAATTCATCCACCGCACCGCTATCGGTCTGGGACAAGACGAATTTCTCAACTTTGCCGCCAACCAGTGGGATCTTTGCCTTGCAGCGATGACTGACGCGGTATTCACACCCGCTACCTTTTGGCTGAAGTGACATTTCGGCAGATAGCACCACCGGCTGGCCATCTACGGTAATCTGAATGGTACCGGACCATCCGTCACCATCTGCCTGCCACTCTTCGACAAATTTGAGCGTTTGCTTCGGGTTAAAAACCTTAGCCAGTACTGACGGCAATTCCCTCGTCACTTCACGCGTCATATGCACGGTAAGCGTGTCACCGTGATCCTCAATTTCGCAATCGGCGCTGAGTTCGCCCAGCGCTAAACTGCGTTCCACACGAAAATCAGGGTCTTGAAGTCGGTTCCATACCGTTTCCAGATCCTGCTCAAATTGCAAACTTACCGTCATGAGCACTCCCTTCGCGCTAGGCGCTTATTTTTTTAAGAGCCTGCAGTTTACACTCAATCCGGCACTTTCCACAGACGCTATCGCGACATAAACTGCCGCTGCAGGATCATGCCGGCAAGCATTGCCAGGGCAAACACAACAAAGTGACCTATGCCGCTGAGTATCGCTACCAGCGCCGGCGCGGGACAAAGACCACTCAAGCCCCACCCCATGCCAAACAGCACGGCTCCGGCCACTAGCTTGCGATCAATATCCTTGCGTTCGGGCAAGTGAAAACGCTCAGCAAATTTCGGTTTACCCGCTTTAAAAACGAAAAAATAGGCGGGTGTTGCAACGATGAGCGCTGCGCCCATAACAAAGGCCAAACTCGGATCCCACACCCCAAACAGGTCGAGGAAATTCTGCACTTTGGCCGGATTGGCCATTCCGGAAATCGCAATACCGGCGCCAAATAAAGCCCCCGCCAACACAATGACAATATTCTTCACAGGCCTTCTCCCAGTACATGGCGCATCACAAATACCGTAACAAAGCCGCTCAACATGAACAGGCAAGTAGCAACAATTGAGCGCCAGGAAAAACGCGAGATGCCGCATACGCCGTGACCAGACGTGCAACCCGAGCCCATCGACGTACCGACACCAACGAGTACGCCTGCGGCCACCAACACCGGCGTCGACACCAGCGGCTGAATATCATCCAGTGCCCCGCTTAGCGCCGCTGTTGCGCCCGCCCCGATGAATAAGCCCAACAGGAACAGCAGTCGCCAGTTACGCTCCTCACCGCGATCCAAGGCCGCCCCGGCAACGATTCCAGATATCCCGGCAATACGGCCCACAGACCACATAAGCAAAACCGCTGACAAGCCAATTAAGGCGCCACCAAAAGCTGATATATAGGGGGTAAAGGTTGTAGCTTCTACCATACTACTCTCCGTTGTTAGGCAGGCCTGAGGAGAGCAAATAGTACGAGCAGCCCCGCTGCGGTTCAAGCTCAAGCGGGGCTTAGCGAGAGATTATTGACTTAGGCGCGACGGCTTCGCGGCATTTCTGCGCCGAGGTGGTGTTGGTGATGCTTACCCAGTCGCACCATCTCTTCATCTTCATAGCGCTCCAAAATATCTGCCAACTTCCGGCTAATCTTGGTGCTGGTACGAATCATTTCAATCTTCGGCCAGGTCGCTCGCTCCCCTTCTTTGATAAAGAAGCGCAATTGATCTTCCGTCAGCTCATTGAGAAGCTTGCGCGGATCAAAAAAGCGGTAGCGTGGGATGATATTAATGTCCCCGGTGTACTCTTGACTGATGACCGCATTGGCCATATTTGCCAGCCGTCGCACCTTCGGTGAGGACTTAAAGTATTTTTGAATCAGGCCGTTGCTAACCTTATACCACTCTTTAAGGCTGCGCATTGTAAAGTGCCTCAGTGACTTAACGACACCCGCCTGATCCGACTTCGCATCGTGCAACATCCACAGCACAATGGGATTGGTCTGGCTGACAATAAAGTGGTTTACGCCGTACAGGCGGGATAAACGCTTAGCAGGCAAATCGTCACTGAAGGAGCCATCGATCCAACGGCGCGTTGCCAAATAGGGCTGTGGGTGTCCGTGGACGTTTTTCGCCTCCAACATCACTGGCGGAAATACGCCGGGTACTGCACACGATGCGAGAACCGCTTTGCGAATATAGACGTTGGGCGAGGCAACCGCATTGAGTAGGCGAGAAGTCTGGTGAACATCGGACGGCGAGACCGAAATGTTAATGTGGCGACCGGTTTTTTCAAAGGCCTCCTGGAAGGTCATATCCGGCACCAGCTTAGCGATCTTCTCCTTGAGCATGCGGTGATTGATGCGGGGAGTCGTGCTGGACAGGTCGTTGTTGACCAGTTCCATTTCTAAGCGCAATTCCTGCAACAAGTTATCGGTATCGAGGAAATACCCCAACTCTTCGTCAGTTTTTGTGCCGAGCACGGCGGCGATCAGCGAGCCGGCACTGGCGCCGGAGATGACGTCGGGCAATAGGTCTTGCTCAATCAGCGCCTTAACCACGCCTACGTGGAAATTCCCCAGTATCGCCCCGCCACTGAGCATTAAGGCCGACTTTCCATAACACTTATTAGCGCGACGGAAAAAGTCCAGGCGCTCCACAAAGCCGGGCTGGTCACAGTCCAAGTTACTCAGATGATCCAGGGCATCGACAATGGCATCGACGTAGTCGCCAATGAGCTCTTTGGTACCAAATTTTGCACGGGAGTACAGCACAGGCTTACCCATGCCTCCCATATTGCCGTGTATCCCCTCATTGAGGGTAAACAGCAGCCCAATATTGTCGTTGTTCTCGCGGAAATACCTGAGCCGCTCGAGCCGAGAGCGAATCGAGGCGTAATCGTACAAGCTAGTCTTGTCGATCTTCTTCCAGTGAGCTCGGCCCGAGCTGCGGTCGTGTTCCTGAGCCAGCGACTTCCACTCATCAAAGCTGGAGGCTTCCTGCAATTTCTTGTCGAGCTTCTTAATTGTAGAGGGCATGGTCTTCCTGTTTTGGCCGTGTAACAAGGCAATCACACATCACCGTAGCAGCTTGTGTGCGAACCGAGTATCAGCACTGATGCTTAGTTCACTAGTGCCAGTTAGTTATACAATAATAACAGAGTCGGCGAACAATAAAATGACTAGGTGTTCAACGAAAATCGCGGCATTTTACTGTTCAATATCTCCATGTTCTTGCATGGCGCGCACCGCGTGCTGATTCCGTCCACCAAGCCGAGCAAGCTCAGTATGTGATTGCCCACAACGGGCTTGCCGGTATTGAGAATGGACACCGCGATATCCCGCTGGGGGTCTGCCCAACAGAGGATATTAGAAAATCCTAAGTGCCCGTATGCGTAGGGCGTATTACGTCCGTATACCCCAATGTGGCGGCCACCTAACATGGCGCCAGCACTATATCGCATAGGAATAATCAGCGAGCGATCAAATTGTGGGCGCGCCGCTTCCCTAGTAAGGCGGTTGACTGTCAGCGGCGATAATACCTGCTTGCCCTGCCACTCCCCTTGCTGCACCAGCATTTGAAAAAAACGACTGGCTTCTTCAGCCGTCGCGTACAGGTTGCCCGCTGGGATTTGCGCATTCAAGAAGTCTGCGGTGTTGGACAAATGCACAACGGAATCGACGTCGGTTCCCAGCACCTTCTCCAAATGCCGACCTACCGGGCCGATATTTGCCACACCACTAATATAATTTTCTGCAACGTGATGGTGGTCCGCTTCTTCTAGCCCGTAACGGAAAAAGCGCATGCCCATTGGCTTGCGGATCACCTCATCAAGGTAGGTATTGATGTCTTTGCCTGTACATATTCGAATAAGTTCGGCGAGCACGAAACCACCGGTGATTGCATGGTAGGCAACGACCCTGCCGTCTTCACACAAGGCCGGTTCCGCGCAGATTTTCTCCAGCGCGGCCTGCGGATCGAAAAGAATGTCGGTTGGCGTACCCGGCGGCACACCTGGAACGCCCGCGCGATGCGCCAATAACTGGTAAATGGTGATATTTGCCTTACCACCTTGAGCAAATTCGGGAATGTAGTGACTGACCGGATTGAGGAGGTCAATCAGTCCATCTTCGGCAAGTTTGTGGACCAGTACCGCCGTTACTACCTTGGAGGCGGAAAATAAGCACACGGGGGTATTAAGCTCAGCAACCTCCGGTGAGCCGCTTTCCAAGCCGCGTGCGTAGCCAATACTGCGATTAATCAAAAGCTTACCGTTGCGACGAAGAGTCATGCTAACCATTGGATGCATACCACTGCGGTGTAAAGCCTCAGCTTTCTGCCATATCGCATCGACATCGCCTGCTTCCATTCCCGTCCCTTCGGGAGAAAGTTCAGCGCTATCAATAATCGCTTTACTCGTGGTGAGGTACTCGGCACCCGGCGCACGAAAAATCTTGTTACTCAATGACTTACATTGCTTGGAAAGCAGCATAACTACACTCTTTGGTCGACACAGCGCCCCGGAAATCAGGTTACTGCACAATAACGCACAGTTATAGCATGCCAAAAGAGTGTGAACTAGAGCCGAAATGGAGTAGAAATCCGGGCATTTGAGTAAATTGTGGCAGGAATTCCAGTCAAACAGGACTTATCAGGAATTGGCCTGAGCCCTGTCATCTAGCAGCGGCGCTGGGCGACCGTGCAAATACCCCTGACTAAAATCGACACCTAAATCACGCAGCTTGTCTTGCACTGACTCTCGCTCGACAAACTCTGCGATGGTCCGCTTACCCAGTACATGACTGATGTCATTAATAGATCGCACCATGGCCTCGTGCACGGGGTTGGTGTCCATATCGTGGACAAAGAGCCCATCTATTTTGACAAAATCTACCGGCAGTTCTTGTAGGTATCCGAAGGACGACATGCCTGTACCAAAATCATCGAGCGCGAACTGTCCGCCCAGTTCATGCACGCGCTCAATAAAGCGCGTCACTACGGAATAATTGGTGATCGCAACCGTTTCAGTAATTTCGAAGCAAATCAGCCCCGGATCAACATGACCACGGCGAAGTTTTCTATAGACAAACTCCAGGAAGGCTTCCTGACACAGCGACTGCCCGGAGATATTAACCGAAAACATATTTTCGCCAGGCTTTAACTGCGGATTCGCGCGAAGGTATGCAATGGCGGCATTCACAACCCACCGGTCTATCTGCGGCATGAGGCCAAAGCGCTCCGCCGCTGGCATAAATTGCCCGGGGCTGAGCAGCTCGCCTTTGTACTTCATGCGAAGCAACAACTCGCTATAGCATAGCTTTGAGGTGTCATCACCTAGCGCTACGATGTGCTCGCGCACCAGACAAAAGTCATCGTTGCTCAGGGCTTCGTTTATACGGTGCACCCAATCCATCTCATCGTGCAGGCGACTGAGGTTTTTATCCTGTACATCGTATATGTGAACGCGATCTCGGCCATCATCCTTGGCGGAGTACATCGCCACGTCGGCCTGACTCATCACGGTCTGACGCTCCAGGGAATACTGGTCAATAAGGACAACGCCAATACTTACCGATACTCGGTGGCTGATATTACCCCAGCTGAAATTGATGCGCTTAACTGCCTTAACCAAACGCGAGGCAACAGCGCGGGCTTCAAACGCGTCCACATTGCTTAGTAGTACACCAAACTCATCACCGCCCAATCGGTAAAGTAGGTCGCCGGTAAACAATTCATCATGTATACACTCCCCTACCACCTTAATCAGGTTGTCACCCGCGCCATGCCCGCTGGTATCGTTGATTAACTTAAATTGGTCAATATCGATGTAGAGCAATGCATGAGTGCGGGAGCTGGTGGCGGCGTCATTCACCAAGTTATCAATACGGTGCTCGAACTCCTTTCGCCCCTCCAAGGAGGTTAATGGGTCGAGATGGCTCACAGCGCCGGCATTGTCGAGATTCGACAAGGTATGAGATGCAAGCATGAGACTGTAACCCACTTGCTCTCCCGCCCCATTGTGAACAGGCGACACGCAGGCTGCCAACTCGGCTTCGTGCGCGCCTCCGTCTGCTGATAAACGAAGCCTCGCTTCATGACCCTGCAAGCTGATGTCATTCAGCGCGGCCGCCGTTAACGTGCCGCCATACTCATCCTTTAACCCGAGCGCTTCGCTGACCGGCTTGCCGCACACATCGCCACCCTTTACCGCTAACAACCGTTCAGCCGCTGGGTTCAGATAACAGATGTTAACCTCGCTATCTGCGCACAGTATCGCCCGTGAGAGGCCCGAAACGATCCAGTCAGCACGCATCGCTCGCCCCTTACTCGCTCAGAGGAATGGTGAAGTAAAAGGTCGATCCCTTGCCGACTTCAGACTCCAACCAGATTTTCCCGCCGTGCCAGCGCACAATTTTTTCGCATATCGCCAGCCCCACACCAGACTCTTTGGAGACGCCCTCGGTGCTATCGCGGTGGAACAAGTTAAACAAGCTGGTGTGCTGCTCAGGGCTGATACCTCGACCAGTATCCGTCACCGAAAACAACCAATTCCGCTCATGGGTAACGGCATTGATGTAAATGTCTGGAGCGTGACCTTCTGTAAAGCGAATGGCATTGCTGATCAAGTTTTGGAATAGCTGAACCATTTGCCGGTGGCAGGCGTGAATCGTGGGCAATGTCTCACAGTGGAGATTGGCGCTGCTAGCGCGAAATTCAGCATCGAGATTCACCAGCACCTCGTGGATCACCGCATTGCAGTCGACCGTTTCACGGCTCTCGTTGAAACGCCCAACCGACGTCAGGGCAACGAGTTTATTCAACGCCGATTGCATCGCATAAATATTTTCCCGCATATCCATGACATCCTCGGCAATCGCAGCAGGTAATGCCTCCTGCTTTTGCGAGGACAAACGCCGAATCGTACCGACAACGTCGTTTAACGGCACCTGCAGGTCTCTTGCCGCCAAGTGAGACAACTGCTCAATTTCATTGACTAAGCCGATAAGCTGGTGACGGCTTCTCGCCAGGGAAACCAAGTCGCGATAGGATGATAAAGCCGTGTAAATAACCGAGAACAAACGGTCCTGAGTAAGCTCCGTTTTCGCGCGGTAGTCATTGATATCATAGACTTTGAGTACCCGCCTCTCTGGAGCCAGGCCGGGCTGCCCAGTTCGCAATACAATGCGAACAAAATGATTGCCAAGGTCCTGACGAATATATTGCGCCACATCCAAACCGGCACTGTCCGTTTCCATCACAACGTCCAGCAAAATAATTGCCACATCGGGATTGTCGCGAATCATGGCCTTCGCTTCAGCGCCCGAGTATGCGCTGATAAACTCCAATTGCCGGCCGCCAAAGGTGAAGTCATGCAGTGCCAAACGCGTCACTACATGGATTTCTTCTTCATCGTCGACGATCAAGATCTTCCACGTTTTTAGCGCCTGATTTGGCGTTTGATTTTCACCCTGTATCGAGGTGTCTGCCGCCAGCATTAGGGGGTCATCGATAGCCACTGTTATCTCCCACTCCCGTCATCGCCCTTTCCATCTCGCAGGCTATCTATTAATTCCACGTTATCGTGCGCGATCGCCACGTTCCTTACAAATAATTCAATCATTTGGATATCGGGAACCGAAAAATCATCTCGCGCGGAAACGTACAATAATTGCTCGGTTCCAGCCTGTGTTTGGTAATAACTCACCCAGTAATTGTCGCCATAGTTATTGGTCTTTTTCTCAAACGCGCTACGCAAGCGCTCACGTGTCACCTCATCAAATGCACTGCAACTCACTTCGCCCTCAAAATCCGTAAATTTACCTGCCGAGGCCAGTATCTGTAGTTTACGCGCACTGGCTTCGGCTACGATTCCCGAAGCACGAATCAGCATCGCATCACGATTCAGGTATAACAACGCGATCATCTGCTCGAGCACACCGTCATAAAAAGCATGCATTTGCCTGCGCTCGAAAATTGCTGCAGAGGCCTCAATGACCCGCAATAGTCCGCGCCGATTATTATCTAACGCACTGAGATCCCTAAAGGAGCGCAGAGCAGTATAGACGGTAGAAAATAATTTCTGGCGGGTCAGTTCGGTTTTTTCCTTATAATCATTGATGTCGTAGCGCGTAATCACCTCGTGCTCAGGCGCCTGTCCTGCCTGCCCCGTACGCAGGATAATTCGCACCAAGTTATTGCCGAGCTCTTCACGAATATAACGTGCCAGCTCCAACCCCGCATGATCAGTTTCCATAACGACGTCCAACAAAATCACGGCGATATCGTCGTGTTGCTGAAGTAGCGCTTGTGCTTCGGCGGCCGAATACGCACTGATCATCTGCAAACCGCGCCCGCCTAGCTCGAAATCTTCCAGAGCAAGCCTCGTCACTGAGTGCACGACTTTTTCGTCGTCAACCACCAACAGCACCCAGGGGTCACTGTGTCTGCAGCTCGCAGCGGGACTGTCGGCCGCCAGTTGTAATTTATCGTTTTCTTGCGACACGCTATTATCCATTGTTAATTTGCGCTCCCGGGTGAATATTCGCAGGGAAGCGGATCCTAACTTCCACACCGCAACCAGGCTCACTGTGTAGTTCAATGGTGCCTAGCAATTGCACAGTTACCAAATTGTAGACAATATGCATGCCCAGCCCGCTACCGCCCCTGCTTCGCCGGGTAGTAAAGAACGGCTCAAAGACCTGCCCCAAATGCTCTGGAGCGATTCCGCGCCCATCATCGCGATAGACCAACTCAACCTCCCCGCCATCTTGGCGAACATCCAGCTGCAGGCGACCCTCCTCCCCTCTTTCATAGCCATGGGTAATTGAGTTCATCACTAAGTTAGTCAGTACCTGAGACAAGGCGCCCGGATAATTAAACACACGGATATCATCATTAACCGTCATGTCGTAGCGTAGCGAAGTTCCCTTAAGCTGGGGGCTTAGACTGCGCCAAACCTCTGACAAATAAACGCCCAAATCAAATTCACGCAGACCATCCGCACTCTGATCAACAGCGACCTGTTTAAAACTGCTGACAAGTTCCGCCGCGCGGCTGAGATTACTGAGCAGCAATTCACAGTGCTGCTCAGTATTGTCGAAAAAGTCATTGAGTTCCCGATGTCCTAGCTCGCCAGCCTGGTATTTTCTGCGCACGTCGATGATTCGGCTACTCATGCTAGAAACTGCCGTGACACCGACACCTACCGGCGTATTGATCTCATGCGCAACGCCTGCAACCAGTCCGCCCAAGGACGCCATTTTCTCAGTCGTTACCAGCTGCTCCTGCGCCGTTTTTAAACGACGCAGCGTCGCTGCCAGTTCGGCATTGCTTACCGCAACCTCGCTCACCTTCAATTCGAGCTCGCGCTGCGCAGCGACAAATTTTGCTTCTCTGGAGGCCATCGCGGCAAGCATTGCACTCAGTCCCTCCCCCAACCCCTTTAACTCGCCCCTAGGGATCTCCAAGCTAGGCGCCACGCCATTAGCCTGCTCAGCATTTCGCAAGGTATTGGCCAAACGCATCAAAACAGAGAAATAGGGGCGACTCAAAACGTAAAAAGTGGCGTAGCCGAGAGCCAAAGAAAGAAGGGAAAAAACGGTGATTTGTATTAGATCGACGCGCAGTTTTGCTAACACGAACAAAGTCGATAGCACTGCGACGGTGACGAGCAGAGCGATTAACGCCGACGCTCTCAACGTGAGGATTGGATAGCCGCGACTCAATCCACATCCTCCCTTCCGTTAGCTACTGTGAAAGCCCGCCGCCCTAAGTATCTCGAGCCATTTATGTAACGTAGTTAACAGCGGCAGCGGCACAAAAAATATCGTGTGTACTACCTATCTACTGACAATCATACGAATATCTAGCAGCCTCAAACGCTAAACATCATATCCACGCGCTCGTCGCGAAATAAATCGACACCAGGTGCCAGTAGCTCCATATATCGATCGAAATACAGAAATTGCTTTAATAGCATCGTGAATGAACGCGGAAAACGAATACCATAGTTTCTGGCGATACCACCCAGGTCACTCAACAGCGCGTTCACACCATCGCCGGTGTTATTCTCCAATACACGCACTGGGTCCAGCGCATTCAGGTTGGTAAATAGCGCGGTAATATCCTCTGTAAGCGCCTCTACATCCACCTCCTCGCGTGTGATACCAACGGCCACCATTGCCTCGGCCATCATTCGGTAGTTCTGCGAACTTACGCCATTAAATAGCGCAAACATCGCCTGCCATGCCTCCGGCTGGATACGGCCCACCATACCAAAATCAATGAAGCCGACACGACCATCATCAAGCAACAGTAAATTGCCACTGTGCAAATCGGCGTGGAAGAAGGAACACTGAGTCAAACTCGCAAACCAGGTATTCAGGGCATTAAACAGCCCCTCACTGGGGTCTCTCCCGCCCAGAAGGCCCTGATCGGTTAGCGCACAACCATAAAGCCTTTCCATAGTCAGCACACGCGCAGAAGATGCCTTTGGATAGGGCTTGGGCGCAGTCACCCGATCATTGCCTGTATCTACAAGAAAACGCCGAAAAACGTTGAGGTTATCCGCTTCTTTGACGAAATCGCACTCATCGATCATCGACTGGTACATTTCAGCAACCAGCCCCGCCACCGCATCGCGGTCTGTATTGGGAACAATAAGTTCCAGTACCCGCGTAAGCACATATACCGTATTCATGTCAGTCGTCAGTACAGCCCGAACGCCCGGCTTTTGCACTTTAACAACGACATCTTCGCCCGTTTTCAGGGTTGCCGCGTGGACCTGCGCAATGGACGCAGACGCCAGCGCTGTTTCATCAAAACGCTGATAAATCTCCTCTAGAGGGCGACCCAGCTCCTGTTCAACGATCTGCCTGATCTTCGTGAATGCGATCGCCGGGGTTTGATCCAGGCAGGCCTGGAACTCATCGACATAATCTTTCGGGAAAATGGACGGTGAGCTCGCAATGAACTGACCAAACTTTATGTACGTAGCGCCCAGCGCTTCGAACAACTCGCGCAACTCCGCGGGTTTCGGCTGGCGCCACTGAAGCAACCATTTCATGGCCTGAGGGCACACGGTGGCGACCGTTTGCGCAAACCGCAGTGATCCGCGAAGCCCCAATTCCGCGATACCGATATTGCGGCCAGCGGAAAGCTCGGGAATCAGTGGTTTAAAGCGGGGAATTGTAGCCATCAGTGCGTCCTCTCTACCTGCGTAAGCACAGGGGTCTGTTGGCTATTATCGCCTATTGCACTGCTGCGGCATAGCGAACAGCCCCAGACAATGCGCCATTACAGCACTGTAATGTCGTAACACTCATCGACTGGCTACAATCTAGCCATCGAAATAACAATAATCTGGGCTCAGCCATGCAAGACACCGCTATCCACGCAACCGAACAAGAGGTTGAGGGCAAACACACCGACGATGTATGCAAGCACATTAGCGACGGCTGCTACGACATTGACGGTAAGCAGGTCGACCTGCCGGTGCATGTTAACGACGCCGCTATGTTGATGAATATCTATACCGTAGACAGCCAGAAAGCGCAGGCATTGATTGCAGATACCGGTTTCAAAGTGGTGGAGCTCTGGCCCGGCAAAGCACTCATGCAGCTTCTTGCCGTGGATTATCGGGAAAATGACCTGGGGGACTACAACGAGGCGGCCATTGTCTTCCCCGTGCTAACACCAGGCGAGTCACAACCACTGCCGGTTTTCGGCGCAATGTGGCGCGTTATGCGCGGCAAACTCGCTAACTACGTCTATCGAATGCCGGTAAACCAAGGCTTTACCACCCATGCCGGGCGCTATATTTGGGGCTTTCCCAAATGGGTTACCGATGTTGATGTGCACTTTAATGAGCACGAGGCACGCGCCCGCTTTAAAGACGACGATCAACTGGTCTTCGAAATCAGTGCAAAAGCCGGTGGAAAGAGCAAAGCGCCGGCACAAGAAGCGCCATCGCTAGCCGTGCGCAACGGCAAAGCCTGGAAGACCGTGGGCATTACCGAAGGCGAAGGCCTGCGATTCAGCATGGGGGGAAACCCGCCTAGAATTGGCGAGGAGCACCCATTGGCGAAGACTTTACGCGCACTGGGCTTACCGAAAAAACCGCTGTGCAGTGTGTCGATGGCACGCGCCAAACTTCGCTTTGAGGGCCCCGAGGCGGTGGCGATCGGCCAGCCTTTTAGCCGCTAATCTGCTGGGGCGCTGACACGGCGCCCAACAGGCCACTCTGGGCAATGCCGTCAAATAGAAACTGCATTGCCAAGGCACACAACAGAACCCCAAACACACGGCTCACCATGTGCATACCGGTGACGCCAAGCAATGTTTGCAAACGGCTCGCCAGCAATAACGCCGCCAGCGTCACCAGTAACACCAATAGTAGCGCGAGCGCCACCGCCCCCTGCTGGAGATAATCTCCCTCGGCGTGGGCCATTAGCAGAATCACCGCGCCAATCGCTCCCGGTCCGGCAATTAATGGCGTTGCCAGGGGGAACACGGCAATATCTGCCTTCGCTTCCGCCTCTTTCCGCTCTTCTCGCGTTGCTGTGGTGGCGCCGCTGCCATTTGCCGCCACCATATCGATACCAATCAGCAGTAATAGCACACCACCGGCAGCCCGCAGCGCAGCAAGCGATATACCGAGAATACTCAGAATCCACTCGCCGAGCAGCGCAAAAAGAAACAAAATGACCGAGGCCACTAACACGCCTCGCATGGCCGTCAGGCGGCGTTCTTTCGCATCCAGGTCCCCAGAGAAAATGGCGAACATCGCCGCGACATCAATGGGGCCGATCGTTGCGAAAAAGGTGGTAAACGCAACACTGAATGCTTCTAACACACCGCTAGGCACGAGTGATCGCTCGCTTGGCGCCGCTCACCGCATCACGAATCAATGCGGGGCCGCGGTAGATAAACCCGGTATACACTTGCAGCAGGGACGCACCCGCCGCCACTTTTTCGGCCGCCGACGCATCGTCACTAATACCGCCTACCCCGATGATGGGCAGACGTCCGGCCAACTCGTCACTTAATATTTTCACCACCGCGGTGGATGCCTCACGCACGGGTGCGCCGCTCAATCCACCGGCCTCATCACCATGGGGCAGCCCAGCCACCCGTTCACGGGCGATCGTCGTGTTTGTGGCAATCACCGCATCGATTCCCGCTTCAACAAACGCCTTAGCAACATCTCTGACATCGCCCTCGGCCATATCCGGTGCGATCTTCACCGCGATGGGCACATAGCGGCCATGCTGCTTAGCAAGCTCAGCTTGCGAGTTCTTTAGCGCTTTCAACAGCTGGCGCAAGGGCTCACCAAATTGAAGGTCTCGCAGCCCAGGCGTATTCGGGGACGACAAGTTCACCGTTACATAACTGGCCAATGGATAGACTTTGCGAAGGCAATGTAAATAGTCATCTACCGCTTGCTCCGCGGGCGTATCTTTATTCTTACCGATATTAATACCGAGCACACCGTCGTAACGGCTTGCCTCGACGGCGCTAACCAGCGCATCGACACCGTCGTTATTAAAGCCCATACGATTGATAATGGCCTGGGCGGCGGGCAAACGAAATAACCTCGGCAAGGGGTTACCGGGCTGAGCGCGCGGGGTGACCGTGCCCACTTCAATAAAACCGAAGCCCAGTGCCGCCAGTGCATCGATATGGCGTGCATTTTTATCGAGACCTGCCGCAAGGCCAACCGGGTTGGGAAAACGAATCCCCATCACTTCAACCGGGCACGGCGCCGGCTTAGCTCTGAGCAGCCTTGTTAAGCCCAAGCGGTGGGCGAGGTCTAACGACTTCAATGAGAAATTGTGGGCAGTCTCCGCTGACATGCGGAACAACAGGGGGCGAATCAACGAATACATGTATGGGCCCTTATAAAATTTGGCGCCAGCATAGCGAAATGCGGCGCCGGGAAAAAGCCCGAGCCTCGATCACGCCGAGGTATGCAAACCACACTCGCGGTTTTCCGCGACCTTGGTGGGATCAAAATAATGCTTGCAGCTGGGCAGCTGGTGCGCGGCCATGTAGGCCTGAACGTCGTCTTCTGTCCAATAAAAAATTGGCGCCACTTTCAAGATGCCCCGCCCGTCCCACGACAAAACGTCCAGGCTTTGACGAAAGGCCGTTTCTTCTTTTCGAATTCCGGTTAGCCAAATTTTCGGCTTAATCTCTTCGAAAGCACGATTAAACGGTTCAAGCTTCACCTGTCGCGTAAATTCGCGATGTAGCTCGGGGTTATCGTCCGGGTGTGGAATCCCCCCCATCAAGGCGTTGCGGCGCTCTGCCGTCATTTCAGGGATGTACACCTTCAGGTTGGGCTTTAGCAGCTTGATCAATTTTTCCGCCACGCGGTAGGTATCCGGCACGTTGTAGCCACTGTCAGCCCAGACAATCGGCATGCTCGGATCCACATCGGTGATCAGCTTCAGCATCACAGCGGCATTCTGCGAGAAGCTCGTAGACGACATCGCCGGCTGCCCCAGCGATACCGCCCAGCGGATAATCTCTTCCGCGGGCCGGTCACGCAGCTCTGCATTCAATGTGTCTATATCAATGTCCATGATCGTCTTCACTGCCAATATTACGGTCGGCAACTTTACCACATGATTGCAGGAAAACAATAAAAACCTATAAAAATCAGCTAGTTATAACAAACGAGAATATTGTTATAACAAATTCGATTTTTATAGCGCACTAGTCTTTCAGGCTTTTAGACACAACCTCATAGACATCGCTGCTCAGCTCCGGCTCCGCCAGAATGCGCTCAAGCTGGCCCCTCATACGCTGTTGCACGTCGGGCGTATATTTCCGCCATTTGCTCAGTGGCCCCAATAACCGCGAGGCGATCTGTGGGTTACGTTGATTGAGCTCGATGACTCTGTCGGCGAGAAAGGCATAGCCTGCGCCGTCTTCGCTGTGGAAATTCACCACATTTTGACCACAGAACGCCCCCACCAATGCCCGCACTTTATTGGGATTGGCAGCATCGTAGGCGGGGTGTGACATCAACTCAACTACCCGCTCAAGGGTGCCGGGCAGGCGGCACATCGCCTGTACCTGGAACCACTGATTAATCACCAAGGGCTCGTGCTGCCAGTCTTGATAGAAGCGCTGCAAGGCTTCTGACTTGTAGGGCATATCACTATTTACAATCGCATTTAATGCCGCACTTCGATCGGTCATATTGCGACTGGTTTCAAATTGCTCGCGCGCCACTTCTGGCCCATGCGAGGTGTACATCAAATAGGACAGCGCCACATTTTTCAGGCTTCGGCGAGCAATTTGCTCAGCACTCGGCCGGTAGTCCTCATCGCTTGCGCAACGGCGATAGGCCGCCTGCAGAGGTTCAACAAGCGCGGTAGCAATACCCTTGCGCAAGGCTTCACGGGCATGGTGAATAGCATGCACATCGACCGGCGAAATCAACTCTGCCAAGTACGCTTCCGAGGGCAATTGCAACATCAACGCCACCATTGCGGGATCGAGCTGCGCGTCTTCTAAAAGTTGCCGGCAGGCATCCAGGTAATCTTGCGCAACCTCAGCGGCCTTTCCTGCAGCTTGCGCCGCAAGGGCATGGCGAATTTCTGCCAAACCGAGCTGCTGGCTGGCGTCCCAACGACAAAAACCATCGCTATCGCTCTGCATGATGCGCAACAGGTCAGCACGCTGATAATTCATGCTTAACTTCACTGGCGCTGAGAAACCGCGCAATAAACTGGGAACCGGCGGCTCAATGACATTCTCAAAGACAAACTGCTGCTTGACCTCGGTGACATCGAGCACCATCTCAGTGTTGTCCGCCGTCTCCGTATCTTGTGGCTGCCCCTTAAGCTGCAGAGGAAGCTGCCCCGCTTCGCCGAGTAAGGCCACTTTAAGAGGGATATGAAAAGGCGCCTTTTCCGCCTGCCCCGGCGTGGCAGGGCAGGACTGCGAGATGCTGAGCGTGTAGCGTTGAGCCTGTGCATCATATTCGCCCTGCACCGAAAGCTGAGGAGTGCCCGCCTGGGAATACCAAAGACGGAATTGGCCTAAGTCCACGCCACTGGCATCTTCCATTGCCTTAACAAAGTCTTCGCAAGTAACCGCCTGGCCGTCATGGCGCGCGAAATACAAATCACTACCCGCGCGGAAGCGCTCAGGCCCCAGCAAAGTGTGAATCATGCGCACGACTTCGGCGCCCTTCTCGTAGACGGTGACCGTGTAGAAGTTGGAGATCTCAATAAAGGAATCGGGGCGCACGGGGTGGGCCATCGGGCCCGCATCCTCAGCAAACTGGGCGGTACGCAGCAGCGTAACGTCTTCGACGCGTTTTACGGTCGGCGATCCCATGTCAGCGGAAAATTCCGCATCCCGGAAAACGGTGAAGCCTTCCTTCAAACTAAGCTGAAACCAATCCCGGCACGTCACACGATTCCCAGACCAATTGTGGAAATACTCGTGGGCAACAACCCCTTCCACACGCTGAAAGCCTGCGTCGGTCGTCGTTTCCGGCTTTGCCAACACGCAGGAGGTATTGAAGATATTCAGGCTTTTGTTTTCCATCGCGCCCATATTGAAGTCATCGACGGCAACGATATTAAACAGCTCAAGATCGTACTCCCGACCGTAAACCTCCTCGTCCCAACGCATCGCATTTTTCAGCGACTGCATGGCGTGATCGCACTTATCGAGGTCTTTCTCTTCTACATATATGTGCAGGGCAACATCACGACCACTCATGGTGGTAAAACTGTCGCTGATACGCGACAGCTTTCCAGCCACCAGGGCAAATAAATAGGCGGGTTTCGGAAACGGGTCGTGCCACACACTGCGCTGAAGGCCGTTGTCCAGTGTTTCGGTAGCGGTGCAGTTGCCGTTGGACAACAACACGGGGTAGGCATCCGCATCAGCAATAATTTCTACATCGAACACCGACATCACATCGGGTCGATCCAGATAGTAGGTAATTTTGCGAAAGCCCTCTGCCTCGCACTGCGTGCAAAACATACCGCTGGATTTATACAGCCCCTCCAGCGAGGTATTTTTTTGGGGGTATATTCGCGTTTTGCACTCCAGCTCAAAGGCCTCGGGCACACGATGGATACAAAGCAGCTCGCCCTGCTGCTCCCAGCCGCCCTCAGGTAAAACATCCCCATTAATCGCCAGTGACAACAACTCCAGCTCAGCACCGTGCAGCTCCAGGCTCTGCGAGGCCGTCTCTGCGGCGGGGTTGCGCCGCATTGTCAGGCGAGATGTTACCTCGGTGGAGCGTTCACCCAGATGAAAACTGAGGGAAGTTTTGTCGATCAGATAGTCGGGAACGCGATAGTCTTTCAGGTAAATCGTACTGGGCTGCGCGTCGCGCATACTGCTCTCCTCAAAGGCGGATGATCTACAGCGCTGGGCTGCTCAACTCCAGCTGGTAACCGCCGTATTTACGAATATTAATCACACCGGTGTCAAAGATCAGATACTGACCTTTAATTCCCATTAAGGTGCCTTCTGCAAGGGGGACTTTATCCAGATTAAATGACTTCACCTTGGTGGGGTACTCCACCACGGGATAGCGAATATGCTGAACGTCCGCATCATCGATGGTTTGGATAGCCTGCAGACCGAAGCGCTTCTGCAGTGCGTCGATCTCGTCGCTACAGACGTCCGCCAGCTGGTCGCGGCGCGCGTATAAATCCTGCTCAGGAGGGGTGCCCTTCAGCATCGCCTGCCAGCTGGTTTTATCGGCCACATGCGCCTTGTAAGCGCTTTCGACCAAGCCGGACTGCAATCGATTGCTCACCCGAAAAATCGGCAGCGCGGCTACCGCACCTTGATCGATCCAGCGCGTCGGAAGCTGAGTGCCACGGGTGATTCCCACCTTCACCCCAGACGAGTTCGCCAAGTACACGATGTGGTCGATCATGCAGTGCGCCTCTCCCCACTCAGGTTCTCGGCAACTGCCTTCAAAATAGTGGCACTTTTCGGGGCTGACAATACAGCTGTCGCACTGTGCCAGGCGCTGAAAGCAGGGATAGCAGTACCCTTGACTGAAACTTTTCTTAGACAAGCGGCCGCAGTGCACACAGTGAATTTGCTGTTGGTAGGCCAGCGTCACACGACTGCCAATCAGCGGGTTCATTGGCACCGACTGCTGCCCCAGCGTCAGCGTGTACTGGGCTTCGTTATCTTCCAGAGCGGTGCGCATTTTCGATGCGGCCCCGGCTACATTCGATAAAGCCATCAGGAGTCGGCCCACTTTATCGGCTTTTCAGCGCCGTTATCGCCGTGGCCGTCGCAGCTATCCCCCTCGGATTTACTGCCTTTATCAATGTACCCCACCCGCTGTTCTTCGGGCTTACGGCGGTGGTCGTAGGCGATAACCGCGTCCATACAATGTGCTCGCTGCTCGTCGGTTAACACGCGGCCATCGGGCCATTTGCCAATTTCCAGCGCGCGCTTAAGCGAGGCATAAATTGCCGGATCCAAATTATCGATCAGTTTTTCAAAATCCATAGCGCCCTCCACAGGCCGCTCGTGAAAGACGAGAATTATAACAGAGTGAGTAGTGCTGGCTTATACGCTTTTGCGCCGCAAAAACGATGCGCCAATGCCGAGCAAAAAGCCCATAATCAAACCAGAAAGGTGGGCAGTGTTGGCGATCTCCCCCAGCCCGAGTAAGCGGGTAAAGCCTGCCATACACACCACAAGCCACACCAGCATGACCACGGCAACGCCCTTCACCAGTGGCAGTGACTCGGCTGGCCGCAGTCGGTTCCAAACAATGATATAGCCAAGCAAGCCATAGATAACGCCCGACATACCGCCAAATAGCGACACCGACATCATCGCCTGCGCCATGTTTGAGGCCGCTGCAATAAGTACAACCATCGCTATCAGCGTCACACTGCCCTGCCGCTGCTCGATCATCCCGCCCAATTCCCATAACCACAGGCCATTAAAGGCGATATGCAGCAGACCGAAATGAAGAAACATCGGGGTTAACAGCCGCCACCACTGCCCAACTGGCCAGTCGGCGACAATCTTACCCGCGCCGAGATCCAAGGGGTAAAAGCTCAGCGAAGACACCGCTCGAAAGCTGCTGTCCACAACCGGTAACAGCGCCCCCAGAATACTGAGTAACAACAACACCGCCACCGCCGGCCGCTGGCGAAGCGAGCGCGACTGCACTGGCTGAGGCTCTGCCACTGAGTGGCGAGTAATATGCAGCTCGCCACTGCGCAACTTTTGGTAGAGCTCTGCCACCACGGCAACCTGCTCCTCATCACCAACGCGAAGAATTTGACTCCCCCCCTCTTCAGCAATGTGGTGGGCAACACCCTGTTGCCACAGCAAAGCGGAAAAATCGGCTAAATTCTCATCGAGAGGAAGGCGTAGCGCGATGTAGTATTCAGTCATCGTCATCCCCGGCTGGCAGATGCGCGCCCCAGCCCAATTTATCGCGACAGCTGGCATAAAAGCTGTGATCAAGCGGGTGGATGAGCTTCATACGGTGCGGCTTTTTACGCACCGTAATCACATCGCCCGGCTGGCTGGTCATGCGCAACTGGCCGTCGCACGTCACCGGTGGCTGCGCGGTGTTGCAGTCGCACACCACCATGCTTATCTCGCTTTTGCCATCAATAACGATAGGGCGACTGCTCAGGGTGTGCGGGAACATTGGTACGATGACGATTGCATCCAAACGCGGGTGCATAATGGGGCCACCGGCAGACAGCGAGTACGCGGTAGACCCTGTGGGTGTTGAGATAATTAAACCATCGGAGCGCTGGCGGTAGACAAACTCGCCGTCGACAAATAGCTCGAACTCCATCATATGGCCGCTGGTGCCCGAGTTGAGCACCACATCGTTGAGGGCGTCGCCTTTACCTACGCGCTCACCACCGCGCATCAGTTCCACGTCCAACAGGAAGCGCTTTTCCAGGCGGTAATGGCCATCCAATACCGCACCGACTTGGCTCTCTATTTCATCGGGTGAAATGTCGGTGAGAAACCCCAAGCGGCCGCGGTTCACGCCAAGCACAGGGGCATTGTGTCGCGCCAAGGTCCGCGCGGCGCCCAACAGGCTACCGTCGCCGCCCACCACAATGATCAAGTCGCAAATTTCACCGATCATCCGGCGACTGCAAACCCGGAGGCCATGACCAGACATTAAACCGGCGATTTGCTCGTCAAGTACGGCGCTGAGCTCTCTCTGCTGGAGATAGTCCAACAGGCGTTTAAGCGTGACGGCGACACCGTTGCCTTCTCGGCCGATGACCCCTATATTGCGGAACTGTTCCATAATTACTGCTGCCATGCGCGGGGCCGCCATTATAACCAGCCCACGTGAATACAATGCAAACCTTGTGTGCGTCTGAGCAAACCAGGATACCAATCTATCAAGCCATTAGACCTACAGCACTTCGCCTCAGCCTATACACGCGCCCTGGCATGGGCTTGTTTTTCAGCGCCGCTGGTGAACATCGGCGACCATCCGGCGCTTGCGCTCACCCCAGAGCGAATGGCATGGCTTCAGTCGCTGGACAACAACGACCAACCACTGCGAAAACACCTACAAGAGCGCTGCAAAAGCCCACGCTTAGGGCTGGTCTTCGAGTCCTTGTGGCACTTTTTTCTCGAACAGGATCGCAGCACCGAACTGATCGCTCACAACTTACCCGTCAGAAATGCCCGCGGCCGAACCCTGGGCGAGTTCGATATCCTCTATCACGACCACACCCTGCAGCAGAGCTTCCACCTGGAGCTGGCGGTTAAGTTCTTTCTCGCCACGCGCCCGGGTGACATTCCACTATCGGCGTGGCTGGGGCCCAATAGCGCAGATCGCCTCGACCGCAAGCTCGAGAGACTGGAAACACACCAGCTACCGCTAGCTAACAGCCCGGAGGGGGCTTTAGCCATGTCAAATGTCGGTATCGAGCACTGCAAAGCGCAACTGAGGGTGGCGGGCTTCCTGTTTTATCCACAAGGGAATCGCGCAACAAGCACCTGCCTCAATAACGACCACCCTAAGGGAACGTGGTTTTCGGTTCAGCAATTCACCGCGCAGAAAACCAAAAAAGAGCAGGCAACATGGCGTCTATTAGAAAAACCTCACTGGCTATCGGCAGACTACCAGCAAACCCAGGATATCGAGAAAGCGCTCGCGCTGGCCGCCGAGCGCCCGCAAATGTTGATAAATCAAAAGTTAGAGCGCTGCTTTGTTGTCCCCGAGCATTGGCCGCTAAGCCCCAACACAGATTGATTAAAAAGTGCTGGGTAGCCACTTCTCCCCTGCAAGCCACCGGAGTGAATAACCAGCACCCGGGACTCCCCCGCTAACTCGCCGCGCTTATGCATTGCGTCGACGGCAAAGCAAAGCTTTGCGGTATAAACGGGGTCAAGCGGCACGCGCTGCTGTGCCTCAAAGCGCAGAATAAACTTGCTCAGCTCATCATTGACACGGCCAAAGCCCTTACCCGCAAAACGATGATCTAGCTGCCAGTTTTGCCGCGGCGAACCTAAGTCGTCGAGTATTTGCGCGATATCGCGCGCCATAAAGGCCTCTGCCTTGAGAACAGGTATACCCAGTACACGTGTCGAGCCCGCGACCGCCGACGCCAATCCCGCAAGCGTTGCGCCCGTGCCACAGGCCGCAACAATCAATGAGTAGCCAGCACCACCGCCTGGCAGCAGCGACGCAATATCCGCACAACCCGACGCGCCGAGCGCATTGGCGCCGCCCTCGGGAATAAAATACGGGCGATCAAAGCCGCGCATAAGGCTGGCAATATATTCAGGATCGTGCCGTCGGCGGTAGTCACTGCGACTCAGATGAACCAGGCGCATGCCCCAGCGCTGAAGGTCTGCCATGCAGGGCGTCAATTGATCGTCATCCGCGCGAATAAATGCCGCCGTCGGCCAGCGATTGTGGTGCCCCCATGCTGCCAGGGCATGCAAGTGATTGGAATACGCGCCCCCCAGGCTCACCAAACACCGCGCGCCCTGCTTACGGGCTACGGCAATATTTTCGCGCAGCTTGAACCACTTATTACCAGGGGCCAGCGCATCAAAGCGATCAAGACGCAGCATATCCACTTTGGGAGAGTGATAAGCGTCAAGCGGTTGAATCAGGGACTCAGCCACCGCGATGATCTTTGCAGCGGTCGCTCTCCCCTTCGCGGAATAACTTGGGGCGCATAACTTTGATCAGCGGTTGCCCACAGTATTCGCCGGCGGGATTTTGGTGCCGACAAATCGGCAGCCGGTAATGCTGCAACCAACGCTGATAGCGTTCCACACTCACCTCGCAGCGGTGGGCAGCAAATGACTGCGGGTCGCGCAAATAAGACGGCATTTCTTCTCGGTCGATCACCAGGTGCTCAATACCCGGGTGATAGGCAACAAACACGACGCCTTTCTCTGCCATATCTTGCAGCATTTTGCTGTCGTCATTGAGCAACAGCTCTCGGTTCTGCTCTCGCAGTCGGCTCAGCTCACTGCGCAACTCCACAATCTCCGTGGAGCGCTGATAGAGCTCATTTTCACGGCGATTCAAGCGCTCTTCAAATTCTACCGCCTGCTGCTGCAGATTAAGCTTTAGTTCCTTCTCATAGCTCTTGCGCAATTTTTCTAATTCTTCGGAATAAGCACCCTGGCTGCCTGCCGACTCCAGTAAACCTTCATATTCGGTTTTTTGCTCATCGAGCAGCTGTTGCTGCTTATTTAGGCTGGCCTCAAGTTGACGCCGCTGCGCCACCTCGCCCGCCAGCATCTCTTTTAACGCCGCAAGCTCGTCATTTTTTTCCGTTAGTTGGCGACTGAACTCCTCTTCAGCGGTCTCAAAACGTGACTGATGCTTTTGCTGCACTGTTGCCAGGCGCAACTGCTCCGCGCTCTTTAAGGCCTTGAGCCGCTCCCGGTAGCGACGATGGAAAATGGGGGTAGCCGAGTCAGCCGTCGCGGAAACCGACGGCTCCGCATCCCCCCCCTGCGGGGGTACATGGCGGCGAAAGAAATCCGATACCGTTGTTTGCTCGGGCCCGGTGTTCAGGGCATCGCTGACAATACCCAAGCGGTTGCGCTGCACCGCGGCGACCAGAGCCGAAAAGGTCTGGTGCCCTTCCATTACTGGATCCCAGAGTTGATTGCGATACCAAGACACCGGGCAAGCGCTGTGACAAGCAACTTTCGTTACACCCCCACCCAGGTCGGGGCCGAAACTGGCATGATCAAGTAAGTGGCGAAGCGGGATATTCCAATTTCCGGTGATACGGCCGCGCTTGTCAAAGCTGATGACAAAAAAAACCGCTCCGGTAATTTTCATTTCTGTGTTGATTTGTACAAACACCGCCTGCAATTGCTGGCCTGCAAAATCCGGCACACCGACAACGTCGTCCAGCACCGCTTCGAACTCGGCGAAGAACATCTCCTTCACAACCTCGCCGTCGCGAATAAACATAATGGCTTCGGTAAGTGCCGACACAGAACTCTCCACAACAAATCTTCACTAGCAGTAATATAGCGCTAAATCGGCGACACAAAGGGCACACGACATAGAATTGTGACACAACAGATTGCGGAGTTTACAACTTGAAAAAGAAGATAGGTATAGAAGAAAGGAGGTCTTTTACATGGCGCTAAAGAGAAGCTTTAGCGTGTTAAAGTTGGCGGACCGGACGGGACTCGAACCCGCGACCTCCGGCGTGACAGGCCGGCATTCTAACCAACTGAACTACCGGTCCGCATACTTTAAACAACCTCGATTTGGTGGGTGATGACGGGATCGAACCGCCGACCCTCTGCTTGTAAGGCAGATGCTCTCCCAGCTGAGCTAATCACCCCTCTCAATCGAGTGAGGCGCATTCTACAGTAATCGCTTTTCTTGTCAAACCTCTCCGATAAGTTTTTTTAAAATTTTATGAAAAAAACGCTATCCAACTGATTTCGCTTATTTTTCGTACAAAAGGAAGCTCATTAATTGTTCATTCTGCACAGCAAATGAACAATTGGATTTAGCGGCATGCTGTACAGCTTATACACAGCTGATTACCATAGCCGCCCCACTCGTTCAGCCAGAGATTAATCTGTGGAAATTTTCAAAGAATTTACTTTTGAAGCCGCTCACCGCCTGCCCAACGTTCCCGAGGGGCACAAATGTGCACGACTGCATGGGCACAGCTTTCTATTACGCATAGTGGTCGGCGGGGAACCTGATAGCCACACCGGGTGGATTATGGACTTCGGTGATATCAAAGCTGCCGTTAAGCCGATTATCGACCAATTGGATCACTACTATCTCAACGACATCCCCGGCCTAGAGAATCCGACAAGTGAAAACTTGGCGATCTGGATTTGGCAGAAGCTCAAGCCGCAATTACCTGCGCTACTTCGGGTCGAAATGCGTGAAACCTGCACCAGCGGCTGCAGTTATGCAGGGCCCACCGCGCACTGAAACGCACCACCGATGAGCATTACCGTGCGCCACACTGCAACATGGTGGCGTTTGGTAACACGTTACATAAATCAACTATTGACGTAACACTTATTCACAGTTAGGGCTGCGATAGCAAATGTGGCATGCTTAGCGCTCAAAAGTCATACAAAAAATCACGAAAACGCCACAACCTACTGTTTTAATTGACTTTTGTAATAATGGCTAAATTTTGAACAATTTGTTACAAGGCCGATTCCATCGTACTTAGCGCCACAAACTGACAACTTACCCACCAACTTATCCACAGATTATGTGGAAAACTGGTAACCTCAGTGCAAAACTTCAAGCGTTACCATAGGGAATACGTTAGACACAATCGCGCGCCTCAAATTTATTCAACAAATTTGTTATATGGGCGGCGCAAGTAAGGATAAATACGGATAAGCCGAGGCGGCAGGGGCCTCGGCGGAGATATAGGTAAGATCAAGCCATTTCGAGCACGACTTTTCCGGCAATTTCGCCCCGGTCAAGACGCTGATGAATCTCAATAATGTCATCTAAGCGTGCGCGCTCAGCAATAACAGGTTGTAGCTCTCCCGCAGCCAACATGGCAAACAAGGCTTTTACATCGGCAATAAAATCCTCTGGCTGCTTCTCACGACGCGTTTGGATATTGTAGAACCGGGTTTTCTTGCCATCGGGCAGCAACTTCCACAGGCCTAACAATTTGGCAAAGCCAAATATCACACTAGGCACGCTCTCCTCCCCCGTTGTCAGTTGCAGGGCGCCAAAGCCCACCAGGCATCCCCCCGACTTAAGACAGCGATATGAACGCGACCAGTTTTTGCCGCCAATGGTGTCAAAGACCGCATCGACGCCTTCGCCACCGGTTAAACGCTTTATCTCGGCCTCAAAGTCACTGCTGCGATAATCAATATGGGTTGCTCCAAAACGCTCAATCACCTCTTTTTTAGACGCAGAGCCGGTGCCGTACATTTTTAGCCCCATATGGCGCCCCAGCTCCAATAATGCCGTGCCCACAGCACCACCGGCAGCGTGAATAAGGCAGCTCTGCCCCTCGCGCATATTGGCCTCGCGGGTCAGCATTTGGTAGGCCGTGGTATATGACAGGATCATACACACCGCCGACGCCGCATCTAAATTAGGCGGCGCGGGCACGACTTGGCTTGCAGGCACACAGAGATACTCGGTGTAGCCGCCAATCACAGGCATATCCGCCACCGCATCGCCGACCGAAAAGTCGCTAACCCCTTCACCAACGGCATCAACAACACCGAACCAGTCGTAACCCGGTGTAAAGGGCGGCTTCTCTTTCACGCCAACGTACTGCCCTTGGCGAATAATGGTGTCTGTAAAGCCGGTGCCAGCAGCCAGCACTTTCACACGCAATTCGCCTACGCCGGGCTCGGGTAATGCAGCCTCCCTTTTGATGGCCAGTTTCTCCGGGCCGCCAAAAGCTGTTAATTCCACTCGCCGATACATGCCTTTTCTCCTGTGCTGTCACTCAAACTAAAAAGAGGCCATTCGGCCTCTTCATAAGGGCTTGCTATACGACGCTAGGTCAGTAAGCCAACCAACCAGGCCAAACCAGAAAAGAACCAGGCCTTAATATCGCGCCACCACTGTGGTTGCTCGCGCAGTTCTTTATTGATATTTGCCTGTTCAAGAATATACGCGTGAACGGCGTAGGCCTGCTCCTCGTTGAGTACATCGCCAAAGCCGACCATCCCGAGCTTACTCATTACCCCATCAAGCACTATGGCATTGAAATTGTCATGAAATGCTCGGGGCAAGTGACGAAGATCAGGAATTGCGCCATTCGAAATAACTTCTGTGCCGTGGCACGCGCTGCAATAGGCGTAATAGAGTTCACGGCCTTCGTTTAAAACTGCCTCGTCGTGGGTCAGTCTCGGTGGCGGCTCGTGAAGTTGCTTTTCAGGATTGTCGGGCAATACACCCGAGGCGCCGAGCTTGAACGTAAGCACCCGGCTCGGCGGCGGCGCATGTTCTCTTTCCAGACCGGCAATCAAGCCGAAGGCACCGCCCCATCCGACCAAAATACTTACGTACTGCTCACCGTCTAGTTGGTAGCTGACCGGCGGCGCCATAACGCCGGTTTTCGCATCGAAGGTCCACAGTTTGTCACCGGTTTTAGCATCGACGGCAATCACCTCGCCCTCGGCAGTGCCCTGGAAGACAAGCCCGCCTGCGGTCGCCAATAATCCGCCGTTCCACGTCAACTTATGAGGCAGCTCCCACGCCGCAGTTTGGGTTCCCGGATCCCACGCCAGCAGCGAGCCACGCGTCATTTTGGTGGTCATTAACTGCGCCAAAATTGGGTCCGGCAGCGGCGGCTGTTGCAAGGGGATACCGAGATTCCACTGACCCCAGCGATGCAAGTAGTCCTGCACGTCCTCGTACTGGAACAAGCTGCTGATCGCAGGGATATACACATAACCCGTCTCGGGGCTGTAGGCCATTGGCTGCCAGTTGTGCGCCCCCATTGATGAGGGACGGATCAATTCAGGGCCGTCGGGGTAGCGGGCAATGTCGGTTTCTACTGGGCGCCCTGTCGCCATATCGTAATGCGTTGCCCAATTCACATCGGCATAGGGCTCAGCAGAGAGTAATTGGCCATTCTCACGATCAATCACGAAGAAGAAGCCATTTTTCGGCGCGTGCCAGATCACTTTACGCGTGGCGCCATCCACCTCCATATCGGCGAGCATGATGTGCTGAGTCGCCGTGTAGTCCCATGTTTCAGCAGGCGTCTCTTGGTAATGCCAGAGGTATTCACCAGTGTCGGGATCCAGGGCAACTATGGACGAGAGGTAAAGGTTGTCACCCCCTTCAGGGCTGCGAACGCGGTGATTCCAAGGGGAGCCGTTACCCACACCAATGTACAGCTGATCTAACTCATCGTCGTAGACAATGCTGTCCCACACGGTGCCACCACCGCCGTACTCCCACCACTTGCCCGTCCAGCTCTCGGCAGCTTTGCGCATTGCATCGTTTTCAAAGCCATCGGCGGGGTTGCCGGGAACGGTATAAAAGCGCCAGCGCAACTCACCGGTGTCGGCATCAAACGCGCTGACAAATCCCCGCACGCCATATTCAGCCCCGCCGTTACCAATAAATACCAAGCCTTTCGCAACGCGAGGCGCTCCGGTAATGGTGTAGGGGTAGGCCTTGATATCGGCGCTTTGCACCTCCCAAATCACCTCGCCTCTGGCAGCGTCTAAGGCGATCAAGCGCGCATCGAGACTGCCTACGAAGACTTTACCTTCGTAAACGGCAACACCTCGGTTAACAACATCGCAGCAGGCCATTTTTGCCCACTCGCGAGGCACTTTCGGGTCGTACTTCCACAGCAGCTCGCCACTGCGCGCATCGAGTGCGTAGACCACACTCCAGTTGCCTGTTACGTACATCACGCCATCAACAATGATGGGCGTTGCTTCCAAACCCCGGTTGTATTCCGTGTCAAAAGACCAAGCGAGCCCAAGATCGGTGACATTGTCGTGGTTAATCTGCGCAAGTTCGCTATAGCGCTGCTCTCGGTAGTCCTTGCCGTAGCTGAGCCAGTTTTCATGAGGATTGCTGGCGATCTCGGCGGTACCCACCTCTTTGGCGGTAAGGGCAAATGCCGAGCTACCAACTACCATACTAACGAGGGTCAGCAGTAACGCTGCCCAGCGATATCGATCTGTCATAGTGAGCCCCAGTGACTGTCGTTTATTATTGATTTATGTCGAGAATGGGGCCGTGAAGCTCGCGTCTACTGCTTTTTCAGCCCGCGCATTCCCTTATAAAAATTGGCAATTTCTGCCAAGTCAGCATCGTAATCCCCGGTAGGGAAAAACGCCGGGCCCAGGCCCATTGTTTTTGTGTTGCTATCCACATAACCCAGGATCACCGGTACACCGGCGGCTTGAGCGATATGGTAAAAGCCGCCTTTCCAGCGGTTCACCGCGCTGCGCGTACCCTCAGGGGTAATAATCAACATCAGCTCGTCGCGCTGACTGAATTCCTCAGCCATCTGCTCGACCATGTTGTGTTTTTTGCGACGGTCGACGGCGATACCACCAAACCACTTCATAGTGGCGCCGAGGGGGCCGCGGGGAAACAGGGTATGTTTTCCCATCCAGTGGACATCCAGCCCCAGAACGAAGGCAATTACCATCATGGTTGGAAAGTCCCAATTACTGGTATGTGGCACCGCGATCAGTACGCATTTTTTGTGCTCTGGCTTTTCACCCAATATTTTCCACCCCAACAGACGCGTGGTGAGCTTGAAAAACGGCCGGAGGAAAAAGCGGATGAGCGCACTCTTGAAAATCGTATTTTTTTGCATTGATTATTATCACCGAGGCAGCATCTAAGGCGCTGCAGGTTACAGGTAGTTTACCAATAGAAGAAAGGGGAACAAGCTCGGTCGAGCAAAATCCCCCTTTCCTAAACGAATAGTAATCTTGGCTGACTAGTCTTTAAAATCAGGCGACTCGCCGTTTGCCGCTGAGATTGCCAGCATTGCATCCTCTTGGCTGAGCATTCCCGCATTCCATGTGGCGACATAGTTCAAGGCATCTTCAACACTGTGGTCACGGCTGTAACGGATCATTTCCTTGGTGCCCCGCACGGCCAACGGTGACTTGCGAGCAATGCTCTGCGCCAGCTCTGATACCGCCTCTATCATTTCCTCGTAGGAGTTGTAGGCGGTATTGACCAGTCCGATGCGCTCCGCTTCCGCCGCACCCACGTTACGACCGCTCAGCGCCAACTCGCTAACACGGCCCGGGGAAATGAGCTTGGGAAGACGCTGCAAGGTGCCTACGTCAGCGACGATGCCAATATCGATTTCCTTGATAGAGAACTGTGCATTATCGGCACAGAAGCGCATATCACAGGCGCTGATCATATCGATACCGCCGCCGACACAGTTCCCCTGAATCGCCGCAATTACCGGCTTTCGACACAGCTCAATGGCCGTTAAATTGGCCTGTAGCGACTTGATATGGCGCCGAAACCATTCGATGCGACGACCCAACTCGGGTTGCTTCGCCATGACCTCAGCCAAACCGGCAAACATTCCCAGGTCGATACCCGCACAGAAATTCTTGCCCTCGCCGCACAATACAACAGCCCGTACGCTGCTCTCGCCATCACACCACTCAAAGCATTCTTGAAGCTCACTCCACATAGCCTCATTCATCGCATTGGCTTTGTCGGGGCGGTTTAGCGCAACCCACGCCACATGCTGCTCCATACGCAGCGCCAGGGTTTCATATACGGGGGGTTCAACAATATTCATAGTCCAGTCCACTTCTCAACAAATTCGTCCGGCGCCAATTCAGGCAAGGGTTTGACTGCGCCATCGCGACTGCCGACGTATAAAAATCCAATAACTTCTTCGTTTTCTCGCATACCCAGCCCAGCCATGACCTGCGGGTCGAAAGCGTGATCGCCAGTGCGCCAAATAGCCGCGTAGCCCAGCGCCTCAAGCGCCAACAAGCTCGCATGTGCCGCGCAGCCAGCGGAAAGTAATTGCTCAATTTTTGGCACCTTTGGGTGCGCTTGCACAAGCGCTGACACCACCAGAATCATTGGCGCACGCAGCGGTTGACGGCGAAAGCGCTGCAAATCCGCTTCGCCAAGTGCCGGGTTTCGGCGTTTGGCGGCATCGGCGTAAAGCTCGCCAAGCCGTGCGCGCGCATCACCCTCAATCACTCTGAAGCGCCATGGCCGCAGGCGGGCGTGATCCGGGGCACGGGCCGCCGCGGCAAACACGTCGGCCATTTCATTTTCACTCGGCGCTGGCTCAACTAATTTGCTGGCAGAGTTTCGCTGTTGCAACAACTGTAACGCGTCCATCACTGCCCCTCTCCGACTGCCTGAGTATCAGCGTGTTTAGCCGGCTCGTCAGCCTGGGATTCGTAATAGGCTTTCATATTGAGACTAATGGTGCGGATGATTCCACGAAAGGCGCCAGCCATCAGCCGACGATATAGGAGTCGCCCAAAGCCTCCCCACCGCATATCAAACATGAGACTGGTCGTCAGCGCGGTTTGGCCGTGCCCGGCGTCTTCCAGGCGATAGCGAAACTGGGCTTTTTTAAAGGGCGCTGCAGGCCCTTTATGCTCGCGGTGCAAACGGATAACAAAGCCGCTACCTTCACTCCACTCGGTAACGGTTTCATCCATCCAACGGCCCATTTTTTGGTATACCCGACGGCTAGCGCCGACGCCGTGCCGCTGTTCACCATGGAGCTCACAGCGCAGCACACCGGGAACATAGTGATGGGCCAACGTCAGATCTTGCAGCAACGCCCAGGCTCGATCTCTGGGCAGTTTAATCAACACCCGAGAGCTCGCTTCGTGATTCATGTATTCTCGTCCTCTATTCTCGCACCCCTGACGGGACGAGTATTCAATCATGAATCCCGCGTTCTGTCTTGCTCGACACAAATGTGCCGACATCTAGCGATAGGAGGGTTTTTTAGGGAAAGGGTGCGAGGACGCTCTCAGCCCATGGCAAAGCGCTTATCGAAATCGGCCGCAAAACGCTCTATCCACTCAGCAGCAGCCTCTTCGCCAGTAAGCACGCGTCCTTCATTTTCGGCGACCTGTTGGCGATAGGCCTCTATTTGACAGACCTGCTCCACCATGCGAGCCCGGTAGGCGTCGCGCCCGGAGCAGAATTCAATACCCAATTGGTACTGTTGACCACGACGGCGACACCACACCACACGGCCCAAGCCGATATAGTCGAACGATAGCGACGGCACGCGAAATCGAATATCACAACCAGGCTTTACCGGCGTTTCCACCTGGCAACACAGGCCCGCAACACTGACATCGCAAGCTTGAGCAAGACAAACGCCCGGCTCTTCGACAACTTCGACATCAACCGGAATATTACTTGGGTGGCGTAAATACTCTCGCATCATGCTCCCCCTTTATCTGACGATTTCTACACCGTCAGTTGGCCAGAAAAAAACGCAAAACAGCATCCGTAGTTGCCGGAGGGTATTTAGCCGATATCCGAGGGGTAACGATTCTTACTGCGCATCCTCACTGGCCAGCCAGGATGTGTAGGGCGATGTATTGGGCAGTTCCACGCGCTTCAGCCAACCGGCAATGCCGATACTATCGGCCTGTATATCCAGGTCATCAGATTCAAGCACCCCCTCACCAAACTGGTACCGCACCGACAGCTCACCCCGAAGGGCCGCTTCATCATAGGCATTCGCTTGAGCGACAGACTCTTCTCGGCGCTCGCAGTAGCCTTTCCAAGCGCGGCTGCCGTGACGCCCCCGCAATAAGCGTTCAGTGAATTGCGGCGACAACAGGCACACACTGGCGTTGTTACCACCAAAGCCTTTGGCATTTAGAATTGCCGCATCCATGCTGTCTTTTTCAAGTTCGAGATGCGACATGGGCAAGTGCAGGTTGCTGCGCTGCACGTCGTCGGCAATATGGTCAATGGTGGTGATACCCGGCAGGATATTGTCGCGCCATATCCCCAGGCTGGAGACTAACTGATCGCCGGAGGCCGCGCCGATACTATGACCCAGGTAGGCTTTAATAGCGGCAACAGGCCAGCGCTCAATCCCGAAGGCCTTGGCGGTTTCGTTAAGGATATGCGATTCACTCACACGGTTTTGCGGCGTGCTGGTGCCATGCGCCTGAACGAATGAGCGCGTCTTCAGCGCGTGCTCGCCAATAATCGCCCCCGCCGCTGAGGTTGCCTTGGCAACAGTGAGGTAATTCCCCACGCCCGGCGATGAAATGGACTTTTTATAGCCATCGGCATTTACAAAGACCTCGGGCACCGCGGCATGCACCTGTGCACCCAACTCAAGGGCCAGCGCGTCGTCAAACAACACGACGAACTGACTCGCCTCAGCAATGGTAAATCCGCAGTTGCTGCTGAACGGTCGACTTGCCCTGCGATAATCCGCTTCGCTACGCGCTGAACCGGCATCCAACTTAAGCAAGTCAGCATCCGTGGCCAAGGCCCCCATGGTGGCGTAACCGTCCATCACGCGCGGATCTATTCCCGCTTCTGCTGCCCCCACCACCGCAACGCGCACGGCACCACTGCGGATGTCTTGCACGGCCTGACGCAGGTTGTAGAAAAACGTCGCACAAGCTCCCAAGCTGGGCCCAGTGCCGCCGACATTCCCCAACACATAGGCGCTGACAAAATCGGCGGGCATATCGGCTAAGCCCAGTGCCAGCTGCTTCGAACTAACGCGGCCACCGTTTGCGCGCGCGGCCAGCAGGCCACCAAAGCCCGCATCATCGAGCTGCGCCATTGCCGAGCTGGCGTACACAGATATTTGGTCAGGGTGGACACTGGCACGCACCGTATCCCAATCGATCCCAATCGACTGCAGGGCATCGGACGCCCCGAATACTGATAACTGCAAGCCCCGCGGATGGTTGCGGGCATTATAGTAATTGCTGGGGTCAAAGCCCGTTGGCAGTTGCCCCGCACTGGAAACATCCATTTTGCGATGCGTCGGCAACAGCATATCCAGTCCACCGTCGAGGGTAACCGCCACCTTACCGCCACCGATATCACGCAGCGCCCAACCCTCAGGCACGCGCTCGGGCAATTGCTTGGCGGATGTCACAAACTCAAACTGCCCCGCTCCCCCTTCTAGGTGCAGTCGCTTGTTCCAGGCCACCTGCTCGACATCAAAAGCCGCGGACTCGATTTTGCGAATCAGGGTATGCGCCAGTATATGCTGGCGGCGCTCCGCCTCTGGCATGCAGTCATCCACGCCCATCAAGGCAGCAAGGCTTTGCAGGGTTCGCTGCTGCGCCGCCAGCGGCAGCGCGTCAAGCACCAGGCGGCGATAGCCGTGATGAAAAGAACTGCGCCCTGCAGGATTAACGCCGCCAAAACCGACAACCACGGGTAAATGACTCACTGACACACCACCTCAACAACACTGCTCGAATTTCCTAGCCAGCAGTGTACGCAGGCAATGCCATGGACATAGTGATATATTAGCCATTAAATATGGTATTTACGACAACAGTGTCAACATTATGCAGAGCCAACGACAGATAAGCCTACTCGGCTTTAACCACGCCCTAGCCACCAGTCTCTGCTTGCCGATGGAGCTCCTGCAGTCCTGCAACCATATATTTCGCAGCCGGCGGCAGAGCGCCCCTGCCAAACTATCGACGATTAGCCTGGAGCCCTCCCCTATCAGGGTTTCCGGGGGATTTCAGCTGGACGTCGATGAGGTATTGAGCGATAAGCGCCCGCTAAACGACTGGCCTCAGCCCGATATTTTGATTATTGCCAGTCGCTGGCGCCACCCGCTTCGCGGTGGCCCCCAGCGCCGGGATGTACAGCAATGGCTCCGCCAGCTAGCCTTGCGCGGCTGCGAAATTTGCGCCGTTGGTAACGCCAGCTACTTTCTCGCCGAGGCCGGTTTGCTCGACAACCGGCCGGCCACCACACACTGGCACTATTTCGACGACTTCGAGCAACGCTATCCCAATGTTCAAATGCAGCGCGACCACTTAATCACCCAGGCTGGCTCGCTGTACTGCACCGGCAGCGTGAATAGCGCCGCCGACCTTATTATCCACCTCATCGATCGACACTGGGGGCCGGAGATTGCGCAGCGGGCAACACAGCAATTTTCCCCAGAAAGCCGCCAGCCCTTCGCCAACCAGGCCTACCGGGGCGAGCACAGCGCCCGACACGGCGACGAAGTTATCGCCCTGGCCCAAAGCTGGATGCATCGACACCTCGCCGACACGATCAACATGAAAGAATTGGCTGAGCGCAGCGGGCTAAGTCAGCGCAGTTTTCAGCGCCGCTTTCACCACGCTTGTGGTCAGTCACCACTGCAGTACTTACAGCGGCTTAGGCTGGATGCCGCGCGAGAATTACTCAAGAATACCAACTTGGCTATCGAGGATATCAGCCCACTATGCGGCTATAGCGACGTCAGCTACTTTGGCAAACTATTCAGGCAGTACTATTCCATGACGCCCGGGCAGTTTCGCCGCAGCGTGCGACGCAAACTCTTCGCCATCGATAGCGGCAACTGAACACTCATCAACACAGAGCAGAACAACACTGGCGACGCCCTCTATCAAGCGTCATAATCGCGATCCATTGAACCGCCGAGGAAATACCATGCCCGCTATTGGACGCATGAACACACTCACCGTCAGCCGCATTACCAGTGCCGGCACCTATCTGGATGGCGGCCAACTCGGCGATATTTTTCTCAATGCCCGCCAAAGCCCGCAGAATTGTAGCGTTGGCGACGTATTGGAGGTTTTCGTCCTGCACGACAACGATGGCAGCTTGATCGCCTCTCAACAACGCCCCGAGCTGTTGTGCAATGAAGTGGGGCTGCTGCGGGTTAGCGCGACCACCACGGTGGGCGCCTTCCTGGACTGGGGGCTGAATAAAGAGCTGTTGCTCCCCCACAGCGAACAGCTTGGCACCGTGCGAGAGGGCCAGGCGGTACTGGTAATGGTATACACCGATCTGCGCGGCAGACTGGTCGCCACAATGCGACTGGACAGACATATTGCCGACAGTCTGCACGATCTCCCCGATAACGCTAAACAGCGCCTACGCAGCGGCGACCGCGTTAGCATTCACGTCGCGAGCAAAACCGAGTTAGGCTATAAATGTGTCGTAAACCATTGCGCCTGGGGTCTTCTGTACGACAGTGAACTGAATAAGCCACTGCGTCGCGGCGAACGTTTATCGGGATGGATACAACGCGTCCGCCCGGACCAGCGCCTGGATTTGACGCTGAACAAGCCAGCCCGGGAACGCGCGCCGGATATCGCCGAACTCATATTGCGGCAACTAGACGCCAATGACGGCTTCCTCGCGCTCGGTGACAAAAGCCCACCCGAGGCGATCAAGCGTATTTTCGGTGTCAGTAAAAAAGCCTTCAAGCAAGGCCTAAGCCGGCTATATAAAGAACGAAAAATTATTATCAGCGACCGCGGAATCACCCTTAACAAGGGTGAATAAATCGCGATTGTATAGAGGGTACACTTCCCATGCAGGACACCAGCTTTGTCGAGACCGCCACCATCCCCCTGCGCCTGAGCGCCATCGATAGCGATGGTTTTCCGGTGGTTTGCTCGCTGTGGTTTTACTATCGCAATGGCTGCTTCTACTGCGCCAGCCACCGTTCGTCAAAAATTATTCGGCTGCTGGAAGCCAACCCTAACTGCGGCTTTGAAGTCGCGGTGAACTCCATTCCCTATCGCGGCGTAAGGGGCAAGGCCGTCGCCGAACTGACCAGCGACAGCCAGGGCGAGGTATTGTCATCACTAATCGAGCGCTATCTCGGCGATAGCAACCACGACCTGGCCAACTGGCTGCTCAGCCGCAAGGCAGATGAGGTGGCTATCTGTCTGCACCCCAAAACGTTCTCCAGCTGGGATTTCAGCGCGCGCATGACAGACTAACTCGCGAAGTGCGATTACTCACCACCGCGCTTCAAACGCTCGCCCAAGCTGGCCATCAACACATAGAACAACGGCACAAAGACCGTAGCCACAAAAGTGGCCATCAGCATACCGCCAATCACACTAGTCCCCAGCGCAATACGACTAGCAGCGCCGGCACCACTGGACAGTGCCAGCGGCAAGCAGCCCAGAGTAAAGGCCAGTGAGGTCATAACAATGGGACGAAAACGCAGGCGAACCGCTTCCATTGCGGCATCCACAATAGCCATACCTTTGTCGCGCTGCTGCATGGCAAACTCAACAATCAAGATGGCGTTCTTACTCGCCAAGCCAATCAAACACACCATGCCGATCTGGAAGTAAATATCGTTATCCAGGCCGCGCAGCCATGCCGCAAGTACCGCCCCAAGCAAGGCAAAGGGCACCGACATCACCACCGCGGTCGGCATCAACCAGCGTTCGTACTGCGCCGCCAAAATGAGAAAGACGATCACAATCGCCAGGATGAAGGCCTTGCTGGAATTACCGCTCGACGACTTTTCTTGGTAGGCGCTGCCTACCCAGCCGATGTTGAAGTCTCGGCCGAGCGCCTCTGCAGCAACGCGCTCTAGCGCCGCAATGGCCTCACCAGAGCTGTAACCAGGCGCCGCCGACCCCAGTACCTTGGCCGCATTAAAGCCGTTGAAACGGGTGACCGCATCGGGGCCCACTACCCGCTCTACGGTTAATAGCGAGCCCAATGGAATCAAGCTGCCTTCCTGCGAGCGCACAAAGACCTTCCCCAAGTCGTCCGGGGACTGCCGAAATTCTTCTTCAGACTGCAAATTCACCTGAAAGCTGCGCCCGAATAGCGTGAAGTCATTCACGTACAAACTGCCAAAGGTCGCCTGCATCGTGCTGAATACATCGGCAACAGGAACGCCCAGACTCATAGCTTTTTCCCGGTCCAGCGTGAGCTTGTACTGCGGCGTATCCATTTGGAATGTGCTGTATACGCGGCTCAACTCCGGCTGCTGGTTCGCCGCCGCCACCAAGCGCCAAACGGCGGTATTTAAGTCTTGCAGGCTGCCGTCGCCCCGATTTTGCAGGTAAAACTCAAAGCCGCCGGTGCTGCTCAAGCCGATTATGGGCGGCGGATTGAATGCCATCATTCGCCCATCGAGCAGGTCAGCACCTAAAGCCGGTATGGCGCGGGCTTGGGAAATAGCGTCCTGGCCCGGCTGCTCTCGCTCGGACCAGTCGTCAAACATAATGAAAGACGCTGCGGCATTCGTCTTCAAGGTGGAGGCGAGAATATCGAAGCCGGAGAAGGTCATGATGGACTTGACCCCCGGCTGATCCAGAACGCGCGTAGCCATCGCGTCTGCCACTGCACTGGTACGCGACAGAGAAGCCGCCGGAGGTGTGCTGTAGGCCATCATGACATAGCCCTGATCTTCGGCGGGCACCAAGCCCGCTGGCATACGTGAGAAGACCAACAACGTGACCGCCACAAGCAGGACAAACAGGCCAGACGCCCGCCAGCGATGGCGCAGAAAACTGGCGGTAATACGAATATATAGCTCGCGCAGCCAGTCAAAGGCGCGCTCAAAGCCGGCAAGGAAACCGTGACGTGGCTCTTCGCTATGAACGTGTTGCTTTAACATTAGCGCGCAAAGTGCCGGGGTCAGGGTGAGCGCCACAATCCCGGAGAGCACCACCGACACCGTGATCGCCACGGCAAACTGCCGGTACATTTCCCCCGTTAAACCGTCGACAAAAATCACCGGCAGGAACACCGCAGATAGCACTAACACGATGGCCACCAGAGGGCCGCTGACCTCTTCCATCGCTTGGCGCACGGCGTCCATGGCTGAGCATTTTTGCTCGGCCATAATACGCTCGACGTTTTCAATCACGATGATCGCGTCGTCAACAACAATACCGATGGCCAGGATCAAGCCGAACAGCGTTAGCAGGTTGATCGAGTAGCCAAGAATATACAGCCCGGCGAAGGTTCCCACGATCGATACGGGAATCGCCAACAGTGGAATGAAAGTGGCGCGCACATTTTGCAGGAACAAAAACATCACCAGGATCACCAGCAGCAATGCCTCGAAAAACGTGGCAACCACTTCCTTGATCGAATGCTCTACAAATACCGTCGCGTCAAAAGCCAGTTCTATATCCACACCATCTGGTGCGTTTTCTTTAACCTTGGCCATCACTTGCTGAGCGGCTTTGGCGGTTTCCAGGGCATTGGCACCCGGGCGTAGATACATCGCCACGGGGACCGCCGGTTCGCCGTTAAAACTGCCGCGAAACGAGTAATCTTTCGCGCCTAGCTCAACCCTGGCAATGTCCCCCAAATGCAGACTGGCAGAATTCGGCTCGGCGCGAATAATGATGTTTTCAAACTCTTCTACCGTCGCCAGCCGTCCTTGCGTGCTCACGGCATAGGTAAAGGGTTGATCGCTGGACACTGGCTCTGCGCCAAAACTGCCCGCCGCAAAATTGGCATTTTGCTCGCGAATAGCTCTGGCGACGTCTGCCGGTGTCAGGCCCAACTCAGCCAGTCGGTCAGGCTGAAGCCAAATACGCATGGAATAGTCGCGCGCGCCCATCAACCGCGCGCTGCCAATACCCGGCAGGCGGCGCAGCTCATCGATAACATTGAGTAGCGCATAGTTGCTTAAATAGATGGCATCGTACTGGGGCAATTCCGACGACAGCGAAAAAATCATCAGGATATCGGTCGAGCGTTTATCTACCGTGATCCCCAAACGCTTTACGGCCTCGGGAAGGCGGTTTTCTGCGACCGCCACACGATTGCTCACATCAATAGCGGCCTGGTCTGGGTCGGTGCCCGTCGCGAAGGTGATATTGATACTGACCCGCCCCGCCGCGGAGGCTTGGGTATTCATGTACAACATCCCTTCCACCCCGTTCAGCTCTTGCTCCAACGGGGCCGCAACGGTCTCAGCCAGGGTTTCCGCATTCGCCCCGGGATAGGCGGCGGTAACAACGATCTGTGGTGGCAGGATTTGTGGGTATAGCGAGATCGGCAACTGACCGACCGCGGTGGCACCTGCGATCAAAATTAGCAGTGACAGAACAATCGACAATACCGGCCGTTCGATAAAAAAACGCGCACTCATTGCACGACCTCACTGGCTGGCTGAGACAGTGCCCCCACTTTCAAGCGGACGGGTTGGTCTGCAAAGTTGGGCTTGGGGCCGTAATTGTGCGTTAACGCTATTCGCTGCGGCGCCAGTAACGATGACGGTCGCACACGCACCAAGCCCTCTACCACCACTTCCTCCCCCACCTTTAAGCCGGCATCGATAATACGCCCGCCATCCACTTCCAAACCGAGTCGCACCTGCCTTACCTCGGCGCGTTGCTGCGCATCCACTACATAAACGAAGCTGCCCTTCGCGTTTTGCAGCACGGCCCGTTCAGGCAGCACCAAGGCATTACGGCTGTACAAACCCTGCAATCGCACCCTTACAAATTGTCCAGGCAGCAAGCTGCCGTCAGGGTTGGCCACGGTCGCGCGAAACTGCACAGTACCCGTACGCCGATCAATGGTGCTGTCGCTAAAATCGATATGCCCCAGGTGTGGGTGCTGTTGGTTACCGGCCGTCTCTATCAGCACGGCGCGCTGGCTCTCGTCGTAGCTCAACTCACCATCCTTGAGCATACGCCGCAGTAGCAGCACCATTTCATCTGGCAGGGAAATGTTTACCCACAGCGGGTCTAACTGGGTAATGGTAGTGAGCAGGCTATTATTCGGGCCGACCAGCGAGCCCTCGGAAACCCGCTCACGACTGGTCATGCCTGATATTGGTGCCCTCACCTTGCAATAGTCTAAATTGATCTGCGCAGCGCGCACTTCGGCCTCTGCCAGCTGCACTGCTGCCCGGGCCTGCTCCAGCCCGGACTCGGCATCGTCCCTATCGCGCTGACTAATGGCGTTGCTTTGAATCAGCTCGCTGGCACGCCGCCAACGGCGCTCGGCCGACGACAAACTGGCTCGCGCGTTCGCCAGCTGAGCACGGCTACGGCTCAGGGCAACTTCAAAAGGTGCCGCATCAATTTCGTACAGTAATTGGCCCGCCTCGACCCGCGCGCCCTCGGTATAGCGCCGGTGCAATAAGATACCCTCCACTCGCGCGCGAACCTGAACCTCTTTCGAGCTTTCCATACTGCCCGGGTATTGCCCCCCAACAGGGACATCCTCGGCTTTCAAAACGACCGTCTTCACTGGCTGCGCGCGCTCCTCTGGCGCTGGCGGCGGCGCTTGATCGCACCCAACAACGAGCAACAGCATTGCTACGGCAACCAGCACGTGGCGAAAATGGCGTGAATTTCCGATGCCGAGCAGCGGCGCATGAGCGTTCATAGAGGGGACTTCCGAGCCAATCAATCAGGCCGGGTACTTTACATACATGCATGCACGTATGTAAAGTACCCGGCAATTATAAAACTGTTATTTTCAATGGCATGCAGAACCTATGAGACGCTCTAAAGAAGACGCGGAAGCCACCCGAGAGAGCCTGTTAGGCGCCGCCGAACAGATGTTTGCTGAACAGGGCATTCACAACACACGACTCAGCGATGTGGCAAAGGCGGTTGGTGTGACACGGGGGGCCATTTACTGGCACTTCAAAAATAAGGATGAATTGATTAGCGCAATCATCGATCGCCTGAGCACCCCACTTGAAACGGCGATGCAAGCACTGCTCAAAGAGGCGGCCTCGGGCACAATGACCCTAGAGGCACTGGCAGAGACCCTTGTGTTTTCTTACCAACGCTTACTGGAAGTGCCGGCAGCAGAAAAAATCACCCGCTTCGCCATGCGCTACAGTCTCTGCAATGAATCGCCGGTTGTCAGCGCTCAGCTCACTCGAAATCGGGACCAAAATATCGCCCGGCTAACGCAAATTATCAGTTACGCGCAGCAGCACGAGCTTGTGCGCAAGGATCGCAGCGCCCGCCAATTGGCACTTTATATTCGCGCGCACATTATGGGCATCTATCATCAACACCTGTCCTCATCAGAGCTTTACCCCAATGGACTCGAGGATATTCGCTTGTCGATCAAGCTGCTGTTCGAAGGACTGAGAGCCGACGCTTAAATGTGCCGCGCCGAGGCCTGTTATGCGTTCTCAGAGGGCACCGCAGCCTCCAAACTCACTGGCAAGCTGATCGTGAAAACACTGCCCTCACCCGGGGTGGAAGAAACGGTGATTTCACCGCCGAGTTGTTGGCGAACAATACTGTAAACCAAATGCAAACCGAGGCCAGCACTCGCCGCATTGGAGCCGCGACGGGTAGTAAAGAACGGTTCAAAGATACGCTCTCGCACGGCATCCGCCATCCCCTGACCATCATCACTGAATCGCAATACAACGGTTTTTTCCGCGCGCACCACCGATAGGGTAATTCTGCCCTGCTGCCCCGCAACAAACGCGTGACTCAGCGCATTGTTCATTAAGTTGACGATAACCTGGGTCAACCCGCCCGGGGCCGTTTCGATATAGATGTCGCGGGGGCACTCGAATTTCACGTCGTGTCCTGCACGACGATAACTCGGAGAGAGGTGCAGCAACACATCGTGAAGGTAGTCATGCGGGTTAATTTGCCGGCGATCCTCAGAGGATTGATCCACAGACACTTGCTTAAAACTGCCTATCAAATTTCCGGCGCGCTGTAGATTATCCAGCACCATGGTTGCCGCTTCATTCATACGCAGCAGAATTGCATTGCGGCGCTGCTTGTCCGCTTCGTCAGGCACCAGTTCTGTAAAGGCCTCAAGTCGCTCCAGGTCGGCCTTAAACGTGGACTGCGCGGTAATGGCAATACCGATAGGGGTATTCAATTCATGGGCAAAACCGGCAACCATTCCGCCCAGCGCGGCCAGTTTTTCTGCCTCGACCAACTGCCCTTGCGCATCGCGCAATTGTTTGACGGTTTCAGCCAACTCGCGCCCGGATTCATCGGAGTGATACTTTGCCCCGGTCAATACCAGCAGCGACATCCCCAACAATCCGACAAACAACAATCCGGTGGCCAATACCCCCCAGGGCATCACCGAACGACTATCGACCAAGAATTGCTGATTCCCACTGATCTCTAGACGCCAGGTTTGATCGGCAAACCCCAGCTCCCACACACGCCGAAATATCTCACCTTTGCCATCACTCTCGCGGCCATCTGCGGCAAAAAGAAGCTGGGGCTCGCTCTCATCACTTAATAAACGCAGGGAAATACCCTGCAAGCTCTCGCCCTGGAGAGCCGCAGACATCAGATCCCCCAGGCGAAACACACCGGCAACATAGCCCTCCAACGCCCCGCCTTTTATCACGGGGAAGTAAACAACCTCGCCCAGTTGTTGCCCCCGCTCTTGTATCAAGCGCATTGGCGCTGTCGCTGAGGCCTCACCACTGGTAGCCGCCTTCATTAATGCATTGCGAGCAACCGGGTTAGAACTGATATCGTAGCCATAGGCACGGCGATTATTGCTTAGTGGTTGTATATAGCGGATCACCACGTAACTTTCGCGGTTCGACGCCCGCATCCGTGTACCGTTGCGATCGACCTCTGTAAACACCACAGGTTCGCCCAACTCCTGGCTCATTATGCGCTCTAGCTCACCTCGCTCCGCATGGGCTATTACACGATTCCAGGCGATGCCCTGGAAGCCGGGATTGCGCTGCAAGGCTCCCTGAACAAAACGCCTAAAGTCCTCCGGCGACACCTCAGATGATGACGCAAAGAACGCCTGCGCCGCGTAAAGGCTCTCAAAGTAACTATTCAGTACGGCATCGCTGCGCTGATACAACTGCCCCGCGTGGCGCTCAAAGGCCATCTCCTGGCGAGACAATTCCCAACGGCTAGCGAACACGTATAGAAGAACAATGACAACAGATGCGAGCAACAGGACCCATGGCAATACGCGGTTTCGACTCTGCCAAATTCCCCTGGGTTGAGCTCGGTAGACAAAAATCAACGGGGCGACCAACATCACCCCAAGACCATCCCCCACCCACCAGGTGAACCAATTGTAAGGGATGTTTCCTGCCGCCAGCGCGCCAGCCTGCCACAGCGCAGCAGTCCCCACACTGGCGTTGAGCATACTGCCACCGCCGCACACCAGCACAATAAACTTCAGCACATCGCCACTGGTATCCAAGGTGATGGGGTAGCCAATGAAGCGCCGCAACAAATACACCGACACCACCGCCTGCAAGGCGGCACCCAACGCGATAATAAAAGGCAGCTGGGCGGACGCTGCCCACGCCACTACCCCCTCCCCCCAGGTCAAAGCTCCGTAGCTATTAACCGCAAAAGAACCCAGCGCGATGGCAGGCCAAAACCGGTAGCCGTGCAGGAGTATCACCGCCAGCGCAATACCCGCCGAGGGCCAAATCGCCGTGGCATACCCAGGGGGGATCGCCAGCAACAATGCCAAACGCCCAACTAGAAAATAGCTGAGCGCCGTGAGCACGAAGACTTGCAGCGACGCTTTAGATATCTGCATTAGATGTCTGCACGTTGAGCGCTCAGACGCATGATTAACCTTCCTTCTACCGCGCACTCGACAATACCGCTGTCACCGAGCTATCGCCCACCACAAACCGTTAGTTCAACAGTAGTCTAGAGAAAAGCCCCCGGCGAACTAATAGGTAAATTCGCCTAAGACGCCCTCGGGAGTATCGACATCGAGGATCGATGCCATCAGCCAAATGAATTAGGCCATAACGAAAATTTATAACAAATTGAAGTAATTAGCTTAAATTAGCGCACCGCGGTTTTATCGCTTCTTGGCGCTCAATGTAATATGCTATGCCGCTTTTACAAAACGCAACACCAAACCAAAATCAACAATGGATCTTTAAAGATGCTCTTAGGAATTCCAAAAGAACTCGCCTCTGGGGAGAATCGAGTTGCGATCATTCCGAGCGATGCCAAGAAATTGGTCCGCGCGGGAGCCGCAGTTCAGATTGAAGCGGGGCTCGGCTTGGGCAGCGGTTTTAGCGATCAGGAATACGTCGATGCCGGCGCAACCGTTGTCGCAGACCGCAATGCGGTACTCTCTTCAGCAGACGTCGTCTTGCGCATTAGCAAGCCCTCTATTGAAGAAATCAAGCAACTCAAAGCCGGCTGCATTCACGTCAGCTACCTGGACCCTTTCAACGAGCACGAGCTGATTAAGGCCTTCCGCGACCAGCAAGTGACGGCGATCAGCATGGAGATGATTCCACGCAGCACGCGCTCACAAAAAATGGACGCGCTCAGCTCGCAGGCCAGCCTGGCTGGTTATGTGATGGTGCTGCTGGCAACCACTAAACTGCCACGTATCCTGCCAATGATGATGACGCCAGCCGGTACATTGAAGCCCGCTACCGTATTCATCATCGGTGCCGGTGTTGCCGGTCTGCAAGCTATTGCCACTGCAAAACGCCTGGGCGCCAAAGTCGTTGCCTTTGATACCCGCGACGTCGTTGCTGAGCAGGTTCGTTCGCTGGGCGGCAAGTTCCTCGAAATCGACCTCGGTGAAACCGGGCAAACCAAAGATGGTTATGCTGTCGAGCTCACCGAAGAGCAGCGTCAACTGCAGCTCGAAGGTCAGAAGAAACAGATTGCCGAGTCCGACATCGTTATTACCACTGCCCAGGTATTCGGTCGCAAGCCGCCTGTACTGGTCACCAAAGACATGGTTGCTGGCATGAAGCCCGGCAGCGTGATTGTCGATATGGCCGCGGAAACCGGCGGTAACGTCGAAGGCTCTGTAGCCGGCGAAACCGTTGAAGTGGACGGCGTAACAATCATTGGTAACGGCAACTGGGCTAACTACGTTAGCCGCGACGCCAGCCAAATGTACTCATCCAACCTTTTCAACTTGGTTGACGAAGGCTGGGATAAAGAAAAACAAGCGATGGTTATCGACTTCGAAAACGACATTCTGCAAGGCTGTGTAATCACTCATAGCGGCGAAATCGTTAACGACACCATCAAAAACCTGATTAAGTAGGAGACAAAGATGGAAATTGTATTTCTTGCTTTCATCTTGATGCTGTCGATATTTCTCGGCTTCGAGCTGATCAACAAAGTACCCGCAACGCTGCACACTCCGCTGATGTCGGGCTCAAACGCTATTTCTGGGATCACCCTGGTCGGTGCACTGACCTCGGCAGGTGCCGAGCACACCCAGCTGGCAACCGTTCTTGGTACTGCCGCTGTCGCGTTTGCCACCATCAACGTTATCGGCGGCTATATGGTTACCGACCGTATGCTGGCCATGTTTAAGAAAAAAGAGGACGCATAAACCATGGGTACTGAATTGCTGGTCAATCTGTCCTATGTGGCAGCGGCCGTACTGTTTATTTTTGGCCTTAAAATGCTGGGCTCACCCGCCACAGCACGTAAAGGTAACTTTGTATCAGCGGTAGGTATGTTTATCGCTGTGGTCGTCACCTTGCTCGACCAAAGCATTATCGATTACAAGTGGATCGCGGTGGGTATCGCGGTTGGCGGTATTATCGGCGCCGTTGTTGCGCGCTCTGTCGCCATGACGTCAATGCCTGAGATGGTTGCTCTGTTTAACGGCTTTGGCGGTATCGCCAGTTTGCTGGTTGGCTGGGCCGCTCTGTACGGCATGGACGCTAGCACCTTCCAAATGGTCACGATCGTTCTGTCGATCCTGATCGGTGGCATCACTTTCACTGGCTCTTTGATTGCCTACGGCAAGCTGAGCGAGAGAATGCCTGGGCGTCCACTGGTATTTGCTGGCCAGCGCTTTTTCAACATCGCGCTGATTATTGCCATCATTGCTTGCTCAGTATTGTTTGCTATGAATCCCGACGTAAGCCTTTACCTCTACTTGGTAATCGGCCTGTCGTGTTTGCTGGGTGTCATGCTGGTAATCCCCATCGGCGGTGCCGATATGCCAGTGGTTATCTCCCTGCTTAACAGCTACTCAGGCCTTGCAGCCTGTGCCGCGGGTTTCGCGATCAACAACATCATCCTGATCGTCGCCGGTTCGCTGGTTGGCGCAAGTGGTATCATCCTGACTCAAATCATGTGTAAAGCCATGAACCGTTCACTGAGCAATGTATTGTTCAGCGGCTTCAGTGCTGTTGCAGGTGGTGGTGGCGCTGCCAAAATTGAAGGCGAAGCCAAGGCCATGTCAGCAGACGATGCCTACTACGTTCTGGAAGCCGCTTCTAGCGTGGTGATTGTTCCCGGTTACGGTATGGCCGTTGCCCAGGCACAGCACGTGGTTAAAGAGCTTCAAGAAATCTTGGAAAAGAACGGCGCGGAAGTGGTTTACGCCATTCACCCGGTTGCCGGCCGTATGCCTGGCCACATGAACGTGCTGCTGGCCGAAGCGGATGTCTCTTACGACTTGCTGCTGGAAATGGACGCCGTGAACCCACGCATGGAAACTTTCGATGTTGCCATCGTTATCGGTGCTAATGACGTGGTTAACCCCGCCGCCCGCGAGATGGAAGGTAGCCCGATTTACGGCATGCCTGTTATCAACGTCGACATGGCGCGCAACGTATTCGTTATGAAGCGTTCTATGGCTTCCGGTTTTGCCGGCATCGACAACCCACTGTTCTTCAAAGAGAACACGCGGATGTTGTTCGGCGACGCCAAGGAAATGCTAAGCAATATCATCAAAGCGTTCAGCTAAGTTCTGAGGCAATGAAAAAAGGGCGACTGCTTAGCAGTCGCCCTTTTTTTTACCCTCATTACCACCAGCGCAATAATCGCGAACTAGCGCCTATTAACGCTAATTGCCCTCTAGCGTTTGTTTTAGATCTGGCAGAACCTCATTGAGCATTTCGCGCAGCGCAACTAACTTTTCCAGAGATACCCCTGACGACTGCAACAGCTCCCACGGCACACAGGCGCAGCGGTCTCGCAATGCCTTTCCCGCCAGGGTGAGGTGCACCATCACCTGTCGCTCGTCCTGACCATCGCGCTGACGGCTAATATACCCCTGCTGTTCCAAACGCTTAAGCAATGGCGTCAAGGTATTGGTATTGAGTATTGCCCTGCGGCTGATCGTTTTGACGGGGCATGGTGCCTCTTCCCACAGGATCATCAATACGATGTACTGGGGGTAGGTAATACCCAGCGGCTCCAGGCGGTCTTTATACAAGCGCGTCACTAAGCGCGATGCCGCATACAGCGGGAAGCACAACTGATTGTCGAGCTTTAGCTCCTCGGGCATACTTTCCTGAAAGCCGGCGTCGTCGGACATCTTCTACCTCGTTAGGCCTGTAGCGCAGCTTCAATATCGGCCTCTAGCTGCTCGGGCTTTGTTGTTGGGGAATAACGCTTAATGGGCTGCCCATCTTTACCCACTAAGAACTTAGTAAAGTTCCATTTTACTGCATTCGTCAAAGTGCCAGGAGCCGCCTTTTTCAAATAAGCGAATAATGGGTGCGCGCCCTTACCATTGACCTCAATTTTCTCGGTAATGGGAAAACTCACGCCGTAATTGATGAGGCAGTTGCCCTGAATTGCCTCAGAATCACCCGGCTCCTGGTTGGCAAATTGGTTACAAGGCGAACCAATAATCACCAGCCCCTTATCTGCATATTTATCATAGAGTGCCTGCAAGCCTTCATATTGCGGGGTTAAGCCGCACTTACTGGCGGTATTCACCACCAGTACAACCTTGCCCGCGTAACCGGCCAGGTTCATTTCTTTGCCCTGCAGGCTATTAATTGTGAAATCATAAAGACTACTCATAATCTTACTTTCCTCGCATAAGGGGCTACGCTTATACATAGCCTAAAAATCAAACAACATCACGATTATATCGCGCGCGACATATTTTGCCAGCAAAATTAAAGTTCCGCGATGACGCGCCGTTAACATGACTGTCGGCCGCCTATAATCCCTTAACGCAACCAGGTCCCGGTATGGTGATCATCAATCCTACCCACAACACCCAGCCCGCCGCCCTTCTGCGCCCCGCAGGCCCTGCCCCCGTGCTCGCACCGGACCGAGTGATGAACGCGGTGGTACTGGGGGAGCGCGCTCAGCATTTATACGAGCTTGCGTCGGGTAGCTTGCGGATGATGGCCGAAAGTCAGACGCCACTGAGAAAAGGCGAACAACTCCAGCTTCAAGTCGTCGGCCGAGACGCGCAACAGCGCCCGGAGCTGCGAATTATGCAGCGCGGCGACGTGAATATCGCACCCATTCTTCGCGACCGCCTGCCGCAGCAACAGGGCTTGAACCAGTTAATGGCCACCCTCAGCCAGCTCAGCCAGCAGCTATCACCGTCTGTGCAAAAGTTGCTGGCGCCCGTATTGGCTAGCATTCCCCACCGCAAACAACTCGGCGACGGTGAGCGCGTTAAAACAGCGCTGCAAAATAGCGGCCAGTTTTTTGAGGCAAAGCTGCTAAAAAATGCGCCAAGAAACCTCGATTTCAAAGCGGCACTCTTGAAGCTAGCCGCGCAACTCGACCAACAAGCCGCCGCACCACCGAAAGCGCCACTCGCCAAAAGCTACCCCCCACCAACAGCAGCGATAGCAGGAAAAGCGACCGGAGATGCTTCAAGCCCGCAGCCCGGAGCCAACATCGCCACCAAAGCAGCGCCGCCCCCACTTTCACCGCCTAGCGCGCCCCTACCACGCAATGAGGGCAACCGCGCCTACCAAGGCACATTGAGCGCGAGCAAAACGGCCGACCTCCCCGGGCAGCTTTCCCCCCAGCCACGAACCCCACCGACCACCGGTAAGCAGCAAGACATAACTCAGCAGGGGCTGCTTCGCGACGTTCGCGGCGCTCTGGCCCGGCTGGATGTGCAGCAACTGGTGCAACTGCAAACCGGCCGAGAGGCAACCGGAGTGATCGAACTGCCGATCAAGGACCACGACGGCATCGATATTTGGCAATTTCAGTTTCAGCCGCCCAGGCAGCGAGACGCAGGCGAAACACCCCAGCACCCGCATGCTCCCGGAGATGACAATCAACAACGCGGTTGGGCCCTGAATTTGTGCTTTGACCTTCCCGGCCTCGGCGCGATGAAAGTGACGCTCGCAGAAGTAAACCAACAACTCGAGATACGTTTCACCGCCAGCAACGCCGAAACCCTGGCGCTGTTAAAACGGCATCAGCATGCACTCCGGGAACAATTACAAAATCAGGAAGTGCCCATTGCCGATATCGTTTGCCAGTGCGGAAACCCCAGCGCGTCAGGCAGCCGTTCATTCGCGTCTTCTCTACTGGATGACCACGCATGAGCGCACAGGATAACCACGGCAGTATCGCCGTCTCCCTCCATTACGACGGCAGTAATGCCCCCACTGTCAGCGCCAAAGGCGAAGGCAGCGTCGCGGCGAAGATTCTTGCGTTAGCCGAGGAAAATGATGTTCCCATCTACCAAGATACACAGCTCTTGCAGCTGCTTAGCAGAGTGGATCTAGATAGCGAAGTGCCGCCTTTCATGTACGTGGCCGTGGCGGAAATCATCGCCTTTGCCTACCGCCTGAAGGGGCAAGTGCCTAAGGATTACTACTACCGTCACGACAGCGGGGCAGTCTATCAGGCAGAGAACGACAGCGAACGCGAGCCTTAGCGCGAACTGCGCATGGCTGCAATTAACTCCGCTTCGGAGCGACTAACGCCGCAACGCTCGACCAATGCCTGGACATCGAGTCCCTGGTCGGCCATGCGAATCGCCTGTTGGTAAAAGCGCGGATCGCGCTTTTCACTTTCGATCTGCTGCTGGCGATGCCCCACCAACTCTAAGTATTCTTCGAGCGCCAATACCCGCTCACCGAGAACCGACAGCGCACTGGCCTGGTCATCGATTTTACGTTGCAGACCGCCGATCTCCTCACGCAAGGCCAGCTCGATTTGTTCAGCCTTAGAGCGCCGCCCCTGCCATAGGTAAAGCAGAATGGCCGCACCGGCCACGCTCATTAAAATGCCTAACACCGTCAGGTCATCCAACTGACTAAACCAGGCGACCAACATTGCTTGTGGAGCTTCTTGCATTGCGACCTCCGCGTCCTATGCTGCCAGCCAATCGCCAAGGCGGCTTTTTAATCGCACGACCGCCTGACTATGAATTTGGCAGACACGCGACTCGCTCACTTCCAAGACCTCACCAATTTCTTTCAAGTTAAGGCCCTTGTCGTAATACAGCGCCATAACCAGCTTCTCTCGCTCTGGCAGGGCGTCAATCTGAGAAGCCAAGGCGCGCTGTAAGCCTTCATCCTCAAGGTCGCGCAGCGGGTTATCATCCAACTCAGCATCGGCACTGAATTCCTGACCGCCCTCCCCGGCTTGCTCCAGGCTAAATAAGCGCACGCCAGACGTATCGCGCAGCAGCCCGTGGTATTCGTTAATATCAATGCCCATCTCTGCGGCAATATCGGCGGCTTGGGCTTCGCGCCCCAATTTGGCTTCGGCGCGGGTCACCGCCGCTGACAGTTCGCGCAATTGGCGGCTCACCGAGCGCGGCGCCCAGGCGCCCTGGCGCATTTGGTCAATCATGGCGCCGCGAATACGAATACTCGCGTAGGTTTCGAAACTCGCCCCCTGCCCGGCTTGAAAGTGGCTGGCTGCTTCAAGCAAGCCGATCATCCCCGCCTGAATAAGGTCATCGACCTCCACACTGGCTGGCAGACGGCTAACAAGGTGATAGGCGATGCGCTTTACCAACGGCGCATGACGCGTCGCTAACTCGTCGCGATTGCCCACCTGCACATCGAGGTAAGCAGCGTGGCCACTCACACGGCAACTCCTCTCAGGGCCTCGGGCTGCATCATTCTATCGACGAAGAATTCTAGGTTGCCACTGGGGCCAGTTGGAATGGGCCATTTATCGACGGTTTCCGCAAGTTTGCGAAAGGCCAGCGAGGCATCGGCCCCCGGGTAGAGCTCACTCACTGCCTGCTGCTTGGCATCCGCCTTCACCAGAAAACGGTCTCGGGGGATAAAGCCTGCGTATTCCAGTGTGACATCCAAAAAGCGTTGCGCCACTTCGTTGAGGCGCTCGAAACCGTCGCGTGCCTGATCGTGGCTATCCACCATGTTACGCAGCACTTTGAAACGCTTGATGCCGGCATCGCGGCTCATCACTTTAATCAATGCATAAGCATCGGCCATCGACGTGAGCTCGTCAGTCACTACAACCAGCACATACTGGCTGGCCTGGCTAAAGGTAATCACACTGTCGGAAATGCCCGCCGCGGTATCAACAACCAACACATCGTAGTCATCGTTCAAGCCGCTGAGCGCACGAACAATGGCGCCGTGCTGGTCGCTGCCCAGCTCAGCCATTTTTTTAATGCCGGAGGCCGCAGGAATAATGGATATGCCACTGGGTCCCGGCATCAAAATATCTTGAATATCGCACTGGCCTTCCAGCACATGGGAAAGATTCCACTTCGGGCGCAAGCCGAGCATGATGTCTACATTCGCCAGGCCTAGGTCGGCATCCATCAGTAACACGCGGCGGTTGCGCCGGGCCAGCTGGCAAGCCAGGTTAACGGAAACATTGGTTTTCCCCACACCGCCCTTTCCGCTACTTACTGCAATTACTTTTACTGGGTTCATGTTTTGTCCTTATTGTGTCACTGAGACCTAGGCAGCACTGAGGCAATGTCCACAGCCTGCCCTAGCAACGATAGCTTGAACATCGGTATTTACCCGAGTCATGCCTGCACACCAATATGCTGAGCGCGGCCGCTATCAGCGGCCTGACGGCGCGGCGGCGGGGTAAAACTCATTGCCATTTTCATGGCCATATTCACCAGCTTGCCCGCATCGGCAACGCAGAGGTTTTGCGGCACTTTCGGGCCATTGGTACACCACACCGCCGGCAGGCGGTGCTGAATCAGATTCGACAGTAATCCTCCTAGCCGCATCGCCTCATCGATACGGCTAATCACTACCCCTGCTAGATTGAAGCGACTGTAGGCATCGATAATTTCACTTTGAACATAGGCTTCGACATCGGCAGGCAGCGTCAAGTAACAATGGGCACCACCGAGCCCAGCAAGTAATTTTTCGAGTTCATCCAGGCCCTCGTGGTCGCGGAAGGACAGACCTGCGGTATCTATCAATATCAGCGACTTTTTCTGTAAAACCCGAAATGTTCGCGCCGCTTCTTGCGGGCTGTCTGCACTGTGAACCGGAATCTGTAAGATTCGACCGTAGGCTCGCAGCTGCTCCTGAGCGCCTACGCGACCGCTGTCGGTGGTTAAAATAGCGATATCATCACGGCCGTGCTGCATCACGTGCTGAGCCGCCAGCTTCGCAATTGTGGTGGTTTTACCCGCGCCTTGAGGGCCCAGCAGGCAAATGGCGCCAGTGCGCGGCGGCGCACTAATCGGCAGCTGGCGCACCAGCAGCATTTTTAGCATTTCTCGCTGCACCGCCTCGCTTTCTCCACTGGGCAATTCACGCTGCAGGCTTTCAGCAATGCTGGGGTCGATATCCATGGCCGACAGCATTTGGTGGCTGGACTTCTGCGCGGGCTGTTTGGCGGTAAGCTGCTGCCAATTGTTGTCCTTTAACTGGCTCATCAACATCGACTTCATGGCTGCCAGCTCTTGTTTCAAGTCGTGCAGCTCATCGTTTTGCGACCACGCCAATTGCGGCCCGGGAGCAGCACTCACCCCCTCCAGCCTAGTGGCGGGTGCCGGGCTCTCGCCCTGTTCGCGACGCGAGCGCAATGCCTCTAACGCGGTGCGTTCTTTGTCGGCTTCAGTCGCGGTCGGCAGCGAGGGTTCACCCTCCCAGCTCACAACCAACTCCACGCCACCGGCCACAGACTGGCAGTCGAGGATTACCGCATCGGGGCCATGCGCCGCGCGAATCATCCGCATCGCCTGTTCACTGTCTGCTGCCCGATATTTTTTAACGTTCATCTACCGCTCCCGCTGAGCTAACACCTTTTAGGTCAGTCTCGCCTGCTGCCCGATCGTCGATAGCAGGTGAACCTCTTTACTGTCTGGCACCTCGTTGTACGACAGCACGTGAAGTGCCGGTACACTGCGTCGCGTAAAGCGCGACAACCATGCCCGAATCGAGGGTGATACCAGTACCACCGAGGGCTGACCCGCCAGTTCCTGACGATTGCTGAATTCCGCCAACTCGCGTTGAATTCGCTCCGCAATGCCGGGTTCCAAACCAATGGCGCCAGCGCCACCTCTCACCATATCCTGCAACATCTGTTCCAGATCTGCGTCCAGCGCCACAACGGGCAACTCTTGCTCTAAGCCATTGATTTCTTGAACAATCATCCGTCCAAGCGAGACCCGAACCCCCTCCAATAATTCGTCAGGATTTTTGCTACGCGGCGCTTGCTCCGCCAAAGATTCGGCGATCAGGCGAATACTGCGAATCGAAACGTTCTCTTTCAGGAGGTTTTGCAACACCTTCACAACCACACTGAGTGGCAGTTGCTGGGGAACCAGCGATTCAACCAATTTAGGATCGCTGCTCGCCAGACGGTCTAGCAGTTGTTGAACTTCCTCGTGCCCCAGCAGCTCATGAGCGTGTTGTTTCACCACCTGGCTCAGGTGCGTCGCCACCACGGTACAGGGGTCAACAACGGTATAGCCGAGGGTCTGCGCCTGATCGCGCTGGCTGGGGTCAATCCATATTGCATCCATGCCAAAGGCGGGGTCTTTGGTTGGCATGCCGGTTAAACCGGGCTGGGCGCCACCGGGGTTAATCGCCAACTCCTTACCCACTTGTATTTCGCCCTGGGCGACGCTGTCACCGAGCAATTGCACGCGATAGCTGCCCGGCGATAGCTCCAAGTTGTCGCGAATATGAACCGGCTGAACCAAAAAGCCCAAGTCCTTGGATAGCTTTTTGCGCACCCCGGTAATGCGGGTGATCAGCTCGCCCCCTTGGTTTCGGTCGACCAACGGTATGAGGCGATAGCCGACTTCCAGGCTCACCACATCCATCTGCGTCACTTCATCCCAGTTCAGCTCGCTGGGCTCCTGTGCCTCAGGCGCAGGCTCAGTATCGGGAAGCTCCTCCACCACCGCCGGTTTTTTGGCGCGCTGGGCAATCAACCAGCCCGCGCCAGCGCAGGTACCGGCCAACAGTAAAAACACCACATTGGGCATGCCAGGAATAATGCCAATCATGCCCAGCACGGCCGCCGACAGGTAGAGTACTTCTGGTTTGGCAGCCATTTGCCCGACCATTTGCTCACCCATATTTTGCGGCCGGGAAATACGCGTCACGATGATGGCCACGGCGGTCGACAGCAGCAGCGAAGGTAACTGTGCGACCAGGCCGTCACCGATGGTCAGCAGGGTGTAGTTATGCATCGCCTGCGAAAAGCTCAAGTCGTGCTGGCCAACGCCCACCCCTAAGCCGCCGAGAACGTTGATAAATAGAATAAGGATCCCGGCGACCGCATCGCCACGAACGAACTTGCTCGCACCATCCATCGAACCGTAAAAGTCAGCTTCCGTTCGCACTTCCTCGCGGCGAATGCTGGCCTCTTCTTGACTGAGAATACCCGCGTTCAAATCGGAATCGATGGCCATTTGTTTTCCCGGCATGGCATCGAGGGTAAAGCGCGCCGTCACTTCAGACACCCGGCCGGCGCCTTTGGTCACGACGACAAAGTTGATCACCACCAAGATGACAAAAACCACCATCCCAACAACGTAATTGCCGCCGATAACGAACTCGCCAAAAGACTCAATCACTTTGCCAGCGGCCCCAGGCCCGGTGTGCCCCTCGAGCAACACCACACGGGTGGACGCGACGTTGAGCGCCAGCCTCAGTAGCGTTGCCAACAGCAACACCGTGGGGAAAACCGAGAAATCAATCGGCCGCTCGATATAAATTACCGCCAGAATAATCACCAGTGACAAGGCAATATTGAAGGTAAACAGCAGGTCGAGCAGAAACGGCGGCATGGGAATGACCAACATGGCCAGGCAGGCCATCATCAGTGCCAACACGCCGATTCCGCTACTTGCGATGCCCTGTGCCCAGTTGGGCATGGTCACTTGTTGAGTCGCCATCACATACTCTCGATTATCGGTTGATCACTGCCCTAGAGCAGATCCTTTAAATACACATCATCTATCTCAGGCTCGGGCGCCACGGGGTATTCACCACCCATGGTCTGCCAGCTGCGCAGTTGATAGACGTAGGTCAATATTTGCGCGACCGCCAAGTACAGCCCGGCCGGGATTTCTGCATCCAGCTCCGTACTGGCAAATACCGCCCGGGCTAAACGCGGCGATTCCACGATGGTTACTGCATTGTCCTTGGCTAATTCGCGGATTCGCGCGGCGACCTGATCGGCACCTTTGGCCACCAACACCGGTGCGGAAGACCGGGCTTCGTCATAGCGCAATGCCACGGCAAAGTGGGTGGGGTTGGTAATGACCACGTCAGCCGTTGGCACCTTCTCCATCATGCGCTGGCGGGCTGCAGCCTGTTGCATCTCCCGCAGCTTGGCTTTCACTTCCGGGCGGCCATCTGACTCTTTGTGCTCATCGCGAACTTCCTGGCGCGTCATGCGCAGCTCTTTCTTGTAATTCCATAGCTGCCAGGGCACATCGATCGCGGCGATAACCACCAGGGGCAAACTGACAATAAGAAAGAACCAGTCCAGCAAGGCCGCACTGTTGGCAATACTCTGCTGGGGGTCTTGCAAACCCAGGCCGAGAATATCCTCGGCCATGAATTGCAGCACTAAGAAGGCGGCCAGACCGATAAAGGCCATTTTTGCAATGGACTTCACCAGTTCACCCAGGCTGCGCACTGAAAACAGCTTGCCCAAGCCCTTGATCGGGTCGAGGCGATCGAACTTGAAACTCAGGTTGAAGGTCCAGCCGCCCAGCACCACATTGGCAATTATGGCCGCCAGCAGGGTCGCCAACATCAGCGGCCAGATCGACAGCAGCCCATGCACCAACAACCCGTAGAGTTGGCTGGGAAGGCTTTCCGTGGGGCTGAGCAAAAACGACGGCGAGAAACTACCGCGCATAATGCTTTGCATGGCCTGCGCCAGCTGCCCTCCTGTGGCAATCAGCATTAGCGCACCGGCCATGGTGACCATCATCGTGGCTAATTCCTTGGAGCGAGCCACCTGGCCCTTCTTGCGGGCATCGGCCAGTTTCTTGGCAGAGGCCTCTTCTGTGCGTTCTTGTCCGTCCTGATTCTCTGCCATGTCAGCCCCCTAAAAACAGTGACAGCTGGGCCAGCGCGCGATCGAGCAGTTGGCTGAGAACCGGCAGTAAATTCGGAATTAATTGATCGACAATCAGGTAGCCCATGAGCATGGCCAGCGGGAAGCCCACCGCAAACAAGTTGAGGGTCGGTGCTGCACGGCTAATAACACCGACGGCAACCTGCACAACCAGCAGGGCGATAACAGCAGGGATAGACACCCGCACCGCCGCTGAAAACAACTCGCTGCCCCACTGATAGACAACGCTTAGCGACTCCGGCGAGACCAGGCGACCACCTGCGGGCCAGATTTCAAAGCTGCGCGCCAGCAAGCTGATCAGGTCCAAGTGACCTTCCAGCGCAACAAACAATAGCATGCAGATAATGAGCAAATACTGGGAAAGCACCGGCACCTGGATACCGCGCTGTGGATCGACCATCATCGCAAAGCCGAGACCCATGCCATTGGCAATCAATTGCCCAGCCAGAATAATGCCATCGAAAACCAGCTGCACAATAAAGCCAATGCACAGGCCAATCAGCAATTCGTTGCTCAGTATCAGCATGCCCTCAATACTGAGAATATTAATCGCTGGCATCGGCGGCAACACCGGCAGCAGCAACATGCATAACACCACACAGAACAGCGCTTTGGCGCGATTGGGAATGTACGAAGCGCTGAACAGTGGCGCTGTGAGCATCAAACCACTCACCCGCGCAAAAGGCAGCCACAGGCTGGCCATCCACGATAGTATTTGCGCCTCGCTGACCGCAATCATTGCGCGTTTATCCCACCAGGACCGGAATCATTTCAAACAGCTGGCGGGTGTAATCAAGCAAGTGCCGCAGCATCCACGGGCCGGTTATCCCCAACACCGCCACCAGCACCACCAGCTTTGGGATAAAGCTCAGAGTCATATCCTGAATTTGTGTCGCCGCCTGAAACATACCGATCAACAGGCCGGCCGCCAGAGCTGCCAGCAACAATGGCGCCGCCAACAGCACGGTGATATTCATGCTCTGGCGGCCCAATTCAATAACCGTATCGGGGTTCATAGGCACCTCACCGGAAGAAACTGGCTGCCAGCGAACCCATAATCAGGCTCCAGCCATCTACCAAGACAAACAACATGATTTTGAAAGGCAGCGAAATCATCATCGGCGACAACATCATCATCCCCATCGACATCAGCACGCTGGCCACCACCAGGTCGATAACCACGAAGGGAATGAACACGAGGAAGCCAATTTGAAACGCCGTTTTTAGCTCGCTGGTTAAGAACGCGGCCATCAACACGGTGAAGGGCACATCCTCGGGCTGCTGATACGCCTCATGGCCGGCAATCGCAGCAAAGCGTGCGATGTCATCTTCACGCGTCTGGCTGAGCATGAATTCGCGAAATGGCGCAAAGCCCTGTGTGACCGCTTCCTGAAAGGGCATTTCTTCAGCGATATAAGGGCCAATCGCCTGGGTATAGGCGACTTCGCCCACTGGATACATGATGAACAGGGTAAGAAACAGCGCGAGACTAAGCAGCACTTGGTTAGACGGCGTTTGTCCGGTGCCCAGCGCCTGACGCAAAATCGACAACACGATCATGATGCGAGTAAACGCCGTCATTCCCAGTAATAGCGCCGGCAGCATGGTCAGCGCCGTCATTATCGCCAGCAACTGCAGCGACACGCTGTACTCCTGCCCGCCTGCAGCATTGGGCGTGCTATTCACCGCCGACAGAGACAGGGGGTCTGACGCCATGGACAGCGAGGGGATTGTCAGAGCAAAGAGGAATAACAGAGGCTTAAGGCGCATGGCTGAAACCCTCGCGCAGGTGGCCCGCTTTTTCTTTGAGCAGCGCGGCGAAGTCCTTGCTTTTCTCCGCATCCGGCAGCTCCGCCGTCGGCCAGCTGTGCAAGGTTTGCATTGAGGAGGGCGTACATCCCACCAGCAAACTCTGATCGCCAACCTGCACAACCAACAGCTTTTCCTTCACCCCAAGGGGGATTTGCGACACTACAGCAATACCACTTAGCTTGGGCGCCTGTGCGGCGCGCAAACGGCGCAAAAACCACATCCCTGCTATTAGCAAGGCCGCCATCAACATCAGGCTGCCCAGCAACCCAATCACGTCTTCACCGCCGGCAATGGGCAAATTTACCGCGGCAGGCGCCTGGGCCTCCTCAGCCCAAACCGGCGTTGCGAGCGCGACGGGAAGCAGGAGGGCGCGGATCATGACGCAGCCTCCTCCTCATCATCCTGCCCGAGCACCTCAGTCAGCATGATGCCAAATTTCTCTTTGACGACGACGATCTCACCACGCGCCACCAGAGTGCCATTTACCAGCACGTCCAAGGGTGTACCAGCGGCCCGATCCAGTTCGATAATCGCGCCTTGATTGAGCGCTTTGATATCCCGAATGCTCATGCGCGTTCGGCCAACTTCCACCGATACATCCACATTGACGTCGAGGATTTTGTCCAGATTCAAATCGTTTGCCATAGTCCTTTCCTACCCTTCCTGCATCGGTTTTTTGGCGCTGGCAGAACCTGTAATCTGCACGGCCAGTTGACCTTGGTGACTGCCAAAATGCCCTTTCAATAGCGCCTGCCCGGCCACACAGAGCAACACATCCTCCGCACTGACCAACGGGATCACATCGCCTTTCTTAAGGTTTGCAACACGCTGGAGGCTCAGCTGCGTTTTGGGAAGCTGGGCAACCAGCTCAACCGGCGCCTCCTCCACCCGCTGCGAGAGACGGCTGCGCCACTCTTCACTGGCGGGCTTCTTGCCTGTGGATGCGCCGCTGTCTGCCAGGCTGTCGCGCACGGCATCAATGGCGCTCCAGGGCACCACCGACCACAACCCGCCGGTAAATTCGCCAATGGCGACCTCAAATCGCGTCGCGACCAGTGAGTCCGCTTCGTTAAAGCCTTCAAGCAAGCGTGGGTCGGTACACTGGCTGGATACGGCGGGCGCAGACGTCATCACCGACTTCCACGCCATCGCGATATCCGGCAGCAATGCGCCGACCAGAATTTCCATAAAGCTTATTTCGGATGTGGAAAACTGCTCCCGCGCGGCATCGGCTTCGCCGCCATGACCGCCGAAATAGCGATCCACCAGGTTAAAGACCAGCTCCGATTCAAAGGCAATCAACAAGTCGCTGCTGAGCGGCATACCCGAGATTAAGGAAATGCTGCAGGGCGCTGGTAGCGTGTTTTGCAGCTCGTCGAATTTCATCACCGTTATGCGATCGGTGCGAATACTCTCAACGCTGCTCACAAACTCGCGCACACGCTCAACCGCAGCGTTGCCAAATTGGGATTGAATAAGCGACAAGGTCGGGATCAAGCGCTGAACGGCGTAATCCTGTCGCGCGAGGTTGTATTTACCGTCGTCGCTCGCCTTTGGCTCTTCGTCCATCAGCGCTTCGAGTTCTTCCGGGTCCAGTACACCGCTCATGGCAGCGCCCTCACTGCATCACAAATTTGGTGAAATACACATCTTCAATGCCGCCCTTGCCGGTTTCCGCTTCGAGCACACTGTTGATGGTCGCCACCGTCTTAGCCTGTATTTCCTTGCGGCCTTCGAGGCTGTTAATCATTTCCTTCGTCAAACTGCTGAACATCATGATGAGTTCGTGGCGAATGCGAACTTCGTAGTCCTCCAGTTTAGAGATCACTTCTTCATCGCGGCTCATGACCTCAACGTCTACTTGCAGAAAGCGCGTAGACCGCTCATTAAAGAGATTGACCACAAATGAGGGTGACAAGCTGTGAATGATCGGCGCCTTGACGGCCGGCGCGGCAGCTCCGGCCTCCGCAGCAGGTTCATTACTGCCGCGCACCACAAACCACGTTCCCCCTGCGGTTGCCGCCAGCAGCACAACGACCAAGCCAATCAATACGAATTTGTTTTTAAACATTGCGTTTTGCCCTTCTCTCTCACCCGGTGAGGTGCCAAAAAACCAACGAACTCATGTCGCGTAGAGAGAAATTGCAAAGGCTATGCCAGATATTTTTTTACTTTTATTTCAGAAGGTTAAGAACAATTCAGGCCCTCGCGCCAAGAATTTGGCAGGCCAACGGCCGCCCATTGGCAGCAAGTGAAGAGAAGGCGTTCAAAGAGATCGACGCATGTCTACACCTGAGTGGTGGCGACAGGAGTGAGAAGATTAGCCAGCGCTAGCATTCACTACGCCGGGGTGAGCTAAGGCGGGATTAACTATACCGGTATTAGCGATGCCGGTATTAGCTACGCATAGTCATCTACCGCCGAATCCCCTCGTGGAGCCCTTTTAGGCGCGCTGTCTTCTCGGCTGGCCTCTGGCTCACTAGCGGGTTCCGCATCACCGGAGAAATGCACCACACCGCGCTGAGCGCGGTCAGAAAACTGCTGGCTTTGCTGCTGTTGCTGTGCGTCGGCCCAGGCTGATTGATGGCTCACCTTGACCTCTTCCAGACGCATGCCCTGTTGCTCCATCGCCTGGCTTAACCGCGGCATCAAACGTTCGATCAACTCGCTGGTTTCGCTGTGCTGAGCTTGGAACTGCACCGACGCCTTGTCACCCTGCATACTCAACTGCACGTGAATGCCTCCCAGCTCTTCCGGGTTCAGGCGCAGCTGTGCGGTCTGCGTTCCCGTACTGCCCATCCACTGTATGCGCGATGCCACCGCTTGGCTCCATGCAGGGTCGTCAATGGGGTTTTGACTAATGGTGAACTGCACCGCTGCCCGATCAGCTGGCGGCGCAGGTCGAATCGTTAGCTGTCGCGTCAGATCTGCAAACTCCAGGCTGTCGGAACCCGCATCGACATTCGCTATCTCAATGGCCGACGGCGCGCTCGCGATACGCGGCGCCACTGGCGCATTCACCAAAGGCGCCGACGCCATTGACGCTGCGGCATGTTGAGCAGCCGGATCCGCGGCTATCGCAACACTGGGTATTTGCGGTTTGGCCTGCAATGCACTGGTCGACGGGCTAACCGGCGTACGGGGCGAGATACTTGCTGCATCGACCACCTGCGCCTCTGTATTTTGCGTAACAGGACGCTGGCTGCGGATCGCTTCAGCCACCGCGCCGAAAGAGGATAACTGCGGCGGTGGCACGCTGCTGCTCTGCGGCAAGGCTTGGCCGATTAGCGGCAATGGCTGGCCGCCCTCGCCACTGTCTGCCTTCAGTAAATCAGATGACTGAACTAGTTCATCCTGAGGGTTCGGCAGCTCGGCCTCATCACCCGCCAATCGCGCCAACGCCTGGGCGGACAAATGGTCGAAACTAATCCCCGTAATCGGCGCGCCAGGAGCTTGCTGCGCGGCTAGTAAATCGCTGAAAGCCGCTAGCGGCGAGGCATCGCCGTCGGCCAGAGGCAGGCCCTCCAGATCCGGCGATGTCCCCGGTGCAGATGGGGTAAGTGATGCAAAAATGGCCTGTACAGTATTCATAGTTTCATCCCATTTTGTCCGATAGCCCTGCGCGGAAACGTCCCGCACGGCGTCGACACAGCGATAACGGCGGCTGCCAAGTTATCGTCACTGAGTGGATTACAGCAATTGATGTGCCAATGCGGGCTCTGGGTATACCGCGCACAATGGGTACGCAAAGTGATTGGCTTGCGTGAGTAACAAACCCCGAGCAGGAGATAGGATGGGGGATAATATTAAGGTTGACTGGCCCGTTCAGATTACGCGTGGCGCTGGCGCCACACGAAGCGTTGCGATGACAGCTCGTCACTCTCTCGCTGCTCGCGGGCATCTTGTTCTCGACGCTCAACCCGCTTATAACGCTCCAGCAGCTGTTCCATGCTCATACTGTGTTGGCGCGCGGTCATCCATTGTTTGCGTATATCGTCTAGCTGCGCGGCGCAGCGCGCCACCGTATCGCTCTGCTGGCGAATGGCCTGCGCCAGGCGGGAGAGAAACAAACGGCTTTCCTGGAGATGCTTAAGGTCACAGTGACGACTCTCCGTCGCGCGACGGTAATCATCGTAATACTGCTGCAGCTCGGTCAATTTATCTCGCTGTTGCTGATGTTGCTGTTGAACCGCGGCATAGCGCTGCGCCACTTCTTGCTCTTCGCGCTCGGCAAACTCGTGCACGGGCTTGAGGCGTTGTGACTTCTTGGCATGACTCATAGCGAACGTCCCCGGTTACCGGCGCAGAGCACTACTGAATGATAGTGTCCTGCACATTGCTGTCATCATTGAAGGTGACAATTTCAGCGAGTTTGTCGAGGGATTGGTCAAAGCTCTCCGACTCATCAAAATCCTGCTGCAAAAACGCCTGTATGCGTGACCACAGTGCTATTGCTTGATCGACTCGACTGTCGGTACCACGCTGGTAGGCACCAATGCTAATCAGGTCGCGATTTTGCTGGTAAAGCGAAATCAGCTGTCGCAGCTGACGCACCATCGACTGATGAGCCTTGTCGGTGATGTCGTTCATTGCGCGACTAACGGAACGCTCTACGTCAATCGCGGGAAAATGCCCCGCATCCGCCAGACTTCGAGACAGCACAATGTGTCCATCCAAAATCGCCCTAGCGGAGTCGACAATGGGGTCGTTTTGATCATCCCCTTCTGCCAACACGGTATAAAACGCCGTAATGGAACCACCACCTTCTCGACCATTACCGGCCCGTTCTACCAGGGCAGGCAAGCGAGCAAACACCGACGGTGGGTAGCCCTTTGTTGCCGGCGGCTCTCCGGTCGCCAGGGCAATTTCCCTCTGAGCTTGCGCGAAGCGCGTTAGCGAATCCATCAGTAATAACACCTGCTTACCTTGGTCGCGAAAGTGTTCGGCCACCGCACTGGCCAGCCAGGCTGCCCGCAAACGCATCAGTGGCGGGTGGTCGGCAGGTGTTGCGATCACCACCGCTTTGCGCATTTCATCGCCGCCGAGAATATTGTCGATAAAATCCTTTACTTCGCGCCCGCGCTCACCGATCAAGGCAACCACCACCACATCGGCATTGGTATAACGCGTCATCATTCCCAGCAGCACACTCTTACCCACACCACTACCGGCAAACAGGCCCAGTCGCTGCCCCTGCCCCACGGTAAGCATGGCGTTTATCGCTCGCACACCGACATCCAGGGGTTGGTGAATGGGGCGTCTGACCAGTGGATTGATTGGAGGAGAATTTAGCGGGCGCTGCTGTTCGCAGCGCAGCGGGCCGCGACCGTCCAGCGGTTCGCCAGCGCCGTCGATAACCCTGCCTAACAGGCCATCACCGACGGCGATGTTGGAGCTTTTACGAATCGGCCTCACCCGGGCATGGGGCATCACCCCGCGAAGTTCGCCCGTGGGCATTAGCAACAGATGGTCGCTGGCAAAGCCAACCACTTCGGTTTCCAGCCACTGGCCGTCGAGGGTCTCCACCTCACAATAGGCGCCGATGGCCGCCTTGCAGCCCTCGGCCTCTAACAAGGTGCCAACAATACGCCGCAACTGACCTTCAGCCCCGGGTTCGGTGTCTTCAATGTGATGTAAGCGCTCGCGTAAGCCACGCAGTTGCGAGGCCAGAGCGTGCTGCGTTTCGGCTTTAGTTTTGACCAGATTCATCAATGAGTACCTGCTCCAGCAAGGCCTGCAAGCGCTTATCTGTGCGCTGATCCACCTGCGAGGTTCGGCTTTTGATCACGCAGCCGCCGCGACGAATATCAGCATCTTCGCTAATGTCCCAAGCAGGTGCGAGTGGCTCGGCAACTGCCGCATGGTCTCTGAGCAACTGCGCATCGGTGGGGTGCAGTTGCAGCTGAATATGCCCCTCTGCCGAGGGCAGCATGGCAACGGCGCGCTCTACCGCCAGGGTTACCATCTCGGGATTAGCGTCGATCTCTTTCACAATCAGCGCCTGCGCCAACTCCTGGGCCAGCAATATGACCTCTTGTTGCACCTCGCCCTCTAGCCAGGTCTGCGCCTCGCGCAGCGCCGCCATTGCCAACTGCAGTTGTTGGCTCTGTTCAGCGAGCAGCGTACGCGCTTCGGCTTCACCCTTGGCAAAGCCTTCCTGTCGCGCTTGCTCGCGCAGCGTGGCCAACTCGTCAACGACCTCATCGGCGAGCGCCGCTGGCGCGTCAGTCGCTGGGGCCGGCCTACTGCGATTGCCGGCGCCACCCTGCATTTCAGGTAGCTGCCAACTGTTGGCCGGTCGCGTCGCCTGGTCGACTAGCGGCTCTGCCACCGGCGTCTCGACGTCTCTTGGAATAAATTGCTGGAAGTCCGCTGTCACCGTTCCGCCTCAGCCTGTCGCTGCTTAAATGTAGTCATCACCACCGCGACCCAAATCAATTTGACCGCTATCAGCCAGGCTGCGTGCAATCGTGAGAATCTCTTTTTGGGCCTGCTCAACCTCGCTAATTTTTATTGGCCCGCGCGCTTCCATATCGTCAACCAACATCTCTCTCGCGCGCTTGGACATATTGCGCAGAATTTTTTCGCGCACTTCTTCTGAAGCACCTTTTAAGGCAATAGGCAGCAAATCAGAAGACACTTCACGGAGTAACTGCTGCATGCCCTTATCACTGATGTTAATCAGGTTGCTAAAGACAAACATCAGGTCTTGAATCTTTGCCGACAACTCCTGATTATTTTTTGCAACACTATCGAGAATGCGTGTCTCGGCGTCGCTGTCCAAACCGTTGATAATACCTGCCGCCGCGGCAGCGCCGTTGACATCACGACTCTTTAACTTGGCCGTTACTGACAACTTTTTCTTCAGTACATTTTGCAGCTGGGTCATTGCCGCATCGGGAATCGTTTTCATATTCGCGACGCGATACACCACGTCGTTTTGTACCGCCTCGGGAAACTGCGCCAATACTTTTCCTGCTTGCTCCTGCTCCAGATGAGCGAGGGTAATGGCAATCATTTGCGGGTGTTCGTCTTTCAGCATTTGCATCAGTGCTTCAGGCTCAACCCAGCGCAGTTCATCCATTTCAGTGCCAGCCTCGTCGCCGAGTACGCGCTTGGCCAAACTGCCGCCTTTTTGCTCACCCAGGGCGTTGGTGAACATCTTGCGGACATAGGACTGAACGCCAACCGCGAGTGAGTTTTCAGAGGCCGCACTCTCGTGAAAGTTTTTAACTACCTCCACCGCTCGCTGGTTATCAACACGTTTGATATTTGCCATGGCCGAGCCGATACGCTCGACATCATCAGGCGAGATATGTTGCAGCACCTTGGCCGCATAATTCTCGCCCATCATCAGCAATAACAACGCGGCCTTTTCACAGCCGGGAATTGCTGGCGCCGCCGTCGCGCCACTGGCATTTGCATTAGCCATTGTCTTCAGTCACCCATCTGTTAACGACCTGCGCCACGCGGCGCGGATCTTCTTCAACCATTCCACGAACATCGCCTAATTGCTGTTCAAAGCTAATACCTTGGGGGTAGCCCCCAGCGTTCGGAGCCCCAAGAGCGGCCACCGGCTGCTGTTGCAGCTCGCCGCTTAATCCCGGTTCATCCGTGGACGCCACCGGCGCAGGTGCCTTGTGTTGCAATAAGGTTTTAACGCTGGGCCGCAGCACCGCAAACACGATAAATAGCAGGGCAATGCCTACCAATACTTGCCGCACCAGATTGGCAAACCAGGGCTGTTCCCAGATCGCCGGACCCGTGACCTCTTCATCAAAGCTTACGGTTTCACGAAAATCCGCCGCCATCACCGTCACCCGGTCGCCGCGCTGCTCTTCAAAGCCCACTGCGTCTTTCACCAACAATGTCATACGTTCTAATTCTGGGTTCGTCATGGGCTCCACAACGACTTCCCCGGCCTCGTTCACGCGGCGGTGATTGTCCACTAGCACCGCTACCGAGAGTTTCTTCAAGCTACCGCTGGGGCTACTGCTATGGGCCAGTACCCGTTCGATTTCGTAGTTGCGAATTACCGAGCGATTACCCGCGTCAGCATTCGCTTGATCGCCGCCCTCACCCTCAACGCCCGCTGGCGGCGGTTGATTCGACAAGGCACCTGGCACGCCACGTCCCTGAGCTGCGCCGCCATTAAGCTGTTCGTTAATTTGCTCACTGCGTACCACCTGCCGGTCGGGGTTCCAGCTTTCCCGGCTCTCCTGCTCACTACTAAAATCCACGTCCGCGGCCACGGTTACCCGAACCCGGCCGGACCCGGCGATGGGGCGAATCAAATCCGCGATCCGCTCTTCGTACGCCTGCTCAATGCGGCGGCGATAGGTGAACTGCCGGTCACTCAATTCCAGTTGGTCATCATCACGGCTACTCTCATTGAGCTGCTGTCCCAACTGATCCACTACGGTGACATCTTCAGCATTCAAACCGCCGATGCTACTCGCCACCAAATTGATAATGGCGGAAACATTGCGCTTAGAGACTTCGCTGCCGGGATACACATCCAACATAATCGATGCGCTCGGCGCTTTGCGGTCACGCACAAATACCGACTGTTTGGGGATCGCCAAATGCACCCTTGCCCTGCGCACCTGTTGCAGGCTCTCTATCGTGCTAGCAAGCTCCTGCTCCAGCGCATAGTGGTATTTTTTTGACTGCATAAATTCGCTAACGCCAAAGCCCTGCTCCTTCTCCAGCATGGCCATACCACTTCCGTCTTTACCCAGGCCTTGTCCCGCCAGACGGATTCTCGCATCGTAAATTTGTTCTGCTGGAACCATTATTGCGCCGGTCGAATCCTGAATACGATAAGGAATTCCCGCCACATTCAATGCATCAACGACCGACGATGCGCGCTCTGGCGGCAGCGACGAATACAGGGCGCGATAGTCACCGCTTTGCGACCACAGTACCGCCGCGACACCCAGCGCAACACTGGCGGCGATGCCAACCAGGATCAGCAGCTGGCGCAGCACGTCGTTCTTGGCGGCGCTTTGCAACACACTGTTAACCGAAATGCTTTGCGAATCAGCCATGGTATAAACCCTTTGTTACACGCAGCACACTCGTTGTCACATTGACATCCTCATCACTTCTTTATAGGCGTCAACGACCTTATTACGCACTTCCACCGCGGCCTTAAACGAGACTTGGGCTTTCTGCATATTCACCATCACCTCGGTGATGCTGACATTCGGGTCGCCGCGCTCAAACGCCGTTGCCAACTGGCTGGCATTTGCCTGAGTTTGGTTAATCCCTTGAAGTGACTGTTGTAACATCTGCGAAAAATCGACCTTCGGTGCCGCATCGATGCGCCCCGGATCCCGCACATCGGCGGCACCTGGCATCGCGCTTTGCTCGCGCAGTGCACGTATCTGGTTGAGGATAGAGTCAACTTTCATTCCGTCTGACATGACAACGCTCCGTTAACCTGGCAGGCATTGCTGCTCGCGCAGCCTGGCCAGTTTGTAGCGCAAGGTGCGCGGGCTAATACCGAGGATTTCGGCCGCTTCTTTCTTTGAACGCCCCTGGCGCAGGGCATCGCTAATTCTCTGGCGCTCTTGATCTCGCATAAAACCGTCCAGCGGCGCGCTGGTACTGCCAGTCGTCGCAGTGGAAAACAGCTGCATTCCCTGCTCAAACTGGATATCTCTGTCGCCAATACGGTGGTCTTGGCGCAAAATCAGCGCGCGCTGAATAACGTTGTCGAGCTCGCGAACATTACCTGGCCACGCGTAGCTAAGCAGCTTTTCGCGGGCATCGTGAGTGAGCACCGACTGCGCGCTGTCGATAGACTCATCGCGTTCGAGAAAGTGTTCGGCCAGCGGCAGGATATCCTCCCGTCGCTCACACAGAGCGGGCAGGCAAAGGGGGAAGACATTCAAGCGGTAAAAGAGGTCTTCGCGAAACTCGCCAGCCAATACGGCCTCGCGCAAATCCCTGTTGGTCGTCGCGATAACGCGCACGTCCAGGTTCATACTGCGCCGGCTACCCAAGCGCTCAATTTCCTTTTCCTGTAGCACGCGTAATAACTTCGCCTGCAAGCCAATATCCATTTCGGAAATTTCATCCAACAGCAGTGTTCCGCCCTGGGCTTGTTCAAACTTGCCCGCGTGGCTGCTTATCGCCCCGGTGAACGCGCCCTTCTCATAACCAAACAGCATGGCCTCGAGCATGTTCTCGGGAATTGCGGCGCAGTTCACCGCAACAAAGGGGCCCTGTGCACGGCGCGATTGCGCATGTATGTAGCGGGCATAAACTTCCTTGCCGACGCCGCTCTGCCCACAAATCAATACAGTGGCATCGGTCCTGGCAACACGCGTCGCCAGATCACGAACAGCAATTGATGCGAGGTCTTTGGCGATTAACTGTTTCATTTCGCTTCCCCCTGTTCAATGCGACGATGCTGAGCACTACCAACGCCGGGCAAGGTGGCATGGCAATGCTCCAGAAATACACGCGTTGACGCGAACTCCCGCATACACGCCTCAATCGCGAGGGACTCTGTCGCAGGAGAAGCTGAGGAACCAAAAGTGTGTATTACTGCCATTTTACTGCCCTATCGTTTAACTCAAGGGAGACAATGCAACAGCCATACCAACAATTTTTTATTATTAATTTCAATCAGTTATAGAATTAAATCACTAAGTTGACAATATTTTGGCAGGGTAAAAATAGGCGCAGCGACAAGCGTATGGCAGGCGCAAAAAAAAGCGACCAACCTACAACGTTAGACGCAATTCTTCCAATACCACCATCAGCTGAATTGACGTAAAGAGGGTGCGATGGGGAAGTAACAAGAAGAGTTTTCAAGCGTTAAGCTTTGAAGTGACAAGCTATGACCTGTTGCCCGGGAAACGTAGACGCCCTGCCGAGAGAGCCGCCTACTGGCTAATACCCATTTTCTTCATTTTTTCTGCCAGCGTCGTGCGCTGCAATCCTAATAACTGCGCAGCGCGAGTAATCACGCCTTGCTCACGCTCGAGCGCTTGATTAATGAAGGCCTGTTCTAATTCCTGAAGATGATGCTTCAGATCAATACCTTCCTCAGGAAGCGTTGTGCCAGCGTTAGCGGTGAGCGCATCGTCGCCTTCGCGCTGAAGCAATAGCTCCATTAGCGCGTCTTGATCTTCACGCTCATTGACTGGCTGATCGCCATCATCGTCAACCAATTCAAAGCGGTACTTGGCGGGCAGGTCATTAACGCCTAGACGTTTCCCGCCATGGGTGATGGCCAAGCGCTCCACCAAATTTTCTAATTCGCGCACATTGCCGGGCCAGTTATAACGTTGCAGGGCACGCAATGCACTGGCCGAAAAACTGGGCGGTTTCATACCGCGCTCAGTCAAGCGGTCAGCGAAATTTTTTGTCAGCATTTCAATGTCTTCTGGGTGCTGACGCAAAGAGGGAACTTCTATAGGGAAAACATCAAGCCGGAAAAACAAGTCTTGGCGGAAGCTGCCCTCTTCGACCATGGACTCCAAATTGCGGTGGGTCGCAGCGAGAATACGTACATTGCACTTGCGCGTTTCATTGCTACCAACACGCTCGTAACAGCGCTCCTGCAAAACGCGAAGCAGCTTCACCTGCATCGGCAAGCTCATATCGCCAATTTCATCCAGGAATAAGGTCCCGCCCTCCGCCATTTCAAAACGGCCCTGACGATTAGCTACCGCGCCGGTAAAGGCACCCTTTTCATGGCCGAAGAGTTCGCTCTCAAGCAAGTCAGCGGGGATGGCGCCGCAGTTCACCGGAATAAAGGCCTTACCCGCGCGATCTGAACACTCGTGGATTTTGCGAGCAACCACTTCCTTACCGCTGCCGGATTCACCGCGAATCAACACTAAGGTGTCGAACTCCGCGACCTGTTTAATAAGAATATCCAGCGCCCGCATAATGCGAGACTGTGCTGGCCCGCTACCCCCGATTTGTTCTGCTTGTGATGCCATAAGGATCTTCACTAGAACTCGTTATTGTAGATGTAGCCGGAAAATCTCCGAAAACACCACTTACTACACCTGTTAGCCCACACTATCTCGGTGCAGTCTAGCGTTGCTAAGGCGACATGATGCGAGACCACTGATGGCCTGTTAATACGTATTAGCTCTAGGTTAGTAGAAATACTGATTACGCAGCGTCGCAGCCTCTATCTAAAACGGACAAGAAGACGCATAAAAGGGAACACCAGCCTCGCTAGCAGTTAGAAAGGTAACGACCCACGTTTTGCGCTTGCCGGCGCTGCTCTAGCTGTTTGTTACTCAGGGTGTTGCGCTTGCTCGCCAACGCCCTACTGACGCGATCATCAATCGTCAAAATACCTTGTATCACTTGGGCGACCAGCGGCGCTTCTTCAGCACTACATTCCTGAGTAAAGAAGGCCTCCATCGCGCGACGCCTATCGCGCTGCCGGCTAAGCGCATCGTTCCACTCACCCTGCTCGGCCAAACGCCCGATCTCCTCCGTCATCAGCAGCAACTCACGCAGCTGCTGATGACGAGGGCTTAACAAATCCGCAGCGCGGAGTGTGTCTATATCCGCAGGCACAGCCATCTATACTACCGCCTCGCTTGACGAATAGTCTTTGCTGTCACGCGCGGGGTCAGGAATCGCATCCCAGGCCTCTTTTAACTCGCGGAGCAAGCCTGAGACTTCATCCAAGGCCTCTGTATCGTTTTTGACGTTGGCCAACAGCAGGCGACGATTCATGTAGTCATATAGACCCTCGAGGTTTTCGCTCAATGTACTGTCTACACTGTGGTCGAGACTTAAACGCAAGCCGTCGATAATCGACATGGTTCGGCTAATGCTGTTTGCCTTAAGCGAAATTTCTCCCCGCTGTATTTGCCCCCGCGCCAGCGCAAGTCTGTCTAACGCGCCGTCCATCAGTAACTGAATAAGCCGATGAGGGCTGGCCGCCTCAACCTGGCTGTGTGTGCCAACACTGGCATAAGCTTGACTAACCCGACCTGCTGAATAGCTCATTTTTTATCCTCTTGCCTTGCTTGCCGATGATCTATCTAAGTTATCGGCATATCACGACGGCGCTTTAGGGTGTTTTGCTAAAAGCCGCCCTCGGAATCTACCTATGCTAGCTTTCCTTTCTCACGCTGCCCGGCAAGTTTGCTAACTGCTGGTTTAAAAAGTCTCCGGTGCTGGTCAATTGCCCCAGCAAGCTATCCAGCGCCGTAAACTGTTTGAAGTAGCGCTCCTCCACCGAGGCAATGCGGCGATCAAGCGCTTCTCGCTGATCGTTAATCCGTTCAATTTGGCCACTCAGGCCCTCTGTACGAACATCTAAGATACCGCCGCCCTGAGTGTAGCGCTCGAGAGTGTCATCTAAGCGATTTGCATAGCCGTCGTCGTTGGCAAAAAGATTTTGAATCGCCGAGAAATTGCTACTGATGACGTCGCCGAGCTCATCACTGTCAATCTCCAGCAGTGAGTTGTCACCCGTGGTAATGCCGATTTGCGCCAGAGAGTTGATATCGCCGCTGACACTGCCAACGTTTAAGCCGATTTCACTGCGCAGCCGTGTGGCGATCTCCCGCGTGGTCGAATCACCTTGCAAAAGACCGGCGGTATTGGCCTCAGGGTCATAGGCTGTCAGGTCATTCAGTGTGGTGTTTAGATTATTGTAGGCTTTGACGAAGCCCTCTACCGCCCGCTTAACCGCGTTGGTGTCGAGGCTGACGTCTACATTAATTTTTTCGCCGGGGCGCGCTTCGCTGAGATTGAAAGTGACCCCTTCAATCATGCCCGCAACGGTGAGATCTGAACTGGTTTGCGTAAACCCGTCGACCTCAATGATGGAATCCAGTGCGGCAACCTTTTCGATCATGGGGTTGCTGCCGGCATTGGGGTCGTAGCTCAACTGACTGAGGTCACCGGTATCAGCAAGATCGGTAGTCACACTTACCGCAATGGCATTTTCCACGCCACTGTTATCACTGGTTAAGACCAACTGCGCGCCATTTTCATCATTTACAATACTTGCCGATACGCCAACATTGTCCTCGGCATCATTAATCGCCGCGCGAATGGCTTCTAGCGAGTCACTGCCGCTTTCAACATCGACGCTGAAGCTTTCACCGTTAACGGTGATGCTGAGCGTGCCGGTGCCGACGCTGGTCTGGGCGTCGGCATAAGGGGCGGAAGCAATCTTATTTCTGGTGGCAAGTTGCTCGACACTTACTTCATAGCTGCCGGCCGCAGCGGTATCGTCCACGGAAACGCTAAAGGGGCTATCCGAGGGGAGTGAGGAGGAACGCTGATTATAGGTGTCGACATTCTGCAGCTTAGTCAGGCTGCTTTGAAATGCTTCCAGGGAGGATTTCAGTGTGCCAAAAGCAGAAAGCTGCGCCTGAATACGCGCTTCCTTTGACGCCAGCCGATTCGCTTGCGGCGCGCGCTCTGCCTCTACCAATTGCGAGACAATGCTGTTGATATCTAAACCGGAGCCCGCCCCGGATACGGTGAGCGACGCCATGTCACCTCCTGCCATGCGGCTTCGGCGATTTGCACCGAAGCTCGCGCTGTTTGTTGTGCCCTTGGCGGCGCCAATACCCCACACCACCGAGACGCGTTACTAAAGCAAAGCAAGCTTCGCGCCATAAGCCAGGTTCTAGGCCTCGTCGTTAATTAAACTGCCAGTACCTTCAATAAACGTACGCGTGATATTTAACAGCTCTTCCGGCGGAATCTGCCGAATCACCTCACCCGATTCTGCATGAATGACCTTTAAAATGGTTCTACCGGTTACTTCATCGATAGAGAACTCAAGGTCTCGCTCGCGATCACGCATGATCTCATTGAGCTTATCCAGGGCCTGTTCGGTGCGCTCGATACGCTCTGCTGGGTCAAACTCTGCAACGAGTGCCTTCGCTATTCTGCTCAGCTCTTCGCCTTCTTTACTATCCGGATTTGCCGAAGTCACCGCGCGCGGCACCGCCGAGGGCGGCAAACTTTGTCCGTTAGCAGGTAAGCCTCTGCCGCTGTCTGGGCGCTTTGCCACCCCGTCAGTGAGGGGGCTAACCACACTGCGAACACTTGCTAGATTCAGACTGGTATCCATATGCATTCACCTTTTCAGCCCGTCACCGATTTTGCGAAGCACATAAAGGGCCTTGCGGCCCTTATTCGAAATACATCACCCGGTGCGGGGCCAAATTACCCGCTCATCCGAGCGGGCGGTTTGCGACTTACTGGAGCAGACTCAGGGCTGCCTGGGGCAGTGAGTTTGCCTGAGCAAGGATCGCAGTGCCGGCCTGCTGGAGGATCTGCGCCTTGGTCAAGTTAGCCGTTTCAGCAGCGAAGTCTGCATCCAGAATCCGGCCGCGTGACGCTGACAGGTTCTCAGAGATCGTCTGCAGGTTGGTAATGGTGGATTCAAAGCGGTTCTGCACTGCACCAAAGGTGCTGCGCAGATCACTTACCGAGGTCAGTGCCGCATCCACACGCTGGATGGTGTTTTCAGAGTTCGCGACCGACGTCACACTCACCGAGCTCAGGGTCGTTGAGTCCACTGCAATGTCGAAAGTGGCATCCGCGGCGTTCAAGCCCAAGCGCTCCGTTTCGCCCGTTACCTGAATCGCTTCAGAAGCCGACAAGGTGATGTTACCGCTGATCACACTAGTGGTATCGCCCGCTGCGGCGTAGGTGTCGTTCGCACCGTCGTTTGCAACCACTGTCGCATCGGTAATACCCTGCTGAGTGGTGTTACCGGTGGTATTCTGATTGATGGTGATATTGCGGCCATCGTCAGCGCTCAGGGTTAACACACCGCCGGTGAAGCTTGCGCGTACGCCCGTATCATCCGCCTGGAGGTTAATGGCATCGGCCACATTGGTGCCTGAGATATTACCCGTAGGCACGCTACCGTCGTAGATGTTGACGCCATTGATGTTCAACTCGTAACCCGAGTCAGAACCGGCAGCAGTGATGGTAGTGAAGTCCAAATCCACCGAAGTAGACGCCGTCGCAGTCAGCCCAGTAACCCCGGCAGAGTTGATAGCCTGTACTTTAGAGTAGGCACTGTTGGCTTCGCGGCCAGCACCAGTAGAGGAAAGGTCTTCACTCGCGCCGACGGAGATCGCTGTACCGCCACCCACTGAGATACTGGTTCCGCCTTCAGTAAGGGCGGCAGACGTATCCACCAGCAATGTTTGGGCATTGGTTGTGCTGGTTGCGATTTGGCCGATCTGGTTTGAGCGCACACCGGTGTTAAGGCTCACCGAAATAGTTTCCCCTACGTTGGCACCCACCTGGAAGCTGGCATTGCCGAAGCTACCGTCGAGGATCTTTTGACCATTGAAGGCAGTTTGACCACCGATGCGGTCGATCTCAGCCAAGCGCTGCTGTACTTCTGCATCCAGTGCCGCGCGGTCTGAAGACGAGTAAGTTGAGTTGGCAGCCTGAACGGCCAGCTCACGAATTCGCTGCAAGTTGTTGGTGATCTCATCCAGCGCGGCCTCACCGGTTTGCGCGAGTGAGATACCGTCGTTAGCGTTACGCACTGCCTGGTTCAGGCCGTTGATCTGCGTAGTGAAGCGCGTGCTGATCGCCAGGCCGGCTGCATCGTCTTTTGCGCTGTTGATACGCAGGCCAGTCGAGAGGCGCTGCAATGAGGTACTGAGTGATTCCTGTGAGCGCGACAGGTTTCTCTGGGCGTTCAACGAGGCAACATTTGTATTGATGCTAAGGGCCATGATGACTCTCCTTCCACTTTATTTCGGTAAAGACGCTAGTCTTTAATCTTGCCCAGCCGCAGTGACTGCGCGTTGCTTTCAGCCTATATAACGGCGCTGGCGTGGCGAACTTTATGGTTTTTTTTGCTCTCTACGGGTAATTACGTAGTAAAGGAAGGAGAAGCTAGGTAGGGCTACGTAGTCAGCCAACGGCGGGGCTTACCGCCATTGGCCTTTTCCAAAATTTAGGAGGGCGCTAGACCTTAAAGGTAGTTAAACAATGACAATCCCTGAACTTTCGCAAAGGCTTGCTGAGCCGCCTGCAAACCGAGGCGCTGTTGCTCAAACCGCGATACCGCCTCGGCGTAGTCCAGGTCATTAATCACACTCAGGTTTTGTTGAACCTGCAGGTTCACGCTTTCATTCACCTCGCGCTGCCGATCCAGCGCCTGCATTCTGGCACCGCTGTCCGCCTGCTTAGCGATAAGGTGGTCGAGGGCTTGGTCAATGTTCGCCAGGGCACCGTTTATTGACGAGGTTTGCAGTGCGCGACTGGCGCTGCCACTGCGCGGCTCGGCAAGCGTTTGCGCTAAATTGGCAACCATTGAGAACACATCTTCGGCCTCACTGGCACGCAATGAGAAGCTGTCTCCCACCGCTGGCTCACCCTGAATACTCACCGTCATACCCGCAACATCGATACTATCGCCACTGCGGTAGCTGGCCGTTGCGATAACTGCAGCGGAGCTGTCACGCAACTCATATTGATCTGGCGAGATAAAAACAATATCGATGGCATCGCCGTTATACAGCTGCTGATCGCTGACGGCACCCGCATCGATCACCGCTTGGCCCGTATTCGAAGCCCCGGCAATAGCCTGAAAACGGCCATTGCCATTGGCAATACCGGTGAATAGCTCCGAGCCCGGGCTGGTATCTGCCAGCTGGCGGTTCGCCCCAACCTGAAGTAAACGCTGGCCGTCATCGCCATTGTAACGAAAGCCGTTTACATCTCGGCTAAACGCCTGGGTGTCCTGCTGATAGCCGGAAAAGATATAGCGGCCGTCGCTGTCGCGGGTATTGGCCAACGCCAACAAGCTGTCGACTTGTTGTTCTAATTCTCGAGCAATGGCCATTCGCGAATCATTGTCCTGGCTGGCGTTATTCGCCTGCAGGGCCAGGGTGCGCACCCGCTGCATAATTTCAACGCTCTCCGCCAAGGTGGACTCTTCCATGCGCAGCCGGTTGTCCAAGATCACTGCATTGCGCTGAAACTGCTCGCTACGGTCCAGCGATCGACTGAGTTCCAGGCTGCGTACGGCACCCACTGGGTCGTCGGCGGGCGACAGGCGTTTCTCCCCGGTCGCGAGCTGGGTTTGGGTATCAAGCAGCTTGCTCTGCTGTTCGAGCATCGCACTCAAGCCGCCGGCATAAATTTGCGCTGTGGAAATTCTCACCCTACTCCCCCACTAGCGAAACGAGCTAATCAGGCTCTGGAATAATTGATTGGCGATACTCGTTGCCTGAGCAGCCGCCTGATAAGCCTGCTGATATTTCAACAAGTTGGCCGCCTCCTCATCGAGGTTGACGCCGGAGATGGCTTCGACATTTTCGCGGGTCTGACGAAGCAGATTTTCCTGTGAGTCGCGGTTCAGCTCCGCGCTGCGCGTGGCCACCGCGATATCACCAACTAAGCCGCTCACCGCGTTTTGCACACTGCTGGCACCGCCGTCTAGCAGCTTGCTGTCTTCCACGGCGGCCATGGCAAGCATGTTTCGGTTGTCGCCGCTCGCCCCGCTGTTGGCCTCAATGTAAAAACGATCACCCGCGATGGGGCTACCGGTAATCGCCACGGCATTGCCGTTGACGACAATCTCTGCGCCGGGGCTGTAACTAAAACTGCCGCTGCCATTAATTTGGTAGGTATTCGCATCCAAAAACTCAATGGCAACGGACGCCGACAAGTTTGGATTACTGGCATCGACAATACGCGTTTCGGTAATTTGCGCTGCGCCGGTATTGGCGCCGTCAGCGCCGCTGCGCGTTGGCGCCGCTGCCGCCAGCTGCGCCGGGTTACTCATTATCACTGCCACCTGCCCGGCGGCATCAGCGGTCGGCGTCACCAAAAAGCGATCCCCCGCCGCCGCGGGGGCGTCCAAGGTCAGCGACACGCCATCAATCAGAAAGGGGTCGGCTGCCGTGCCGCTGCCACTCCAGGCAGAAATTTGTTGGCCATTAGCCGCATTTTGAAATGACCAGGCTGCGCCATCAAACTGCACCAACAGGTTTCGGCCGTCTAAGGCTGAGATATCTTCAATCGTTGCCGAGAGTTGGGCGCTACTCGCATTGCCCGTGGCAGCGATTGCTGACGGACTCAATGTATTAAAGATATCCGCGCCCAGATTGCCGTCCAGATCCAAGCCCTGGCTATTTTGCTGATTGAGCGAGGTTGTTAGCGCTGTTGCAATGCGCCCCAGTTCATTTTTTGTTGAATCCAGCAGACCGTCCCGAAAGCTCAGCGACGCGCCGAGACTGCCGCCTGAAAGCACCTCACTGATCGGCGACTGTGGACTCGATGCCATCGCCAGCTCTAGCCGATCTGAACCAAAAGGGCTGCGAGTGGTGGTCATTGACCGAGCCTCTTCGCCGAGCACCAACGATTGGCCGTTGCCAATAAATACATTGGTTGCGCCGTCATCCTGCTGCACCGTCTTGATGGAGACGAGATCATTCAAGCGCTGTAAGGCCAAATCGCGCTGGTCGAGCAGGTCGTTGGGTGCGGCGCCAAACTTTCCTTGCGCTTCGACAACCAAGCCATTGATGTCGGCCAGTTCCTGAGCGAGGTCATTAATATCGTTTACATCGCTCTGAATACGCGCATTGACCTCTTTGCTCAACCCCTCTAATTGCGCCGAAAATTCAGCGAATCGACCACCGAGGCTCTCAGCTTCAGACAACAATAATTGCCGCGAGGGAATTGACGCAGGGTCGTCAGCAAGATTCTGCACACTATTATAAAAGCGCGATAGCGCAGCGCTGATCCCCAGTTCCGGATCGGACAGACTGTTATCCAGTTGCGTTGCTAGTTGGTAGAAGTTATCGAGCTGGCTAAATGCGCCGCTGGCGTTGCGCATTTGCACGTTGGCAAACTCATCGTACACGCGGCGTACATCGCTCACCTTCACACCGGAGCCAATAGACAGGTCACCCGATTGCTGGGGGATTCGCGTCGCAAAATCTACCCGCTGGCGGCTGTAGCCCTCTGTGTCGGCATTGGCAATATTGTGGCTCGTGGTCGCCAGCGCCCGCTGATATGACACCAGGGCAGATAGCGCATTACCCAACATATCTGCCATGTTAAATTCCTCGTTTCACTGCCAAGTTATCGACCGTTAGCGGCGACACTTGAGCGGCTTTCGTTAACACCTGCTGACGAAGTTGCGCGCCCTGCTCCGTTAACGCTGCGGCAGGTGCGACACCACTGCCACTAAGCTGCTGAGCAATGGCATCGGCCAAACCAATGCCGCCCTGCTCTGAGAGCGTGACGGAAAGCTGTTTGTCGTGCATTTCCTGGTAGAGCTCACCGCCATTACTGTCGAAGAGCCCACCCTCGGGTACGGCGTCGCGCATGCTTTTTAGCATCATTTGCAAAAACAGGGCTTCAAACTGGCGAGCTACTGGCGCAATTGCCTGTTCACTGTCGGCTTGCGCCTCGCTGCGCAGCGCGGCCAGGCCCGAGAAGTCGTGGTAATTACCCGCCTTTGAAATATCCATTTAAATCACCAGCAACTCGGCGCGCAGCGCGCCAGCCTGATTCAGTGCTTCGAGAATCGCCACCAAGTCTCCGGGAGCCGCGCCGACCTGATTGATCGCCTTAACAATTTCTTCCAGTGTGACGCCGGCATCGAGCAAGAACATTCGCGAGCCACTTTCTGCGACATCGATACTGGAGCGCCCGGCCGCAACGGTTTGACCATCGGCAAAGGCATTGGGCTGACTGATATCGACCCGCTCGGTCACCGACACGGTGAGCGAGCCATGCGTCACTGCCGTGGGCATCACCCGTACATTGCCACCAATAACGATGGTACCGGTGCGGGAATTCACCACTACGCGGGCGCGGGCTTCGGCGGGGTCGACCTCAAGCTCTTCAAGCATGGAGATAAATGTTACGCGGCGGTCAGCACTGGAGGGGCCGAGTACTTTGACCGTCGCCGAATCCATTGCACTGGCCGTACCGGCGCCAAAAAACTCATTAATTTTTTCCGACAGACGACGCGCAGTGGTGAAGTCCGGCGTTTTTAAATTCAGCATGACCTCACCATTGCTGGCCATTTGGCTTGGCGCAGGACGTTCGACAATCGCGCCGTTAGGGATGCGCCCAGCACTGGGGATGTTCACTGTCACGCGGGAGCCGTCATTGCCTTCAACCCCTAGCCCACTGACCAACAAGCTGCCTTGGGCGACGGCATACACCTGGCCGTCGGCGCCCATCATCGGCGCCATCAGCAAACTGCCCCCGCGCAGGCTGGCGGCGTTGCCGATCGACGACACCGTCACATCGATGGTCTGCCCCGGCTTGGCAAAGGCAGGAAGATTGGCGTGAATGGTTACCGCCGCGACATTTTTCAGCTGCGGGTTCACATTGTCTGGAACGCGCACGCCAAAGCCGGTCAACATATTGCGAATGCTTTGTATGGTAAACGGCGCCTGACTGGTCTGGTCTCCGGTGCCGCTTAAGCCCACTACCAAGCCGTAGCCTACAAGTTGGTTTTCACGCACACCGGCCACATTGACCAAGTCTTTCACGCGGTCAGCTGATGCGGGTATCGCCAGCATGAAAAGCACGACTGCTATCAGGCGTGGAAATAGAGACGGGCGGTGGTTATTCATCGTTCTCACCCTCAAAATGGTGACAGCACTGACTGGAACAAACGCCCCAGCCAGCCCATGGAATTCGCATCGGCCAGCGCTCCTTTGCCGCTGTAGGTAATGCGTGCGTCGGCAACTTTGAACGAAGGCACCGAATTGTCGGCGGCAATGTCTTCGGGGCGAACAATGCCCTGAATGCGGATAAACTCATCGCCTTGATTGATGGTTACCCACTTCTCACCGCGCACCCGCAGACTGCCATTGCGCAACACCTGTGACACGGTAACGGTGATACTGCCGGTCAGGCTGTTGCTCTGGCTGCTGCTGCCCTGCCCGGCAAAATCCTGGTCACTGGACACGCCGGTGGACAGCACTGGCGTGCCGTTATGAGTCACCCCTCTGCCGAGTAGCGTCACAGTGGGTACCGAGATATTGCTCTCTTTAGCCGTCGCCGTGTTGGACTGCTTACTGGCATCCGTCTTCTCGGACAAAATGACGGTGATGACATCCCCTACCTGCCTGGCGCGGCGATCCAAAAACAGGCTCATGCCATAGCCTGCTTGGTAGATCGAACCGGGATTTTCGCTGTTGCTGTATTGCTGCTCCGGCAACTGTGACTCCCACACCTGTTCGTCGCGCTCTGGTGCTTGGGCGCAGGCCGTGAGCAAAGCCACAGCGGCGATCAGAAAGAGGCGGAAGTAGCGTGATAGGTTCATGGCATTGCCCACTTACAGGTTGTTATTCACGTACTGCATCATTTGGTCGCTGGTGGAAATCGCTTTGGAGTTCATCTCATAAGCGCGCTGGGTCTCGATCATATTCACCAGCTCTTCCACCACATTCACATTGGAGCCTTCCAGCGCCCCTTGCGCCAGCGTGCCCAAACCGCTCAGGCCGGGCGTGCCAGTTTGCGGCGCGCCGCTGGAGGCCGATTCCAGATACAGGTTTTCACCGCGCGCTTCTAAGCCAGCCGGATTGATAAAGTCGGCCAACTGTATGCTGCCCAATTGCACCGGCGCGGAATCACCGGCGATCATCGCGCTGACAACCCCATCGGTGCCGACGGTAATGCTGCGCGTATTGGCAGGTACCGTGATACCCGGCTCAACGATGTAGCCGCTGTTGGTAACGATCTGCCCTTGATCGTCCAATTGGAATGAACCATCGCGGGTGTAAGACAGGCTGCCATCTGGCATCCGCACCTGGAAAAAGCCGTTGCCATTGACCGCTAAATCCAGGTTGTTATTGGTTTGCGTCATGGTGCCTTGGTTAAAAATTTTCTCAGTCGACACCACCCGAACCCCCGTACCGACCTGCATACCGCTGGGCAGACGAGTTTGCTGGGAAGATTGCCCACCCACCTGACGGTAGTTTTGATAGAGCAGGTCTTCAAAAGACGCGCGGTCGCGCTTGAACCCAGTGGTATTGGCGTTCGCCAGGTTGTTACTGACCACCTGCATGCGCGTGTTCTGCGCATCGAGACCGGTTTTGGCTACCCACAATGATGAATTCATAAACTTATCCTCTTATTCCATTCTCATCAGGCGCGCACCGGCTTCGGATACCGTATTTGCGGTATTCATCACCTTCACCTGCATTTCAAAACGCCGGGCCAGTTCGATCATATTGACCATTGCCTCAACGGTATTCACGTTCGAGCCTTCCAGTGTGCCCGGCGAAACACGAACACTGGCATCGGCGGCTGGCGTGGTGCCATCGAGCGTTCGAATCAAACCGTCTTCGCCCTTGCGCAACTGTTCAGGTTCGGCGCTGACCAAACGAATGCGGTCGACGGTCACTAACGACTCAGGGCCAAGACCCAGTGGCACTATCGACACTGTGCCGTCGCTGCCGATCGTCAAACTGTCGTGTTCAGGCACCGCCAACGGTCCGCCATCGCCCATCACGGGTTGTCCGGCGCCATTGATCAGCATGCCGTCGGCCGTCAGGTGAAGGTCTCCACGGCGGCTCAGTGCCTCCTCACCCTGGGCGTCCTGAACAACGAACCAGCCCTGCCCTCGAATCGCCACATCCAGATCGCGACCGGTGGTCATCAAGGTGCCTTCACTGAAGTCGCTCAGCCGCGACTCAACCACCGAGTTGACGCGTGTTTGATGGCCCGCTCCCTCTACCGGCTTTGACATCAGCGCATGGAAGTCCGCCCGGAAACCCGCCGTGCTGGCATTTGCCAGGTTATTGGCATTGCTGGCCTGCGCCATTTCCGTGTGTTTGGCCGCGGTCATGCCTAGATAAAGTAGCCGGTCCATACCTGCCTCCTAAAGCGATGAATACCCGCCTTAGCGGATATTAATAATCGCCTGAGTAACGGCGTCAGATGTCTGGATCATCTGGGTGTTCGCCTGGAAGTTACGCTGCGCGGTGATCATCTCTACCAATTGCTCGGTAAGATCGACATTGGAGCTTTCCAATGCACCCGCCTGCAGCAGACCAAAGTTAGAGCTACCCGGCTCGCCAACACGCGGGCTACCGGAAGAAAACGTCTCTGCCCAGGCCGTGTCACCCTGCTGTTGCAAGCCATTGGGGTTAGAGAAGCCCGCCAGTGCGACCTTACCCAGCTGTGATGACTGACCGTTGGTAAAGCGCGCCGACACGACGCCGTTGCTCGCCACTTCAATACCGGTCAATCGCCCTGTGGTGAAGCCGTCCTGCTGCAAGCTGTTCACGCCAAACTCATTGCCGTACTGCGTTGATGAGGTGAAATCCAGCGACAGGTCAATCGCTGCCGCGCCGTTGTTAGGGTCGTAGGAAGGCACGGTCACAATGCCCGAAGCGGGGCTTTGCAAGGTACCGGTATTATCAAATGACAGGGTATTGCCCAGGCTCACCGGGTTGTCGTCGATATAGACATTTTGCTGCCAGGTATTCGCTGCGGGGTCTTTCACAAAGTACAGCGTTGCTGTGTGCAATGTGCCCAGCGAGTCATACACCGTCATTGACGTGGCGTGGTTATAGCTGGACGCCACGGTCGGGTCGAATGGGGTCGAAGTGGGAATCGGCGCATCACCGGGCAGGTTCACGCCTATATCAGCGCGGCTAGAGGCCTGCGGCGCATTCTCTGTAACCTGCAGCTGCAAATCTGAGAGCGAGCCGGTGGCAAAATCGCCGTTCGAGGTTGCTGGGTAGACCTGCAAGCGGTCGTTATTGTTGTTCACCACAAAGCCTTCTCGGTCGACACTGAAAGCGCCGGCGCGCGTATAGGTCACGCCACTTGAGCCCTTCATGGTGAAGAAGCCTTCGCCACTGATAGCCAGGTCCAGGTTGTTGTCGGTGAAGTCGATGTTGCCCTGCGAGAACTGCTGGACAATGGTATTCAAACGAACACCTGCGCCGGGCGTGGTTTTGGTCACATCGTTGTTGGATGTTGCATACACATCGGCAAAGGATGTTCGGGAACTTTTAAAGCCGGTGGTGTTAACGTTGGCAATATTGTGAGCGGTGACGTCCAGGTGCGATGACGCTGCGTTCAGTCCACTCAATGCAATACGAAAGCTCATAGTTATACTCCTGCTGCGATCACTCGCGAATTGATCAATGAATGCGCCGAAGCGCCTAGCTAATTTCCTTTATTTGCGACATCGGGACCGCACCGACACCATCAATTTGCACCGTGGGGCTACCGCCGCCACTGGGCAAACTCACGCTGCGTACGGGGCTGCGAATATCCGTCTGCAAGGCCTCTACACTGTTGCCGTTCAGGTATTGCGCGCGAATTACATAATTGCCTGCGGGCAAACGCTCGCCGTCCAGGCCGCTACCATCCCAACGAAACGACACCGCTCCGGCGGCCTGTGGCCCTAACGCCACCTTGCCTAACACCTCACCAGATGGCGCCAAAATCTCGACATCGACCGCTTGCGTGCTCACCGGCAGTGTTACCTGACCGTTTACTGCACCTTCTGATGGCAGGGCGACAACATCACTGCCGACCAGAACCTCTTTGCCGATCAGCGAGGACGCATCCAGCAGTTGACCGCCGTACAGCGAACTCGTCAGTGCAGTCAGGTTTTCATTCATTTCGCTGATGCCGCTCACCGACGTTAGCTGCGCCATCTGACTGATAAACTCTGTGTTGTCGGTGGGTTTAAACGGGTCTTGATTCTTAAGTTGCTGCAGCATCAGTTTCATGAAGTCGTCTTGCCCCAGCGAAGAAGCTTCTTTTTTTGCCGTACTCGCCGCACTCTGCTGCTGCAATTGTTCTAGCGTTCGCAATTCCATTATTCAGTTCCTACTGTTTACCGAGCTGCAATGCCCGCAAGGTCAGGGTCTTCACCGTGGAAAACACTTCCGCGTTGTTCTGGTATGAACGGGAGGCGGACAGCATATTGGCCATTTCATCAACGGTGTTCACATTGGAGCCGTAGACATAACCTTGCTCATCCGCCATCGGATGGCCCGGCTCGTAGCGCTTGGGGACAGGGGCGTTACTCTCGCTAATACCCACAACCTCGACGCCGGCGACGCCCTGCTGGCCGTCTAGCACGGTGGCAAAAACCGGCTGCTTTGCCCGGTAGGCAGCCTGTTCACTGCTGGCCACCGTATCCGCGTTTGCCATATTGCTGGCGGTGGTATTCAAACGCAGCATTTGTGCGTTCATCGCCGCAGCGGCAATATCAAGGGGGTTCGCCATCGTTTATTGACCTCCCTGAAGAATCGATTTAATTCCAGAGAACTTACTACTCAGAAAACTCATAGTGGCCTGATAGCGCATGCTGTTATCGGCAAATGCCGCTTGCTCCACATGGCTCTCCACTGTATTTCCGTCGACCGAAGGCTGCTGAGGCATGCGGTACATCACCGGCGCCTGCCCCGCCGCCGGAGCAACCGCTTCGGTAATATGCGCCGCATTGCTGCGACTGAGCGTCAACTGTTGGCCCTGCGCTGCCTGGCCCAGTGCCTGTTTAAAGTCGATATCGCGCGCCTTGTAGCCGGGCGTGTCAGCATTGGCTATATTGGCGGCCAGCAGTTCGGTGCGCTGCTGGCGAAGCAGCAGTGCCTGCTGGTGTATACCGAGTGCCTTATCAAAATTAATCGCCATAAATCTGTCTCGCTAAAGTTATGGGCTGCGCTGCCGATACACTGGATAAGGGCGCAAAGCCTTTGGCGTTCGACATGTCCGACGCAAAGCGCGTGCCACTTTTTTATTTCTATATTTTTCAACACCTTATGAAGTCAGCGCCAACAAACCGTCGGTTTTTCGGCAAGCCCTTGCCGCCTGTTTGACTGACAAGCGGCAAGTCTTTGTCGCGCTCTCTAACACTCTCCCTAATTTGCAAAACTGGCATAGCAATTGCTGCTTACGTCATAAAGCCGCCGCGCTGACAAAAACTTGGCGCCGCAAACTAGTAGTGAGGAAATAAGTTGTCATGATCTGGCGCGTAGCAATCACCATCGCCCTCCTGAGCAGTGTCTGCCCGAGCGCTCTGGCGAACGCTGGGGTGGAGTCAGCGCAACGTATTAGTGCCACCGCCCGCCAGTTCATTGCCAAACGCCATCCCTGGCAAAATGAAAACACTCGCATCACTGTGGGCGAACTCGACCCCCGCACCCGCCTGGCAAAATGTAGTCAGCGACTGCAGGCCTTTTTGCCGCCCGGAGCGAGCATACGGCGGCGCACGACGGTAGGCGTGCGCTGCGAAGGTGTTAAGGCCTGGAAGGTGTACCTGCCGGTAACGATCGCGGCCTTCACTAAGGTCATGGTAAGTAAGCACCCTATCGCTGCCGGCCAGCGAGTGACTGAAGCGGATATCACTTGGACAGAGCGCGATGTGTCCAGCCTGTCATACGGATACCAAAAGGGCCTTGGTGGGCAGGGAATGCTCAGCCGACGCAGCATTCCCCAGGGCGCGGTTATCACCGCGAATATGCTTGAGGCCCCAGCGATGATAAAGAAAGGACAAGAGCTCAAGCTCATTAGCCGCAGTGCTGCCATTAAGGTCAGCATGAAGGGCCGCGCCCTGCAGGACGCAGCCAAGGGTGCTCGAATACGGGTGGAAAATATCAGTTCAGGCAAGCAGTTAGAGGGTATTGTCATTAGCGGTAATACGGTACGAATCGAATAAAAAAGGCTAAAGTTTTATCGATAGCTGCCGTTAACCGGAATAAGGCATACCATCAACGCCAATGTAATGAGGAATTATCATGGTCGATCGAATTAATGGCGGCCCACTCGGCCAGCCCAAAAGGCTCGACAGTAATCCGTCTGCTAATGCGACCAACGCCGCGGATACCGGCGCCAACTCGCCGCTAGAATCGGCAACCGCGTCAGCCGCTGATAGCAGCCTGGTTGATCGTGCCCGCACCGCAATTGCCGGCAGCGACGGCATCGACCGCCAAAAAGTGGAAGCGATTAAAACCGCAATTCGCAACGGTGAGTTCACTGTCGACAGCGAACAGGTGGCAAAAGCCTTTGTCGACCTAGAACGGCTTACAGACCCCAGCGCATGATGACCGATACCGAGCAACAGTTACTGGCCCATAGCCAGCGCTTTGAATCTCTACTAAACGAAGAGCTTACAGTGCTGCGCGACCACAGCGACGCCGACCGCCTGCGCGAGCTTGCGGAACAAAAAATGGATTGCTGCCAACAACTGGAGACTCTCGAGCGCCTGCGCCAACAGCAGCAGCCGGACAGAGAAATGACTGCGGAGGTGACTCAGAGCCTGCGCCGCTGTCGCGACCTGAATGAGCGTATTGGCAGCCTGCTTAGCCGACAGCAAGACTACAACGAGCAGGCCATGCAAATTTTAGGGCTTGGCAGCCCCGCCCTGCGCACCTATGGCGCCGATGGCCAAACAGGCGCTTCAGCCTACAGCAGACGCCTTGGCGAAGCCTGAATACGAACAACGCAATCTTATCAGCACCGCGCCGGCGCCAGCCGTCGCTAGAAAAGGCTGAGCTGCTGTTGCTCTACTGGCGCGGCGAAACGAACACCCACACCAATCAAGCGAACCGGGGAATGCAATCGCTCCCAGGCCTGTATCATCAGCGGTGGCAGGCAGGCGGGGTCTAGCTTGCCTTCCTGGCGCAATTCGATGGTAGTTACCTTAAATTCCCTGCTCTTCAACTTAACAAAAGCGCCCGCGATAGCCTGTTCAGCATGTGGCCGCAAACGCCGCTGCAATTCGTCAATGAGCTGAGCAAGCGCTGCATCCGCGGCCTCCCCGGGAGACAGATCCTCAGCAAACGTGCGCTCAACACTCAGCGATTTGCGCTGCCTTTCGGCCTTTACTGGCCGCGAATCTTCGCCGCGCGCATAGCCATATAACTGCCGTCCAAAGCGACCAAAACGCTCCACTAAGGCCAGCTCACTCCACCCTTGCAGATGCTCGCAGTTTTCAATGCCCAATGCCGCCAACTTCGTCGCCATCACTTTGCCAACGCCGTGAATCTTGGTTACTGGCAGCGCACGAACAAAGTCATCGACCTGATCGGGCCGTATCACCGTAAGCCCGTCAGGTTTTTGCCAGTCGCTGGCAATCTTCGCCAAAAATTTATTCGGTGCGACGCCCGCGGAAATGGTGATTCCCACTTCGCGGGCTACCGCTTGGCGAATCGCTTCGGCAATACGGCTGGCACTGCCCTGAAAGTGCGGCGAGTCGCTGACATCAAGGTAGGCTTCATCCAGAGACAGCGGCTCGATCAGCTCGCTGTAGCGACTAAATATTTCACGAATCTGCGCAGCAACATGGCGGTACTTATCCATATTCGGCGCGACCAAAATCAGCTGCGGGCAGCGCTGCAATGCGGTTGCGGTCGGCATTGCCGAGTGCACACCATAGGCGCGCGCCTCATAGTTGCAGGTAGCGATCACGCCGCGCCGGCTGGCCTTGCCACCAATGGCAATCGGTCTACCGCGCAAACGCGGATCATCACGCATCTCTACCGAAGCGTAAAAACAATCGCAGTCGCAATGAATGATCTTTCTCGTGTTGAGCACCGACACCATGGCGCAGAAAACCCGCTTAAGCAAAATACTGTACAAATATACAGACTTTACGTGAGCAGCTAGCGCTTGTCACTCATGGTAGTGAGGTATACTGTGCGCCAAACCACCCACGTTTAATCAAAAAGGAATGCCGTAGCAATGAGTATTGGCAGTTGGACCCCGGACTCTGAAAAAGCCTCTATTACCATTGATCGAGACTTTCTCGAGCGCTGCATAGCACTGAGCGACGACGAGTCCCTGGCAAAACTACCCGCGCCATTCACTGAGGAGGAGCAGCAGCGCTATAGCGCCGTCATGCGACTCCCTGCTGAGCCCTGGCAACTCGCTGTGGCAGATTTCGACAACACTGAGCTACTGGCACTCATTCGCTTCTTAACTGTTGCCGAAGAGCGGATTAGCGGCTGGGAAGCTGGCGCAGAATCCCCCGCCATTTGGATCAACAAAGTGTTGCGCAAACGCGGAGAAAAGCTATCTGTTGAGACCCTGCGCTGGATTCGCGCAAATAGCCGCAATCGCTTTATCCCCAACGGGGGCCTCTAGGCGCTGTCACTTCTGCTCTTTATTAAACGCTGCCAGCGCCTCGGGGCTGGCTTCAGTTTGGTATTTCGATTTCCATTGCGAATACGGCATCCCATAGATTTTTTCGCGAGCCGCATCGTAATCCACCTCTATGCCCTGCTCCTCGGCTGCGGCTGCATACCACTTAGACAAACAGTTACGGCAAAAGCCCGCCAGGTTCATTAAGTCGATATTTTGCACATCTTTTCGACTGTCTAAATGCTCGAGCAAGCGGCGAAAAACCGCTGCTTCTATCGCATCGCTCTGTGACTTGTTCATAATTTGTTCACTCATTCGCTGCATTACTCTGTTCATTATCAGGAAATTTGCTATGTTAAGCCAACGAACAGACTTCCTGCTCGCGACGTACCCCCACACTTTATGACGGAGTCAGAAAGCATGGCTAAACAAAAACTAGACCCTGTAGCGCTGATCAACCGGGAGATTGAATCTCTGGAAGATAAAGTAGAAAAGCTACGCGACCGCTTAATATCCGACGCGGATAAAGCACTGGAGCGCGCCAAGGCGCAAACTGAAAAAGCGCGAGCGAAAATTCGCCAGGAGCAGGAAAAGCTGCGCGAGCTGCAAAAGAAAGCCAAGGAAAACATGGATGCTCGCATACAGCGTCAGGTCGAGCGCGCTCACAAGGCCGTGGATTCTGCGCGCGAGCTTGAGGTGGATGCCAAGGCGCTGGTCATTATGGCCCGCGAACAGATGCAGGATTTAAAGGCTGACTACCAGCGTGCCAAGGCTCTGGCTAAGGCTGCCCGCGATGCTGCGCGCGACTTCGATAAGAAAAACCCGCCTAAGAAAGCGGCCGCCAAAAAAGCTGCTGCTAAAAAAGCCCCAGCAAAAAAAGCACCAGCTAAAAAGGCCGCAGCCAAAAAGGCAGCCGCTAAAAAAGCGCCCACCAGCTAGTCGTGACGATCGCTGGCCGGCTCGCCGGCCAGCGTGACGACACTATTCAAAATCAACTGAATTAACTGCGTTTGCCGCGCGACGCCGGTTTTAGAAAATACCGAGCTCAGGTGCGACTTAGCCGTATTCCGAGAAATATTTAAACTGAGCGATGCCTCGTCCAGGCTTTGCCCGTTAACCAGTCGCACCGCTAACTTAGACTCAGCGGGTGTTAGACCGAATAGTTCGATTAACACATCACTGGGTGCCTGACGCGGTGCCATCGGGTCACTAATGAACACCGCAACGGCCGGACGCCGCTCACCACCGTGGTCACTGTGCGGCAGTGGTCGTATCAGCAGACTTAAACCACTCAATGAGCTGGCATCTGCGAGACGAAAGGCGCGAACACAGCCCGCCTCGCGCTGGTGATGCGCCTGTATTACCTCGCCAAGTAGCATTTTGAAGTCTTGCTGCTCACGTCGATTTTCAAAACTCAGGCGTCCTCCTTGCAATGCGACACCGCGCCCTTGTGCTAACAGGCGCTCGGCGACTGGGTTGCTATTTAAGCTATCGCCGTTGGCATCCAGAGTAATCACGCCCACCGACAAGCTGTCGATGGTATTGGCATACAGCACCCGCTCGCGCTCACTTTCACGTAACCGGGAGTGGATTTGCACCGCTTGTTTAATATGCGGCAACAGTTGCTTGCACAGGGCCTTCTCCCGCGCGCCAAAATCTTCGCGGCTCTCCGGCCGCGTGACGCGCAGCCGTGCCAACAGCTCCTCGCCGTGCCATAAATCGGCACCCAAGATATGCCGCACATTGGCTGGCTCTATATAATTCTGATAGTACTCAGACGCCTCGAACTCCTCTGCCGACATGTACTCAGCAACGGTAACAACATCGCCATCGGGGAGGTTTACAAAGGGGTCTAAGGCAAAATAGGTCTCGTTGTAGGCGCGATAGATTTCCGGCGAGACCACCAGCGCATTGAGTATCACGCCGGGGTCGTGCTCATTCGGCGGTCGCAGTAGCAAGGTCGCATAGTTACCGCCCAAAGCGTCCCTGAGCTGATCCAGAAACGCCTGCCAGGGCGGCGTTTCCAAGGTGCCGCCGTAGAGCGCACGCAGCAGGGAATCCATACGTGGCGAGATAGAAATCTCAGACATAGAAGATCGAGGCCATTGTGATGCAATAGCCTCGATTCTAAGCGCTGACCGCGGGGAATTCATCTATCGCGCATTAAATCCTCGCGGCGGTTTAATGTGGCAAGAAATCGCCACCATTCACATCGAGCGCAGCACCAGTCAGCGCGCGGGAGTACTCCGAGCCCAAAAACACAGCGGCTTTGGCGCAGTCACCGTCATCAGGTATACGGCGCAGCGGAATATTGGCGGCAACAGCGGCTTTTTGCTCTTCGACACTGGGGCCGCCCGCTTCGGCATTCATTTGAAAATAGCCTTCTACCGAGGGACCCCACATCCAGCCCATATAGGCGGAATTAACGCGAATATTGTCGGGCCCCAGCTCTAAAGCCAGGTGAGCGGTTGCACTGGCAAGCGCGGCCTTGGAGGCACCGTAGCCGCCCTGAGTCGGCATGGGTTTGCGGGTTACCATGGTGTTGATCATCACGATCGCGCCGCCGCCCTGCTTCTTCATTTGTGGCACGACTTCAAGCGTCAGCCCCATGGTGCCGAAGAAATTTACATCCATAGCATCTCGCCAGCTGTCCAAATCCGCCTCAGCGATAGGCCCAAAGTTTCCGGGGTTGTAGGCGCTGTTAAACAACACGTCGATGCGGCCAAATTCAGCAATTGTCTTAGCAACCAACTCTGCACATTGCTTGCGGTCACTAATGTCGGTAGCCACCTTCAGTACCGCATTGTCCAAGCCCTCACTGCGAATCAGGGCTTCAGCGTCATCCAGTTTACTGGCCGTGCGGGCACACATCGCCACTTTTGCCCCCTGACGCGCGGCTTCTAGAGCCAGTTCCTGCCCCAAGCCTGGACCGATACCCGACACAATGACGACTTTGTCTCTAAGCAACATTTTGACTATCCTGTTTAATTATTCGAATTACTTGTCCCTGAAGCCTACCTAGGCTCGACCCGAGCAGCACCACCCGAATGGGTGGAGGCGCCAAGCAAAAATATACAGCGAGGAATCCATGCACCTACGTCGATATACCACCTCAGCACTACTCTGCCTGGCCGTGAGCACGCCTGCGCTAGCCGACACATCGTTGCGCTTACAGGCTTCAACGATTGGCGGTGGCGCGGAGCTTGGGTACAGCTTTTCGCCGCAACTCGCCATTCGCGGCGGCGCCTTGTACGGCAGTTTTAAACTGGACTTCGAAGGGGATGACAACAACGGTATTGAGGGCGATGAGCTCAGCTACAAAAGCGACGTCGATCTGCGCAATGCCTATCTACTGGCCGACTGGCACCCCAGTGGCAAGTGGTTTCGGGTCAGTGCAGGCATATTGATTAACAACAGCTCCGCGAAGATCATTACTCGCTGCGAAGAAAACTCTCCGGTACCTGGCACCACAAACTGTGAGTTCGGCAACAGCCGCTTTTCGCCTGCGATACTCGGTGATGTTATTACCAACATCGACTTCGAACCCGTGAGTCCCTACCTAGGTATTGGCTGGTCCAGGGCTGCCGGGCAAGGTTTTCACTTCAGCGCCGACTTGGGCGTTGCCTATCTCGGGGACGCCAACGTCAAGATCCGCTCGACGGGAAGCTGCAACACCAACCAGCAATGTCGAGAGGAAGTGGCCGCCGAACAGCGCGAAGTTGAAAATGAATTGGATGACTTGAACCTGTTGCCCATCGCGATGCTCGCACTGAGTTATCGGTTCTAAGGCCAAGGTAGATGTTTAAAGACCTGACGGGAAGCGAATGCGAACTTCAGTTCCTTCCCCTAAGGCAGACAAAACCTCAACCTGCCCCTTCAACTGTTGGCTGACAAGATTAAAAACAATATGCATACCTAGGCCACTCCCCCCTGCGCCGCGCTTGGTGGTGAAAAACGGTTCAAAAATCTTTTCTCGGACCTCTTCCTCCATACCGCAGCCATCATCGCTGTAGCAGATTTCAATATCGCCGTCGCATTCGGCTACCACCACGCGTATGCGGCCGGCTTCGCCGCTTGGATAGGCATGCATGAGGGAATTCATCAACAAATTCGTAAATATCTGCGAGATCGCGCCAGGTACCGAGTTGGCCTCCAGTGACGCATCGCAGTCTATTTCTACGGCTACCTGCGTATTTTTTAAGTTTGGCCGCAGGCTCAGCAGCGTTTCATCAAAATAGCTTTTTAGATTAAATTTCCTGCGTTCAAAGCTGGTTTGATCCACCGCCACCTGTTTAAAGCTGTGCACTAAGTCTGCCGCTCTGCGCAGATTATTGAGAATGATTTCGGTGGATTGCATGCAGTGTTCGAAGTAATGCTTCAGACCGCTGCCGGTCAATTTCCCCTCGTTGTAGGCCTGCTCTGCCTCTATACTCTCGGCTCGCAGCGTCGACGCGGCCGTGACACTCACGCCAACGGGGGTATTCACTTCATGCGCCACACCGGCCACTAGGCCACCCAGTGAGGCCATTTTTTCAGTGGCGACCAACTGTTTCTGCGTTCGGTTCAAGTCCTCAACGGCCTTGCGAAGTTCAGTATTCGCCGCGTCGGCCTGATGAATGCGGAGTGTCAGTTCCTCCTTCGCTCTCGCCAAGTCAGTATCGCGCGTGGCAATGTGGGAAAGCATGACATTAAAGCCATCGATTAATTCCCCGACTTCATCGTCGCCATGCTTGTCCGCGCGCAAACTGTAGTCACCCGACAGCGACACCTTTCGCGTGGTGTCGAGCAACGCAAGAATCGGCCCAGCAATTAGCTTCTGCAAGGCATTGGATATAACAAAAGCAATACCAACACTAAGCAGCAGCATAAGCAGCAGCAACATAATATCAAGGCGAGTGCTTGCCCACAGGTCGGAAAGCTGACGTTCAATCACCAGGCGCCCCAAGCGCTCGCTGCCGAGCCAAACATCGCGATTCACTGTAAGCACCTGAAGCTTGGAGGCTTTCACATCTAACAGGCTTAGCGGGCAGTCTTTGGCATCACTGCCACGCACATAACTGGCAAATAACTGCGCTTGTTTGGCTTCCCCTTGATAAAGACACGCGCGATGAATTTCCGGCATGCCACGCAGCGATGACAGTATTTCCTCGGCGGCCTGGGAGTCTGAAAAACTCATTGCCGCCGTTGTATTGAGCGAAAAAACCTCGGCAACTGCCAGTAAATTCTTATGGACTGTTTCTCGTACACTAAACCAGTTATATAGCACGAAAACCGTTTCGATGATCACCAACACTATCGTGACCGTGCCGACGATCGACACCAGTATTTTTCTCTGTATCGGCAAATCCCTCAGCATCAGGAACTGCCCTTCGCAGCAGAGCGGCGCACCGTTCTCGCCAAACTCAAAAGCCGCGAACTCACCGACATACCAGAGCGGTGGATATTGGCCTGATTGATATCAAAGCGCAGCTTACCCGACACGATAACAAAGCTGATCATGCCACCCGCGTCAATAAAGTCGCCGTTATCGGCGATTGTTAAGATGTGGTCCTGGGGTAATTTTTGCAGCCAGTAGCGCTGTAGCTCTCCGCTGTCGTCAGCGAGATACAGCACATCGCATCCTTCACTCTGCTCAGGAAGAAGTATCAAGCGACTGCGTATGCGGACGTCACGGCTGGGTTTCGACTTTATTAACGCGGAGAGCGCGATGGCAATATCGCGATTACCGACCACGCATATTTCAACGGCCTCCTCGCCGCCCCGTTTAGTCTCTGGGGGCCAATCGATGAAGCGCGTAAAATTAACCAAATATGCCGCCTTAACACGTTGCTCCAGGCCTTGCCCAAGTGCATTGCCTGCCAAGCTCAACGCCAAGGCTATTACGCAGAACCGCATGCCCCAAATCATCAGAACATCCAGCTCAATTGCGCTTGGACACTGCGCCGTATTTCTACGCCGCCACCAAACTCCGCATGGGCATCGTCATTGAGGTTACTCACGCGCACAGACGCTTCGAGCTGGTCGTTGATACGCCACATCACATTCATATCAATCGCCGCGAAGGCTTCAACATTTTGATCATCCAGAGGGCCAATCCACCGTGCCGCGAGGAACAGCGACCAGCGATCATTGATATCCCAATCCAGGCGCGTTTTCAGCTGATGGCCTGGATCGTTGGCATCGGCATCAGCAATAGACTGATCCAAACTGCCCGAGGGGGTGGAAGCATCCAGGTCGAAATAGCGATAGCTGGTCAGTAACTCGATGTTTGCTCTTGCTCGCCACCGCGCCGTCAGCTCAATACCGTGACTGCGCGCGCTGCCAACATTATCGATTAATATCGGTGGCGGCGTCTGAGGGTTTGTCAGGTCATCAGTGAGCCCCCGCAGCTCCTCGTACTCGTTGTAAAAGCCGGCGATGTCTACGGACAAACTGCCACTCAACTGCCGACGATACCCCGCCTCAACCGCTGCCAATTCCTCGGAGTGGAAACTGCGATCACCAAGGAAAAAGCCACCGGAAAACGACACATCTTGATCCAGGCGGTTAGGTATACGAACCGCCCGAGACCAAGCTGCCCATACCGTGCTGTCGGGATTAATTTTGTAACGCAGGCGAATGCTGGGCTGCAGCTCATCGCCACTGTAATCGTTGTGCTCGAGTTTAGCGCCCAGAGTGAGGCGCAAGCGCTTGTTTAAAAAGTTGATCTGATCTTGGATAAACAAGTCATAGGTCTCGTCATCGCGCTTGCGAGGGCTAAAGTCGGTGAGAAAGGGGTTAACATCGCCGATGTGATCGCGACTAAATCTAAAGCCACCGCCGATAACCAGCTCCTGCCGCTGCCCGATCTGGCGATTATGCTTCACTTCAAAATCCAGCAGGCGTCGCTCCTCAGAGAAATTCAATCGATTGTTAAAAGTGCTGCGATCATAGACGAGTTGGTATTCTGAATTCGCCGTGTCGGTGTGCTGCTGACTTAGACGCATGATCAGGTTTTCGCCACGGTGATATTCCTGCTTACCCCCTGTCGGCACGGCGAGGTGGCCGCGGTAGGCATCACCCTGAACGGTTAAGCGCAGCGCATCCGATAATTTATTATCACTGCGAAATCCCGCTTGACGGTGTACCCACTCATCACCGCTATCCCCGCCACTGGCAGCCTGCTGTTCGCTGTGCCACTGACTTTTGGCGTAGACACGATAGAAACCGTCCCCGGCAAATTCATCGCCGTACCTCGCCTCGGCATAGCCCCGATAGTTTCCGCCGCCGCCCGCGGCGACCCACCCACCGAGCGTGTCCTTGGCTGAGCGCGTAACGATATTCACCACGCCATTGACAGCGTTCGCTCCCCAAAGCGCAGCGCCGGGGCCACGTATCACCTCAATGCGCTCTATGTCGCGCATCACCGTATCCTGGGTATACCAAAACACGCCAGAAAATAACGGGGTGTATAAGCTGCGGCCATCCATTAACACTTCGAGCTTATCGGCAAGTGTGCTGTTGAAGCCGCGAGCAGTTACTGCCCAGCTATGCGAATCGACCCTTGCTACTTGCAGCCCCGGCACCAACCGCAGGGCCTCGGCAAGTGTGCGCACGCCGCTGCGGCGAATGTCCTCTGCGTCCAATACAAACACTGCCGCGGCGGTATCTTGCAAAGGCTCCGCCCGCCGGGACGCGGATACTACTTCGATATCCATTAAGTCTTCGAGACTGAGTTCGCCAAGTGTTTCCAACGACGCAAGCTGCATTGTTGACGAAGCGGCGCTCAACGAGAATGTAACCAGGCCGAGCGCAATACCCGTTTGCATTGAAAGGCGCATAACCATTGTCCGCGTCATTGTTGTTATTAGCTCAGTGGATGACTATTACATCCGCTCCTCAAACTAAGACAAAAGCGCCAACCGCACCATTGCAGCTTCTACCTACTCAGGCCTCCACGGCAGCGGCTTGACGGTATTTTTCTTGGAGGGGCTTCTTATACATTTTCCCGTTGTCCTTCCTCGGCAACTGCGCTTCAAAGAAAAACTCCTTAGGGCACTTTAATGCCGAAACAGATTCGCGACACCAGCTTCGCAACCGGTCAGCCAGTTCTGCGTTGCCAGTGCACCCTTGCTCTGGCTGAACCACCGCCACCACTCGTTCGCCAAACTCCTCATCTGGAAGCCCAAAGACTGCTACATCGGCGACCTCGGGGTGAGCAATCAGAGTATTCTCCACTTCTTGAGGGTAGATATTCACCCCGCCTGAAATAATCATAAAATCGCGGCGATCGGCCAGATAGAGATAACCCTCGTCATCGACATAGCCCATATCACCGACTGTAGCCCAGCCCTCCCGGTGGTGAGCACCTGCGGTCTTCTCCGGTTCATTGTGGTATTCAAAGTCGCCAAAGCCAGAGAAGTAAATCATCCCGGTTTCTCCGCAGGGCAATTCATTGCCATCGTCATCGACAATGTGTACCTCCCCCATCAGTGACTGGCCCACTGAGCCAGGGTGGGCAATCCACTGGGCGCTATCAATGGCGGTCATACCAATGCCTTCACTGGCGGCGTAATATTCGTTGATAATCGGCCCCCACCATTCGATCATCTTGCGCTTCACATCAGCCGGGCACGGCGCCGCCGCATGCGTCGCTGCCTTCAAGGAGCTGAGGTCGTATTTGCTGCGCACCGCTTCAGGCAGTTTCAGCAGGCGGATAAACATAATGGGTACCCACTGGCTGCAATCTACACGGTATTTTTCGATCGCCTGAAGCGACAGCTCTGGGTCAAAACCGTCCATCATTACCACCGTACCGCCCAGGGCCATGGCCGCCATAACGCTGTGCATGGGGGCCGCGTGGTACAGCGGCGCCGGCGTCAGATACGTCGACTCACTATTAATCCCCAGGAACGCGGCAATACCCTGCATAACGGCTGGCACCTCGTCAAAGGTTTGCTCGGGTAGGCTAGGCTTGATGCCTTTTGGCTGACCGGTCGTTCCCGAAGAGTAGAGCATCGGAACCCCCGCACATTGCTGCGCTAGCGGTACCGACGGACACTCGGCCATCGCCGCTTGCAGGGAGTCAAAATCGGGCGCCTCACCCGCGCTGATAAACCAGTGCTGTACCGCCGGCAATGTCGACCTGTCTAATTGCTGCGCCGTTTCGAGGTAACGGGGCGAACAGATAAACAGTTTGGCACCTGAATTTTCCAAGATGTACGCCACTTCGGCAGGCCGCAAATGACTGTGCAGTGGCGTGAAAACTAGGCCGCTGCGCTGAGCCGCCCACGCAATTTGAAGGAAGCAGTGGCTATTTTCCATTTGATAGGCAATGTGGTCCCCGGCCCGTAAACCGCAGTTGTAAAACAATTGGGCCAGCTGATTGGACCGGGCATCCAACTCAGCATAAGTCATTACCTCACCCGTATTGGCAAGGATACAAGCGGCTTTTTGCGGTTGTTTCTGGGCGTGAAATTGCGGGTGTTGCACGATAGTCACTCCATAAAAATTATTATTGTTTTCGCTCACTACTTTTAAAAGTGGCTTGCTGACGATAAGCGCGCAGCGCTCTGGGATCAAGCCTTGCTCATACCAAAAACAGGAGCCTCGGCAGGCGGCAATGCGCGGCCATTGTTGTCAGTGAACACATTACCTATACTGGCAAGCACTATGTATTCAACACAGGGAATCGGCAAATGAGCGCTTTTGACCAACTCATGGCAGCGGTGCGAGGCAGCGACGGCGTTTACACGGCAAACGTTGAGGAAAGCTGGCTGCAGGGCCGCACCGCTTTTGGGGGGCTTAGCAGTGCCCTGATCGCCCAAGCCATGCGCAGTGAGATAGAGCCCGCCCGCCGCTTGCGCTCCCTGGCAGTAAGCTTTGTTGGCCCGGCCCCCGCTGGCAATCACCAAGTGGTACTTCGCCATTTACGCGACGGCGGCTCGGTTACCCACATTCAAGGAGAGCTTCGCTGTGAGGGTGAAGTGGCTACCGCAATCAATGCGACGTATGGCAAGGATCGCCAATCTGCGGTCGCTGTCGAAGGACCGGTGATGCCGGAGTCGATCCCCGCGCCGCAAGACTGCATGTTACTGCCTTTCATTGACGGCCTGACACCTGCGTTTACTCAACACTTCGATATGGCGCTTGCCAGTGGTCACCTGCCATTGTCCGGGGGAGACAGCGCTGATTTCTCACTGTGGCTGCGTTTTCGCGATACCACTGCGCTTAGCGAGAGCGCACTGATTGCCTTGGCTGATGCACCGCCAATGCCAGGGCTGAATATGATCAAACCGCCTGGAGTTGGTAGTTCGTTGAGCTGGTATTTGGAGTTTCCCAATGCTGTAAATGCGGGCGATGCAGCCGACAACTGGTGGTTTATGGATTACCGAAGCCAAGCCGGCAGTAATGGTTACTTCTGCAACTACGCTACAATTTGGTCACCGAGCGGTGTACCCATTATGTTTAGCCGCCAAGTCGCCACCGTTTTCGAGAAGTAATGGCGTAGGTCAGTAAAGTCGTAATCAGGAGAAAAAGGGCGAGCCTGTCACACGTGGCAGACTCGCATTGGGCCGCTATTTAAGGCTGAGGGTTTACGGTTGGGTATTCTGAATGCTCTGTGCCGAATGGTCTTTAAAATACAGACGAAATGGCACGTTGCGCTGCTTGCCCAAATAGATGTAAAACCCGTAGCGGTCGTTGGCATAGTCCTGAACGAACTCATAGCGAGGGCTGATCGCTGGCGCTTCTGGGTCAACCCGAGGGGCAGTAACCAGCACCTCTTCTATCTCGGTTGGCGGTTGATCACCCGAGGCCGGTAGCGACACCAATACGCGATACTCGGTCTTGCCGGGGACATTTTCCACCGCCTCAACGCGCGCACCCGAGACCGTATCAATAAATCCCACTTGGCTTTCAATAATACCGCTTTGTCGTGAAACCGTTTGTGTCGACGGCTGCGGCTGAGCGCAGGCGGTAACGGCCACCCCCAGCAACAATAAACCGGCGCAAGACAAGCTATGACGCATAGACATGGGCGCATTCCTTTTTATACCGTTAATGCATGAATGCTAACACCTGACCAAGGGAATAACAGCCAGCTATTTGCGTTCCCCCGCTATCGTTAGGCGCAAAAAGCCTCTCCCGCTGCTATTTTGCTGCCCAGCGCGGCAAGGTTGCGCGCGGAGCTACCCAGCATCATTTCGTTGTGACGTAACCAAGTACAGTAGCGCCACAGCGGATAGTCGCGGTCGATGCCCGTGCCACCGTGCAAGTGCTGAGCGGCGTAGCTAACCCTATGGCCAACATCCCCTGCCCACACTTTCGCAATGGCCACTTCGACGCTCGCATCGACGCCATCATCGAGACGACTGATCGCCTGATAGCAATTTAAGCGCAGGCACTCAACGTCGATAAAGCAATTGGCCGCGCGGTGGCCTACTGCCTGAAATGTCGCGATCGGCACGCCAAACTGCTGACGCTCAGCCGTATAGGACGCGGTCATCCGCATCGCTTTATCACTGGCTCCGAGTTGATGCGCGCACAATGCTGCCGCCGTATGCTCGGCAACCGAGGCGAGCAACTGCTGCGCCTGCTCCCCACGAGCCAGAATATTCTCTGCGCCCACACGCACATTACTGAGCGTCAGCCGATATTGTGGCTCGTAAGTCGTCACTTCCATCGCTTCAAGCACAACACCCTCTGCTTTACGAGGCAGCATCACAACGACGGCGCCGTCACCGTCGGTCGCGGCCAGCAGCAGATAGTCCGCTTGCTCAGCGAAGGGAACGCAGAGCTTCTCACCGCTGACCAGCACCGCCTCGCCACCAGCCTGCGCACTGCACAGGCGCGGCTGAGTGGGGTCTTCATTATTCGCTTCCATCAACGCGGCTGTGAGCAACTGTTCACCGCTCACCACTCCGGGCAGTAAGCTCTGCTTTTGCTCGGCACTGCCGAATTGCTGCACTGGCATCGCCGCCGAAATACAGTGAGAAATAAATGGCAGCGGAGCAATATTTCGCCCGACTTCTTCTGCAATCAGAGCCGCTTCAAAAAAACCGAAACCCATTCCGCCATATTGCTCTTCAATGGCAACACCCAGCAGCCCCGCCTGAGCAACCTGCTGCCATAGTTCGCGGTCAAAACGCTCCGCCGCGTAGCTGTCGTACTTGGCGAGCTTTTCCGCTGTTACCTGTTCGCCGAGAATTTCACGCGCAAGGTTTTGCACATCGCGCTGCTGTTCTGAAAGTCCGAAATCCATAACTGTTTTCTCTCTATTCGTTCACTCTTCGCCGGGGTCAACACGACGCATCTAGCGCGATGCTCTGGGCATCCACAAACCGGCGGCGGAAATGATGTCACGCTGAATTTCGTTGGTGCCGCCACCAAACGTAATAATTGATGCCGTGCGATACAGGCGCTCAATTCGCGATGCGATGGGGTCGGCACCCGGCGTGCGACGATTAATCAGTGACGCCTGGCCAATGACCTCGCCCAACAGGCGATACACCTCAATGAAAAACTCAGACCCGTAGACTTTCGCCGCTGAGGCATCGGCCATATCCAGCTGACCTTCGGTCATCGCCCACGCTTGCTTGTAACACACCAATTTCAGTGCCTCGACGCCGGCACGGACTTTCGCCAGGTTGATCTGCACCCAGGCTTGGTCGATGATTTTCCCACCTTCGGGCAGGTCAGTTTGCTGGGCCCAACGCACTACGTTGTTGAACATTTCTGCAGTGGGCCCAAAATTCACCAAACTGAGACGCTCGCGGTTCAGCTGGCTAGTAATCAGCTTCCAGCCCGCGTTTTCTTCGCCCACCAGCGCGTCGTCATTCACGCGGATATTGTCGTAGTAGGTTGCGTTGGTGCGCACGCCACCCAAAGTGACCACGGGACTGCATGACCAGCCTGGATCGTTAGTGGGCACCAAGAACATGGAAATGCCTTTGTGCGGCTTCGCTGCGTCGGGATCCGTTCGGCAGGCGAGCCAAACGTAGTCGCAAAAATGCGCCAGGCTAGTCCACATTTTTTGACCGTTGATGAGCCAGCCGTCACCGTCGCGCACCGCCGATGTTTTCAAACTCGCCAAATCAGTGCCGGCGCCCGGCTCGGAGTAACCAATCGCGATCAAACATTCACCCGCGAGAATCTTGGGTACGATCTCTCGCTTCTGCCATTCATTGCCGTGCTCGGCCAGCTGCGGCCCGACAGACTCGGTTGTCAGGAACGGAAAGGGGTAACCCGCGCGCATGACTTCTTCTACGAAAATAAACTGCTCGATGGGGCTCATGCCGCGACCACCGAGTTCTTTTGGCCAGCCAACACCTATCCAACCATCGCGCCCCATTTGCTTGAGCGCCTCGCGCCACAGGGGGCCACCGCCCTCTCCCATGCTCTCGTCGCACTCGGCCTTGAGCTCCGGCGTCATCAATGCCTCGAAATACGCGCGTAATTCTTTGCGCAGCGCATTCTGCTCTGCGCTAAACTCAACTTTCATTATTGCCTTCCTCTGTGTCGCCGCCAGTCGTTGGCAGTATTGGTTGACGCTTGTCACCATAATAGGCAGCCGGGTCACCGCGACAATTGCAAAAGCCGTCACCCACATGACATATGCGTTCATAACGCCTTTACGCTGCCACTCAACCATTCAGACGATAGCTCGCGGCATCAACACTTGCGATCATTTGCGGCTGTTTACCCCTCACTCAATGGTGCCAAGGTTGCACCCTCAAGCGGAGATTCGGCATGAGTGACAAGCCTGTACAGGCGGCAATCGAAGGTTGGTATACCCTCGATACTGATACGCCCCACCTTATCGGCGCAAAGTGCGACGACTGTGGCACCTACTACTTCCCCAAAAATTTGTCCTTCTGTCGCAACCCCAACTGCGAAGGCGAGACATTTAGCGAGGTGCAGCTCAGTCGCACCGGAAAAATTTGGTCGTATACCGATGCGTGCTACAAGCCACCCGAGCCCTTTGTGGCTGAAGAGCCCTTCGTTCCCTATGGCATTGCCGCAGTGGAGCTGGAAAAAGAACAGATGATCATTCTGGGGCAAACGGTCAAAGGCGTCGGCCCCAAAGACCTTAAAGTCGGCCAGGAAGTCGAATTGGTATTAGAGCCACTGCACGAAGACGACGAGTCAGTAAAAATTACTTGGAAGTGGAAGCCACTGGGCTGAGCCGCAGACTCGATGACGGGAGAATTCAATGAGTAACGATATCGCCATCTTGGGCGTCGGCATGCACCCCTGGGGCAAATGGGGCAAGAACTTTAGCGAGTACGGCGTGCACGCCGCGCGCGCCGCACTGAAAGATGCCGGCATTCCCTGGCAGGATGTAGGCTTTGTTTCGGGCGCAGCAACCATGCGCTGTGGCTACCCCGGTTATGTTGCCGGGGCAACCTTTGCCCAGGCACTGGGCTGGCAGGGCGCGCAAGTAAATACGTCTTACGCCGCCTGTGCCTCTGGCTCTCAGGCGCTTGCCGCCGCACAAGCAAAAATTCTTGCCGGCGAATGCGAAGTTGCCTTGGTCGTCGGCGCCGACACCACCCCTAAGGGCTTCCTCGCGCCAGCCAAAGGCTACCGCCCGGAAGACCCTGATTGGCTGCGTTTTTACCTGGGAATTACCAACCCCACCTACTTTGCACTGTATGCCCGCCGTCGCATAGATTTATTTGGCGATACCGAAGAGGACTTTGCCCGGGTAAAAATTAAAAACAGCGAACACGGTTTTACCAACCCCAATGCCCGCTACAAGAAAAAATTCACCATGGAAGATGTGATGAACTCCGCCATGGTGGCGGACCCATTGCGTTTGCTGCAAATTTGCGCCACATCGGATGGCGGCGCGGCAATGATTGTGTCGAGCATGGACTACGCAAAGCGCCTTGGCAAAGCCGACGCCGTTCGCGTGGCGGCCGTATCAACGGTCACCCCGACCTTTGCCAGCGCAGTGGTGGAAATGCCCGATATCGCCACCGACTCAGCGGCCGCAGCGGGCGTAGAAGCTCACCGCTTCCGCGCTGCACTACCCGCAAAGGCCTATGAGCAGGCGGGAATCGGCCCGGAAGACGTCAACGTGGCTGAAGTCTACGACCTCTCCTCTGCGCTGGAGATGGATTGGTATGAAGACTTGCAGCTGTGCCCCCGCGGTGAAGCCGCACAACTGGTGCGCAATGGCGACACCAAGCTCGGCGGCCGTCTGCCCGTTAACCCCTCGGGCGGCCTGGCGTGCTTTGGCGAGGCTGTGCCCGCTCAAGCGCTGGCACAGGTATGTGAGCTGACGTGGCAGCTGCGCGGCGAGGCGGGAGAACGCCAGGTTGAAGGCGCCAAGGTCGGCATCACCGCTAACCAAGGTCTGTTCGGCCACGGCTCATCGGTAATTGTTAAAAAATAGCCACAGCGACAAACCATAAAAAACGGGGCTCAGGCCCCGTTTTTTTTATGCGCATTGATTCAGTGTGAAAGTGCGCACTACGAACACGACACGCCCGTGCCGCCCAAGCCACAATACCCTCCGGGGTTCTTATCCAGGTATTGCTGGTGATACGCCTCCGCGTAATAGAACGACCCCGCTGGCACAATCTCGGTCGTGATCTCGCCATAGCCCGCTGCGGTCAACTTTTCCTGATACGTCTGCCGGCTTTGCTCGGCAGCAGCGCGCTGCGCGTCATGGGAGGTATAAATGCCCGAGCGGTATTGCGTGCCCACATCATTGCCCTGACGCATTCCCTGGGTAGGGTCATGACTCTCCCAAAAGCAGCTCAGCAAGGCATCAAGGCTTAATACCGCCGGATCAAATACCACCAACACCACCTCGTTGTGGCCGGTCATCCCCGAGCACACCTCTTCGTAAGTGGGGTTCGGCGTATGTCCACCGCTGTAACCCACGGCGGTGGTGTACACGCCGGGTAGCTGCCAAAATTTTCGCTCCGCGCCCCAAAAACAGCCCAGTCCCACAACCACTGACTGTAAATGGTCGGGGAAAGGCCCCTTGAGAGACGTCCCCAACACGGTGTGCCGCTCTGGCACAGGCATTTCATCACTGCGACCGGGCAACGCGTCGCTCGCCGCTGGAATCGCACTCGGTTTGCGCAAACGGTCGAAAATACTCATGAAAATGCTCCTGTTACTCACTGATGGGTCCGCCCCACTATGCCCTGATTCAAGCCCCCCTGACTAGCCCTGAAACCCGCTACGCCCCTGGCGCCGGGCAACATTGGCCGGCGTTGAAATAAACGCTCAAAATTCACTCAGTTTTTTTATTGCTATTTGCCAATAAAACGGTTTAAATCGCCGCCTCTTTTAACCCTGCGGAGGATTTATGCTAGATGAAAAGCTTGGATCTTATGCCTTCTTTGGAGGCGGGCGCTGCCACGACTAACCCGATCACTGCATCGGATGAAAATCTCGATCACTTCATCGTGCGCGATGGCGTAGCCTACGCCGGTACACACCTGATCATCGACCTCTGGGGTGCCTCCCACCTCGATGATATCCCCCGTATGGAAAAAGCCTTCCTGGACTGCGTTAAAGAATGCGGTGCAACCCTGCTGCATATTCATATGCACCATTTCACCCCCAATGGCGGGGTTTCGGGCGTTGCCGTCTTGGCGGAGTCCCACATCAGCGTGCATACCTGGCCGGAGCGCGACTATGCCGCCTTTGACGTTTTCATGTGTGGCGACGCGAAGCCTGAATTAGCAGTCGGCATTTTGCAAAAAGCCTTTTCTCCATCTCGTATTGAAGTAGGTGAAAACCTGCGCGGGAGAATGGACGATGTCTGAATGGTTCGACGAAACCCTGCACAGTGGCTACCACCAAGGCTTTCGCGTTAAAGAAATACTGTTCGAAAGCAAGACCGAGCACCAACACTTGGTCATTTTCGAGTCGGCTGACTTTGGTCGCGTGATGGCCTTGGACGGCGTTATTCAGACCACAGAGCGCGACGAGTTCGTCTACCATGAAATGCTCGCCCACGTGCCGCTACTCGCCCACGGTCATGCCAAAGACGTGCTGATTATTGGCGGTGGCGACGGCGGCCTGCTTCGCGAAGTGCTGCGCCACCCTGGTGTCGAGCGCGCCGTGCAGGTTGAGATTGACCAAGCAGTCATTGATATGTGCGTCGAATACCTGCCACACCACTCAAATGGTGCTTACGACAACCCGCGCGCTGAAATCGTCATTGGCGATGGCATCGACTACGTGCAAAATTGTGGTCGTCAGTTCGATGTCATTTTGTCAGACAGCACCGACCCCATCGGACCTGGCGAGGTGCTATTCACCTCACCATTTTATGAAGGGATTAAGCGCTGCTTAAAACCCGGTGGCGTATTCGCTGCGCAAAACGGTGTTGCCTTTATGCAACCCGAGGAAGTGCGCACTACCCACCAGCGCCTCTCGCCATTATTCGCGGACTGCCACTTCTATGCCGCCGCTGTGCCCACCTACGTTGGTGGCATAATGACTTTCGCCTGGGCCAGTGATAACCCCCAGCTGCGCAATGTTGACCTAGAGACGCTGCAACAGCGTTTCGCTGACAGCGGCATCACCAGCCGCTACTACACGCCGGCCCTGCACCACGGCAGTTTCGCACTACCGCAGTATATTCTCGACATACTGCACGACGGATAAGCCGAAGCACGCTTTGGCGGCGCGCAGCACGCGCGCCCTTCTCACCTTCACTTTGCTCGCAAATCGACTAGTCTAGGCATAGCGCTGAGCGTCGAAATGCACTAACACCTATATAGAGCGACCGGCATATGAAATTCCGTTTTCCCGTTGTTGTCATCGATGAAGATTTTCGCTCGGAGAACATCTCCGGCTCGGGCATCCGTGACCTCGCCGATGCGATTGGTCGCGAGGGCATGGAAGTCGTCGGCTTTACCAGCTACGGCGACCTGACCGCCTTTGCACAGCAGGCCAGCCGAGCCTCGTGTTTTATTTTGTCTATTGACGACGAAGAATTTTGTGATGCTAGCGGTGAGGCCGCCAGTCAGGCTCTCAACGCCATTCAAGATTTCCTGCAAGCCGTTCGTCATCGCAACACCGATATTCCGGTATTTTTATACGGCGAAACACGCACCTCGCGCCATTTACCCAATGAGATTCTGCGCGAGCTACATGGTTTCATCCATATGTTTGAAGATACGCCGGAGTTTGTTGCCCGGCATATCATTCGCGAGGCCAACAAGTACCTGGAATCACTGGCACCACCGTTTTTCAATGCGCTGATGAATTATGCCAGCGACAGCTCTTACAGCTGGCACTGCCCCGGCCACTCGGGCGGCGTTGCCTTTTTGAAGAACCCTGTTGGGCAAATGTTTCACCAGTTTTTCGGTGAAAATTTATTGCGTGCCGATGTGTGTAACGCGGTAGAAGAACTCGGCCAGTTACTCGACCACACCGGGCCGGTGAGCGACAGTGAGCACAACGCCGCGCGAATATTCGGCTGCGATCATCTGTTTTTTGTCACCAATGGTACCTCGACGTCGAACAAGGTCGTTTGGCATTCAGTAGTCGCGCCTGGCGATATCGTGGTGGTTGACCGCAACTGCCATAAATCGATTTTACACAGCATTATTATGACGGGTGCGATCCCAGTATTCCTCACGCCAACGCGCAACCACTACGGCATTATCGGGCCAATCCCAAAAAGCGAATTTTGTCCGGATGAAATTCGTAAAAAAATTGAAAACCACCCCTTCGCCCGTGATTTTGCCGACCGCAAGCCGCGCATTTTAACCATCACACAGAGCACCTATGACGGCATTGTCTACAACGTAGAGGAAATTAAAGGCATCCTCGGCGCCACCATCGACACCCTGCATTTCGACGAGGCCTGGCTGCCTCACGCGGCCTTCCATCCGTTCTACAAGAACATGCACGCCATCGCTAATGATCGCCCTCGCGCCGATGACACACTGGTCTTCGCCACCCAGTCAACGCACAAGCTATTGGCGGGTTTGTCGCAGGCTTCACAAATTCTGGTGCAAAACGCCGAACACAGAAAGCTGGACACCCACCGCTTTAATGAATCTTATTTGATGCACTCATCCACCAGCCCGCAGTACGCCATTATCGCCTCCTGCGATGTTGCTGCCGCCATGATGGAACCACCCGGCGGCAAAGCGCTGGTCGAGGAGTCCATTCTGGAAGCCATCGACTTTCGGCGCGCTATGCGCAAGGTCGATGCCGATCACGGTGACGACTGGTGGTTTAAAGTCTGGGGACCGGAGTACCTGGCTGAAGAGGGGATCGGCGAGCGCGACGACTGGGTGATTCACTCCGGCGATCGCTGGCACGGCTTCGGTGATATCGACTCGGGCTTCAACATGCTCGACCCGATCAAGGCGACAATCATCACCCCGGGATTGGATGTTGACGGCAACTTCGACGATACCGGCATACCAGCGTCGATTGTGAGTAAGTACCTGGCGGAACACGGCATCATCATCGAAAAAACCGGCCTGTACTCGTTCTTCATCATGTTCACCATCGGCATTACCAAAGGCCGCTGGAACTCCATGGTCACAGAGTTACAGCAATTCAAGGATGACTACGACGCCAACCTTCCTCTGTGGCGTGTGATGCCCGCTTTCGCTCGCAAACATCCGCAATACGACAAGGTCGGCTTACGCGATTTATGTAACGATATTCACAGCGTATACAAGGAGTACGACCTGGCTCGTATCACAACGGATATGTATACCTCTAAAATCGAACCCGCGATGATACCTGCTGATGCGTGGGCAAAAATGGCACACCGCCAAATTGAGCGCGTCGCCATTGACGAACTGGAAGGGCGCACAACAGCCATGCTGGTAACGCCCTACCCACCAGGCATTCCGTTGCTGATTCCCGGCGAGCGCTTCAACCGAACCATTGTTCGCTACCTACAGTTTGTCAGGGACTTCAACTCGCGCTTCCCCGGCTTTGAAACAGATTGTCACGGGCTTGTGCGAGAAAACATTGACGGTGCAGATCATTACTTCGTCGACGTCGTCATTAACGAGGACAAAACGTGATAAAGATCACACTTTATTACCTTAGATAGCCCTTACTCCTCCAGCGCCCTCACTACGTCACAAAACGCAGCGATAATCGCACTCACAGCGTATGCAGGGCGCTACCGCTTTTTTCGCGATTACATCCCCGCAAATACCCATGCATTAGCCGATGTGTCATACCCAGTAGCGTATGACACACAATTTGCGACGCAAGTCGGTATTTTTCACAGGCAAGCTTTTAATTCCTGCGGAAAATACTTATAAAACAAGCAGGGACTTAACACTTTCTCTAAGCCGCGGCGCTATTATACAAAGTTGCCCCAATGCGCCGCTGGCCAGAATCACCACGTGCCACCACCGTCAGGAAGACTTGTTGGCAGCAACGATTGCTAAATACAAATTTTTGACTGCTCGCTCCTTATTCTCAGCGAGCGGGTCGATATTGGTTTCGTTTTACATTAAAGCGCAGCGCATGCTGCAGAATGACCAGAGAGGCAACGGATATGTTCCCCCCATCACGTTTTAAGCTACGCAAATTGCTGATCGCCACCGCGGTTTGCAGCCTTGGCGCCAGCCAGTTAGCGAACGCGCAGCTATTGGGCATCATCGGTATTGGCAATGACGGTAAAGGAACCGTACTTATCGACTTGCCAGCGCTGCTCGGACCCATTACCGAACCCCTCGGAGAGTCCTTAAACCCCTTAGTAGACGCGCTGGATACAACGCTAGACCCTGTCACCGACACTATAGACCAGCAACTTGCACAGCCCTTACTGGGCGCACTGAGCCCATTGACCAGCCCTCTTCTCACCGGACTCGACCCCATTGTGGCACCCGTAGACGGTATTGTTGAAGATCTCACTGGCGGTTCACTGAGAGACGCTCTCACGAATGACGACATGTTTAACCCCGGCGACGGTGATGGTCTTGTCAACGACTTACTCGGCGCCGACGAGAACCCCAATAGCGGTACTGAGGCGGGAGAACTTTCCCCTCTACCGGCAATCACCGGCCCCCTGGGTAAAGCGCTCACTCCACTGATCGACGCACTCGACAGCACTCTCGACCCGCTCACCGACGCGCTGGATGACACGTTGCTTGAACCCGTCCTGGACGGCCTGAGCCCGGTTACAGAGCCGCTGCTGGATGTACTAGAGCCCGTGACCGGCCCCGTTGACGGCCTGGTTTCCGACCTCACCGGTGGCAGCCTCGAAGATGCGTTAACCAATAATGGCGACAACCCGGGCGACGGCAATGGCGTGGTAAACGACCTGCTGGGTGGCCCGCAAGATCCGAACAGCGGTACCGAAGCAGGCGAGGCGTCACCGCTTCCCTTAGCAACCGGCCCCCTCGGCAAAGCATTGACGCCTCTGGTTGATGCGCTGGACAAAACACTCGACCCAGTGACCGACGCCCTCGACGACACCTTGTTAGAGCCGCTGCTAGACGGCTTGAACCCCGTGACAGAACCGCTGCTTGATACCCTGGCACCGGTGACCGACCCTGTCGATGGCCTGTTAGCAGAAGTCACCGGCGGCAGCCTGGAAGACGCCCTTACCAACAACGATGACAACACCAGCGATGGCAACGGTGTTGTTAACGACCTGCTGGGTGGCCCTGAAGATCCGAACAGCGGCACCGAAGCGGGTGAAGCCTCACCCCTACCCCTCACGGCTGGCTTGGGTGAAGCCCTTGATCCGTTGCTGGAAACTGTCGACACATTGCTCGACCCACTCACCAATGTTATCGACAACCAAGTCGCCGAGCCGCTGTTGGGCGCGCTGAGCCCGGTAGTTGACCCGGTTACCGACCTGCTGGAGCCTGTTACCGCCCCCGTTGACGGACTGATTGGCGATGTTACCGGTGGTAGCCTGGAAGACGCCCTGACCAACAACGATGACAACACCGCCGATGGCAACGGGTTGCTAAACGACACCCTGGGCGGAGATGTTGACGCTATCGACAATGGCAACGACCTCAACGGCAACAATAATCCCGCGCTAATTGGTTTAGCCGGTGCCGACAGCCTGAACGGCGGCCAGTGTGCTGACGCCGATGCCGACGGTGTCTGCGACAGCCGCGACAAATGTGCCGATACGCCAGCTGGCGCTGCTGTTCTGCCAAATGGCTGCCACCTCGACGACCTGCAACCGCTGCGCCTGGAAGGTGTGTTCTTCGAGTTTGATAAGGCGGTGCTGACTCCAGAGTCAGTAGCAACACTCGATGCGGCGATCAAGGTCATCCAGGCTTCAGGTGCCGAGCGCCTGGAAGTAGCTGGCCACACTGACAGTAAAGGCAGCGATGACTACAACATGGACTTGTCACACCGCCGCGCCGCTGCTGTGCAGCTGTATTTCATTGAACACGGTATTGAAAGCGAGCGCTTACAGGCCCGAGGCTACGGTGAGAGTCAACCTAGCAGCGACAACGACAGCGAAGAAGGTCGTGCACAAAATCGCCGCGTAGAACTCAAGGTTTTGAATTGATAGCGCGTTTGTCGCGCTACCCATAATTTGCTGAATACAGTTTAGGAGAAAATCACATGGCAATCGATCTGCCACCCGTAATGCCACCGGTCAATGCCAGCGTTGCACAAGTGCAAGCGGTAAAAAGCGTGTCGGCTACCGTAGTAGAAGCTGACGTCAACGGGACCACTGTGCGTGTTTACGGCAATGAGTACCTGAGTGATAGCGATCTGCGCGAGTTGTTGGCCAGCGCAAAAACCCCAGCAGAAGCCGTTATTGGCCTTGCGAAGCGCTACTACCAAGACGGCCACCTGTTGATGAAAGTCGACTACGCACGCATGCTCGACAGCGTGGCGATCATAGTCAAGCAGCTAAAACTCAATGAAGTGACCGGCGCCGAAGAAATGCAGCCGTATTTCGCAGGCCTGAGTGGCGATGCAGACCTAAGCATTGCCGAGTTCCATCGCGCTAAAGTGCTTGCCGACCTGCGCTCTCGCCGAGCTGGTTACGACTATGACATCAGCTATGTTGAACAGGGCGACGACGCCGTCGACATTCAACTGAGCCGCAAAGCGATCGAAAAGCACGATGCCACCGAAATCATCGTCGAAGCCAACAACAAAGGCAGCCGCTTCCTTGGCCGCTACTTCGGTTTGGCCGGCGTTAAGCACAAGTTTGAGTCGGGCACCCAGGCTTCGGTTTCTTACCAAACCGCCTTCACCGAATTGGGTGAATCGCGCGACGGCGAAGAGCTGAACCAAGTCAGCATCAGCGTTGACCACCCTTTTGCTAGTGGCCTCTACGGGATTGATATCAACTATGTCGACTATCTGCGTGAGCCAGAAGCGCGCGTCACCACAGCAGGCTCGTGCTTAATCCCGCTGCTCAACCTGGGGTGTACTCCCGCCCAAAGCTCAATGGTGGGTATCGAACTGGACGCAGAAATCCTGCAAGCCAGCCTGCGCGGCGAGCAGGTGCTTTACAGCACGCCATGGCAGCAATTCAGCCTGACTGAGCGCATTGAGTTCATCGACTCAACCATCGATCAGGAAGGTCGCAGCGAGAAGCTACTCGACGAAAATTACCAAGTTGTCGAGCTGGGTGGTCGCTACACGCTCAATCGCTTCCAGAGCGAGGAGCAAAACGCCGCCAGACTGAACGCGTCGTTGAAGCTGCGAGCCGGCTTTGGTGACGGCGGCACCCTTGACCGCTACGACGAATATCGCGCTGCCTACCAGCAGGCAAATCCGGGGCAGCCCGTGCCCGACATCGTAGCCCCTGCACGCACGGCAGAGTTCATTGCCCTGCTGCCCTCGCTTAGCTACGAACAGCGCATTACCGACGGCGTAACCATGAAAACCACCGCCCGAGGCCAGTTCGCCGACGAGCAGCTGCCACAGCAACAGCAGTTTGTGTTGGGTGGCATGGACAGCATGAGCGCTTACCTGCCAGGCGTACTGATCGGTGATGAGGGTTACCACCTCAAGGTCTCGCTGAACAAGGCCATTAAAGCCGCTGAAGGCCTGAAACTTACGCCTTCGCTGTTCGCCGAATACGGTGGCAGCTGGTACAACAATACCAGCAGCGACTTTGGTGACGAGCAAGCGCTTGCCGATGCCGGTCTGCGTCTGAAGCTGGAATACGGCGACTTCCTTTACTCTGAGCTGGTTGCCGCCAAATCCATCTACGACGATGTGGTTAACGATGACTTTATCGAAGAACTGGAAGCCGACTTCTACTGGCGTCTTCGTCTAACCTTCTAAGATAGAGATAGCGCTCGGTTCGCCGGGCGTAGTGAACGTTATTAAAAACCACCGTCTGCCAAGCAGCCGGTGGTTTTTTTATGACGCATCCAAAATATAGCTACGCAGCGGCGGAATGCCGTTAAACTCCACCGAACTATAGCTGGTGGTGTAAGCGCCGGTAGACAACCAGTACAACCGGTCACCTTCCTGAAGGTTTACGGGTAGCTGATAGCGATGATCCTCGTAAAGAATGTCCATACTGTCGCAGGTGGGCCCCGCAAGAATGACTTCATCCTCGCCGTCACTGTCCACCTTCCACAACACGGGATACTGTATCGCCTCACCGAGGGCCTCAATAAGGCCACCAAATAAGCCAACATCCAGATACACCCACCGGTCGAGTGAATCGTGTGATTTATAGGACACCTGCACCACTTCACTCACCAACACCCCTGCTTCTGCAACCAAGGAACGGCCGGGCTCAATGATCACCTGAGGGGGCGAGTCACCAAAATCTTCCTCTAAGAAACGCGCAATTGCTCGACCATAGGTCTGCAAGTCCTGCGAGCGCTGTTTGTAATTCGCGGGCATACCGCCGCCCATATTGACCATTTTTAGCGCAATCCCCGCCTCGCGTAGCTGATCGAAAATAAAATGCACCTTTGCAATCGCTGCGTCCCAGCTACTAATATCTCGCTGCTGGCTGCCCACATGAAACGAAATGCCGTAAGGCTCCAGGCCCAGCTCCCGCGCAAGTAGGATCAGTTCTATGGCCATATCACGCTGGCAGCCAAATTTTCTCGACAAGGGCCAATCAGCGGTCTCCGAGCCCTCGGTTAGTACCCGCACACACACTCGACTGCCTGGCGCAAATTTTGCTAGCTTACGAATGTCCGATTCACAGTCGCTGGCAAAGAGGCGCACGCCCTGCTGGTAAGCAAAAGCAATATCCGCGGCTTTTTTAATGGTGTTGCCGTAACTGATTCGGGCACTGTCGATATTTAGCTCACAGAGTTTTTGCAACTCATAGATAGAGGCGATGTCAAAGTTCGCACCCAGCGAGTCCAAGCAGCGAATAATGTCAGCATCGGGGTTAGCCTTGACGGCGTAGTAGATATCAGCAAATGGAAAAGCGCCCTCTAGTTCGGCGTACTTTTCCCGCAAGGTAGGCAGGTCAAAGATCAAGCACGGCGTTGGCTTATCGGAGGAAAAACGCTGAATACGCTGCCAAGTTGCAGGCGCTAGCAAATCTTGAGACATAGCAAATTGCCTCTCCAGAGTGCAGGTGGCGAAAAAACGCGCAGTCTAGCGCAAAGTGACACAAGTTGCGCGGTTGTCATAACACTGCAATGCAGAGCCGCCATGATTAGTCACGCTGGAAACAGGAAGACAAAGAAAGGAAAGAAATGCAGCAAATAAGCGCTGCCAGGAGAACAGACGTGAACAACCAGAATTCTGAGATCGATGTAAAAAACTTATGCAGCCGCAAGCTTTGGGAGCTGCTTAAAAATGCCGAGTGGCAAAATTCTAGCGAAAAATTTGCCATTGAGCAGGAGTTGTCCGGCCGTCGTCACTATATTGATGAGCTGGAAACCCTTACCGCAAAAGAAACCAGGCATTAAGAACGACTAAATAGGGGATCAACCCCAATAGTAGGAAGGGCAGACTAGACGCCCAAAAGTTTAACTGCTCTTCACAGCTCTGATGTATCGCCAAGCTTAATTGCGCCGGCACTTGCCGAGCATCCGCTGCCCCAGCAGCGGGCAATGCCACCCCCGCCAAGGCACCACTTCTCATTAGAGCGACGGAAAGTTTTTCTCCCGCACCCACTTCGCTGGCAATGCGCTCATAGCGCGCTCTCACCGGGCTGTCGGGCATACGGCGCGCCGCTTGCTTAAGCGCCTGCGCCAGTGGCATTCCGGCAGCAATACATTCCCCCAAGTGATTCACATAATGATAACTTTGATAGCCGGCTAACGCCCGGCCGATGCCCGGCAGTCGGTAACAGAAACGCTGTACACACGGCGACTCACGGCGATGCCAAAGCCCTGCAGCGATAGCACTCAGCAGCCCCAACGGCACTAAGCCAAGCACTATTGCCGCCAGCGCCTCACTCGGCTGCAGTTGGCGCGATACCAATAACAGCAAGGGCACCAGCAAAATAAAGCCTCCCACCAATAGAAGTGGTAGGCGCGACGCGCGACGAAAGCGCTGCTGAAACTCGGTAAGCAATCGATAATGCTCGGCCAGGCGTCGATATACATTCGCCAAATTCCCGACCGCCAAGCCCAGCTGCATAAAACGCAGCTCCCAATCCAGGAATAGCCCGCCACTGCGCAACTCGTCTAATACCACCTGTTGACCACTGGCAAACTTTTGCGCCAAGGCATCGAGCTGAGCGCGATGCGCAGCCTGCTCGCCCTTGCTAAGCAGGGCAATTAATTGGTCCCAGTTATTATCACCTGACTGGCTGGCTGTGTGCAGCGACAGAAACAGCATAAAACGCTGCGCCGAGGAAGAGGCTGAGCCCATAGCATCCCATAATTATTGTGTTTACAGCTGCGACGGTAGGGTTGCGGCCGAGAAAGCCCTATACTCTACCACAGCTTGTTTTTAAACGGCCCGCCCGCTGGCCAGCACTGCGAACGGAACCACAATGATCATTCGTTTACTCATCGCCGCCGCCATCCTCTACGCCCTGTACCGCTTTGTGAAGCTAGTGCAGAGCAAACCGCAGCAGCAACGGCGCTCCTACTACATCACCCTGTTAGTCAGTATGGCCGCAGCCGGCTTGATATTGCTTTCCATAACCGGTCGCGTCCACTGGCTGGCCGGGCTGGTTGGTGGCGCCATGCCCTTCGTACGACAGTATGTGCTGCAGCATATCTACCATAAAATCAGCAACAAACCGCAGGGTGAGGCAGAGCCAAACGCCACCACGCCGCCACAAATGGATATGGATGAGTCCCAAGCCCTGTCTATTTTGGGGCTGAAGGCAGGCGCTAGCGACGACGACATCATCGCCGCCCACCGCAGCCTAATGCAAAAATTGCACCCCGACAGAGGCGGAAATGATTACCTCGCCAGCCAACTGAATGCAGCAAAAGACGTCCTGCTAAACAAAAGAACTGGCTAAGGAAGACGCTACCAAATTGTGCGGCGCGGGCTAGTTTGTGCAGGTAGCGGCAAAACAAACACTCACGCACGAATGAAACCCGGCTGAGCGGGCGCGGCTCCACAGGCACTTGAGTCACCCCACCGCCGCGCTAAAATGGGGCCCTCTGACTTTGTATCTGTGGAACAGGCCATGACCAACGTTTTCGTCATTCAAAATCAACACGGCCACTACCTGGGCAAACAGCAGCAGTGGCTGGACGGCCGAGACCGAAAACTGCTTTACCGAACCGAGCACCACGACGAGGCGATAAACACCGTCTTTGAATTAAGCAGCAAAGATATCTGGTTGCGCGCCAATGCCCTGGCATGCCCACTTGATGAGCATCGCCAGCCGGATGTTGAGCCAGGGCCAGCGATTCCCGATGACACAGAGGTAGACTCACCAGAAAGCGCGATAGTAGAGGGTGAAAGCTAAACGAAAATTCATCCTTATACTTGAAACCCAGAGCACTCCCCCCCATCTAAACCAAGAGTTTTTAATTCGAGGGTTCACGCAACCATGATGCGCATTTTTCTCTTTCTCGCCACCAACATCGCTATTTTGGCCGTGGCGAGTATTTCGCTGAGTTTACTCGGTGTCGACAGCTACATGGCGTCGAACAATGTCGATCTCGACCTTCGCGCACTGTTGATCTTCTGCGCGGTATTCGGCATGAGTGGCTCGCTGGTATCACTGCTCATCTCTAAGTGGATGGCCAAGCGCTCAACGCGCACCCAGGTAATAACACAACCGCGCAATAGTGAAGAGCGCTGGCTGCTGGAAACCGTTGCCGAACTCTCCCAGAAAGCCGGCATCAACATGCCAGAGGTAGGCATATTCCCCTCTCCGGCTGCGAATGCGTTCGCCACCGGCTGGAATAAAAATGCCGCGCTGGTGGCAGTTTCTGAAGGCCTGCTACGACAAATGCGCCCCAATGAGGTTCGCGCTGTGCTAGCCCATGAAATCGGCCACGTTGCCAACGGCGACATGATCACCCTGAGCCTGATCCAAGGGGTCGTAAACACCTTTGTGATGTTCTTTGCGCGGATTATTGGCCACACCGTCGACCGAGTGGTGTTTAAAACCGAGCGCGGTCACGGCATCGGCTTTTACGTGGTCACCTTCATTACCGAAATGGTGTTGGGAATTCTGGCATCGACCATTGTCATGTGGTTCTCTCGCTGGCGCGAGTTCCGCGCCGATGCGGCGGGCGCTCACCTGGCGGGGAGGCAAGATATGATTGCGGCCCTGCAACGCCTGCAGGCGCAACAAGGCTTACCCAACGATATGCCCGATGAACTTACCGCTTTTGGCATACGCACGGGCACTAAGAAAGACTTTGCCGCCTTGTTCAGCTCCCACCCCCCGCTTGAGAAGCGTATCGAAGCGCTTCGCAACGGTAGCTAGCAGTGATTGCCGGCCGCCGCGCCTTGTTAGATGCCCTCCATGAAATGGGCGCGGCTGGCCTGAGCCCAGGGGCATCGGGCAATATCTCTGTGCGAATCGACAATGGGATGATAATCAGTGCCAGCGGCGCCGTTGCCGGTAAAGCCACTGACAACGACCTCGTATTTGTTCCCGGGCAAACCACCAGCCTTGCCGACTGGCCGGACGATCAACCCCGTCCGTCCAGCGAATGGCAAATGCACCAGGCCCTGTATCGCAGCCACCCACATATCAACGCCGTCGTGCACTGTCACTCCACACACGCTACCGCGCTGGCCTGCATGCGCCGCCCGATTCCCGCCTTCCACTACATGGTCAGTGTTGCTGGCGGCGACGATATTCCTTGTTGTGACTACGCCTTGTTTGGCAGCGAGGCATTATCAACGGCGGTTTGCCAAACGCTGGAGCATCGCCACGCCTGCCTGATGGCCAACCACGGCCAAATCTGTATCGCTGAAGATGCCACGCGCGCTCTTGCCCTCGCCAAAGAAGTCGAGGCCTTAGCAGCAAGCTATTTGCTGTGCCTGCAAAGCGGTGAACCGGTGTTGTTGAGCGATCAAGAAATGACCGACGTCACGGACGCTTTTTCTCATTATGGCCAGCGACTGAAATAGTCGTCGCCTATTTTTTTAATCTGCCCTATTCCCGGCCTTGCATCGACTGTTGCACTACTACAAAACAGTGGTAAGCTCAGCCTCGGACGCACTATTAGTGTGCACCATGCGCACTGTAATATGGCGTTCACGTTTTATGGTTATAAACACAAAAAGAAGTGTAACGGACCAACTTGGTGCCGACAGTAAATCCAAAACGGGGAAAAACATGAAAAAAACGCTACTGGCTATTGCCGTCTCAACTGCCGCTGCCGCTGCGAGCGCTGACTACCAAATGGAAGCGGGTGCTTTCTATGGCCAAGGAGAAGTAGGCGGTGCCGTTGACTACGATGTAATGGGCGTTCAGGGCCGCTACAACTTCGAGTCTGTCGACACTAGCAAAGGCCCTCACGCAGAAGCGGCTTTCTTGGACAAGAGTTCATCGGTTGGTTTTGGCTACAACAGCCTGGAGCCTGATGTCGCAGGTGCCGACGACGTAGACAGCTTCGACTTCGATGTTCGTGTTGTCACTGATACCAACCTGATTATTGAAGCGGCCTACGAAGAGTCTGAAGCGGGCAACGCCGAATCCGACACTTTTGGCGTGGGCGTGGGTACCTACCTGAATGACAACACCGACATCGTTGTTAGCTACCAAACTACTGACGATGACGGCGAAGATATCGACCAGCTCAATGTCGCCGTTCACGGTGTAAACCCACTGACTCAGGGCGCAACACTGGCCTATGACGCGGCACTGTCTTACGTCGACACTGACGATGATAGCGGTCACATGATCGAGCTGGGTGCGACGTACTACTTCAACAAAGACCTCGGTGTTGGCCTGTCAGCCGATCTGACAGAAGTAGGCGACTACAACACTGACACAGTGACTCTCGACGTAAGCTACTTCCCCCAGCCAAATGTTGAGCTGATGGCAGCATACTTTGACCAAGGCGGTGACGTTGACGCCGACGGCATTATGTTCGGCGCTGCAGTGCGTTTCTAAGCACTAGCGCTACTAAAAAGGGCTGCTCTTGGGCAGCCCTTTTTTTATACCTACAAAAACCTTATTCCGCTAACCGGTTTGGGTAATCGATATAACCTGCGGGCCCCGGCGTGTATAGCGTTTTAGGGTCGATATTAGCCAACGTTCCTCCCATCGCAAAACAGCGCGGTAAATCAGGGTTGGCAATAAATGCCCGACCAAACGATACCGCTGCGATCTGCGAATCGCCACACAATGCGCCCTCGGCTTCGTCAGCGGTATAGCTGTCGTTAACGATCAATGGGCCGGAGAAATTCTCTTTGGCCAACGCAATGTGATCGCCAATCTTTGGCATCCGAATCACATGTAAGTAGGCCAGACCGATCGCGTCCACCGCTTTTAACAGCGCCGCAAACGTCTGCTGATAATCGTCGTCGTGTAAGTCGTTAAAGGGGTTGCCCGGACAGATTCGCATGCCGACCTTTGATGCCCCGTCGACCTCCGCCATCGCCTCAAGTACTTCCAATACAAACCGCAAACGATTGGCCAAGGTGCCACCGTAGTCATCCTCACGCTGATTGGTGCCTGTGGAGAGAAACTGCGCTGGCAGATAACCGCTGGTGCAATGCAGCTCCACACCATCAAAACCTGCCGCATAGGCGCGCCGTGTCGCCGATGCATAGTCATTAATCGTACGGCGGATATCCGCGCGACTCATCTCCTCGGGCACGGGGAAATCTTGCATACCTTGCTCGGTATATATCTGCCCTTTTGCGGCAATGGCCGATGGCGCCATGGTACGCGCACCCGGTGCTTTATTGTCCGGGTGAGCCACGCGACCACAGTGCATTAATTGCAGAACAATTTTACCGCCCTCGCCGTGCACCGCCTCGCAAATCTCGGCCCACGCGGCCTGCTGCGCGTCAGTGTATATTCCTGGGGTTCGGCAGTAGCCCTTACCCTCTGCGCTGGGGTGGGTACCCTCGGTGATTATCAAACCCGCTGTGGCGCGTTGGCGGTAGTATTCGCGCATCAGGTCATTGGGCATGTCGCCACTCTCATCGGCGCGCGAGCGCGTCATGGGCGCCATCACAACACGGTTGCTGAGCGTTAAGCCGCCCAGTTGCACCTCGCTTAATAACTTCATCATCTCACCCGAATTTTCGGTGCAGGCGCGCCGCGCCGCATGCGATTTAAAAATTCATCTACCGGTGCAGGCTCGGCCACTTCGGCCAGCCCCTCAGGGCGGTTTAGCCAAAATTCCTTCCAGCTGGGAAAGAGCTCATGAAACGCCCCTTCATAGGGTTCGCGGCCGGGCCAACGCATTTTCATATCCCCAATCGGTGGTTTATTCAGATCTGTGGCATACCAGTAGCACGGCAAGCGGCGACGGAAAAACCAGCGGCCGTCTTTGCGCTCGTAATCGTCCCAGTAGAGCATTTGCATAATTACCCACTCACCGCCGCATTCGTGCTCGTTCTTGGAATACAGCACGCCGTGGGCATGGTCGGGGTCACTGAACTCGATAATGTGGTTGCCGGTATGGTGAGACGTGCCGGTAAACTGCAAACGTAGGGTATCATCAACCCACGCCTTCAAATGCGCGCGACCGCTGTGCTCGCGGCTCACACGAATATCCTCAGCAAATAGATTCACATGGGCGTCCAGGTCGCGCATATCCAGCGATAGGGCATACTTCGCCACCAGCTGGCGAATCTCATCCAGCGACTCAAGGCGGTCAATACGTTGTTCCAGAGAGTGTGTCACGCCTTGTCCTCCCAGCGCGCGCTACCGGTATTCAGTTCTGCCATGCGCCCGCCGTCGACATTCAACACGGCCCCGGTTATGTAGGACGCCTCGTCACTGGCGAGAAATAAAATCGCGTTGGCACATTCACGCGGGTCGCCAATGCGGCCCAGTGGAATTGTTTTCCCCGTGGCGCGCTGAGTCTCTTCGTCAGGGTTCACCGTTTCCAAGGCCGGTGTGAGAAACGCGCCCGGTACCACCGTGTTGACGCGGATCGCAGGCGCCCATTCAATCGATGCGCTCTTACTCAGGGCAATAACGCCCGCCTTGGCCGCGCTGTAACCAGCCGTAGCCACCGAGCCCGCCAAACCGCATACCGACGACACATTGACCACGGCCCCGCGGTGTTTCTTGAGCTCGCTGTAAGCCTCGCGCATCAGAAACATCGCGCCATCCAGGGAAACCTGAAAGTTTTGATGCCAGGCCCTAGTGCTGTGATTTGCCAACATACCGGGCACCATCAGTACCGCATTATTCACCACAATATCGATGCGGCCGAACTGCGCGAGTGTATCTGCCACCAACCGCTTTACAGCCTCTTCATCACTCACATCCACCGACAAGGGCAGGCACTCACCACCGGCCTCACGAATTTGCTGGGCAACGACTTCCAGCGGCTCCAGGCGGCGGCTGCAAATCACCACCTTCGCGCCTTCCTCGGCAAAGCGCAGCGCCGTCGCGGCACCAATGCCCTGCCCGCCGCCAGTGATAATCGCCACCTTGTTGTGCAGTCTATCCGCCATGTCTCTCTCCTTAAATAAATCGATATTTCAACGCAGGCACTGCTGCTGATCGCGCTGGTAATAACAGCGCCCACCAATCCACAACTGGTCCACATTGAAATTGAGTAATTGCTCAGGGCCTCGCAGAGGGTCGCGATCAAGCAACACCATGTCGGCCAGTTTGCCGGGCTCCAATGAGCCCAGTTGTTCTTCTTGGAAGCTCTGCCATGCGGCATCGATCGTTACCGAGCGCAGAGCCTGCATAATGGAGACTCGCTGATCGTCACCCAACACCTTGCCGCTGCGGGTTTCCCGTGTAACGGCTGACCACAACAGGCGGCCAATATCCATTGGCACTACGGGGGAGTCTAAGTGGGTGGTGAATCGCAGCTCGCGATCCAAGGCGTTTTTCAGTGGGCTGATCGCGGCGGCGCGCGCTGGCCCAAGAAATTGATCACGGTGCCGGTCGCCCCAGAAGAAGGTATGCGCCACAAAGAAACTCGGCGTCATTCCCAATGACTTCATCCGGTCTAACTGGTCGGGCCTCGCTGTTTGCGCGTGAACCACGATGGCTCTGGGGTCGGCGTTTGGGCATTTCTGCTGGGCACGCTCGAAGGCGTCCAACAGCATATCGATAGCCGCATCGCCATTGCCGTGGATGGCCAATTGATAACCGCGGCAGTGATACGCAGCCACATCGTCGTCGAGCTGCTGCTGGGTATAACGGGCGAAGCCAACAAAATCGGCATCGCTATGACGGTGATACGGCATTGCCAGATATGCGGTGTAGCCCTGAATAGAGCCATCCGCCACTAACTTAACTGCCGGTGTCGCGAATTTATTTGACTGAAAACGCTGTAGGTTTAATTCACCCGACAACAGCTGATCACCCACCTGCTGCCCCATCGGCCAGGCAATCACACGCTGGGGAACGCGGTTCAGCATCGACAAACCATAAAGTCCCTGCAACATTCGACCATCCACACCGCCGCTCTGCACCGTGGTGACACCCGCTTGCAGGTATTGTTGGGTCGCCACGTCTGCCATGGCGACAAAATCCAGCAAGGTGAAATCCATCGCCAGCGGCGCAACCAGATCCGTTGCATGCTCTAGCAATAGGCCGGTAGCGCGACCACTCTCATCGCGTTGAATTTCGCCGCCCTCGGGGTCGGGTGTGTCAGGGCCAATCCCCGCCAATGCCAGCCCTGCGCTATTGGTAACCGCTAAGTGACCGGAGCTGTGCATCAGATAGATCGGCCGCTGCGTTGACACAGCATCTAATTCGTCGCGGGTGGGGTGGCGCGCTTCGGTCAACAGCGAATCATCGTAGCCGAAGCCAAACAACCACTGCCCCTCTTTCAAGGCTGACTCAGCGGCGCGCAACCGCACTTGAATATCGGCAATTGACCTGACATTGCCAATAGGTGGACTGCTCAGATCGACACCTCGCGCCGACAGTCCGGTGCCGGGAAAATGTCCGTGGGCGTCAATAAAGCCGGGAAGCAAGGTTCGGCCCTGCAAATCGTAAACGGTGACATCATCATCGATCAACGCACGAATTTCCGCATTGCTCCCTACGGCCTCAATGCGCTCGCCGTTAAGCAGCAGCGCTTCGGCAATGCGATTTTCCGCATCCATCGTGAGAATATGGCCGTTTATAAACACTTGTTGACTGGGCAAAGGCGGTTGCGGGCCGCGCCAACTAAACCACAGCGCCGCGGCAAGCACGCCAAGTAAAACAAGCAGCAAAGACAAACTCTTAATGACTAAGCGCATAGCGAGTGACCTCCGGATTGATCATCTAGCAATAGCCTAGTCACAATGACACCGCCAGCTCGCGCGCACTTCTCACCGCACCTTCAATGTAGCCAATCTGCTTGCTGTCACCGATGTTATGCACATCCACACCCGTGCTGCGCAGTGCTTGCTCAAAATCGGTATTGGCTTTTGCACCCTGAGCAATAATGACCGTATCGACGGCTAGCCTATGCTGCTCTCCTTGCTGCTCATAGGACAACTCGTCGGAAGATATCGCGCTAACCTGGGCGTTTGGCAGCAAGCGGGCACCGTGGGAAGCAAGGCCGTGTAACACACGCCAACGACGAACAATGCTAAGTTCCGCACCGAAGTCGCGGCCCGGCTCTAACACGGTCACCTCGCGGCCGCGCTCTACCAATAATTCGGCTACCTCCAAACCCACCAAGCCGCCGCCGACTATCGCTACCCGCTTCCCTAGCGGCATATACAGGCGACTCAAACTCCGCATACGATCTATATCGCGGTTAAGCTTTAGTGCATGCATCAGACGAAGCATGACACGCTGAAAGCGCTTCAGTTTACCGTGGGCATTGCCTGCAAATAACATGTCCCGCAGCTCTTCACCGTCCAGCACATGCGGCAGATCCTTACCGGGTAACGGCGGTGCCTGGCGATCAGCGCCCACCGCGATCACCACCGAGTCGACGCCCAGTGCTTTAATGTCAGCCACCGTGGCCGTTTTGTTCAATGCCACTTGCGCAGGCGAGGCTTCCAACGCCTGTTTCAAATAATCAATGAGCTTTCCATTGGGTTCATATGCCAAGGCAGCAACCCGCAGCGTGCCGCCTAACTGGTCTTCTTTTTCCCATAACATGACCTGGTGACCGCGATCGGCCAATACCCGCGCCGCCTCCATTCCCGCCGGCCCACCGCCCACAACTAATACCTTTTTAGGCTGAGCGGCAGGCTCAAAGCGCATTAAGCTCGCCTCCTCGCCCGTAGCCGGATTGACCGCGCAGCACAGGGGTTTGTTAATGAAAATCTGACTTACACAGACATAGCAATATATACAGGGGCGAATATCCTGCTGACGACCATCGCGCAATTTATTTGGCAACTCAGGGTCTGCCAGCAATTTTCTGCCCATGGCCAAAAAATCGAAATCCCCTTGAGCGATATGCTGTTCGGCAACATCAGGTTCAATGCGCCCTACGGCTATCACAGGAATAGTTACAGCAGCCCGAATCGCTTTGGCAAAATCGATATAGCCACCTGGCTGATGTACCAACGGGCCTTCGGTAAAGCCAATGGCGCTGTTGTTAGAGTAAGCGCTGACATCAATGGCATGGCAGCCGGCCTCGTCCAGCCACCGGCTAAGTCTGACCGCATCGTCAATAGTAATGCCGCCTTCGGTTCGGTATTCGCAGGCATCAATGCGCACCAGGATTGGAATGTCGTCGCCCAGTTCTGCTTTTATTGCCGCAACCACCTGCAACAACAAACGCGCGCGGTTTTCTAAGCAGCCACCGTAGTCATCTTCACGCCGGTTTGCATAAGGAGACAGGAATGATGACAACATGTAACCGTGCCCAGCATGGATTTCTACTGCATCAAAACCGGCGTTAACCACACGCTTTGCCGCGGAGGCAAAACAATCGACCACCCAGTCGATATCATCCTGATCCATTTCTTTAAAGCGCGGACCCTTGCCATCCGGACCAGCAGAGCGCACAAAGTTGGCCATTTCGGCCATCGTTAAGCCGTTGCCCATGTCATTGGCTGCAGCTTTGGGGATTGACGGAACGAGTATTTGACGCCCTTCAACCACATCGTGGGCGGAGACTTTGCCGCTGTGATTAAGCTGCGCCGCAATGCGGCAGTCATGAGCGTGGACACGCTCGGCCAATTCAGTGAGTCCAGGCAAAAAGTCATCCGATGACAGGCCAAGCATCTTTGGCATCGACATGCCCATCGGCCAGGCAACCGAGCTGGTTTCCAGCACGATCATGCCCGCGCCGCCGGCAGCGCGGGCCTCGTAGTAGTCCATTGCGCGATCGCCCAGGCTGCCATCCTCAAGCACATACTCGGTACCCATGGCGGCCAAAACCGTTCGGTTACGCAAGCGCATGCCGCCGATCATCGCCTCAGACATCAGGTGAGGATGTCGACACTCACCCACCTCGCGCACATCTATCATGCTAGCTCTCCGACACTAAAAACTGGCCATACCAACGACGGAATTTGGCAAAGGGCCCATCTCCGTCACACAGCATAGGCTTTTCTAAGTAACGCTTGCGCGCCCAAATGATTCGGTCTTCTTCCATTTGCTGGCGAATATCATCAATGATCGCCTGCGCCACACGGCCGACCTTATTACCGTTACCGTCACGCTGTATAAAGGCGTACATCGCCTTCGTGTTGTGCTCATCGATCGGCGTCAAATTTGCCATCAGCACGGTTTCGCAAATACCGCTAAAGCGCACCGTAGAAATACCTGGACCAATGCTGCTGTTTTCAATGCGGCCTTCCACACGCCCCTTTGGCGTTTCCAGCTCAGATTCAAGCAAGCCAAAACGACAGTGCTCTTCAAAACGCATAACCGTCGGCTCAGGCACCTCTGGCGTGCCGTGTACAAATCGGAAATGCGCCGCATCCACCGCATTCTCACCAATTTCTTGTGGGTGGGTAGCAATGTCCCATTCATAAATTTTCAACTCCCCCCAATCACCATTGTTTGGCGTCGCCTCGTCAATTTGCGGCGGCTCAAAGAGGGGCTCAATATTCTCAGGGTGATACCAAACATAAATACACTGGTTTTGCTCACGCACTTCCCAACTGGGTATAACCTGCTCACATTTGGCAACCCGAGGCGGCATTCTTTCAGCGTAGGGAATACCGGTGCACTGACCGTCGCCATTAAACTGCCAACCGTGAAAGGGGCAGACGATACTGTCGCCCACTACCCGCGAACCACCGCCGGCGTGATCGCGAATGCCGTAGCCCAAATGCGCGCCCATATGAGGGCAGTAGGCATCGAGTACTTTCGCCTCGCCAGACTCGGTGCGAAAAATTACTAGCTCACGCCCAAAATACTCAAGCGGTAGAGACTCCCCCACCGCCAATTGCTGAGAGTAAAGGACCTGAAACCAACCGTAAGGCATCGGCAGTTCAACACGGGGACGTTTTGTAGAAGCAATAATAGTCATTAACTTAGCCTCGCACCGCGCCGCCACCGTCTACTGACAATAGCTGACCGGTAATAAAAGATGCTTTTTCAGAGAGAAGAAAAGCCACCGCATTGGCAATTTCCGCCGGCTCGCCCAAACGCTGCATAGGCGCGACCTTGCGCAACTGCTCTGCCATTTTCGGCTGCTCTTCAAAATATTTTTCCAAGCCCGGCGTGCGAATCACACCTGGAGACACAGCATTGATGCGAATCCCTTGCTTAGCGTATTCGGTGGACGCGCTCTTTGTCAGTATATTCACACCGCCTTTTGCCGACGCATAGGCGGTGTTGAAGGCCTGACCACGCAGCGAGGCATTGGACGAAATATTCACAATACTGCCGCCACCATTGGCGAGCATCGCCTCAATCTCGTACTTCATGCACAGCCATGTATTGGTCAAACACAGCTCCAGAGTTTGATCAAACACCTTGCGCTCAAATTGATGAATTGGCCCACTACCCCGGCTAACGGCGGCATTGTTGCAAGCCAGGTCCAAGCGCCCATAGTGATCTACAATGTTTTCCACTGCCTGTTTTACTTGGGCCTCATCGCTCACATCACAGTGAAAATAAACAGCACTTCCAATGTTACTTAGCTCAGCTACACACGCTTCACCCGCCTCGTCGTTTACATCAAGCACAGCAACGTTTGCGCCTTGCGCAACTAATTCTTCGCTGATCGCGCGACCAATACCCGTTGCCCCACCCGTAACTAAAGCAACTTTATCTTTCAATGCTGTAGACACTTCATTTCTCCTTAGGAAGCCTGAGCGCGGCGCACCGGGTGCATCGCGAATAAGACAATCAGTGGCACCACTGCCGCCGCAACCACACCCGTATACACTGACTTCAACAGCGTAAAGTCGACGCGGCTAATTTGTTCAGCACCGGCTACCGAGAACAGCGTCGCCAGTACCGGCAAGCTGAGTAAACCCGCCAATAGCGCTAGTGCCAGTGCTTTAACTACATCGCGTTGTGGCGCCAGCCAACCCATATAGCGCATAAAGGCAAAGGGCGGCTGAACCGCAGCCAGGCCCTCCTTGGCGACTTTGCGCCGCTGCAAGGGCAATACGATCAAACTGAGGATAAAAACCAGGATGACTGCTGTAGCAATAAAGTCGACAAGCACCCCCTGAGCAGTCCAGACTGATAGCACTGGCTTTTCTTCACTCAGATACCAAGCAAAGGCGCCATTAACACAGCCATTGATCACACCATTAATGGACGCTTCTTTAAAAATATAGCGGCGGCTACCTGTGGACATACCTACTCCAATTGCGTAATTGCTTTTAATTATTAGATTCTTAGTATTAAGGGACACGCGCATTAGCTAAAGCACAAAAACTTTCAGAAACGCCAACATTTAATGCCAATAACGCGGCGTAAAGAGTGTCTATATGACCATGTCTCATCCGATGACCATGCACGAAATCCCGGTACGAAAATTCCTACGATTACTGGATTATCTGGACAAAGTTGGTATCGACCAGCACACCATAGCCAAGCGCGCGGGAATCAATATCGACGACTTGAAGACTGCCGGTGAAGATCACATGCTGCCCGGCTACCGGTATTCCAGCCTCTATGAGCTTGCCGCCGAAGCCATGCAGCAACTGGATGTCGTCGTGCCTTGGGGCTCGGGCATAGGCAGCGATGTATTTCGCTTTATGTGCTACAGCATTATCAACTGCCAGACACTTGAGGATTCACTGTACCGAGCCCAACGCTATCAGGACATGCTCTACAGCATGACGGGCTATCGCATCGAGCTACGCATTCAAGGCCGCACAGCTGAACTGCTTTACCACTTCAATGCCGATAAAATCAGCCCCGAGTTTATGCCCAATAGCTGGGATCGCAGCGAGTTTTCAGACACCGTCGCCAAGGCCTCAGGAATACGGGTATGGCACGCTTTTATGGGCTGGCTGGTAGGCCGTGATATAGAATTAACTGGCCTACAGATCGCCGCACCAGAATTCTCTCCCGCCTACACAGAAAGTATCAATGGCGTTATGGGAGTCCGCCCCAGATACGACTGCGATTACACTGCCATATCCTTTCCAACCGAGTGCCTGCGCTATCGAACTGTTCACACCAGCGAGTCATTAGAAGCGTTTTTGCGCAACGCGGTGTACGCACTCATCTCACAAGATTCTCGGCCAGCCAGTACCGGCGCGGCGATTCGCTCCCTGCTTGCAAAAAGCGGCGCGGGAGCGCTGCCGAGCTTTGAAGATATGGCCGAAAACCTTCACATGTCGCCGTCCAGCCTACGCCGCCGGTTAAACAGTGAGGGCACCAGTTACCAGGAACTGAAAGACCACTATCGCCGCGACATCGCCATGCGCCACCTGCGCGACGACAAACTCAAAATTCACGAAATCGGCGAGCTACTTGGCTTTTTAGAATCCAGCTCGTTTATTCGTTCATTTCGCAATTGGACCGGCCTGACCCCCAAACAGTACCGATCCGAGCTCATTGAAGAGCAATAAAAACGTCGCCCTCCCTCAGATACAAAAAAGGCGAGCCTAGGCTCGCCGAAATACTGGGGGGAATCATTCAACAATTAAAAACGGTAACGCAGCTCTAGACCATATGTACGAGGTGCACCGTATTGCTCTGTTTCGAGTCCCAAGGCCTGAAAGTTAATGCCATACGCGGGGTAATCATCATCTGTCAGGTTGTTACCCCAAAGCGAAACCATTAACTCGCCTTTATCCACGGGAATATTGCTCAAGCTCAAGCGACCGTTGATGACCGTTCTTTCGTCCATGGAGCGCACAGGGAAGGAGTACACGCCCTGCCCACCCATGCCGTCAGAGATAATCGCAGGCGCCAGACTGACTTGCTCCCACGAATCCTGCCAATTGGCATCGACGAACACGCTAAAGTCACCGATAGACGTTTGCGCAAAGGTGTAATCAACGCTCAGGTTCACCTTGTTACTAGGGGAGTTACCGCGTTTCGATTCTTTTGAACCGTTAATACACTGACCATTTAGGCAAGTACTTGGGTACTCAGCAAAATCACCGTGGATATAGGAGTAAGCCAGGCTTACAACCATCGCGTCAATGGGCGCAGCAGAGATCTCGATCTCGCTTCCCCAACGCTCCGCGACACCAGCATTGATGATGCCCGATGCCGCAGTGCCGCTAGAGGTGTCGATCACACTGGTTTGCAGGTCATCATATTTGTAGCCGTATAACCCGGCGTTAACGCGCAGGCGATTATCCAGCCAGTCTGTTTTCACGCCGACTTCAACTTGCTCAATGGTTTCTTCTTCAAAGCCATTTCCGAAGATCTCACCATTGTAGCCGCCGGAACGATAACCCGTGGCATAGCGAATGAAGCCATTGATGTTATCGGCAAAATCATAAGCAAGGGTGGTGTTATAACTAAAGTTATAAAAATTATTGTCCAGGCTTGTCGAGCGCGCAGGCGTTGTTCCGAATGGGCTGACAACCTGCCCATAATCGTAGTCAACCGCCTTTTTCTCTTCGGTGTAACGCAAACCAATCGTTAACGCCAAACGGTCCTCTAATTGAGCAAAGCGATAGGTGCCCTGACCGTAAACAGCCAATGCGTCAGTATTGAGCGTGTATTTCTCAGCCTGACGACCAGCAAGGGGCAAGGCAAAGGCCGCGCGACGGTCGTAATTTGATTCGTCTTCAAACCAAAACAGGCCCAGGGTGTAATCGAGTTGAGGGGTGGAACCAATCAACTGAAATTCCTGTGACAACTGCTCATACTCCGAGTCGGTGTCTTGCAGAGAGTGGCCAGCGCCCAATTGATCAACAGCATTCCACACACTATCCACTAAAGGAAAAGAGAAGCCGCTACTGCCACCGTAAAGCTGTAGCAAGGCGCCGTGCAAACTATCGTTGTACGCACCCACACCGTTGACATCGAGACTACTGTCTATATCGTCGAGGTCACCAAACACATAGGTCTCAATGTCTCGATAGGCGGTTATCGACTTAAAGGTCACCTCCCCAAAAGTTTCATGCTCACCTAAGAACAATTCAGCGGTAATTGAATGCCCATTTGAATCATTTTCACTGATTGGCGCATTTTCTGCCCAACCGCCCTTAGGGCGCCCTTCACCGCGCTCAAGCGCTCGCTCATAGGCTTCAATCGTTTTATTAATAGACGGAATCCAACGGCTGGAAATTCTTGGATCAGAGCCAGGAACCATGGCCAGGCCCTGAGCGTTAGGCAAAACCGTGTTTTTCAAGAAATCTAAACGGCTGGTTCCCTGAGTAGTCAGCGCAGTAAAACCAACCACTTTTTGCAGGGCACCCACCTCATCAAGCTCACTGTGGTCGTAGATATAATCTACCGTTAGATCCTCTGTCACCTCCCAGCGCAGGGCCGCGCGCCACGCCGTGCGGTCCATGCTGTCGAAGTCACTACCACCAGAGTAGTTTTCGTATAAACCATCGCGATCTTTTTTCAGGAAATTAACGGCTGCACTCAATTTACCAGCGCCCTCGCCAACCGTGCCCACCGAGTCGAGGTCGAGGCTACCTTTCAATGTCCGCAGCCCGTAATTACCAACACCTGCAGTCAGATCTACCGCGAACTCACCCAATGGCTTGCGCGAAATCACATTGATAGCACCGGCGGTTGAGTTGCGCCCATAAAGCGTGCCCTGAGGGCCACGCAACACTTCAATTCGCTCAATTTGAGCGACATCCATCGCGCCACCGAGCATTTTGCCCACGTAGACACCATCCATGTACATGCCGACAGCGGGGTCTAGTGAAATATTCGAGGCCACCCCACCAGAGATACCACGAATACTTAAACTGGTGGCGCCCCGGGAACCTGGCGCAGAATATCCACCCATACTAGGCATGGACGCAAACATGTCATCCGTACTGGTTATGCCACGCTTTTCAATACCATCGCTGGTTATGGCCGTTATAGAAATAGGCGTGTCTTGCAACGACCCCTCTCTGCGCTCAGCAGTTACCAGCACCTCTTCCAAGGCCTGTGCTGACGCTGTCGATACCCATGCAGGCACCGACAGTAGTGACATCGCTAACGGCAACATTTTCATTTTGCCTGCGTACGAATAGTTTTTCATGCCATGACTCCCTTTTCATTATTAGAGCTAAGAGCGGCTACCTCTCAACCTGTCTTGCACGTAGCGACTGTGGACATCGCTAACATATTTACTTATTTATTTATTTATTTTAGATGCTAAAAAATTTAACGCCTCGGCAATTAAAAAACGACAACATAATCATTCATTAAAATGTGCCGAAGCGTTCATTTTTTGTACAACACAAAAAGCTTAAAATGTGCTATTTGACCAAGCTTGGGAAGGCTGCTTCCACCACTCGGCTTCCGGCAGGCGGCTCCTCCAGCCCGGGAATATGACAAATGCCGTTAACCTCCTTTGCACATTCAACAGCGGCTTCCACTGGCTGATAAAATTGCTTATACCAGCGACGCCCGCGCGCAAATGGACCATCACTCTTTAATTGCAGTACCCGTGTGGCGGCACGCTTGTTCTGCCAGATACCAAAATCTGATGCGAGCGAGTCCAGCGCCCCGGCCTGAATTTGACGTGCCTGCTCCCGCTCCGCCTCGCCCGGCGCGTCCACGCCGCTATTGAACAAAACGCCGTGCCACAGTTTACTGACGCCATCCTCGACCGGAGTATTTGCGATGAACTCAATGCTCTCTACCTCGGCAAATAACTGATGCGACAACAGCAAACCGGGCCCGGTGTACCAGGTGGTGGTTTGCAGCATGGCTTGGTATTCCTTGTGGAAGCCTCCCTGACGCTGAATGTAAATATGGTCGCGCCACTCATTCTCGAAATATTCGCAGGGTGCGCCGTGAGTCGGCCCTAAGTGCCGGGCATCCGCCATATTATCGATCACCTCCTGAGGTTGAACCGGCAGCTCACCGAGGTGATCCATTTGCCACTGAACCCACTGCGGCTGGCTCCACTGGATCAATTCCGGTGCCGGGTATTGCGGCTGACCACCGTCCTCGTCAAACCACATCCAGATACCGCCAATGCGCTCCTCCACCGGGTAGCTGGTTAGCTTTGCCGAACGCGGCATTGGGCCGTCGTGATAGGGAATGTCATCGCAAACCCCGTCTGGCCCAAAACGCCAACCGTGGTAGGGGCAGCGAATCGATGAACCTTCGATTTGCGCGCCTTCTTTGGCGATCACAGCGGTATCACTGGCAGCAATATGACACTGCATATGCGGACAATAGGCATCGAGTAATATCGGCCTTCCGTCCTCGCCTCGATAAAGGGCAAAATCCCTAGCGAAGTAGCGCAGCGCAATAGGCGACTGCCCTAACTCACTCGACTCCGCTATTAAAAACCAGCCTCGCGGAAAGGTATTCGGACCCAGTCCATAGTCTGCGGCCTTAGCCATAACTCACTCCTTGTTAAATATTATCGGGCCGGAACATCGCATCGTGGCCGCCGTCTACATAGAGCAGCGAACCGCAAATAAACGCCGCCTCACCGCTTAGCAAAAACCCGATTGCGTTAGCCATATCTTTGGGCAGGCCAGCACGCCCGATGGGAATACTGGCTAAAAACTCCTTAATTGCAGGGCCGTACTCCGGGTGTTTTTCGGTTTCCAGCGTCATTGCAGTTCGGGTATACCCCGGCGCCACTGCATTCAAACGCACACCACGCCGTGCATACTCTGGGGCTTTGTGCCGCATCCATCTCGCGAGCGCCTGCTTAGAACCGCTGTATGCGGCATGCCCACTGACCTCGGATAATCGCTCAGTCATCGCCGAGTGATCACCTGCCACCAAGGCTTCTATATAAGCGTCATCACTGGGCTGAGGAGCGGAATTAGAAGACACCAGCACCACTGCCCCGTGACGCTTCTCCAGCGCCTCAGTCAGTCCCTCTACCAGCGCAACCGAGCCAAAGAAGTTGACCTCCGGTATCAGGTCGACTCTGGGGCTCGTCCCGCCAATGCCCGCACAGCACACCAACCCATCCAGGCCATCGGGGAAGGCGCTAAGAATCTGACTCACAGCACCGCGGCGACCCGACTCTGTCGACAAATCAGCAACGATATCGGCATCTTGACGGTCGAGCCCGACGACTCGCTCCCCATCGTTAATCAAGCGCTCGCAGACCGCCAAACCAATACCTGACGCACTGCCGGTTACTACATATCCGCCCATTTCACTCTCCTTTTTCTTTGCCAGCCTCATCCCACTCTCGATTGACCACCATCGAGCGCAATACTCTGTCCATTTACATAGCGGCAAGCATCGCTGCATAACGTGGCAACAAACTCACCAATATCTTCTTTGCATTCGCCAATACGTCGCATAGGAATCGACGCCACAAACTCCGCCGCCTCTTCGGGCCGATTCTCTGTCCACCACTGCAAGGCAGGCGACATGGCGTGGGGCAATATCACATTGGTGCGAATACCCTCTGGCCCCCATTCGCAGGCCGCTGCGCGGCTGTAAGCTCGAATTGCCTCTTTAACTGCCGCGTAGGCACCGTAGCCAGACATATCCCAGCGCATCGCCGCCGACGACGCTAAATTCACAATCACGCCGTCGCCTTTCAAATGCGGATAGCACAGCTTCATCAGCCGCAGCGTTGCCACCGGCCCAGACTGCCACCCAGCATCGATGGCCTCCTCTGTAACATCGAGCAGATTGCCCAAAGGCACCTCTTGCGCGTTATTAACCAGTATCTGAACGCCGCCTAACTCCGACACGGTCCTATCAACTGCAGCCGCCAAGTCGTCATGGCTTTTTACGTTCGCGCTAATCGCCAGCGCGCGCCCCCCGTTAGCGACAATGGCCTCTCGGGTTGCCTCCAACTTATCCAAACTGCGACCCAGCAATGCCACCGCTGCACCGCGCTCGGCTAACGACAGGGCAATGCCCCGCCCCACCCCTTGTCCTGCGCCCGTTACCAGTGCCACTTTATTGTTGAGAAACTGCTCTGCCATAAATCCCCCTAGCTTTTTAATTTCGATAGTAGTCCCCCGCCGAAGCGAACCCGACGACAAAAAACACTATTTTCATGCACATTTTCATCACAAAATTCGCGCTGATTTTTTTGGATAATAAATCTGAATGGAAATGTGCTGAGCAACAGTGAAACGGCTCACTACCATTAGCGTCAATCATTGCGGTGCTCCGCCAACACATGACATGACCTATAAATAAAAGGCTGAATATGAAGTTTTGCTATAACCCAAGTATGTGCCCCGTGGATCAGTACGCCGCGTTAGCGCGCGCCGCCGAAGAACTCGGTTTTAACAGCATGGCCTTCCCTGACAGCCTTTGCTATCCAGAGCACTCATCATCTAAGTATCCCTACAACGGTTCGGGTTCGCGCGAATTCTTGAAAGACCAACCTTTCGTTGAACCGATGGTCGCCATTCCCTTTCTCGCGGCGCAAACACAGACGCTGCGCTTCGTTACCTCCGTCTACAAACTGGCTGTTCGCCAGCCCTTAGTGGTTGCCAAGCAGCTGTCGAGCCTACTGGCCCTGTGTGGTGATCGCCTCGATTTTGGCGTCGGCATTAGTCCTTGGCCCGAAGATTTTGAAGGCTGCCAAATTCCCTGGGAAAAGCGCGGTCAACGCCTCAATGAACAAATCGATATTATCCGTGGCCTGTTAAGCGGAGAGTTCTTTAGTTATGAGGGCCAACAATTAAGCTTGGACAGCATGCGGCTCCTGCCCGCGCCCAAGCAGCCACTTCCCATACTCATTGGCGGCCATTCAGACGCCGCGCTGAAGCGTGCGGCAAGGGTTGGCGATGGATGGATTGGCGCCGGAGCTAGCTTGGATGAATACCGCCAGCTGATTGAAAAGCTGAACGAATACCGCAAAACCTACCAGCGCGACCATTTGCCGTTCCGCATTCACGTTGCCTCAGCTGATGCCTTCAGTCAGCGCGGCGTAAATGCCCTTGCCGAGATCGGGGTCGACGAATGCCACATTGCCTTTCGCAATGCCTACGAAGACGGTGTCGACCAAACTAGCGTGACAGAAAAGCAAGATCAGCTGGCGAGCTTCGCGCAGCGCTTGATCCGCTAAACCGAATCACTCTTGCACCTTTGCAGATAGGTGCGTCCCGCTTGCCGGCTATTTGCCGGCTTTTTTTTGCCCGTCGATCCTGAGAGCAAAACAAGACAGTTGACTTATTAAGACGCCTGTCTTATCTTATTTAGCATGATGACAAACCAACACGACACTCAAACCTTATCGAGCGGCGCCCTGCAACTAGTGCTAAGCGCAGAGCAACTGATCGCCAACAAGGGCATAGACGGGGTATCCAGCCGCGAAGTTGCCCGCGCTGCCGGCCACAAGAACCATTCTGCGGTGAACTATAACTTCGGCTCCTTCGACGGCCTGATAGAAGCGATCATCGACTATCGGGTGCGGCCGATTAATCAACAGCGGGAAGTGCTGCTCGCCGCCTTGCTGGAACAACAGAAACAGCCAACGCTGTACGCGCTGGTCGATTTAATGGCCAGACCGCTGGCCAGCGAGTTGCTTCGCGGCAATGGCGAGAGCCGCTACCTGAGCTTGATTGCTCAGCTGTTATCGCGCGGTCACTGGCGTGACCTGTTCCTGCGCAATCGCGCCCGCTCTTCGGCCTTGATCAAAATCAGTGAGCTTATGGCCGCGCAATTGGCCGATACGCTGCCGAGCGAGATCTACAATGAGCGCGTTCGCCTATTGGGCAGCCAGATAATTTACAGCATTGCCGAGTGGGACAACCTGCAGCACAAAGGCCAGCTCACACTGGACGAAAACAGTCTGGAATGGCGCCTGCAAAACCTGATCGAATACGCGATAGGCGGCCTGACCGCCACACATAATAAGAGGATCTAAGCATGGAACTCATGCCGCACATCGAGCTCATTATTCTCAGTATTTTTCTGATCGCCTTCCTATTGGAGCTGGCAGGGGGGCGCCTTAATAAGTCCCCTCGCCCACTGCGCGATTTTGTTTTTATGTTATTTGGCATGTTCTCCAACCTGCTTCTGGCTGGCGCGGTCATAGGTACTGCAATCGGCTGGCTGCTTGCCAAGCAGTTTCCAGAAAGCGCTGGCAGCTTAGCCGGCACCGCGTTCTGGCTGGCCTTTCCGGTGATTTTCTTTATTGAGGAATTTGCCCATTACTGGCTGCATCGCGCCGCGCACGAATGGCGCTGGTTATGGAAAATTCACCGCACTCACCACAGTGCTGAGCACCTGAATATTTCCGTGGTCTACCGCTACAATTTCTTTTGGGTATTCATGTTGCCGCAAACCTGGATGGGCGCATTTGCGGTGTACTTCGGCTTAGCAGAGGCTTTCCTTGCCGCAATATTCGTGACGTATCTGGTAAACCTTGGCACCCATAGCAGCTATCGTTGGGATTTGTGGCTGCGCAACAAAGCCCCCGTATTGGAGCCTGTGTGGAAAGTGATCGAACGCGTGGTGACGCTGCCCGACACGCATCACGCCCACCATGCCTATGGCAAGTCTGCCCATCCCAATGGCAACTACGCCGTCACAGTGTTCTTGTTTGATATGCTGTTTGGCACCGCCAAGATTCCCAACAGCCGCCAGACGCGCTACGGTTTGCCCATCTCACCGCGCCTGCACTGGGCTGAAGAGTTGCTGTGGCCAGTGGTGCGCAAGCCCCTGCTGCCCAAGCCGGACAAGGCCACAATCGCGACTCAGCCTACCAATCCCAGCGCCCACGCTTAGCGCTGTCGTGCGGCCCGCGCCTTGGTATAAGCAGTGGCCTGGGCCGACAGCGGGTCATCAGGCCAGGGGTGCTTGGGGTAGCGCCCCTTCATTTCTTTTTTGACCGCCTCGTAACTGCTGCGCCAGAAGCCAGCCAGATCACTGGTCACTTGCAACGGTCGCTGGGCCGGTGACAACAAATGCACCAACAGCGGCTGCCTGCCCTCGGCAACACGCGGGGTATCTTCACAGCCAAACATCTCTTGCAGTTTAACGGCCAGTACCGGTGGTGAAACGCGATAATCGACGCGAATCTTCGAGCCTGACGGTACGCCAATGCGTTCCGGTGCGGCGCGCTGTAAAGCTTGCTGTTGCGGCCAATCCAACTGCGCCAATAGCATGGCCTCGACATCCAGGGCCTGAATATCACGTAATTTGGTCACCCCGTTTAAATACGGTGGCAACCATTGCTCCAGCGAGCCCAACAGCGCGCTATCGCTAAAGTCCGGCCACTGCCCCGGCGCGCAGTCGTGCTCGGCCAACAAGGCCACGCGGCCCTGGAGCTGACGCGCCGCCTCCGACCAACGCAGCACCTCCAAACCCCGCCGGCGCAATAAGGCCATCAGTGCCTGCTCGCGCAGGGACTCATCCAATGCGGTTTCTGGTCGGCTGTCGAGCAGTAACTTACCCAGCCAGCGCTGGCGCTCGGCAACAAAACGCTGCTGAGCATCATCCCAATCTGCCGACACCCGCTCGCTGATTAGCGGCGACAGCGCGTCTTCTAATACCGACTCAGGCAGTGGACAGGCCAGGCGAATGCGGTCGTTGCTGTCGCCGACATTGGCACTGAGTTCAATGGCCACTAAGTAAGGGCTGCCGCGCAGCGGGTCATCACTGGCCAGGAATGCCGAGCGGCCGTTACTTAATTGAAACTCATGGCTGCCTGCAGAGCGCTGACGGCCAATGCGGTCGGGAAAGGCCCTGGCGGTGGCGATCGCTAGCGCTCGCTCGGTGTTGCCATCAAGGGCACCGTCGCTATTCGCGCCCGCCAACAAGCGCTGATACTGCGCGCTCTGTTGCAGGATACGGCGGTAGCGTTTTGGCTCGCGAGATACCTCGGCCATGCGCAAGGCAATATCAGCCCCCGCCATGCCCGGCAGATCACGCTCCCCTAACACCGCGGCCAATAAACACGCCGACTCGGCAACATCCAGCGCATGGCCGTGCAATAACATGTGCGCCAGTCGCGGAGGCAATGGCAGGCGCGCCATTGCCTTGCCGTGCTCGGTTAAGCTCAGCGCCGCGCCGCCACCTTCCAGCGCGCCGCAGGTTTCCAGCAATGCCAGCGCCTGCTCGCAGTGCGCGGGCGGCGGCGCATCCAACCACTGCAGCAACTCCGGTTTACTACCCCACTGCAAACATTGCAGCAGTAAACCACTCAGGTCGCTTTGCAGAACTTCCGGTTCGCTGTGGGCCTGCAAACGCTGTTGTTCCTCTTTGCTCCACAAACGGTAAGCCACCCCCGGTGCCTGCCGACCGGCGCGACCTGCGCGCTGCGCTGCCGACGCCGCAGAGATTCGCTGGGTGTGTAGGCGACTGCTGGCATTGCGCGCATCGAACGCCATTTTCCGCTCTAAACCACTGTCGATGACAATGTTCACGCCATCGATGGTCAGACTGCTCTCGGCGATATTGGTGGCCAGTACCAACTTGCGCTGCCCCTCTGGCGGTGTGGCAATGGCCCGTCGCTGCTCGGCCAAACTCAAGTTGCCGTAAAGCGGCGCAATCAGCGTGTGATTGTCCAGCGCTGGCGCCAAACGGCTGGCCAAGCGATGAATGTCTGCCTGCCCAGGTAAAAACGCCAGTATATTACCGTCATGCTCACGGTGTGCCGCGACGATGCAGCGCTGCATCTGCTCCAGGTATTCCGGCGCTCTGCCATCTCGCCTCTTCGCCAAAGGCTGGTAATGGATATCTACCGGATATTGCCGCCCCTCACTGCGCAGCACTGGCGCGTTGTTTAAAAACTCACTTAGCGCAGCGCCATTCAGGGTGGCTGACATCAGTAGTAATTTCAGCGGCGCATCGCGAAGCTCGGAAAATAAACGCCGCCCTTCCAAGGCGAGCGCCAAGCCCAGGTCTGCATCCAGACTGCGCTCATGAAACTCGTCAAAGATTAGCAGGCCCACCTGATCCAGGCTCGGGTCGTCCTGTAGCATGCGCTGCAGAATCCCCTCGGTGATCACTTCAATGCGGGTCCTGTCGGAGACTCGACTCTCCAGGCGCACGCGATAACCCACGGTCTCACCCACCGCCTCACCCAACAGCTGCGCCATGCGCTCGGCGGCGCCCCGCGCGGCAATACGGCGTGGTTCAAGCATGAGAATTTTGCGCCCGGCCAGCCAAGGGGCATCGAGCAGCGACAGGGGTACTTGAGTTGTTTTACCCGCGCCTGGTGGCGCTTCCAGCACCAGCTCATCGCGCTGCGACAGCGTATCTTTGAGCTCGTCGAGTAAAGCAAATATGGGCAGCACGTCGGCCATAGAAAACGGTTCAAACAAGGCGGCGGCATACCGCCGCTGCAAGGGTTTAGATAAAGGCTTTCACGTCGCGCAGAAAGTCTTCCAACTTATCGTGGTGTACCCAGTGGCTGGCACCGGGGTAGCGTTTAATTATCGCATCTTTGAAGTAGGCCAAACGGCCGCTTTCTTCCGGGTCTTCAACAAAGGTCTCGGTTCCCCAAGCCAGGAAGGTGGGGCATTCGATATTGCTGAAAATTTCCTTCAACTCCTCTTCACCACTTTCCAGACGATTCAGCTTGCGGGTGTAGTTATCAAACTTCCAGCTGTAGGTACCGTCTTCATTTTGGCTAGCGCCGTGGCAGGTCAGGTGCCGAGCCTGAGCCTCGGTAAGATGTGGGTTTTCCTCGTGCATGCGTTTAAAGGCATCGTTAAGGTTAGCGTAGCGGCGTGGCAGGCGCGACGACATACCGTGACGCACTTTCACCCAGTCGCGCATTTTCTGGCGATAGCTCATGGTGTCGCACACTTCGGTCTCATCTTTGTTCGGCAAAATGCCTTCAATATTGACCAGTTTCTTCACATTCTCAGGGTAGATGGACGCATAGCGGCTGGCGATATTGCCACCCATTGAATGGCCAATAATCGTCGCTGGCCCAAGTTTCTTTTGATTGATCAACTGCGCAATATCGCACACGTACGCTTCGAAGCTGTAGTGGCCATCGGGAGACCAAGCGCTATCGCCGTGGCCGCGCAGGTCAGGCGCAATAATATGCCAGTCGTGACGCAGCTCCTCGGCAATCCAGTCCCAGTTTCGGCAGTGGTCTTGACCACCGTGAATCAAAATCAGTGGCGGCGCGTCCGGGTTACCCCAGTCGACATAGTGCAGCCGCAAGCGCTGGGAAATATAAATATGCGAAGTGGGGCCATGTAAATCGGGAATCATCACTCTCTCCTTGTTTCTAAACCTCGGGCGGGCTGCCACCCAAGGCCCTGACCATCATAGGGTGCAAAACTCAACGAAACCAGCCACTTTGTGCTATTAACATCTAGCTAAGACCCTTCTTCGTAAAGTTGAGAATAACTTTAAACCCAATGGAGCGTCGCTATGCTAGATCCCATTTCCCTGGCCGAGCGCGGGTTAATCCCTGACCCCCTTATTCGCCTCGGCATCCGCCGCCAACTTCACGACCGTCTCGCGCAAGAGGGCCGCGACGACATCGATGCCAGCGAGCAGCGTCGCCGAGAATTTCGCGAAGCGCTGCGCCACTCGGAAATTGCCATCAATACCGACGATGCCAACGACCAGCACTACGAGGTGCCAGCGGCACTCTTTGAATTGATGCTGGGCCGCCGCTTGAAATACTCAAGCTGCTGGTGGGGCGATGGCATCGACAATATTAACGATGCTGAAGAAGCCATGCTCGAGCTCTACGCTAAGCGCGCTCAGCTGCACGGTGGCCAACGTATTTTGGAACTCGGCTGCGGCTGGGGGAGTTTTTGTCTGTGGGCCGCCGAGCGCTACCCCGGCAGCCATATTACCGCGGTATCCAATTCCCACGGACAGCGCGAATATATTGAGGCGCAGGCGCGGCTACGTGGGCTGAATAATTTAGAGGTGATCACCTGCAATGTCGCCGACTTAACACTCGACCAGCGCTTCGACCGCGTTGTTAGCATTGAAATGCTGGAACATGTGCGCAACTACCGCGAGCTATTGAAAAACGTCGCAAGCTGGCTGGAACCAGAGGGCCTGATGTTTGTGCACATCTTCTGCCATGCCCACCTGCACTACCCCTTTGATGGCGGCTGGATGACCGACAACTTTTTTGCCGGTGGTCAGATGCCCGCCTTCGACACGCTCATGCACTTCTCGGAGCATATGCGGATCGCCGATAGCTGGCGCGTAAACGGCCTACATTACGCGCAAACACTGGAGGCCTGGCTTGAGAAGTTAGACCAGCAGCGCCCGCGGGCAATGGAAATTCTTGCCGATGCGCCCAATCCGCGCGTTCAGCTCCAGCGCTGGCGCATGTTCATGCTGGCCTGCGCGGAGTTGTTCGCGTATCAGGGCGGCAATGAATGGCTGGTAGGCCATTACTTGCTCACCCCTGGGCAACAAGCCGACTAAGACATTAAGCACTGAGTTGGGCCTCCTGCTCAGCGCGTTGACGCAGCACAAAGCGCTGAATCTTGCCGCTGGAGGTTTTCGGCAGCGCGTCGACAAATTCAATTTCACGCGGGTAGGAATGCGTCGACAGGCGGCTGCGCACATGTTGCTGCAGCGCTTCCACCAGGGCGTCGTCGCCAGCGCTGCCTTCAGCCAACACCACATAGGCTTTCACAATCGCGCTACGCTTGGCATCCGGCTTGCCCACAACACCGCTCTCCACCACCGCCTCATGCTCCAGCAGGCTGCTCTCGACTTCTGCAGGGCCGATGCGGTATCCCGCTGATGCAATAATGTCATCATCGCGACCGGTGTAAGCGTGCGATCCGTCGCCGTTGCTAATCACCACATCACCCGTTAGGTAGTACTTGCCGTGATAGGGGCGCTTTTCATCCCAGGTGTAGCCCTGGAAGAAGTACAGCGGCGAATTTTCCATATCAATCGCCAGCTCGCCCGTCTGCCCCGGCGCCACTTCATTGAAGTTTTCGTCCAGCGCCACGAGTCGATAACCGGGAATTTGGTAGCCCATGCTCGCCTCGTGCTGAGGGTGGGACAGCTCGTGGAAATTGGCCGACGTCATGCCCGTTTCCGTCTGGCCGTAGTGGTCACACACCGTGCAATCAAAGGCGCGTTTTACCCAGCTAATCACCTCGGGATTTAGCGGCTCACCCGCACTGCTTGCCACCCGCAGATCGATCTCCGGGTAGTCTGCCACCAGCTTGTCATTGGCCATCAGCAGGCGGTATGCCGTGGGCGCCGCCGCCAAATTGGTAATTTTGTATTTGCGTAAAAACTCAAAGGTATTGTCAGCGGTAAAGCCGGCCTCGTTAAAGTGTGTGGTGCAACCTAACAACAGCGGGCCCACCACCGCGTAATACAAGCCGTAAGCCCAGCCGGGGTCGGCCACATTCCAGAAGTTATCGTCTTCACGCAGGCCCACGGCGTAGCGCATATACATCCAAAATGCCGCCAGTGCGCGGGCAGGCACCGCTACCCCCTTCGACTTGCCGGTGGTTCCCGAGGTAAACATCTGCAGGAAAGGCTCGTCAGCCGAAATTTTAACCGGCGCGAACGCTTCGCTCTGGCGCTCAATTTCCGGCCAGTACAGAAAGTCTGCTTCGCTGGCCAGCGCATCATTTTCATCCGCCAGTAACAGCGATGTCGGCAAGCCCTCTACCTCACGCAATTTCGACCACTGCTCGGTATTGGTGACAATCAGCTTGGTTTTCGCGGTTTGCAGGCGATATTCAATGGCACCGGAGCCGAAGGCGGTAAACAAAGGCTGATACACCGCGCCGGCGCGGAGTGCGCCCAGCACACAAATCAATAGTTCAGGCGTACGCGGCAACAAACAGGCAACCCGATCGCCACGGCCAATTCCGCGGGCCTGCAAAAAGCCGGCGAACTGCGCGGATCGGCGCTGCAACTCAGCAAAGGTCATCTCTCCAGGCTGACCGTCAACACGCTCGTAGCGCAGCGCTACGCGACTCTCGTCGGCGGCATAGCGGTCACAGATCTCCTCGCAAACATTCAGACCGTCGTTAAAATCACCGACAAAATTCTGTACTATTTGCTCCATGGAAAAGTTATTAGCGAATTCCTGATAATTGCTCGCGTTCATGTTCCTGCCCGTCTGTTAATGCGTGTTTTATAACTATTGTGTGCTAGCGCCAACGCGCTAGACCGCGAAGAAAAAACTCAGCTTAGGCAATGCATCGCCCGAACAGAATGACATGTTCCAGCAGATAATTTGACAAGTTTTGCAGCACAGGACGGTCGCCATTTGATGAAAAATCTCACCTTTTCGTCACACTATGCCCGCGCGATCCTGTGGGGTTTAGAGCAGCAGGGGCTGGATACTGACGCCCTGCTGCAACAGCGCGGCATCGACCCTCAGCTGGTGCGCCAGCCTAAAGCCCGCGTGCCTACCGACCAATTTATCCGCCTGTTTAGACTGTGCTGGAAGACCCTTGATGACGAGTTTATGGGGCGCAGTACCCTGCCCTGTCGCGTCGGCCACTTTCACTTGATGAGCGCCCTGGTTGTTCACGCCGACAACCTCGAAGAAGTGCTCAGACAGAGCATTCGCGCCTACAGTTTATTTTCCGATGATGTTCGCATTGAGTTGCGGCACAGCGGCGACGAAGTGGAGCTGAGCCTCAACCACCTGCGCCCCGAACTCGACCCCGATAACTTTCTGGTTGAATGGTTACTACTGGTTTGGCACCGCTTGGTAGGCTGGATGATCGGCCGAAAAATCGTCCTCAGCCACGCCAATTTTAAACACGCCCTGCCCGCGCATTTTGACGAGTATCGCTTTATTTTCCCCTGTGAATGCCACTTTGAGCGCGAGCGAAACAGCCTGTTTTTCAGCAAAAATTACCTGAGCATGCCGGTATGCCGCAGCAAGGAAGAGGTGGATGAATTTGTTCTGAGTTCCCCCCGCGACTTGCTGATCTGGACCGACGAAGACAACAGCCTCAGCACCCGCGTACGCCAGCTTCTCGAAGCCCAGGAAGAGTCGCGCCTGCCCAACTTGGAATGGGTGTCAGCGCAGCTGCATATGACCTCCTACACTCTGTGTCGCAAGTTAAAAAGTGAGGGCAGCTCCTACCAGAAAATTAAAGACAACCTGCGCCGTGACCAGGCCATTGTGATGCTCACCCGGCAAAATCTCAGCGTTAGCGATATTTCGACAAAACTGGGCTTTGCCGAACCGGGTGCCTTTTCCCGCGCCTTCAAACACTGGACGGGGCTCAGCCCCCTCAGTTACCGCAAGCAAGACCATTAATCATAACGAGTTTGCTGTTCAGTACCCGTCTACCTCCAAAAAATACTTCAAGGCGAGATTCTCGGCGGCCATGCCCTCGCGCACTGCCTTACCGGTAAACATATCGGCCAGTGCGCGCAGTGGCCCCGTTATCGGCAGCTCATTTCTATAACGCACGCCACCGCCGGGCAGCGCTTCTATCGAGCGGCTGCGCTCACCGTAAGCGAACAGGGTGAACCATCCCATATCGCACCAGCGCAAACGCTTTCCGGGAACCACTTCCAACACCTTGTGCTTCACCTTCATGGTTTTGGTGCCCAAGCGAACAGTTACATCGACTATTTCGCCCTCGCGACACTGGCCCTGCGCCTGAATCAACCACGGATTCCAGCGGTGGTAGCCGTCAAAATCGGCAATCACTGCAAACACCGCGTCGGCATCAGCATTAATATCAATGTGCGTGGAATAAAAAATTTTCCGAAACATAAACAACCTCCGTAACGCCGCTGCCATCGCCTTCAACACGGCAAGAACGCAATATGATGATTAACACCGTCTTACAGCCAGCGCTCCGCTTCCGCTATGACCGTTTCTGTTCGGCGGGCCAGAGCGCCACGCCGAGCCACGCATAGGTATAGGGTTTCGCTGACAGGTTGGGCAAGGCGGTGGACGCAAATCTTCTTCTGGTTGTGGAAGGCTTCAACCGCATACGCTGGTAAAACGGTAAACCCCAGGCCCATACTCACCGGCTCTAAAATCAAACCAATTTGGTTAGAAAATCCCCTTCGCTCAAACTGACCACAATGCTGGAATTCGGGAAAATTCGCGCCAAGCAGTAAGTTCGCGTGATGGCTTCCATCGGGGTGATCAATAAAACCGAGGGCAAGCAGCGACTGCCAATTCGGTTGCTTTAGCGAGGCTGGCGTGACCAGCAAAAGCGGCTCTTCAGTCACTGGCCTTGCGCTCAGCTCGGCAGTGGTCGGTCTGGCGCTCATAAGGCCGATATCGATCTTCGCCTCGGCAAGCGCTTGCTCTACTTCTGAGTTGGGCGCAAAGCGATACTCAATAATAAGCGCAGGGTGTTGGCGCTGCAGCGCCAGCAGTTTGGGGTAAAGCTTTAAGCCAACACTACCCGGCGACATCACGCGAACCCGCCCCTCGAAGGGCGGGTCATCACTGACCGTATGCTCCAAGTTCGCCAGCGACAGTAAAATCCCCTGGGCCTCGGCATAAAGGCGCTCCCCTGCCGGCGATAGCCGAAACTGCTTGCCCTCTCGCACCAGCAACTCCACTCCCAGCTGTTCTTCCAACTTGCGTATATGCTGGCTAACGCCGGACTGCGTCATATGCAGCTGCTGCGCCGTGCGCGTGAAATGCCCGACGTCGACCAGCGTGTAAAAACTGCGCAACCAAACCGTGTTTATCATTACATTTACTAATCATTTGAATGACAAACGATAATTTTACGTTATTATTTTCACTATGTAACCTGCCCTCGTTGTTCACCACTAGGAGCAGGAAAGATGAAGCAGGTTTACCCACGCAATTTTTCGCATATTGGTATTTCCGTACCCAATCTCGATGAGGCCGTTACCTTCTACACCGAAGTGATGGGCTGGTACCTGATTATGGCGCCCACCGAGATCGTGGAAGACGGCAGCGCTATTGGCGAAATGTGCACAGATGTATTTGGTGCAGGCTGGGACAGCTTCCGCATTGCCCACCTTTCAACCGGCGACCGCATTGGTGTGGAGCTGTTTCAATTTAAAAACCAAAGCAACCCCGACAATAACTTCGAGTACTGGAAAACCGGCGTATTCCACTTTTGCGTCCAAGACCCGAACGTTGAGGAACTTGCCGAACGTATCGTCGCCGCCGGGGGCAAGAAGCGCATGGAAAAGCCCCGCTACTACTATCCGGGTGAGAAGCCCTACCGCATGATTTACATGGAAGACCCCTTCGGCAACATCCTAGAGATCTACAGCCACAGCTATGAGTTGGTATACAGCGAAGGCGCCTATTAACGCACCGCGCTGTATTGCCGCCAATCTGGAATCTCGCGCCAAGGTTGGCCTCAGTGCGCCCTGGGGGAGGCAAAAACATAGCCGCCCTCAACGGCTACGCCCTGCGTTAATCCGCAGCGCGTATAGATATCCGGCGATACAAAACCACCGTGCAGGAAAGAAGGAGCGGCGCCCTTTTCAACCTCAATCAAGGTATCTGGCTCGTCTAACTCACCGTAAGTTTGAATCAAACACACAGGCATCGCGGTGATCACAGCACGACACATGGCATTGATCTTAGCCAAACTCGCACGACCTTCATCCAGCTCGTGTTCCGGCACAATCAGAAAAAAAACGATGTATTCACTGTAATTACCAATAAACACCCGACACTCTTCAAACCCCGTGCCCTTGAGCAGAATTTGTCGGTAGTTCAGCGAAATATCATCGTCATCACCCAGGCGAAAATTATCGTCGAGCCTGGCCTGATTCCAGTGGATGATCTCAGGTAAGGCCATATCCTCCCCGCAGCCCCAGGCAAACACCTTATCAAAGGTCACACCGTCTACCTGCAACGCCGCGTAGAAGGCTTCCACAAATTGTGGGTGCAGGTCATCGCGGGAAAAACTGAACTCAAAGGTGGTGTAGGCAGGCATTGTTTTCTCTTGTTAGTAGCATACGCGTCAAAATGACCGGCGAGACAACGGCGACGGGGGAGCAAATGTAAAGCTCGCCGCTATCAAACCGGGGCGCCTACGCGTTAAAGCGGGCCTTGGAAAACAATAAGCGCAGGTATCAGCTATTCAGCCAAGCAAGCGCTTCATTCTCGTTTTCAAAATACTGCACCTCGCCCGAAATAAACCAGCCCCCCACCTTAGAGAGCCGCTCTTGCCATCGTTTATTGCCAACAATCGCAATTTTTTCAAACTCACTGCCGTGTTTGAGGCCCAGCTTGAGGTCGTCCCATGCGGCGCGCAGCTCCCAGCCCTCAAGCTCAGTGCCATCAATAAGCGCCTTCACTTTTGGTGATTCCACCTTTTGCAAAGCGCCATCGATCATCGGCGTGATAATTTCATAATCTTCATGGGTAAGTTTTCCCTGCGCCTTTAACGACAGAAAAAACGCCTCCCCCACCCTGTCTATACCAATAGACAAACCGTGTTTTTCAACCTTCATCAACAAACTCCTTAGCGATTAGCTCGCTCACCCTGCCCGATCATCATCGCGTTGCCGCTTTAAAGCACTATAGCCAGGTATGTCGGGCTGCGCAGGCGATTAAGCTGAGCGGTGTTACGTTTGTGTAGCTGACGGTTTTACTATATTTCAGGCACAAAAAAAGGCAAGCCATTACAGCTTGCCTCTTATTAGAATAATCGAGCGATTACACCGCGACGATATTCTCAGCCTGTGGGCCTTTTTGGCCTTGAGTTACATTGAACTCAACCAGCTGACCTTCAGCCAGAGTTTTAAAACCCGAGCTTACAATGGCACTGAAATGTGCAAAAACATCGGGACCAGACTTCTGCTCAATAAAACCGAAGCCTTTCGATTCGTTAAACCATTTTACGGTGCCAGTAGTTGTATTAGACATGATAAATATCCTGTATATAAAAAGTATAAGAGTGCCTTCGTGCGGCACGAATAAGCGGGAAATATAAATTGAGATTTAGAAACTACAGGACGAAGAACTACAAAGAACGCAACGAAATGGAGGTAATAAAAATATACTTACTTTCAAGCCGGACCCACGGTATAGGCCTGAGAGCACAAAGTCAAAGGTTTTCTCTCGCTGGAAAAATCGTAGAGCAAAGCATTTACCATCGGCAGAGCAACGCTGACCTTGTACAGCACAAAGTGGAACACCGGCGCTGTACTCAATATCCACCAAAAATGGCTTCATGGACGCCACCAATCACGATCGATAACGGCGCAGATCAGCGCTCATCAGAGCCCCTCCAATAACGCCGAGGCTCACAACCGCTGATCAAGCGCCAAATCCAAAGGCGAAAACCGAGCGTAAGCGGTAGTACCTTCAATTAAAATAACAGTGAACGCCATGAAAAATTTAGCCCTACGCATCTACGACTATTACACCTACATCTTCGACTCAAGCAGGAACCCGCTAAGACACATACCAGACCCTGTTAGCCGGTTTTACATCATGACGATCCTGGCCGCTATGTGGAGCTTCACCTTCGCCATGTACATCGGCAGTATTATCTACTTTGGCATTAGTTTAGCCGCACACGTCATTCTGCTGTTGATGTTTTTCTTCACCATGGCCGTGTTCCACGACGCAGAAAAGAACAAATCGTCTTGGTTACTTAAGCTGCGCAGCCAAAAACGACACAAGGTGAGATAGTGCGAGCTCTGCGATCTGCGGCTCGATGCCTTGGCCTTTAGAAACGCAGCCAGCGTCGATTCGCCAAGGCTAGTAGGTTTCCTGCCCTAGCGCCCGCGGGCAGAGCTAGAAACTAGCAGTCATTCGTGAAGCCAGGGGGCGTAACTCAGACCAATCAACACGCCCTCAGGGCTCATAAAGCGAGCGATCGTCTGCCCCCAAGGCTCCGTGCGCGCCTCGTGAATAAAGGTCTGTCCCCTTTTCTGCATTTCACACACTGCCGCCTCGACCGCCGCTGCATCGGCCAGCTCAAACTCTATGGTTGAGGTAGGCTCAGCAAACTCCGTAGGCCATTCATCCTGACCAAAGCAGGACTGCGCTGCCATCGCCAGCGGCCATACACCAAAGTGATTCGCGCCGGGAAACCGGTCCATAAAACGATAGTCATCCATCGCTTCTAATGGCAAACCCAAAGCGTCTTGGTACAAGGATTCACTCGTCGCGGGATCTTTCGTTATTACAGCAAAGCCCGCTATACACTTAACGTCCATGTAATCTCCCTTCGCCCAATGGCGGTCCTATTGAGTTGGGCTTAACGAGGCGCGTCGTCACTCGGCTTAGATCAACTTCGCTGTAATATAACCGATGTCGCGAATAAATATTTAAAAACCAATTAACATACTTTTAACGCCCTTAAACTGCGGCGTGAAGGAGCCCATTGCCCGCCGCGAATCGGTTTATCGCGGGCATGAACAGTTTTAGCTTATTATGAGATTAGTACAGGTCCTTTCGACCTTTAGGCCCTAATACCTGAAACAACACCTCCACAAAACCGCTGTTACCTTCATATCGTTTGAGAAGACGAGGTTGAAAAGCAGAGAAGCCAAACTCACAAATTTTTTTGGCTGCTTTCTTAGGCACATATCCTATATGGTAATTTCTGGTGCCCAACAGACCTTTACCGCAGCCAATCACTTTAATAGCGTTCTTATCATATTTATTTGACGGTTCCCGCTCCAAAAGTAAACTCGGCTGCTTCGCCTTAATAAATTTCAAGGCAGACGATTTATAATTTTGGATACCAGTAACATCTAATCTCTGCTCATAGATCTGAAACCCCTCGGGAATAGGTTGATCTTTGAGGTGATAATCCTTCTTCATGGCTTAACCTCATAACGCCACTTTTTGGCGTCGCTTTGCCTGCGATTGTTAGGTTGCTGCATGGCCTTCCATTAATGCCAGCAAGCATCTGGGCTTATAGCCCACCACCATAAACTTCACTCTCGCCTGCGGCGGAGACTGAGAAGGTCTAAGTGGCGGATGTGAAACTGCGACATACCTAAAGTAAGTGTCATGAGTACCATCTTCGGTGGCCAAGGCTTCAACCACGCCGCTTGGGTTAAGTGGAAACCTCAAGAACTCATAATCAGAAATCTGCTCTATCGAATACCAGCAGTCTTTAGCTGAACCTACATCTTGATGAACGCGAACATTAATATCTTCGCTCCCATGAATTCTGACGCCATTGGAGTCAAACAGAGCCGACTTTGTCACCACGCTGGCGCGAGCCTTTGATATCATTTCGTATAAAGCGATTGCATCTGAAATCATGCTATTTAACGCCGGTAGCACGCGCGTTTGTGTTGTGGAGCCGCAGGCGGAACGACAAAATTGTCGCTGTGCCTACCTTTGTTAAACATTGCTCGGTTCACGTACCAAATGCCTTACTTGGATTGGCATACCTTCTTCCATTGGAGCCGTAACATGAATAAGCTCTCGCGATTCCGCGAGCCCGACCAAGTGCTCTGATAGTAAGAGCTCTATTCTTTCCAAATATTCGGGTACTTTTTTATGGAATACCAATGAACTACTTCCTTTTGAAAACGGATTTCTAGAGTGCAGCATAGCTCCGCATTTATCGTATAGCCGTTCGAATTGCTTTCTCGTCAGGTATCCGCCATTCAATCTATTCCAGCCACTTTTATCGAAGCCATCTACCGGAACCGGATAGAACTCAGGATTGATACCCTCGATCTTGCGTAAGATTCTGGCAGCGTGCCAATCCTTCGCAATATCACTTCTCACGGAACGGTAGGCATCTTGGTACGACACCAGCGAAGAGAACGCAATCAGCTCAAGCAATTTCCGCAACTGAAGGGCCTCTGACTCAATTGTAGTTTGAAGGTAGGTGCAATGGGTTACGCCGGAAGTGAAATCACGCAGTGTTTCTACCCTATAGCGACACTCCCACATTATCGAAGCGTATTTTTTTCGAGCTCTGCTTTCCATGCTCTACCGTTTAACATTCATCTATCGCGCACGCTCGGTTTGCCCGCTCGCCACTTTGGCGAAAATTTCCATAAGAGTCTGAATTAACAGAAAAACCAGCGGTGTATCTGAAAATACGCGGCAGCGATAACGCGCATGCGTGTAAATCTTGAAGGCGAGGTCTCATAGATAGTGCCCATATTTCCTTATGTGGCTGTTTTGCGGCACGTTTTTGAAAATCGCTCAGGATTAACGCGCATTCCTTGCTGGATAAACGAGCAAGCCTGCTCGTTAAGTCAAAATATACGGGATTATGGCGCAGCGCGGAAGGCGCAACGTTCCGCTTTTTTGTAGGCAATAAAAAGGCCTCATGATCAGAGGCCTTGTGAGGATGTACTGCGTTGATAGGGGGTTGCGGTTACAACAGTTCTATCGCGACCGCTGTGCCCTCTCCGCCACCGATACACAGTGAGGCGACGCCGCGCTTCAAACCGCGCTGTTTAAGCGCGTTGATCAGGGTAACGAGTATGCGTGAGCCGGAGGAGCCAATGGGATGGCCGAGTGCACAGGCGCCGCCGTGTATGTTGACCTTGTCGGCATCTAAACCCAGCTCTTGAATAGCCAGCAGTGTTACCACGGCAAAGGCTTCGTTGATTTCAAACAAGTCGACGTCGTCGAGACGCCAACCCGCTTTTTCCAACACCTTATTGATGGCCCCGATGGGGGCCAGGGTAAATTCAGCGGGTAGCTGAGCATGGCTGGCGTGGGCAACGATCCGCGCAATGGGTGTTGCACCGGCTTTTGCTGCCGCGCTTTCCGATGCCAACACCAAGGCGGAGGCACCATCGCTAATGGAGCTGGAGTTTGCTGCCGTTACGGTGCCGTCTTTAGCGAAGGCAGGTTTCAGGCTGGGGATCTTTTCAGGCTTCGCTTTGGGCGGTTGTTCGTCGGCATCGACGACCGTGTCGCCACCGCGACCGGAGACGGTGACCGGCACAACTTCATCGTAGAAGGCGCCGCTTTCCATTGCTGCCACGGCTTTGCTTAGCGAAGCGATGGCGAAGTCGTCCATGGTTTCGCGGCTGATGTTGTAGTCGTCAGCACTACGCTGGGCAAACACACCCATTAAGCCGCCCTCGTAGGCGTCTTGCAGGCCGTCGAACAGCATGGAGTCGATCACTTCGCCGTGACCCATACGCATACCGCCACGCGCTTTGGGTAACAGGTAGGGAGCCTGACTCATGTTTTCCATACCGCCAGCAACCATAATGCCGTTGCTGCCCGCTTTGATCGAGTCGTGTGCGGCGATAACGGCTTGCATGCCGGAGCCGCACATTTTGTTAACGGTGGTACAGGGCGTAGCGTCGGGCAGGCCGGCCGCCCGCGAGGCTTGCCTTGCAGGTGCTTGGCCCAAACCGGCTGGCAACACACAGCCCATTACCACTTCGTCAATGGCATTGGCTTCTAGCCCAGCCCGTGATACTGCTGCGGCAATACAGGTGGCACCCAGTTTTGGAGAGGCCACACTGCTGAGGCTGCCCATTAGGCCGCCCATAGCGGTGCGCGCGGCACCGAGAATAACAACGTTATCTGTCATAATTGGTTTCCTATTCGTGTGCGTTTAGCGTGGATGGGCCACTAGCCTCTACCCAACAGTGAGCGTGCAATCACCTCTTTCATTACCTCTGACGTACCGCCGTAGATTCGCTGTACACGGGCGTCGGTAAAGGCGCGGGATACCGGGTATTCAGTGGTATAGCCGTAGCCACCAAACAACTGCAAGCAGCCATCGGCAACTCGGCACTGCATTTCCGTTGCGCTGTATTTGGCCATAGAGGCGGTTGCGGCATCCAGTTCACCGCGCTTGTATTGCTGTATGCACTGCTCGACAAACGCAGCGTTCACCTGGGCATCACTTTCCATTTCGGCAATTCGGAAACGGGTGTTTTGCAGTTGGCTGAGCGTTTGTCCGAACAGCTCGCGCTCTTTCGCGTAGTCGATGGTCAGGTCCAGCACTCCGCGCGCCGCGCCGCAGGCGATCACGCCAATCACCAAGCGTTCGCGCGGTAGCTCTTGCATCAGGTAGGCAAAACCCTTGCCCTCTTCCCCCAGCAGCGCCGAGGCGGGCACGCGGCAGTCTTCAAAGAACAGCTCTGAGGTATCGCCACAGTGTTGGCCGATCTTGCTGAGGTTTCGGCCGCGCTCGAAGCCCGGCAAGGAGGTATCGACCAAGAACAGGCTAATGCCTCGGGCACCGGCTGTGGGGTCAGTTTTCGCGGCCACAATGACCATGCCAGCGTGCTGGCCGTTAGTGATAAAGGTTTTGGAGCCATTGAGAATATAGTGGTCACCGTCTTTTTTGGCGGTGGTGCGCATGGCTTGCAGGTCACTTCCCGCCCCCGGCTCGGTCATGGCGATAGCACCTACCACCTCCCCGCTGACCATTTTCGGCAGCCAGTATTGCTTCTGCTCCTCGTTGGCAAGATGGCTGATATACGGTGCAACGATATCTGAGTGCACCATCACGTTGGTGGCCAAGGCACCGTAGCCCATGCGCGCAATTTCGCTGGCAACCCGTGTTGAGTATTCAAAGGGAACGCCGCAACCGCCACAGTCTTCCTCTACATCGACGCATAGCAGGCCAGCTTCACCCAGGGTATTCCAGAGCTCGCGGGGCACAATGCCCGCTTCGTCCCAGCGCTCGTAGTGGGGTGCTACTTCGGCTTCCAGTACTTTGCCGAGCATGTCGGCAAACATAGCCAGTTCTTCGCGATTTACCTCGTTTGTCATTGCGCTTCTCCGAATTAACGCGGGGCCATGCGCAGCGCGCAGTCCAGGCGAATGGTTTCACCGTTGAGAATGGGGTTTTTAACAATCTGCTCAACCAGCATGCCGTATTCCTTAGGCTGGCCTAGGCGCTGGGGGAACGGCAGCGTGGCGGCGAGGCTGTCTTGTACCTCCTGGGTGAAGCCCGCCATCATCGGCGTCATAAACAGGCCCGGCGCGATAGTGTTTACACGAATGCCCTCGCGCGCCAATTCACGTGCGGCTTGCAGGGTCATGGCCACGACGCCGCCTTTGGAGGCGCTGTAGGCAACCTGACCGATCTGACCTTCAAACGCTGCCACTGAGGCGGTATTAACGATTGCGCCGCGCTCACCGTCGGCATTGGGCTCACGACTGGCCATATCTGCCGCCGCCAAGCGCATAACATTAAAGCTGCCGACCAAATTTACCTGAATCACCTTGTCGAAATCTTCCAGCGGCATGGGGCCGTTCTTACCAAGAATGCGTGAACCCGGCGCAATGCCAGCACAGTTCACGGCAATACCGCAGGGGCCGTGGGCCTCGCGCGCTGCGGCAAAGGCGGCCTCGGCGCTATCTGAAGACGACACATCGCAGCGCACGAAAATACCGCCAAGCTCATCGGCAACCTGGCGACCGCGCTCTTCTTGTAGGTCGAAAATGGCGACCTTGCACCCCTCTGCCGCCAGGGCACGTGCGGCCCCCTCGCCCAAACCCGATGCTCCGCCGGTCACTACTGCTGCAACGCCGTTAAACTCCATGATTTTCCTCTTTGCTCTCTCGTTATGCTGGCCGCATGCAGCGTCACCGCTGGCGGCCAATTTTCAGTGACAGCAGTGTCGCCCAACGCCCAACGGTAAGCCATGACATATTGCGGCAGGAAATTTGTTAAAAAATGCGTCTGTTGCTGGCCAACAAACGGCACACGTTAGGTACTTTGCTAATACCCATATATACTTTATGTGAATTAACACCTCGGCTTGGCATTGGCGCAACGGCTTTTGTGCATGTTCGGCCCCGGTTTTGCTCCACTTGCAAACGGAGAGCGTGGCCACCGATGGACACCGACATCAGCATTGATGACATTATTAACGGAGTAAGCAAACGCGAGTTTGAGCTACGCTTTGCGCCACAGATCGATCTTGCCAAAGGCAAGGTCACCGGTATGGCCACCAATCTAATCTGGGCGAAAAATGGCTACGAATCCTTAACCAAGTCATCCATATTAGGCATTCTTGACCGCCACAATAAGCGTATTGGCTTTTTCCTGTACTACCTTGTGCAGGCGCTAAAAGCACACTCAGCGCTGCGGCGCACGGGCCATCAGTTCCCGATCAGTATTGCGCTGCGTCCCAGTGAGCTGGCCAGTGACGGCTTTTTTCACGCAGTTACCCAAGTGTTTACCGACAGTGGAGCCTCTGCCAAAGACATTATTCTGCAACTGCCCCCCACCGTACTCGACGACTTTTATAACCACCTGGGCACACTCGGTAAGCTCATCGACTTTGGCTTTAAAATCTCCATTAGAGACTTCTACCAAGACCCGGACAGCTTGAACAAGGTGAGTCGCAAGTTGATTCACGAAGTTATTACGCCGCCCGCGTTGGGTCGGCGGCTGAGCACGAACCCCAAAACCCAGCAGAATCTCAGCAAGCTGTTGAACAGCACTTCAGAACAGGGTTGGCGCTGTGTGATTGACGGCATTACGACTCGCGCTTGCCTAGACGCGGCAAAAGCGCAGGGGGCAAGTAACGTTCAAGGGGAGTATTTTGGCGAGAGCCTGTCATTGGCCGCAATTCATCAGCTACTGTTGGCACATAAGGCAGAAGACTGATTAAACAGCGTTGATGCTAGGTCATTAAGTTTTCGTTGTGATAAAAAAACCGCTATGGCTCTCACCATAGCGGTTTTTACTTCCTGCCAGTTTTGGCTTTTTTTATAATTTCTTAGAACACTTCAAACAGCGCTGCAGCGCCCATACCACCGCCAATACACATGGTCACCACGGCGTATTTTTCACCGCGACGCTTGGCTTCCAGCAAGGCGTGGCCCACCAGACGCGCACCACTCATACCGAAGGGGTGGCCAATAGAGATACCGCCGCCATTCACGTTCAATTTGTTGTTGTCGATACCCAACTGGTCGCGGCAGTAAATCACCTGACAGGCGAAGGCTTCGTTCAGCTCCCAGATGCCGATATCGTCGACTTTCAAACCCTGACGCTTAAGCAGCTTGGGAATCGCAAACACGGGACCAATGCCCATTTCGTCGGCCTTGCAGCCGGCAACGGCCATACCGCGGTAAGCGCCCAGAGGTGCCAGGCCCAATTGCTCGGCGCGCTTGGCTTCCATCAATACGCTGGCTGAGGCGCCGTCTGACAACTGCGAGGCATTACCGGCAGTAATGAAGCGACCTTCTTTCACCCACTGGCCATCCTTCCAAACCGGCGCCAAGCCTTGCAGGCTTTCCAGAGTGGTGGAGGGACGATTGCACTCGTCGCGATCCAGAACCACGTCTTTGTAAGTAACTTCTTTGGTTTCTTTGTTAAACACCGACATGCGCGTCGCAAAGGGCACGATCTCGTCTTTAAACAGGCCTGCTTCCTGAGCGGCCGCAACACGCATCTGGCTTTGCAGCGCGTATTCATCCTGCGCTTCACGGCTGATGCCGTAGCGCTCGGAAACAATCTCTGCGGTTTCGATCATCGGGATATACGCCGTTGGATCAATCTCGGTAACGGTTTTCGATACGCTGCGGTAGGTGTTTTTGTGCTTGGTTTGCACCAGCGAAATCGACTCCAGGCCACCGGCAACGGCAACGTCCATTTCGTCACACATAATCGACTTAGCGGCCCAGGCAATGGTCATCAGACCAGAGCTGCACTGGCGGTCGATAGTCATGCCTGCCGTGGTATCAGGCAGGCCCGCAGCAACGCTACACAGGCGGCCCAGGTTGTAGGACTGGCTACCCTGTTGTGCGGCAGCACCCATAATCACATCTTCAACTGATGCGGGGTCGATGCCTGCTTTTTCCACCGCTGATTTTACGGCGTGACCACCCATTGCCGGGGCTTCGGTGTCGTTCAGGGCACCGCGAAAGGATTTACCCATGCCGGTACGGGCTGTGGAGACGATGACGGCTTCTTTCATGTTGAACCTCGTTCGCTTAGGCGCCGCATGTCCGTGCGACGCCGGGATTGAATTCTAGTAGCTCTGTGCTGGCTGCAATAGCCTAACGCGCCTTAGGCCCGTTGCGAAGAGCAGCTGATGATTTCTCCGGTCAGGTAGCTGGAATAATCCGACGCCAGGAACATCATGACGTTAGCCACTTCCCACACCTCGGCGCCGCGCCCGAAGGCTTCGCGACCTTCCAGTTCGGCCAGCAATTCTTCTGGCGCTGATTTCTTCAGCATCGGGTGAACCGCCAGCGACGGCGACACGGCGTTAATGCGCACGCCAAAATCGGCTGCTTCCAGCGCCGCGCAGCGCGTCAGTGCCATCACACCCGCCTTGGCAGCGGCATAGTGAGACTGCTCTTTTTGCGCGCGCCAGCCCAGTACCGAGGCATTGTTAACGATCACGCCAGCCCCGCGAGCCTTCATGGTGCGCATCATCTGGCGAGTCATACGCATGGTGCCATTTAGGGTAACGTCGATGACCTTATCCCACTCGGCGTCTTCCATGTCGATCAATGACTTGGTGGTGCCAAGACCCGCGTTGTTAATCAGCACATCCACACCACCGCAGAAGTCTTCAGCAAAGGCAATCAGCGCCTGTACGTCGTCTTCGACGGCAACATTGCAGACTTTACCAGCGACTTGCTCCAAGCCCGTTTCGCTTTTTAAACGCTCCACGGCGTCGTTCAAACGACCTTCGTGGATGTCGCTGATCACGATGCTGCGACAGCCCTCTTCCACGGCGCGCTTAGCCGCCGCAAAGCCAATGCCGGCACCCGCCGCCGCGGTAATCAATACCGACTTGCCCTTGAGCAGGCCGTGGCCTGCCACGTATTCTGGAATCTTCACACTCATTCTATCGCTCCATTGCGCGCCGATCAGCGCAGCGCGTTTTTAACTGTCATTGTGGTTGTTTGTTACGGCTTTACCACTTGGGTTCTTTGGGCATTCCCAAGCCGCGCTCGGCAATAATATTGCGCTGAATCTGGTTGGTGCCGCCGTAAATCGTATCTGAGCGGGTAAACAGGAATAGCGATTGCAGGCGGTTTAGCTCGTAGGGCGCCTCCGGCAAAATCGTCGCCTCCGGCCCCATAATATCCACCGCCAGCTCACCGAGGTCGCGGTGCCAGCTCGCCCAGTACAGTTTGTAGATCAGCGCCTCTTTTTGCAGGCTGCCGTCACCCTTGTCGCCAGACAGCATACGCATGCTGTTGTAGCGCATAATTTTCAAGCCAATGTGAGCCTGGGCAATTCGCTGACGGATCTGAGGGTCGTTAGCCGCGCCGTTTTCACGGGCCAGTTTTACCACCTCGTTGAGCTCATTTTGGAAGGCCATTTGCTGACCGAGCGTGGATACGCCGCGCTCAAAACCGAGCAAGCCCATCGCCACTTTCCAGCCGTCGCCGGGTTCGCCAACAATGTCGTCGGCATCGCACTCGGCGTCGTCAAAAAACACTTCGTTAAACTCTGACGTGCCGGTAATTTGCTCGATGGGGCGCACGGTCACGCCGGGCTGATCCATTTTTACCAAGAAGAAACCCAGTCCTTTATGCGCCTTTGAGTCAGGGTCGGTGCGGGCGATAACAAAGCAGTATTCCGACTCGTGGGCCAGTGAGGTCCAGACCTTCTGACCAGTGATTACCCACTTACCTTTTGCCTCGTCAAAGCGCGCCTTGGTTTTTACATTGGCAAGGTCTGAGCCAGCTCCCGGCTCGGAATAGCCCTGACACCAGAACTCGGTGCCCGCCAGAATACCCGGCAGATACTTGGCTTTTTGTGCCTCGCTACCAAAGGCAATTAGTGTTGGCCCGGTAAGGCCGTCGCCGATATGACCCATACGACCGGGCGCACCGGCGCGGGCGTATTCTTCATAAAAAATCACTTGCTGCTCGATCGACAAACCACGGCCGCCGTATTCCGTTGGCCAACCCACACAGGTCCAACCGCCTTCGGCCAGTTTTTGCTCCCAGCGTTTGCGCTCTTCAGGGAACATATGTTCGTCGCCGGGGCCGCCGCGAAATTTTAGCTGGGCAAACTCACCGGTAAGATTGTCGGCCAACCAGCCCGCAATCTCTTTGCGGAAGGCTTCGTCTTTTTCGCTGAATTGTAATTTCATACTTGCTCTCGCTTAGCGTATTCGTTGCACACGCAGATCGTCGCGCGATCTATTTGCCTGCCAATGGCTGCTTATTACTTTGGGGCTATTCGCCGTCGAGCAGCAGGGCGGCAATGTTTTCGCGGTGTTGATCGCTGTTACCCAGCAGGTGTTCGCTGGCTTTGGCGCGTTTGAAATACAGGTGAACGTCGTATTCCCAGGTGAAGCCCACACCGCCGTGCATCTGCATGGCTTCACCAGCATTTTTGAAATACGCCTCGGAGCACCAGGCCTTTGCGATACTGGCAGCTTCGGGAAGTTCAGCGCTAAGCTCGCCACCGTTGAGGGCTTCGTCGGCAACACAGGCCGCGTAGTAAATGGATGAGCGCGCTACTTCGTTGCGCATCATCATGTCGGCCGCTTTGTGCTTAATCGACTGGAAGCTAGCAATCGGGCGATTAAACTGCTTGCGCTCTTGGGTGTACTCCACCGCTGAAGACAGCAGTTGCTGCATGCCGCCCGCTTGCTCTGCTGCCAGCGCAACAGTGGCCAGTTGCAGGGTTTTATTCAGTGCATCGGCAGCATCGCCTGACTCACACGCCAGCTTGGCACCGGCAGGCACGCGCAGGTCTTTGAGCTGAATGGCTGCTTGGCGACGAGTCTGGTCCATGGTCGGTAGTGCTTGGCGTTCAATGCCGGCCGCTGCGGCATCCACAGCGAATAACTGCACCGCATCGCTACCCGCTTCTTTAGCTGCAAGAATCAGCAATTCGGCACTGGCGCCGTCGATAACATAGCGATAGTCACCGCTTAACAGGTAATCGTCGCCGTCCTTGCGCGCGCTGGCGCTTACAGAGGCGGCCGTCCAGCCGCCAGTGTTGCTCCACGCCAGCGTGGCGGTTTTGCCTTCGCAAATCGCGCCCAGGTACTCGGCTTTTTGCTCTTCGGAACCCGCGCAAAGCAGCGCATTGGTGGCCAGGCACACGGTTGAAAAATACGGCGCACACAGCAGGTAGCGCCCCATTTGTTCAACAATGGCGATCAGCTCGATATAGGAAAGCCCGAGACCACCGTAGGCCTCGGGAATATGAATGGCTTGCCAGTACATCTCACCACACAGGCGCTGCCATAACTCGGCATCGTAACCCAGCTCGGACACCATTGCGGTGCGCACCGCTTCGCTGGTGGATGTATCTTTAAGAAAGGCCTCCGCCGTATCGCGGATCATTTGCTGTTCGTCAGTAAACGCAAAATCCATACAGACTCCAGTTCACGACGGAGACCCCGTGACCTTACAGCCGCAGCTGCAAGCGCACAAAGGGACCGTCTTCAAAGTCGAATTCACCGCCCTTCTCGGCGTCGAATTCGATGTCACCAAAACCCACTTGAATAGCGGAGTTTTGAAAGATTGATATTTCAGCGCTAAGCGACCATTCGCTGTAGCCGTCCACGTCGCTAAAGCCAGTGGCTTCAGGGCCGTAGTAAATACCACCGCGCAAACGTAGTACGTCGTTCAGTGGCAGGCTCAGATCACCGCCAAAGGCCATAACGCCGCCATCGAAACCGCTGTCGTCAGCCGTTAGCGTCACGGCTTTGGCACCCACGCGACCCGTTAAGGCGCCGCGACGGCCGTTGGCATACAAACCGGCAGACAGCAGGTCTGCGTCGTCTTCATGGTGCAGCCAGTCGAATTGCGCACTGGTTTCCGGGCCGATGTCGCCGGCGATCGACGCCCCAAAGCTTTCGTCGCCAAAGCGGAAGGCAACGCCTCCCGCCATAGCGCTATGCGCAGTGGTGGCAAGCAGTACGGCAGCGAGTAGCGGTGATTTCATGGTGTTGATTCTCCGTGGATTGGTGTCCTAGAAAATCAGCTACCATACACTTTCTGCGCGGGAACTGCCTCTGCCAATAGCTTCTCGACAGCTTGACCAACTTCCGCTGGTGCCCAGCGATCGCCTTTATCGACCTCGGGGCCTTTGCGCCAGCCATCGGCAATGGAAATTTTGCCGCCCTCGGCTTCAAATACTTTGCCACTCACTGAGGCTGCTTCCGCGCTCGCCAACCACACCAACAATGACGACACGTTTTCCGGTGCCCAATAGTCAAAGCTGCCATCTTCCGGCTTGGCCATACGCTGCGCCATGGATTCGACAGCGGTTGTCATGCCCGTACGGGCCGCTGGTGCAATCGCATTGGCGGTAATGCCGTAGCGCGCCAGCTCGGCGGCCTGGTTAAGGGTAAGCGCCGCAATACCGGCTTTCGCCGCTGCGTAGTTCGACTGACCGACAGAGCCTTGCAGGCCAGCGCCGGAGGTCGTGTTGATAATGCGTGCGTCCACCGCCTTGCCCTCTTTGGACTGACCGCGCCAGTAGTGAACCGCATGGGAGGTGATGCAGAAATGTCCTTTCAGGTGAACCGCCATAATGGCGTCCCAATCGGCTTCGGTCATTGAGGCGAACATGCGGTCGCGGTTAATACCCGCGTTGTTCAGCACCACATGCAGGTCGCCAAAGGTATCAATGGCCTGTTTCACCGCATTAAGGCTATCGTCGTAGTTAGTGATGTCCGAGGTGTTAACAATCGCGGTGCCGCCAGCGGCCTTGATCTCATCAACCACTTTTTGCGCAGCGTCTTGATTAATATCGTTAACGATTACCTTGGCGCCTTCACTGGCAAATACCTTGGCGTGTGCCGCGCCCAAACCACCACCGGCACCGGTGATAATCACTACACGATCCTGACAAATACCCATTGCAGATCCTCTCTTGTTTCTTCTCTGCGCCGATCACACGGCGCGATTAAATTTGAATATCCACCGCTACTGAGAGCGTCAGCTGCGTGTGGCTGGCAAGGCGCCGAGACGTTTTAAGTCGGGAGTTTACAAAGCCGTAAATGACCCTCTTAAAAAGGCTTGGCAACGCCGCCAGCCGCTTGCAGATGGCGTTCCGCTATAGACGCTCGATGATGGTGACATTCGCCTGGCCACCACCCTCACACATAGTCTGCAAACCATAGCGACCGCCACTGCGCTCCAGCTCATGCAACAGCGTTGTCATCAATTTGGTGCCAGTTGCCCCCAGAGGATGACCCAGTGCAATCGCGCCACCGCTGACATTGGTTTTCGCGTGGTCGTAGCCGGTTTCCTTAAGCCACGCCATTGCCACCGAGGCAAAGGCCTCGTTTATTTCCACACGGTCGATATCCGCCATCGTCATACCGGCTTTTTTCAAGGCGTATTCAGTGGCAGGAATCGGCGCGGTAAGCATCCAGATAGGGTCGGCCGCACGGACACTCATGTGATGAATACGGGCGCGCGGCGTGAGGTTGTAACGCTTAAGCGCATCTTCACTCACGATCAACATCGCGCTTGAGGCATCACAGGTTTGGCTGGAGACCGCAGCGGTCACTTTGTCGCAGCCAAACAGGTAATCGAGCTCGGCCATTTTTTCCAGGGTCGACTGACGCGGGGTTTCGTCGGTGGTGACGCCAGCCAAAGGAACAATCTCGCGATCGAAACGCCCCTCTTCAATGGCCTGCAATGCACGGCGGTGAGACTCAAGTGCAAATTCCTCTAGATCGCGGCGCGACAGTTCCCATTTGTCGGCAATCATTTGCGCCGACTTAAACTGTGTAGGCGGCTCTGCACCGTAGCGCTCAACCCAGCCTTCTGAACCAGAGAACGGGTCTTTAAAACCCATTGGCTCTGCAGCAATCATTGCCGACGAAATGGGGATCTGGGTCATGGTTTGCACGCCGCCAGCAATCACCACATCTTGCGTGCCAGACATTACCGCCTGCGCGGCGAAGTGCACCGCCTGCTGTGAGGAGCCACATTGGCGGTCGATAGTCGTACCCGGCACCTCTTGCGACAGACCCGCTGCCAGCCAAGCCGTGCGCGCGATGTCACCAGCCAAGGGACCAATCGTATCGACGCAACCGAAGATCACATCGTCGTATTCGTTATCGGGAATGCCGTTGCGCTCAACAATGGCTTTGAGCACGTGAGCGCCGAGGTCGGCGCCGTGAACGTGAGCCAAGCCACCCTTGCGACGCCCGGTGGGGCTTCTCACTGCATCGACAATATAGGCTTCTGCCATGATAGTTTCCTCTTATTGCCCGCTCGGCAGGCGATACCCGTCAATTAAAAAGTTGCGCCAGCACCAAGTGCGGCGTTATCGGCCAGTAATACGGCGGCCACGCGATTTTTGTGGAAGCCCGCCGTGCCATAACTACTGTTTAACGCCCAGGCGCGCTTCATAAAGATGTGCAGGTCCACTTCCCAGGTGTAACCCATCGCACCGTGAACCTGGATGCTGTTTTTCGCCGCCAGGTCGGCCACTTCACAGGCGGCCAGTTTGGCGTGGCTCACCGACAAGTCTGCGCGCGGCGTGTCGTTGGCAATGTCATAGGCGGCGCGATAAACCGGCGTTTTGGCGTATTCCAGTTTGTAGGCGATATTCGCCATGTGGTGCTTAACGGCCTGAAAGCTGCCAATGGCCACACCGAACTGCTTGCGCTCGCTGGTGTATCGCACCGACAGATCAATCATTCGTTGAGCCAGACCCAGCGACTGCGCTGCCACGCCCAGTGCGCCACGATTCAGCGCTTTGTTGATCAACGCCTGGGCGGCACCGCCTTCGGCCAGACAAACCGCCGCCGCGGGGTCGAAGTCCACAGCAAACAATTTGCGACCGGGGTCGACAGATTCATTGGCGCGCAGGCTGGCATTGGCGGCCTCTACCGCATAGATCGCGCCGCCTTTTTCGAGCAACAGCAAATCCGCGCAGTGAGCGTCTTCCACCAACTTGTTTACCGCCAGACCCACCACGGCACGCGCCTCACCCGAGGCAATTTTTGGCAACCACTGCTCTGCAATCGCGCTATTACCACATTCACTCAACAGCGGCGTTGCCACTAGCACGCTATTCACCAACGGCTCAGACAGGGCGACGTAACCGGCTTCCTGAGCCAGCAGGACGAAGTCCAGTTCGTTCATGCCCAGTCCGCCGAAGTCTTCGGGAACAGTCAGTCCGGTCAGGCCCATTTCGGCCAGTTGCTGCCATAACTCATCGCTGCGACCGCTGTCGGTTTCCCACAGCTGACGGATTTTGTCAGGGGTAATTTCATTCACCAGAAAGTCGCGCACTGATTCCTGAAACAAGAGCTGATCTTCGCTAAAGGTAAAGTCCATGTCAGTCTCCTTATTTGCGCGGCATGCCGAGCATACGCTCTGCGATGATGTTGCGTTGAATCTCGTTGGTGCCGGCGTAAATCGGTCCGGACTGGGCAAACAGCCAACCGTCTAACCAGCGGCCAACGTCACCGGCATCGGGCGACTCGGGCAGCAGCTCGCCGCGTGTTTCAAGAATCTTCAGCGCGGTGGCGTGCATTTGCTGGTCGAGCTCAGACCAGAAAATTTTATTGGTCGAGGCCTCGGCACCGATTTTTCCACCCTGCATTAGACGGCAGGCCGTTTGGTAGGTGGTCAGGCAGTAAGCCTCGGCATCCATATAAGCACGCAGTACCGCTTCGCGAATGCTGGGGTCTTCGTCGGCCGTTTCTTGGTTAGCTTTGTAGAGCTCCACCAAGCGTTTGGCCGTTTCCTGGAAACGCGCCGGTGAGCGCAGCATCAAACCGCGCTCAAAACCCGCGGTGGCCATCGCCACACTCCAGCCCTCACCTTCACCGCCAAGGCGGCAGTCGACAGGTACTTTGACATTGTCGAAGAAGATTTCAGCAAAGCCGGGCAAGCCATCCAACTGAGGAATAGGACGAACGGTAATGCCTTCGCTGTCTAACGGCACCAGAATAAAGGTCAGGCCGCGATGGCGCTCTGACTCGGGGTCGGTACGGAACATACCAAAACACCAATCGGCCCATACCGCGCGGGTCGACCAGGTCTTTTGACCGTTGATAATGTAGTGGCTACCGTCTTCGCTAAGGTCTGCTCGCGAGCGGATGGCGGCCATATCAGAACCGGCATTCGGCTCAGACCAACCCTGACACCAAATATCCTTGCCGGTGGCCATACCATTGAGGAAGCGCTTTTTCTGCTCTTCGGTGCCGTATTCCATCAAAGTGGGGCCAAGCAGGAAGATGCCGTTTTGGTTTACCCGCAGTGGTGCAGACGCCGCGTAGTACTCTTCTTCAAAGATCAACCACTGCAATAGGTCGGCGCCACGGCCACCCATTTCTTCCGGCCAGGTGATCATTCCCCAGCGGCCTTCGTACAATTTGGCCTCCCACTCGCGGTGCTGCTGGAAGCCTTCTTCGGTGTCGAAGGACTTCAAGGGCTCGGCGGGAACATTGGCCTTTAACCAGCTGCGAACTTCTTCGCGAAAGGCTTGGTGCTCTGCGGTGTATTCGAGTTTCATGGGTGATTCTCGTCTCGGTTCAGCAGCGGGCGTTGCCCGCCGTTAATCAAAATTTGGCGTCGCGCTTTTCAACAAAGGCGTCTTTGGCTTCCTGCGAGTCTGGCTCTGCATAGGCCTCTTGCGTAAAGCCCTGCTCCCAGCGGTATTTGTCTTCCAGGTTGCCGTCTTCCACACCGTTGAGCGCTTCCTTGGCCAGCTCGATCATACGCGGTGATTTTTCGGCAATTTTGTCGGCAATATCGCGGGCAGTTGCCATCAGTTGATCGCGGGGAACCACCTTTTCAATGGCGCCCAGACGATAGGCCTCTTGCGCATCGATGGCCTCGCCGGTGAAGTACATGTAGCGCACTTTCTGCACCGGGAACATGCGCTGCAAGTGAGCGCCGCCGCCCATTGCACCGCGGTCAACTTCGGGTACGGCAAAGGTCGCACACTCCGATGCCACAATAATGTCGGCCGCACCACTGATGCCGATGCCACCACCGAGCACGAAGCCATGCAGCGCGACAATGACTGGCTTGCGGCAGCGGTGAATGGCTTTGAAGGTGTCGTAATTACCCTTGTTAACGCGGGTGATCATGGCGGGGTTTGCCGCCAATTCTTTGATATCAACACCGGCGCAAAAGCCGCGACCCTCGGCAGCGATAATCACCACGCGCACCGCGTCGTTGTCGCTCAGGGCATTGATCTCGGCAGCGATGGCCAGCCAGCCGTCACTGTTAAAGGCGTTGACCGGTGGCTTGTTGAAAATTAGTTCAGCAACACCGCTGTCGCTGATGCTCAGGGTATATGGCTTACTCATTATGCGTTCCCCATTTTTGCGAAGCGCGATTCGGCTTCGTCGACAATGCTGCGAATCAGGTCTTCACAACTCAGTAATTCATCGATAACACCTGCCACCTGGCCAGAGGGCAACACGCCTTCGTCCGGGCGGCCATCGACCATGGCTTTTTGAATAATCATCGGTGCATTCGCCGCCATAATGGCCTGCGACTTAGTGATGTCGCCGCTGCTGGTCATGGCGAGTGCAGAGCGCAGCAGGGAGGTCAGGCTGGCACCAGTGAACTTGCGAAAGGCCAGGCCATTGCGCAAGGCGATAATCAGTTTTTTCAGTGGCCCGGCTTTCTCCAGCTCGCCGAGGAAGTCGTTCAAAATCATGCGCTGTGGCAGGCCGTCGAGGGCTTCACTGCGAATGATGGCACCGGGGTCTTTGCAGGCGAGGTAGCGCTGCTTGGTCGCCTCGGGAACAGGGCTTTCTTTGGTCAGCAAGAAACGCGTTCCCATAGCGATGCCGTCAGCCCCATAGGCCAGTGCCGCCAGCAAACCGCGACCATCTTTAAAGCCGCCCGCCCCCAGTACCGGCACTTTGTCGCCCACGGCGTCCACTACTTGTGGCAGTAACAGGGTGGTGGGAATCGCACCAGTGTGGCCGCCACCCTCGCCGCCTTGAACGGCAACCGCATCGGCGCCCATCTCTACCGCCTTGATGGCGTGCTTGGGCAAGCCCACGGTTGGCATGCAGACCACGCCAGCCTCTTTCAGGCGAGCAACCATCTCTTTACCTGGCGAGCGCGAGTAGCTCACCGCCTTAACGCCGTGTTTGATCACCAGATCGATAATCTCGGCAGCGTTGGGCTGATACATGTGAAAGTTCACACCGAAGTTCGCATCGGTGAGCGACTTCACTTCCAGAATATTGGCTTCCATTTGCTCGGGCGGAATGGTTGCCCCGGCCAGAAAACCGAAGCCACCGGCATTGCCAGTGGCAGCGACCAGTTTCGGGTCGGCAACCCAGCCCATAGCGGTTTGGATAATGGGGTATTTACAGCCCAGTAATTCGGTAATGCGGGTATCGAGTAGCGTCGACATAAATAATTAGCTCTGCGTGGAATCGACAAAGCACCGACCTGCTTTACAGGCCGGTGCTTGTTGCGCCTGGCCGTATTAGCCGCGAACGCCCGGAGGGTTATCCTTCAGCTGCTTGGCGCGCAGGTTGTGCGGGTCAATGCGGCGGATAATGTCCAGCTGCTCTTCTGTGGGAGCCTGCGTTGTTGGAATAGACTCGGGAACATGCACCGGGAAGCCGGTATTCTCCTGAACCTCTTCCACGGTCACACCGGGGTGAAGGCTAACGATTTGCATTTGGCGATTGGGACCGCGGAAGTCGAACACACCCAAGTTGGTGTAGACCTGACGCACATCGATCTCGTCGAAGCTGTAACCTTTAGGCAGACGATCCGGGTTGTAGCCAATAGTGCACACCACGTCGCACTCGCCTTCTACAAACACGCGCTTGCTGTGCATGGGCACCAGGTAGCTGTTGGCATGACAAATCGAGTTACCGGGGAAACCACGCACACCCAACATTTGCACCTTGGGCTTGCTGTGATCGCCACCCAGCGCTGAGATGTTGGCTTGCGCGAAACGGTCAATTTGCGTCGGACCACCGGTCAGGTGACGGCGGCCGCTCCACACGTTGTCAAAAATGCGGGTAAAGCCCATCCAGGTTTCCGCCTTCGGCTGGAAGTCGGCGTCGCGCTTGCCTACAGGGTTGGGCTCTGACAATAACCACGCTTCGGAGTCGGTCATCATGATGTCGGTATTGCTGCTCAGCATGGCGAGACTGGCGGCAATGCGCGGCAGCACACCGATACCGGTGACCAGGACTTCGCCGTCATTGTCATAAGCGCTGGCGTTGGCACAAATCATCAGCTCGGCCAGGCTGTATTCTGTTGCAGGGGTAGTCATAACTAGAATTCCTCAGACCGATCAGTAAACAGGCAGCGGCAGTTGACGGATGGCGTCGATACCACCCACAGCTTGCTGGTATTCCGCTTCACTGCGACCCTTGATGTATTTGTCGAAGTAGGCTTCAAAGCCGCCCTCTTTCGCCGAGGCGTTGTACTCCTGGAAGTGCGGCACATCGAAGCCGTATTCAGGCGTGCATGACGTTGGGTGAGCACCGCCGGCAACCGGAATAACCGCCGAGGTCATAGTGCGCTCCCAGAAGACGTAACGCGCTTCGTCCCCCTGAGCAAAATATTCGGTGTCGACCAGCTCTTCACAGCTAACGAAGGTCTTGTCAGCTGCGCGCGCCATCCACTCGTCCATATACACATCGGGGCCTTTGATCTGGCAAACGCCACGACGGTCCGCGCGGTCAACATGCAATAGCGCCGCATCGAGTTTCAGTGCGGGCATTGCCAGCCACTCTTTCTCATCGTAGGGGCTGTCGACCAGTTTGATGTCTGGGTTGAGGTTAACAACATCGGTTCCCAGGCCGAGGCGAGTGGGAATATAAGGACAGCCCCACGCTGCCGCGCGCAGGCCCAACAACAGCATACCCTCGTCAATTTCCATCACCTCGATCTCGCCATTTTGACGAGCCTTGCGGAAATAGGGCTCCAGCGGAATAAAGTCCAGCGACACGAAGGCGAACACCACTTTTTTCACCTTACCGGCAGCACACAACATGCCGACATCTGCACCGCCATAGGCCACGATAGTCAGGTCTTTTAAGTCAGACTTGAGAATCTCGCGAATCAGCGCCATTGGCTTACGACGCGGCCCCCAGCCGCCAATACCGATGGTCATGCCATCGCGTAGCTCGCCAACGAGCTCCTGCAAAGCCATTTCTTTATTCACGTCCACTCCTTAATACAAAGCGAGGTTTGCCGCTTGAGACAATCCGTCATACGCAGCTCTACTACGCATAACATTAGAAATTACAGCTTACCAATGAAAAAAACCTAAGCCATAAGCCAAATAGATTACGCAAAAACTTATTCGGACCCATTATCTAGCTCTGGACCGACGATCCGGCTCATGCGGTAATCATGCTTGACAAAATTAACCCCCAACGAGCATTCGGTGCGCAGCACACCGGGCAGGCCACTGATACGTCGGTGCAAGAACGCCGCAAGCTCTGCATGGTTTTGCACCAGCGTAATGGCGAGCAAGTCAAAGCGGCCCAGCATTTTGCCGACAAAACCGATTTCCGGCACCGCTGCCAGCTGCTTGGCCAGCTCGTCGCACTGTGCACTGCGCTCTACTTCCACCCAAATGTAAGCCAGTATGGGGTTTCGCAGCCGCGCGATATTGGTCATTGCGGTGATACGCACCAAGCCTTCGGCTTCCATGCGTTTGATACGCGAGCGCACTGTCCCCTCGGTAATCCCAAGCTCCGCAGCAATTTTGCGGTTGCTAGTGCGGGCGTCGTGGGCCAGGCCGTCGAGAATTTTCAGATCGAGCTCATCTAGCTGTTTCTTCTGCATGACCTAGTCCGCCTGCCCGAAGGGCACCCAATTTGACTGATTTTTGAGAACGTCCAGCGCGACGGATGGCTCCAACTTTCTCACACCGGGCACGGCAGCCAACTGGCTAAGCAGCTTGTTGAGGTCTTCCTGATCACGCGCCACCGCCAGCGCTTCAATATCCAACGTGCCAACCACCTGGCACACGGAGAAAACCTGGGCAAAACCCGCCAAATCTTCTGCGACCTCATCGGCGGCGCGGCCTTCCACCTGAATACCGACCGCCAGCATCATGCTGTAGCCCACCGCTTCGTAGTCGGTAACAGCAACTACCCGCAGGCTGTCGGCCTCCTCCATGCGACGCACCCGCGAGCGCACAGTGGCTTCGGTTAGACCGAGATCCGCAGCAATGGCTTTGTAGGGCATGCGCCCGTCGCGGCGCAGCAAGGCAACAATGCGAAAGTCCACCTCGTCCATGCCTTGGTTGGACTCATCCCCCGCTAGCGGCGGGATGGCACCATCGCTGCCAATATTCACGCCTGGGCCTCAATATGCTGGGCGGCCTGCGCAGCCAGTTCCGTTTTCAACACCTTGCCCGAGGCGTTCATTGGCAGCGCATCGACGAATGCCACGTAGTAAGGAAGTTTGTAGCGCGCCAATTGCTCAGCACAGAAGGCTTTTACCTGTTCAGCCGACAGCTCGCTGCCCGCGCGGCGTACGATAAAGGCCATACCCACTTCACCCTGTGGTGCCTTGGGCACACCGATGACGGCAGCCTGGGCGACGCCATCCAAACCGTAGAGCAGCTTTTCAACTTCCGCGGGATAGACGTTTTCACCGTTCATGATGTACATATCTTTTAAACGGTCGGTAATGCGCAGGTAACCGCGCTCATCCATCACACCAATATCACCGGTGCGCAGCCAGCCATCGCTGGTGATGGCATCGGCGGTCGCCTCGGGCATGTCGAAGTAGCCTTGCATGACGTTGTAGCCCCGCAACCACACCTCACCCTCTTCGCCGGCAGCACGCGCCTCACCGGTTTGCGGATCGGCGCATTTAAGCTCGACACCGGGCATCGCGCGGCCGCAGGTATTGGCGATGGTCTCGGGGTCGTCATCAGGCCGGCAGATGGTCACCACCCCCGTCGACTCCGTGAGGCCGTAGGCGGTCACCACCGTTTCAAAACCCAGTTCGCTGCGCATGTCTTCCACCAGCTTTACGGGCACCGTCGCAGCGCCGGTTACGCCGAGGCGCAAGCTTGAGAAGTCATAGTTACCCCGCTCGGGGTCGGCCAGTAGCATTTCGTAAAGCGAGGGCGCGCCGGGCAACATGCTGATGCGGTGACGAGAAATTGCCTCCATTACCTGGCGGCGATCAAACTGCGCCATGGGGAAAATCGTGCAACCGCTAATCAGCGCCGCCAACCACCCGGCCTTGTAACCAAAGGAGTGGAAGAAGGGGTTGATGATCAGGTAGTTGTCGTCGGCGCGCAGGCCAACGGTGTCGCTCCAGGTGGCGAATACGCGAATGTTTTGTTCGTGACTACACAGCACGCCCTTGGGTTTGCCGGTGGTACCCGAGGTAAACAGCATGTCGGCACTGTCTTCGGGGTTAATCGCGCGCTCCAGCGCAATGAAGGCAGCGTCGTCAGCTTCGCTGGCCTTCGCCATAAATGCCGCCCACCCCAACTGGTCCGCGCTGTCGCCGTCGCTGTCCAGTCGAACAATGTAGCGCAAGGCCGGCAGGCTTTCGCTCTTCACTACCTCGGCGGGAACCGCCCCCTCCAGCGCGCCGACAGTCAGCAATACACTCACTCCGGCCCGCGCGAGAATATCGGCCGCCTCAGGGCCCTGCAGACGGGTATTGAGAGGCACCAACACCGCGCCCACTGACTGCAAGCCCAGCGCGGCAATAATCCAGCGCGCACTATTCGGCGCCCAAATAGCCACCCGGTCACCCGACTGAACCCCCAGCGCCATGAAAGCGCGACCAGCACTGCGGCGAAGGTCATTTAGCTGCCGATAACTCAGCACCTCGTCGTCAGCCTGTATTGCCGTTTTTGCACCGTACTGCTGCGCGGCCCACCCCATCAATCGGGGGACAGTCAGCGGCGGCAAGGTGAGGTCAGCAAGCTGATCAGCGCGGCCAGAAGCATTGGAAGAAGGCGATTTAGACGATGACATGTTCAAGCCCCTAAACATCGACGAAAACATAGAGTCTAGAAGCAGAATCGCAACACAACAAGGCTTTGCGTAGCATTATCTACCAAATACTACGCATAACACCGATAACTAATCCCTTCGGATGACGTTAACTTAGGCTGTGAGTGACCCCAGGTCAGCCAGCGGGCGCTGCTGCGCCTCGGCCACCGCCGGGCAGTAAACGGTACCACCGGCGATATTGATACCGTCGCGTATCCCAGGCGTAGCCGCAATGCCGGGCAGGTCACTGCTGGCAATGCGCTGCACATAGGCCAGCGTTGCCTGGCTCAATGCCAAGCTCGCCGTTCGCGATACCGCACTGGGAATATTGGCGACACAGTAATGAACAATACCCTGATCAATAAATGTGGGCTGCTGGTGACTGGTCGGACGACTGCTTTCGAAACAGCCGCCCTGATCGACAGCGACGTCGACCAATACCGCACCGGCATTCAGCAGTGGGAGATGGCTGCGCTTAATCAGCTGCGGCGCTCGCGCCCCCGGCACCAAGGCCGCACCGACCACCATATCGACGTTAGGCAACACCGCCTCGCAATCGAGCTCGGCCAATACCGCCAGGTGCGCACTGTTGTAATGAGCGGCCAACTGATCCCGGCGCTGTCGCTGCTTTTCCACCACCGCAACCGTTGCCCCCATTCCCAACGCTACGTCGATGGCCTGACTGCCCACAACGCCGCCGCCGAGCACCAGCACTTTTGCCGGCGGCAGCTCGGCAACAGCACCCAGCAACACGCCCCGGCCACCTTGCGCAGTTTCCAAACAGTGGGCCCCGGCTTGCACAGAGAGCCGCCCCGCAATTTCGCTCATTGGTTTTAGCAGGGGCAGTCGGCCCGCGTCGTCGGTAATCGTTTCATAGGCGATAGCCGTCACGCCGCTGGCAAGCAGGTCATCACATAGCGCAATGTCGGGGGCGAGGTGGAGATAACAGAACAAGCACTGGCCAGCGCGCAGCAGGTCAATTTCCCCAGGCTGGGGCTCCTTCACTTTGACGATAAGCGCCGCTTGCGCGTAGACCTCTTCAGCGCCTGACAACAAGTTAGCACCGGCTTGCCGATATTCTTGATCCAGATAGCCAGACCCCTGACCTGCGCCCTCTTCGACGACGACTTGGTGCCCCTGCTCAGTGAGCTGACGCACCGCGCTGGGCGTCAAACCCACACGATATTCTTGCGCTTTTTGCTCTTTTGGCACGCCGATACGCATATCGATCTCCCGTTACACCGCACAAAGGGCAGCTTTCTCACAGGAAATATGGCTGATATCTACAAGATTACCAATTTAGTGAACGGGCAACGGCCTTATCGCGGTTTACGGATTTACACGCGCTGCCATAGACCATCGCGCTCTATCGCTTCGCCGTCTTTTTGCAATTTCAACAGATGGGCCCACAGCGAGAGCTGGGCTATAGGGTGCAGAGCAGGGTCAACATCGTCGTAGGCGTGTACCACCAAGCCATCCAGCGCCTGGGGGCGTTGCTGCGACTCAAGTGTTTGGCGCACTTTGTGCTCTCGCCCCAAACGGTGCTTTATCAGCGCCTCGATTTCCGCGCGGGGCTCGTCAATAAGACGGCCATGCCCCGGCGCCAGGGCCTGAAGTGGGTATTCCAGCATGCGCTCGAGCGACGCAATATAGTCGGCCATATCGCCGGCGGGAGGGATAATCACCACCGTCGACCCTTCCATAATATGGTCGCCGGTAAACAGCAGGCCGCTGGACTCATGGAGAAAGCAAAAGTGATTATCGACATGCCCGGGGGTATGCACGGCTATTAAGCGCTCGCCATCGACATCGATATCATGCTCGTGCTGCAGCTCAATGTTTGGCGAGAAACTCGTATCCTGATGGCCATCATCCGCAATGGCCCGCCCAAGCAGCGGCACATCGTAACGCTCTGCCAGCATGGCCGCCGCGGGAGAATGGTCCGGGTGGGTGTGGGTCACAACAATTTGCGTAAGTTCGCCGCCAATTTGTCGCAGAGCGGCCTCAAGAGCCTCCACATGTTCGACCATTGGCGGCCCCGGATCGAGCAGGGTTATACGGCGACGGCCAAGTAAATAGCTATTGGTGCCGGGGCCGGTCATTACACCGGGGTTTGGTGCAATCACTCGGCGCACCGTCGGTCGCAATTGTTCGAGAATTCCACTTTGCATTGTCTATGCTCCGCCTTTCACGCTACAAGTGTGTCGATTTCGCAGTGGGCCGTCAAAGTAGCGGCGCTTTGTTGTGCGCCGCCTGCAGTGGACTGCGCAAGCGCCATAGCAACCGCGCACCCAACAATAGCGCCGAACAGCTCAGCCCGGCACACAAGCCCAACCAGTAGCCGCTTGGCCCCATCGGCGACAGCTGCCACTGCCCGGTCGCCAGCACATAGCCCACCGGCAAGCCCACGCCCCAATAGGCAAATAGCGTGAGCAACATCGGCACACGGGTATCTTCAAAACCGCGCAGGCAGCCATTAGCGGTGACTTGTAGAGCGTCTGAAACTTGATAGAGCGCGGCGAACAGCAGCAGGTAACTGGCCAGCGCGATGACCTCTGCATTATCGGTGTAGATGCGGGGAATCCACTGCCGGGTCAGCACCAGCAAGCTCGCCGCCGTAATACCAATAAATAAGGTTATACGGAAAGCGACGTTAATTGCAGTGCGCAGCGCTTGCTCGTCCTCGCGACCACGTGCATGGCCGATCCGTGCCGTGGCCGCCAAGGCAAAACTGAGCGGCAACATGAAGACCAGCGAAGTGAAGTTCAGGGTTAATTGGTGGCCCGCCACAATGATGGGGCCAGACTGGCTGAGCAACAAAGCTATAACCGCAAAAATGCTGACTTCAAAAAATATCGCCAAGGCCACTGGCAAACCCAAGCCAAATAAGTACCGCAAGGTTGCCGGTTCCAGCCGCCATGGGCTCAGTTTGAAGCGGTCATCCGAATTTGCATAACTGGGGTGGCGCAACACATAAAAGATCATCAGCAGCGCCATCAGCCACATCACCACCGCTGTGGCCCACCCGCAGCCCACGCCACCCATTGCAGGAAAACCCAATTTGCCGTAGATCAGCACGTAGTTCACCGGGATATTAACGAGCAGACCTATCACGCTAATCCACAATACGGGCCGGGTATCCCCCCGCGCCTCGGTGTAACTGCGCAGCGCCAATACCACGGCAATGGCCGGCAAGCCCCAGCTCAGGCCCCGCAGGTACTCGCGCACCATTGGACGCATCGACTCATCAACATCCATCCAGGCCAACACAGGGGCCGTGTTTCTCAACAGGAAGAATGCCAGTACCCCAAACAGCAAGCCCAGCATCACCGCCTGTTGCATAATGGGGCTCACGCGGTGGTGCTGGCCTGCACCCATATGGCGGGCCAGCACCGAGGTCGTGCTCATCAGCAAACCGGTCAGGAACAGAAATACCGGCACCCAGATACTCGCGCCGACTGCCACAGCGGCCAAGTCCAGTGCCGAGACCCGGCCGGCCATGACGGTGTCTACAAATCCGTTGGCAGACTGGGCCAACTGGCCACCAAAAATAGGCAGAGCAATACGCAGCTGGCTACGTAATTCCTGTTGCTGGGAGGACGACATTGAGACTCTCGGTGGGATCGGTTCGGCCTGCACTCTAACGCAGCCAACGCGGCGCCGCAAACCGCCCTTATCAATTTTTCCTGCACAAATAAAAACGGGAGCGAATGCTCCCGTTGCACGGCTAATTCAGCGGTTTACACCATGTTTTTGATCGCCACCACGGGGTCGACATCGGCCTCGTAGTCCACGCCATCAATATCGAAGCCAAACAACTTCAAAAACTCGTGCTTATAGCCGGCAAAATCGGTGAGGTCGTGGAGATTTTCTGTCGTCACCTGATCCCAGGCCTCAGCCACTGCCTGCTGAATCTCGTCACGCAGCTCCAGACCATCGGCGCGCAGACGGCCCTCCTCGTCTAGCACCGGCGCATCGCTGTACAGGCTGTTGCGAAACAGCCCGTATACCTGCTCGATACACCCTTCGTGACTGCCGTCAGCTTTCATCACCTTGAACAACAACGACAAGTACAATGGCATAATCGGGATCGCTGAGCTCGCCTGAGTCACCACCGCTTTCAACACCGAGACTCTGGCGTCGCCACCCTTGGCCGCCAAGCGCTGGCGAATGTCGACCACGCGTTTATCCAAGTCTTTTTTCGCCTGGCCGATAGTGCCATGCCAATAGATATCCCAGGTGATGCGCTCACCGAGGTAGGTGTAGGCAGTCGTCTTGGCGCCATCAGCAAGCATATCGGCCTCATCGAGGGCATCGATCCACATCTGCCAATCTTCACCGCCCATCACGGCCACCGTGTTGTCGATGTCCTCCTGTGAAGCCTCGGGCAGCGTGACTGTTTCGATCACCTCTTTATCGGTATTCACGCCGCGCTGGCTAACTGCCTTGCCGATGGGCTTCAAGGTCGAATTATAGATCTCACCGGTTTTGGGGTGCTGACGACGCGGCGCCGCCAAGCTGTATACCACGAGGTCCACCTGACCCAGGTCTTGCTTTATCTGCGCGATGGTTTTTTGCTTTATTTCATCGGAGAAAGCGTCGCCATTGATGCTCTTGGCATACAGCCCTTCGGCCTCGGCAAACTTGTGAAACGCCGCCGAGTTATACCAGCCTGCGGTGCCCGGCTTTTTCTCGGTGCCCTCTTTCTCGAAAAAGATACCCAGCGTGGCCGCCCCACTGCCAAAGGCAGCACTGATCCGCGAGGCCAGGCCGTAGCCAGTGGAAGAGCCAATCACCAGCACTTTTTTAGGGCCGTTTTCGATAGCCCCCTGCGCCTTTACATAGTCAATTTGTTCGCGAACATTAGCCTCACAGCCTACGGGGTGAGTCGTTACACACATAAAGCCGCGCACACGGGGTTTAATGATCATTCGCTGTCCTGCTCCATCGTTATTAGCCCTGAATTGTCGGGCATTATACGGCCTGCTTTAGTCGGCGACTAATATGCACTGTCAACTTTGAAGGCCCCACTGGCCACGGCGACAACGAGCACAATTTTTCTAGCCAATGACCGCGGCACATAATCGTTTCAGACTACCCAGCTACCGGGAAACGCTGTGCTATGATTGCTCTCATAAAAGTAACAATAGTGTAACTAATTGCACAAAATCTGCTTTATGCGCAATAAGAAATAACCATAATTCCGAATAATCAAGGAAAACTACGCAGTCGCAATCGCATTGCGTCTTACAAAAAAAGGGTGATATATGAAAGTCAGTAAGCTTAAATCCCTCGCTGCACTGGGCGGGCTGGGCTTGTCGGCGTTTGCGCCATCGCTGTACGCACAAGCCGCGCTTGAGGAAGTTATTGTAACGGCTCAAAAGAAAGCTGAGTCACTGCAGGACACACCTATCTCATTGACCGCGTTCAGCGAAGACCGCCTCGAAGTTGAAGGCATCAGCAGCCTGGGCGACATCGGCTCTAAGGTGCCAAGCCTGACCATTGAACCCTTCCCAATCAACAATGCCACACTGCGTATCTTTATTCGCGGTATTGGTATTTCAGACGCGCAAATCACCCAGGATCCACCGGTTGGTATTTATGTAGACGGCGTATATATCGCCCGCTCAACAGGCACCGCTCTGGATGTAGCCGACCTGCAACGTATCGAAATTCTGCGCGGCCCGCAGGGTACCCTTTATGGCCGCAACACCACAGGTGGCGCGATCAACCTGGTGACCAAGAAGCCCACCACTGAAGGCATCGAGTTTAAGCAGAAATTCACCGCGGGTAACCGCGACCTGTTTACATCAAAGAGCACCCTGAACCTGCCACTTAGCGATACCATCGCGGTGAAGCTGGCGGCGATGCGCACTATGCAGGATGGCCACATTGAAAACACCGGCCCAGGCGGCGACTTTGGTGACCGCGACGTAGAGGGCTACCGCGTCGATCTTCGCTGGGATATTACTGAGTCACTGGCCATGGATTTTGCCTACGACAAATCAGATTTCGACTATTACAACACCCAGTACCAACATGTTCGCCCACGTACACCAATCGCGGGTAGCCAAGCGGACTTAGTCGCCGCCAGCCAGAAAACGACCTACTCAAATTCTCGGCAAAAGAAAGTTGGAACCGTAACAACGTTTGAGCCTTCGACCACCGATATTGAAGGCTACGCTTTTACTCTGACTAAAGACTTTGAAAACTTCCAGGTCAAGTACATCGGCGCCTATCGCGAGCTGTTTGATAAGTCCTATGCTGACCTAGGGGGCGGCGTGCCGCTCGAGCCAGGTGAAAGCCCACATGCAGACAACTCAGAAAGCAAAGATATTTTCCGCCTAGACTCGAATGAGTACTGTGGTCAGGCTGCCGAATTCGTTATGGGACCTGGACAGTGTCTGCCCTTGGTTTACCCTAAAGTTAACCAAGAACAATACTCCCACGAATTGCAAATCAGCGGTGACCTGTTTGAAAGCCGCGTAAACTACATTGTCGGCGCCTATTATTTCAAAGAGGAAGCCACTGAAGATAACGGCCCTCTTCACCACCAGCTGAGTGGCCCCGTAAATGTTGATATCCCGGGGTTGAGCGGCGTAATTGCTAACAATGTTCGCGCCGTAAATATGCTCAGCCAGATTTACGATATTGAAAATGAAGCAGCAGCTGTGTTCGGCCAGTTCACTTGGACACCGAATATCCTGGAAGATCGCCTACACCTGACATTTGGCGCACGTCACTCTGAAGATAAACGCTCAACAGTCAAATTTCAGGAAGACATCACTGTTGCCGAAACGACCCTCGGCCCCATTGATGTATCCTTTGTCCAGTGCGGCGGCGACCCGACCAACGGGGACTGCCGGAACTTCAACAATATTCCTGCATCTCAGGACTTCAGCAACGACTCGTTCAGCTTTGTTGCCGAGTACGACCTGACTGACGACATCAATATTTACGCCAAGCGTGTGGAGGCCTACAAATCTGGTGGCTTTAACACCCGCGATCCACAGCAAGACGGCAACCAAGGCCCTGCGACTGACGGCAACGACTACGGCTTTGGCTACGCTGATGGCTTCGACGCTGAATACGTGACCTCTTACGAGCTCGGTATTAAAAGCGAGCTAATGGATCGCCGCCTGCGTATCAACGCCGACGTATTCTTCAGTGAATACGAGGACATGCAGCTGAACTTCATCCTGGCAGGCACAGTGGCAGACACTAAGGTCACTAACGCCGGTGAAGCAGAGATGTTCGGCTTTGAAGCAGATGTGACCTTCCTCGCCACTGAAAACCTGCTGATGATGTTGAACTACGCCTACCTCGATACTGAGGTTACCAAAGCAACTGATGTTAATGGCAACGACGCCTCAGACGAATTCGTGTTCTTCTCAGCACCCGAACACAGCTTCACTGCCTCTGCTGACTACACCCTATTGCAAGCAGACTGGGGACGTACCAGCGTCAACGTGAGCGTGAACTACATGGACGAGCGCAACGGCGGCTCGCGTGCTGAAAACGTTAAAAACACTCAGCTGCGTCAGTACGAGCTGGTTAACGCTCGCCTTAGCCTGACCGATGTTCCCTTTGCTGGCGGCCGCCTTGCTGCGGGCCTGTGGGCGAAGAACCTGCTGGATGAAGAGTACGAGCTGACAGCGGTCGACAACCTGCCTCAGGCAGACCGCTCGGTAATTTGGGGTGAGCCCCGTACCTACGGCATCGACATCTTCTATGAGTACTAAGTAATTGGTCTTATTTGGGCTGCTTATGCAGCCCTTTTTTTTGCCCGCAACAGGCAGAAAAGTCATCGCCAACAACATTAAACCCTGGAAACGCAAGCATTAGACGGTTGCCGAAAAAGGCGAAAAACAGTAGATTAGACGCAGTTTTTAATACAGACATATTAAAAGAGTCACCACTATGAGCGATAAAGATAAAAGCAGCCCCAGTAAACCCCTCCGCGCCAGAGATGTGAGCAACTGGGATATCGAAACAGACGTAGCCATTGTCGGCTTCGGCGGCGCAGGTGCTTGCGCGGCGATTGAAGCAGCCGATGCAGGCGCCTCGGTCGCCCTGTTTGAGTTAGCCAGTGCCAGCGGTGGCTCCACAGCACTTTCAAGCGCTGAAATTTACATGGGCGGCAATGGCGGCACGCCGGTTCAGAAAGCCTGCGGCTACGAAGACGACACCGACAATATGCTCAGCTACCTTCGCGCATGCTTTGGCAATCAGGCCGATGACGCGAAATTACAACACTACTGTGAAAACAGCATCAAGCACTACGAATGGCTCACCGGCATGGGCGTTCCCTTCAAAATGAGCGAGCTGAAAGAGCGCGCCATTATGGCCCTGACCGACGACTGCCTGCTGTTTACCGGCAATGAAAAAGCCTACCCCTTCTACGAGCAGGCCAAACCCGTGCCCCGCGGACACAACCTTGAAGTAGAGGGCGACAACGGCGGCCCTCTGCTGATGAAAATTCTTACTGAAGCGGTGGAACAGCGCCCGGCGATTAACGTTCATTACGAAGCTCGAGCATTGACCTTGGTTCAAAACGATGACGGCGAAGTCGTTGGCATCGTGGTGCGGATCAACCAGAAAGAGCAGTACGTGCGAGCGAATAAAGGCGTAATTCTCTGTGCTGGCGGGTTCTGCATGAATGAAGACATGCTGCGCCAATATGCTCCCCAGTTTGACTGTGGTCTGACACCAATCGGCAATCCCGGTGACACCGGCAGCGGCATCCGTATGGGCATGGGTGCAGGCGCAGCGGTCACCAATATGCATGAGTGCTTTGTAAGCCTCCCATACTACCCACCGTCGTCACTGACTTACGGCATTTTGGTCAACGACAAGGGCCAGCGCTTTATCAACGAAGACTGCTATCACGGCCGCGTTGGCTATAACGCCTTGCTTCAGCAGCAAAATTCAAAGCGTATCTACCTGATCACCGACGTTGACGGCTATGGCGACTACGAAAAGATGAGCTACCTCGGCGCCCAAGTTGCCGGCACCGGTGAAAGCATCGCCGAACTGGAACAGGAACTGGAATTGCCCGAGGGCAGCTTGCAGCACAGCCTAGATACCTACAACCAAAATGCAGAGCGCGGAGAAGACCCCCTATTCCATAAATCGGAAGCCTGGCTGCGGCCAATTCAAGCGCCTTACGTCGCGCTGGACTGCACTCTGGGGCGGGGCCCCTTCTATCCATTCTTCACACTCGGTGGACTGGAGAGCTTACCGACCGGAGAAGTGCTGAACGGCGACAAAGAAGTCATTCCGGGCCTTTATGCTGCCGGTCGCACCACCGCGGGTATTCCGCGCACGGCGGCAGGGTATGCCAGTGGCATGTCAGTGGGTGACGCAACGTTCTTTGGTCGCATGGCCGGCAAGCAAGCCGCTCTTCGTTAAATTCAGCGGCAAAACCACTAACCCCTGCCTCGGAAACTACCTACGTTTTCGAGGCAGGCCTGCCATACCATTTGTGTTAGCGTAGCAACTAAACATAATTACACGTTTGCTATGTCCAGCACGACAACTGAACAACAAGAGCTAGCCGACGAACGGCGCAGTATCGAACGCTCAGGTCGCTTACACGGCGCGCACTGGAGTGTGCTGGCACTTTCGCTCGTGCTCACTTTTTTCGTTTGGCAATACGCTGAGCGCCAAGCACAGGACAAGCGCGAAAGCCGCTTCCAACGCTACAGCTCCCAGGTTGCTGGCCTGATTCAGGAACGGCTCCACAAGTACGAAGATGCCCTCTGGGCAGGTGTCGCCGCTAAGCACTCCCATAGTCAAGCGGTCGACCTGGCAACGTGGCGGCGCTTCTCCTCGGCCTTACACATTAGCGATAAATACCCGGGTATTAACGGCATTGGTGTTATCGACTATGTGCCTCGGCAGCAGTTAGACGACTACCTTGCCACGCACCGACGGGACCGCCCGGCATATAAGGTGCACCCGCAGCACACACTACCCTTTTTGCTGCCCATCACCTTTGTCATGCCGGAAGATAAAAATGCTGCAGCCATTGGCCTTGATGTCGCCCATGAAGCGAACCGGTTGCGCGCCGCGCTTAACGCCCGAGACAGCGGTAAGGCGCAAATTACCGGGCCCATCGTACTGGTTCAGGATGCTAATAAAACGCCGGGGTTTCTCTTCTACGCACCGTTTTACCGCCAACACAGTGAAACACTAGACGAGCGCCGCGCTAATTTCGCAGGCATGGTCTATGCGCCGTTTGTGGTCGCTGAACTGATGCGCGGGACACTGGAGCGGCAACAACGGGACATATTTTTACGCATTTCTGATGGCGATACCGTGCTATACGATGAGTTCCCTGAAAACAATCAAGCACAGGGCCTCTTCGCCCAATACAAGCTGAATATCTACGGCCGTGAATGGCAGATAGCGACGGCCAGCAGCCCAAGCTTTTGGACCAATACTGACGACTCACAGCCCAAGGTTATTCTGATCTGCGCACTGGTTATTGATGCCATGCTCCTGCTGCTGTTTATCAGCCTGAGCCGCGCTCACCGCCGCAGTTTTAATTTTGCACAGCGCATGCTCGCCAGCTCAGAGAAAAACGCCGCCGCCCTGACCCAAACCATTGATAAGCTGGAGCAAAGCAATCACCAGTTGGAGCGCTTTGCCTTTATTGCCTCACACGACCTGCGCGAGCCGCTGAGAAGCTTGGGAAATTACAGCGAGCTGCTCAAAAGTGATGGTGGCAGTATGTCGGACGAGCAGCGCGGCAAGGCCACCGGCTTTATACAGGCAGCTGCTAAGCGCATGGAAGAGCTGCTCACCGCCCTACTGAACTACAGCCGCATCGACTTCAGCTACCAAGCTGAAACGGTAAATTGCGCTAAATTGCTCGCCGAGTTGCGCGATGATCTCAGCAAGCAACTCGCAGACGGCGAAGTGGACATTAGCATTGGCCCAATGCCGGTTATTCAGGTCGGGCGCAATGAGATCCGTCAGCTTTTACAAAACCTGATTACCAATGCGATAAAATTCCGTGCAAACGACAGGACCGCACAAGTAAAGGTCGAGTGTATCGAAAAACAGAATGCGTGGTTGTTCAGTGTTTGCGATAACGGCATTGGCATAGACAGCGCGCATCAGAATGCTATCTTTGATGTATTCAAACGACTACACCGGCACGAAGACATCCCCGGCAGCGGCATCGGCTTGGCCAGCTGCAAACAACTTTCGAAACTAATGGGTGGCGAAATTTGGGTGGAAAGTGAGGCCGGAAAAGGTAGTTGCTTTTATTTCACCGTACCGAAGGGCGAAGAATAATGAGTCCGAGTGTGAATTCTATACTGTTGGTCGATGACAGCGACGCCGACAATTACTACCACCAGTTATTGCTGGAACGGGCCAGCATAGCGACGCAGGTCACCGCTTGCACCTCGGCATTAAGCGCCCTCGACCACCTGATTGCCGCCTTGGATGGCGAGCACCCCATGCCGGATATCATCTTCTTGGATATCAATATCCCCTCGGTCGATGGTTGGGAGTTTCTCAATCACTACAGCCGCTGTCTGACTAAGGAGCAGCGAACAGCGGATATTTACATGCTGTCAACGTCGACTGACCCGAAAGATCGGGAGCGCGCAGAGGCTCACCCACTCATTAAAGGCTATATCAGCAAACCGCTGCAAAAAGATTGGTTGGACAGCCTCACTCAGCAGCTCGAACCGTCCTAATTATCGAGAATTCACCGAAGCGCTAGCCCTAACGCAGGCTCGCCGTTGCTTGCTTTGCCATATAGCCCGCCAGTTTGTTGCGCTGATAGCTCAGCGCTGACGATGCCACGCGGCCGCTTTCACCGTTTTCAATCCAGCGCTTGATCCGGCCTGCATCCCCCACTGGGCTGCTCTTACCGAAGGAGTCCAGCATTACCATGACGACAGGGCGATCATCCACTTCTGTTTTCATTACCAGACAGCGCCCAGCCAGATCTAAGTAACCGGTCTTACTAACCTCGGCCTGCCAGCGCTCATAGCGCAGCAAAGGGTTAGTGTTGACGTAAGCCAGGCGGTATCGCGGACGGCTGAAATTCGCGGTGTGAACGGGCGTTGTGGAATATTCTTTGATTTCGGGATACTCGGCAGCTGCAGCCACCATTTTTGCGAGATCAAGCGCCGTCGACGTATTTTTAGGCGACAGCCCGCTACTGTCTACAAACCGTGTGTTCTTCATCCCCAATTCGGCGGCCTTAGCGTTCATCGCTGCTACGAATTGTCGCTCCCCACCCGGATAATTATTCGCCAATGCTGCTGCGGCAAGGTTTTCGGAGGACATCAGAGCAAGCCTCAGTAATTCTCCCCTGGGGAGCTCTGAGCCAACACGAATACGAGAGAAGTAGTAATTAATCGCGCGTCGATCTACGTCACTGAAGCGAATCTTTTCATCTAGGGGCTGAGCACTATCAAGGATCACCATCGCCGTCATCACCTTGGTCAGCGATGCGATCGGCATGCGAAGATTGGCGTGCTTTTGGAACAAGAGCTCGCCGCTTTCCGCATCCATTGCCAATGCGCTAACGGATGCCAGCTTTAATCTTTCCTGTGTGTTCCCAGCAAAAACACTACCGCTGAAAATAATAAGTATGGCTGTGATGAGAGAACTCAAACTTCTCATAGACTTTGCCCTAACGTTTTTATTTAGCCAGACATTAGCACAGCTCAGGGGCCGCAACTGTGCGCGCTGTCGCCTTTCTTAACACAAACGCTAGGTTACAACAACTTCGCCAAGTGATTTTAAACCATTGGTATAGTTATGCTTTCAAACGAAGACTATCCAGAATCTCATCTACGGCGCCGCGATCCATGTCGCGATCCTCCATGGCGCAGGTATAGGTAATAAGCAGCAAATGATCCTCCGCCATCAGATACCATTCGCGTATAAAGTCGCCTTGGTCTTCGCCAATAAACTCCCAACCGCGCCACGCTTCACCAACGTCCACCCGCTCACCATCACTCAGCGAATGCCCCATTTCAGCGATAAGTCGCTCAAGTCCCTGGGGGTCGACCCTGCCGTCATCGGATTGCAGGTTGCTGAGACAGATACAGCCCAGCTCGTCTTCGTCAAAAATTAAAATACTGTCGTCGTCACGTTCGCTTCGCCATTGTTCAGGCAGAGCAATAAACCAAAAATCACTTTCGACTTCACGCATGGGGATTATCCTGTATACAGAGGCAACGGCGTCGACATGAGGATGGCATCTTCGCGACCGTTGCCCGAGGGGTAATAATTTTTCCGGATACCGTCTTCAGTAAAACCCAGAGTCCGATACAAGGCGCGTGCTGGAACGTTGGATTCACGCACTTCCAAAAAGCAGCGCTGAGCGCCTACTTGCTGCATCCACTCCAAGCCATTACAGAGCAGCTGTCGCCCAAGACCGCGACTGCGCTGTTTATCGCTAACAATAATATTGAGCAGGCTGAGTTCGTCTAAGACCAGTGAAAACGCCGCAATAGCGATCAACTCGCTATCCTCGCGCAGGGCAAAGCAGTAATCGTCTCGCAGGCTGCGTCGCCAGTTTTCATCTCGCCAGGGATAGGGGTCGCTGTGGCGGCTAAGCATTAAGCAGGCTGGCAAATCGGCACTGCTTAGCTCAACGAAGTCGACCGCCCTAGACACTTGCCTGAACAGCCCGTAATGCCGCCCATAACTCGGCTTTTGCGCCAGGACGCGCCTGTAAAACCTCAACACTGGGCGCGAGAATCAGTTTCGCAGAATTTGCGGCCAGATAGTCGCCATTGACATAAGGGCGCAACGAATCCCCAAAGACAACTACCACGTTCGCCGTAACAGCACTGCCCCGCTCCGCAATAAGATAGGCGCTTAGCGCCTCGCGCGCTTCTTCTTCGCCCGTTAACAAGCCCGGCACTTTCACAATAGGCCAGTCAAACACGGTGGCCGTTAGCGACAACTGTTGCTCGCGCTGCCAGTGCCGCGCCATCGCTCGGGCAATATTGGCTACAAGCCGTTTACTGGCAGGTGATAGGTCTGAGTCGCTGCAGTCAGCCAAGAACCGTACACCGATACCACTGTCGACCAGGCTAGCAGTAAAACGCAGCGCGGTGCTGCGCTGCGTCTCCGCAGTCGCCGCCGCGGCGGGGCGTTTCTCAACCGGCTTCTCTGCAGGCGAATCTTTACTTCCGGTCAGCTCCTCCAACGCACGCCGCGCAGACGCCGTATCGATATTCGACGCCCCAGTTTCAAGTGGCCGCTCGGGTTCAACTACGGCATCGCGCGTCGGCTCAGGTGCTTGCGCGTATTCAGCGCGAGCACTCGGCTTGGCGCCAGGCAGGCAAAAACGCGGCACATAGAGCGGTAGCCCCATGGCCTGTAAGTAAGCATGCTGAAGCTCAGCGCTCACTACACGCCCTCGCGCTGGGGATGAGCACGGGCGCTGTCCAGCTCCAGCAGGTTCAAGGCGTCCAAATACGCTTTGACCGAAGCGACAATGATATCGGTATCCGCACCATTGCCATTGACGATACGGCCATTCTTGGCAAGGCGCACTTGCACCTCGCCTTGCGAGTCGGTGCCCTGAGTAATTGCATTAACTGAGTAAAGTTCCAGTTTTGCGCCGGAGTTTACCGCCGACTCAAGCGCTTTAAACGCTGCGTCGACAGGGCCGTCACCCTCTGCACTGACACTGTGAGATTCACCATCAATGCTCAATAAAATATCGGAGCGAGGCTTGAAGCCACTGCGCGACACCGCCTCCAGGGTTTGCAGCTGGTAGCGCTGCGGTTTATCACCAGGCTGCACGTCGCTCATTAACGCCTGCAGGTCCTCGTCGAAGATCTCGTGTTTCTTGTCCGCCAGTTCTTTAAAACGGGTAAAGGCGAGATCGAGTGCACCTTGATGGGCAACTTCTATGCCCAGCGCCTCAAGACGCGCTTTGAAGGCAGCTCGGCCCGAATGCTTACCCAGTACCAGCTTGTTGGTGTGCCAACCCACATCCTGAGCGCGCATAATTTCATAGGTTTCGCGATGCTTCAGCACGCCATCCTGGTGAATACCCGACTCATGCGCAAACGCATTGGCACCGACAATCGCCTTATTAGGCTGCACAGGAAAGCCCGTAATCGATGAGACTAACCGCGACGTTGGCACGATTTGCGTAGTGTCTATTCCCACATCAACCGGGAACACATCGCGCCGGGTGCGAACAGCCATAACGATTTCTTCGAGAGAAGCGTTACCCGCGCGCTCACCCAAGCCATTGATCGTGCACTCCACCTGGCGAGCACCATTCATCACTGCCGACAGAGAGTTGGCCACTGCCAGACCTAAGTCGTTGTGGCAGTGCACAGAAAAAATGGCTTTGTCAGCGTTGGGAATGGTGGTTATTAAGCGCCGAACCAGCTCGCCATATTCACCAGGCTCACCATAACCCACGGTATCGGGCAGGTTGATTGTTGACGCGCCGGCGTCGATCACCTGCTCGATAATCCGGCATAAAAAATCAAACTCGGAGCGAGACGCATCCTCGCAGGAAAACTCCACATCGCCAACGAGATTGCGTGCGTGCTTAACCGCCGATACGGCGCGCTCGACCACATCATCTGGCTGCATCCGCAGTTTGTACTGCATATGTATTGGCGAAGTTGCTATGAACGTGTGGATACGCCCCTGCTTGGCCGGCTTCAATGCCTCCGCAGCGCGATCAATATCCTGTGCACCCGCCCGTGATAAGCTACACACCGTACTCTCACTCACGGCCTCAGCAACGGCTTTTACCGATTCAAAATCTCCGACACTGGCAATCGCAAAACCCGCCTCGATAACATCCACACCCATGCGCTCAAGCATCTTGGCAATGCGAACCTTCTCCTCTCGCGTCATTGACGCACCGGGACTTTGCTCGCCGTCTCGCAAGGTTGTATCAAAAATTACCAGCCTGTCTTGTGCCACTCCGTGCTCCTTCTGCCACTGCACTGATGAGAATGGCCCAATTATAGACTTTGTGGACCATTACCGCGCCCCCAATTTAACACTCGCCGCGCTCTCTGCGGAACTTGTCGGCGTATCGACATCAAACATGCACATAAGCCTGTCGCGCACTTGACCTGCGTCGCCGGGCACGGCTAAGTAGCCTTTTCAACCTCGAATCGACCGCCGGAGCTGTTCAATTATGCGTGCACTGCCATTGACGATAAGCCTCATAGCACTGCTTGCACTGCAAGCTGTTGCTACCAGTGCCTTGGCTAACGAGCAACAGAACAAGTCATTGGAAGAAGCCGCCACCAAGCCCAGCAACGGCCTGCAAACGCCACGACAAAAGCGCTCCGCAGCGATCATCGCTCGCGCTGAAGTGCCCGAAGCCGACCCCAATATCGCTTTAAACATACTCGGACACGATATTCTGCGCGGCAGTTTTCAACGCCTCTATTGGACCGCCGGGCAAGCCGTAGCCGGGCTCGCCATGCCCACCCCCGTTTTGGTTGCCGCTGGAGTGAACCCCGGGCCCACACTGTGCCTTACGGCGGCGGTGCACGGCGATGAACTCAACGGTGTCGAAACTATTCGCCGCGTGATGTTCAGCCTGGAAAGCGACAAGCTAAATGGCACTGTCATTGGCGTACCTATCGTCAACATGCACGGTTTTCTGCGCACCTCTCGCTACCTGCCTGACCGTCGCGACCTCAACCGCTATTTCCCCGGTGATGCGCAGGGCAGTTCCGCTGGACGCATTGCACACAGTTTTTTCAATGAGGTGATTTCCCACTGCGACCGCCTTATCGATATTCATACCGGCTCCTTCCATCGCACCAACCTCACGCAGCTGCGCAGTGACCTGGGCAAAGAGAGCGTGCAGCAATTTAGTAAGATGTTTCACGACGTCACGGTATTAGATGGCGCTGGTGCCAAGGGCACACTCCGCCGCGCCGCGGTCGACGCAGGCATTCCAGCCGTTACGCTCGAAGCCGGTGAACCGTTGCGAATGCAGCTCAAAGAGGTGAAGCAGAGCGTCAACGGTATTAAAGCCGTTATGCACTACATGAAGATGATCGACGACAAACCCGTTCGCGCGCCCAAGCAGAAAGTCTTTTATAAATCACTCTGGCTACGCGCCGAGCAAAGCGGCGTTTTTCTGTCGGAGAGCAAGTTGGGCGAAAACGTGAAAAAGGGCGATATTCTTGGCACCGTTACCGACCCGATCACCAACCGGTCCAGTGTTATCCGCAGCAGCGTAGACGGCCAGATCATCGGTATGGCGCTCAATCAAATGGTCATGCCGGGCTTCGCCGCCTACCATGTGGGCATCGCTGCCGACGAGAAGCGCGTCACGGCGGAAAAGGTCGCCGACTCCGTAGTAGCCGAAGCGCTGGAACCGGTTGCCGAAAACATGAAAGAAGCAGCCCGTGAAGCAGCGACGTCTGCCGCCGAGCGCAGCGATGACCCGAAAACTGTTAGCGATGCTGCCCGCGAGGCGGTGAAAGAAGCCGCCAAAGACGCCGGTCGTCTGCTGGAGGAGAAGCCCGCCAAACCCAAAGCGGGCGACCATCTCGCTCCCGATGCGGCGTCACTGCCTGAAGACGCCCAACACCGCGAAATCGACGAGCACCCTGAATAACTCTGCGGCTAAGTGAGCAGCGGGAGGTCGGTAAAGCCCACTTCTCGCTCTAGTTGCCCTGCCAGGCTAAACAACAACTCTTCTTCACACATACCGGCGATAAATTGCATACCAAACGGCAGCCCGCTGCTGGTTTTATGCAGAGGCACCGACATGCAGGGCAGGCCCGTAATATTGCCAAGCAGGGTGTAGGCCATTTTACCAAGTACCGGCAAGGCCATTTTTTTCACTAATCCGCTGCGCATTAACGTTCGGCCTATATTCATACGGTGAGACGCCAGCATTTGCGCAGCCTCCCAGGGTGATGGCGGTAACTGACCGTGCGGCACTGCAGCGGTGGGCGTTGTGGGGCAAAGTATGACATCGTAATCGGCCATCAACTCACCCGCGGCACGTTGCACTTTATGCCAGCCGTAACGCGCCTCCACGAGGTCTGCCGCTGAAAAGGAGCGTCCCATCATTGCCAGATTTTTGGTCGACGCCTCACAGCGACGGATGTCACTGCCGGGGTAGTCTCGTTGAATACGGCGCAGCAAACCGGCTACCTCTGCACCGACAATAACCAGAAAGTCTCGCCACATTTGGTCGCGATCAACCGACAGCTCAGCCTCCTCCACCCGGTGACCCAGCGCCGCCAGTCGCTCAGCGGTTTGTTCCAGCCCAGCCAGCACCTCTGGATCCACATCGGTCGGCACCAGCGGCTCTCGGCATAGAGCAATACGCAAAGGTTTTGGGTCCCGCTCAGCGGCCGCCAGGAAGCTGCCCTCAGGCGGCCGAATATTGTAGGGCGCCCCCAGCTCCGGTCCGGCTGTGCGGTCGAGCATCGCGGCACTATCGCGAACGGTTCTAGTCAACACATGCTCTGCCACCGCCCCCTGCCAATCCTCCCCCAGGTCGGGGCCCATTGGGTTGCGGCCTCGTGATGGTTTTAAACCAAACACACCACACCAGCTCGCGGGGAAGCGAATCGAGCCGCCGCCATCGCCACCGTGGGCAATGGGTACAATGCCCGCCGCCACAGCCGCCGCACTCCCCCCTGAGGAGCCACCCGTGCTGTAACCCGGCCGATGTGGGTTGTGAGACGGGCCAAAACGCTTGGGCTCGGTGGTAATAATCAGCCCAAATTCCGGTGTATTCGACTTCGCAAAAATATTCAATCCGGCCGCTTTATAGCGCTTCACCAGCTCGCTGTCATAGCTGGGGGTATAGGACAACGCGCGACTCCCCATACAAATCGGTTCGCCAGCAAACATCGCCATCAGATCCTTCAGTACAAAAGGCACACCTTGAAAGGGCCCCTCTGGCAGGCCATCAGTAATCTGCTGTCTGGCTCGGTCGGCAAAACTGTGAATCAGTACATTTAACTGCGGGTTGCAGGTGGCAGCCCTGGCCAGTGCCGCGTCCAATAATTCTTGCGCCGACACCTCTCCACGGCGCGCCAGAGCCGCCAGTTCCATCGCGTCAAACTGTGAGTATTCACTGAACATGATCGTTATCCTAGTTACTGTCGCAGCCCGAACGCCGAACAATGGAAAAGTTGCTCGATGCTGGCTACATTGATTCAGGCCTGCCAGTTTTTGTTAATTTGGAGCCTTCGCCCATGAGAATGTCGGACAGTATATTGCAAGAAATTCGTGTGCTTTCCCAGTTCAACCCCGCCTCGGGCTTGGAGGGCATCAAGGTCCATCACGATGCCGACCCCGCGCTGATTGCCGCGACCGAACGCTTGTTTAGCAAAGGCATCATCAGCCGCATAGACGGCGGCTATCTCACCGACGCCGGCATCGAGCTTATGCGTCACTTGGATAGCCTGACAACGGTCTTGGCAACCCAGATGGAAAGCGCGTCGCTGCACTAGGTGTAACAATTCACTGGCCAGCGAGCCACATTGCAGGAAATCGCGCTACACTAGGGGCTTTGCATCCCTGAGCCTGATATGGATCCACTCACACAAGGGTTACTTGGCGCCAGCGCCGCGCAAAACCTATCACCACCGCGGCGCTACGCCGTTGCCGCCGCCACACTCGGCTTCTTGTCTGGTATGGCGGCAGATCTAGACGTACTGATTCGCTCACCTCACGACTCGCTGCTGTTTTTGGAGTTTCACCGCCAATTCACCCACTCACTGATCTTCATTCCCGTGGGTGCACTACTCTGCGCCGCAGTGCTGAGACTATTTTTCCGGCGCCTGTGGCCAATGCCCTTCGGCCGCAGCGCACTATTCTGTGGTGCCGGCTATGCCACCCATGCTCTCTTGGACGCCTGCACGACCTATGGTACGCAGCTACTCTGGCCATTTAGCGACGCCCGCATTGCGTGGAATATATTGTCGATTATTGACCCCCTATACACCCTACCCATCGCCGCGCTGGTCGCGCTGGCATGGAAGGGCAATCGCCGCTGGGCTGCGCGTCTGGCCCTGGCCTGGATACTCGCCTACCCTCTGCTGGGCATTGTGCAGCGCGAACGCGCTGAGGCAGAGGGCTATCGGCTGGCAGCGAGTCGCGGCCACAACGTCGAATCATTGGAGGCCAAACCCTCTTTCGCCAACCTAATACTGTGGAAAACGGTGTACCGCAGCAACGGCCGCTTTTATGTGGATGCCGTGCGCGTGGCCCGGAATATCCGCACCTACCCCGGCGAGTCGATTGCCGCGCTTAATATTGAGCGCGACCTGCCCTGGCTACCGCCGGCCTCACGTCAGGCGAATGATGTAAAGCGCTTTGACTGGTTTTCCAAGGGCTATACCGCCCTTCAACCCGGTAATCCAAGCAAAATCATCGATATTCGCTACTCGATCCTACCCCACGAACTCGATGCTCTGTGGAGCATCCAACTCTTTCCCAGAGAGCCACAACGCGGCGTTGAGTATCAGGTTCACCGAAATAGCCGAGAAAAAACCGCGCTGGTCTGGGCAATGCTTCGCGGCGAAGACCTTCCCGCTGCTCAGGGGCACTCGCTGGCGGCACGTGGCAATGGCAACGCTGAGGAAAACAAAGCACTGTGACCAAACTCTCCGTACTCGATCTGGCACCTGTCGCGCAAGGCAGCGATATCGGTGAAACACTAGCGCGCAGCGCAGAACTGGCCCAGCGCTGCGAATCTATCGGCTATCAACGCTACTGGATCGCCGAGCACCACAATATGCCCGGCATCGCCTCCGCCGCCACCGCCCTGGTCATTCAGCACGTGGCGGCAGCCACTTCCCGCATTCGGGTAGGCGCTGGCGGTATTATGCTACCCAACCACGCGCCGCTTATTATCGCCGAGCAATTCGGCACCCTGGCATCACTGTATCCAGGGCGCATTGACCTCGGTGTGGGCCGCGCACCAGGCACCGACCCCGCCACGGCTCGTGCGCTGCGACGCAACTTACATGCGGATGTTGAGCAATTTCCACAGGATGTTGTCGAGCTGCTTAATTACTTCGACGGCGACCCCCAAGCGATGGTGCGAGCCATTCCCGGTGCGGGGCTGGATATTCCTGTGTGGGTTCTGGGCTCGTCACTTTTTGGCGCGCAACTCGCTGCGCAACTCGGCCTACCCTACGCCTTTGCCTCGCACTTTGCGCCGGGGCAACTGCAACAGGCTATTGCTCTGTACCGTCAGCAGTTCACGCCATCAAAGTACCTCGATGCGCCCTACGCGATGGCCGGCTTCAATGTGTTTGCCGCCCCGGAGCAGTCTGAAGCAGAGTACCTTGCCAGCTCCATGCAGCAAGCATTCGTCAACCTGCGTCGCGGCACACCTGGCCAATTGCCGCCGCCAATACCCAACTACCTGGATCAACTCGCCGCCCCTGAGCGCGCGCTGATTCAGTCAGTGATGAATTGCTCCGCAATTGGCGATGCCCAGACGATTGCCCAGCAGACCCGGCAGTTCATTGAGGAGAATAATGTCGATGAGCTGATTATCAGCTGCCAAATGCACAGCCACGACGCCAGAGTGCGCAGCTATGAAATACTGGCTAACGCACTCGCCGACTACGTTTAGCCCTTGGGAATCGCGTAGCTGGCCGATGCATAGGCCACCGGGTGCTCCTCACCCTCAGAGAAAATTTCAACGTCGGCAACCGCAATGCTGCGCCCGCATTTAATCAGCCGACAGTGCGCCAGTAAGTCTTTTCCGGCGGCGGGCTTCTTTAAGAAGTGGATATTGAGGTTGGTCGTCACCGCCAGCGGCACAATGCCGATACGCGACAGTACCGCCACATAGACAGCCAGGTCGGCCAGCGCCATCAATGTTGGCCCGGAAACCGTGCCACCCGGGCGCAGCGAGCTGTGATCAACGGCCTGCCGCACCACCGCTCGGCCGTCGCTCAGGTTTTCGATAACTGCCGGGCACTGGGGGAATTCCTGTAGCAGAAACTCACTGATTGCTTCCTTACTTGCCATGAATGGACGCTCCTTGGAAATGGGGGCTTAGAGAAAAAACAGCGAATAGACGACCACAACCCCGATCAGCACCAGCAATGGCACTTTGCCGCTACGCAGCGCTGCATATAACACAATCGCCATCCCAATGCTTGCCGCCTCTCGGGGCAGCTCCAGTAGCAAGGGGTCAACCCAGGCCGCAGCCAACATGCCCACCGCCACCGCATTTACGCCGGCCACGGCGGCGCGCACCCGCGGCCGCGCTGCCAGCGTATGCCAGGCCCGCGACAAACCCAGCACCAACAGGAAACCCGGCAAAAAAATTGCTGTGCAGGCAGCCAATGCACCAACGAGCGGTTGCGCCGGACTCAACATAGCACCCAGGTATGCCGACATAGAAAACATCGGGCCTGGAACGGCCTGCGCCGCCGCATACCCCAAAATAAACTGCTCGCCACTCAGCGAGTCACCCACAAAAGCATTGAGCAGCGGTAGCGCGACGTGACCGCCGCCAAAGACCATGCTGCCAACGAGATAGAATTCGCTGAACACAGCGTCGGGGATCAGCGCCGCCACGGCCAACAAGGCTAAAAATAGCAGCAAGGGAATGCGCGCCGGTCGCGACGAAGGCAGGGGGTCGCGCTCAACCTTCGGCGACCGCAAATAGGCGACCAGCGCCGCGCCAAGCATTAGCGACAACTGCAAGGCAGGGTGCATCATAAACAGCAGTGCCAACCCACTTAGCAATGCGGTGGACCAAAGCCAGGGCCCTGAACAAAATTGCCTGGCCATATTGATTAGCGCATCAGCCACCACCACCAGCGCTAACAGCTTCATCCCTGCCACAAGACTCTGCATCCACACCGGTGTCTGCGCCAAGCTGAACACAGCAAGGCCGTACATCAATAGAAACGATGGCAGTGTAAAGCCGATGAAAGCGGCGAAAGCAGCAGGAATGCCGCCCCGCTGAAGGGCTATGGCAAAGCCGAGCTGACTCGATGCTGGCCCTGGCAGAAATTGACACAGCGCCAACTGACGGGCGAAGTCGTCGTCACTGAGCCACTGGCGCTGCTGAACAAATACTTTGCGGAAGTAGGCGATATGCGCCGTAGGCCCACCAAAGCTGACGCAGCCCAAAAGAAGAAAGTGCAGAAAAATCCGCGCGCTCACAGCACACCCTCTCAAAAAACTCGCGGAGAGTGTACGTGAGCCGAGCGGCAGGGCCTAGCCCTTAGTCTTTATTGCGGAGTTTGATCGGCCGTTTGCTAGGCGCTTTTCCCGTGGGTTTCGCCTTGGCGCCAGGCTTGTCAGCTTTGCGCGGTTTTTTACCCGACGAAGGCGGCCCCTTGCGGTGCTTGCGCACCGGGGTGTCTGGTAGCTCTCCGCTAAACCGAGACATGTTCAATGGTTGCCCCGCTACGCGAGGAGACTGCAAAGAGCCCAACACCTCGTCGGGCATTTCCGCAGGCAGGTCGACCGTACTGAAGTTGTCGAAGAGCTGGATACGACCGATATAATCACTGTCGATCCCCGCTTCATTCGCAATTGCGCCGACAATGTTGCCCACACCAACACCGTGCTTGCGGCCGACTTCTATGCGGAAACGCTCCATCCCTGACTCCGGCCCGGCACCGCGAGGGCTGCGGCGCTCAGTGCGAGCGGCTTTGCCGGGAGCAGGCTTGTCCGCCAGCGCTTTGCTGGGTTTCGGGTCGCCTTTAAGCAGAAGGTCTTTATCGCCCTGAGCCAGACGAGCCAGCGCTGCAGCAACATCCAGAGGATCGACACTGTGCTCTTCACAGAAACTCTGCAGCATTTCGCGATAAAGGTCTTTTTCTCTTCCGGCCTCGAGTGTCGCCAACAATTTTGCCTGAAAACGCTGTATGCGCAGGGCATTAATTTCGGCGGCACCGGGCAGGCCCATCTCTTCGATACGCTGACGCGTGGCACGCTCGATTGATTGCAGCATCCGGCGCTCGCGCGGTGCAACAAACAAAATGGCATCGCCGCTGCGCCCCGCCCGACCAGTACGGCCAATGCGATGCACATACGCTTCGGTGTCGTAGGGAATATCATAGTTAATCACGTGGCTGATGCGATCGACATCCAAGCCCCGCGCCACCACATCGGTGGCAACCAAAATATCCAAGCGCGAACTTTTGAGCATTTCCACGGTACGCTCACGCTGCGCCTGGGCGATATCGCCGTGCAATTCTGCCGCTGCATAACCGCGGCCCTGGAGCTTCTCTGCCAACTCGGTTGTAGCCAGTTTGGTGCGCACGAAAATAATAATGCCGTCGAAGTCTTCTGCCTCCAACACTCGGCACAGCGCATCAAACTTGCTCGCACCACGCGCCAACCAATAGCGCTGACGAATACTGACCGCAGTGCTTGTGGCGGTTTTGATCGTCACTTGCTCGGGGTCGTTAAGGTAAGTATTGGCAATGCGTCGAACAGCGGCGGGCATAGTCGCTGAAAACAGCGCTATCTGGCGGCTTTCCGGCGTCTGCGACATGATCCATTCAACATCGTCGATGAAGCCCATGCGCAGCATTTCGTCGGCTTCATCAAGTACCAAGTGGGTCAACCCGTCCAGTTTGAGTGTACCGCGACGGATATGGTCCATAACCCGGCCTGGGGTGCCAACAACCACTTGGACGCCCCGCTTCAAGGCATCGAGCTGCTCGCGATAACCCTGACCACCATAGATTGAGAGTACTTTCAGACCTTTTAAGTGCTTAGCATAGCTCTGAATCGCCTCGGCAACCTGAATGGCCAATTCACGCGTAGGAGCAAGAATTAACGCCTGGGTGGTTTTGTTTTTAACATCCAGCATAGACAGCATAGGCAGCGAAAACGCTGCCGTCTTGCCCGTGCCAGTTTGGGCCTGTCCCAATACATCGCGACCTTCCAATAACAAGGGAATAGTCGCAGCTTGGATTGCCGATGGACGCTCATACCCCAACTCTGAGACAACCGTCTCAACAGCAGGATGGAGGCCAAGTTCGGTAAATAAGGGGAGTTCCGCGTCAGCGGTTACGGTGTTGCTCATAATGTGGACCTGATCTGGGGGTCGAGAGTGACGCGCGGTTAAATTCGGCGTCAGACGAACACAGTACCGGCGGGGGCGCAAATTATACGCGCTAGTGCCAATAAATACCCGAGCTAATCGATGCTCATTGCGGTATTTATGCGCAGCCCCTGCCTACTACGACTCAACCCTCTTTCACTATTTCCTTTAGTGCACGGCGGCAATGTTCGGGTATCACTCCCTTTTGCTGAGCATTGTAGTCAAAGTACACGAGCACAGCCGTGCCGCTTGCCGTCATCTCGTCACGCTGCCATAACTCATGACTGACCGTGAACGAGGTGTTACCAACATGACTGACCCAACTGCGGACTTCAACTGGATACTCGTGATAGGTTTGCGCGATAAACTCCACATCTATCTTGCGAAGAATCAAGTTCCATTGATCCAGGCTGAGCTCGGGATTAAAGATTTTAAAAATCGGCGTGCGCGCCGTTTCAAACCACTTTGGCACGACCGTGTTATTGATATGTCCCAGACCATCGGTTTCGTAGAACCGGGGCAATAATTCGCAGCGCAGCATTCATTACTCCTCAGGCTATAACAGCTTGCTGTAACCAGTAAGCAAACATACATACCCAAAGCACCACCGCCATAACTGCTGCAGGAAAGGCCTTCTCCGCTATCTCGCTGCCCTGACGGCGCTGCTCGGCGGCATACAATAGCAGACATGACAACAAAACCTGCAGGGCCAGCAGAAAGGAGGCGCTTTTCCAGGAGTAGTCAAGCCCCGCAAAACTGACCGGGTGCACAAATACCAGGGCTGCACTGGCCAAACCCAAAGCCCCGATGCATTTTGCCACTAATACTGATATCGCCTTCATCGATACTCTCCAAACTTAGGGCTAGGCAACGACTAGTACCTGTTGTCTCGTCCATCACTGCCGTCACATGCTAAACACCGCAAGTAAAGATGACTAGTTTTAGCCACACACTGCATACGATGCCCACAAAATAGGGGATTCTATTGAAGAGTGGTAGGACAAATAACGAGAAAGACGCCAACAGCGCTCGGGAGAGTCGAAAAGGGATTCACGCATTCGATGGCAGCGCGATGATCACTCAGAAACCGAAGCGCTTAACCTGCGCGCCGTTGCGCTAGCTCGCCGCGTCCTTCAAAGAGCACCTCTAGGTGGTGGGCGCCGTTGGTGGATATCACTTTACGGACGACAATATTGCCGAGCCGACCATCGCGCAAACGGATTCGATACTCCCTAGAGCGCAGCAGATCGCCATTCTTACGCTTGAGGTGCAAGCAGCCGCTCCACTGTGCATAGCCGTCGTCGGCCGAAATATACATGGGCACATTACTCAGCAGCTCTTTACCGCCGTCAAGCACATCGCCGTGGGTCAAATCCATTGACAACCTCCATGCGGATAGGGACTATCTCGTATCGCCTTATAGCAACACTTTTGTTATACCACGACGACCCTGACCGACCTATCACTTCCTTATATCAAAGGTTTTTAACGGCCGCCGTTAATATTCACTTTGCTGATCTGCGCAAACGAGCGATTACTCTGGGAAATAGCGACTGATGGTGTCCACCACGCAGGCTGGGCGATCGCCGCCCTCAATCTCAATGGTCACCCTCACCACCGACTGTACACCGCCCTTCAATTCTTCAGCAGAGAGTAACTCACCCACCCCTCGCACTCGCGAACCAACCGGCACCGGCGCAGGGAAGCGAATACGCTCACAGCCAACATTCACACCCATCGAAATGCCTTGCACATCGATAATTTGTGGCAGGAATAAATTGACCAATGACAAGGTCAAATAGCCGTGGGCAATACACTTGCCAAAGGGCCCATCCTTCGCGCGCTCGGGGTCTGTGTGAATCCACTGATGATCACCAGTCGCATCGGCAAAAAGATTGATACGCTGCTGGTCAATCTCCAGCCATTCACTGGCCCCCAAATGTTCACCCACCGCGCCCAACAGGGCCGAGGGTGTGGCAAAAACTCTACTCATAATGACATTCCCATTCTGCAAAACTGTGAAAGCAACACACACAGTCGTATTCTCATGGCAATCACTTTACCATCGGCTACGCAACACTCGGCATCGTCTATGCGGGTGAAGGCCACGGCGTCGCGACTACTTGCATGAGGGCACATGGGAATCAGTGACTTTTTTTCGAGCAGCACAGCCTGGGTGGTGGCGAACCAGTCAGGGCTAGCGGCCGCTGTTGCCGCGTTTATTGCGCTGCTCGGTATACTCTCGGCTCTGGAGGCCATTCTTAAAACCCGCACCGCTCAGGGTGCGGTGGCGTGGGCCATCGTGCTAATCGTTCTCCCCCCGCTCTTTGTGCCGCTCTACTGGATATTCGGCCGACGCAAATTTCGCGGGTACGCAATCGCCAAACGTGGCGATACACGCGCAATCGAAGACTTGATCCGCGAGCTTGCGCCACAGCTCTCAAATATTGAAACCTACCCGAGTCGCCGGGACTCGCGGCTGCTAGGTCTCAACCGTCTCAGCACTCTGCCATTCACTCGTGGTAATAACGCTCGCCTGTTGATTGATGGTGAGCAGGCCTTCGCGGATATGTTTGCGCATATCCGTGCTGCCAAACACTATGTATTGCTTGAGTTCTACATTCTGCGCAGCGACCGCATTGGCAATGAACTGGCAGAGATACTGGTAAAAAAAGTCGAAGAAGGCGTGTCGGTTTACTTTATCTACGACGAAATCGGCAGCCTAAAATTGCCGCGCCAGTATGTGCAAAGACTGCGCGCTGCCGGGGTACAAATTGTCCCCTTCAACAGCACCAAGGGCGCGGGCAACCGCCTACAGCTAAACTTTCGCAACCATCGAAAAATTGTCGTTTGCGATGGCAACTACGCCGCCATTAGTGGTATGAACATTGGCGATGAATACTGCCATCAACACCCCGTCCTCACGCCCTGGCGCGATACCGGCTTGGCAATAACAGGGCCAGCGGTGCAAGCCGTACAATTGAGTTTTGTCGAAGACTGGTATTGGGCGCAGGAGTCGCTACCTTCTCTGAACTGGACACCTACACCCTGTGAGGCCGCACCCGGTGACAATAGCGACCAACAAATGCTGATTATTGGCACCGGCCCCGCCGACAGTATTGAAAGCTGCGCATTGTTTTTTGAAACCCTCATTCACCAAGCTCGTGAGCGCCTGTGGATCGTCAGTCCCTACTTTGTTCCCGACACCCCTATTATTCACGCCCTGCAACTGGCCGCGATGCGCGGCGTGGATGTACGCATTATGCTTCCCGAGCAACCCGACAAACTGATCATCAAATTGTCGTCTTTCTCAGCAATTCGTGAAACCTTGCCCCACGGCGTGCAGTTTTATTACTACCAATGTGGCTTCTTGCATCAAAAAGTCATGCTAGTGGATGATGAGATTTCCGTCGTGGGAACGGCAAACCTGGATAACCGCTCCTTCCGGCTGAACTTTGAAATAAGTGCACTGGTCTATGATCAGGGTTTTGCGGGGGAACTCACTCACATGCTCGAAAATGACTTCAAGCAGTGTCGACAGCTACTGCCGAGAGACGTTGCCAGCTGGTCGCTGATCCGCCGCCTGGCTAGCCGCTGCGCCTACTTATTCGCGCCACTGCAGTAAACGCCAAACAATGACGCAACAACCTCACCTCCACGCCTGCCCTGACTGCGACTTGTTGCAAACGCTGCCACCGCTCGAAAGTAAAAAGCGCGCCCACTGCACGCGCTGCAATGCGGTCTTGGCCGAAGCACCGCCGCGCCTGCCACAGCTCAGTTTGGCCGCCGGTCTGTGCGGCCTGATTTTATTCATTCCCGCCACCTGCCTGCCACTTTTACAATTTACCCTGGCCGGGCAAACCGGCAGCAATACCCTCGCAGAAGGCGTACTCAGGCTGTGGCAACAGGACTTCAAACTGCTGGCCCTGATTGTATTACTCTGCTCGCTGTTAGCGCCGCTACTGCACTTACTCCTCAACACCTTTATCGCCCTTTGCCAGCACCTCAACTACTGCCCGCCAAGCTTTTCGCGAAGCATCAAGCTCGGCAACTTTATGCGGGAGTGGAGCATGTTGGAGGTCTATGCGATCGGAATTTTAGTGGCCTATGTGAAGATGATGGACGACGGTGAGATACACATTCTCAGCGGAAGCTATTGCCTGGCCGGTTTAATGATCAGCCTTATCCTTTGTGCGCAAAGCTTTAATGCCGAGCAAGCCTGGCAGTTTTGGCAGCGGAGGCAGACATGAACGCAGCAACAGCCAAGCAACACGGGCTCGCCCGCTGCCAGCACTGCGGCTTACTCAGCGCTATGCCTGCACGCGACCAACACCACCTTGCGCGCTGCCCGCGCTGCCATGCTCACCTCTATTTCCGCCGCCACCACAGTCTGCAGCGTTCACTGGCGCTGTGCCTCGCCGCCGCCGTGCTACTGATACCGGCGAATGTCTTGACCATTATGACGGTCGTCAATCTAGGACAGGGCGTACCCGACACCATTATGTCGGGGATCATTCGCCTGTGGCAGGCAGACCTGCGAGCGATCGCCGCCGTTGTCTTCATTGCCAGCATCGTTGTACCGATTATTAAAATCGTTGCACTGCTATTACTGATGATGGTGGTGCAATTTCGTCTTTCACTGAGCAAGCAGCAATGCACCGCGCTCTACCGTTTTGTGCACCTTATCGGCCGCTGGTCGATGCTAGACCTATTCATGATTTCGATACTGGTTACCGTTGTCAGCCTTGGCAATATCGCCACCGTCGATACCGGCCCCGCCGCCACTGCCTTTGCGGGTGCGGTGGTATTAACCATGCTTGCTGCCAACAGCTTTGACCCGAGACTGATTTGGGATTTGGAACACCATGACAAACACTGAACAAAACTACCCCCAAGCCGAATTAAAAACCAAAAAACGGCTGTCGGCAGTGTGGTTACTTCCTGTGGTGGCCGCAGCCATTGCAATGTGGCTGCTCTACGAGAACCTAAGCAGCAACGCCCTGCAGGTGACCGTACACTTTGACAATGGCAGCGGCATTACCGCTGGCAAAACGCCCGTGGTATACCAAGGAATTACCGTGGGTAGCGTCAGTCAACTTCAACTCGACGACGCGCTAAAAGGGGTGAATGCCACGCTGGACCTGCAAACACAGATCGAGCCACTGATTAAAGAGAACACCAAGTTCTGGCTGGTTAAACCGCAAATCTCGCTCTCTGGCGTCTCGGGGCTCGATACCCTGGTCGCCGGCAACTACATCAGCTTTCAGCCCGGTGAAGGTCAGGCGGCTCGCAGTTTTACCGCGCTGCTCGAGCCACCGGCCACGCCTCGCAGCGACTCGGGGTTGCAAATCACCCTGCATGCCAAAGAACTTGGTTCGCTATCTGTTGGCGCCCCCGTGCTCTACCAGCAAATCGACGTCGGTGATATTGAGGGTTATACACTGCTTAACGACGGTGTGGAGATTACCGCCCACATCGACCCACGCTACACCCATCTCATCAACCATCGCAGCCGATTTTGGAACCACAGCGGCGTTAAGGTCACGGCGGGGCTACAAGGCGTCCAGCTTGAAACAGGTTCATTGGCGAGCATTCTTGCGGGCGGCGTAGCCTTCGACAGCCCCGAAGACGGCGACGCTGTCGACAGCGGTCACCGATTTACGCTGCATCAAAATCGCGCGCACGCCGAAGGCGGCAAGCGGATTGTGGTGGCCTTCGACAGCGCCGAGGGCTTGAGCCAGGGTGCGGACCTTCGCCTGCAAGGTATACGCATCGGCAGCGTTGAAAGCTTGCGCTTTAATGAGGCTGGCCCTACCGCCGGTGCCGAGGCTGAGCTGCGCATCAACGCCCCCTATTACGATTACCTGAATGAAAATAGCCAGTTTTGGCTAGTCAGCCCCAAAGTCTCGGGCTCAGGCGTTGAAGGACTAGACACCCTGCTGGGAGGGCCGTATATCGCCGTGAATGTCGACGGCGAAGACGGCGAGCTGCAAGAACGCTACACAGCACTGCGCGACGCCCCCAGTCAGCGGATCAGTGCACCTGGAATCAGGGTGGTGCTCGAAGCCGACGAACTGGGCTCGGTGAAAATTGGCAGCAAAGTGTATTTTCGCAAGATCGCGGTAGGCCAGGTGGAAAGCGTGTCGCTACAGCGCAAAGGCGTTGAAATTGGCGTATTTATTCATCAGCGCTACGCCCACCTATTGCATCGCGAGTCGCTGTTCTGGAACGCCAGCGGCATCAGTATCAGCGGCGGCCTCGGTGGCCTCGACGTAAAAACCGAGTCGCTGGCGACCATTGTCAGTGGTGGCATTTCCTTTCACACCCCTGAGGTGGCTCGCCCGCAAGCCGCTTGGGAGGGGCTGCGGTATACCCTGCACGAGGACTACGAAAGCAGCTTTGCCGACAAGGGCAGAGAAATCCGCCTGTACTTCTCCAGCGGTGCCAGTCTAAGCAAGGGAACAGAAATTAAATACGAAGGGATCAAGGTCGGCGAAGTGACCGCCGTTGAGCTGGACCAAAGCATGCAAGGCGTTGTGGTCAGCGCCCGTCTGGCGCCCTCGGCAAAAGCTATCGCTCGCGAAGGCAGCCGCTTTTGGGTGGTGAAGCCGCAACTGGGCTTGGTGGGTACGCGCAACCTCGAAACCCTGGTAACCGGCGCCTACATTAGCGTGCTACCGGGTAGCGGCGACGTGCTCACAGAATTTATCGGCTTGGAGCGCGCGCCACCGCTGCGGGCGCCTGCCAAAGGGTTGAATCTAATATTGAGCGCTGACCAGCGCGGCTCACTCAAAGAGGGCGTGAGGGTCTTTTATCGCGACATTCCTGTGGGTGAAGTCTACGGCTTTGAACTGTCTAGCGATGCACGCCGTACCTTAATCCATATTAATATTGAGCCCCGCTACGCCACACTGGTGCGACGCAACACCCGCTTCTGGAACTCCAGCGGGGTCGCCATCAATTTTGGCCTATTCAGCGGCACGACCATCCGCAGTAAGTCGGTCGAATCGCTGCTTGAAGGCGGCATCGCCTTCGCCACACCAGAAGCGCGAGGCGACAACGGTTTAGCCCCCCCGGCAGAAGCCAGCCAGCACTTTCCTCTGCACGCCGACGCAGAACCGAGTTGGTTACGCTGGGCACCCGCCATCCTTCTGGGCGACGAATAGTCGCCCAAAGTGTGACAAAGACGCTGCTCTTACCAAGATTTCACACTGTTAGATGGCAGATAGGGCTAGAATAGCGCCCCAATAAGCTATCGACTCGCCGGCGGCATTGCCGCCACCGACAAAAAGAGAACGTTGTTTTGCCTAATTTGCCCAAGCAGGCCATTGCCGTCGCGTCAATCATCGGCCTTTCCATTGTCGTTGCCGTGATCCTTTTCGCGCTGCGCCCCGCCCCCGAACAACAGGACGTTGAGCAGCATTCACTGATCATTGACGTCGCCATTGCGACCAAACAGTCCCTGATGATCAACGTGAGTAGCCAGGGCACCGTGCAGCCGCGCACAGAAACCAGCCTGGTCACCGAAGTATCGGGGCAGGTCATGGACGTTTCTCCCAAATTCGAAAATGGCGGCTTGGTAGAACAAGGCGAAGTGCTGTTGCGCATTGACGATCGCAATTACCGCGCTGAACTCAAACGCGCCGAGGCTGCCGTGGCCACTGCCCACAGTAACCTGCTACAAGAAAAAGGGCGCGCGGCAGTAGCGAAGGAAGACCTACGCAAATACCCCCGCCGTCACGCCAGTAAAGAAGCGCGTGCCCTGGCGCTCAGGCTGCCGCAATTGAACGAAGCCAAGGCCAGACTGAACTCCGCACTCGCGGACCGCCGTCAGGCCAAGATCAACCTGGACAGGACGCAAATCAAAGCCCCCTATCGCGGCTTGATCAAAATGCGCCAGGTCGACCTCGGACAATTTGTTAGCACCGGTACGCCGGTCGGCCAAATGTTCTCCGTCGACACTGCCGAAGTTCGGCTCCCTGTGCCAACGGACCGCCTCGCTTATCTGGAACTGCCCAATAATAGCCAGCACGACACCTACCCCCGAGTCATTCTGGAAAATGATATTGGCGATCGCTGGCCCGCCGAGGTCGTGCGCAGCGAGGGCGTACTCGATGAACGCAGTCGCGTGTTGTTTGTTGTCGCGCGCGTGAATGACCCCTACCGCTTGGAGAACCCGGGCAAGCCCCTACTCAATGGCAGCTTTGTAAAAGCGGATATAGAAGGCAAAAAAATCGATGGGCTGATCGCCGTTCCCCGGCATATCCTGCGCACCGGCAATCAACTGTGGGTGGTCGACGACAAGCAAACCCTGCGCAACCGCGATATCAAAGCATTGCGCACAGAAGGCAAGCTGGTCTACGTGTATGAAGGTCTTGAAGAAGGTGATCGGATTTGCCTGTCATCAGTGCCCAGCGCCATCAGCGGCACCCCCGTTAAAGTCAACAGCAGCATGTCGACCGCCGAGCTGGTTAAGCCACAGAGCGAATCAGGCATGGCTACCTTTACCGAGCTTAGCAGCGTCCAATGACTATTCCCGAGCACCTAGACACTCGCCGCGGCATCATTCCGTGGTTCGCACGCAACAGCGTTGCCGCCAACCTGTTGATGATCGTCATCTTGTGCGTGGGGATTGGCTCGGCACTGAATATTCAGCGCACCCTGCAGCCTGACTTCGAAATCAACATCATCCGCATCACGGTTCCCTACCCCGGCGCAACGCCGGAGGAAGTTGAAGACGGTGTCATTCTCAAAATTGAGGAAGCGCTGCAGGACATTGATGCCATTGAGAGCATAGAGTCCACCGCCGACGAATCACTGGCAACGATCAGTGCGGACATCTACAAAGACTATGACATCTTGGCCGTGATGGACGAGATCAAAAGCGCGGTAGATGGCATTGTCAGTTTTCCCGAACAGGCTGAGCGCCCCATCGTAAAGCGCCTGGAGTTTCAGAAGCACACCGTCAACGTTGAGCTTTACGGCGACCTGGATGAGCGCAGCCTGAAATCGCTGGGCGAGCAAGTCAAACAGGAGATGCTGCAAGACCCCGAGATCGCCTTTGTTCAGATCAACGGCGCCCGCGACTTTGAGATCAGCATCGAAATTCCCGAGCACCGCTTGCTTGAGTACCAGCTGACCCTCAGCGATGTCGCCGACGCCATTCGTCGCTCGTCGCTAGACCTGCCCGGCGGTACGATTAAAACCAGCAACGGCAATATTTCCCTGCGAACCCAAGGCCAGGCACGCCAGCAACAGGAATTTGAACGCCTGGTTGTAAAGAGCTTCCCCGACGGTACCCGCTTAACGCTGGCCGACATTGCGACGATTAACGACGGTTTTGAGGAAGTTGACGGATTTGCATACTTCGACGGCAAGCCCAGCCTGGGCCTGCAAGTCTTCTCAGTAGGTAGCCAGGATTTGATCCGCGTTGCCGAGGCGGTAAGTCGCTATGTGGAAAACAAGCGCGAGCAATTGCCGGAGGGCGTTGAAATTGCGCAGTTTGCCGACATCAGCTACTACCTGAAAGGCCGCATGAGCATGATGCTCGACAACCTCAGCATGGGTGCCTTACTGGTATTTGTGGTGTTGAGCTTATTCCTGAATATCAAACTGGCGTTCTGGGTAATGGTCGGCTTGCCGATCTGCTTCCTCGGCACCTTTGCGCTGATGCCAATGGTCGATATCAGCCTGAATATGCTCAGTCTGTTTGGCTTTATTTTGGTCCTGGGTATCGTGGTTGATGACGCGATCATCATTGGTGAAAGCGCCTACGCCGAAGCGGAAAAAAGCGGCCACTCGGTCGATACCGTTATCAAAGGCGCCTTGCGCGTGGCCACCCCCGCCACCTTTGGCGTGCTCACCACCATCATGGCGTTTTCGCCAACCCTGTTCGCCAGTGGCACCTTCGCGCCCTTCCCGGAGTCTGTCGGTTGGGTTGTTATTCTGTGCCTGGCATTTTCACTGGTGGAATCAAAATGGATTCTACCTGCTCACCTGGCACACAGTTCGCCCGGCACTGGGCCTATCTGGCAAAAGCTCGACCGCATTCCAGCAAAGTCCAATGCGATACTCAGTAATTTTGTCGAAAACACCTACCGGCCTTTTATTAAGCGGGCCATTGCCCAGCGCTATATCACCGGCGCGAGCTTCACCGCGATGCTCATCGTCACAGTAGGCCTGGTCGCTGGTGGTATCGTACATTTCGTCATGATCCCCGAAGTGCCCGGCGACTTCGTTCAGGCCAACCTAGAAATGGTTGAAGGCACCCCCGAGGAAGAAACGCGCCGCGCCTTCGAACATATGGACAGCAGCCTCCGCAAGGTCAACGAGGCCTACTCCGCCGCCCATGCCAACGACGATAACCGCGCCCTGATCAGCCACGTTGCCGCCTTTGGCCGCGGCGGACGTCACGTGACGTTTATGGCCGAACTCACCAAGAATGACATGCGCGATATCGACGGTGCGGAAATTGCGCGGCGCTGGCGCGAAGAGATTGGCGATATCCCCGGCGCCAAGGTACTCGCGGTGAGTATTGCCGACCAACAAATGGGCCCGTCGATCTCACTAAAAATCAGCAGCCCCCATCCAGAAGACCTTACCGCTGCCGCAGCACAAGTGGAAAATGCCCTGCGCCGCTATGAGGGCGTCTACGATATTCGCAATGGTGCCAGCGCACTGCGCGATGAAATTGTCCTGGAAATTCTCCCCGAAGCGGAAACCCTGGGCCTCAGCTCAGCAGCACTAGGACAGCAGATTCGCGATGCCTTCTATGGCGCGGAAGCCCAGCGCGTGCAGCGCGGCAACGACGAAGTGAAGGTGATGGTTCGCTACCCGCGCGATGAGCGTGCGGCGGTGTCCGACCTGCAAAGCATGTTTATTCGCTCCGCCGAGGGGGCCTTTGTGCCGCTCTCTAATGTGGCAAAGATCACCATCCAGCCCGCCTACACAACCATGACGCGTATCGATGGCGAGCGCTCTATCAGTGTGACTGCCCAAGCCGATAAGTCACGTGTTGAGCCGGATAAAGTCACCTCCAGTATCCTTAAAAACCTGCTGCCCGGTTTGCAACAGCGCTACCCCGGCCTAGATATCAAACTCAGTGGTGAAAGTGAGGAAGTGGGCACCCTGATGGTCAGTCTACTGGTCGGCTTTGCCCTCGCCCTGTTTGGCATTTATGGTCTATTGGCCATCCCCTTACGCTCGTACCTGCAGCCGCTAATCATTATGGGGGTAATCCCTTTTGGCATTATCGGTGCGGTGTTCGGCCACATTGTGACGGACCTGTCCTTCAGTATGATGTCGTTCTTTGGCGTTATCGCGCTATCCGGCGTTGTCGTCAACGACAGTCTGATTATGGTGGACTTCATTAACTCGGCGATCGACCGCGGCGAGCGCCTGATCGACGCTGTTGTCGACTCGGGGTGTCAGCGCTTTAGAGCGATACTGCTGACGTCGCTAACAACCTTCTTTGGTCTGTTACCGATGCTGATGGAAGACAGCTTGCAAGCCCAGTTCGTGATTCCCATGGCGGTGTCACTCGGCTTCGGCATCATCTTCGCCACGGTCATCACATTGATATTAATACCCTGCCTGTATATCGTGCTTGAAGACGTGAAAACGCTGTTTGGCAGTAAGTCTGCTCGCGAGCTCGAACCGGCACTGAGCGAGTAGCGCCCTGCGCGCTCGCTCTGCTATTTCACCGATAATTTACCAACTGACCTGATAAGTACGCCTATGTCCTTTAAACGCATCTCGATCTCAGACGCCGAACAACTGCTGCGCCAGCCCTCAACGCAACTCGCCGACATCCGCGACGAGCAGTCCTACCAGCTGGGGCACATCAAGGGCGCCTGCCATTTGGACAACCACAACCTGCAGCAGTTTATTGAAGACGCCGACCCGGACGCGCCGCTCATCATTTACTGCTACCACGGTAATAGCAGCCAGAGCGCCGCGCAGTTTTTTGTTGAAAAAGACTTTACCGAGGTCTACAGCATGGACGGCGGGTTTGAAGAATGGCGGCAGCACTACCCCCATCAAAGTGGCGAGCAATGAGGCCTGAAGGCAACGAGGACGCCAAGGCCCTAGGCGTGCTGCCGAAGGATACGTGTCAGCGTATCAACGTGGTGGTCAATGTAGTCACTGGAGTCGGGCCGCAGCCCCAACACACGCTCAGTTATCGGCGCAACGCTTACCAAATACAGCAACGCACCCGAAAGAATATGCAAAAGGTCCATCGCATCCACTTTTGGCAGTAAACCTTGATGCTGACCTAGCTCTATCATTGCACGCCCTTCAATAAAGTCCGTGCCGATAAATTCTTTGACGAGCCAATCTAAGCGCGGCCCCGGCGCCGATGCTTCCTGAAACATTATTTTTACCCACTCGGGGTGAGCAAACGTGAAGTGCAGTATTTTTCTGCACAAGTCACGAATCATTTTTTCCCTGTCGTCGGACGCACGCTGCAAGGAAATATCTTCAATGTAGCGCGGTAAGGCATTGTTGCGCTGCAACCAAACATGCGACACAGCAGCTCGCCAGAGTACCTCTTTATTTTGGAAGTGGTATTGAACAAAGGTTTTCTGTTCACCCGCTTTCTCCGCCACCAACGCAAATGATGTCCCGTCAAAACCGAGTTGTCCAAACAACTGCGCGGCTGCCCGGAGTACCCGCTCCCGGCGCTCATTCATTTTCGGCTCTCCGCTACCGGCCTTCATCGGAATTTAACTTACCCCAACTCATTAGAAAAATGCGTTCAATTTTAGGAAGTTAGCACTGCCCTTGACACAAAGCCAACACTATACGATCGTATAGCAAGGGTGGCCTTGCCGCCACCACCGGCAGAAGCAACACCACACATAACAATAATGAGCTGAGAAAAACGATGATCACTGACAGCGTGACGACTATTCACTGGCTAAACGATACCGATACAAGCCAAGACGCATTGCTTTCCATGGGCGGTAAAGCCAGCGGCCTTAGCCAACTGATGCGCTGGGGACTTACGGTGCCCAGTGGCTTTGTTATCGTTGATGCGCAATGTGGTGAGTACCCTGAAGCATTGGCCGACTATTACCAAAAGCTCGGTGGCGCTAAAGTCGCCGTTCGATCATCGGCACTGGGGGAAGACGGTGCGGAGAGTTCCTTCGCCGGCCAATATGAAAGTATCCTCAACGTCGGGGGCCTCGACGATCTAAAAACAGCAATCGACCGCTGCGTCACATCACTACATAGCCAACGGGCTAGTGCCTACCAAGGCAAAAACAATATTCATGGCGTGCAAATGAACGTCGTTGTGCAAACCATGGTAGATGCCCGCGCCGCCGGTGTTTTGTTCACTGTTGACCCCGTATCGGGTCGCCACGACCGGCTTGTCGTGGATGCCGTAGAAGGGCTGGGGGAATCACTCGTCAGCGGGGAAGCGACACCCGATCACTACGAATTTAACCGCAGTGGCCAGCTAAGCTACTCTGAGCTTATCGGCGATACGCCGATCCTCTCCGACGCACTACTCGGCACGCTCGTTGCCCAGGCCAAACACGCTAGCCAACAGGCCGGCATCCCGCTTGATCTGGAGTGGGCCGCTGACAGCGAGGGCCGCATCTTCTGGCTGCAAGCTCGGCCAATTACCACCATCGGGACGGATCTGAACGAGTTAGATACGCCAATCAACGCCACTGACGTTGTCACGCGCTGCAACGTGGGCGAAATGATGCCGGGCGCCGTTTGCCCCCTAACCTTTTCAACGACAGGACGAAGCATCGAAAATGGCATGCAACACATGCATGTGAGCTATGCCGGCCGCAAAACCGTCACCGATGAGTGGACTCAAATAGCAATGAGTCACGGCAAGCTCTTCATCAACCTCAGCGGATCAATCGCAGCTGCCGCTAACGTGCTCGGGGTAGACGCAAAGTCGATGGGCTATAGCCTGTGCGGTGGCGTCGTGGAAGAGCTTCAAGAGCCCCCCAAACGCCCCTGGTGGATACGTCTATTGGGCACCGTAAAAATGCTCCGGTATCTGCAAAAAGCCGATGATGTCATCGCCCGATTTAGCAAGAAAGCCGACGCCTTCAACCTGCCAACTTCTGGAAATAGCGTGGAAATCGCTCAGGCGCTGGACAAGGCCTTACCCTTCTATTCCGAAGCAATGGCCGTCCACCTTCAATCCTCCACAACCTCCGGAGTGGCCAGCAATATCCTCCAGTCCATGATTTCTGGAGGGCAAGAGAGCAGCGCTGCAGAACAGGCACAGGCGGCAAACTTAATGGCTGGCGCAAGCGGCGTTGAAAGCGCCATCCTCGTCGAGCAGCTAGATGCCATTGTCGAGAAGATCGCTCAACATGAGCGCGACGCTCAGGCTTTCGTCGATGCCTCGCCTACCGATGCTGTCGAGTGGTTAGCCAGCAGCGCAATTACGTCTGGCGACTTTAAGGCGTTTTTACATCGCCACGGTCACCGTGGCTATCGAGAACTCTGCATGCGAGAAGCCTGCTGGGCAGATGCGCCCGAGACACTGGTCACCACGTTACAAGCCTCGGTAAGCGCGCGTCGCTCTGGCAAGGCGGTGAACCCGAAACCACAGGCAGTCGACACCAGCCAACTGAGTCGAGGCGTACGCTGGATATTACCCAAGGCGCACGCGGCAATTCGCCGACGAGAGGCAACAAAATCACTACTGGTCGACATCGCCAACCGTTTCAAACGCAGCTACCGGGCCCTGGGTGAGCAACTTCACCGCGAAGGAAAGCTGGACGACGCCGATCAGGCTTTCTTTTTCACCCACGATGAGCTTATGAACGTCGTCCGCTCCGCTGACCCAGCGCTGGAGAAAGAAAAAGCCAGCAACCGTCGAACCGCCCTCGCCTTTCAAAATAAACTCGATTTCAATGAAATCTGCGTGGGCCCTCCACAACCAATCGACCGTCGACTACAGAGCACTGAAACCGGTGGTGACATCCTAGGGCGGCCGGTTTCCTCTGGCCTGGTCGAGGGCAAGGCCAGAGTCGCCTTTAGCGTTAGCGACGCCGCGGGGCTGCAGCCTGGTGAAATCCTCGTGGCCCCCATCACCGATGTGGGCTGGACCCCGTACTTCAGTTCAATAGCCGGACTAATTACCGACGTTGGAAGCTCAGTCTCCCACGGCGCGGTCATTGCCAGAGAATACGGTCTGCCGGCAATCGTAAATACCCGCGTTGCCACCCAACGAATAAAAACTGGCGACAGTATCCGCCTCAACGCTGATACCGGCGTGGTATCACTTCTGTAAGTGCGGCCTTGCTGATTGCCACAACCAAACACACTACCGAGAGCAGAGCACAATGCTAGATAATAAAACGCTGACGCAATTTGGTATTCAGCTCGACGACGAGTTTCCACACCCCTTTAGCGGCGATCATTCAGACTGGAATGAATCGTATTTTTTCGATTGGTATGACGCCAATGGCCGAATCGCAGGGCACTGTCGAGTCGGTTGGCACCCCGTACAACAACGAGTGCTATTTTGGCTGTACCTGCTCGATGGTGAAGAATGGCTAACGATCGAAGAGTACCGTCTCCCCTTCTCAGCGCTGAAGTTACAAAGCGACAATCACGTTTTCGCTTATGAGGGCTGGGGCTTAGCATTTAATTATCAGGCAGGTGAGGCCCTGCAAAGTGGAACGCTGAGCGTATCAGGCTTTGCAAGGGTGCTGTCGGGGCAACGCCAAGGCCTGGTGCTACCGGTCGCCGTCAAGCTAGCCATGAATGCGCTGGGCCCCGCCCACTCTAGCGGCGGTGGCACCGTTGAAGATCACCAAGCAGAGGGCTTCAGCACCAATCGCTATGAACAGCCAATCGCCGGCGCCTTGACGATGAACATCGACAAACACACACGGGACGTTACCGTTCGGGGCGAACGCGACCACTCATGGGGGCCGCGCCCCTGGGATATGCAGTGGCAGTTTCTGGTCATTAACACGGAGAAATTTAGCCTTCAGTCCACCGTGGTTAATATTCCCGAGTGGCCGGAAATCAAAGTCGGTTATTACCAAGAAAGCGGCGGCGAGATGGAAAACCTAGAGGGCGTTGAATTCGACCTCTCTTTTGATGCGACCTCCCCACACCGCTCCGTTGCCGGACACTTCGACCTCGCCTGCAGTAGTGGTAGGCTGATCAGCGGTCGTATTGAAACGATCTCCGGTGTAGAAATCGATATTACCCACACCTTCTCACCGCCCAAACGCACCGAGTATCGACGCTCTTTAGTACGCTGCCATATCGGCGATGAAGCGCCCGTCATCGGCTGGTTTGAATGCAATCGCGACAGCAATCCAAGTAAATAGAACAAGGTAAAACAATGAAAATTGACGGCCCCTTTTATGCGCAAATGAGTGGCGCAGCGGCGGAAGCCAAACGCCTGGCAGCAATCGGCTATGATGGCGTGTATTCACTGGAGGGTAGCTGGGATCCGTTCTTCCCTTTAGCGCTCGCCTCAGAGCATGCACCCGAACTCGACATTGCCACCGGCATTGCCGTTGCCTTCCCCAGAAACCCCTCTCACATTGCCTACCAGGCGTGGGACCTACAAACGTTTTCAAAGGGCAAATTCAGCCTGGGGATCGGCTCGCAGATTAAAGCACACATAGAAAAGCGCTTCGGCATAGACTTCAATCCACCGGCGGCGAGAATGCGAGAGTATATCTTAGCGGTCAAAGCGTTTTTCGACTGTTGGCAACATGGCAACAAACTCGACTTCCAAGGGAAATACTATCGTCATACATTGATGACGCCGATGTTCAACCCAGGGCCAAACCCTTATGGAGTGCCCCCAATCATGCTGGGTGCCCTGGGGCCAAAAATGACCGAAGTCGCCGGCGAGGTTGCCGATGGGTTGATCGTGCATCCCTTCAACACCTTGCCCTTTCTGGAAGAGAAGGCCTTACCTGCCGTAAAAAGAGGCTTGGAGAAATCGGCGCGCTCCCTGGATGACTTCACCTTGCAAGTTAATGCCATCATCGTCACCGGAGAAACCGAAGAGGAATATGTTGCAGCGGAAAATAGCGTGAAGAGCTTGCTGGGGTTCTATGCCTCGACACCCGCCTATGCACCGCCGATGGAGGCGGTAGGCCTGGGCGACTTACAGCCGACAATGAACCGACTATCAAAAGAAGGTAAGTGGGATGAGCTGGGCAGTTATGTGGACGATGATTTTCTCGACGCTTTCTGCACTCGCGGCAAACCCGAAGAGATCGCCGGTTTGCTTAAACAAAAATATGCCGGCTACGCCGACAGATTGGCAATTTACGCTCCTTACGCTGCAGCCGACTCTATGTGGGCGTCGATTATTCAGGAGCTAAAAGCCGGCCCGGAGTAACCTCGTTTCGCGGTTACTCCGGCGCCAGTGCAAGAGGGTTTTCAATGTCTGTATTCGCGGCTACGGGCTCACACACACCGGACAGTAGGCATACATGCCACGCGGGTCATTTAGCGTAGGGAGCGCTGCGGTCACAGGCAACCACTGCTGAATTAACGCAGAAAGAGACTGGGGGAGCAAAGGCGCCGCGACCCCCGAGCTCAGTATCCAGCGCATCAGCTCTTCTTCCGGGCTCATCGGCAAGCGCAATTCACGGTGCCGGCTGTCGCCCAGCCCGGCAAGCTTCGCCGCAGACTGGATGGCTTGTTCTAAGGTGCCCAGCTTATCTACCAAGCCAAGTTCATGAGCATCCATACCACTCCACACTCGCCCTTCGGCAATCGGCTCGACTTGTTCCGGCAGTTTGCCGCGTCCCTCGGCAACCACATTAATAAATCGGCGGTAGCCATTATCGATACTGCTTTGAATGGACCGCGCCACAATAGGGTCTAGCGGGCGGTCAACACGCAGTTTCCCGGCAACTGCCGACGTGCCGACACCGTCGGTGTTTACACCCAAATCAGCCAGTAATTCCTCAACGGTGGGAAAGGCACCAAAGATGCCGATAGAGCCTGTCAACGTAGCGGGGCTCGCCCAGATCTCATCGGCACCTGCCGCAATCCAGTATCCACCTGATGCCGCCAGGCTACTCATTGACACCACATAGGGCTTGCCAGTCTGTTGCAGTGCCTCGAGTTCAGCGCGAATAATTTCTGACGCAAAGGCGGAACCCCCGCCGCTGTCGATCCGCAACACCAGCGCTTTAACACTCTCATCCAGCCGCGCGGTACGAACCAGACGCGCAAGGCTATCGCCGCCAATGCTGCCCGCAGACCGTTCGCCATCCACGATATTGCCGCTAGCAACGATTAACGCCACACCCGCGGTATCGTCGGGTAAGGTTATGCCGCGCTTAAAGCGCAGATAGTGCTTGTAATAAACCTGGTTAAAATAGCCATCTTTATCCCAACCCACCTGCTCAGCCATCATTTCGCTGAGCCGTGGCCGACTGACAATACCGTCGACCAAGCCATAGTCCAGGGCAGCTTGTGCGGCATCGCCACCACTACCAGCCAGCACGCGATCGATATGGTTAACGTAGTAATTGAAGTCTTTAACGGCAATATTGCGGCGCTCAACGACGCGGTCTCGGTATAGGTCCCACAGCGGTTCCAACCACCCTCGGTTCGCTTCACGCGCTTCCGGCGACATATCATTGCGAATAAATGGCTCGAGTGCCGACTTGTAGCTTCCCACTTTAAATACGTGGAAGTTGACCTTTAATTTATCAATCGCCTCACTCAGGTAGTTGCGTACCACGGCAAAGCCTTCCAGGCTGACGCCGCCCATATTGTGCAGCAGTATTTGGTCGGCCTCACTCGCTAACAAATACTTATCCTGATCGTAGTGTCCCGACATCGCGACAACTTGCTTACCCGACTCCCGAAAACGTCGAAGTGCTTCTGACAATTCCAAGGAACGCGCCATACCGATGTGCTGCAGGTCGTCGAGCAATAACAACAGCACCTGAATGCTGCTGTCCTCGCGAGCGTAATCCACACTATCGATCAGGTCTTGCAGCAATGTTTCTACCGGCAAACCACTGCCACTGATTTGCGTGAATGCGTCAACAGCGGTGTATTGCTCAACCACCACCCCCTCAGGAGCCAGTACCAGAACGCCACCGTTAGGCACTTCAACACGAAAGGCGTTAACAATGTTGAACAGCAGCAAGCCGATAAACAACAAGAAGAACAGGTTCAAGGTCCAGCGGCGCACACCGTCGAGCACATTGCCCAAACGGCTAAAGAAACCGCGCTTTTTCGAATCACTCATACTGTACCCCTACTCCCTAGGCTTCTTGTGAGGCACGCATCGCCTGCGCATGCCAACGAATAAATGCTGTCGCACTGCAGAACAAAATGACTACCAGTGCCAGCTCTATATAGTTGATCCAGATAACGAAGGGCGACATTGCTTCGGTCACTGCGGAGGCAAAATACAACAGGCTTACAAAACACATCCAGGCAATGCCTTTGAGCTGCTGGCGAAAAACCGGCAACACAAAAATCAGCAGTGGCAACACGCGAATCAGCCAGATGGTAACGCTGGGCTGGCGTCCCTCTTGCACCCACACCCACGTACTCAAACTCAATGAAATTAACAAACCGACGTAGGAAAACTTCATCAAAGCCGCCGTGACGGCCGCGCGCTTTTCCAAACTTGTCATACCTGAAGTTTCCTTATATAGAATTAATCAGCCAGTCGCTGAGCCAGTAACGCAAGACGCTTGCCCAAGGCAGTCGCCAAGGCCAGCTCGGTGGCGTCGACATCGCGCCCGTCACTGCCGGCAACGTGGCTTGCTCCGTAGGGCGTCCCACCTGTGGTTGTTGTGCTAAGCGAGGACTCGCTGTAGGGCAAACCGGCGATCACCATACCGTGGTGCAGTAGTGGCAACATCATCGAGGTTAGCGTCGTCTCCTGACCGCCATGCAGACTGGCGCTGGATGTAAAAACCGCAGCGGGCTTCCCTATCAGAGCCCCACTCATCCACAGCGCCGAGCTACCATCTATAAAGTACTTCAGCGGCGCCGCCATATTACCAAAACGCGTAGGGCTGCCCATTGCCAGGCCTGCGCAATCGCGTAAATCTTCCTGACTGGCGTAGAGGTGCCCCTCATCAGGAATATCCTCTTCGACGGCCTCACAGACGGTGGAAATCGCGGGCACCGTGCGCAGCCGCGCTGCCATACCCGCCTGCTCCACACCACGCGCTATCTGCTCGGCCAAGCGCCGGGTTGCGCCGTGACGGCTGTAGTACAGCACCAAAATGTAGGGGCCATCTGTCATTGAAGATTCCTTAATCGATCAAAGCCAGTGCGTTCTCAGGTGGACGCCCGAGCACCGCCTGGTCGCCTTTTACGACAATCGGCCGTTCAATCAGTTTCGGCGCTTCAACCATCGCCTGAATTAAGGCCTCATCACTGAGACTGTCATCCGCCAAGCCGCGCTCCTTGTATTCTGCCTCGCCCTTGCGCAACAATTGCCGCGGAGCAATACCCAGCTTCGCCAGCAAGTCTCGCAGCGTATCCGCACTCGGGCTGTCTTCTAAATACAGGACGACCTCTGGTGTTACCCCATTGTCTTCAAGCAACTGCTTGGTTTGACGTGACTTGGAACAGCGAGGATTGTGGTACAGGGTGTAAACAGACATGACTCATCCAGCGTAGTAAACGATGAGCGACATTATACACAGCGCATTGCTGGTCACCATTTGGAATAGGAAATGATACAACTGCGATCAATCTTGCTACTGCTTACGTGTTCTTTATTAATCGCCTGCAGCCGCAGCGAAACCAGCGCAGAGGGCTTGCCAGACACCGGCAACTGGGTACTGATTAATTATTGGGCGACATGGTGTGGCCCCTGTCGCGATGAAATTCCCGAACTCAATAAACTTGATGCCGAACACAGCGACATCGACGTTTACGGCGCAAACTACGACCGCCTGCAGGGCCCGGCGCTAGACGAGGCCATTGCCGAGTTGGATATACAATTCGAAAGTATGCTCGCCGACCCCGCGCAATTGCTCGGGCAAGAGCGCCCCAAAGTATTGCCGACCACCTATATCCTCAGTCCCCAAGGTGAGTTGCACAGTGTACTCACGGGGCCGCAAACGGAAGCCAGTTTGCTCAAGGCTTTAGGCCGCCAGTAAACCTCAGTCGTGTGCTAAAGCCCGCTGCCAATGGGCCAGCACTTCCGGGCTGAAGGCCACTAATAAGATCTGCCGGAGGCTGCGCGGCTCAAGCAAGGCCTCCCGTAAACTGGCCACCGCAATAGCGCAAGCCTTGTCGTGAGGGTAGCCATAGACGCCGCAGCTAATGGCCGGAAAGGCCAGAGTGGCAAGCTCCAGTGCCTTGGCCTCTTCAATACAGCGGCGGTAGCAACTCGCCAGTTTATCAGCCTCGCCCTGATCACCGCCGTGCCACACCGGCCCTACCGTATGAAGAATGTATTGAGCTGGCAACGCAAAACCGGGGCTGACCTTGGCATCGCCGGTCTCGCAACCCTGCAAGCCGCGACAGAAGTCCAACAACTCCGGCCCCGCCGCCCGGTGAATGGCGCCGTCGACACCACCCCCGCCAAGCAAGCTGTTATTCGCGGCGTTAACGATGGCATCGACGTTTAGCAGGCAGATATCTGCCTGTATGGCTCGCAGTTCACAGGGCATCGTTACACCTCATCCTCGCGCTGAAGCTGAACCTGCAAACCGGAGTCGGACGCCGACGCGGGCAGCTCCTCTATCGCCTGTGCCCAGCTATCGGCACCCAGTGGCGCGTCGCCATCCCTCACGCTGACGCGCATGGGGCGACAGCAAACCTCGCAGTCTTCAACGTACGGCTCCCCTGCCAGACTCGGGTCGATCAGCAGTTCAATGCGCTCACCGCAGTAGGGGCAGTAATCCTTCCAGCTTTCCAACATGGCTCAGCCATCACGACAAAAACGCCATGCTGCCACGTTACAGGCTGCGGAGGTAGGCCCGCCAGCCGCCAAAATGGCTGATGTCCGTCGCGCCGCGAATCCCCGACTGCTCGCAGATAAAGCCGGGACAGAGCCGTCCGTCGACCAGCCGTACTTTGCCGATACCCAACGGCGCGGGAATCCCGGCCACAAAACTGCCAAGTTCGGCGAGCGGCATCGACCACACTTCCACCTCGATCGCCTGCCCCTGGCCGGACTCGGCCAGCACCATGGCCGGACGCAACGGCGGCCCAACGGGCAAGGCATAGAGTTGGTAACCAGGGGCTGACTGCGTGCAAAGCTGTAAGGTGGCACCACGCTCACGAAGCTGCCAGTTAAGGGGCTGACCGTCCAGGTGGGCGCCGCAAACCACCACGTCCACCCGCTCGGCCGCTGTCGAAGCATTCTCGGAAAGCGGTTCAAAAGCGCGCTTTTCCGCGCCCAGCGGCAAGGCAAAACGCTGTTGCAGACGGTTGCCAATCGACAGCAGCTTACGGTCGCCGAAAGCCTCGGCCACCAGCGTCAGGCCAAAGGGGAAACCGTCGTCGGTAAACGCCGTAGGCAATGCCAGACCGCAGAGGTCAAACAGATTCATATAGTTGGTGTAGTAGCCGGTATTACTGTTCAGGGCGATGGGGTCAGCGTCCAGCTCGGCAATCGAATAAGGTCGTGGCGCGGTGGGTGTGAGCAGTGCATCCACCGAATCCAGCGCGGCCTGCGCCAGTTTGCGCAGGGCTTTTAAACGGTACTGGGCAGAGAAGGTATCCCGCGCTGATGGCGTTGCACCGCCGCTGATAATCGTTCGGGTGACCGGCAACAGCGCCTCGGGCTGCTCCTCAATCAATGGTGAACAGGCCAGATAGCGCTCCGCCACCCAGGGGCTTTCGTAAAGCAGTTTGGCGGCATCGAGAAAGGCTGACATATCCACCTCGATCAGCTCAACCTCGTCATCTTCGGCAATCGCCGCCAGGCTCTGCTGATAGGCCTGCTCGTAGCCCGCGTGACCGAAAAAAGCGAGTTGTTCCGCTGGCATCACGCCCAGACGCAATTTACCGGCGTGTCGTCCGTAATGGCGGGAACTGTTGCCGAAGGGATTGGTGCGGCTGTAGGCATCACTGGCGTCCTCACCCTCAGCCACCGACAGCACGGCATTGGCGTCATCCACATTCAGTGCAAATACCGTCATGCAGTCCAGCGAGCGGCAGGCGGGCACCATCCCCGTGGCGGACAACAGGCCGATACTGGGCTTGAGGCCCACCAGATTATTAAAGCAGGCGGGTACGCGACCCGAACCCGCCGTGTCGGTACCCAGGCTGAAACAGGCCAGCCCCTTGGCCACGGCCACCGCCGAGCCAGAGCTGGAACCGCCGCTGATCATGTCGGGGTCGACACTGTTTTTACAGGCGCCCCAGGGCGAGCGGGTGCCCACCAGGCCGGTGGCAAATTGATCGAGATTGCTCTTGCCCACCGGAATCGCTCCGGCGGCAATCAGCGCTTGCACCACCGTCGCCGATTGCGAGGGGGTATAGCTAAAGGCTTCGCAGGCCGCCGTGGTGGGCACACCCGCCAGGTCGATATTGTCTTTAATGGCAAAGGGCAAACCAAACAGCGGCAGACTGTCGGGATTGTGACTGTCCAGCGCTTGCAAATACGGCTCCAGCTCCGCCGCGCTGAGGCGGTAAATCCAGATATTGTGGTCCTTGAGCGCGTCGCAGCGCGCGGCGATATCGGCCATCAGCTTGCGCGGTGTCAGGCTGCCATCGCGGTAAGCCTGATGCAGACTGCGGCGACTCAGTGTGGGCAATGTCATTGGGCATCCTCCCCGTCCAGAATTAACAGTGGCTGACCGGCACTGACGCGGCCGCCGGCTTTCACCACCACCGTTTTCACGCGGCCCGGCTGGCTGGCCAGCACAGCCACTTCCATCTTCATCGACTCCAGCAGCATCACGCACTGCCCGGCTTCAACGGTATCGCCCTCGTCCACATTCAGCTGCCAAACGCTGCCCGCCACCGAGCTGTCCACCACAATATCGTTGTCACCAATCACCAGCGTATCGTCGCTGACCTCGACCTCCGGTGCCTCGTAGTGGAACTGGCCATCGGCATGCCAGCGCGCCAGTTCGTCATCGAAGGCCTGCTCTCGGCGGCGAGTATGGGCGTCGATTTCCGCCGCGTGCTGCGTGGTAAACGCCTCGTACTCCGCCAGCGAAAACTCGCCCTCCTCGGTGCGCAGCGGGTAGTCGCCCAGCGGGAAATCGCGACGGATTTGCGTGAGTTCATCGTGGCTGACTTCGTAGAAGCGAATCTGATCAAAAAAGCGCAGCAGATAGGGCTCGGTAAACGCAGCCGTGCGACGGTAGCGGTTCCACATTTGCAGGGTGCGACCGACAAACTGGTAACCGCCCGGCCCTTCCATGCCGTACACACAAAGATAAGAGCCGCCGATACCCACCGAGTTTTCTGCGGTCCAGGTACGCGCCGGATTGTATTTGGTGGTCACCAGTCGGTGACGCGGATCGACGGGTGTGGCGACTGGCGCGCCCAGATACACATCGCCCAGCCCCATCACCAGATAGGCGGCGTCGAAGACGATATCCTTGACATCAGCAATGCTGTCGAGACCATTGATGCGGCGGATAAACTCCAGATTACTCGGGCACCAGGGGGCATTGGCGCGCACCGACTGCTGATATTTATCCACTGCCAACTGGCAGGCCTCGTCGTCCCAGCTCAGCGGTAGCCACACCGTGCGCGACGGCACCTGCAGGGAATCCAAGCGCTGCGATAAGCGCCGTTCGCGGCGCGCCAGTTCGTCCAGCAGCTCACTCAGCGGTAATTGCTGCGCGTCATAATGCAGTTGCAGTGAGCGAATGCCCGGCGTGAGTTCACACAGCCCCGGCAATGGCGTTTGCTGCAAGTCCTGCATCAATGCGTGGGCGCGAAAGCGCAGGCGAATATCCAGTTCCAGCGGGCCGTATTCCACCAGCAGGAAGTGATCCCCCGCCAGGCGATATACCACCTCATCGCCCACCTCGTGAGCACTAAGGCGTTGAACAATGGGCGACGGCAGGGCCTCCACAGAGACTGGCGCCGCGTTTTCGGCAGCGGCGGTGTTATCGCCGAGCTCATCACCGGCGAAAAAGGCCTGCTGGTAACGCTCAGCCGCCACCGCCGCGTCAACACTGACCGGCACAAAGCGCAGCGTATCCCCGGCGCGTAACTGACCGAGCTTCCACAGGTCGGCGGTAATCACCGTGGCGGGACAGACAAAGCCGCCCAGCGAGGGGCCGTCCGGGCCGAGGATCACCGGCATATCGCCGGTGAAATCCACCGTGCCAAAGGCGTAGGCGTTGTCATGAATATTGGACGGATGCATGCCCGCTTCGCCGCCACTCTGGCGTGCCCACTGCGGTTTGGGGCCGATCAGGCGCACGCCGGTGCGGCTGGAGTTGTAATGCACTTCCCAGTCGGTGCTGAAGAACTGCTGGATATCAGCGTCGGTAAAAAAGTCTGGCGCGCCGTGGGGGCCATAAATCACCCGTAGCGACCACTGCGAGCCGATGTCCGGCAGGGCGGCCTGATCCGGACTCAGCGGTGGCCCTATGGCTTCGGACTGCGCCAGCGCCAACACATCGCCGGTGCGCAGCGCACGACCGTTATGACCGCCGAACTGGCCGAGGGTAAAGGTGGAGCACGAGCCTAGGTACTCGGGGCAATCAAGGCCACCTGCAACAGCCAGATACGCCCGCGCGCCGCGCTCGATGCGCCCCATCACCAGCATCTGCCCAGCAGCCACCTCCACCGGCGTGTGCATCGCCACGGGCTCGCCATCCAGACTTAGAGGAATAGCCGCCCCCGCCACCACAATGCGGGTGGGCGCACTGAATTGCAGGGTCGGCCCCTGCAGGGTGACTTCCAGTGCGGCCGCATCAGACGTGTTGCCCAGCATCGCATTGGCGAGCCGGAAGGAATAGTTGTCGAAGGGCCCCGAGGGCGGCACGCCCACATCCCAGTAACCGCTGCGACCGGGGAAATCCTGAATGGTGGTCTGAGTACCGCCCTGCAGCACATCGATACGCGCAGGCTGCCAAGTTACCTGCGCAAGATAGCGGGTTGTGACGTCGCCCTTAGACACCACTGCGTCATCCAGCAAGTAACGCAGATAGGCACAGTTGCTTTCAATGCCATAAAGCTGCGTCTGATCCAGCGTCTCCCGCAAACCCTGAATCGCGGCGTCGCGGTCCTCCCCTCGGTAGAGAATCTTCGCCAACATCGGATCGAAGTACGGTGACACTTCAATGCCGCTTTCCAGCCAATGTTCAATACGCAGGCCAGGCAGCGCCTCACCCCGCTGGGGAAATGCCACATGACTAAGCAGCCCCGCGCAGGGCTGAAAATCCCGGTAGGGGTCTTCGGCATACACCCGCAACTGAATCGCATGCCCGCTGGCAGACAGGCCCTGGCGAAGCTCATTCAGTGGTGGCAGTTCCCCCGCCGCCTGCTGCAGCATCCACTGCACCAAGTCCACCGACCAGACCATTTCGGTGACGCCGTGCTCTACTTGTAAGCGGGTGTTCACTTCAAGGAAGTAGCACTCCTCAGTGTCGGCATCAAAGATGTACTCCACCGTGGCGGCGTTGCGGTAGTTCACACTGGACAGCAGCGCTTCGGCCAACTGATACAAGCGCTGGCGCACCGGCTCGGGCAAATTAGGCGCCGGGCACTCTTCAATGACTTTCTGGTTGCGGCGCTGGGCGCTACAATCGCGCTCGCCAATCGCCAGCACTCCGCCCTGACCGTCGCCAAAGGCCTGCACTTCAATATGCCGGGCGCGGGCAATGTACTTCTCCAGAAACACACCGTCGTCGGCAAAGTTGTTCTTACCCAGCTGCTTGACCTTGTTAAAGGCCTCGCGCAGCACCGCCTCGGAATCACAGACCTGCATGCCGATACCGCCGCCCCCGGCGGTACTTTTGAGCATTACCGGGTAGCCAATATTCGCGGCCTCGGCGCAGGCGGTATCCACATCCGCCAGCAGACCCGAGCCCGGCGGTAGGGGCACGCCCGCCGCGGCGGCTATCTCCCGTGCGCGATGTTTCAGCCCAAAGCTTTGCATCTGCTCCGGAGTGGGGCCAATAAAGACAATACCCGCCGCCTCACAGGCAGTGACGAAGGCCGCATTTTCGCTGAGAAAACCGTAGCCGGGATGGATGGCCTCGGCGCCACAGGCGCGGGCAATTTCCAAGACTTTGTCGCTGTTGAGATAGGTGTCGGCTGCGCCGCCCTCGCCCAGGCTGTAGGCTTCGTCGGCGTGACGCACATGCAGACTGCGGGCATCGACGTCGGCGTAAACCGCCACGGAAGTGATGCCCATTTCGCGCAAGGTACGAATAATTCGGGTGGCAATTGCACCGCGGTTGGCAATCAATACTTTCTTGAACATGCTGGTCCGTTGCGGGCCGTCCCGCTTGTGTCTACGACAGTGGCCGTCCACTGAAGTCGTTGGATCGCTTGTTAATCAGGCCGCCCAGATCAGGCACTCGACCGGGGTCGGGTTGTAGGCATTGCAGGGGTTGTTGAGCTGCGGGCAATTGGAAATGAGCACAATGGTGTCGACCAGCGCTTTCAGTTCTACATATTTCCCCGCGCCGGAAATACCGTCGGCAAAGCTCAGCTCACCGTCTGCCGTGACAGGCACATTCATAAAAAAGTTGATGTTATGACCGATATCCCGCTTGCTCAGCCCGTACTCTGGGTGCTCGGCAATAGCGAGCATCCAACTGTCGCGACAGGCGTGCATACAGCGTTTTTCCAGGTCGTAACGCACGGTATTGCTCTCGCTGGCGCAGGCGCCGCCCAGAGTGTCGTGACGGCCGCAGGTATCGGCCACCATTTCCAGCATCGGGCGGTTCAGGGTACTGCGCAGCACCGAACCGGCGCTCAGGTAGACATTGCCCTGTTCGCGAATGGTGTCGGTGGCGCTGTAGCGCTCAGCGGGGTCGTCGGCGCAGAAGAACAGCGTATCCGCCGCCTGATTCCCCTCTAAATCGAGGATGCGCAGCACTTCGCCGGCGCCCAGTTTCGCAATGTAGTAATCCCCCGCGTCGATCTGCTCGCGGCGCAGCGCGGTAGCAGCGAGGCGTTCACTGTGTTTAATCATGTTTCTCTCCTCAGGCGCCCAGGTAATACAGTGCGTTGTTGGCAAAGCCACGGCGGTTTTCGTCGCAGTGATTTAGACAGATATCGTCCTCGGTCATCGGCTCGGCCACGCTCAATTCCACACCAATGCGGCGGCGCGGGTAGTCGGCAGCAGTGTTCAGCGGGTGGGGACAAGCGTGAATCAGCACCAGGCAATCCATCTCGATGCGCAGAGTCAAGGTGCTGCCCGGCGCACTGTGCCCGGTGGCCAAGTGAAGATTGCCCTCGTCGTCGGTTTCCACCTTGCTGAAGGCATTGATGTTGGCGGCCATGTCCGCGGCGCCAAGACCGTATTTCGCCAGCTCAACCAGAAAGGCGTCGTGACCGTTCTGGTGCCAGTCGTTGCGATCGTGTTGGTAATCGCGACGGCCCCAGCGCGCATCAATATGGCTGGCGTGACTATTGCCACACACGGTGTCGTGCCATCCCAGATCATCGTCAACGATCGAGGCAAAAATGCGTCCCATATCCGAGTACAGACAGTTGCCACGAGTCAGTTTGAAGGTGTGCTGACACTTGAGGGTGTCTGGCGCGTTGTAGCGCTCGAGCAGGTTGCGCGGGTTATAAAACAGCAGCCCGGCATTGCCGTTGCCGTCGATATCCTGCAGCCGCAACAAGGTGCCGCGACGCAGCTCCAGCGACCAATGGCCGCCCGGCGCGATGGTGGTTTCATAATGATTCATCAGACTAACTCCTGGCCTGAGCTGCTCAGGCCACTGTCAATTTCTTGCAGTAATTCAGGCTCGCACTGCCCAACGGGTAGGTCGTAGGTAATACCTGCACCGAAACGATTGGGCGCTTGCGGGTCGAGGCGTAACTTGTCGAACACCCACAGACGGGTGCCCAGATGAAAACCCTCGGCCAGATCGTGGGTCACCATGAACACGGTGAGCTTGTGCTGGCGCCATAGCGACAGCACAAGCGCGTGCATGTCGGCGCGAATGCCGGGGTCGAGCGCTCCGAAAGGCTCATCCAGCAATAAGATCCGAGGTTTTAGAATCAACGCCTGAGCAATCGCCAGTCGCTGGCGCATACCGCCGGAGAGTTCATCCGGGTAACGTGCCGCCATATGTGACAGCCCCACCGTTTCCAGCATCGCCATCGCTTCCTCGCGGGCAGCGCGTTTACGCTTGCCCCAGAGAAAGCCCAGGCGGGTCTTCTCAAACGCACGGGCGATGATGACGTTTTCCAACACGGTCATGTGAGGAAACACCGAGTACTGCTGAAAGACCACTCCGCGCTCGGCATCGGGCTCATCGGCAATGGTTTTGCCGTCCAGCAGAATCTCACCCTGATTGGGCACATCAGTGCCCAACAACATGCGCAGGAAAGTGCTCTTGCCACAGCCCGAGGCCCCTACCAAAGTGATAAATTCCCCTTCAGCAACCGTGGCAGAAATATTTTCCAGAATGACGTTGTCGCCGTAGCGCTTCCATACATTGCGAATCTCGATCATGAGCGACTCTCCTGCCAGGGAAAGGCCCACAAACTCAGCTTGCGCAGCACAAAGTCGATAACAAATGCCAGCAAAGCGATCCAGGCAACATAGGGCAGGATCACGTCCATCGACAGGTAGCGGCGAACAAGAAACACCCGATACCCGAGGCCATCGGTAGAGGCGATGGCTTCTGCGGCGATAAGGAACAACCACGCGCTCCCCAACGACAGTCGCAAGGAATCGATCAGCCGAGGCATCAATTGGGGGATCAGCACCCGCAAGACTATTTGCCCACTATTGGCACCCAGTGTCTGCGCTTTTACCAGCTGTTCCCGGGGAATTTCCAGACAGCGCTTTTGGATATCGCGCGCGACGAAGGGCGTTACGCCAATGGCAATAAGCGCAACCTTAGACACCTCCCCCAAACCAAAGACAATAAACAGTATCGGCAAAATCGCCATTGGCGGTATTAGTGATGCCACCGTCAGCAATGGCGCAACACCCGAATAGGCAACAGGAAAGGCGCCGGTACTCAGACCTAGCAACATCCCCAAGCCAGCGGCAATTGCCATACCCAAACCCAGGCGCTGCAAACTGCTGAGAGTGTCCTGCCAAAACAGGTACTCCCCCGTGCGCTTACTCGGCTCAAATGCTAAGCGCTGCATCGCCTCACCCATCTGAGAGAAGCTGGGTAAAAGCTTGTCGTGGGGGTTTTCCGCCAAACGTGCATCAGAGGCCGTGACGTAAAGCACCAACAGGATTACGAAGGGCAGTAATGACAAGGCAATGCCCCATACCCGCGTCGGCTGCTGATTAATCAATCGTTTCATAGAAGCATCCCAGCTGAGAAAAATGGTTAGGGTGGCAGGCGCCACCCTCGGGCACGGTTTACAATTTGCCGTCAGCCGCCATTTGCATAAAGCTGGGGTTAAAACGCAGTTTGACGTTTGCCGGATTGCCATAGACACCGACAGGCGTTTCGATACCGATGAAACCGGCGTCGGGAGCGCCGTCACCCAGCAAACCGTGGTTAAACGAGAATTCAGCCACACTCTGCATGGTTGACTTCAGGTCACTGCTGCGGGTGAAAGCGACCGCGTCGCTGGGCGTGTAAAACATTTTCGTACTGGCCAGCTGCGCATCGTAGCCGGCGGTGTCCGTCCCCGACGCAATTGCCATCGCCGTGCGGGCAGCGAGACCCGCCTTTCCTGGGGCGCTCATGGTCGCCATGATTTCATACCAAGCGCCAACTAACGCCTTACCGAGAGCAGGGTTTTTCTTTAATACCTCGGTGTTCACCACGAGCAGGTCGATAATTTCGCCGGGTATTTGAGAAGAGTCGAACACCTTGTTTGCGCCGGGCATGGTGAGAATTTCACTGAGTAATGGGTTCCAAGTCACCACAGAACTTACCCCCGCTGTTGGGTAGATAGCGACCATATCGGCGTCGGAGGTATTCACAACGGTAACGTCAGATTCGCTCATGCCGACGCTATCCAGTGCGCGCGCCAGCAAATAGTGGGAAACACTCAACTCAACTAAATTCACTTGCTGTCCCTTCACAGCCTGAAGTGAGTCGGTATTTTTCAGTACCAGCCCGTCATTGCCATTAGAAAAATCGCCGACAATTAACGCAGTACTGTCCACACCGCCTGCAGCGGGAATTGTCAGCGCATCCATGTTCGTCATGGTGCATGCGTCAAACTCGCCGGTGGTGTATTGGTTTATTGACTCGATGTAGTCGTTGATCTGAACGACATCAATCTCAATGCCGTATTTCTTCGCCCATTTATCGACGATTTTTTGCTCTTCACCATAGCCCCACGGCATCCAGCCAACATAAATTGACCAGCATACTTTGAAGCTGTCTGAAGCGAGACTAAAAGAGGAACATGAGAGAGTAAGTAGTAATGCGGCTATTCGTTTCATTGCCTGCCTCCGGCATCGTTACGCGGTAAATAGAGCACTCCTGGCAACTGGCTGCCGATCGTCTCCCGGGCTTTTTTCCCGCCGTGTAACCTATCCCGTGGCGAATCCAATCGATGGGGGAAAAGGTCGAAAGCTCTCGGACCAGACGTTGTGCAAGGTGCACAACCGGAACCCTAGCTCTCCATTACCAAATTGTGATGCTTTGACAGCATGTCCTGCGATACCAAGAGTGCGGACACCGTGTTCTATACAGAATCCATGCCAACACTACTTCCACCGCCAATTCACGGTACTCGCCGACCGGGGCGACCGAACCTGCCGCCATTACCGCCCTCCAATGGGGCGCAAAATGTTCTAACGCACAAATATGTCGCACTCAGCCAGCCTGGTGGTTGTCACAAATTCGTCAACTCTTCGACATGTTTTCTTTGTTAAACCGTCATAGTCCGTCCCTAGACTGGGCTCCCGTTATAACTAGACCAATCCACCTCTTTCTAGGGAACTGTTATGAACAAGAAGTTATTGAGCGCTTCCATTGCCGCTATTCTGGCTGCAACACTGTCAGCCTGCGGCGGCGATGACGGACGCAATGGTAGCGATGGCCAAGACGGCGCGGTAGGCCCACAAGGTCCTGCGGGCGTAGATGGAAGCAATGGTGCAAATGGCGCTGATGGCCAGGATGGCGCAGACGGTCAAGATGGTGCTGATGGCATCTCTACGGTGACACCTAAAGGCCTCAAACGGTTTGCTACCGCTCCGCTCGGCGCTGAGTTTACCGGAATATTCGTTAACGAAGACGGCAAGCTGTTCTCCAATATTCAGCACCCAAGCAGCTCTAACACAACCACGGATTCAGCTGGCAAGGTCTTTAACGTAGGTACCGTTGGCTACTTTAACGCCGACGTTAACAACATGGGCGATATTGCCGCTCTGGATTTCCCGATCACCACGGCACAAAAAGAAACCGTACAAAGCGCCGCTGGAAGTTACATTGTGTTGGCGCAACAGGGTGACAACCTGGCCGATGGCAACAAAATGGGTGACATCCTCAGCGCCAACGGCAGTTTAATCAAAAGCTCTAATGACCCCGACTTTAACGGCGCCGTCTCCGATGGTGGCACCGGCTACTACCTGTATACCAACTGGGAGGACCGCCCAGGCAGCATGAGCCGTATTCGCTTAACGGATACTTATAGCCCGACCCAGGAAGGCATGCTGGACTTCTCCAGTGTCGACGGCACCTGGGTTAACTGCTTTGGCACGGTAAGCCCCTGGGGAACGCCACTGTCGGCAGAAGAGCTGTACTTTGACAATACCGCCGACTGGTTCAATGCCAATGCCAATTATTTCTCCAATGCCGAAGCGATTGCTGAATACAAAGGTTACCCGCTGGATCGCAGCGGGAACTGGGGCAACCCTTACGACTACGGCTACATTGTCGAGATCGGCACTAACAACACCGCAGCAACAGCCAATGTTGCCGATGTTGAAGTGAACAAACTTGAGCTGATGGGCCGCTTCTCACACGAAAACCCCGTGGTTATGCCAGACCGCCGCACCGTCTTCCTCAGCGACGATGGCACCGGCACAGTGCTGTTTAAGTTTGTGGCCGATGCCGCTAACGATATGAGCGCGGGCAAGCTCTACGCCGCAAAAGTCACCCAATCCAATGGCATCATTGACCCAGCCGAAGCTGCCTTTGCCGTGGAATGGATTGAGATCGGTGCTGGCAATGAGGCCGATATCGAAAACGCCATTGCGAGCTTCGACGGCACGTTTGCCGACGCCAAGCACATTAGCGATGCGCAAATTCAGGCCTTCGCAGAATTCAAGTCAGGGCAAGACCTCGACAACAGCGGTAGCGTTGCCGCCAACCCCTTTGCCGATGAGCGCGTCGCCTTCCTTGAAAGCCGCAAACTCGCTGCAGCAATGGGCGCAACGGCTGAGTTCCGCAAAATGGAAGGCATCAACATCAACTTCGGCTTGGCCGACACATGGTGGAATAACGGCGCTGCAGATGGTGCCCAAGCCTACATGTATCTGGCCATGTCTTCGTTCGACGCCACTATGGCTGACGGCACCGGAGACATTCAGCTAGACGGCACTCACGGCAAGTGTGGTGTGGTCTACCGCATGAAGCTCGTTGAAAAGGATGGCCTCGTAGACATCAACACCCTCACCCCAGCGCTTGTCGGCGGCCCCTACTACGGCGATCGTGCAGCAAACCGCTGTAACACAAATAACATCTCCAACCCCGACAATCTGGTGATCTTGGACGATGGACGAGTGTTGATTGGCGAAGACACTGGCAACCACGAGAACAATGTGATCTGGCTGTTTGAAGATCCTGCTCTGTAGTACGACGCGCGGCCGATGGGCCAAGCAACAGTAAACAAAAGGGGCGGATTCTTCGCCCCTTTTTTTATTAGTAAACATGTTGGTATCCGCAATGAAAAAAACCTGGATGATTCTTCTCAGTGCCTTGCTGTATGCATGCAGTGGTGACAACGCCCACACAACGGCGGCCTCTGGCCAGCAAACGCCGGGGCAACCGGGGGACAAGCTCCCGGCGGCAGACCAGGAACTGCTGAGCAGTCTTTCGTTTCCAGGCGAGGTTGCCACCGCTTCACCAACACCAACCCTGCGTCAGCCCAAACCAGAAACCATTTACAATGCAGAGGCGGTTATCCCACCCCAGTGCTATACCAAGCACGAAGCCAAGTACAACCCTTGCATGACCTGCCACCAAACCTATCCCTATCGCAGCAGGCCCAACACCATGGACGATGGCAGTCAGCAGGTTGCGTACCTGTTCTCTGACATTGGCGAAGTTAACCACTGGACCAACCTTTTCGAAGATCGCCGCGAACGCATTGAAAAAATCAGCGACCAGCATGTGCTGGACTATATCCATACCGATAATTACAGCCCGCTGATTGAACAACTTAAAAATACCCGCGACTGGCAGGGCCCCACTCCCGAGCTAAAAAATTTAGCACTGGGGGCAGAGGCTTTCGATGAGCTCGGCTTTGCCAAAGATGGCAGCCACTGGGTGGCTTTCAATTACAAACCGCTGCCCAGCACATTCTGGCCAACCAATGGCGCAACCGACGATGTCATGATTCGCCTGCCTGCCAAGTTTCGCCAAGCCAGCTGTGGCGGTGACGGCCAATATTCAAAAGACGCCTATCTGGCGAACCTCTCCATACTGGAAATGGCTATTAAGGATCTACACGATATTTCGACCCCGGACATCGATGAGCGGGCCTTTTGCGTCGACCTCAACGGTGACGAACAGCTCAGTGTCGTCAACCGTATCAAGCGCCCTGAGCAGTACGTGGGTGATGCCGCCGATGAAGTGGTCGCAACCATGTTATACCCCTTGGGGACGGAGTTTCTGCACAGCGTGCGCTATGTCGGTATCAACGAGGGCGGCGAGATCACCGTGCCTCCTCGCATGAAAGAGCTGCGTTATATGAATAAGTTTGTGTTCTATCCGCCAGAGCACTTGGTATCGATGTATGGCAATGAGCGCCAGGAAAAAGTCGATGAGTTGATTCCCAAATATATCAACCGCGGAGACAAGGGAACCGATAACAGCTTTGGCTGGATGATGCTCGGCTTTATCGAAGATGAGCAAGGCAGCCTGCGGATGCAAAGCGAGGAAGAGAACTTATTTTGCATGGGCTGCCACACAACCGTGGGCACCACCATTGACCAAACCTTCGCCTTTGCTCGCAAGGTGACTGGCAGCAACGGTTGGTCTTATATCAACCTGAAAGGTATGCAAGACGCGCCCTACGTTGGCCAAGAAAACGTCGATGGCGAAGTGATCGGAGAAATCGCTGACTATCTGGCAACAGTAGGCGGTGGCAATGAGTTCCGAGAAAATGCCGAAATTCGCCAACGCTTTCTCAATGAAGATGGCAGCTTAAATACTGCTGCGCTGGCCGGCAAAGATGTTTATCAACTTATTACGCCCTCTCTGCGCCGAGCACTGGATTTGAATAAAGCCTATATGACGATTGTTGCCGACCAAGACTTTGTGCATGGACGCGACCCCAATATTGCGCCGGCGGTGAATGTCTACCGGGAGATCGACCCCGAAACAGCCAGCGTGTTACCCGCTGACAAAGTGCGGCACTGGGACCTGCGCCTGAATTGGCAAGCAGAGTAAACGGCACCCTAGCCGCTGGGATTGCCCCTTAAGCAGCCCTATACTTCGATACTATCTGCCGGCTGCTCAGGGGGCGCTATGCGCTTGTATCTTCGGTTTGGGTTACTTCTCGCCGCTATTGCGGGTGTTGGCTGTAGCAAAACACCGCCACCCGTAAATCTCTCATCACCACTGTTAGAAAATACGCTAACCAACCCTTGGTATCAGCAAGCGCAGCGCCAGCTCCTCGACAAAACAGCCTATGCCCAGGCTCACGGCAAAGCCAAAAATATTATCCTGTTTGTCGGCGATGGTATGGGGATTTCCACTATTACCGCCGCTCGCATTCTCGACGGCCAGCAGAAGGGAATGCCCGGGGAGGAAAACAACCTGAGCTTTGACCGCTTTCCATTCAGCGGCCTGATAAAAACCTACAATGTGGATGCTCAAACCCCGGATTCGGCCGGCACCATGACCGCGATAGTCTCGGGCGTTAAAACCAATATTGGTTTGCTCGGCGTTGACGAAAATGCTCGCCGCGGCGATTGCAGCAGCGCCACGGGAAAAGCGCTAGTTAGCCTACTCGAACTCGCAGAAATTGCCGGCAAGGCCACAGGCCTGGTGTCCACCACACGTGTTACCCACGCCACCCCCGCAGCGACGTATGCCAAATCGGCTGACCGTAACTGGGAAGACAACAGCACCCTGCCACAACAGGCAATTTCAGCTGGCTGTGAGGATATTGCCAGTCAACTAATCGGCTTTGAAAAAAACCTGGAGACCCGCTTTGCCAATGTGGATGTTGACGGCATTGACGTGGTTATGGGGGGCGGTCGACGGCATTTCTTACCCGCCGGTGTCGATGGGGGCCAGCGCACTGACGGACGCAATTTACTCGCTGAGTGGCAGCAGCAATACCCAGCAGCACGCTACCTCGATAGTAAAGCAGCGCTGAATGCACTCGACTTAGCGACCACAGAAAAGCTGTTCGCGCTTTTCAGTGGCTCACACATGCAGTATGAGTTAGAACGCCGCGACGAACCTGACAACGAGCCATCGCTAAGGGAAATGACCGAAGCGGCCCTCGCGTTGCTTAGCAAAAATGAACAGGGCTTTTTCCTTATGGTTGAAGCGGGTCGCATCGACCACGGCCACCACGCTGGCAATGCCAGTATGGCGTTACATGACACCATTGCTTTATCTGAGGCAGTGGCACTTGCCGTAGAGCAAACCCGCCCCGAGGACACCCTCATTGTCGTCACGGCGGATCACAGCCATGTCTTCACGATTGCGGGCTATCCTCGGCGGGGCAACCCGATACTGGGTAAAGTGGTCAGCGTGGGCAGCAGTGCTCCAAGCACCGCGGCAGATGGCCTGCCCTTCACAACCCTGGCTTATGCCAACGGCCCCGGCTCTGAGTATTTCAGCTCCCAAGAGCAGACGACGGCTGGCAGCCGCCGCAACTTGCACGGCGTCAACACCCAGGCCCGAGGGTTTCAACAGGACGCTCTCGTTCCTCTCAGTAGTGAAACCCACGGCGGCGAAGATGTGGGTGTCTATGCCATTGGCCCCGGTGCAGCGCTGCTATCGGGCACAAATGAGCAGAATTTTCTCTTCCATGTAATGGCCTATGCCAGCGGCCTATTGCCACAGCCAGCGCACGTGGAATAGGGAGTTGCTAGGGAACCAGCGGCTCGCTGAGCCAGTCTCCATTGAGTCGCCGATACAGGCGGCGCTGGTGTACTCCATCCGCGGCAAGGCACCAGGATTCGAGGAAATCCACCGCCAAAACCACGCCACGCGCGTTACCAACAAAGGGAATGTCCGCACCAGCAAAGCGTTGCCGCAAACCATCGAGCTCCTCTCGCAGTTGCGCTTCTGAGGTTAGCGGCGAGCTTTGCGGGAGGCGCTGGTACAGGTGATCCAACAGTTTTGCCGCGTCGGGTTTATTCTGCCAATGCTCAAGCATCTCGTCCTCGCCCAGCACCTGCCATGTACCGCGCAGGCGGTATTGGCGCATTTGCGAGGGCCAGAACAGCAATACCTCACTGCCACCTGCGAGAAGTGGCAACCACTTTGGCGAGCTATCGTTGATAAAAATCATCGGCCCCTCAGCGCTTATGTCACGCAATACCACTGTTCTTGTGCTCGCCTGCTGACCATCTACCGTCGCCACACTGCAATAGCGTGCCGCCGTATCACCTTCATCCAAGGCTAGGCGGTAATGGCTGATTAGTGATTCTAGGGGACACTGCATACCTGCTCCTGATTTGTCATAGGACGACGCGTTGGCTTTATTGACTTTCCAGCCAGTTAATATACTGTATATTCATACAGTGTATAGATTCGCGCCATGTCCAATGCCTAGTAAAACACTTGAACAACTTATCAACCGGCAACAGCTGTGGCCAGCCAAACAACGTCGCCACCACACAGTAGGCGGCCACAGTAACGCGACGGGCTTTGCCCCCTTAGACCGGGCCTTACATCAAGGCGGCTGGCCGAGCAGCGGCAGCAGTGAATTTTTGTGTGATACCCCTGGGGTAGGCGAGCTGGAATTGGTCATGCCTACGCTGAGCCAGCTCAATCGCGACCGCCCCATTGCCTGGTTAAACCCGCCTTACCTCCCGTTTGCCCCTGGGCTTGTTCAGCACGGCCTGGCTGCACAACAGCAGTGGCTGATTCATGCCCATCGTCAACACCAGCTTTGGGCCGCCGAAGAGGCCTTGCGCAGCGGGGTCTTTGGCGCGCTACTCAGCTGGTCGGCAAATTGTCCGCCGAATGACAAGCAGCTACGGCGATTACATTTGGCAGCACGTGAAGGTCACTGCTGGCACCTTCACTTCCGCCCAAGCCGCTGCCAACCGCAAGCCTCGCCTGCCCCGCTGCGTGTACAGGTCGAAGGGGGGCCTCGAGACATTAAGTTGGTCATTCTTAAACAATACGGTGGCCACGCCGGTCAGCAACTCACACTGCCGCGAAATAAACAGCTAACTGAAGCCCAACGTCCTGTTAATGAGTGGCCAACAAACACCAACCCGCGGCGGCGCCTTGCGGTCAATCTCCATGTCGCTGGACGCCCGTCAACACCCTCTAGCCACCCAGTAATACGGTCATAATCCATGCTGTATGTGTGCTTACGGTTCCCACTACTGGGTTTGGAGGCCCTGCCCGGCGCACCGCTGAGCGAGCCCTGCGCCCTGATTGCACAGCAACAGGTGTCACTGGTGAACGCCGCTGGCAGGCTCGCGGGCGTTACCGAGGGAATGTCGTTAACCACTGCTTTGGCGCTTTGCCCCTCGCTCTACTGCCAACCGCAGCAGAGCGAGTGCGAACAGGCCCACTGGCAGCGCCTGGCTCTTTGGGCCTATCGCTTCAGCGACGACATCAGTCTATCGCCGCCCAACGCACTCTTATTGGAGGTGAGCCGCTCGCTCAAGCTATTTGGCAACTTGAAGCGTTTGTATCGCGCCCTGCTTTCAGCCTATCGAAAACGCGGCTTACAGTTAAATATTGGCCTGGGCAATACCCCTTTGGCAGCAGAACTCTTAAGCTTGCAAGGCATTCGCCCCGCTCATCTAGTGAATGCCGAGGGCGAGCTCAAACGCGATGCACTAAAGCGCGCACTGGCGTCACTACCCTGCCGCCAGCTCCCGCTGCCAAGCGTCCAATTAGAAGCGCTGCACAATATGGGCCTGAGGCGACTAGGCGATGTTCTTAGCCTGCCGCGCAAGCAACTGTTGAGCAGCTTCGACCCGGTTATGGCCGACTTTGTCGCCCGCCTAACTGGGCGCAAGCAGGATCCAAGACAGCGCTACCAACCCGCTGACGTTTTTGTCAGTGAGCGTCAGTTTGATGGCGGCTTATTTCAGAGTGACCAGCTGCGCTTTCCGATGTCTGCCATGCTCAAAGAGCTAGAGGTCTATTTACGTCTGCGCCAGTGCTTAAACCGTGACCTGCACTGGACCTTCCACTATTTGAGCGGCGAACGCCAGCACTGGAAAACGCCGGTTAATCACCGCCACTTTCACCGCAAAAACCTTCTCGAACTCATCGCTCTGCAGCTGGAAGGGTTTACCTTAGCTGGCGCTGTAGAAGGCATTACTTTGGAATGCAGAGAGTTTGTCAGCCTGGAAGCCACCAAACAGCAACTTTTTGACGAGCATAGAGAAGCCACCGAGCAGAGTGACGCCCAACTTCGCCTAATCAACAGCTTGCAGCTGCGCCTAGGTGACAATGCGCTTCAACAGTTGAAGATAGACGACCGAGTGTTACCGGAACAACAAGGCGTTGCGTGCCCCGTCAGCGACTATAACTGCGAACACCGTGACCACGAGGCAAGCAGTGAAGCACTCAGACCCTGTTTGCTGTTGCCGACGCCTCTGCCGCTTCAACGCACTACCACCGGATTGGTCTGGCAGGGCCCCCTTGAAATACTTCAGGGCCCGGAGCGCCTGGATAGTAATTGGTGGCAGCAACGCCAGGTTCGCGACTACTACATCGCCCGACACAACGACCACGGCCTGTGCTGGCTGTTTAAAGACTGCCTCAGTCAACAGTGGTACCTGCACGGCTTTTTTTCCTGAAAGCGCCATGGCCACACTGCTGAACTGTCAGAGCAACTTCAGTTTCTTACGCGCGGCATCTCATCCGGAGGAGCTGGTTGCCCAAGCCGAGGCGAATGGCTACAGAGCAATCGTCCTGTGTGACGAAGCTTCTCTGGCGGGAATAGTGCGGGCCTGGCAAGCGGCCAAAGAAGCAAATATCAAGCTGATATGCGGCGCACGTTTCCAGTTTCAAGAAGGATTCCAACTGCTACTCGTCGCGCCCTGTCGGCAAGCTTACAGCGAGCTATGCTCACTCATCAGCTACAGCCGTTTGCATAGCGCCAAAGGCGATTATTCCCTGAGTGTGGAGGCACTTCAGCGCTTCAACCGGCACCTACTCGCGATCTATCTTCCTGAAAGTAAATGTGGCGCAACTGGTTTGAAGGATTTAAAGGCCTTGTTCCCAGCGCGCCTGTGGCTGGGTGTCGCGCTGCACTGCACTGCCCAACAGGAAGCGTATTACCTCAAACACTATGACCTGGCGTGCCGCTACCAACTTCCGCTTGTAGCCGCACCCCATATTTTGATGCACTGTCGCAGCCGCCACCCCCTATTCGATGTGCTTCGCGCAATTCGCCTGCATTCAACAGTTGGCCAACTCGGCCGCAACACCTTGATGAATAGCGAATACTATATAAAACCTCGGGAGCTATTATCGCGCGACTACCCTCAGGCCTTGTTAGACGAAAGCGACAAACTTGCCGCTCGCTGCCAGTTCGACCTAAAAGAGGTAAAGTACCAATACCCCACCGAGCTGGTACCCAAGGAAAAAAGTGCCACCGTTTTTTTGCGCGAGCTAACCCAAATGGGCGCCGAGAAACGCTGGCCGCAAGGCATTCCAGGCGATGTTCAGAGCAGTATTGATAAAGAGCTAAGCCTCATTGCTGAGCTACGCTATGAGCACTATTTCCTCACTGTCTACGACATCGTCCAGTTCGCCCGAAGCCAGGGCATCCTCTGCCAGGGCCGCGGCTCGGCGGCCAACTCTGCAGTGTGTTATTGCTTATTCATCACGGAAGTCGACCCAAGCCGGAACGAGCTGCTATTTGAACGCTTTATTTCACGGGAGCGCGATGAACCTCCGGATATCGATGTCGATTTCGAACACGAACGCCGAGAGGAGGTGATTCAATACATTTATCGCAAGTATGGTCGCAGCCATGCTTCTTTAGCTGCCACCGTTATTAGCTACCGGCGCCGAAGCGCTGTGCGCGATGTGGGCAAGGCACTGGGCTTGGACAACCAGCTCATCAACCAACTCAGTAAAAATATGGCGTGGTGGGACAACCAAAGCAGCTTAGCCCTGCGCCTCAGTGAGCTGGGTATAAGCACATCGGATCACCGCGGCCAGCAATTCATCGATGTGGTCAATGCCCTTATCGGATTCCCCCGGCATTTGTCTCAACACGTTGGCGGCTTTGTTATCAGTCGTGAGCCGATCAATACCTTGGTGCCTCAGGAAAATGCCGCCATGCCCGAGCGCACTATTATTCAATGGGACAAGTCCGACCTGGAAGCCTTGGGCATGTTGAATATCGATATCTTGGCCTTGGGAATGCTAAGTGCCTTACGCCGAAGCCTGCGCTATATCAGTGATGCCGCGGGCACAGATATCAGACTAAGTGATATCCCTGCAGAAGATGCAGAGACCTATGCCATGCTCAAACGCGCAGACAGTATTGGGGTCTTTCAGATTGAGTCCCGGGCGCAGATGACCATGCTCCCCCGCCTTCAACCTAGCTGCTTCTACGATTTAGTGATTCAAATAGCGATCGTACGTCCTGGCCCCATCCAGGGCGGCATGGTGCACCCCTTCCTTCGTCGTCGGCAAGGTTTAGAAGCCGAGCACTACGCAAACAAGGAGATTGAAAGAGTACTCAAGCGCACTCTCGGGGTGCCCATATTCCAGGAACAAGTGATTCAACTTGCCATGGTCGCCGCTGGCTTTAGCGGCGGTGAAGCCGATAAATTGCGGCGGGCAATGGCCAGCTGGGGGAAGAATGGCGACTTAGCGGGTTTTAAAGGTAAATTGGTGAATGGCATGCTTGAGCGCGGCTACGACCTCGACTTTGCAGAGCGCTTATTCAGCCAAATGAAAGGGTTTGGTGCCTACGGTTTTCCAGAGTCACATTCAGCGAGCTTTGCTCTCCTCGCCTACGCCTCGGCCTGGATCAAGTGCCACCATCCTGCCGCCTTTTACTGCGGCTTACTCAATAGCCAGCCGATGGGCTTCTATTCTGTTTCTCAGCTTTGTCAGGACGCTCAGCGGCACGACGTAGCCATTCTCCCAGTCTCTGCCTGCCACAGTGACTGGGAACACCGTGTGGTGTTTAAACAAGAACGCTCAGCAATTCGCCTCGGCTTGCGAACCATCAAGGGGCTGTCTTATGAAAGCGCACAAGCACTTTGCCAGCTACGCCAGCAACAAGCGTTTACCTCAGTGGAGAGCTGCCTTCAGCGACTTCGCAGTGAGGGGGATTTCAGTACAAGCCAGCTCAACCTACTTGCGCGCAGCGATGTATTTCACGACTTCGAAATAGATCGCTACCGCAGCTATTGGTACATACAGCAGCACCGCGGTAGCGGCCAGCTAGTCAACACCCACAATACTGAAGCACCCGCTACCCTGCCGATACCCTCGGAGAAGGAGAACATTCAACATGACTATGCCTACAACTCTCTAAGCCTCCGTCGCCACCCTATGGCGTGGCTACGCAGTGAAGGGTATTGCGAACACTATCAGCAGGCGGCTCGCCTGAGCGATATTAAAGATGGCCAATGGCTGACCGTTGCGGGCATCGTCAGTTGCCGGCAACGCCCCGGTAGTGCTTCTGGCGTACTGTTTATGACACTCGAAGATGACACCGGGAACACCAATGTCATTGTGTGGCCAGCGAAACAAGCGGAAAACCGCCAAGCCATCCTGTCGGCGCGAATACTGGAAGTGACGGGTGAAATACAGCACAGTGACCAACAGACAGGTAGTAGAGTGACCCACATCATCGCACACACCCTGCGTGATATCGGCGCGCTCTTCCCGCTAAATGTGGACTCTCACGACTTCCATTAAGGCCTTATTCGGTAAGTACAATTCCCAGTTAAAGCCTTGCGGGACAAGCACTAAGCTCAATTGACACCGTGGTAACCCTATTGATTGTACGATCTAAATTCGATGCCAAAACCCGATGCTGTTACAGATTTGCTAAATCGTAGCAAGGCCATTTTAGAAACGATGGTCGACGGCGTTATAACGATTAATAATAAAGGGCTTATCGACACAGTAAACCCTGCCGCAGAGCGGATATTTGGCTATCAAAGCCGAGAATTACTTGGCCGCAATGTCAGTATGTTGATGCCAAGCCCCTACCGCGAAGAACACGATGGTTACATTCACAACTACCTGACCACCGGCACCAAAAAGGTCATTGATATCGGTCGAGAGGTACGCGGCCAACGGAAGAACGGCGATATTTTCCCGATGGAGCTCGCGGTCAGCGAAATGCTGATCAAGGGAGAACGGATGTTTACCGGCATCGTTCGCGACATTTCAGAACGTAAGGACACAGAAGAAAAGCTACGTGAGGCGATGCGGCGTGTTCATGAGCAACGCATCAAAGACGAATTCATCTCGACCGTCAGTCACGAGCTACGCACACCACTCACGTCGATCAAGGCTTCTCTGGATATTCTCAAGTCGGGCGCATTGACCAATGATCCCGAAAAAAGTGGAACGCTTATAGATATCGCCCAAAAAAATAGCGAGCGCCTGCTTTTACTCATTAACGACATCCTCGATATCTCTAAAATCGAGTCGGAAAAGATGCAATACCGCATCACACGCATCCCGCTAAGATCCTTCTTGGAAACTGCCATCAGCGATAACCGTGTCTACGGTGACAAGTACCAGGTACGCTATGTGCTGGGCGAGTGCCCCGACCACCTGACTATCGATGTCGACCCTGACCGAATGATGCAAGTGATGAGTAACCTACTGTCTAACGCGGCGAAATTCTCACCGTTGAACACCGAAGTATATGTCTCAGCAGAAGAAACTGAACACGGCGTAAGAATCGTCGTGAAAGACCAAGGGAAAGGTATACCCGAGGAATTCCAACCTCATATTTTTGAAAAGTTTACCCAAGCGGATAGCTCCAACCAACGCGCTATCGGTGGTACCGGCTTGGGACTGCATATATCCAAAGCGATTGTCGAGCACCATGAAGGGGAACTCAGCTTCAATTCCAGCGTAAAAAATGGCACCGAGTTTTATATCGACTTACGTAAAAAAGACCGGACAGGGGCTTACAATGTCACACCATGAAAGCCTAGAACGCGTACTTTATATCGAAGACGAAGAAGACATTCGAATCGTCGCCGATATCGCCTTAAAAACGATAGGCGGCCTCGACACTCGCTGCTGTGCCAGCGGACCAGAAGGCCTCGCTGCGCTAGAAACATTCCCAGCCCAGCTAATACTATTGGATGTCATGATGCCCGGTATGGACGGCCCCAGTGTGCTGTCAGAAATTCGCAATAACGAGCAATATCAAAATACACCTGTCGTATTTATCACCGCGAAGGTGCAAGCTGACGAAGTCGATCAGCTACTCAGCTTGGGCGCAAATGCAGTGATTAGTAAGCCCTTTGAGCCAATGGATATGGCGCAAAAACTGCGGGATATATGGGAGGATTTTCACCGTGCCTAACCCATCACACCAAGATATAAATGAAGAGTTGCGGCAACTACAACGCGACTACATTAAAAAGCTACCCGGGCGGGTGACGCAATTGGTAGAGGCCTGGAAAAGAAACTTGGCTCAATCTGAGGAAGAAACATTACAGGATATCTATCGCCAAGCCCATACGATTGCCGGAACATCCGGAGTACTGGGGATAGATGAAGTCAGCCAAGCTGCACGCGCTATAGAGCAGCTAATCAAAGAACGAGAAAATGACGGCTCATTAAATTCAGAGGAAATCAGTGCTGCGCAACACTCTATCGATATTCTTCACAAACTCTCTACAAGTAGTGAAATTAAAATCCGCGAAATCAACCTACAGCGTCGCTAGGTGAGGTTAGCGGTTAATCCGCCTGTACACTCCCCCTAATTCTGTCTATCACGCTTTTTGTCCGAGTCATTGCTGAACGATGCCCACTCGCTTCGCGGGGCAGGGTCTCAGCGCCTAGTGGATACCACTTTCAGCCACCCATAAAAAAACCCGAGGCTCTACTGAACCTCGGGTTTTTAATTAAAGCCTGGCGATGACCTACTCTCACATGGGGAATCCCCACACTACCATCGGCGATGACACGTTTCACTTCTGAGTTCGGGATGGGTCAGGTGGTTCCATGTCTCTATGGTCGCCAGGCAAACTGGCTTGTGTTGCTTCGAGTCTGACTGTCACGTTGACATGCTCTCACAATCACAAATAGGGCGGTAAATAAGCTGAAGTCTGTTTTCTCAGTCCTGTTTCCAGGGTGTCGCAACAATCCGTTGCAGTTTCTTGATTTCTTTCGATGACTAAACCACTTGATTATATGGTCAAGCCTCACGAGCAATTAGTACAGGTTAGCTCAACGCCTCACAACGCTTACACACCCTGCCTATCAACGTCCTGGTCTTGAACGGCTCTTTAGGGGAATCAAGTTCCCAGGGAGATCTTATCTTGGAAGAGGCTTCCCGCTTAGATGCTTTCAGCGGTTATCCCGTCCGAACATAGCTACCGGGCAATGCGATTGGCATCACAACCCGAACACCAGAGGTTCGTCCACTTCGGTCCTCTCGTACTAGAAGCAGCTTTCCTCAAATCTCCAACGCCCACGGCAGATAGGGACCGAACTGTCTCACGACGTTCTGAACCCAGCTCGCGTACCACTTTAAATGGCGAACAGCCATACCCTTGGGACCGGCTTCAGCCCCAGGATGTGATGAGCCGACATCGAGGTGCCAAACACCGCCGTCGATGTGAACTCTTGGGCGGTATCAGCCTGTTATCCCCGGAGTACCTTTTATCCGTTGAGCGATGGCCCTTCCATACAGAACCACCGGATCACTATGACCTACTTTCGTACCTGCTCGACTTGTCAGTCTCGCAGTTAAGCGCGCTTGTGCCATTACACTAACCTCACGATTTCCGACCGTGATTAGCGCACCTTCGTGCTCCTCCGTTACACTTTGGGAGGAGACCGCCCCAGTCAAACTACCCACCACACAATGTCCTCGAACCAGATAATGGTCCAGAGTTAGAACCCCAATAGTACCAGGCTGGTATTTCAAGATTGGCTCCACCTAAGCTAGCGCCTAGGTTTCAAAGCCTCCCAGCTATCCTACACAAGTAATATCAGAGTCCACTGTGAAGCTATAGTAAAGGTTCACGGGGTCTTTCCGTCTAGCCGCGGGTATACGGCATCTTAACCGCAATTTCAATTTCACTGAGTCTCGGGTGGAGACAGCGTGGCCATCGTTACGCCATTCGTGCAGGTCGGAACTTACCCGACAAGGAATTTCGCTACCTTAGGACCGTTATAGTTACGGCCGCCGTTTACCGGGGCTTCGATCAAGAGCTTCGCTTACGCTAACCCCATCAATTAACCTTCCGGCACCGGGCAGGCGTCACACCCTATACGTCCACTTTCGTGTTTGCAGAGTGCTATGTTTTTGATAAACAGTCGCAGCCACCTGGTCACTTCGGCCAGCCTCAGCTTAGGGAGCAAGTCCCATCACCAAAACCGGCGTACCTTCTCCCGAAGTTACGGTACCATTTTGCCTAGTTCCTTCACCCGAGTTCTCTCAAGCGCCTTGGTATTCTCTACCTGACCACCTGTGTCGGTTTGGGGTACGGTTCGTTATAACCTGAAGCTTAGAAGATTTTCTTGGAAGCATGGCATCAACGACTTCGCTCAAAAGAGAGCTCGTCATCACCTCTCAGCCTTAAGGACCCGGATTTGCCTAAGTCCTCAGCCTACTAGCTTAAACGCGGACAACCAACGCCGCGATCGCCTAGCCTACTCCGTCCCTCCATCGCAGTTATAACAAGTACGGGAATATTAACCCGTTTCCCATCGATTACGCTTTTCAGCCTCACCTTAGGGGCCGACTAACCCTGCCCTGATTAGCATGGGGCAGGAAACCTTGGTCTTCCGGCGAGGGGGGTTTTCACCCCCTTTGTCGTTACTCATGTCAGCATTCGCACTTCTGATACCTCCAGCAAGCCTCTCGACTCACCTTCGCAGGCGTACAGAACGCTCCTCTACCATGCACTAGGTGCATCCGCAGCTTCGGTTCTACGTTTAGCCCCGTTAAATCTTCCGCGCAGGCCGACTCGACTAGTGAGCTATTACGCTTTCTTTAAAGGATGGCTGCTTCTAAGCCAACCTCCTAGCTGTCTGAGCCTTCCC
>NZ_AULP01000002.1 GCF_000422345.1 Neomelitea salexigens DSM 19753
TTCGCTCAAAAGAGAGCTCGTCATCACCTCTCAGCCTTAAGGACCCGGATTTGCCTAAGTCCTCAGCCTACTAGCTTAAACGCGGACAACCAACGCCGCGATCGCCTAGCCTACTCCGTCCCTCCATCGCAGTTATAACAAGTACGGGAATATTAACCCGTTTCCCATCGATTACGCTTTTCAGCCTCACCTTAGGGGCCGACTAACCCTGCCCTGATTAGCATGGGGCAGGAAACCTTGGTCTTCCGGCGAGGGGGGTTTTCACCCCCTTTGTCGTTACTCATGTCAGCATTCGCACTTCTGATACCTCCAGCAAGCCTCTCGACTCACCTTCGCAGGCGTACAGAACGCTCCTCTACCATGCACTAGGTGCATCCGCAGCTTCGGTTCTACGTTTAGCCCCGTTAAATCTTCCGCGCAGGCCGACTCGACTAGTGAGCTATTACGCTTTCTTTAAAGGATGGCTGCTTCTAAGCCAACCTCCTAGCTGTCTGAGCCTTCCCACATCGTTTCCCACTTAACGTAGATTTGGGACCTTAGCTGGCGGTCTGGGTTGTTTCCCTCTTGACAACGGACGTTAGCACCCGCTGTCTGTCTGCCGTGATTGTACTCCTGGGTATTCGGAGTTTGCATGGGGTTGGTAAGTCGGGATGACCCCCTAGCCCAAACAGTGCTCTACCCCCCAGGGTAAGACACGACGCTCTACCTAAATAGATTTCGAGGAGAACCAGCTATCTCCCGGTTTGATTAGCCTTTCACTCCGATCCACAGCTCATCCCCAAATTTTTCAACATTTGTGGGTTCGGTCCTCCAATGCCTGTTACGGCATCTTCAACCTGGCCATGGATAGATCACCGGGTTTCGGGTCTAATGCCAGCAACTAATTCGCCCTATTAAGACTCGGTTTCCCTACGCCTCCCCTATACGGTTAAGCTCGCTACTGACATTAAGTCGCTGACCCATTATACAAAAGGTACGCAGTCACAGAACAAGTCTGCTCCTACTGCTTGTACGCATACGGTTTCAGGATCTATTTCACTCCCCTCTCCGGGGTTCTTTTCGCCTTTCCCTCACGGTACTGGTTCACTATCGGTCAATTGGTAGTATTTAGCCTTAGAGGATGGTCCCCCTATCTTCAGTCAAGATAACACGTGTCCCGACCTACTTATCGCAAGCTTAGTACCACAATTGTGTTTTCGTGTACGGGGCTATCACCCTGTATCGCCGGACTTTCCAGACCGTTCCACTAACACAAAAGCTATCACTTGCTGGCTGATCCCCGTTCGCTCGCCGCTACTAAGAGAATCTCGTTTGATTTCTTTTCCTCAGGGTACTTAGATGTTTCAGTTCCCCTGGTTCGCCTCTCAAGACCTATGTATTCAGTCAAGAGATACCTAACTTATGTTAGGTGGGTTTCCCCATTCGGACATCTCTGGATCAAAGGTTGGTTGCCACCTCCCCAGAGCTTTTCGCAGGCTCCAACGTCCTTCATCGCCTCCAATTGCCAAGGCATCCACCGTATGCGCTTAGTCGCTTGACCATATAAGCAAATAGACTAGCCATCGTTATATCAATCAAGAAACTGCTATCTGATTACACGCGACTTGCTGCGTAATCAGTTTTCGCCGGATTATTACAACACTTGAGAAAACAGTGTTTATTTCAGCTTATTTACCTTGTTAAAGAACATCTGATTGTAAAAACCAGAAACAAAAACTCTTCACATACCATGCAAAAGCTTTTCTTTCTGACTTCTTGGCGATAATCTGGTCACCCTTCCCAAAGTGGGAAGTGGTGGAGCTATGCGGGATCGAACCGCAGACCTCCTGCGTGCAAGGCAGGCGCTCTCCCAGCTGAGCTATAGCCCCATGTCAATGCCCAACTCTACCCCGCTTACTTTTCAGTAAATGCCGCGAGATAGTGGTGGGTCTGGGAGGACTTGAACCTCCGACCTCACCCTTATCAGGGGTGCGCTCTAACCACCTGAGCTACAGACCCAATCTTGCATATCCAGCTAATCAACAGCTGAACCAAGCAATTCTGCATTCTCATGCAGAGGGCTTTATCACGTAACCCAGTGGCCCGTGAAATTATCGCTTTCAATCAATTGAGATCTAAGTAATTCGTGTGAGCACTTGCCAACTTCTTGCGCTCAAGTTAAGGAGGTGATCCAGCCCCAGGTTCCCCTAGGGCTACCTTGTTACGACTTCACCCCAGTCATGAACCACACCGTGGTGAACGTCCCCCCGAAGGTTAGACTATCCACTTCTGGTGCAATCCACTCCCATGGTGTGACGGGCGGTGTGTACAAGGCCCGGGAACGTATTCACCGCGACATTCTGATTCGCGATTACTAGCGATTCCGACTTCATGGAGTCGAGTTGCAGACTCCAATCCGGACTACGAACGGTTTTAAGGGATTGGCTTGCTCTCGCGAGTTTGCAGCCCTCTGTACCGCCCATTGTAGCACGTGTGTAGCCCAGGTCGTAAGGGCCATGATGACTTGACGTCGTCCCCACCTTCCTCCGGTTTGTCACCGGCAGTCTCCTTAGAGTTCCCAGCATTACCTGATGGCAACTAAGGACAAGGGTTGCGCTCGTTACGGGACTTAACCCAACATCTCACGACACGAGCTGACGACAGCCATGCAGCACCTGTCACTGCGTTCCCGAAGGCACTAATCTATCTCTAGAAAATTCGCAGGATGTCAAGACCTGGTAAGGTTCTTCGCGTTGCATCGAATTAAACCACATGCTCCACCGCTTGTGCGGGCCCCCGTCAATTCATTTGAGTTTTAACCTTGCGGCCGTACTCCCCAGGCGGTCTACTTAGTGCGTTAGCTGCGCCACTAAAGAATCAAGTTCCCCAACGGCTAGTAGACATCGTTTACGGCGTGGACTACCAGGGTATCTAATCCTGTTTGCTCCCCACGCTTTCGCACCTCAGCGTCAGTATTGGTCCAGACAGTCGCCTTCGCCACTGATGTTCCTCCAGATATCTACGCATTTCACCGCTACACCTGGAATTCCACTATCCTCTACCATACTCTAGCTTCGCAGTATCAAATGCAGTTCCTAGGTTGAGCCCAGGGCTTTCACATCTGACTAACAAAGCCGCCTACGCGCGCTTTACGCCCAGTAATTCCGATTAACGCTCGGACCCTCCGTATTACCGCGGCTGCTGGCACGGAGTTAGCCGGTCCTTCTTCTATAGGTAACGTCACAGTTGCAGCGTATTAAACTACAACCTTTCCTCCCTATTGAAAGTGCTTTACAACCCGAAGGCCTTCTTCACACACGCGGCATGGCTGCGTCAGGCTTTCGCCCATTGCGCAATATTCCCCACTGCTGCCTCCCGTAGGAGTTTGGGCCGTGTCTCAGTCCCAATGTGGCTGATCATCCTCTCAGACCAGCTATAGATCGTCGCCTTGGTGAGCCATTACCTCACCAACAAGCTAATCTAACGCGGGCTCATCCAATAGCACGAGGTCCGAAGATCCCCCGCTTTCCCCCGTAGGGCGTATGCAGTATTAGCTCGAGTTTCCCCGAGTTATCCTCCACTACTAGGTAGATTCCCACGCGTTACTCACCCGTCCGCCACTCTACTCACACCGAAGTGCTTTCGCGTTCGACTTGCATGTGTTAGGCCTGCCGCCAGCGTTCAATCTGAGCCATGATCAAACTCTTCAGTTTAATCTTTTACATCAGCCTTTCGACATGATGGGACAGTTACGCAAAACCTGCTTTACCATCCAAAATCTCGGCTCAGAGATGTGTTAATCGATTCTTCAAATACTTGAATTGTCGAGTTACTTATCTCTGAATATTTATGTCGCAATATCCATCAACAAGTACCCACACGAATTACTTGATCTCATCTTTTTAAATAACTCAAAACCGCCAGGGCTTTGATATCCGCTTCAAGTTATCCCCGAAGCGAGGACGCGTATTATAAATACTTCGTCCTGTTTGGCAAGCGTTTTTTGAAAAGTTTTTAAAGCGTTTTCAAAAGCCGTTTTGCCGTCTCACCTACCTCTTCAACCAGCAATTTCAACCTCAGCTGAAAGCCCGTCTCCGCAAGCGAGGGAGCGCATTATAGAGCCGCCCCTGGTAGAGTCAACCGCTTTTTGAAAAAGTTTTTAAACCGCTTCAAAAGCACCTTGAAACCACCCTCGCCAACCTCAACAACAACCCCTTTCAAACTTCTCGAAAGGCCCGTCTCCGTAAGCGAGGAGGCGCATTATAGAGACCCAAACCTCAGAGTCAACACGCCGCAACAAACTAATTACAAAAAAATGACAATCGATCAAAACAACAGCAATTAACGGTCAAAACAACAGCAGTTTGATCAGCGAATCACCAACAGCTGGTACTTCTTCTTCCCGAGGCGCACCACATAGTAGCCATCGCCCAGCGCCTTTTGCGCCGCAAAGACCTCTGCAGCCTTCATATTGTCATCCATACCCGCAGCAACAGTGTTCACCCACACCGCATTTCGCCCCAGAGCATCCTTCACCTGTTTACCCGCCGCCATACCGACATCAGCAAGCAGCTGTGTGAGCGGTCGCTCCACCAATTCACCTCGCGACAACTCAGCCGAGGGCAAGCCATCCAGCCGCAGCTGCTCCAGATCCGCCACTGAAAGGTCAGCCAGCTCACCGGAGAACAACGCCTCAGTAATACGCTGCGCTGCCGCGAGCCCTTCTTCGCCGTGAATCAGCGCCGTCATCTGCTCTGCTAATACGCGCTGCGCCTGGGGGCGACCTCCCGCCTGCGCGTCTTCAGCCTCTATTTCGGCAATCCGATCAACGCTAAGGAAGGTGAAGTAACGCAGGAATTTGTATACATCGGCATCGGCGGTCCCCAACCAGAATTGATAAAAGGCGTAAGGCGATGTCTTTTCCGGATCCAGCCAAATCGTGCCGGACTCCGTTTTACCGAACTTCGTGCCATCAGCCTTGGTGACCAGCGGCATTGTCAAACCGTGCACAGCCCCGCCATGCATTCGGCGAGTCAGGTCGATACCCGCCGTGATGTTCCCCCACTGATCTGAGCCACCCAACTGCAAGCTGCAACCATGCCGCTTGTGCAACTCTGCAAAGTCCAAAGCCTGGAGCAGCGAGTAGCTAAATTCTGTAAATGAAATCCCCGAGCCCTCGCGGTCGATACGCTGCTTCACTGACTCCTTGGCAATCATGCTATTCACCGAGAAGTGCTTGCCAACATCACGCAAGAACTCAAGCGCCGTCATGGGCCCAAACCAGTCCAGGTTATTAGCCATCTCTGCGGAATTATCGCCGCAGTCAAAACTCACGAAGCGCGATATTTGGGAGCGCAAACGCTCAACCCACCCCGCCACCACATCAGGCGTATTCAGCTGCCTTTCCTGCGCTTTAAAGCTGGGGTCACCAATCAAGCCGGTCGCACCACCTACCAACGCTATAGGCTTATGGCCGGCATCTTGAAAACGTTTTAGCGCCAACAGCGGCACCAAATGGCCGATATGCAAACTGTCTGCAGTGGGGTCAAAGCCACAATACAAGGTCCGAGGAGCTTCAGAGAGGTACTCCGAAAGACCGTTTTCGCCGGTCATTTGCGCGATGAGCCCACGCGCCTCCAAATCGGCCAGTAACCGAGTATCGAGCCTTGTCATGTTTAAAGAACCTTAATTCACTATTTCTGTCATACCAAACGCAGGGTACTGCGTCGACGCGAAAGGCAGGGACTGCCTAGGGCCGAGCACGATACAACAAGCCCTGTAAAAATGGAACGCAGCCCCCAGACCGCAGGCGACACAAAAGCTAGAAATTACGTTAACATTCGGTAAATACGCCTTATAGCACCACAAGTCTTTGTTATAATGGTCAAAAAAACGCCAAATGACATTTACCCGGAACCACGATGCTTGACCGCCAAAAAAAACGACACGCAGCCTTCCGGGAAGGCCCTCGCTTCCCACGGCGGCATTTAGCTATTGCCGCGTCAACGCTGATCGCCTTGGGGATCTCCCTGCTGATGCTGCCCGGAGAAAATGCCGAGGCCAAACGCACAGCGATTCCTCTTAATCTGGAACTCACGCCGATCAGCCCGAGCGAACAGGAATCGGAGCCCCTCTCACCCATTGAACCGCAGCGCGAGTGGCTGGAGATCGAAGTTCGGCCGGGTGACTCGCTCTCAAGTATTTTCAGTCGCGCCGAGCTAAGCCCGCAAGACCTCCATGAACTGATAAGCACCGCGAAGAAAACCAAGGCACTGAATCGCATTCGTCCCGGCCAGAAGCTGGGCTTTCAAATTAGCGAGCAAGGCAAGCTAGACGCGATGAGCCTGCAGGTTGATAAGCTCAACAGCCTGATATATGAACGCGGCGTAACCGGCTTCTCTACAACAGAAGTCAGCGAGACCCCAGAGGTTCGACAACGCGTCGCGAGCGCCACCATTACCAGCTCCCTATATAAAGCTGCGCAGGAAGCCGGCGTCAGCCAAAGCATTATCATGGAGCTTGCCAATATTTTTGGCGGGGTTCTGGACTTCGTCTACGACGTACGAAAAAACGATTATTTCATCGTGATCTATGAGGAGCTCTATCTTAACGGCGAACGTCTTGGCAGCGGTCAAATCCTGGCAGCACAGTACTTTAACCGCGGCGACTCCTTCCAAGCGTACCGCTATGTAAACAAGCAGGGCGAGATCGACTACTTCTCCGAAAGCGGGGAGAGCATGCGCAAGGCGTTTCTGCGCGCCCCGCTCGACTTTACCCGCATCAGCTCCCGATTCGACCCCAAACGCCTTCACCCGGTCTTTAAAACGGTACGCCCGCACCGAGGCGTTGACTACGCAGCCCCCCGCGGCACGCCGGTATATGCGGCAGGCGATGGCAGAGTCATGGAGGCTGGTTACTCAAGAGCAAACGGCAACTACGTTTTTATCAAACATGGCGAAGCGTACGTGACCAAATACCTCCACCTGCACAAACGCGCCGTGTCTCGCGGAGAGCGAGTTCGACAGCGCGAGACTATTGGCTGGGTGGGCTCAACGGGCTATGCCACGGGGCCACACTTGCACTACGAATTCCTGATGAATGGCGTGCACCGCAACCCCGCCACGATCGTCGATAAGCTGCCGCCCCCCACTCGCGTAGGGCGTAACGACATGCCCGACTTCTTGCAGCAGATTAGTGGACTACAATTGCAGCTGCGCACTTATGCCGCACAGCGCAACTACAACAGCCTCGGCAACAGCCCCGGCTCCGAAGGGTGAGCAGCTCGCTATATATTGGGCTGATGTGTGGCACCAGCCTCGATGCAATAGACATTGCCCTGATTGATACCGCGAACGGGTGCAAACTACTTGCCGCCGCCGAGACACCACTGCCTAGCGCGCTTCGCAAAGCACTGCTCGCACTGTGCAGTGCCGGCAACAATGAAATCGAGCGAATGGGCCAAGCCGATCGCGAGCTTGCCCTCGCCCTGGCGGAAGCGGTTAATCAGTTTCTTCGCTCCCAAAACTTAAAGTCTCAACAGATCGCCGCCATCGGCTCACACGGCCAAACAATACGCCACCGCCCCACAAGCCCGCAAAGACCCGTCGAGCAGGCATATACACTGCAGATTGGCGACCCAAACACACTTGCGGAAGAGACCGGCATAACTACCATTGCCGACTTCCGTCGCCGCGATATTGCCGCCGGCGGCCAGGGCGCACCACTCGTTCCCGCCTTCCACGCAGCCGTCTTCTCCCGCGCGGGCAGCAACCGGGTAATAGCAAATATCGGCGGCATGGCCAACATTACTGTGCTGCACAAAAACGGCAGCGTTAACGGCTATGACACCGGCCCTGGCAATGTCCTTATGGACAGCTGGATTCAACATCGCAGGAGTAGCGAGTACGACCGCGATGGCAGCTGGGCCCGCAGTGGAACCGTGCACACCAACCTACTTGAGAAGCTGCTCGACAACCCCTATTACCGGCAAACCGGCCCCAAAAGCACCGGCCGGGAACATTACAACCTTGCCACCCTGAAGACACTGTTAACTTCACTCCCGCCAATACCCGACAACGATGTTCAGGCAACGCTACTTGAAGCAACAGCGGTAACATTGAGCGATGCGATTAAAGCTGAAAATCTAGAGGGCGAGGTATCGCTATTTCTTTGTGGCGGAGGGGCATATAACGGCGCATTGCGGCAGCGGCTTGAAGAGAAACTATCAGAGATGGTCGTTGAAAAGACGGATGTTCTCGGCATTCCAGCCAACGCAGTAGAGTCCGCCGCATTTGCTTGGCTGGCCTATGCCGCGCTCAACGGCAAGCCCGGCAATATGCCAAGCGTAACGGGCGCCAAAGGCGCCCGCATACTAGGGGCTATCTACCCCGGCTAAGTGAGCGCTTAAAACTTGTAGCCCACGCTAATAGTGTAAACCATCGGATCCACATCAATATCTGCGGTGAACTTACTACCACCGTCAGTGCGAATTTCGGCCTCAGTTTCCAGGTCGAGCCAGCGCGCTGACGCATTCACCAACCAACGCTCGTTCACGTGGTAGTCAGCCCCCACTTGCAAGGCGATACCAAATGAGTCCTCAAGGTCGATACTGCCCTTGTCTACCGCACTTTCGAACTCAGACGTCAGGTCCTCGTCAAACAGTACTGTATAGTTCAAGCCCACACCGGCGTATGGCTGGAAACCATTCACCGACGCAAAGTGATAAACCATACTCAAGGTGGGCGGCAAGTGCTTAAAGGTAGCGATATCAACACCAGCTAAAGCACCACGACCCGTAGCCGTATGCTCGAACGGTGTTGCCGCTAACAACTCGACCCCCCAGTTCGCATCCAGCATATACTCGGCGGTAATACCCAGCTGGGTGTCGCTGTCCAAGCCCACCTTCGCGGCCATCGGGCTACCATTTGCAACAATATTATCGCTACTTTCCCGCGGGTCAGTCGTGGTAACACCGCCACGCACAACCCAATCACCTGTTTCGAAACTGTGTGCGGCAATTGGCGCTACCAGGCTACCAAGAAGAAGGGGAAGCCATGCTTTCATCTGTTTCATATCGTCGTCCTCATGAGGAGTTATCTTCGTTCTGGGTTCCATTAGAACGAACTTCCTAAGGGCGACTCTTGATCTAGATTAAGCCTTACTAAAAATAGGGGAGTTTAGCGATTGCACAAAAAAATACTGGCTTGCGCCAGTATCTTAAGTGCGCGTAAGCGCAGATCTATTCAGATGGGAATTAAATGGAAAAAGACGAACCACAACCACAAGTGGTACTGGCATTTGGGTTGCTAACAACAAAACGTGAGCCTTCCAAGCCTTCGGTGTAGTCGAGCTCAGCACCTTCAATATACTGATAGCTGAGCGGATCGACCAATACGACGACACCCTCTTTCTCAACCAGCGTATCGTCTTCCTCAGCCAACTCGTCGAAGGTAAAACCGTATTGGAAACCAGAGCATCCACCACCGGTAACAAACACCCGAAGCTTGAGGTCGTCATTCGCCTCTTCCTCCATCAGGTGTTTAACCTTCGCCACAGCACGCTCCGTTAACTGCAATACTGACGGCGTATACTCTTCTACTACTGACATACCTTACCTCACTGCTTTTACCCAAAGGGCAGGACGCAATTATCCTCTTATCCGAGTAAAACAGTCAAGAATGCCAAGCACTAGGGCAATAGCGCGACACCATCCAGGCCCGCGGACTCTTCCAAGCCGAACATCAGGTTCATATTTTGAATGGCCTGGCCCGAAGCACCTTTTACGAGGTTATCGATCACCGACAGCACCACCAGCGTGTTGCGGTTTTGCGGGCGATGCAGCGCAATCCGGCAGGTATTAACACCGCGCACTGTCCGTGTTTGCGGCAGACTTCCCAACGGCATCACGTCAACAAAGGGCGCATCGGCGTAGCGCTTTTCAAACATAAACTGCAGCTCATCCAGGCCCACGGCGGGATCTAGCAGCTCTGAATACAAAGTAGCGTGAATACCGCGCACTTGGGGCAACAAATGCGGTGTAAAGGTCAACTGCACTGGCTTGCCCGATGCCACCGATAATTCTTGCTCAATCTCAGGCAAATGGCGGTGCCCCGCCACACCATAGGCTTTAAAGCTACCATCCAACTCGGCAAACAGGGTATCCACCTTCGCCTGCCGGCCTGCACCACTCACGCCAGACGCCGCACTGGCAATGAGTCGCTGATCGTCAATTAGCTGCTGTTCAAGCAGCGGTAAAAATCCTAACTCCACCGCTGTTGGGTAACACCCAGGGCAAGCGATTAAGCGCGCATCTTTAATTGCCGCGCTGTTACTTTCCGGCAACCCATATACCGCCTCGGCTAGCAACTCAGGGCAAGCATGCTCCTCGTTGTACCAGTCAGACCACAGCGCCGCATCACGTATCCGAAAGTCCGCTGAGAGATCAATTACTCGGGTGCCCGCAGCAAGCAATTCCGGCACCAACTGCATAGCAACGTTGTGGGGGGTGGCAAAGAAAACAACGTCGCAGGATGACAAGGCACCAACATCGGGCACGGAGAAAGCGAGATCACAGACGCCGCGCAAACTTGGAAAGAGCTGATCAACCGGCACGCCGTCTTCGGCCCTTGAGGTAATCATTGCCACTTCAGCATTGGGGTGGGCGGCAATAAGGCGCAGCAGCTCCGCACCGGTATACCCCGTTCCACCAACAATCCCAACCTTTAACACGGGCCTATCTCCTATTCACTTATCTGTCGTCGATGAAGTATTGCTAGCGACCTCATCATCTTGCTTGCTTTTGAGCAAATGCTCCCAACTGCGAACTAAATCCTGTGCGAGCACGTGGTATACCGGCTGCGGCATTACCAGCTTTGAAACGACCGTTGCCGCTAATGCACTCACCATTAAGGCCGGTAGTATATCGTGATTATTCCCCGTTAACTCTAAAACAATCACGAAGGCGGTGATTGGCCGCTGCACCACACCAGCGAAATAGCTCGCCATGCCGACGAGTATCAATGCTGTCGCCTGCACATTGGGGAAGAGGCTCGTCATCGATGCACCCAACTCCGCCCCCGCCGCCAAGCTGGGCGAAAAGATCCCGCCGGGAATACCACTGAAATAGGTAAGCATCGTCGCCAGAATCCGGCCAAACGCTGTCCACCAACTGCCCTCGGCTTGCTGAGCCAGCAGCGCTTTTGCCTCCACGTAGCCACTACCCATGGTCGCGCCGCCGGATACCAACCCCATCAGCGCTAACACCACGCCAATCACCATTGCCACTCGCATTGGTCGCGCTCGCACCAAAGGCGCCACCGCACGACTTCCTTCGACCAAAAAGAAACTGAACAGACCACCGAGTAATCCGCAGACGACACTGGCAGCAATAATGAAGGGATAGTCTTCAAACGGCATCGCGGTGACATCTGGCACGCCGAAGTAACTGTAGTGACCAGCAAACATGAGCACGACAACACCCGAGAGGATGATTGCCATAATCAACGTCCCCGTTGTGCGCGCCTCCATCGACTGCTGCAGCTCTTCGATGGCAAAAACGATACCGGCCAACGGTGCATTAAATGCAGCAGACACTCCAGCGGCACCCCCGGCCACAATCAGGCTGCTTTCAATTTGTTTTTGCTTCAACTTTGCCCAATGGCCAAATTGATACATTAGCGCGGCGCCAACATGTACGCTGGGACCCTCACGCCCCACTGTTGCCCCCAACAGCAACGCGGCACAGGTTAGCAGAACTTTTAATATCGCGACCGGCAGCGAAAGAAAGGGGCCTCGAAGCCAGTGATAGCTCTGCTTGTGCACCAACAGCACCTGCGGTATCCCACTGCCTCGCGACGCCTTGGCCAAACGGTTCATCAACCACACAATCGCCATCAGGCCGAGTGGCGTTATCACCAGAAACGCATATGGATACTTTGAGTGCGCGTGCTCAAAAAGAGAAAAACTCTCCTCAGAGAGCCAGGCGAACCCCTGTATCACCAACCCCACAGTTAAGGCGCCAAGCCAAAACACCGCACGCATTTTCCAATCTTCCAGCGTACCGAGCTGACGCCGAGTGTGACGACGGTTCAATATCCACCACAAACGCAAGCGACGACGAGCGCGAGCAATGATGCTGTATTCCATGCCAATAAAGCCTGCGGGTAATTGCGAGAAGTGAGATAGCAGCCTAGCCAGACTGCCCAATAAGCGCGCAACTATTGTATGCTAAAGCCACCTACCGCCCAACTGCTGAGTAACATAAGCGAGCCCCACCCCATGCTCTGGTTTAAAGCCCTGCATATTATTGCCGTTGTTTGCTGGTTTGCCGGCATATTTTACCTCCCCCGCCTGTTTGTTTATCACGCCATGGCTGAAGACGCCGCCACCCAGCGTCATCTCTCGACCATGGAGCAAAAGCTCTACCGCTTCGTTAGCCCGTTTGCGATGTTGACCGTCATCTTTGGCATCGCCATGATGGCGTACAACCCCAATTACTACCTGCACGCTGGCTGGCTGTGGCTTAAGCTGGCCTTTGTCGCCTTCTTAATCGTGTACCACCTATACTGCGGCAAACTCGTAAAACGCTTTGCGAATAACGAGAACCAACGTGGCCACGTGTTTTACCGCTGGTTCAACGAAGCGCCCGTTATTGCGCTGTTCGCTATTGTATTTCTTGTTGTACTCAAACCCTTTTAAAACCCGTATACCCAGTGAAGCCGACGACAAGATGTCGCGCTTCCCTAGGAAAAATCGCCCCAAGTCGGGATAATACCCGGCGCTTATCTGCCCAATATTGAGGTTCTCGCATCCACCATGAGTCGTTCAGAGCAGCTATTCCAGCAAGCCCGCCAACACATCCCCGGCGGTGTAAACAGCCCCGTCAGAGCCTTCAAAGCCGTTGGCGGCACCCCGCGTTTTATTGAGCGCGCAGAAGGGGCCTATGTCTTTGATGTCGATGGCAAACGCTATATCGACTACGTTCTCTCGTGGGGGCCTATGCTGCTCGGTCACGCCAACCCCTCAGTGATTGCTGCGGTAACGGAACAAATTCAAAAGGGCCTCAGCTTCGGCGCACCCACCGAAATAGAAACACGACTGGCAGACCGTCTTTGCGACATCGTTCCCGGCATGGACATGGTGCGCATGGTGAACTCTGGCACCGAGGCAACGATGAGCGCGATACGCCTGGCGCGAGGTGCCACGGGGCGAGATAAAATTATCAAATTCGAAGGCTGCTACCACGGTCATTCCGACTCCCTGCTAATCAAAGCCGGCTCTGGAGCACTGACCTTTGGCGTACCCAGCTCACCAGGGGTACCGGCCGCACTCGCCGAGCATACCGTCACCCTCAGTTACAACGATATTGAGGGCGTACAAAAGGCGTTTGCTGAGATTGGCGACCAAGTTGCCTGTGTGATCGTTGAGCCCGTCGCGGGCAACATGAACTGCGTTCCCCCGCTGTCCGGCTTCTTAGAGTGCCTGCGCGAGTGTTGCGACGCTCACCAAAGCCTGCTGATTATCGATGAAGTCATGACCGGTTTCCGCCTTGGCCTGCAAGGCGCTCAAGGCTATTACGGCGTAACAGCAGACATCACCTGCCTGGGCAAAGTGATCGGCGGCGGCATGCCGGTGGCTGCCTTCGGCGGTCGACGCGACATTATGGAACAGCTGGCACCCAGCGGCCCCGTCTATCAAGCGGGAACCCTGTCCGGCAACCCCGCGGCCATGGCCGCCGGTCTGGCGATGATTGACGCCATTTCTCAGCCGGACTTCTACAACATACCCTTCGCTCGCACTGACATGCTTATTAATGGCTTACATGCACGCGCTGAAGCGGCTGGCATTCCCCTGAGCAGCAACCATGTTGGCACCATGTTCGGTGTGTTCTTCACCGAAGAGAAACGCATCAGCAACTACCAGCAGGTGATGGCCTGTGACACCGACCGCTTTAACCGCTTCTTCCACGGCATGCTGGAGGGCGGCGTATACCTCGCCCCAGCGTCCTATGAAGCAGGCTTTATGTCGGCGGCCCACACTGAGGCCGATATTCAGGAAACGCTGGATGTTGCTGAGCGCGTGTTCGCCAACCTTCGCTGATCCCACATTACAAGGATGCAAATCATGACGACCTCCCTGCAACGCGGTGCTTTTCCTGCCACGCGGATGCGTCGCCTGCGCGCAGCTGATTTCAGTCGCCGCTTGGCGCGCGAAAGCTCACTCACGCCGGACGACCTGATATACCCGATGTTCGTCCACGAGGGCGAGAATCGGCGCGAGGCCGTGGCCTCCATGCCCGGTGTCGAGCGGTTGAGCATCGATCTGCTTGCCAAAGAAGCGAAAGTCCTGGTCGAGCTCGGCATACCAGCGATTGCCCTATTCCCTGTTGTCGGCGACGGCGGCAAATCTCTTCACGCCGAAGAGGCTTACAACCCCGACGGTTTGGCGCAGCGGGCGATCAAAGCCGTCAAAGATGCCGCGCCCGAACTGGGCGTGATTACCGATGTCGCCCTCGACCCTTACACCACGCACGGCCAAGACGGCATCATTGATAAGCACGGCTATGTACTCAACGACATCACCACCGAAGTGCTGTGTAAGCAGGCTCTCGCACAAGCGGATGCTGGCGCCGACGTCGTGGCCCCCTCTGACATGATGGACGGCCGTATCGGCGCCATTCGCCAGAACCTCGAAGCCGCGGGGCACATCAATACCTGCATACTCAGCTACGCCGCCAAATATGCATCGAGTTACTACGGCCCGTTCCGCGACGCCGTCGGCTCAGCGGGCAACCTGGGTAGAGGCAACAAGTACAGCTATCAAATGGACCCCGCCAACAGCAACGAAGCACTTCATGAATGCGCTCTCGACCTTGCCGAGGGTGCCGACATGATCATGGTGAAGCCCGGCATGCCCTACCTGGACATTGTTCGCCGAGTGAAAGATGAACTGCGTGTCCCCACCTACGCCTACCAAGTGAGCGGGGAATACGCCATGCACTGCGCAGCATTCGACAATGGCTGGCTGAATCGCGAAGCAGTAGTTTTGGAATCGCTACTGTCATTCAAGCGCGCTGGCGCCGACGGTGTTTTAAGCTACTTTGCCAAAGAAGCGGCAATATTACTGAACCGCTAGTCTTTACCCTGTAACAGGGAGGACTTATGGTTCTACAACAATAGTTACGCACAACAAGAAATAACGACCACAACAGGGGAAGAGCATGATCAACAAAAAATTGATGACCGCCGCAATGCTGGCGACATTTGCGGCCGGCACACAGGCCGACATTCTCGGTGCCACAGCAGGTGCCTACCAGTGGAAGCAAAGCTGGGAAGGTGACGTTCAATCAGGCACGGACGCCATCGACATGAACGACGACCTGGGCTACGACGACGAAACCGGCACCAGCATTTACGTCGCCTTGGAACACCCCATTCCGGTGCTCCCTAATATCCGCCTGCAGCGCACCGACCTGGATATTTCTGAGCGCAACAACCTGTCGCGTAGCTTCACGTTCGAAGGAGACGTCTACACCGCGGCTGATACCGTCGACTCAACGACCGATCTCACGCATACCGATGCCACGCTCTACTACGAAGTTTTGGACAACTGGGTAAACCTGGATGTCGGCCTGACGGTTCGCATGTTCGACGGTGAGGTTCGCCTGGCCACCACCGGCCGCGAAGGTTCGATCGAGCTGGATGCGCCGGTACCGATGCTCTACGGTAACGCACGTTTCAACCTACCCTTAACTGGCTTGTATGCACAGGCAGTGGGTAATGTAATTAGCTTTGGCGACAACAGTGTGACCGACATGGCAGTAGGACTGGGCTACGAAGTCGCGATCGTGTCTCTGGAAGTCGGCTACCGCAACTTTGACGTCTCTCTGGAAGATGACGACGAAGAAGCCAACGTTACCGTCGACGGCATTTACTTCGGCGTTAACATCGACATCTAAGCCCCGCGGTAAGTAGAGGGTTCACAAACGCGCAGTCCGGGGAACCGCTGCGCGTTTTTATTTGTCTGATGTCCACATAGCCCCGCGATAACCCGAGTACGACAACATGCTCCGATTATTCGGCCCACTGCTACTCTCATTGCTAAGCCCATCAGTGCTTGCCTGCGACTGCCTGTGGCAGGGCCCCTTTACAGCGGTGTACGACAACGCAGACCTGCTCGCGCATGTGCGCGTTGAAGCCACCAAGGGCAATAGCGCCGACCTCACACTATTAGAGACTCTATCCGGAAAAGAGTACCGTGAGAACATTCGCTTGTGGGCAGACACTGGTGAACTCTGCCGCCCGGAAATCGAACAGTTCAGCGAGGGCAGCGAGTGGGTAATCGCGGCGCAGCGCATCGACACCCCGCCCGAGGATAGCTTTAACCCCTTCAAGCCCAATATCAGTTTTGGCCGCCGAGGCGATTACTTTTTGTCCAGCTGCGGCGTGTATTGGCTGCCGGTCAAAGGCGGACGCGTCAGCGGTAACATATTAACGGCAACCCGCTGGCAGTACCTCGACCCAAAAAAAACGCCTGTCATCATGCCGTTGTTTTACCAGTGGCTAAACGGCGAAGTCAGCGACGCCACGCTAAGCGAAGCCGTTCGCCCGCAGCCAGCCTCTCGCCAACTGCTTAACGATACAAAGATATTCCTATGGCAGCTTGAGCGGGAGCGGCGCGAGACCGAGTAACTCGTCCAGCATCGCCAGGGACATTCCCCATATCCGCCGGCCACCATAAAAGTAGCAGGGTAAATTCAACGCCAGCTTTCCCCTGCGCCACTCCATTCGCTCGCGGTTACTGTGATCCATCAAAAATACCAGTGGCACCCATACCGCTTCGGCCACTTCGTGATTGGGGGTAATGCCCACCGGCGTATGCAAGCGGTAAACATAGGGCGAAACCACCATGGGCCGGCGCCCGGAATGAGGCCTGCTGACCAAGTCCGACAACCGGCCAATGCAATGACCCGCTTTTTCCAAATCGACACCCAGCTCTTCCAAGGTTTCGCGCTCTGCAGTGCGAATGCCCGTTATGTCATCTGGATCCATGCGCCCACCGGGAAAGCCCATGTGACCGGACCAGGGGTCGCCCTCCCTCTCAGCCCGCTTTATCATCAGAACCTCTAACTGATCGGCATGCTCGCGAAGCACAAGCGCCACCGCCGAGCGCTTAACCCAGCGACGCCACCAGCGGCGGCGCGGGCGCGATGCACTGAGCGCCGACATGAGATGCTTCAAAGTCAATTTACTGCCTTTCACCGTTTTCAGCCTCGCGTTTCCCAGAACTTAGCCATAAAGGCGTTGCAAGCGATCTACCGCTTTTTCCAGTTGCGCCATACTGGTGGTATAGGCAAACCTGACATGCTTCTCTGCACCGTAACGGCCGAAGTCTGCCCCCGGCGTTATTGCAATGCCGTGCTCCTCGAGTAACTCCAGGCAAAATTGCTGACTATCCTTGGCAAACCGGTCAATGCCCGCGTAGAGATAGAATGCCCCAGCCGGGCAATGTGGAATCGAAAAACCGAGGTCGCGCAGCGCTGGATACAAGAAATCGCGGCGACGGGCAAACTCGTCGCGACGCGCATCCAGAATCACTCTGCTTTCAGGGGCAAACGCCGCCAAAGCGCCGTACTGCCCCATCGTCGACATGGAAATAAATAAATTCTGCGCGAGCTTCTCTAAATGGGGCACCGCCCACTCCGGGGCCACCAGCCAGCCCAGTCGCCAACCAGTCATACCAAAGTATTTTGAGAAACTGTTGATCACAAAGGCTTCGTCGGTAATCGACAAGACACTCGGTGCCGCCTCGCCAAAACTCAGGCCATGATAAATTTCATCAACCACGAGGTGGCCGTTGCGCTGTTTGCAGAGCGTATGCAGATCGCGCAATTGGCTGGCGCTCAATATCTCACCACTCGGGTTGGCGGGCGAGGCCACCATCACCCCGCAGGTGTTAGGACGCCAGTGCTGCTCGGCAAGTTTCGCATCGAGTTGGTAACGCTGCTCGGGACCAACCGGCACTAGCTGCCCCTCGCCCTCGACCAAGCGCAGGAAGTGCCGATTGCAAGGGTAACCTGGGTCGGTCATCAACATTCCCTCACCGGGGTTGACCAACAGGCCCGCCAGCAACATCAGCGCTCCGCTCGCGCCCGGCGTGATCATGATGCGCTGCGGATCGATATCCAACCCGTAGTCACTGCGGTAATAGTCTGACAGTGCCTGGCGCAGCTGAGGAATGCCCGCTGCGGGACTGTACTGAGTCTCGCCCCGCGCCAATGCCTGCTGCGCAGCGACAACGATGGGCTCTGCCGTTGTGAAGTCAGGCTCACCGGCCGCCATGTGAACAATATCCTCACCGGCCTGCTGCAAGGCCTTGGCGCGAGTGAGAACCTCTACGACACGAAACGGTTCAATATCAGCGAGACGATCCGCGAAACGCATTACCACAACGACCTCCAGTCCGTTTTTCAGCCCCCTAGTGTAACAGCGCCCCTCACCCACCGGCAGCGCTACATCGCTTTCCGCGCGTTTTTCTGTAGCGCCAACTACACTTATCTGGTAGTTTTGCCGGTTTGGCGGCACAGCGTCGCGCGCACATCCGCGGTCTGCGGTTAACGGCTTGTTAATAAAGAGGGCCAAGCATGCCTGCAAAGGACACAGCACAAGAAAGCCTTAAGTCATTTGTTCCCTACGTTCCGAAAAAGGGCGAGGAATACATGAACGAGGCGCAAAAAGATCATTTCCGTAAAATCCTGTTCAGCTGGAAGGCCGAACTGATGGAGGAAGTTGATCGCACGGTTACTCACATGAAAGACGAGGCGGCGAATTTCCCAGACCCCGCCGATCGCGCCACTCAAGAAGAAGAGTTCAGCCTTGAACTTCGCACCCGTGATCGCGAGCGTAAACTGATCAAAAAGATCGATGCCACGCTCGACCTTATCGATGAAGACGATTACGGCTTCTGTGACACCTGCGGTATTGAAATCGGCATTAAACGCCTAGAGGCACGCCCAACGGCGACACTGTGCATTGATTGCAAAACCCTGGACGAAATTAAAGAGCGCCAGGAGCGCGGTTAAACGACAGGGCGGCCACCGCCGCCCCATAAGTTTCTGTGTATGGCCCACTCCCAAGCTGGCTATGTCGGCCGCTTTGCACCCTCGCCCACCGGCCCACTGCATTTCGGTTCACTGTGTAGTGCGCTGGCAAGTTATTTAGATGCCCGCGCTCACAACGGTCACTGGCTGCTACGCATCGAGAACCTAGATCCTCCTCGCGAACAAGTCGGTGCTGACCAGGCTATCATCGAGTCATTAAAAGCCCATCGATTGATCTGGGATGGCGAGGTGCTTTGGCAAAGCGATCGCCTGACTGCCTACCAAGATGCACTGGACCAACTCCTATCAGCCGAACACGCTTTCCATTGCAGTTGCTCGCGCGCGCAACTGGCAAGCCGCAACGGCATTCATCGCGGCAGCTGCATCGCGCCCCTGAACCGCAACGACGCTGCCGTCAGGCTGCGCACAAATCACCAAACCTATACCATTGACGATCGACTGCTCGGCCCGCAGCAACATCGCGTCGAGGATGGCGGCGATGTCGTGCTAAAGCGCCGAGATGGCCTGTTCGCCTACCAACTTGCCGTCGTCGTCGACGATGCCTACAGTGGCATTACCGATGTCGTTCGCGGCAGCGACCTGCTCAGCTCCACGGCCTGGCAATGGTTACTGCAAGAGTGCCTGAACTACTCACACCCAAGGTACCTCCACCTCCCTCTGCTCACTGACGACAAAGGGGACAAACTCAGCAAACGCAGCCACGCCCCAGCGCTGGACAACAGCTGCGCCGAGGACAATATTCGCACGGCGTTGCGCTACCTGGGTCAGCCATCGCCACCACCACTAGGGAGCCTTGATGCGGTGCTAACGTGGGCGGCTCAGCATTGGCATGCCGGTGCAATTCCCCACAGCGATATCGTCGTGCGCTAACACAGGCTTTGCAGTTTGCCGATGCGGCAGTAATAATTCGCACCATTACCTCTGCACACGGCTCACTCATGCGCTTACAAGCTCCCCTACTACTGCTGCTCTGCTTCATGGTGGTGTTCACACCCACGCTGAATCACTGGATATACAGCGGTGGGCAGGCCTGGTACCGACTACATTTACTATGGTTGGCCGTTATTGTTTTTGTCTTCCTGGCCAACTATCGGCGCAAGCACGATGTTTGAAGCCAATGTTCTGCTGCTCTGCGCGCTCGCCTATCTTCTCACCTTGTTTGCCATCGCTTATGCCAGTGAGCATCGCTGGCTGCCGAGCAAGTTAATTGATCACCCGGCGGTCTATGTTTTGTCGCTCGGTGTCTACGCCAGCGCTTTCGCTTTTTACGGCGTAACCGGCATGGCCAAGGCCTATGGCCTGGGTTACTTGAACTATTACCTGGGCATTTCAGCTGCACTGTTTTTGTTACCGGTTGTTATTACCCCCCTGTATCACATCTGCAAAAACTACCAGCTGCATTCGCTGGCCGACTTATTGAGCTTCCGCTATCGCAGCCAGTGGGTAGGCTCCCTAACGACTGTTTTCTGCAGCATCGCCATGTGGCCGCTGCTGGCGATGCAAATTCAAACGGTCTCCGATGCCACACTGCTACTTACGCACTCAGCATCTGAGACTGACAGCAGCACATTCCGGCACCTGTCTGCATTTATGTTCTGCCTGATCATTAGCCTGTTTACCATCCTGTTTGGTTCTCGCAATTTATCCTCGCGCGATAGCCACCAGGGATTAGTCGTCGCACTGGCATTCGAGTCACTGGTTAAACTTGTCGCTTTTATTTGCCTGGGCGCTGCGGCGATATTCGGCATATTCGGCGGCTTCAGCGACATGCAGAATTGGTTGCAAACCCAGCCCGAATTAATTGAAAAATTACGAGATGCCAGTCAGCGAGATAATGCCCGCATGATGTTGGTGCTGTTCTTCTCGGCATCGCTGTGCATGCCACATGTCTTCCACATGCTCTTCGCGGAAAACCCCAGCGGCAAAAAACTCTACAGAGCGGGCTGGGGCCTCCCCCTCTATTTATTGCTCATCAGCCTGCCCGTACTGCCACTCTTGTGGGCAAGCACGGCAATTGGCGGCGGGGAAAGTAGCGGCGACTATGCCGCGCTGCACGTGCTGAGCGCGCTTGATAGCCCGTTGCTCACATTGCTCGTATTCATTGGCGGGATCTCCGCGGCCAGCGGTGCAATTATTGTAGCCACGCTGGCAACTGCCTCTATGAACCTCAACCACATTGTCCTGCCGCTGCACAGCCCCCGGCGACGCCCAGGCGATATCTATCGCCAATTGTTGTGGTCGAGACAGCTACTGATATTCGCAACTATCATGTTGGGCTACTTGCTGTATGTCCTTATACCCGAGCGGCAAGTGCTCAGCTCACTCGCTGTCATATCCATCGCCGGTTGCGCGCAGTTCTTACCCGGTTTATTAGCGGTAATGTACTGGCCCTCAGCAAATAGAAATGGCTTTATCACCGGGCTGCTTACCGGCTTCTCTGTCTGGCTACTCGGCCTGCTGATACCAGCATTTGGCTTGGAGACACCGGCACTAATCCTTGCCCTGCCAGGTATCGACCCCAGCCGAGGCCCACAGTGGATGGAGATCGCCACACTCTCACTTGGGCTAAATGCCTTTGTAATGATCCTTGTCTCACTGTTAAGCGAAACCTCGAAAGAAGAACAAAGCACCGCGGAAGCCTGCGCCATTGACGACTTAAACCGCCCCGGCCGCCAAGCGCTGACACTCAAAAGCGCTCACGAGATGCGCCACCGCCTTGCGGAATCGCTCGGCAGTGCCGTTGCAAAGGAAGAACTGGACCGGGCCTTGGAAGAACTTCAACTCGACGACAACGAGACCCGCCCTTACGCCCTGCGACGTATTCGCGACCGCATAGAGGTCAACCTGTCGGCGCTACTCGGCCCGACAATCGCCCGCAGGGTCATCGATCGCAGCTTACCCTATGCCAGCAATTTAATGGGCGAGGGCGAGGACATCAATTACATCGAAGACCGCTTAGAGCATTATCAGGCCCACCTCACGGGGCTGGCCGCCGACCTCGACGCCCTGCGGAGATACCACCGCCAAACCCTCGAAGATTTACCCACAGGCGTCTGCGCCTTGGCCGCCGATCAGGAAATCCTGCTATGGAATAAAAGTATGGTGACCATCACTGGCGTGGCCAGCGGCGATATCACCGGGTCCAGCCTTAGCGGGCTGCCCACCGAGTGGCAAACTTTGCTGCGAGATTTCAGCGCGAGCAAAGACCAACACTGGAGCAAGGCAGGCATTGTTGTCGACGGCGCACCCCGCTGGCTAAACCTCCACAAAACGGATTCGGAGCTGCCAGGACGGGACGAGCTGATTATCGTCGTTGAAGATATTACTGACACCCAGCTGCTGGAAAAAGAACTCGGGCACCAGGAGCGGCTAGCCTCTATCGGCCGACTGGCCGCTGGCGTTGCTCACGAAATCGGCAACCCGGTCACCGGTATCGCCAGCCTAGCCCAGAACCTGCGCTATGAAACCGACGACCCCCTACTATTGGAAAGCGCTGAACAAATCGTCAAGCAGACCCAGCGCATTAGCAGCATCGTGCAAAGCCTGGTCAACTTCGCACACAATGGCCGCGAGCACCCAACGCGAGCGAAGGAGGCGGTTGCGATACGCAGCTGCATCGCCGAGGCCACTCAGTTACTCGAGCTTGATCGCGCCGCCGAGCAGGTTCGTTTCGTGAATCAATGCCCCACTGACCTCGACGTCGCCGGCGACCAGCAACGGCTAATGCAGGTATTTATTAATCTGCTCACCAACGCCCGAGACGCCAGCCCTGGCGGCGGCCAGGTGACTATCGACGCCAATGCAGACAGCGACCGTCCCTGGGCACATATTCGAATCAGCGACCAGGGCAGCGGTATAGATGCAGAGTTGATCGAGCAGATATTCGAGCCATTCTTTACCACCAAGGAGCCTGGCAAGGGCACCGGACTCGGACTTGCCCTAGTCTATCGAATCATCGATGACCTCGGCGGCGAAATCAGCGTAGAAAGTCCTTATAACGACGGCGCCGAGCGCGGCACCCGCTTCCATATTCGGCTGCCTCTGGCCTGCCACCTCAGCGGCGACTGCGCGCCCCCAACCCCCTCTCAAAAGTAGAAATATCGAGCCGGACGCGTTATGTTGTTCGGCTGAACTCAGGCAAGCACACGTAGCGATGGAGTCCTCAATATGCCTCGTATTTTGATCGTTGAAGACGAAGATGTCATTCGCCTTGCGCTGCGACGTCTCCTTGAACGCAACGACTATCAGGTGGATGAGGCTGGTTCCGTTCAAGAGGCCCTGGAACGCTTCGACCTCAATAGCTACCAGCTACTGATCAGCGACCTGCGCCTGCCCGGCGCACCGGGCACAGAACTGATTAGCAAAACCGAGCGCCCGGTCCTTATCATGACCAGCTACGCCAGCCTGAAGTCTGCGGTCGATTCCATGAAGCAGGGGGCAATTGATTACATCGCCAAACCCTTTGACCACGACGAAATGCTGGAAACCGTCGCACGCATCATTGCCGATAACGCCAGCAACCCGCCGCCAATGCCTGGTCAGCAAAAAGCCCTGCAGGCAGACACCAGCGGCATGATCGGCAGCTGCAAACCGATGCAGCGATTATATGAATACATCAACCGCGTGGCCCCCACCGACACAACCGTGCTGGTACATGGCGAAACCGGCACCGGTAAAGAGCTGGTGGCCAGAGCCATTCACAGCCAGAGCACGCGCGCGAGCAAACCCATCGTTTGCGTGAACTGCGCAGCAATACCTGAAACCTTGATTGAGTCAGAACTTTTCGGATACGAGAAAGGCGCCTTTACCGGGGCGAATGCCAATCGTATCGGCCTTATCGAAGCCGCAGATGGCGGCACCCTCTTCCTCGACGAAATAGGCGAGCTGCCACTGGAAGCGCAAGCGCGTCTGCTGCGCTTCATTCAGGAAGACGAAATCCGCCGCATCGGCTCGGTGGAGTCAAATAAAGTCGATGTGCGGCTGATTTGTGCAACACACCGCGACCTCAAAGACATGGCCCACAATGGCCGTTTCCGCGAGGACTTATATTACCGCATCAATGTTATGAAGCTGGAGCTCCCTCCCCTTCGCGAGCGCGGCAAGGATATCCTGGAAATCGCGGAAACACTGCTTAGCCGACGCTGCGAGGCTCTGGGGCGCGGGCCACTAAAATTCAGTCCCAAAGCCATCCAAGCAATTACCACCTACGTCTGGCCCGGCAATATTCGCGAGCTGGAAAACGCCGTGGAGCGCGCGGTGATTCTCTGCGAAGGCGATGAGATCGACAACGAGCTATTGGATATCGATCTAGAGCTGGTAGACATCAGCCAAATTCGCGGCCGCAAACCCGACCGCAATCGCAGCAGCAATAATCTGGGAAGCGATCGCAAAGACAGTCGCCCCAGCAGAGTGCGAAGCTCGGATCCCGCGGAAGACCTGTCACTCGAAGACTACTTCCAGCGCTTTGTACTGGAACATCAGGACAGCATGAGCGAAACAGAGCTCGCACAGAAACTCGGTGTTAGCCGAAAGTGCCTGTGGGAAAGAAGGCAGCGCTTGGGCATTCCTCGCAAGAAGAGTTCGCGCTCCAGCAGCAACTGACACCGTTACCCAAACCAGCTGCGCGTAACAAACACCGTTTACTAAGGTAACAACCGACCATAAAAACCACGACTCCGCCAACACTAAAAAAACACAAGCCATTGATTTATATAGAAAATAAAAAGTTGGCACAGGCAGTGCATTTATAATCGGCAAAGAAGAATAACAAATACAATAAAAATAATAAGAACGCGGAAAATAAAAATAATAGACGTAGTAAAAAGACCTGGGTGGGGAAGACATTGTTTTCCCCTTCTTCATTTCTGGCCCCTCAAAAACCTTTCCTTTTCCAAAAAGCGCCTTCAGTTCTGCTTGTGCTAGAATACTCGCTTTGCCCGTCCAGGCTGACATTGAGAGCAATGAGCGCAAACACCGTTTCAGGACTTTGGAAAAAACTCGCTGGTAAGCTAAGCCGTTCCAACAAAGGTTCGCACAGCCCGACGATTATCCCCCGCGACGACCATGGCGTGTCTCGCAGCATGATCAGCGACAGCGCCTTAAAGGTCATTCACCGCCTCAACCAATCGGGGCACGAGGCCTACCTTGTGGGTGGCGGCGTTCGCGACATTCTGTTGGGCGGCGACCCTAAAGACTTTGACGTCGCCACCGACGCCACCCCCGAGCAAGTACGGGGCTTATTCCGCAATAGTCGCATCATTGGCCGGCGCTTTCGTATAGTCCACGTCCGCTTTGGGCGCGAAGTTATCGAAGTGACCACCTTTCGCGGCAGCCACGATGCCCCCACCTCTCAAAGCAACCCGAAAGGTAAGCATTCTGCACGCAATGAAGCCGGCATGCTGCTGAGGGATAATGTTTATGGCAGCATCGATGAAGATGCCATGCGCCGCGACCTCAGCATTAACGCGCTGTACTACTCCAGTCGGGACTTCGCCATCTACGACTTCGTCGGCGGCATCGAAGATTTGGAGCGCAGACTCATACGCGTAATCGGTGACCCCGAAACACGCTATCGAGAAGACCCTGTGCGCATGCTGCGCGTTGTGCGCTTCGCTGCCAAGCTAGACTTCGACATTGAGGCTACAACCGAGGCGCCATTGCGGGAACTCGCGCCACTACTTAGCGATATCGCCGCGGCCCGTATGTTTGACGAGGTGCTAAAACTATTTATGGGTGGCCGCGCCCTGCAAACGTATGCCCTGATGCAGCGCTACGGGCTATTCGCCCCGCTATTCCCTGCCACTCAACGCCTGCTTGATGAAGAGTGTCCGGAAACGCAAGAGCTTATCCATCAGGGCCTGGCCAATACCGACGCGCGCATTGCCGCAGGCAAGCCGGTCACCCCGGCCTTCCTCTACGCGGTGCTGTTATGGCCGGTCGTGAAGAAACTGCATAAAGAAGTGCTGGGGGATGGCGTCCCGCCGATTCCGGCCCTTCATCAAGCCGCCGAGCGCTGCCTCCACAAGCAACAGCAACGCATCGCTATTCCCAAGCGCTTCTCGCTGCCCATGCGCGACATTTGGGAACTACAGCTGCGCTTCGAACGCCAGTCAGGCAAACGCGCCTCGCAATTAGTCGAGCATCGCTATTTCCGCGCCGGTTACGACTTCCTGCTGTTGCGCGAACAATCTGGCGAAGTCAGCGAGCAGCTCAGCCAGTGGTGGCAAGCATTTTACGAGGCGCAGCCAACAACTCGCAGCGATATGCAAAAGCACACCAACGATGCCGCCGAGCGGGAGCGCAATCGCCGCCCCAGACGTCGACGCAGAGGTCCGCGCAAGCCATCATGATTCGCTGTTATATCGGCCTGGGCAGCAACCAGGCCTCTCCGCTTGCACAAATTTACGGCGCCCTGAACGCACTGCGGCGGCTGCCGGGCAGCCGCCTAGCGGAGAGTTCTCGGTTCTATGGCAGTCGCGCTATCGGCCCTGGCGAACAGCCCGATTACATCAATGCCGTCGCCGCACTAGACACCGCGCTTTCCCCTGAAGATCTGCTTACCGCCCTGCAACGCATTGAGCATCAGCATGGTCGCAAACGCGATGTACGCTGGGGGGCACGCACGCTAGACCTGGACATTCTGCTGTACGGTGAACAACACATAGACAATAGCACGCTGCAGATCCCGCATCCGCGCATGTCCATGCGCCCCTTTGTACTCGCTCCGCTAGCAGACCTGTCTGAAGAGCTCGCCCGGCAACACAGCCAACTCAACGCGCCTGCCGACCACTGGGTAGGAAGCGAAGAACTCTGGCTTATAGGCACTGAAGAACTGTCGCAATATGCAGAATAGACCGCTGTTCAAGTCCGATGCACCACCACGCCATATCGCTATAGAGGGCCCGATTGGTGTGGGTAAAAGCACACTGATGCGCCGCCTTGCTGAATCTTTAGGCTACGCAACCCTCGAAGAGAAGGCGGAAGAAAACCCCTTTCTGGAACGCTATTATAGCAATCGCCAGCACGCCGCGCTCGCCACACAGCTGTTTTTTCTGTTTCAGCGCGCCCAGCAGCTCAGCGACCTGCAACAGAGCGACCTCTTTGCGCAGGGCTATGTCGCCGACTTCCTCTTTCAAAAAGACCCGCTATTTGCGCAACTCACCCTAGACGCCAACGAACTTGAGTTGTACCAAAAGGTATATCAACAACTTGCCGTCGACCTGCCACCGGCAGACCTTGTCATTTACCTACAAGCGCCGAGCAAGGTACTCAAGGATCGCATCCAGCAGCGCGGCGTTCGCTTTGAGCGCAATATCGACAGCCATTATCTGGAGCAGGTAAACGAGGCTTACAGCGAGTATTTTCTTCATTACAGCGCTTCACCGCTCTTGATCGTGAACGCAGAAGATATAGACTTCGCCCACAACGACCGCGATTATCAGCAATTGCTCGACTATTTGCTGGAAATTCCCAACGGCCGCCATTACTTTAACCCCACCTTTTTCTGAGTCTCCGCGAGGCCCACTATGAGCAAAACCAGCATCCCCAGCCTGATGCAGAAAAAACAGCGTGGCGAGAAATTTGCCGTTGTCACCTGCTACGACGCCAGTTTTGCCCGCTTGGTGGAGAAAGCCGAGATTGAAGTCATTCTTGTTGGCGACTCCCTGGGAATGGTTCTACAAGGCCACGACTCCACCATCCCCGTCAGCGTCGGCGACATGGCCTACCATACCGCCTGCGTGGCCCGCGGCTGCTCAGCACCACTCATCATCGCCGACCTGCCGTTCGCCAGCTACCACAGCACTCAGCAATGCCTCGACAATGCAACGCAACTGATGCGCGCCGGCGCACAGATGGTCAAATTAGAGGGCGGTGACTGGCTCTGCGACGACATCCGCCTGTTAAGTCGGGCAGGCATTCCGGTTTGCGGGCACCTTGGGCTTACGCCTCAGTCCGTGAATGTGCTCGGCGGATACCGCGTACAAGGACGCGACGATGACCAGGCCCAGCGCATCATCAACGATGCTAAGGCGCTGGAAGCTGCCGGCGCCGCAATGCTGGTGCTGGAGTGCGTGCCCCGCCAGCTGGCCAAACAAATCAGCCAGGCCCTTACTATCCCCGTTATTGGCATTGGCGCCGGCGCGGACACCGACGCCCAAGTACTGGTGCTGCATGACCTGCTTGGTATCACCGAGAAAACCGCCCGTTTTGTCCGCAACTTTGCCCAGGACAGCTCCAGCATCGAACACGCCCTGCAGCGTTATCGCAGCGCGGTGCTTGATGGCAGCTTTCCCGCCGCCGAACACGGTTTTGACTAAGCGGCTGAAATCCCTGAAACTGTTACCCAGCGAAACACTTTTGAGCGGTAACAATGCCATGAATTTTTTGTTACCAAGGCATTGAACGGCCATTGCTCTTGGGGCATACTTGCCCGCCACCGTAGAACTGGTCAGTTTGTGACCAATGTAAGCAGTGTAAACGCACTGCGGTGGAAAGGTCGCCAGCCCGCAGAATCAGCGGACTGACTTCACAGCAAACTGCCTTTACGCAAAGCGCGTAAAGATCGAGATTGGGAAGTTAGGTGGTATGAAAACATACAGCACAACCGCAGCGCTCAGGGCAGCACTTTCCGCCGCTCGCCGCGCAGGTAAAACTGTTGCCTTCGTTCCCACTATGGGTAATCTGCACGAAGGCCACTTATCGCTGGTGAGACGCGCGGCTCGCGAGGCCGATGTCGTTGTCGTGAGTATTTTTGTCAACCCGCTGCAGTTTTCCGCTAGCGAGGATCTCGGCAATTACCCGCGCACCTTGGCGGCAGACAAAGAGAAACTGTTCGCTGAGGGCGTCCAGTTCCTGTTCCAACCTCAGGTGGAAGAGATCTACCCAGAAGGCATGGAGCAACACACCAAGGTTTCCGTTCCCGCCGTGTCGGAACAGCACTGCGGAGCCAGTCGCCCCGGCCACTTCACCGGCGTGGCGACTATCGTGAACAAACTGTTCAATATGGTTCAGCCAGACACTGCGGTGTTTGGTGAAAAAGACTTTCAGCAGTTGAGCGTGATCCGCAAGATGGTTAAGGATCTCTGCATGCCCATCAACATTATCGGTGTGGCAACTGCCCGAGCTGAAGACGGTCTGGCACTGAGTTCGCGCAATGGCTACCTAGACGATAGCCAGCGCAATACCGCACCCTTGCTGCACCGCGTGCTGCAAGAAATGCGCGAAGCCATCGCCTGCGGCTACGATAGCTACAGCGACCTTGAGCTCTACGCCAAACTGGCGCTCAAGGACGGCGGCTTTGAACCCGATTATGTAAATATTTGTGATGCCCGCAGCCTAGAGCAGGTTCGCCCGGACACAGAAGAAGTTGTTATACTAGCCGCCGCTAAGCTCGGCTCAACGCGGCTTATCGACAACGTCACCCTGACCCTGAATCCCAGTGCCGACTGGGGCATGCTGGCGGCTAACTAAGCCCCGGCCGAGACCGAAGAGAAAGGAACAGCGTTATGCAGTCCGTTATGCTGAAAGCCAAACTCCATAAAGCTCGCGTGACCCATGCGGTATTAAATTACGAGGGCTCGTGCGCCATAGATGGCAAACTGCTGGACATGTCTGGCATTCGTGAGTTTGAACAGATTCAAATCTACAACGTCACCAATGGCGAACGTTTCACGACCTACGCCATTCGCGGTGAAGATAACAGTGGCATCATCTCCATTAACGGTGCAGCCGCCCACAAGGCCGGCGTCGGTGACACGATTATTATCTGCGCGTACGCGAGCTATACCGAAGCGGAGCTGCTTAACTTCAAGCCGCGCCTGATTTATATGAACGAAGACAATACCGTGAGTCACTCGAGCAACGCCATCCCTGTACAGGTTGCGTAAACTCGCTCACAGACTTCTTTAAAAGGCCCCTTATGGGGCCTTTTTTATTGCCAATTTATAGACTTGCTCACATTTCGCGAGGCTGAGACATTGCCTTGCCCCCCTACCTCGTTACTATTTGCCAGCACCTGCCGGGGCCGAGCGCCTGCGGCAGCATAACAACAATAACAACGGCAGTACCGCGCTCGCGCCATCGCAGAGATCCATCCGCTGTATGCGGCCGCGCCTCGCCTCCACTACAAAAATAAGGAAATCTATGAAGCACTTTCTTAGCAGCCGCTTACCTGCTCTGCGCCGCTGCGTGGCAGCCTGCGGCATTGTTACTGCCAGCATGTCAACACACGCACTGGACTTAGGCGCTCTATTCGGCGGCGGCAGCGAAACACTGCCACTCCCCCAAGCAGCTAGCTTTACGTATACCGCAGGTGAGCAACTTATTCCCGACAAACTCACCGCCGAGGGGATTGAGTTGACCCCCGCCGTCAACGAGGAGGCCCTTACGCACTACCGATTGTACTGGGCAGATACGCAAGGCAACAAAATCCTCAGCCTACCGCTGCTCGGCACAGCCGCGCTGATTACCGAGCTGCCAGCAGAGGGTCGTGCACTCGACTATCGATTTGACGAAGATACCACTGTACCCATCCAAGCGTTCTCTGTGCTGGCTTGCTCGGTAGGAGCAAATGGGGAGTACTGTGGCGACAGCGCTGAGGACAAGGTCGTCTATCGTTTCCGTGATAGCGATCTGCCTGGCCTACTGACAGAACTCCCTCTACTAGTTGGCGATATAGGCGGGCTTGCCACATGCCCTAGCCTAGAGATCGCCGCCAGCTGCGGCAACCAGATGTGCGACGCACTCGAGACCGCTGACAACTGCCCCGCCGACTGCGGCGATTGGCAGCTCGCCTCTTATAATTACCAAACCCTGTGCAATGAGATCCAAACACTGCACACGCCGAGTAGTGTAGAAGAAGTACAACAACTGGTGAGTGCAGCTGCCGCGGCCGGAAAACGCGTGAAGGTTACTGGCAAAGCCCATTCCGCGACCGATGTAATGTGCACCGATGGCGTGTTAATCAGCACCGCACAGCTCACTATGCACAACCCCAATATGGGCATACAGCTGGAGACTTTTGAGGGCGTCGACGTTGTCAACGTGCCCGCCGGCACGCTGATGTGGGACCTCTCGGAATGGCTGCATCCTCGCGGCAAGTCCATTGGCTACACCCACCTGGGTTACGCGTTTCCCACCGTAGCAGGGCATATCGCAACCAGCTCACACGGCAGCTCTCCCAGACACCGCACCGTGCTTTCACACAGTGTGGTCAGCATGGACGTCGTGACCGCAGACGGGCAGTTGCGACACTTCTCTCGCGGCACAACGAATAAAGACAAATGGAAAGCCCTCACCGCCAACCTCGGCTATCTCGGCGTTGTCACCCGCCTGAGAATTGAGGTGCAAGACACTAAAAACCTTCACGTCAAAGTCACCTACCACGATGACAATTACCTGTTTAACAACGGCCCCGATTCAGCCTGGGAGAACATCAAGCAGTGCGATTTCGGCCAGTACAACTGGTACCCCGGTGTTGGCAAGGTCGTGCGAACCTGCGGCAAAGAAACAACCGCCGCGGCCGAGCCCGGCGCCCAGAATCGCCTACTGAACCCCTCCGTGCCCGCGCAGATTTTCCCCTTCTTCAAACAGGCCATGCACACTGCCGCGTGTAACCCTGGTGGGTATCTCGACGGGGTAATGGAACGATTCCGTTATCTGCAGTTTGTGAATCAACCGCCTTTCAACAAAGAGCAAGACGGAAAAACGGTATTCAGCGCCGATGTTATTGGCCCCCAACACCGAATGATTACCAGCACATTGGTCGACGGCCAGGACGGCTTCTTCCAAATGGACTGGGAAGTCGCGGTTCCTCGCGCCAATGCTGCCGCCGCCATGGAATATATCAACCGCTTCCTGCACGGCCAGAACCGCAAGAACCTCGACGTTCGACTTCCTCTTGTCGGTGTCTTCACCCGCTACGCAAAAAGTGAGGACCACACTCTCATGGCCTACACGGGTACCGGCGGCCCATTTGAAGACAACAGCCATGTCGTCCACATTGAGATGCCGATCTACGTGCCGGCCGGTTTCAGCGACGCCGAGCTGGAAGCGTATATGGCGCCCTTTGTGGAGTATGTCACGGTATTGATTGAAGACTTCGGCGCCAGAGCCCACTGGGCGAAGAATCGTGAATGGGCCTTCGATCTGCAACGTGAACTCGGCGTTTACGACTACGGCAAACGCCTCAGCCGCTTTAATAAAGTGCTGGCAAAATTGGACCCCAATGGGGTTTTCGCCAATGAATACGCCAAGCGCATCGGGCTTGAATACCCCAACTTCGACTACCCCGAACACTGGTAGTTCGCGCACAGGGCCTTCGGGCCCTTTTGCCCCAACATCCGCCCATTTCAGCGGGAATATCACTAATAAACCCCCTTCGACTTTAGTCTATTTGGGCTTCAACGGCGTGTTATCAGCAGGTATGCTCAACGCATCGGTCGCTGCCCAATGGATTCCGGCAGCCACAATAAATGCAATAAACAGGATGCGCCATGACGACTTTTACCCCCCATTCCGTACCCGAAGCCTTTGCCCGTGATGCGCACATTGATCGCGATCGCTACGAAGAAATGTACCGGCAATCCATCGACGACCCAGACACCTTCTGGGCGAAACAAGCCAGTGAAATGCTGAGCTGGGACACGCCCTGGAACAATGTCTGCGAGTACGATTTCCCCAAGGGAGAAGCCAGCTGGTTTGACGGTGGCAAGCTGAATGTGAGTTATAACTGCATCGACCGGCACCTGGAAAGCCGCGGCGATCAAACGGCGATTATCTGGGAGGGCGACGACCCCAGCGACAGCGCTCACATCAGCTATCGCGAACTGCACACTGCGGTGTGCAAACTCGCCAACGTGCTGAAAGCGCGCGGCGTGGCGAAGGGCGATCGAGTATGCATTTACATGCCGATGATTCCCGAGGCGGCATACGCCATGCTGGCCTGTGCCCGCATCGGCGCCGTGCACTCGGTGGTATTTGGCGGGTTCTCCCCCGAAGCACTGAAAGACCGCATTCAGAACGCCGAATGCAAAATGCTGATCACCGCTGATGAGGGTGTTCGCGGCGGCAAGGCAATTCCCTTGAAGGAGAATGCCGACAAAGCACTCGCCGACTGCCCTACCGTCGACAGCTGTCTTGTGGTGCGCCGCACCGGCGCCGATGTCAGCTGGCAGGAAGGCCGCGACGTTTGCTACGAAGAAGCCACCCAGGCGGCAAGCGCCGAATGCGCCCCTGAGGCCGTCGAGAGCGAGGCGCCTCTATTTATCCTTTACACCTCCGGCTCAACCGGCAAACCCAAAGGCGTACTACACACCAGCGCAGGCTATCTGTTGCAGTCAGCCATGAGCCACAAATACGTCTTTGACTACAAAGACGGCGAAGTCTACTGGTGTACCGCCGATGTCGGCTGGGTAACCGGACATAGCTATATCGTATACGGCCCACTGGCTAATGGCGCGACCACGCTACTCTTTGAGGGCGTACCCACTTACCCCGATGCCTCGCGTTTCTGGCAGGTCATCGACAAGCACAATGTCAGCATTTTCTACACAGCACCCACAGCAATTCGTGCGCTCATGGGGGCAGGCGATGAATTTGTGGAGCGTAGCTCACGCAGCAGCCTGCGACTGCTGGGCACCGTCGGTGAGCCGATCAACCCGGAAGCCTGGGAGTGGTATTACCGCGTTGTTGGCGACAAGCGCTGCCCCATCGTAGACACGTGGTGGCAGACAGAAACCGGCGCGCATATGCTCACCCCCCTGCCCGGCGCCACCGACATGAAACCAGGAGCAGCCACCAAGCCCTTCTTTGGTGTTGAGCCCGCCCTGCTGGACACCGAAGGCAACGAAATTGAAGGCCCCGGTGAAGGCCTGCTGGTAATCAAACGCTCCTGGCCTAGCCAAATTCGCAGCGTCTACGGCGACCACCAACGGATGATCGACACCTACTTTAGCGCCTATCCCGGCTACTATTTCACCGGTGACGGCGCGCGTCGCGATGAAGACGGTGACTACTGGATTACCGGCCGTGTCGATGATGTGCTGAATATCTCCGGACACCGCATGGGTACCGCCGAGGTTGAAAGCGCTCTGGTACTGCACGACAAGGTCGCCGAAGCGGCAGTGGTCGGCTACCCCCACGATGTGAAGGGCCAGGGCATCTATGCCTACGTAACGCTAATGCATGATGTAGAGGGCAGCGAGGAGCTGGTTAAAGAACTCACTGCGCTGTGCGTGCAGGAAATCGGCCCCATCGCAAAACCGGACCTGGTTCAGTGGGCACCGGGGCTACCCAAGACCCGCTCCGGCAAAATTATGCGGCGCATCCTGCGCAAGGTTGCCGCCAATGAGCTGGAGAATCTCGGCGACACCTCAACACTGGCCGACCCCTCCGTTGTCGACCAGTTGATCGACCAGCGGCTCAACCGCTAACCCCATAAGCTGAAACAAAAACGGAGCCATAAGGCTCCGTTTTTTATTGCTGGCAGACAGCCATGTCTCAGTAGACAAACTCGTCTTCGCTAACATCCATTAACGCGTCAGCCCCCGCTAGCATAGCGGCCTTGTGCGTTGCGGTGCGCGGCAGCAGGCGCTGGAAGTAGAAGCGCGCCGTTTTAACCTTACCTCGGTACAGACCGTTGTCTTCACCGGCATCCAATTTCTGCTGGGCCACCTCTGCCATTTGCGCCCAAACATAGGCAAATGCGACATAACCGGAGTACATCAGGTAGTCCACCGACGCCGCGCCGACTTCGTCAGCATTGTTCATCGCTTTTTCACCCACGGCCATGGTGAGCTCGCCCCACTCTTTGTTTAGCGCCGCCAGCGGTTCAACAAATTCAGTCATCGCACTATTGTCTTTGTGAGACTCGCAGTACTTGTGAATGATTTTGGTAAAGTGACGCAGCACTTCGCCACCGCTACCCATTACCTTGCGACCAATCAAGTCCAGCGACTGAATACCAGTGGTTCCTTCGTACACCGTTGAGATGCGGTTATCACGTGCGATGCGCTCCATACCGTGCTCACTGATGTAGCCGTGACCACCAAATACCTGCATGCCAAGGTAGGTAACTTCTTGGGCAGTTTCCGTACAGAATGCCTTGGCAATGGGTGTCAGTAACTCCAACAACTTGCCCGCGTGAGCCTGCTGCTCTTCATCGCCGTGCTTGGTTAAATCCACCTGTTGAGCCAACCAGTAGATGAACGCGCGCTGGCCTTCCACAAAGGCCTTCTGAGTAAGCAGCATACGGCGCACATCGGGGTGGACGATAATCGGATCGGCGGGGCCATCTGGGTTCTTCGGCCCTGTTAAGGAACGCATCTGCAAACGCTCGCGGGCATAATCCATCGCGCCCTGATAGGCGATCTCGCCCATGGCCAGCCCTTGCAGGGCTGTTCCCAAACGGGCGGAGTTCATCAGCTTGAACATAATTTCCAAGCCGCGATTCTCTTCACCCAACAACACCGCCCGCGCGCCGTCGTAGTTCATTACACAGGTCGCCGAGGCTTTCAAACCCATTTTCTTTTCAATGGAGCCGCAATTGATGTTGTTGAAGTCGCCCATTGAGCCGTCTTCATTCACCCAGTATTTCGGCGCGATAAACAGTGACACACCCTTGGTGCCCTCCGGCGCCCCGTCAACACGCGCCAAAATGGCGTGAATGATGTTGTCGGTCATATCCTGCTCGCCACCCGAGATAAAGATCTTGGTGCCCTGCAGGGTGTAGGTGCCGTCGTCATTCTTGGTGGCCTTTGTGCGCAACAGGCCGACGTCGGAGCCACAGTGCGCCTCGGTCAGGCACATTGTGCCCGCCCATTCGCCGCTCAGCAGCTTGGGGAGGTAGCGCTGTTTTTGCTCCTCAGTGCCGCCGTTAAGCAGGCAGGTAACGGGAGCCAATGCGAGGCCGCCGTACATACTGAATGCCCAGCTCGGGGCGCCGACCATTTCACCGATCACCGTGCCAAGCGACGAGGGCAAACCCTGACCACCGTCCTCAGCAGGCACACCCAAGGCCTGCCAGCCGCCTTCGCCCCACTGGCGAAAGGCTTCCTTGAAACCATCTGGCGTAGAGACCTTACCATCAACGAATTTACAGCCCTGCTCATCACCAGTAGCGGCAATGGGGTTGACGACGTTCTCTGCGAACTTGGCCCCTTCGCTAATGATCGCATCCATCAGGTCACTGCTAAGCTGCTCACAGCCCTGCAGACCAGCATAGTGTTGTTCACTATTAAGAAAGTCATTCAAGACAAAATCGATATCACGCAGGGGAGCTTTATAATCGGCCATCACGAACCTCGTGGTGCATAATCTATTGGACAAAACGAGGCCGAAGCATAGCAGATACGCCCAAATGGTTGAGTAACATTGGGGGTCAATACAAGAACAGTTCGTGCGCCTAGCGGCCAGCCGCCCTCACTCGGCTTCAGCCGCCAGCCAGCAGTACGCATAGGGCGGCAGCATTAGGTCGCCGCGCTCGGCGCCAATCTCCGCGCCGCTGAGCAATTCCCGCCAGCGCAAGCCAGCATCGAGATTCAGCTCGGCAAGGGGCAGTCGCTGCGTGTCCGCACTGAGATTGTAGATTGCCAGCAGGGTTTGCTCTGCGCCCTCAACAACGCTCTCTCGGCGCAGGCCAAACAGGGCGCTGCCCAAGTGAAGCGGATACTGGGCGGCATTGGGGTGAAACGCCGGCTGCTGCGCGCGCCGACGAATCATCGCTTTAAGGGTTTCGAATATCCGCCGGTGATGGCTCCCTTCCGACAGCGCGCTGGCGAGTTCGTCAGCCTGCCACTGATGACGATTGATCGCGCGGTTGTGGTTGCTGTGCGCAACGCGCTGCTCATCGTTAGGTGTCGCTAAAAGACTGTGAATATAAAACGCGGGAATGCCCTGCAGGGCCAACATCAAAGCGTGGGCACAGAGAAACCGCGCCTCCTGGAAACCATCCTCACCCGCGCCTTGGCGCTGACGCATCGCATCAAACAGGCTGATATTAATTTCGTAAGGACGACTGGCGCCACTGCCCAAAGCGCGCCACGACACCAGACCACCGCTGCGCTGCATCAGTGCCACTAAATCATCAATTTCGGCGTCGCTTAATAAGCCTTCGGCCGGGCGCAAACCAATGCCGTCGTGAGAGGCAATAAAGTTAAAGTAACTGGTACCGTCCTGCGCCGCTGGCATTCCCATCATCCAGTTAGTCAGCGCGGCGCTGTCGCCGCTGACCAGCGCATTGAGCAGCAGTGGCGGCAATGAGAAGTTGTATACCAGGTGAGCTTCATTGGCGTTGCCGAAGTAGGCCAAATTTTCTCGCAGCGGGATATTCGTCTCCGTAATCAGGATGGCATCGGGCGCGGCGTGCTCAACCAAGCTGCGAAACAGCCTGACAATTTCGTGGGTTTGGCTCAAATTCAAGCAACTGCCACCGACCTCCTTCCACAGAAAGGCAACCGCATCGAGACGAAAAATCTTTACCCCCTGATCCAGGTAGTGCCGAATAATGCGCACAAACTCCAGCAGTACATCGGGGTTGCGAAAATTGAGGTCGACCTGGTCGTGGCTGAAGGTGCACCAGACATGGCGCTTACCGTCGAGCGTTTGCACCTCCGCCAGCAAATCGCTGGTTCGCGGCCTGACCACCGCAGACAGGTCCCATTGCGGGTCGCCCTCCACGAAGTAATCCTTTCCCGGGTGGCGGCGCTGCTTGTAGTTTTCAAACCACTGACTGCGGCTGGAGCAATGATTGACGACCAAGTCCGCCATTAGATCAAAGTCGCGAGCAATGGCGCTCACGTCCTGCCACTCGCCCAGCGCCGGATTCACCTCGACATAGTTGATAACCGAAAAGCCGTCATCGGAGCTCCAGGGGTAGAACGGCAAGATATGCACACCACTGATCACCCCGCGGCATTCGCTGCGCAAGAAATCGTGCAAGGTATGCAGCGGCCATTCACCCTCTTTAAGCAGTGAATCGCCGTAGGCAATCATTAAACAATCGCCCTCGTCCCACAGGTTCTTGTGTAGCTCTGGCATAAAACAACGCTGATTGAGACCCATTAGCGCGATCATTTTTTCTACGAGCTCGCCAGCATTTTCAGCGGGGTAGATATGCTCGACATGCGCATAGAGCTTGTCTTTCAAGTGCTGCTGGGCGTCGCCACCTGTCATTGGCTGTACTCGGCCATATCAGCGTCCACCGCCGCCAGCAATTCGCCAGGAAGTCGGGGCTCAGCGCTACACACGCGGTTCCAGCTCGGAATGAAGGGCGTATCCATGGGGTTGTCGAGAAAATCATTGCCCGCCTTGACTATATTGCCGGCAAACAACTCCACCGCCTCTTCCTCTCGGTGAAGGTCCAGGTCCAGGCCATTCATCACGGCGTCATTGCGATAGCTCTCAACAAAGTCCAAGGCCACGCGAAAATACGTTGCTTTGATGGATCGGAAAGTCTCGCTGTTAAACACCACCCCGGTGGTCGCCAACTTGCGAAAGATCGCCTTGGATATATCGATAGACATTTTCGACAATCCGCCGGCATCGTTATCGGCAGACAGTGATTGGTGTTTGTGGTCGTAGGCATCGGCGATGTCTGCCTGACAGAGGCGATTCGTCGAGTAATTGCGGTACATCTCCGACAGTACGCCGATCTCCAGCCCCCAGTCACTGGGAATACGCAGATCATTGAGCACGTCTCGACGCATGGAAAACTCACCGGACAAGGGGTAGCGATAGCTGTCCAAATACTCCAAGTAATCGAGATCACCAAAAATCTTCTTGAGTGAGCGAATCAAGGGAGTCACCAACAGGCGGCTGACCCGGCCATTCATCCTGCCGTCGGCAACCCTTGCATAAAAACCCTTACAAAACTCGTAGTTGAAAGCGGGGTTGGCAACCGGATAAAACAGCTGTGCAAGCAGGCGTCGATCATAGGTCAAAATATCGCAGTCATGCAGCGCGATCGCCTCACTGTCGCCCGACGCCAAGATGTAACCGAGGCAATACCAAACGTTTCGCCCCTTGCCCGCCTCGAGCGGCGCCAGCCCGCGCCCTTGAAGCTTTGCATCCAGAGCGCGCAGGCGCGGCCCATCATTCCATAACACCCTGTGACGCTGGGGCAGGCGGTTGAAAAAGGCCAGGGCGTGGCGGTACTGCGCTTCATCGGCTTGATCTAAGCCAATCACCACCTCGTTGATGTAGGGGACTTTGGCGATTTCATCAATGATATTCGCCAGTGCCGGCCCCTCAAGCTCGGAAAACAGTGATGGCAGCACCAACGCCATCGGCCGATGTTGCGCGAATTGGCTGAGCTCTGTCTCAAGGGCTTCAATGGGACGATCAACCAGGTTATGCAATGTGGTGATAATGCCGTTTTGATAAAAATCTGCCATGGGGTTTCCCTGTCGTTATTGTCCGTCTGCGCATGCCGCCTCAGTGTCCTAGTATTGTCGAGGCGGCGACTAGACGCCCGATTACCTATACATCACTAGGCATTTTCCGTGCCGTTTTTGGCGTTGTCGCCCAACAGCGCCAATACAGCGCTATTCCACCCCGCAGGGCCGACAGCATCCGTTAATTGTAGGCGCCCCCTCGGCGCAGGAACCGGCGGTGGCGCATTGGCATGGGAGCGAATCAACACCGCCTCGTCCGCCAGCGCGAGCATGGGCACATCATTCCCGCCGTCACCCAAGGCAATGGTGCGAGGTGCCTCGCAGCCCTCGACCAGACGAGGCGCCAGCCAGAGCATGGCCTGTCCCTTGTCGCAGTGGTCGCTGATATGAATAAATCGTCCGCCACGCTGAGCACGAAGCCCCTCCGCCGTTAACTGTCGCTCAAAGCGCTGCCAGCTCGCATCATCGCCCTGCCAGACAATCGGCTCAGAGTACTCCCGCTGCAAAGCTGCCACTGCCTCATTTTGGGTCAGCCCAGTTTCGTCGCACAACTCTGGTGCACTCATGTCCGCAAAGCCGCGAAAGCGAAACCCCTCCTCCGCTCGCCACTGGTGCAAGCGAGGAAGGAAATCTTCTCGGGAACGGGCCAACTGCTTTACCCGCCCCCAACGACACTCGCGCAAGCCGTCCGGCGCATTATCCGGGTAAATCACCGCCGCGCCATTTTCAACAATGTAGGGATAACGATTGTTCAGCTGCTGGCGGAGCACTGACATCTCGGCAGCCGTTTTGCTGCTATTCAATATCCAGGGGATGTTGCGCAACGCCAGCAACGCCAGCGCTTGCGCGGCCGCCGCAAACGAGTAGCTGTCGTGGTCGAGTAAACTGCCATCTAAGTCGGTAAACACAACGCTGGGCTTCACGAGTCCGCCTCCCGGTACTGTAATGCTCGCACTCGGCGTTGAGCGTCAAGCACCATGCAGGCATCGGCCTGCTCCGGCAACACGGCAATGGCATGCCGCGTTATGCGCTCGTAATGGCTGATAAACCGATGTATCTGCGCGGTGCTCATAAACTGTGCGCTGGGGTCATTCGCTCGCCGAGCCATTAGCTTCTTTTCCTGCTCACTGCGCCAGTGTGCCACACAGTCAAAGCTCGGCGCCTGCAGCATCAGCAAATAATCGAGCTCGGCAAACAGCGGTTGATAGGCTTGCAACTGCCCATTCACCCAGCGACGCCACTCTCCCGACGTGTCCTCGCCATGCTCTAGGGCATTAATTGGGTCACGCAATTCGGTATCCTGCTGAGGGGGCACCCCCAAACACCAGCCTTCAAAAATCACCACATCGACACTGCTCACCTGAGGCCATTCGACTGAGGGAAAGGCGCGATCCCGCGCTTTATCAAATCGCGGCAACGAGCACACCTGGCCTGCCCTGAGCGCGGACAAGGTGCGACGAGCCAAGGCAACATCATGCGTGCCGGGTACGCCTCTGGTAGCGAGTAAGGGGTGAATCTGCTGCGCCAATTGTTCGCGTTGCTCAGGGGAGAGGTAGAAGTCATCCAAAGAGATAGCCGCTACGCGAAGGCCACAACAGTCGCTCAAATACCATTGATAAAAGGCCGTTAACGTGGATTTACCACTGCCTTGCGCGCCGTGAATACCCAGCACGCGAACACCCTCGGCCGGGGCTGCGAGATATCGCTGAATAAAGGGCAGAAAATACTCATGGATTTGCTGGGAATACCTGGCCGGCAACGATTCACGCTGCAAAAACCCGGCAATACCAAGTTCTAATTGAGACACTCAATGCTTCTCCCTGAGTTCTTATAAGCATAATAGCCACCAATAAAAGTAGCCGCTCAAGGTAAACAAGCAGGTTTCTTGCCAGCAACGGCAATAGAGTGAAACACAAGGTAAAGATAAGGAGGGAGAACGCAGGGGGCCAAGGGGGACAGGCCGATGACTACCGGCCCGTCAAACCGCTCAATCAGTGCACGTGACCGTGAGCAATTTCCTCTTCGCTTGCCTGACGCACGTCGGCAATGCTGACTTCAAAGTGAAGCGTTTGGCCTGCCAGCGGATGGTTGGCATCAACGGTGACGTTCTCGTCATCAACCGCTTTTACAACAACCATCTGCACTTGACCACCAGCGCCCTGCGCCTGGAACTGCATACCCACTTCAATCTGCTCTACACCCTGGAAAGCGTCGCGGGGCACAGCTTGAATCAGCTCGGGGTTGAGCTCGCCATAGGCGTCGCCTGGCTGAACAGTCACTTTCAATTCATCACCCGCGGCTTTGCCTTCCAGCTCGCGCTCAAGGCCGGGGATAATGCCGCCATGGCCATGCAGATATGCCAGGGGATCCTGACCTTTTGATGAATCGAGTTCCACACCGTTGTCGTCGGTGAGGGTGTAGTGAAATGCCACCACGCAATCGTTGGCAATATTCATGGGAACCTCCCGTTAAAATGAGGCGGCAAGCATGACAGCTTTAGCCGACAAGGTCACGCGAAGCGGCGCTGCAGGCCAAGGTTTTGGGGAATATTTGTTCGATTAACTGACTGCGACCAAGTGTTCTCTCAGCCACTGGCAAGCGCTGTCGCGCGAAGAAAATAGCTCCAGTTTCAGTACATGATCACGCGGCAGGCGACGAATAACATCAAAAACCAAATCACTGCGCTGAAATTGCCGGACGATGGCGATAGCCTGCAATCCCGTAACATTGCCCATGTCAGCCTGTGCGTCAAAATCCAGCGAGAAATCTAAGGAGCCCGTGACCAACACCGCAAACCGCGGCGGCATATGCGCGCCTATCCACGCGCGAAGCTCCGTAAGGGACTGCAGTGTCAACTCACGCCCCTCGTCAACACAGAGTTCGACAATACTGCCGACTGGCCGAACGCGACCAAAACTCAACTGCTGCATCACTGACGCCCTGCAAATAAAACCGCAGTGTACGCAGCGCGGCCCCACAGCTGTATAAGTAAATCTCGCTAGCCGTGTTCGATCATTTCCTGACCCATATCGACAATGCGGCGTCGCAGCCATATATGGCCGGGGTCATGCTGCAGAAGTGGGCTCCACGCCAACTTCAGCTCAATGGGGATAATCATAAATGGCGGTTTACGAACTGCCAGCCGCGGATCTTCGGCGTACAACTTGGCGACCTGGGTAGGTAGGGTAGCAATCAGGTCGGGGTGCCTTGCCAGCAAGGCAGCCACTTGATAATGACGCGTGAACACGCGAATCTGACGCTCGTGCCCGACTTCGGCAAGCGCCTCATCAACCCAACCCAAGCGCTGACTATCTCTGTGGCTCATGCCGCGCCCAACCCCCATACCGGTCTTGCTTACCCAGATATGCGGCGCAGCAAGAAAGGCATCCATATCAAAGTTCTCCAGGGCCTTGTTCTCACTGCTCATCAAGCAGGAAAAACTGTCGCGCCAGACGGTAGCCTGGTGGAAGGATTGCGGCAAGCGATCGAAGCGGTTGACCGCCATATCGATCTTGCCCTGTTCCAAATCCTGGAAGGTCACATCAGAGGGAGTGAGGATATCCAGGGTAATATTGGGCGCCTCGTCGCGCAGCTTGAACAACAGGCGCGTCAGCAGGGTGGATTCGGCGTAATCACTCGCCATAATCCGAAATACCCGGGTACTCTCAGTCACTTCAAAGTCTGATACAGGCAGCACTGCCTGCTCCACTGAGGACAGAATATTCCGTACCTGCGGCTGCAGCTCCAGCGCACGCTCTGTCGGCGTCATCCCCTCACTGGTGCGCACTAGAAGCGGGTCGTTAAACAGGTCACGCAAGCGCCGCAAACCGTTACTCAAGGCTGGCTGGGTAATTCCCAACTGCTCCGCCGCTCGCGTGACATTTTTCTCGCGCAGAAGCACGTCCAGGTAAACCAGCAGGTTCAGGTCGATACGCGATAAATTCATGAGACTAATGACTCCGCTACTCAATATAATACGGGGTGATTATGGGCAGTTTTTCGCCACTTCGCCAGCAAAGCACATAAAAAGCAGGCAAAAAAAAGGCCCGGTAGAACCGGGCCAAGCCTCACTGACAGGAAATCGTTGTGGACCGGAGTCCTTAAGCGCCGTGCTTCGCTTTGTACTCGATACGGCGGCGGTGCAATACGGGCTCTGTGTAGCCACTGGGCTGTTTGACACCTTCAAAAACTAGCTCACAAGCGGCCTGGAATGCCACACTATCGTCAAAGTTCGGCGCCATATTGCGGTAGCTTGCATCGCCGGCATTCTGGCGATCAACAACCGCTGCCATACGCTGCATCGTTTCCATTACCTGCTCTTCACTGCAGATGCCGTGGCGCAACCAGTTGGCGATGTGCTGACTAGAAATACGCAGTGTCGCGCGGTCTTCCATCAGGCCTACATCATTAATGTCTGGCACTTTAGAGCAGCCTACGCCCTGGTCGATCCAGCGAACAACATAGCCGAGAATACCCTGGGCATTGTTATCCAGCTCATTCTGGATCTCTTCGGCGCTCCAGTCGGTGTTTTCGGCGACTGGGATGGTCAGAATATCTTCCAAAGCAGCGCGCTGACGATCCGCTAGCTGCTCTTGCTGACTGCGCACATTCACTTCATGGTAGTGCATTACGTGCAAGGTGGCCGCCGTTGGCGAAGGTACCCAGGCACAGTTGGCGCCGGCTTTAGGATGGCCAATTTTAGCTTCCATCATCTGCGCCATTTCGTCGGGCATGGCCCACATGCCTTTACCGATTTGCGCCTTGCCGCTGAGGCCACAGGCCAGACCGATATCGACGTTCCAGTCTTCGTAAGCACTGATCCAAGCCTGTTGCTTCATGTCTGCCTTGCGGACAAAGGCGCCGGCTTCCATGCTGGTGTGGATTTCATCGCCAGTGCGATCCAGGAAGCCGGTGTTGATAAAGATCACCCGCTCTTTCGCTGCGGCGATACAGGCCTTGAGGTTAACCGTGGTGCGGCGCTCCTCATCCATGATACCTATTTTCAGGGTATTGCGAGCCAGACCCAGAGCGTCTTCAACACGGCCAAACAGCTCAGCGGCAAACGCCACTTCCTCGGGGCCGTGCATTTTCGGCTTAACGATATAAACGCTGCCGGTGCGTGAGTTGCTCAGGCTGCCCGTTTTCTTCAAGTCGTGCATGGCCGCCAGTACGGTGACCATGGCATCCATAATGCCTTCAGGGATTTCGTTGCCCTGTGCATCGATAATCGCGTTATTGGTCATCAGGTGACCGACATTGCGCACCAGCAGCAAGCTGCGGCCGTGCAGTACTTTTTCACCGCCGTTGGGCGCGGTGAACACGCGGTCTTCAGCCATGCGGCGAGTCTGCTCTTTGCCGCCTTTGCTAAAGGTTTCGCTGAGGTTGCCCTTCATCAGGCCGAGCCAGTTACTGTAGGCCACGCACTTGTCTTCAGCGTCTACCGCGGCAACCGAGTCTTCACAATCCTGGATGGTGGTCAGGGCAGATTCCAGGCAAACATCTTTTACCTGAGCGGCATCGGTTTTTCCAATCGGGTGGCTGCCGTCAATCTGAATATCAATGTGCAGGCCGTTGTTAACCAACAGGATATTGCTGGGCGCAGCGGCATCGCCGATATAACCAGCAAATTTTTCCGGCGCTTGCAGGCCGGTGCTGGCGCCATTCGCCAGACTAACAACCAGGCTGCCATTTTCTACTTTGTAAGCCGTGGCATCGGCATGGCTGCCTTCAGCTAGGGCAACATGCTTGTCGAGGAAGGACTTGGCATAAGCGACGACCTTGTCACCGCGAACCGGGTTGTAAGCGCCAGCGCGCTCGGCACCGCCCTCTTCAGAAATTACATCGGTGCCGTACAGGGCATCGTACAGGCTGCCCCAGCGGGCGTTGGCAGCGTTCAGGCCAAATCGGGCATTCATCACTGGCACTACCAACTGCGGGCCAGCCAGCTCGGCGATTTCTTGATCGACGTTTTCGGTGGTGATGGTGAAATCAGCGGGCTCGGGCAACAGATAACCCAGCTCTTCAAGGAACGCTTTATACGCGGCCATGTCGGGCTTGCCCGGGTTGGCACGGTGGTAATCGTCAATCTTGGCCTGAATTTCGTCTCGCTTGGCCAACAGGGCTTTGTTCTTTGGCGCCAGATCAGCGACAATCTCAGCCAGTGCAGACCAGAACGCATCGGGCTCGATGCCGGTACCCGGGGCAACTTGCTCATTCACCAGACGGTACAAGACCTCGGCAATCTGAAGACCACTGTGTTCTACCCGGTTGATTTGCTGCGCTGACATCTGCCACTCCTTCTAGCGTCGGTGAGTCTGTAAACCGCCCTTTAAATAAGAAGCATGAATGTTAACAGCTAACACATGCAAATCAGAGATAACGGCTTAGGAGGACATCCTAGCTACCCGCCAATAATTTCACAAATATATCCACATTATGCTTGTTATTCATTTATTAAATGGCGGATGACCAGCGAGCCCAGCAGCAATTTATTAAAATAGAAATTGCTTCCACAAGTGAACCAGCACAACACCGCAGCCAAATTTCCAGAGAAAATACCGAATATAGAATCTATAAATTAGAAAAATTTATAGGGCGCGAGTACACTAGCCTGCGTTAAACCACCCACCGCTATGAAAAGGGACCGCATATGTCATCGTTAGAAGCAGACATCCAATCCATCGCCGGACTTAAAGAGCAAGCCGGTAGCCCATGGGATGCTATCAACCCCGAATCTGCCGCGCGCATGCGTGCTCAGAACAAATTCAAAACCGGCCTGGACATTGCCAAGTACACCGCTGGCATCATGCGTCGCGACATGGCCGAGTTCGACAAAGACAAAACCAAGTACACTCAGTCTCTGGGCTGCTGGCACGGTTTTGTTGGTCAGCAGAAGCTGATCTCCATCAAAAAGCACTTCGGCTCAACTGAGCGTCGCTACCTTTACCTGTCTGGCTGGATGGTTGCTGCACTGCGTTCTAGCTTCGGTCCTCTGCCCGACCAGTCAATGCACGAGAAAACAGTTGTTGCCGACCTGGTAAGAGAGCTGTACACCTTCCTGCGCCAAGCTGACGCACGTGAGTTGGGTGGCTTGTTCCGCGAGCTGGACGCTGCACGCGAAGCTGGCGACAGCGCTAAAGAAGCTGAAATCCAAAGCAAAATCGACAACCACGAAACTCACGTTGTACCCATCGTTGCTGACATCGATGCCGGTTTTGGTAACGCAGAAGCGACTTACCTGATGGCCAAGCAAATGATCGAAGCCGGCGCGTGCTGCCTGCAGATCGAAAACCAGGTTGCCGATGAGAAACAGTGTGGTCACCAGGACGGCAAAGTAACCGTACCTCACGCTGACTTCCACGCAAAACTGCGTGCACTGCGTTACGCATTCCTTGAGCTGGGCGTTGATGACGGTGTTATCGTTGCACGTACCGACTCTGAAGGTGCTGGCCTGACCAAAGAGATCGCTGTTGTTCGCGAGCCAGGTGACCAAGGTGACATCTACAACTCCTTCCTCGATTGCGAAGAAGTTGCACCAGAAGACACTGCAGAAGGCGATGTACTGATCAGCCGCAACGGCAAGCTGGTTCGTCCTAAGCGTCTGCCTTCAGGTCTGTACCAGTTCCGTCAGGGCACTGGCCACGAGCGTTGCGTATTTGACTGCATCGAAGCGATCAACGCTGGCGCTGACCTGCTGTGGATCGAAACTGCAGTACCGACTGTTCACGAAATCAAAGGCATGATGGACGAGATTCGCAAGGTTCACCCCGATGCGAAACTGGTTTACAACAACTCGCCTTCGTTCAACTGGACGCTGAACTTCCGTCAGCAGACTTACGATGCATGGGTGGCTGAAGGTAAAGACGTTTCTGCTTACGACCGTGACAACCTGATGTCTGCTGAGTACGACGACTCTGAACTGTCTGCTGCAGCTGATGCACGTGTACGTACCTTCCAGGCAGATACTGCTCGTGAAGCGAACGTATTCCACCACCTGATCACTCTGCCGACTTACCACACTACAGCACTGTCTGTAGACAACCTGGCGAAAGAGTACTTTGGTGACAAAGCCATGCTGGGTTACGTTGAAGGCGTACAGCGCCAAGAGATCCGTCAGGGCATCGCTTGTGTTAAGCACCAAAACATGGCCGGCTCCGATCTGGGCGACGACCACAAAGAGTACTACGCAGGTGAAATGGCGCTGAAAGCAGGCGGTGCGAAAAACACCTCTAACCAGTTCAGCTAATCTGAACAAGTGTTAGGCGACGTGCCCCGCAACTAGCAACACGCGGGGCACAGCGCACTTGCGAACCTAAAGGCGACACCTTTAAAAGGCGTCGCCTTTTTTGTGGGCGGAATTATCTAAAGAAGGTCATCGCAGACCTTTTAGGGCCCGCAGAGATATTGCTAAGCTGTGCAAAGCTTCCCTAAACTTCTACATGCTTTCCAACTCAAACCGACTGTGTAACTTCGACTATGACTGACGCACCAGATTTTCTTAAAGATGCTAGCGCTTTATTAAGCGAACAGGGCTTTACCACCAGCAACACTTGGTATCACGGTACCTCTTCGGCTCTGGTTGACGCCATCATGGAGCAGGGTTTAAAGCGCTCCGGCGACAAGGCACTGAAGCAAGCGGCAAAACAAACCATGGCCACTATCGGCAATAGCTATTCCGAGTCCATTGAGCCCGTCTTTTTAACCCAGAGCAAAGAATTGGCTTTTTACTGGGCCGAGCAAACCGTGAGAAATCGCCGCGTAAGGTTTCAGGGTGAGGAGCAACCAGCTGTACTTGCGGTAACGCTTCCTGAAGAACTGAACGCCAAAGTGAAGCCAGATGTAGGTGCCGCCAGCTTATTATTAGTCGAAGAGGGCGAGCAATTTATGGCTTATCTCGCAGGTATTTACCAAGCTAACCAACTCGACGCGCCTGAAATAGACCTAATGAAAGCCGACCGCTTAGAGTACCTAAATAAATTGGGCATGGCGTATTACGATGCAGATATTAGTGCATCGTGTCTCAGCGTAGTCACAGACTAAGCCCCAAACCAAACCCTTTATTTTATGCTCAGCGCCAACACTGCCGCGCCGAGCCCCGGAGGAAAATCATGCCCATTTCTACACCTGATCTCTGCGATGAATTCGGCGACGACGTACGCGTTCTTGAACTGCCGCTGCGCCACTACGGCGCAGTGCGGAACTTTAGTGGCGAGGTGGTCACTATCAAATGCTTTGAAGACAACTCCCTGGTTGCCGAGCAGGTAAAACAGCCTGGCGAAGGCCGCGTATTGGTGGTCGATGGCGGCGGCTCAGTGCGACGCTCACTGCTTGGCGACAACCTCGCTGGCGCCGCGGTTAAAAATGGTTGGAGCGGTATTATCATCTACGGCTACCTGCGCGATGTGGAAGAGATCGCCCCGATGGAGCTAGGCGTCCTGGCGCTGGGCAGCGTGCCGCGTAAAACCGAGAAGCGTAACGAGGGGCAGCTCAATGTCGCCCTTCACTTTGGCGCTATCGATATCGCGCCGGGCGACTACGCCTATGCCGATGAAACCGGTGTTATCTTCTCCAGCAAAGCACTGGTAAGCTAAATTACTCGAGGGGCGCGGGTGCCCCGCTACAATAATAAGGGGAACAGCAATGAAACTGGGACTACTACTGGGCTACTCAGGCGCGAAGTTAACGCTGCCAATGGACGACATTAAACACGCCGAGGCCTTGGGCTTCGACTCAGTGTGGACCGCTGAGGCCTACGGCTCTGATGCTGTTAGCCCGGCCGCCTGGATACTTGCGCAGACCGAAAAAATTAAAGTGGGTACTGCCATTATGCAGATGCCCGCACGCAGCCCCGCCATGGCGGCGATGACGGCAATGAGCCTAGACGCCCTTTCCGATGGCCGCTTCATTGTCGGCCTGGGTGCATCGGGACCACAGGTAGTGGAAGGCTGGCACGGCGTGCCCTACGGCAAGCCCGTCACCCGCACCCGCGAGTACATCAAAATTATGAAGCAGATTTTCGAGCGCAAAGGCCCGCTGGAATTTGACGGCAAGATGTACCAGATCCCCAACAAAGGTGAAGGCACCACCGGCCTGGGCAAGGCACTTAAGTCAATTTTGCACGGAGACCCCAGCATCCCCATTTACACGGCGTCCATCACTCCCGCCGGAGTAGCGGCCTCGGCCGAAGTCGCCGACGGGGTATTCCCGGTGTGGATGAGTCCAGACAAATATTCAGTGCTTGAGCCCGCTATCAACAAGGGGCTGGAGAAGAGCGGCCGCACTAAAGCCGACTTCGATGTTGCCCCCTTTGTCGGGGTAATCATGGACGACAACCTCGATGGCTGTCGCCACTTCATTAAAGACTTCCTGTCGCTATATATTGGCGGCATGGGCGCCAAGGGCAAGAACTTCTACACTGACTACGCCACCCGCATGGGCTACGGCGACGCCGCAGAAAAAGTGCAGGACCTCTACCTGGCCGGCAAGAAAGACGAAGCTCGCGAAGCCGTGCCCAACGAACTTGTCGACGAGGTCGCGCTGGTTGGCCCGGAAGCCCGCATTCGCGAGCGCGCCCAAGACTGGAAAGCGGCGAATCAACGCGGCGAAGTCGGCACGATGATCCTCAACTGCCAGCAGGCAGAAGCCCGTGAAGTGATGGCAGACTGCTTCCTGTAAGCGAATATCGCCACGCCCTACAGCCCGGCTTCGCTTTTCTGCGAAAGTCGGGCAGACTCTTAGCTATACCCTCCTACGTGACAGGACACTACCAGCAATGACCGCTGTTACCCGCCGACTCGCGATGGCCATTCTCAATGGCTTCGATGCGTTTTTCGCCGAATTTAAAAATATCACCCTCGGCGCCCAAGCCCGCTTTGAAGCCGCTGATTGGCACGGTTCTCAAGAGGCGATGCGCGCGCGCCTCAACCTCTGGAAGCAAAAACGGGTCATTGTTGCCGAAGCCGCCCACACCATTACCGGCGGCAGCGTGCAGGACCGCGAGCACTGGGAAGTTGCCAAGCAAGAATACGCGGAGCTAATTCAGAATCACGACAATTACGAAATTGCACAATCCTTCTTTAACTCCATTTACTGCTACGTTTTCGAGCACGAGAAAATCCGCGATCGACATACCTTTGCCAGCACCCCAACGGGACATAGGGGGCCTATAGACAGCGACTCCATCCTGCGACGCTACAAATTCAATGGCGACAATGGCGCCGCCATCGTCAAACAAATGCTCGACGATTGTGAGTTCAATATTCCCTGGGAGGACCAACAGCGCGATATTCAATTTGTTATGAATGTCGTCAACCAGGACCTGGTGCCCCGCATTCCCGAAGGTGCCGGCGAAATTTGGGTGGAAACCTTAGAATCACTGTTCTTTCGTAACAAAGCGGCGTATTTGGTAGGGCGCGCCTACAGTGGTAATTTCAGCAAGCCCTTTGTGCTACCAATCCTGCACTCCGACGACGGCTCACTATTCGTTGACACCCTGCTGCATGAGCCTGACGACCTATCGATTCTTTTCAGCTTCAGCCGCAGCTACTTTATGGTCGACGCCTCGATTCCGTCGGAATACGTGGCATTTTTGCGACGTCTCATGCCACACAAAGAGGTGTTTGAACTCTACAACGCAATCGGTATGCAAAAGCACGGCAAAACCGAGTTTTACCGCTTTGCGGTAAACGACACTATAAACAGCGAAGATCCCTATGTGATCGCCCCTGGAATCAAGGGCATGGTGATGCTGGTATTCACCCGGCCAGACTTCGGGTACGTGTACAAAGTGATCAAAGACAAGTTCACGCCGCCTAAAGAGATGAGCCGAGAACACGTCAGAAAATGCTACAGCCTAGTAAAACGCTGGGACCGAGGCGGCCGCATGGCCGACACCCAAGAGTTTAACAACCTTGCCTTTGACCGCCGTCGTTTCTCCGACGAACTCATGGCCGAGCTCTATAAAGAGGCTCCCTCGTTGGTCGAGGAACACGGCAATGTGCTGATACTTAAGCACGTTTATATTGAGCGGAAAATGATTCCCCTCAACCTCTACCTGAAAGACTGCGACGAAGAGCAGCTTTACAGCGTAATGGACGAATACGGCAGTGCCATTAAACAGCTCGCAGCGGGGAATATCTTTCCCGGTGATATGCTGCTTAAAAACTTTGGCGTTACTCGCCACGGCCGTGTGGTGTTCTATGACTACGACGAAATTTGTCCGCTAACCGACTGTAACTTCCGCCGCCTGCCCGAGCCGAAAACAGAGGAGCAGGCCATGGCCACCCAACCCTGGTATGAGGTGAAGCCTGAGGATGTTTTCCCGGAAGAATTCCGCCTGTTCTTCTCGGGGAATCAGCGCGCCAAGAAGGTATTTGACGAGTTGCACAGCGACCTCTACGACCCCGATTACTGGCGCGAGCTGCAGGACAAGATTCGCAACGGCTATGTAGCCGACGTATTCCCGTATAGAAAGAAACAGCGCTTCCAACAGCGCGACGGCGGCAACAACAGCCCGGCCACCTCAAATTAATTCTGGCCGGGAATAACACCTACATAGGCAGCAATTTCAGGGATCGCGATTACCGTGTTAAGAAAACGCCTCAAGTTCGTACTACCCCCGTTAATCGTTATCGGCGCATTGTTGCTGGCCAAGGTGCTTATCAGCAACCGGCCAGAGCTTGCATCCCAACCCCGCGTGGACGAGCAACCGCTTGTGCAGGTGCATACCATCGAACGCCAAGGGGCCGCGATGACCCTCGGCTCGCACGGCACGGTGAGAGCAAAAACCACCTTGCAATTAACCAGTGACGTCGCCGGTAGAATCACCTGGGTGAACCCTGCGCTGGAGGTCGGCGCCATTATCGCTGCCGATACCCCCATCGCCAGAGTGGACCGCAGCCAATACAAACTGGCAGAAGCCCAGGCGCTGCTCGCCCTGCGCGACGCCGAATTAGCCCTGGCAGACACCCGCAGCCGCTTTGAAACCCGCAACCCACGCCACCCGCAAATTCGACGGGCGCGGGCCCAGATTGCCGCCGCAAAAGCGCAAATCCGCAAGGCCAACGTCGATCTTTCGCGAACAGAAATCTCACTGCCGATGGAAGCGCTAGTCAGTATCAAACAAGTAGCCCTCGGGCAATATGTGGCACCCGGCAGCGTCCTCGCCAGTTTCCAAGCGGTAGACCGAGTAGAGGTTCCCCTGCCGATTAGCCACGCCGAATTGGAGGTGCTGGAGGCGGTCGAGGCCGTCAGCATTACACTTCATGCCATTGACCAACAAACCGGTCGCTGGCAAGCGCGCCTGGGTCGCCTCAACCAACAATTGGACGACGCGACTCGGGTCGCATACGCGGTGGCCGTGCTGGACGCCCCCTACGCGACCAAGCCGGCGCTGCGCATCGGTCAGTTTGTTCGCGCCGATATTCACGGCGTTGAATTTGACGACGCCTTTCGCATTCCCGCGAGCGCTGTTTTTGAAAACCGCTTCGTTTACCGCCTCGACCCACAGCAACAATTACAGCGCGTGGCGGTAACAATATTGCAAAAGAATGCCCAACACGCCGTGATAAGGGGAGACCTAATCGTCGGTGACCAGCTGGTACTAAGCCGCCTAGACATTATGACCGAGGGCATGAAAGTTAGAGTCGAGTCGCTATGACCCCCTATGATCGCCGCAGTGGCGCCATTGGCTGGATGGCCCGCAATCCCGTCGCCGCCAATCTGTTAATGGCCGTGGTGATGCTCGCCGGCCTAGTTTCCCTGTTGGATCTGCGCAAGGAGGTCTTCCCTACTATCCCACTGGAGATGATCCGTATCACTGTTCCCTACCCCGGCAGCTCCCCCAGCGAGGTAGAGGAAGGCATTCTGATCAAAATTGAAGAAGCCCTGCAGGACATGGAAGACGTCGACGACATTATTGCCGAGGCCAATGAGAATGTCGCCACGGTGTTAGTACAAATGCAGCCCAAGACCGATATGGCGCCAGTACTCAACGATGTCACCTCCCGCGTTAACGCCATCGCCTCGTTTCCCGCCAATGCCGAAAAACCTATCATTGAAGAAATACTGGCCAAGAATCACACGATCAACCTGAGTATCGCTGGCGAAAAACTTAGCGAGCATCAACTCAAAGCCCTCGCTGACGAAGTCCGCGACGACCTGCTGGCGACCGGCGAGATTACCCAGATCGAACTCGTCGGCGTGCGCGATTACGAGGTGGCCATTGAGCTCTCTGACAGCACACTTCGGCAGTACGGCCTGAGCTTTGACCAAGTTGTCACACTCATTCGCAGTCGATCCGAAAACTTACCCGGCGGCAATGTTCGCACTGACAGCGGCACCATTACTCTTCGCTCCCAAGGTCAGGCCTACAGTGGCGATGAGTATCGCCGCATTCCGCTACTCACCCGCCCGGACGGTACCCGCTTGCTGCTCGGCGATATTGCCAATGTGCGCGATGGCTTCAGCGAGCAGCCTATTCTCAGCCGCCTGAATGGCGCCAACGGCGCGCGGCTCACAATCTTCACCGTCGGCCGCCAAAGTACCCTCGATGTCAGCCAGTTAGTCAAAGACTACGCCGCCCAGAAACAACTGGAATTACCCGATGGTGTCAGCCTCAATGTCTGGTTCGATAACTCGCGTATCCTCAAAGGCCGAATCGACTTACTACTTAAAAATGCGCTGCAAGGCGGCATTTTAGTTTTACTGGCACTGGCGCTATTTTTACGCCTGAGCATGGCCTTTTGGGTGTTAATCGGCGTGCCATTCAGCTTTCTTGGCGCCATGATGGTGATGAACCTGGGCTTTTTCGACTACTCGATAAACCTGATGTCGCTATTCGGTTTTTTGCTGGTGCTGGGCATTGTAGTGGACGATGCCATTGTTACCGGCGAGAGCGCCTACAGCTACCTGGAGAGAGAGCAACAAGGCTTAGACAGCATTATTCACGGGGTAAAACGCGTCTCGACGGCGACAATATTTGGCGTGCTCACGACCATTATCGCCTTCACCCCGATGCTGACAATGACCTCGCACATCGGCCGCTTTGGCTCCAATATCGCCGTGGTCGTGATCTTCTGCCTGATCTTTTCTCTGATAGAAACCAAGCTGATCTTGCCCGCCCACCTTCGCCATATCAAACTGGATAAAAAATCTACCGGCCCCATCGCGGCCCTGCAAAACGGCTTTGACCGCCAGTTAAAGGCGTTTGTGCACAATATTTATCGCCCAGCGTTGCAAACCTTGCTTGCGTATCGCTATGTGAGCCTCGCCGTATTTGTGGCCGGCTTTATTGTTGTTCTCAGCCTGGTACCCGCCGGTATCGTCCGCATGGTGTTCTTCCCCGATGTTCCCTCAGACCAGATCGTAATTAGCCTGCGGCTGCCGCCCAGCGCGCCCTATCAACTCACTCATGACTACGCACTGAAAATCGAGGCGGCGGCCACGACCGTCAACGAGCGCTACCGCGAGCGTACTGGTGAGGATGTCGATGCCATTAGCAATATTGAAACCCTGAGCAGCTCAGACGACCAGGCGAGAATTTGGGCGTCCCTGGTCCCCTCGGAACAACGGCAAATCGATTCCGTTATTCTCGCCCAGTGGTGGCGAGAAGCGATCGGCCCGCTCCCCGGTATTAAACAGCTGAGTTTCGATGCAAAAGCGGGCCCGGGCGAGGGCGTCGACCTCGACGTCGCGTTAGAGTCTGACGACCTCGGTGAGCTGCAGCGCGCCGCGCAGTGGCTCAAAGCGGAGCTTCAGCAAATAAGCGGCGTGTTCGATATCCGCGATACCTTTGGCGCCGGCGCACCAGAGGTGGATATTCGCATTAAACCCGCCGGCGAATTGCTGGGTCTCGGCCAGGCCGAAATTGCCCGCCAAGTGCGCCAAGCCTTCTTTGGTGCTGAAATTCAGCGCTTCCAACGCGGCCGTCACGAAGTGCGAGTCTACGCGCGATTGCCACTCGCCGAGCGCAACACGCTGGAAACCCTAGAGCAATTGTGGATCAAGCTGCCAAGTGGTGAGCGAGTGCCATTCAGTGAAGTGGCCGAGGCGCAATATTCCTCTGGCATTTCCAGCATCAAACGGGTCGACAGAAAGCGCGTGGTCAACATCCAAACGGGCATCGACAAAGCCACCATTGAACCCGATGCGGTGGTCGCCAAGCTCGACCGGGACGTGATGCCCACGCTACTAAAACAATTCCCTGCGGTTAGCTATTACTACACCGGCCAGGTGGAAGAGCAGCAAAAAGATACCCGCGAACTACAGGTAATGGGGTCGCTGGTATTACTGCTGATTTTTGCCGCACTGGCCATTCCGCTGAAGTCCTATATCCAGCCGCTGTATATTATGTCGGCAATTCCCTTCTCAGTAGCAGGCGCCATTATTGGACACTGGCTAACCGGCAATGATCTGAGCATGCTGTCTATTATCGGTGTGGTTGCGCTCGCAGGGGTGGTGGTGAATGACTCGCTGGTTCTGGTGGACTTCATCAACCAGAAGGTTTCCGAGGGGGAAGAAAAACTCAAAGCCGTGGTCGAAGCCGGACAGATGCGCTTTCGCGCGGTGATACTGACCTCACTAACCACTTTTTTGGGGCTACTCCCCATTCAGCTGGAAACATCGATACAGGCACAATTCATTAAGCCAATGGCCACCTCCGTTGGCTTCGGTATATTATTTGCCACAGCAGTCACCTTATTTTTAGTGCCAATCCTGTTTTTTATCGCCCATGACATCAGCCAGTTTTTTGCTAAACGACTGAGCCCAAAAACGCTCTGAACCGCGCTAAAAAACGGCGCACCCTGCGCCGTTTTTTAGCTCCCGCTGCATTTAAAACTGCACGCGGCCACTAATGCCAAAGCTGTCTGTATCAAGGTCGCCCACAAAGCTGCGATTCAGCTCCGCTGCCACAGAGACCAGTGGCGTCACGTAGAGTCGCACACCCGCGCCGAGCACAGCGCCGCTGTCATCACCCTTATCGTAATCTGCGTGGGCATAACCCGCACTCAGATTACCCTCTATATTATTGGTCAACCAGGTGCGTGATTGCACACTCGCCGCCAAGGTATCAATATCGTTGTCACCTCTGTCTGGGTCGGTATAGCTGTAGTCCAGCGCCAATACTAGGTCGCTACGTTCAGAAATCCGCATCGGATGACCGACGCCGAGGCTCACCACATCGGCCTCACCGGGATCAAAATCCAGGTTACCCACTGACGCGCGAATAAATACATTGCGATCCAAGGCCAGCGAACCGCCACCATAAAGGTAGTCGCCCTCGCGATCATCCACCTCAATATCAGCCACCCCTAATTCCGCATAACTGTAGCTAAATTCCTTTGCCATCAGTGGTGAGCTAACCGCCAGTGCAAGAAAGCCAGCGGGAACCATTAGGGTCGATGTAATGCGCTTCATAAGACATCCTTTTTTGCCAATAGATGCCCTTTAGACGAGCTCATATCACTGAGTTCACCAAAAAAAACCGGCTTTGTGAAGGAATTGACACAGACGCGAAAAACGGTAAAAACGCGGGAACCAGGTCGCCATAAACCTGTCGAGAGTGGGATATCGTTACGATTCCAGTAGAAAAGTCACCGGCCCGTCATTGAGCAGCGATATCTGCATATCCGCGCCGAATTCTCCGCTGGCCAATTTTGCCTGGCGAGGAGAAAGCCACGCCAGGGCATGATCGTAAAGCTGGCGGGCGCGCTCGGGTTCGGCGGCCGTTGAAAATCCGGGACGACGCCCCTTACTGGTTTGTGCCGCGAGGGTGAACTGGGAAACCACCAGCAACCCGCCATCAATGTCGCGCAGCGACAAATTCATACGCCCCTGCTCATCGGAAAAAATGCGGTAATTCAGCACCCTCTCCAATAACCTTTCCAACTCAGCTTCACTATCGTGTTTTTCCAGCCCGAGAAACAACAATATTCCCTGACTGATTTCACCAACACAGTGCTGATCGACCTCGACCTTTGCGTGGCGAACCCTTTGAAGTAGTGCTTTCATTCAATTCTCAATACGTAAATCCGTGGCGCGGCATTACGCGCCCTCGCCCGAAAATTGTCGCACCAGCACCTCGGCAATCTCATCTGTCGCTTTTACCAGGGCATCACTCATGCTCGGCTCAAAAGCGGAGTGCCCGGCATCGCGAACCACGAACAACTCGGCGGCTGGCCAGTATTGCGAAAGTGTCATCGCATTGTCTAGCGGGCAGATCATATCGTAACGACCATGGACAATAACCCCGGGGATATCTTCCAGCGCCGACATATTATCCAGGATTTCCTGATTCAACAGGAACGGGTCACTGCGAAAAAAGTGGTTCTCGATATGCGCCATCGCCACGGCGGTATGAGCGTCCAGCAAATGCGCCTCAACATCGTGGTTAGGGCGCAGCGTTGAGCAGCGCCCCTCCCAGTGGCACCAAGCCTTTGCGGCCGACATGCGCGCCAGTTCATTACTGCCGTGCAACTGCCGGTGATAAGCATCGATCCAGCTCTCGCCAGGCTGGCGATGGGCAGCCTCGTCAAACTCCTGCCAGTAATCGGGAAAGACGCGGCTCGCACCTCCCTCCTCGTAAAACCACTGAAGCTCCTGAGGGCGGCACAAAAATATACCGCGCAATATCATCGCCAGCACGCGGCTCGGGTGACGTTGTGCATAGGCAATACTGAGCGTGGATCCCCAGGAGCCACCAAACAGCACCCAGTGATGAACGCCCAAGTGCTCTCGAATCGCCTCCATGTCTTCGATCAGCGCTTGCGTCGTATTGTTGTCCAAACAGGCATGGGGCTCGGATTGGCCACAGCCGCGCTGGTCAAACAAAATAATGCGGTAGACCTCTGGGTCGAAAAAGCAGCGCGCCTTGGGGCTGCAACCCGCACCGGGGCCGCCGTGCACGAATAGCACGGGGATACCATCTGGGTTACCAGACTCTTCTACATAGAGGACATGGGGGGCTTGAACAGCCAGACGATGACGTTGATAAGGTTTGATATCGGGATAAAGTGCCAACATTCAGCGCACCTGAGGTCGATTAACAGCGGAGACCTTCAGTGTAGCGCAGCGAGGGACGGCTTGCCCGCCCTCGCCCGAGGCAAATTATTTTGCCGCGCGTTTGCGCTCGTTTTCCGTTAGCAGCTTTTTACGCAGGCGAATGCTCTTCGGCGTCACTTCCACCAACTCGTCGTCTTCAATAAACTCGAGTGCTTGCTCAAGGGTATGACGTACCGGTGGCGTCAGCGTCAGCGCATCATCGGTGCCAGAAGCGCGAACGTTGGTCAGCTGCTTGGCCTTGGTCGCATTTACCACCAGGTCGTTGCTGCGGCTGTGCAAACCGATAATCTGCCCTTCGTAAATTTCCTCAGCGTGGCCAAGGAACAGGCGACCGCGATCCTGCAGGTTAAACAGACCGTAGGCGAGAGTTTTACCCTTCACCATCGAGACCAATACGCCGTTTTGGCGTTTCGCCATCTCACCGCCTTTCACTTCACCGTAGTGGTCGAAGACTGTGGTCATAATGCCGCTGCCCGAGGTCAGCGTCAGGAATTGACCACGGAAGCCGATCAGGCCACGTGCAGGCGCAATAAACTCAAGTTTAACGCGACCTTTGCCGTCGGGCTCCATGTTGGTCAGCTCTGCCTTGCGCAGTCCCAGCTCTTCCATGACCGCACCTTGGTGCTGCTCTTCAACGTCGATAACGACCTGTTCGAAGGGCTCTTGCAGAACACCGTCAATTTCTCGCTGAACAACTTCAGGGCGGGATACACCCAGCTCAAAACCCTCGCGACGCATGGTTTCAATCAATACAGACAAGTGCAGCTCACCGCGACCGGACACTTTGAACTTGTCGGGACTGTCGCCCTGCTCAACACGGAGCGCCACATTGTGAATCAGCTCTTGCTGGAGGCGGTCGTTGATATTACGCGAGGTAACAAACTTGCCTTCCAAACCGGCAAACGGTGAGTCATTAACCTGGAAGGTCATACTTACTGTGGGCTCGTCAACGGTCAGCGCTGGCAACGCTTCCGGCTGACTGGGCGAACAGATGGTATCGGAAATATTTAAGCCTTCGATACCGGTGATACATACAATATCGCCAGCTTGTGCTTGCTCGACTTCAACACGCTCCAAACCGTGGTAGCCCATCACCGTGAGCACACGTCCTTTGCGCTGCTTACCATCGGCGCCAACAACCACAACCTGCTCATTGGGCTTCATGGTACCGCGGGTGATGCGACCAACACCGATAACGCCAACATAGCTGTTGTAGTCCAGCGCTGAAATTTGCATTTGCAGCGGGCCGTCAACGTCGACATCCGGAGAAGGTACTTTATCCACGATCATCTCAAACAGCGGCGTCATATCCTCCGCCAGCTCGTCGGCCTCTGGGCCGGCAATACCGTTCAAGGCAGATGCGTAAATGATGGGGAAATCAAGCTGTTCGTCGGTCGCGCCCAGGCGGTCGAACAGGTCAAAGACCTGGTCAATTACCCAGTCGGGGCGAGAGCCCGGACGGTCGACTTTATTGACGACAACAATGGGTTTTAGACCGCGCTCGAACGCTTTTTGGGTAACGAAGCGTGTCTGCGGCATAGGGCCGTCTACGGCGTCTACCAGCAGCAGTACACAATCAACCATCGACAACACCCGCTCAACTTCACCGCCAAAGTCGGCGTGCCCTGGGGTGTCCACAATGTTAATGCGGTAGTCGTTCCAGCGGATCGCGGTGTTCTTAGCAAGGATGGTAATGCCGCGCTCTTTCTCCTGGTCATTGGAGTCCATAACACGCTCGGTGTCTTGGTTGCGGCGGTCGAGCGTACCCGACTGACTCAGCAGTTTATCAACCAGGGTCGTTTTACCGTGGTCAACGTGGGCGATGATGGCAATATTGCGCAGCTTATCAATCATGAGTGAGGTCGTCGTCGGATAAATTTGGGCGCGCAGTATACACCAGCACGGTCCAGATAAGCACAATTCACCAGCATCTACGACATATTGCCAGTGTTTACTCGGCCACTGCACTGACCAAACCTTGGGCCGAAGTACCATTTACCGCTACAATTCCCAAAAAAGCCTTCCCGCGACGGAAAAATAATATGAGTAAAGCCCTTTCGGCCCCCGAGGGCGTGACATGGAAATCGCGCTGGACATTTATACTTGCCGCCACAGGCTCAGCCGTTGGCCTTGGCAACATCTGGAAATTTCCCTATATCACCGGTGAATATGGCGGCGGTGCATTTGTACTGGTCTACCTCGCCTGCATATTGATGATCGGCATTCCCGTCATGATCGCCGAAGTTATGCTCGGCCGCGCCGGGCGCAGCGACCCCGCCGACTCCATGGCCAAACTGGCAAAAGAAAGCGGGCGCAGTCGTTACTGGGGCGTGATCGGTGGTGTCGGCATGCTCGCCGGCTTGCTTATCATGATGTTTTACAGCGTTGTCGCTGGCTGGGCGCTGGAATACGTATCACAGAGTATCGGCGGCGCATACAGCAATTTAGACCCCGCGCAAATCGAGAGCAACTTCAGCGGTTTACTCGCCAGCAACAGCCAGCAGCTGCTCTGGCACAGCGTATTCTGCGTGCTCACCGCCGGCGTTGTAGCAGCGGGGGTCACGCAGGGCATCGGCAAGGCCGTCGACATTTTGATGCCCATGCTGTTTTTCTTCCTGTTACTGCTGGTGGGCTACAGCGCGGTAAACGGTGATTTCGAAGCCGGACTGCACTTTATGTTCGACACGGATTTTAGCCGCCTAAACGGCGAGGCAATACTGGTAGCGATGGGACATGCCTTCTTTACCTTGAGCCTTGGCATGGGCGCCATCATGGCCTACGGCGCATACTTTCCCGGGCATTCGTCCATCGGCAAAACCGTCATGACTATCGCCGCACTGGATACCATTATTGCCCTACTGGCCGGCATGGCGATGTTCCCGCTGGTCTTCGCTAACGACCTAACACCGGGCCAAGGGCCTGGACTGATGTTTGTGACACTGCCAATCGCGTTCTCCAACATGAGCGGAGGCATCTTTTTCGGCACTCTGTTTTTCACTCTGGTGAGCATCGCCGCACTCAGTTCGTCGATCTCCCTGATTGAGCCGGGCGTCGCGTGGCTGGAAAAGCACGGCATCAAGCGGCCGGTATCCACTTTCGGCTTGGCCGGCATCGCCTGGCTGGGCGGCATCGCGAGCATTCATTACGAGTCCGTATTCAACGCCCTGGATTACCTGACGGCCAACGTTATGCTGCCGCTTGGCGGCCTGTTAATCGCGGTATTTGTCGGCTGGCTGATGCCGAGCGACCGGGTGTTCGACGAAACCGGCATATTGCACGCCAAGGTCTTCAAAGCCTGGCGCTTTTTATTGCGCTACATCGCGCCACTGGGCATTATCGCGGTGTTCCTGCACAGCCTGGGCCTACTCGGCTGGCTTATGCGCCACTGATACCGTTAGCACCTCAATTTAGGATCACTTGTGAACAGCACCCTGCTCCGCAGTTTTATTCTGGTTGGCCTCATTGTCTTTGGTGGCCTGTATTACTACAGCAGCCAAGTAGAAGAGCAGTACGGCGAGCCCGCGCGCAGTTATTTAGACGCTGCACTTAGCAGTATTTCGAGCTGGCAGCCCGCGGCGCTGCGCGCCCAGCTCAGTCGCGAAACACTGGCGCAAGTCAATGATAAGCAACTGGCTGCACTCAGCGCGCAATACCAGCATTTAGGGCAATATCAGCGCATGGACGAACTGCGCTTTTCTCGCCTGAGTGGCGCCCTATCACTCTTTGCAGACTCGCCGCGACTCAGTTACAGCAGCAAGCTTTATTTCGAAAACGGCAGCGCGATCATGACCGCAACGCTGACCCTGCAAGATCAACGCTTCAAATTGTATAACTTCAATTTGGCTACGCCCTGAAGCGGAAAAAGCGCTAGCTTTCGATCAGCGACCGCGCCAGTACGGCCCTGGCAGCAGCAGAAATGGCCTCCGGCCGGTGATCCTCATTCACATGTACCAGGGTGGCATCGCCCTCTGCCACCAGCTGCTCACCATCGTCACTAAATAGCGCTTGCCGCAAACTAAAGCTACTGTTCCCCACGCGCGTAACCCAGGCGCGCGCCCGCAGCGATCGGCCGTGTCGCCACTCCTGCCGGTAATTCAACGCGATGGCCGCAATCACAAGCCGAAAGCCGCCCAGGGCTAGCATTTCCTCGGAGCGCAGCCAGTGCACTCGCGCCTCCTCAAGATAAGAGAAGTACTGCACGTGATTGATATGCCCCAGGCTGTCTTGATCGGCCCAGCGAGGCGCTATCTCGACATCAAATAACGGCGGTTGCGTGTGGATAGTCATGAGGGGCGATACACCTTAATGTTTTCATAACCCTGCTCAAGCAGGTGTGCAGCATGTAAACGACTCATCACCCCCTTGTCGCAATACAGTTGGTAGACCGTGTCACGATCGAGCTCAACGCAGCGCTTATGCAATTCGTAAAAGGGCATGCACGCCACACGGTTGCGCTCCAACTTGAGCGGCTTGCGGTCAACTTCATCAGGGTGGCGCACATCCAGCACCACGGCGTCAGCCAAGGGAATCGGCAGCACTTCCACCTCGGTATGGCTGACCTCTTCATCTGCCAATTTGTCGATGTTGATATATTTGGCACTGGCAACCGCGCGCTCAAGCACTGAGAAGTCGAACTTCTCTTCCTCCGCAGCAATCCGCTCCGGGCGCGCACGTGTGGTGGGTTTCACAGAAATCACACCGCAGTATTCAGGCATATTCGCGGCAAATTGCTCGGTGCCAATTCTGGATGCGGTATTGATAATGTCCAGCTTGTCGCTGGTGATCAGCGGGCGCAACACCAGGGTATCAGTCACCTGATCGATCACAGAGAGATTGGTTAGCGTCTGACTACTCACCTGAGACACCGCCTCACCGGTCACCAGCGCTGGTGCCTCCAGCTCGGCCGCCACCTGTTCCGCAGCGCGCAACATCATGCGCTTGAGAATCACCCCCATCTGCGAATTCTCAACATTCTTCAAAATTTCGGCGACAACATCTTCAAACGGCACACTGATAAATTTCACGCGATGCGAAGCACCAAATTTCTGCCAGAGATACAGCGCGACTTCTTTCACCCCCACCTCGTGCTCGCGGCCACCGAGATTGAAAAAGCAAAAATGCGTGCGCATGCCCCGCTTCATCGTCATGTAACTGGAGACCGTGGAATCAAAGCCACCAGAAATCAGGCTGACGACAGAGTCGACAGTGCCAATGGGGTAGCCACCCAGCCCTTCGTGTCGCTGCTTAACGACAAAGAACTGATTCTTGCGCACCTCGATCCGCACAACTTCGTCCGGGTTCTTAAGCTTTACCCCCCCGGTTTCTGAATACTGGTTCAGGCCGCCACCGACGTAGCGCTCCACCTCATTGGAGTTGAAGTCGTGATCACCCGTGCGCTTACAGCGCACCGCAAAGGTCTTGCCACGCAAGCTATCGCCAACGGCATCCCGGACCTTTTCATAGATATCGTGCACATCTACCAAGGGGTACTCCGCCACTTCTATGACATGAGCAATGCCCGGGGTATTACTCAGCACCGCCAATATCGCTGCAATATCGGCGTCGGTACGACACTGGGTTTCAATAGTGATGCGATCCCATTCGCGGACAATATTCAATTCAGGATCAATCGGAATCAGCAGCTTGCGCAAATTATCGCGCAACTGTTTGATGAACTTTTTGCGAACAGGTTTGCTCTTGATGATAATTTCAGGGAAGAGCTTTACGATGAACTTCATTGTGGCACCACGGAGATAGCTGGGCGGGCATTATAGCGGTTCACTTAAAACGCTTCAGCTCCGCAGAAACCCCGATACCGCACCAAAATGAGACACTAGAGCACTATATTGGTGCGCACTTTTTGGCAAAACGCACAGTTTTCAGGCAAAGTGGGTTTTTCGCTCGGATTTTGAACAAAAAACCAGCACAAAAATATGGCACACATATTGCTCCATAAATCTCGAACAGAAACAGCGGCGCCAACGGCCCGCAGCGCATATGCGTGTTTACTTTCGGTTCTCTGTAGATGTCGCTATGCGGCGCCTTGCAATGAACCTATAATCGCCACTGCTTTCGGCCCTGCCGAATCGACTACAAGACTCTATGTTGGAGGATGTTAAGAATGTCAGAGAACACTCTGAAGTTAATCGCCGATAACGACGTGAAGTGGGCGGACCTGCGCTTCACCGACACTAAAGGTAAAGAACAGCACGTCACCATGCCGGTGAGCGAAATCGACGCAGGCTTCTTTGAAGAAGGCAAAATGTTCGACGGCTCATCAATCTCCGGCTGGAAAGGCATTAACGAGTCAGACATGATTCTCATGCCAGACGACGAGGCCTCTGTTCTCGACCCCTTCACCGACGAGCCTACTGTCATCATTCGCTGTGGCATCGTTGAGCCTTCTACTATGCAGGGCTACAACCGTGACCCACGTTCTATCGCTCAGCGCGCCGAAGACTACATGCGCTCTGCCGGCATCGCCGACAGCGCCCTGTTTGGCCCCGAGCCCGAGTTCTTCGTGTTTGACGACGTGAAGTGGAAAGTGGCAATGGAAGGCGCGAGCTACGCGATTTCTTCTGACGAAGCCGCCTGGGTTTCTGGCAACAGCTTCGAAGAAGGCAACACCGGTCACCGCCCTGGCGTTAAAGGCGGTTACTTCCCCGTACCACCCGTCGACAGCCTGCACGATCTGCGTGGCGCAATGTGTAACGCCATGGAAGACATGGGCCTGGAAATTGAAGTACACCACCACGAAGTGGGTACTGCCGGCCAGTGTGAAATCGGTGTTGGCCCTAACTCTGCCGTGAAGAAAGCTGACGAAGTACAGATCCTTAAGTACTGCGTACACAACGTCGCTCACGCCTACGGCAAGACCGCTACTTTCATGCCCAAGCCTGTTGTCGGCGACAACGGTAGCGGTATGCACGTGCACATGTCACTGAGCAAAGACGGCCAAAACCTGTTTACTGGCGACGCTTACGGCGGCCTGTCTGAAACAGCACTGTACTACATTGGCGGTATCATCAAGCACGCTCGCGCGATCAACGCCTTTGCCAACGCTTCTACTAACTCGTACAAGCGCCTAGTTCCCGGCTTTGAAGCACCTGTTATGCTGGCTTACTCAGCACGTAACCGCTCAGCGTCTATCCGTATTCCATTCATCACTAACCCGAAAGCACGCCGCGTAGAAGTTCGCTTCCCAGATCCCTCTGCGAACCCCTACCTGGCATTCGCGGCCCTGCTGATGGCTGGCCTTGACGGTATCCAGAACAAGATCCACCCTGGCGATGCGGCAGACAAAGATCTGTACGACCTGCCTGCAGAAGAAGCGGCTGAAATCCCGACTGTTGCGTCTAGCCTGGAGCAAGCGCTGCAAGCACTGGATGCAGACCGCGCCTTCTTGACCGCTGGCGGCGTATTCGACGACGACATGATCGATGCTTACATCGAGCTGAAGTCTGAGGAAATCGAGCGCCTGAACATGACAACTCACCCTGTTGAGTTCGACATGTACTACAGCGTTTAATACGCCTTGTACGAAAAGCCCGCTTCGGCGGGCTTTTTTTTGCCTGTCATTTTTTAAACCTTGCCGCGCCTATCAACTCGTCGCACACTACAGAAAAGTGATAGCGAGGGCTTTTTATGTATCGTCTGCTGAGCCTTATTTGCGTAGCGAGCGTGCTCTGCAGCCCACTGCATGCAGAAATCTATCGTCATACCGACGAACAGGGCCGCACCGTTTACAGCGACTCTCCCCGCGACGGCGGCAGCCCGGTCGACCTTCCTCCGGTAAACACCACGCCAGCTGTGTCGCCGCCACCCCCGGCCAGGCTAGACCGCCATGCCACCCCCGTACCGGCCTCAATCAAGGTACAAATCATCCAGCCGCGCGACGGCCAGGTATTCCCCAACGGCCGCATTCCCACCACCGTTAATGTAAAGCTGGAGCGCCCTCTGCGCGGCGACGAAAGCCTGCGCATCGCCGTCAATGGCAAAACCCTGAGCCGGGGAAGCGCCACGTCTGCACGCATTGAGCGCCTGAACCGCGGCCGGCACCAAATCAGCGCAGAAGTGCTCGGCCCAAACGGCGAAAAGCTGAGCCGAGACACCGTTTCAGTTGTGGCCCACTGGCCAAACAACTGACCCTCCAGCCAAGCTATACACCAAGCACCATTTTGGTGCACACTAAAACAATAGCGGCGGCTTTGCGCGCCATCGCGGGGCCAGCCCCAGCGACGCACCACCGCGCCACGCCATATACAACGCCCAATTGGCGCTTACTCAATAACAACGCCCCCATTCCGGGGCACTGGCCTAATTATTGCTTTGCAATGAACCATAATGAAGACAGTGGCGAACCCATGCCCCCAGCGAATTTGCACCACCACATTCTCGACAACCTGAAAACGGCAATCCTACTGGTCGAGCCCAACCTTACCGTGAGTTATATCAACCCGGCGGCAGAGTCACTGCTGGCGGTGTCTGACCAGCGCATCCACGGCGAGGCCATCACCCACCTTTTTCACGAAGACGAAGACACCGTTGTGAAACTGTTGGACGCCATCAACAACCGCGAGGCGTTCACCAAACGGGAAACCGTGTTAACCCTGCGCTCCGGCGACGAAATCACGGTGGACTACGCGGTAACCCCCATCGTGGAACACCCGCGAACGTCTCTTATCATCGAGCTGCAGCCGCTCGATCGACTGCTTCGCATCAGTCGTGAAGAAGGCCTGCTATCTTCCCAGCAAAACAGCAAAGCGCTGCTGCGCGGCATTGCCCACGAAGTAAAAAACCCGCTCGGCGGCTTGCGCGGTGCAGCGCAGCTGCTGGCACGCGAGCTCGACGACCCGCGCCTGCACGATTACACCAACATCATTATCGAAGAGGCCGACCGCCTGCGAAACCTGGTCGACAATATGCTGGGGCCCAATAAGATGCCCAACCAGCTGCCCACCAATATCCATGAGGTGCTGGAGCGCGTGCGCCAGCTAGTGGAAGTTGAGGGGGGCGAGGAGCTAAGCATCATCCGCGATTACGACCCGAGCATCCCGGACATCATTGGCGATCGCGAGCAATTAATTCAGGCGGTACTCAACATCGTCCGCAACGCCCTTCAGGCACTGAAGCAATCCCCTCCTGAAGGCGGCGCACAAATTACCCTGCGCAGTAGAACACTGCGCCAATTTACCATTGGCTCTCACCGCCACCGACTGGTGTGCCGCGTGGACATTATCGATAACGGCCCGGGCATACCTGAAGACCTGGCACCGTCGATATTCCTGCCAATGATCAGCGGCCGCGCCGACGGCTCTGGGCTTGGACTGTCGATCTCACAGTCCATTCTCAACCATCACCAAGGCCTTATTGAATGCCACAGTGAACCCGGTCGCACGGAGTTTTCGCTGTTTATACCCGTGGAGCAAAACCGATGAGCTATAGCAACACCGTATGGATTGCCGACGACGACAAATCGATTCGCTGGGTACTCGAAAAAGCCCTCAACCAGGCCGGCATTGAAACCCGCAGCTTCGAAAATGGCGATGCCCTGCTTGCTCAGCTGGAATCGGGAGTGCCCGACGCGGTGATCAGCGACATCCGCATGCCGGGTATCGACGGCCTGAAACTGCTGTCGCGCATCAGCGATATCCACCCCGGATTGCCGGTGATTATTACCACCGCCCATTCAGATTTGGATAGCGCCGTTGCCTCCTATCAAGGTGGCGCCTTTGAATATCTGCCCAAACCCTTCGACGTCGACGAGGTATTGGCAACAACCCAGCGCGCCCTGCAACACGCCAATAAAAACCGCCCGGTACTGCCCGAGGAAGTGCCGCTGGAGAGCACCGAAATTATCGGCGAAGCACCCGCGATGCAGGAGGTGTTTCGCGCCATTGGCCGCCTGTCCCAGTCCAATATCACGGTACTGATTAACGGCGAATCCGGTACCGGTAAAGAGCTTGTCGCCCAGGCCCTCCACCGCCACAGCCCGAGGGCCAGCAAACCCTTTATCGCGCTGAATATGGCGGCGATCCCCAAGGACCTGATGGAGTCGGAACTCTTTGGCCACGAAAAAGGCGCCTTCACCGGTGCCACTGCCCAGCGTCGCGGACGCTTTGAGCAGGCCGATGGCGGTACGCTTTTTCTGGACGAAATAGGCGATATGCCCGCTGAAACCCAAACCCGCCTGTTGCGGGTACTCGCCGACAGTGAGTTCTATCGCGTGGGGGGGCATACCCCGGTGAAAGTCGATGTTCGCATTATCGCAGCCACCCACCAAAACCTTGAAAAGCTGGTGCAAGACAACAGCTTCCGCGAGGATTTATTTCATCGCCTAAACGTTATCCGCATCCACCTCCCCAAACTTGCCGAGCGCCGGGAAGACATTCCCAAGCTGATGCAGCACTTCTTTACCATTGCCGGCAATGAACTCAATGTGGAGCCCAAGCGCCTGCTGCCCGACACCGAGGAATACCTCAGCCAACTGGATTGGCCCGGCAACGTTCGGCAATTGGAGAATACCTGCCGCTGGCTAACGGTGATGGCATCTGGACGGGAGATTCACCTCAATGACCTGCCCCCCGAACTACTGGAGCACAGCGACAGCGAAGCGGCGCCCGCCGCAAACTGGCAGGAGAATTTACGCCGCTGGGCCGACCAAGAATTACTACTGGGCAGAGATAAACTGCTGGATCGCGCGGTACCGGAGTTTGAGCGGATCATGATCGAAACGGCGCTCAAACACACCCACGGCAGACGTCGCGATGCCGCCAACTTACTCGGCTGGGGGCGCAACACCCTCACTCGTAAAATCAAAGAACTGGATATGGGTGGCGATGAAGACGAGTAGCCCTGACTAGCGCAATACCGCTACCGAAGCGCGCCGGCAAACCCCTGCTGGCGCCATGCTTCATAGCTGACCAGAGCCACCGTATTTGACAGATTTAGGCTGCGCGCGCCCTCCATCATAGGCACCCGCAGGCAGTGATCCGGACCGAGTTCATCGCGAACCTCAGCGGGCAAGCCCGCTGTTTCAGAGCCGAACAGCAACACATCGCCGGGCTGGAATGCCACCTCGGCATAGTTGCGCTGCCCCTTGGTCGTCAGCGCAAAAATGCGCTGCCCCGCCACCGCCTCGCAAAACGCGGCATAGTCGGCGTGGCGGCTAACCCGCGCCATGTCGCTATAATCCAATCCCGCACGCCGCAGTTTTTTCTCTTCCAAGTCAAAGCCCATGGGCTCGATCAAATGCAGATGGCAGCCGTTGTTCGCCACCAAGCGAATGATATTGCCGGTATTCGGCGCGATCTTGGGTTCGTGCAAAGCAATATGGAACATGGCGCATTCACCACAGCAGCAGGAATGAAACAGGCCGAGACAGACATCCCGGCCTCGCCGCGCAGGGAGCGCAGCTGATATGCAGAGAGTTTAGTGAGTGGTCTCTTCCGCGGCAGCTTTTTCATCCGCCTGCGCTTTGGCCTGGCGGTAAAGCGCCTCAAAATTCACCGGCTGCAGTGCCAGCGCCGGGAAACCGCCTTTTACTGCCAGTGCGTCAACAGACTCACGCACATAGGGGAACAGCATATTCGGACAGGCAATACCCAGCAGCTGGCGCAGTGCCTCACCTTCAATGCCCTCTGCGACAAACAGGCCGGCCTGCTGCACTTCAACCAAAAACGCGGTCTCGTCTTCTTCCAGCTTGGCAGTCACTGTCACCGTCAGCGTCACTTCATAGCTGTTTTCACCCACGGGCTGGCTGCGCGTGTTGAGATCCACGTGCATTTTTGGCTTCCAGCTTTTGGTGAACACCACAGGGCTAGACGGCGACTCAAAGGAAGCATCTTTTATGTAAATGCGCTGCAATGCGAACTTGGGCGTATTGTCTTGTGCTTGGGCGTTATCTTGTTCAGCCATTGTCGGGTCTCGACTCCTGATAGGTAAATTTTTCGATATTTAACTGGCTGCCAACAGGCGATCCAGCTTGCCGCCACGCTCCAGCGCAAACAGCTCGTCACAACCGCCAACATGGGTTTCACCCACCCATATCTGCGGCACTGTGCGCTGCCCCGTACGGGACAACAATTCTTGGCGCAAGTCGCTGCGACCGTCTACCGGCACTTCGTCGTAGGCAACCTGTTTGTGCTCAAGCAAGTGCTTGGCACGCACACAGAAAGGGCAAAAGCGAGTGGTATAAATAGTGACCTTCGCCATAAGCCCTTAGCCTTTCACTAGCGGCATCTGCAGTGCCTGCCATTCGCTAACACCACCTTTCAAGCGATGCACATTGCTGTAGCCCAGCGCCGCCAGCTTTTTACCTGCCGCACTGGAGTGCTGACCCAATTTGCAGATCAACACCAACGGCTGCTCCTTATCACCCGCGACGCGGTCAATTTCCTTGTCCAACTTGGCAAAGGGCAGGTGCACCGCATCTAAGATGTGGCCCTTGTTGTACTCTGCCTTGTCGCGCAGGTCGATCATCAAGGCCTTCTCTTGATTGACGAGGTTCACCACCTGCTGTGGCGTCAACGCGCGACCTGCTCGGCGTGACTCGTGAAAGCTCAACAGCATAAGGCACGACAGCAACGCCGCTACCAGCAGCCACTGTTCAGCGATAAATAAAATCAGTTTTTCCATGAATTCTCTCGAATCACTCGTGTGAACATCGTCAAAAAAGCCGTAGGCCGGCGCGCGAAAAGGCCAGAGTATACACCGCTAAACGGGAATTCTCACCACGCCAAGCGTGGCCGCCTCCCAAAGGAAAAGTTACAATGCCTTATTTCGTTTTCACCGCGCTACACGCGAGCGGCGATGAGACCTCAACGACTTAAGAATGGATTTTCTACACATGGCTGACCCACAGGTAAAACAACCCGTCGTTCTGATTATTCTAGATGGCTTCGGCTACCGGGAAGCACCGCAGGACAACGCCATTTACCACGCCAATACGCCCAATTGGGACGCACTGTGGAAAAACCAGCCGCACACCCTGATCTCCGGCTCCGGGCTGGATGTGGGTTTGCCAGACGGCCAAATGGGCAATTCAGAGGTCGGCCACATGAGCCTGGGTGCAGGCCGCATCATCTACCAAAACATTACCCGCATTGATAAAGAAATTGCCGATGGCAGCTTCTTCGACAATGACGTTTACAAGGCCAATATCGACAAAGCAGTCGCCGCTGATAAAGCCGTGCACATTTTCGGGCTGCTCTCCCCGGGCGGCGTCCACAGCCACGAAAACCATGTGCTGGCAATGATCGATATGGCCGCTCAGCGCGGCGCCAAAAAAGTGTATGTACACGCCTTTCTCGACGGCCGCGACACACCGCCACGCAGCGCCCAGGCCTCGCTTGAAAAAGTCGACGCCAAATTTGCCGAACTCGGCTGTGGCCGACTGGCGTCAATGATCGGCCGCTACTACGCCATGGATCGCGACAACCGCTGGGACCGCGTTGAAAAAGCCTATCGCCTGCTGACCGAAGCAGAGGCCGAGCACCGCTATAACACTAGCCAAGACGCCCTGAGCGCCGCCTACGCTCGCGACGAAAACGATGAATTTGTCGCCGCCAGCGTTATTCAAGCCGAGGGCCAGGACAGCGCCGCCATTGCCGATGGCGATACCGTCATCTTTATGAACTTCCGCGCCGACCGCGCGCGCGAAATTACTCGCGCGTTTGTGGAAAGCGATTTCGATGGCTTTGAGCGCCGTGTTCGCCCTGAGCTTGCCGGCTTTGTCATGACCACCGAATACGCCGACAGCATCGACGCGCCCGTGGCCTACCCGCCGGAGAACATTCAAAACAGCCTCGGCGAACTGCTAGAGAAACACGGCAAGACACAGCTGCGTATCGCCGAAACTGAAAAATATGCCCACGTTACGTTTTTCTTCAGTGGCGGCCGCGAAGCACTCTATCAGGGTGAAGAGCGCAAGCTGATCAACTCCCCCGATGTGGCCACCTACGACTTAAAGCCGGAGATGAGCGCCCCGGAAGTGACCGAAGAGCTGGTCGCGGCCATACGCAGCGGCAGCTACGATGCGATTATCTGCAACTATGCCAACGGCGATATGGTGGGCCATACCGGTGTTTTCGATGCCGCCGTAAAAGCCGTGGAAGCGCTGGACGACTGCATTAAACAGGTGACCGATGCCGTTCGTGAGGTCGGCGGCCACTGCCTGATTACCGCTGACCACGGCAACTGTGAGCAAATGCTCGACTACGACGCCGAACAACCACACACTCAACACACCACCGAGTTAGTGCCACTGGTATATGTGGGCGACGACACCGCAACCCTGACAGCTGAAGGTGGGCGCCTCGCTGATATCGCACCGACGATGGTCGCGTTGCTGGGCATTGCTCAGCCGGAAGAAATGACCGGCAAGAACCTGATCAGCCACTGAGGAATTGCGAATTAGCAGCAAACTGGCACATCTAGGTATGCCGTTCATCGTCCTACTGTTCGCTGGCCTTCTGGCCAGCGTCAGCCTTGCCGAGGACGAAGCCGCGACCCGCCAACAGCTGAAAGACCTCAGCCAGCAGCTTCATTCGCTGAAAAAACAGCTTGGCAGTACCCAGAAAGAACGCAGTCGTGCCGCGCGGGAGCTTCGCGAGGTCGAGGTCGAGATCGGCAAAATCGCGGCCAAACTGCACAGCACCCGCGCAGAACGCGACCGCCGCCAGAGCAAATTGACTGCCCTTCAAGACGAACAACAAACCCTGCGCCAGCGCCAAAGTCAGCAAAAAGCACTGATTGCAGAGCAAATTCGCAGTGCATACACCTTGGGGCAAGAGCGGCAGGTCAAGATGCTGCTTAATCAGGAAGACCCTCAGTCACTCAGCCGGCTGATCACCTACTACGACTATTTTAATGCCGCCCGCAGCCAACAGCTCGACAGCTACCGCGAAACACTCACTGCCCTCAATGCACTGATCCCCGAAATCAGCGCACAAACCGAGGCGCTTAGCGCCACAGAACGCCAGCTGGCCCAGCAGCGCCAGCAACTGGAGGTTCAGCAGCAACGCCGCCAGCGCAGTGTCGCGAAACTCGACCGCGAGCTGAAACAGCAACAGAGCAGCATTGGCTCACTGGACAAGCAACGCAAGAGCCTGGAGAGCATCCTCTCGGCTATTGAGCGCGAAATTACCGACATTGCCATTCCGTCGAGCTACCGGCCCTTCAAGCAAATGCGCGGTGCCATGCCCTGGCCTGTTGCCGGTAAGCGGCTGAACCGCTACGGTGCGCCGCGCCAAGGCAGCGCGGTGCGGTGGCAGGGAGTGCAAATTGCCGGTGAAGAGGGCAGCCCGGTGCGCACTATCCACAATGGCCGTGTTGTCTACGCCGACTGGCTGCGTGGGGCCGGCCTGCTTATTATTGTCGACCACGGCAATGACTATATGAGCCTTTACGCTCACAACCAGAGTCTGCTCCGTCAGGAAGGCGACTGGGTGCGCGGTGGCGAGGCGATTGCCACACTGGGCAACAGTGGCGGTCAGCGGCGCAGCGGACTGTATTTTGAAATTCGCCACAAAGGCCGCCCTACCGACCCCGCCCGCTGGTGCCGCTGAACGCGGCCCCCTGCATTTAGAGATAGCGACAAATCCCGACAAAGCTGGCTACAATGGGTGCTTTGTTTCTGTCGGCGGGCGCAGGACGCCCCGCCGCATGTTGTATCGGGAAGCTGATAATGCTGCGTCATTTTAGTCGAGCCGCCGTGCTCAACCTTGCTCTGCTCTCTCCTTTTTGTCTGGCCGAGGCGCCCGCCTCGCCACACAGCGCGCAAGGCGATCTGCCCCTTCAGGCGCTGCGAAATTTTGCCGACGTTTTCAACCAAATTCGCCGCAGCTATGTCGAAGAGGTGGACGACGAAACACTATTGGAAAACGCCATTCGCGGCATGCTCAGCGGCCTTGACCCACACTCCGACTACCTGGACTCCGATTCCTTCGACAACCTTCAAACTCACACCACCGGCGAGTTCGGCGGTTTGGGAATCGAAGTGGGTATGGAAAATGGCTTTGTCAAAGTTGTCAGCCCCATCGATAACACGCCGGCGCAACGGGCAGGTATTCAGCCCGGCGATCTGATTATCCAGATCGACCAACAGCCCATCAAAGGCCTCAGCCTGCAAGAGGCCATCGAACTAATGCGCGGCCCCAAAGGCAGCCCCATCACCCTCACTATTTTGCGCGAGGGAGTGAAAGCGCCGATAGAATTGGAACTGAAGCGCGACATCATCACCGTCGCCAGTGTGCGCGGCCGCATGCTCCAGCCCGGCTACGGTTATCTGCGCATTTCGCAGTTCCAAAGCCGCACCGGCGAAGACCTGCGCAGCGAGTTGGCAAAACTTAAAGCCAACCGCAGCGGCTTGCGCGGAGTGGTACTGGACCTTCGCAACAACCCCGGCGGCCTGCTTCAGGCTTCCGTACAAGTGGTCGACACCTTTTTAAACGAGGGTCTTATTGTCTACACCGAGGGACGCCTACCCAACGCCTTTAGTCGCTACATGGCCAGCGACACCAATAATGCCGACGACACCCCTCTTGTGGTGCTGATAAACGGCGGCTCGGCCTCCGCCTCAGAAATTGTAGCCGGTGCACTGCAAGACCACCGCCGGGCCATTATTCTGGGCACCCAAAGCTTCGGTAAAGGCTCGGTCCAAACCGTGCTGCCACTGGCTGAGGACAGCGCCATAAAACTGACGACCGCCCGCTACTACACCCCCAGCGGCCGCTCGATACAAGCGCAGGGCATCGTGCCGGACATTATTGTCGAGCGTGCTCGCATTGAATCACTGGGCGCAGAAAAAACGGTTACCGAAGCTGACCTGGCTGGGCACCTGGGCAACGAGAGCGGAAAAGAAAACAACGGCAGCAACCGCATTGTCGACAGCGCGGCCAACGAACTTGCTGCCACCGATAACCAGCTTTACGAGGCACTCAACCTGCTAAAAGGCCTGCATATTATGTCGGCCAATAGTCAGCGTTTGGCCAAGCAAAAACTGGAGGCGCCAAACGCTCAATAAGCGCTTTCCCCTTCAACGCGCAGGGACTCGGCCAGGGCTTTAATCACGCCCTGGCCGAGAGGCAGCAGAAAAATATCGCCATCACTGACACCATCCACCGACACCCCTAATACATAGCGCTCACTCACGATGTACTCACGCAGCGCAGTATAGTTAACAGAAGTGTGCCAGAAGCGCGCTCCCTGACCATTCACTCCCTCGACTTCCAGCGACAGCTTCGGCGACACTCTCACCACCAGCCCTTCCACAATCCCGATGCCGGCACGGGTAATATCGCTGTAGGGATAGGACAAATAGCCACGCAGATTCATATAGGCCCTGCCGGCATCCACGGGGTACTCAAAGCGAATGGCCGACAGCTCATTGTGATCACCGTACACCATTACCATTTCCGACTCCCCGGCCTGCACCACGGGCACACCTGACACCTCGCGTACGCCGTCAACAATCAGGCGCTCGAAGCGGCGCAACTGCGCATCCAGCTGAGCACTGGCGGCCGGGTCGAGAGCGCGCTCCACGGCTTGAAAAACGCGCTGCCAAGAGTTGATACGGCGCTGGTCCTTGCCCTCCGGCTCCGTCAATGCGCTGAGCGACTCAAAGTCTACCGTCAGGCTACGTATCTGCACGTCACCCTGATAGTTGTGGATCAAAGGCTGATTAGCACAGGCGGCCAGCAGCACTGTAGAAATAGTGAGTATCGCCCGCAGCATGTTGGATTCCTCAAAGCTCGCACCCGCCGGATGGCGCGCACATTGCCGCAGATAATAGCGCAATACCCGAAGTTGAGAAGTGGCCAAAGCGCCGGGGGGCGCAAACTAACGGCAGCACTCTCCCAGCTCAGGCGCATTTACCCGCATGGGTGCGCTATGCTGCAACTTTCCTTCTCGGATGCTTAGAACCTCGGATGCATAGAACAATGATTCGCTGCGAGCTGCACGATTACATAGAAATTGCCTGCACCTTTCGCTACCCCGTGCGCTTAACCATGCGAACTGGGGAGGTGCTTGACGGTGTGGCGGTAGACACCAGGCGCGATGCGCAGGGCGAGGAGTGTATCGCCATCCATGTAGATGGCGCCGAATGCTTGGTGGTACTGGATAAACTGGCGAGCATGAAAGCGGGCGTACAGAACCCGCATTTCGACACGGTTTCCTTTGGCTAAACGGCGCTCATTGCACTCGGCAAGACCGTGAAACAAAGGCCCGGGGCATTGGCAATGCCTTACAGCCGAACCTCAACACCTTTGTCGGCCATATAAGCCTTGGCTTCGGGTACCGTGTGCTCGCCAAAGTGGAAGATACTGGCCGCCAACACTGCGTCGGCTTTACCGGCGGTTACGCCTTCGACCAGGTGGTCCAGTGTACCGACACCACCCGAGGCAATAACAGGCACCGAAACCGCGTCGGCCACTGCGCTGGTGAGCGCCAGGTCGTAACCGGCCTTGGTGCCATCGCCGTCCATACTGGTCAGCAAAATTTCACCGGCGCCCAGCTCAACCATTTTTGCCGCCCACTCCACCGCATTGATGCCGGTAGGCTTGCGGCCACCGTGGGTAAATATCTCCCAGCGCGGGCTGCCATCGGCCTCATCTTCGACACGCTTGGCATCGATCGCCACCACAATACACTGCGAGCCAAAACGCTCGGCGGCGTCACGCACAAAGTCGGGGTTATGAATAGCCGCAGAGTTGATCGCCACCTTATCCGCCCCCGCATTTAGCATGGTGCGAATGTCTTTGATCTCGCGAATACCGCCGCCCACGGTGAGGGGAATAAACACCTCGGCAGCAATCTGCTCAACCGTGTGCACGGTCGTCTCACGCCCCTCGTGGGTGGCCGTGATGTCGAGAAAGGTGATTTCGTCGGCGCCCTGTTCGTTGTAGCGCTTGGCGACTTCAACCGGGTCGCCCGCGTCGCGAATACCGACAAAGTTCACGCCTTTTACCACACGGCCTTTATCAACGTCCAAACAGGGAATAATGCGTTTTGCCAGAGCCATTGCTGTGCTTACCTTGTTGTTAAGGGGCTTATTCGCCGTCGCAGTAGCGCTGCGCTTCTGCCAGATCCAGCTCGCCTTCATAAATCGCGCGACCGGTAATCGCACCGAGAATCCCGGCATCGGCCACGGCCTTCAGCGCGCGAATATCATCCATATTCGTCACCCCGCCAGAGGCAATAACTTTCAGGCCCGAGGCCTGGGCCATGGCAACCGTGGCATCGATATTCACGCCCTGCATCATGCCGTCGCGGGCAATATCGGTGTAAACGATGGACGACACACCATCTTGCTCGTAGCGCTTGGCCAGCTCGGTGGCTTGAATATCAGACACTTCCGCCCAGCCGTCGGTGGCCACCAGGCCATTTTTCGCATCCAGACCAACAATTACCGCATCGGGGAAGGCTTTGCAGGCCTCGGTAACGAAGGCGGGCTCTTTCACCGCCTTAGTGCCAATAATCACGTAGTTCACACCGGCGTTCAGGTACTGCTCAATGGTATCGAGCGAGCGGATGCCTCCGCCAATTTGTATTGGCAGATCAGGGTAGGCCTTGGCGATCGCCATCACCGCGTCGCCATTTACAGGCTTGCCGTCAAACGCGCCATTCAGGTCAACCAAATGCAGGCGGCGAGCGCCTTGCTCTACCCAGCGCGCAGCCATTTCTACCGGATCGCTGCCATAAACGGTGGCGTCGCCCATTTCACCTTGGCGAAGGCGCACGCACTGGCCGTCTTTCAAATCAATTGCGGGAATCATTAACATAATTACAAAACCTGATAACGCTTAGGATACGGGCCGGAAGGTCGGTTGCCCGCCATCCCAGCGCAGAAAATTACTGAGCAGACGCAGACCGGTCTCGCCGCTCTTTTCCGGGTGAAACTGCACGGCAAACACATTCTCACAACTCATTGCGGCATGTATCTCTACCCCGTAGTGAGCCGTGGCGGCCACAAATTCAGGCGCGTCGATATAGTAGCTGTGCACAAAGTAGAAACGGCTATTGTCGGCAATGCCTTCCCACAGCGGGTGGTCGACGGTTTGGCTCACCGTGTTCCACCCCATGTGCGGCACTTTCAGGCGCTCGCCGGTTGTCTCGCGCAGGTCTTTACCGAAAAACTTTACTTGGCCCGGCAATACGTCCAGGCACTCGACGCCGCCGTTCTCCTCACTGCTTTCCATCAGCGCCTGCATACCCACGCAAATACCCAGCAGGGGTTTAGTGGCCGCCACTTCCTGAACAATTTCATCCAGGCCGCGGTTTTTCAGCTCGGCCATGCAGTCGCGAATCGCGCCCACACCGGGAAAAATCACCCGGTCGGCGGCAAAGATGGTATCCGGGCAATCGGTAACCTGCACCTCAACATCGTCGCCACCAACCTTGTGCAGTGCACTGGCCACCGAGTGCAAATTACCCATGCCGTAGTCGATAACGGCAACGGTTGATTTAGTCATATCGCAGAAATCCTAGAGGCACCCTTTAGTCGACGGGGTAATGCCCGCCATACGCTCATCCACCGACAAGGCCATGCGCAGGGCACGACCGAAGGCTTTAAACACCGTTTCGGCCTGGTGGTGAGTATTGGTACCGCGCAAATTATCGATATGCAGGGTGACCTTGGCGTGGTTGATAAAGCCGTGGAAGAACTCCGAGAACAGGTCCACATCAAAACCACCCACGCTGGCGCGGGTATAGGGCACGTGGTATTCCAACCCGGGACGCCCAGAGAAATCGATAACGACCCGCGACAGGGCCTCATCCAGCGGCACATACGCGTGGCCGTAACGGGTGATGCCTTTTTTATCGCCCACCGCCTCGGCAAAGGCCTGGCCCATGGTAATACCAATATCTTCCACGGTGTGGTGGTCATCGATATGCAAATCCCCCTTGGCCTGCACAGCCAGGTCAATCATGCCGTGGCGGGCAATCTGATCCATCATGTGATCGAGAAAGGGGACCCCGGTCTCGAAACTCGATTGGCCGGTGCCATCCAAGTTAACGCTGACCGTGATTTGGGTTTCCAGGGTGTTGCGGCTGATACTCGCCTTGCGCTCTGTCATCGACGTCTCTACTGAAGATTGCGTACAATACGCCATTATAAAAAATCCCGACCCGTATTACAGCCAGCAGAGTGCGGATAAATGCCCGTATATTCAGAATACATTCGCGATCCTGCCCCAGAGGACCGTGTAGACCTAGAACGTCTCTATGCCGACGACGCCGAAAAACTCATCAGCGCCGCGCAGAGTGAGCAGCTATTGCTGATTGGCGGGCGCTTTAATGACCGCCTGATCGCCGCGATGACCTTAACGCCGATCCACAATGGCGACTACCAGTTGGCCAGGCTCACCGTTCGCGATATCACCCGCCGACGCGGTGCAGCGCGCCAGCTATTGATCCAGGCGATGAAAGCATTACCTGAGGACCTGCGCAGCATGTCGGCCGACATCGCCAGCGCGCCAGAACTCAGCCCGCTGCTGACCGAGCTGGGTTTTCAAAATCAAGGATCGACGTGGCAGTGGCAGCGCCCCAGCGGTGAGTGACAGCGACTTCAGCCGCCGCCTGCTGAACTGGTTCGACCAGCACGGCCGCAAAGACCTGCCCTGGCAGCAAGACATCAACCCCTATCGGGTGTGGGTGTCTGAAATTATGCTCCAGCAAACCCAGGTCACCACGGTCATTCCCTACTACCAGCGCTTTATGGCCCGCTTCCCCAGTGCAGAGGCGCTGGCGCAGGCTGATATCGACGATGTTCTCGCCCTTTGGACAGGGCTGGGCTACTACGCCCGAGCGCGAAACCTGCACAAAGCGGCGCAAACCATTGTGACTGAGCACAGCGGCGAGTTCCCGCAAACACCGGAGACTATCGCGTCACTGCCGGGTATTGGCCGCTCCACGGCTGCAGCAATATTCAGCATTGCCTGCGGTGGCAGCGCCGCCATTCTCGATGGCAACGTCAAACGCGTACTCAGTCGCCACAGCGCCATCGATGGCTGGCCGGGCAAGCGCGAGATTGAACAACAGCTTTGGCAGCTCGCCGAGGCTTACACCCCACAAGAACGGGCCGCCGACTACACCCAGGCCATCATGGACCTCGGCGCAACCCTTTGCCGGCGCAGCAAACCCGAGTGCGATCGCTGCCCCGTCAGTGACAATTGCAAGGCCAAGGCCATGGGCCGCCAGAGTGACTACCCCGGCAAAAAGCCACGCAAAGCCCTGCCGGTAAAAACCACCCATATGCTGCTGATTGAAAACCCTCAAGGGGAGATCCTGCTGGAAAAACGCCCCAGCAGCGGCATTTGGGGCGGCCTGTGGAGCCTACCGGAGCTGGACAGCGACGGTGATATCGACGACTACCTCGACGCGACCGTTGGCCACAGTGCCGTTGCCGAAGCGCTGAGCCCCATGCGCCACACCTTTAGTCACTACCACTTGGACATTCAACCGCAGCACATCCGCCTGCAGCGAGAGCCGGCGCGGATCATGGAAGGTACTCGCCAGCTTTGGTATAAGGGTGGGCAACAACAGCTCGGCCTCGCGGCGCCCGTCAAAAAATTGCTCGACAGCCTGCTGCAAAACGACTTATTTACGGAACCTCAGCCATGACACGCACCGTTTTCTGCAAGAAATACCAACAAGAACTCGAAGGCCTGACAAAGCCGCCCTACCCCGGCGCGAAAGGTCAGGAAATTTACGAAACCGTTTCCAAAAAAGCCTGGGAAGAGTGGCAGGCCCACCAAACCATGCTCATCAACGAGAAACAGCTGAGCATGATGGACCCCAGCTCGCGAAAATTCCTCCAGGCAGAAATGGAAAAATTCTTTGCCGGCGAAGACTTTGAACAAGCCGAAGGCTACGTTCCTCCCAGCGAGTAAGTTCCTGTTTTCAAGGGCTTGACTCATCGAATCGGAACAGGTTTAATACGCGCCTCTTGCGAAGTACATCAGCGACCTCGCCTATGCCCAGATAGCTCAGTCGGTAGAGCAGTGGATTGAAAATCCTCGTGTCGGTGGTTCGATTCCGCCTCTGGGCACCACTCCTAGTGGCTTTCCCCTATATTCCAAGGCTTTCGACAACCATCAGAATAGACCGAATCAAGGATTCAAAGTCTACGCCAGAGTCTACGTGTTCAACTTACCGTAGCGAGGACGACCGATGGCAGCACGGGAAGCAATTACCACCACCAAACTCAAGAAGTTTCTATCAGGCCCCGCACCCGAGAAAGACCAGTATCTCAGAGCACCTGATGGCTTCGGAGTCCGCAGGTTCAAAGAGAGCGGCAAAGCATCCTTCATAGTGGAAGCCAAGGTACGCGGCCAAGGCAAAGCCAGAAGGGTCACTATTGGCCCAGCAGAACCCGAACTCCTTGGCGAGGCCAAAGATAAGGCCAGAGTCATCGTCGCACGACTACGCAGCGGAGAGGATGTCACTGCAACAGAGAAAGCCAAGCAAAGCGAGGCAGTCTCCCAGAGAGTGACCATCAAAACCGCTCTCGACTGTATGCTGGAGCAGCGACAGGGTGAACTAAAGCCCGAAACGCTTCGGTTTTACAAATCCACCATCAAACCACACAACCTGAAACAATACTTCAAACTAACCCAGTCACCTCAGCGATATGGAGTGCTATCAGCCTCTCACGCAGTTGGGTTGACCGACAAGCTTGATGACAGCTCTGGCTATTGAGCGAACTAAGCATGACATCCGCCAAACCATTCTATAGGCCAGCTAAAGCCTAGGAATATCAGGCCCCCTGCAATAAACTGGCTATACGGTTGCATGCTGAACCTCTAGTCTAAATAAACGGGATTGTATAAACATGGAAGAGACCGCCAACCTAGTTCGAACCGCATCATTACTCGCCTTATGCCTTCTCGCCGCATGCAGCACTAACCAAGGGGGCTACCGCACCACCAGCTCTGTAGAGCAGCGACTTATAGGAATGCCGATTGACGAAGTCGCCTTCAAATTAGGCGCCCCAACAAACTCAGTTGACATATCAGGGTCACAAAAAATTTGGAGCTATCGATCTGACAGCCACTCAGAATGGCAACTTGTGGGAGGAAAATGCGACATTTCCGTAACATTTGAAGACGGCATCGTGGTGAGAGCAGTCGTCAACAAAACAGATCACTCACCATTGTCAGCACCGATGGCTGCGTGCAGCGGCATCATCGGAAACCTTGACTAGCCTTTATACGGATAATTTTTGCGAGATAATTTCGAGGCGCTAGAAGTACAACAGGCAGCCTCCCTACCCCCACACTTTTTCTGACAGCCACTCCGGACTCTACCTATAGCAACATACAAGTTGCGACTTACACTCAAGATTTTAGCTTCACAAAGTCAAGGAGGACGAATGAAAACTGCAGCACCACTTGCACTTGCATGTTTGCTCAGTACAACCCTCGCTGCTACAGCAGAATCTGTTGATTACCGAATAGACAACGCCCAGTTTGCAACCTCAGAAGGCCCAATTCCCCCAGCCTGCATTGGCCGTATGATGACAGAGCTGAATGGGGACAACTTTATTGCCGCAATTTACCTGAACCGAAATTCAATGCGAGGGTGCATAGACTCCAACTACGCGGGAGACAGCAGTATCAAAGAGCGTTACACCTACAAGATTCAATCAGAAACTGCGCCTCACACTTACAATCTCGTTGTATGTGAAAAGGTAGAGGGCTCACTGGGTGAGAGCTGCGAGAAAATCATCTTAGAACTTACAAACGTCACTTACCTGCTAGGCTCTGAAACAAAGCGAGTGCTTTCGATGAAAAAACTCGGCGAATGGACTGATAGAAAAGAATAGGGATGACCACATCATATGCCAGACTTTGAATTAGAAGCTCAACGACAGCAGAGGCGTGACCGTCGCAGGTTATGGCTTCTTTCCTTATTTTCCCTTTATGTATTTGCCGACTGGTCAGGATTATTTTTCTGGATTGAAAGCATAGGCTCCAAGAGGGCATCGACATACGCTGAAATTGAGCACTACACCTGTACCAAATACGATTACAGCGATACGTGTAAGCGAATCGCACTGTATGCTACTCATAAAACCGAGTATGATTATCGCAGAATCGAAAACTATAGCTGCGCCAGAAAATGCTTGGAGCAAATACACTTGCTAGCCAATGGGGGGCGCTACGTGGTAACTATGAGTGGATTCCCTTTCACAAAGAATAGGATCATCGAAATCGACAGGGATCACTTCTACGACTGAGTCTGAAGCATAGACGGAAGTATATTTTCGCAATTGCTATTGAAGCCTTAAAAGGCTACGTGATCCGTCTACGTGAACTTTTAAACCAACATGAACCCTAGAAATGGAGCACGATCAAGAGACTTGAGCGTAGTATTGAAAATCCTCGTGTCGGTGGTTCGATTCCGCCTCTGGGCACCACTATTTTTCCCATTATTCTGTTACTCAACTCAGCACATTTTGCACTGCACAAAACGCTCGTATGCCCGCGATAGCAAACGCGTATGGCATGCATGGTTATGTGGTCGTTTAACGGCGGGCTGCAAGAACTTCGGAAAGCAGCCAGCCATACGTTAGGCTGGCACCCAGCCATAACATCAGGCTGGCCCACATTCCCGTCAGCGCGAGCAGCACACCGGGCACAAGCATTGCGGTGAGTAGCCATCTACGACGACGTCGCGGAAGTGGCGAAAAGCCTTTGGCGGGGGTTGCGCCATAGCGGGCTAATTTTTGACGCCAACGCAATCGCTTTGGGTCGCGCAGGGCGAGCGCTGTTACGCTAAGCGCGCTGACGGCAATGCTGAGCAGCAACATCATGGAGTGTTCACCTCCATGTCGCCGGTATCAATGAGGGACCCCTCAGGCAAAGCCTGGGTTTGACGCCATTCACGGCGAAGCAGCCAGGCCCCGCCAAGCAGTAGAGCAACATCCAAAACCACAACAGCCGTTAAACCACCTGTGGCCGCGCTTACCCAGCCCGGGCCGCCTAGCAACAAACGCAGCGCTACCAAGGCGCAAAGTCCTAGCCCCAAGCTGATGACGAGTATCCGCCGCACGCCGGTAACACGGCGAACGATGCCGGCAAGAATGCCGCTTAGCGCCAGGCAAAGACCGAAGGCCTTGAACATCAGCGGCTCAACTGCCCCAGCCAGCACACCAGCCTGCTGCAGCAAATAGGCCGCCGCCGCGGCGACCAATGCAAGGGGAAGCCCCCAAGCACTCCATAGTGTTGCCCGCAGCAAATACTGCCATGTCTTCTGCTGCTCTCTGCGCTTAACCCATAGGGCCAGGCCGCTAATACAGACATAGGCTCCGGCAAACCCCAGAGCGAACCACACCGTTTTCGACAGCCAGCCGGCAAAATTTCCAAAATGCAGCGGCCCCATCAACGCAACCAGGTCACTGCCCAGCGAGGGCGATTGCCCCAGCGCCGGTTTTTCACCAAGGTTTTCACCCGTCTGGGCGTCGAAGGCGTAGCCTTTGGGTAGCAGCTCGCCCTCTGCTTGCCAGGGAAATACGCTAATGCGTGCGTCTTGCCTTCCCCAGTGGTCGACGGTCAAAAACCGCGTGCGATGCCCCGCCGCCCGAACGTCTTCTAACATGGTGTCGATATTCGCCATTTCGGCAGGGCGCCGGTCCTCGGCCGGTGGTAAACCCTGAACGGTTTCGATTAGTTTTACCTGGTCTCCGCCGAACGCCACCATGGCAATGGCGGGAATGGCAAAGGCACCGGCCAGGCTATAGAAGCTGCCGGTAAACGCCAAAATAAACGCAAACGGCAGGTTCCAGGTACTCGCCATCACATGGGCGTCTTTGTGACTGAGCACATCCCCACCGCGCCGGCGACGTAAAAACGCGTCTTTAATAAGGTGGCGGTGCATGGCAAAACCGCTGACGCAGGCGACTAATAAGCTCATGCCAAGGATACCGGTTAACATCAGCCCCCAGGGCGAGGGCACATGCAGTTGCACATGCCATTCGACCAGAAAGTGCCCGAGCTTGCCGTAGTGGCTTTGCGCTTCGATCTCGCTCTGGGTTCCCTCAAAGCGTTGCAGTATGTCTCCGCTGGCCGGGTCAAATACGAATAACACCCCCTCCTCTTCCGGGTGTTCTCCATCTACAGCCTCAGCATGAGTGTGGAAAAAAGCACGGATGCGACCGCCTGCGGTTGCAAAGACAGTGAGCTCGTCGAGGTACTCAGGCGCCACATCGGCAGCGGCCTTTCTCAACATAGCATCAGTGCCCAGTGGCAAGGTTTCCGGTATAGCGGCCGGCAGCGGCGAGGCCCAGTCATTTATGTCGTCGGCGAATACCGCGATCGTGCCGGTTAAGATCACCCAGTAGAGCAGCAGGCCGAAAATCACCGCGCCCCAGCCGTGAAGCGCCAGCATCGTTTGAGTCGTTTTTTGCTGTAGCTTTAGCATCGATGTCTCGCCGTTTATTGCTGCGCTTGCAGTAGGTGCTGCGCAATCAACGCCGCGTGCACGGCAGTCAATATGATGATCACTACCGACGCGCGGCCCAGCCGATCCAATACGCTATAGAAGAACAGCACTGCCCAGATCGCGGGCAGCAGCACTACCGGAATAACGAAGTTGTTAACCTGTGCTTGCCCCGCAGGCAGCCAGAGAGAACTGCCAGCCATAATAATGAGCGTGGCAAGTAGTACCAGCGGCCCAGCCAACACAAACCGCCAGATCTTTTCAGTGCGCGTCCCCGCCATCACTCCCGTCTCTCTGCTTTTTCATCCCTAATTTGTCAGCGCGATGACTGTGCCGCGCAGGCGCGATTTGGCGCTGCAGCGCATTATAACGAGAACGATTTTCATTTGCTATTGGGGCGCGCATTTTCTTGCGCCTGCGCAGGAGTAGCAGTAACGGCACCACACCGCCGCCCTTCCGGCGTAGTAGGAAGGAAAATTCGAATAGTGGAATAGGGTCGGCAAGCGCCGCTTATTTAACTTGCTGCTTAGCCAGTTTTCTCGCCAGTGTGCGGCGATGCATACCGAGGCGGCGTGCGGTCTCAGAGATGTTAAAGTCGGTTTCAGCCAGCGTTTGGTGGATGCGTTCCCACTCCAGGGTTTTGATGGAGGTCGCACGCCCCGTCACTTTTATATCGGCGTTGCCTTCGGCATTGTTGAAAGCCGCTTCAATGTCATCGGTATTTGAGGGCTTGGCCAAGTAGTGGCAGGCGCCGAGCTTCACTGCCTCAACCGCCGTGGCAATGCTTGCGTAGCCGGTGAGCACCACAATGAGCATATCGCTGTCGTGTTTGTGCAGGGCCTGCACACAGGCAAGACCCGAGGCCTCGCCGTCGAGCTTTAAATCCACCACAGCGTAACCGGGTGAGACCTCTGCCAGCAGCGCTTCCACCTGTTCCAGTCGGGTGGCGTGATGAACCTTATAGCCGCGGCGCTCAAATGAACGGCGGAGCGTGCGCGCAAACGCCTCGTCGTCTTCGACGAGCAACAAGGTTTTCTGATCGTGCTCGGCCTCAGCCATTGCATTAGTCCTCTTTTAACACCAGCGCATCGAGGGGGAGGCGAAGCATAACCTCCGCACCGCCCTCGTCAAGGTTGCGCGCCGCAAATACACCGCCCAACATCCTCGCTACGTTAAACACCAGAAACAGCCCCAACCCGCTACCTGGCCGCCCTTTGGTGGATTGATAGGGCTGGCCGAGGCGCTGGTAAACTTCCGCAGCAAAACCGGGGCCGTGGTCGCACACCGCAATAATTAAGGTGTCGGCGTCGCGCTGCACGGTCAGCGCAATCCATTGCGGCGACGCTTCTAAAGCGTTATCCAGCAGATTACACACGGTTTGCTTCAGCACCGAGTCCGAGGCGATGTCGACATCCTCGCCAAACTGGTTGTCGAAGCGCAACTCTCGGCTATTGCGTGTGCTGCGCCATTCATCGACCAGCTCATCAAAAAACTCACAAACGGTCGTTTCTACCGAGACTTCACCGCGGGTTTCGCCCGCCGACATGAGTATTCCGCTAACAATCTCCTTGCAGCGCTTAACCTGGGTTTGCATTTCGCCGATGTCGTCCCCCAGGTCGGCGGAATCGCGGAACACCGGCATGTGGCGCCAGTCGCCCAAAATAACGTCGATGGTCGCCAGCGGCGTTCCCAACTCATGGGCCGCGCCGGAGGCGAGCAAGCCCATTCGCAAAATATGCTCTTCCTCGGCGGCCCGCTGCCGCAAGTCGGCCAGGCGAGCGTCGTGTTCTCTATGAGTACGAGTAATACGGTTAACAAAGATCACCAGCAAGGCCGCCGTCAGTACCACACAGATAAACATGCCCTGCACGTAAACACTGTCGACACCGAGGTGGTAGTCCAGCGGCAAACCGGCCAGCGGGTGGCCGACTTCCGCCAGCCACAAAAAACACACGGCGGCGACGCCCGCCAGTGTCCAGGCCAGTGGTGCCACCATCAGCACTGCCGCCAGGCCCACTTGCAGTACATAAAGGAAGGCAAAGGGGTTGCTGACGCCGCCGCTCAGGTAGAGCTGAGCCGTGAGGGTGAACATATCGACCAGCAGGCCGACAAATAACTCGCCGGCGTAGAGCTCGCGACCGAGGCGCAAACTGATTTCGTACACCAAGTTGTAGGCCGCCAAACCCGCCAGTACCCCACACATTTTTGCCAGCGGCAGATCGACCCCCAAACTAAAATGGGTGACCAATATGGTAAACAGCTGCCCGAGCACCGCCAACCAGCGCAGCTGCACCAGTTGGCGCATATGTTTGCTGAGGGTTTCATTGTTGCGATAGCTGAGCAGCGACATGGCGGCCAACAGAGCGCCTGCCCTGGCCCGGGGGTGTGACATCTAGGGTTTCTCCCACGCGGTGATAGCGGTCATTATTATACGTAAGAGGCGGCCATCCAGCTTTAGAGCGCGTCGGCCTGCTTAGCGGCGGCGCTTCGCCTCTCGATACAGCATAGCAGCCGCAGCCAAAACCATGGCGGCTAGCGCATACCAGGTCAAGGCGTACACCATGTGAGAGTTGTGAAAGGTGACAACAGTCAGCCCACTGACCGGGGCATTGGCGCCGGATTCCGCCGTTTTTGCATCGACGAAGTATGGCGCCAGCGGCACGTCCAACGCCTTTGCCATTGCCTCGACATCCCGCGAATACCAGCGCTGTTGTTCGGGGAGGTTATCGCGCAGAAATGCGCCCTCCGGCTCAGTGAGCCTGAGCAAGCCCGTCACTTTCTGAGGCCCTTCCGGCGGTAAAGGTGCGCTCACGCCTTGGTCGATATAACCGCGATTCACCATCACCGTGCCGGCGTGCTCAGTGCGCAGCGGCGTCATTACCCAGTAGCCACTGCCCAATTCGGTTACGGCTTTGGCGAGCAGTGTCGCATCGCTAAGGTATTCACCGCGAAGGCGAATGTGGCGGTATTCATCGCGGTCTCGATTGATGCTGGACCAATCGGAAATGCTTGGCGCCGCTTGCGCAGCGGCGTCCACGCGAGCAGTGACGCGCTCAATCAGCCCGAGCTTCCATACCCGCCGTTCCAGTTGCCAGTTACCCAAGGCCACCAAGCCCGCCGCCGTTGCCAATGCGACCAGCATGGCAACAGCAAGAAAGAACCGATGGCGGCGCGACTTGGGCGAGGCAGCCATAAGCGCCTTACATCATCCCCGGCATCATGCGGACGTTCATGTTGTACATGACCCACAATGAGCCGAACAAAGTGATGAACAGCAACACCGCCGTAAATAGTAGCGACAGCATATTCCAGCCGCCTTCGGACTGAAAATTCATGTGCAGGAAGTACACCATGTGCACCAGAATCTGCACAACAGCGAACCCGAGGATCACCATCGCAGTCGTGCTATTGGAGTCGAAGACATTGCCCATGACCAGCCAGAACGGAATGGCCGTGAGAAACACCGACGCCAAAAAGCCAATCATATAGCCGCTAAAGGAGGCGTGCGGCAGCTCTTCGTGGTGTTCGTGATCGTGATGATCGCTCATGACATAGACCCCATCAGATAGACAAAGGTAAAGACACCAATCCAGATGACATCAAGGAAGTGCCAGAACATCGACAGACAAAATACCCGGCGGCGATTCGTTAAGGTCAGGCCGTGCTTAGACAATTGCAGCAGCAGCGTTACCAACCAAATCACACCAATGGTTACGTGCAAGCCGTGGGTACCGACCAATGCAAAGAAGGCAGTTAGAAACGCACTGCGCTGTGGGCCCGCTCCCTGATGAATCAGGTGATAGAACTCATACAGTTCAACGCTTAAAAACGCCGTGCCCAACAAGCCGGTGAGTGCCAGCCAGAGCAGCGTGCCCTGCAGTTTGTTCTGCTGCATTTGCAGCAGCGCAAAGCCGTAGGTGATCGACGACAACAACAAAAAGGCGGTGTTGATCGCCACCAGCGGTAGGTCGAACAAGTCGGCACCGGTGGGGCCACCGGCAAAGCTTTGGCTCAGTACCCCATAGGTTGCAAACAGCGCCGCAAAGATGAGGCAGTCGCTCATCAGGTACAACCAGAAACCCAGCAGCGTACCGTTAGGAGCGTGGTGATCGCCGCGCACGAAAAACTCCAAGTCGCCGTTTTTCGTCGCAGCCGTGGCAGTGGGATGTGACATTAGGCTTTCACCTCACTTGCTTGCGTTTCGATGCGCGCCACCTCATCAGCGGGGATGTGGTAGTCGCGGTCGTAGTTAAAGGTATGCACGATGGTCGCCAGAATCAGCGCCACCAGCGACAGCGCCGCGGGCAGCCACATGTGCCAGATCAGGGTAAAGCCCAGCACCGTGCTGATACCGGCAATCACCACCCCTGCCGCCGTATTTTTCGGCATATGGATCGGTAAGAAGCCGTCTTGAGGGCGCTTCACACCGTTGGCCTTCATTTGCCACCAGGCGTCGTTGTCATGCACACGCGGGGTAAAGGCAAAGTTGTACTGAGGCGGGGGCGACGTGGTCGACCACTCCAGAGTACGGCCATCCCACGGGTCACCGGTTTCATCGCGCAGTTGGTCGCGCTTGCGGTAGCTGAAATAGAACTGCAGCAGGAAGCAGATGATCCCAATACCTATCAATACTGCGCCGACCAGCGCGATCTGGAACCAGATCTGCAGCGACGGATCGTCGAAGTGGCTCATGCGACGCGTCACGCCCATCAGGCCCAATACGTACAGCGGCATAAAGGCCAGATAGAAACCGATAATCCAGAACCAGAAGGTCATCTTGCCCCAGAAAGGGTCCAGCTTGTAGCCCGTTACTTTCGGGTACCAGTAGGCGATAGCAGCGAACACACCGAAGACCACACCACCGATAATCACATTGTGGAAGTGAGCAATCAGGAACAGGCTGTTGTGCAGTACAAAGTCAGCGGAAGGCACGGCCAACAGTACGCCCGTCATACCACCGATCACAAAGGTCACCATAAAGCCGACCGTCCACAGCATGGGCACGTCGAACTTGATGCGACCGCGGTACATGGTAAACAGCCAGTTGAACACCTTGGCACCGGTCGGGATCGAGATGATCATGGTGGTGATGCCGAAGAAGCTATTCACCGTCGCCCCGCTTCCCATGGTGAAGAAGTGGTGCAGCCATACCAGGTAGGACAGGATGGTAATGACCACCGTCGCGTAGACCATCGACGAGTAACCGAACAGGCGCTTGCCGCTGTAGGTCGCCACAATTTCTGAGAACACACCAAACAGCGGCAGGATCAGGATATACACTTCGGGGTGACCCCAAATCCAGATCAGGTTCACGTACATCATGGCGTTACCGCCAAGGTCGTTGGTGAAGAAGTTAGTGTCGAGGTAGCGATCCATAGACAGCATCGCCAGCACCGCAGTCAGCACGGGGAAAGCCGCCACGATCAGGACGTTAGTACACAGTGCTGTCCAGGTGAATACCGGCATTTTCATCATCGACATGCCCGGTGCGCGCATCTTCACGATAGTCACCACGAAGTTGACGCCGGACAGCAGTGTACCGACCCCGGCAATCTGCAGGGCCCAAATATAGTAGTCCACCCCCACGCCCGGACTTTGCAGTATCCCGGTCAATGGCGGGTAGGCCAGCCAGCCCGATTTCGCGAACTCACCCACGAACAATGACATCATCACCAGAATCGCGCCCGAGGCCGTCATCCAGAAACTGAAGTTGTTAAGGAAGGGAAAGGCGACATCGCGGGCACCGATTTGCAGCGGCACGATGTAGTTCATAATGCCGACCACAAAGGGCATGGCCACGAAGAAGATCATAATCACGCCGTGGGCGGTGAAGATCTGGTCGTAGTGATCCGGCGGCAGATAGCCCATGGAATCACCAAACGCGATGGCCTGCTGGATACGCATCATGATCGCGTCGGCAAAGCCGCGCAGCATCATCACAATACCCAGGATCATATACATCACACCGATGCGTTTATGATCGATACTGGTAAACCATTCGGTCCACAAGTAGCCCCACAGCTTGGCGCGAGTGATCGCAACCAGCAGGGCAACACCACCAATCGCTACCATGGCAAAGGTCGCCACAATAATTGGGTCGTGGTAAGGAATGGCCTCCAGACTGAGTCGGCCAAAAATCATTTTACCTAGGTCGAACGTGTCAGACATGGGAATTACCGGCGCCCCAGGCGCTGTTCGGGTGAATGGAAGGGTTGCGCTGCAACCCGCTCAAAATGTGAGGCATCAATGCGCATAGTGATCTGCCTCGTGTTGACTGTGATCCTGATGACCGCTGTGCCCGCCCATCATGTCCTTCATGCACAACGTGCCGGGATCAACGCAGCGGTTAAGAATGGCGTCGTAGAGGCCAGGCATCACAGTATTGAAGTAGCGGACAGGGTCGTACTGACTGGGTTTCTCCAGCTCTTTATACGCGGTACGGCTCAACTCAGTGCCCTGGCTTTTAACCGTGTCCAGCCATTGAGCAAAGCCTTCGTCGGTCTTGCCGTGGAACTTAAAGCGCATACCGTTAAAGCCGGCACCGGAGTAGTTAGCGGAGAAACCGTCGTAGACGCCTTCCTCGTTAATAACCGCGTGCAACTGCGTTTCCATGCCGCCCATTGCGTAGATCTGGCCCGCCAGAGCTGGGATGAAGAACGAGTTCATCATCGTTGTTGCGGTGATTTTAAATTTGATCGGGCGATCCAAGGGTGCCGCCAGCTCGTTAACCGCCGCCACATCGTACTCGGGGTAGAAGAACAACCACTTCCAATCCATCGCGACCACTTCCACGACCAGAGGCTCCACACCGGCCGGAACCGGCTTGCCTTCGTCTACGCGGTCTAGCGGACGGTAAGGGTCAAGTTGGTGAGTACTCACCCAGGTCATCGCGCCAAGGGCAATGATGATTGCCAGCGGCGCCGCCCAGATCACTAACTCCAAATGCGTTGAGTGATCCCAGTCGGGCTGGTATGTTGCTTTTTTGTTCGACGCACGATAGCGCCAAGCAAATAGCAGTGTCAGCGCAATGACGGGCACAACGATAATTAACATAAGTACCGTTGCCCAAATAATCAGGTCAGCCTGCTGAGCGGCGATATCGCCCGAGGGCGACATAACAACCCAGTCGCAGCCACTGATCATTGCGACGCCCGCCGTCGCAGCTAATGATTTGATAAGGGTTTTGAACACTGTCATCGCTACACGCTTGTCCAGTTATTGCATTGGGTTGTGGACTGTACGTGAACCGATAAGGAGTGAGAATTGGACAATTTGTCCTATGTTCGCTTTCGAATAAAGCCGTTAGGCTTCGTGTCACTCAGAGTACTACGGGCGGAAAACACCTTCTGACTATGGCAAATTTAACAGCAAACACCTCAACAGCTGAGGACATGAAAACCCCAGCGGGACACTCTCCAGTAGCCCCCAGCGAGATTGCAGTGGGCGTCATTATTGGCAGAGCTTCCGAGCATTTTGACTTCTTCGTGTTCGGTATCGCCTGCGTGCTGGTTTTCCCGCATGTCTTCTTTCCTTTTACTGATTCGCTAAATGGCATGCTCTACGGCTTTGCCATTTTTGCTATGGCCTTCGTTGCTCGCCCCTTCGGCACCGCACTGTTTATGGCCATTCAGCGCCGCTGGGGCCGAAGCGTTAAGCTAACCGTATCGCTCTTCCTGTTGGGAACCGCGACGGCTGGCATCGCCTTTTTGCCAAGCTACGCCAGCCTGGGTGGCAGCGCCATCTTCCTGCTTGCCGTGTTTCGAATCTTGCAGGGCTTTGCGTTAGGCGGCTCATGGGACGGCCTACCATCGCTGCTCGCGCTGAATGCGCCCCCGGCTAAGCGCAACTGGTATACCATGTTCGGCCAGCTGGGTGCGCCTATCGGTTTCCTGCTTGCCAATGCGTTGTTTTTATACCTAACACTCAGCGTAAGCCAGGAAGATTTCCAAAACTGGGCGTGGCGCTATCCCTTCTTCGTGGCCTTTGCAATTAACGTTGTCGCCCTGTTCGCCCGCCTGCGCCTGGTGCTCACCGAAGAGTACACCCTGGCCATGGAGGAACAGGAACTGGAGCCCGTTAGCACCAAGAAAATGCTCGATGAAGAGGGCCCAACAATCTTCCTCGGCGCCTTTGCGGCACTGGCCAGCTATGCCCTGTTCCACATTGTGACGATCTTCCCGCTGTCGTGGATCTCGCTGCAGAACTCCCAGGTCATCACCAATGTGCTAACTGTGCAAATCTTCGGTGGAGTGATCGGTGTTGTTGCAACCCTCGCCTCCGGCCTGATTGCCAGCCGTCTCGGTAAGCGTGCACTGGTTGCCGTAATGGCGGTACTCATCGCTGCCTTCGCCGCCTTTGCCCCCGCACTACTTGGCGGCTCGGCGGGTGCGCAAAACGCCTTCATCTTGATCGGCTTCGCGCTGCTCGGTTTGTCATACGGCCAATCGTCGGGAACCGTTACCGACAACTTTGCCCCACGCTTCCGCTACGCTGGTGCGGCACTGACTTCCGACTTCGCTTGGTTATTCGGTGCCGCTTTTGCCCCGCTGATCGCCCTGGGCCTGTCTGTACACTTTGGTTTGACCGCCGTGTCCGGCTATCTGCTCTCCGGTGCGCTTAGCACTCTGCTGGCACTTTATATCCTGCGCCGCCTCGCGGCGAAGTAAGCCAGCTCCCTTTTAGGCTCTCGCCCCACTCCCCCGGGGTGGGGGCCTTGTTTTTCCCGCCACTTCCTCGCAAATCCAAAGCCTCCCCAACACCCTATAAGTTCTAGAGATCACTACTGGGGTTAGGCATGCGCCGAGGACTATTTTTATTCAGCAACGACCTTCGTCTGCACGAAAATGCGGCGCTGCGGCGCATTGCCAGTCAAGTAGACGAGTTGCTGCTGGTGTATTGCCTGGACCCGGAGTTATTCCGGCCTCGGTTCTGTCAAACCCCGGCTCTGGGCAGCCACCGCCTGAAATTTATCCAGGAGAGTCTGCGCGACCTACAGGCGCAACTGGCCTCAATGGGCCAGCGACTTACCATTGTCGAGGCGTCGGCAGGACGCACGATTCCGGCTCTGGTCGAGCGCTACGACGTTACAGTCATCGCGCAGGCGCAGGCCATCGGGCTGGATGAGCGCCGACAGTGGCAAGCCCTGCAACAACAGCTCCCCGACTGCCGTTTTATCGAGGCCAATAATCACTGCTTGTTTGACGTTGACGAGCTGCCGTTTTCGCTGAGCGGCCTGCCCGATAGTTTTTCAAAATTTCGCCGCAAACTCGGCGACCAGCTCCCCAGCCCCGCGCTCGCCGCACCCGCTTCGCTTCCGCCGCCACCTGCCGGTTGGCGCACCGAGAGCCACGCAGGTTACAGCGCCGCTGGCGAGCAACGTTTTATCGGTGGTGAAACCGCCGCCATCGCTCACTTGAAAAATTATTTTTCAACAGCGCTGCCCACCCAGTACAAAGCAACACGCAACGCACTGTGGGGGTGGGAGACCTCGACCAAGTTTTCTGCCTGGCTGGCAAACGGCTGCCTGTCGCCAAGGCGACTGCTCGATACGCTGATCGATTACGAGCAAAGCGTGCAGCGCAATGGCTCCACCGGGTGGATTTACGTTGAGTTGCTTTGGCGGGAGTACTTCCAGTTCTATGCCCTGCGCCACGGCGCAGACCTGTTTTCATTTTCAGGCATTAAACACCAAAAACCGCTAACGAGCTTTTATCCCCAGCGCTTTCGCCAGTGGTGCGAGGGCACAACGCCCTATCCCATCGTTAACGCTTGTATGCGCGAGCTAAATGCCAGCGGCTATATGAGCAACCGAGGGCGACAGATCGTCGCGAGTTGCTTCGTCCATGAGATGGGGCTGGATTGGCGCTACGGCGCGGCCTATTTTCAGCGCCAGCTTATCGATTACGACGTCGCCAGCAATTGGGGAAATTGGCAGTATCTGGCGGGTGTTGGCGCCGACCCGCGCGGACACCGACACTTTGATCTGAATAAGCAAACCGAACAGTTCGACCCCGATGGGGATTTCCGCCGTCACTGGCTCGGCGAGGACACCACCGCCGTCGAGCTCGACCATATCGATATCGTTGACTGGCCCATCCTGAGAGAGGGGCAATGAGCCGCGCCGTTCAACTGGTGTGGCTAAAGCGCGACCTTCGTCTCAGCGACCACGCGCCCCTTGCCAACGCTTGTGCAGCGGGCGGGCCGGTACGACTTCTTTACATTTTCGAACCGGAATTACTGGCCGACCCCCACTACGATGAACGCCACTGGCGCTTTGTGTGGCAGGCCCTGGAAGCCATGCAAACTGCGCTGAAACCCTTTGGCGGGCAAGTGCAGGTATTGCACGGCGAGCCACTGGCGATTTTTTCCGCTCTGCAGCAGCGCCTTACCATCGACACCGTTTTCAGCCACCAGGAAATCGGGCTGGCCTCCACGTTTGCTCGCGACCGCCGACTTGCCGCGTTCTTCACCGCATCAAACATACACTGGCAGGAAAGCCTTAGCGGCGCCGTTCAGCGCGGCGCAACGCATCGGCGCGGTTGGGACAGTCGGTGGCAGAAAGTCATGCGCGCATCACCGGCCACGCCGTCACTGGATAGCGCCACATTTGCAGAACCACTGCAGCTAAACGACTTTGACATGCAGCCACCGGCAAGCTGGACAAGTCCAAACGCCGCCTTTCAGCAGGGCGGCGCTGATGCCGCCTGGCAAACCCTGCACAGCTTCTTTGCGCAACGTGGCAAGGACTACTACCGCTCACTGTCCAGTCCTGAGCTGAGTCGCGCCGCCTGTTCCCGTCTGTCGCCATACTTGGCGTGGGGCTGCATTAGCCTGCGCGAGGTCTATCAATATTTACTCGCGCGCTGGCGCACGCCGGGTTGGTCTCGCAGCCATGTCGCATTTTCCTCGCGGCTTCACTGGCACTGCCACTTTATGCAGAAATTTGAAAGCGAATGTGAAATGGAAACGCGGCCAATCAATCGCGCCTATGAGGCGTTTCCGTGGCGGGAGGGGGAAGACGCGGAGCGCGACCTGATCGCCTGGCAATCGGGTAAAACCAGCTATCCTTTAGTGGATGCCTGCAGGCCACCGGTTACATCAACTTTCGGATGCGCGCCATGTTAGTGAGCTTTCTCTGCCACCACCTACGGATCAATTGGACGCGAGGTAGCCAGCACCTGGCATCACTATTTCTGGATTTTGAGCCCGGCATTCACTACCCACAAATGCAAATGCAAATGCAAGCCGGCGTTACCGGGATCAATACGCTGCGTATCTACAACCCAGTTAAACAATCCCAGGAGCACGACCCCGAGGGAACCTTTATTCGCCAGTGGTTGCCAGAGCTGGCAAACCTGCCCAGCCCCGTCATCCATCAACCGTGGCACATTCCACCACTGGAGGCGGCCATGTATCACTTCACACCGGGCAAGGATTACCCGCTACCCATCGTCGATATTAGCGTCAGCGGGAAAACAGCACGAAGCGTATTCTGGCAGTGGCGCGCCCGCCCCGATGTTAAGCAAGAGGCCCAACGCATCCTGGCCACGCATGTGCGCCCCAAACCCCACAACACCCTGACAAAGCGAGCCGGATAATGCGCCAGTATCAACGCCTGCGATTGATTCTCGGTGACCAACTGAACGCCAGCCACAGCTGGTACCGAGAGCACGACGATCAAACCCTTTACGTTATTGCGGAGCTGCATCAAGAAGCCAGCTACTGCCGACACCACATTCAGAAACTGTGCGGCTTTTTCGCCGCCATGGAGCAGTTTGCCAACGCGCTAAAAAAAGCGGGCCACCATGTCCTGCACCTGAGCTTGGATGACACTGCAGAAGATGCCGACCTCAACGCCCTGCTGCAGCGCTTATGCCGCCAATACGCGGTTTCACAGCTGGAGTATCAGCAACCTGACGAGTACCGGGTGCACCAACAGTTGCAAGCGCTGACACTGCCAGATGGCGTGCAGCATCACTGCGTAGACAGCGAGCACTTCATGCTGCCCTTTGCCGAGCTGGACCAGTACTTTACGGCAGGCAAAGCGCAGAAAATGGAATTTTTCTATCGCAAAATGCGCAAACGCTTTCATGTGTTAATGGACGGGGAAAACGGCGATGAGCCCCGTGGCGGACGGTGGAATTACGATACTGACAACCGCAACAAGCTCAGTGCTGAGGACCTCGACGGCATCCCCGAGGCGCTGTGTTTTGCCAATCCCGTTGGGCCGATTCGCGAGCGCATTGCCCGCCACAACATCTCCTGCATCGGTCAGGGCGGCGACGAGCTTCCCTGGCCGATTACCCGCCAGCAGGCCCTGCAGCTACTCACGTATTTTTGTGAGCAGCTGCTACCGAATTTCGGGCGCTTTCAAGACGCTATGACTGCACGTAGCGAGCACCGGTGGAGCCTTTACCATTCGCGCCTCGCCTTTGCGATGAACAGCAAGCTGTTGTCGCCAAAGCAGGTGATTGATACGTCTCTGAATGCCTTTGAGCGAAGCGATGGCGCGATAGATATTGCGCAAATCGAGGGCTTTATCCGCCAAATTTTAGGCTGGCGAGAGTTTGTGCGCGGCGTTTATTGGGCAAATATGCCCAACTACGGCGAGCGCAATGCCCTGAACGCCCAGCGACCTCTGCCACGTTGGTATTGGAACGGCGAGACACAAATGCACTGCCTGAAGCAGGCAATAGACCAGTCGCTGGAGCACGCCTACGCCCATCATATTCAACGCCTAATGGTCACCGGCAACTTTGCGCTGCTGGCGGGCATTCACCCGGATGCGGTCGACAGCTGGTATCTGGGTATTTATATCGATGCCCTGGAGTGGGTGGAAATGCCCAATACTCGCGGCATGAGCCAGTACGCCGATGGCGGCTTGGTAGCCAGTAAAGCCTACGCCGCGAGCGGTAACTATATGAACAAAATGAGCGACTACTGCGGCGACTGCCACTACAAAGTGAAAGAAAAAACCGGCGAGCGAAGCTGCCCTTTAAATAGCCTGTACTGGCATTTTATGCTGCGCCACCGCGAGAATTTTGCGCGCAACCCGAGGGTGGGCATGGTCTACAAAAGCTGGGATAAGATGGCTGATGACAAGCAACAAGCCGTGTTGCAACGCGCCGACTGGTGCTTGGAGAATATCGACACGCTATAGTGTTTGCACCTATACGCAGGAGCGCCACATGGAAGACAGCCAAGTACGCGACCAGCTCGCCTTAGAGCGCACCCTTCTCGCCAATGAACGCACGCTGCTTGCCTATTTGCGCAGCGCCCTCGCCTTCGCCGCTGCTGGCGCTGCCATCCTCCATTTCTACGCTCAACAAGCGCTGCTGGTCACTTTGGCGTGGAGCTTAGTCGCCGCCGGCGCGGCCATCGGCATTTGGGGCGCCTACCGCTTTGCTCAAGTTCGCAGGCGCCTGCGCAATTAAGCCAGGCGAACAATGAACAGCCCGGCGAGTAAACAGGCGATCGCGACACTGCTAAGGCAGCAGCGCAAACTGATATACCAGCTGGGCAGGCCATAGCGGTAATAGCGAAACAAGTCATAACACCAAAGAATGCCGAGTAGGATGGCCAATGTAAGGTAGGCTTGCGCCATTGGCATCCACACCGTAAATGCCACCGCGATCGCCGCCGCCATTCCCAGCAAGGCATCGTTGAAGCGCGGTGCTGAAAAGGTCCCTCCCCAAAGTGTTCCCGCCATAAAAGCGGTGATGGCCACGCCGTAACTATGCAACGCCACCTGGCCGGTCAGGCCGGCCCAACTGCCGCCGGCATACACCGCCCACAGCGCCGCTATAAACGGTATCGTACCCAGCGCACCTGCCAGCAGATAGCTGCGTTGCGCAATGCCTGTTGTCGCCATAAATCTTCTCCTCTTTCGTCAGTGATACGAAAAACAAGAAAAGCCCGGATTTATCGGCCAGAAACAAAAAAGCGCCCGAGGGCGGGCGCAAGCTGTGAAACGACCACCCGGGAGAGTGGTCACGCACTAAAAGTGTTAGCGGTAGGGGACGGTCTGAAACAGCACATCGGTCAACTGAAAGGTGCCCGCGGGCTTTTGGTCAAAGGCTAATTTAATTGACGACAGCGCACTGAGGTCGACGCCGGCATCGTGAATCACTTTGGCATCCAGCCGGAACGGCAGCATATTAATGACCGTCTTGGCTCCGGTATCGCGCGCCGATACCGTCAGCCCCGGCGGAAAATACAGCGCATCGCTGTAGTCGCTGGCGAGCAAGGTCACGGCGTTGCCAGACACATCACTGAGCGTGAGATGCAGATCCTGGCCAGTGGCATTTTCCGGCGTAACACTCACCCCCATACGCAGCGTCAGGAAGTCTGCCGCGCTGGCGTCCAGGCCCTCGGCTGGCAGGGCAAATTCAATACTGGCGCCCGTTCCCAGATAGTTGGCAAACACTTGCGGCGCTTTGGAGATAGTTGACGGCGACGGGCAACGGTCTTCATTCATGCCCAGCAAGTCTTCCAAGCTACCGCCATTTGGCGCGCACCAGCCAGTAAAGGTAAAGCCGTCATACGTATTGGCGCCAAACTCGTTCATTAGCAACGAATCCTCGCTGAGCGTTTTGTCGACGACGATCAGGTTTTCTGACGACTGATGAAAGGACAAATGCAGTCGCTCGTCGCAGGTATCAACCCCCTCTGGGCAGGCGCTGGCGGGCGCGCTATCCAAGGCGCTCCAATACCCGGCGAATTGCTCTTCGCCGCCAGCGAAAAGGCGCAGGAAGCTGCTGATCAAAAACTCGCCGTGGCGGCGCTGGTCACTGCGGCTAAAGCGGCCGCTTACCGGCGAGGCTTCCGTGCAGTAGGGGTCAAAGCCATTCAGGGTAGCGTCATCGTTAAACCAAAAGTCGTTGTAGTAATTGTGGTTGGCGCCCATCGCGGTAAGCATGAATTGCGGCTGCGACACATCGTCGGCGTTGTAGCGAACATTGTCATACATATATACGCCGTGGAGGGTCGACACGTCGCCGTCACAGTAGGGTGACAGAGTAGCCCAAGCGGTATTGAGCGGCAGTTCGGAGTCAAAATCAGTAGGTGCTAGGGAGAACACCGCCTTTATGTCGTGGGGCTGGTCAAAATCGCTAGTGCGGCGAAATTGCGGGTCTTGGTTGTAGGTGATGGTTTTGGCAACCCCATTACCGCCCCGGGAGTGCCCCATCAGGCCGATGCGGCTGAGGTCAATGCTGTCGAGCAAAACGCTAAAGTCATTACCGGCCTCATCCTGGTGGTAGGCCGAGTCGGGCTGGGTGGCAATATCGCGAAAGATATCCAGGTGGTGCAATATCACTTCCGCTCGGGCGGTGATGCCCTGGTCGTTAGAACCTGAGTCCTGGGCGTTGATGTCATTCACATCCACCGACAGCACCACATAGCCGTGGGAGGCCATGGTGTCGGCGATATAGTCATAGCCTTTATCCGAGCGGATAGGCACTAAACCGTTTGCTTCGCAGTCCGTGCCAGAAGATTCGTCGCCACTGGCATCGCCAGTAGTCGAACACGTTGAGTGGCGGCCGTGCTGGAACAAAATCAGCGGAAAGCCGTCTTCGGGTATATCACTGGCGCTGTCTACCACCGGGTAGTGAATCACGCCGAGAATATCCACTGGGTCGGCAAACTGGTCGACGCTGCTGCCGTCGCTATCATCAATATTGCGGGTGGCCATCACCGCGGCATATTGGTAATCGATGGGGCCTGCAATCTGGTAGGGGCCCTCCGTGTCGGCATCTGGCGCTGTGCCATCAAAGCGGCTTTCAGAAAAAACCGGTGTTTCAACCACAGGTGGGGTGGGGTCATCGATCACGCCTCCATCTCCCCCCGCGCCCGATGAGCTGCCCGATCCGCCACATGCGGTCAGTAACATCAGTGCACTACCTACGACCCACTTGCGAGGCGAATTAAAAGACGACGAATAAACCATGACACCACTCCTTACTGCTTTAAAGGATGACTTGCATCGGTGCCCTCCTGGCTTACGCTGCAAAAGTAGCCGCTGCATAACTCACTATCGCAGCGGCGAATAACAACGTCGTTGCAGCTTTAATGCCAGCTTTTCAAAAATTAGTATTGCAGTGAAAGTCGGTGTTTTTTCGATCAATCGCGCTTCTAACGCCCCTTTATAGGGCGCCGCGGGATGTATTCAGCGCGCAGTGCACCAGCAGTGACCGCGCCAGCGCGCTCACTGGAAGCGGGTTTTCAACTTGCGGCCAACACCACATCAAACTATAAGAAGCCGCCATTTTCATTGCAAACTCCGGTACACTTGAGCGCATGGATTCAAAACCTCAAAACGCAGAACTCCCCTTCGGCAGCGCGCCGCAATTTCGCTTGAAAGCGGGCTTGTTCCCGCTGACGCAACTCGATATCAGCGACTATGAGCACAGCTGCTTTGAGCAGCAGTTGCGCGCCAAAGCCGCTGAAGCGCCGGCCTTTTTCCAGCACACCCCGGTCGTGCTCAACCTAGAGCCCTACCAGGGCACACTGGCGCCGCCCGTGCAGGAAATGGCCGCGCTGTGCCGCGAGCATGGCTTGATTCCCGTCGCCCTGCGCAGCCCGGATGACGCAATACAGGAACAGGCGCGCGCTTGCGGCCTGGCCATCATGCCCGCTGGTCGCCCCGCTCGCGAAACTGCCGATACCTCAGAGGCTTCCGAGACCGCTGCGGCCAAAGCAGAGCCAGAGGCCGCCGCGCCAACCAGCGAGGCGCCCACCGCGCGGCCCAGCAAAGTGATAGACACGCCGATTCGCTCCGGCCAACAGGTTTACGCGGCCGGCGGCGACTTAATTGTGCTGTCGTCGGTATCAGCCGGCGCGGAAGTACTCGCCGATGGCAATATTCATGTTTACGGCGCACTACGCGGACGCGCTCTGGCAGGTGTACGCGGCGACACTTCTGCACGAATATTTTGTCAGAGCTTGGAAGCCGAACTGGTATCTATCGCCGGAACCTTTAAGCTCGATGAAGATTTTCGCGGCCAGCATTGGAAGTCCGCCGCAAAGATTCGTCTCGACGAGCAAACATTAGAGATTCAACCACTCAGTTAACAGAATGATGGGCGCACCGCGCCCTGCCAACATATAAGGGAGCCTTGCTTTGGCCAAAATTATTGTCGTGACCTCCGGGAAGGGCGGCGTGGGTAAAACCACCAGCAGCGCCGCAATCAGCAGTGGCTTGGCGCTACGCGGCCACAAAACAGCCGTTATCGATTTTGATATTGGTTTGCGCAACCTCGACATTGTGATGAACTGCGAGCGCCGCGTTGTCTATGACTTTGTCAATGTGATCAACGGTGACGCAACGCTGCGCCAGGCGCTGATTAAAGATAAGCGCGTCGACAATTTGTATATTCTCCCCGCCTCGCAAACCCGCGACAAAGACGCGTTGAGCGTAGAAGGTGTCGAGCGCGTCCTTAAAGAACTCGCCGACGACGGTTTTGAATACATCATTTGCGACTCACCTGCGGGCATTGAGCACGGTGCCTTTATGGCGCTGTACTTCGCTGACACGGCGATCGTCGTTGCCAACCCCGAGGTAAGCTCAGTAAGAGACTCCGATCGCATTCTCGGCATTTTGCAGAGCAAGTCCCGCCGCGCCGAAAACGGCGAGCGCGTGGAGGAGTACCTGCTACTCACCCGCTACAACCCGGAGCGCGTGGCCAAGGGCGAAATGCTGGCCGTGGAAGATGTCGAAGAAATTCTGGCGACCAAACTGCTGGGCGTTATCCCCGAGTCAGAAACCGTGTTGAAAGCGTCAAACCAGGGTATTCCGGTTATTCACGACGACCAAAGTACGGCCGGGCAAGCCTATAGCGACGCCGTAGCACGCCTACTCGGTGAAGAGGTGGAACAACGCTTTATTCACGCGGAACAGAAAGGCCTGTTCAAGCGCCTGTTTGGGAGGACAGCATGAGCATCCTGGACTTTTTCCGCAACAACAAAAAAGATACTGCCGCCGTCGCCAAAGAGCGGCTGCAAATCATTGTTGCTCACGAACGCAACCAACGGAACCAACCCGACTATTTGCCAAAACTTCAGCAAGAGCTGTTGGAAGTTATACGCAAGTATGTCGATGTGAACCAGGATCAGGTCGAAGTGGCCCTGGACAATGCCGGCAACTGTTCGGTACTTGAGTTAAACATCACACTGCCTGACCGCTAAGCCGTGCCGCGGGAATGCCAGCGCATTCCCGCGGCTACTAACGTGGTGCAAAGGACTGCATATACGGATTCGCGCTACTGCGCTGCACATGAATGTATCCGTGCTCGGTGAGTTCGTGACAGCTGTTGCAGCCATCAATCAACTTATCAAACGCCGTGCTGGCGCGGCTGACATCGCCGCTGTCGATTGCCGTTTCCAGCTTTAACACCAGCGGTTTAAGTGTACTGGCCGACAAACGCCCTACCGGATAGTCGCCGTAGCTTTCAATGTCGCTGACCTGCTTTACCGCCGCTTCCAGCTCGTGGGCATAAAAATCCGCCAGCGTCAGGTTGCTCGCGTCCAGCGACAGCTGCAATTTGTGCGCAAAGCGTTGCATATCGCCCATGACGGCAATCAGGTCAGGGCTTTCATTGGCCTGCAATAGTGAACTTCCCGACATCACCGTGCCGACGCACAGCCCTACTATCCATTTCTTCATTGGGCGCTTGTATCCTTAAAAATAAACGGCTGATGTTATACCAAAAGGCGTAGAAGCAACTCCACTACTGCGGCGATTTGTCGCTATCGCCATGCGCCAGCTCATCGTGTAGGAAGCCCATCTGCCGCGCGCGCTGTTCCCAGCGCTGACGCGCAAATACCTGCATATCAACCACTTCATCGGTTTCGTCGGTAATTTCAAAGCCCAGCAAGGTTTCCACCAAATCCTCGGTTGTTACCAAGCCATGCAACTCACCGTACTCGCCCACGGCCAATGCCATCTGCTTGCCGGGCACCAGCATCTTTTGAATCATACCGCGCAGCGGCAAGTTGTCGGGCACAATTAACAACGGACGCTGAAGGGTGTGCAGCACTGTGCCCGGCGCCTCGATCGCAGCGCGTAGAATTTCGTCTTTGCGCACGAAGGCGTATACGTTATCGGCCTGGTCGCGATAAATCGGAATACGGGAGAACGGCAAGCTGGCGTTTTCAGCCAGAACCTGCTCGGCGGTTTTGTCACCATCCAAACTAAAAATTACCGGCCGCGGGCTCATCACGTCGCGCACTTTTAGGCGACTGAAATGCAGCAAGCTGCGCACTGCCCGCGCTTCGCGAGGCGAGAACACTCCTTCCTCAACACCCAGTTCGGCAAGGGCGGCAAACTCAGCACGACTAACCGATGCGGCCTCTTCCTTCTGACTCAGAAAGATCGTTACCCACTGAGTGAGCCACACCAGCGGCGACATCAAGCGCTGTACCCATTTCAGAATAAGCGCGCAGGCGGGTGCCAACTGACGCCAGTAACGCGCCCCCAGGGTTTTGGGGATAATCTCGGAAAAGACCAGGATCAACAGGGTTAATACCGCGGAGATTACCCCAAAATACACTTCGCCAAACAGGGCCGTGGCCTGCGCGCCCGCCCCCGCCGCGCCCACGGTGTGAGCAATGGTATTTAAACTGAGAATGGCCGCCAGAGGTTTGTCGATATCTTCTTTACAGCGCTGCCACCATGTCGCGGTGCGCTGACCACTGGCCAAGCCCGCCGCGATATAGGAAGAATTAACACTTAACAACACAGCTTCGAGCAGTGAGCAGAGGAAAGACACGCCCAACGCCAAAAAAACATATAGCGCCAATATGGCCATTACGATTACGCCTCATCGTGGTATCGATAGCGCTAACTGTGTCACAGCTTTCGCCGGACTTAAATCCTCTGCGCGAACAAAGTCGGCAAACGGCAGTGCCGTGCTTTAGCCGTTCGCCGCCGGGCGCTGACCACCGCACAAAATGTCACTCACCAACTCGGTATCCATATATTCCTTCAGTTCGATAATGCGCCCGTCTTTGAAGCGAAATAGAAAGTGGTAACGGTTGTGATAGTGCTGACCAGAGCTGTGGTCACCGCGACTCTCGGCCTCCACTGCAACGCGTTCACCCTCGGCAGTGGTCGCGGTGATCGTGAACTTAAGGCCATTCGGGAAGGCATCCAGCACGCCCACTGCGGACGTCGAGATTTCCTCCAGATTATAACGGCCGGAAATCAACGTTCGACCCGAGGTCCACAGGGTCGCATCAGGGTGATAAAAGGCTAAAAACCCTTCGGTGTGGCCCGCCGACAAGCACTCAATAAAGCGGATGGCCCGCTGACGATTCTGCTCACTAAGCGACGTGTCTGCCACGCTACTCGCCCTCCTGTTTCTTTATTTTGGCCATTAACCCCATCAGCGCCATGCGCATTTTCGAGGCTCTTGGGTAGCCAATATACTGCGTTAGAAACAGTACGGCCTCCTCCAATTGGGCCTCGTCCAACTCCCCGCGCGTAAACGCCGACTGCGCCTGAATGGTGAAGGTCATGTCTTCCCCCTGAGCGGCTATTGCTCCGAGCAGCAGTAACCTGCGGTCGCGAATGCTGAGGGTCTCGTTGTCCCACAGGTCGCCAAACAGCGAGCCCAACATGAAGTCGAAAAAGCGGTCTTCACCTTCTTTGGGGGGCTCGGGCAGAGCATTGCAATACACCTCTTTAAACTTTTCGATGCCGCGTTCACGTTTTGACTCTGTCATAGTAGCGCTCCTACACCCGCATAAACTGACCGCCGTCCACGTTCAATATGTGGCCGGTGATCCAAGAGGCTTTGTCGGACAACAAAAACAGTGCTGCATCGGCCATATCATCCGGCGTGCCCAAGCGACTCAGTGGCATTTGCTTGACCAACTCGTCGGCGTAGTCACCTGCGGTATTGCGCAAGCCCTGGGTCTCGGTGGGGCCGGGAGCGATGGCATTGATACGAATTTTTCGCCAGCCCAGCTCGTTGGCAAGCGAGCAGGTCAGGCCATTGAGTGCCAGTTTGGCTACGCCGTAAAAGCCGATATTCATCCACGCCGCTGTGGAGGACTGATTTACTATCGCCGAGCCTTCCGGCATGTGCGGAACACAGGCGCGCGCCATTAACAGGCTGCCGTGAACATTCACGCGCATGAAGGTATCAAGGTAGTCCATATCGACATTCATATAACCTTCGATCTTCATGTCGCCAAAGATCGCCGCATTGTTTATGAGGTAATCGATCTTGCCGTAGGCAGATTTCGCGGCGTCCGCACAGGCCATACACGAGGCCTCATCACCCACGTCGGTGCGCACAAACATCGCCTCACCGCCGCCCTGCTGAATGTCGGCAACGACGCGCTCGCCTTGCTCGGCATTTAGCTCGGCGACAACAACCCGCATGCCCTCAGCGGCGCAGCGTTTGGCATAGCCTTCGCCAATTCCCTGCCCCGCCCCCGTAACCACCACTACTTTGTTGTGAAAACTCATTATTATTTTCTCGTTTTGATTGTGAATGCAGGGCCTAGGCCTGTTCTTCCGGTAGTTCCACACGCATGCCTTCAAGCGCGGGCGTCACGGGAATCTGGCAGCCCAGACGGCTGTTGGCACGGCGATCAATCGCGTTCTCCAACATGCTGTTTTCGCCATCACTGAGCGGCGGCATCTGGCTTTGCCATTCCTCGGGGATATAGCAGTGGCAGGTTGCACAGGAGCAAATCCCACCACACATCCCCTCGACACCGGGCACCATGTTCAAGGTGGCTCCCTCCATCAAACTCATCTGCTCATCGACATCGACCGCGTGTTCGGTGCCGTCGTGCTCAACATAGGTGATAGCAACCATTTCTCTCTCCTTTACAGGGTGACTTTTTCAACTGGCGTGCAGGGGCGAATTTCCAGTAAGTCGACCGACACCCCGCGCGGCATCGACAAACAGAACAGCAGTGCCTGTGCGACATGCTCTGCCTGCATACCGCTATCCATCCACGGTCCCTGACGGTGCCATTGCTGCACCGCCGCCTGCAGGCGCTCAAACGTCCAACCTGCAGCGAAATCTGTCATCGCCGCGCCCGGTCGCAAAATACTGACGCCGACACCCGCCGGGGCGAGCTCGCGACGCAGGTCGCGGCTCAGTCGCTCAACAGCAGCCTTGCTGGCGGCGTACAGGGACAGACCGGCCATTTCGTCATGGTGCTGGGCACTGGCGCTGCTCACATTGATCAACCGGGGGTTGGCGGACTGCTTTAACAGGGGGGCGGCTGCACGGCAGCAATACAAGGTTGCGGCAATATTGAGCTGCAACTGTTGATGAATCTCGTCGTCTTGCCAGTCTTCAACAAAACCGGGGCGCGCCAGACCGGCGTTATTCACCAGCACGTCCAAACCGCCGAAATGCTGCGCAACGGTGTCTATTGCCGATTGCGCTTGCTCACTGTCGGTAATATCGGCAGCAACCGCCAAGCTGCGCTCGCCCAGCTCGTCACAGTGCTGCTGCAATAGGGTTTCACGGCGCGCGATCATACCCACCTTCGCACCGGCGGCAATCAGCGCCCGCGCCATCGCCAGGCCAAAGCCCGAGGAGGCCCCCGTTACCGCAACGACCCGACCGCTCAGAGAATCATTCATAGTCCCCTCCTACACGGCGATGGCGATGGTTTTGGTTTGCAGGTATTCCTCAAAGCCTTCCGGCCCCATTTCTCGCCCTACCCCGCTTTGCTTGTAGCCGCCAAAGGGCGCATCGGGGCCGAGGAAATTGCCACCATTGACGTTGACCGTGCCACTGCGAATTTTCCGCGCAAACGCCAAGGCTCGCTCTTCGCTGGCCGAGTACACCGAGCCCGATAAGCCGTAGATGGAGTCGTTACACAAGCGCAGCGCCTCAACTTCATCGTCATAGGGGATGACCACCAATACCGGCCCGAATATTTCCTCTTGCGCGATACGCATATCATTGCGCACATCGCTGAATATGGTCGGCTCGACAAAGTAGCCAGCGCGCGTGTGCGCGGGAATGCCGCCACCCAGTATCAGCCTCGCGCCTTCCTGTTTACCCAGCTCAATATATTCCAACACCCGCTGACGTTGACGCTCGCTGATCAGCGGCCCCTGCATTTCCCCGCTGGTATCGCTGCTGCCGTAAGACATGCCGCCAACATAGGCGCACAACAGCTCTTCGGCCTCCGCAAGTCGGCTACGCGGCACTAACAGACGAGTGGTAATCGCGCAGCCCTGACCGCTGTGCGCGCAGATCGCCAGCGACCCAAACAACGCCGTTGGCAGATCGGCGTCTTCGAGCAGCACCATTGCAGACTTGCCGCCCAGCTCCAAAAACACCCGTTTAACCGTATCCGCGGCGTTGCGCATTACCTGCTTACCCACCGCCGTGGAGCCAGTAAACGACACCACATCGACACGCGGATCGCGGGTCATTGCATCGCCAATTTCGGCCGGGTCGCTAGCGGTGAGTACATTGAACACGCCGGGGGGCAGCTCGGCCTCGGCGGCAATGCGGCCAAGCAGAGATGCCGTCCACGGCGTTTCGGCTGCGGCCTTAAGCACCACAGTACAGCCCGCGGCGAGGGCCGGCAGGCACTTAGCCAGGTTGATTTGAATGGGAAAATTCCACGGTGATATAGCCGCCACCACGCCGGCGGCCTCCTTCACCACAAGGCGCCGACTGCGAACGCCCATCACCTCGTATTCACCGATGTCCCGCTGCCAGGGGAAGGAAGCCATATACTCCACAGGCCAGTTCGCCATCGCAATTGGTCCGTCGCACTGGGGGCCGTGAACGAAGAACTGGGTCGCGCCGGTTTCCTCGGCAACCGCTGCGCGCAGGGCATCGCGATGGCGGTTTAGGCCATCTACAAAGCGCTGCAAACAGGCGCGGCGTGCGGTGTGATTCGTCGACCAGTCGCTGTGATCAAAGGCACGCCGCGCGGCGTCAATCGCTTCATCGGCATCGCGCAAGCTGGCATCGGCGGCAACCCCGAGCACCGTCTCGGTCAAGGGGCTGATATTCTCATACTGACGACCGCCCTCGGCGGGGCGCAGCTCGCCATTAATATACAAGCGGCTCTCGCCGTGACTTGGCTGCCGGGTATCAGCAACGCCCATGGTGACCTCCTATTATTGTTATTCGACGTCCGAGCGCGATATCGCCATAAAGACATCGTCGATATCTCGGCGCACCCTTTCAGTGAGCGGCAACGCCACATTGAGCTGCGCCGCCAAACTGATAGCGTGGTCCAGGTCTTTCTCCGCCAACGCCGCGAAAGGGCCAAACACCGCTCGCATATCCTCATCACTACAGGCGGCGCGCATACCGTCACGACCGTCGATAAACTGCTTCATCATGGCGGTAATCACGCCATTGGCCTGCCCTACCTGATGCAGCGCATCGAGATCGGCACCGGCGCGTTTGACCAATTGCGCCGCTTCAGAGATCGCCGAAAAAGCGGCATAGTTCATCAGATTATTTGCCAGCTTCAGCACGGTTGCCTGCCCTGCCTCGCCAGCGTAAACCACCGTTTTACTCGTACACGCAAACATCGCCTGACAGCGCGATACTGCCGCTTCACTGCCGCCGGCCATAATACATAGCGTGGCATCCGCCGCTCCTGCAGCACCGCCGGTGATAGGGGCATCGACCAGCGCCAACCCTCGCTCAGCGGCATCCGCGGCCCAGCGCACGACACCGTCTCGGGTAACGGTGCTGTGAATGGCAATGACGGTTTCGGGTGCAGCCTCCGCAAAAATACCGGCGTCGCCATAGAGCAGTTGCTCAACGTCCGCGTCATCGCGCACACACAGCGCGATCAGCGAGCAGTTGCGGGCCAGTTCCTCCGCACTTTCAGCAACGCGGGCGCCCAGCGCCTGCATTTCTGCCAGTGGCGCGGGGTCGAGATCGAATACCGACAAGGCAAGATGCTGTGACAATGCCTTGCGGGCAATATTGGCGCACATCGGTTTGCCAATGTTGCCCAGTCCAATAAAGCCGCACTGCACGGCGCTCATTGCCCACCTGCCTGTCGCGGACGAAAACGCATTGGCAAGGTAGTAAAGCCGCGCACATTGGGGTTGTGAGTGCGGTCACTGCGCGAGAGATCCAGTTCGTAATCGGGAATCGCCTTTAGCAGCTCCTCGAAGCATACCCTGACCTCCAAGCGCGCCAACGCCGAACCCAGGCAGGCGTGGATGCCCACGCCGAAGGCCATGTGGTCGCGCGCCCCCCGGCATACGTCGTAGACGTCAGCATTTTCATAGCGCTCTTCGTCACGACTAGCGGAAATAATGCACAGTCCCACGCGCGCGCCAGCGGCAATTTTTTGCCCGCGAATCTCAATATCTTTGGTTACCGTTCGGCCGATCATTTGCGTAGAGCCGTCGTAGCGCAGAGTCTCCTCTACCGCATCGGCGATGCGGCTGGGGTCGTCGATCAACAACTGGCGCTGCTGCGGGTGCTGCCACAAGCGGTAGCCCATATTGCCGATCAACTTGGTGGTGGTTTCGTTGCCGGCAACCGCCAGCAAAATGCCAAAGCCAATGACATCGTCGTGAGTCATTTTGCCGTCTTTCTCAGCCTGCAGAACGCAGCTAAACATATCGTCGGGATCGAAGGGCTGGTCAGCCAACTGCCGGGACAGGTCGTCAAAATACCCGGCCAATTTAAAATAGGCGTTGACGTTCGCCTCGCTGATCTCGAACTGGCCGTCTTCCCGGTAGATCAGCTCATCTGCCCAGGTGCGCACCGCGGCTTGATCCGCCTCGGGCACATGAATCATGGTGGAGATCACGTCCATCGGCAGAATGGCGCTGAAGTCCTGAATCAGGTCCATTTCCCCGCGCGGCAGATGAGGCGCGATCAGCGAACGGGCCTTTTGCCGCGTGTAGTCTTCAAGGGCGGCAATACGCTGGGGCACCATCAGACCCGATAGCAGTTTGCGAATACGCGTATGGTCCGGCGGGTCCATATTAATAAACATCGGGTAGCCCGCCGACGCACTTTGGTCTGACTCCAAGGCCGGGCCATTGATGCTGCTGAAGGTTTTAAAATCGCGAAAGGCGTTAAAACAGTCCTCCCATTTGCTCAGCAGCCAAAAACCGTGCTCGGCGTTGTAGTAAACCGGCGCTTCGGCCCGCAGGCGCTGGTAGTAGGGATAGGGGTCTTCATGAACCGCATGAGAATAGGGATTGAACTCCACCGCCGTCATCGCGCACTCCTTATCATTATTATTGATGAGTACGCTAGCACAGCCCCACACAAAAGGTAAATACACTAAATATATTTTAATAAATATGTGTTACATTAATTGGCGCTACAGAATTAACAGGCGCCCAGGCCATGCTACAGACGTCAACCGCACTCGAGCGGTTTCGCAACAACCCGCTCAAACAACTGAATGCCCTAAGCAATGACTGCGAACAACGCACCATGCAGGGCTTAGCCGCACAGGGGTTCACGAAATTAGCCATGCACTTCGCCGCGCCGATGAGCTTACTGGGCCAACGCCCACATCGGCTCACCGAGCTAGCCCAGCGCCTGGCAATGAGTAAACAGCTTTGCCTACAGAGCCTGCGCCCTTTGAGCGAGGCCGGGTATATCGCGCGCCAAGCCGACCCGCTCGACAAACGCGCAAAGCTGATTGCCCTCAGCCCGCGCGGCAATCAGCTTATTGCTGCAGCAAACCAACAGTTGGCCGACGTCAATGAGCGTTATGTGGCGCAGCTCGGCAGCACTGAGATGGCGTTTTTGAGCCGCTATGCTCAGCGGGTTTGCATTGAGATGGCCGTGCCCGGCTTTGAACCGAACCGGACTGACATTGATGAACATCTGCCTTTTTCGATGCTGATCGGCATGATCAACCGAAGCCTGCAGCGTCACCTGATGCAGGGCACCATTGCCCGCGGCCACCCACATTTGCAAATGACTCACGGCCAGGTGCTCGCCTGCCTGGCCCCAGAGGGCAGCAGTGTTGGCAAACTGGCACAGGCCAATGGCGTATCCAGCCAGGCCATTTCTCGCGTCGCGCGCCAGCTTGATGAATTGGGCTATGTCGAGCGCCATAGTGACCCCACTGACGGACGCAGCCAGCGCCTTCACCTGACTGAAACCGGCGTTGAGTTAATAGACGATGCGGTATCAGTTATGACGGAACTTGAGCGGCGTCTGCAACACCGCCTGGGTGACGGCGACTTCCAGCGCTTCTGCAAGGCCCTGCAGACGCTTAGCGGCGCCGAGCCGCAGGCTAAGGTGGATGTGGCGGCGCCGCTAAGCGTCCCCGAGTTGCTGACTTACGCCGCGGACTTACTGGATAAGGGCCGGCCGAGCGCCGACCTGAATGCCGCCGTCGAAAAGCGCCTGGGAGGCGAAGCGCAAACGCAGCTGAATGAATTACTCCGCCTTGCTGTCGGGACTCCCGTAGGGTGAGAGCTTGTGCAATTGATCCAGGTAGACAAAGATTTTCGCGAAGTGGCGCGATGAGCGCCGCTGCCAGCGCAGCGCATCCAGATACAAATCGCCATTAACGGTATTCTCATTGCCCGACGCAATTTCTGCCATCAGCGCTTCGCGGGCGGACTCGGTCTCTTCCTCACAGCGCTCAGCAAACGCCGATGCAGCGGCAGCCACGTTATCGGGTTCGTCTGTTAAGCGTTTTACGAGCTGCCGGCAACCGTCTTCAAAAACCACACCGGAGTGCAGTGGCGGCCCTTTTTTCTGCCAGCGCTGAGCCGTTTCGCGATCCGCCATGCGCAGGTGCAGGCGCTGCATATGATCAATGACGTGCATACACGCCAACAGGCGCTGCCAGCTGTCCGGAGTGTCTGGCCGGAGGTGAATATCGTCTACATAGCGCTGGCAGCGTTCTATGGCATCATCCAGCTCGCGATGGCGCTCGAGCTTGGCTGATGGCTGGTCGCGCAGCAGAGCAATGCAATATTGCAGCTGCGCTTCAACCAGTGAGCGCAAACTGCGCCGCACAGCTTCCAGGGCAATCGCGGGATCTTTCAACAATTGCTTGTCCAAATGCCCGGTGAATTGCTCCTGCGCCTCCGGCACCAGCCAGAGCATAAAGCGCGCAAACTGGCCCGCCAGTGGCAACACCAAAATAACGCCGAGCAGATTAAACAAACTGTGAAATGCCACCAGGGCAACCTCAGCCTGCTCGTATATCGTCCCGGGGGCCCACCATTGCCAAAGCGCAACGTAAGGCAGCAGCATGAGGAACGCAGCAAGCCCTGTGAACACGTTGTACACCACATGGGAGTAGCCCGTCCGCCGAGTTTCAGCAGACCCGCCCAGGGTGGCAAAAAGCGCCGTTGCAGTGGTGCCAACGTCCATACCAATTACCATCGCGGCAGCCTGTTCAAACTCCAAAGCGCCGCTATGCACCGCGGTTAACGCGGTAGCCACACCCGCACTGGAGGATTGGGTAATCAGCGTAATTAGCGCCCCCAGCAACAACAGCTGGAGACGCCCGAGCCAATTATTCTCGGGGAAGTTGTCCGGGGTAATACGCCCCTCTAAGCCAGACATGCCCGCTTGCATCGCGTCGATACCGACAAAGATAAGACCAAAGCCCGCAAGTGCCAGCCCGGCGGCACGCCAGCGCCCCCTACCAAATAATTGCGCCAGGGCGCCAGCGAGAATACAGGGCAATAACAGCGTATTCAGTTCGAGCTTGAAGCCCAGCAGGGCAACCATCCAGCCCGTAATGGTGGTACCGAGGTTGGCACCAAATATCACCCCAAGAGCCTGGGGGTAGCTCAATAAGCCCGCGCCAACAAAACCCACTGCCGCCACCGTTGTTGCGCTGGAAGACTGCAGAATTGCCGTGGTTGCTGCGCCGGTGAAGGCGCCACTAGTCGGGCTGCGGGTAAAGCGCGAAAGCGCCCGGTGCAGGGCATCGCCAGCCAGTGCTTTGAGGCCGTCGGTCATCAGGATAATGCCGACTAAAAACAGGCCGAGGCCGCCTGCTAATTCCATCCATTGGTTCACATTGAAACGCCTTTAAACGATCGCTGTATTTTGCCGATAACAACGCGCCATTTATTCCCCGTAATTTTACTTAGGGCCTAGGCACGAGCGAGTATCCGGTCGAGCTGATTGGCGAAGGCTTGTTTCTCGCGCTGGCCATAGGCGCTTTGCCCCCCGCTCTGAATACCGGAGGACCGCAGCGTCTCCATAAAGTCGCGCATATTGAGCCGACTGCGAATATTGTCAGCGGTATAGCGCTCACCCCGGGGATTAAGGGCCACAGCCCCTTTTTCAACCACTTCTGCGGCGAGGGGAATGTCACTGGTAATGACTAAGTCACCCTGTTCGCAGCGACGCACAATTTCATTATCGGCAACATCAAAACCGGCACTCACCTGAACCGCTGTAATATTAGGTAGCGGCGGCACTCGCAGCATTTGATTCGCCACCAAGGTTAAGGCGACCCCGGTGCGCTCGGCCGCTTTAAATAAGATGTCTCTGACCACCACCGGGCAGGCATCGGCATCAACCCAGATTTTCATTTTGGCTTTCTCCGGCATTTCGTTATAGCGTGTCAGGCATCGCTTTGACCTGGCGCTTCGTACAGACACTGAGCACCTTACTGTGGAAAGAAATTATGACGCGATTGACCCTATTTTACGATGGCCGATGCCCCTTGTGTGTCGCGGAAATGACGCGACTCGCTGCCCTGGACGGTCGCCGCGCATTGGCCTTTGAAGACATCAACGGCGAGGACTTCGCTCGCCGCTACCCCAGCATCGACCCCGTTGCGGCCAACCGAGTGTTACACGGCTGGGATGAAAACGGCTCGTTATTACTCGGCCTGGATGTGAGCTGCCGCGCCTGGCAGCTGGTAGGCAAACACCGCTGGATGGCCGCACTGCGCTGGCCGCTCATTCGCCCCCTAGCCGACCTCGGCTATCGTGTGTTCGCTCGACACCGCTATTTCTTTTCCCGCCTGTTTACCGGCCAGCCACGCTGCACCGAGCGCTGTGCCATCATTGAACACCGCCGCCATGAACCCTAAGCGCGCACTGGTGGTTGGCGGCAACAGCGCTATTGCGCAGGCGCTGATTCAGACATTACTCGGCGACCAAGACTTTGGCGGCATACACGTCTTTAGTCGCCACCCCAGCGCCGCCAACTGCGATGACCCGCGGCTGCACTGGCACTGCGGCGACTACAGCGCGGACGGCCTCGCTGCGTGGGCAGACTCTTTGGCGGAGCATACTGGCACCATCTCTCGCGTATTTATTTGCAATGGCGTGCTGCACGACGACGCTGGCCAACCTGAGAAACGCCTCGAAGACATTAGCGCCGATACGCTGCTGGCGCGACTGCACAGCAACACCGTAACCCCCATGTTGGCCATTCAAGCGCTACTCCCCGTGCTGCGCGGCCCTCAGCCTTGCGTGGTAGCCGTTCTCAGCGCCCGAATCGGCAGCATTGGCGATAATCAGCTGGGTGGTTGGTACAGTTACCGCGCCTCCAAGGCGGCGTTGAACATGTTGTTGAAAACCGCCAGCATCGAATTCACTCGCCGTGCGAAGAACCTGAAATTGCTATCCTTCCACCCGGGCACGACCGACTCACCACTGTCAGCGCCTTTCCAGCGCCGCGTCCCAGACGGCAAGTTATTCACCCCTCAGTTCGTCGCCGAACGCCTGTTGAGCCTCTGCGCCGCCCTCCCCCACGACGGCCAGCTCAGTTACATCGATTGGCAGGGAAAAGCCATCGACTGGTAACGGCCGTGGAAACTACGCATGTTCGACAGTGCAAGTGCACACTAGCATTACAGGTGTTATTGCCACGGCGTTTGATGTACTGACGAGACAGGGAGTTCGGGTACCGCACAGCCGCGGCGTCGTTATTGGCCGGTGCTCAGGGAGCAGTCATGAACTTGTTCCTCCAAAAACTCCGTCGTCACAGCGGATCACGCCAACCTGCTGTGGGTCGCTCCCGCCGTTGGCTGCACCCACTGGCCAGCCTAGCCAGTTTTATGATTATCGCCGTCGTCGCGATGTATATCGACCAGCTGAATAACCACAACCGCGAGTTGAATCACCGCGACGCCGTTCTGCGAGAAATGGGTTCCATCAGCGCTAAAGTAGAGAGTGACCTCAAGGGTGACCTCCAGGCAGCCAAAGCGATGGTGGCGGCCGTCCGCCAGCACCCCGACCTCACCCCCGATTATTTGGATAAATATTCCGAAAGCCTGCTCTCCGGTGAAAGCCGCATTCGCAGCGTTGCGGTATTTCGCGGTGTCATCGGCGCCTATGTCTATCCACTCGAGGGCAATGAGCCGGTGCTGGGGCTGGACTTAAGAACGCGGCCTGACCAACTCGCCGACATGATGAAGGTACATAGAACAGGCGGCGCCGTACTCTCGGGCCCTGTCGAATTGGTTCAAGGCGGAATGGCGCTTATTGCCCGTCTACCCGGTGGCCAGAGTCAAGGTGCTGGAGAGCCTATGACGGTGTCGGCCGTGATTGATATAGACCAGCTCCTGCTTAGCAGTGGCCTCAGTGAGGCAGGCGAGGGATTGCAGATAGCCATACGCAAATACGGGCCCGAGGGTCACTTAGGTAAAACCGTATTTGGCAACGCCGCGCTATTTAACGACCAGACTCGCGCGGTCACCACGGATATCCGACTACCGCTGGATGAGCGCTGGCAAATCGCCGCGGCTCCCGAGAACGGCTGGCTGCAGGTGAACCTGCTTGACCCCTTCCGGGTCGTTGTCGCGTCGCTGGCACTAATCATTTTTTGCTTCCTAACGATTATTTCGTGGCTGCTTGCCAAGCGCTATGAAAGCAATCAACTATTGGTTCAGCTGTTCGAGCTATCGCCGATTGGCATTGCATTAAACGACTACGAAACAGGCAAATTCATCGCCGCCAATCAGTCTCTGTGCAAAAGCTTAGGCTACCCTCACGATCAGTTAACAGATATATGCTATCAAGAACTGACCCCTCCAGAGTACATTCTTGATGATGAGGCAGCGCTGATCATTTTGACCGAGACGGGGCGCTTAGATCGGTATGAGAAACACCTCGTTCGCGCTGATGGCAAAACGGTGCCAATAGAAATTAACAGCATTTTGTTCAGCGACTCCCACGGCACCCCTCGAATCTGGTCAATGATTGAGGACATCAGTGAGCGCAAGCACGCCGCCCAGATAATGGACCGGCAGCAACAAATGTTTAACTCCATGAGCCAGCAAGCAAGGATCGGCGCCTGGGAGCTGGAGGTAGATAGCGGCCAGCTCACCTGGTCTGAGGTGACAAGGGAAATTTGCGGTGTACCGGCAAACTTTACCCCAACTGAAGAGGCGCTTCGCAAGGTGTTTCCTCAGGAAGAGATGTGGCACCTGCTACAGCATTTGATCAGACGCGCCATTGTTAATGGCCAAGCATTTAGCGAAGAAGTGAGGCTTACTACACAACAAGGCCGCGAACTGTGGATTCAGCTCACGGGCCACCCGGTACTGCACAAGCAACGTTGCACACACATTTTCGGCTCGCTCCAAGATATTGATGACCGCAAACGCGCTGCCGAAGCATTGATACGCGCCCGTGATGAAGCGGAGCAAGCCGCTCGCTCGAAAAGTGAGTTTTTGGCAACCATGAGCCACGAAATTCGCACTCCGATGAACGGCGTCCTCGGCATGCTGAATTTGCTGGCAAACTCCGAGCTCGACTTCGAGCAGGAGCGCCGAGTGAGCATTGCCCGCAGCAGCGCACATTCGCTGCTCTCCCTTATCGACGATGTCCTCGACTTCTCCCGTATCGACGCCGGTAAAATGGAGTTGGAAGACAGCAGCTTTGCGATACGCGAAGTCATCGAAGAAGTCTGCGAGAGTATGTCGTTGCGCGCTCAGGAAAAAGGCCTGGAGCTCATTGTTGACCTCAGCGAGATCAAGGTAGACATGGTCTCAGGCGACGCCGCAAGGCTGCGCCAGGTCCTGACCAACTTACTTGGCAACGCACTAAAATTTACCGAAAGCGGCGAGATCGTTGTTCACGCCACGCTCACCGAGCATCAAAACCAATGGATATTTGACTGCTATGTACGCGACACCGGCATCGGCATTGCCAGTGAAAAATTAGACAGCCTGTTTAGCGCATTCACCCAGGCGGATGCCAGCACCACGCGCCGCTACGGCGGCTCCGGACTTGGCCTGTCGATTAGTCAGAAAATCTGCCAAGCCATGAATGGCAGCATTGCCGTTAGCAGCAAGGAAAACAAAGGAAGTACCTTCCATGTCCAGGTGATGCTGAATTCATCCGCCGATGCCTCATTCGATGAGGCCTATGCATCGGGCAGGCATGTATGGTTGATAGAGGACAATATAAACAGCTGCAAAAGCCTGGAGCGTCAGCTGCTGCGTTGGGGCGCAAAAGTCTATTGCTCTACATCCAGTGAGTCTGCGCTCAACTCTGCCGAGAGTCATGACATTCCGCTGGAAAAAATCGACCTGGTTATTATCGACCGATACATGGATGGCTTAGACGGCACCGAGCTCGTTCAATTCCTGCGCCAGGAAGAACATCTGAGCAGCCAGCCTTTTGTACTGCTTAGCAAAATCAGTAGCCAGGGAACCGACGCCCACTTTCGCTCGCTGGGCTTCGACGCTTGGTATCCCAAACCCCTCACCACCAGCAATTTGCGCGAAGTACTAAAACTGGCGCCACTGGGAAGCTACCTGCAAAGCGATAGCCGCGACCGTATGCAGGATGCACCGGCTAGTAGTCTATTACAGGGCAGGCGCGTGCTACTGGTTGAGGACAATGCGGTAAACCAAGAGGTAGTGCGCTGCCTGCTAGACGAGTTGGGCTTACAGGTGAGCATCGCCGGTAACGGCAACAAGGCGATCGCCGCGCTGAAGTACCAGCAGGACAAACAAGCGCCGCCCTACTCCGCTATTTTAATGGACTGTCAGATGCCGGAAATGGATGGCTACGAGTGCACTCGCCAAATCCGAGCGGGTCTGGCAGGCGAAGCGGCACGCGAGCTACCCATTATCGCGTTGACCGCCAACGCGCTCAGTGGCGACCGAGAGAAATGCAGCGCTGCCGGTATGGATGACTACCTCAGTAAACCGATTGATCCCGACCGGCTGCACAAAAAATTGCTGAGCTGGTTGCACGCCTCGCGCAGTGACGACCCTGCCACCCCCTCATCCAAGAGTCATGCCGAGGCGCTATGGAATGCCGACAAAGCACTGGAAGGGGTCATGGGCCAGGAGCGCACCCTGAATAAAATGCTGTTGATGTTCAACGAGTACAGCGTTGCGCAACAGCAGGCGTTACGCAGCGCCGTCACCGCAGCAGACACCGCAGAAATAGCGCGTATCAGCCGTGCGCTTAAGGGCAGTAGCGGACAGCTGCAAGGCGACGCACTGCGCGAGCTGGCCTCATCACTGGAACTTGCCGCCAGCAATAAGGACTGGGAAAAAATCCACTATTTCTATCCCCAGCTCCACCAGTGCTGGCGACAGCTATGCGCATGCTTTGAACAGCATTTGCTACGCAACACCAACGAAAGCCGCGCGCTAATAGAGGGTTAACTGTCGCGCCGACGTATAATGTGGGCATGACCAGTAACATTCTTACAGCTGCGAAAGGCGCCGACCTACTCGCAAACATCGACCAGCTACTCAGCCAGCACGAAGCATTGTGGCGCGCCGACTCGAACGCCGAGCCAGCGCCGCACTACGAGGCGCTGTTCCGTGCGCTTCGCACACTCTCGGCAGAGGATGTTGCCCAGCTGCAGGGCGATGACCTTATGCTCCTGGAGCGACTGTCGCCACACTTCGCTGACGCCAAAGACATTCTTGCTATTCTGTCTTGCTTTCCGCCGCCCATCGAGCCACCGCATGTCGAGCCGCCCAGCGGCATTGGTGGTAGAAAGTGGCAGCAAATACAGGCTTTTTGTGGCGGGCTAACGTCATTGTCGGGAGACGTGATCGAGTGGTGCTCCGGAAAAGGCTACCTCGGCCAGGCGCTGCGATTCCACCCGCAACATTCGCCCTTATCGGTCATCGGCCTGGAAATTGATAGCGACCTTGTTGCCAGTGGCAACAGCAGGCACGCCAACACCCATCAACGCATTGTGCGCTGCGATGTATTGAGCGAGCAGGCGGAGTCGTTTGTGGCCGATGCCAACGCCATCATTGCACTGCACGCCTGCGGAGGTCTCCACCAACGTATGCTGAAAGTTGCCGCGGCGACGAGCGCCAAGCAGATTGCCCTCGCCCCGTGCTGCTACCACCGGTTTGTTGAGCAGTACGCGCCGCTGTCCAAGGCCGGCAACAACTCGCCCCTCACAATCACGACACAAGATTTGCGCCTGGCGGTTCGACAAACCGTCACTGCCCGGCGCGGTGAAACGCAGGCGCGACGACAACTCCACCACTGGTGGCTTGCAAGCCGGCAACTTGCCCAGCAACAGGGGGTAGCGCTGGATCACTACCGCGCTCTGCCCCACAGTGCTGCCAAAAAAGGGTTTAGCTACTTTGTTGAACAACAATGCGCGACCAATGGCATTGCAACACTAGACATGAGCGACGCTGATACCGCCCTGGCCCACGCGTCAGACCTACAGCTTGCCCAAGAACAGCGCGGCCTCGCCGCCATGTTATTTAGACGCCTGCTGGAATTGCGCTGCGTATTAGACAGCGCCCTATTCCTGTGTGAGCAGGACTACCAAGTTAAGCTCAGTGTCTTTTGCCCGAGCACAACCACCCCAAGAAACTTTTTATTATCTGCCTCGCGCAAGACCTAAAGTTAAGCAGCAAGCGACTTAGTCGCGTAGATAGACGCCGCTATTCCCGTAGCCATCCACCACCGCTACCCGCTCGGTGTCCGCTTCGATAACTACGCTTGAGCGAGGCACCGCACGACTGTCGATCGTCCATCGATCTGTTATGTCTGCGGTATTGCCGAAGCTATCGACGGCAATAATCGACGAGATCTTACGAATCGGCGCAGCCTCATCTTCTGGGACAAAGGGGTCGATAACACGGCGAGTATCGGGCAACACAGGGTAGTTCAGCGTTAAGCTATCCTGCTCTTCAATAAGGGCGAGGTTGGTGGCCGGGCTTACCTCAAAAGCTTGAGAGACCAGGTGGTAACCTTCCTCTGCTAGCGAAGGTGACAATGCTGAACCCGATACAACAAACCGGTAGTTTCCAACCGGCCAGTCTAGCGGCACTTCGAAATCGACAAGCCAAATATGTCGACCGCTGCTCAAGCGGTACTTTAGCTGCATTTCAAAGAAGGTATTGAGGGCATCGCCATTGGCGCGGGTAACCGGCTGCCACGCGCCGTTACGCTCAACTTGCATTAGCACGGAGGGCGTACCGAGAACAGGGTCCCCGCCCTCAAAAGCAAACTCGGTTCGCTTAAATCGAGATATGGCTCGTGGTTGAGAAATACTGCTGCCCGCGAGCATGCTGGGCAAGGCTTGCGCATTGACTTGCGAGTCATAGTGCTGGCGGTAGTGCTCATAGCGCACGACTAGCTCGTCCATAGGTGCCGCACTGCCGTCTCGAAGCGACTCTAGCAACTCCACGGTTACATCAAGAAAGCGCTCGCCCTGCTTCCAACCCCAAAACGTTGTGGTTGATTCCGCCCCACCCAATGTTGCCCAATCCTCCTCTTCGGGCGGCAAGATATAGCCAATGTGATCACCGGCATAACCCCATATAAAGGTGTCGTCGTAGCGATAGCGCTCCCCACCTCCCAGTTCGGCAGCTGCATCGAGTAAACGCAGGCCGTATTCAGTAAGCGGTTCACCCGGCTGCATCAACAGCGTTAGCTCGCCAATTTTTTGAGCTGCAATGATCGTGTCCTGCGGGTAAAACGAGGCGTTTTCGGCAACACCATTGTCGGCGAGATCGTAGGCATCTGGCGGTGGTGAAGGCAGGCAATACGGAACCTGCTCGGGCAGGCCATTTCCCTCATAGCCCGGCACGTCTTTCAGGCCAGCCCCCACAAAGGGAACCGCAATGTCGTTGCCGCACTGCCCGGCACCCCAGGCGTAGGGAAACTCCTCAGGGCTATAACCCAGCCGGTCGCGATCGAGGATTATCCGCTTAGACACACTGCGAAGATCAGGGGATAGCTGGAACTGTTCAATGCTGTCGGCTATAACTTTTATTTGCGGAGCAAGGCGACGTCCATAGCTTTCGATACGCTGCAGTTTATTCTGATGAATATTGCTACGCGGGCTAATATCTCCAGCCGCACTCTGCACCAACATCGCCAGTGGTAACGCCATAAGTTGCTCAGTTGCTCTTTCTACTGACGCCAGCACATCCCCTGAGAAGTATTGGTTCTCCACGTCAAAAGCAATGCCGTGAGCCGCCCAATTGATAATCACCGCCAGTGGCTCAGGCTCAGTGTTATCCAAGGCATCGATGCGAATCACACCAAGGCGGCGGTGAAGGGCTTGCAGCCTATCGTCGTCGTAGCTGGGTAAACGCCCACGACGAAAGCCGTTCATTCCCAACGCTTCCTGAGCACTACCGTGACCAATGCGCGCCAAGCGCATATTGTCATCGTCCAATGCCGTCACCACTACCGCTGCCAATTGCGCAACGACTCTGCGGTAGACTTCGTGCTGGTACAGATCCATCGCCAACCAAAAATAGCGTGCAGAGTGGTTGGCAAGCGCCCCAGGCCCATCGTGGCTGTGAGTCGCAGAGAGTACCAATCCATCGCCAAGCGCGATCCCCGTTTGCCGTTGCACTTCGTCTTTTACATCTTCCGCTAGTTCGTTAAGAGCGCCGATGAAATCGGTTTTCAACAATACGATGTAGTCGCGACCATCGTGCAGGGCAATGGCTTTGGCAACCAGTGAATCGTAGTAACCTCGGCTCGGCGGCGAATAACTTGCGTAGGGGGAGTGAACCGCACGCAACTCATCGGGCAAAGGTGCCAGAGGAGGACAGCTTTCAGGGTGGTCGGGCTCGCAACCGTCAGCCATGTATGGAATGAAGTCGACCAGCTCATCAAAGAATGTTTGAAAATCACCTGAGGCAAAGCCTTCGGCACCGGGAATATAGTCACCAGCAACAGGTGGCCTTAGGTAGCCACCTAGCGGAGTACCAACTGGAATATCAATCGGCGCCTTGGCGATACCTGCACGCAGCGGCATAACCGAGTGAGCCTGCGGTTGCTCTTTGGTCTGTGGCTGAGGCTGCTCAAGCCCCGACTCAGCCCCCACAGCCATCATCACTTGGCGCAGCGCATTGGCTGAATTTTCTTGCAGGCCAGCTAATACCGCATCTCCCGCCTTTTGGAACTCGCCATCGCGCATTTGCTCAACGGCCGCGCTGAAAGCACGGGTATCGATAGGCAGAGTCTCACCATCGACCACTACTGGTTCGCCGACAATAGTCACGGGGGCAGGTAACGGCGGGCAGTCCAATGGTCCCCGTACTTCTCGCGCTATCCATGTATCGAGTAGCTGTCCCTGGCTATGTAGAAAGTGCGATTTTTGACATTTTGCGTGCGGCGCCGCTCGAGGGTAGCCATGGGGGTCGAAATCATCTCCCCTGGGCGCGACATTACCGATAGGTGGGCTTTGTGTTTTTCCTTCATCTAGCTCTATAAAGCCAGACTTGCTGCTGCGGCAAGGGCCCTGGCAACTGCCGCTGTCATAACCCTCGCCGTCTCGCCCAGCGAGCGCCAAGCCCCAAAATGCGTCGACGTCTGGGTCGCGCTCGGCAAAGAACGCCTCTCGAGATGCGAAGGTATAGGTTGCGCTGTCGCCTGGGCGACGCGGGTAAATATCAGCGACCTCAACGCCAATGGTTCGCGCCATCACCTGGGCGCTCCAGTGTGTCACTTGGTGGTCCGCAAAAGCCGGCTGCAGCAGGACTTGATTGTCGGGCCCATTTAAGGCGCTATTGTCGGCGATATGGTGGGCATAACCATTATTCTCGGACCGATCCCACAGCATCTGGATGAGTGCAAACCCCAAGTCGCGATCCAGGTCATCCTGGTAGGAAAGATAGAGAGGTGTAGCGTAGGACGGCAAGCCTCCCGGCTCGTATTCCGCGTCAAAATCAACACTGCGCCTCAGCAGGGTTGAGTAGTTCATACCAACGACACCAAATACTCCGCGCTTCACATCCTTGGACATAGCGACGATCGGTCCTCCGGTAATGCCCCCCTGGGAGTTGCCGTCGTAAAAGATCTCTCTATGGTCGAAAACAGGCAGGCCCTTGGCATCCTGAAAGACGGCCTCTGCCGCAAAACCAGCCGGGTGGCGCATAGCCCTGGCAAGGAATAGAAAATTCAACAGCCCCTGCTGGGAAGCATCTGGGATCACCGCGAAATTGGATAAATCGACCAGCGCTGCCAAGACATTGGGAACATCCCCTGTCGAGAAACCGAACAGGTCGACACCACAAAACAGGAAATTGTATTCACGGCTGAAATTCGGCACGTGGTCGTATGTCACCGCCTGGTGACCATCCAATAAGCCATGCCCATATATCCCTCCCCTTGCCGGGTTTTCCGAGCTGGCTTGCTCGGGGATTTGGCAGGTAAATCGCGTTGTCATTTCACCCAGGCTGTCGGGCAAGCCATCCCCGTAGCTCGCCCCGGCGGTATCGAAGGCGGGTGCATCGAGGGGGTCAAAGTACAGCCGGTTGGGCTGCACTGAGCCGCCATCTGCAATACCCACCCCTTCAAACAAGGTATCGCAAGCTTCGCGCATTTCCTCCGGAAGCTGTACACACAATTGCTCGGCATAGATGCTGAGCTGGTCCAGTGGCGCTGGGTCGGCGGGGATGACAAAGCTCGGCACGGTGATCGTGCCCTCGATACGCCTAGCAATCCCTTCCCTGGGATTCTCCGTCACTTTGTCGATCGTATAATCTGGCGCTCGACCTAAATCGGTGATGTTCCCCTGGGCGTCTTCGAGCTGACCGAGCTGTTTAAAGGCTTCATCACGCATATGGCGTAATCTACCCACATTGTTTTCCGCACTGGCAACGGTAAAGTCCCACGCCAGATACAGCTCATCATCGATACCTACCCCCGCTTGCAGCAAAACGGGACGAACGTTTTCATCCCATTGCTGACACCGCGCTGACAGCACTGGAACGCCATCGGCGTTACTATCACGACAGGCCCGGAAAGCGGCTTGTGCCCGGAGATAGGGATCGCCATCTCGCTGGCTTGGCAAGCGCTTCAAAACAACGACATATCTCTGCCCTTCATCAAAATTCCGTGCGGGCCGGATGAGCAGCGCCGCCCGTTTTTCTGCCAAGGGGCTGCTATTTTCCACACCCTCGCTGGGTAGCAGCAAGCCGGCGTTCAAATCCACCTCTGCCCACACAGGGTGCAGTTCGCCACTATCAGCATTGATGACTAATACTGAAGACTGATCGACCTCCAGTGACTCAGACAAATGCGTTAGTCGAGGCACACCGGGTACCGTGCCATCGTCATTGCTTTGCAGGTTCGGCACGTATGTCATGATCATTTGCCCTGGAGAGAAACCGTCGTTTCGGTTCCATTCCCTCGGGTCAATCGGCTTTCCAGCGATATTCCTCGGCATCGCCAGAGGATTGAAGTCCACTCGGCGCCCACTACCGCCACGGGAAACGGATTGCGGGCTGCCATTGCTGGCGGGGACTGTGAAATGGTCGCTTGGAAAAGGAAACAGACAGTGGGCGGGGTCGAGCAGATCACAGCCGCGCGCGGTGGCCTCAATCAGTTCGCCAATAGCAGGCAGGCCATCATTAGCAGGCAGGCCATCATTATTACTGCCTCCACTGCCTAGAGCCGCGCATACACCGGGCGCTAATCCGCTATCGATACAACTGTCATAAATAGGTATCTCCGGATCTATCTGGCTGCAAAGCGGTTCGGCATCAGCACCGCCTTGCTCGCGACAACGCGCGGCGTATTCGCGCTGAATATAGTCGACTCTAAACCCGGCCATACTCAACAAACAACGCTCGGAGTCGGCCCCTTCAGTTGAACACGCCGCTAAATATGGCGGTAAATATGCATCGGCTTGATCCGCCTTATCAAACAGCGGTAAGTAGCCCTGCATTCTCAACAACGGAGCGGTAAGTGGCCCCAAGGACACGAATTCCTCATAGCCCGTGAATGGCACCAACATACCGGCGTCACCCGAGACATCCACATAGCTGAACTCTTCTTCGGGGATGATATAGCCAAAGCTATTTTGCGTGAGCCCGAGCAGCATCGTGTGCGCATTTGGCGACGCCAAAGAACGAATAAATTCGCCAAATGTTCCGGTTGTTTCACCTGGAATCGTGACGATCTCCAGACCACTCTCTTCATCACCCAAGGTAATTCGAGTGACATCGGTAGTGGCGTAGGGTGTTGCCTGTGGCAGGTATTGAGCCTGCGCCCCCAGCTCTGGCGGCAGCTGCTCATTTACACCCGTAAAATCATAATACTGGTTAAATGCGCCCAGCCCCCCTGCGGCGACAAAAACCGGATTAGTAACTGGCAGCACGACTTGCTGACTTTGCACGCGCAATCCACTGCGAATTTCTCGAATAGCGTCGTCGCCCTGCACCGCAGCGGCCATGCCTTCTCCTCGACAGTGAACGCGACCATAGTCTGGCGATGCATCGCCATAGCCCTGTGGCTCACAACCGGGACGACTGCCCGACGCCGAAGCATCGGCAATCGGGCCATTGAAATACAGTGCGGTGCCTCCCTCTTTCTCCAGCCAATCCGTCACGCCAAGGGGGTAGTCCGGGTGGGGAATACGCGGGTCTTCATTGATAGCAGTCGGATGGGCATTGAACTGCATAAGATAGCCAACATTTTCACCGCTACGCGCATCGATCGCCGTCAGCAGGGTGGCAAGGGTGTCGCTATCAATGTCTGGATCCGTCTGTTTGGGACGGCGGTAATTATTAAATTCTGCAAGCTCTGCCGTCTTCACTGTTACAGCAACTTCTGTCGCGGCCTGCATGGCTTGCTGTGCCGCCAGCGACGCCTGTCGGTACAAGGTATTGTGAATCCAGTCCTTGGGCACACCGCCCCACAGGCCTTGAAGATCTGCACCCGCATGGCTATGCGTCTGGCCGAATACAACATTGTCCGGAGATATACCAGACGCTTGTGCGACTGCCTCGCGCATTTCCTGCTGAATGATATTCCCAGCGCCGACTGCATCAACAACGATAAACATCACTTGCTCGGCAGCATTTTCACCCTCTGCAGGCTGCTCGATATACATGGCGCGCACCCAACTGCGCTCAACACATTGCGAGGTGTCAAAGGTCTCGGGATCGTAGTTACTCTGTTCAGACAGCAAGCATGGCTGCTCTGCTGGCGCTGTTAGGCTTTCCCCAAACCCACCAAAGGGGTCAGGTTGATTCTGCAGTGGGTTAATACCAAAGCCGCCGAGATTAAACTTCTGCAGATGCCGAGTTTCGCCCAACCTGGGTTCGTCAATACCCGCAATGTGTTCAACACCTGGATCGATAGCTTGCTTCGCGGCGCCAATGCGCAACCGCCCGCGGAGGAATTCATCGTCATAGATGGTTGCTATCGCCTCAGCGACATCGACCTTTGCAAATTCTGCGCGACTAACCGTTACCCTAAAGCGCTCATGCTCTTCCAATACCTCATCATTAACGACCGGCACCGCAGCGACGTAGTCGGTCACTCCCATCGGGATCTCAACATACTGTGGGGCATGCGCAAAATCACGGTCCGAGGTTGTGATATCAGTGAAAATCAGCTCGACAACCACTGGAACGGGGCTTGCCTGGCTCAAGTGCAATGGCAGCAATAGCTCACCACTGTTTTCATCAGCCGCAGCATCATCAAGGCTCAGCCCAGGCCTTTGGCTTTCGGAACATCCCTGCTGGAGTTCGCCGTCATCTTCTGGTGTTGCAGGGCATGCATCTAGCTCATCGGCGATGCCGTCATTGTCGTCATCGGGGTCAGTGTTGTCACCGAGGCCGTCGCCATCGGCATCACTTGTCTCTTGCGGATTACTGGGAAATGCATCATCGGCATTGTGAACACCGTCGCCGTCACGGTCGTCATCGCTATTGTCGCCGACCCCGTCACCATCCAGGTCGGCAGACTCAGTGCCATCCAAGGGAAACGGGTCACTGCCGTCAGCAACCCCGTCGCCATCAGTATCAGCATCATTCGGGCGGGTTCCAATAGCGGCTTCTTCTTCATCACTTAGGCCATCATTATCGTCATCGCTGTCACACACATCGCCATGACCATCATCGTCATTGTCTTGCTGCGAACCATTCGATAAAGACGGGCAATTATCCCGTGCATCCGGGACACCATCCCCGTCGCGATCCACTCTTGCCGCTTCATTGCTACAACCAAATTCATCAACAGAAATACCGGAGCCAGTGCGGGGGCAGCGGTCACGATAGTCACTAATGCCATCGGCATCACTGTCAGCACCGGCATCGCCATTGTATTGGCCATCGGCTATATCCCGTTCGGTGAGCGCTAAATGTCGCCGGGCGAACTCTTCAGAAACCAACTCTCGCACTTCGTTGCCATTGGCAGTCCGCGCCCAGCTAGCAACCGGCGTCGAGTGGAAATCGCTGTGTTTGAACGCTGCAAAGTCTGCGCTAAAACTGCTCGCCGCATCGCGCACTTGCTGTGTGATGTGAATACCATTCTCGGGAATACCATCGGCGTCCAAAGTGAGGAAAAACCGCGCCAAATTCACCGCGGAAATATCATCTCCAGCGCTCAACGCTAGCATGCTAATTATCGGCGCCCCGCGGACACTGCCCAAAGAAATTCCGCCGATGCGAAAGTGGATCACCTCTTGCTTGAAATACAAAAACCCGCCGCTGCTGTCAGTCAAGGATTCCTGATCATCAGAGGATCGCCGATACATTACTCCGCCTACCGGCGAGTCAACCAACTGGCCATAGAGTTCACTTTCGGGCGCCGAAGAGCGACCACCCGCTCCACCACCACAAGCAAACAAAATCAAAGAAACGACGGCCAGTAGACCAACCCGATAAGCAGCACGCATTACAGCACCTCCTTGGCAATGCAACACGGGCTCTTCTGCCTGGGTATTTGAGACTGGACCACGATGAGGGCGTAGTGACGGTCGTTCCACGTGTTGCGATATAGCTCTCTCAGACGCGGGCGCGGGAGAGCACTTTTTATTCTCAACAGTGACGTTACTGGCTAGAGCTGGAGTCGTACAAGCTAACGTCGCAGCCAACAAACCCAGCACACGGCACCTCTGTACAAACTATCTTTAGTAATTCAATGAGTTAGCAACTAAGGCGCAAAAACACAAAATACTAATAAAGAGAAACAACGAGCCCCCGGCTTAAATAATTAAACCACCTCAGCGAGCGCAGCGCGGTCAGTAGCCCCTTCCTATCAGCACCTGCTCTCCCAGGACATTGAGCGCGGTTAATCTCGGCGATGATCGCCCCAAGCAATACGCAACGCAAAATAGTTTTCTTTATGCAAGGCAAATTGCTAAAAATCAGCAAAAAAGAATGGAATGCCGGTTAAAACAATGACTTATCGTCAGAAAATCCCTGGCATGTCCTTTGCTCGTCATATTGCGAAACAAGTTGAGACACTTTATAGGAGCGCAATCCGGTGGACCTTTCTTCGACTGCATTAATACTTATCGGCTTTCAAAACGACTACTTTTCTAAAACGGGCATTCTGCATAGCGTGATAGAGGAATCATCGCGGGTAAGCGGAGTGTTAGAGAATACTCTAGAATTGTTAGAGAACGTGGGTGATCGCTTCGGATGCGTCATATCTACCCCCATTCATTTTACCGAGAGCTATGAAGAGCTTGAAAACCCCGTCGGCATCCTGCAAACCATTAAAGAGGTTCAAGCCTTTAAAGCCGGGACTCATGGCTCGGAAACGATTGAAGAGCTGGCGCCGTATACAGATTTAATAACAGAGGTAGCGGGTAAACGCGGGCTCGATGCGTTTTCAAACACGGCACTAGAAAAGCTACTCCGACAAAAGAATATTACCCAAGTGTTGCTCGCGGGAACCGTGACCTCGATCTGCATAGACTCTACGGGACGGCACGCAGCTGAGCTTGGTTTTGGTGTCGGCGTATTGGAGAACTGCACATCGAGCCGAACCGTATTTGAACAAGAGTTTTATTGCGAGCATGTATTCCCACTTTACGGTCGAGTAATTAATTCTCAACAACTATTAGCAGCTTAATGAGAACTAGAGAACACGCCATGGGCCCGTCAAACAATGAGCTCCAACTGCTATTGCAAAACAAGATGGTGGAAGAGCTTGCCGCCAAGCAGCGAGATTTTGAACTCCTTACCAATCTATTGGAAGAGATTGTTTTTCGCTGTGACGAAAATGGCGTATTCAAGTTACTCAATGATGCCTGGGAGAGAAAAATCGGGTGGCCAGTCAACGTCAGCGTAGGCAATAGGTTCGCGGCGTATCTCGACGATCACGATTCAATACTTCGCGTTAGCGAAGGCCTTCACAAAAAGGAAGACCTCGACTGCGAGATTGTCATGACGAGCCGCTTCGGCGATATCAGGTACTTTCACCTGCGAGCCAAGAAAAAAGAATCCGATTGGTACGGCTCTTTATACGATGTGACTGAACAACGTCATACGATGGAGGCGCTCGAGCAAAGCCGAGAGCAAGCCCGAAAACTGTCTCTCGTTGCAAGCCGCACTGACAACCTCGTTGTGATTACCGATGCGCAGGGGCATGTGGAATGGGTAAATGAAAGCTTTGAAAAAATTACCGGCTTCTACCTTCATGAAGTAAGAGGCAAATCACCGGGAAAATTCCTTCAGGGTCCAGAAACGAAGGAAGAAACCATCCGTGAGATGCGCAAGGGACTTGCCAACGGCGAGGGGTTCAATGTCGAAGTCGTCAACTATAACCGCCAGGGCGTGCCCTATTGGCTTGCTATCGACTGTACGCCTATTAAGGATGATGCGGGCAACCTTATTAACTTTATTGCCATAGAGCGTGAGGTAAGCGAACGCAAAGCCAATGAAAAGCGCCTCAAAGATAGTGAGCGGCACCACAGAACCATACTCAACTCAGTAAGCGAAGCAATCTTTCATGCCGATGAGAATCTAGACCTCTACTACGCCAACCCCGCTTGGAGCGGCATGACCGGGCACTACTTTGGGGAAGGCGAGCACAAAAATCTAAAGGAATTCATCCATACCGACGATATTCCCCTATTACTCAGTGCGCGAGATGAAGCGCGACGGGGCAGCAGTACAACCCGACAAGAGCTACGTCTAAAGGATTACAACGGCGAATGGCGAAAAGTAGAACTGCTGCTATCGCGGATTGATCAAGAGCACGACTTCACTGGTGCACTTATTGATATAGACGAACGCTGGCAGGCAACACAGGCCATCCTTCGCGCCAAGCAGGAGGCAGAGGACCTGTCGGAAGCCCGCACGCGCTTCGTGGCTAACATGTCACACGAAATCCGCACGCCCTTGAACGCGATTATCGGCATGAGCTCTGTACTGGAGACCACAGCTCTCGATGAAGAACAGCGACTTTGCCTAGACACCATTTGCAACGGTGGCAACGCGCTATTGTCCGTTATTAACGACGTTCTTGACCTAGCGCGGCTAGAAAGCCAAGCCATTGAATTAGAGCGCCATGAATTTCAGCTTGCCCAACTCTGCGAGGAGGCTTTAGACCTAGTGGCGCTGAAATCAGCAGAGAAAGATATTCATTTGGTCGCCAGCTGCGACAGCTACATTCCTCACACACTAATAGGTGATAGCCACAAAATTCGGCAGTTGCTTCTCAACTTATTGAGCAACGCCGTTAAGTTCACTGCTTCTGGAAAGGTCGTATTGTCATTTCGATGGGATCAAAGCCAATCGCCGCTGGGCACCCTTCACTTTAACGTGAGCGACTCCGGCATCGGTATTCCACCAGAGAGACTGCCGACATTATTCAACGCGTTCACCCAAGCCGACCCCTCCACCACCCGCCGTTTTGGCGGATCAGGGCTCGGGTTGGCTATTTGCCAGCAAATCTGCTCAGCAATGGGCGGCGACATTTCCGCGACCAGCACGGTCGGCGAGGGCTCTTGCTTCACATGCAGCCTGCAGTTAGAGGCCGCAGACCTAACTCCTCCCAAGTCCGGAGGAACACTCACGCTGTTTAGTAACGACGCACATTTGCAATGCACCGCCTCATGGCTGGCGTATCAGCAGGGACTGCAAATGCAAACGCTACCACCCGACGATAGCGGCATTGCAATCTTCTACGATAACGGCGAGGGACATATAAAGACACTTTTGAACAAGCACCTACCGGATATCACTAGCCCTTTACGACTGTGGAAGAAATTAGCCCCTTATCAAGCGCCGCAACTCAGCGGCTCCAATGCTCAGGGGAGTCGACGACTAAGCATCCTCATCGCCGAGGACACCGTGCCCAATCAAATTGTGGTTGATGCAATGCTAAAAAAATTGGGGTACGCCGATTACACCATCGTCAACAATGGTCAGGAGGCACTGGACGCGATGGCCACTCGTCACTATGACTTGGTGTTATTGGATATTCACATGCCCATCATGGATGGTTTTACAGCAGCCAGGGAAATTCGTGCAAACGCGAACTACAACAATACTCGTATCATAGCCGCCTCTGCAGACGTCACCACTGATGCCCAGGAGTCAGCGTCCGCAATCGGCTTTGATGATTGGCTAGCGAAGCCATTTACACGCAAATCTCTTGAAGAGCTTCTCGAGAGCCAGCAAACAACCTAGGCTCAATGGCTTTCGGCACCGCGATTGACGTTTCGCCCGTTCCCATCAGCCTGGAGGTAACGGCGGCTGTCAACCCAACCTTTCTCTGTGTAGAAGCCCCAGCGGCGAACTTTCGGCCCGGTGATAAATAAGGTGAGACTATCATCGGAGAGCAAGGCCAAACGGTGTGGCGCTCTGGACATCCGTGCCGTCACAGAGCCCTGCTCAAGTACGCGCTCTGCATTGGGCTGGGTCTCTGAAATACGCCCTCGTAATACGATAGAAATATTGAACAGCCAAGGGTGATCGTGAAGGCGGCTGTCCGGGTCATCTTCTTGGACGTGGTGAAGGTATACATTGAACACGCGGTTTTTAGGCAGCAGATGCCAGCGCGTCAGGTAGCGCTCACCAATGCACTTTGAGGGAGGCGTGTCCATATGACGCTCAGCTCGCCGTTGCATGGCGAAGAGTAATGCTTGAGGTAACTTCATTAACTGCAGGCCAGTATACGGTCAATCAGGGGAACAAATTATAACAGCCACCGGGGCATCAGACATTGTCTAACGCTTGCAGCAGGGGTTGAAGCGCCGCACTGCTATCGTAGTCACTGCGCTCCCCGCGCATTAGCGCTGCTTCGGTCAACGCTGCCAGAAGCATTCTGGCGTAGAGCTCTCTATCGCTGTCGGAAAGCTCGCGCTCCGGCCACATCTCGTCGAGACGCCGCTGTGCTTCCAGCACCACAGCACTGCGGCGCAGTCGTTCGCGACCCAGAATGTGGGGCGCATCCAGCAGCACGACCTGAACAAAGCCCGGCTGATCGCAGAGCGCCATAAATCGCTGCCACGATTCTGCCAGTCCAGCGTCACCGCCATTTTCCGACGGTGCCTGAAGGGTGGCGAGTAGTTCTGCCTCGTAAGACTCGGCGACCGCCTCGAAGAGGGCTTCCTTGTTGCCAAAGTAGTGATAGATGGGGCGGATGGTTGTTCCGGCCTCCCGGGCAATATCCTCCAACGCCGTGGTGGAATAGCCTTTTTCACCGAATTGTTGACGAGCACAGGCCAGGACTTTTGACTGGGTCTCTTCCCGTCGCTGGGCCTGCGTGCGGCGCTGTTTTTGAACCAATACTCTACCCTCTTAATAGCGGTGCACAGTGTAGCTTGCTTTTTGCAAAGATGATATGTAGCGTTATTACATATAATTATTTGACCGAGTCCGCCATGAATCCGACCCACCCCCCCCTCGACAGCCTCACTTCGCTGGAAAAGTGTTTCTCGCCCGCCAAGATCAATGGCCTCGAGTTAAAAAACCGACTTATCAAAGCAGGCACCTTCGAAAATATGACCCCCTTGGGGATGCCGGGCTCGGCGTTAAGTGGGTTTCACCAGCGCCTGGCGGATGGCGGCATTGCCATGACAACACTCGGCTATTGCGCGGTGACTGCCGACGGCCGACTCAATGAAAATATGATGTACATGCACGAAGGTATCCGCGAGCCCCTCACGTCGCTGATCCAGTCATTGCATGAACGCGGTACAAAAGTCTCAGGGCAAATGGGGCATTGCGGCGGGTTTTCCAAGAATCGCGAGCTACAACGCCGCCGGCCGCTGGGCCCAAGCTTCGCAATTAATGGCTTAGGCCTAAGTCACGGCATGTTCTTCGCCGATGCGATGTCCACCCAAGATATCGATGACATGGTGGATCAGTACCGCGATGCTGCGCAATTTATGAAGTCTGTGGGTTTCGACGCGCTGGAGATCCACTTTGGCCACGGCTATGGCCTTTGCCAATTTATCAGTCCAAAAACCAATAAGCGCCAAGATGAATATGGCGGCAGTTTGGAAAATCGCATGCGACTGCCATTGCGGGTACTTGCTGCGGTTCGCGAAGCGGTTGGCGACACCTTTCCTATACTCGGCAAGATCAGTATGTCAGAGGGCGTACGCGGCGGGATCCATTACGACGACTCGGTTGTAATTAGTCAAATGCTCGACAGGGCCGGTATTGATGCCATCGTCTGCAGTGGCGGCACCAGCACGATGAACCCAATGCTAATGTTCCGTGGCGATAATATGCTGCCTACGATGCTCGCGACAGAGAAAAGCCTGCTGATGCGGCTTATTCTGCGGCTGGCAGGAAAGTCGATGTTTCGCGATTATCCCTACACGGATCTCTATTTTCTCGAGCAAGCAAAACGCATTCGCGAGGCTGTTAACTGCCAGCTAGTGTACATTGGCGGCGCAACCGGGAATGATAATTTCGCCGACCTGATGAACGCGGGCTTTGACTTTATTCAGCTTGGGCGCAGCCTATTGAGCGACCCCGAATTACCAAATCGCAGCGCGCGCGATGCCGGTTTTAAGAGTCGCTGCGTTCACTGCAACGAATGTGTGGGAACCATCGAGAGCCCCCAGGGGATTCACTGCACCCGTTACTGAAAATGTCAGCTCCGCTTGTTTGCCGCGACGGCATAGATAAATACGGGTAGCGCGAGGAGCGGAATCGTCCCCGGAATATAGAAACCGTAGACAATGAACGCCTCCAAGGCGGTTTCGGGGACGATTAAGCGCTTGGTAACAAACAAGGCGTTGATCAGCGGCCCGATGATATTTGCGTAGCAGCCGACAATTAGCCCCCAACGCGCCACGCTAAGCACACTGCCCTCGCGGTATATTGCCGGCCAAGCCGCAGCAATGGCGATGACCAGCAAGCCATTCATCAAGCCTTCCATATGCGCAAAGCGCCACACGCCGTAGGCAGGCGCGTCCTGAGGCCCCGTCGCGGCAACTGAAAATCCAATTCCGGCCAAAAGCCCTAAAAGAAGAATAATCAGGCCGTGAAATAAAACTTGCCGCTGTTGCTGAGCACCCATGTTATCAATCCTTATTTTTGTTATCTCAGATGTAAACTGTGTAGTGACGAGGAATGGTAGCGATAAACACATCAGGGGGAATCGTCCATTCCTATGACTCACCGCAAGGAGCAGCTTCCAGAAAAGATATGCGTCGTTTGCAATCGTCCCTTCTCATGGAGGAAGAAATGGCAGCGCGACTGGCCGTCGGTTAGGTATTGTTCAGAGAAGTGTCGGCGGTCGAAGACACGCGCTACTCAGAGAAAAACACATCCAGACGAAATGTTAAGCTAGCTTCGGCATCCCAGCCCTCATCTCGTGCAAAATACAACTCGGGACTGACCGTGAAATACACCCAGTCCTCATGTATTTGGTTACGGTAGTTAGCGCCAACAAAGTACGCCGTCAGGCGACTGCGGTGCTCATTGTTCGCAAAGCCACCGAGGCGGTATTCCATCGACTCGCGCTCATTGATGCGGTACGACAGTGACAACAACTGGACGTTTTCAAAAAAATCGTTTCGGTCTTCAAACTCCAGTCCCGTGAAGTAGCGTAGGCGGTAACGCTCCCCCAGCGGCCGACTCATCGTATATTCCGTCGACTCCCCCCACCCCTTATCACGAAACCACCAAAACTCCTGCTGGAACTCACGCTGCCACTCACCCCAATCGGAGAACGGCCGTCTAAGGCGAAGACGAGCGAAGGGCACCAGTGGGGTTCGCACACGAATACCAATACGCGCACTCCGCTTCCAATGATGCCACTCTGACAGAGGAGATATTTCAAGGCCGGTCACCGATTCCTCGCGACTCGGACGCTCGCCGCTTGAGCCGCCACGCACCCGCTCTTCCAGCGGGTTGTTTGCATCGGCATCACTGTTAAAAAACAGCTTCGTCTTTCGCTTTGTATTGGGCAGGTCCACCTTCGCACGAAGGCGTACATCGCTTTCTAGCTCGCCGCGCTCGCCGATAGTTTGCCGCAATTGCAGCTTTAAATAGCTTTCGTTGTTGTAATCTTCCGCGGTATCTTCGTTGCTTAGATAGCGATCGACATTTTCAGCGAAAACCACCCAATTTTCGGACCATTGGTCCCTGGTCGCTTCCGCACTTTCCATTGTCCGCTCGATAAAGCTCGGGGGCGAGGAGGCTGGCAACGTCTCTCCCGCCACCACCGCTGCAGCACTGCAGAACAGAAAGGTAAGCAGAATATACAACGCTGTTTTCAAAAAGGAATTCCTCGCGGCCATACCCTGACTATAGCGGCCGCTTCGGCTGTTGGCATCGTCCAGGCAAAAAAAAGGCACCTTACGGTGCCTTTTAACGAATCATGCCAGATATATCAGATGTCGTCTTTCAACGCCGCCTGACGAGCCAGCTCGCGATCCATAAACTTAATCCACTGCGACGCATAGCCTTTTGACCGCTCGTCTTTCAACGCTTGTTTGAAAGCTTTACGCGCACCTTCATAGTTCTGCAAGTTAAAGCGGGCCATACCAAGCACAAGGTTCGCAGTATCTGGACGCTTTAGATTACCTTTCTTGAAGGCATTTTCTATCGCTTTCGCAGCCTTTTCGAACTCGTCGTTGTCCAGGTAGATGCTACCTAAGCGTGACCACAGCTCGCCCTTGTCGGACTTGGCCGCCGCTTTTTCCATTACCGGAATCGCACGCTTAACTTCTTGCGACTGGCGCCATGAGTTACCGAGCAGCTCAAGGTTTTTGGAGGTAGCAGGAATCGCACCTGACTTAATACCTTTATCTAACACCTTCGCTGCTTTGTAAGGCACTTCCTGAGAAAGGAACAAGTAAGCCATATTGATCAGCTCTTTATCCTTCTCCAGCAAGCCTTGCTCATAGGCCGCTTCCATGGTGGCCGTTGCCGCCATTTCACGCTTCTGCTCGTTATACATGGCAGAAAGTTGCAGCCAGTAGGCCTTCTTCTGGTAGTGCTTCAGCGTCTCTTCGAGAATATCGACAACCTTGTTGATGTTGTTCTTCTCGTAGTAAAGGTAGCGTTGCAGTCCCCACCACTGCTCCTTGGGCACCTTGCCTCGGGATTTGTAGTCGTTGATCGCTACCTCAATATACTTGAGGGCACGAGTCAAATCCTTAAGCTGGTAATAGCCCTGGGCCAGCAGTGCATAAGCACCCGCACCCGGCTCTTCCTGCAGCTCCTTCTTCGCTTTGAACCACTCCAGCAGCACTTTCACGCCGTTTTTGTAGTCTTCTTTAACGAAATACAGCTGGGCAATGGTGTACTTGGTATTCAGCTCCATCGCTTCCGGGATATCCGGCTGCTTCACCACATTACGGTAGGCATTCAATGCCTGCTCGTATTTCTCTTGGGTGAAATAGATGAAGGCGTACATGTTGTACAGGTTTGCCAGCTCGTAGCTGTTCAAAGAACCCCGACCCTCTTTGTCGCGCAAGGCATTGAGCATCTGGATTGCCTCAGAATACCGCTTTTCATCAGCAGCCATCTGAGCTTCGTTCAGCTTCTCAAATATCTTGGCGCGAATGGCCGGCGTACGACGCGTGCTGCGCCGCGGCTTTTCCTTTTTCTCCGCGGCGTGGACGATATTTACGCCGTCCATTTGCAGAGCGGGGGCCACCAAATTGCTAGCAACCGGGGTAGCCAGTACCGCTGCTACACCCAAGCTGAGGGAACATGCCAGCTTGACCAGCACCGGGCGCACGACTTTTGTGCTCACGTGATAATCAGACATCATTTCTCCAACTCAAAGGTGAAGCGGTTCTGGATCCCCGGTACTTCGATCGGCTCGCCATCTACCACCCGAGGCTTATATTTAAACTTCTGGGCAGCTTTGATTGATGAGCGCTCGAAGTAACCCGGAGGGCTACAATCCACGGGGGCGATATCGCGCGTGGTACCGGCTTTCGTTACGGTGTACTCAACCGTACAGTAGCCTTCAACACCTCGGCTTTGCGCGCGGCGCGGATAGATTGGCGCAACTTTAACGATAGGCAGATATTCACCATCGGACGCCGACAAACCACCAGCAGTGTTGGTCATTTGCAGGCTCTGTTGAGGCGCCATATTAACGACCTCAATGTCCGGGTTCACATCTTCCATCTCCGGCTGTTCCATATCCGGCGGTGGCTCTTCCGGTTGTTTGGGCTTATCCGGCTTTGCGTCTTTCATTGTTTCGATTTCGGTGTCCGGCATCTGAATGTCGGCCAACTTAGTACGCGGCTTCTCGTCCAACGTCTTGTCAGCTGACTCGATCAGATATGGCATTATGATGAACAGCGCTGCTGTCACCACAAATGCCAATGCGGCACCGATCAGGAGTCGAATATTCATAATTGATCAGCTGTCTTCAGTGGCCAATGAAACATCGTATACGCCGGCCGCTCGGCTGGCGTCGATAACCGCAGTAACCGTTTCGGTATTCGAGGCTTTATCAGCCTGAATAACAACAGCACCTTTTGGGTTTTCGGCATGCATACGCTCAACAACCGAGCGCACTGCTCGCTTGTCGACACGACGCTTGTCGATCCAGATTTCATTAGTACCAGTAACAGCAATCAGAATATTCACATTTTCTTTCTTGCTGGCCGTTGAGGCCTCGGGGCGATTCACCTCGACACCGGCTTCTTTGATGAACGACGCTGTGACGATAAAGAAGATCAACATGATGAAGACCACGTCGAGCATCGGCGTCAGGTCGATCTCGGAGGAGTTTTCCTCAGCACCTGCTTTGCTATGCTTTCTCATAACTGTTCTCTTAATGATCGGTTGTCAGATGGTCTTCCAAAAGCTCGCTTTCGCGCTCCGCAATACCTTTTATATAAGTATTGATGAATACGCCTGAAAGAGCGGCAACCATTCCAGCCATTGTCGGAATTGTTGCTTTTGAAACACCGCCGGCCATCGATTTAGCATCGCCACCACCGGTCACTGCCATGATATTAAAGACTTCGATCATGCCTGTGACCGTGCCCAACAGACCCAGCAGCGGACAAAGCGCCACCATGGTCTGAATCATTGGCAGACTCGCATTGATCTGCAGAGAAACCTCTGAGATCAATTTTTCGCGAATCTGCTTGGCATTCCAGGATTTGCGCTCACTGCGCGCTTCCCAGGTGTTGATAGCGTTATTCACGTCTTTCGACAGCCCGAACTTGTAATACCAAACCCGTTCAATAGCGAGAGTCCACATGACGAAGGTCAGGAGGGCAATGTAGTTCAGTACAGGCCCACCGGCTTCCATAAATCGCCGTATGATCTCGATCCATTCATTCAGTTGGTACATCGCTTAGTTACCCCGCGCGCCCTTCTGTGTGTTCGGCGATAATGCCAGTCGATTGCTCATCAAGCACATGCAGGATTTTCTTAGCGCGACCGCTAACAAACGTGTGCAGCAGTACAGTCGGGATGGCGACAACCAGACCCAGTACGGTCGTTACCAGAGCACCAGAGATACCACCGGCCATTGCCTTCGGATCGCCCGCACCAAAGATGGTGATAGCTTGGAAGGTGATGATCATACCGGTTACGGTACCCAGAAGACCCAGCAGCGGCGCTACCGCAGCGATGATCTTCAGCAAGTTCAGAGAGCGCTCCAAACGTGGTGTTTCTTTCAGAATAGCTTCTGACAGTTTCAGCTCGAGTGTTTCCGCATCCATACTTGGATTGTCTTCGTGTACTTTCAGAACACGGCCCAGGCTGTTGTTGTCATTAGCAGTTTTGCTCTTGAGCTGGCTGTTGACCTTCATATCTTCGATGGTCAGAACAATCAGGCGCCAGATAGCGATCAGCATAGCCAATACACCCACTGCAGTGATTACGTAACCAACCACGCCACCTTGGTGCCAGCGCTCAGTCAGCGTTGGGCTATCGATCAGTGCAGCCAGGTATGAACCGCCCGAAGGACCAGTGGGGTCAACACCGAAAGGCGTTACGCCTGAAGTTGTTGATGCCAACTCGTTAGCCCAACCCATGTAGGGGCCTTTAGGCTGACGTGCCAACACTGCAACAGTGCCATTTTCTGAAATGTACTGCAGGTATTCGCCGTCGCTGTTTACGAGGTTGAAGGTACCAACACGTACCACCTCTTGCTGAGTTTTCTCACCAGCAGCAGTAGTCACTTCAGTTTGGAATTTCACCACTCGGCCTGATTCAGTCATTTCGCGCTGAAGCTCAAACCAAATACGCTCAATTTCCTCGATGCTTGGCAGCTCTTCAGCGCCGGACATCTTCGAGATCAGGTCATCAACGAACTGCTCACGATTGGGGAATTGAACGCTGATGATCGACGTCTGGAAGTTAGAACGCAGGTCGCCGGCAGTAGAGGTCAGGTGACCAAACAGCTCGGTCAACGTACCCAAACGCTCTTTCAACTGACGCTGCTTCTCGGTCAGGACGGTTTCGTTTTCTTCGAAGGTGTTTTCCAGCTCAGAAGAGCGCTTCTCTTCATCAGCCAGGGTTTTTTCAGCTTCTTTCAGCATTTTCTGCTGGTCGTAGCGAGCGTTTTTGAAACGCTGCTCGCGAGCTTTTTGCTCACGCGCGTCGCTTGCGCGACCTTGCTTAACCATTTGCAGCAGTTCATCCAGTGACTTGGCTTCTTGAGCCATCACGGGGCTTGATGCCAGAGCGATAGTGCCACCGATAGCCAGTACGGCAGCTTTCAACAGATTACGTTTCATTATTTAGCAGCCTCCGGAGCCGGAATCGGGAGTTTCATGATATCGATGGACGCCTGCTTACGAGCGATACGCAAGCCTTTCTGGATAGCGCCACGGTAGTCGCCAGCATCCAGTTCAGTCCATGTGCCTTGGGTCTTGTCCCAAGCGCCCGACACTTTGCCATCGGTAGTTTGGTAAAGCAGACCGATGCGGCCGATACGGAGGAAGTTAACATCGCGCTCAGCACCGTTGACGGTCGCTACGCCTTTGTAGCTGTCAATTTTGCGGCCGTACTCGTTCTCGATTTTGTAGGCTTCAAGAACCTGACGGAATTTTTCAGCGATGGTGATATCAGAGCGATCCAGGTTGTTGCGCAGGAATTCGATACGCTCTTTGCGCTCCTCGAGGTGGAAAGGAACATCCAACTCAACGAATTGCTCCAGGCCGTCGATCATACGCTGAATCAGTGGATCGATTTGGCGCTGAATGATCGTTGCTTCGTCAACCGCTTTTTCCAGGCTTGCGATACGACGCAATTGACCAGCGATCTGTTTTTCCAAACGCGCGTTGTAGACGCGAAGGCCGTCGACCTGCTTCATCACTGTTTTGTAGTCTTGAAGCAAATCGCCAGTTTCTGCAGCCAGGCGGTCAATACGAACCTGAGAAGCCTTGGCAGACTTGGTGCGCTGTTCGCCAACTTTGACGATAGCACTCACAGGAATAAGGGGTTTAGCGGGCTTAGCGGGCGCAGCAGCGGCATCTTGCTCAGCTGAATAAGCAGACGATGCAGCCAGCACACCTGCAGTCGCGGCGACCGCCAGCGCGATTGATTTCAATCGATGCATTTTCATGGGAATTGCTTTTCCTATTTGGGACGTTTAGTGAAAGCAGAGCTTATTATCTTCTGTCAGCCGTACGGCCAGTCGCAAGACCGTGCTTTCATACAGCGGGACTTATTTTAATCACGGGCTTTCGCAAGAATCAACGAGAAAGCTAAATGTTTCGTAATATAAAAGTTAGGGAAAATGCGTAAGGAATAATTGTTACCGATACGTAGTTTATGGTAACAGATTAGAGCCGCCAGGTAACACTCTCGCAATGAAAGTGATTAGCACATCCCTTTTAAAAACACCAACAAAACCCTTACAGCGCGCGACGCTGATAATTGACGAAGGCGTAGGCTGGGGCGCCCTCTTCCGCAGCGAAGTTTTGCCGAGACACCTCACCCCAGTCCCGCTCATCGAGTTCAGGGTAGAAAGCATCGCCATCAACCTCTGCGGCCACTTCCGTGACGTAAACGCGGTCAACGCTAGTTAAGCTCTGGCGGTAGAGCGTCTCGCCGCCGATAACGAAAATCTCATCAAGGCCGTCGCGCTCAGCGCTTTCACGGGCAGCATGCAGCGCGTCTTCAAGTGATGCGCAAACCTTGGCTCCCGTCGCACCGTAGCCTTGCTGGCGAGTCACAACAATATTTTCACGCCCAGGCAAAGGGCGGCCGATAGACTCCCAGGTTTTGCGCCCCATGATAATGGGCTTGCCCATAGTTAGCGCTTTAAAGTGCTTCAAATCGGCAGGCAGATGCCACGGCAGGCGGTTTTCCACCCCAATGACTCGCTGGCGATTCAAGGCGACAATGTGTGCAACAGCTATCGGCATTAACACGTCCTTTTATATGGCAATGGGAGCCTTAATGGCTGGGTAGGGGTCATAGCCCTCGAACTCGAAGTCGGCAAAGTCATAATCGAAGATCGACGCCGGACGACGATTGATGCGCAGCGTTGGCTGCGCGCGAGGCTGGCGACGCAATTGCTCTTCGACAATCTCATCGGTGAGATGGTTTTGATAGAGGTGGCAGTCGCCAAAGGTGTGCACAAACTCGCCAACATCCAGATCACACTGCTGGGCAATCATGTGTGTCAGCAGGGCATAGCTGGCGATATTAAAGGGCACCCCGAGGAATAAATCGGCGCTGCGCTGGTAGAGCTGACAAGACAAACGGCCATTGGCGACATAAAACTGGAACAAGGTGTGACACGGCGGCAGCGCGGCACGCCCAGCACGCACATTGTCCTGAGGGCTCACTGACTCATCGGGGAGGTCAGCCGGGTTCCAGGCATTCACCAGCAAACGCCGTGAGTCCGGTTTGCGACGGATCATATCCACCACTTCACTAATCTGGTCAATGGTCGACCCATCTGGGCAGGCCCAGCTTCGCCACTGTTTGCCATAGATCGGCCCCAGGTCGCCATCCTCCAGCGCCCACTCGTCCCAGATCGTCACCCCGCGCTCGCGTAGCCAGTTGTTGTCACAACTGCCATTTAAGAACCAAATCAACTCGTAAATAATACTGCGAAGGTGCACCTTCTTGGTGGTTAACAACGGAAAGCCCGCCTGCAGATCAAAGCGCAGCTGGCGACCAAATACCGAGCGCGTTCCCACTCCGGTGCGGTCACCTTTATCCACGCCGTTGTCACGCACATCGCGCAATAAGTCTAAATACTGTTGCATAACCCTATCCTTGCACTCTGTCTCGACGGTAGGCGTAGATCAACACACCCAAACCCACCGCAATCATCGGCAGCGACAATAACTGCCCGCGCGTCACCCAGCCCAGCGCATCGAAGCCGATATGGCCATCGGGCTCGCGGAAAAACTCCACTATAAATCTGAAAATGCCGTAGCACAGCACAAAGAGTGCGCCGGGCGCCAACCGGGGACGCTGCTTGCGGGTATAAAGGAACACGATCAAAAACAGCAACACGCCCTCTAACGCAAACTGGTAAAGCTGCGACGGATGGCGCGGCAACTGACTGGGGTCGCGCGGAAAGAGCATCCCGATCGCGCTGTCGGTTGGCCGCCCCCAAAGCTCCTGACCGATGAAGTTGCCAATGCGCCCAAGGCCCAAGCCAATGGGAACCAAGGGAGCAATAAAGTCCCACAGCGCATAGATCGACACATCAATACGCTTGGCATAGATCGCAATGGCAAGCACGACACCCAAGAACCCGCCGTGAAATGCCATTCCCCCTTCCCAAATACGGAAAAGCCAAAGCGGGTCGGCGAGAAATTGTTCGAAATTGTAAAACACCACATAGCCAAACCGACCACCGAGAATGACCCCCAGCGCCCCATAGAAAATCAGATCTTCCAACTGATCCTCCTTCAGCGGACTCCAGGGCTGTCTGCAGCGCATTTTGCCGATGTACCAAGCCGCGGCAAAACCCGCCAGGTACATCAGGCCGTACCAATGTATCGCCAGTGGCCCCAGCTGAACGGCAACGGGGTCGATATCTGGATGCCTGAGCATATTAAAGAGCTCCGTATATAAAGTGACTGCCAACGGCGAGCAGAAATAATGCAAAAGCTTGCTTTAGCCGACGAGCAGGTAGTTTCTGAGCCAGATTAGCGCCCAATTTAGCGCAGGGAGTACTGCACAGGATGATCGCCAGCAACGCCGGCCAATACACAAAACCACTAGACCACGCAGGCAGCTCTGGGTGCCCATAACCGGCAACAATATTTGTCAGCGCACCGACAATGGCAATGGGTAAGCCGCAGGCAGCAGATGTCGCCACCGCGCGCTGCATCTTCACGTTGCACCAAGTGAGAAAAGGCACGGTTAGTGAACCACCACCAATGCCAAACAGCGCCGACAAGAAGCCGATAAAGCCGCCGGCCAGCGCCGTTTGTGGGCGAGCCGGCAACTGCCGGTCGGCTGGTGGCGATAACCCAAATGCCATTTGCGCAGCGATCAACAGAGCAAAAATACCAAACACCAATTTGAGGCGTTCACCGGGCAGAGAGGCCGCGAGGGCAACGCCGCCCACCACACCAATCGCAATACCGGGTGCCAGCAGTCGCCAGGTTGGCCAATCAACGTTGCCGTGACGCTGATGCGCCCTTACAGAGCTGACAGAAGTGAACACAATACTGGCCAGCGATGTGCCCACCGCCAGCTGAACCGCAACCAGCGATGACACCCCCTGCAGTGCGAAGCAGTAGATCAGCGCCGGCACAATCACCAGACCGCCGCCCACCCCAAACAACCCCGCAGACAGGCCTGCCAGCGCACCAACAGCGAGATAGATAAGAACAACTGTCACGCCAGCTCTCCGCCACAAAGCCTGCTATTATGGACAGCCCTGATTTCAAGTGCCACCCGCCATGTGTTTAATTTTACTGTCTTGGCAGCCACAGTCAGCGCGCCCCCTGACCATCGCCGCAAACCGGGACGAATTTTTTGAACGCCCCACCCTCCCAGTGCACTTTTGGCCAGAGGCACCCCACATTCTGGCTGGCCGGGATCAGCAATTCGGCGGCAGCTGGCTGGGTTTAAGCACCAACGGGCGCTTCGCCGCCATTACCAACTTACGCAATCGGGAAGTCGGCGATCAAAGTCGCGGCGAACTGGTTCGCCGCTTCCTCGATAGCGGCGAGAGCTGCTCAATGTTTTTCGATGAATTAGAGACAGAGAAATACCAGTACCGCCCTTTCAACTTTATCGCTTTTGACGGCAGCACCCTGGCGCACAGCGACAATATCTCTTCGGGCTGGAACAACTTGGAAGCAGGGATACACTGCATTGGCAACATCCCACACACGGCGCGCAGCGCAAAAACGGATCTGGCGCTCGCCGACTTCAAGCCGTTAGCAGCTGGCCACGACGACCCGAAACCCTTGCTGACGCTTATGCAAGACGACCGCCCCACTGTCGACAGTGACGACGAGCTACAACAGATGTTGTCCTGCCGCTTTGTGCGAAGTTCAGTCTACGGCACCCGTTCCACTAGCGTCGTTTTTGTTCGCAAAGACGGAGCAGAGCTGTGGGAACAAGGTTACGACAGCAAACAGCGTCCGGCCGAACTTCGCCACTTTCAGGTGTAATGCTCAGGCTCGCGGGCAAGCACTCAGGGCCCGGGGGGCAATAACTTTTCCATCCCAGACTCGGCCAGCGCACTGCGCAGCAAGGCACGAACTTCATCAGCCGTATCGGCAGTCATCGCGGTTGTTAGCAAGTTTTTCAAGTCACTCATCGTCGACGCTCGAACCACCGCTTTTACACGCAGCAAGCTGTTGTCGTTCATCGAGAGCATATCGTAGCCCATCGCGGTCAATAGCAGCACCGCGCCGGGGTCGCCTGCCAGCTCACCACAAATACCCACCGGCTTACCTTCGGCATGCGCCGCATCCACTACATTGAGCAGGCTACCCAGCACTGCCGGGTGGTAGGCATGATAGAGGTCAGCCACGCGGGTATTATTGCGGTCCACCGCCAGCAAGTACTGCGTCAGGTCATTCGATCCGACCGACAGAAAATCGACACGACGGGCAAGCTGACGGGCTTGATACACCGCCGCGGGCACCTCCACCATCACGCCAATAGGGGGCAGGCTGATATCCCAGCCATCCTCGACCAGCTCATCATAAGCGCGACGCACCAGCACCAGGGCCTCATCCACCTCTTGAACGTTGCTGATCATCGGCAACATGATGCGAAGGTTATCCAGCCCCGAGCTCGCCTTGAGCATTGCTCTGACCTGCACCAGAAATATTTCAGGGTGGTCCAACGTAACGCGAATGCCGCGCCATCCTAGAAAAGGATTTTCCTCGTCAATTGGGAAGTAAGGCAGCGCCTTGTCGCCACCAATATCCAGGGTGCGCATGGTGACCGGTAGCGGTGCAAACGCTAGTAATTGCTCGCGATAAATAATCCGCTGCTCTTCTTCACTGGGGAAGCGTTCTCGCAATAGGAAAGGAATTTCTGTTCGATACAGGCCAACGCCCTCTGCCCCGCGATCGAGCGAGCGCGCGACATCCGCCATCAAACCGGTGTTCACCCACAGCGGCATGCGATGGCCATCACGCGTTTCGCTCGGCAAGTCACGGAGCGCCTCCAGCCCCTGGCTCAGGGCCTGATCTTCCTCAAGCAAGGCCCGAAAATGCTCAGAGACTTCCGGCGTTGGATTGTAGTGCACATAGCCGCTGTAACCATCAACGACCAGGCTGGCATGCTCTATCTGGGTATAGGGCAAATCGCTTGCCCCCATCACCGTGGGGATGCCCATCGCTCGCGCCAGAATCGCAACATGGGAGTTGCTGGAGCCTCTCACCGACACCATGCCCACCAGCTTTTCTCTGGGCACTTCCCCAAGCATCGACGCCGTCAGTTCTTCGCCGACCAAGATCGTGTCAGCGGGATAATCGGTATCGCGCTCGTTACTCGCCTGCAAGTAGCTCAACACTCGCCGCCCAAGGTCTTTAATGTCGGTTGCGCGATCTTTGAAATACGGGTCGTCCATCATTTCAAAAGTGTTGATGTGACCACTGACAACCTGAGCCAACGCTCCCTGCGCCCACTCGCCCTCGCGAATCTTTGCCTCCACCTCAGACAGCCACACGCCGTCATCGAGAATTCGCAGATAGACATCGAACAATGCCAATTCTTCCGGAGACAATTGCCCGACAAGCTTGCCACTGAGTTCGCGAATATCGACGCGCACCGCATCGAGCGCCGCCTCAAAGGCCCGCAGCTCTGCGTCGGCGTCCTCGCTGCGGCGCTGTGGCACCGAGTGCAACTCAGCACTGGGAACAATCACTACCGCGCGACCAATGGCCACGCCCGGCGCGCCCGCTATCCCTTTGAATAAGGCAGAAGCGGTCACAGAGTCCTGCGTCTTTGAAATTGAGCCGGTTGCTCGCGCGTGGGCCAACACACCTGCCAACTGCGCGGACATGGTGACCAAAAACGCCTCTTCTTCTTCGTCGAAGCGGCGACTATCCTTCTGCTGCACTACCAACACCCCCAACACTTCGCGCTGGTGGATAATGGGCGCCCCCAGGAAAGAGTGGTATTGCTCTTCACCAATACCCGGTAGCAATAAAAAGTTGGGATGTTTCTCGGCGTGATCGAGGTTCAGGGGCTCCTCGCGGCGCGCCACCTGGCCAACCAGCCCTTCGTCGGCCGCCAAGCTCGCTTTCCCGATTAAATCTGGATTGAGGCCTTGGTTCGCCATAAAGATGAGGCGACCACTCTCGGGGTTGCGAAGGTAGACCGTGCACACGTCTGTGCCCATCACCTCGGCAATGCGCTCGACAATAATATCCAGCGCTGCCTGCAGATTACCCGCCGCATTAACCGCCTGAACTATTCCTCGCAGCGCCGCCAGCATCAGCTTGAATGACTCCCCAGGGTATCTCGCAGTAGACGAACATGCCTGCCCGCCAGCTCTTTCATCGCGCGGCGGTATACTTCACGCTTAAAGGCCACCACTTGACCGAGTGGATACCAGTAACTCACCCACTGCCAATAATCAAACTCCGGCTTGCGGCCACAATTAAAGCGGATATCGGACTCGTTACCGACCATTCTCAACAAAAACCACTTCTGCTTCTGACCGATACACAACGGCTTATTGTCTTTACGAATCAGCCGCTTGGGCAATCGATAGCGCAACCAACCGCGCGTGCAGGCGAGAATTTCAACATCGCTTTCCCTCAGGCCAACCTCTTCATACAGCTCGCGGTACAGGGCCTGCTCTGGGGTTTCACCGTCGTTAATCCCACCTTGGGGGAATTGCCAGGCGCTCTGACCAACACGGCGCGCCCACAACACCTGACCGCAGTCATTGGCGATAACAATGCCAACGTTGGGACGAAATCCATCCGAATCAATCACATGCTCACCTGTGTTAACGTTTTTTTCTAATTTGATCTATTGTTCCACAAATTCGTGGAGCTGGGAATTCGCCCCAGCGGCTGCAAATTCACGCAGCGCTGCCAATGCCAGAGTAGACAGCACAAAAGCCAATGCAAAAGCCACGCCGAGAAGCTATGCTTGCCGTTTTTGAAGCAGCGCCCAGCCAATGGGCCTAGTTAAGTAAGGGTTTACGATGACCTTGGCGATATTCGACCTCGACAATACCCTGATTGCCGGTGACAGTGATCACGCCTGGGGGGAGTTCCTCGTCGAGCGGGGCCTTGTGGACGGTGACGAGCACCGTCGGCGCAATGATGAGTTCTATCAACAATACCAACAGGGTGGCCTCGACATCGAAGCCTACCTGCGCTTCGCCCTTGCCCCCATCGCCGGGAAGTCACCGGCAGAGCTATCCGCCCTGCATCAAGACTTTATGGCCAGTTACATTGCCCCCATGCGCCTGCCGCAAGCACAGGCTCTGATCGACAAGCATCGTCAGCAGGGGCATCGCCTGATGATTATTACCGCCACTAACCGCTTTGTCACCGAGCCCATTGCACGCGCCATGGGCATTAAGGTGATGCTAGCCAGCGAGCCTGAGCTCCGCGATGGACGCTACACCGGAGACAGCACCGATATACCGTGCTTCCAAGCAGGCAAGGTTGTGCGCCTGCAGCGCTGGCTCCGCGAAAATGGCGAGACGCTCACAGGCAGTTATTTTTACAGTGACTCCCACAACGACCTACCCTTGCTGAAGCACGTCGACAACCCCGTGGCTGTCGACCCCGACGATACCTTGCGCGCCGCCGCCGAAGAAGCCGGCTGGCCAATTGTGAGTTTACGCTGAGCAAATAAAAACGGCGGCACACGCTATCGCGAGGCCGCCGTCATCGCTTAGAAGGCGAAATTAGCCTTCACATTGTGCGTCGTAATCTTCGTTGTTAAGCAGGTTATCCAGCTCGCTAACGTCGCTGGGCTTCAAACGGAAGAACCAACCGTCGCTGTAGGGGTATTCATTTACCGTTTCGGGGCTTTCTTCAAGCGCGTCGTTCACGGCAACGACTTCGCCCGACACCGGTGCGTAAATGTCAGAAGCCGCTTTCACTGACTCGACCACCGCCGCCTCTTCACCGGCACCATATTCCGCGCCCACTTCTGGCAGCTCTACGAAGACTACGTCGCCGAGCGAGTCCTGCGCGTGATGGGTGATGCCCACAGTAACAGTGCCGTCTTCTTCCAAGCGAGCCCACTCATGGCTGCTGGCATACTTCAGTTCGCTGGGGGTGTTGCTCATGGAGCGCTCCTGGCTGACAAGGGATATTTGCAGCGCATTTTACCGCCGCTGTCGGCAAATACAAAGGCCTCAGCGCCCGCGACTGGCACGAATGCTTAACATCACCGGTATTAAACCCGCCAATACCAGCGTCAGGGCAGGCAATGCCGCCAACTGCCACTGCCCCTCAGCCGTCATTTCGAATATCCGCACCGCCAAGGTGTCCCAGCCAAACGGCCGCAACAACAGCGTGGCGGGCATTTCTTTCATCACGTCGACAAAAACCAGCACCAGAGCCGTCAACACACCCGGGCGCAGCATCGGCAGATAAACCTCCCACAGCAGGCGCCAGTTCCCGGCACCCAGGGTTCTGGCCACCTCGGGCAAACTCGGTTTCACTCGTTCTAAGGCCGAGTCCAGCGGGCCACTGGCAACCGCTAAAAAACGAATCCAGTAAGCGGCAAGCAGGGTCAGCACGGTTCCCATCAACAAGGGCTTGGGGTCGAGCCCCAGCCACGCTTGAAGCGGCAGCAGCCACTGTCGATCAAGCCAACTGAATGACAGCATAATTCCCACTGCCAACACGGACCCGGGCAGCGCGTAGCCCAGCTGCGCCGCGGCAAAAATGCTACCCCAGCGGCCGCGACTGAAACGGCGACAAAAGGCGAGCAGTAGCGCCAGTGTAACGGTCAGCGCAGCAGCCATGGCGGCCAACCAAAGGGAGTGACCAAGCAGGGCAAAGAAGCGCGATGTCAGCTGGCTGACCCCTTCGCCCACGGCCCAGTCCAGCAATTGCAGCATGGGCAAGACAAAGGCAAAGGCCAAAATCAACGCGCAATAAGCGCTCACCAGGCCAGCCAACACCGGCGGCAGCGGGAAGCGCCTTAGGTGCTGGAGCTTCGCCCCCTGAACAAACAGCCCGTGTCCACGCGAGCGCCGCTCAGCGAACAGCGTCACGCCAACAAAAAGTAGTAGTAACGATGCCAACTGCGCAGCAGCTTGCAGACTGAAGAAGCCAAACCAAGATTTGTAAATGGCGGTGGTAAAAGTGTCGTAATTAAACACCGCAACCGTGCCAAAGTCTGCGAGGGTTTCCATTAATGCCAAACCCACACCGGCTGCAATGGCCGGTCGCGCCATCGGCAATGCCACACGAAAAAAGGCTTGGCGACTGGTGCAACCCAACACCCTTGCCACTTCCAACGTCTCGCTACTTTGAGACAGAAAGGCACTGCGCGCCAGCATGTAAACGTAGGGGTACAAAACCAGGGAAAATACGACAATTACACTGGCCCGATTGCGCACATCGATGCCCCAACCGGCGCCTAACAGCTCCCGCAGTTGCGTCTGCAATGGGCCGCCAAAGTCGAACACTCCCAGTACAACGAAGGCCATAACATAGGCGGGCACTGCCAGCGGCAACATCAACAACCATTCAAATGCCGCGCGCCCAGGGAACTGGCACATGACGGTGAACCACGCCAGACTGACGCCGATCACTGAGACTAAAACACCGACACCAAGCATCAGGAACAGGGTATTTGCCACCAGGCGGGGCAATTGCGTTTCAACCAGATGCTGCCATATCTCGACTTCCGGGCTTAACCAGCTGCTCGCCAATACCACAACGGGCACCAGCACCGCGCAGACCAGCGCCACCCCCGCCGCCCTGAGTAGCCACAGTGGCGTCGGCCGCAAGCGCCGCTGATTCGCCACGCGGGCACGCTGGGCAAGTTGCATCTAGCGGTAACCCACGCGGTCCATCATTCGGATAGCTTCCGCCTGCAAGCGACCCGCTTCTACAACGGGGACCTGGTCAGCCTTAAAATCGCCCCAGTGCTGAAGCAGCGATGAAGGAGGCGTGTTGCGATTCACCGGAAATTCCTGATTCAACTCTGCAAACGCATGCTGAGCTTCCGCCTCGGACAACCATTCCAGCAATGACATCGCCAATGCTTTTTGCTTACTGGCGGCGGTCACGCCAGCGCCGGAGATATTAACGTGCACACCGCGATTAAACGGCGCTTCGCCGGTTTGGTTCGCCCAAAACAGGTCAACCGGCAAGGAGGGATCATCTGCCTTCATGCGCGCCAGGTAGTAGGTATTCACAATACCCACATCGCACTGACCAGCGGCAATGGCCTCAATAACTTTGTTATCACTGGAGAAGGGCGGCACCGCCAAATTATCAACCCAACCCGCCAATACCCGCTCGGTGTTCTCAGCGCCATCGGCACTAATCATCGTGGCAACCAGCGACTGGTTGTACACTTTCTTTGCCGTGCGCAAGCACAGACGCCCCGCCCACTGCGGCTCTGCAAGCGCCTCATAACTACTCAAGGTCTCGGGCTGTACACGCTCACTCGAGTACACAATGGTGCGGGCGCGAATGGAAAGCCCTGTCCAACGGCCCTCTGGGTCACGCAGAGATTCAGGCACATTATTTTTTAGCACCGACGACGTCTGAGGGGCCAATAAACCCTGCTGCGCCGCTTGCCAGAGATTGCCAACATCAACCGTCACCAAAATATCAGCCGGCGTATTCTCTCCCTCGGCACGCAAGCGCGCCAGCAGTGGCCCGGCAGAGTCGGTCACGTAGCGAATATTCACGCCGGTCTCAGCGGTATATTGGTCGAAAATCGGTTTAATCAGCTGCTCTATGCGCGAGCTGTATACAACCAATTCAGGCCCAGAGGGCTCTTCGCTTCGGCCACAGGCCACCAAAGAAAGTAACAAGCTAAACACTAGCGCCGAGCGAAATATCATAATGGGCAGGTCCTTAACGGTAAGAAGGCAAGAAATCTTCAGCATCAATGATAATAATTATCATTTAATGACTCAAGTTTTACTTCTCGGGGAAATGGGTCAGCGACGCGCCAGCCCCATCGCGCGAGCAACAATCTGGCGCTTGATAGGCACCGCTCGATCTAACCAGCTCATGCCCGCATTTCTCAGCAGGCGCAATGGTAGGGCTTGGCTGGCAAACAGATTTTGAAAGCCTTCCATCGCCGCCATCATCGCCAGGTTTTCGCCCTTGCGTCGCCGTTGATAACGCGACAGCAGCAACTCATCAGAGAGTGGCAGGCCGCGCGCCAAGGCACGCTGACATTCCTCGGCGAGAACCTCGGCATCGGCGAAGCCCAAATTAATTCCCTGCCCAGCCAGCGGGTGGATGGTGTGCGCGGCATCGCCAATAAGGGCGATACCCTGCTGAAAATAGCGCTGAGCGTGGCGCTGGCGCAGCGGGAAACGGACGCGCCGGCTGGCCGCATTGATACGCCCGAGCCGCCCTTCAAAATGCTGGGCCAGCGCCAGGCAAAAGGCGTCGTCATCCATCGCCATTAGCGTATCGGCCAGCTCAGGTTTTGCCGACCAGACGATTGAGCTGAAGTTTTGCGCGCCATCGCGGTCGGGCAGAGGTAAAAACGCCAGCGGCCCCTCGGGCAGAAAACGCTGCCACGCCGTAGCGCGATGGGGCTTTTCAGTCTCCACGGTACACACAATCGCGTGGTGCTGATAATCCCACTCGCGAGTTTGAAAACCACCCCAGTCACGCAAACGAGAATTGGCGCCGTCTGCGGCAACGATCAACGGCGCCTGCAAGAGCCGCCCGTCATTTAACTGCAACTGTCCTTGATCACCACTTCGTATCCAGGCGGCAACAGGACTGTTAAACAGCATGCGCACGCGACTGTCTCGCAAGCGATTGTGCAGCGCGGCGGTTACCAAGCGATTCTCGGCAATATGCCCCAGGGCCAACTCGCCGACCTCATCGGCCGAAAAATGAATTTCACCGGTGCCCTCAGCATCCCAAACAACCATCTCCTGATAGGGGCACACCCGCCTTTCTGCCACAGCAGACCACGCTCCCAGCCGCTGCAGGAAACGCCGCGACGCGTCAGTAAGCGCACTGACTCTGGCGTCATAGTCCATTACGGTTTCATCAAGCGGCGGCCAGCCCTCTCGCTCTGGCTGGGCATCGATCACCACAATATCCAGCGGCTGGTCCGCCATCGCCAATGCGAAGGCCGCACCCGCCAGCCCGGCACCGACCACAATAATGTCAAACTTTTCAAGTCGGTCTGTCACAGCGGCAGCTCCATGTCTCGGCCTTTTATCACACCCGCAGCGCGCGCGGTAAAGCGGGACTTTATCGGCTTGCTGGCATCGAGCATGACCAGCCCCATATTCCTCGCCAAGCTCAGCACAGGCTGACGATTACTAAATAGTTTGGTTAAGCGGTCCGAGAACAAGGTCGTTACCTGCTGGTCGGTATGCTGACTGCGCAAATAGCCCTGCAAGACGGACAGCTCACCCGCACTGAGCCCCTGTGCAACCGCCGCGGCCACACGCTGGGCCAGCGCATCGGCGTCGCGCAGGGCGAGGTTAAAGCCCTGCCCTGCCACGGGGTGAAGTGAATGCGCAGCGTTGCCCATCACCACAATATTTCGCCGTACTTGTTCCTCAGCAAAACTGAGGCGAAGCGGGAAGGCCACGCGCTGCCCCACTTTTAGTAAGCGACCCAAACGGTGGCCAAACTGCTGCTGCAAGCACGCCAGAAAGTCCTCATCAGTCCAATTCATCGCCGCGTCGGCGTCATCCTCGGGAAAGGTCCATACCAGGGCGGAGCGCGACTGACCCTGCTCGTCTGGCAGTAGCGGCAACATCGCGATAGGCCCTTCGGCCGTGAAGCGCTCGTAGGCGGTTCCGCCATGTGGCAGCTCGGTGGCGATATTGGCGATCACGGCCGTTTGCGCATATTCATCCACCCGGCGATGAATCCCTAAGCGCTGGCACAGTCCCGAATCAGCCCCATCGGCGATAACCAGCAAAGACGCGCTGCAGGATGTTTCCCCGCCCTCGGCTTGCAAGTCCAGCTGCACCTTGGCGGCCATTGGCGTTACCGCCTCGACACTGGCCGGGGAGATAAACTGCACATTGGTATGACGCCGCAGATGGTTAAGCAGGACATTGCCCAGCCACGCGTTCTCAATAACATAACCCAGCGCGGGCCATTCCAGCTCGCCACAATGCATCAGCGCGCTGCCAAAATGGCCGCGATCAGACACCTGGATATTCAGAATATCGGCAACATGGCTCTCCAGCGTCGACCAAAGCTCCAGGTTTTCAAAAATTTGTCGGCTGCCGTATGACAGCGCGGTGGACCTGGCATCAAAACTGGGGCGATAACTCGGCCCAGCGTCGCTGAGCGGAGGGAGGGGAAAACTCTCAACCACAGCAATTTTTAACTGGCCCTGGCTGTGTTTGTGCAAACCTAGGGCAAGGCTGGCGCCGACCATGCCGCCACCGGCAATCAGCACATCGTAGTCAACGTCCATCGCCCGCCTCCGCCATCAGGGCTTCGATGTCGTCAACCGACTTAGGTACTGACGCCGTCAGCACCTCACAGCCGGACTTACTCACCACCACATCGTCTTCAATGCGAATGCCAATCCCGCGCCAACGCGGCTCAACAGCATCGTTGTCGGGCGCAACATAAATACCCGGCTCGATGGTTAACACCATACCTTCTTCGAGCACCCGCCACTCGCCGCCGACCTTGTAATCACCAACATCGTGCACATCCATACCGAGCCAATGCCCAGCCCGGTGCATATAAAGCGGCTTATAGGCCTCGGTTTCTATCAGCTCAGATAAATCGCCCTTTAGCAGCCCGAGCCTTAGCAGGCCTTCTGTAATCACCTTCACTGTCGCTTCATGCGGCTGATTCCAGTGATTGCCCGGCTGCGTGGCTTCTATTGCTGCCAATTGCGCTTCCAATACCACCTCGTAGAGGGCCCGCTGTTCATCATTGAAGCGGCCATTGGCCGGAAAAGTACGCGTGACATCCGCGGCGTAACCCTCAAGCTCACAGCCGGCATCAATCAGCACCAACTCGCCATCGCGGATCACGCTGTTGTTTTCCACGTAATGCAAGATGCAGCCATTTTTCCCCGAACCGACAATACTGCTGTAGGCCGGGAAGCGTGCGCCGGCCATTGCAAATTCATGCTGAATTTCCGCCTCAAGCTGGTATTCATATACACCGGGACGGCAGTAACGCATCGCTCGGCAGTGAGCCTTTGCAGAAATCTCGCCAGCGCGACGCATAATCCGCAATTCCGCCGCGCTCTTATACAGGCGCATATCGTGGAGTAGATGATCGAGGTCGAGAAACTCGCCCGGAGGCTGGGCGCCGCTGCGCACTTTGGAGCGAATAACATTCACCCAGTTCATCACCTGCTGATCAAACTCTGCGTGCCGCCCCATGGCATAGTAAACGCGCTGCCGACCTTCGATTAGCCCGGGCAAAATATCGTCGATATCCGCAATGGGGAACGCATCATCGGCGCCATATTCCGCGCAGGCGCCCTCTGGGCCAGCGCGATAGCCGTCCCACAATTCCATGGCGGGGTCACGCTCGCGGCAAAACAGAATGTATTCACCCTGCGGCCGCCCCGGCAACAACACCAACACCGCCTCAGGCTCGTCGAAACCGCTCAGATAAAAGAAGTCACTGTCCTGCCGAAAGGGGTAGTCGGAGTCTCGACTTCGCGTGCGCAACGATGCCGACGGCACAATGGCAATGCTACCCGGCTCGAGCAGGGCCATTAAATTCTTACGGCGCCGCGCAAATTCCTGCTTACTGATGCTCATAGTGTCCCTGATATGTATGATCTTGAGGAGCTTATCACAGCTATTTTTACGGGAAATTGATCTGCTCGGTTGTCAGTGCAATCGCTCGCCCTTGGGCTTCTTCGTCGCCGGGGTGGCGGCGTTACACTCAAGAAAGATGGTCATCGCCACGACGCGCACATACTCGCAGATTTCCACGTAATCCTGCTCGCCATCTTCATCGTCAGCCTGATCAGCAGAAATTTGCGCAATGGCCGCCAAGTCGCTCAACGCCTCACGGCTCTCTTTAGACAGCGCATCCAAGACATCACCCTCGCTCTGCCGCTGCTTGCCTGCCATCGCAAAACCAGTGAGAAAGCCCTGCACCCACTGACCGAGGCTGACAATGCGCTGCCCCAAATCAAGTTCGTCTCCCGGCAGCATTAACTGCAGAGCCAAGTCCTCACTACCCAGCGCTTCCAGCGCGCCTTTATAAACGCCGAATAAGGCATCGGCATCGTCAGGGTTGGGCATATCGATATCCAGCAGCTCCGTGCAATGCTTTAACCACGCCTGGCGCTCGACTCGCCCGCCGACAGACAAAAAGCCAACGGCATAACCGTGGAGCTCCGCCGGGGGCTGCAAAGCACCTAAATTAAGGAATAAATTAGCGAGATCATCGTGGTCAAACTCGTTAGACATTGCACATCCCAAGGGCATCAAAGACTGGAGGCGCATGGTAGCGCTGATCCGCCGCAAAATCGAATACCCGCCGCTGTTCATACCGCCGCGCATAACCGTTGACCGAGCGCTGGCACCCACTCTACTATGGCGACATCATTCCCGGCCGTGGAGCTACGCAATAATGGACGACCGACAGCTGCAGGTTTTGGAACGAAAAGTCGATGAGCTCATCCAACTGTGCGAACAATTGGATGCAGAGAACCGTACTCTCAAATCCGAAACGCAAAACTGGAAGATTGAGCGCGAAGCGCTGATCGAAAAAACCGACACGGCCCGGGCAAAAGTCGACGCGATGATCCAACGCCTGCGCGCATTGGAAAAAGAGTGCTGATGACCCGCCCCAGCCACATGGAGACGACAAGGTGAGTAAAGAAACGGTCATCGTTAAAATTCTCGACAAGGAATATCAGGTTGCCTGCCCGAGTGACGAGCAAACAGGCTTGCTGGAAGCGGCCCGCTACCTCGACCAACAGATGCGCCAAATACGCAACTCCGGAAAAATTATTGGCCTGGAACGCATCGCCGTGATGGCCGCGCTAAACATTGCCTACGAGCTGCGTGAGGCCAGTAAAAGCGGCGTTAGCACAGAGCAAGAAGCCACGGTAAGCAAGCGCATTACCGATAAAATTGACGACACCCTCAACTGCTGCCGCCAACTCGATATCGGCTAACCACCCTGTTAAGCGCGCGGGCCTATCGGTATACTGTGAATTCCTGGGATATGCGCTAGGCCGTCAGACCCCTGAGCCGATGCTTTAAAACCCGGAGCGAACCAGCCAGTATTTGTGTGCATGTCCGCGTGACGGAAAGCCTAAAAATGCTGCGGTAAGCTCCACCTTGAACCGCTGGGTTCAAGGGCCACGCGGCCGGCGGTATCCTGGGTCCTACCTTTTCAGGCAGCGCCGTCAACCACTACCCACCTTCACTATGGATGCATCGAGCAAAAACCAGCTCCGCCAACGCCTCCGCCAACGCCTTCGGCAACAACGGCGCGCCCTGCCGGCCGCCATTCAACGGCGCGCCGCCAAGCGCCTGCTACAACAGCTGAGGAAACTACCCGAATTCCGGCGCGCTCGACATATTGCTCTATACAGTGCCAGTGACGGTGAAATCTCCACCACCGACGTGCTTCGCTACTGCCAGCGACGCGGCAAGGTGTGCTACTTACCAGTGATCCACCGAGATACCAAACACGCGCAAATGCGTTTTCATCGCCACGCCCCAGGGCAAACCCTGCACAACAACGCCTTTAACATCCCGGAACCCAATGCCCTGCGCCGCCGACAGATAGACCCTATCCGCCTCGACATGATGCTTCTGCCACTGGTTGGCTTTGATCGCCGGGGCAATCGCCTGGGTATGGGAGGCGGCTACTACGACCGAGCGCTGGCCTTTAAGCAGCGCCGCAATGCGGCGAGTAAGCCCCTGCTGATCGGCCTGGCCCACCACCTGCAAGAAGTGGAGCGCCTGCCAACACAGCACTGGGATATCCCCCTCGACTGGGTCGCCACCGACCGCGAAATTTTTGCCGCGGGTTAACTGAGAAACTGCTGGTACGCGAGGTTGTCGGTCTCTTCATGGAAGGGGTAAGCCAGCTTACCGAGAAAAGCCTCTACTGCTTTGCGCTCAGACTTATCCGCTTGCAAGCCCACCAACACCCGGCCGTAGGCCGCACCGTGATTACGGTAGTGGAAGAGCGAAATATTCCAGCGATTACCCAAACGCGTCAGAAAATTCATCAAGGCGCCGGGGCGCTCCGGGAATTCAAAACGATACAGTAATTCATTGGCGACCGCGTTGGGGCGATGACCACCCACCATATGGCGGATATGCAGCTTGGCCATCTCGTTGTCGGTCATGTCCTCGACTCGGTAGTCCAACTTGCGCAAGGATTCAACGACCTCCGTCCGCCCTTGGCCACCAGCCGCAACAGCCACACCGACAAAAATTTGTGCGTCGCGATCGTCGCCATAGCGGTAGTTGAACTCAGTGATATTGCGCTTACCCAGGGCGGCACAGAATTTTTTGAAGCTTCCGGGCTGCTCGGGAATGGTGACACTCAAGATCGCCTCGCGCTGTTCACCAATCTCTGTGCGCTCCGAGATATAGCGCAGGCGATCAAAGTTGGTGTTCGCGCCACTGTCGATCGCCAACAGTGTTTTGCCTTCACAGCCGTGCTGTTCAACATATTTCTTGAGACCAGCGAGCGCCAGCGCCCCTGCGGGCTCGGCAATCGAGCGAGTATCGTCAAAGATATCCTTGATTGCTGCGCAAATTTCATCGGTATTTGCCGTGACGACCTCATCGACGGTTTTGCGCAACACCCGGAAGGTTTCCTTGCCAATTTGTGCCACGGCAACGCCGTCGGCGAAAATCCCAACCTCTTTCAAGCGCACTCGACGCTGCTTTTCCAAAGCGACTTTCAAGCAGGCGGCATCTTCAGGCTCCACCGCAATAACGCGGACATCGGGGCGTACATATTTAATGTAGGCCGCCACACCAGCAGCGAGACCGCCGCCACCTACCGGCACAAATACCGCGTCGAGTGGCCCAGTAACTTGCCGCAAGATTTCCATGCCGACGGTGCCCTGCCCGGCAATAACATCGGGGTCGTCATAGGGGTGGACATAAACCATGCCTTTTTCTTGCACGAGCTTTTGGGCATAGGCCGAAGCCTCATCGTATGTGTCACCGTGCAACACCACCTTGCCACCGCGCGAACGCACCGCATCCACTTTGATCTGCGGCGTGGTTTTAGGCATCACAATTGTCGCCTTCACCCCCAGTTTTAGCGCTGACAGGGCCAAGCCCTGAGCGTGGTTTCCCGCCGACGCGGCCACCACGCCCTGGCGACGCTCGGCCTCACTGAGGTGGATCATTTTGTTGTAGGCACCGCGCAACTTGAACGAGAATACCGGCTGCAAATCCTCGCGCTTGAGCAGCACCGTGTTATTCAGCCGTTTCGACAGCAGACGCGCCTCGTCCACAGGTGATTCGATAGCAACATCGTAGACCCGGGCATCGAGAATTTTCTTGATGTAACTCTGTGGCATGTTGTCGGAGACTCCAATTACGGCCTGCTGGCGGGATGATCGTATACCAAACGGCAAGTCTAACGCGTCGCCGCGTACTCCACCATGCTGCGAGTAATTCAGAGGCACAAAAAAGCCCGCCGTAGCGGGCTTTAATTCACTCGGTTTCTGTTAGCCGCCCAAGCGCCAACCAAACCGCACCAGCGCCGAAGACGCCTGCGGCTCGCCGCCGAGAGTCTCCGGAGTAAAGCTACACTTCATAATGGCCTCTAGCGCGGCATTATCCAGTCGCTCTACGCCACTGCTCTGCTGCACCTCTCCACTGACAACTTGCCCCTGCGCATCGATGGCAAACGCCATCGTCACCGTGCCTTCCTGCTTCAAGCGGATCGACGCACGGGGATAACGCGGCTTGCGGCAACTACTCCAATCCACGCTCGCGGGGATGCGCTCGGCATTTGCCTTGGGCTTGGGTTTCGCAGCCACTTTCGGAGCGGCGGGTGCCGCGGGCTTAACCTGAGCCGCCAAGGCTTTTTTACGAGCCAATTCAGCTTGCCGGGCGCGCTGCTCAGCCGCCTCTGCCGCTTCCTTGGCTGCCTCTGCTGCCGCTTGCGCCTGAGCGAGCGCCGTCGCTTGCTCCTCCAGTACCGCACTCTGCTCCTGCTGTCGCAAAGCCTGTTCGCGCTGGTTGAAGGTTTGCTCTAAGCGCTGCTCCCATGCAAGCAGCACATCCTGCTCATCATCCGCCAGCTCAGCATCTGCCAGCGAGGCAAATACCTGCACCGTTTCAACGGTTGCCGACTCATCGGCAGCGCCATCCCCTAAGCTCATTAACCACGCTGCCAGACCCGCCGCTGCGCACACGGCAAACAGCACCACAGCAATAAACATTTCCGCCGACTGCACCAAACTTTTCTTTGGAGCACTACTGGCCGATACGTCACTATTCATCATTGTATTCATTATTGTCGTTATCTCTGCAGCATCAGGCGGTCAAACCAAACAAGCGACCAATACGCTTGAATACCCCACGGCGGTCACTGGATGGCTCTGGCGCCTTTTCAGCTGCCAGACGCAGTGTCTGCTCCGGATTCTTTTGCAAAATATCAAAGCGCCGTACCGCCAAATTAACACTGCCGCGCAGCATCCCCTCGCTAATAGGCTTGCTAAGAAAGCGGTAGATTTGCCCGCGATTGATCAATTCAATGCCCAAGCCAGCATCAGCTCGCGAGGTTAGTACTATCGCCACCAGCGAAGGGTGATGCTGGCGCAGAGCGGTCAGCAGGTGCGTCACACTCTCGCCACCAATAGACAGCTCGGTGATGATCACGCCGATATTTTCTGACTCCAGCGCTTCAAGTGCGCCGTCCAGGTCAACCGCGGTAAATACCGGTCGGTCTTTGTGCAACACACGCTGTAAAACGTCGCGGGTGGTGCTGTCTTCGTCCAACACCAAGATGCCCGTTTCATTGCGAAGTGCCTCCGGCCCAGCGGCGATATCAACCACCGTTTTCGCCGTCGGAGCGGACGGCTCAGGCGCCTCGGCAGCTTCGCGCGGCGCAGCGGCCGCAGCACTTGTCTGGACCTCATCGGAGGCTTCTTCAGCCTCACTGCGATTAAGCTCAGCGCTGACATCCTCAGCCACATCCACCTCAGAGGCTTTTACCGCCGCAGCGATGGTGTCGCGCAATTCGTTATTCGACCAAGGTTTGTTGATGAAACGAAAAATTTCGCCGTCATTTATCGCGCCCAATATGGCGCTTAAATCCGAGTAGCCGGTCAGCAACACGCGGATCGCTCTCGGCCGGAGCTCGCGCGCTGTGCGCAGAACCTCAACACCCGTCATTTCCGGCATACGCTGATCAGAGACGATAACATCGACATCTTCTTGCTCTAACAGTGCTACCGCGTCCGCGCCACAATTGGCGGTAAACACTTGATAGCGGCTGCGAAACAAAGCCTTTAGGGCAACGAGAATTCTCGGCTCGTCATCCACGAATAAAATCTTTGCCTTACTTTCAATGCCTTCAGTCATCACCTACCCCTCAAACCGCGCTGTCACTGAGAATTATGCTGTCTTCGGTCACAACGACTTGTTCTGGAACGGCCTTGCCCGCTATCGGCAGGCTGACTACAAACTCGGTCCCGACACCCGGCTCCGATTCCACAGAGATGCGGCCACCGTGATCTTCGATAATGCGAAACACAATGGACAAGCCAAGGCCCGTGCCTTCACCAACAGGCTTGGTAGTAAAGAAGGGCTCAAAGATATGCGCGGCGGTTTCAGCATCCATACCGCAGCCACTATCGCGCACACGCACCACGGCATTGTCGCCGTCAACAGCGGTGCTAAGTGTCAGGGTTCCCTTTCCATCCATAGCCTGAGCGGCATTGTTAATTAAGTTCAGAAATACTTGGTTCAACTGAGACGGAGCGCAACTGATATTGGGTAGCTCACCAAAGTCGCGCTGAATGTCCAGGTCTTTGATTTGGTTTTGGCAAATCTTCAAGGAGGTTTCGATACCCTCGTTCAGGTCGAAAAGCTCGGTTTGCGAGCGATCTACCCGACTGAAGTTTTTCAGGCTCATAACCAATTCGGCAATTTGCTCTAAGCCGTATTGGGCATCACCCAATAGCATGTCGAACTCGCCGCGGCTTTCCTCATCGATAACATCCTCCATGGAGGACACCAGCTCCCGCACAATTGATACGTTGCTGTTGGCGTAACCGAGAGGCGTATTAATTTCGTGGGCGACACCCGCCACCATTTGCCCCAAGGAGGCCATTTTTTCAGACTGGATAAGTTGCGCCTGCTGCAGGCGTAAGTCTTCCAAGGCGGAGCTTAAATCGCGGGTGCGCTCGGCGACGATGCCTTCAAGATTGATATTGGCATCCTGCAGCTCCATGTTCACTTGGTCCAGCTCTTGGAATGAGCCCCGCAAACGCCAGGCGATCAAACCAAAGGCCAGCAGCAGCGCTGCCGCGTAGACAGCCAGGGTTTGGCGGTTGCGATCTGCCGCCGCCTGCAACTGAGAAAAGTGGTTCTCATAGCGCGTCTTGAGCGTCGCCAGTGCACCGGCAGCGCCGGCTTCTGCGATCTCGTCCAGTTGCTGATTCAATTCATCTCGAGTGAAGCGCAGACCGTCCACCGTATCGAGCAATTGCGATAGCGCAGCCAATGCCTCGGTATCCTCCAGAGCACTGGCCTGAATCGCAATACTTGCGCTCAACTGGTCTAGCAGCTCGGCGTTTTCTGCGGTTGAAATAATACTGTACTGCGTCGCCTCGCGAATCAGCCGCTTGATGTCGCGTCCGAGAGCGGCCTCCGACTCTATCGCCGGTGCGCTGAGCACCGAAACACCCCCGCTGCGCATTGCCGCGAATAGTAGGCGCAAGCGACGCAGCGTTTCCTGGTAGGGTTCCAATGCATCCAACTTGGCTTTCGTGCTACGCAGGAAGTCGTTTAACGCGCGGTCCACAAGTGGCGCTTGCCCCTTGAGGCCCGCCTGGCCAAAACCAATCTGGCGCGACTGCTCATCGAAGCGCTCCGCGGCGGCCAGCATGGCCAGCGGCTCACTTTCTAACTGCAACGGTGCACGCACGATGGCCCGGTTGAGCTGTCGATCTGCGGTGTTTACGGCTTCTAACTGCTCCATGCGTACCACATGCAGCCCGGTTTCCAGCGGTGTTCTCAAGGTAACCCACAACAAATAGCCCAGCACGGTAAATGCCAGCAAAATAGCCAGCGGCGCAAAGACGCGCTGGATACCCAGTTGGCTCACTGCTGATGTTGTCGACCCTTGAACCGCTCCTTCTTTTATTTTTCTTATTCGGCTCATGCCGTCTCCTAAAGCAACCCTTCTCCCGGGAATCCCGGAAGTACCGGCTTAGCCAGCCAGTACTACTCTAACGACCGATTTTGTTGTTTCTATAGCCTTGCTAGAGTCGCCGTTTTTATGATGTGTAATAGGTTGGCGAGCGTCGAGGATAAAAGCTCATCACCAAAATGTCTAGGCACGCGGAAACCGCCTTGCGGCTCGCATTCGCCACAGCGCAGTTTTATACTTGCCGCTCTCAGTTCTCAGCGCAGCGAATCCACCATGAATCAGCAGCAATTGAAAGAAGCCGTGGCCGCAGCGGCCATTGAGCGCGTTAAACCCGCCATCCTCGACGGCGAAATCATCGGTATTGGTACCGGCTCAACCGCCAACTGCTTCATCGACCAGCTCGCCGCCTTAAAAGATGACATAAAAGCGACCGTCGCCAGCTCTGAAGCGTCCGCACAGCGGCTGCGCAGCCACGGCATTGAAGTGGTTGAGTTAAATAGCTGCGGCCAAATAGCGGTTTACGTAGACGGCGCGGATGAGAGCAACCAGCGCCTTGAATTGATCAAAGGCGGCGGCGCCGCACTCACCCGAGAGAAAATCGTCGCAGCAGCGAGCAAGCAATTCATCTGCATCGCTGACGAAAGTAAATTAGTCGACCAACTGGGCGCCTTCCCGCTGCCGATCGAAGTCATTCCGATGGCGCGCAGCTATGTGGCTCGCGAGCTGCTCAAGATGGGTGGCAACCCGGTGTATCGCGAGGGCGTTGTCACCGACAACGGCAATGTGATCATCGACCTCTACGACTTTATGATCGCCACCCCACAAAAAACGGAAGAAACCATCAACGGCATCACTGGCGTTGTCACCAATGGCCTGTTTGCCCTGCGGCCCGCCGACGTACTGCTACTTGGCACCGCCGGCGGCGTTAAAACGCTACAGCGCGAGGGCTAGGGGCAACGATGTTTAACAATATTCTGGTTATCTGTATCGGTAATATTTGCCGCAGCCCAAGCGCGGAATACATGCTGCGTCAGAAGTTGGCCGAGGTGAAACCCAATATCACTATTCACTCGGCTGGCCTTGGCGCGCTGGTGGACAAAGGCATCGACGACACCGCGGCGGCACTACTCAGCGAACACGGCATCGACCCTAGCGGCCACTGCGCTCGCCAAGTCGACCGCGACATGCTGACTCAGGCCGACCTGATCCTCACCATGGAATCGCGCCATATTCGCGGCATCAACAAAATTGCCCCACAAGTTGGCGGCAAGACGTTTTTATTGGGCAAGTGGTCGGAAAACCAAGAAGTGCCCGACCCTTATCGCAAGAGCCGGGAAGCCTTTGAGCACGTCTATAAACTGCTAGACCAATTCACAGACGACTGGCTGAAGTATTTGTAGCGTATCGCGCTAGGGGTGTGAGGCCTTAACGCTTTCCAACATGCGCTTAACGGGCTGCACTTGGTTCATTGTATAAAAATGGATACCCGGTGCGCCCCCCTCCATCAGAATTTGACACATTTCCGTCACATACTCTTCACCGAAGGCAGCAATGCTCTCTAAGTCTTGACCATAGCCATCGAGCTTGCGCGCCAGCCAACGGGGAATTTCAGCGCCGCAATTGCGTGAGAAGCGCGCCAAATTCGCATAGTTGGTGATCGGCATGATGCCCGGGTAGATCGGCTTATCGATACCGGCCTTTTCGCAGGCATCCAAAAAGTAGAAATACGCATCGGCATTAAAGAAGTACTGGGTAATGGCACTGTTTGCGCCGGCATCCAGCTTTTCTTTTAAGTACACCACATCCTGCTCGTAACTCGGCGCGTCGGGGTGAACCTCCGGGTAGGCAGCAACTTCTAACTCGAAGTGGTCGCCGGTGTGCTTGCGGATAAACTCGACGAGTTCTCGGGCATACACTAAGCGCGTCGCCCCCATTCCAGAGGGAATATCACCGCGCAACGCGACGATGCGACGCACACCCGCCTGGCGATACTGCTCAACCAGCGCCAGAACCTCCTCTTCCTCGTCACCACCAAAGGACAAGTGAGGGGCAACATCAATACCCGCTGCCTTGGCATCGAGAACGATGCCCCGGGTGTTGTCTCGGGTAGACCCGCCCGCACCATAGGTGACGGAAAAGAAGTCTGGTGCCAGACTATTCAACTCATTGCGGGTGGCAACGAGCTTTTCACGACCGGCTTCGGTCTTGGGTGGGAAAAATTCAAAACTGTAGCGATTGGCCATGCACACATCCGCTTATTATCTGTCACGCGTATTAACGCCCCGCGCCCAATAGACGGCGCGGGGTGAACGGCAGCGGCGAAACCGCTACCTCGGGCTTAGTACTTGTAGCTATCTGGCTTGAAGGGGCCATCAACGCTCACGCCGATGTAGTCGGCCTGATCCGCTTTGAGCTTGGTGATCACGCCACCAAAGCCCGCCACCATGTGCGCAGCAACTTCTTCGTCCAGCTTCTTGGGCAGCACTTCAACGGTGATAGCACCTTCGCGCAGCTCTTTTTCCAGGTCGGCAAAGCGGCGCTCGTACAGGTAAATTTGCGCCAGTACTTGGTTGGCAAACGAACCGTCCATAATGCGACTGGGGTGACCGGTGGCGTTACCCAAGTTAACCAGGCGACCCTCTGAAAGCAGGATCAAGTGATCGTTGCTAGCGCGGTCGCGATACACAACGTGCACCTGTGGTTTGATCTCGTCCCACTGCCAATTTTCACGCATGTAGGCCGTGTCGATTTCATTGTCGAAGTGACCAATGTTGCACACTACGCAGCCATTCTTCAGCGCCGCCAGCATATTCGCATCACAAACGTTGACGTTACCAGTTGTCGTTACCAGCAGATCGGTAGTGCCCAGCAGTGCGCTATTGATGCTGCTTGCCTCACCCGTGTTCACACCATTGACGTAAGGCGACACCACTTCAAAACCGTCCATACAGGCCTGCATGGCGCAGATGGGGTCGATTTCTGTCACCTTTACGATCATGCCTTCCTGACGCAGTGACTGAGCAGAGCCCTTACCAACATCACCATAGCCAATAACCAGTGCTTTTTTGCCCGACAACAGATGGTCGGTAGCGCGCTTAATCGCATCATTTAAGCTGTGACGACAACCGTATTTGTTGTCGTTTTTCGACTTGGTCACCGAGTCATTGACGTTGATCGCGGGTACTTTCAGCTCGCCCTTCTTCAACATATCTTGCAGGCGGTGAACCCCTGTGGTGGTTTCTTCAGTGATACCGTGGATCTTGTCGAGCATCTCGGGGTACTTCTCGTGGAGAATGCCGGTCAGGTCCCCACCATCGTCGAGTACCATGTTGGCATCCCAGGGCTCGCCGTCTTTCAAAATTGTCTGCTCAATGCACCACTCGTACTCTTCCTCGGTTTCACCCTTCCATGCGAAAACAGGAATGCCGGCCGCGGCGATCGCCGCTGCAGCGTGATCCTGGGTAGAGAAAATATTGCACGACGACCAACGCACTTCAGCGCCGAGAGCGGTCAGCGTTTCGATCAACACCCCGGTTTGAATGGTCATATGAATACAACCGAGAATTTTGGCACCCGCCAAGGGCTTGCTATCGCCATATTTTTCGCGCAGAGACATCAGCGCAGGCATTTCGCCCTCTGCGATGCTCAGTTCTTTGCGACCCCATTCGGCCAGACTAATATCGGCAACTTTATAGTCGCTGAAATTTTCTACTGCAGTTACTGTGGCAGTCATATTGCTATCCTCAAATTAATTTCGCGAGTGGCTTTGCTTCTTACACCGCCGCTTTCAGCGCCTCGGCGCGATCGGTTTTTTCCCAGCTGAAGGCCGTGCTGGTTTCGCTGCGGGCTTCACCGTTTTCTGTCCATTGATACGTGTGCTCGTATGGCTCCCGACCAAAATGGCCGTAGGCCGCGGTGGGCTGATACATCGGGTGAGCCAAGTCCAGCATATTGGTAATGCCGTAGGGGCGCAGATCGAATACCTGACGCACTGCGGCCACCAATTTTTCATCACTGACTTTGCCAGTGCCGAAGGTATTCACCGAAATCGAAGTTGGCTCCGCGACACCAATCGCATAGCTCACCTGAATCTCGCAGCGGTCAGCCAGACCAGCGGCGACGATATTCTTCGCCACGTAACGACCAGCATAGGCCGCACTGCGGTCAACTTTGGATGGATCCTTACCCGAGAAGGCGCCGCCGCCGTGACGCGCCATACCGCCGTAGGTATCAACAATGATTTTACGCCCCGTCAGCCCGCAGTCACCCACTGGGCCACCGATCACAAAATTGCCGGTGGGGTTGATGTGGAATTGCGTACCCGCGTGCAACAAATTGGCGGGCAGCACATGCTTGATAACCTCTTCACGCACGGCTTCCTGAAGATCAGCTTGGCTGATATCAGGATTGTGCTGAGTCGATAACACAACCGCATCAACGGCTACCGGCACGCCGTTCTCGTAACGCAAGGTCACCTGGCTCTTTGCATCGGGGCGCAACCACGGCAGCACACCGTTTTTGCGTAGGTAAGCCTGGCGCTCAACCAAACGGTGGGAATAAAACAGCGGGGCGGGCATCAGGTGCTCGGTTTCGTTAGTGGCGTAGCCGAACATCAACCCTTGGTCGCCCGCACCCTGATCTTCTGGCTTGGCGCGATCCACCCCCTGATTAATGTCCACCGACTGCTTGCCAATGGCATTTAGTACGGCACAACTGGCACCATCAAAACCCACATCGGAACTGTTGTAGCCAATGCCGGTAATCACGTCGCGAATAATATCTTCCAGATCCACGTAGCACGAGGTGGTGACTTCTCCTGCAACGACTGCCATACCCGTTTTAACCAGGGTCTCCACGGCAACCCGGGCATGCTTGTCACGCGCGATAATCGCGTCGAGCACCGCATCGGAGATTTGATCGGCGAGTTTGTCTGGGTGTCCTTCCGATACCGATTCGGAGGTGAACAGGCTGTATTCAGACATTGATAGTCTTCCTCATTGTAATGGCCCTGTGGCCAGCTCGTTATTTCTTGCCCGGCTTTATAAACTGCCGAACTTGCACGCGAAAACCGTTTAACTGGGCCAGGTAAACTGACGGCCCCTCTTCCAAGCCGCAGGCCAACGCCCACTCGCTTAATTCTTCCTGCGCGATACCCAGCCACAAATCACCGCAGGCCTCTCTGGCCCAGTTTTGATCGTGAGGGCAGAGCTCAGCCAGGCAAAACACCCCGCCCGGACTCAACATGCGCTGTACGTCGTTAAAAATATCTGACGGTGACGGCACGTGGTGCAGCACCATATTGGCCACCACACAATCGGCTTCACCCTCCGGCAAATGCCGGCTGCGGCTGTCGCCCAGTACAAACTCTATGCCGTCGAGCCCTTTGTCAGCAGCGGCGGTGCGCGCTTTGTCCAGCATTGGCTCACTGTTATCAAGCGCGATCACTCTCGTGTAACGGCCGGCCAGCTCAGCCAGAAAATCGCCCTCTCCTGGCCCGATCTCGACCGCCAGGCGCCCTCCCTCGGGCTGACTGGCCCGCAACAGCTCGGCGCAACTTGGGCCGTATACGCTGTAGGCCACCATTTGCTCTTGCTGCTCGCCAAACTCACCGGCGTGTTCAGCAAAAAACGCTCGCGAGCGTTCCGCCCGTTCGGCGACCACTTTTTCTAGCTGCCGCTGCTGCCCCGCATCCAATACCAACTGCTCGGCAGCATTGAGCACCGCGGTGTGCAGCTCGGCCACACTGGCATGTTCGGCTTGCCAATTGCGGCGGTAAAACAGGCTATTGCCCTCGCGGCGACGAACAACCAAACCCGCAGCAGCGAGTATTTTTAAATGGTGACTCATGCCTGACTGGCGAACATCTAAAATCTGGCACAGCTCCTGAACGCTGTAGGCATCGCAACTTAACACGCGCAGCACTTGCAGACGCAAGTTATCGGCTCCCGCCTTACAGAGCTGGAGGACCATTGCGCCGATAGCCGGCTCGTCCGGTGTTGCGGGGGGAGACTCAGGGGAATCTGCCGCCGCCACATTGCAAGAGTGTGCTTCCATGGCGACGCAGTGTAGCAGCCTTAAGGCCTATATCAAAATATTTTGATATAGATTTCCATTTGGTAATTATTGCACCAGCGGCCGCGGCATTGGCGCCGCAGAGGGGAAGGAATGCCGCAGGATTCGCCACACTACTTGACCAAACTGTCGCGGCAGCGAGCCGGTGTTGTAGTGCTGATCATATTTCTGACAAATCGCCCGCAGCTCTACCGACATCTCTGCGTAACGGTGGGCCGGAACCGTAGGGAACATGTGGTGCTCAATTTGATGACTCAAATTGCCCGACAGAATATGAAACAGCTTACCACCGCCGAGATTTGACGAGCCGCGCAATTGTCGCAAGTACCACTGTCCGCGAGTTTCATTATCCAACACCGAACGCTCGAAAACCTCAGCATCGGCGGTAAAGTGGCCGCAAAAAATGATCATAAATGTCCAGAGGTTACGGATCAGGTTGGCAACCAAGTTGCCGCTGAATACCGTTAGGAAAAACGGCCCGGCGAGCAGCGGAAAAAACACATAGTCTTTAAGTAGTTGGCGCCGGGTCTTCTTCCACAGCGGTCGCAGCTCATCCTTTAATTGCGGCCAGGACTTTCGCCCCTTGGCGACCTTACCCAGCTGCAGCTCCTGAATTGCCACGCCCCACTGAAACAACAGCGCCAGCAATACCGCGAATACCGACTGAAACAGGTAGGAAAAATGCCAACGCTGCTCAGGGAAGAGCCGCAACAGCCCGTAGCCCACGTCATCATCAAGCCCCTTGATGTTGGTGTAACTGTGATGCTTGTAATTGTGGCTCTCGCGCCAGTTGTCTGACGTACCGACGATATCCCATTCATACGTCGCGCCGCGCAGTGCAGGATCGTTCATGAAGTCGTATTGGCCGTGCATTACATTGTGGCCAATTTCCATGTTCTCCAGAATTTTTGCCACACCTAGCAATACCGTGCCCAGTACCCATGCAGGAGGGAAAACACCAATAAACAGCAGCCCTCGCCCCACGACCTCCATGTATTGCTGCACGCGAATCAAACGGCGAATGTAGCGGGCATCGCGCGCCCCCACATCGGCGATCGCTCGCTTTTGCAATGCGTCGACGTCCTCGCCAAACGCGGTTAATTCCTCTGGGCCCAGCGCCCTACTTTTACCCTGACTCACAACGCTCACCTATATGTCCAATTCGATATTGCTGTTTGCGCGGCTTACGCACAGGCGCACAGAACCGGCCCCGCGAAGCTGCTCACCGTTTAACTGATTTTGACTTTCCCCACTGCGCTGGCCGCAGCTGCAACTGTTGCAAATACCCATGCGGCAACCATGGGGAGGTCGGTGCCCCGCGTCTTCTAGCGCGTCAAGCAGCGACTGCTGAGAAGAAACCGTGATCGTTTGTCCGCTGCGAGTTAACGAGACCTCAAAGAAACGCTCCTCTGCCACATCCCCGCCAAGCCGCTGCGGCGGACTAAATGCCTCGGCATAGAAACCACCCACCACGCCAGAAAACAGCTCGCGAGCAGCTCCCACAAACGCGCTGCCGCCGCAGGCAAATACACTGCCATTTGGATACCGCTCACATAGCTGCGCCGCCAGCTCCGTGCTCAAGCGCCCAGTCGAATACAGCGATGAGGAGGCGTCGGCGTTGCAGAACCGCTTCACGGAAAACTGAGGGTGCGCCTGACAGAGCGCATCCAGCTCCTCGGTAAAGCAGAAACGATCGACCTGCTTCTCCCAGTACAACAGCTCACCCCGAAGTGCCTCTCCTCGCCTTGCCTGCTCGGCAATCAGGTTATAGATCGCCGTAATACCGCTACCCGCCGCGAGAAATACCTGCGCGCGCGCCTCTGCCAAGCCTTCCGAGAGCCCACCATAGGGCTGGCTTAGCTCAAGCACATCGCCCACCTGCAAGTGATCGTGTATGTGGTTGCTGACAAGCCCCCCCGGCTCACGACGCACCGAGATGCTGACACAACCACCCTCGGCGGGGCGCGACAGACTGTAACTACGGGTACAGAGGCGACCGCCAATCTCTACAGACACATTTACATGCTGGCCCGCCACTGCTGATTGAAAATTCCGGTTAGGGCGCAGCCCTATACTCAACGTCTCTGCCCCCTCCATATGCAGGCTCTGTACGCGGGCAAATACCCGCCGCCACGCCGTAATGCTGCCGAACTCGCGAGCCCAAAAATCAAATTGCGACTCGCTTATCAGCGCTCCCAGCATTCCCGCCACACGCGGCATGCGCTCAGGAAAACCATTCGAAGAAGAAAACACACTCGCCATTGTTTACATCCAGTGGTGAATTTTCGACCAATATACACGTGTATTTATATGTGTCAATACACTTGTATATTCATGTGTATATTTACTTGTATATACGAACGTCAAACAACGCACTAGAATGAGCGCTTCAGGCCAGCAGGGCCAAACGCGAACACGGCAGAGACATGGGAATCAGAACACGACGCAAGAACAAGCAGGAAGCCGAGACCAGCAGTCGCCGGACTCAGGTTACCGCGCAAGATTTAATGGACGCCGCCGTGCGGCTGCTGGGCACTCACCGCAGTGTTTCCACGCTGAGTCTTCGGGAAATTGCTCGAGAGGCCGGGATCGCCCCCAATAGTTTTTACCGCCACTTTCGCGATGTTGATGAGCTGACTGTTGCGCTTATCGATCAGGCGGGGCGCGCCCTGCGCGGCATTATCCGCGAAGCGCGACAGCGGCTTTCCATGGAGCGCAGTGCAATTCGCACGTCGGTCGAGGCGTTTATGGACCAGCTCGACGCCGATGAAAAATACTTGCAGGTGCTGCTGCGCGAGATGTCCACGGGCTCGGACGCCTTCCGCAAAGCCGTCGAACGGGAACTCACCTATTTTGAGGACGAGTTGCGCGACGAGCTGGAGCGTATGGAGAAACTCACTGGCCACGCTACCTTTGAACCTGCGCTCACCGCGAAGGCCATCACCCGCCTGGTTGTCGCCATGGGCGCCAGCGCCGCCAGTCAGTCAGTTGACCAGCGCGCCGAACTCATCGACCAAACGGTGGTTATGATTCGCATGATTATGGTCGGTTCACAAGCGATGGCAAAGAAAGCCTAGGACGCCCCGACAGCCCCCAAGCCAATACAAAAAAGGAGCCTTTCGGCTCCTTTTTCATTCTTGCTACTTGCCAATTGGCGTCAGCACAATCGGCAGATCATCAACCGGCTTCGGCAGAGGCACGGTTTGCATCTTGTCGCTGAAATTATCTGCCAGACGGAACTCATACCGGCGCAGGAACTGGTGCAGGAAGTTCTTCACCTGCATCAGCGCAAAATGCATGCCGATGCACTTGTGGCCACCACCGCCAAAGCCCACAAAGCTGAAGCTGTGACGCTTGTGCTCATTGCGCGGCTCCAGCCAACGGTCAATATCAAACTTCAACGGCGCATCCCAGTATTCACTCATGCGGTGGGTGTGCTGCGGTGCGATGAACAAAATCGTATTGGCAGGAATTTTGAAACCGCCCAGCTCACAGTCATTAATAGTACGACGCTGCATCATCATCACCGAGGGGTGTAAGCGCAATGCCTCTTTAGTCGCCGCTTCCGCCAGAGGCATTTTCTCTAAGTCTTCGTATTCCAAGAAGTCCTTATCTATAGACTGCGCCTCTTCGCGCAAGCGTTGCTGCAGTTCTGGCATTTGACCCAAGTGGAACAACAGGTGACTGAGTGCACTGGTAGTCGTGTCGTGGGCGGCAAAGAGCAAGAAGCTCATATGCGCGATGATATCCTCGTCAGAGAAATACTCGCCCTCTTCGGTTTTTTCCTTGGTGAAGAAGGTGAAGGTATCAATACCATTGCCCGCGCGACGCTCTGCAATCAACTTACCAAAGAATTCTTTAATGAAACGCTCAGACTTCTTACCTTTAGCGTATTTAGTGCCAGGAATTTCTTTGGTGACAATTCCCATCAACCCTTCGGCAATGTTCAAGAAGGCGGTATTCAGCTCATCCGCGCGCGAGTCGTTTTTATCCAAACCGACAAAAATTTCTGCAGCAACATCCAGCAAGGTTTGCTTAATGGCCGGGAAGAACAACATTTCCTTGTTCTTACCCCAGGACTCCACCGCCTCGCCAATCATCGGCCCCATTGTGCCGATATAGCCTTTCATCGCGTCGTTTTTGAAGGCTGTTTGCATCATACGACGCTGAAAACGGTGCTCTTCGTGGTCGCGCAGCAACAGCGCACCCTTATAGAAGCGCCCGAGTGAGCCCATGTAACCCATCTCGGCAGAGAAATTTTTATCGCGATCCAGGTAAACCTCTTTATAGAGGTCGGGGCCAACCAGCAGCACGCCTTTAAAGCCCGCCAGTCCGAAGCGAGAAACTGGCCCGAACTCCTTGTATTGTTTATCGATCGTGCCGTAGAGGTCTTTCACCAGTGGAAAGGTGTGACCAATAACCGGCCACCCAAACGAGCCGGGAATGTGATCCAACTTGTCGTTATTGGGAGCGAGTTTGTAATCCGTATTGACTGCTGTGGCCATGCTTCTGCCCTCCGAAGGGGGTCCGTGTAGTGAATTATTTTGGAAGTCATCATAGAAGCCAGCTCGATACATATCAAGCGTTCGATATGAAATATTCGTCATCTTCAGGTATAGTTCCGCCCAGAAACAATTGAGCACACTCAGAGGTACGCCCCACAGTGAGGAAAGTAGACCACGACAGCCGCCGCGAGGAAGTCGCCGAAGCGGCCGCGAGACTCATTGCCAGCAAGGGGCTCGAGGCGCTCACTACCCGCGCGCTAGCAAAATCACTGGGGTGCTCCATCGGCGTGCTTTCACACTACTTCAGCAGCAAAGAAGAAATTGTGATTGCGGCGTTTCGCTGGGCAGACCAGCGCATTGACCTGCGTATGCAAGAGGCCAGTACCCAGCAGGACAACCTGAGCCTGGATCAGTTTTTCCCCATCATCAAAGCGGGCCTCCCCCTCGACGAGGAGTCCGACCTCGAGTGGCGAGTGCGCTTAAATTTGCACACCTTCGCCCTGACCCACAAAGATAGCCTGCAGGCCGAGTTGGAAAAGAACACACAGAACCGCGAATTAATGCGCGGCATGATTACCTCGCTGCAAGCGCAGGGTGAATTGCGTGACGATGTCAGCGCAGAAGACATCACCAATATCGCCTTTGACCTGGTGATCGGCATGGCCAAGAACCTAGTGATGAGGCCCTTCAACGAACGGGAAGAGCGATCGGCCTATCTGTTTAGAATGATTGAACAGCTGCGCCCGGAGAAACGCCGCCCGGACGCAGCCAGCGCTTAAGCGCGGCTTTTCTCGATAACCTCGGCCGCGTACCACTGCAGCATTGCCACTTTCTCTTCGACCGTTTTGTCGTCAGGCTCAGAGGCATAGACATCGCGGAAGGCAACCAACACCTCGTCAACGCCAATATCTTCCAAGCGTTTAATGCCATCCGCGCTGTAGGCCTCAGCGGTCATGGCTTGAAATTCGAAGGGCAAGTGATCGCGCCCATACTCAACGCGGAATTCATTGATTTGATCGATCATCGCCTTGATCGAGTCTAAATCACCCCCGGCCGCAATCCAGCCATCACCCAGGCGAGCCGCGCGGCGCAGTGCAGGCTTAGAGTGACCACCGACAAGAATCGGGGGGCGCTCGCTCGGCACGGGGCACAGCTTAATTTCCGGCAGATCGAAGATTTCCCCCTGATAACCGAAGTACTCGCCGCTCATCAGGCCATTGATGATCTCAATCATCTCGTCCATGCGCTTACCGCGACGCTCCCAGGGGACATTGGTGACTTCGAAGTCTTCGGCCCATGGACTAATACCCACACCGTAACCAAAGCGGTTACCGCTAAGAATAGCCAAGGTCGACAACGACTTGGCGATCAGCGCTGGCTCGTGAACAGCCAATTTGTGCACTGAGGTTGTGAAGCGAATATTTTCGGTTTTCGCCGCCAGGTGAGCCGCTAGTAGAAAGGGTTCCATAAAGGGAACACCATCGAGGAACTCTCGGCTACCGTCGTTGTTATAGGGGTACTTAGAGCTCGCTTCTTTGGGGTAGCAAATACTGTCAGGCATGGTGATGGTGTCGAAACCCAGCTTCTCCGCTTCAATACTCAGCGGCACATACTGTTCAACCGGACACATACTGTGGTGGTAGGCAAACTTCATGGTGGCATCCTTCTTTGCTTATTGTTCCCCGCCGATGCGGTATCGATCTTCACTATAGTGTGGCGAGTTCGCCGCCTATAACCTCCGAACGGACGAGTTTACGTATCGGTATGGCGACTGGAGGCAGACAAGCTGAGGATAGTTGCTGGCGGTATAAGCTCGCAAACCGCTGCCGCCAGGCCATCGCCCACGAAACAAACGCGGTTTTTTGCTAAGCTAAGGCGCTATACCACCGCCGCATGCAAGGAATATGACACTGACCGCCGTTAAAGACACCCGAAGCCACCGCACACGTGACAGCCTTATTCGCGCGGCCGAAAGGCTCTTTGCCGAACAGGGTGTCGATGGCGTCTCTATCAATACCATTACCCGCGCTGCAGGCCAAGCCAACCGCAATGCGGTGCAATACCATTTTGGCAATAAAAATGGCCTGCTACAGGCGATTTTCGACAAGCACGGCCCCGCACTTGCCGAGCGCCGCGCCGAATTAGCAGACCAAATGCTGGCTGACGGTGTTGCCACACCTCAACTGGTCGCCACCGCCATTGTTCAACCGCTGATCGAGAAGCTGGACGACAGCGACGGCGGCGAAGCCTATATCCACATCAGCGCCGAACTGATTGCCACCAATACCCTGGGCTACGACCTGGCAGATAAGCATTCCCTGCAGCTGGCGCGGGAAACCAAAATCGCAAAGCTGGCAGCACAGGAACTAACCGAGCTTCCCCCTGAAATTGCCCAGCAGCGCATTTTATTGATGAACGTACTCGGCTTTCACGGCGTTTCCGACCATGCGCGGGTGCGTAAAAACACGGGCTTTAACCCATTGATCCGCGACACTGACTTCATGGCCAGCAACCTTATTGACAGTATGGCGGCGATCTTGGAAGCGCCACCGTCGCAGCACAGCCTGGACATTTTGGCCAAGCGGCGACAAACCATTCAGCACGGCGACCCGTCATGCGCCTAACCTTTCTCGGCACCAGTGCCGGCACCCCCACACGGCACCGCAATGTCACCGGCCTGGCGCTGGCCATCGACGACGCCCGCGATTGGTACTTGTTCGACTGCGGCGAGGGCACTCAGCACCAAATACAGCACACGCGATACAGCAGCGCCAAATTGCGTGCCATTTTCATCACCCACGTGCACGGCGACCACTGTTACGGACTCCCCGGCCTGATCGCCAGTGCCAACATGAGTGGCCGCAAAGCACCCTTAACGATTTGTGCGCCCGACGGTATCGAACAGTTTATTCGCGCCACCTTCCTGCACACCGACATACGGGAGCTGCGCTTCCCCCTGGAGTTTGTGCGTAGCGATGCGCCGGACTTCCATTTTGACGATGGCCATCTGCGGGTCAGCGCTCACGCGCTGTCTCACCGCGTACCCTGCTTTGCCTACCGCGCCGAGGAAGTCCCACCCCGCCACCTGATTGAAGAAACGTTAGACGCCAAGGGAATTCCCAGAGGCCCGCTGTGGAACCGACTGCAAAAAGGGGAAAACATCGTCTTGGATGACGGCCGAGCCGTCCTCGCCGACGACGTTAGCCAAGCGGCTTGGTCACCACGCAGCGTTATTGTCGGCGGTGACAACGACCAACCCGCCCTGCTACACGACGCCATGTGCAACAGCGATGCCATGATCCACGAGGCAACGTTTACCGAGGACGTTCTGGCCCGAGTAGGACCGCAATACATGCACAGCACGGCAGCCATGGTCGCCAAAGCCGCCGAGCGCAGCGAACTGCCGCACCTGCTGCTAACGCATTTCAGTCAGCGCTATCGCCTCAAGGGCGGGGAAAGCGTTGAACACAGCATCGACGACCTGCGCAAAGAAGCGCGCCAGCACTACAGCGGCACATTGATCATGGCCGAAGACCTGGAGTGCTATCAGTTAGAAAAAAACCGCGAGATAACGCCGCTTTCAACCGACCTAAAAAGGCCCTAGGGCATCGCCTCTAGTGCAGCGCGCTGGCGCTCCTGCTCTTCACGAACCCACTGCTTGTTGTGCTCACCGGGCACAAGCAAGGTCGGTGGCGGCGTTAGCGAGAAGGCAGCCAAACTTGCCGCGACGACATCTTCCGCGCTCGACCAATATTCCTCGGGAATCGAACGCTTATCAAAGCCCGCCAGCGCCTCACGCCCGTGAAAGTCGCTGTGAGTGTAGCCGGGGCACAGGCATTGCACGGCGATACCGTGGCGGTGATTTTCCTTGGCAAGAGACTGACTAAACGCCACCAAAAACGCTTTTGAAGCGCCGTATACCGCAGCGCCTTTCATCGGAATTAAGCCCGCCATGGAAGCGACATTAATCACCCGCCCGCGGCCCAGTTCCTGCATATAGGGCAGCGCGCCACGGCACAGCGACACACTCGCCTGACAATGCAGGGACAGCATCTCCAGCTCGGCATCGAGATCACTGTCCACCAGCGCATTGTCGGTGGTGAAACCGGCATTATTAATCAGAATGCTCACCGGGCCTTTTTGTCGGATGGCTTCCATTACTTCGGCCACGCCCAGAGGCTTGCATAGATCGACGGCAATACAGTGAATCTCGCAGTCCACACCCGCCAGGCTCTCGGCAACACGCGACAGTTTTTCTGCGTCGCGCGCCACAAGAATCATCGACGAGCACTGCGGAGCGAGCGCCTGCGCGAAGGCTCGGCCAATACCAGCAGAGGCGCCGGTAATTAATGCAATATCGGAATTATTCGCGCTGGCCATAGTCCATCTCTTAACATTGTTCAGGGCGTGAATTCTGCACTGAAGGCGCGCCGAGGGGAAGTCGAATCCCGAGAACGCGAGTTACCAAGTGTTCATGTCAGCGCGACGGCAACACACCCCAACAGGAGGCAATATGCGCAACTATCTCACCTGCTACGCCGCCGGTAGCCTGGGCGGCTTGGCCAACAGCCTGGCGCTTTGGCTTTGCGGGCTTTACGGACTAACCGCCGCCGCGGGGGTCAATATTTCGCCACCGCTAACGCCGGAATGGCTCTACCCCCGCCTGGTGTGGGGAGGCCTGTGGGGCCTGCTATTTGCCTTGCCTCTGTTCAGCGGGCCATGGCTGCGACGCGCCCTGCTGATCAGCCTCGCCCCCAGCGCCGTCCAGCTGTTCATTATTTTCCCGTATCACTCCCCTTACGGCCAGGCGGGACTCGCCCTCGGCACGCTGACGCCCGCCTTCGTGCTGGCGTTCAACGCCGTATGGGCAATTACCTGTGCGCTTAGCTTGCGCCTGACTCGTTAAAATGAAGAGCCGGGCTGCTGCAAAAATTCCAGCTCTTCGTCGCTGGACTCTCGTCCAAGTACGGCATTGCGGTGAGGGTAGCGGCCGAAGCGCTCGATAATATCAGCGTGCTGGCGAGCAAAACGAAGATTATTCTCCACTCCCAGCGCCTGGTAGAGGGCAAGAGACTGCCGCTGAATCAGTTTCGATTCACTGTGCATATACGGCATGTATAAGAACGCCCGCTGTTGCTCATCGAGATCGCGATCTGCACCGCCGGCTATGGCCTCTTGCGCCAATACCAACGCTAGCGGGTCACATTGAAACGACTGCGGGCGGTCGCGATAAATATTGCGGGAAAACTGGTCCAATACAATGACCTCGGCCAAACGACCCAGCGACTGTTCACGCCACTCATATAACTCGGCGGCCGCCGCCGCACGGTGACACTCACCAAATCGCCTATTGATCAGCGAATCCAATTCTGCCGACTTGGCGAACCACTGATCGGGCGTCAATTCATCAAACCAAAATTCAATTACCGCTTGCCACGTTGTCACCGAACGCCCTCCGTCAAATAACATGACGCCATCCTCTCCTGCCAGCCTGCCGATAGCCACTATAAAGTGCATAGGCACAGCGTTGCGCCTGTTGCGACCCATTTACTTACAGCGGGAGCAATTCAATTGGTGTTAACGAACCGCCAACAGCGGACAGTTAGCCATAAGGGCTGCTAAAATGCCGTCGAAAATTCCCTCAGTTGGAGAGTACCCGATGGCCAAGGCAAAGGCGGTTAATTTTGAATCTGCCCTCAAAGAACTCGAAACACTCGTGCAAACGATGGAATCTGGCGAGTTGAGCCTGGAAGAGTCACTAAAAGCCTTCGAGCTGGGAATGAGCCTGAGCAAAGACTGCCAGCAGGCACTCGCCGATGCCGAGCTAAAGGTCCAACAACTCACCGCCGACCTCGACGCTACGGACCCCGCCTAATGCCCTTCGACACCTACCTTCAGCAATGTCAGTTGCGGCTACAGCGCGCGCTGCCGGAGCACCTGGCTCAGGCATTTAGTGAGTTCAGCGATCACGATGCCAGCGAACAGCTAACTCGCCTGACCGAAGCCAGCCAATACAGCATCATGAATGGTGGCAAACGCGTGCGCGCCACACTGGTCTATGCCACCGCGCAAACCTTACAGACCGACATCGACGACGCCACATTGGACAGCATTGCCTGCGCCATTGAGATGATCCATGCCTACTCCTTGGTTCACGACGACTTGCCCGCCATGGACGACGACGACCTGCGCCGCGGCAAGCCCACTTGCCATATCGCCTACGACGAGGCCACGGCCATTCTTGTTGGCGACGGCTTGCAAAGTCGCGCCTTTGAACTGATCGCCGAGCTACCCCTCCCCGCCACACACTGCGTGGCGATGGTCAAGCTTCTGGCGGCCGCCAGTGGCCCGCGCGGCATGGTCGGCGGACAAGCTATCGACCTCGCGAACGTTAATCGCCGCCTCGATTTGCACACTTTGCAAACCATGCACCAGCTCAAGACCGGCGCACTCATCCGTGCGGCTATCGGCCTGGCCGCCCTGGCCTGCGGAGCCAGCGCGTCACAGCAACAACAACTGGACGATTACGGCAAAGCCGTCGGCCTGGCCTTCCAGGTGCAAGACGACATCCTCGATATAGAGAGCGACACGGCGACATTGGGCAAAACCCAGGGCGCCGATATCTCGCTAAACAAGCCGACCTTCCCCAGTCTGCTCGGCCTCGATGGCGCCAAGGACCTCGCTCGGCAACTCCACCGGCAAGCCGTGGCGGCACTGAGCGGCTTTGGCGATCACAGCGACGCACTGCACCAACTTTCCAACTATATTATTGAACGGCAACACTAAGCGGGCCATCAACATTGGCCGCTAACAACGTATAGTACCGCGCGAACACCGTGTCGCAGGCCGACAATTGGTTTACAATTGCCCCCTTTTTCGCCGCTTTGGGTCAGAAATTGATGTTCCAGAAAATTCCCTCGCAGCCACCGTCAACGCCCTTACTCGATGGCATCGCCGACCCGGACGACCTGCGCGGCTTGGAAGAACAGCAACTCCGTCAACTCGCCTACGAACTCCGCGAGTACCTGTTGTATTCCGTTGGTCAAACCGGCGGGCATTTTGGCGCTGGCCTGGGCGTTGTCGAGCTCACTATCGCCCTGCACTATATTTACAACACCCCCGAAGACCGCCTGGTCTGGGATGTCGGTCACCAGTGCTATCCGCATAAAATATTAACTGGCCGGCGCGAGCGCATGAATACCATGCGCAAAGCGGGTGGTTTAGCGGGCTTCCCCAAACGCGAGGAAAGCCCCTTTGACACCTTCGGCGTCGGGCATTCCAGCACCAGTATTAGCGCCGCCTTAGGCATGGCCATCGCTGCCCGACAACAGGGCATCGACCGGCGCACCGTTGCAGTCATTGGCGACGGCGCCATGACCGCAGGCATGGCCTTTGAGGCCATCACCCACGCCAGCCACACCGGCGCCAATATGCTGGTCGTATTGAACGACAACCAGATGTCGATTTCGAAAAATACAGGCGGCCTGAACACATATTTTTCTAAGATCTGGGCATCGAAAACCTATAACCAAATCCGCAGTGGCGGCAAATCCGTGTTGGAGAAATTTCCCGGCCCAGCAAAAGACATTGCTGCGCGCCTGGAAGAGTATATGAAGGGAATGGTCTCCCCTGCCACGCTATTTGAAGAGCTGGGTTTTAACTACATTGGCCCCATCGACGGTCACGACCTGGATGTACTCGTTCCCACTTTGCGCAACCTTCGCGAGCTCGACGGCCCGCAAATGCTGCATATCATGACTAAAAAGGGCAAGGGCTTTGCCCCGGCCGAGAAAGACCCGGTAGGCTTTCACGCTATTTCAAAAATTGAGGCTGACACCCCCGCCACAAGCAAGAAACCGGCGGCCCCGGTTAGCAAACCCAAATACCAGGATATTTTTGGTCAATGGCTGTGCGACCAAGCCGAGATTTGCGACAAATTAGTGGGCATCACGCCAGCAATGTGCGAAGGCTCAGGAATGGTTGCCTTCTCCGAACACTATGCAGAGCGCTTTTACGATGTTGCGATTGCCGAGCAACACGCCGTTACCCTCGCTGCTGGCATGGCCTGTGACGGTTTGAAACCGGTTGTCGCAATTTATTCGACGTTTCTCCAACGCGCCTACGACCAACTGATCCACGATGTTGCCCTGCAAAACCTCGACGTGACCTTCGGCATCGACCGAGCGGGTCTGGTCGGAGAGGATGGCCCCACCCACGCAGGTGCCTTTGACCTCAGTTTCTTGCGCTGCATTCCCAACCTGGTCGTGATGGCGCCCGCCGACGAAAACGAAACCCGGCAAATGCTTCATACCGCCTATCACTACCCAGGGCCAGCGGCTGTGCGCTACCCCCGCGGCACCGGCCCAGGAGTTATACCGGCCACAGAAATGGCGGCCTTGGAGATCGGTAAAGGTCGAAAAATACGCGAAGGTGGCGAGGTCGCGATTCTGAGTTTTGGCACACTTTTAACAGCTGCCCAGGAAGCGGGAGAAAAGCTCAACGCTAGCGTTGCAGATATGCGCTTCGTTAAACCACTGGATACCGAGTTAATTGACCAGCTCGCTGCGACGCACTCGCTGATCGTCACCGTTGAAGAGAATGTGATCGCTGGTGGCGCAGGCAGTGCGGTAACGGAATACCTGCATCAGCGCGGCGTGAACGTCACGGTATTGCAGCTCGGCCTGCCCGACACCTTCGTCGATCACGGCAACCACAAGACCCTGCTCAGCCAGCTCGGCCTGGACGCCGAGGGCATCGTCCAGAGCATTCAACAGCAACTGCAAGACTGAACTAACGCGCGGCGACTTTCGGCATAGCGGCCGCCGCCGGCAAGGGCTCGCTCTCAACTGGCTCGGCAATAGCCAGGCGCGCCTGCAAGCGCTGGTAAAGGCTGTCGAGGTGCTGCTCATAGGAGCGCAACGGCTTAAATGCGCTTGGCAGGTACGACTCAAGATCAGCAATCGCCCAGCGCTCAACCAAACCCTGGCTCTGCAAATACAACAATGATCGCAAGTGGCTTCCGCGAATCACCGAATTCGCTGGGCGCAAGCCGATTACCGGTTTTTGCATTGCCACCGACTCGCTCACCATGCTCAAACTATCTTCCGTGCAAAAAATACGCTCTGCAGCCCCTAAATAGGCATCGGCATTCGGGCTACTTGCGCCTTGATAAACAATGGATGACAAGCAGTTCTGCTCGTTCAGATAGCTGCCAAGGATCTCTCCCGCTTGCTGGCCGCTGCGGCGCGACGTGGTAAGCAGCCACTGAATGCCGTGACGCGTGGCGACTGCCGCCATCGCCTGACCCAGCTGATGCCAGTCACTCTCCTGGTAGCGCAAACCACTGCCATCGCCCCCCGCCAGCATCGCCCACAGCGGACGCTCCGCTTGCTCTGACAACAGGCTACCTGAACGGGTATTTTGCTCGGCATCAGTTTTGCAGAGTGCTACCCGGCTGGAAACATTGCACTGCTGCCAGGCGCTGCTAGCTGAAGCGGTGGGAAACGCGGTGACATTTGCCGAAACGGCATTGGCAGGCAGGCTATAGCAATTTCCGATCACGACATTGCGACAGCGCCAATGCTGGCTCAGCGCAACATTCAGCGCCAGCACATTGCCGCCGAAGGACACAACAATATCCGGTGCGATGTCCGGCAATTCATCACAGCGGTATGCGATAGACACCAGCCGCTGCGCCCAGGGTTGATTCATCGCGGCCAGTAGTCGCAATAGTCGGTTTAGCAACTTTAGCTTGGGTCGCGCCCGTATGGCGTAAATCTGGGGGGCACCTCGGTGGCCCCGAGCAAGCAGCCGCGCTACGCCCTGGGCCTGCGAAAAATGTCCGGGCTTACCATCGTGAAGGACTAAAATGTGTTGCGACATCCGCGCTGACTCTCTCTGTTGACGATGAGAGAGAGGCTATCGGCCGTCAATGACTGGGCGGCGACAATACACTTACGGTTTAGTGACAGCGCCGCAACAGGCGTAACCCAACGAGTGTGAACAGGCCCTAGAACAAGTGTCCCAGTTTGCCGGACTTTGTTGCCAGATACTTGGCATTATGGGGGTTTTGCCCAGTTTGCAAGGGCAGGCGTTCAACCACGTCGACGCCCTGATCCGTCAGCGCATTGACCTTGCGAGGGTTGTTGGTCATCAAACGCACTTTGTTGATACCGAGCTCTTCGCACATGACTTTTAACAAGCTGTAGTCACGCATGTCTGCACCAAAGCCCAGGCGTTCGTTTGCCTCGACCGTATCGGCGCCTTCATCCTGAAGTTTGTAGGCGCGGATCTTATTCATCAGGCCAATGCCGCGACCTTCTTGACGCAGATAGAAAATGGCGCCGCGACCTTCCTCGGCAATTTTCTCCATCGCCGCCTGAAGCTGGGAGCCACAGTCACAACGCATGCTGAACAGGGCGTCACCCGTCAGACACTCTGAATGGATTCGGGCGAGCACAGGCGCACCGTCGCCGATATCACCAAGGCTTAATACAACGTGTTCTTTGCCGAGTTCGGCGTCCTCGAAACCATGAATATCAAACACTCCCCAAGGGGTGGGAAGCTTGGAGGACTCAATAAAGCGGACCGCCACAGGCATCTCCAAGAAAAAATCCGGTCGCGCATTTTAGCAGCGACGCGCGCAGCAGGCGAGCCAGAATACGTAATTGGGCAGCCAGGGCCTGTTAACACTAATTGAGTTACGCCTGTTGCGGCTAAAAATTCGCCAATCCAGGAATGAGAAGAGAGGTTTGCTTATTCCAAATGAGCGACGAATGACGACGAGTGGTGGATTTTTAGCAACAACCCAGAGGGCTGGCGCCATTTTTGCCCCCAGCGTTGTTGTCGGTCGCTTGTTTGGGCCCACCAGACTTCGCTTCCTCCGCCTAGCTGGAGGCAAAAATGACCTCCAGCAGGTGCATCTCAATTAGTGTTAACAGGCCCTAGGGAGCACTTAAGGTCATAATACTGCCGCGTTCTTGAAGATCGACATGCTCTAGAAAGCTCATTCCCAGCAGTATTACATGGGGGTAGTCACCATCCACCACCACAGCGGGAATATGGTGGCGCTCAATGCCGCCTACCGCCAGTTTGTCCAGTTTCACCGCAAAGCCGCGGCTGACACCAGACGCGGTGGCAATGCTAACCACTGGCGCGTCGTCGTAGCGAATACCTAATTGGCGGGCATGGCGAGCGCTCATTGCTACCTTGGTGGCGCCGGTATCCACCACCGCCTCGGCGCTGCGACCATTGATCTGCAGACGAGTGCGATATTCACGATTGCTGTTGCGCTGCAACACCACTTCCTGGCGTTCGCTCTCGGCATACAGCGTGCCAATACGTTTATTGAGAGTGAGGCGGTGGGTTTTGCCTTGATAACGCACCTGAGCAAATCGTGAATTCGCCAACAGCACTTTGGCCCCACCCGGGTGGCTACTGCCGGTGCGCACCAACTGCTGCTGGCCATTAACCTCCAGCAGCACCGCGTTTTTAAATAGTCCGCGCACAATCAATTCGCTGGCGCTGGCTGTCGTAGCCGCCACCATCAATACTGCAACTATCGCCAGCTGTTTCATACGCGCGATCTCAAAAATGGCTCTGTCTGATTACTGTGTTTGGCTACGCGCATAGTAGCACCCACACAGCGCAGGTCGATACGATATCTCCACAGCTTAGCCAGCACCCGGCAATCGCTGACGCCTGAGTAACTCAATAAACCAACGGTGCCCTGCATCGCCGTTCAGGCTTAGCGGCCACATCAGCCAGACGGGTATCGGCGGCACCGGCAATGGAAAAGGCAGAACCTGAATATCGTAGGCCTCTGCGTATCGTCTGGCGAGCTCGCGGGGCATAGACGCCAGGGCATCGGTTTGCTCGACCACCGACGGCATCGCCGCGAAGTGCTGAACATGAAGGTCGACCCGACGCTCAAGCTTCTGCCCACCCAACGCCAGTTCCAGCTGGCTGCGGTAACGACTGCGCTGGCGCAGCAAAATGTGGCCCTCTGCAAAATACTGTTGCGCAGATAAACTACCAGAGATACGCGGGTGGGAACCGGCGGCAATCACTACCAGCTCTTGCTCACCCAATAGCGCCGAGCACACCTTGTCTGACTCGACACGCACAAAGTCAATCACCGCATCGTATTCCAAACGCGACAGGGCTTTGGCCACGTCCTGCTGATCCAGCACCTCATTACGTAAACTCAACCCCTGCCCCGCCCTCTGCAATAGGCGCAGCAAAGGGCCCAGCGCCGCCATTTCCATGTAGCCGTCAGCGAGTAGGCTGAACTCGCGCTCAGCCGAGGTCGGCGAAAATGCCTGCTCCACACTGAGTGCTTCAGAAATCAGCGCGAGGGCCTCTGCGACGGCCGCCTGAGCCGCCATCGCTCGCGGCGTTGGCCGCATCCCGCTGCGGGTGCGCACAAATAGCTCGTCTTTCATGGTCAGCCGCAAGCGCTGCAAGGCTGCACTGACAGCCGGCTGGCTCATACCGAGTTGCTCCGCCACCCGGGACAAGTTTTGCTCGCGCAGCAGCGCTTCAAACACCGTGAGTAAATTAAGGTCGACCGAGCGTAAATTCAGCTTCATAAATAATAGATATATAAATTATCAAATTTACAAATACCCTAAATCCCGTAATCTGTCCACATCAGCCGCATATAACAGTAATCAGGAGCTGCCATGACACTGCAACCCGCGCATTTCGTGACACTATTTATAATTGTTTTTGCCCTATGGGAATGGCTCAGTGGCCGCGCCCGCGCCGAGCGCAAAAGCAAGGAAGATTGGCAAATGGCGGGCTTGAGTGCCGCCGGCATGGTGCTTATCCAACGGCCAGCACTGCTGTTTGGCATCGCTTGGATCGCAGGCCTCATCATTCCTCAGTATCAGGGCGGCCTAAGTTGGTTGGTAAGTGATTACTTCTGGCTAACACTCATCGGCTACATTGCTTTAGAGGAACTGTTCCACGGCCTTGGACACTGGTTTGCCCACGCCCGCCGGCCCAAATCGCGCTGGCTACAACGCCTGCAAGGCCTCTACAAGATCGGCCATCGCCCGCACCATTTGTCGGGCGGTAACGACGGCAAGGGGCAATTAACGGTGACGCAGACCTTTGTCGAGCACTGGCTTTGGTGGTTCATCATGCCCAATTACTGGTTCCAGTTTTTGGCTCTATACCTGGGGCTCACAGAGGTGTTTATTATCGGCACGCTGTTCAAAGGCCTGTGGGCGGCTCACAACCACGTGAACTGGAACTATGACCTGTATTTCCTCAACCACCGCTGGGCCTGGGTGAGAAATAGTATGTACGCCCTGTGCCACATTTTCACCTTTCCGACGCAGCACCACCATCACCATGCCCGTGGCAAAAACTCAGGGAGCAACCTATGCAACCTGTTAGCGATCTACGATTGGTTGTTGTTCGGCACATTGGTGATCGAGCGCGAGAAGCCCAAGGTCTATGGCTGGCGCCAAACCCCCGAAGAGGAGCACAGCGCCTTATACCGCTACTTTTACACCGACCTTGCTAAGCTTCGCTAGTGAAGCGCCAGTAATTCGGCGACCACCGCCTCAGGGTCATCCGCCTCGGTAATCGCGGTGATCATCGCACAGCTCCCAACGCCCGTCGCCAGCACGTCGGAGGCCCGACGGCGGTCGATCCCGCCTATCGCAGTGAGGGTATAACGAGGAGACAGAATATCGACCCAGCGCCTGAGTTGGGTCAGGCCCTGGGCCCCAAAGCGCATCACCTTGCTGGTCGTCGGATAGACCGGACCAATCGCGATATAACTGGGTGACAGCGCATGCGCACGAGCGATTTCATAGTAGCTGTGCGTGCTCACGCCCAAGCGCAAGCCGGCAGCGGCGATAGCGCCGATGTCGGCAATATCCAGGTCTTCCTGACCCAGGTGTACGCCATAGGCTCCGGCGTCAATCGCCTGACGCCAGTAATCATTAATAAACACCCGCGCGCCGTATTGTTGGCCCAGTGCAACAGCACGCCGAATTTCCTCATCGAGATTGCTCTGCTCGGGGATTTTAATGCGCAACTGGATCGTTTTAACACCGGCACGTAGCAAGCGCTCCAGCCACTCACTGCTATCCACCACCGGGTACAAACCCAGTTCACCACCACAATCGGGAAACGCCTGAATCGGCGCGGCGGGCAACTGCCGACTCAAACGGGGAAAGTCCTCCAGCCGCTGAGGCCAGCCCAGGTGTACAACCGGGCCGGGGCCACCACCGAGCTGCACAGACAAACGTAGTCCCTGACTGACATAGGCCTTAGCAATGACTAAGGCATCAGCCAGTTCGTAGCCACGAGCGATCAGCGCCGCTATCGCCGACGATAGTGTACAGCCAGTGCCGTGGGTATTGAGGGTGTCGATGTTTTCACCACTCAGCCAGAAGCCACTCTCGCCATCGGTCCAATAGTCGTGACGACAGCCATCATCGGTGCTCAGGTGCCCGCCGGTTAGCAGCACAGAACGGGCGCCTAACACTACGATATCCTGGGCGGCACGCTCTACGTCAGCCGGGGAGTTAATCTCACGGTTGAGCAGGGTTTCAGCTTCGCTGATGTTCGGGGTCAGTAGGTCGGCGCGCGGCAAGATTTTTTCGATCAGCGCCTCGCTGACACCGTCCTCCATCAACTGACCGCCACTGGTAGACACCATAACGGGGTCGCAAACCACAAAGCCGCGATAGTCAGCCAGGTACTTTGCCACCATCTCAACAACATCTTCGCCGCCGAGCATCCCCAGTTTTATCGCCGCCGCTTGCAGGTCACTGTCGAGCGCATTAATTTGCGCGGCAAGCGCTCGACGCGGCGTAATGGCCACATGCCCAACAGTAAAACTATTTTGCGCCGTTAATGCAGTAACCACTGAACAGCCGTGCACGCCAAAATCGTGAAAGCTGACCAAGTCCGCCTGAATACCGGCTCCGCCACCGGAATCCGAGCCGGCAATCGTCCATGCAATGGGCTTTGAATGACTCGCCATAAGGCCTTTTTACCTCTGATTAACCGTTGGAGCTTCCTACTCTGGACGAAATATGGCTTCGGCCTTGAACCACATCGGCCGGTCGCGCAGACGCAATAGATATGCCTGAATATTGGCGTAGGGGCCAAGCACATCGCCACCCGAAGGCCCGGGAATCAGCGGCGAATCAAGCATCATTAGCGGAAAGGCCACCATAATATCGGCAGCGCTAAATTCACCGGCAATGTACTCTCTGTTCGCCAGCAACTTCTCCATGTACCCGAGTACCGTATCGAATTCACCGTGCACAAAGCTATTGTAGGCCGGGTTATCCACCCCACTCATACCGGCGATCATATTCATCAGCACTGGCGTCATCAGCGTTGACTCGGCCGCATGAAGCCAGTGCAGATACTCAATATATTCCGGTGTCCCGGCGGCCGGCCGCAGCCGACCCTCGCCATACTTGTCGAGCAAATATTCCACGATGGCGCCGGATTCCGGGATCACCATGCCATCATCTTCAATGACCGGTGCTTTCCCCATCGGGCTGACCTCCCAAAGCGACGGTGGCGAGCGGAATGTCTCTGGGTCGCGGTCATGTTTGACCAGCTGATACTCCAGACCGAGCTCCTCCGCCAACCAAATAATTCGATCTGAACGAGAGAGACCAAGATGATGGATCGTTAACATGAAGCCTTCCTATGCTGAAATGGATTGGGGCGCGAAACCCGCCTACCATTGATAATAGCAGCGCTTTGCTATCGGTACCGGCCTCGCGCCGCGGTGATGTTTATTGGTGCCAAAACGGCATACCGAGCGTCGGTGTCGACGGTGAGGCGGTTTGCCGAGCTGGCATCGCTCCTGCACGATACGCCTTGCGGCCCGCAGAGAGTGCATCGCGAAACGCCTCGGCCATAGTAACGGGCTGGCTGGCCTGGGCAACCGCGGTATTGAGCAATATGCCGTCGTATCCGAGCTCCATAGCCTGTACGGCATGGGACGGTTTACCAATGCCCGCATCCACGATCAACGGCAGCGACGGCAAGCGCTCACGAATGGTTTGTAAGTTGTAGGGGTTCATTAGCCCCCTGCCCGTACCAATTGGAGAGCCCCAGGGCATCAGCACTTCACAGCCGGCATCGCGCAGACGCTGGCAAACAACCAGGTCGTCAGTGCAATACGGGAAGACCTTAAAGCCCATCTTGCTCAATTGCTGGGCCGCTTCGATGGTGGCTATTGGATCCGGCTGCAAATTGTAGTCGTCACCAACAACTTCCAACTTCAACCAGTCCGTCTCAAAAAGCTCGCGGCTCATTTGCGCGAGCGTCACCGCCTCTTTCACGGTGTGACAGCCGGCTGTGTTCGGCAACAGGGTTTTACCAAGGCTTTTAATTTGCTGCCAAAATGCCTCTCCACCGCCATGTTCAGGCGACTGACGGCGCAGACCGACGGTAATAATTTCGGCGCCCGAGGCCAAAATAGCCTCGCACATCACCTGCGGTGACGGATACAGCGCACTCCCTATCAACAGGCGACTGGTAAACGACTTACCGTAGAGGCTCCACGAGTCCTGCCGATCTACAGACATGCTTTATTCCTCAATTTTCGAGCAAACGAGTGCTAGCCACCTTGCACGGGTGCCAGTACGTCTAGCTGATCGCCATCACACAGGCGGTGCTCGCCATAGCGTGAACGCGGCACAAAATCACCGTTTACGGCAACCGCAACCTTGCCACTTTCAAAGCCCCACTCTGCAAGCAGCGCCGCCAGGGACTTCTGCTTGTCGCACTGCTTCTGCTGATTGTTCACACTGACGGCGATCATGACACTTGGACCCGTTCACACATACCTTGATCAAACTTTTCCAATGCCTGCTCCACGACATGAGGACTGAGCAGGTAGCCGTGGCGATAGAGGCCGTTCACTACCAAACGGCCCGGCTCAGCCATAACCACCGGTAGATTGTTTGGCATCGCCGGCCGGCAATGCGACCAGGCATGCTCTACCTCCGCTTCCGCAAAACCACTGTGCAAGCTGTACAGCGCCGACAGCAACTCCAAATGGCTGCGCACTGTCACCGGCGCCATCGACTCGCTCTCGATCTCCGTGGCACCAATCACATAGCGATTGTCCGGCCGCGGCGCGATGTAGAGCTTGTAGCGCGGGTGCATCAAGCGCACTGGACGCTGTAAGTTCACCTCTGGTGCACGCAGCCACAATACCTCACCGCGCACGCCCCGCAGCCCCGCCAACTGCCCCTTGGCACCAATCCCGCGGCAATCGACAACGCAATCAAAATCTTGCCAGCGGCCCTGCGCATACAGACGCCCCGGCTCAATATCAGTAACGTCGACGTGCTCGTGCCACTGGCCTGACAGTTTGGCGATGGCGTGATCGAGAGCACGAAGTAGCGCGCTATTATCGAGGTAGCCCTCGTGGGGCAGAAACAAACCGTTGCGATAACGACCCGCTAACTCCGGCTCAAGTTCCGCGAGGCGCGCCGCAGTAAGTTGCTCAACATCGGCCAAATTATCGGGCACTACCGCCTGCAACTGCTGGAGAAAGTGCGCCAGGGTGGACTGATCCAGTTCGTGCGCAACAACCACACTGCCATCAACGCGGCATGTGATATTCACGCCGGTTGCTTCGCTCAGCTCAGCAATGTGCTGTGGCCACCACGCGAGAGCGCGCAAGCCCCAGTCGAAAACCTGACGCTCGGCGCTCGCCACTTCCGTGTACGGCGCCAGCATCGACGCGGCGATGCGCGCCGCGCTCTGCTCGGCAGCGCGACTGCCGCGCTCAAAGATGCAGAGCCGGTGCCCACGCTGCAGCAATTTCCAAGCGAGCAAGCGCCCGAGCAAACCGCCACCAACAACGGCAATAGACATTGCGCTCATGCGCGCCTACACCTTGTGGTAGATTTCACTGCCCTGCTCTTTAAACTCGGCAGATTTTTTCGCCATCTCCTGCTCGATATCGCCTGACTCCAGTTTTGCAGCGTAATCACGCACATCTTGGGTGATTTTCATCGAACAGAACTTTGGCCCACACATTGAGCAGAAGTGAGCGACTTTCGCAGACTCCTTGGGCAGGGTTTCATCGTGAAACTCCCTCGCGGTGTCCGGGTCGAGCCCCAGGTTGAATTGGTCCTCCCAGCGGAATTCAAAGCGCGCTTTACTCAAGGCGTTATCACGCAATTGTGCGCCGGGATGCCCTTTCGCTAAGTCGGCCGCATGCGCCGCGATTTTGTAGGTAATGATGCCGGTTTTTACATCGTCCTTATTGGGCAAGCCCAAGTGCTCTTTCGGAGTGACGTAACACAGCATGGCGCAGCCATACCAGCCGATCTGCGCAGCGCCAATGCCCGAGGTAATGTGATCGTAGCCCGGCGCGATATCGGTAGTGAGCGGGCCCAGCGTATAGAACGGCGCCTCGTCACAATGCTTTAGCTGCTCGTCCATATTCTCTTTGATCATCTGCATCGGCACATGACCGGGGCCTTCAATCATCACCTGAACATCGTGCTTCCACGCCTTTTTGGTCAACTCGCCCAAGGTACGCAGTTCACCAAACTGTGCCTCGTCATTGGCGTCGGCAACCGAGCCGGGGCGAAGCCCATCACCCAGCGAAAACGACACATCGTAGGCCTTCATGATTTCGCAGATGTCGTCAAAGTGGGTGTAAAGGAAGTTTTCTTTGTGATGGGCCAAACACCACTTCGCCATGATCGAACCACCGCGCGACACAATACCGGTTACGCGCTTCGCCGTTAGCGGTACATAACGCAGCAGCACGCCCGCGTGGATCGTAAAGTAATCCACGCCCTGCTCTGCCTGCTCGATCAGCGTATCGCGGAAGACCTCCCAAGAGAGGTCCTCGGCGATGCCGTCGACTTTTTCCAGCGCCTGGTAAATCGGCACAGTACCCACCGGCACAGGCGAATTGCGCACAATCCACTCGCGGGTCTCATGAATATTCTTGCCCGTCGACAAGTCCATCATGGTGTCGGCCCCCCAGCGAATGCCCCAAGTGAGTTTGGCAACCTCTTCCTCAATGGACGAACCCAGTGCGGAATTGCCGATATTGCCATTCACCTTTACCAGGAAGTTACGGCCGATAATCATCGGCTCCAGTTCAGGGTGGTTAATATTAGCCGGAATAATGGCGCGACCGCGAGCAACCTCGTCGCGAACAAACTCCGGGGTAATTTCTTTGGGAATGCTCGCCCCAAAGGATTGCCCCGGATGCTGCACCGCCAGCTCTCCCGACTCACGCGCCTGCGCCAGTGCCATATTTTCTCGTATGGCGATGTATTCCATCTCTGGTGTGATGATGCCGCGCTTAGCGTAATGCATTTGGCTAACGTTCTGACCCGCTTTCGCGCGACGCGGGCGGCGCTTTAGGTCAAACCGCAGCTGTTCAAGGCTCAAATCAGCGGCGCGTTGACGGGTATATTCAGAGCTATCACTACTCAGCAGCTCGGTGTCGTCGCGGTCTACAATCCACTGCTCGCGAATTGGCGCTAAACCCTTGCGAATATCAATGCTCGCCGCGGGATCAGTGTATGGACCAGAGGTATCATAAACCCGCACCGGCGCATTGGGCTCCAAGCGAGTGGAACCGTCAGGGTCTTGCACAGGCGTCGCCGTCAACTTGATTTCCCGCATCGGGACCTGGAGGTCAGAACGACTCCCTTCAACATAAATCTTTGACGAACCCGGCAGTGGCTCAACGGCAGCGGCATCGACTTGCGCAGTTTCACGCAGCAACGGATATTCAGATGAACTCATTATTCCCCCCGCGCACGTAGGCGCTCAGTGTTGTAAACACAGGGAGCAGATCGTCAGTAGAGACGGAATATGACTGAGGCGACCTTGTTCCCTACGCTGGCATTATCCAGATCAGGTGCAACGGGACTCGCTACGCGATCTCAGCCCTGGCCAATTTGGCCGTGACGGGCGCCCCGACAAGAGTTTGTCAGTGTAGGGTGGGGGCAAAGCAATGGCAAGAGGCAAGCGGCTTGGCGCCTCACCAACAACGAGCCATAAAAAAAAGCCGCTACAGCGGCTTTTTTACTCGGCTTACACAAGCGATTATTGATTCACTTTTGGCAGGGCTTCTGACAATGCGCGAGCATAGGCATTGCGGGCTGTTTGCAGTACTGCCAAATCCTGTTGAGTTGTCGCGATCTTTTGATCGGCTACTCGCACATTCATAAGCTGATTTTTGGCTTCACTACTCAGTGATTCCAAGTCGTATTCTTTTCCATCAATAGTAATGGTTTGAGCTTGCGTCATGATTAAAATTCCTTTTTTACTGTTTACAATCCATTGTTACCTTCCAAGCACCTCATTAGTCGTATTTAAAAAAACCATTGAGACACATTCCAGCACATTTAAACGCGCTTCCAAGTAAACTGCCGCTTATTAATTTATAGCAAAGCGCTAATACTTTGACGCAACAAATTTACCAGCTTTAAGGCATTGCCTCAAACAGAATTCATATAACCTTTCCGAGTACATCACTTAGTCACTTGAGGAAGAGAATAACTGATCGCGGTAGTTCGCGACCCTGGCTGCCGTTCGCTGCCTGTCCTCAGAATCTTGCTCCTGCATACTCCTGCGCAACTGGTCGGCAAGCAAAAGGTTTTCTGGGTGTTCGGCTATACGCGCCTCAACGGCCTGACTCCGCTGTTCATGCCTTATCCATAACGCACACATTTCCTCACGCTGCTTTTGAGCAATTAAGTCGCTAGCCGTCGGGGTATTCTTCTCAATATTTGAGCTATCATTTTTCTCATAACTAACATCCATTTGCGAACGACTGTGCGCGAGATTCAATATTTTTTCTCGCACAAAAATCTCCTTTTCGGCTGCAAGCTTTCTCTCAACCGCTCCTATATAGTTCAAATTTTCTTCTGAATCTATGCGGCTTAACTTTCCCGCCAATTCGCTTTCGAGTGACGTTTTTTCAGCTTGATACAAACTACCAATCGACTGGGCATCGTCACCGCTCCGTAAGCGCTCTACATACGCCCCAAATAATTGATGGAAATAGCTTTCATCCCCGCCATTAACCGTCTTATTCGAGGCTATAACGCCCGATACGGGCTCCGTCATAATTGGCTTCACATTGAGCCCTCCAGACAACTTATCCAGACTTTCCCTCAGCAAAAAACACGCCAATAAAAATATACTTAATATATCAATAATTTATTTTATAGCGGAACACCAAAACGAAGGATAGCGGCAAAAAAAACCCGGCTTGCGCCGGGTTACCAACTCAGAGTAATTCCGCTTTCGCGGAAAACTTAAGTACGATTAAGCGATTTCGATCCAGCCTGCACCAGAGTCAGCACCGCTTTCCAAGCCAACCAGGGCCGCCGTACCAGGCATTCCTACCAGCTCTACAACAGTGTCGTTCCCGCCATCCTGGAAAACAAAGACACTGTCTTTCTCATCCAGAATATTGTTGCCATCGGCATCATAGGTAAAGGCGACAGTGCTACCAGTGTTATTTAGGTTAGCCGCTAAGTAGCCCAGTGCATCCTGAAGACTGATGTCTCCCGCTCCAGTTCCCACATCCTTGGCATTGCCATTGAGATCGCTAAAATTCGCCACTCCATTCACAATATTGACTGAACCTGCTCCACCAACATTCGTGTCAGGATTAGCTACATTCGCGTTAGTTGCGACAATTGTGCTGGCCAAATCGAGAACATCCTCACCTACAGCACCCAATGCATTAAAGCCAAACACCTGGTCCATGGCAGCAGCCGTTGATTCACCATCTGCAATTACTACAGTGTCTGAAGCACCGTCTACCACTTTAGAGTTTTGCATCGCAAACTTGTCAGCGCCAGCACCACCATTGAAGGTATCCGCGCCCATTCCGCCAATGGCTGCATCATTACCCGCACCACCCCGGAAGTCGAGAGTACCTAATGCGCCAACCATGATGGCAACATCGTTGCCGTCACCACCGTCCACAGTCTGATTACTGCCATCGTTCCGGATGTACAAATCAGAGTTCGCAGTTGGCGCGGCAGCATTGCCATCTTTATCAAGGTCATTCACAAATGCACGGCGACCATCGAGAACGGCGGAGTCGGTATTTAGACTATCGCCAGTCCAGCTAAGCGTTAGCGTAGAGCCAGCGCCTACAGCCAACATTTGGTCGACATCCCCCAGACCGAATCCCTGACCATCAACGTCGATCTGAACTGATGTGATACCACCACCATCGAGCGATACGGTATTGGTTGCCGTGGTCGCGGCGTTACCTGAGTCAAAGTTATCTTGAACAGTATCAATACCCGTACCTACGCTGTAGGTATCGTTACCAAACAGGCCTTGCACCAGGTCATTACCTGCACCGGAGAAGATAACGTTATCTCCGCGCCCACCCTGGATAGTGTCCCAGCCAGAGCCAGTCGTAATGGTGTCATTTTGCGCCGAACCAGTGATAACGTTGTTACCGTTGCCGCCGTCGATTTTAATACCCTTACCAGCGGAAGTTGCTGCACTGAACACATCATTACCGCGGCCCAACGTAACATTGGCTCCATCGCCCAGCGCAATCGCATCTGCAGTAAAGTTACCTTGCACTGAAGTAGCGTCCAGGCTCTTAAGAGTGTTGTTCAAAGCACCACCTGAGATGGTCTTAAGATCAACATTTCCTTGAGCTGAAACCGTCAGAGCAGACAGGTTTTTACCATAGATGTTGTTGATGATCGTTTGTGCATTAGGCGCGCCTGCGGTGCGGTCTTCATCAGCTACGGTAACATTCATGGTTTTAACGCCATGTGCCGTCAGCTGACCTAGCTCGTACATGGTCGCACCAAAAATGACATCATCAAGCTGTGAATTAATGTTAACGGCTAGAGTGTCTCCCGTGTTGTTCGCAAGGGTTACGCCGTTGAACACTGCCTGGGTTGACTCATCGTTAATCCACCCCTTGTATGCAGCATCACCGGCAACGGTGCTGCCAATGCCTGTCCAGGTTGGACTAGCAAGGCGAGCTGCCGCTTCAGCCTGGGAGCGATTAGCCGCAGTGTTGTCATTATCAACGTCCAAATCGGCCGAGAAGTTTAGCTCGCTCAAGGTCGTATCCGTTAGGGTGATAACGTCTTTAGTTTCTGGTGTTACCACAAACGGTTCTGCTGCATTGTCGGCTTTTTGGGCTGTAATATTGTTATTACCAGTCCTATCCGTGGCGTTTGAGCCCATGATGACGAGGTTGTCTACGTCAGCATTGGCCATTCCCAAGCTAATTTTTTCAGAGGCAACAATATGCAGGTTCTCGATGTCGACAAGGTCCAAATTCGCATCTTTGCTGAATGCTGCCCGAACAGTATCCACACCACCTTGGTCGCTAATTTTATCTGCAGAGTTAAAGCCATCAACCGTTGCGAACGTCAGGATATCGTCACCGCTACCCAAGCGAATATCTTGGTTAGCGTTACCTACGGTCAAACGCAGATCACTTGCCTGAGCAGAGCCGTCTACCACGTTGCTAATCAGCGTTTGAGAGACGGTAAATTCATCACCAGCCTCACCACCACTCAACGTTAGCGTTCCAGTATGCTCAGCAGAGTTAATTAAATCGACGGTGTTAGATTCGATGTCATTATCGATAATAGTGATATTTTCAACACGACCATCATCTTTGATGGTGTTGCCATCACCATTATCACCATCTACATCCAAGCGGAAGTTGAAGAAGTTATTACCACGGGCGTCTGGATTCGGGTTATTGCGATCATCTTCAATAGTGATTGCAAACGTGTCACTACCTGTTGATGCATCCTTCAACTGAACATCAACCAGAGGGTTGCTGGTACCGGTAATACCGTGATTCAGCTGAACACCATTTTGAGCCAGCGTAGATCCCAGATCACGCAGGTTAAACATGGCCGACCCAGCCTGTTCACCTCTCATCAATACACTAGTGAGGGACGAATCAAAGGCATCGAAATCCACCGTCTGTGCGCCGCTTTGCTGACGCAGTTCCAGGCTTTGAATATTGCTAATTGCCGCATCATTCTCTACGCCTGCAGTGGTTACCAAACTGTTATTACCAGCGCCACCATCTAAAACATCACGGTTAGTCGGCGATGTGTCAGTCACAGTTTCCGAGGTCCAAAAGACGTCGTTTCCAGCACCACCTTGGATATTCGTGTGAACCATCGCACCCGAGTTTGATGGGTCAGCGTGCCCACCAAGCGCAGAGCTAATATCAATTTCCATATCACCCGTAAAGGCTGATGCATCAAGGCTCAAAAGCCCAACAGCGGAAGGATTATTGATAGCGCCAGTGTTGAACCGGTTTGCTTCAAATACGCCGCTTGGACTCGGAATCTCAGTGAGGTTAACGATTTTCAAGCTATCGCTACCAGTAATAACTAGTGACTCCATTTCGTTAACTGAGAAGGCATCTAAGTCGACGCCGTTTACCGCGTTAAGGTTGACCGTTTCAAAGCCTTCTGTGGCAGCACCCGTTCCGCGGCCAGATTGCCCAACCATTTGAGCGAGCACGTCATCCAATTCGATATCAAGTGTATCGTTACCCGTCAGCACGCCTTGCTTATAGACGAAAGAAACGTTGACATCATCTGAGGCTGTGTTCGATACACGTAGATCAGCCACAGGAGTACTGATATTATCTACCGTAACCGCACCAGCATCTTGTGTAACGCGCTCAACATTAACCTTTTCGGTCGAGTCCGCATTACGCAGATCTAGAGTTGTGGTGCTGCCAGTCCAATCGATATTAATATTTTGGATATTGATCAGCTTAGGGGTAACAACCCACGAGGTTTGTTCATCGCCATTCTGGTGCCCCATTGTAACGTTCAAGGTATTGTCGGTTTTACCGGCAGTACCTGTGAGCACGTCTTCATCTTGCAGAGACAGAATACGGTCAGAGCCATCTGGAGTGAATACCATCGGGGCATCGAAAACGTCAGCAGTAGCAACATCAGTGCCACTGGTCAGCTGATACGCGCCTGGCGTGCCGCCATTACCCGCTGGGTCAACGGTGATATTTACCGTTTGAGTAATGCTGGTTTTACCGTCTGAAATCACCACATCGAAGCTGTCGGTGCCGCTGAAGCCAGCATCGGGGGTGTAGGTGAATTGGTTGCTGCCGTTTACAGCTAATTGACCGTTTGCGGGCTGAGTGGGCGAGTAAGTCAGTGAATCGCCGTCTGCGTCGGTTGCGTTGATGGAGATAACGGTTGAGTCACCTTCGTCAACACTTACAGCCTGGCTGGCCGCCGCTTCTGGAGCACGGTTTGCAGGTGTGCTGGGCGATTTGCTACCGCCGTTGTCGTCGTCATCGTCGTCTGAGGCTGCAACAATGGCCGCCGCACCGAGAACACCAGCACCGATCCACACGCCAGTCGGCACTGAGCCGCCGGACGAACCACCGGTTGATGCGCCGCCAGATGACTGCGCGTTGGTGTCAGCCAGAACCATTGCCGCAACGCCATTGTCGGCAGCAGCAACTTCTACGGCTTCAGTTTGAATTGCGCCTTCGCTAAGCGCCACTTCCTCTTCCAGCTTCTTCTCATCGTCGAAGAGGCCTTCTACAGGTGCGGTTTCTAGTTCGGCTTGGGGGGCTACAGCAGCCGCCAATTCGGCAGACAATGTGTCGACAGCAGTCGTATCCACATCCACTGTAATTTGCTCACGCGTTCCTTGCTTTTTCATTTGTATCTCCCTGGGTACGAGTACTATCCGACATCCGCCGGAATCTCTACAGCAACTGATTTTGCAATCAGTATCCTGGTCAATAGCAAGCTATCCTGCCTGCCGTGTTACGCGCTGTACTCAATCCTTGAAACAGACTTGCGTAACGTCGGTATGTACGAGTACCGACTTGACATAAACTTTTTCGAGTTTGAAAGGTACGTCAGCGCTGTCAACACGTCAATACCCTATAAAGCTGCTCGAAAGATTTTATCTTTAATTAAATCCTTTCGCTTTCCAGTTTGTTACAGCGCACTTTAATGATGCACTATTAACAATCTTATTTAATATTTAAAGCGACACCACACTTTATTTTTCGAGTTTTTATAGCATAGTACAATGCCATAAAAACGCTACAAGATAATAAAACTTTTTTAGCGCTCGGTTAACGCTTCAGCACTGCCGCGGCGCAAGGGCTTAAGAATATACTGCGCAACCGTTCTATGGCCGGTAATAATCTCCGCCGTTGCTGTCATACCTGGTATCACCTCTATTGGTTCTATTCCCTTTCTTTCAGGTAACTGGGTGATCTTTACTTGCGCCCGGTAGTAAGGGTCTTCATTTTGACGCAGATCTTCATCAATCGTGTCAGGGCTCACATACACCACTTCACCTTCCAGCGCGCCATAAATGCTTGAATCGTAAGCATCTAACTTCACATTCGCTCTGAGCCCCGGTCTGACAAAGGCTACGTCTTTTGAATAAATTCGCGCTTCTATTAGTAAGGGTTCATCTGAGGGCACAATTTGTAATAGCTCATCGCCCGCTTTAAGCACCGCTCCCATCGTGGTAATGCGGATATTTTTAATACTGCCCGACATCGGCGCACGAATAATGGTTGCCGCCAACGCCTCTTGGCGCTGCTTGTAGATTTGCAAGGTTTGTTCCAATTCCGCCTGGGTGCTCGCCAGTTCTTTTTGCGCGTCGCGGCGATATTCATTTTGCCTGTTAGTAAGCTCAGCGGTGAGCTCAACCACTTGGCGTCGCGCCGATAACACTTCTGACTGAGAGGCATCACCCGTGCGCGCCAACTGTTGCAAAGCGCTTAGCTCTTCCTGTGCAAGTCGCAGTGATTTTTTGACGCTGTTTCGCTCTTCGCGCTGCTGACGGAGGCGTCGCGTGTGCAGGTTCTTTTGTCGTTCGGCGAGGTCGCTTTCCCTTGCTACGGCATCACTAAATTTCAGCGGCGTGCCGTTGAGCTCAGCGCGTAAGCGTTCCACGTTTGCCGTTAGATCCAGCACTTTGGAGCGGGTCTCAGCGGCATTGGCGGCAAAACGGGTGCGGTCCAGCTCCGCCAGAACGTCACCAGCATTGACCAGCTCACCCTCTTTCACATTCAAACTTTGCAGAACACCACCGTCCACTACCTGGACGATTTGCGAACGACTAGAAACGATCACCTCGCCACTGGCCCTTACCTGCTCATCCAGTACTGCCCAGTTCGCCCACGCGACACTGGCCACAACGGTCAGCCCCATTACCCATAGCATTCTGCCGGCCGCGCCAATATTGATGGGACGAGAGCGTGAGAATAAGTCCTCTGCGGATATCATTGTCCACCCCCTACATTTACAACACCCGGGCCGTTTTGGCTGCCAGCTTTTTGAGCTTGGTTTTGCACAGCGGGTGCCGATGCATCCGCAAGCATTTCTTTGACGATTTCGCCGTTGTGAATGATGAATCCGCGATCCGCTAAACTCACCCAGGATTGCTTGTGAGTTGTAAAGATAACCGTGGTGTCACGGGGCAACCCCTGGATAATATCGATAACTTTTTGCTCCAGTACCGAGTCCAGGCTGGCCGCAGGCTCATCAAGCAACCAGACTTTGGGATTTTGAAGTACCAGCCGCGTTAGCCCGACAGCTTGTCGCTGTCCGCCCGACATTCCAGCCCCGCCTTCAGTGATTGGAAGCTGCAGGCCCAACGGGTGGCGCTGCACAGCATCGAGAAGGCCTGTTTTTTCAAGTGCGGCGACGATCTCATCTTCGCTGGGCATACTCATCCCCAGGGTGAGGTTGTCGAGCAAGGTCCCGGAAATCAATTTCGGCTCTTGGGGAAGGTATCCAATGACTTCACGCAACCAACTCTGCCGACAATGCTCGTAGTCGAGACCGGCGATACGGATCTCACCTTGATTTGGCGTGGCAATACCTGCAAACAATTTCAACAACGTCGATTTTCCGCAGCCATTGCGACCCAACACGGCCACTTTACTGCCTGCATCAATGCGTAGCGCTTCAGCACTGAACTGCGGTAGCTGCGACCCCGTGTAGGCATACTTCACATCAACCAGTTCGAGGTCCAACGGCAGAGCATGGGTATTCGCTTCGCGCTTGGCATCCAGGTCACTCGGGCAGGACAGCACCTGATCCAGCACTTGCAGGGAATACTTGGCATGGTGCCAACGCACCAGCAGGGCGGATATACCAGAGATACTTGCCAGCGCCCGTCCGCCCAAAATTGAGCAGGCGATTAAACCGCCCATAGTGAGTTCGCCAGTCTCAATGACATAGACACCGGTAATAATAATGGCCACGTAAGAGAGCTGTTGAAAGAACGCCGTGACAATCTGCACCACGGACGACACGTAATTGAGCTCTTCACCGCGGTCGCACGTTTCCCTTGTCGCGTTAATCCAGGCGTCACTAAATTTTGCCTCTCCACCCTGGGATTTTATTACTTCACCGCTGGATACCGCCTCATAGAGCATTCCCTGGCGGCGCACGACTGCGTCATTATTTTCTTGTTGAATGCGCGCCAGTGGCTTGTAAGCCACCAGACCAATTAGCGTGCTTAACAACACAAATACCAACGGCACCAGAGCAACCGGGCCGGCTATCATATAAATCGCCGCCACAAACAAACCAACGAAAGGCAGGTCAACCAATGAGAACACCGTGGACGAGGTAAAGAATTGCTTCACCGATTCATAGTCCCTGACCTGTGCGACAAGTGAGCCCTGACGACTCGGGCGTCGATCTAACTTTAGGCCCAGCAAGCGCTCAAATATGTAGAGCGACAGTGCCTCGTCCAGGCGCTTGCCGGTCGCGTCCATAATTTTTAGGCGCACCAGCTTAAAAATAACGTCAAACACATAGGCCACGCCCATACCAATTGCCAAAAACCACAGCGTGGCATAGGCAAAATTAGGAACAACTCGGTCGTATACCTGCATTGCAAACAGCGATGACATGACGGCAATAAGATTGATAAACACCGATACCAACGCGACCTTACCGAGCAGCGGCGCATGCGCCTTTATCGCAACATGAATCGCCTCAGTCGCCTTACCGCGAGGCTCGCTTTCGATAAAGCTTTCATCCTCCTCTGCAGCAAGGGGCGCTACGGGAACCAATACCTCTGGGTTAGCCGGCAAACTGACGGGTTCTGCGCCCAACCATTTAACCACCATCGGCGACTCACTACTCGCCAGCTTGAGCACAACACCTATGCTATTCGCCGTAACCAGCCACGCCGGTAACTGGCCGGGCGACAATAAACCAGCCGTGCTGCTGGCGACGGCATGCCCCTTGAATAGCGACTTCCATGCGGCAATCAAGCGGTCGCGGCTGGTATTTGCCGTGACCTGCCCCCAGGCCTGCTCGGCTTCGTGCTTGGAGGCGTGCAAACCTCTGCGCCTTGCCATGTCCATTAGCGCTTTAGCAGCTAAGGGCATTGAAATATCCTGCTCATCGCTTGCCAACTCAGCGGGCTTAGGCCTTGCTTGCACTTCAACTTCAGCGGTGGATTCGGCGAGATTACTAGACATACTTTGACCTACTGCTCCTGGAGCGCTAATTCAATAGCCGGTGCTCCGGCATCTAATCGAGACCACATCATTCCGTGAAGGGCCAAACGCGTATTCGCCGACCAATAGCTCTTTTTAATTGCAGAAATTTGCAGCAAGGCTTCGTGCGCCTCGCGGTGAGCGTTCAATACTTCTAACCACGCCTTTCTGCCCACTTTAAACTGCCTTAAAAAGCTATCGACTAAGTTCACCGCCGCGCGCGCCGCTTCCACTTGCGCGTAAAACTGCTCTTGCGAGGCATTGCGTTCGGAATACGCGCTGCTGACGATGTCGGTGACATCGCGTTTGGAATAAACCAGGTCTTGCTCTGCGCCATGCAAACGCTGAAGAATTGCCCGGTAACTGTTATACCCCTTGAGGCCGCTGTCGCTGGAAAACTGCAGCACCAATTGCGTTGATGAGTCCGGCGTGAAATCCCCAGCAGATTGGTCGAGCTGCGTGCTGTACTGCAAGCTCAACTGCGGATACACCGCCGACTTAGCCACCTTTACCCGCGCTTTTTGCAGAGCAATTTCGGCGCCTGCGAGTTGTGGTGCGGGGTGGTACTTGATTGCCCGATCATCAAGTATTTTGAACATTTCTTCATGGGACAGACGATAACGCTCAGCGGGCCAGCGCACCTCTCGCACAGAACGATGCAACAAAGACTCTAAGTGAAGGCGACTGCGCAGCAATACCGATTTACTGGCCTGTAAGCCAGCCCGCGCCTGACTCAGCCGAGTCTGGGCGGTTTGAATATCAGCCTCCGGAGACACCCCTAACGACGCACGACGACTAATCGTATCGAGCAAGGCCTGAAGATTATTGATATAGCGCGCCCACAGTTGGCCCTGCTCTTTCGCCAGCACAACATTCAGGTAGGCCTCACTGGTGTCTAAGGCCAAGTCCAGGCGTGTTTGATTCAGTTCGGCCAAAGCGCGATATTGTCCCGCTTCGGCCTCTTTTAGCTCTGCGGAGGTGCGCCCGCCCATCCACAACGGCTGGATAATATTGACCGTTGTGGCAGAGGCGTCGTTACTTGCCTGGCGAGCCGTGACCGACATATAAGGGTAAAAACCGCTGCGCGCCCCCGAAATTTCAAAGCCCGTGGCCTCAACCTCGGCCAGCGCCCGCACCACATTTGGGTGCTCACTCCACACGCTGGCTAACACCTGACCCAGGCTGAGCGCATCGGGCTTATCAGCGTCTTCGGAATACAGCTGAACACCAACACTCACCTCGCCGTTGGGCTCCATGGGTGCGAAAGCATAGGAATTGAGAACCACGTCTTGATCATTCGACGGCGGGGCCATTGAGCGAAGCATAACTTCCGAATAAAGCACGCCCCGTTGATTTTTCTCCGGCAAGTTCGCCGATGATTCAGTGGTCGTCGAGCAGCCAGCGACCGACACGGCCACCAAGCCGCTAACCAGCATCATCCCCTTTCGGATAGCGACCATGGGCCGCGGAGTCATTCGATTTTTTGTTATCTGGGGCATACCACCAACTTAACCATTCCATGGGTTGGTGACACAGGGAGAAATAGACGGTGACAATCACGAGTGGATTCTCACGCTTTGCACACTATCCCTGTGCACCTTCGCGCCCACTGACATCCTCGTCAGCGCCCCAGCCTGGGGGATCGGCACGAATTTCCGCTTTAACAAAGAGTGATTGTTTTACAACCACCCAAAAAACGATCCGCGATACTAGCAGACCGCCCTATACCGCGCAAACAACTGCACATCCGTGCAAATTAGCGCATTGCCATAATATATACACAGCCAATTTCTGCTGGCAAGCCTAGATGACATGTATTACAAATTTATTTTCACCGCTTCACTCGCAGCAATGGCTTTTGCCTTGGCGTCGTTTACATCCACGCCGCGTGCCAAGGCAACCCCCATTCTTCTCTGGCCATTCACCTCTGGTTTGCCGAAGAGCCTCAGCTGAGTATCACTTTCTGCCAAGGCTTTATGGAGGTTGTCGAACCGCGTCGCGTTGGAAACGCCATCGACCAAAATCACCGCAGAGGCCGACGGCCCATGGTTAGCAATGTTGGGGATAGGCAAGCCGAGAATCGCGCGAGCGTGCAGAGCAAACTCTGACAGATCCTGCGAAATCAGTGTGACAAGCCCCGTGTCATGGGGGCGCGGGGACACCTCACTGAACCACACCTGATCGCCTTTTATAAACAGCTCTACACCAAACAGCCCCCAACCGCCGAGCGCTGCAGTGACGGATTCTGCAATAGACTTCGACGCCGCCAACGCCGCCTCAGACATCGCCTGGGGCTGCCAGGACTCTCGATAATCCCCAGCCTCCTGGCGATGACCAATAGGCGCACAGAAGCTGCAACCATCGCGGTGTCTGACAGTGAGCAGGGTAATTTCGTAATCGAAGTCGACAAAGCCTTCAACGATCACCCGCCCCGCCCCTGCGCGGCCACCCTGCTGGGCATAGTCCCAGGCCTTAGAAAGCTCTGATGCACTGCGCAGCAGGCTCTGCCCTTTGCCAGAAGAGCTCATAATGGGCTTAATCACGCAGGGAAAACCAATCGCCTCAACCGCGGCGCAAAAGTCATCATAGTTGTCAGCAAAGCGATACGGCGACGTTGCAATACCCAGGGTTTCTGCCGCCAAGCGACGTATTCCTTCGCGATTCATAGTGAGTTGCGCCGCTCGTGCACTGGGCACCACATTAACGCCCTCGCGCTCAAGTTCTACCAGCACATCGGTCGCTATCGCTTCGATTTCTGGCACAACGTAGTCGGGCTTCTCTAATTCGATAACCCTGCGCAGCTCGTCGCCATCAAGCATTGAAAAACAGTAACTTCGATCAGCCACTTGCATGGCCGGCGCATTTTCGTAGCGGTCACAGGCGATAACCTCAACCCCCAGGCGCTGCAGCTCAATGGCGACCTCTTTGCCCAACTCGCCTGAGCCACACAACAGGACCTTGCAAGCACTGCTACTAAACGGCGTACCGATGGAAACCATACCTAGCTACCCTCACTACCAACACGTGTACTGATCACAATAAAAGAAACGCCAACTGCAACACGACAAAGGCATAAAAGCCTGCCAATACATCGTCGACCATAATACCCAAACCACCGTGTACTTTTGCGTCAAGTACACGAATCGGCCACGGTTTCCAGATATCAAACAGGCGAAATAATGCGAAGCCGGCCACAACCCAATACCAACCCTGAGGCAGCAAAAACAGCGCGATCCATAGACCGATAAACTCGTCCCAAACGATGCCGCCGTGGTCGTGTACGCCCAGGGCTCGCGCCGTTTCACCGCAAAGGTAAATGCCTAACCCAAAAGCCGCGACCACCACTAAAATGTAGCTACTGGGCGGCAGGTACTGCAGCAAATACCAAAGCGGCAACGCAGCTAGCGAGCCAAACGTGCCCGGCGCCTTGGGCGACAAGCCGCTGCCGAACCCCAACGACAGTAAGTGTGTTGGATGGCGCAAATAGCTAATCGGTATCTTTTTCATAACGCCTCAAAAATGTTGGTATCCCGCAGCGGTCTCATAGACAACGCCCTCGGCATCCAGGCACTTGAGCCCGGCGCCATCGATAACTTCCCCGATGCAGTGCAATGGCAATGCTAAGGTCTTTTCCAGTGCGCGAAGGTGGGCCTGATATTGCCCAGGAACAGTAAAACAAAGTTCGTAATCATCACCGCCGGACAGGGCATAGTCGACGCCTTGCGCAACATCGCGCAACCCCATCGCCACGGGCAGCCTCTCGGTATAAATGGTGGCGCCCACGCCGCTTGCTCGCAGAATGTGACCAAGATCGGCCACTAAGCCATCGGAGATATCGACTGCCGCATTGGCTACACCGCGCAGTGCCTGGCCTAAGGCCAAACGCGGCAATGGGGAATGGTAACGTTGAAGGTAGCCTTGCTGAGCATCTGTTGGCGAGAGCGTTTCAAGATAATCTAAGGCGGCTCTCGCGCCGCCCAGCTCACCGGAAACATAAACAAGGTCTCCGGGTCGCGCGCCATTACGCAACAGTGCCTGTCCCTTGGGCACGCTGCCCATGACTTGTAGGCTAAGACAGAGTGGGCCGCGAGTGGTATCACCACCCACCAAGGACACGCCGTAGCGCTCGGCCTCTGCGGCCAACACTCGGCTAAACTCTTGCAGCCAACTCTCGTTGAGCTCCGGCGCAGTCAGGGCAAGCGTAAAAGCCTCAGGGCAGGCGCCAGCCGCTGCTAAATCACTGATGCACACGGCCAGGGATCGCACCGCCAGCTTCGCCGGCGCGTAGTGGCGGGGAAAATGCACCCCCTCGACCAAGGTGTCCACCGACAACACCAGCTCTTCATCTGCCGCCGGCGAGAGCACCGCACAGTCGTCGCCGATACCATGACGGACAAACGATGAAGTCCGTGACAGGGGCTTAAAAAAGCGCTCGATCAGCGTGAATTCACCGGGGCGATTCGGCGTTGTCATCGTACTTAGCCGTCGCGCCGTTTTTTCTCAGCGCCAACTTCCAATTCACGTGCGCTCGCCGCAACTTGATCTAACACACCATTAATGTAGCGGTAACCGTCTGTCGCACCGAAGCGCTTAGCGAGGTTTACCGTTTCGTTGATCGCCACCTTGTAGGGCACGTCGATACGGCACAGCAACTCGTAGCACCCCATGTACAACAGGCAGAGTTCGATGGGGTCCAGGTCATTGAGCTGACGATCGAGGTGGGGCTCAAAGGCCGCCTGCAGCTCGCTCAGTTTTGCCGGGATGTTATGCAGCAGCTCATGAAAGAAGGCCTTGTCGACATTCTTCATGTCGTAGTCCGTCTGGAACTGCGCCTCAATAACGTTTAGAGGCTGAGAGGCCATTTGCCACTGATAAAGTGCCTGCAAAGCGTAGTGCCGCGCTTTGCGGCGGGAGGCCGCCAGCTGATTTTTGGCGTGTTGCTCGGGGCGATTGGCCACAATGTTACTCCAACTATAAAGAACCAGTGCGAACGAGTTGCCGCACCGTATTACCGCTCGTTAACCGCGTTTAAATTTGCTTGAGCAGGTTGACCATTTCGATGGCCGACATCGCAGCCTCTTCACCTTTATTGCCGGCTTTAGTGCCCGCGCGCTCAATGGCTTGCTCAATGGTATCGACGGTCAAAACACCAAAAGATACGGGCACATTGTATTGCATTGACACCTGCGCCAAGCCCTTAGTGCACTCGCCTGCCACGTATTCAAAATGCGGGGTGCCGCCGCGAATGACTGCACCGAGTGCGATGATGGCATCATACTTTTCAGTGGCGGCTACTTTTTGGCAAACCAGGGGAATTTCAAACGCACCCGGCGCACGAATGATCGTGATATCGTCTTCGCTAACGCCGTGACGACGCAGTGCATCGCAAGCGCCTTCCAGCAGGCTTTCTACAACGAAGCTGTTCCAGCGACCCACTACAATGGCGAAAGAGCCCGCCACACCTGTAAATGTACCTTCGATTGTTTTCATAACCGTTCCTTAAATGTATTCAATAAGCCTGGCGCTAACGCCTCACCTGCGCTCAGGAAAAATTCTCGGGGCTGACAAATTCAACGACTTCCAGGTCGAAACCTGAAATAGCGTTGTACTTCACTGGCGCGCCCATCAGGCGCAATTTGCCAACACCAACATCGCGCAATATCTGCGAGCCCAAGCCGATATTAAAGTAGGTATTTTGGTACTGCGCACTATCTCCCTGCTGGGGCGACTTCACACCGCGCGCAATATCCAGTTCGGCAAGAATATCCTGACCCTGCTCGCGATTCGCCAGCAATACCAATACGCCGCCCTGCTCCGCCAAAACCGACAAACTGCGGTGCATATTCCAGCCGGTCGTCGAGCCAGGAGGCTGCGCCTGCAATAAATCGCGAACCGTAGAGCCCAAATGAACACGGGCCAAGGTAGGCTGCTCGGCGTCGATGTCGCCTTTTTGCAGGGCAAAATGCACCTCACCAGCCACTGAATCGCGGTAGGCGTGCAGAATAAACTCACCGAAGTCGGTATTGATGGTGCCGCTGCTCAGCTTTTCGACGGTCTGCTCATTAAGCACCTGATAATGGATGAGGTCAGCAATCGTGCCCATCTTAAGGTCGTGCTCGGCAGCGAAGGTCTCGAGGTCTTCGCGGCGCGCCATCGTGCCGTCCTCGTTCATAATTTCGCAGATCACACCGGTGGGCTCAAAACCGGCAAGCTTAGACAAATCACAGGCCGCCTCAGTGTGCCCTGCGCGGCTCAACACGCCGCCGGGCTCAGCCATTAGCGGGAAAATATGGCCTGGCTGAACAATGTCTTCCGCCACGGCATTGCGGGCCGCAGCGGTACGCACCGTGTGTGCGCGATCGGCGGCGGAAATGCCCGTCGTCACGCCCTCGCGCGCTTCAATAGACAGCGTAAATTTAGTACCAAAGCCAGAGGCATTGCGGTCTACCATCAGCGGCAGCGCAAGCTGCTCGCAGCGCTCGCGCGTCATTGGCATGCAAATCAAGCCGCGCCCGTGGGTCGCCATAAAGTTGATATCCTGCGGCCGCACACACTCAGCAGCCATCACCAGATCGCCTTCATTCTCGCGATCCTCGTCATCCATCAAGATCACCATCTTGCCGAGACGGATGTCCTGAATCAGCTCTTCTACTGTGCTAAATGCCATATCATTTCGCCTTCATAAAACCATTTTCGGCCAGCGTGGCCATTGTAATTCCGCCGCTATTACCGTGATCAGCCGCCGCGTCGAGCAGGCGCTCCAAATACCGTGCAATAACGTCTACTTCCAGATTAACCCTGCCCCCAACGGCATACTGCGCAATAATCGTTTCAGCCGCGGTATGGGGCACAATATTCAAATCAAAGGCCGCCCCGTCGACACGGTTTACCGTTAAGCTTACGCCGTCGACACAAATCGACCCTTTGTGGGCGATATATCGGGCTAGTTCGTCCGGCGCTTGAATGCGCACATTGATTGAGCGCGCATCCTTTTTCATTTCCACTATTTGCCCTACGCCGTCGACGTGACCACTAACGATATGCCCGTCAAAGCGGCTGCTCGCGAGCATCGCCCGCTCAAGATTGACCGCAGCGCCAACACTGGCCTGGGCAAAATTGCTATGGGCCAGCGTTTCCCGGGACACATCTGCCCAAAAACCATCGCCGGGGAGTTCTACCACGGTTAAACAAACACCGCTTGTGGCAATGCTGTCTCCAAGCTTAACCTCGGCCAGGGGCAGCGAGCCGGTACGAATATACACTCGCAGGTCGCCATTGCGAGGTTGCATTGCGGCAATTTCGCCAACCGCTTCAATAATCCCGGTAAACATCAGTTTTGCTCAACCTCTGCATCAACCACCTTTGGTCGACAGTGCCAACGCCAGTCACCCCCGATAGCGCGGCCGTCAATAATTTCTATGCGCTGTTTGTCGGCCATATTCTGAAGCGGCAAGGCCGCCAAACCCCGAGCATCGCTACCCAGCATGCAAGGCGCCACGTACACAAACCAATCATCAATCAAACCTGCCTGCAAAAATGCACCCGTCAGCGTTGCGCCGGCTTCCAGCATCACCTCGTTGCAGGCCCGCTCACCAAGGTGTTGCAGCAGCGACTCCAGACATACCCGGCCGCCGCCGTCCGCGGGCAGGCGCTGTATCTCTGCACCAGCAGCTTGTAGCGCCGCGGCCTTCGCGCCGTGATCGCTTACCGTTGCAATGAGGACATCGCCCCCACCTGAGAACAGCTTGGCACCCGGTGGAGTGCGGAGCTGCGAGTCCAATATGACTCGCAGCGGCTGCCGCCATACCCCACCTTGATAATCGGCCAACGGTGAGCGAAAGCTGTCTGGCCGCACGGTGAACGCGGCGTCATCGTCGATAACCGTATCCACGCCACTGACAATGGCGCAGCTCTGCGCGCGCAGTCGCTGAACATCGGCACGCGCCTCTGGACCGGTAATCCACTGGCTTTGCCCATTGGCCATCGCCGTTCGACCATCGAGGCTCATGGCCGACTTGGCCGTCACCCAGGGTAGCCCACCCGCAATGCGGCGAATGAAGCCCCGGTTTAATGCACGGGCTTCCTCTTCCAGCAGCCCACATTCTACGTCGATATTTGCCTCGCGCAGCATCGCAACACCCCGCCCAGCCACCAAGGGATTGGGATCACCGGTTGCAATCACCACCCGCGTGACACCGGCGTTTATCAGCGCCTGAGCGCAGGGCGGTGTACGGCCAAAATGGCTGCATGGCTCGAGCGTGACATACGCCGTGCAACCCCTGGCGTCGTCGAGCTGGGCCAACGCATTCACTTCGGCGTGCCCCTCTCCGGCGCGCTGATGCCAGCCTTCTGCGACCAGCTGCCCCGCTCGGGTAATCACACAACCGACCCGCGGATTGGGGCTCGTTGAATAACGACCGCGATCCGCCAACTGCAGGGCACGCGCCATCGCTTGTCGGTCGCTGAGGGAGATCATCGGGGCTTACTTCAACTTATTAAGGTCTACGCCGCCGGGCTCGGCGGACAAACGGTCAATTTCGGCTCGAAATTCATCAAGATCCTGAAAGCTGCGGTACACGCTGGCAAAGCGCACATAGGCAACGTGATCCAGCGCTTTCAGCGCTTCCATCACCTGCTCGCCAACATCGCGACTGTGCACCTCGCGCTCACCGGTGGCTTGCAGCCGCCGCTTGAGGTCGCTGATCTCCGCTTCAATGCTCTCAACACTGACCGGGCGCTTCTCCAGCGCTTTGAGAATACCGGAGCGCAGCTTCTCTTCATCGAAAGGTTCGCGGGAGCCGTCCGTCTTGATCACTTTTGGCATTAACAGCTCAGCGCTCTCGTAGGTCGTAAAGCGCTCGCTGCATGAAAGGCACTCGCGCCGCCGACGCACCTGACCACCCTCAGCCACCAGGCGAGAATCAATCACTTTGGTATCGTCGAAACTGCAAAATGGGCAGCGCACAAAAATGGCCCTCCAAAAACGCAGAATTCTAGCAGCTCCGCTACTTCAGTGACAGTACAAGCACAAAAACCAACAGCGTTATGCTCGCGATTAGGGCTTGCGATACCGGGCGGCAACGCTAAACTCTGACATTTGTAGCACAAATATAAATAACGCAGGGATTCCGCGTGTCAAAAACAAACCGTAACCACCTCCTCGGCCTGTGCCTACTGAGCCTGGCCGCCACGACCTGCTTTGCCCAAGACAATGCCTTTGACGACAGTGCATTCGGCGACTTTGCCGGATCCTTGAGCGCAGAGTTTGCCGAGTTCGAGGCCGCTCAGACACAGGAATGGGATAGCTTCGTCAGCGAGATTCGCGCTGAGCACGATGCTTTTATCGCCGATTTAGAGCGCTACTGGGGCAATGAAACCGAGAGCAGCGACCGCAGCAAGTGGGTGGAGTACGCAAAGAATCGCCGTATTAAACGCACCGTCGACTTTGAAAAGAATCAAATTCGCATCTCCGTGCTGGGCACACCGGCCCCTGAGGAGATGCAGCGCATCGTCAATCAGCAGCTACAAGCCGCACTGGAGACGCGCAGTAACCAGGCGAACCAGGAATACCCGATTGTGGCACGCATGCAGGAAGCGGCTTCAGCACCGAAACGGCCACCTGTGCCCGTGGTAGCGGAGCTCAAAGAGCTCAGCGGACAAAAAACCGCCCCCAAAGCCGCCGTAGCATTGGCGAAAAAAGCCAAGATCGATGTTGTTGAGATTAAGCAGGCACCCGCCAAAAAGAAGGCAACCGCGCCAAGCAAACCTAAGCGCACTGTTACAGCGCCCGCACCCGCACCCGCACCCGCACCCGCACCCAAGGAAACCAAAGCCACCGTCGCGGTGATCGACCTTTCCGAGAGCTGGCCAGTGCGCCGCGCCCGGAAATACAGCGATGCCGTCACCCGCTTTGCGGCAGAAATGGACATTCCCCGCTCACTGGCCTTTGCCATCATGTATACCGAAAGCAGCTTTAACCCGGTCGCGGTGTCGCCGATCCCGGCCTACGGATTAATGCAAGTGGTACCGGGCAGTGCAGGTCGGGATGTGACGAAACTGCACTTCGGCAAAGAGCGCCTGCTCTCCCCCGACTACCTGTTTACCGCCGATAAAAACATTGAGGTCGGTATCGGGTATCTCAATATTTTGGACAAGCGCTACCTACGTAAAATTACCGACCCGCTGAGCCGAAAATACTGCACGATTGCCGCCTACAATACTGGGGCAGGCAACGTCGCCAAGGCATTTACCGGCAAACTCAACATTTCCAGAGCGTCAAAAATCATCAATGAGATGTCGCCCGACGAGGTCTATAACACCTTGCGCACCAAGCTGCCCTACGAAGAAACGCGCAAGTACATCAAAAAAGTGACCGCCGCCGAAAAACAGTTTATGAGCTTGTAACGTGGATAAAGTCGAACTTCACAATCAAAAAATTAGCGCTATCACTAACCGACTGCCCACGTGGTTAGTGTCGTTGGTCTTGCTGTTTGTCGGTCTCGGCAACTTCACCGACTCGATAGAGCTGATGAAAAACGTGTATGAGTCAATTTCCAGTAAGTTCAGCAACCAAGTGGAATACGACCGTACCCGGCACGTGCGCGCAGGGTTAAACCTGGCCTATGTGCAAGATTATATTGGCGAGCCGCAGCTCCTGAAGGAACTCGATGGCGGCCTTCAAGTGCGCTACTACATTGATGAGAAGTACCTTATCTCTCTGTATACGCAGGGCGAACGCGTAAGCGCGTATTTAATTTTTGCCCGCGAAGACCATTTCCAGCCGGACATGCAGGGCATGAACGAACAGTCACTGGGCGACAGCCCGTTATTCCAACTTCGCCAGAATACCGACCGCGTTGCCTTTGAGCACTCGCGCAACATTGCCTACTTTCTGGAAAGCAAAGAAGTTAACTTTGGCGGCGGCTATCTCACGAACAGCTATTTAGGCTGGGTAAATTATGCGGCGCAGTTTGGCCCCAGCCCATCGCCGCAGCTCGGCGCGCTCTACGAGGCAGAAATGCTCGGCGAAAACAGTGCGGGCAAATTAACAGCCGCCCGCGAGCATATACGTCCCAATGCCTTTGGCTATGGCGAGCTGAGCATTGAGCAACTTCAGCGCGGCTTACTTACCAGTGCCGAGCTGAGGTTTTTCGACTAATGACTAACGGAACAAACTGGAAAAGAAGCCTCGCAGGCCTGCTGCCACTCACCCTGGCAGCCTGCTTGAGCGGCAACACCCAGCCGCAGAATACGGCGATCGCCGCCGGCCTTTCTTCACCGACACCCCCGTTAAGCAAGGACATCACCTACGATGACCAAGACCTCGTGTCGCTATTCACCCACGCCAGCCTGCGGCGGTATGAGGGCGATTACCGAGGAAGTAACCAAGCCCTTGAGCGCGCCTATCAACGCAGCGAAGAACTTTACACCCAACGGCTGAGCGAGTTTGGCAGCGCGAGCTTGCGCAAACCCGGTGCCCTGCCCTATCGCCCCAATTCACTTGAAGTTGGCTTTATCAGTTACCTGAAGGCGCTCAACCATTTCGCCACCGGCGCAGACAAACTCCCCCTGCAACAAAGGGAAGCGGCAGCAGTAGAAATGCGCCGCCTCGATGTGCTGCAAGGCGAAGCGCGCTTTCTCCAGGACATGGGCTTAGACAGCGACAAAAACCGCGACCTGGCACAAATGGTGGTATCACTGTTTGCCGAACGCACGAACACAGAGTTAAGCCAGGGTATTGTCGATGTACAAAGCCCCTGGCTGTATGTCGTTTCCGGCATCGTCTTTGAAATCAATCAAGACCTGGACAGCGCCAGAATCAGCTACCAACGCGCCCTGGATGCGCTGCCAGAGGGCGACCTTTCGCCGCCGCACAGCAATGTAAAAGTGCTCGCTGAAGAGGGCGGTCTGCGCTGTATGCAACAACTCGGCGCAAGCGATCAAGCCATACAAGAGTCTGCCTTTGCCGCACCGACGCAAGACGGCGCGCCAACAACCAATAGCTGGCTGATTGAACATCTCGGCACACTTCCGACGAAAGCCCCTCTGGAAATGCTACTCACCGCCGACAGCATTCAACAGCGGCTGATCCTACGGCCAATGATTCGCGGCACAGATGCAGAAAAACGCCAGCAAAAGCAGCAATTTGCTGGACTGTCACTGCTGTACAGCAGCCCCTACAAAGATGCCATTGTCGTCGAGCTCGGCGACAACTGGAGCGCACTGGAAAGTCTCGGCCTTACCGACACAATCGGCGGCGGGATCCGTCTGTTTCTCGACTATTTCTCGGAGCCACAGCCTCACCAAGCCGCTAAAGTCATTGGTGAAAACGGCGCGTTACTGCAAAGCGTTGAACTGGCCGATATCGCTGGCGATCTCAAGCACTACCAGACCCTCACGCTGAAACGCCGCTTCGAGGAAGCACTGCTGCGCGAAGTCAGTAAATCCGCGGGCTATAAATCGATAACCGGCGGCATTAAGTTACCGTTTTCGCTCGGCGGTGCGCTGGCCACGTTCACCGCGGGCGCCGATTTACGCCAGTGGCAGCTTCTGCCAGCCAAGATACGCATCACGCCACTTCCTGCAGATTTAGCGGGCCGCCAACTTACCATCACGCGCGGCGACCGCGCTAACTCGCTGACGGTTCCCGCTGACAAGCGCCTAATCAGCATCGATCACTACTGAGTCAAATCATGATGACCTTTCGCTCTCTTACTATCCTTATTCTTTCAGCGCTGCTGTGCGCCTGCGGAAGTAGCAACGTTAAACGCATGGAAAACGGCAGCCAACCCGCATTAACCGATCGCTGGAATGCCACCGACTCGCAACTTGTTGCCGAGGCACTGATCAGCGACATGCTGAGTTTCCCCTGGGCGAAATCAAGGGCGGACGGTTCACTACCTGTGATTGCGATTCAGCACATCAGCAATCGATCCCACGAGCAAATTGCAGTGGAAACCTTCATCAACTCGATCAAGCGTGAGTTGTTGCGCAGCGGGAAAGCGGAGTTTGTGGTGACCGGCGCAGAGCGCGAGCGTGTGCGCGACGAGAAGCTCGACCAGGAAATGTTTGCCAGCATGGAAAGCGCCGTTGAACTCGGCGAAGAGACGGCCGCCGGCTATGCACTGAGCGGTGTTATCACCTCATTAGTAGACCAGCTTGAGGGACAGCGCACGACCACCTACCAAGTCGACCTAAAACTGATTGACCTTAAGAGCAACCGCGAAGTTTGGAACGGTCAAAAACAGATCCACAAATACAGCAAACGCGCGAGATTTGGCCTGTGAAGCATCCACTTGTAGCCGCCAGCAAGCTCGCCGTCGCCAGTTTACTTATTGCCTGCAATACCGCGCTCGCCGCCGCGCCAGACTGGGTTAACCAACCACCCCAGCGCAAGGGTTTTGTATTCGGTGTTGGCGCGGCCGACCTCTCACTTGGTCACGCAGCTGCCAGCGAGGCGGCCAAGCTCGCCGCTCGCAATGAAATCGCCAGCAGTCTTAAGCTGCAAATTGGATCAGAGCTAACACTAAACAATATCTCCGACGAATCCGGCAGTCGCAGCGAGTTTAACAACAACATTCGCATCCGCGTTCCCGACGTCGCCCTCTCCGACATTCGCATCATCAAAACTGGGGAGGTGGCAGAGCACCAAAGCTTATACAGTTTGGCCGAGCTGGACTTGGCAAAGGCTGCGGAACGCGTCGCCAGTGAAATTCGTTCACTGCTCGCGCAAACCTCCCCAGCCATCGACAGCACTTCGCTAGCCACTGCTCTGCGCGGCCACTACCGCGCGCTAGAACGCCAGCTCAATTTTCAGTCATTGCTGTCCCAGTATCGACTACTCGACGGCAACCAGCCGTTTAACGATAGCGCACTCAACAATGACGCCGAGCGGGCACTGAAATTTTTCGACAACTTGCTGATTCACATAGCGCCAAAGGATGAAGACAGCAAAAAAGTGGCGCGGAACATCGCCTCAGAACTGGCCGCGAAAGGCCTACAGGGCAGCGAAAGCGCTAATCAAGCGAAACTTCAGCTGTCCATGAACAGCCAGAGAAGGACGATGGAGCGCAATGGCGCGCATTTTTGCCGGATAAAAACTGATGCGACACTCAGCGCGAATACACAACATTTGAGCGCCGCCAGTCGCTCGGCAAAAGCGGTTTCCGGCGACCCTGAAATTGCCTGCCAGAAAGCCGCGGCGAAGCTCAGCAAAGTTGTCGCCGCCGACATCATGAACACATTTTGGAACACATTAAAATCACCGTCACCAAAGCAAAACTAAGACGGATAACACCACATAGAGGGTAAGTGAGATGACGAGAAAGGCCTCGGCAATTGCACTGGCAGCCGCAATACTATCAAGCGGCGCACTGGCGCAAGAGCAAGATCAAGATCAAGATCAACGAGCGAGCTTTGGCGACGATGCTAGCTATAACTACTTTGGCGGCGTATCTGTCGGTTACAAATATCAGGAGCTAGAGGCGGACACGATCCGCGACGCCTACGTGAAAACGGTCGGCCTCAATATTCTGCAGTTCGAATGGTTTCCCGAGCAAGCCACCTGGATGCAGAACATTAGCTGGATGGCGGCGATTCGCCCCCGTCTGAGTTACGAGCTGACGCCCGGTGACAGTGCCGATCAGGATGAAATCGCCCAAGCGTCTGATTCAGAGAAAGAAGGCTGGACACGCTTTGTCGCCGACCTGAGCATCGATCCGATTCAGCTTTTCGGCGGCGAGAAATCCAACCACCGCATTGATATTAATTACGACGTACAGACGTTTTTGATTACGGTACAAGCAACACGTGATTATTTTTACGTAGAAGATAACGACGCCAAGCTGCTCACCGCCGGTGACAAAATTGACGTCAACACCACCTTCACCGAAGCGGTCATCGGCTATGCGGTTGAAGAGGAAGACCTGCGACTCATGGTGGGCTTTTTCTCCGTGGACTACGAAAAGCCGGTATCTAGCGATGTTTCCACACCCATCGAATCTATCTACAAAGGCAACTTCGAATCGCGCGGCATCTACATGGGCGGCTCAATACGCCTGTTTGGCAACCTGGACCTGAGCCTGCGCTACGATTATTCCTATGACGCTGAAGCCACTGTCGACGGTGGCACGTCACTAACTCGCGACGAGTTTGGCATTGAGGACAGCATTGAGTACGACGCCTATACCCTCAATGCGGTTTACGATCTGCGCAAAACTACCATGAAACTACCAATGGAAGTCCGCTTCAGCTATATCCAGCGCCAGTTTGACGCCCTTGTTGAAGGCTCGACCGTGAACGACGACCGAATCTTCGGGGTTTCGTTGATCGGCAGCTTCACGCTTTAAGAGGACCCAGTTATGAAAAATCTGAAATTACTGACCGCCGCATCGCTAGCCCTAGGCCTGAGCCTGCAAGGCTGCGTGTTTGACGAATCGGGCACTGAGTACAAAGAGCCGAACGCCAATACCGAGCCCGTAATCAACCTCAATTACGATTCACAATTGTCACTTAACACCTACCTAACGTTTGAGGACAATAGCGCGGATATCGTCGTGAACTTTGGCGCTCAGGAATTTCGCTTTCCCGATCGCTCAGAAATGCGTCTAAGAGGATTCGGCGACTTTGAAACGGATCGCGTTTGGAAAACCTCCGTTGTGGAAGATTCTCGCGGAATTAAAACCCTGCGCTTGGGATACTATGTCGTAACACCCAACAGCAACGACATCAGCGCGCCAGTTTTCCATAATTTTGCCAAGGACAGTCGCGGCAACATCTACTTGACGGAAACTGCCGAGCAGCTGAAATCAGACTTGGGTGTGGCGCCCTTCAGACAGCCCCAACCCGCGCTCTTATTCCCCGCAAAGGTTGAAGTCGGAGACAGCTGGGTAGCCGGCCCCACCATCGTGCCGTTATTTTATAATTTCAGCTCTGGCACTGGCTGGACGGCAACGCTGATTGATGACGATGCAACGGCGCCGATCAGCGGCGAGCAGAACTGTATTGTTATCAAATACTACGGCGAACGTTTTTCCTACTATCTGTACTTGAAAGATGGCCTAGGCGTTGTAGAGTGGACCAACTCCTGGGAAGAAGGCCAGGACGGCACTGTGGTTCCTATCAACGGTTGGGCGCGCAGCAAAAACGGCGACGGCACCACAGCCATTGACTACACCAACTTCGGCTGGTCTTTCGATGATAGTAACCCCGTTGGTGCCGTGCTCTACTCCATCGGCCTGAAAGTCGTCGATGGCGAGGAAGCTAATGCTAATGCCACCACGACGTCGCCGGTCAATGACTCTGGCTACGACTTCACCCGAGTAATCGAAACCAGCGCTCCTGCTTCAAGCACCTATCCCGCCTTGCTCGACCTGCGCCTCCCAGACGAGCGCGGGGAAGAGCGCATAGACTTTACCGAAAGCAAATGGGATAGCCTCGCAGGCAAATACTACCGACCACTGATCCGCATCAGCTTCAATGGCAAAACCTATTCAGCCGACCAAAGCAGCGGTAGCTTTGAGGTAGAAAAGCTGTACAACCAACCCTTTGGCCCTGCCCGTCTGGCCTTCCTCGGCCGCGGCACGCTGGTCAATGAAGCAGACGCCGCGGACAGCATGGAATTTGTCGGTTTATTGGAAGGCAACTACCTCAATGCCGGACCCGAAGGCCTGACCTCGGACTTTGCTATCTTTGGCCTAGGGCCAGATCGCCGCCTGCCTGCCGCCAAACCCGGCAGCACCTATCGCATTTACATTGGCTACGCGAACCTCAACGAGCCCTTGCGTGAGCTTTTGGAGATGGACCAGGCAAGCATTGATGAGTTCAATTTGGATGAGCCGCAACTGGGTTACACGAGCATCTGCTACGGCAATCGCACCAGCGAAGATGGCCCATGCGATAGTGGCAATGTTAGCTTTGAGATCCAAGTTCCCGAAGTGGAAGGCGAGCTCGGCTTCCGCATTGGCGGCAGAAGCAGCGCAGGCGAAATCCAATCTGCCAGTAAGCTGTTTTTCTTGCCTGTTAGCAAAGATGCTGGCAGTAAAGGAAAACTTACAGCGCGCCTGTTTGACCAATATAGCGATGTCATCCGCGGTTCACTCGATAACAACGGCGAGTTCAACACAGGTATTCTCAATGCCTTGTCGTCCGTGGCGCCAAACAGCAATATCGTCAAATACAGCTATGATTTTGGCGATGGCGAAACGGTTGACGACGGTATCCCGCTGGGTGTCTACACCTACACGCAGGACGGCGAGTATCAGATCAAGCTCACCGTTACCGACGACCAAGGCAATACCGCTACCGCCTCTCGCAAAGTCATTATCAGCGATACCGGTAAAGTGATTATTCGCAACATCGCCAATGATTTCGGAAGCGGCGCCTTCACCATCGGTATCGACAATCTCGACGAGCCAGACGGCTACTACGACTACTACAAATTCGTTATTCTCGACAAAGGCGAGGATGAAGTCTTCGAAGTGCCAGGCGGCGTGAACTACGTGGTCGATATTATCGATAATGGTGAAGTCGTATTTACCGAAGAGCGATTTGTAGGCAATGCCGAAGAAGAGGTTGTTGAGGTCGATCTAGACCAAGACTAGTTAGCAGTACTATTGCAGCTACAAAAAAGCCCGCCATTGGCGGGCTTTTTTGTGCGCTTGCGGTCACGACATCAGCGACCTACTGCATTTAAGCGACGTATTAGCGCGCCATTTCTTTGTTGAGCTCCTGTTGAGCTTGTGCGCCCTTAAATTGCTGCAAAAGCACCTCTCGGGTATCTGGCTGCACTTGGCGCTCACTCGCGGCCAACATGTTATCAAACAGTGCCAGGGTTTTATCGCGCCCCATTGTCACCAATACACACAGGTTTTTCTTACCGTCGATTTCAACAAACTCCACACGCTCAGCTCGTGTACCGATCAGCGTCTGCTGGGTAAGTTGCTTCGCCACCGATGAGAAGGTTGAGCCGCTGGATACACCGCTGGACACATCCGTGCGCTCGCGAAATACCTTGTCCAAAACTGCAACTTTCGTTTCTAGCTGTTGGGCTAAATCCGTCCGCGCATTGGCAACAGCAAGCTGGCGGTCGATCGACATATTACTGGAATACGGCACGCACTGAGCACTGGCGAAACCATCGTCAATGTAAGGATTCATCACCCACTGAGGGAGTCCACCCGCACCTTGTTGTGACTGCTGCGTATCTGCTGCCTGCTCGGTGCTTGCACACGCCGTCATTAGCACTGCGCAAGTCACACCTATTATTTTCTTCTTCATTAAGCACTCCAATATCCACGAGTAATACACATCGACACAGTCCAAATTAGGCGCCGACGTATTTCGAGTTCCTGCTCGACTGTTGCATCTACGGCGCTCAGCAAGCAGACCAATTCATAGCAACACTCCATCTCCATTTTAGAGGGGAATGCAGCAAATGCACAGGCAAAAAAAAGCCGGGCAATGCCCGGCTCTTCAACCCAATTTACATTAAGCGTAAACGGGGTGGCGCTTACAAACCTCAAGCACCTTCGCTTTCACTTCTTCAATTTTTGCGCTGGCATCACCAGACTCGAGTGCTTCCAATACATCGCACATCCAGTTGGCCAGATCGATACACTCTGCTTCTTTGAAGCCGCGAGTTGTCACTGCCGGTGTACCTACGCGCAGACCACTGGTGATGAACGGTGAACGTGGATCGTTAGGAACCGCGTTTTTGTTCACGGTGATGTTGGCTGCCCCTAGCGCTGCATCAGCGTCTTTGCCGGTGTAAGGCTTGCCGATCAGATCCACCAACATCAGGTGGTTCTCGGTACCGCCTGAAACAATATTGATACCGCGATCAATAAAAGTCTTGGCCATCGCTTTTGCATTGGCAACCACCTGCTTTTGGTAGTCGACGTACTCAGGGCTCATGGCCTCTTTAAAGCTCACCGCTTTAGCGGCAATCACATGCATCAGCGGGCCGCCCTGACCACCCGGGAAAACAGCAGAGTTCAGCTTCTTCTCAATTTCTTCGTTGGCCTTTGCCAGGATCAAACCGCCACGCGGGCCACGGAGGGTTTTGTGAGTCGTGGTGGTTACTACGTCGGCAAAAGGCATTGGGTTCGGGTAGATGCCCGCCGCGACCAGGCCCGCCACGTGAGCCATATCAACCATCAGGTAGGCGCCCACTTTGTCGGCGATTTCACGGAATTTCGCCCAGTTGACAATGCCCGAGTACGCGGAGAAGCCCGCCACAATCATTTTGGGCTTATGTTCTAGAGCCAAAGCCTCGACCTGCGCGTAATCGATTTCGCCCGTGTCGTTGTTCAGGCCATACTGCACAGCATGATAGGTTTTGCCGGAAAAGTTGGGCTTGGCGCCGTGGGTCAAGTGCCCACCCGCATCCAGGCTCATACCCAGCACTGTCTCACCTGGCAGTACCAACGCTTGATATACCGCTGCATTTGCCTGCGAGCCTGAGTGAGGCTGAACATTTGCGTAGTCAGCACCAAACAGTGCCTTGGCGCGCTCAATGGCCAGAGACTCGGCTTTATCTACATACTCACAACCGCCGTAGTAGCGCTTGCCAGGATAGCCCTCGGCGTATTTATTGGTCAGCGCCGTACCCTGAGCTTGCATTACGCGGGGGCTGGTGTAGTTCTCGGAAGCAATCAGCTCGATGTGCTCTTCCTGACGAACCTCTTCTTCCTGGATTGCAGACCAAATATCGTCGTCGAAACCAGCTATCGTCATCTCTTTGTTAAACATAGAACCCCCGCAAGGCAGATACAGGCTAAGAAAAGCCGCGCATTGTACAATAAACGCGCGCCGCCGGCACCGTTTTAGGCCGCCAACTTTGTTACGCAGAGCGGTAGCGACTTAGATTCTTCGAATTTGCACTCTACAGCGCACCAACGCTCAGCTATGATGTCGCCAGAGAAACTGGAAATACTCATATGAATCAAACAGATATGCCGCCCCAGCAAATTAAGCTACACAAGAAATCACGCCTGCTGGAGCTCCGCTACGCCGACGGCAGTCACTACCAACTCAGCTGCGAATTTTTACGTGTCTTCTCACCCTCGGCGGAGGTACGCGGCCACGGGCGCGGCCAGGAGGTATTGCAAACTGGCAAACTGAATGTGGAGATCCGCGATATTATTGCCGTCGGGAACTATGCGGTTCAGCTGGTGTTCGATGACGGGCACGACAGTGGAATTTACTCTTGGCGCTACTTGCGGGAACTCGGTGAAAATTATCAAATCTTATGGGAGGGTTATCTCGCAGAGTTGCGGGCGGCAAATGCCAGCCGCGACCCAGATGAGCAGGTCGTCACACTCGTCGACCCAAGCAAGGGCTAGCGAAATCAGTCTCTCAGGGAGATGGCCGGACGGAGATTAACGCCGCCATCTTCCTCCAGGATACCAATGTTCATTCCTGTCGTATTTTCAACAACGACAACGGGCGGCTGAAAACGGGGACGACGAATAAACTTGATCTGCCAGCCAAAGTTTTCAATACGACGCAGTGACGTTCGCTGCAGCTCAGTAAGCAGCTCAGTAAGGTTGTGAGGCACAGGTTCCGCACCAACACGCTTTTCTTCAATCATGGCCGCACTCCCTCCAATTTAACGCCGAGTTGCATACCCCAACATTAATAAAGGCACAGTGCAGTGACTACCGCGGATTCACCCTATTGACAGACGGCGAGGCAAGCCCTACAAATTTTCTTCAGCAAACGCCGCTAATCGAGATCGTTCTATGCCATTTACATGCATCACCCCGGCGTGGGCGAAGTGCTTACTTTTTTCAACTAGGTACGTTAACCCGGAAGTAAGCGGCGAAATATATTTGTTGTCGATTTGCGCCAGATTTCCCAGCACCACGATCTTCGAGTTAACCCCCACCCGAGTGATAATCGACTTAAGCTGGAACTGGGTTAAGCCCTGCGCCTCATCAATGACAATATAGGCATTGTTGAACGAGCGACCGCGCATAAAGTTTAGTGATTTAAACTGTATATTAGCCTTGTCTTTCACATATTCGATGCTGCTGTAGGGCGACTCATCCCCCCCGTGTAACACCTCAAGATTGTCATCAAAGGCAGCAAGCCACGGCGCCATTTTTTCTTCCTCGGTGCCAGGCAAGAAGCCGATATCTTCGGCAATTGGCGGCGTCGACCGCGCCACAATCAACTTGTCATACCGCTTTTCTTCAAGTATCGCGTGCAAACCATAGGCCAGTGCGATTAGGGTTTTACCCGAGCCCGCCGGACCAGTGAGCACCGTCATATCGATATCCGCCTGGGCAATGAGAAAAAACGCCATCGCCTGTTCCATGTTGCGTGGCGTGAGGCCCCACAGGCTTTGGTGCATCAGCTGCTCAGGGCACAGATCCAATAACTCAACCCGGTCATCATCTACCGCTCTCACCAAACCGGCAAAGCCACTGTCATCGTAGATGAACTGATTGATATGCACATGGGGAAGCACCGACCTGCTTAGAACATGTAGGGTTTGCGGCCCCTCCCGTAGCGTTTCCACACTGTCGACCTGGTCCCAGAATCGCCCGGCGAGGTGTTCATAGCCCTTCGCCATATACTGGATATCGTCCAGAACCCGGTCCCGTCGATAGTCCTCAACATTTTCCAGCCCCGACCCCTTGGCCTTCAAACGCATGTTGATGTCTTTGGTTACCAAGCAAACGTAGGCCTTTGGATTTTTCACCTGTAAGTGCAAGGCAACATTAATAATCCGGTTGTCGTTCGCCTGCTGCTGGCTGCCATCCAGATACGGAGCCTCGGTATCGTGACTGATTAGTTGATCGGGAAAGATCGCCAGGGAGCCCGCAGCCTCGCCTTCACGTGCCGCCGGGATCGGCACCCCCTCCTGAATCTGCTTGGGGCTGGCCTTGAATAGAATCTTATCAATCGCATTGATCGCAATGCGCGCCTCACGGCTTACGTCCTTGTCACGCCGGTCCTTAATGTGATCAAGCTCTTCGAGAACCGTCATCGGCACGACCACACGGTGCTCATGGAAAGCACTCAGGGCCATCGGGTCATGCAATAAAACATTGGTATCCAGAACAAAGATTTTTTCCATCAGGGGCTCTCTACTGGCTGCAAGAAACAAATCGGACCATTGCTCAATAGCGCGACGAGCAACGTGGTGAGGATGTTTTGAGGAAGAGAAGACGGCGGCATGGCTGCCCCCGCATAGCGGCTACCAAGCCTACAACTGATGGCCCATCGGGCCTTGTCGGAATGGGGCAAACGGCTGCTCCAATAAAGACATGCTGTCTTGAATATTAAAAGCTGCCGCGGTGATGTCAACTAAATCTGGTGCCTAATGCGCCCATAACCTCGGCGAGCAAGACGTGGCGGAGGTTTTCCGCTACCCTATCGCCCCTTTCTCAGACCGAAAGCCAAGGTATCTCAACACCATGCTCGACCAAAACGCCCTGCAACAGCTAAAGCAGCTGAAAACCGACATCATTGAAAGTAAGGATCAGGGCGAAGGTGAGGTACGCGGCAGCCAGCGCCGCTTCGGCTTCGTGCGCCTGGATGATGGCCGGGATGTGTTTCTCCCCCCCGACGAGATGCTGCGCGTATTTCCCGGCGACCGGGTAAAGGTCAATGTGTTGACCGATGACAAGGGCAAGTTTAAGGGCGAGCTGGAGAAACTGGTCAATAGCCCTCTGACAAGCTTTACAGGCCGATACATCGTTCGTGGCCAAGGGCACTTTGTGGAGCCTGACCTGCCCCGCTTTAATAAATTGCTCTTCATCCCGCCTTCTGAGCGCAAAAAAGCGCAACCCGGGGATTATCTGCACTGCAAAGTCCATCGCCACCCCTGGAAAGATGGCAAATCTCAAGTAAAAGTGCTGAGCAAAATCGGCAGCCCGGAAGACGCTGGCGTAGAGGGCAAGTATACCCTGTGCAAATTTGAGCTGCCTTTTGACTGGCCAGCCGAGGAAGAACTCATCGACCGTCGCGCAAACCAACGCGAGGACCTGCGCGACACGCCTTTTGTAACGATTGATTCTGCCAGCACGCGAGATATCGACGATGCAATCTACGCGGAGGCCAATGACGCCGGCTGGACGCTGCAAGTGGCGGTAGCCGACCCCGGCGCTTACATTGAAGCAGGCAGCGAATTGGACCGCGCCGCCCAGCAGCGCGCGAGTACGGTCTATCTACCAGGGTGTACTCAGCCCATGCTGCCCGAGCGCATCAGCCAAGACCTCTGCTCACTGGCAGAAGATGTTGAGCGCGCGGCCCTGGTTTGCAACATGCAAATTAGCCAAAGCGGCGAAATCAAAGATATTGCTTTCTCAGAAGCCCTGATTCGCTCCCACGCAAAACTTAGCTATGACGACGTCGCCGTCCATTTGGCAGGAGGCTCTCAGCTTCCTCACGCCAGTATTGAGGCGCTTCATCAAGCCTGCGGGGCGTTGCGCAAGTGGCGTGAAGAGAATGCCCTAATCATGCCCGAACAAGCAGACTTCCACTACGACTTAGACGAGCAGGGCCGCATCACTGCCATCGTCCGCCAAGATCGCAATGACGCCCACCGCCTGGTAGAAGAATGCATGCTCGCGGCCAACCGCAGCGCCGCATTATGGCTGCGCGAAAAGCGCGGCACCGACCGCGCTTTATACAATGGTCACGCAGGGTTTAGAGAAGAGCGCCTCGAAAGTATCGGCAAGTTAGTCGACCAGTCCCTGCCAGAATATAGCGACGCGCCGGTTCAGGAACTCGACGGCTACCGGCGCGTATTGAGCGCCGCGTCTAAGGCAGATAGCCCACTGCCGCTGCGCAGCATTATGGCTCGCATGCTTCAGCCTGGGGAGCTTAGCGCCGAACCACGCCCACATTTTGGCCTGGGGTTCGATTGCTACAGCACCTTCACCTCGCCGCTGCGTAAATACAACGACTTGGTTGTGCAGCGCTGCATTCGCGCCTGCCTGGACAACACCAGCGGCGGCGACTTAAGCGACAACGCCATCGCTAAACTGCAAGAAAAGCTGCGCAATGTGCGCCAAGCCAGCCGGCAAATGGAGCAATGGCTGCAGTACCAGTATCTGGCCAAACAGCCTTCAGAGCAGACATACGCAGGCCACATTGCCCACCTCAATGGCGGCGGCTTTACCGTCGAGCTCCACGATAGCGGTATCAGCGGATTCGTGGAGGCTCGATCGATTCCTGAAAAGCTCAGTTTCGACGCCGACACCCTGCGCCTTTATAACGACCAGCAAACCTATCAACTGGAGCAGGCAGTTACGGTGAAGGTGGCCGAGATCGACCCCTTCCAGCGCAAGTTGCTGTTCACGCTCGCCTGAACGCCAGCGTGAGTGACGCCCGTTAAAACTCCGCGTGCCTCGGCACGCGGGGGAAGGGAATCGCGTCGCGGATATTGTCCATGCCGGTGATGTAATTCAACAGCCGCTCAAAACCCAGGCCGAAGCCAGCGTGAGGCACGGTACCGTAGCGGCGCAGATCACGATACCACTCCAACCCTTCCAACTGTCGATCCTTCATGCGTTGGTCGAGAACATCCAGGCGCTCTTCACGCTGGCTACCGCCGATAATTTCACCAATGCCCGGTGCCAGCACATCCATGGCAGCCACCGTTCTGCCATCATCATTCAGGCGCATGTAAAACGCTTTAATATCTTTTGGGTAGTTACTGACGATTAGCGGCCCACCCACATATTGCTCACAAAGATAGCGCTCGTGCTCGGATTGCAGGTCTCGCCCCCATTCCACCGGGTAGTCAAAAGAGGTCTGCGCTGATGTGAGTATTTTCACCGCCTCGGTGTAATCCATGCGCGCGAACTCACGCTCAGACACCGCCTGCAAGCGCGACAGCACCGTGTCGTCGATATACTGATTAAAGAAAGCCAGGTCGTCTTCGCAGTGCTCCAGCACCTGCTTAATCAGGTAACGCAAAAAGTCTTCTGCCAGGGCGGCATCGTCATCAAGATTGGCAAAAGCTACCTCGGGCTCAACCATCCAAAACTCAGCCAAGTGCCGGCTAGTATTGGAATTTTCCGCGCGAAAGGTCGGCCCAAAGGTATACACCTTGCTCATCGCCAGGCAGTACGCTTCCGCATTAAGCTGCCCCGATACGGTAAGAAATGCCTCCCGGCCAAAGAAGTCCTGACTGAAGTCGACAGCGCCGTGGTTGTCGCGAGGCAAATTTTGCAAATCAAGCGTGCTGACACGAAACATTTCTCCCGCGCCCTCACAGTCGCTGGCCGTTATCAGCGGCGTATTAATCCACTGAAAGTCGCGTTCAAAAAAGTAGCGGTGCACCGCATTGGCCAGCACCGTGCGCACACGCGTAATCGCGCCAAAGGTATTGGTACGTGGGCGCAGGTGCGCCACCCCACGCAGGTATTCAAAACTGTGACGCTTTTTAGCGATGGGGTAAGTATCGGGGTCGTCGACCCAGCCGTAGACCTCGATCTCCTGCGCCTGAATTTCCACGCTCTGCCCCTTCCCCTGAGAGGCGACTAGCGTACCGACAACACTCAGCGAGCAGCCAGCAGTTAAACGCTGCACATCCGACTGATAATTGACCAACTCGCCCGGTGCCACCACCTGCAAAGCGTACTGGGTAGAACCATCGTTCACCGCCAAGAAAGAGAAGCCGCCCTTGGAGTCTCGACGACTGCGCAACCACCCCTTTATCTCGACCGTTGCACCCAGCTCTACGCTACCATTAATTAGCTTTTTAACCGACGTTCCCAGCATATCCCTCCCCTGAACGCGTCTTAACCGCGCAGTTTCTCAAGCAATAAAGCAAATAGTTGGCTATTGTGCATCAACCATCTTTTTCCTGTAAGACGTAACAGCTAAAGTTGCCCCCTTGGCAGGAAAGACCCTATGCAGATCGAAAATTTTGTCGCCCACCGTGGCTGGCGGCGGCATTTCCCAGAGAACACCTTGCTGGCACTGCGCGAAGCGGCTCGCGCGGGCGCGGTTAAGCTCGAGCTAGATGTGCAGCTCAGTGCTGATGGGACACCGTTTATCTTCCACGACCCAGCGTTAACACGTTTGTGCCAACAACCCGGCATGATCTGGGACTATACGGCGGCCGAACTCGCAACGATGTCAGCCTATGAGCCCGAGCGTTTTGGAGACCAGTTCAGGGGCACGCCGCTCAGCCCCCTACGGGAGGTGACCGATTTACTCGACGACTACCCGTCGGTAAATATTTATGTCGAGCTGAAAGGGGAAAGTCTCGCCCAGTTTGGCGCAAACGCCATGGTCACCGCGGTCACGCAAGCCCTGCAGGGCTATCAACACCGCTGTGTGCTCATCAGCTTTGAGCTCGACGCCCTGCTAGTTGCCAAGAACAACGGCTGGCAGCGGTGCGGCGCGGTTTTCGACTACTGGCCGGACTGGCAGCTGGCGTCGCTGGCTGAATTGACGCCTGAAATCGTGTTTATGGACCGCAACTGCGTCCCCGTAGAGACCGATCTGCGCACCCTGCCGCTACCGCTGCTGATCTATGAGGTAGGCAGCGCCCTTGAGGCCCGCGACTGGTTCGAACGCGGAGCCGCCGGAATAGAAAGTTTTAATATTGGCGAAGTATTACAGGAGCTCCACCTTGTCTAACGATATCCACACCGAAGTTGCCATCATTGGCGGCGGCGTTCAGGGCGCAGGCATTGCCCAAGCCGCAGCGGCAGCGGGCTACGACAGCTGTATTTTCGAGCGTGCAACCTGGGCGGCAGGCACCTCCCAGCGCTCAAGCAAATTAATTCATGGCGGTCTTCGCTATTTGGAAACGGCACAGTTCTCCCTGGTGTTCCACAGTCTGCGCGAGCGTGCCCAGCTGCTGCGCAACGCGCCAGAACTTGTCCGCCCAGTACCCTTTTATATACCCATTTATAAAAATACCTCGCGCCGCCCGTGGCAAATTCGCGCCGGCTTGACGCTCTACTACTTGTTGAGTGGCGGCGGCCCGCTGGGGCATTTCCGCAAACTTAAGAAAGAAGAGTGGAACAACCTTGACGGCTTGGATACCAACGGCCTGCAGGCGGTATTCCAATACTGGGACGGTCAAACCGACGACCGGCTGTTAACCGAGGCCGTTGTCGACTCCGCCGCACAACTGGGCGCGCAAACCTTCACGGGCTGGGAGCTATTAGAAGCCAAAAAGAACGAAGATGGCTATTCGCTGACCTTCAACACGGCTGACGGTGAGCGCCGCTGCCATTGTAAAAGCCTGGTTAATGCCACCGGGCCCTGGGTAAATCAAACGTCGCAGCGCATCGAAAACGCAGCGATGACCGAGGAGATCGAACTTGTGCGCGGCAGCCATATCGTGGTCGATAAACGCCTCGGGCGTGGTGTCTACTACATGGAGGCTCCCAGCGACCGGCGCGCCGTTTTTGCCATGCCCTGGGGCGAGCATACACTGGTTGGCACCACCGAGGTCATTCACCGCGATGGGCCAGATAATATCGCGCCAAGCAACGATGAAATCACCTACCTTCAAAATACGCTCAGCCACTTTTTCCCGGGTGAGAAACCCGCGCTTATCGACGCATGGGCAGGGCTGCGCGTTCTTCCACGTTCGGATGACAGCGCCAACAAACGCCTGCGCGACACATTCCTGATGTGTGACGACGAAAATAGCCCGAAAATCCTGTCGGTATACGGCGGCAAGCTCACCGCCTATCGTCACACGGCAGAGCGGGTGCTCGGACTGCTGAGCAAACGCTTAGGCCCCCGGACACCGCGAGCAGATACCCGGCGCACGCCCCTCGCTCCCCGGCAGTGAATTTGCTTGCATGGGAAGCGGCGACCCCGCCGTTTCCCATGTATTACAGCAATTTAACCCCCGCGACATGATGGCAGGGGCTTAAACAAATGATGAACTTTTGCTTAGAATTAATTTAACACACTGATTTTATTGAAATTATCCAGCATTCATAAGCTTAATTTTCGCCACCTTAGGCCACACACACGACGCCGGCTCCCCACCTCCCTGTAACCCCTGTTAAGCCGCTTTCTCCCTATACTGACCCTGTCATCAAGACATTCACAGGAGAAACAACATGGCTCATACATTGACTATCAACGAGATCAACAAAGCAGAAGTGGTAACGGATATCGCAGCCCGTCTTGCACTGGCCAGCATCATTGCCGCCGGCTTTATTGCCAGCATCGTTGCACTGTAAAAAAACCACAGCAGCAAAACCGAGAGGATCACACTATGAAAGCGATCACTGCAACTGAAATGAACAATGCAGAAATTTATGCTGACATCACTGCTCGCGTGAGCTTTATCAGCATTGTCGCAGCGGGGCTTATTGCCTGCTTCATCGCGCTGTAAACGCTAGCCACTGCAGGCATACCACCTCCAACGCCGGCAGCTGAGTACAAACCGTCGCCAGTCCATCACCATCGCGACGAAATGCCGCCCGCCACACCGGCGGGCAGTCAATTCCCCGCCACACTTTAACGCCCCTAGCAGAACCTGGTATGCACGTTTTCTCAGGTGCTCCTTCCAATAAACAGTAGTGCGAACTAAACCGCGTCTCTCTTGTGGCAGCACAACAAGTGAACATAGCGCCCCAAGGCCCAAAACGGCTCCTGAGCGCCGTACTGCCAGTCGATTTCAAGCATGTCGTCAACGCTGCGCTCGCGGCGTAATTGTCTGGACATCAGGTCATGACTGATGCGAACCCCTCGGCGCGACACCACCTCAAGACCCACCGCGGAAAGCGCCGCCTCGACATCCTGCGGCCGGCGGGGCGATGGCGGCGTTAAGCCTCCGGGGTGTCCGGCAAAATCCTCGTCACGCAGTTTGTATAAATTGCCCTTAATCATATTGCCCAATACCAATGCATTGAGGTTGTAGAACATCAACGACAGGTGGCCGCCCTCTTTCATACCGGCTGCCAGATGGCACAGCACTTGCTCCATATCTGCTACCCACTCCAGCACGGCATGACAGATCACCAACTGAAACTGCCCCTGAGCGGCCATACCTTGAATAGGCGCATGGGACAATGACAACTGCCCTGTGCGCCAGTATGAAGATAAACGCTCCCCTGCCAGATCAAGCATCTCCTGCGAAATATCATTGAGCTCAAGCCGGTGCCCCTGCTCGAGAAAGACCTCGGCCATTTGCCCTAATCCACCGCCGGCATCCCAAATGCTTACCGGCTCACCACCAAAAAGCGCTGGCAGCTTCTCCTCGAGCTCTCGGCGGCAAATTGCCAGGCGAAGTTGGCCTTTCGGATTGCCATAGATATTGCGCTGAAAGCGTTGGGCAATTCCGTCAAAGTTTCGGTCGGACATTGGGCTAGCGTCAATGCAGAAAATGAGGCGGGCAGTGTAGAAGGTGATCGCCGCGACGGCAATTAAGGAGTAAACGCCAGAAACCAAAAAGCCGGCGCAAGCGCCGGCTTTCTGAAAATTCGACTTCCACTGTCGCATCCAATCCATTGAATGCCTTAGTCTTCCTGACGACTGCTATTAGAGCAGGCTCGACGTTGGGCCAACAGGCGTTATCACCAGCCCGTGTTGTGAGATATATCTCACAAACACTAGGCGTCAATGTCTGGAATCATCTCGCTGTGCAGGCGTTCGATCGTGTCTTTAATACGTAGTTTTTCTTTTTTTAGGCGCTGCAATAGCAACTGATTTTGCCAGGGATTCGACGCCAACAACGAAATTTCTTCGTCTAAGGCGCGATGCCGGCGCTTGAGCAGCAATAGACGCGCACCTGCAGAAAGGCAATTATCCATAGTACGGTCATTTTCCAGGGTTGGATCGAAGCCCTTATTGTTACTCCCCCGGCCATGCGAAAACAAGCGTCATCAGGACAAGCAACTGATCTTTTTCGTCACTGGGCAATGATAACTTACGCCATTGTTGCCCTCCACCGCCTTAGCAATACTGTAGTGCGTATTCATCGAACGGCACGCCAGCGGGTGTTGCCCTGATTCAGAGGCTTAGGTAATGCAAACCGAACTATGTAAAAAACTGGGTATCGAGTACCCAATCTTCGCATTCACTCACTGCCGTGACGTCGTGGTGGCCGTAAGTAAAGCCGGCGGTATCGGTGTACTCGGCGCGGTTGGCTTTTCGCCCGAAGAACTAAAAGAAGAACTTGATTGGATCGACGCCCACATTGGTGACCTGCCCTATGGCGTGGACATCGTTATCCCGCAAAAGTATGAAGGCATGGGCGATATGAGCCCCGAGGAGCTGGAAAAGCAGCTCTGGGATATGGTGCCCGAGGAGCACGTGGATTTCGCACAAAAACTGCTGGCGGACCACGGCGTTCCCGAGTGGCCAGACGGTAGCAAGGGTATGGGCCTGCTTGGCTGGACAGAAGCCACAGCCACTCCACTGCTCAAAGAGGCCCTCACACGCCCCAAGTGTAAACTGATCGCCAACGCTCTCGGCACACCACCGGCTGACAAGGTCAAAATGATTCAAGACAGCGGCCGCCTGGTCGGCGCATTGTGCGGCAAGGTCAAGCAGGTAAAAGCCCACCGCGAAGCGGGTCTGGACTTTATCGTTGCCCAGGGCGGCGAAGGTGGCGGCCACACTGGTGATGTCGGCTCTATCGTATTCTGGCCACAGGCCGTAAAAGCGGCGGGCGACATCCCCGTACTGGCTGCTGGCGGTATTGGCAGCGGCGAACAAATGCTGGCGGCGATGGCGATGGGCTGCGCCGGTGCATGGAGCGGCTCACTGTGGCTGACCGTTGAAGAGGCGCACGCCGAACCCGCACAGAAAGAGTCGCTGCTAAAAGCAACCAGTGAAGACACTGTGCGCTCACGCTCCTGGACTGGGAAGCCCTGTCGAATGCTCAAGAATGACTGGACCGACGCGTGGTCGACCCCCGGCAACCCTGAGCCGCTGGGCATGCCGCTGCAAGGCTTGGTTTCCGGCGACGGCATTCGTCGCACCGCCAAATATGCCGCGGTGGGTGAATGTCAAAAAGTTGCCTTCAACCCGGTAGGACAGGTCGTCGGGCAGATCAATGAGGTCGAGTCCACCCGCAATGTGGTGTTCCGCCTGATCAACGAGTACGTCGACGCACTGGATCGCATCAATAGCTTGATGCCAGACGCGTAAAAGACCCGAACAACGGCGCCCTCAAGGCGCCGTTTTTACTCCCGGTTTACCCCCTGCTCTGCCAACACCCTCTCCACTGTGTCGACAATAACCTGGGTCTGACGGTCCACCTCGATATTCACTTCACTGCCCACCTCCAGTGCGCTTAAGTTAGTGCTGCGAAGCGTTTCCGGAATCAAACAGACGGAAAAAATACCGCGCTCTTTATCCATGCTCGCTACAGTTAGGCTGCAACCATGCAAGCCAATGAAGCCCTTGTGGAAAACATATTTACACAAGGCCTCGGGCAACTGGAAATACAAACTCACATTGTTTTCAGAACGCTGCACCTCACAGACTCTGGCCCGCCCATCAATGTGGCCGGAAATCAGATGGCCGCCGATTTCCGCCCCCTGCTTAGCGGAACGCTCAACATTGACGCTGTCACCCATTTTTAGCTGACCCAGCGTGGTGAGCGACAGCGTTTCCTGCATCGCGTCAAAGTGCACTGTCGGCCCGTCAATGCGAGTGACCGTCATACATACGCCATTTAGCGCAATACTGGCACCAATGCTCAGCTCATCCTGCAGAGACTCGGGCAGATCCACGGCCAGGCGCCGCAACCCCGGTTCATCGACCAAACCACACAAGGGGAATGCGCCCTGAACAATGCCTGTATACATCCATCAACTCCTGGCTAGTGATTGCAGCAATACTACGAATATCGCATTATGCGTGGCCAACAATTATCCGCAAAGTAATAACAACAAGAGGTGCCTATGGGACTCCGCATAATGAACATTGCCACACTGGTATTTTGGCTGGCTTTTGTGATCAACTTTTTCCAGCCCCTGGCTGGCGACAGCAGCCATTGGATCAACTGGGTCGGCTACGGCCTATTAGCCGCTCACTTCTGTGAATGTCTCATCTTCAGCAAAGAGTTGCACCGCGATTACGCGAACAACCTAGCGCTGGGTTACATTACCGTGCTGCTACTCGGCCTTGGCCGAACGTCAGCGTGGCTGAATGAGCGTAAATCTACCGCAGTCTAAGTCATCAGCCATAGCCCACAACCCGCGGAACTGCTAGCATTATCCACTTCGAACAATGTGCAATAGGGCGAGTCAATGAAGCGGGTTATCTTTAACCAAAAAGGCGGTGTGGGCAAAACAAGTATCAGCTGCAACCTTGCAGCTATCAGCGCCTGGAAAGGCTTTAAAACCCTGCTGATCGACTTGGACATCCAAGGCAACAGCAGCGAGTACCTCGTTGGTGAACAGTTTCGTGACCTCGACGACAATGCCGCCAGCTTTTTTAAGCAAAAGCTGGCCCTTTTTGGCAAGAGCAAAGACGCGGGTGACTGCGTATACGAAACCGAATTCGACAATCTCTACTTGATGCCTTCAAGCCCTGAGTTAGCAGTAATCGAGCGCGAACTCGAGAGCCGACACAAAATCTACAAACTCCGCGATGCCCTGCGCGAGCTGGAAAAAGAATATGAGCATATCTATATCGATACGCCACCGGCATTGAATTTTTACAGCCGCTCAGCCCTGATTGCCGCCGACAGCCTGGTCATCCCCTTCGACTGCGATAGCTTTTCGCAGGGCGCGCTGATGGGCTTACTGGAAACCGTGGAGGAGATTCGCGAAGACCACAACCCAGGGCTGCATTTAGAAGGTATTGTGGTCAATCAGTTTCAGGCCCAGGCGAGCTTGCCCGCCCAATTGGTAGACAGCCTGCGTGCGAACGAGCTGCCCGTTTTCGAACAATACCTGAGCAGCTCTGTAAAAATGAAGGAATCACGCAACCGGCAATTACCGCTTGTGCACCTTGCCCCCTCCCACAAACTTACGCAGCAGTTGATTGCACTGCACGACAGTTTGAGCGACAGCGGCAGCAAGGCCGCACGCCGGGCATAGCACTGTAACTAGGGCGTTGCTCGGCCGTTGATGCCGACAACGCCCTTCTTGACGACCGTCATATCCCCCAGGCCAAAGTTGCCCACATCGGCACTCAACTTGAGCTCGTAATCCAGGTCGGCACCAACGTTACTCAGCAAATTGCGCAGCAAGCCAATACCACTGAGCAGGTTAATACCCACTGGCACCTCAATATTGCTCTGACCATTCGCCGGCACCCGCACTTCTTCATTAAAGCTGCCCGATGCTAGCTTGCTGCCAGCCAGGTGCATTTCATAGCGCAGCCGCCCCAGATTCAGCTCAAAGCCATTTGGGTTATCCAACTGCAAGCCCACCAGCAATTGCTGCTGAAGACCGTTTGACGCACCCACATTAATGCGGGTTATCGCCACTTCTGGTTTGGTAATGGGACTAAAGCTTGCACAGGCACTCAATAGCAGCGCAATGGCAGCAACAAAAAATTTATTCACGGAATTTGCCTTGAAAAGAGAAGGGACGCCGAGCGGCGCCCCACGCAGAGAAGCAGTGATTTACTGCTGCATTGGCAGCAGTTCAATCTCTACACGGCGGTTTTGAGCACGCCCAGAGGCAGTGCTGTTGTCCGCGATTGGGTCGCGAGGGCCATAACCCGTTGCGCGAATGCGGCTCGACGCAACACCCTGGTTCATGAAGTAGCGCGCTACGCTGCCTGCACGCTGCTCTGACAATGTCTGGTTGGTCTGAAAGCTGCCGGTCGAGTCTGTGTAACCGTTTACTTGCATCAGTGTTTTATCAAACTCTTTGGCCACTAGCGCGACGCTGTCCAGCACACTGGTGAAACCACCCATGATGACAGAGCTACCGGTATCAAAAGTGATATTCCCCGGCATGATGAGCTTAATGGTATCGCCAACGCGCTGTACGCCGACGCCAGTGCCTTCCAAGCGGGCACGAAGTTTGGCTTCCTGGCGGTCCATGTAATAACCGTAGCCACCACCCGCAGCAGCGCCAGCTGCAGCGCCGATCAACGCACCTTTTTTACGGTCTTTCTTACTGGATACAGCCGCCCCTAGCACCGCACCCCCGAGAGCGCCCCAGCCGGCGCCTTTAGCGGTATTACTGGCTTTTTCTTCACCTGTGTACGGGTCGATGCTACACGCAGTGACAAATAGCGCGACGGTGATACATGCAACGAGGCGCATGGACTTCTGAATACGGATCATATTTCCCCCTAACACTTTGGTATGTCTGTTTCTGCTACAGACTCTGACTCGATAATGGCACAAGCTTTCCAATAAAAAAGGGCCACTATTCACATCCGGTATTATTACTGTGGCTTATGACAATTAAATAGTAGTCCTAGTTCAGCGGTGCGCGCCACTTTCCATCTCGATTGGCATCAAAGTAAATGGGGTTACTCAGCGCCAGCGGACGCAAACCGGGGTAAAGCTGGCGGTAACGGTCACCCGCAGGCCCGCTTACCTCAACCACTACCCAGGCATCCTCCTCGACCACCAGCTCTATTACTTTGTGGTCGTTAGCCCGGCATGGCAGCTGACGATATATGCGACCGTTTACCCAAATTGTCATCTGCTCCAGCTCGACCCAGGGCGCAGAGCGCAGCTGCACATGTAACTCTGCCCTACGCCCCGCGAAGGTATCGCCAATACCCGCTCGTTGGTCACCCTCTCGCAGGGTAAGCGCCATAAACGGGCCGGTCGTCATAAAACTGCGCCCCTCAGACAGCGCCTCCACCAGCGCCGCCTCGCTGATGGGCAAGCCGCCCGACTCCGGAAGATAAATATAATTTCTTGGGATCGCGGCGTGCTGACGACGACCATGGGAGTCGCTATTTCCCGTCGCACCGCGCCTGGCGCCCTGGTTCAGCAGCGAGAACCAGTCGTCACGCACTGTCTCATACACCTCAAATTCACTGCCGTTAAGCACTTCCAACAAGTCAAAATCAATATCGCGGGCACCGCTGGCCGGATCCACCTTCAGCAGGCTGTTATTGTTATCACTATTCAAGGGCAGTGCAGGGTCATACTCTTTCCCCACAGAAAGGTGCTCGAAAAACGCCAAGTCAGTGTCTAGCGGAGCAACAGCCCGTGGATGGTTTAGCTGAAACAGCGCGCCCGGATCGCGACGCTTAACATCGGCAATCAATTCGCGCAACGCTCTACCTTCAATTTTGGGAATACCGCCAGCGTATTGCTCCGGCCGCGCCTGCAGGGGAAATGCATTACTGTGGCCAATTGTGAACGGTGCCTTGGCAGTGTGCGCCATGCCCGTGAACTCACTGCCGACGATAAGCTGCAGCACCCCGTTCAATCCCATCGCCGACACCGCACTCCGACCATCGACAATGCGATTGTGTTCTGATGCGACCAGAAGTTCGGCGCCCTGCGCGACAAAGCTGCGCAGGCGCTCTTGCAGGGGCAGTACCGAATCAAAGCTGGCGCCACTGTGAACGTGTAAATCAGCGCTTCGCCAGTCTTCGCTATACCACGCTCGCTGGGGTGGCCGAATGGGCAACTCACTGCGCTGCCCGGCGACAACAGTCAGCAGGTATTCTTCGACGTCATATTCAATTCCGCGCCCCACCAGCACGCGGTAGTGCCCCTCGGGTAAAGAAATACGCTCAGGGTCAGAGGGAACGCCGGCAAGGTCAATGCGATTCCCCTGATCTTCATTGCGCTGGGCAATCCCCCCTTCTGAAAACGCCAGCAAGTCGTCGCCAAACTCTGGGTCTGCCGTGCCGTTTACACCGAAAAAATACAAACTCATGGCAACATTGCGGGGCAAACTGAGTTCACCATTTTGGGTAAACAGCCAACGCCCCGAGTCATTGCGGCTATCCACCACCGATAACTCTCTCGCTTTGCGCTGCCCCCAGGGGGTCACTGCGCTAACCCTGACGCGCTGGGCACGATCGGGCAGGCGCACGCGAAAACTACCATCGGCATTAGGGCGCACCTGCGTTACGGCTCTTTCATGCCGGTCCCACACCGAAAAGGACACCGCTTGGTGGCTGCTATAGCCACGCAGCTCGGGGCCCCGATAGATCTGGTCGGTGACCGATGCCACGTCGCTGCGCTTGCCTACCACCACATTAAAGTTGGCGAGCAAGCGCTCCTTTTTGTCGATATCCATAAACCGGTTCTGCAACATCGACAACCAATTCAGGCGCTCACTTTGCATCCACAAAGGGCGCGTCATCCAGCCGTGCATACTGTAATCGGGAAACACCGCCAGGAACGTCGGTAGCGAGCGTCGTGTACCACTGGCAGTAATCAGCTCAGCCGACTCAAGCTGGACGCCATAACTGACCCCGGCCTCATAGGCGTCACTGCCAACCAGAATATTCCAGTCTGCGGGCATGAGACCATTGATCAACGAAGCGGTGTCGTGGCGATCTATCTGCTTTTGTGCAAAGCCCAATGTCGCCTCTGGCGTATAGCTCGAATAGCTAAAGGGCGACAGTGCCCGCTGCGAGTAGAGGGTAAATAGACCGCTCAAACGCAGCGCAGGCCCCTCGGCATAACGGCTTATCTCTACCTGCACGTTCAGTGTTTGACTGTCTTCTTCAAGACGGTAGCGAACAATCTGACGCAAGCCGTCGCGCTGGCCCAGGGTAACGATTTCGGCACCACCATCACGAATTTCGGCGTGAATGCGCTGCACGGGAATCGCGGTGTCTTTGCTCAAACCCGTCAGGAAATTGGCGTAGCTCCACTGGTCATCGTCCCGGTCACAGTAGCCAAGATCGACCAAGCTGCCACCGCCGCTAACGATGCCCGCGTCGTGTTCTACATCACTTATCGCCGCGCAAAGCACACCGTTACTGAGCCACCAATCACCCACGCCGGCAATCGCATCGGGCCCACCGCGGGGATAGCTATCCATCTTAGCCAACTGCATTTGCTCGGCACGCAACAGTGACGATACCGCCTCCGGCTCGGCATCCACATCAGGTAAAAATTCCAGCGGCGGGCGAACTAACGATTGCGCCAACACCGCAGAGGATAGCCCGCAGAAACATACGGCGAGCAAGGCTCGCGCGCGGCAAAAAAAGCGAGGGGGACGAGTCATTAAATATCCTTTTTCATGAAAGGCCCCAAAAATGCGTTATGGCAGCTGTACGCTGACATCTGATTGCTCGGCCGGCAGTTGCTCGCCAAGAAAACGCTTAGCAGCCACACGCTGCTGCTGGCCTAAAGCGAAATGTGATTCTAAGAATGCATAAATCGCCAGGGTATTTAGCCAATGCTGACGAATCGGGTTCATCGCCGTCGGCAGCGGCATCTGCGTACACAGTTTGGGATGCTCAGCAAAAATTAAGCCCTCTTCCAAGCTGCCTAATTCGTGACTCCAATCATCGTCTTCGGTTTTCTCCAAGCCTTGATTGACTTGCCGACAACCCAAACTGTCCGGGTTGTCCATCCATCGCAGGGCACGAGCCAAGCTGGCAAAGCCAGTGTGCGAAGCGCCATCAATGGTAACCAGTGTCGCACCGGGCACCCTCTGAGGAATATCGGCGGCATTATCCTGATAGCTGATCATCGGGTCTATGGGCGAGGCTATCATCATAAAAGGCAGTGGTCGGCTCTGGAAAAAAGCAGGGCCAAACATGTAGCTGGGCCCGGCAATCGACACCGCCGCACTGACACGGGGGTCGTGCAAACGCGGATGAAAGGCGACCATTGTCGATGTCATACCGCCCAGCGACAATCCAATCGCGGCAATACGCGAGTCGTCAATATGCTGGTAAAACTGGTTGCCCTGCTCGGCATTCCAGCTTAGGAATTGGTCAATCAGGAAACTGATATCTCCGGGCTGATTCACCACGTCTTTTACCAATGGGCCGCCAGGGGCATTAAAATTGGTAAGCGGGTAGTCCATTGCCGCCACAATATAACCGTGGCTGGCCAAATGCTCGGCCAAATAACGGCCGCCGGTTCGGTCCGACATAAAGCCGTGGCTATATATCACCAGTGGTGCGCGACCATGCAGCACCTCGGGCAGCCATATACGCGTTTTCAGCTCGCGCTCATCGCTACCGGAAAAATCGCCATTCGCCTGCATAGGCCGCGTGTCGTCTACAAGCGTGACATCAAAAAATGTCACCTCTTGAGGGCCGGCTTGCAACCACTGCGCCGACGCCGAATCGGCCGCCAGAGGTTCAGGCTTTTTAGTAAAGACAAATACGGCGGCAGCCGCCCCGACGAGCACCAAGAGTGCCAAAAGAATTTTCTTTAACATATGCGGCTATCTTAGGAGAAACAGAAAGCCGTAACTTAACAAGAGCCGCGCCGCGACTCCACATTCGCCATCAATATCGGGATAAAAAAGCAGCCAGAGGCAACTTTTTTATCCCGCGACCACGCCTCTACCAGCCTCAGTGCTCAACAAATGCCCGCTCAATCACGTAGTGCCCGTAGTCGCCCGCGCGCGTTTCGCGAAATCCCAGGCTGTGGAGCAACTGCGTACTCTCCTTTAGCATGGCCGGGCTGCCGCACAACATGAAGCGATCATGTTCGGGATTCAGGGCCGGCAAACCCACATCGGACATGAGTTTTCCGCAGCGTATTAAGTCTGTTAAGCGGCCATTGTTGCGATACGCCTCTCGGGTTACCGTTGGGTAATACAACAGCTTGTCGCGCACCAGCTCGCCAAAGTACTCGTTGCCGGGCAACTCTTCACAAATCAGCTTTTGGTAAGCCAGCTCGCTCTGGTAACGAACCCCGTGGGTTAAAATCACCTTATCGTACTGCTCGTAGAGCTCCGGGTCTTTAATCAGGCTCATGAAGGGCGCCAAACCGGTTCCCGTAGAGAGCAGGTACAAGTTGCGCCCGGGCAACAGATTGTCTGCTATCAATGTTCCGGTCGGTTTACGGCTCACCAGCACCTCGTCGCCCACGCGTATTTTTTGCAATTGCGACGTCAGCGGCCCATCGGGAACCTTAATACTGAAAAACTCCAGCTCATCTTCGTAGTTAGCACTCACCAGGCTGTAGGCACGCATTAGCGGGCGTCCGGCCTGCGGTAAACCGATCATGGTGAAGTGACCGTTTTTATATCGAAATGAAGGGTCGCGGCTGGTTTTAAAGCTGAACAGCGTATCATTCCAATGATGCACGCTCGTTACTCGCTCAGAACTTATCGTCTTCATTGCTCACCTCGTTGATACTGTGCTACTTGGCTGCTGCCATTGAATTTGCAGTTACTGTACGTCGCGGCTAACATATCGGCAAAACAACTTATTTGAATTTAAATAATCGGATCAATTGATATGCATTACACACTTCGCCAGCTAGAAGTCTTTCTCGCGGCCGCCCATACCGAGAACATCACTCGCGCCGCCCAACAGCTATCAATGTCCCAGTCCGCCGCGTCCAGCGCACTAAAAGACCTGGAGAAACAGTTTTCTATTCAATTGTTTGACCGCGTCGGTAAACGACTGCAAATCAATGAGTTAGGCCGCGCCCTCAGGCCGCAAGCGGAATCTTTACTCGACCAGGCACAGGCCTTAGAACACGCCTTTAAACAACATGACTGTATTGGTGAAATTAAAATTGGCGCTACGCTGACCATTGGTAATTACCTTGCCGTGGACATCATGGCGGAGTTCATTCAACGCCACCCCAGCGCCAGCGTGCAGCTGCATGTCGCCAACACGGAGGCCATCGGCCAACAGGTGCTCAGCTTTAATTTGGATATGGGGCTGATTGAAGGCGAGTTCCAACACCCCGATTTGGAGGTAACGCCCTGGCGAGAGGACGAGCTGCAAGTGTTTTGCAGCCCGCAGCACCCACTTGCCAAGAAAAGCTCATTGACAGACGACGACCTTGTAAAGGCTCAGTGGATACTGCGCGAGCCGGGTTCGGGTACACGCCAAGCGTTTGATCGCGCCATGCACGATCTGCTGCCAAACATGACAATTGGTCTGGAGCTGCAACATACAGAGGCAATCAAACGTGCGGTCGAGAACGGCTTGGGCATCGGCTGCCTGTCACGCGTCTCACTGGAAGCGGCCATAGATAGCGGCCGCATCATCGCTCTCCCTACTCCGAGTCGGGACCTGCGACGCAACTTCTACTTCATTTTGCACCGCCAAAAATACCGCAGCGAGGGGATCATTCGCTGGCTCGAGCTATGCCAAAACAGTTAGGACCTGTTAACAGGCCCTAGTGAGCCTCTGCATAACTATCCGCTTCCACCTGGCGAGCGTAGAGAGAGGGGCGCGGCAAGACTATTAGCGCCAGCACAGAGCAAAGCGCCATGGTTATTGTCATCGGCCACAACTGATCACTGACAAAACGCGTGGACAGGGCGCTGACAAGCGCGCCAATTAAATACTGGCCACTGCCCAGCAACGCCGACGCAATGCCACTGTGCTTGGGAAAAAAGTGCAGGCAGCAGGCCTGGGTATTGCCCATAACCCCACCCAGAGCACCCACACTCACCACAATTAGCCCGACCACTAACCACAAAGGCGGGTTAAACGGTGTGACAAGCAGCAAACCGATGCACGCAACCCCCTGCAGCATCACCGCACCATAAAGTATTTTGGCCGCAGGCAAGGTATTGAGCAGATAGTTATTCACCCGGTTGGCGATCGCCAGGGTAACAATATTGGCCGCAAACAGAATCGAAAACACAGCCTCACTCTGCCCGTAGTGCTCCATATACACCACGGCGGAATTGACTAGGAAGGTCATCATCACCGCGAAAGTCAGGCCTTGTACCAACACATAGCGCATAGCCACGCGGTGACGCAATACATGGCGATAGCGCTGCAACAAACTCTGCGCGGGCCCCGGTAATGCTGAGGCGTCGGTAACGTGGAGGAAGCGCCACGTTGCCAGTAGCACCACAGAGGCGTAGGCCGCCAAGGCAACGAAAACGGCTCGCCAGCCGCTCAAGGTATAGAGCAGCGTGCCCAGTGCTGGCGCGATGGCAGGCGCGAAGATCGTAATCAACGCGATCAGTGCGAACAGTTTGGCAGTCGCTTGCCCCTCCGTGTTATCGCGAATAATCGCCGGCACCACAACGGAAGCAAAACCACCGCCGACAGCCTGCAATACCCGGGCGAACCAAAAGACCTCCAGGCTTTCAGCAAAGGCCAGAATTACGCTGGCGACAAAAAAGATCGCCAAACCACCAAACAATACCGGCCGGCGGCCCCAGTAGTCACTGAGGGGCCCGCCGCAAAACTGTCCAAAGCTCAGGCCCAAAATATACAGACTTACGGTGATCGCCAGCTGCTGCACCGGCACAGAAAAGTCCCGGGCGATAGCCGGAATTGTCGGCAAATACAGGTCGATAGCCAAAGGTGACAAGGCAAAAATCGACGCTAGCAGAAAGGTAATGGGCAGCGACACCGCTCGCGAATTCATAACGGCTCCAGTTAGGCAAGCGAGCAGAGTAACTGGCAACTATCTTTCTAGCAAGATAAAATTCTTTTCCCACACGACGGAAACAACGCGATGGACGACCGACGCATAGGCATTGCCGAGCTGCGTGAACAGCAACGCGAGAACTGGCCCCAAGCCTACAGAGATTGCCAACCTTCGATATTGAGACTGCTGCGAAGCGCCGATGACTATTTGCGTGCCGGCAGCGAGCAGCTAGGCAGCCACAACCTATTGCCAGCAGAGTTTGATGTGCTCGCGGCACTGCGCCGCCAACCGCCGCCGCACTGCGTTAGCCCGACGGCACTGTGCAAGGCGTTGTTGATGAGCAGCGGCGGTTTAACCAAGCTGCTGAAACGGCTGGAAACGGCGGGCTTGATTGAGCGCCCCGCCAATCCCGATGATGGCCGCAGCCAATTAGTGAAACTCAGCCCTTCGGGAATACGCCGTGCTGAACAGGCGATGACAACACTGTGTGAGCTGCAAAAACAGTGGCTCGCACCGCTGGCTGATGATCAGCGCCAACAGCTTAGCCAATTACTGGATCAGTTGTTGGCGCGCTAAGAGTGCGCTTAGCCGCCTACCACTGCCAGCGCAAGCTCCAATAGAAATCGACTTCCTTGCTATCCAGGCGCGCCTCGTCGTCGACATCATCGGCCAGGGGCACTGCCGCCACCCAGTGACTACTCAAACCGTAGGGCATCTCCAAGCTCACCCCAAGGCCTGCATCGGCCAGGTTTTGCCACTCGCCGAGTTCATCGTCGGTGTCAGTAAACCTGGCGGCACCATACTCGACAAACAGCGCAGGCGTTAACGTAAGATCGCGCCATGCGTACTCACGCTGAATCGCCATGCTGGCGTGCACACCGTCATCGCCAACAAGCGTGCCCGGCAACCAGGCTGACAAGCTGCTGCCGCCACCCAGCACCCACTGGCGCTGCTGAGGCAGTTGTGTATTGTCGGTCCACTGTCCCTGCGCCGACAGCCGCAACTCCGTGTTGCCACTGAGTGCAAGCGTCATCGCCACCGCGGGCTTGGCAATCAGATACTCGGCGCTGCGTCGGCCAATCGCCACCTTCGCTGTTGGCTCTTGGCCAAGACTGCCATCGTCATCGCTCAACCCCAGCTCCGTGGCAAACTCCATTCGCGCGAATACCGGGCGACCCAACCACTGCTCGCGCAGGGTGTAGCGCGCACCGAGCTCCAGAGACACGAAGCGTTCCTCCAAAAGCGCATCGCCACCGGCTTGGGGCTCAATGCGTGAGTCCACATAGGAGAGGCGCTCAAAGACATTAAAACGACGCAGGGGGTTGCTAAACAGCAGTTGCTCACCACGCAGACTTGCCTGCTGAATCTCGGCATCCAGCGGCAGTGTCAGCACCTGCTGTTGAATAGGGCAACTAATCAATGGCGGCAGGCAAAACCCACCCCCGCTGCTCGTTACGACAACCTCGGGGGCGCGCTCATAACGAATATAGGATAGATCAATGCCGTAGAGCCCGTAGCGTAACGGCTGGTCGACGCTGACCTCGACTTGCTGGTAATCATCGCCATCACCAGTTTCACCCCAGTCGCGAATAACCGTTTGCGCATTGGCCTTCAGTTCGGTGCCAGTGGCAAAACGGTGGGCAAGACCCACACGGGCAAAATATCGCCCCAAAAACCGGCTACCGCGGTTATTGAGCTCCACATCAACATCCGTGGCATCGCTATCGGCAGCCTCGCGCTCTACGAAGTCCAGAATCACCTCATTGTCTGCATGGGCCTCGTAGCTAATGCTGTACTCCAGCCCCGCTCGCTCCGCGTATATCGACGCGGGCACCCGAGCGCGGTCAAACTCGTGCAGTTGCAGGTTGTCATCACCTACCAGGCCAGAGAAAAAGTGGGTGAGCAAGGGCGCACCTCGAAGGCCCTTCACACGATTTTGAGAGACCATTACCGTCACGGTGTCGCCAAGCCGGAAATAACTCAGCCCCACTAACAGGTGCCCCATATTGTAGTAGCGGCGACTCAATGCGGTGATCGCCGCAGAGGGGCTATCTGCGCCGTCCAGGATCGCCTGCAGCTGCGCCTCTGAAAGGTAAGGCGCTTCCTGAACACGCAGCAACACACCGTTAATCTCCCGCTGCACGTAGCTACCTTGGTATTGTTTCGCAAACTCGACTTGTTGTTGCGTCGCCAGCTGCGGCGGCATCACGGGTGGCAAATCAATTGCCATGTTCTTTCTCCTTAAACTGGAATTATCGGTATCACTAACTATTCAGCTTGCAGGCGAAGCTCAACACGACGGTTGCGCGCCGGCTCGGCTGAACTTACCGGCTGCGCTTCGCCATACCCTCTTGCTCGCAAACGCTCACCGCTAACCCCTTTGCTTATTAAGTAGTCGCGAACGGCTCCCGCACGGCGCTCGGACAGGCGAAGGTTATAGGCCTCGCTGCCCGAACTATCGGTATGACCGGCAATTTCAATGCGCCCCGAAGGCGCTTCACGCAGGACATCCACCACCAAATTCAACACGGCTTTCGCAGACGGACTCAACTGCCAGCGGCCACTGGCAAAATGCACCCCATCCAGACGCAATGGGCTTGCCGATTCCAAATGACAGCCATTAGCCATTACCCGATGTGACGGCGGTGTGCTTCGGCATTGGTCGTCGCGGTCACAGACGCCATCACCATCGCCGTCACGGCAATCGAGAGGGCCGGTCTGGGCATAGGCAACTTCATAGCGGGGGTCACGGTACTCCACCTCACCCAGCGCCGGCTGATCACCGCCCTCGGCAAGGGGTCCTGCCACCAGCGCTTGGCTCGCCGGCGCATCCATCTCCGCCAGCTGGGAGCGCTCGCGCTCAGACATTCCCAACCCAGCAGGGGCTACCGGTGCCATAGAAACTGAGCCTCCCGACAAGGAGGCGTCGAGCGCCAACACGGTTTCGTCCAGAGCCAGCCCTGTTGTATCGCTCACTGCTGTTAACACCGGCAGCAGGCCTAATGCTCGGCTCAGGTCTGCCAATAAACCAGCGTGAACAGGTGCGCTGCTGCACGCCAAAACCAGGCCGATAACCAGCAAACGTTGGCGACAAAAAGGGCTGAACATGGGCACTCTCTGTTGTTTTCAATAACGCGAATAGGAACGACGGTACGTCGCTCCAGCCCAATCGGGCTGATGACAGCGACATTATGCGGCAACAATGAGCAAAAGGCAGCTTCGGTCTGGGGTTTGGGGCATTTCCGCCGGGCGTTGCAGCTCCTAAGCCCTATTGCTCAGGACTTAGCTGCGCAATAGCTTTTGCTTGGCCTGCGCGAACTCGTCATCGGTAAGGCTGCCGGAGCGGTGCATGCCCTCTAACTCTTTGAGCGAGTCTGCCAGCGCCTCCCCCTCGTCTGGCGCAATTTCCTGCTCGGCGGCCTCGCTCAAGCCCAACCACTGCCCCAGTTTGCGGAATATGCGCGCAATGCCACGCCACAATTTCGGCAGCAGCCAAATCAGCAATAGCAGGAACAGCACAAATAGAATCAGGAACACCAGCGGGTGATTCACGGCCATCCACAAACCACCTAGCACGGCGACATCCTCGCCGATCGAGGCCGCCCAATTGCTTACTGGTTCTGGCGAGGTATTGATCAGCATACGGCTGCTGGCTTTCGCAGCGTGGGTTACCGACGTCACCGAGCCGCCGACAATGCCTGCAGCAAGTTGTAGTGCCGGGCTCACATCACCCAGTGAATTAGCCGCCAGTAGGGCCCCAGCGGGAATACGGATAAACGTATGCAGCGCGTCCCAGCCGGTATCAACACCGGGAATTTTATCGGCGAAGAATTCCACCCCGTACATCAGGCCCGCAGCCATAATTACTGCCGGGTCTTGCACGACCTGTAAATTCTCAGGCAATACGATGCCGCCACTGGCACCGCCCAAGCCCAACACCAAAATTGCCGCATAGAGATTCAAGCCACTGGCCCATGCCACCCCCATGGTCAGTGATATCAGGCTAATTAGCTGTTGATACTCATCCACTTGTCTTTCCTCGACCAGGCCAACAGATTTGCTGCAATATCCCCCTACCCGGCATCGGCGCGGGGGGATATCAGCCGTTATTCTGCGCAGTCACCAACATACTGAGAATAGGCGCGAAAAGCCACGCCGTCAGCCAGTGACCTCATGCGTCACCCAAATCGACCGGAACGGTCAATCACTGCGCGCGCAGAGCGGGTAGTATCAAGGGTTGAGCTTGGAGAAATACCATGTCGACCTACAACAGTTATCCAGAGAACCCCAACTACGGAAGCGGCTGCTTTCGCCGCCGAATACAGCTGCGCGCCTCTGAGTTTCAGGTGGTTGCCGAATTGGAAGACCACAACCACGGTTTTCGTTTAACGTTGGACCACGACGGCAGCACGGTAACCGCCATCAACGCCGAGACACTGCGCATTCCTTTTTCGACCTGCCCAGGCGCCGTTACGCCACTGCAGGGCTTGGTGGGTTTGCCCGTCACGCAAGACAGCCAGGTACTGCTTGCCCACAGCAATCCAACCGCCAATTGCACCCACCTCTACGACCTCTGTCTGCTCGCCATTGCTCAGGCAGCACGCGGTGAAGGTGAGCGGGTTTACGATATGCGCATCGATGATGAAACCGGTGAGCAAGGTGGTATTGCCGAAGTCCGCGTCAACGACGAGCTGGTGCACCGCTGGCGCTGCCGTGATTGGACAATTCTCGAGCCCGCTGAATTCGCGGGGAATGTCTTGTTCAAAGGCTTTACGGCCTGGGCCGGTCGCGCATTTCAGGGGGAGGAGCAACGCGCCGCCTTCGCCTTACAGAAGGCCTACTTTGTTTCCAGCGCGCGGCGATACGACCTGGAAGCAATGGCCGGCGAGGCGGCTAATGATTCGCGAGAGGTTATGTATGGCGCCTGCTATACCTATACCTCACCACAAATAGAACAGGCCTATCGTGTGGCCGGCACTGTGCGGGATTTCAGTCATGCCGAGCAGCACTTGTTAACGTTCAAGGACGTAACACCTTGAGTGAGCCATACCCGCCTGCGGCCAGCCATTACAGCGATAGGCACAATTACGAATATTGTGACATGGGGGCAATGGCTATAGTGGAATCATGTTTAACAGCGACCGCTTCAACGCTAGCAGTCGCTAACAAACGTCTCCATAGTAGCACCCCCGCTTGGCACCCATTTGATGGGTGCTTTTTTTATGCCCATCGCGCGCTAGTCGAGCAAAAACACCAGCGACAAGCGCGACGACACGGTTTCTTTCCCCAGCAGCATCGGCGCATCGGCACTGGCTTTCGCTTCCATCATCATCACGCCGGGATTGCCACGCGGCACCGCTGGCGCACTGCTCGCGTCAATGCGGTACACCTTGCCCAGCTTACGGCCCAGATTGTTGGCCAGCAACGTCGCCCGCTGGCGAGCGTCAGCCACCGCGGCAAGCAGGGCACGCTCGGCCAATACGTCGCGATCGGCGACAACAAATTGCACCTGGCCCAATTCAGTGATGCCCGCCGCCATCAAGCCATCCACAAGATCCCCATAGCGACTCAGGTCAGCCAGCGAAATATCGACATGGCGTTCGACCCGCTGTCCCCGCAACCTGCGCTTACCGTCCTCCCAGACATAGTCGGGGTGAACTCGGATCTGCGATGCACGAATAGCCGTGTCGGCAATGTCTTGAGCGCGCGCGGCCGCGAGTACCGCCGCCACGCGTCGGTCGACGTTGGCTTTTGCGGCAGAAGCCGTGCTCTGCGTGTCAGACACCTGAAGACGCAATTCGGCGCTATCGGGCAACGCTTCAACTTCACCGTAGCCCTGCACAACAATATGGGGATCATCGGGGAGCGCCGACGCCAACAGTGGCAAAGGCAGACACACCGACAGGCTCAGCAGTACATTTCGCAACAATTTCATGGGACTGGGCTTCCTTCTCTGAATCATTCCATAATCACACCGGCGGCAATGCCCCGGACAATAATATGACGCCGCGATAAACGTGCGTCACCACCACTCATCAAGCGGGAGAACAACAATGAACAGTCAGGTTGACAACAGCGCAGCAGAAAATATCCAGTGCATCCTAAACAAGCAACGCAATGCCTACATTGCCGGCGGCGCCGTCAGCGCCGAAACTCGCATCGACAGACTGACGCGCGCGATCGATTTGATCTTCGACAACCGCGACGACATCGTCGCGACCCTGAGTGAAGACTTCGGCCACCGCAGCAGCCATCAGTCACTGATGTCTGACATCTATGCCACTATCGAGTGCTTGAAGCACAGCAAAAAGCACCTCAAAAAATGGATGAAGCACGAAAAACGCAAAGCCCCCTTTCCAATGAATCTGTTAGGTGGCAAGGCGCGTGTCGAATACCAGCCCGTGGGCGTTGTCGGCATTATCGGCACTTGGAATTTCCCCATTAATACGATCTTTTCACCGCTGGCGGGCGTGCTGGCCGCAGGCAACCGAGCGATGATTAAATGCTCGGAAGTCACACCCAAAACCGGAGAGCTGGTGGAAAAACTGGTTGCCAAATATTTTAAAGAAGATGAGCTGGTTGCCATCAACGGCGGTCCCGATGTGGGCGCCAGCTTCTCAGCGGCCCCCTTCGACCACATTATCTTCACCGGCGCGACCTCCATTGCTCGTCATATTATGCGCGCCGCCGCCGACAACCTAACGCCGGTCACGCTGGAGCTGGGCGGCAAGTCACCGGTGATCATCAGCGACAGCTACGCGCTACAAGAAGCGGCCGAGCGTATTGTGAACGGCAAAATTCTCAACGTTGGCCAGGTCTGCCTATCACCAGATTATGTGTTTGTGCCAGAAGCGAAGCTTGAAGACTTTATCAGCGCGGTAATGAACCACCTGAGCAGCCTGTTTCCCTCGCTGCTGGATAATGCGGATTACACGTCCGTGGTCAATGGCCGCCACTTCCAGCGTCTGCAAAGCTATTTGGCTGACGCGCGCGAACAAGGTGCTGACGTTCGCGAGTTCAATCCTGCGAATGAAAACTTCGACCGGCAGGATGGCACTCACAAACTGCCGTTAACCGTCATTGTTAATCCCAGTGACGAGCTCAAGGTCATGCAAGAGGAGCTTTTCGGCCCCATTCTTTGCGTGAAGAGTTACCGCAAGCTCGACGACTGTCTGGACTACATTAATGCCCGCCCCCGGCCCCTGGCGTTGTACTACTTTGGCAAAGACGATGCCGAGCAGCGGCGGATTCTCGACCACAGCATTAGCGGCGCAGTGACCATTAACGACGTTATCTTCCATGTTAGTTGTGAAGACCTGCCCTTTGGCGGCATTGGCCCTAGCGGCATGGGCAACTACCATGGCGTCGATGGCTTCCGCACATTTAGCCACGCTAAAGCGGTCTATAAACAGAGTAATCTCAACTTTCAAAAGCTGGGGGGCATGCTGCCACCCTACGGTGACAAGGCCGACAAAACACTGAACGCCATGATCCGTAAGTAGCGCCCTGTGCGGCCGCCCGAAACGGCGGCCGCATTTCCTGAAAATAGTCCTTCTCCTTCCCCCCAGTGTTCGCGCATAATCCGCGCATTATGCTAGGGTCAACGCTATAACCCTTTATACCGTCAATACAGCGTGAGGCTTATCGCTTGGCAGCTCCTCTAACAACACAAAGCGTTCTTGGCTGGCGAGAATGGGTTGGCCTGCCCGACCTGGGCATCAGCCACCTGAAGGCGAAAGTCGATACCGGCGCCCGCAGTTCGTCCCTCCACGCCTTCGACATTCAAACCTTCGACCGCGACGGCAAGCCATGGGTGAAATTTAAAGTACACCCTCAGCAACATGACGACACTGAAACGGTCTCCTGCGAAGCCGAAATTAAAGACTATCGCCAGGTGACGGACTCCGGCGGTCACCGCAGCATGCGTTACGTAATCGAAACGACCCTTGCGCTCGGCGATCAGCAGTTGTCTATCGAGATGACCCTGGCCGACCGCTCTGACATGCTGTTTCGAATGCTAATTGGGCGCACGGCAATGAAAAACTATATTGTCGACCCCAGTCGCTCTTACTGTGCGAGCGAGCCCCAGCCTTAACCCACTGCGCACCGAAGGTGCACGGAGAGTACCGACTATGAAAATCGCCATACTGTCACGCAATAGCCGCCTTTACTCTACCCGGCGACTGGTCGAAGCCTGCAAGGAAAGGGGCCACGAAGTGCGTGTGCTCGATACACTCAAATGCTATATGGAGCTGAGCTCTAACGAGCCTGCGGTGTGGTACAAGGGCGAAAAGCTGGAAGATTTCGACGCCATTATTCCGCGCATCGGCGCCTCTATCACGACCTATGGTTTGGCGGTTATCCGCCAGTTCGAAATGATGGGCACCTACAGCCTGACAGAGTCGGTAGCGCTGGGGCGCTCCCGCGATAAATTGCGCGCCCTGCAATTAATGTCTCGCAAAAATATCGGCATGCCCGTAACCAGCTTCGCCCACGACGTGCACAACACCAAGGAACTCATTAAATTGGTGGGCGGCGCACCGGTCGTCGTCAAACTGCTCGCGGGCACTCAAGGGCGGGGCGTGGTGTTAGCAGAAACCGCCAAGGCCGCAGAAAGTGTTATCGATGCGTTTCGCGAGCTCAAAGCCGATTTTCTCGTCCAGGAGTTCATCAAAGAGGCGGGCGGCTCGGATGTCCGCTGCTTGGTCATCGGTCGCAAAGTGGTGGCGGCCATGCAGCGCACCGCAGCGAGCGGCGAGTTTCGCTCCAACCTTCATCGCGGGGGCAGCGCCGAATTAACCAAGCTGACGCCGGCGGAGCGCGCCACAGCGGTCAAGGCCGCGCAAATTATGGGCCTGAATGTCGCCGGGGTGGATATATTGCGCTCCTCGCGTGGCCCTCTGGTTATGGAAGTCAACTCCTCCCCCGGACTGGAAGGAATTGAGAATGCTAGCCGCAAAAATGTTGCTGGCGAAATCGTGAAGTTTATCGAAGAGAATGCTGGCCCCAATAAAACTAAAACACGTGGACGAGGCTAAATTTAGCCACCACATCGCTCTGGAGCCGAACTGAGTGTCAGAAAAACCCGCAGCAAGAACACGGCGCAGCCGCCAACAGGCAAAGCGTATTTCAATCGCCGGCACAGAGATTATTCCCGGCAGCCGCCAACAGCTGGCGCTGCCGGTCGCAAAGCTCTACACCCATACCGAGCTTTCCATCACCATTAAAACCGTGCGCAGCAAACGCGAGGGGCCAACCCTCTTTGTCAGCGCCGCCATTCACGGCGATGAAATTAATGGCGTAGAGATTGTCCGGCGCCTGCTCCAGCATCGCTCCCTGCGCTCATTGCGCGGCACTTTGGTCACCATACCCGTGGTCAATGTACACGGCTTTCTCAATAACAGCCGCTACCTGCCCGACGGACGAGACCTCAACCGTAGCTTCCCAGGCTCTCCCAAAAGCTCACTGGCGGGCCGTATCGCCCACAGTTTTTTCAATGAAGTGGTTGCCCATTGCGACTACGGGATTGACCTTCACACCGGCGCTCGCCACCGCGGAAACCTGCCGCAAATCCGCGCTGACCTTCAAGACGAGCGCACTCGCGCGATGGCCGAAGCCTTCGGCGCCCCGGTAATGCTCCACGCGAAAACCCGCGATGGCTCATTGCGCGAGGTGGCGAATGACCAAAAGATACCCATTCTGTTGTATGAGGCTGGGGAAGCACTGCGCTTCGACGAAGTCGCCATTCGCGCCGGTGTGTCGGGCATTATCAACGTGATGCGACAGATTGGCATGCTGCCTGCCTCTCGCAGCAAGCGACCAAAACGCACACCGATGGTCACCGACCAATCTTTTTGGGTGCGCGCCAGGGTTAGCGGCGTACTGAGGGCACTCGTTCCCCTGGGCGCATTCGTCAAGAAAGATGAAGTAATCGCCGTGATCTCTGACCCCATCGGCGATAGTAGCGGCGACGTAGAGATCGTCGCTAACGAGGCCGGCATCGTTATCGGTCGCACCTACCTTCCCCTAATATATGAGGGCGACGCGCTCTTTCACATCGCCAAATATAAGGCGGATATCGACGAGGCCTTACTGCACTACAACGAAATTATGGAAGCCTTTGAGCCCGAAGCCTACCCGCCCGCGCCCGGCGAAGACCCGCCGATCGCCAGCTAAGCCTGCGCCCGTTGTTGTAGCGTCTGGCCCTGGCAGTGGCTGTCCATAAAGCTCAGCATTAGCTTCAGGTATTCCTGGCGCCCCAGGTGGATAACATGATTGCCGGGGAACCAGTGCAAATGACTATCGGGCCAATGACCGTGCAGTAGCCGCACAAAACGCGGCGGTGTAAAGCGGTCACCGGCACCACCAATAATCATCACTTTTTCAGGGTCTAGCAGAGGCTGATAACTCAAGGGGCTGTGTATCGCCATTCCTCGACGCAAGTCCATGGCCGAAAAGCCCGAGCGCCGTTCGATTAACTCCATAATCTCGTGGGTCGGCTGCCAGCTTCGGATGGTATCTACCGGCGCAACCAACGGGGAGTTGGGTATGCAAAAGGCCAGACGCGGCTCAACCGCCGCCAACAAGGCGCTTAGGTAGCCCCCCAGGCTCAAACCGGAAATCCCGATATGCGGAGCACCGCGCCGCTCTAGGAAGTCCACCAATACTCGCAGGTCACAGATCGATTGCAGCATGCCCTCGGTCATCTGAGCAAAGCCATCACTAAACAAACCCTGGCCACTAAACAATGACAAACGCCCTGCACGCTGCCCGTGAAAGGGAATAGTAAACAGTGCAATGTCATAGCCGCGCTCGTAAAACCACGGCAACGAGAAGAAACGGCTATTGAACTCGTAGTCGCTGGCTACCACGCCGTGCACAAAAATCAGCGTCGGTCGCGACCCCTCCGGGTGACTCCAGTACTGCACCTGCGCGCGGCGATTGCGCTGATGGCTGAGGTAGCGATCCACCATATCCGGGTTCAGTGGCTCAAAGGGGCTGTCGAAGCTGAGCTGAAGGGTGGGTACTTTCTTTCGCCAACCGGCCCAACGCGGTGTTTGCACGGCCTTTACATCGACCTGAGGGGGCGTCTTAAAAACCTTCGTGACATCGCGCTGTGCGGCCAGTCCGGCGTAAAAGTCCATGAACCGGCGCTCATCTGCCAAGGCGCTGGGGTTTAACAGTAGTTTGGGCAACAACGATGCACTGATCGCCGACCCCAATGCGGTGCGCAGCACACGGTCTACCGCAGCAGTTCCATAAACTTGCAGGGGGGACTCACCGTCGAGCTCGGTACCGTCGGATTGACTGTAAAAATCTTCCGGGAGACTCAACCACCACGGTGGCATCTCCGTCACTTTGGGCAGCGCGTTATCCGTCATTGTTGTCCTTATTATTTATCAGCGTCTCAGCTCGTTTTATCATATTCTCCATTAAATGAAAGCCCGCATGTGCCGACATAAGCCCGTAGCCTTGCCCACTGGCGCGCGACAACCTAAGCTGAGACCTTCGAACACAGGCCAACCGTATGCTTGAACAGGAAATCCGGCAATTCCTTGACTATCAGCGCGATGTCCGACGGCTTTCTCCCCATACAGTGGAGGCCTACCAGCGAGACCTGAGCAAACTCGCCAATTATTGTGAAGAGCGCAAACTGACACACAGCGGCGCGCTCGACGCCGCCCATATCCGCCAGTTAATTGCCCAGCAACGAAGCAGTGGCGCCTCTCCGGCGAGCATCCAGCGGCAACTTTCATCACTGCGTAGTTTTTACCAGCATCGCCAACGTGATTTCGGTGCGAAGAAAAACCCCGCCGATGGAATCACCGCACCCCGACGGGGGCGCCCCCTGCCTAAAACACTCAATGCAGAAGCGATAGCGCAATTGCTTGCCTTTCCGGGAAGTGAGCCGATTGATCTACGTGACCGCGCCATAATGGAGTTGTTTTATTCATCGGGCCTGCGTCTAGCTGAGCTCGCCGATCTGGATGTCGACGATATTGACCTGCGCGAAGGGCTAGTTGCGGTCACCGGCAAAGGGCGTAAGAGCCGCACACTCCCTGTGGGCCGCCTGGCATGCCAGGCGGTTAAGAGTTGGCTGCGTTGTCGCCCCCATGAAGACACCGCGCTCTTCACCAGCATGCGCGGCGGACGCCTTGGTCACCGCGCAATTCAGAGCCGCATCAAACTTCGCGCCAAGCAGCAAGGCATACCTGAAGCGCTTCATCCGCATATGCTGAGGCACTCCTTCGCCAGCCACCTGCTCGAATCCAGCAGCGACTTGCGCGGCGTACAAGAGCTATTGGGGCACGCAAATTTGTCCACGACCCAGGTGTATACGCACTTGGATTTTCAGCACCTCGCCAAGGTTTATGATCAGGCTCACCCCAGAGCGGGACGCAAAACCAGAAAGGACTAGCCATGGCACGCATTCGCGCAATCAGCTTTGATCTCGACGACACACTCTGGCCAAGCCGCCCGGTGCTGGAGTCCGCAGAGCGTGTGTTTCAGCAAAAAGCACTGGAGCTGGCACCAAAGCTCGCGGAACACTACCCAGCCGAAGCACTGCGCGAGCATCGCCTTGCGTTATTGAAGCAGCAACCCGCACTGCGTCACCAGATCAGTGAATGGCGTCGACTCAGTTTGGAACTTGCCCTGCGCGATTGCGGCTATGGCGAGCAGAGTCCCGAGATCGCTGCCGAAGTCTTTACTCACTTCATTGCAGCTCGCCAAAATGTTCAACTCTTTCAGCATGTAGAAGAGGTGTTACGCACGCTTAGCGAGCGATTCCTTTTGGTCAGCTTAACCAATGGCAACGCGGACCTGCGCATGCACCCCTGCAGTCGACATTTTCACGCCTGCATAAAAGCGGAGGACATCGGCATTAGCAAACCCGACCCTGCTGCCTTTCACGCCGCGCTTGCTGCCGCCGGCTGCGCTAAGGGTGAGTTGCTTCATATTGGCGACCACCCACGGGATGATATTGACGGCGCGCAGGGGGCGGGCTTAACCAGCATTCAAGCACTTATGCCCGGGATTGGCCGCGAAAAGCACACGGGGGCTCACGGCCACTTTGCAGATTGGCGCGAGCTGCCCACGCTTATCGAGCAGGTTGAAAATACGCGTTAAACGCCGTCCTGATCAGCATCCGCATGTCCGCTGCGCATATGCGGCTCAAGCTCAGTAATATGACCGCCGTGCGCTAGGAATTCAGCGACATCCTGAGCGAGTTGCTCCCGCATTCGGTCGTGACTCGTCAGCGGCTCATTCACGCCTAAGCCAAGGTGTTTTTTTGTATCACCGCCTCGAACTTTTGATCCCATCAGCTTACCCTCCGCGTTGGAGAACAGTCAGTCGTCACCGCTTTATACTGCGACCCCAGCCGGGCTGACAAGCGCCTTATTAGGCTTTTTCGTTATGTCACTCAGGCAATATCTACTCAAACAATAATAATGCGTTGATTGACGAACATTCAGGCAAAAAAAATGGCGCCGAAGCGCCATTCACTAAAAAGCTCTGCGGGCTAAATCGCTTCTTCGCCGGTTTCGCCGGTGCGAATACGAATCACCTGCTCTAGCGCGGTAACAAAGATTTTACCGTCGCCAATTTTGCCGGTATTGGCCGCTTTAGTAACGGTATCGATGACCTTCTCCAGCAGGTCATCTGCCACCGCGATTTCCAGCTTCACTTTCGGCAGAAAATCAACAACATATTCTGCGCCGCGGTATAGCTCAGTGTGCCCTTTCTGGCGCCCAAAGCCTTTTACCTCGGTAACCGTAACCCCTTGAACACCAATTTCAGACAAGGCCGCACGCACGTCATCCAGCTTAAACGGCTTAATTACTGCACTTACCAGTTTCATCTCGAAACTATCTCCCAAATGTCGACTTTGCGCTAACTTAGCCTAGGCCCAGTACCCTTGGCAAGCGTAGCGCCATTGCTGCAGCCTATCCCTACAACGGCAAAAGGGCGCCGCAAGGGCGCCCTGATCAAAAGGAGGCGTTGACTTAGCTCTTCACAAACTCGGGGTATGCTTCCATACCGCAGTCTGCCAAGTCCATGCCTTCGTATTCTTCCTCTTCGCTAACACGGATACCCATGACCATTTTCAGCACCAGCCACACTACCAGGCTTGCACCAAATACCCAGCCAAAGATGGTTGCAGCGCCGATCAGCTGACCGCTGAAGCTCGCACCGTCATTGGTAACCGGCACCAGCAGCAGACCCAGAAGACCCACAACACCGTGGACGGAGATCGCACCCACGGGGTCGTCGATTTTCAGTTTATCGAGAGCCAGGATGCTGAATACCACCAGTACGCCGCCCGCGGCACCGAACAAGGTCGCTTGCAAGGCAGTAGGTGTAGAAGGTTCAGCAGTAATCGCTACCAGACCAGCAAGCGCACCGTTCAGCAGCATAGTCAGGTCAGCTTTGCCGAATAAGATGCGTGCGACCGCCAGGGCTGCTACGGCACCACCGGCTGCCGCCGCGTTGGTGTTCAAAAAGACCATGGCAACAGAGTGTGCGTTGGCAGCATCGCCGAGTTTCAGTACTGAGCCACCGTTGAAGCCGAACCAACCCATCCACAGGATGAAGGTACCCAGAGTCGCCAGTGGCAGGTTTGCACCGGGGATCGCGTTAACTTGACCGTTTGCACCGTATTTGCCCTTACGAGCACCAAGCAGCAACACGCCAGCCAGCGCCGCAGCGGCACCTGCCATGTGTACAATGCCCGAGCCAGCAAAGTCAGAGAAGCCAAGGTCGCCGAGGTTATACAAACCGAATACGTCGTTGCCACCCCAGGTCCAAGACCCTTCCAGCGGATAGATCACACCCGTCATCACAACCGCGAAGGCCAGGAATGCCCAGAGCTTCATGCGCTCGGCCACAGCACCGGATACGATCGACATTGCGGTTGCAACGAAGACCACCTGGAAGAAGAAGTCGGAAGCGCCAGAGTATACTGAACCGCCGTCAAAGCCGGCTTCTGCCGAGTCTGCCAACACGCCTTCAAGGTCGAAGTCGCCAATGCCACTTAACAAGATGTCGCCGCCGTACATGATCGCGTAACCGCACACCAAGTACATGATGCAGCTGATCGCAAACAACGCGACGTTTTTAGTCAGGATTTCTGTGGTGTTCTTGCTGCGAACCAAGCCCGCTTCTAGCATGGCAAAGCCTGCAGCCATCCACATTACAAGTGCGCCACAGACAAGAAAGTAAAACGTGTCCATTGCGTACTGAAGTTCAAAAATTTGATTTTCCACTGGGATTCCTCCGGAAAAATTTGGGGGCCTACTGCTTTACCACCACCGCGTGGCGGGTAGCCCGCTACTCTTAGATCGCGTCTTCGCCAGCTTCGCCGGTACGAATACGGATCACCTGCTCAAGGGCAGAGACAAAGATTTTGCCGTCACCAATCTTGCCGGTATTGGCAGACTTACTGATAGCTTCGAGCGTAGCCTCAACATCGCCATCGGCGACCGCTACCTCAATTTTCACTTTAGGCAGAAAGTCCACAACGTATTCCGCGCCGCGGTACAGTTCTGTATGACCTTTCTGTCGTCCGAAACCCTTCACTTCGGTCACGGTGATGCCTTGCACACCGATGTCTGACAGAGACTCGCGAACGTCGTCGAGTTTGAAAGGCTTAATAATCGCTGTAATTAATTTCATGTTGTTCTCCTGCTAATAGCCTTGAGGGCAGGCGGGCACTGACGTGCCCGCCGCGATCTAATTACAGGCTTTTTGAGATAGAGAAGACGAAACGGTCGTCTGCATCGCCGTCTGCAGCCGCGTCGTTATCAACGTCAGTGCCGTAGTAGGCCAAAGTCAGCGTCACATCGGCAACGTCGTAGTTAGCACCGATCATGTAATCGATGTAGCTATCGTCGTCATCGACCAGTCCGTCTTCGTCTGTGGTGGTTTGACCCACGTGGAAGTCAAGGCTCACGTCCTCCGCCACACTCATGCTGTAGTCGAGGTTAATTACCGTTGCGTCACCGTTGCCATCACCAAAGTAATCAGGTGAATACACCAGGCCGAAGCTGAAGTCTGAGACCGATACCGACGCAATATATTCTTGGTAATTCAGTGCTGCCTCATCGCCGGGGTACATAAAGTGAACAACACCCAGATCCAGGCCGACACCTTCAGCAACGTCGAAGGCGTATCCGCCGTAGAAATCCATTTCAGTGGTTACTTCGCTGCCGAAATCGACGTTTGATGCCCAAGTCCCAACGTAAAAGCCGTTGCCAAAGTCGACGTCAAAGCCGCCTTGAATGGCGCCTTTCTCACTCGTTTGTGAGTAGCCACGGAACACATAGTCCGTTGCCATTGTCACGTTACCGCTAATTTCCGCAGCTGAAGCCGCGAAAGGGGCTGCTGTTACAACTGCTACACCAAGCATTTTTTTCCAAGTGTTCATGTTCTAGTCTCCGATAGTCTTCTCTCGTTGAACGTATGCGGTTAGGGAAGGCCCTGAACATCACATGCCTAGCTATATGCATGGGGCGTGCCAGGTTTAAAATCGCCCAAAATCAGGGCTTTTCCTCCACAAAACACCCCTTTACGCTCCTTTCCGCACTATTTCCGATCACAAAATACCAACACCACTGAGCTAAGCACCATATCAGTGCAATTTCACATTGCCCTCATTTGCCGCCCCTAAACAGCGCAAACACCGCCGGGAACAAAAACTGTGCACGCTCTGCGACGCCGTGCAAAAGTGCGATAAACTGTCGCCAGCAACGAGAGAGTATCGCCATGGCAAAACCCGACTTTATTTCCCAACTTGCTGAACAGGCCGGGCGCCTGATCAGCCAAGGCCCGGATATTCAGCAAGACATCGAAGCCAAACTGCAGGCACTACTACAAAGCGCCTTCAGCAAGATGAATGTGGTATCGAGAGACGAATTCGATGCGCAAACCGCGGTACTCAATCGCACCCGCGCTCGTCTGGAAGCCGCCGAGCGACAGCTGGCCGAGATTACTGCCAGTTTGGAAAGTGCCGAGAATAAATAAACCGTCTTGCGCGCAGCAGGACGGCTGCTCGCAATTGCAAAAATACTCAGGGATTGAGTTATGCCACTGGCCACTGTACACAGCCGTGCGCGCCTCGGGGTAGATGCCCCGCTCGTCACCATTGAGGTGCACCTTTCCGCCGGGCTTCCGGCCTTTAATATTGTCGGGCTGCCGGAAGCAACCGTACGCGAAGCCAAAGACCGCGTGCGCTCGGCGCTGATCAACTCTCACTTTACCTTTCCCGTCAGCCGCATCACCGTCAACTTAGCGCCAGCAGACCTGCCCAAAGAGGGCGGCCGCTTTGACCTGCCTATCGCCATCGGCATCCTCGTTGCCAGCGGCCAATTACAAAAACGCGAGACCGAGTCCTATGAGTTCATCGGCGAGCTGGGGCTAAGCGGCGAGCTGAGAACGGTCAATGCTGCCCTGCCCACCGCCCTGGCAACCGCAGACGCATCCAGGCAATTGGTCTTACCCGCCGGCAGCGCCTCACTGGCAGAGCTGCTCCCCCCGGATACATTGCAGGAGGCCACAGATCTGCTCGGCGTGGTGGCGTTTCTAAAGGGCCAGCAGAGTTTGGGGCCGGAGACAGACGCCGCCGATACACGGCCCGCTGCGTATCCGGACATGCGCGATGTACGCGGTCAGTTGTTGGCAAAGCGTGGGCTGGAGATCGCTGCAGCGGGATTTCACAGCCTGCTATTTAGCGGCCCTCCCGGTACGGGCAAAACGCTGTTAGCAAGCCGGCTGCCCGGTATCCTCCCGCCCCCAACAGAGCAGGAGTGTCGCGAAATCGCCATTGTCCAGTCGATCGTTGGCCAACCACTGCAGCTTCAGCGCCCATTTCGCAACCCACATCACACCGCCTCGGCCGCTGCGCTTGTCGGCGGCGGTAGTAGCCCGCGCCCCGGCGAAATCAGCCTTGCTCATCGCGGCGTGCTTTTCCTCGATGAATTGCCCGAGTACCCACGCAAAGTGCTGGAAGTGCTGCGCGAGCCCATAGAATCGGGCGAGGTGGTCATCTCCAGAGCGCGCCATCAACTCCGATTCCCGGCTCGATTCGCTTTGGTAGCGGCAATGAATCCTTGCCCCTGCGGCTTTGACGGCGACCCCCAAAAAGCCTGTCGTTGCACCCCCGACCAAATACTGCGCTACCGCAGCCGTGTATCGGGGCCCTTGTTGGACAGGATTGACTTGCGCTTGCGCCTGAATCGCATGGCCGCCGGTGAGCTACAAGACAGCCCTGAGGGCGAACCCAGCGACGCCATACGCGCTCGGGTGAGCGCAGCGCATCAGCGCCAGCTCGACCGCCAGGGCTGCAGCAACGCCCTGCTTGATGCCGGGCAGCTCAGCCGGTTTTGCCCCTTAGATACCGAGGGTAAAGCCTTCATCCGGGACATCGAAGCGCGCATCAACCTCAGTGCGCGCGGCCAGCACCGCCTGATAAAGACGGCGCGCACCATCGCCGACCTCGAAAGCAGCAACGATATTGGCCTGAAGCACTTGCGCGAGGCCGCGCTCTACCGCGGAGAACTCTGACCCCAGGTAGGTGACTATACGAATCTATTTCACAGCCATCGGCACTTACAATCGAACACCATATAAGAAGAACTTCTAGGATTTCGGGGTTATGCCGAATGTTTTGATCGTCGAGGACAACCGCTCGCTGGCCAGCATGGCCAGAGCAATTATCGAGGATATTCCCGGCTTTCAGGCCTGTGTCGCTGCCAGCGGCGCTGAAGCAAAACAGTTAATACGCGACACCAAAACGCCCTTTACCGCCGCCCTCGTCGACTTAAACCTACCTGACGCCCCCAATGGCGAAGTGGTACCGGTGGTGCAATCCTTTGACATCCCCGTGGTGGTGCTAACCGGCTTCTTCGGCGACGAGCTGCGCAATCGCATGATCGAGCTCGGTGTTGTCGACTACGTGCTAAAGAAGAACATTAGCGCCTACGACTATGCCAGTCGGCTGGTTGAGCGTATTCATCGCAATCGCAGCACGCAGGTATTGGTTGTCGATGACTCGCCATCGGCCGCCGCCATGCTGAAGCGCTACTTGGAAATTCAGTGTCTGAATGTGTTGGTTTGCCACAACGGCCAAGAGGCCCTCGACTGTATTCGCGAGCAACCCAATATCCGCCTGGTCCTGACTGACTACAATATGCCGGTATTGGACGGCTTCGACTTTATTCAACAAGTACGCGCCAAGTACGCGAAGGATCAACTAGCGATCATTGGCCTGTCCAGCTCTAACGACGCCCGGCTCTCTGCGCGTTTTCTAAAAAGTGGCGCCAATGACTTTATTAGCAAACCCTTTGGCTACGAGGAGCTGCTCTGCCGGGTAAACCAAAACCTGGAATACATGGATCGCATCGACGAGATACGAGACGCGGCAAATCGCGACTACCTGACCAAGCTCTACAACCGCCGCTATTTTTTCAGTGAGGCGCAATTGCGTCATCAGCAAGCGCAGTTTCAAGAACTGCCGCTGTCGGTTGCCATGCTGGATATCGATCATTTTAAGCATATTAATGACAGCCTCGGCCACGACGCTGGCGACACGGCTCTAAAACACCTCGCAGCGCTGCTGCAATCCGCCTTCCCTGACGATCTGATCGCCCGTTTCGGCGGTGAGGAATTTTGCATACTCAGCGAGCAAAATGCCGAACACACCTTTGATCGACTCGACGACTTTCGCCGCAAACTGGCCAACAATCCGGTCAAGGAAAACGGCTACGATATTACGCTGTCCGTCAGCGGCGGCTTGAGCAATGGCCAAGATGACAGTCTGGATACACTGATAAAAATGGCTGACAGCAAGCTTTACCAAGCGAAAGAATCCGGTCGCAATCGCATTGTTGTGTAGGGCTTAAGCCAATTGCTTGCGCCACTGGCTTGGCGACACCCCCGTCCACACTTTGAAGGCCCGACTAAATACCGCCAGCTCAGAATAACCCAAGCTCAAAGCCAGCGTTGTCAGGTCAATATCGCTGTGCGCTAAATGCTCGCAGGCCAAATATTGGCGACGCGCGGACAGCACCTGAGCAAAACTGCTTCCCTCGCACTGCAGGCGCTGCTGAAGACTGCGCGGATGTAAGCCCATCACCCTAGCCACCATGCTTAAGCTGCACTCTCCCGTTGGCAGCAACGCCGTTATCGTTTGATCCAACTGCTGGCGCAGGCTTAACGAGGCCGGCTCAGATGCACCTCGCCACTGCGCGCTTAAGCGTGAGCGCAGGCCGGGCTCTACATCGACCGCCGAGCTCATCAGCGACAATGGATAACGCAGTGCATCGCAGCCCTCATCGGGCTCTACCCGGCAGCCAAACAGCGCCGAAAGCTCCGCCGCCGCAGGTGCCTGCGCTCGCAGAGCCAGGGAGTCTGGACGCACGGGGGAGCTCTGCAACTGCTCCAAGCAACGCGCCAACAACGCCAAACTCAAGCCTGCCAGCTGCCCGCAATCCACCACCGAGGCGAAAGCAAAGTCCATGCGTATCTCGATGAATCGCTCGCTGGATATTGCGCTAACCACCACACCCCTGGCATGAAAATCGAGGTTACGCTGCATCATTCGCAGGGCATCGGCTATCGTTGCCTGCAAACACATTGCCGAACCCAGCGCCCCCACTGCCTCTAACCCCTGGCGCATTCCCAACTGCACCCCAAAATCCTCGCGCCCACAGCGTTCGGCGGCAGCCGTCATTAACTGCGCTAAGACGGTATAGGAAAGGTATAGATCCGGGTCGTGTACCACCGCTGGCGTCAAACCAAATTCCGCCATCAGCGCATTGGGGTTCTGGCCGCAATCTCGCACCCACTCAGAAAAACCCAGTAGGGCACCACTTCGAACAAAATGCTGCACGGCAGACTCGCGTTTTATCAAATATTGACTCGCAATATATCAAGCCTGGCCACGAAAACGTAGATAAGCTCCAGCCTGCAATAACGCTAATAATTTAAGAGGCGCTCACCATGCTCCCCAAACCCGCTATGGATCACAAAGCATTACTCACGCTGAACACCCACGAAATGCCCATGTACAAAGATGCCTTGCCAGGCGTTCCCGGTGTTGATGCGCAGCCCCTGTTCCTCGACCCCCACCAGGGTATTTGGGTGCTTCGCGCCGTCTTTCACCCTGGCGTTGTCTTGCCCAAGCACTACCATACCGGCACTGTGCATCTGTTCACCCTGTCGGGCAGCTGGAACTATGTGGAATATCCCGACCAACCCCAAACTGCGGGCAGCTATCTCTATGAACCCGGCGGCTCCATCCACCAATTTACGGTGCCTGCCGACGCCAGCGAGCCAGCCGTTGCGGTGATGGTGGTCTATGGCGCCAACGTCAATTTCGACGATGAAGGCAACTACCTCGGCATTATGGATGCGAGCGATATCATGCATATGTTTGACGAGCTGGTTGCGGAGCGCGGTATGGAACCCGCCCGCTATATTCGCCCCTCCGCCGCCGACTACACGTGCCCCACACCATGACCACAGCGCCACTACCAAAGCGGGTATTTATCACAGGCGCGCAAGGCTTTATCGGCCAACAGTTAATGAAGCGCTACCGGGACCTCGGCTGTGAGGTGCGCGGCATGGACTTACAGGGCAATCCAGAGCAAGGCATCGTCGCCGCCGACCTCTGCCAGCCCCAGCAGTGGGCCCATCACGTGGAAGGCTGCGAGCTATTCATACACACCGCAGCGGTCGTTTCATTGTCGGCATCATGGGCGGATTATCGGCGCATTACCGTCGACGGCGTGCGCCATGCCTTGGCAAGTGCGCAACGCGCTGGCTGTCGGCGTTTCGTGCACTTCTCTTCGATTCTTGCAATGGGCTATGACTACGTTGATGGCGCTGACGAGCAGGCTCCCGTCGTGATTGGCAAGCACTGCCGCTATGGTGTTGCCAAAGGTGCCAGCGAACATCTGGTGCTCGCCGCCCACGCCAGCGGCAACATCGACTGTTGCATTATTCGCCCTGGCGACGTCTATGGTCCCGGGTCGCGAGCCTGGCTGCTCGAGCCCCTTAAAATGGCGCGATCCGGCAGGCTTTTGTTGCCCAATGGCGGTCGCGGTATCTTCACGCCCATCTATATCGACGACCTGATAGACGGCACGCTGCTCGCGGCGCACAGCGAGGCGGCCAGCGGGCAAATTTTCATTCTGTGGGGAGAGCAGGCCGTCAGCTGTGGGGAGTTTTTCAGTTACCACTGGCGCTGGGCCGGGCGCCGCGGTCGGCCGCCCAGCCTGCCGCTGCAAGCCGCCATTCCGCTAACAAAAGCAATACACACCCTTAATCGATGGCGCGGCGTGCGCGATGAGTCCTGTCCGGATACGATGCGCATGTTCAACCGAAAAGGGGCCTTTAATGGCCGTAAAGCCCGGGAATTATTAGGATTCGAACCCAAAGTCCCCCTCGCTGAGGGCATGGAATATTCTAAGCAGTGGCTTCGTGATATCGGCGAGCGCTAAAGGCGAAAAACACTATGAAAACACCCCCTCATTGTATTATCTCCGGCGGCGCCAGCGGTCTCGGCCTAGGGCTTGCACTTCGTTTGCTCGAACGCGGCTACCGCCTCAGCATTCTCGACCTCTCATTCGGCGACAGCGCCAAGCAACAGTTGTCACAAGCGGCCGCATCGAGCTCGCAATGGCAAGCCTACACCGTGGATATTCGCGATGCGCAGGCCTGTGCAGAAGCCGCCGCCAGAGCGGCAGACAACTATGGCTCTATTGAACTGGCGATCAACTGTGCCGGTGTCATACTCAACTGCCGGTTTGCAGAAATGGCTGCCAAGGACTTTGCCCGTGTTATTGAAATTAACCTCTGTGGCAGCGTGCACTTTGCCAGTGCGGTTTTGCCCCACATGTCGGCGGGCAGTCGCTTAGCACTGGTTGCTTCAATGGCAGGGCTGGTCAGCAACTATGGCTACGCCGCCTATGGTGCGTCCAAGTTCGGGGTTGTCGGCTTAGCAACCACTCTGCGCTATGAGTACGAGCCTCTCGGAATTGGCATTTCCTGTATTTGTCCACCCGAGGTCGAGACGCCCATGGTTGAGAGTGAGCGCCAGCAGGGCGACCCAATCTCTCTGGAGCTTAAAAAATTCGCCGGCTCACTGGATACCAACACCGCACTTGACGGCATAATGCGCGGCCTGGATGCGGGTCGCTGGATGATCATTCCCGGTGTACGCAGTCGGTTTACGGCGTCCCTTGCCAGGTATTGTCCGTGGATTTTTAACCGAGTAATGCAGTTCATGATCCGCCGCCTGCTGCATAAAGGTCATCATTGAGGAGTGCACCGTGACACCCAAACGCCATGCTTTCAGCCATCGAGGGCTTCGCCTGTCCTATTTGGACTCCGCTCCTAATGATCATCTACGCCCGGCGGTACTGCTGCTGCATGGCTTCCCCGACCAAGCGGAAATGTGGCAACCACAAATACAGGCTCTGCACCAAGCGGGCTTTCGCTGCATTGCCCCAGACACCGTAGGCTGTGGCCATTCCGACATTGCCCCCAAACAAAGCGATTATCACGCCGACAACATTATCAGCGATCATCTGGCACTGCTTAAGCACCTAAAAATCAAGCAAAGCCATGTGGTCGGCCACGACTGGGGGGCCGTTATCGCCTGGATATTGGCGGCGAAGCATCCTGGCAGTGTCCAGCGCCTGGCGGTTATGTCGGTCGGCCACCCCACCGTTTATGCTCGCGCGGGCTGGGCCCAAAAACGCGCGGGCTGGTATACCTTGTTTTTCCAGCTGCGCGGCCTGGCGGACAGCCTACTCGCCGGCAGCGGGCGCTTCTCACTCCGCCGGATCTTTGGCTCCCACCCGAATATGGACGAGGTGATGTCGCGTTTACGCCAACCCGGTAGAATGCGTGCAGCAGTGCGCATTTATCGCGCCAATTTTGCCGAAATACTACTGCGCAAGCAGCCGCCTGTTAGCGCGCCGACGCTCGGTTTGTGGAGTGCGCAAGATGCCTTTTTAACCGAGGATCAGATGCGCGACTCTGCAGCGTGGGTCAATGGGCCGTGGCGCTACCAAAAGCTCGATGGCGGGCACTGGATGAGCCTCAGCCAGGCCGAGACCGTAAACGGGTTATTGCTCGAGCACTTCCGCGCTTAACTCCCCCGCCCGCAGTAAAGAAGCAACTGCGCTCAGCGCAGGGATAGCGGTGTCGAATTAACGATGGCACTGCTACAATTGCCAGCCTTTTTTCGGCCCAGTGATATAGCGTGAGCAAACTCAACGATCGACAACGCGAGGCGGTTCTGTACATCGACGGCCCGCTGCTGGTATTAGCCGGTGCAGGCAGCGGCAAGACCAGTGTTATCACGCGCAAGATGGCCTACTTGATCGAAAAATGCGGCATTCCCGCCCGGCATATCGCGGCGGTTACTTTCACCAACAAAGCGGCCCGCGAGATGAAGGAACGGGTGGGCACACTCGTCAAAGGCAAAGCCGCTCACGGCCTCACCGTGTCGACCTTCCACAACCTCGGCATGAACATTCTGCGCCGCGAATACGCCGCACTGAAATACAAGTCGGGCTTCTCAATTTTTGATGCGCAAGATGCCCAGGCTCTGATTCGCGACCTACTTATTCAAGAACACGGCAGCGACGGCGATCAAGCGGACCGCATCCAGCAACGTATTTCCCATTGGAAAAACGAGTTCGTTTTGCCCGAGCAGGCCGTCGCTGAGGCGGAAGGCCCAGCTGATATGCTCTGCGCCCAGGCTTACATTCGCTACCAAAAAGCGTTAAAAGCCTATAACGCCCTGGACTTCGACGATCTGATCCTGTTGCCAGCGCTGCTGTTTGAGCAGCACCCCGACATCCTCGACAAGTGGCGCAATAAAATTCGCTATATGCTGGTCGATGAATACCAGGACACCAACAGCGCGCAATATACGCTGGTGAAGCAATTGGTCGGCGATCGGGGCGGCCTCACAGTGGTGGGCGATGACGACCAGTCCATTTACGCCTGGCGCGGCGCAAAACCGGAAAACCTGTCACTACTCGGCAAGGACTACCCTCACCTGAAGGTCGTCAAGCTTGAGCAAAACTACCGCTCTACCGCGCGCATTCTTAAAGCGGCCAATACCGTTATCGCCAATAACCCCCACGAGCTGAACAAAGCGCTGTGGTCAGACCTGGGTTTTGGCGACCCCATCCGCATTATTCGCTGCCGCAATGAAGACGCCGAAAACGAGCGGGTGGCGGTCGAAATTCTCGACCACAAAATCCGCACCGGCGGTCGCTTTGGCAATTACGCCGTGCTCTATCGCGGCAACCATCAGTCGCGCCTGTTGGAGCTCAAGCTGCAAAGCCACCAGATACCCTACAAGCTGAGCGGCGGTACCTCTTTCTTTGGTCGCAATGAAATCAAAGACATCATGGCTTACCTGCGCCTGATGATTAACCAAAATGACGACAATGCCTTTCTGCGCATCGTTAATGTGCCGCGCCGCAAAATTGGCACCTCGACACTCGAAGCCCTGGGGAGCTACGCCACCGAGCGGGAAATTAGCCTGTACAGCGCCTGCGACGAAATGGGCCTGGCCCAGCGCCTACCCGAGGCCGCCGTCACCCGCCTGAAGGAATTCACGCAATGGCTGGACGGGATGCGGCGGCGCTGCTACGAGGACGATGCCATCGCGGCCGTCAAACAGCTCTGCAACGATATCGACTACCTGGACTGGCTGATACAGAACAGTTCGTCGGTGGCCGTTGCCGAACGACGCATGAACAATGTGCATACCCTCATCGCCTCGCTGGAGCAAAACCTCAGCGACGAAGAACGCAACGAGACCTTTGAAGAAGCCATCAGCCGTTTGGTGCTTCGCGATTTAATGGAGCGCCAAGCCGACGAGGAAGAAAGTGCCGACCAAGTCCAGCTGATGACCCTCCACGCAGCTAAAGGCTTGGAGTTTCCGCACGTATTTATGATCGGCATGGAAGAGGGGCTGCTGCCCCACCAAAACAGTATCGATGATGACATGGTGGAAGAGGAGCGGCGGCTCTGCTACGTCGGCATCACCCGCGCCCAACGCACACTGACCATGACCTATTGCGCCAAGCGCAAAAGCTTCGGCGAATTTACCAGCTGCGACCCCAGCCGCTTTTTAGCCGAGCTGCCGCAAGATGATGTCGAATGGGAAGGTCGCGCTGATGCCGATCCGGCACAAAATCAAAAACGCGGCGGTGAAACCTTGGCGAGCCTGCGCGACATGCTTGGCTGAGTCAGAGGTCGCCGTTGGGGCGAAAATCTGACCAGGTGATCAAGCTCAACCCCTTGTCGACAAAGCCATTTTCCTTAGCGTAACGCAACGCCCGATCAAGGTTGACCACGCCATTTCTCAGTGGGTCGAGCCGCACGCCAACAGAGAGCACACTCGTGGCTGCCAGCGCTCGGCCCTGACTGTCTAATACCGGCCCGCCACTGTCTCCCGGCACGGCGGGAGTATCGGTAGACACGCTATAGGACCAGCCGCCCCCCTCAACCTCAACAATACTACCCACCATTGTCTCTAACTCGCGAACGCCAAAGTGCAGTGAAGAATGACCGTAGAGAAAAATATCCTCCCCCACGTCAGCGGTGCCTGTAGCGAGCGCAACGGGGCCACCAAAAGCGACGGTTGCGGGATGAATATTCGCAATATCATCGGGGTGCAGTTTTACCAGAGCAAAGTCGTTGTAGCGGCAAGCGTCTGAGCCGGGGGTTTCACCCACCTCTTGCATCGCTCGCCAGCTGCTGTATACCAGCTCCGCTGGCTGCTGAGCATTTTCGACTATCACTTGGTTAAAGCCGATATCCAAACTGCGACTCTCACAGGGGTCAACACCGCTGTTGGTATCGGGGCTAAAGCAATGCGCGGCCACGCCAAGGTAAACTGTTTCGGCGTTGAGTTGGTAAAGGAAATTACTTGTGCAGCTGGAGCCATCAGCGACAACCTCAACGCCGGGGCGTATCTGGGTCGCCAGCGGCTCGCCAAAGCTCACGGTTCCGCCCCCACTAACAGGCGGCTGACCACCGCCACCTGAGGTCTCCGGTGAACTCGGCGTATTACCGCCGCTCGAGGAGGAGCCACCACAAGCGGCTATCAAGCAGCCTGCCGCTATTAGAATGAATACCTTGTTCATCACTTTTCGCCTGCACCGATCGCTAGTTACTGCATAATGTACGCAGCTATTACTCAAAACTCTACGAAATGTCACAGCATGCAGATGCCGCCAGTACCTTTTTCAACGCAAAAAAAAAGCCGCGACTAGCGCGGCTTCGGCAGACTGCCTAGCAATTACTTGCTGTTCTCAATCATGTAATCAACCGCCGCGATTACTTCATCATCAGAGCAGCTCATGCACAAGCCTTTCGCCGGCATCATGCCAATGTTGTTGAAGCCATTGATAGCGTTAGCATAGACGGCATCCAAGCCTTTTTCCGTGCGCGCCGCCCAGTCAGCAACGTCACCTAATTTCGGTGCACCGCCCGCGCCTACCGCATGACAGCCCTGGCAGCTACCTTTGTAAACTTCTTCGCCAGACTTCGCTGCACCGCCTGCTGCCGCCACGGTGGCACCACAGCTGCTGTCGCCTTGCAGGCAAACTTGACCAGCTGGCGCGATGCGAGATTCAACCTCTGCACGCTGCTTATCTGTCATTGCCCACGCTGAAACTTCGGCCAGCAACGCAACGACCACTACCAGCATTTTACCCATCTGATTCATCACGGTTTTCCCACCCTCTCGAAATTGTGGCTGCTCAGCCTAAAAATTCTGCTGCGCATTATATCCGCATGGCGCTTATTACTCCATAAGCGTCTGCGTTCGCCGAAACCTCACGGTACTGGCTGGTCTTTACGTATTCGCAGCCGGGAAGGATCCAAAACTAACAGAGATAAAAAAGGGGGCATGAGCCCCCAAGTCTGGAGCAACCCCAAATCAGCTTTCACCGGCTCCTGTTAAACGCTCAGCCGCATCGAGCAGGTCAGCCCGTGCAAAAGGCTTCGCCGTAAACTGGGTGGGTAGACGCGGCGCCGTAGTGAGCACATTGCTCTCTACCGGGCCGAGTGCGTTCGGCATGGTGCCAACCGTACTCAGGGTTACCGATTGCAACTGCAGAGGAGCCGTCACCCCTAGCTCGCGAAAGATCAGCCCGTAAAAGCCTAAATCCAGCCAGTGTTGCCCCGGCTCGAGCTGAAAGCTTTGCTGAGCAAAGGCTAAGGGAGCGGCATCGAGTGTCGCCAACACGCCAGACAAATGGAAGCGGCCGGCTTGCGCAACATTCACCTTGACTTGAACAACCAGGTTGCCATCCTTAACCACATCGCGATAGTGTCCGGTCAGTTCAGCAGCAGGCCGACTGTAGAGGAAGCCCCCCATACTGCGGTGTAGGTCCTTGCCATTATCGGCAGATACCCTCAGCCCCATATTTTTGGCCTTGCCGAGCGCCGGCTGCCAATCTTCCAGCAACACCAGCTCGCCCGTGTACACACCATCGCCCGCGCGCTGATCTGCGCCCTTGCCATCATCGCGCAGTGGCAGGGAAGCAAGCACCGCATCGGGCCCGGACATCAGCTCAGCTTGCACTTGCCAAGCATCGGATTCCGCCCCCTCCAGGGCCGAAGACCGGCTGACCTTTGCGCTCACACGCACAACATCGCCCGGCTCATAGCGGCTGGCATCACTCCAAAATGACAAGGCGGTGCCACCATAGCCACCAGTGGAAATAACCGATGGCTCGCGCTCTGAAACGATAGGGTTCAACGCATCGCGCGCCAAGGGTTGCGACCACGCGGGATAACGCGCTTGTACGCGGTAACTTTCGGCGGCCTGCTTGGCCAAATTACCCAGTGATTGCGCCTGTGTGGTCCCGGCCATCGCCGCTAACATCGCGCCACTCAACAGGGCGCCTTTTACTATTGTTTTCATCATCAATCTCCGAATACACGCCCTTAATAAAGAATGCTAATAAACTCAGCCGTGGTCATTGAGCTCTGTACCACCGTATTAGGTGAGCAGCTGCTGCCACTGCAAGTCCAAATCCCGTCTGGAATTTGCCGGCGGGTATCAGAGTCGCTGTCATCGCGCTCATCGCCGTGGTTTTCATGGGCGGCATCGAGGTTAAAGAAACCTGAAATCTCTTGTTTGTAGCTGTTATTACAGGCGTTGCTGTTGTTATAGCTGGTGCTCGCACTGCCGTCACAGGCAAAGATTGATGCGTACTGCACAACACCGTCGTCCTCACCGCTCAAACAGGCACTAGCACCAAAAATAGCTTCGTAGCCGCCGGTGAGATAAATGTTTTTCGCGGGGGCAGAGGCGTAAGTACGCACCTGAACATCATTGGAACTGCGCAGCCAATAAGTGGCATCATCACAATCCTGTATCCATCCGGCGAACCAGTTACACCCGCCACTCGACTGCCCGCACACAGCGTCAGCCCCCTCGGAACCGCGGTGTGCACCACCGGTAGTCACCGCTAGGGAAACCCGGCTGGCCACCGTGTCGTAAGGGCCGTTGTAGTTGTAGTTGGGGTCTGAACTGTCGTCATTCCCTAAAATGTAATCGGTAATCACGCCGCCCATGCTGTGGGCAACAATCCAAAACGTGCCGCCTTGGGCATAGCTCTTCGCGCAGCTATTGCCACCCCCGTCAGCACCGCCATTGGTCGCATTCACAATCTCGTTGGCAACCTCGCCCGCCGCTTCTGACTCCCAATAAGGACGAGTACCGTTATAGCCAACCACATAGTAAGAAGCCTGGTAGTTTTTCGTTGCCGTCCGAACAAAGTCATCGCTGCCATTCACCCAATAATTTCGGGCGGCAGAATACGACGTGTAGGTATTGGTATCCGTTTGCTTACCGTGGACAAAAATCAAACACGGGTTAGCAAAGGCATCCCCCGCGGCAAATAGCAGCGCAAGGCCGAGCACCCTCCGCATTACAGAACTTTTGAGCATCACTCTCTCCTGTTGTTATAACTATTATTCGGCGCGCATTTGCACGCCGGGAGTGCCACGCAAGCTATGACACATTTGCGCAACGGAGTGAATTCAAGTTCATACCTTGACGACGCGCCAATAAAATGCACCAATAGCGGGCATTAGTTGAGGGAATGTGTTAGCGCGAACTACGTCACAGTTGACGAATCGAGGATTGCTCGCTAGCGCTCTTCTGGCAGTGCCGGGCGCAGTACCAAAGACAAATCGTGCTTCGCCATCGTAAGCACGCCACTGGCGGAAGGGATTCGCCCGCGACCGAACTCATCGCGCAGTTCAACAGCGAGTTGATGCGTTTTTGGCAACACACCATTGTGGCGGATTAACCCACCGGGCTCGCGACCATCAATAGTGATGTGCAGCTGACCACCGCCGCTATCGCCGATTCGCACCGGCACCACCCCCTGAGGCAGCTCCTCTCCCTGCGCGTTGACGATTATCAGCCGGTAACTCGCCGGCTCGGGGCAAGCAACCTGAAAAGCCCGAGCCTGACTAAAGGCCTCACTGTGGGCGCCCGGGCTCAGGGCCCCCAGCGGCAGTGCGAGAGCGCTTTGTCGTACCGAGCAACGATGCGCCAACTCAGCCATTGCCCCCTGTGTCACTGCCGCCCGCGCCACCTCGTCCGGCAGCTCTGCCACCAAAGCACCGCCACGCAAATTCATCGAGGGCAGTCGAGCCCCGGGCAAGCGCAGGGGTGCCTCTGGAAGCGCGTTTACACTAGGCGGAATCGACAAGGGCAGCGTCTCATCCAGCTCTAATGCCGTGACGGGAAGAGAAGCCAGCACGAAAACCATGCCTATTATCAGATAATAAAAACGCGTCATAACCCGTTTTACGGCTCCTGCCGGAGCGCCCCCGCTTTAGCGTCAAAGAAAAACTCAGGAATATCATTGCCAATCCGCGGCAGGGAAACGCGATATGTCTTGCCCTGCCACACCAGTTCATTAACGCCCGCATGGCCATTTTCGATATAACTGCCAACACCAAAAACCGGGTAGTCTCGGCCATTCCAGGTAACGGTATCGCCGCTTTTCGCGCCATCAATCAACAATAAAAACCCGGGCGCTGCAACCACCACCTCGACAATGCCCCGCGTGCCCGGCACCACCACCGTGTCACTGCGCTGGTGCGACGTCGTATAACCGTCGGGCAGCGAATCCAGGTCGATAGCAAAATTCGTGGGGCGAAAGCCCTGCGCCGGTATCACCACGGTGCCATTGTCATCGGCCGTCACCCCCCCCTCCCCGTAGTCAACGCTAACGCCGGCCAAGCCCGTGTTCACCTCTAAGTAGCCCGCCTGACTCGTGAACGGCGGCAGTGCTTTCACCGCCCCAATCGACGTTAAGGCAAGGCCGCCACTGACCCTGGCGCTGGTCGTTGCCGTTTCGCCAATACTGCGATACTGAACCCCAGCATTGACGGTGCGCCAGCGCTTTGCCAGTTCAAGCTCATTGCGCTCTGACCCTGGCAACCGCCCCAGCTCCGAAAACACCGACTGATGCCGCAAGTTGGCGCTAAAGCGCTGGTCTTCAGCGTAGAAACTCGCCTCTGCACTGTGAGTGTCCACCTCCACCCCATTAGCGTAACCATATTGCAGGCTGCGCAACGTGCCTGAGCGCCTCGGCGACCACGCCAGGCTGGCGAAATACAGCGGCTGCTCGCCTTCAACTGCACTGGCCCCCAGCGACAGTCCCCAGCCGCCGATGCTTCTACTCAGTCGCAGCGCGCCACTGTGACGCCCGTCAACCCGGGTCAGCGAGCCCCCCAGGCTGTTATTCCCCAGGCGTGTTGCGGCGAAAAAACGCTGAAAGCTACCCACGGCCTCGTCGCTGCCGAGCCGCCGGAAGCCATCCACGTAGCGGCCGCTATAGCCAAATATCACCTTTGGATTGCGCAGCGCAGCGCGGTTAGACACCGACCAGGTATAGGCCCGCCCCTCTCCCCCTTCTTCAACTGGTGGAGCAAGGTCGTCGGGATAGTAATTTTGCGATGCACTAAGCTCAATTTGCGCCACGGGCGTTGCCAGCATCACCCCCAGCCCTGCGTTGAGTTGCTCGTCTACCGCTTCGACAAGGCCTTCAACATTAAGCCAGTTCAGCAGGCCATAGCGCACACCGGCAGCCCCCACCCGGCCGTCGTAACGATTGCTATCCTTGCGCAACAGCCCCGCCCCAAGGTCGAAGTCCAACTGGCCACGCCCCAACATTTGCGTCGTCCCCAACAACCGCGCCGACACCTCCTGCACCACGCCAAGTTCGTCGGTAAAACGCAGGGTCACATTACTGCCGTTGTCACCGCGAATGTCCTCAAAACGCACGCGTCCGGCAGCAACATTTTCGCGGCGAGTGCGCTCACCCTCGATAAACAATTCAGCGACCCCGGGCAAGCGCGATACAGTCGCTAAATCATAGGCTGGCGTGATCACCTGGCCAGGCTGTGTGTCGAAACGCCGGCGAAGACTCAGGCCGGCAAAGCGCTGGGCACTGCTCAACGGCCCCGAGGCGGTCACCGCATCGCCCAGCACAACTTCCAGCTGATGTTCGATCACCACATATTCCAGTGAGCTGCTGCCGCGCAGCCAGCCGCTATCTTCCAGCCACGCGGCATCGTGGCGCAGCACCGCGCCCCCGCCGAGCGAGGCCACCAGCCCAAGGTCCGCGGCGCCCGTCAACACCCTTTGATCTGCCGACTTTTTTTCGGCGCCCCGCAGCCCCCAATTGATTTGCAAGCCATAGTTATTTTGCGGCCGAAAGCGGCGCGCTGAAGGCGCCATCGACAAGCGGGACTCGGGCAATAAACGCGGGTGAAGCAATAGCTGGGCCGAAGCGGTGCGCTCGTTAAAGCGCACGTCACCCAAGCTGCTCAGCCTAAGGCATTGTTCACAGCCCGCCGCACTTTGCCGCGGAAGCGAAGACAGCGCCTCGCCATCGAGCAAACGTTTGGGCAGGTCGGCCTCGGCCATTAAAAAATCACCGGGCAACTCCCCACTTTCAAACAGCACAACCGTGGCGCGCACCGTGCCGGAAAAATCCATATCCACCACGCGCAACGACCCCGACTCAGCGGGCAGGTTAGCCAGCATAGCCAATGCGAGGGAGATAAATACGCTTCTTACATGCGGCACAGTTGCGACCAATAACATCAAACAGACTGCAAGTGTAATAGTGAAGATTGACCAAAGCCTTAGCAAAATTTGCTATAGCACAGCTACAACACACATCGCTAGTGTATGTGACACGAGCCGCAGAGCTCGTCAAAACAACTGGAGAAGGAACAAACGATGAAACTACAACAAAAAACCTTGGCGGCGGCCATTCTACTAAGCAGTACAGCAGCCTTTGCGGCTACTCCAAATGTATACACCGGCGAGAGCCAAACACCACTAACGGTGAGCGGAACAATCAACGAAGTTGTTGCCTGCTCTTTTGGCGGTGACTCACAGACTACCAATGAGCCCGACGAATTTGGGCAACTGCAAGGCGAACAGAGCTCCACTCAAGGCCTGTCATTTGAATTCGGTCAAGCCGGAGCACAGTATGTTGCTACAGCAACTGAGCAGCTCTCTATTACATGCTCGGACGACGCATCTGGTAACTCTTACAATGTTGCTATGACTGTCGCAGGGACAACAGCTGACTATACGGCTCGTAGTTCTTCTATCGACATCAAGATCAACGAAACCGCAAAGACAGCGACCTTGCAGGCATCTGAGGACGGAACCACCTTTAAGAACGTAAGTGATATCAACACAAATCTAGATGGCAATGGCGGGTCTGTTACTTACACATTTAAAGCCTCGATTGACGGAGATGTTGGCGATGTTTTCGGTGACGTTTCAGCAGAAAGCGCACAAAATCTTTTTGTGAAATTTGACGCGGAAGCCCCAGCCGACACTGGCGCTTAAGCCGCTTCGCCTCAACTGAATATAGGCCGCCCTATAGGCGGCCTTTACCCCTTGCAATGAAACCCGTATGCACCTTTTAAAAAGTTCGATACTCGTCATTTTCACACTACTGCTTTTTTCGCCATTGAGCTGGGCAGACGTCACCATGACGCCATCAGAGGCCACACTTTCAGCAGACAAGCGCGAAGCGAGCTTTATTCTTAGTAATGATACCGCCAGCGATATCGACGTCAGTCTGAGTATTGCTCCTTGGCTGTCCAGTTATCGCGACGATGTGGAGCAGGAAAAGCGGCTACTCAAAAACAAAGCCCTACTGGCCTACCCGCCGGTCGCGCGGGTCGAGGGCGGCGGCCAGCAGGTTTTTCGGGTGATTCTGCGCGACAAAAGCGTGGCCGACCTCCACCTGTTTCGGCTAAATGTTGCATGGAAGGCCAGCACCACTGAGGGCCAGCAACAAAATCGCGTTAGTTTACAGCCGGGTTATTCCTTCCCGCTGTTTGTTACGGCGCCCAATGCAGACTACCAGCTGCAATACCACACCGTTCGCCGCAACAACAACGACTATCTCGTACTGAAAAATCACGGACAAAAGCCCGTGTACGTTAAGGCCTATCGCCGCACCGGCGGTGAACATACGCCCTTTTTTGCCTACGCCTGGCCCGGAAAGACCCGCACCTTCAAGCTCCCCACCACCGGCGACGGCGACATCACGCTGCAGCTGCGCACCTATGGCTGGACCAAGAGCCAAGCCCCTGCCCAGCAACAAGCCGCGCAACCATAAATCGTCGCTCCGCTGCTCGGGGTAGCAAAATTTGCTATAGCCGGGCCCTCACCAACAACTTACTGTAGTTCCATACCTAGGTAGCTCCTTAGTGGGCTGCACATAGAATTACCTCAAGTAAACTGCTGCCCCAGCGCCACTCGGCATTGCGGTGACAGACAGAGGCAACGCGAAGGTCTTTTTCGCGCACTATTTTCGACATAACAACCTGCCTAAGCCTAACTATGAAAACGCTACGCTCCGGACTATTTTGGATATTGTTAACCACCCTTGCTCACGCCGCGCAGGGTTCGGTATTTGTCACCCCCTCGGAAGCCTATCTTTCACCGACACAAAACGAGGCGACGTTCACGGTTGTTAACCAAACAGATCAGCCGCTGGTTTTTAATTTTGGTTTGAGCCCCTGGCAAGCCAACGGCTTGGACACTCGGGCCGACGAACAGGCCATGCTTAATCGCAGAGCAGTTAAGCTATCGACTTCTCAAACGCAGATTCCGGCAAACAGCAAAATAACTATCACAGTTTCTCTCCATGATCGCGACATTGATGACTTGAGCCTGTTCCGACTTAACGTCAACTGGCACTCGAAGAGCAGCGATAACGACCTGCACTCTCTGGTGCATTCGCTGCCGGTGTTTATCACCCGCGAAAATGCCACGGAGCGCGTGCATTACCGCACGGCACACCGCGGCAATGACCACTACCTCATACTGGAAAATCACGGCAGTAAGCCCGCACACATCAATGCCTATCGCTGGCAAAATGGCAACGCCATTCCCTTTTATGCCTATGCATGGCCGGGGGTAACACGGTACTTCAAGCTGCCTAAAGGCGGTGAGGGAGAGGTGACGCTCAATGTGAGCGGTCTAGGCTGGGTCTACAGTGACGACGCACTGCAATACGTAAGTATCTACTGAAGTTTTTTCAGATACACCTTGCGGGGCAGCTGTTCTATTAATCATCGCTGGCGGTTAACACAAACCGCCCAAAGGCGTAGGGAAAACGCTGTTTAAGGGCCGTTCTCGTTCTGCGCATTAACTCTAGGCAGGGTTGAGAGGAGGCTTATGTTATGCCGCGCCACTTTCTCGGCGACTATACCACTGCACCAGTGCCGCGCGACCGCGCACCTTTAACTTGTCATAGGCCTTATACAAGTGACTGGAGGCTGTCGACGGGGAAATACCCAAGCGTCGCCCCACCTCTTTAAAGCTGCATCCATCGACAATGCAGCGCACCACATCCATTTCCCGTTCGGTCAGCACGTTCGTTGCACGGCGATCGGTGTGCGCGGCGATACGGATGCCTTCGTTGAGATGCAGCACGCGAATATACAAGCCCTGCCATACGAAACCTTCCACGTCTGGAGAGGGCAAGGAAAAAGGCAGTGACGCACCGCCCCAGGAAGGATACTGAGCAAGCATGTGCGCTTTAAAGGCATTGCAAAAACGCACTAGCTTACCGTCGTTATCAAGCCACGCCACACCGGTATCCGCAGGAGCGGAGACCATGCGACTCCCCACAAAACGCTGCGCATTATAGGCGGCAGCAACCATGCCCTGCGCCAGCGCATGCCAAGCTTCATCCGCCATTTCAAAAGACTTGCCTATTAAGCCAAACACAAGCCGGTGGCAGCCGTGGCTAGCACTGCTGAGCTCACAAACAACGGTTTTGCTTGCCGGACTGTCACTATATTCGCCTAACAAGCGCCGCTTTCGAACATCGTCGCCGTCGCACCCCCACCATTGACAATAAGCCAATGAGAAATCCTCACTTACCTGCCGGCAAAACTCTTCCTCGTATTTGTGCTGAGGCAGCTCCGCGGCCAGCGCATAGAGATTATTCAGGCGGTCGATGATGAAGGTTGTTGCAATCATAGCTACAAGGATTTTGTTTTTTGAGGGCTATGTCACAAAATACCTACATAGAGACACCCATGCAATACCACAACGATGAGTTAACGAAAGTTAATAAATATAGCTGCACTACACTATCGAAATTGTGAGTCTGACAACGCTCTGTTATAGTTGCGCGCTGCTAAACCGCCCGTAGCTCAGCTGGATAGAGCGTCGCCCTCCGGAGGCGAAGGTCAGAGGTTCGAATCCTCTCGGGCGGGCCATTCTCCACCTTTTCTCACCTCTCTCCTGCAGCGCCTCACTCCTTCAGCCTAATATTATTGCCAAAATTCTCGATAGGGCTTTGTTTTCGGCTATCGGATAATGCGCCCCTCGGATGGATCCGAAGGTTTGCCACGAAGGAGCGCAGCGATGTTTAATAACACCCTGAATAACCACCTCATAATTCTCACTGGCGCCATGCTGGTGCTGGCCTTATTCCTACCAGAGATTCACTAAGCCACGGCCTTACTGACACCACTCGTCCTTGATCTGTAAACATTTGCACCGCGTAGATGTGATAAATCCTTCAGGGAGTGACGAGATGCAACAACAATTGTTCGAACGAATTCGGGTACAGCGCGCCGTGAGCGACTGCTATTCATACCTGCGCGACTTCTCCAATATCGAGCAATGGGACCCATCGGTGTATCGCGCGGAAAAGTTGGGGGCTGACCCTTCGATGCCCGCAAGCTATCGGCTCAGCTTTAACAGGCCCAACAAACAGCTGACCATGCACTATCAGGAAACCCACGCCGAGGAAAATAAGTTGGTTTCCTTGGAGGGATATTCACTGGCAGATGACAGCGGTAATAGCCCCGGCCGCCTGCATGCCGTAGACGACATCGAATTTGAAGCGCTCGGACCCGAACTCACCGAAATTCGCTACCGCGCAACGCTGACCTTCGACGGTTTACCGGCAGCACTTTCCCCGCTTTTTAAGCCCGCCCTCAACCGACTCAGTAAGCGCGTGGCAAAGGGGATTGCCGATGCCCTGACCCCGAAACCCAGTCCTCGCGCCACGCCTAAACTGTCCACGCGTATTCACGATCAACTTATCCTGCCCGGCGCGATAAAATTCAGCAAGCACGGCTATTTAAACATGGCTGACAAAGCGCTGAGCGAACGCATGGACGGCAAGGTCGTGGTGTTAACGGGGCCTACCAGTGGTTTGGGGCTCGCCGCGGTTAAGCTTCTGGCCGGCCTGGGGGCTACGTTGGTACTACTCGGGCGCGGTGACGAGCGTTTGCGGGACTGCACTCGCGACATTCTCAACAGCAGTGGTTGCGAGGGCAGTAACATACACTCATACAACGTCGAGCTATCCTCCCTCGCACAAACCTCGGCGACGGCCAAACAGCTGCTCACTGACTTTCCAAACATTGATGTGCTCATCAACAATGCCGGAGCACTGTTTGCTGAACGTGAAGAAACCGAAGAAGGCAACGAACTTGCCTTGGCGGTAAATCTGCTCAGCCCAGTGCTGCTGAGCAAACTGCTCAGCCCCGCTTTTACTGACAGTTCGCGGATCGTCAATGTTGTGTCTGGCGGCCTGTATTTGTCGGCCCTTCGCCAACACGATATGCAATGGCGCAAGTCGAAGTACAACGGCAGTGGCGCTTACGCAAACGCGAAGCGAGCGCTGCTGTGCTATACCCAAATTCAACAGCAAGAGACTCTGCCAGCCACCTACGCTATGCACCCAGGCTGGGCGGCAACCCCCGGCGTGGAGAAGTCACTGCCTGCGTTTAACCGACTGATGTCCGGGGTGTTACGCGACAGCCGAATGGCTGCAGATACCGCAGTTTGGCTGGCATCCGCAGCAAAATTGCCGCTCAGCGGAGCGCTTTGGCTAGACCGGCAGCCACACCCAACGTCGGTAATACCGGGCACCGAGCCCAGTGCATTGCAACAAGCCTGGTTAGAAGAGTGGCTAGACGATCAACTCGCGCCGTATCTATAACCCGACAGCCAAGGAGCACGTCATGGGAACACAACAGGAAAGTGTCGCGGTTATTGGTGCCAGCGGCTTTATAGGCCAGGCACTTTGCTGCCAGCTGCTTGCTCAGGGCTACAAGGTACACGCGGTGGGTCGCTCGAAGGCACATTTACAAGCAGTTTTTGGGGAGGAGCAAGCAGACATCCAGCTCCATGATTACAGCACCTTGCGTGAGATCGACGCCCATATCGTGGTGAATCTGGCCGGGGAAAACATTGCCGCAAAGCGATGGAGCGCACAGCAAAAAGACCGACTACTGAGCAGCCGTCTCTCAGCAACCGAGCAAGTAAACGTCGCGGTAAAACGCTGGCCGTCACTTCACACCTTCATCAATGCATCGGCGATCGGCATTTATGGCGACGGCGGTGACAGAGAACTCAATGAAAATTCCCCAATTGGCCGAGGCTTCTCTGCTGAGCTCTGCCAACGCTGGGAAGAGAGCATCAACAGCCCCTGCAGGACCATCGTCGCTAGGTTTGCCGTCGTGCTGGACAGAGGCAGAGATGCCGGCGCTCTGGCAAAAATGCGGCCGGCCTTTTCACTCGGTGTCGGCGCCTATTTCGGCCATGGCAAGCAGTGGCAGGCCTATATCCACCGCCATGACGCCGTTAAAGCGCTGCTTTTTTTGATTGAGAACAAGGAGTTAGAGGGGCCGTTCAATATCAGCGGGCCTGAGCCTGTCACAAATCGCGAGTTCAGCCAGTTACTGGCAAATAAACTGCGGCGGCCCCTGCTGTTTTCAATTCCTGAATTTGCCGCGAAGATCCTGTTTGGAGAAATGCGGGAGTTATTCTACAGCTCCCAACGCATTATTCCTGACGGCTTACTGAGGGCAGGTTTTTCCTTCGACTTTCCCACCGTTGACCGTATGCTCGACGATTCGATCCAACACCCCGACCGTCACCAGTAGACGATGTCTCACATTATCTCGCTCTGATCTCGTCTGGTGGCAGAACGAGGAAAAGCTATGATGAAGGTGTCAAGGATGACACCGGTGCATACAAGGACGTATCGCACCACTTGGGTTTTCTGCTAGGCAGTGAAACACCACATTTTGCAGAGACGGCTTCGCAGCTCTTTCCCAAACTTTGCACAATGGCGGCGTTACACCACCGCTCAGCAAAAGCTCCCTGAGGCACTATCTCCGATCTAGAAAGAATTCACCCCAGCGAATACTGGGGTTTTTTTATTGGGAGTAAAATGCCAATAAGGGCTCTCTGAGCACCTGCAAAAAAGAGCCCTTATCCTCGTTTACTTGCCTTTAATGCCCAGCAGTTCCACTTCAAAAACCAGTGCCGCATTGGGGCCAATCATCTGTCCCGCGCCACCAGGGCCGTAGGCCAGGTCAGAGGGGATAAACAGTTTCCACTTGGAGCCAACCTTCATCATCTGCAGCGCTTCAGTCCAGCCCGCGATCACACCATTCACCGGGAAGCTTACGGTTTCACCCCGCTGATAGGAGCTGTCAAACACGCTGCCATCCAGCAATGTTCCCTCGTAGTGCACTTCTACCGTGTCACTCTCGCTCGGGCTCGCGCCATCTCCTTCTGCCAGTACCTTGTATTGCAGACCGCTGTCGGTGACGACAACACCCTCGGCAGACGCATTTTCTGCCAGAAATGCCTCAGCTTCTTTACGGTTTGTTTCAGCCAGGGCCTGAGATTCCACCTGACGTTCGGCCATCTGCTTTTGCTGGTAAGCTTGCAGCGTCGACATAATCTCTTCATCGCTCATTTTCAGCTCACCGCCGGCAATGGCGTCACGTACACCCGCGCTAAATGCATCGACATCCAGCGGTAAGTCGTCGCCGAATCGCGAACCAATATTTGCGCCAATTCCGTAGCTTACCTTCGCAATCTCGGAATCTAATGATGGTTCAGAGTTATTGCCACCGCAGGCAGCCAGCAACCCGCTCATTACCACCGCACCCACTACTGTTTTTTTCATGAAACTACCTTAGTTCTTAGGGAATTGGGAACCGCCGAGTCATTCGGCGGCACCTGTGTCAGACCATAGTCTGCCACAAGCGTTCACATAGACACAGGCGCAGACAAAAATTGGCGCCAACCAGCAGATAGCTTCCCGCCAACAAGTTTGTATAATGGAATTTGACGGTTTTTTAATCATTCCGCGGGCCCATAACTATGGTATTTAATAAAAAGAAAGTAAAAGAGAAGCCCTTGGCCGAGCTGCAGCGCCTCCAGTCAGAACTGGAAACGCTGCGCGCCAAACAGCTCGCCACCCTCGAAAAACAGCTACAAGCCATTGAAAAATCAGTAGAAACGCAGAAAACAAAAACAGAGAAGGCGCGCCACAACCACAGTGAAGCGAAACAGCGGCTGCGCGACAAGCAAGGCGAGAAACCCAGCCTGATCAAGCGGGCGGAAGACAGCCTGACCAGGGCCCAACAACAGCTGGACGATGCACAAACCCAGCTTGCGGAGCTGCGCAGTGAAGCATTGAGCCTAAAGCTCCAGTTGCGCAAAGAAAAAGCGGTAATCAAAGCAATGAATGATGCCGAAAAATCACTCAAAGCGACAAAAAAAGCGCCAGCAGTGACCAAAACGGCGAAAGCACCCGCAACAAAAAGTACCAAGGCCGCACCGAAAGAAAGTTCCTCCCCGACCAAAGCCGCGTCAAAGCCGAAGCCGAAGTCAGAACCAAAAGCCGCCAAAAAGCCTGAAACGCCTGTAACACCGAAAAAAAGCCAGGTTCCGCCGAAAGCAAAAGCGCCAGCCACGCCAAAAAGCGCTGACGCTACCAGCACTACCGCAACGCTGGCGAAGAAAGCCACACCACGACAACGTCTGCCCAAGCGGATGAGCGACATTCCCAGCCACCCGAATAAGGCCGAAGACCGCCTAGCAAGTCTGTTCGACGACTTCTAACACCGCCTTTACCGTTCTGTGCTTAATGCCCTGACGAGACGATCAAGAACGGTCTTCTCGGCGGCCCCGGCAACAGCGCGGATATTACGTTGCAATAATTGCAGCGTTGGCACTTGCTCTGGATTCCAAGGCAAGACTAGCTCCTCGAGCTGTGCCAGCTGCCAGCGCTCGGCCACAAGCTCCGCCTGTTTCAGGCTCTGATAGGTATCGCGCTGCCGCTCACAGGCCTCGCCGCCCTGGGGCCGGCTGGCACGCCGCAACGCGCGAAGCGGCTCTATCAGCGAATCCTGTAGCGCGCTCGCGCCGCTAACCAGCACTTGCACACGCGGCCCTGTCAGCCGTATGCCGCGCTCGGCCAGATAGGCCGCAACCATAATTAACAGTACGTTTGCCCCGGCTTCATCTTGCAAGGCTATGCAGCATTCGGCGACGCCATCGCGCGCATAACGCTCAAGCGCATAGTCCCACAACACACCGCTTTGTGAAGAATCTGTCTCGCTTGCCATAAAATCTGCCGACTCGCCCATACACCCGCGCTATAATCGCGCCCCATGATTGAACTGATAAATCTCAGCTTACAACGCGGTGGCAAAGCCTTGCTAGAGGAGGCGTCGCTGCGCGTGAATCCCGGCGAGCACATGGCGCTGGTTGGAGCCAATGGCAGCGGTAAATCCAGCCTGTTTAAACTGCTGTGCAATGAGCTCAGCTATGACAGCGGCGACCTGCAGATGCCCGCGCAATGGCAGATCGCGCAAATGCGCCAGGAAGTAGAGGCCAGTGACCGGCCGGCAATCGAATACGTGATTGACGGCCACCAGCACTACCGCCGCATCGAAGCCGATATTGAGACCTGCAATGACGACCATCGTCTTGCCGAGCTGTTGGCGGAGATGGAGCTGATCCACGCCTACCAAATTCGCAGCGACGCCGAACAACTCCTGCAGGGGCTGGGCTTTGCGCTGACAGAGGTGGGCAAGCCGGTCAGTGACTTTTCGGGGGGCTGGCGCATCCGCCTCAATCTAGCCCAGGCCCTGATGTGCCCGTCGGACCTTTTGCTGCTCGACGAACCGACCAACCACTTGGATCTCGACGCCAGTCTGTGGCTGGAACAGTGGCTGCGACGCTATGAAGGTACGCTGCTGCTTATCTCCCACGACCGCGATTTTATCGACGCCTGCTGCGACTTTGTCGTTCACCTGGAACACCATCAACTCCATCGCTATCGCGGCAATTACAGTGCTTTCGAACGCCAGCGAGCAGAGCGCCTGGCGCAGCAACAGCAAGCCTATGAAAAGCAGCAGGCTGAGCGCGCCCATATGGAAGATTTTGTGCGCCGCTTTCGCGCCAAAGCCAGTAAAGCCAAGCAGGCACAAAGCCGACTTAAAGCCCTTGAGCGCATGAGCGAGATCGCTCCCGCGCATGTAGACTCCCCCTTTCATTTTCGCTTTTATGCGCCGAGTCAGTACTCCGACCCGCTGCTGGGACTCAGCAATGCCGCGCTGGGGTATAGTGAGCCCTTACTCAACAAGGTAAACCTGAGCATTCACCCAGGCAGCAGAATAGGCCTGCTCGGTGCCAACGGCGCGGGCAAGTCGACACTAATGAAATCCCTCGCGGGGACGCTAACGCCACTCAGCGGGCAGCGCCACAGCGGCGAACACCTGCACATGGGCTACTTCCACCAACACCAGTTGGAGTCCTTGGATCTCAATGCCAGCCCGCTGTTGCAGCTTCAGCGTCTCCGGCCCGACGCCCGAGAGCAGGATATTCGTAACTTTCTCGGCGGCTTTAACTTTAAGGGTGAGCGCGCCGAAGGCAGCTGCTTACATTTCTCAGGCGGTGAAAAAGCGCGCCTTGCACTCGCTATTATTGTTTGGCAGCGGCCCAACGTACTGCTACTCGATGAGCCCACCAACCACCTGGACCTGGAGATGTGTCACGCGCTCACCAGTGCCCTCCAGGAATTTGAAGGTGCGGTGATTGTGGTCTCTCACGACCGCCACCTGTTGCGCAATACCGTCGACGAGCTGCTGCTGGTCGACAACGGCTCGGTTAGCCCCTTCGACGGCAGCCTGGATGACTACCGCCAATGGTTATTGAGCCGCAACAGAGAACTGGGCGATAAGCCGCAGCCGGCCAGCACGGCACCCGTTGTCGACAAGAAGAAAGCGCGCCAAGACGCCGCCGCAAAACGGGCAAAACTGGCCCCCCTCAACAATGAGATCAAAAAACTAGAGCGGACACTGCAAAAAGTCGCCGAGCAGTTGCAGGCCATAGAAGCTCAGCTCGCCGACACCAGCCTGTACGATGAGGCCAACAAACAACAATTGAAAACACTGTTGGCTGAGCAGGCGCGCCTGCAAACAGAAAACAACACTGCGGAAGAGGCGTGGCTGGAACTGCAAGAACAACTGGAAGCATTGGCAGACTGAGCCTGCCAATGCTGGCGGGCTACTTGCCCTGAACCATTGCCATGAAGGCCGCCATGGCTTTTTCAGACTCCGCATCCAGCTGCTGGCTGATGGGCATCTCCGCCATGCGCGCTTTCCACTCAGGCAGACCGGCCACTTCGACGCAGACATCTCGCTGATACAAGGCGCCGCTAACCAGTTCAACAACGACCAGCGCGTAGCGCAATACAATATCCGCGGCCGTCATCTGCTCACCCATAATGAAGGGCCGAGGTGAAACCAGCGCCGACAGCGCCCTAACGCCTTTGTCGAGCGCCTCAGCAACCTCGGCGACAACGCCCTCATCAGCTTTTGCTGCCCCCAGTACCGCTGGTAGCAAACGGCGAGCGGGAAGCTCTAAATACAGCTCAATAATCTTCATTAGCTCCCGACACTTCGCTCGCTGCCACTCGTCACTTGGGAGCAGTGGCTGCTCTGGATAGCGCGCGTCCAAGTACTCCACTATCACGCTGGTCTCTGCGAGAAAGCCCTGATCGGTTTCAATGCAAGGCACCTTGCCCAGCGGGCTCTTGCGCAGATAATCGGGCTCAGCACTCGGGTAAACCGTGATCTCGTCAAAATCAATGCCCTTATGCAACAGGCTGTGCTTAACCATGTTGAAATAATTACTCACAGCAAACCCATAGAGCTTAAGCATTTTGTTCTCCACATCGAGGTAATGAGCTCATCAGTATAGACACGCGAAACAACAGAGTGAAAGCTGACAGGATGGTAAGTTGCTCACCGACAGGACTTTGGCTAAGGTTTCGCTTCCGTATTTTTTGGTGAACACCATGCCCGTTTCTCTGCCCATCGATATCGCCCTTGTAAAAGGCTTTCTCGCCGATGACGAAGCCGATGCCCTTTACCGCCACGGCTGCGAGCAAGCCCCGCGGGGCGCCCTGCTAGAAGTGGGCAGCTATTGCGGAAAATCTACTCTCTATCTTGCCAAGGCTTGCCAGGATAGCGCCCCTGAGAGCGGTGTTGTGTACGCCGTTGACCACCACATCGGCTCCGAAGAACACCAATTGGGGGAAATGTTTCACGACCCCGAGCTGTACAACGCCAACGACGCCCACTTCGACACCTTTGCTGAGTTTCGCCGAAATATCCGGCGCGCTAACTTTGAGCAGTGGGTGGTACCGCTGGTTGCGCCCTCCGAAGTGTGTGCCAAGCATTGGCAAACCCCCTTAGCAATGGTCTTCATCGATGGTGGGCACAGTCTCGAGGCAGCCCTAAACGACTACCGATGCTGGACAAGCCACATTCAGCGCGGCGGTATCCTGGCTATTCACGACCTATTCCCCAATCCCGAAGAGGGCGGCCAAGCGCCTATTGCCATCTATCGCTTGGCACTCGCCTCCGGCTTATTTGAAGCGGTCGAGCGCGTGAATAGCCTGGGTATTTTGCGGCGCTTGTAGGCTACGACGGTGGGTCGATGTTTGCTCCCAAACTCGCATTGACCCGAAACCAACCCGCAATGCTATGGCGCAGACGCGCGGCGGGGAGTACTTCGTGGGGAACCGTCTCGCTGAGGAACACCACCAGGGTCCCCATCGTCGGCTGAACCGACGCCTCCACCTGACCGTCACCACTGTATATCAGCAGCTCACCGCCATCGGCAGAACCCCACTGCGGATTGAGATAGAACACCGTCGACAGTACGCGGTTGCTACGCCCGCGAAAAGCGTCGACATGTTTTTTGTAAAAACTCCCCGGAGTGTAGCGCGCAAAATGGCACTCATAATCAAACAAGCCCAGGAAAAGCCGCCGATTGATACCGACGCGCAGCATTTCCATCCATGCCAAATACCCCGCTTCGCTCGGCTCGCTGTCAGAAAACCAGCGTATATGATCGCTGCGAACATAGTCGTCGCGCTGATAGGCTTGCTGCCGCCCCACGCCTGCAGGGCGAAAAGCACTGTCACCCAGAGACGCCACTCGCTGCTGCAGCTGGCTCGCTAAGCTGCTGGGAAGCGCAGATTGAATCACCGCATAGCCGCGCTCCGACAGCGCCGCTGCCAGCTCATCAAACATCGCTTCGCGCGACTGCGCGCTACCCAATGGCTCTGTTGCCACACCACCCCCAAAAATAGCGGCTAGAAAGTCGCGGAGTGTAACCCGCGCCAGCACTGCCAATACATCTTTTATTTGAGCTGCCGTAGCAACAACAATAAATCAGGCAAAAACTGTAAGTAGCTGCAGTAATGCCACAGTTGCTCGCGCAGCGGCGGGCGCAGCTGGCGATGCACCTCGTCTAACAATCGGTGCAAGCGTTGACGACGCCACATACGGTTCATCCCACACTCAACAAAGGGTGCAGCTAAAGGTGTCAGCAGTAACACACCCACCATGCCCGCCGCCGCACCGCTGATAGAAACCCACGCGGGCACACCAACCCAGCTCGACCACCAGGCAGCCAGCCAGCCTTGATTGGCGATATATAAAGAGCTGGCCGCCGACGCCCCTAACAGAGAAGCACTGCCAAACAAGACTTTGTCACTCAGGCCTCTGCCGGCGAGCCCCAAAGCGAGGAACACCAGCATATCGCGACTGCTATCCTGGCTTAGCCCCCATCGCGCGACGGCTTGCTTCAGGCGGCGTTCAGCCAACTCTGGCTGCAAGGGCGCCAACTCGGACTGCAGCTGCGCGACCGCATTGGGGTCGTAATCTGGGTGAGACGTCAGCCGATTCATCAGCAGCGTTTGCAGCCCATTGAGGTCAATCACGTGGTCTGCCAACAGCTGGGCAACAGCCTGCTCTTTACCGGTAAGTGGCCTGACGCTTTGAGGCCTGCGGCGAACTATCCGCCACAGGCTGCGCGGCAGTGCCGCTAAATCCGCCGGAATATCTCGGCGGTGCTGCCAGTGGCGGCGCATAACGGCAGGCAAGGCCTTAAACTCGCGACGGTACACCTCCTCTAGCCGCTCATGCGCTTGCAGGAAATGCCGGTCGATATCCTCGGCCAGCTCGCTCGCCCACTGCTCCAGTGTCCGCGAAGACTGCCGGCTAGCGTTCACCGCGGCCCCCTGCACTCACCAGTGCCCGAGCATTTTTCAAAAATGCCTTGTAAGCTACTGACCATGCAAACAAAATACTCCTATTAACACAGCAAGCGGCCACCGCCATGTCAGAACACACCGAATACGTGAAATGGTTTAGAAACTCCGCACCGTATATCAACGCCCACCGTGGAAAAACCTTTGTACTGATGCTCGGCGGCGAGGCGATAGCCGATGCTAATTTTGCGAATATTGTGCACGATATCGCTTTGCTAAACAGCCTTGGGGTGCGGCTAGTGCTCGTACACGGCGCCAGACCGCAGATAGAACAGCGCGTCAGCGACGCGGGCCTGTCCAGTCAATTCCACAATGATTTACGCATTACTGACGAACAAGAGCTGCGCTGCGTAACCGATGCTGCCGGCTCACTGCGTGCCCATATCGAAGCCCTGCTGTCGATGGGCGTTGCCAACTCGCCGATGCACGGGGCGTCCATTCGCGTCTGCTCAGGCAACTTTGTCACAGCCCGCCCGATGGGCGTGATCGACGGTGTCGACTTCAAGCACACCGGCGTGGTGCGCAAAGTGGACGCCGGCGCGCTTGCCCAGCAACTGGATCAGCAGGCCATCGTATTGTTATCGCCACTTGGCTATTCGCCAACGGGAGAAATCTTCAACCTGAGCGCCGAAGACGTTGCCGTTCATACCGCCGCGACCCTAAAAGCCGACAAGCTGATTTTGCTCACCGGCGGCTCAGGATTATTAGACAGCGAGCAGCGCCTGATCCGCCAGTGTGAGTATCGGGATGTCGATGCCGAGCTGCAACGACAGCCCACCCTGGGACGAGACAGTATCGTGCAAGCGGTCGTTGACGCCGGAGACCTCGGCATCGACCGCTGCCATATGGTGTCTTACTCAGAAGACGGTGCCCTGTTACAAGAACTCTTTACTCGCGACGGTGCCGGCACGCTGGTAACCCAGGAACATTACGAGCAACTCCACACCGCGAGCATCGACGATATCGGGGGCATCTTAGCGATTATCGAGCCGCTGGAGGCGAGGGGCGTATTGCTGAAACGCTCGCGCGAACTGCTGGAAAATGAAATCGGTCATTTCAAAATTTTGGTTCGCGATGGCATGGTCATCGCCTGTGCAGCACTTTACCCTTACGCCGAAGCCGGCGCCGGGGAAATAGCCTGCGTCGCCACGCATCCCGATTACCGCGGCGCCGATCGCGCCGAGCGACTGCTGGCCCAGCTTGAGCGGGAAGCCCGGCAACAGGGGCTAAACCAGGTTTTTGTACTAACCACGCAAACCGCTCATTGGTTTCAAGAGCAGGGCTATGTGCAATGCCCCTTTACCGAATTGCCCGAAGCCAAACAGAAACTCTACAACTTTCAGCGCAATTCAAAAGCGTTTATCAAAGCGCTTTAACGGGGGAAGATAGTTAGATAATGCGAATTCCCCGAATCTATACCTCGCAAGCCTTAAGCAATGGTCAGCAACTTGAGTTGGAGGAGCGCGCAGCACACTACCTGCTGCAGGTACTGCGCATGAAAGTGGGCCGCTCTGTGCGCCTGTTTAACGGCGACGGCAACGACTACCTGGCCACCATTTCTGACGCCAACCGGCGCCAGTTGTGGTGCTCAGTCACCGATGTAGACAGCTCGCAAGACTGCGAATCACCGCTGCGAATCGAGCTGGGTATTGGCCTCTCGAAGGGCGACCGCATGGACTGGGTTGTTCAGAAAGCGACTGAACTGGGCGTTGCGCGGATAGTGCCGTTGCGCAGCGAAAGGGTCGATGTGAAGCTCAATGCCGAGCGCGAAGAAAAGAAATGGCGGCATTGGCAGCAAGTCATGATCAGCGCCTGCGAGCAATCCGGCCGCAGCCAGCTGGTAGATGTCGCCGCCCCTCAGGAACTTGAGCACTGGATCAATAGCTGCCGCGCCGAGTACAAGGCGGTACTCAGCCCACACCACGGCGAGAGCGTCGCCCGGTCCGCAGCCCCAAAAAGTGTTGCCTTACTGGTGGGCCCCGAAGGCGGACTCACTGACGATGAGGTTGCCCGTAGCATCGAGCTGGGCTTTAACTGCATGGCCCTGGGGCCGAGAATTCTGCGCACCGAAACGGCACCACTGGCAGCAATCAGTGTTCTTCAGGCGCGCTGGGGAGATTTTACCTAGCGATCACTCCGCCTGCTCCGCAGGGGAGAGTTCCGTGAGGATTTTTTCCTCAAGCACGTCAATATCCGGTATCAATAAGCGCTGGCCATGCACTTCAACGTCGGCGAAAATCACCGGCTGATCCTCGCAGTGATCCAAGGTCTTAACATCGCCGGCGTGAACACTTAACAAGTGGGGCACCGACGACAGCAATATCGCGTAATGCGGCAGGCGCTCGCGGTCGTTCAGCCCGGCCATCACCGCCACTTGTCGGATCGCTGGCTCCACAGGCAACTCACCGTCGCGCAAGCCTTCAAAGCACACCAGTGGAATCTCGCGCTGGCGCCAGCGCAACATCCCCAAAATGAAGGTCGATGCCATGGCAGAGCTCAACTGTCGCGCACTGGCAACCTCCACCACACAGCTATTGGGTAGCAGCAGCCCGCCACCGGAGATGGGCATGATCAGGTTCGCCAAGGAGGCATCAGGTAAGGCATGCATCATTCCGCGTCCACCTTCGACATAACTTCCTCAATCGCTTTTAGCAGCTGTATTTCCTGATAGGGTTTACCCAGGAAGCGCGTGACACCCAAGCCCGACGCTCGCTGGCGGTGTTTCTGGCCGGTTCGCGAGCTAATCATAATAATGGCAATCTCCTTGAAGCGCGGCGAGCTCTGCAAGCGGCTAGCCACTTCAAAACCATCCATCCTCGGCATCTCTATATCCAGCAATATCACATCCGGCAGCGCATCCATTTCCTGCAGCTGGTTGACGGCTTCCAGCCCATCGCGCGCCAGTGTGACCTTCATCTGCTGGCGCTCAAGCAAGCGCGACGTCACCTTGCGCACGGTCACCGAATCGTCGACAACCATGACATGTTTGACGGGAACGTCGCTGCTGGGCAGCTGCCCCTGCACTTCAGCACCACTCAAGCGCCGCGTTGCGTCGGCGCGGATACTGGCCAGCATATCCAAAATCACCACCACACTGCCGTCACCCAGCACCGTGGCGCCAGACAAACCCGGCACAGCGGCAAACTGCGGCCCCAGTGATTTCACCACCACTTCCCGCGAGCCCATCAATGAGTCAACCTGTACCGCGGTTGCCGGCTCGGCATTGCGAATCAGCAGTACAGGTTTCGGCTCCAACTGGCCCTCTAAGTGGGGGGCGGACACACCCATCAACTGCCCCATATAGCGCAGCTTGTATTGCTGACCGGCATACTCAAAGTCCGGACCACCGTCTTCGTAGTAAACCTCCAGCTCATAAGGGCTGACGCGCACGATGCCTTCGATGTTGTTCAGCGGCACGGCATAGACCTCACCCCCGACACTGACCATGAGTGCGCGGTTAACGGACACCGTAAACGGTAGGCGAATTTCAAAGCGGCTGCCCTGCCCTTGCGAGGTGCTCACCTCGATGGAACCGCCGAGCTGCTTGATCTCGCTATGCACCACATCCATACCGACACCACGGCCGGATATCTGCGTAACATTGTCTGCAGTGGAAAAGCCCGCATGGAAAATAAAATCGAGTAACTGACGCTCGCTAAGTTCAGCCCCTGCTGCAACCAAGTGCATGCGCTCAGCCTTGGCCCGAACCGCAGCCAAATCAATGCCCGCACCATCGTCGCTAATCGTAATCACGACATCACCGCCCTGGCGATCAAAGCGCATCGACAGCTCACCCTGAGCAGGCTTACCGCTTTGCTCGCGCTGTTCCGCCGACTCTATGCCGTGGTCAATGGCGTTTCGCAGCATGTGCTCCAGCGCGGGAATAATCCGCTCTAACACCCTGCGGTCCATTTCGCCTTCGGCGTTGTAAACCTTGAAGTCGACGTCTTTATTCAGCTCGCCACACAGCTGACGGACGCCGCGTCGCAAACGCGGAACCATGCGCGAGAAATGCACCATCTGCGAGTGCATCAGACCTTCTTGAAGCTCGGTATTGACCCGCGACTGCTGCAATAGCAAGGTCTCCATATCGCGACTTTTATCGACGACCGTATTGCGCAAATCGACCAAATCCGACGCCGATTCCAGCAGTGCTCGCGACAGCTGCTGCAGCTGTGAGTAGCGGTCGAATTCCAGTGGATCGAAGCCCTCAGCACCCTCACTCTCCATTTGCTCCTGGCGGTGAATAATTTGTGCTTCGGTTTCCATGTCCAGTCGGCGCACCTGCTCCTGCAAGCGCTCAACGGTCATTTCCATTTCTTCCAGCGAGAAATGAACTTCACTCACCTGTTCTTCGATACGACCGCGAGCAATCGAGGTTTCACCGGCGAGGTTGATCAACCGCTCCAACAACTCAGAGGGTACCTTGATCATTTCCTGCGGGCCGCGTGCCTGTATCGCAGACCACTGCGGCGCCGTGCCTTCAGCAGGTTTAGGGGCCACTGCCTCCGACGCCGGCGCGACCTCTAAGGTCACTACCGGTGCCGCCGGAGTGGGGGCAGCTGCCTCGGTGTCCAAACCGTCGAGCATCGCCACCAGTTTGTCTTGAGCCTGCTGAACAATCGGCAGCAAGTCCGCCAAAGACCTCTCACCTTTGGCAAGGGACTCGGAGATTTCGGTTTCCATCTGGTGGGCGAAATCACCCATCGCCGTTAGGCCGGTAAGGCGCGCACCGCCCTTAAAGGTATGCAAATAACGCTGCACATCATCGAGATAGCGGGGATTGTCGCGATCTTCATCCCAACTGTGCAGGGCGTTGTCCAAACCCTCCAGTAAGTCCCTCGCCTCTTCCATAAAGATTTCGAGAATATCCGGGTCGATATCCTCAATATCCGCCGCGGGCAATGGCGCTGCCATCGCGGTACTGTCTTCAGACAACTCAGCCGATGAAGGAGTAGCGGCAAGAGCAGCGGCGGGCGTTTCGACAAGCGCCGAGGCGTCGAAGTCGCGCAGCTGCTCAAGCAGCTCTGCATTCACCTCGGCACTGTTTTCCGCAGCAATTTGATTCAGGTCGTCCATCAATTGGTCGAGGGCACGCTCGGTCAACTGCAAGAACTCGGCTGCTAATGGATCGCGACCATGGCTGAGCAATACCTGCAGGGCCTGCGCTATCTCGGCGGTGCTTTCACTGCCAATATCCTCTGCGCGCTGGGCGAACTGCCCCATTATCGGCGCGTACTCCTGCATGACCGAGGCAGTTATCGGCTGATCGGCATCGCGAATTTTATCGATCAAGCCCTGAATATGATCGCCAAAGGTGAGTAAGAACTGATTTAGCGCATCAGGGGCTATTTGGCCGGCTTGTCGCTGGGCCTCGGCGGTTTCCGCCTGCGCCATCAAGCTGATTTCGGCCTGCTGAATACGTTCGCGCAACGCCGATGATGCCTCCAAACTGGAAGCCGGGCTGTGGCGCAAACGCTGCACTAGCTTGCGCGTTTCCGCCAGCACATCAGCGACCAACTGTATGAACGCTTCATCCACCGCGATGCGCATCGAGCGGGCTTCTTTTACCAGCCCTTCCAGCGGCGTAATAATACTGGCCACCGCCCATATTTCGGCCATTTTCGACGAGCCCTTCAAGGTATGTAGGGCGCGCTGCAACTCATCGCTGAGATGGACAGGGTAGCTGTAAACACCTTGAAGAAACTGTTCAACCTGGCGCAGGTGAACTTCCGCCTCACCGATAAACACGGCGGTTAGTTCGGCTTGTTCTCCGTCGCTGACCACAGGTTCCTGCGCACTGAGCTCCGGACTTTGCTCCTTTGCCAACAACTCTGCATCGGCAAGTAAATCGCGCAACTGCGACGGTGGTAAGGCCCTCTTATGAGACAGCTCTTCAATCAGCTCGGGGAGTAATTGAGCCGCTCGTTCAACCACACTAAGGCGCAGCGGATCCATCGTGAAGTAACCGTCGACAACCTTGTTGAGCATGTTCTCAATCGCCCAAGCAAAGTCGCCACACTGCTCCGCCCCCGCCATTCGACCACTGCCTTTCAGGGTGTGAAAGGCTCGGCGCACGTCCGCTAATAGTGACGGCGACGACAAACCATCGCGCCAGCGAGGTAACTTCTCGCCCAGGCTTGCCTGCACATCCCCTGCTTCCTCAATAAAGATGTCGAGCACATCGGGGTCGAGAGCCAATTCCTCTGTCGCAGCGACTGGCTCGACAAATTCCTCGCCCTCGTCCTCAGCCAGGGGTGCCTCTTCGGTCGCCTTAACCGGCATGGCAATAATATTATCTGGCGCGCTTTGGTCGACGGGATAGCCCAGCCTTGCCACACACTCCGCAGCGACCCGAATCAGCCCTTGGTCTTCTACCCTCGGCCCGTCGGCACTGCGCTCTAAGTAGTAATCGACGGAGGTCATTGCATCGGCCAACGCGTCGAGCATCGGCCACTCTGGCACCTGTTCGGCGTCCACTAATTGCTCGCGAATGTAATCCGCCGCCCGTCCCATCACCGCAGCGGCATCGGCGTGTTCGCTAGCCTGCAGCGCGACCGCCAAATCACTGATACGCTGTGGCAAGCCCTGCAAATAGTGATGCTGGCATTGTTCTGCCACATAGTTGACGAGCGCTTCCTGAATGTCTGCCAATTCGGCGCGCGCTGCACCAATCGTCGACTGCTGCTCACCACTCGCCGGCAGTTGGGGTGCAGCAGGCTCTGGCTCAACATCGAGCTGTTCGGCCACTCTCGCAAGCACGCGGCTCAAGCTAAGCTGTGCACTCTCAACCCCGGATTCAATACCGGCAGCCGCGCTGCGCAGCGCATACAGGGGCTGGATTAAGCCCAATATCGCCATGGCGTCGGCAAAGACCTCGACCCGTTCATTTATGCGGCTGACTTCAACGCCGCTATCCAGCTCTGCCGATAAATCCCGCAATGCCACAACCAAGCGTGGCTGGGCGGTGGCAATAAACTGCTGCTGGCCCTCAAAAGAGGTGAGACCGGTGGGGAAACCCTGAGTCTTGCGAAGCCGGCTCAGCGCCTCGCTCTCGTTGGCACTGCACAGCGCGTAGAAAACAATATCGTCGAGCAAGGCATGTCGCGACGCATCGGAGGGTGCGCCGTTGGCAAGGGTGCGAATTTCATGCCCCAAGCGGTGCAGGAAGTCGATGCGCACCGCACCCGCGGGGAGACGGTCAGCCTGAATCGCTTCAATAAGTACACTCGCAGACTGCCACAGCAAATAGCTGGCCTGCTCACTCTGTAAGCGCGCAACGCGGCTACAGACTTTATGCAGATAGGCGAGATTTTTGTCATCGTCGCCACCGTCGAGGTAGGCCTTCAGGGCAATTTGGTACATTTTGTGAAGCTTGGCCATTAACTCAGCCAAGTCATCGCGCTGCAGCGAGGGTTCCACCGCGAGCTGTGTTTGCGAGGCCTCAAACAGCAGCCCCGAGGAAAGCAGGCGACCACCGCGCGCCGCGCGCAATTCGTTGAAAACGAGAATAAGATCGACCGGCAGTTCGCTGCGCGCATTGCGCAAAGAGTCGAAATATCGAGGTAACGCCTCACAGGCAACGGCAACCGCTTCCAGCAGGTCTCCGCGCTGCGCCACCGGTACGTCGCGCTCTATCACTCCGGTTACGGCAGCTTCCATTTCTGCAAGCAACAGCGCGGCACCGCTGAACTCGATCATTTGCAGCGAGCCCTGCACTTGGTGCAGCTGACCGCTGAGTGGCTCAAGCGTTGCCGGCTCACTGCTGTGTAACGCAGAATCGCGAATCATCGCAGCACATTGCAGCAGTGTGGCTTTAAGCTCTTCGCTCAGCCACTCCAGCGCAATAAAATCTCGGCGGTCACTCATATCCGTCAGCCTTTGTTCCTATTTTTCACCGACAGCCCCTGTCGGCCAGCGCTCAGGGCTTATACTATTGGTTCGGCAAGGTGAAACCGGCCACCGAGCTGCGCAGGTCGTCGGTCATGGTGGCCAACTCCCCAATCGAATTCGCTGTTTCGGTACTACCCGCTGAGGTTTGCGAAGTAATTTCTTGAATGATCTTCATCGTTGACGAGATTTGCCCCGCCGACTTCGCCTGATCGGCCGCTGCGTTTGAGATCGTTTCGATCAATTCCGCCAATTCCTGAGATACCGTTTCGATCTCTGTTAGTGCGGCACCCGCGTCCTGAGCAAGGCGTGCCCCCCGGACCACTTCCGAGGTGGTTTGCTCCATGGAAATAACCGCTTCATTGGTGTCGGACTGAATCGTTTTTACCAGGGCCTCAATTTGCTTTGTCGCACCCGACGAGCGCTCAGCAAGGCGCTGAACTTCATCCGCGACCACCGCAAAACCACGACCCGCATCACCGGCCATCGAGGCCTGAATGGCGGCATTCAGTGCCAGGATATTGGTCTGATCCGCGATATCGTTGATCAGCGAGACGATGTCACCGATCTCCTGCGTCGACTCACCCAGTCGCTTGATACGCTTGGATGTCTCTTGAATCTGCTCACGGATATTGTCCATGCCTTTTATCGTGTTCTGTACGACTTCAGCACCGGTATTAGCGATAGCTACCGAGCGCTGGGCAACCGCAGCAGATTCACGGGCATTGCTGGATACTTTGTCGATCGTTACCGCCATTTCGGTGATGGCCGCCGAGGCACCGGCAATTTCGCGGGCCTGACTCTCTGAGGCCTCGGCCAAATTCAGCGCGGTGGCCTGTGACCCCTGGGCCGCGAGCGACACCTCCTGCGCGGTTTCGTTAATCTGCGAAACCAAGACCCGCAACTGGTCGATGGTGTAGTTAATCGAGTCGGCAATCGCCCCGGTGAAGTCCTCGGTCACCGTTGCCGACGTTGTCAAATCACCGTCGGCCAAGTCAGCCAATTCATCAAGCAGGCGCAAGATTGCCGTTTGGTTTCGTTCGTTGGTTTCCGCCGTTGCCCGCAAGCGCTGCTGCGCGGTGCGAATGGAGTTCATACCCAATAGGCCAAGTGCAATAACAACGACGCCCACAAAGCCAATCGCGGTAACCACCGACAATGGGCGCTCTTCATCAAGCCGGCTAATGCGACTAGAAAGGTTACTAGTGACCTGCATAATCTCCGGAACATTTACGACAATCACGCCTGCCGCTTCTGCCGACTTCAGTAGTTCCGGAGACACTTGGAAAATTTCGTCCACCGAACCACTAATCATCTGGAAGTCCTGCCCGACCCGCATTAGCAGGTTGCGCGCATTTTTGTCGGCAACCGGAGCCACGCCGATCGCTTTATTGCCCGCCAGCATGCCGCGCAGTACCGTGCCAAACTCATTGGCGTCGACCGTAAACTGCTCGGCTGCCGCGGTGGCAGCATCGGTGCCCTCCAACATGCGGTCTACGTTGCGCGCAATCCGCTCCAACAGCAGCGACTGACGCTGAGCAATGGCCACCTGGTTAGCCGAGGCATCGCTTTTGAGCATAATGCCTACAACTTTGTTGTAGGCATCTTGAAGCTGGGGAATAAGTTGGTTGAGGTTTGCAGCGACCTCGTAGAGAAAAACGATGCGCTCGCGGTTGCTAACAATGGTTTCTGCAGCACTGTCTACCTGTGCCCACAAGCGATTGAGCTGAGCAATGTCGCCGCCGAGCATGTCCGCCGGCGAGGGCAGATCTTTGCTCCCCTCCACCAGCTCGCGGCGCACCGCACCAAAATTCCGCTGCGCCCTGGCTAGCGTATCAAAGGAGGCGGTGTCACCCAGCGCGGCCTCGCGCGACGCATTTGCCAGCTGCTGCGCATAGAGACGCATTTCACCCGTCAACTCCAAGTAGCGCTGATCGTAACCGGCATCGCGCAGTATCACATAGGTATTAAAGCCTGCCCCGATAAACCCAACCAGCATCAATGCGACAATAACACTGGCCGCACGCCCCGTTTTTAGCTTAGCGGCATCGCCTTTTCTTGCTGCTTTCATTTGCCCCGACTCCAGGATATTTCCATGTTTTTCTTGTCGTTGTCGCGCCTATATGGCGACCTCGTAGAAGTCTCTGACTTCCATCAGTTTTAGTGGTCTGAATAGCGCCCATTCTCGACTGCCCTGCCGATAAACGCCGTCGCTGAAGCGCTGCATTGGCGGCAAAATACTGCCGAGCTCTTCACTGAATGCATCCGCGTGAAAATGCTGCATACCGAAAACGTCATCCACAACCAGGCCGGTATAGATCTCGCCGCGCTCAAGCACCAAAACGCGGCGCTGACCACTGGCCGTTGCGGTTGTGTCATCAAGGAATTGTGCGAGATCCACCAGCGGCAACAGACGCCCCCGCACATTGGCGACGCCTTTGATCCAGCTTTTCACGCCCGGAAGCCGGGTTGCCGGAGGCTCGCTGAGGACTTCAACAATTTCGCCCATAGGCACCACACAATACTGCGAACCAATAGCGAAGCCGATACCGCTCCACAGGGATTCTTGGCTGTCGGTTTGTTCGACAACGTCGCCGTCGGCACGGCGACTGCGACGGGCCAGCTCACTTAGATAACGAAAGGCGCTCTGCGCTTCGGTCATGGTGACGGGCTACCTTAATTCAGAACTGACTCAATCGTTTTGATCAACAGCTTGCCGTCTACCGGCTTAGTCAGGTAGCCCTTCGCCCCCTGACGCTGCCCCCAGAGGCGATCCGTTTCTTGATCTTTCGTGGTAACAATAATCACCGGTACGCTGCTGGTATCAGGGTCCCGGCTGAGCTGACGTGTTGCCTGAAAGCCATTGAGGCCCGGCATCACGATATCCATCAGTACAACGTCGGGGCTTTCCGCTCGCACCAGCTCAATGCCCCGTTCACCACTCTCTGCAGTAATCACGTCGTAGCCGTTTTTACTGAGAATTTGGCGAATCTTCACAATTTCTGTGGGCGAATCATCAACGATCAATACACGTGGCATTACATCCCTCTCGCAGTAGCACCCCTGTTCTTTAGATTCAGGAGCATATAGCAGGCCTTTCTGTGCGGCCCTTTTATGTGGTTTATATTTATTATCAGTTTGATACGTGTGCCTGAATGGCATCGAGTAATTCATTCTTACTGAAGGGCTTGGTCAGATACTGATCCGACCCAACGATACGGCCTTTCGCTTTGTCGAACAAGCCGTCCTTACTTGAGAGCATGATCACCGGCGTCGACTTAAACTCGCTGTTGTTTTTGATCAAGGCACAGGTTTGGTAACCATCGAGCCGGGGCATCATGATATCGACAAAAATAATATCGGGCTTGGTATCGGCAATTTTTGCCAGTGCATCAAAGCCATCTATTGCCGTCACCACGGTACAGCCCGCCTTGGCGAGCAAAGTCTCCGTCGTTCTGCGAATGGTTTTACTGTCATCGATGATCATGACCTTCAGGTCAGAAAAATTGGCTTCCATAAACTCACAACCTTATTCTGTGCCAATCCGATAGCGTCGCGACGGTGCGTCGCAACCTATTTTCAGAGCGAAATTTTTACCACGGAATGCTCGCACCCGCCATCATCTTATTATGTCAAAGCGCCCACCGGCAGGCGGCTTTACCGCAACACCAATTGCCGTAAGCACGGGGAATACGGTATTTTAGTTGAGCGATGAGAGCATGCTCTACAAAAGAGCATAGCGCGTTTACCCGTAGATAGCGCCTCCCTCATGAAGGCCCCTATCCAAATACCTCGCCATCATCGCAAGGCCTTCGGGTCGCGTCCCCATATTCATTAAGGGTTTGGGAGCTGTCTCACATATTTGCCACAGGTGATTAAATGACGATTCGCTTAGGCGTGGTCATGGACCCGATCGAACAGGTCAACTACAAAAAAGACTCCACTCTCGCCATGTTGTGGGCCGCCGACGAGCGCGGCTGGCATATCGATTACATGACGCTGAGCGATCTTTATATCACCGCAGGGGCTGCGCGTGCGCAAGTGCGCAAGATCACCCCATTCAAAAACCCCGACAACTTTTATCAGCTCGACGATGCCCAAGACATCGACCTTGGAGAACTTGACGTCATTTTGATGCGCAAGGATCCCCCGTTCGATAACGAGTTTCTCTACGCCACTCATATACTGGAACTGGCCGAACGCCAGGGTGCAATGGTGGTGAACCGCCCCCAATCGCTGCGCGATTGCAACGAAAAACTGTTCGCACTGCAATTCCCACAATGCACACCCACCCAGCTGGTCAGCCGCGACCCCGCTCGCTTGCGCGCCTTCCACCGCGAACACGGCGACGTCGTCATGAAGCCGCTCGACGGTATGGGCGGCAGCTCTATCTTTCGCCTGCGCCCTGACGATGCCAACGTTTCAGTAATCATTGAAACCCTCACAAACCACGGCCGCACCATGACCATGGCACAGCGCTACCTCCCCGAAATTAAAGAGGGTGATAAGCGCATCTTGCTGGTCGACGGCGAGGTGGTCGATTACTGCCTGGCGCGGATTCCCGCCGCCGGAGAGAGCCGCGGCAATCTGGCAGCAGGTGGCAGCGGGCGGGCACAGCCGCTCAGCGAGCGCGACCGCTGGATAGCCGCCCAAGTCGCCCCGGTAGCACGCGAGAAGGGCCTTCTGTTTGTTGGCCTGGACGTTATTGGCGACTCGCTGACGGAAATCAATGTCACCAGCCCTACCTGCATCCGCGAAATCGATGCCCAGTTTGGCACCGACATTGCCGGCCAACTCATGGATGCAATTTCGAATAAACTGGCAGCCAAGCGGGCGCAATAGTCAATGGCAGTCGCCTTTCCTATTCACGAAGAGCGCTCGGACTCTCCCGAGCGCCTCGGCTTTATTTTCTGTTTCGCGGCAGCGCTGCACGCAGCACTTATTTTGGGCATCAGCTTTTCTGCACTGAGCAGTGACCCAAAACTACCCAGCCTTGAGGTCACTCTCGCGCAATATCAAAGCCAAAACGCGCCAGAAAAGGCCGACTACATTGCCCAGCACGACCAATTGGGCAGCGGCAGCCTGAAAGACAAAGCAGAGCTCAGCAGTCGTATCGATAGCGCCTTCCACGACAATAGCGCGCCACCCGAACACGTTTTCAAACAAACGAAGGCCCAGCAGGCCAGTGAAAATCGCGCCATCCTCCACAGTCGCAACGACAGCGCGCAGCGTATCGTAACGGATCAAAACGCCGATAAGCGCCAACCGCAGCCTCTCAATGGCGATGACGATATGACCGAGCTGAGCGAGAACATCGCGGCGCTCGAAGCCCAACTTGACCACCTAAACCAGGCCTACGCCAGCATGCCCAGGCCGAAATTTATCACCTCCGTCGCCACCCGCGGCTCACCCGACGCCCTGTATCTGGATCGCTGGGAATCACATGTTGAGCACATTGGAAACTTGCACTACCCGGAAAGCGCCCGAAAACAAGGCCTGACCGGTGAGCTGCGCATGCTGCTTATGCTTTTCCCAGACGGCCGTATCGATGAGGTGAGAATTATGCGTAGCTCCGGCCACCCGGAGCTCGACAAAGCGGCAAACCGAATTGTCCGACTTGCGGCCCCCTACGAGGCCATTCCCAAAGACGTACTCGATGGCAAAAATCGCCTCGGCATCGTTCGCACCTGGCGCTTCGAGCGCAACAGTCTGCGCGCGAACAGCCACTAGCGCTTGAGATTGGCAAAAATTACCCCATACTAAAAACTACTGCGCTAACTGCTTGCCTCGGAGCTGTTATGGCTGAGCCCACCTTTTCGTCAATGCAGGATCACTTCCTTGTCGCCCTACCCAACCTTGGCGAAGGCATTTTTGCCCATAGCCTGGTCTATCTCTGCGAGCACGACGAGAATGGCGCCATGGGCTTAATCGTCAACAGACCTCTGGATATGGATGTCGAGGAAATTCTGGCCCAGCTCGACTTTGACGAACCAGGGCAGCACCGCAAGCAACCCGTTTTTGCCGGCGGCCCCGTTCATACTGACCGCGGCTTTGTTTTGCATCGCCGCGACAAACAGCGCTGGGATGCCAGCATTGAAATCAGCCCCAAACTGGCGCTTACCACCTCACTGGACATCCTTGACGCCATCGCGCGGGGTAGCGGCCCCGCTGACACACTCATTGCCCTTGGCTATGCTGGCTGGGCGCCCGGCCAATTAGAGGAAGAGCTCGCCGACAATGCCTGGCTGTCACTACCCGCTGACGACAAAGTCATCTTCGACACTCCTGCCGATCAGCGTGTGGATGCTGCACTGGCTAAACTAGGCATTAATTTCGCCCAACTCGGCTCAGATAGCGGCCACGCCTGAAGGCTACCCTTCGCTGCGCTACAATACCGCCTCACCAATAGAAATTTACCATTATGAGTGCAGCACAACGTTATCTCGCCTTCGACTATGGGCTCCGCTGGATTGGTTGCGCCGTGGGGCAAAGCCTCACCGGCAGTGCGTCAGCCCTGAAGTCGCTGCGCGCCAAAGATGGCATTCCGCAATGGCACGAAATAGAAGCGCTACTGAAAGAATGGCAACCGCAAACCGTGGTCGTCGGGCTGCCGTTAAATATGGATGGTAGCGAGTCAGAAATGTGTCAGCGCGCGCGGAAGTTCGGCAACCGCATTCACGGCCGCTTTGGCGTTGCGGTCGACTTTGCTGACGAACGACTATCCAGCTTCGAAGCCAAAGGGGAGCTAATTGAGCAGGCCGGCAACCAAGGCTTCAAAGACCGCGGCGTCGATGGCCTCAGTGCTGCGATCATCCTGGAAAGCTGGATGCGGCAGCGGGGGTAAAAGTTGTAAACCCCTACAGCCTAGCGGCGGCCAATGCCGCCCGGGGTGTCCTTTTCCACCTCTTGCATCGTCAAGTTACCCGCCGCGCTTTGCATCTTGTCAACGTTATTGTCGGCACCCAGCTTAATCAGCAACCGCAGGTCGTTCGCCGAATCCGCGTGAGCGATGGCATCTTGGTAAGTAATTTCGCCCGCTACGTACAAGTCGTACAAGGCCTGGTCAAAGGTTTGCATCCCCTGCTCGGTGGACTGGCGCATCAGGTCTTTCAGCGCAGCCACTTCGCCCTTGCGAATCATATCGGCGGCCAAGGGCGTATTGAGCAGTATCTCCACACAAGCGCGGCGGCTTTGACCATCGCGCGTCGGCAACAGCTGCTGCGCCACCATGGCCCGCAAGTTCAATGACAAATCCATCCACAGCTGACTGTGACGCTCTGGCGGAAAGAAATGCAAGATTCGGTCGAGTGCCTGGTTGGCGTTGTTCGCGTGCAGGGTGCAGAGACACAAGTGCCCAGTTTCAGCAAAGGTGATGGCGTGCTCCATGGTTTCCCGCGAGCGGACCTCACCGATCATGATGACATCCGGCGCTTGGCGCAGCATATTTTTCAGCGCCACTTCAAAGGACTCCGTATCAATGCCCACCTCACGCTGAGTAACGATACAACCACGGTGCTGATGTACAAATTCGATGGGGTCTTCCACGGTGATAATGTGGCCGCGCGAGTTTTCGTTGCGGTGACCGATCATCGACGCCAGCGACGTTGATTTACCCGTTCCCGTCGCACCGACGAAGATAATCAGCCCGCGCTTGGTCATCGCCAGATCCTTGATCGTGTCCGGCAGCCCAAGCTCATCGGTGGTGGGAATGCGCGTTTCAATTCGGCGCAATACCATCCCCACCAAATTACGCTGATAAAACGCACTGACGCGGAAGCGACCAATGCCCCGCGAGCTGATGGCGAAGTTACACTCTCTGTCGCGAACAAACTCGCGGCGCTGTTGCTCATTCATCACACCCAGCACAACTTCCCGAGCCTGCTCGGGGCTTAGCGCATTACTGCTCATGGGTATCAGCTGGCCATTGAGCTTCACCGAAGGCGGCACCCCTGCTGAGATAAATAAGTCTGAAGCGCCTTTTTCCTGCATGATGCGCAGCAGCTTCTCGATTTCCACCCTACTCTCCTCGGCGCTCGCGCCGCCTCATTCTAAAAATTCTCGGGGAAGCGCGCTTTTAACTTAGCCGCATCGCGCGTGACCTGCCGCTTGGACAGCAGCTCTTTCAGGCACTGATCCATCGTCTGCATACCGACATTCGCCCCGGACTGTATGGCTGAATACATTTGTGCGACCTTGTCTTCACGAATCAAATTACGAATGGCGGGCGTGCCAATCATAATTTCATGGGCAGCAACACGACCGCCCTCAGGCTTCTTCAACAGTGTTTGCGAGATAACTGCCTGCAGCGACTCCGACAGCATGGAGCGCACCATCGACTTCTCTTCCCCAGGGAATACGTCGACAACCCGGTCAATGGTTTTTGCCGCAGAGGTGGTGTGCAGAGTCCCGAATACCAAGTGTCCGGTTTCAGCGGCCGTCAGTGCCAAACGAATGGTTTCTAAGTCACGCAGCTCCCCCACCAGGATGATATCGGGGTCTTCACGCAGCGCCGAGCGCAGTGCCTCGTTAAAGCCGTGGGTGTCGCGGTGCACCTCGCGCTGGTTCACCAGGCATTTCTTCGACTCGTGTACAAATTCTATGGGGTCTTCGATGGTGAGAATATGGTCAAACTTGTTGTCGTTAATATAGTCGATCATCGCCGCAAGTGTTGTCGATTTACCCGAGCCCGTGGGGCCCGTCACCAACACCAGCCCGCGCGGCAACATGGATACATCCTGAAAGACCTTCCCCATCCCCAAGTCTTCAAGGGTCAGCACCTTCGACGGAATTGTCCGAAACACCGCACCAGCACCGCGGTTGTGATTAAAGGCATTTACCCTGAAGCGGGCAACACCGGGCACCTCAAAGGAGAAGTCGGTTTCGAGGAATTCTTCGTAGTCACGCCGCTGGCGGTCGTTCATAATCTCGTAAATCAAGCTGTGAACTTCGCGGTGCTCCATGGGCGGCACATTGATACGCCGCACATCGCCATCGACACGAATCATCGGCGGCAGGCCGGCAGACAAGTGTAAATCCGAGGCATTTTGCTTGGCGCTAAACGCCAGCAACTCTGTAATATCCATGATTCTCCTTAGTTACAGCAATGGGCAGGCTGCCTGCTCTCTATTGTTATGCGTAGTAGGATAATGCGTTACCGCAGCGCGCCAACACAATGCTTTTATTATGGCAGCACCCTATCAACCAGAACGCGACGTGGAGCAAAAAATAGCGATGACACACTCCCAGGTACTGTCTTCAAATATAGCATCCCTGCGAGCGCACATTGCTCAATGTGCCGCTGATGCGCGGCGCAATCCAGCAGAAATTACCCTGCTAGCGGTAAGCAAAACCCGCAATACCGACGAGGTTGCCGACGCAGTGGCCAATGGCCTGACTAATATCGGCGAGAACTACCTCCAAGAGGCCAGGGAAAAACAGCAAGCCCTAAGCCACCTCAATATCTGCTGGCACTTCATAGGCCCGATACAATCCAACAAAACCCGCGAGATAGCCGAACACTTTTCCTGGGTACACAGTGTCGACCGACTCAAGATCGCTCGCCGGCTCAGCGATCAGCGGCCAACATCGCTGCCCCCACTGAACATTTGCTTGCAGGTCAACATTAGCGAGGAAGCCACAAAGTCGGGGGTATTACCCAGCAACGCACTGGACCTCGCCCGAGGCGTCGCCGCGCTGCCGGGGCTCACACTCCGCGGCCTCATGGCCATCCCCGCCGCCAGCACCGATCTTGCCGAGCAGCGGCAAGCGTTTGCGCAACTTCGGCAACTTCGCGATCAAATAGCATCAGCACTACCCGAACTCACCCTCGACACGCTGTCGATGGGGATGTCCGGTGATATTGACGCCGCCATTCTCGAGGGCTCTACCCTGCTGCGCGTCGGCACCGCCATCTTTGGCCCACGAACGTCGGCCACAAAAAACTAGGGGCTGCCCACATTCATGACGCTGCCGGCCTGGCGTTGAAATGGCTAAACGACCTAAGCCGGGCTAAAAGTAAGCGCCAGCAGCGATAATTTAGTGAGTGTGAACAGCCCCTAACTTCAGCCGCCATTTGCGGCCTGATATACTCGCTGGCCTATTCGCCTTGCCAGCGCGGCAAGATAGCACCGGAGGTTCTCGTTGAGCACAGCAACAATCGGATTCATTGGCGGCGGCAATATGGCTGCCAGCATAATCGGTGGACTGCTCGCCAGTGGCATCGACGCAGAGAATATTCGCGCGGGTGACCCCAACGCCGATAGCCTGTCCAAACTGTCAGCGCTGGGCAATATTCAAACCAGCCAGGACAACCACGCGATCATTCCCGGCTGTGATGTGATCGTTATGGCGGTCAAACCGCAACTCATGAAAACCGTTGCCAGCGAAATCAGCGCACTGGTGCAGCAACATCGCCCGATGATCATCAGTATTGCCGCAGGCATCACTAGCGACAGCCTAAACCGTTGGCTTGGCGGCAATTTAGCAATAGTGCGCTGCATGCCCAATACCCCAGCGCTACTTCGCTGCGGCGCAACAGGGCTCTATGCCAATGATGTCGTCTCCGAGCAGCAGCGTGATTTGGCAGAAAAAATTATGCAGGCCACAGGCCTGGCGCTCTGGGTAGACAGCGAAGCGGATTTGGACGCCGTTACCGCAGTTTCCGGCAGTGGCCCGGCCTACTTCTTCCTGCTGATGGAAGCGATGCAAGCCACAGGAGAAAAGCTAGGACTAAACAGTGAGCTAGCAGCGAAACTCAGCCAGCAAACGGCCCTCGGCGCCGCCAGAATGGCACTGGAGAGCGATGTGGATGTCGCAGAGCTACGCCGACGCGTCACCTCGCCAAAGGGCACGACTGAGCGCGCGATCACTATTTTTGAAGACGGCGGCTTTCGCCAACTCGTCGACGCCGCACTCAGCGGTGCGGCCTTACGTGCCGAAGAACTGGGCCGAGAGCTCGAAGGGGAATAAAACCAGCCATGTCAGCATTCAATGATATTTCCTACTTGCTGCTTAACACGCTTATCAGCCTGACCCTGCTGGTCTTTATGCTGCGGTTAATTTTGCAGCTGGTTCGGGCCGACTTTTACAACCCGATCTCTCAGGCCATTGTGAAACTTAGCAACCCGCTAGTGCTGCCACTGCGCCGTTTACTGCCGCCGCTAGGCAGAATCGATAGTGCATCACTGCTGCTCGCTTTTGTCATACAAGCGATCGGCATCACGCTACTGTGCAAAATTTTGTTCAGTGTATTCCCGAATCCAGCGCAAATTCTGCTCTGGTCGATCATTGGCCTGTGCGCGATGGTACTAAACCTGTATTTCTTCGCCATCATCGGCAGCATTATCCTCAGCTGGGTGGCTCAGGGTAGCTACAACCCCGGCGCGCAATTGCTCCACCAAATCACCGAGCCGGTCATGGCGCCATTTCGCAAGTTGATACCGCCACTCGGTGGACTCGATCTTTCGCCGATACTGGTGTTTCTGAGTATTAATGTTTTGGAAGTGCTGCTCCGCCATATGGGGGCGTCCGTCGGCCTTCACCCCGCACTGGTAATGGGCTTGTAGCAGCCCTGTGGCAGACTTTTATTCCTGGCAGGACGATACGCTGATCTTGCGCTGCCACGTGCAGCCAGGCGCCAGCCGCGAAGAGTTTGCCGGGCATCATGGCGAGCGCCTGAAGGTGCGATTGCGGGCGGCGGCGGTAGACGGCAAAGCCAATCGGGCACTTTGCGCCTTTCTCGCGGCTCAATTCGGGGTAAAAAAAGCCCAGGTCAGCCTGTCGTCAGGCGCGCAAAGTCGACAAAAAACCCTTAGAATTCAAACACCCGGCAAGCTGCCGGGAAATTTGCACATCACCGCCGTTAACAAGGGGTAAATCAGGAAGGTGACACACCAGCCAGAGCAACAAGACAGCGTCGGCATCGTCACGCCACAGACCCTGCATTTTGATCAGCCACTGGCGCTCTCCTGTGGTCGCAGCCTGCCCGAACACGATATTGTCTTTGAAACCTACGGCGAGCTAAATGCCGCGCGCAGTAATGCCATTCTGATCTGCCACGCACTCAGCGGCCATCATCACGCCGCGGGGCGACACCACCCTGATGAGCGCAAGCCCGGCTGGTGGGACAGCTGCATTGGGCCTGGAAAGCCGATCGACACCAATGTGTTCTTCGTGCTAAGCATTAACAATATCGGCGGCTGCCACGGCTCTACCGGCCCCACCTCCATCAATCCGGAAACCGGAAAGCCCTGGGGGCCGGACTTCCCGCCTTTACGCTGTCGCGACTGGGTGGAGAGCCAACGCCTGATGATGGCGCATTTTGGCATTGAGCAATGGGCCGCCATTATCGGTGGCAGCCTCGGCGGTATGCAGGCGATGCGCTGGGCACTGGAGTACCCCGATGCCATGCGCCACTGCGTCGTGATCGCCTCGGCAATGAAGCTGTCGGCGCAGAATATCGCCTTCAATGAGATCGCTCGCAATGCCATTTGCTCCGATCCCAACTTTCACCAGGGCCGCTATCTAGAGCACGACACGCTGCCCCGCCAGGGCCTGGCACTGGCCAGAATGATCGGCCACGTCACCTATTTGTCCGACGACGGCATGAAGGAAAAATTCGGCCGCGATCTCAAGGCCGGAGACCTGAAACTCGGCTCGCAAGGGCCTGTGGAGTTCCAGGTAGAAAGCTACCTGCGCCACCAGGGTTCGCGCTTCGCTGAAAGCTTCGACGCCAATACCTACTTGTTGATGACCAAGGCACTGGACTACTACGACCTGGCCCGCGAGTATGACGACGACCCGGTCGCGGCATTCAGCCACGCCAAGTGCCGATTTATGGTGATGTCATTTACCTCGGATTGGCGCTTTGCCCCGGACCGGTCGCGAGAAATTGTCGATGCCTTAGTCGCGGCGGGTAAATCCGTTAGCTATGCAGAGATTGAGGCGAATCACGGCCACGATGCCTTTTTGATTCCCATCCCGCGCTATATGGCGGTATTCAACGCCTACATGAAACGTGTTGCGGAGGGCCTGTGATGCGCTTTGACCTCACCCTGATCCAGCCTTGGATCAAGCCCGGTGCCCGGGTCCTGGACTTGGGCTGCGGCGACGGCACACTGCTAAAGACCCTGGCTGCAGAGAAGCAAGTTTCCGGCTTGGGCCTGGAAATCGACCCCGATAATATTACCGAAGCGCTGAGCAAGGGCGTGGATGTTATCGAACACGACCTCAACACCGGCCTGGGGAATTTTCGCGACGACAGCTTCGATGTCGTGGTGATGACGCTGGCCCTGCAAACGCTGCGCTATCCGCACCTCGTTATCGATGAAATGCTGCGAGTCGGCCGCGAGTGCATCGTCACTTTCCCGAACTTTGGCCACTGGCGCAGCCGATGGCACCTCACGGGACGCGGGCGCATGCCGGTGAGTAAATTTTTACCCTACACGTGGTACGACACGCCCAATATTCATTTTTGCACCGTGCGCGACTTCGAAGCCCTGTGCGACGAAAAATTCATCCGCATTCTCAACAGCAGCGTAGTCAGTGGAGACAACACGCAAGGGGCCCTCGCCCAGCGCTTTCCCAATGTGCTCGGGGTGACGGCGGTCTATCATATTAGTAAATAAACCACTGCAAACGGCAAGGAAATGACCATGAACGCAGCCCGCCAACTCGTAACGCTGATGATTGTAGGCCTGTGTGCATGGCCCAGCCTCGCCCAAGACGCCGCGCCGGTGTCGCCACCCACATCGCAAACTTTCGGCGCTGACACGGTTTACTTCAATGTTTTCAACACGGGCTTTCTCACCCCCGAGGTCGCCCGTCGCTATGGCATTACGCGCGGCAAGGACAAATTCCTAGTCAATGTCTCGGTGCGACACGCCAGCGATGGCAGCAGCGGGCCTATCCGGGCCACCGTCACTGGCAACAGCTCAGACTTGATACACAGAACACCGCTGAACTTTAGAGAAATCATCGAGCAGGATGCTATTTATTACATCGCCGAATTATCCATTGATGGCAAACAGGAAACCCGCGATTTCCGTCTGCGCGTGAACACCGCCACCCGCCCCCAGCCCTACGATATTCAATTCAATAAAACCCTGCATATAGAGAATTAAGGCATGACCTTAAAAATAGTCGTCGCCACCGGCAACGCTGGCAAACTCGCCGAATTCAGCCAGCTTTTGGGCGAGCGTTTTTCACTGATCAGTCAGCGCGACCTCCAGGTTGAAGAGGCCGAGGAAAACGGCCTGAGCTTTGTCGAGAATGCCTTAATTAAAGCGCGCAACGCCGCCCTGCAAACCGGCCTGCCCGCACTGGCAGATGACTCCGGGCTGTGCGTCGACGCCCTGGGCGGCGCACCCGGAATCTATTCTGCCCGCTATGCCGGTGCAGGCGCGAAAGACGCCGACAACAATGCCAAGCTGCTGCGCGATCTGGCTGACATCTGCCAACGCAAAGCCCATTTCCACTGCGCGCTGGTATTTGTTCGCCACCCGGAAGACCCCGCCCCGATCATTTGCGAGGGCCGCTGGCGGGGTGAAGTTATCGATGCACCACGAGGCACCAATGGCTTTGGCTACGACCCCCATTTTTTTATCCCCGAGCTTAACAAGTGCGCGGCGGAGTTGCCCCCGGAGCAAAAGAACCGCCTCAGTCACCGCGGCCTCGCCGTTTCTCAACTGGTGAAACGCCTGCCCAGCGAATTCAGCGGCAGCTGAGCAGCCCCCGCCACATAGGCTGACCTCCACGCCCGCGAATCGGCGGCTATCTCCGCGTCACAATTGAGCAAAATGGCGGTTTCGAGGTCACAAGGGAATCGCTATGCTGTCACCACTATTGGGCAAACACCTGCCCGCACCGCAATAAGGAGTGTAAGCGCATGATGAAATGGATACTGCGCGGCCTATTACTATTGGTCGTTATTATCGTCGCCACAGTGGCCTTTGCACTGGAACCTATCGCAAAGTGGGCGATTGAGAGCGAAGGCAGCAAGGCCGTCGGCGCCAAAGTCAATGTTGACGACGTGGATATCCAGCTCTATCCGACCCATGTCGCCCTGTACGGATTGACCGTCGCCAACCCCAATGAACCGATGAGCAACCTACTGGAAAGCGAGAAGGTGTCGGCCGACGTCGACAGCAAGGCGCTGATCAAGCGTCAGTTTATCGCCGATCAGGTCTTATTGTCCGGGTTGCAGATGGCCACCGAGCGCAGCACGCCGGGCACCCTCGACGGCAGTATGCCGCCCGCCAAGCCCAAAGAAGAAGGCGGATTACCTAGCATCGAACTGCCCAACGCCAATGCCATTATGGCCGAAGAGCAGGCGATTATTCAGGCCGAGGTGGAGGAGATCGAAAACGGCTTCAAAACCCTGGAGGAAAAGTGGCAAGAGAAATCGAAGACGCTTCCTCAACAGGAGCGCCTCGACGAATTTAAGGCGCGCTGGGAGGCACTGAAAGAAAAGAATACCTTTGAGCGCATTGCCGGTGCCAAACAACTGCGCGATGACATCAAAGACGAGCTCAAACAATTCAAAGGGCTGAATAAGGAAATTTCCGCCGACGTGGATACCGCCAAAGCCTTAAGTTCGCGCGCAGCCCGGCTGCCCGCTGCACAGTCGCAACGCATTATGAGCAAGTATGGCGTAGACCAAGGCAGCGACGGCATGTTGCGTTTCCTGCTGGGTGACGATGCGACAAAGTTCGTGCAGCGCGGCCTAACGCTTTATAAGCAAACGATGGGGGAGCTCGCTGCCAAGGAATCCTCTGCGCCCAGCGAACCCGCCGGCAGCAGCGAACTGCCCGTCAGCATACTGATTCGCGAAGTGCTGATCGACGGCTACCAAATGGTTGGCGAGCAAAAGTTAGCGTACAACGGAAAAATTGAAGACATCACCGACAAGCTTGAAAAGCCCATTGCCATGAAACTGCAAGGCGGTGTTGAGGAGCAGGCGCAATTGCTCATCGACGGTCTGTTTAAGCAGCAAAACGATGCCATGAGCGCCAACGTAAGCATGACCCTCAAGCAGCTGCTGCTGTCAGGCATCGCGCTCTCACAAAGCCCGCAGCTGCCGCTCCAGCTCGAGCAAGGGTTGGCCGATATCGCCGCGAACTTCTCTCTCAATGGCGACGATCTTAGCGGCTCGGTAAAAGGCCTAGTCAATCAAGCCAAAATTCTCGTGGCCAGTGCTGGCGGCGAAAACCCAACCGCGCAACGCTTGGCTCGCGCGCTGGAGGGTGTCAGCAAGCTGGTCATGGACATGCGCGTGAATGGTAGCGTCGACGACCCCATCGTTAAGCTCAAGTCCAACCTTGACAGCATTTTGGGTGACGTTCTGGGCGAAGAGCTGAAGGGCCAACTGAAAGAGCTGGAGGCCTCGCTAAAGTCTGATATTCAAAACAAATACGGCAGCGAACTCAATCAGCTGCAAGAAAAGCGCGAATTGTTGGCCAGCTACAAAGACCTGCTCGGCGACCGCGAAGCGGCAATGGAAGCACTGATGCAGGAACTGGCTCGCAAAATGCTGTAGCCCTACGTCGACCCGGGCCTGCCTTGCACTGACTCATCGAGGCAGGCCCGCTATACTTCCCGCCCCCGTTTGGTCATATTTCGGAACCCCCATGAACAAAGACACTTTACTCTCGGCCCTGGAGGCCGGCAGCGCCCAATTTACTGATGTTATCGACTATATCGACACGAACTTCGACTTTACGCCCACGGCTTTTCGCAACGGCGACACGCACAATGCCGCCAACAGCAATAATGGTTCCTGCAAAATTTTCGCCTTTGCCCTGCGTGAAGGGCTAAGCGAGCAGGCCACATTACAGGCTTTCGGCGACTATTATCGCATCGATGTACTTCAGCACCCCGATGGCGATGATCACGCCAATATCCGCAACTTTATGCGCAGCGGCTGGAGCGGCATTGCCTTTGAGGGCGAAGCGCTCACCGCCAAGTAGTCAGCGAGGCTGCAGCCCTCGTCGGTAAGCGCCCGGGCTACGCCCGGTCCAGCGACGAAAGGCGTGGCAGAAATTTGCCGTTTCACTGTAACCAAGGCGCTCAGCAATGGCTTCCAGGCTGAGTGCCGGATCGGCTAAGCACTGTTCGGCCAGCTCCCGACGCACATCTTCTTGAAGTTGGCGAAAACTGTGACCCTCATCGCGCAGTTGGCGCCGCAGTGTGCGCTCGGAAACACCCAAACGGCGGCACACCACTTTGATCCCCGCAAAATGGCTCTCGGCAATCAATTGACGCAACTGAATCTCGAAGGGCCGCTCACCATGCTGCTGAGCAATCAGGTCCCGGCATTGGCGCACACAGGCAGACCAGGTAATCGGGTTTGCCTGAGGCAGGGGTTTTAGTAATTCCTCGCGATGTATGTGGGCGCGAGTATGCTCCGCCGCCCACTGGATCTGTACGCCGGCCATTCGCTCCAATTCTGCAGCGTAGTCTGGCCTCGGCAAACTGATCTCCACATCAATGACCGGCAATCGTCGGCCTGCCGCTTCAGCGGCAATGATCAGGGTGATCACTAAATCACGCTCAATAACAAAGTTTCTCACCGGACCGGCCGGGTAATCAGCATGCACCTCAACCGTGGCAATATCGCCATCAAGCTTCAACTCCAGGCCCGCAAAACTGTGGGTGAGCTCGATAAACTCATGAGCCACTTCGAAGGCCTGTATTAAATTTTCGCTGCTGGTCAGCGCCAAGCCCCACACACCAAAGGCGCCGTAGTGGTAGCGCAGGCCCACTCGAAACGCCAAGTCGGCACGGGGGTTACTGGCCAGCACATGCTCGATAAAGGCGATTTCCTGCTCCCGACGTATCAACGCACCGGGCGTTTCCAAAAAGTCCCGAGTCAGCTGAGTGGCGGCCAATACGGCATCGGTATCCAGTGCCAGCTCATCGAGCGCCTGGCACAACACGAGTAGCCCCAGCGCGGGGCGCAGCGCATGGTAGTTTGCCGCCCCATAATTGTTATTTTTATTCATGATGGCCGAAATTAACAATAATAGAGGTCAGTCGCAACATGGGCAGCCCTAACAAGGCGGACTAAGCTTGGCGAAGATAATAACAAGGCGGAGACCTATCTCATGGCAAACACCACATCTTTCGTGTCGATTACCGACCTCACACAACGCCTGCGCTGGCTTTGGCTTGTCAACGCGGCCGTGATGCCCTGGGTATTACTAATTGGCATTATCCCCGCTGAGCTCACCGGCAACGTCGCGTGGCTGATGATCGGCTATCCGCTGTTTTACATCGGCGTCCCCCTACTCGACCGCTTACTCGGCCAAGATCCGAATAACCATGCAGAAGAGGACGTTCCGGCACTGGAGGCCGACGGGTATTTCAAAGCCGCATTATTCTGCGCACTCGGTGGCTCTATCGCTGCGCTCTGCGCCGGCATCTATTATGCGTGGTGGGCTGATCTGTCGATCTGGGGCTTGGCAGCACTGTCCATTTCCTGCATGGGCTTTGGCGGCGGTCTGCTCAACCTTGGCCACGAGCTAGGCCATAAGCGTAATCGCAGCGATCGCTGGGCGGCCAGCCTAGCCTTGGGTATCGCTGCACTGCCGCACTTCAATGTTGAACACAATCGCGGCCACCACCGTTATGTCGCGACACCTGATGATCCGGCCTCATCAAAGATGGGCGAAACCTTCTACCAATTTATTCTCAGGGAGCAGCCCTTAACCTGGTATCGAGGCTGGAAGCTCGAAGCGGAGCGCCTGGCTAAAAAAGGCAAGTCCGTTTTGTCACTGGAAAATGAAATCCTACCCGGTGTGATCATCGGCCTCACCTTCTTCACGGCGGTAGGCCTACTGTTTGGCCCTGTGATTCTCGGCTTTGCTCTGTTCAGCGCGTGGCTTGGGCATATGAACCTATCATTGGCCAACTACATTGAGCACTATGGTTTGCTGCGCAGCAAAGACAGCAGTGGCCGCTATGAACCCCCTCGCCCGCAGCATTCCTGGAATCAAAATGCTCTGGTATCAAACCTGTTTACCTTCCAGCTGCAACGCCACTCTGACCACCACGCACACCCCAGCCGCTCCTACCAATGCCTTCGCCACTTCGACGATGTGCCTCAGCTGCCATGGGGCTATTACGAAATGTTCTTGCTCGCCTATATTCCACCACTGTGGTTCAAAGTGATGGATAAACGCGTTATTGAATGGGCCTGCGGAGACTTGGAAAAGATCAATGTGCTGCCTGGCAAACGCGAAAAATACGCAAAGAAATTAGCGCTCGCCGCGTAACCGCCTCATAAAAAAGGGGGCTTCTTGCCCCCTTGCCCATCACTACAGCGGTAGGCACTCCCCACCAATGCCCGGTACTTGATCCGGTGCACACAGCGGCAATGTCGGCGAGTCATCCGCCTCATCTGAACTGCCGTTACAGGCATCAGCATTGTCGTAACTACTATCAACGACGTCATTGATCCACTGGCTCACCAGTGCAAAGGCGCCACTGTGGACCGTGCTTCTGGCGATGGGCGGCATCTTCGCAGCCAGGGTAGTGGCCTCTGGCCCGAGTCGATAAGGCAGAATAGACTCCGCTGCACTTCCCGGTACGATGTCATACTCTCGACCACCGCGCCCCTCGGTACCGCTGGCAGTCGGCCCCTTACAAATCCCATAGGTGTCATTCACCTCACGGAAGACATCCAGATAGAAGCCGGTATTTTGAGCCAGGCCCCGACGGTTGTGGCAGTGGGCGCAGTTAACCTCCAGATAGCTTCGCACCCGCGCCTCGATATCAGCATCGCTATCCGCATCGGCACCGGAGTCGCCAGGAACGTTAAAGATCGGGTTTCTTTCAATATTGGTGATGTAGCTGCTGACTGGATCGAGCTGCAAGCCCTCTGGGCAGTTCTTCATCAGGCCGTTGCGGCACCAATACAAGATCTGGTTTTCGCCATTCACCGGGTGTTGCTCAATGCCAGCACTAATCGGCGATTCACTGGCAAACGGGCGATTCAAATTGCGCACTTTGGGCCCAATCGGTGCCGCACCGGTTTCCGCATCGTCATTCGAATGGCAGCTCAGACACTGATTCGCATTGGGCAGTAGGTATTCGTCGGTGGCGCCGCTGTACAGTTCACCGCTGTTTACATCGTGGTAATTCCACGACACGCTGGCAACCCCTCCGCCCTGTGCGAGGCGGGCAACCCGCTTACCATTTTCCTGCTCCCAGATGTATTCCAAGCCGTCCCAGTAAACCTGATCGCTGCTGGTTTTACGCTTGATCAGCAAACGGGTCTCCACCACCTCTTCGGTGTTGGCGGTTTCATCGGCGAAAGCAAAGCTTTTCGCAATGATTGTTCCCACCGGGAATAGGATCGTTGCATTGCTGCCATCGGCACCATCGCGGTAAATGGCCTGCTCTCCCTCCGGGATAAACACCGCGCGATACTTGGTGGAGTAGTCAGAAAACAGCTTGCTGTTTAAGACAAATGGCACACCGCGGCCATTGGGCATGCTCCGCGGATCCTCGGCATCAGCGAATAGCTGATACTGATCCAATTGCGGACAGTTGACGCGGTAGGCCGTTGCATTGATCTCACCTGCGGGGGTGGACGCCTCGCACAGCGCGTCGATCTCAGCCTGAGTAGGCGCGGGGTCAACGGCGACTGACGGCTCAAACTCAGGAATGACGATAGGCGGCAATAACGGCAAGTTACTGCCATACTGATCTTCACATTTATGGGGGGTAATATCGGTGTCTGCTGCAAAACCCTGCAGCCCTTGAACCACCTCGATAAGGTCATCCGCTGACTCTGGCGGCGCATTAAGCAGTAACTCCAGGCCCTCGGTACCGTGGAAGTTAGCGTAGGCTAAGCTATCACCATCGAAATTATTGTCATCATCGATACAAGAGAACCACCACTGGGGCTTTTTGCGCTCGGCGGTCGCGGTATCAAACTTGTAAGCGTTGTAGCGGCAATCCGGGTTGGGGTAGTGGTTGCCGGAGATGGGCTTGCCCTCTTCATCCCGGGGGATAGGCTGGCCCTGATCATCTGTAGGATAGGGGCAGTTTTCGTCGTAGCTGTCTGCATAGCCATCCCAAACAATATGCGCGCCGCGGTATTGGCCCGTAGCGGCCGCCACCTTCAAGCCGACCAGCAATGGAAACGCCGATGTTACCTGCTCGCCCTCTGTCGCTAAGATTGTCGCGAAATCCGGCTGGGGAACATCATTACCGTTGTTTTTAAAGATATTGTTGAAAATATGCACACCCTCTGTGTACATATCCAGGCGCCGATCACCTGGCGCACCCATCAACTCGTAGCTGGTGTGTACGATACCCGCTGTGCCGTGATCTTCGAAAACGTTATCGAACACGTCGATTTTATCGTAGCCGAGGGTGATCATGCCGACCCCCCGGGGAACGTTTGCGACCAAACTGCCCGGCTCAGCAAAGTTGTAAGTGTTATTGTTGCGGGCAATATTTTGATACATGCGCGTACGGCTGCCGTAGCGAGTTAGGCCGTCCAGGTCGTAGATCAGGAAACCGCCGGTATTACACTCGGCAATATTGCCCATGTATTCGCCGCCGCGCACGTTCTCGATTTCAAAGCCGAAGACATTAAATGCCGCGCGACTGTTGCGAATGATCGCATTATCGGTCTGGCCGACGTAAATCCCGGCATCTGAAGCACCGACCGACTCCGCATTCTCAACCAGGATATTCTGCGAATTGACCGGGTATATGCCGTAGCGTCCCGACAGAATACTAACGGTGTAATCTGGCGATGTGGTATCGGTTTCAGTGGGGTTTGGGTTATTGGGGTTATGCCGCGCCGGATCGGTACAGGCAACCTGGAGCTTTTCTCGGTAATTTTCTGCCGTCACCGGGTCTTCGTCGGCGGTATTGCGGCCACTCGACCAGAAGGCTCTCACCCGACGCAGGGTGCCGTGATCAACACCCTGGAGCTTAAAGGCGTCGCCCGGCGAGTCCAAAACGGTGAGGTCCTCGACAACCACACCGCGGACCGTATTGGCCAAAAAGCCCTCTTGCGAACTACTCTCCTTGAAGGACAGGACCGTTTCATTCATCCCCTGGCCTTTAATGTGAATATTTTCCGTGGAGGAAATCTGCAGTCCTGAGCGCAGCTCAAAGTAACCTTCGCTAAATTCGATAGTGTCACCGGGGCGAGCGGCGATCATCGCCGTCACCATATCATTGGTTGCGGACTCTCCCGGTTCAATGACAAATGTCCGGCCAACAACGGGCTCCTGGTCACCGCCGCCATTGTCGCCCGGAACATCGCCCGAGCTACCCGACGAACTCGAACCGGAGCCCCCACACGCTGTCAGCGCTGTTAATAATAAAAGTATTACCGCGAGATACCGCATCATCACTCACTACCTATGGCCAATATAGTTATTTTCACTCATGCATTAGGTGTGCCATAGCAGCTACATCTGCACACCTCAGCAGCAATTTGTCCGAAAGGCTATCAGATGCTCACTAATACATAAAATTAATAAATTGATGCCGTAGAAGACTACAAAAAGAAAAATGAGGATAAAAAAAGGGGCCTAAAAAGGCCCCATAAATTTGGTGTCATCGTATTCGATCACCGCCGCCCATTTCGGCAGTATCCCGTCATGTGATGTCACCCGTCCCAAAACTGCGACGGCACATCCCTGCTCCAGCTTACTGACGCGTATCAATATCCTTTGCATCGCCGTTTTCTGGCGCACTCGCCGCTTTAACACTGCGCACAGGCATCAAGGAGTGCCAAGCGACAAGCGCAACTGCGAACGCAAGTAAAAATAGTCCGGGTGTCATAACGGTATACCTTGTTCTCGCTCGGATTCGCCGATTTTTGGCGTTTGTTATACGTTAGACGAGCAGGAAATAATTGGTATACGCAGTTACCACAGTCCAGAGAATAGGATTGTTACATGCCTCTCGCACAGCGGCAAGCCACTGTGCGAGAGAGCGCGCCCTTACCAGCGATAGCTGGCTTGTAAGGCGAAGGTGCGGGGGTTGTTGATCAAACCGTGGTGCGTGGTCGCCCCGGTGATGGTTTTCGCGGTAGGCGCGTCAACACCATAAACAACGATCAACTCATCACTGAGGTTTTTACCCAGCAGGGCCAGCTCCCAATCGCCTTCGATAGAGGAAATTGCCAAGCGGCCGTTATAGGTAATGTACGCTTCTTGCTTAATACGGTTATCCATATTCGGCGAGGGGTGGTACTCGTCGGTGAAGATCGCATCCACATTCGCGCGGAACATCAGGAAATCCCACAGCGGGCGCTCGTACGACAGCAACAAGTTACCAGAGTAGTCGGCAACATACTGGTTAGTCTTGCCGCTGTAGTCACAGTTGATGCCATTGGGGTTGTCTGGAACTTGATCCTGAATACAGGTACCGAATTGGTGGTCCTGGAACTCAAAGTCAAGGAAGGCCAAGCCACCGGCAAGCATCAGATTCTCGGTTAATGCCATCCGGCCGTCTAGCTCAATACCCTGAGAGATTGCGCTCGCCGCATTCCCCACGTTGAAGCCAAGGGTGCCGTCAAAGACACTGACCTGCAGGTTGTCGAACTCGGTGCGGAATAGCGCAACATTCAGCTCAGCGGCACCATCGAGCAGCGTCGACTTAAAGCCCAGCTCGTAACTCAGTGCTTCCTCTTCTTCGAATTCGAAGCTACCGATCAACACTTGCTGGTTAGTACCCGTTGGCGCGTTAGGGTTGATCGGCGTGGGATCAGCGCTGGGTGACGAATTCGAACGAGCGTCGAAACCACCGGATTTGAAGCCCTTGCTTGCCGTGAAGTACGCCATCAACTCATCGGTGGCATCCCACTGGAAGTTGATCGACGGTGCGAATTGCAGCTCTTCGCGCTCGCCTTTGAGGTCGTGACGCTCAGCAGCAAAGCTGACTGCAGCGGCGGTGTCCACTTCGCCAATAGGCTGAATAGAACCGTCGTCCAAGCCGAACTCTAGTTTTCGAGACGCTTCTTTATTCTCCCAGGTGAGACGACCACCCAATGTCATGCGGAAAGTATCCGCCATATTCCAAGTGGTTTGCAGGAAAGTAGAAGCGATGCTTGATTCGCTGTAGAAGTTACGGGGAGTGCGGATGCCACGCAGTGCATTACCGGCATCACCCACACCCAGCAATTCAAAACCTGTTGCACCGGCCAGCGGATCCAGGTCACCGCGCGCACCGCCTTCCAACAAATCGGCGGCGTTAACGAGCTGCGGAATAATGTCTGAGGGGAGGTAGAGTGAGTCGAAGAAGTCCAGCTCGCTATACTGGAAGTAGGCGCCACCGATAAACTCAAAGGTTTCGCCAGCGGGCGAGATCCAGCGGAACTCCTGGCTGAACTGCTTGTACTCTTCCTGGAACTCAACCTGGAACAGCGGAGCACCGGTAAAGTCACAGTCACAGTCTTCGTCGTACTCATACCCCATGATGCCGGTGATGGACGTGAACTGATGGTCGTCACGATACCAATCCAGGTTAGCGGTAAAGTTATAGGTATCGTTGTAACTAAAGTCGCCATTGCTGTGGCGTTTGCGATCAGCGGTGTTGTTCAGCACGCCTTCGTCGGAGTCGATATCAACAACAGAGCCATTCGGCTGTAGCTGAAGAATATTGAGAATAGGCGCGGGCAACAAACCAACTAAGCCCCCCAAAGCTCCTGCGTCGGGAAACACCGTGCGATCCATAATCTCGCCGTAGGTACGCCCTTGGAACAGGAATACATCGGAGTTGGACTCGTAATTAGTGATGATTTCAGAGTTCCGACCCACAACGTCGAAGCTGCCCGCTTCAACTTTAAACATTGCCGTAACGTTATCAGTGACATCCCAACCCAGCTTCAAGCGGAATGTTTCTTCATCGCGCTGCGCTTCGTCGCGATCCAGGACGAGGTTTTCCATAAAACCATCGAGCTCGCGCTTACGCGCGGCGAAACGGTAAGACCAGCGATCACTGATGGGGCCACTGACAACCAAATCGACAATGCGCTCGTTTTGATCTGGCTCGTAGGTAACCTGAACGTTACCCTCAAAATCTTCGGTGGGATCCGCTGTTTTGATGTTAATCGCACCGGCGATGCTGTTTTTACCTAGCAGAATATTCTGTGGCCCACGCAGTACTTCCACACGGGATAAATCTAGAAATGGCGCACGTGCCAACTGAGCACGACCAAAGTAGATACCATCGACATACATACCCACCGACTGCTCAAAGCCCTGGTTTTCACCAGAGCCGATACCGCGAATATAAATATCGGTACCGATGCCGGACTCAGACATGGTGAAGTTGGGAACATAGGCCTGCAGGTCTTCTATCTTCGCCAGGCCCGCCTCCATCATTTTCTCACCACCAATGGCGCTCACCGATACCGGCACGTCTTGCAGGCTCTGTTCGCGCAGTTGAGCGGTGACGACAACCTCTTCTAGCACCGGCGCTGCATGGGTGAGACCACCCACCAAGCTTAACGGTAATAAGGCGCTGATCCGTTTCTTCATTGTGACCCTCGTTTTTCAAGAAGTTAAAGCTGTTACCGAGCTCCACGAAAACCCGGCGATATTGTTGTTATCGGTAAGGCGGCAAGAATACTGTTTTCCTGTTTCTTTAGTTCGGGCGTCCCCTTTCGGCAATTTATGCTTTTGCTCTCGGCAGACCGAAACTCTATAGCATCCCGCAGCTTGAAGTATGCACAATCTTCATGTGCATACCATTGGCATGAATTACTTTTTTTTAATTTTTTTCAGTCAATGCAAAGAAATTACCCTCAAACTCCGCAAATAACGGCGACGTTTAGTGGGAAATTACCCACAGCGCTCCGATTTTTAGCCGCTGTCCTCTGCAACCCAAGGGTGCAGACCCGACACAAGATGAAGGTCTCGCTGCGGGAATGGCACCGTGATACCCGCCTCATTCAGCGCCGTATCCAAGGCCCACAGGTAGGCAGAACGCGTTGAGCTTTGCTGGGCAGCAAACTCAGGCTTAACCCAAACTAACAGCTCAAAATCCAAGCTTGAATCACCAAAACCTTTCATTTGAAGGGTGGGTTGATGCGACGGTGAATCCAACAGGGTTTGATGCTGCCCCGCTACCGCCGCCAATACGACCTCTCGCAGGCGTTCTTTATCAGTTCCGTAGGCTACGCCAAAGGGAACCCGCAAGCGACAGAAGTTGTTGCTCAAGGTAAAGTTGGTCACCTTACCATTCACAAACTCCGAGTTCGGCACCACCACTTCTGCGTTTTCGAGTGTCGTAATTAAGGTCGCCCGAACGCGGATTTCACTGACCACACCAATCACACCGCTCTCCAGCTGAACGTAGTCACCAACCTTTAGTGAACGTTCGACCAAAATAATCAAACCGGAGACGAAATTACTGAATATCGCCTGAAGCCCAAAGCCAATGCCCACAGATAGCGCAGAGGCGACCAGGGCCAGCTTAGAAAAATCGATACCGACAACAGAGAGCGCGAAAAAACTGCCCAACACCAGCACGACATAGTGCGTTAGGCGCTCCATGGTGTAGAGGGAGCTGGAGCTAAAACCACTGCGCCGCGAGGCGATGCCCCTCAGGCTTCGACGCAGTGTTTTGGAAAGCAGCAGCGCAGTAACGACAATCACCAGCCCTGCGAGCAGTGTACCCAGCGTAATGGGCCGCTCACCCAGCGTGATAAGCGGATAGTTCAAACTACTCTGGACGTTCAGTAGGAAGGCTTCAGGGCTAATAGCGTGTTCCTCACCAGCAAATACCGCCACGGCAACTTGTTAGATATATATAGCGCAGTTGGCGAATTCTACCAGTGATTGACGCTAGCGGCGCCAGCTAATTGTTGCCCCCCACACCACAGGCATGGCGGTATAACGACCGATGGTATCGAGCTGGTTGGTGACGTTATTGTAGTAGTACTCATCGGTAATGTTGCGCCCCCACAGCTGTACCTTCCAAGGCCCCGCCAGTGGCGCAAAGCCCAAGCGCGCATTGATCACCGTATAATCTTCCATGAAAAAGCGTGGGTCTTTCTCCAACGAAGCATTGGTCTCACCACGATAGCTCAGATCGCCGCCTACGGAGAGCTCATAGTCGTCGAACAGCGGCAAGGTGTATTCAGCAACAATGGAGTATTCCCATTGCGGGCTGTAATTAAAGGGCTTGCCGCTGAAGTCAAACTCTTCACCATTGCGATCGCCACTGATGAACTCTTCTACTTCAGTGTCCAGGTAAGAGGCCTGTAGGGCAAGGAATAGGCCCGCGAAGGGTGTCATTTTCAGGTCCAGCTCAGCGCCGCGCACTGAGGACTTGGGCGCATTGCGAAGCGCTGGCAGCGCGCCGAAAATGGGGTCGCGAAAGTTCGTTACCAACTGCTTGTCTCGGTAGCGGTAGTCGAATACCGAGGCATTCAATTGCATACGTTCAAATAAGCGCAACTTCGTCCCCAGCTCAATAGCATCAAGGCGTTCCTGCGTCGCGGGCGCATACTGCACCGAGTCCGAAATATTGATCAGCGGGAAGCTTCCCGACTTGTAACCCCGACTCAAGCCCAAAAACACTAGCTTCTCCGGCGCAAACTCCCAGTCCACGGCGATGCGTCCGGACACGTTGTCCTCGTGCAGCTCACCAAAAAACCGACCGGGGCGACGTGTTTCACTGTCGAGGGTGAAGCAACCACCGCGCTCTGCTCTGCCCGGCGCATAACCAGCCATCGGCGCCTGCGCCAGACTGATTAGGGTTATCGCATTAGCCAAGCCTATCCCTCTGTTCTGGGCTCCCGGTGCTTCCTGATCTGCACCGGGGTTGTCCTCCACATCAACATCGCGGGAACAACCGTTAAACTCACGCAGCTCATCGGTATAGCGCGCGCCAAGGGTCAGCTTCCAGTCCTCAGCGAATTGCCACTCGGTGTTGGCAAAAATCGCCGCTACCTCTGCCGTTTGATTTCCGCCAAAGCCGGAGCGATTGTCCAGCAGTGCAAAGCCGTCACCGAGAAGGCCGCCTAGCGGACCAACCGGGAAGACGATACTGACGTTCTCATGGTGAAGACGCTGAAATTCATCGACTTCGTCCTCACTGTAGTTCACGCCTAACTGCCAAAACAGATCGTCACCCAGCTCACCGGAAAAACGCAGCTCCGCGTTGTAAAAATCGCTTGTTGCGAACACATTTCGCTCTGTATTGACGGTATCCAGGCCCGACTGAGGAATAAAGCTACCATCAGACTCAAACCGACCGGCCGATAACAACAGCACCATGTCGTGGCGCTCGTCCAACTGATAATCCAGGCGCAGCCCACCCGAGACGAAACTATCATTCAGGCGAAAGTTCAGCCCATTGTTCGGCCAGTCGGCCGCCTGAGCATCGTCAGTATCCGGGTCATTAACGGGGTAATTAGCCACGTCAGGGTGCAGGCCAAAATCGCCGAGGGTGGCGTTTTGCGACTCAATGGCAATGACCTGAAGCGCTTGCGGTTCTGAGCGATCGCGCCAGCCCGACAGGTGGGTATTCACGGTCCATTGTTCGCCGCCCTCCCAACGCAGTGACAAACGCGCGGCATCGCGATCAACCTCTCCTAAGCGGTCGTAGCCGAAACGGTCATATTCATTGCCGGGGTCGCGCCCCGTTTTGCCATTGTAGGCATCACTGCCCGCGTAGCGCGTGCGGCTGCGCTGCCAACCCTCTCCCGATTGGGTGGTGGTATAAGCCAGTCGCGCGAACACGGTATCTGTGACAGGTCCCGACACAAAACCCTCAGCAGCCAGGGTATCGAACCGGCTGTAACTGAGGTCGCCGCCGTACTCGAATACTTCACTGGGCTTATTGGCAATATAATTGATAGCGCCACCAGTGGTATTGCGGCCGTAGAGCGTGCCCTGCGGGCCTTTCAATACCTCGACGCGCGCCAGGTCGAGGTTGCTGCCTTTGCTCATTACCGGGAACGGCAGATTGAACTCGTCAACGTACACGCCCACTGTGGCGCTGGCAGTCTGGCTGTTTTCGTTAAAGCCGACCCCACGCAGTGTATAAATAGGTACGTTAAATCCGCCATCCGCGTAGGAAAACCCTGGCAACAAGCGGCCCAAGTCGCGCGTATCGGCCACACCGAGTGCCGTCAAGTCTTCGCCGGTGTAGGTGGCGATCGCCAGCGGAATACTGTTGGCCCCTTCCTCTTTTTTCTGGGCGGTGACGATAATTTCTTCAATATCCAAGCCCCGACTGGGCGTCACCGCCTGGGCCTGTTCGCTCAAGCCAAATGCGACAAGGAATAAAAACTTAGGAAGCAGAGAGGGCGTTTGACGAGCCACAAAAATCACCTTTTGCTAACACCGCAACGGGAGCGCGGCGTAAAATGACGCGAATGCTAGCAAAATGTGTCGTAAAGCTGGATTTTTTATATAGACCGAAGCGTTATATCCATATAACTAATTCTCGGCTAGGCGATTCGTGGCACTGCGCCATTGCCGCAGGAAGGAATCTCTCTGGTCCTCACTAACCGCCGCCCGCCCCAGCCACACGCTCAAGATCACCTGCGCAGCCTGCGCGTCTGCCAGGGTGCCAAGATGCGTCTCGTTGTGATGCAAACTCAAGCCAACACCGGGCTGCCAGCTGAGCCGGTACTTGTCTCCCTTTTCAACACCGAGATACCAACTATTAAAGGTATCAATGGCGCGACGATGAGGTGCTAACTCCTCCTCGCTGTAGCCGCCTGCCAAGCTGTCATCAGTCAATTTGCGAAAACGCTCGGCAGACACCGACAAGCCGTAGCGAATAACAATTTGCTTGGCATAGCTGGGCGTAAGAATGTCTCCCTCCGCGGGCATCGCTTGCTCACCGTCCACCTGTAACTCAGTGTAGGTAATTTCCTTCCAGAGCAATTTATAGGTGTCAGCGGCCACTGTTTGCCAGTTCAAGGCCTGGGCGGTCCCCGCTACCCCGGCAAGCAAGGTCATTACCACTACAAATCGCCATCCGCCTGCTAATTTACGCATCGTGCACCTCTTCGCTTAAGTAACGCAGCTGTTTGCGTCCGAGTAAGAAAAACACTGCCAGCTTCAATACCACCGGCGCCGCAACGTAAGCCGCCGTGATTGCCCAATCGGGCGGCACTGACGCTAATTCTGGTTCAAGTTGGCTACCCAGCCACAAATAGCCCACACCAACAGCCAGCCCCATCGCTGCCTTACCCAGCATACTCCACAGTGCAAATAGACTGGCCGCGATGGCAGTATTCGGTTTTTCTGCCATCAGCTTCTTTGCCAGACCTGTCTGCATCGCTGAGGGAATTGCCTGATCCGCACCGAGCATCAAACCAGTGCCCACACTAATGGCAATAAACCAATACACATCGCCTGCCCCAAGCAGTATGGCAAAGCTAAATAAAACCGCCGACAGCACCAACCCAAGGCGCCAACAGAACAAGCTACCCCACCGCCGCGCGAGACCGTACCACAGCGGTACGGCAAGCAGACCCGCGAGGAAGTAACTCAGCAGCGCCGCCGGAATCATTGCCTCGGCCTCTAACACCTCGCGCATAAACAGCACCAGCACGGTACCGGGAATCGCATTCGCCAACATGTTTAAAAACCAGGGTACCGCCAGTGCCGCCACGCGTGGCTCAGCGAGTAACTGGCGAAAAGGCGCTGCCTCGGTGCCCGGCGGCGGTCGATGACTGCCCTGATATAAAACTGCCACCAAAAGCAAGAGAAGCATAAAGGCCGCCACCGTAATCAGGTGCTCCGGTGCAAACACGGCGGGCGCCAACATCGCCAGTAGCGTGCCAAACAGCAACATGGCCTCGCGCGCGCTGTTAAACGCCAAGCGCTGGTCGTCGTCCCGACTGAGCGTCACTGGCAGCGAGAGCCAAGGCACCGTAATCATCGTCCACCCCAGCATTAACACCACCAGTGCCAGCAGCAGGCTAAACGCCGGCCAGGGATGGGGGAGGAACAATAGCGAAGCCGCACTCAGCGTCATTAGCACCCAGCCAGCGAGCCACAATATTCTTCGCGCACCGAGTCGGTCTACCAACGCGCCAACGGGCAAGTCTGTCACGACATCAGCAAGTCGCGCCAAAAAGAAAACCGCTCCAACAAGGGCATAGCCGTAGTCGCCCTGCTCGGCGAGCCACAGAGGCACATAGATATAAAAGGGCAGCCCAAGGGCAGACAGGGGTAAACCGGGCAAGGCATAGCGAAACAGCCTTCGGGATTGGGGCATGGTAGTATCTCCTTGGATCGCTGAGCACGGACGGGCACAGCCAACACCCTGTTAATTATTTCCCAAAGCCCGTATAAAGTGTCATAAGAACAAGGAAAAGTGATCACAATAGTGAGGGAATACGTAACTAATAACTCATAAGATCAGAATTGCCCGCACTATGACAACTAAACAACGTATCGCCATTATCGGCTCAGGTATCTCAGGGCTAAGCTGCGCTTGGCTTCTGCAACGCAGTGGCCACGCCATCACCGTATTCGAAAAAGACGATCGCCTTGGCGGTCACAGCAATACCGTGGAGATCTCCACAACCGCGGGCACCACGGCGGTAGACACCGGCTTCATCGTGTTCAACGACAAGTGCTATCCCAACCTTGTTAACCTTTTCAAGCAGCTCGGCGTCGACAGCCTTGCCACAGACATGTCGTTTGGCGTGTCGCTTGACGACGGCAGGCTGGAATACAGCGGCTCGAACTCACTGGCCACCATGTTCGCGCAAAAGCGCAACCTGCTGCGCCCCCGCTTTTGGAAAATGCTCGCAGACTTGCTGCGCTTCTACCGAGAAAGCGAAAACTGGATGGAAACCTTGCCCGACAGCATGTCGCTGGGAGAACTACTGAAACGCGAGCGCTTCGGCGCTGGCTTTTGCGACGATCACCTCCTGCCGATGGGAGCGGCTATCTGGTCAACGCCGGTAAACCAAATGCTCGCCTATCCGGCCAAAACGTTCTTGCGCTTCTGCCAAAACCACGGATTGCTGCAGGTAAAAAACCGGCCGACATGGCGAACCGTGGTTGGCGGTTCAGTAGAGTATGTGAAACGGCTGGCCGCGCCATTCGAGCAGCACATCAAGCTCAACTGCGGCGTTTCTCGCGTTGACCGTTTCGAGGACCACGTGATTGTTGTCGATGATTCCGGGGAGTCTCATCGATTTGATCAGGTGGTGTTCGGCTGCCACGCCGATCAGGCGCTCGCCATGCTCAGCCAAAGCAGCGAGGCCGAGCGTAAGACTCTTGGCGCCTTCCGCTACGAGGAGAATCGCGCGGTGTTGCATTGTGATCCCCGTTTGCTCCCCAAGCGGCCTACTGTTTGGTCCAGCTGGAATTACATGGGAGACCGCCAGCAAGGCGAAACCAAGGTCTCGGTAAGTTACTGGATGAACGCCCTGCAGCACCTGCCATGCGCAGAGCCCATCGTCGTATCGCTAAACCCGCTGACCGAGCCCCGCGCCCGCCACGTTTTTCGTGAGTTCAGCTATCAGCATCCGGTATTCGATGGCAAGGCACTGGCAGCGCAAACAGACCTCTGGGCGCTGCAAGGCCAGCAGCGCAGTTGGTTCTGCGGCAGTTACTTCGGCTACGGCTTCCACGAGGATGGCATCCAATCGGGGCTCGCGGTGGCGGAGCGCCTCGGTGGCGGCCTGCGCCCATGGCAGGCAAAACCCGAGGACGACCGCATCAACTTGCCGCTGCCTGCCGAGGTTAGCAGTTCAGCAGCATGAGTGACGCAAGCAGCGCCCTGTATCGAGGCGAAGTGCTCCACCATCGCTTTCGGCCAGTAAAGCACCGCTTTCGCTACCGTATCGACAGTTTTCTGTTTGATCTGGACAAACTCGAGCAAGACGCCGCGCGCTGTCACTTGCTGTCGGTGAACCGGTTTAATCTGTTTAGCTTCCACTATCGCGACTTCGGCGCTGGCGATGGCCGGGCACCTAAAGACTACCTTCAACAAACGCTTCGCGAGCACGGTATCGAAGAGCCCCTCCATCGCGCAGAGTTACTGTGCTACCCGCGCATCCTTGGCTACACCTTTAACCCCCTAAGCGTTTACTACTGCTACAACGCCAGTGATGACATCTTCGCGGTGTTGTACGAAGTCAGCAACACCTTCGGGCAGCGTCATAGCTACTTAATTACTGTCACAGGTGAAGGCCAGAGAGAGATTATTCGCCAGCGTTGCGATAAAGCGTTTTACGTTTCACCTTTTATTCCTTTGGAGGCGACTTACCACTTCCGACTGCGCAAACCAGGCTCCCGATTGGCTGTTGCAATACGTGAGACTGAAGCCGGCAAAGCGCTGTTGCACGCCGTATTCCGGGGTGTTCGCCATACGCTAAACGACTGGAATTTATTGGGCAGCTTCTTCCGCCTGCCGTTCATGACCGCCAGCGTGATGGTTGCCATTCACTGGCAGGCACTCAAACTTTATGTCAAGGGTATGCGAATACTTCCGCGCCCCGCTGAACCAAAATACCCTGTCTCTCGTAATGACTCGTAAACCATAAACGTAATCGTTAACAGGATACGCGATGAAGACAGCCGCCATAGAATTACAGCAGCAGCTCGGCACCAGCTGGTGGGCAAAACGCCAGCGGAACTTGCTGGCAAAGGTGCTTGCACCGCTCGCCAATGCCAAAATCGGTTCACTCACCGTCACTTTACCCAACAAAAGTCAGCTCAGCTTTGGTGATCAAAGTGACGGGCGACTGGCACCCAATGTGATTCTTAATAACTGGAAAGGATTGCGTAAAGCCTTTAGTGGCGGCTCTGTCGGATGGAGCGAAGCATATATGGATGGCGATTGGGATTGCCCCAACTTGGCTGCGCTAGTGGAGTGGATCGTGGTCAACGAGGAACACTTCGGCGATATGCTGGCGAGCGGCAAAACCAAGCAGTGGCTGCAACGTTTACAACACCGGCGCAACGCCAACAATAAGCGCGGCAGCAAGCGCAATATTGCCTACCACTATGACTTGGGCAATCATTTTTATCGCCACTGGCTAGACGACAGCATGACCTACTCGTCAGCACTATTCGACGAGGGCATTGATGATTTACGCAGCGCCCAGCACCGCAAGTATCAGCGCTTAATTGATGAACTGGCGGTGCAGAGTGGCGACCGCGTTTTGGAAGTGGGCTGCGGTTGGGGCGGCTTTGCAGAACAACTCTGCCAACAACAGGATGTCTCCCTCCACGGCATCACCCTGTCCAAAGAGCAGCTGAGCTATGCCCGGCAACGTATCGCAGACGCCGGCCTTAGCGGCCGAGCCAAATTTAGCCTCACCGATTACCGCGACACCCGCGATCAATACGACCACATTGTTTCCATAGAAATGCTTGAGGCTGTCGGTGAACAGTACTGGCCAACCTATTTCGACACCCTGTATGCCCGCCTCAAGCCAGGCGGCAGAGCGGCAATACAGGTGATCACCATTGAAGAAAAACGTTTCGAAGGCTACCGCGACAATCCGGATTTTATCCAGCGCTATATTTTCCCCGGAGGCATGCTGCCAAGCCCTGACATCTTCCGCTCCCATGCCAGCAAAGCGGGCTTCGACGTAAAAAGCGAGCTGCCCTTCGGCCTGTCATATGCGAAAACTCTGGCGCACTGGGCGACGGCGTTTAATGCGCGCTGGGAAGACATCTTCCCGCTGGGGTTTGATCAACGCTTTAAACGCATGTGGCAATACTATCTTGGCTATTGCGAAGGCGGCTTTCGCGCGGGCTCGATAGATGTTTATCAATTCGTGCTTGAGAAGCCCCATTGAGCCCCGTAGCCATCATCGGCGCCGGATTGAGCGGCCTGCTTTGCGCAAAAATGCTCAACGAGTGCGGCCTACCCGTCGCCGTCTTTGAAAAGTCGCGCGGCCTGGGCGGGCGACTCGCCCGGCGCCGGCACCCCTGGGGCAACGTTGATATCGGCGCCCCCCTACTCGCCCTGACGCCAGAGCAGCTTCAATACTTCCCCAGTGACGCCATCAGCGCCCAGCCATATACCGCCGCGCTGTGGCGCGATGGTAAATTGCTAACACAAGCGACCCAAACACACTACACGGCGGCGGGCAGCAACAACCAACTTTGCCATGCTCTGGCTGACGGCATTGGGGTTCGCCGGGGGCAACGAGTAGCCGCCATACACCCAACATCAACAACGCTGTCATTGCGCGATGACAAAGGGGGGGATCTCGGTGATTTTTCGGCGGTGATTCTCGCCACCCCCGCCCCCCAGGCCCAAGACCTGTTACCCACAACCAGCTCACTCACCATTGCCGAATCACCCTGGCAAGCGGGCTGGACGGTGATTGTTCAATTTGAAGGTGCATGGGCGCCGAGCGAGATTATCGATATTGAATCGCACGCGATACTGCGCCGAATCGTTTGCTTGTCGGCCGCGCCAGGGCGGGACCATCAGCACTGTTATTCCATCGAGCTGACGGGCGATGCCAGCCATCACTTTGAACAACGCAGCGATAACGAAATTATCGATAGGGTGATTACCGAGCTGGCATCGATAGCGCCCACGCCACCACTGCTACACAGCGACATACAGCGCTGGCGTTTCGCCAGAGCAGAAACAGCGGTTAACTGCGACACGCAGCGTGCTGACGATAGGTTAAAAATTGCATTGGCAGGGGATTACTGCGCCGGAGGCAATGCGGAAGGGGCGCTACGCAGCGCCACCTTCGCGGTACAGCAGGTAAAACAGTGGTTGGCCAGCGCCCGTTAGCTATCCGCCTCGGCCGCTTTTTTGGCCGCCGCGGCGTTGCTGCCTTCAATCCAGGGTTTCAGCAGCTCCAACGCCGTTTTATCGCAGGGCGGCAAATCTTCTTCGCATTCACGCAGCGGCGTCACGCGATCACCCCATTTAATGAGTGCCGCACCCCAGGTTAGACCGGCGCCAAAGGCGGCTGTCAAAATGTGGTCGCCGGGCTTAATGCGGCCCTGCTCAAGCGCTTCGCACAAAGCAATCGGCACCGTCGCTGCAGAGGTATTGCCATATTTTTCAATATTAACGATGACCTTTTCTTCCGGTGCCTTCAAACGCTTCATCAGTGTTTCGATAATACGAATGTTCGCCTGATGCGGGACCAGCACATCCACGTCTTCAGCAGCCAGCCCGCACTTATCAAGTACGTCCGTTACCGCTTGGCCCATGCCACGCACCGCGCGTTTAAATATTTCCGGCCCCTCGAAATTGATATCGTAATAACCATCGATACCAGCAAAGCGCTCACGAACGGTACCGGAATCACGCGCCGACAAAATATCTCGAGCATCGCCATCACAGCCGAGGCGCTCCGCAAGCATGCCGCTTTCTTCTTCGCCCGCCTCAAGGATGACTGCACCCGCACCGTCGCCAAACAGTACTGCGACATCACGCATGCTGTAGTCGAGGAAATAGGGGATTCGATCAGCGCCGATTACCAGTACTTTCTTCATTGCACCAGAACGGATCATCGCCGTGCCCACACTCAGGCCATAGACGAAACCCGTGCAGGCGGCATTGAGGTCAAAAACCGCTGCATTTTTCGCGCCGATGCTGTCCTGCACGAATGACCCCGCATTCGGAATCAGTGTATCCGGGCAAGCCGTTCCCAGAATGATCATGTCCAGCTCGGCGGGGTCGAGGTCGGCAGCGGCCAAGGCGCGTTTTGCCGCCATGCTTGCCAGAGTCGCGGTGGACACATGAGAGATTCTGCGCTCTTTGATCCCGGTACGCGTCGAGATCCACTCATCAGACGTATCGAGGAAGGTTGTCAGGTCTTCATTACTCAGCACAGCGGGGGGAACGCACTTTCCCCATCCAGTTATCGTCGCGTATGGCATGCACAGGTATCCTCTTCAGTGATGAGCGGCATTATGCCGAGCCAGATCGTTGCTGTCACGCCGCGCATCCAACGGGATATAGAGAGGTAAGCAGCGCCGTTTTGCACCAAAATGATCACTACTTCACAGGCTATACGTATAATCCCTTAGTCGATTGAGCCTTTTTCTGATCATCTGCAAGATTACAGCGTGCTAGCATAGTGACACACAAACAAGCTGTAAGAACCGTGTTGTAAATTCAGAGCGTGGTAAGTATGAAAACGAACAAACGTTGGGGCAATGGCGCCCGAGTAGATGATCTGGTAACCGGCAAGAAACTCCTGCTTGAGGCGGCGGTAAGCTGCTTTGCAGCAAAAGGCGTTAAGTCTACAACTATCGAAGACATTGCCAATGTCGCCAACGTGACGCGGCGGACAGTTTATCGCTACTTCACCGGCAAATCCGACATCATCTCTTCGCTTGTCGATATTGAGCGCAATCGCATGTTCGAACAGCTCAAGGATGTCGTTGCAGAATACAAAGAGGATTTCCCTCGTATGCTGGAAGAGTGTATTTGGTTTACTGCCAACTACCGCCCCGCCGAGGACAACCGCCTGGAAATCACCAGCGGCCGCAATTCCGCAGAGATCATGCCGCACATCGACAACGATGAGTCCGACCGCCTGTGGCGCGAACTGCTCATCGAGCCGCTGCACAACTACAATGCGCAAACCGGCAAGAGCCTGAGCATTGATGACCTCGTGCCGCTAACTGGACGCTTGGCACTGATTTACCGTCAGCACCCTGTTAGCAAAGCTGAATTCCACGCCAGCATGCGCGCACTGCGCTTCTAATCTCAGCTCCCCCCGCTTTATCTAAACGGCCGCTAGCTTCTAGTGGCCGTTTTTTATTTCTCGCTCTTCTATAGTTAGTTGGCTCATGTCACTGCTGCATTGCGCACGCGAATCCAACAAACTAATACGGCCGTATTAGATAAAAATAGTAGGAGCCGATCTATGAATTTTGATTTTTCCGACGACCAGAAAACCATTCAGGACCAAGCTCGTCTCGTATTGAGCCGAGAATGCCCGCCAGACCGCGCGCGACAGGCCCTTGAGCACGCGAGAGCCTATGACGAAACACTGTGGAAACAGGTGGCCGAGCTTGGCTGGCCCGCCATCGCGATCGACGAAGAATTCGGGGGGCTCGGCATGGGCTACCTGGAGCTGTGCGTCATCGCCCAGGAGCTGGGTCGCGCAGTGGCACCACTGCCCTTTACCGCCTCAGTCTACCTTGCCACCGAGGCGGTAAAACTCTGCGCCAGCGACACCCAGAAGGCTGAATGGCTTCCTCAGTTGGCCAGCGGCGACGCCATAGCCTGTGTTGCCCTGCCCGAAACGCGCAGTCTAAACCACGGCGCTATAAATACCGTTACGGCTATCGACGCCGTCTTGAACGGCACGGCTCAGGCTGTTTTGCACGGCCACGCCGCTGATTTCGCCATTGTTGCTGCGCGCGATGAAGCCGGCCGCATGGCCTTTTATAAGGCAGACCTCAACAACAGTGCCATACAACGCCAAGTCCAGCAGACAATCGACCCCAGTCAGGCAATGGCCACACTTCAATTTACCGACGCCCCCTCTGAGCCGTTGGGCAATGGCGAAGATTTCCCCCATTGCTATCAACAGCTACTTGATCGCGCCGCCGTACTGCTCAGCTTTGAGCAAGTAGGCGGCTGTGAAGCCGTAATTGATATGGCAAAAACCTATACAGAAGGCCGCTACGCATTTGGTCGCCAAGTTGCCTCCTTTCAGGCGATTAAACACAAGCTCGCCGATATGTTTGTGGCAAAGGAGCTGGCGAAATCCAACGCCTACTATGGGGCCTGGGCCATGACCGATGGCGAACGCGAGTTGCCTCTGGCCGCCGCCACCGCTCGCGTCAGCGCGATAAACGCCTACTACTTGTGCAGCAAAGAGAACATTCAGGCCCACGGCGGCATGGGGTTTACCTGGGAGTTTGACTGCCACCTTTACTACCGACGCGCCCAGCTACTCTCAAGCGTTATCGGCAGCGCCCCCGTCTGGAAAAACCGCCTCACCGAACAACTGCTAACTGCTTAAGCACCGGAGCTGACAATGGACTTCAAAGATACCCCCGAACAAGCAGCATTTCGCGCAGAAGTACGCCAATGGCTCACTGCCAATGCGCGCCCAAAACAAACCGGCGCGGGTCGCCCCTCCCAGGCCGAACGCTATGACGATGCCAAACGCTGGTACAAAAAAGTGGCCGACGCGGGATTTGCCTGTCTCGACTGGCCTAAAGAGTATGGCGGCGCCGGCTTGAGCCAGATCCACAAAGTGATTTGGTCTCAAGAAGTGGCCAATTATGCCGAGCCCGATGGCTACTTTGTTATTGGCATAGGCAACTGTGGCCCGGCGATTATGCACTTCGCCAGCGAGCAGCAAAAACAGCACTTGCTACCAAGAATGGCCAGCGCTGAAGATGTTTGGTGCCAAATGTTTTCAGAACCGAGTGCCGGTTCCGACGTCGCCGGGCTGCGCACCAGTGCAGTCAAGCAAGGTGACAAATGGGTAGTAAACGGCCAGAAAATCTGGACCTCTGGCGCCCAGCACTCGGACTACGGTGTTATTTTGTGCCGCACCGATACCGAGGTGTCTAAATACCGTGGCATGACAATGTTTTACATCGATATGCACCAGCCCGGTGTGGACGTTAAACCCATCAAGCAAATGGATGGCGACGCGCATTTTAATGAAGTATTTTTCAATGACGCCGAGATTCCAGACAGCCAGCGGCTCGGCGAGATTGGCGGCGGCTGGGGCGCTGCGCTGTTAGTGCTCATGAATGAACGCCTGGCGATCTCCGGCGTCCAGCCGGACGGTTTCCCAGAGCTGCTGCAATTAGTCAAAACGCTGCAGATAGACGGCAAGCCAGTATCCGACAACCCCTCTGTCCGTGAGCACTTGGCCGATTGGTACTGCCAACACGCCGGAATCAAGGCCTCTACTAACCGCATGCTCACTGCTGTGGCCAAAGGGGGAATGCCCGGCGCCGAAGCCGCTCTCGGAAAATTGGTCGGAGCCGTGATGAATCAAGACATTGCCAACTATGCCCTACAATTGCTCGGTGAAAGCGGCCCAGTGATGAACCCGGACATCGCGCCGCAACAGGCCCACTTCCAGAAAACCGCTCTGTTCTCTCCCGGTATTCGCCTGGCGGGTGGCACCGATGAAGTTATGCGTAATATTATTGCTGAACAGGTTTTGGGAATGCCCCAAGAACCTCGCGCCGACAAAGGCATTGCCTTCAAAGACATCCCCTCTTGAAACCCATCCTAACCACGCCAAAAACGAGCGCCCTAACACTATATTGAGGGCGCTTAGGTACTTTCCGCTACCGACTATTGCGTATATCTGCAGCTCTATGACATTGCTAAATTAACCCCTACAAGAAAAGCATTCTTTTACGGGGTCAACTCAACATGGCAAAGCAATTTTTTAAAAACCGCTCAACACCAATATCTAAAAAAACGGCAGGCGCAGAAACGGAACGTATTTTTCAGTCTCGTGGACCCCGTCGTTCGTTAACGACAAATAGATACTCCAGCAGCGAATGGTGGCTTAGTGTCGATTACGCTGAACTCTTAGACAGCCGCTCAGCACTGGCAGCGATTAGCCGCTAGACAGCGAGTGGATGCGAATGATTCGAGACAATAACTGCCCTCAAAACCGTGCACAGATCACAGTTTTACACGGCACTTCACGAGTTAGGGGCTTTTCCCTATACTGCTGCCGAGCCGCTATCACTATGGTTAACACTCAACCAGCGCAACCACTTAAGCGCACAGCAGAGGACACAGTGATGGCAACAGCAGCGAACAGCACAAGTTCTATCTTCAGCGAAAATACGCATCGCGGCCGCCCTATCGATCAATTCCGTAGCAACCGCGATGAGTGGTGGCTCAATGTGAACTACGCTGAAACCATTGATATGAAAGATGCCATTAGCCACCAGGCAATGCGAGTCAACGCGGCGCGCTAGTTTTCGCCGCGCAATTAGGGCGCGGCACTATGATTAACTGGCAAGACATCGACACCGTTCTGTTAGACATGGACGGCACATTACTCGATCTGCATTACGACAATTTTTTCTGGACACAGCACCTCCCCCGCCGATACACCGAGATTCATGGCGGCGACCTCCAAACCGTTAGTGAAGAACTGATCGCTCGCATCATGGCTGAGCGCGGCTCACTGAACTGGTACTGTCTCGACTACTGGTCAGAAGAGCTTCAGCTCGACATCACCGCACTCAAACGCGAAATTAGTCACCTGATTCGCATGCACCCCAGCACAGAGCGATTTTTAGATGCCCTACAACGCAGCGGCCGGGACGTGTGGCTGGTCACCAATGCCCACCAGGGCGGCCTCGATATCAAGCTGGAAAAAACCGGTCTTGGCCAGTGGGTTCAGCGCATCATCACCTCTCACGAACTCGCCCTGCCCAAGGAAGACGACACCTTCTGGCAAAAGCTCGCCCAGCACTGGCATTACGAGCCCGCTCGCAGCCTGCTGATCGACGATACCGCCACCGTGTTGGACTCTGCCGCTCGCCACGGCATACGCCATTTAATTACCATGAAGCGCCCCGACAGTCGCGCGCCCCTGCGCCAAGGGTTAAGCTACCCCGCTATCGAGCATTTTGACGAAATTCTGCCAATACCACCGCGAGACCGAGATTGAGCAAAGACATACAACGCCTTCGCCTGGATAAGTGGCTGTGGGCCGCCCGTTTCTACAAAACCCGCAGCATCGCAAAACAGGCCATCGAGGGCGGCAAAGTGCATTATAATGGCGCCCGCTGCAAGGTAAGCAAAGAAGTAGAAGTGGGCGGCATGCTAACGCTGCGCACCGGCTGGGACGAGCGCGAAGTAGAGATTATCGCCATCTCCGACCAGCGACGTGGCGCGCCCGAAGCCGCCTTACTTTACCGCGAAACCGACGCCAGTATCGCCAAGCGCCAGCAGAATGCGGCCGACCGGAAAGCGCTGGGGGCCGCAGCGGGGGTGCTGCGCAGCGAGCGCCCCAACAAGAAACAGCGCCGCCAAATACACCGATTCCGCGAACAACAGGACTAAACAGCACCTTATGAGTGATCAAATTCACCGCTTCATTTTCGACGGCAGTGATGTGCGAGGCGTGCATATCCAGATCCAGCAGAGCTATCGTGAAATGCTGGAAAACCACCACTACCCACCAGCCGTCGCGGCTTTGCTGGGGGAATTTTTGGTCGCCGCAGCCCTGCTGAGTGTCACCATTAAATTTCGCGGCAGCCTGATTCTGCAGGTCCGCGGGGACGGCCAGGTCCCGCTCATTATGGCCGAGGCAAATTCCAACGGCGACATTCGCGGCATTGCTCGCGACGCCGGCCAGGCGATCGGCGAGGACTTTCATAGCCTGCTGGGCAATGGCCAGCTAGCCATCACCATAGACCCTGAAAAAGGGCAACGTTATCAGGGGATTGTCAGCTTAGATGGCGCGAATCTCGGCGCGTGTATAGAGGCCTACTTCCGCCAGAGCGAGCAATTGGCCACCCGCCTGTGGCTATCCGCCGATGGCGAAACCGCCGCGGGCATCCTGCTGCAAGAGCTGCCGGAGCAACAAAGTGATGCCGCCGTTTGGCAACACCTCACCACCCTGGCCGACACCGTTCAACAAGAAGAACTATTGACACTCAGCGCAGACCGCTTACTGTACCGCCTGTACCATCAGGAAACCGTGCGGGTATTTGAGCCCAAGTCGCTAAAATTCGTCTGTAGCTGCAGCCAGCAACGCATGGAATCTGCACTGGTTTCTCTGGGTCGAGAAGAGTTGGAGAGCATTCTCAGTGAGCAGGGGAAAATAGATAGCCACTGCGAGTTCTGCCACCGCCAATTCCACTTTGAAGCCGGGGATATTGCCAATCTCTTTGGTGACCCAGCACCCAACACTCGGCATTGAGTGAAAAAAAACCAAAATCGCCGCAGATCGGCGGCGATCAGGGTTAGCGCCGCTTGGCGATTTTTGCAATAATAGCCGCCTTCAAAATCTGGCCACCCGCGCGGGGGGTTTACCCCGATCAACTGTGACCTCCTAATGTCCCCAGGGACGACGTGACAGGAATACCGAGAATGAGTGCTGAAACAACTGTTTATAAAGATTTAACCCCCGCCCAACTAATCGAGCAAGCGCTGGCCCGCGGCGAAGGCCAACTGGCCGACACGGGCGCACTGGTGGTAACCACTGGCAAGCGTACCGGCCGTTCTCCCGGTGACCGCTTTGTTGTTCAGGAGCCATCGACGGCTGACAGCATCGATTGGGGCAGCGTTAACCGTCCCTTCGACGCCGCCAAATTTGATGCGTTGTGGAGCCGTGTAGAAGACTACCTCGCCGACCACGATCGCTTCGTTTCTAACTTGCACGTTGGCGCTCACGAAGATCACTACATTCCCGTTGTCGTCAACACACAAACCGCTTGGCAAGGCCTGTTTGGTCGCAACATGTTTGTACGCCCCGAGAAGTACAACCCAAAAGCCAAGGAAGAGTGGACAATTCTGAACTGCGCGGGCTTTGTCTGCGACCCCGAGCGCGACGGCACTAACTCTGACGGCTGCGTCATCATTAACTTCGCCCAGCGCAAAGTACTGCTGGCAGGCATGCGTTACGCCGGTGAAATGAAGAAAGCCATGTTCTCTGTGCAAAACTTCCTGCTGCCAGAGAAAGACGTTATGCCGATGCACTGCTCAGCGAACGTCGATGAGCAAGGCAACACCACCTTATTCTTTGGCCTGTCTGGCACCGGTAAAACCACCCTGTCTGCAGACCCTAGCTGCTACCTGATCGGCGACGACGAGCACGGCTGGGCGAAGGGCTCGGTATTCAATATTGAAGGCGGCTGCTACGCTAAAACCATCAACCTGAGCCAGAAGAACGAACCCATCATCTGGGACGCCATCCGCTTCGGTGCCATCGTTGAAAACGTAGTAATCGACCAAAACAGCCGCACCGCAGACTACGACGACACAAGCCTGACGGAAAACGGCCGCTGCTGTTACCCACTGGAAAACGTTGAAAAACGCGTTATCGAGAATGCCGCCGGCGAACCCAAGACCGTTATCTTCCTGACTTGTGACGTGTCAGGCGTTCTGCCTCCGATCTCTATCCTGTCCAAAGAAGCGGCGGCTTTCCACTTCCTGAGCGGCTACACCGCCCGCGTTGGCTCAACTGAGCTGGGCGCAGAAGCAGGTATCCACCCCACTTTCTCCACGTGCTTTGGTGCGCCCTTCATGCCGCGTCCCGCAGGCGAATACGCCGAGCTGTTGATGAAGCGCATCGAAGACTTCGACTCTCAGGTTTACCTGATCAATACCGGCTGGACTGGCGGCTCAGGCGCAGCTGGCGGCACAGGTTCGCGCTTCCCCATCCCAGTGACTCGCGCTGTGGTTGCCGCTGCACAAAGTGGCGCGTTGATCGGCGCAGAAACCGAGCAACTGGATATTCTGAACCTGACTATACCCAAGGCAATTCCGGGCGTAGACGACAAATACATCAACCCACGCAAGGCGTGGGGCGATGAAGCTGCCTACGACCAGGAAGCCAGCAAATTGGCGAAACTGTTCCAAGAGAACATCACCAAGTTTGACGTCTCTGAGGCTATCGTAGCCGCTGGCCCAAAAGGCTAAGCGAATAGCCAGATAGCAAAAAGGGCAGCCCAAGGGCTGCCCTTTTTTATGCGCGCCTGTTTCGCACTGAAACAGTCCGCCGATGCTGTATTTCTCTGTTAGCGCACTATGCGGCCGCCAAGTGCTCACTCACGTGGAATAACCGGCGGCGCAGGCCCGTCAACTCAAAGGGCCGCCACTGACCCTCTCGCTGAGAGAGACGATCTGCCAAGGCATACAGCACTGCCAAATTATGGGTCATCCCCATATGGCTCGCTGGTACCCGTAAATTTTCGCTCTGTTCGCCCGGTTCCTGATGAACGCAGTACTTCCAATCCACAATACCGTCACTGGCGCTATACATCGCCGTAGAAGGCACCGGCGGCGCACTGCACCACTCCTCCCGCCAATTCAGCATGGGGTCATCCATCGCCCCGGGGTTAAGCATTTCGTATAACTTCAACACAGGGCCGGATACACCGCGCATTTCCGGAATATTTACCGGTGAGCCCAGTGTCACCACCTGACGAATAAAGTCGGGATTACGCTGGGCAAGGCTGCGAGCATATATGCCGCCCAAGCTCCACCCCACCAGACTGACTTTACGCCCATAGCGGCTCGCCAAATCCTTTACATGGCGTTCGAAATTCAGGTAAACCTGCTCGCGCAGCCCTGTATTTAGACCCTGCTCCCAGCCATAGGCATCAAAGCCAGCTTGACGCAAAGCTCGGCGCATTACCGACGTCGCGACATCGCTGGTCATAAATGACGGTGCAATCACCACTGGGTGGCCGTCGCCCGAAGATAAGTGACGGTGAAAACCGCGCATGGAGACTGCCGAAAAAATCTCAGCAAGAGAACGCAACTCTTTCGCGGTACTGCGTGAGGCCGCAGCATTAGTGCTAGTTTCCATCTTTTTCTCTCTTATTATTCGGGCTCGTAACAGCGACCCTGTCATATTATCTAAACAATATTCGACGGCACTGGCAATCCTTTCCGTCACCTCCTGCTAGCCGTGCGATAATTCGATCAACTGCGACACAATGTCCGAAAACGTGCACTTTAGTATGCCCTTTCTAATTTTTATGCGTAATGTTCACCCCATACAGCGAGACCGGCGGCCAGCAGTTAGCGCCGTCGCTGATAACACACATTACGGGGCACCCCCCAAGAGAGGAACGTACTATGAGCGACGCAAAAACTAACTTCGTTGAGAAAGCAAACACTGTAGCCAAAGATGTATTTTTGGCTCAACTGGGCTTGGCTGGTAAAGCTTTTGAGCAAAGCCAAGAGCTGGCTAAATTGACCGAAGAAAAAATCAAGGCAACTGAAGCTAAGTACAAAGATCTGTACGCAAAGCGCAACGAAATTTTTGAAGGCCTGGTAAGCCGTGGCGAGCAAGTACAAAGCAGCGCCATTGCCAAGTTTGAAGAAAGCAAAGAGCAAGTTGTTGCCAAGATCAACGAAACAAAAACCGAAGCGACTGCCAAGCTTGAGTCAGTAAAAAGCGAAGCGGTAGACGTGCGCATTAAAGAGCTGCGTGAAAGCCTGGAAAGCAACCTCGAAAAGGTAAAAGGCTTGGTTTCTCGCAAAAGTGAAGATGCTGTAGCAACAGAAGCTGCTGCATCGTAATTGAGCATTTTGGCAGTCACTTTGACTGCCTACCCCCCTAGGTCCTTACCCTAACTATGCTTTGCACGATGCGCCATCTTGGTCATCGTGCTTTTTTGCATCAGTGCGGAGCTCCACTCTCACTGCTGCGCAAAAACGTTTCGCACATTGGAGAATCTTATGAGCAACGACAGCAAGAAAAGCCTGAAAGACGTTTCTTCTCAAGCCGGTGAACTGGCAAAAAGCATTTGGCTGGCTGGCCTTGGTGCATACGGCCGCGCCTACGACGAAGCACAAGAAGTCTACGAAAAGGCAAGCAAAGACAGCCCACGCCTGTTCAAAGAGCTGGTCGACAAGGGCAACAAACTGGAAGTGCAAGCTCGCGAAAAACTGGGCGAAGCCAGCAATATCGGCAAGACTATTTCCATTGAAGAGCGCATCAGCAAAATGCGCGCAAGCCTGGGCTTTGGTCACACTGCCAGCGCCGACGACCTAGAGCGTCTCGAGAAAAAACTGGATGCACTGAGCAAGAAAGTCGATGCACTGAGCAAGGCCAGCAAGGCGCCAGCAAAGGCGGCCCCCGCTAAGAAAGCTGCCGCGAAGAAAACTGCAGCCAAAAAAGCGCCCGCTAAAAAGGCCGCTGCAAAGAAAGCTGCTGAGTAAGCCCTTCGCGACCCGCTAAAAAGCGGGTCGCGTCCTCTCTGGACAAGCGCCCACAGGCGTGTCACTTTAACGCCCTGTCGATGAATATGGGTGGTTAACTCAGGGATGAAAACCCGCGAAAAAATCTTGCTGGCAAGCTTGGCCCTATTCAATGACGAGGGCGAAGCCAACGTCACCACCGTCGATATCGCCAATGAGCTGAACATCAGCCCCGGCAATCTCTACTACCACTTCCACGGCAAAGAAGAAATTATCGAAGAACTGTTCTCTGCCTTTGAACTAGAGCTCAGCGATATTCTGCAAGCCCCTCTGCAAAAAAGCCTAAGCCCCCAAGACGCTTGGTTTTATCTGTATATTGTTTTCGAGCAGCTGTTTAAACACCGTTATTTATATCGCAACCTCAACGATATTTTACAGCGCTACCCAGATATCGACCGGCGCTTTCGCAAACTTCTTAATCTAAAATTACAAGCTGCCGAAGCCGTTGCCGAAGAGCTGGTCGCCGCAGGAATTCTGGATACCACCGGCACGCCACTTTCGCGCCTCTGCGACAACGTCGTACTCAATCTCACATTCTGGTTAAACTACAACAGCCTGAGGGAGAAAAATTGCGCCGACGAGATCACCATCCACCGAGGCGTCTTCCACCTTATGTCGCTGGTTGCCCCCTATCTCACCACTGACTTCCGCTACTTCTACGACGAGTGCTGCACCCTATTCGACGTATTGACCAAAGACGCCTAAAACCTCGCCGCGAGCGCGAAGTTTCTGCATAATGTGGCGTTTTTACGCGGTATCAGGCCACACATTATGCAAGCAATTTCGAGTCGCATTGCCCAGGAATTGGGCGTAAAAGAATCACAGGTTAGCGCCGCTGTTAACCTGCTTGATGACGGCGCCACGGTCCCCTTTATTTCTCGTTACCGAAAAGAAGTCACCGGCGGGCTCGACGATAGCCAAATGCGCGAGCTGGAGAGTCGCTTAGGCTACCTTCGCGAAATGGAAGAGCGCCGCGACAGTATTCTTAACAGCATACGCGAGCAAGGCAAACTCAGCGCCGAACTTGAGGCAGACATTCTGGCGGCAGATAGCAAGAATCGACTCGAAGACCTCTATCTTCCCTACAAACCCAAACGCCGCACCAAGGGCCAAATTGCCATAGAGGCTGGCCTGGAACCGCTGGCCAATGCCTTGTTCGACAATCCAAAGCTCGACCCGGACACTGAGGCAGCGGCTTACATCGACGCCGAGCAGGGCCTTGCCGACAGCAAAGCGGTGCTAGACGGTGCCAAATATATTCTTATGGAGCGTTTCAGCGAAGACGCCAACTTGATCGCCAAGCTGCGTAGCTACCTTTGGGAAAACGCGCAGCTTAGTAGCACGGTAATGGCTGGCAAAGAAGAAGAGGGCGCAAAATTTCGCGACTATTTCGCGCACAGCGAGCCGCTAAAAAGTGCCCCCTCTCATCGCGCTTTGGCCATGTTCCGCGGCCGCAATGAGGGCATTCTGGGGCTGAGCTTGGTCGCGGGCGAGCCAGAGGCCAAAATTCACCCCTGTGAACTGATGCTGGCAGAACACCTATCCATAGAGGATCAAGGTCGCCCCGCTGATAGCTGGCTGCGGGAAGTACTGCGCTGGACCTGGCGAATCAAACTCTACACTCACCTTGAAACCGATCTGCTCGGCCGACTTCGAGAGCAAGCCGACGCCGGCGCTATTGAGGTATTCGCCAGAAACTTAAAAGACCTTCTGCTCGCCGCACCAGCGGGGCCACGTGCGACCATCGGGCTCGACCCAGGCCTGCGCACAGGTGTTAAAGTCGCAGCGGTTGACGCCACTGGCAAGGTATTGGATCACGGCGCTATTTTCCCGAATCCACCGCAAAATCGACAAGCAGAGGCCGCTGCCAGCCTGCTCGCGATGATTAAAACTCACAATATCGAACTGATCGCCATCGGTAACGGCACCGCCAGTCGCGAGACCGAGCGCTTTGTCAAAGACCTGCTTGCCGCCCACCCCGAACTGGGCTGTACCAGTATCATGGTCAACGAGTCAGGGGCGTCGATCTATTCCGCATCGGAGTACGCGGCGCGCGAATTCCCCGACCTGGACGTAACCATCCGCGGGGCCATTTCTATCGCCCGACGACTGCAGGATCCGCTGGCCGAACTGGTGAAGATAGACCCCAAGTCCATTGGTGTTGGCCAGTATCAACACGATGTCTCGCAAACGGCGCTGTCTCGCAGCCTGGAAGCCGTCGTTGAGGACTGCGTTAACGCCGTCGGCGTGGACGTGAACACCGCATCGCCTGCGCTGTTGTCGCGGGTGTCGGGTCTCAATCAGTCGATATCGGCGAATATTGTCGACTACCGTAACCAACATGGCGCCTTCCGCAACCGTGCACAGCTGATGGAAGTCAGTCGCTTTGGCGCCAAAACCTTTGAGCAAGCCGCCGGCTTTTTACGCGTAATGGGCGGTGAAAACCCGCTGGACAGCTCTGCGGTTCACCCAGAGTCCTACTCCGTAGTGGAAAAAATTGTGCAGCGCTGCGGCCGAGAGGTCAGTAATCTGATCGGTGATAGTCGCTTCTTAAAAAGCCTCAATGCCGCCGACTACGCCGACGACAGCTTCGGCATCCCCACCGTCAGCGATATTATCAACGAACTGGATAAACCGGGGCGCGACCCGCGGCCGGAATTCAAAACCGCCGAATTCAAAGATGGTATTGAAAAGATCTCTGACCTTGAAGCCGATATGGTGCTGGAGGGCGTGGTAACCAATGTGACCAACTTTGGCGCCTTTGTGGATATTGGCGTTCATCAAGATGGCTTGGTCCATATTTCCGCGCTTTCAGAGAGTTTTGTAAAAGACCCTCACAGCGTTGTGAAGGCCGGCGAAATCGTGAAAGTGAAGGTCATGGATGTTGACGCCGCGCGCAAGCGTATTGCCCTGTCCATGCGCCTGAGCGATCAGGCCAGCGACCACCAAGCCGAGGGCAGGGGCGGACGCCGACCTGAACGCAGTAACCGCGATGTCAAACAGCAACAGAAAAAACAGCAAAACGCCCCCAGCGGCACGATGGCAGCGCTCTTTGCTCAAGCCAAACAGGGCAAGGGCAAACGCTTGTAGCAGCTATTGCGGGAGCCGCTCCGGGCAGCTCCCGCTCGGGGCGCTGCCCCCTGGCCGCTGCAGTAAGTCATCGCGACTATTCGCAATATTTTCGTCCTGCGGCGCCAAGGCCAATGCGCGACCCAAGGCGTCAATGGCGAGCTGCGAACAACCGTGCGCATGTAGGGCGTAGGCATAGTTATTCCAGACCGACGCGCGTTCTGGCGCTACCGCAAGCGCACGCTCATAGCCGTTTATCGCACCAGTGAAATCACCCTGAGCATAGGCGGCATTGGCCAGGGCCAACCATGCCAACACACTGTCTGGCCATTCATTTACCGCACGCTGATAGAAGCCCATCGCACGCTCAATATCACCGGTTTCCTCAAAGGCGTGGGCACTCTTTAAATAGGGAACAGGCATTGCCGTGACCGGCATCACCGCGGCCGGAACCAGCACTCTCGCCCAGTGTTTTGCCCGCGTCCATGTTGCAGTAAACGTTGCAAAACCCAGCCGATAATACGCCTTCTCCCCAGAGTGCAGGAGCAAAGTATTGGACCTGAGGTCATAACCCACTGCCACCGCATAGTGCCACTGCGGCCACCAGCTCAAACCGAGATTTTGTAGCACCAATACCGGGTTACCCGCATTGAGCTCCCTCAATAAGTCTTCGAGCGTTGGTGCGAGAGGATAGGGCAACAAACCAATGCGCCTTCCCGCAGCTTGCATATCAACCGTTAAGCTACCCTTGCGCTCGGGCACAAAACTCATGTCAGCGACGGACTGCTGATCAATGTGAATATCGCGGTAATTCGCCACAGAGCTTAACGCCGCGGGACCACAGTAGTAGGCCTGCTGAGCAACGAAGGGAACATCGAGCTTACGAGTACCTGCCAAGTCATTCAGGGTGGCAGGGGGAAGTGCGGGAACGCTGCTGCAAGCAACTAGCAGCAGCGTCCATATAGCAAGAAAATAACGCAACAGTCTTTAGTTGGCCGCGTTCACAAAGGGGAAGATATCGGTAATACCCAGAATATCAGTGATAAAGAACACTAACACCAAAAAGGCCAATAAGCCGACGGCACCTGCACCGGCAGGCATATCGTCCATATTTGCTTTGAGGCTGGCCAGCTCATCGGCTGTCAGCGCGTCGATGCGGGTATCGACATCATCGATAGAAATACCGAGGTCAAGCAGGCGCTCGCGAACATCTTCACGGTCGAGGGCCGACTTCAATGCCGCCTTATCCTCGGCAAGACTGTACTCACTGATCGTCACTGATGTATCGACCATGGCCGCAGAGGCCGTCGTCGCGGCGAGGCCCATCCACGAGAGCAATACACTCATAAAGATCGCGGCTAACTTTCGTGATTTATTAAATTTCATACTCTCTCCCATTTTCGTCTAAAAAGATGACCTGTAGGGCTGGTCGTGAAACGCCGCGCCATATGGCCCGGCTTTACGTGCTAGCTAGCCCTCTGGGCCTTCCAGTACCAGCTCACCATTAACAACAGGAATCTGCTCGCCCGGGCGCTGCGCCAATGTAACCGTGCCCGGCTCACCCTCAAGACTATAGCTGACTTCGTAGCCAGTGACGCGCTGTTTAGGGTCTTGTAGGGTTTGGCAGCGACGTTCTGTGCGGGTTTGCACATTCTTGCTCTGCATATCTTCCTGAATACGCTTACCCGCGTAGCCACCGGCAGCCGCACCCGCCACTGTCGCGAGCTTTTTACCGTTCCCGCCACCCACTTGCTTACCGATAACCGCACCGAGTACAGCGCCGACAACCGTACCCGCTATTTGATTAGTGTCACGGCTCGGCGCCCGCTCTTGCACCACCTCGTCGTAACACTCTTCACGGGGAACAAAATAGGTTTCGGTAATTGGCTCAACAGACAACACCTGCGCATAGCGCGGCTGCGATTCCAGATAGTGGTAACCGCCATAGCCACCCGCCGTGGCCAGTGCAACCGCGCCAACGCCGGCGGCAACAACTGCGAACTTAGACATTGTTATCTCCTCTTACTGATACCTCTCTGACCAGCGAGCGCCGACAAAGTGCGCCGCTAAAAGGAACAACAATTTACAGTCGCCGTTCAGCTGTGGTTCAGCGACATCTCTACCTGCTGACAACTACAGTAGGATCACTAAGTAGATAAGTATTTCACTCAGTTGCTGCGCCGCCCCCAGCGCATCTCCGGTATACCCTTGTATACGGCGCGACAAATACCGGCCAAAACCCAGCCGAAAGCCCCCCAAAATCAGCAACAAGAGCAGCCACTGCGAGGCCTGTGCACAGCCTAATAACAGCAGAACAGGCAGCCCTGCCAATAGCCAGTCACGCAGTGATAGCGCGGTCGCCAGAGGCTTCGACTTTCCTTCACCGCTCACATAGGGCATATCGATCAGAAAGGAGATGGCCAGCCAACGGCTCACCACTTGCGCGATGAGGATTCCGCCAACCGCTTGGGCGATCGGTATCGCCGACAAGCTCGCCGCCTTAATGGCCAGCACCATGAATAACGCGGCGGTGCCATAGCTGCCGATGCGCGAGTCTTTCATAATGCGCAGCACGTCATCTCGGCGCCATCCGCCACCAAAGCCATCGGCGCTGTCGGCCAAACCATCCTCATGAAAGGCGCCCGTCAGCAACAAGCCCACCGCCATACTCAACAGCACCGCCAACAGCGGGTTATTAAACAACGCGAAAAAAACCAGCAAGGCAATCGCCGTTACGCCACCAATCAGCAGCCCCACGAGAGGAAAGTAGCGCGCTGTACCATCAAGCTTTTCGGGGCTGAAGTCAGGGTCTTGGGGAACAGGAATACGACTCAAAAAGCCCAGCGCCAGCAGGAATATTTGCCACTCGCGACGCAGTGACGCTTTATCAAAGGGGGGCATAGGAGAGGGCTCAGTGATTAAAAACCCTGCGATTCCAGCACAGGCAATTAAGCCCTGCAAGGGCAGGGCTTAACAGGGGGCCTATTGAACGGTGATACGACGCGGTTCCGCCGCCGCAAGTTTGGGTATGTGCAGCGCCAGGACGCCGTTTTCTACCTTGGCAGCAATCTTCTCCTGATCCACGGTATCGGGCAGCGAGAAGCGGCGAACAAATTCTCCTTGCCAGCGCTCGTTTACCGCCAACTTTGCGTCGGCATAGTCGATAGTGCGCTCGCCCTTAACCGTTAGCACGCCGCCGTCAACGCTGACCTCAATCGCCTCTCGGCTGATACCGGGAACATCCATACTTAGCAGGTAGGCGTCGTCCGCTTCACTGATATCCACAGCAGGCGCCCACGCACGACGCGCCTTCTCGGCCGGCTCACCGCGGCTATCAAAATTGCGGCTTAGGTCTCCAAATAATGTGAAGGGCAGATAGCTATTCATAAGACCACCTCCAATAACACTTCGACACAATTTCAGCTTTCGCTGTTGAACATTATCTGGGTATTGGCGTCGCATATTTCAAGTGCATGTCGACACGCTATTAGCTCTGCTACACTTGTCGCGCAGCACAAACTCCTCTTTTTTCTGGTTAAAGGACAACGATATGAGCATCCAAACTGGCGATAAAATCCCCGACGTTACGCTCAAAGTTATGGGCGAAAAGGGCCCCCAGGACATCACCACTGGCGACATATTTAGCGGTAAGAAAGTTGTGCTGTTTGCCGTGCCCGGTGCCTTCACCCCCGGCTGTAGCCTCACCCACCTACCTGGCTATGTCGTGCACGCTGACACAATTAAAGCCAAGGGTGTCGACAGCATCGTGTGCATGTCGGTCAACGACGCTTTTGTGATGGATGCCTGGGGTAAGAGCCAAAACGCTGAACAGCTGCTCATGCTCGCCGACGGCAACGCAGAACTCACCGCCGCACTGGGCCTGGAAATGGATGCCAGTGGCTACGGCATGGGCAAACGCAGCCAGCGCTTTGCGTTGATTGCAGAAGATGGTGTCGTAAGCTTTATTGCCGTTGAGCCAGCCGGTGGCGTCGATGTCAGCGCCGCTGAAAAGATTATTGAACAGCTGTGATCCGGGAATGAATAGTGTTGAGCACCGCCCCCAGGTGCTGGTGTTCGACAGCGGTGTCGGTAGTCTGAGCATCGGCGCCGAAATCCACCATTTGCTTCCCGATATTGACCTGCTCTACGCGATGGATCGCGGCGGCTTCCCCTACGGCATGTGGCAGGAGGATGCACTGGTAGAACATATTCTCCAGCGTATTCACACCTTGCTACAGCGCCATCGCATCGATATCGTGGTGGTCGCATGCAACAGCGCCAGCACTGCCGTGCTACCCAGTTTACGACAGCAAGTCTCCCTTCCTGTTGTGGGTGTCGTGCCCGCCATTAAGCCTGCCGCCCTGCAAAGCAAAAGCCGTGTTATTGGCCTGCTCGCCACGCCCGGCACCATAAAACGGCGCTACACTGCCGAGCTAATCGACACCTTTGCCAGCGACTGCACCGTGCTATCGGTAGGAGCAGAAGCACTGGCACCGGCGGTGGAAACGTTATTCTGGCAGGACGAGGATTCCCCTGACGTTTGGCAGAGTGTGGCAGCTGCATTTCACCAATACCCCAGCGCAAAAGCGCTGGACACGATTGTATTGGCCTGCACCCACTTCCCACTGGTTAAACCACAACTAGCCAAACACCTCCCGGGAATCAATTGGATAGATTCTGGTGAAGCCATTGCGCGACGGGTGAAAGATTTGCTTGAAAATAATCGCTACATTCGCGGAGGCAGGGGGCGTCAACGCGCGTGCATTCTCGGGGCAGAAGCGGCCAGCCAGACTCTGCGCGACAAGCTCGCCACCCGCGGCATTGAACTCATCGCAGATTAAAGCGCTCAGCCTCGCGGTTATAACGCTCCACCGCCGCCGACATCTCCGCCATCGCAGTATTGTAACGAGCGATGCGCTCCAACCGGCGTTGCGCCGTGTCATAACCGGTTCCCTTGGCAGTTTTTTCCATGGCGTCCAGGCACTTTAGGTAACGGCCTTGCTCGTCGACATAACGCTCGAGTTGCTGGCGCAGCTGCTGCATCTCGTCGCGGCTTGCCGCCTCACCATCGGGGAACTGCTTGGGCGGCGCAGGCAGTTTGCAGGCCGCCCAGCTGGATAGGGGCATCAGGCAAACGATCCAAAGCAGGATGACTGCGCGCTTCATTACATCTCCAGAAAGAATAGGTTGCGCACTAGTATAGCCGCTACCCATACAAAAAAGGGCGCCCAGTTGGGCGCCCTTTTCATTTATCTGACCAGAGTCACACTTGCCCTTACAGCGAGCGTGGGTCGAAGCCACCGGCATAGAACTGAGAATACCATTTGCGGAATTTCGCGATAGGGCCATCGCCATCGCACAAAATTGGCAGCGGGCGATAAATCTTGTTTTCCCAGATGGGCTTATCTTCCTCCAGCTGGCCAACGATATTGGCGATAATCGCCGCGTTCACACCGCCTTTCTGCACTTCACCGTTAACCTTGGGCTGAGTGAAGGCAAAGCGGACATGCACCGTGTCATCGTCAATCGGCGTAGTTAGCCCCATCAAGAAGGTATCGGCGATACCTTCAAACTTAGTGAAACCCTGGCCGGGGCCAGCGCTACCAGTACGGATTGAGCCGCGTACCTCACCGCGTGGCGTCGGCATGTTGGCCTGCTGCAAACCGCGCACCATAGGACCGTCGTAGGTGGTTTCCCACTCGGGGAACGACGCCGTACCGTGAACATATTTAAAGTGAGCAGGGTCAGCCGCATTTTCTGCCATTTCCTGAGCGTGAGTATTCAGAATCCATTCGTAGCGATCCAGCGGTGACCAATCGTCAGAGTTTGCCTCGTCGTGCTCAATAACTTCCCACTTCGGCGCATCGCCTTCTGGGTGGTACCACGCCCAAATAACTTGGTTAATTTCACGCACCGGGAAAGACTTCAAACACTTCTGGCCCTTCACTTTAGGCGGCATATTCTTCGCGTAGGGAACCTCAACACATTCACCTTCTGGGCTAAACTTCCACGAGTGGAAAGGGCAGACAATATTGTTACCTTCTATACGACCACCACCGGTGCCCGAACGCTCGTGAATACCGTGGCCCAAGTGAGCACCCAGGTGAGGGCAGTATGCTTCCATCAATACCGCGCGACCGGCTTCTGTACGAAACAACACCAGCTCTTGGCCGAAGTAATGCACAGCGCGTGACTCGCTGGGAGCCAGTTCGTCAGAAAAAGAAACCGCAAACCACCCATACGGCATGGGCATGGGGTAGCGTTTCACAGTAGTTGTTGTGGTAGTCATTGACTTGTCCTCAGCTCTAACGCAGAAAGATCGCCGCAAGGCGGCTAAAAACCCTATAAAAAGAAGGCCTATTCACGACCTCCAGAGTAAACGTTGCCAGCTGCCAGACAATGACAAAATGAGACATCCCACTGGCAAAATACGACAGTGGGGGATTCTAAGGCCAATAAAAATCGGTCTATTCGCTACTGGCGCCAGCTGCGAAGCTTCTCCATAAACACATCGGCGCCCATGCGAATTAGCGACTCATCAGCAGAGCCGGGCTTGGCGCCGGTATAGATAATGGCTTCTTGAACCGCGATTTCCTTGGCGACATCTTCCAGGGTTTGCTGGTCCACCTCTTCGCCGTCAGCCGTTTCAATACGCCCCTCGGCCGCGGCACGGATCTGCGCCGCCTGCTCACTGTCCGGGTCTATGCCCGCACGCTCCATCACCGCTATGGCGGCAAAACGCTCACTGGCCTGACGGTGTGAGATCGCTTCACCGTGCACATTATAAGCGCCGTCATTGGGCTTATCCGCAATTTCTGGCGATTGCCCCATGCTTATGCGAATCATCGCCGCCTCTTGCGAATAGGGGTCGACACCCGCTTTTTTGACCGCCGCTTCTACGGCGACGGCATCAGCTAAGGCGCTGGCCGATATCGCCTGGCCAAAGCGGTCGTAGACCCGCCAATCGGCACGCACCTGCGCGCCACCACCTGCATTGCCTTGGGCAGCATGTGTGCCGGCCGTTTTTTGTTTGTTTTTACCGTGAGCATGCCCCTGTGCGGGCTCTCCCGGTGCTTTATTTTGGCCCGGCGCGTGGGCCTTGCCGTAAGCATTGCCATTTCCGGGTTCAGCTTGCACAACGCTTGCGCAGGCAAGCAGCATTGCAATCGCCAGGCTGTATTTCATAAACACTCTCTCAACATGTTATTGCTTACAGGCTACCCGCCCGCAGGCTGTGATAATATCGACGGATGACTACAGCCACTCCGCCACTGCAAGATCGATTTGGCCGCCAGGTAGACTACCTGCGCCTCTCCGTTACCGACCGCTGCGATTTTCGCTGCGTCTACTGCATGGCCGAGGACATGACCTTTCTACCCCGGCGCGACATCCTTAGTCTGGAACAACTCTACGACATTGGCGCGGCATTTGTGCAATTGGGCGTCACAAAAATTCGTTTGACCGGAGGCGAACCGCTGGTGCGCCGCAATGTGTTGTCGCTGGTGGAGCGCTTAGCGTCGCTGGACGGCCTCGAGCAACTCAATATGACCAGCAATGGCGCTCAGCTGGACCGCTATGCTGAGCCCCTGTATCGCGCGGGCTTAACCGGCATCAATATCAGCCTGGACAGCCTCCGCGAAGATCGCTTTAAAGAGCTGACTCGCGTTGGCGAACTAAGCAAGGTATTGGCAGGCATCGACGCCGCAAAAGCCGCCGGTTTTGAGCGGATAAAACTGAATGCGGTCATTATGAACGGCCGCAACGATGACGAGATCCTGGACTTGGTGGATTTCGCCCGCGACCGCCACGTCGATATCAGTTTTATTGAAGAAATGCCCCTCGGGCACATCAGCGAGCACGACCGGGCGCTCAGCTTCTGTAGCAGCGACGAGATTCATCGGCGCATTCACGCGCGCTACCCACTTACCGCCAGTGCGGAAACCAGTGGCGGCCCGTCGCGCTATTACCGTATGGCTGACAGCACAAGCAGGGTTGGCCTGATCTCTCCCCACAGCCACAATTTCTGCCATCTCTGCAATCGCGTGAGGCTGACCGTTGAAGGGCGTTTATTGCTTTGCCTGGGCAATGAATACTCCGTCGACCTAAAAAGCGTGCTGGAAAACCAGCCAGAGCAGCTTCAGCAACGTATTATCGACGCCATGGACATCAAGCCTGAGCGCCACCACTTCGACCTGAATGATGAGCCTCAGATCGTGCGCTTTATGAATACCACTGGCGGCTAAGCGCCATGCAAGCGCAGCAAATTATCGAACAGCTTAAACTGGAAGCCCACCCCGAGGGCGGCTATTTCAGGCGCAGCTTTACCCACCCACAAACCACTGGCGACGGCAGTGCGCAGCGCCCGCTGATGAGCAGCATCTATTATTTGCTCACCGCCGACAGCGCCACCGGCTACCTGCACCGCAATCGCAGCGGCATCCTGCATTTTTGGCAGGGCGGCTCCCCCCTTCACTACACGCTCTTGAAGGAAAACGGTGATGTTGAGCACCTTGTCATGGGGCCAGACCTCGAAAAGGGACAGCATCTGCAGCTCTATGTGCCCGGCGGATGGTGGAAAGCCTCCCAGCTCAAAGAAGGCGACTACGGCTTGATCTCCGAAGCGGTTAGCCCGGGCTTCGACTACCGCGACCATGAATTTGCCAACGCCGGCGACATTCAGGCAGGCTATCCACGGCACTGGCAATCTCTGCTTCAACTAGTGCGGCCCTAGGCAGCGAACACAGGACTCTGTATGAATACGGCGAGACAAGCCATCGATGAACTGATTTCACAGCTGGCCGAGCAGGGCTACATCGCCAGCGAGCAAATCGCGACCACCCTGCACCTTGCCCGCGCGCTCCAGCGCCCTATTCTGATTGAGGGGCCGCCCGGCGTTGGCAAGACCGAGCTCGCCAACGCCAGTGCGGCGATGCTCGAGTTGCCGCTGTTTCGACTGCAGTGCTACGAAGGTTTAGACGAAAGCAAGGCGCTGTACGACTGGAAATACAGCAAGCAACTGCTCTATGTGCAAGTGCTAAAAGAGCAGCTACAAGGCATTCTTGGCGGCGCCAACGACCTATCCGCGGCCGTAGAACGCCTGCACAACTTCGATGACATTTTCTACTCAGAGCGGTTTCTGGAACCTCGCCCTCTGCTCAGCGCTCTGCAAAGCGATGACGGCGCTGTATTGTTGATCGATGAAATCGACAAAGCCGACTACGAATTTGAATCACTGCTGCTGGAGATCCTCGCCGACTTCGCGGTCACCCTGCCCGAAATTGGCACCCTGCGCGCCAAACACAAGCCGCTGGTGCTATTGACCAGCAACAATACCCGCGACCTCAGCGATGCACTCAAGCGACGCTGCCTGCACCTGTACATCCCCTTTCCCGAAGCAGAGCTCGAGAGCCGCATCGTGCAAAGCCGGGTGCCAGACGTCGCCGACAGCCTGCGCCAACAGCTGGTCACGTTTGTGCACGGGGTTCGTCAGCTCGACCTGAAAAAACAACCGGCCATCAGCGAAACGATCGACTGGGCGCGCAGCCTACTACTGCTGCATGCCGACAACCTGTCCGCCGCACTGGTTGATGACAGCCTGAATGTGCTGCTGAAATACGAGGAAGATATCAACATCGTGCGGCCTGAAATCACCCGTCTACTCAGCCAGCGTTACTAAAGCGACGTGGAAGCCACCTTACTGCAGTTTATTCGCCACCTGCGTCATGCCGGGGTCGGTATTTCCACCGCAGAAACGCTAGACGCCATGCAAGTCGCTGTCAGCCTTGGCTATGGTGATCGCCAGCTTTTACACGACGGTTTGGCGAGCTGCCTGGCGAAGTCAGAGGAGCAACGCCAGTTGTTCAGCCGCTGCTTCGCCCAGTTCTTTGACCTGGCAGAAACACCCAACGACACCACACACACCGTCGACCCAGAGGCCCCACAAGACCGCAGTGCCGACGGCGAAACCGCCGGCGAGGGCGAGGGCCAAGGGCAGGGTGGCGGTGGCGGCATGGGCAGCGATGCACTGCGCGCGGAGCTGATGCGCGCCGCGGGCGAAGTCGACCTGGCCGCAATGCAATACCCCACCCAACGCGGCATATACCGCCGCCGCATCCTCGATGCCCTCAATGACAGCGGCCGCCGCGAGCGTATCGCCCAATTGGCCGGTGGCAGCCCAACAGAGCAACAACAGTCACGGTGGCTGGAACGCGAGCGGGAAACGCAACTGGCACAACTCGGCGAACTGCTAGACCGGCAGTTATTGCTCAACAACAATGCCGCTACCCGCGAGTTTCAAGAAACCTTAATGCGCGATAGCCAGCTGTCGGCACTGGACACCTACTACCGCGACCGCCTGCCGCCGCTGATACGCAAGCTGGCCAAAAAACTGGCCGCCAAGCATCGACAGCGTTATCGGCGCGCTAAGCGCGGCCGCTTAGACCTCGGCAAGACCTTGCGCCGCAACATCGCACTCGGAGGGGTTCCCTTCCACCGCTATTGGAAAAGTACCCGCCGCGAAAAAAGCGAAATTTTTGTGCTGTGCGATCTCAGTGGCTCGGTTAGCAGCTGGTCGCAAGTGCTAATGCTGTTTATGCAGGCCCTGGCCGACGTGCTCCCCAACACACGCAGCTTTGTTTTCTGTGGCGAAAGCGTTGAAGTCAGCGAGCTATTCCGCCAGCACGATGCCGACGAGGCCCTCGCGATTATTCAACAGCGCCACGGCATGGGCAACAGCGACTACGGCCGCGCGCTGAACAGCTTTCGCCAGTTAGTTGAAGAGCGCGTCAATCGTCGCAGTACCATCATTATTCTCGGCGACGGCCGGGGCAACGGCGGCGACACCGGCATTGCCGCACTGCGTGAACTCTACCACCGCGCCCGCCTGGTGCTGTGGTTCAACCCAGAATCCCAGAGCCGCTGGAATACGGGTGACTCGGAAATACGCCGCTACCAGACGGCGTGTCACTACGTGGCGGAATGCGGCTCACTGCGCAAGCTCGAGCGTTTGCTGGACGAGCTGCTGACACTGATTCGGTAAAAAACGGCAAATATTGCCATTAGTTTCGCAAGCAGTCGTGCCGAGCGTGAACAAACTGTTTACTATTAGCTCCGCCGACAAGCAGGAATCCGCGAGTCATCATGAATAAGTTCAAGCACTTTATCGGCCAGTCTTTTATTGGCGGCATCCTTGTTATCGCCCCGATTGTTATCCTGCTGCTGGCATTACGCTGGGCGGTAAATGCCGTGCAAAGTTTGATCGCGCCGCTCACCGAGCCACTGGTGAAAATTAGCGGTGCGCCACCTGCTTTGATTGATGTTGTTGTTATTGCACTGATTTTATTCGCCTGCTTTGTGGTGGGCACCTTGGTCGCCACCAGTGCGGGTCGCTTCGCTCAGGGCTTTATCGACCGCCACCTGTCACGTTTCGCCCCCGGCTACCGGCTGATCCGCGACATCCTTCAGCAGATGTTTGGCAACGACAGCAACTCGCCCTTTACCCGCGGCGAGGTCGCCATCGTTCAGCTCTACGGCCGCGACGTTCCCACCCAGGCTACCGCCATCGTCACCAGTCGCCACGACAATGGCTGGTTCAGCGTATTCGTTCCCACTGGCCCCAACCCCACCTCGGGCTTTGTATACCACCTGCCCGGTGATTGCGTTACCTTGCGGCCCGATATAAAACTCGACGCAGCATTTAAATCCATTATTGCCTGTGGCGCCGGTTCCGCTGAATTGGGCGTGTGCCGCAATAACGACTTACCACGCAGCGCAGAGTAGGACCCAGCATGAGCCCCCAGCGCCTGACGATGCCCGTCGTCAAGGTCTGCAGCTTTACCATCGCCGTCTTCGGCCTGAGCCTGATGCTGCCACTGGCCACCGCATGGATTTACAGCAGTGACAACGCCGCAGCCTACACACTGGTGCTGCTCGTCTGCGAAAGCCTGGCACTGGCTGGCGCCATGGCCACCTGGAATTACCAGATTCACGCGCTCACGCCGCGCCATATGTTCTTAATTACCAGCGTGAGCTGGCTGCTGATGTCCCTGCTTGGTGCCTTGCCGCTGCTGTTAACCGACACGGTGTTCAGCCTTAGCGATGCCGTTTTCGAGTCGACATCAGGGCTGACGACAACCGGTTCGACGGTGCTTACCGGCCTGGACAATCTGCCCGCCGACATCCTGCTGTGGCGCTCAATGTTGCAATGGATAGGCGGCCTCGGCGTTATTGCCATGGCCGTGGCGATACTGCCGTTCTTACGCGTTGGCGGGATGCGCCTTTTTCAAACAGAGTCCTCTGACTGGTCAGACAAAGCGCTGCCGCGCGCCAAGACGATGATCAGCCGGATCATCTATTTTTACCTGGTACTCACCGCGCTGTGTTCCGGCGCTTATATGCTGGCCGGAATGGACAGCTTCCACGCCATTAACCACGCGATGACCACGCTATCGACTGGCGGCTTTTCCACCTCGGATAATTCCTTCGCTCAGTTCGACGACCTGGGAAGCCACTGGGTGGCGATTGTGTTTATGATGATCGGTGCGCTGCCGTTCACCCTTTATGTGCAATCGCTGTCACAACGGCGCTGGCTATTGTGGAAAGATCAGCAGCTGCGCGGCTTCGTATTGATCGTCATCGCTGCCTGTTTAGTCCTCAGCCTCTACCAAATACTGGTTAATCATCAGGCGCCGCTGCGCGCCCTGACACTGTCCAGCTTTAACCTTATCTCGGTAATCAGTACGACCGGCTTTGCCAGCGGTGACTACAGTCACTGGGGGCCATTTGCCGCCGCGCTGTTTTTCTTCGCGACGTTTATGGGTGGTTGCTCGGGCTCGACCAGCGGCGGGGTGAAAATGTTTCGCTTCCAGCTGCTCGCCATTAGTCTGAAGGAATCGCTGTCGCGGGCCCTGCACCCCCGCGCGGTCGTACCTAGACGCTACAATGGCCACAAAGTAGACGATGCGATTCTTCTGTCATCCGTTGCCTATTTATTTGTCATGCTGATCAGCCTGATGCTGATTACCTTATTGCTCAGCTTCAGTGGCGTCGATTTCGATACTGCGCTCACGGGCGCCAGCACCGCACTGATGAATGTCGGCCCGGGGCTGGGGGAATTGATCGGGCCAGCGGGCAACTTCGCCAGCCTGAGCGATACCAGCAAGTGGATTCTAAGCGTGGGAATGCTGCTCGGACGCTTGGAATTTATTACCGTGTTGGTGCTGTTTACCCCGGCCTTCTGGCGCAGCTAAGCTTCACCGCGGTCAAAACTCAGGCGAACCAACTCACCGCCAGCGGCACAAACAGGGCTGTGAACGCGCCCGTCAGGCACAGCGCCAAACTGGCAAAGGCACCGGCCACCGGACTGCGTTCGAAGGCGCGCGAGGTACCAATGGCGTGGGCTGCCAGCCCCAGGCAGAAGCCCCACAAACGGTCATCTCGGATATCTAGCCGCTCAAACAACCAGCTGATTGTGGTGATACCCGCCACCCCGGTGAGAATCACCGATCCAACGGCAACCGACGTAATACCGCCAATTTCTTCAGTCACCGTAATCGCGATCGGCGTGGTGATCGACTTGGTCATCAGCGACAGCAGCGTTTCCTGTGTCGCCCCGAGCCACCACGCTAACAACAACGCCGAGGCGCACGCAAACGTCGCCCCAAAAAACAGCGTCACCAATAAGGGGCCAGCAAGCTCGCGGAGCAGGGGTAATTGCCGATACAGCGGCACTGCCAATGCAACCGTGGCGGGCCCCAGCAAAAAGTTGAGCCAGTTAATATCCTGGTAGTAGGCAAAGTAATCAAGCTGCAGGGCTTTTAAGGCGACAGCAATCAATACGGCCCCGCTAATCGTCGGGTGCAACATCGCCATTTTGCCACTGCGAGTGTAGGCCCACATTGCGCATTGATAGGCCAACAAGGTTAATGTCAGCCCAAACAGCGGGGTGTGCATCAGCTCAGTCATGGCCTTGCTTCCGACCGCGCGTTAGCATTTTCAATAACAGGCCGCAGGCAATCATCGTCAGCACGGTGCCAACACTCACCGCGGCAATAAAACCCGGCCATTGATCCGCAAAGCCAGCGCCAAGGAAGAACACGCCGGCCGCCGGTGCCATCAACAGCATCGGCAGCAACTCAATCAACCGCTGACTACCTTGACTCAAGCCCTCGGGTACCGCGTCATCGCGCAGCGCGCCGCGCACACACAGCAGAATAAACAGCAAGAACATGCCCAGCACCTGCCCCGGCAAGGGCAAGCCCAGCACCCGCTGCAGCCATTCACCGGCTAATTGGCAGGTAAATAAGGTGAGAAATCCCGCCAGCATTAACGGCGTACCCAGGGCAGCGCGCTCGCCACGGCGGCCAAGGCCAAACCGACAAAGGCGATCAACGACCAGGTTGGCATGCTCAGCCCGAACATGGTCCAGACCACTTCTGCGCAGTTGCCATCGCCCATCAGCAGTGTGCTGAACGCCTCGCTCATTGGCAGATTCTCAAACATGTATTCCAAACTCGGACCACAAGCCGGTACTTGTTCCGGTGGCAGCCCTTGCAGCCAGATTTGCCGATAGGCAAAACCGCCGCCCGCGGCACAGCTGACCAACATGAGGCCGCTGGCAATATAACGTCCCAGTTGTTGTGGGTGGAAGATCAGCGCCATCACCGCAACAACGCCGGTGAACACAAAGAAGGCCCGCTGGGTAATGCACAGGGGGCAGGGGTGCAGGCCATCAACGTACTGGGTATACAGCGCGTAAGCCAGTAAACCGGTGCAACAAGCAAAGATGAAAAAGTAAATCCAGCGTGAGCTGATGGCCATGATAATTCCCTTGTTGTGGTTAGCTGCCGCCGGTTCCGCTCGGCAAGTCAGGCGGTAGCTCCGTTGGCAAATTCGTCGCTGAGCTGAGCGAGCAGGCGCGGGTACAAGGTCAGAAAACTGGCTTCGATCTCACCCTGCATAGACGTCAGGATCGGCCCGCAGTCACTGAGCGGATTATCCCGCTGCAAACGGCGGGCGATGCGCGCTAGCGTACGCTCGATATTATGCCAGTCTTGCAGCGAGCACAGAACATTGTATTCGGCCAGAAAACGGCTCTGGCGCCGCGCGGCTTGAGGAAAGTGCCGACTGTCTGCCTGCAATTGTTGGTAACACTGCTCGCTAAACGCCGCCAACGCCTGGGGCGCTGTATCCAGCCAGTCAGCCTGCCAATGGCGACTCAAGAAGTGGTCGTAGCACACGTCCAGGGCAATGCCGCCGTAGCGTCGAAAGTGGGCGGGGAAAGCGCGCAGGCACTGGCGCGTGGCGGGATCGCTATCGGTGAGCGCATCAATGCGCCGATGCAGGCGAATTCCCTGTTCCCAGTGGCTGGGATACTCGCCCTTCAGCGGCCCTTTTACATGATCCCCTAACAGCGCGCCGACTAGCAGGCCGTGATCGGCCTCTCCACGTCGACGACGGATGACGTCGGCAATATGGAAGTGGGCGAGGAAGTTCACAGGGCTTTATATTGCTGGTAGAAACGCGCCAGATAATCCTCGAAACTGCCACTATTCTCCGACTCAATCTCAGCCTGCTGGGCCTGCGACTCCACTTTAAGGCCAGCGAAACGGCTGACCTCAGAGGGCTGGAGCGGTGACTGCTTAAAACGCTCAGCGTGCTCCTGGGACTGGCGCAAAGCAAAGTGGAAGAAGCTGCCATCGCGCTGCTGGATTTCGTCGAGAATGCGCGCTGAAGGCGTTAGCGCAGGGTTGCGCAGCTTGGCTCGCTGCGCGGCGCAGCTTTCCCGGTAGTGTGTTTCACCGTGCGCCCGGTCAAGCTGCTCGGCGAGCGCGTCAATATCATCGAGCAGGGATTCTCCCCACTCTACTAATAAACGCTGCTCACCCGCCTCGCCGGTCAAAGTCAGGCCGGGCTTGCGCCCCTCGTTAACCACTTTTAACAGATTATCGGTGATCGCTGCATTGGCGTCATCGTCACACAGGTCGCTGTTTTGGCACAGGCAGAACAGCAGGAAAGCATCGATAAAGCGCACCTGCTGCGCATCGATACCCAGAGGCAGTAGCGGGTTCACATCCAAGCAGCGAACCTCGATGTATTCCACGCCACCGCGACGCAGCGCACCCAGCGGAATCTCGCCGCTGTCGGTCACCCGCTTGGGACGAATGGGGCTGTAGAACTCGTTTTCGATTTGCAGCAGACCACTGCTCAGCTGTTCATTGGCGGGAATGCGTTCGTAATCTGCATGCGAGGTGGTAATGGCGTTGCGCAGGGTGTCGATATAAAAATCGAGGTGGTTGTAGCAGATATCGAGGTTCTTCTGGGCATTACTCTGATAACCCAGATCTCCCATTCGCAGCGAGGTCGCATACGGCGCATACAGCGTGTGCTCACCCCACTCCTGGAGATTGTGGCTCTGGCCATTCACAAAACACTTAGACACCGCTGGGGCGGCGCCAAACAAATAAATCAACAGCCAGGAGTAACGGCGAAAATTACGAATCAGCGCAAAATAGCTGTCGGTAATAAAGTCCTTGTCGGCTTTTCCCTCACCGCCCTGAAGCTGAAAGAGCGCATCCCACAGCGCTGGCGGCAGCGAGAAGTTGTAGTGGATACCCGCGATGGTTTGCATTTTCCGGCCGTAGCGATGGCCCAGACCAAGGCGGTAGCGGGTTTTCATAGTAGCGGAATGGCTGCTGCCGTATTGTGCAACCGGAATGTCGTCGCTGGCTGGCAGACGGCAGGGCATGCTGGCATTCCACAACATCTCGTCGCCAAGACTACCGCTGGCAAAGCGATGAATGCTGTCTAACTCAGCCAGTGTTTCCTCTATGCTCTCGCTCACCGGCGTGATGAATTCCAGCAGCGCTTCAGAAAAGTCCGTCGTGATTGACGGATGGCAGAGCGGTGAACCAAAGGCCTCGGGATGAGCGCTGCGCGATAACAGGCCGTCGCCATCCATTCTCAGGCTTTCCTTTTCGATACCGCGACGGATCGCTCTCAGTAGACTGTGCTGCGCAGGCTCGGCAAGAAAAGCCAGCCTTTGCTCAAAACGTGTAGCCAATACTCTATCCTCGGCGGGGCGCGAAAAGGCCAAACAGTGTAATTCCGCCACCTATTGTGAACAAGCTTTGCCGCAAACGGGATTGCCAGCCCCGCAGCGGCCTGTTAAAAAATGACTTTTCGCACACCAAAAGAGAACACCGCATGAGTCTTCCCCAAGCCGGCATTTTTGTCGAAGGCAGTCATCGTCATATCTTTCTCGAATTTGAATTGTTAGACGCCACCAGTGACGCGGCGTTACAGGCATCGTTGGCAAACGCCATAGGCGCCCTTCAAGACCTCGACGGCCGCCAGCTCAACGTCGTTTGGGCCTTCGGCGCAGACTGCTGGCAGCGGCTGGGTCGCTCTCAACCCGCCGGGCTGAAACCCTTCAGCGCGGTCGGCAATGGCGCCGTCGCCGCCCCCGCCACACAGCGCAGTATTTTACTGTGGCTCAATGGAGACGAATACAGCGCATTGTTTGACGCCGCCATGAAAGCCAGCGAATTACTGACGGACGTGGCTGCCGTTTCCCTTGAGATAAACGGCTTTCTGTACAAAGACTCCCGCGATCTCAGTGGCTTTATCGATGGCACCGAAAACCCGAAAGGAGAGGGCCAGCGCAAAGTCGCACTGATCCCCGAGGGCCAACCCGGCGCCGGCGGTAGCTTTGTGCTCTCGCAGCAGTGGCAGCACAATTTGAAGCACTTCCGCGCAATGTCGCAACACGAGCAGGAAAAGGTGATCGGTCGCACCAAGCCCGACAGCGTCGAGCTGAAAGGAGATGCCATGCCGGACGACTCACACGTGAGTCGCAGCGATGTGAAGATCGATGGCGTGGCACAAAAATTATATCGACGCAGCGTTCCCTATGGCGGAGTCTCTCAGCACGGTCTTTACTTCCTGTCTTTTAGCTGCGAGATCGAGCGATATGACCACATTTTAGCGAGCATGTTTGGCAAAGCCGACGATGGCATTGTGGATCGCTTGAATGATTTTTCGACGCCGCTAACCGGCAGTTACTGGTTTGCACCGTCGGCGGCGGAACTTTCTGATTTGGCGTCTGACTAAGATTACGAAGTCTCCTACTCTAGGTATGATTAGGGCGCCCCAAGCGGCGCCCCTTTTTTTGCCTGCTAAACCCCCTCAGCCTCTGACAACGCCCCCGCCATTGCCCCGCGGATACTGGCGACCATCGCCCGCACCGCCTCCATACGCGAATAGTTCGGCCTGACCAACAGACAGATTTCCCTACTCGGCGGCGGCGTACCAAAAGGCACGTAATGCAGGCCCTGATCTTCGTCGGCGGGGCGCACAGCGAGCTGTGGCATCAAGGTAATACCCAGACCACTGGCGACCATATAGCGCAGGGTTTCCAGGCTGGTAGCCTGAAAGCGTTGGTCCTCTTTCGCTCCTGCTGAAAAGCAATAGTCTAAGGTTTCATCACGCAGGCAGTGGCCATCTTCCAAAGTAAGCACTAACTGACCATCCAGATCAGAGAGCGCAGCGCGATCCAGTTTTGCCAGCGGTGTATGGTTTGGCGCCGCCAACACCAAGGGCTCACGGTAGAGGTTGTAGCGCTCCACATTTTCGATGCTGTCCAGCCAGGACAAGATCACCACATCGAGTTTGCCGTCATCCAACTGTTGCAACAGAACATGCGTCTGGTCTTCGTGGAGATAAAAATTCACCTCCGGCAAGTCCCGCCCCAGTGGCCCCATAATATGGGGCAGTAAGTAGGGCGCCACGGTGGGGATCAGGCCTAGGTGGAAGTCACCCGACAGCGGTGCCGACAGTGCCCGCGCACTGTCCTCAAAGTCTTCAGCAGCGCGCAGGACGGCCCGCGCGCGCCCAATCAAGGCCTCGCCCGCGGGCGTCAGCATCACTCGCTTACGGTGGCGTTCAATCAGCACCAAACCGATCTGCTCTTCCAGTTTCATAATTTGCCCGCTCAGCGTCGGCTGACTGACAAAACACGCCTCGGCCGCACGGCCAAAATGCTGGTGGCGCGCCACTGCATCGAGGTACTGCAAATCGCGAAGTTTAACCATGACTCCTCCTTGCTTTAGCGCAGCATACCATAGGATTTATCTATTAAAATAATCATTACGATCGATTAGATCGCATTTAAATCCCTGAGTAGACTCACTCCTGTCTTCACATTTTCGACGCTAAACAATACAGGAGAGCACTATGTTCCCAACGATTATCAACAGTAAAGTACAGCCCTTCACGGCGACCGCCTTCCACCAGGGTGACTTCATCGACGTTAGCGATGCCGACCTGAAAGGCAAATGGTCGGTCGTGATGTTCTACCCGGCCGACTTCACCTTTGTCTGCCCCACCGAACTGGGCGATATGGCTGACCACTACGCGCAGCTGCAAGAGATGGGTGTTGAGGTTTACTCCGTATCCACAGACACACACTTCACCCACAAAGCGTGGCACGACAGCTCCGACACCATCGGCAAAATCCAATTCCCGATGATCGGCGACCCCACTGGCAAGATCTCGCGCAACTTCGGCGTAATGATCGAAGAGGACGGCCTGGCCCTGCGCGGCACCTTCGTAATTAACCCCGAGGGAGAAATCAAGGTTGCCGAACTGCATGACCTGGGTATCGGCCGGTCAGCCAAAGAGCTGGTTCGCAAGGTGCAGGCAGCACAGTACGTCGCCGAACACGATGGCGAAGTCTGCCCAGCAGCTTGGCAGCCTGGCGAAGATACGCTGTCACCGTCGCTGGACCTTGTCGGCAAAATTTAAGGCCACACCGGCCCCAAACGGGGCCGCTCTTACCGACTCAATCTACAGGGGCCACTATGTTAGACCTGAAAATGAAACAGCAACTGGCAAACTACTTGGAAAACCTGAAAACGCCGGTAGAGCTGGTCGCCTACCCCGGCCAGGGCGAGGCCTCCCTGCAACTGGAGGCACTGATTCAAGATATCGATAGTCTTTCCAGCGAAATTCGCGTTCGTCGCGATACCCATGCCGACGTCCGCCGCCCTGCCATGGGCGTGCGCCCAGCAGCCGGCGACACCGAAATTCGCTTTGCCGGTTTACCTCTGGGGCACGAGTTCACCTCGCTGGTGCTGGCCATTCTTCACAGCGGCGGCCACCCAATGAAAATTGACCCGGCGCTGATAGAACAAATCCGCGACCTGGACGGCGATCTGCACTTCGAAACCTATATTTCACTGAGCTGCCAAAACTGCCCCGATGTCGTTCAAGCGCTGAACATGATGGCGGCCATCAACCCCAACATCCGCCACGAGATGATCGACGGCGCACTTTTTCAAGATGAGGTCAGCGAGCGCAACATCATGGCCGTGCCCTCGGTGTTGTTAAATGGCGCGCCGTTTTCACAGGGCAGGATCAGCCTTCAAGATATTTTGCAGAAGGTCGACAGCAATGCCGGAGAACGTCGCCGCGCCCAGCTGGCCGATAAAGATGCCTTCGACATGCTGGTTATCGGCGGTGGCCCCGCCGGTGCATCGGCAGCCATCTATGCGGCGCGCAAAGGCATCCGCACGGGAATTCTGGCCGAGCGATTTGGCGGCCAGCTGATGGATACCGTCGGAATTGAGAACTTTGTCTCGGTGTCAAAAACCGAGGGACCAAAATTGGCGGCGAACCTGGAAGCGCACGTCAGTAGTTACGACGTCGATATTATGGAGGGGCAGCGTGCCCACGGCCTCAGCACAGACCAGCAAGGCCTTATCCACGTTGATATCGGCGACGGCATGGCGCTGCGCAGCAAATCGGTGATGCTCGCCACGGGTGCCCGCTGGCGTGAAATGAATGTTCCCGGCGAACAACAGTACCGGGGCAAAGGTGTGGCCTACTGCCCACACTGCGATGGCCCCTTGTTCAAGGGTAAGTCGGTAGCCGTAATCGGTGGTGGCAACTCCGGCGTTGAAGCAGCCATTGACCTGGCTGGCATTGTCGAGCATGTCACGGTGTTGGAGTTTGACACTACCCTGCGCGCCGACGAGGTGCTGCAGCGCAAAGCAAACTCCATGGCGAATATCGAATTTATCCTGAACGCGCAAACCACCGAGGTACTCGGCGATGGCGAGCGTGTAACCGGCCTGCGATATACCGACCGCAATTCCGGCGCGTCGCGCGAGCTTGCACTGTCGGGCATTTTTGTTCAGATCGGCTTAGTGCCCAACACGGAATTCCTGCAGGACAGCGTGGCGCTCAGCGAACGCGGCGAAGTGATCACTGGCGACCGTGGCGAGACCTCAATGCCCGGCGTGTTCGCGGCTGGCGACGCAACCACCACCCCCTACAAGCAGATTGTTATTGCCATGGGGGACGGTGCCAACGCCGCTCTCGGTGCATTCGACTACTTGATTCGTCAATCGGTAAGCGATGCGCAAGCCGACGGCGACCGACACCAAGCTGCCTGATTCTCCCACCCTGTGCGACACCCCATGCTTGCCCCGGTATCGGGGCTTTTTTAGTGGCGCGACGTCGTACGCGCTTCGGCTCTGTGGTCCAACTGATTTGCCCAGTCTTCAAGCAGCTTGGCATTGCGATCATTTTTACGAAAGGCGATGTCGGCAATGTCACCGACGATCGGTACCGCGCCCAGGGCAAAGTCCAGGGCGATATTGCCAAGCATTTTTACCTTCAGTGCCCGCGGCGCCGATGCTTTGTGGGCCTGCCAGACAATGCCCAAGCCGAGCAGCGCCCCGACCACATCACCGGCCACAGGAAGTAGACCCAGCAAAGGGTCAATACCGATACGCCAACGGGTAAACGGAATTCCCCAAGCGCCGTCGAGTAGCGTCGCCCACTGACGGCTGCGACGCACCCGCAGTGCGATGTTGTCATCCGTCATTTTTTGGCAATGATATAAACCGCGTGGATAATGCCGGGAAGGTAGCCGAACAGCGTAAGGATGATGTTAATCCAGAAGTGTTTGCCAATGCCCACCTGCAGGAATACACCGAGGGGCGGCAGCAAAATGGCAAAGATGATGCGGATAATATCCATAAAAAATCCCTGATAAACAAGCTGTTGAGTAACTTAAGGTAGCACAGAAAAAAAAGCGCCGTGAACCTCGGTAAGGCACCGGCGCAAATGGAGGAAGCGCAAATCTCTGCGGTATGGGGGCGTTAACAGCCCCTAGAACTGCACGCGGCCCTCTAGATAATAAGATCGGCGTGGCTCCAGGGTGCCGCGATACCCGCCGACGTCCAACACCGTGGGCGAGCCAATACCAATCGTCAGCTCGTCGGTAATATTCTTACCCACCAACGCCAGGGACCAGTCGCCATTGCTGTCGCCGAGCGCCAAGCGCGCATTGAACTTGGTGTAGGCTCCCTGAATGCCGCGAGGGTCGAGGTCACCCGAGGTAAAATGGGTATCTTTGAATGAGGCGTCAGCGGTGAAGTCGAGCATTAAATCGGCTGGCATGGGAATACTCACCGTACCCGATAGCGTGGCCGTCCACTCCGGCGTCTGTTGATTTTCTTTGCCGCTGAGGTCGCATATATCCTCGTCGGCAGTGGCCACACAGGGGCCCTCTTTGTATTCGAGCCACTCAAAATCCAAGTAGGCAAGCGAGCCGCTGAGCATAAACCATTCACTCATTAGCCAGCGCCCATCCAGCTCTACACCTTTCGTCAATGCACTACCTGCATTGGACACCACAAAACCGGCTACGCCGTCAAAGACACTCACCTGCATGTCTTCGTACTCAACGTGATACACGGCAATATTCAGTTCCGCCGCGCCATCAGCCAGCTGCATTTTACTGCCTATTTCTATGGCATCGGCCACTTCGTCTTCAAACTCAAAATTCTCGCCACCACCGCCCGGCCCATCTTTGGCATTGTTGTTGCGCGCGTCAAAACTGCCTGACTTCGCCCCGCGGGTAACGGTGGCGTAGGTCATAATGTCTTCATTGAGATCCCACTGAACATTGACCGACGGCAGGGTGACACCCACCTCGCGGCCACCCTCGATCTCATGCTCCTCAATGTTCAGCGCACCCAGTACGGTCGCAGTCACCGGATCAACGGGATTTTTCGTCCCCGACTGATAGAGGAATAATTCACGGAAGCCGGTTTTTTTCTCGTTCACGTAACGCAGGCCCAGCGTTGTTCTCAAAGAGTCCGTCCAGTTGAAGGTTACCTGGGCAAAGGTCGACCACGCCTCGCTGTCCATGTAGAAGTCTTTCTCAAGGTCCGCAGCCACGTTGGTCTGTGTATTGATCAGGCAGCCCACCGGATTGCGGCCCGCATCTGCCAGTGCGCCATTGCGCACCTTCAAGGGCGTAGACTCGTAGAAGGTCATCTCGCCCTCCTGATAGAAGGCGCCGACAATGTAGTCGATAAACTCTCCACCTGGAGAGGTAAAACGGAACTCCTGGCTGCGTTGGTCGTACTCTTCAATACCCAACAGCGGTACGGTATCAAAACTGCTGGAATCGCCGTCAAACAAGTCCTCTGACTCGAAGCCGGTCGCCGCGGTTACCGAGCTAAACGTCCCCTTCTCAAAATCGATATCGACGTTGAGTGTGGCATTGTAATTATCGATTTCGGCGTACTCTTCGGCGTCGGTATTTTTAATGCCGTCCAAGGTGACATTTTCACCGCTACAACCTGTCAGTGCGCTCTCGTGCGTAATTTCAAACTGACGACCATCCTGCTTGCGATTGGTTTTTTCAAGCTTCAGGCTGGTCGTGATGTCATCGCTGGGCAGCCAACCAAAGGTGATACGGCCTGAGAATTCCTCGACGCCCGGTTCATCGCGATCGACGGCGGGATTTTCATTGGTCATATAACCATCTTCGTCTCGCGTTCTCACCGCCGCACGAATGCCAAAGGTATCGCTGAGCGGCATCGACAACATTGCAGAGATTTCCCGCTGGCCATCCGGGCCGCCACGCAGCGCGCTAAAGTTCGCCTCCAGCTCGTCGCCGGGCTTGGCGGCAATCAAACTCAGGGCACCGGCAATCGCATTTTTGCCGAACAGGATAGACTGCGGGCCGCGCAGCACCTCCACTCGCTCTAAATCCATGAAGGCCCCACGAGTTTGGTGGGGGCGCCCCAAGTGAACGCCATCTGAGAATATGCCCACTGACAGCTCAAAGCCCTGGTTTGAACCGGAGCCCACGCCGCGCATATACACATTGGGAATTAAACCGCCTTCCACCAATTTAAAATTCGGCGTGTAATCGGAAAGGTCGCTCAGGTTTTCAATACCGGCTTTTTTAAGCTTGTCACCGTCCAGTGCGGTTACTGAAACCGGCACATCCGACAAAGACTCCGCGCGCTTCTGCGCGGTCACGATCACTTCTTCCAGCTTGAGTTGCTTGGCGGGCTCAGATTCAGCAGCGCCGGGCAGGGGGGTAACCATTAGCGCACTCGCCGTGAGTGCGCCAGACAAGGCTTTGTGCATAGTCGATCTCGCTTTTATAGTTATTGATGCGATGCTTAGCGACTTTCAGTATTGCACTATTTTCAGTATTGCACTATTTTCAATATCTGTACATTAGCCAGCTGTCTGGCCGCCATCAATGGCAAACGCGACACCGGTAACAAAGCGCGCCTCCTGCGAGGCCAGATAGGCCACGGCGGCGGCAATTTCCTCGGGCTGACTCATCTCCAACAGGGGGAACATACGCCCCAAAAGCGCGGGGTCGGCCCCTTCCGGCATTTCAAATTTAGCACTCAGCGGCGTTTCCACCGCGCCGGGACAGACGGCATTCACGCGTACGCCCTTGCCCGAGAACTCCATTGCCAGCGACTTGCTTAACATCACTACCGCGCCCTTGGTTGCGCAATAGCCCGCGTTGTAGGCCAAGCCCTCCAGGCCCGCCGTCGACGCCATATTAACGATGTTCCCCCGGGTCTCCACCAAGTGGGGCATTGCCGCCTGGCACATGTAAAACACCCCGTTTAGATTGATCGCAACGATCCGCTGCCATTCCTCTGCGGTAATGTCAGCAAGGTTGCGACACAGCGATATGCCGGCAATATTGCACAGCACATCCAGCCGTCCGAAATCGATCATGCATTGGGCAACTGCTTGCTGGCAGCTGTCGATGTTAGTCACGTCCAGCTCTTGGCACTGTACTCGGGCAGAGGGCGGCATCAGGCTGAGCGTTTCCTCTAGACCGCTCATATTCACATCGCAGAGCATAACGCTTGCGCCCTCTTGCGCCAGCCGAATCGCCGTAGCGCGCCCGATACCCGACGCCGCGCCAGTAACCAGCGCAACACTACCCTTATGTCTTTGCATATAATTATTCTCCCTAACTCAGCACTCTGCCCTGTTAAATTCGCTGGGCCGGCGCCATGTCACCGGGCCCGAGCAACGCCAGCGCCAACATCAAATAAAACACGCCGCCTAGCGCCACTGCCAGCCAATTCCAACCCTGTATTTTATCATTCAGCTCCACAGGGGGTTGCTGAACAGCGTTGATACGGCTCATCGCGGCATTTGCCGGCAGCAGGGCACTAAAAGACAGTATCGCCAACAGGCCCACTGGCGCTTCAAATTGCGACAGCACCTGAAAGGCAAGATAGAGGAGCGCCCACGCGCCGGCGACAAGCGTGCTTGCTATGTACCATTCTTTAAGCTGGTCGCGCAAATGATCAAACAATACATAGGCCCACAGCGGCGCGAACACGGCTCGCCAAAATGGCATCATCTGTGCGCCGGTTTTTTCTTTCACGCGCTGCCAGTTTTTATAAAACCAAAACACCTCATACAGCCCCAGCGTGCACACCGACATGACAATGAACTTTGTCGTTGATACCGCAAAGTAACCGGGGAATTCTGCAACTTGATTGGCCGCTGACTGCTGCTCTAGCGACGAGGATTCTTCCATAATCTATGATCCCTTTAACTGTTCATTGCCGACCTTATCGACGGCCCTGCAGCCAATAAAGCTGACCCGCCAGCGCGCTCAACCAAAGTACCGACACGCCGTAGTTAAGGCGCTGGTATACGCCAAAGTTTTCCCCTGACTCGATGGCTGCAGCCATGGGCCACAAGGTCAGAATTGCCAATGCGCAGCAAGCGGCTGATAGCACAGCCAGCCAGCGACACTGCAGCACGCGCCAGCTGAGGCTACTCCACAGTGCGCTCGCTATCAGTAAACTCAAAAACATCACCGCCCCAAAAAAATTGTGCAGCTGCTGATCAACAGAAGGAGACGGCGGGTTACAACCCATGTCGCAGGAAAACAGGCCAGCTCCGATACTGGCCACGCCATGTACACCTATGAGCACGGCGCTAAACTTTGCCAACCGGGAGTGAGGGAAGGTTGTGAAAACCGCATAGGCGAACAGTAGAAACAGCCCGCCCAACGGGAAATTATTGATCAGTGGTGACAGCACATCGGTCGGCGCCCCAGTCGCGCCCAATTCACTCAGCGCTTGGTGGCGATGGCTATAGCCAGGGTAGAACGATGCGGCGAGCATCACCCCAACTAGCAGCCAGAAAGGAATTACAATACCGGCGATATACCCCAGCCGGCGCCAATCTTGCGCCATACACTCATTCCTTGGTGTCACCGCTGGCCATGCAAGCTAGCGCGCCGCCGAAGCGCTGTGTGCTCCAGCGGCGCAGCGTGCATTACAGCTGACTGATGTCCCTTACAGCACCTTTATCTGCGCTGGTTGCCATTTTGGCATAGGCTTTGAGCGCTGCAGAAACCTTGCGCGGACGCTCTTTTAGTGGCTTCCAGGCCTCGCTGCCTTTGGCATCCATCGCCTTGCGGCGCTTAGCCAGTTCAGCATCATCGAGCAGCACATTAATGGTGCGCGCAGGAATATCAATGCGAATGATATCGCCCTGCTCTACCAAACCAATGGCGCCGCCCGCTGCGGCCTCTGGTGAGGCGTGGCCGATCGACAAGCCAGATGTACCGCCCGAGAAACGGCCATCGGTCAGCAGCGCACAGGCCTTGCCCAAGCCTTTCGACTTGATGTAGCTGGTGGGATACAACATCTCTTGCATACCCGGGCCACCTTTGGGGCCTTCATAGCGCACAATCACCACGTCACCGGCTTTTACACGGTCATTGAGGATGTCATCAACCGCATCCTCTTGGCTCTCGCAGATATGCGCCGGGCCTTCAAAGACCAGGATGCTTTCATCCACGCCCGAGGTTTTTACAACGCAGCCGTCCTCGGCGATGTTGCCATGCAGCACCGCCAAACCACCTTCTTCCGAGAAAGCGTGATCCAGCGAGCGAATGCAGCCATTTTCACGGTCGGCATCCAGGGACGACCAGCGCGTGTCCTGGCTAAAGGCGGTTTGCGTCGGAATCCCTGCGGGGCCAGCCTTGTAAAAGGTTTTTACCGCGTCGTTGTCGGTCACCATGATGTCCCAGGTTTGCAGGGCCGAGGCCACACTGCTGGCATGCACGGTAGGCAGGCCGGTGTTGAGCAGGTCAGCGCGCGCCAACTCACCGAGAATACCCATAACACCGCCAGCGCGGTGCACGTCTTCCATATGGTAGAGCGGTGTATTCGGTGCAACCTTACAGAGCTGAGGCACGCGGCGAGACAATTCGTCGATGTCCTTCATGCCAAAGTCCAACTCCGCTTCCTGAGCGGCGGCAAGCAGGTGAAGAATCGTGTTCGTTGAGCCGCCCATGGCAATATCGAGTGCCATCGCATTATTGAACGCCTCACGACTGGCAATATTGCGCGGCAGTACGCTGTCGTCGTCTTCTTCGTAGTAGCGCTTGGCAAGCTCAACAATTCGGCGGCCGGCTTCCAGAAACAGTTTTTCGCGGTCGGCGTGAGTGGCCAGCAACGAGCCATTACCAGGCAGCGACAGACCCAGCGCTTCGGTAAGGCAATTCATTGAATTCGCGGTAAACATTCCTGAACAGCTGCCACAGGTTGGACACGCCGAGCGCTCGTATTCGGCAACGGTCTCATCGTCCGCATTTTCATCCACGGCGATAACCATGGCATCAACCAGATCCAGCTTATGCTCGGACAACTTGGTTTTGCCGGCTTCCATCGGGCCACCGGAAACAAAAATGACCGGAATATTCAGACGCATCGCCGCCATCAACATGCCCGGAGTAATCTTGTCGCAGTTGGAAATACATACAATGGCATCGGCGCAGTGGGCGTTGACCATGTACTCAACGGAGTCGGCAATGATATCGCGGCTTGGCAGGCTGTAAAGCATGCCGTCGTGCCCCATGGCAATGCCGTCGTCTACAGCAATAGTGTTGAACTCTTTTGCCACACCGCCCACTTTTTCGATCTCGCGGGCGACCAGCTGCCCCATGTCCTTGAGGTGGACATGACCCGGCACAAACTGGGTGAAGGAGTTGGCGATGGCGATGATCGGCTTGTTGAAATCATCGTCTTTCATACCCGTGGCGCGCCACAGCGCTCGGGCACCTGCCATATTGCGGCCGGCGGTGGAGGTTTTGGAACGGTATGCAGGCATGCTGACCTCTTTGTTAAATCGACTCTCCGTTTGAGCCGGTCAGTTTAACACAGCGCTGGGCACTCACCCTATGCCTGCACAGGACTATCCGCGACACAGCGAGCAGACTACACTGAGCACCATCAAAGCTCAGAAACTCGGCGAAGGTAAGGCAAAAACGTATGGAACAGGCGATAGACGCAGCACAGGGCATTTTACCTACCTGGCTTGGGCTCTGGGTGCCAGCGCTTGTTGCTCTGCTGCTGATTGTCATTGGCTGGCTGATTACCCGCAAGCTCTTCAGCGTTCAGAAAGAACACGGCGCCGACATCCGCTACCGCGAGCAGGGCATGCGCCTGGTGTTTCGACTGCTTGGCCTGGTTGCACTGATTGCCACCTTACCCATGGACAGCGAACTACGCGGACAGCTGTTTTCGCTGGTCGGTCTGCTCGCCTCAGCGGCCATCGCGCTGTCGTCAACCTCGGTAATGGGTAACCTGATGGCGGGGTTTATGCTGCGCACCGTCAACAGCTTCAAAGCGGGCGACTACATAGAGTTTCGCAATGAATTGGGGCGGGTGAGCCAACTCGGCTTATTGCATGTGGAAATCCAAAACGAGACCAGCGAGTTGGTCACCGTGCCCAACCTGTTGCTGGTTCAGGAACCCTACAATGTGGTGCGCTCATCAGGCACCGTGGTGTCGGCGGACGTATCCCTGGGTTACGACGTTGACCGCCGCGACATTGAGGCCGCGCTATTAAGTGCCCTCGATAAAGCAGAGCTTGAAAACGGCTTTGTGCAAATTCGCGAACTGGGTGATTTCTCCGTGCTGTACCGCGCCAGCGGATGGCTGAAAGAAGCCTCTCTGCTGGTAAGCACGCGCTCCAAGCTACGCGGGCGCATGCTCGACGCACTTCATGATGCCGGCATCGAAATCGTCTCGCCAAACTTTATGAACCAGCGCGTACTCAATGCCGACGAACCTATTATTCCGGTTAAACGACGCTATTACCGTGAGACTCACAACGATGGTCACGCCGAAGAGGTTTTATTTAATAAGGCGGAATTGAGCAGTGCCGTTACTGCATTGGAAAATAAAATTAACGCACTGAAAACCCAGTTGAAAAACGAGGAAGAGCCCCTGGAAGGCGAGGCCCGAGAAGCGGTGAAAGCCGAACTCGGCGCGCTTACAGAAGAGCTCGAAGCCGCTCGCCTGCTAGCAAAAAATGAAGCGGAGAAAGATCGCGGCACTGCCAGCGAGGAGGAATAATCAGGCGTCGCGACGCCGCTGCGCCAGCCAGTCATTGATCGCCAGGCCAGTCCCCATATCCCACCCTTTGAGCTGCTCAACAGGAATGATTTTATAGTCATCCAACTCGTGATTCAGGCGAATCTCTCCAGCCGCTTTCACATGGTAGGCGATGATCACTTGGTTTTGCTGAGCGAAGGGGTACACCCCCACTAAATCAGTTTCCAGGGCGTGCAAATTAAGCTCTTCCTTGGTTTCTCGGCGAGCGCACTCCAGAGGGTCTTCGCCCGCCTCGAGAAAGCCCGTAATAATTGAGTAGAAGGCTTTGGGCCATGCCACATTGTGTGCCAGGACCACGCCGCCATCCACTTCGACAATCATCGCCACAACGGGCACTGGGTTGTTGAAATGGACGTAGCCGCAGTCCCTGTCCGGGCAGCCACTGCGAATTTCGTTGTCCACCAAAACATCGCCCATAGGGCTGGCGCACTGCGGGCAGTAATTCATGGTTTTTTCCTTAAACGATGGGGCGGGGTGAAAGCCCCGCCGCCACGATAACTATTCACGACAATCTATTTAGGTAGCGCACGGCGCAGTAGGAAGTAACCCAACACACCGGACATCAACGAGCCGACAATAATACCCAAACGCTCGTCAAACAGTTGGTTTACCCCGGTCTCCTCGAAGGCGAGCGACCCGATAAACAAACTCATGGTAAACCCAATACCGCACAGTGCTGCCGTGCCGTACAAGCTAATGGTATTCATACCTGAGGGCATCTCAGCCAAACGCAGCTTGATGGCCAGGTAGCACAACCCGAATATACCAATTTGCTTACCCAGGAATAAGCCTGCAGCAATGCCCATTGGCACGCCGTGCATCAACTGCTCAACACCGACACCGCTTAGATTGATACCAGCATTGGCAAAGGCAAATACCGGCAGCACGAAAAATGCCACCACCGAGTGCAGGTCGTGCTCCAGGCTTTTTAATGGCGACGGATTATCCGGGTCTTTACTGCGCAGAGGAATGAACATTGCCATCACTACCCCGGCCAAGGTGGCGTGCACACCCGACTTCAACAAAGCCACCCACATAATGGTGCCAAGAAGTATGTATGGGCTGTTGGCACTCACGCCGCGGCGATTGAGAATAATTAATGCGGGAATACAACTAGCGGCAATCACCAGCGCCACAAAGGAAATATTGGCGGTATAAAACACCGCGATGATAATAATCGCGCCGATATCATCAAAAATTGCCAACGAAGTTAGAAAGATCTTTAAGCTCACCGGCACCCGCGAGCCCAGCAAACTCAACACGCCTAACGCAAAGGCTATATCCGTTGCCGCGGGAATCGCCCAGCCCTGCATGGCAACAGGATTTCCCTCATTAAAATAGGTATAAAACAGCGCGGGAACGGCCATGCCGCCGATGGCCCCGATACCGGGCAATATAATATTGCGGGGGTCAGACAATTCGCCCTCGACAAGTTCGCGCTTTAGCTCCAGGCCCACTAGGAAAAAGAACACGGCCATCAGGCCGTCGTTAATCCACAATAACAGCGGCTTGGCTATTTCCAGTGCGCCGACGCGGACTTCTACAGGTGTGGTAAGGAGTAATTCGTAATAGGGGGAGAGGGCAGTGTTGGCAAAGATGATCGCCAACAGGGCAGAAAACATGAGTAGCAATCCGCCGGAGGACTCTTGTTTAAAAAAGTTAACGATAAATGAACCGTTGGTATTCGCCATAAGTCTCCTTCTTAAGGGGGGGATGAGCGGCACAAAAACACAGATCTCGACCCTATTATTGCAATAGCGCTAGGCCGCTGTCAGCAAAAATTGCTATGGAGATTGTTCTTCAAAAAAGGGGGGACTGGGGTCAACGAGATGCAGCGTTGCTTAGCCGCAAGACACTTGATTACGACCGCCCGCCTTGGCGTGATACATATTGCGGTCAGCAGCCTCGACAATCGCGCCAAGCTCGCTCGAACCGTTTGGCACATCGCAATAAATTCCTGCACTTATTGTGACAACCGGGGCGGCCTGGGACTTCATATGGCACATGGCCAGCGCCTCGACGTCTTTCCGAACACGCTCTATATGGCTGTGAAACTCGGTCTTATCGCCTTCAGCGGACGACAACACAACGAACTCTTCACCACCATAACGCGCCACAACATCGCCAGCACGAAAGAAGTGTGACTGTATTATCGCAGCAACACTGACCAACACCCGGTCACCCGCAGCGTGACCGTAGTAGTCGTTGTAATCCTTAAAATAATCGACGTCGAAAAATGCCAGGCTCAGCGGCATCTGCTGGCGCTGATGCACGGCCAGTGCGCGCTTGAATTCGGCATCAAAGTAGCGGCGGTTGTATACGCCAGTGAGAGGGTCATGAGTTGCCAGGGCCTCTAGCTCGATATTCTGCTCGGCTAGGAATTGATTCTGCTTTTCAACCTGTCGGCGATAGGCCTGCAATTCACTGACATCATGACTAACAAGAATAAGATGGCTAACACAGCCGCCTGAATCACAAATAGGAGAAATGCATAGGCGGCTGCAAAACGAGTTGCCGCGGCGAGTCATCAGCTCAACCATGAGATGAACACTCTTACCTAGCTGAATCGCGCGTCGCACAGCATCACCGATACATTTTTCTCGACTCAACCGGCGCAAAAATGTCAGTCCTTTGCCAATAAGCTTTTTCGAACTGCACTCAAACATTCGCTCGAAGGCGCGATTAACATAAACTATCTCACCGCCGCGGCGCTGACTCACCGAGGCAATTAGGACGCCTTCATCTGTTGAGTCCAATGCTTTGGAGAATAGCTCTTTATTAACCACCGCTGTCCATCCTTGTTCGCGCTAGCGAGCAATTTCATGTTTAGTCAGAAAACTGAAACTACTTGATTACATCTAACACGGCGATATGTAATTACCGACTGAACACTTCCTCAAATACGAATATACCACCTCGAATGAACGCTAGTCGCTTTCCAGAAACTCACTGAGAATACTATCGATAAACGCAAAACCGCGCTCGCTACAAGCGATAAGTGTAGGCTCGTCAATCAGCAAACCGCGAGCTCGAAGGCGCTTGAGAACGGGCGCAATATCCGCAATGGGCAGGCCAGTACGCTGTAAATAAAGTTCACTCTCAACGCCCTCGCGCAAGCGCAGCACGTTCATCATAAACTCAAAGGGTAAGTCGGCGTCGGCGACGTTTTGCACTTGACTACTTCGCGACGGTGAGCGACTCAAGTAATCCTCTGGCTTGCGGGTTTTTTGGTAGCGTCGCACGCCGCCAGGCAAGGTCACTTTTCCGTGAGCACCAGCGCCCAGCGCCAAATAGTCGCCAAAGCGCCAATAGTTTAGATTGTGGCGAGCGCGGCGACCGTCGCGGGCGAAGGCCGACACTTCATAGCGAGCCAGGCCAGCAGCTGACAGCAGCGCAAAGCCAGCTCGCTGCATGGCCATTAAGGCACTCTCTTGGGGTAGCTCGGGCGGGCGCTTGTAGAATTCTGTATTCGCCTCGATGGTGAGCTGATACCAGCTGATATGCGGCGCGCCGCTGTCGATCGCCATGCGCAGATCATTCAGTGCATCGGCTTCAGTCTGGCCACTTAGCCCGTGCATCAAATCAATATTGAAGTTGTCGTAACCCGCATCGCGCGCGCTGGCAATAGCCGCCAAGGCGTCGTCGGCGCTGTGAATGCGGCCGAGCTTTTTCAGCTGCTGGGCGTCAAAACTTTGCACCCCAATCGACAAGCGGTTAATACCCAGCTCACGGTAGGCCGCAAACCGCCCCTGCTCAAGCGTGCCGGGGTTCGCTTCAAGGGTAATTTCAATATCGCGGGAGAACGTCAGGCGCTGGCGCAGGCCATCAAAAAGTTGCGCATACGCGCTTGCCGAGAACAGACTGGGCGTGCCGCCGCCGATAAAAATAGAGGCCAGCTCACGGCCCTGAATGTAGTCGAGGTCTTGATCGAGGTCTTGATCGAGGTCTTCGAGCATGGCGGCAATGTATGCCGCCTCCGGCAGGTCGCCGCGCTGGGCGTGGGAGTTAAAGTCGCAGTAGGGGCACTTCCGCACACACCAGGGAATATGAATATACAGCGACAGAGGCGGCAGCTGCGCCCCGACGCTACTCATTCCAGGCCCAGCTCCGACCAAATATCGTCGACTTTCTTCACCACGTCGGGGTCCTTAACAATTGGTCGACCCCACTCCCTGTCAGTTTCGCCCTGCCATTTATTCGTGGCGTCCATACCCATTTTAGAGCCGAGGCCAGAGACCGGCGAGGCGAAATCCAGATAGTCGATCGGTGTATGCTCTACCATCACCGTATCGCGCTGTGGATCCATGCGGGTGGTGATCGCCCAAATCACATCGTTCCAGTCACGGGCGTTGACATCGTCATCGCAGACAATGACAAACTTGGTGTACATAAACTGGCGCAGGAACGACCAAACACCAAACATCACGCGCTTGGCGTGTCCCGGATACTGCTTTTTAATCGTGACCACCGCCATGCGATAGGAGCAACCCTCCGGCGGCAAATAGAAATCGACAATTTCTGGAAACTGCCGGCGCAGCAGGGGCACCAACACTTCGTTCAAGGCGACACCCAGCACAGCAGGCTCATCTGGCGGACGCCCGGTGTAGGTGCTGTGATAAATCGGGTTTTCTCGGTGGCTAATGTGCGTCACGGTGAACACGGGGAAGCGGTCGACTTCGTTGTAATACCCAGTGTGATCGCCATAGGGGCCTTCGTCGGCCATCTCTTCCGGATCGATGTAACCTTCGAGAATAAACTCACAATTGGCGGGCACCTGCAGGTCGTTGCTGAGGCTCTTCACCAACTCGGTTTTTTCACCACGCAGCAAACCGGCAAAGGCGTATTCGCTGAGTGTGTCGGGCACCGGCGTCACCGCGCCAAGGGTCGTCGCGGGGTCGGCCCCCAGCGCAACGGAAACGGGAAAACGCTCACCCGGGTGCTGCTGTTTGAACTCCTGAAAATCCAGCGCGCCGCCGCGGTGAGATAACCAACGCATAATCAGCTTGTTCTTGCCGATCACCTGCATGCGATAAATGCCTAGATTTTGCCGCTCTTTATTGGGGCCGCGGGTAATGACCAACGGCCAGGTAATCAGCGGCGCGGCGTCTTCTGGCCAGCAGGTTTGAATAGGCAGCAGGTGTAAGTTGACGGCGTCGCCCTGAATCACCTTTTGCTGGCACACCGCCTTGGACACCATCTTCGGGCCCATATTGAGCACTTGCTTGAAGATCGGCAGCTTACTCCAGGCGTCGCGCAGACCTTTCGGGGGATCAGGCTGGCGTAAAAATGCCAACAGCTCGCCCACCTCTTGCAGCGCCTCGATATCTTTTTGGCCCATCCCCATGGCCACACGCTTTTCAGTGCCGAATAAATTTGCCAGCACCGGTACGGAGTAACCCTTGGGGTTTTCAAACAGCAATGCCGGTCCACCTGCTCGCAATACGCGGTCGCAGATTTCGGTCATTTCAAGGTTGGGGTCTACAGGATAGCTAATACGCTTCAACTCGCCTTGCTGCTCAAGGTAGTTGAGAAAATCGCGGAGGTCTTTGTGCTTCATAATCCGGTGTCCGATATCCGGCGCCCGGCGGGCGGGGTCGGGGTTTCGCCACTGCGGCGAAACCCCGACAGCGGCCTTATTTACGCTTCATTGAATCGAAAAATTCAGCGTTGGTTTTGGTGTCTTTCAGTTTGTCGATCAGGAATTCGATCGCCGGCGTGTCTTCCATACCGTGCAACAGTTTGCGCAGAATCCACATACGCTGCAGCTCGTCTTCGCTGGTTAGCAGCTCTTCGCGGCGGGTGCCGGAGCGGCGAATATTGATCGCGGGGTAAACGCGCTTCTCGGCAATCTTACGATCCAGATGCAGTTCGTTGTTGCCCGTGCCTTTGAATTCCTCGTAGATGACCTCGTCCATCTTCGAGCCGGTGTCGATCAGTGCGGTCGCGATAATGGACAAGCTGCCGCCTTCCTCAACGTTACGCGCCGCACCAAAGAAACGCTTTGGGCGCTCCAGTGCATGAGCGTCAACACCACCGGTCAACACTTTGCCCGAGCTCGGTACGATCGTGTTGTAGGCGCGAGCCAGGCGGGTAATTGAGTCCAGCAGAACCACAACATCCTTCTTGTGCTCTACGAGGCGCTTGGCCTTTTCGATGACCATCTCCGCCACCTGCACGTGACGCGCCGGCGGCTCGTCGAAGGTCGACGCCACCACTTCAGCCCCGCGAGCACCCACCGAGCGCTGCATCTCGGTTACTTCTTCCGGACGCTCGTCGATCAGCAATACAATGACGTAGCACTCGGGGTTGTTGCGGATAATACTCTGCGCGATGTTCTGCAACATCAGCGTTTTACCGGCCTTTGGCGGCGCCACAATCAAGCCGCGTTGTCCCTTACCAATGGGCGCAGCCAGGTCGATGATACGACCGGTTAAATCTTCCGTAGAGCCGTTACCCAGCTCTAAGGTCAGGCGCTCATTGGGGAACAGAGGCGTGAGGTTTTCAAACAGGACTTTGTTTTTGGACTGCTCTGGACGCGTGAAGTTAACCTCATCAACCTTCAACAGAGCAAAATAGCGCTCGCCTTCTTTCGGCGGCCGAATCTTACCGGCAATGCTGTCGCCCGTGCGCAAATTGAAGCGACGAATCTGGCTGGGTGATACGTAGATATCGTCAGGGCCAGCAAGGTAAGAACAGTCGGCGCTGCGCAGGAAACCAAAACCGTCTTGCAAGATCTCCAGTACACCATCGCCGTGAATGTCTTCACCGCTTTTAGCGTGACGCTTCAGGATCGAGAAGATGATGTCTTGTTTACGAGAGCGGGCAATATTGTCGAGGCCGATCTCTTTGGCGATGTCGAGCAGTTCTTGGGCGGACTTGGTTTTTAGGTCAGTAAGGTTCATAAGTTCTGGGTTGTTGGCTACGATTAGATAAGGCTTGGACGATACGCAGGAACGGCAAAGTCGCGGCCGGCGCGTGCTCGACGTATTAAGCAGATATGAAATAAATTAAGGTGTTATTTTTGAATATTTTGAGGATTGATCGAACTCTATCACCGAATGGCAGGTCCGTAAAGCAGAAAAGAAAAGGCCCCGCGTTGATGCGAGGCCTCTTGCTATTACAGTGCGCTGTCAACGAAGTCGCACAGCTGCGACTTGGACAAGGCGCCTACTTTGGTGGCTTCAGCATTACCGCCTTTGAAGATCATCAGCGTGGGAATGCCGCGAACACTGAATTTGGCAGGGGTTTCTGAGTTGGCGTCAACGTCGATCTTGCAGATCTTGATCTTGCCAGCGTAATCGCCAGAGATCTCATCAAGGACCGGCGCGATCATTTTACAGGGGCCACACCACTCCGCCCAAAAGTCTACCAATACGGGCAGATCGGACTTCAGCACTTCTTCTTCAAAGCTGCTGTCGGTGACGTGAACGATGTTGTCGCTCATCTTGGTTCTCCAAGTTGATATCGTGATAACGGATCGCGGATGATAACACAGCTCTAGACGCGATGTGAAAGCCATCAACATTGGCCTGCGCTGGCCAGCGTCGCCAGCGACCGCTATGCTAGCCGCCGTATCACTGACTAAGCTTAACGCCATGCCGCGCCTACTCTACAGCCTGTTCTTCTACCTGATTTTGCCACTGGTCCTGCTACGGCTAGCCTACCGAGCGCTGCGCGCCCCCGACTACCGCCGCCGCATCGGCGAACGCTTTGGCTTTGTCTCAGCGCCCGAGCAAACAGGAGGGCTATGGGTACACGCGGTTTCCGTTGGCGAAAGTATCGCTGCCGCACCGCTGATCCAACATATGCTGGACCAACACCCAGAGCTGCCCATTGTCGTCACCTGCATGACACCCACCGGCTCCAGCCGGATTCGCGCCATGTTTGGTCAACAGGTGCACCATGTCTACGCCCCCTACGACCTGCCTGGTGCTGTGGCCCGCTTCCTGCGCCGCACCCAACCGCGCGCAGCGGTCATTATGGAAACCGAGATCTGGCCAAATATGGTGCAAATGACGGCGCAGCGCGGCATTCCTGTTTTGCTCGCTAACGCCCGTCTTTCCACGCGCTCAGCACGAGGCTACCAACGCCTATCCGGACTGAGCCGGCCAGTGATGCAAGCCTTTAGCCGGATCGTCGCCCAGGGCCAGGACGACGCTGAACGCTTTCTGAGTATTGGCGCCCGCGCTGATCAACTGCGCGTTTCCGGCAGCATAAAGTTTGATGTCGCCATTCCCGACACCCTCCGCCAACAGGCACAGCAAACGCGTAAGCAATTTGGCCAGGACCGCCCAGTGTGGATCGCCGCCAGCACCCACGACGGCGAAGACAGCATATTACTGGACGCCCACCAGCGCGTACTCAAACAACAACCCAATGCCCTGTTGCTATTAGTTCCCAGACACCCCGAACGCTTTGACACCGTTGCCAAGCTGGTGGCCGCTAAAGGCCTGCGCTGCCAGCGCCGCAGCACCGAGAGCGCCATATCTCCGGACACGCAAGTCCTGCTGGGCGATACCATGGGTGAACTGCTGCTGCTGTTGGGCACCGCAGATATCGCCTTTATCGGTGGCAGCCTGGTGCCGCGCGGCGGCCACAACAGTTTGGAAGCTGCCGCCTGGGGCTTGCCGGTACTGGCTGGCCCCAGCGACTTCAACTTTGCACAGATTAGTGAATTATTGCAGACCGCTGGCGGCCTAAGCCTGCTAGACAGTGCCGAAAGCATCGCCGATGAACTCATCGCCTTGCTTGCCGACAGCCAGGCAAGAGAAACCCGCGGACGCAACGCCCTGGCAGTTGTCGAGGCCAATCGTGGCGCACTAGCAAAATTGATCGAGGAAGTTGAAGGCGCGCTATAGCGTTAGCGCACCTTCGTATAGCGCAAATTACACGGTGGGAACCGCGTTAGCAGGCGGGAATCAGCCTTTGCCATTGCCGTTCAGTAATACTGCATCACCTTCCTGCAGCCACTGATTAAGCCCCTTCACATCCGCAGGGCTTAGAGTGCCCGCGTTCAGTTTGAGCTTGAGCATGTCCACAACGTAGTCGTAGCGGGCATTACTGTAATCACGCAGCGCTGCATATAGCTTGCGCTGGGCGTCCAATACATCCACCACGTTGCGCGTGCCGACATCGTAACCGGCTTCGGTCGCATCCAATGCGCTGCGCGCTGAAATAATATTCAGCTTGCGCGCCTTTACAGTTTGCACGGCGGTATTCACCGCAATGTGCTGAGCGCGCGTCCCGGCAATGACCTGACGCTGAGTCAGCTGCGCGGTGTACTGCGCCGAATTGTACTGCTCGTAGGCTTGGCGGCGACCCGCACTAACGCCACCACCGGTAAACAGCGGCACCGTCAGCGTGACACGCAGGGCCTCAGTTTCATACTCACTGTCGGGGGGCACGGCGAAAGAGCTACTGGGATTGAAGCGCCGCGAACCGTCCAGGTCTTCCTTGGTATAACTGAAGCTACCGCTAATCTTTGGCAGGTGCTCGCTCTTTTTCGCACGGGCATTTTCATAGGCGGAACCAGACGCCGCCGTTGCCACTTTAAGCTGGTAGTTGTTCTTTAAGGCCATATCGACCCAGGCCGCGCGGCTGGCGGGTTGTGGGTTATCGATAGGGAAACTCTCTTTCAAAGACCACAGCTTGCCGTGCTCCTGACCAGTGAGAGTGGTGAGGTTTTCACGGGCAATCGCCAGTGCGCCTTCAAAACCCAAGCGCTGAGCTACGGTAGAGTCGTATACCGCGCGCGATTCATGCACATCGGTAATGGCGATTAAGCCGACATCAAAGCGCTGCTGCGTTTGCTCGAGTTGGCGCTTGGCCGCGCGCTCTTCGGCACGAGAAGCGTCGAGATTTTCCCGCGCCTTTAGCACTTCAAAATACGCTTCGGATACACGCACAATCAACTCTTGCTGGTCATACGCCAACTGCGCCTTAGCGCGTTCCGTGATCTTTTGGCCCGCTTTAAAGCTAAACCACGCCGGCAGGTCGAAAATAGCCTGACTCAGGCTCAAGGAGTAATTTTCCGCTTCTGAGCCGGTATGCACTTTTTGGTCAATTATCGACGTCGATCCGCCACCAAAAGCACCCGCCGTAAAAGTCGTACTCTTAGACTGCGCGTCGGTCTCAGTATCCTGGTAGTAGGCTTGGCCACTCAGCTGGGGTAACAGCGCTGAGCGACTGAGGTTTTCAGACTCCAGATCGGCGCGGTAGGTCGCCTCTGCGGCTTTTAACTGCAAATCGTTATTCACCGCAAGCTCGTAGACATCTAGCAATGTGTCGGCATGGGCACCGGAAATACCCAAAGCCAGTGCAACAGCTGCACTGAGAAAGTGACGTTTGGCAATCATAGAGTTAACCTGTTCTGCTAACGGAGGGGCTGCGTCAGGCCCGCAGTGTATCAGACTCGCCCTATGCGAGAATGATTATTAAAAAATCTTATTGAATTAGAACGCAAATTCGGGAGCCTTGTGAAGACGCCGAACTACCAAGTTGACCTCAACGCGCATCTTGCCGACTGTGAGATGAATTATCTGCGTTTGCAGAAATTACTACCCGACGCCCTTCAGGCCGGTGACGAGCTCTGCATTGGGGTAGGCAATCACGCGCTCAATATTCGTGTGCGCGAGTGCGCACCGTATACCAGCTTTCTCGACTTGCGGCTGGCCCAGGCAAAAACGCAAGCCTGGGCCGCTATGTGCTTACAGGTGCGTATCTATCACGACGCAAAGCTTGCCGAGGTCAGCGGCGCCGAGCAGGTCTACGCCCTGCGGCAACGCTACGACTACCCGAATAATAAAATGTTCCAACGCGACGAAAAGGCCCAGCTAAACCGCTTTCTTGGCGAATGGCTAAGTCAGTGCTTGCGGCACGGTCACCGGCACGACAGCGCTGTATTAGAAAAGGTCAGCGCGACCGGTACACAATTTTAGCAGCGAGACTGCAGTCGCAAATCACACATTTATTGTCGCGCGGCAACGCCCGCCAATGGACTGCGTCTGGATTTGTGGCAATCCATACCGTATAAAAGCCGAAGACATTAACGAGGCTTATCGTGAACAGCGCCAACGCAACAGCGACGTCCCCTTTCTGCCTGGTGCAGATTACCGACTGCCACCTGGGCGCTAACCCGGGCAGCTCGCTGTTGGGCATGGATACCGACCACAGCCTCGACGAAGTGCTCGCTTTGGTGCAACGCCAGCACCCGCACATCGACATGCTGGTAGTCTCTGGCGACCTCTCTGGTGACAGCAGCGCCGCGGCGTATCAGCGCCTGCTTCCCAAGCTCGATGGGCTGGCGGACACGATTGTATGGCTACCCGGCAACCACGACGACCCCGCTACCATGCACCAATGTGCGGGCGAGGCGTTGATGCCAAAGCAGGCGACACTCGGTAACTGGCAGCTGTTATTTTTAAACTCGGCGGTTAGCGGCCAAGTAGGCGGCCATCTCGCTGAAAGTGAATTGGCGCTGTGCCGCCAACACCCCTGCGACAGCAACACCTTTATCTTTGTCCACCACCACCTGAATAAGCTCGGTGCCGAATGGCTGGACGAGCAATTGATCGATAACGCCGATGCGCTGTTCGATATTCTCGACGACAAACCCGGCGTGGCGGCCATTGTATCCGGCCACGTACACCAAGCCTCGGAGCAGCGCCATCGCCAGCAACGCTTGCTGACGACGCCTTCAACCTGTATACAATTCGCGCCTGGCAGCCGCGACTTTGCCCTAGACGACCTAAACCCTGGCTACCGCTGGTTCACCTTGAACACCGACGGCAACTGGCAGACAGGCGTGGAGCGCGTTAGCGGCGTGGAATTTACGGTAGATAAAACGGCAAACGGCTACGAATGAGCGCAACAGTCATTTATATACACGGCTTTCTCTCTTCCCCCCAATCACACAAAGCACAACTGGTTAAACACTACTTTGCGCAGCATCACCCGTCGGTCAGGCTGTGTATTCCCAGCATGCCCAACAACCCGGCAGGGGCCTTTGCCAAACTGGCGCAAGTGGTGGAAGAGGAACTGGCCGCAGCACCGGACACCCTGGCACTTATCGGCAGTTCGCTGGGCGGCTTCTTCTCGACCGTACTGGCCGAGCGCCACCAGCTAAAAGCCGTGCTGGTCAACCCGGCAGTTACCCCGGGAGAGTGGGGAGAGCAGTTCATCGGCGAATACGACAACCCCTATACCGGCGAGCATTTCAGCGTGACAGAAGAAGACCTCGCCTGCCTGCGCGCGCTAACGCCAGCCGACATTACACCCGAGCACTACTGGCTAATGGCGCAAGAGGGCGACGAAACGCTGGATTACCGCCTCGCCGTGGCGGCTTATCGCGACTGTAAGCAGCTCGTTGAGCCCGGCGGTGACCACAGCTTCGTGAATTTCGAAGCGCATTTGCCCGCAATAGTGGAATTTCTGGGCGTGGCTGGTTAACAATAGCCCACCCAAACCGATTCATTCACGGCGCCGCGATGCGGCCTCGCAGTGGTAGAGCATGTCACAATACACCTCACAATCGATCGAAGTTCTCACCGGCCTTGAGCCTGTGCGCAAGCGTCCGGGCATGTACACCGACACCGCCCGACCCAACCATCTGGCGCAGGAAATTATCGACAACAGCGTCGACGAAGCGCTGGCCGGCCACGCCAGTCAGATCACCGTCACCCTGCACAACGATGGTTCGCTAAGCTGCGCCGACGACGGCCGCGGTATGCCGGTAGACATCCACCCGGAGATGGGCCTGCCAGGTGTCGAAGTGATTCTCTCCACCCTGCACGCCGGGGGTAAATTCTCCAACGACAACTATCAGTTCTCCGGCGGCCTCCACGGCGTGGGAGTATCGGTGGTCAACGCTCTGTCATCGCTACTGGAAGTCACCATTAAACGCGACGGCCAGGTTCACCAAATGCGCTTTGCCAATGGCGACAAAGCCTCCGACCTGGAAGTCATCGACAGCTGCGGCAAGCGCAATACCGGCACACTGCTGCGCTTTTGGCCAGATGCCCAATACTTCGACAGCGCCAAATTTTCGGTGCGCCGCCTCAAGCATGTGTTGCGTGCCAAAGCCGTACTCTGCCCGGGCCTGAAAGTTATTTTCAAAGATGAAACCGGCGAAGAGAGTGAGGAGTGGTACTACGAAGATGGCCTGCCCGACTACCTGGCCAGCCACACTCGCGAATACGAAACCCTGCCCGCGCAACCCTTTGTCGGCCATTTCAGTGGCAACACCGAAGGCGTGGACTGGGCTGTGCAATGGCTGCCCGAAGGCGGCGAGCCGCTGGCCGAGTCCTACGTTAACCTGATCCCCACCGCTCAGGGTGGCACCCACGTTAACGGCCTGCGCAGCGGCTTGCTGGATGCCATGCGCGAGTTCTGCGAGTTCCGCAACATGATCCCGCGCGGCGTCAAATTGACCCCAGACGATATCTGGGACAAGTGCAGCTATGTGCTGTCTTCCAAGCTGGCCGACCCACAATTTTCTGGCCAGACCAAAGAGCGTCTCAGTTCCCGCGAAGCCTCAGCCTTTGTATCGGGCGTGGCCAAAGATGCGTTCAGCCTGTGGCTAAACCAGCATACCGAAGAGGCCGAAAAACTCGCCGAGCTGTGCATCAGCAATGCCCAAAGCCGACTGCGCAAAGCCAAAAAAGTGGTGCGCAAGAAAGTCTCCGCCGGACCGGCACTGCCCGGCAAATTGGCAGACTGTGCCGGGGTAGAAAGTGAGCGTTCAGAATTGTTCTTGGTGGAAGGGGACTCGGCGGGGGGCTCGGCTAAACAGGCTCGCGACCGTCAGTTTCAGGCCATCTTGCCGCTGCGCGGTAAAATCCTGAATACTTGGGAGGTGGACTCCCAGCAAATTCTCGCCTCGCAGGAAGTTCACGACATCTCCGTGGCACTGGGGGTAGACCCCGACTCCGACGATTTAAGCGGTCTGCGCTACGGCAAGATCTGTATTCTTGCCGATGCAGACTCCGACGGTGCCCACATCGCCACACTATTGTGCGCGCTGTTCCTGCGTCACTTCCGCCCGATGGTCGAACAGGGCCACGTATTTATTGCCATGCCACCGCTGTACCGCATCGACGTTGGCAAAGAGGTGTTTTACGCCCTCGACAACGACGAAAAGCAGGGCATTGTCGACCGCATAGAGGCGGAAAAAATCAAAGGCAAAGTATCCGTCACGCGCTTTAAGGGCCTCGGTGAAATGAACCCCTTACAGCTGCGCGAAACTGTTATGGACCCGGATACTCGCCGACTGGTGCGCTTGGGCATCGAACCCGGCGATGACACCGATGCCCTGATGGATATGCTGCTCGGGAAAAAGCGTGCCGCAGACCGCAAGCAATGGTTGGAGCGCAACGGTGACGAGGCCGACGTCATCGTTTGATGGCTGTCATAAATTCACAGTAAAAGCGTCGCCAGCAAGCATTCACTAATTGTGGCCGCCGCGTAGTATCGGCAGGCACACACTAACAATAACAGGAATGCACCATGGAACAGCAACGGGAACCAATTCCCGGCTGGGCGCGCGCTTTTCTCGCCCTCGTCGACAAACTGATCTGGAACGCACCTGGCAAGCCGCGCATTCGCGTTGCCTGGGCAGTGGACTTCCACAAGATTTTTACCCTGTTCATCATCTACGCGATGATGAATTACTACGACAATTTCACCACTACTGCCTGGGTCTACCTTGGCCTGCACGGCATCTATGGCTATTGCTGGCTGATAAAAGACTTCGGCTTTCGCGACCACCAATTCAATGACCGCATCAGCGTACTTGCCTCCATCAACCTCTATGTTTTTCTCATCGGCTGGTACTGGATCACCCCATGGCTATTAATTTCGGGCTTCATTGAGCCCAGTGGCCCTGTCGTATTTGCCGCCATTGCCATTCACACCCTCGGGGTTGTCACCATGATGGCCGCCGATGGCCAGCGCCACTGGATACTTAAATACCGCCAACAACCGGGGCTGATTACCGACGGCGTCTACCGTTACACCCGCAACCCGAATTACCTTGGCGAGCTGATGCTTTACGCGGCCTACCCGATGCTGGCCCAACACTGGATCGCCTGGGCGATCTACGCCTACATGGCCAGCTATTTCCTGGCGCGGATGAAGAACAAAGATCACGCCATTTCCCGCCACCCGGGCTGGCAGGAATACAAACAACAAAGCGGCTTGCTGATACCCTGGCGCTTACTGACCGGCGCCGCTATTGCCGACCGCCTAAAACAATCCCCCTCGCACCCGGAGGCCAGCATCAATGCAAAATGAAACTTCCTGGAAACGCTTTTATCGCTTCGCCGCATTCTTCAACTTCGCGGCGGCGTTTATGCTGTTATTTGCCACTGAGGCCTTCTTTGCCCTGCTGCAAATGCAAAGCCTCTATGTGCCCGAGCTACTGCCCTGGGCTCATCAATTTGGTGTGCTGGTATTGGTGTTTGGCTTTGGTTATTGGCGCATTGCCGGCAGCCCAAAAGACCACAAAGATATTATTTGGATGGGCTGCATCGGCAAAACCCTGGTGTTCGTTGCGGCCTGGGTGGATACATTGAGCTTTCCGGCGCTGATGCCCTTTGCCATTTTTGTGATCGCCGATCTTGCCTTTGCGGTGTTTTACGGCCTGTACCTACTCAACAATGCCCGATACGAGGGTCAGCTGCGCTAGCCCTCAATTGACGCGTAGTGCTTGTGGAAGGCTCCTGGGCCTTCCACCTTTTTAATTCTCGTCAGACTCTATGGCCCGACGCTCGCGATCATACTCGTCGTAAGGCTGCGCCGCCTGCGCGATACAGGCCTCGTATTGAGAGGGCGGCAGCTTATCGCACTCGAAACGATTACTCGCCTGAATACTCTCGTAGACCTCCCGGCTCGCACAGCCGCTGAGTAAAAACAGCGCGCCAACCGTCAATACACGTTTCATATACGCGCCCTAACAATGCCGCTAGCGCCGGCGACCGCCTGGTTTAGGGCCGGTTTGTCGCCGTGGGCGCGACTTACCTGCCGCCTTTGCGGTGCCCGACAAACCGCCCACTGCTTGATTGATCTCTGCCATTTCCTCAGCGCTGAGATTGCGCCACTGACCGAGTTTCAGCGCATCCAGTTTGACGTTCATAATCCGCGTGCGCTTGAGCCGCGTCACTTCATAGCCGAAGTGTTCGCACATTCGCCGAATCTGGCGATTCATACCCTGCACCAAGATAATTTTGAACACATTGCGGCTGAGGATCATGACCTTGCAGGGCTTGGTCACCGTGCCCAGGATAGGCACGCCTTTGGCCATTCGCTCGGCAAACTGTCCGCTCAGCGGCTTGTCGACGGTGACGATATATTCTTTCTCGTGGGCATTTTCAGCGCGCAAAATTTTATTCACGATGTCGCCATCGCTAGTGAGGAAAATCAGCCCCTCGGAATCTTTGTCTAAACGGCCGACGGGAAAGATGCGCTTTTTGTGCCCAACGGCGTCAATAATATTGCCCGGCACATGGGCTTCGGTAGTACAGGTAATACCGACCGGCTTGTTGTAGGCGATATATACCCTGTCGGTTTTATCCGCATTAACCGTACGAATGCGCTTGCCTTCCACCATCACGACATCGCCCGGCATCACCTGTGCACCCAGGCCGGGGCGTTTACCATTGACACTGACTTGGTTCTGCAAAATCAGCTTGTCGGCTTCGCGACGCGAGCAATAGCCCGAGTCACTGATAAACTTATTTAGGCGCCGTCCTTCACCATTACTCACACTGCATCTCTCTTTACTTGCTATTCACACCCGCTACCGATTGTGGTCTCGGGATAACAAGTCTGACACAGAAATCATTGAGATGAACTACAACCGCGGAGCAAAGCAGATGCGAGAGAGAAAAAAGAGGTGGTCGCCAGGGCGATAGCGGCCACCTCCCTCCCCGAGGGGATTCTTAACGGGCGGTATAGCCACCGTCCATAACCAGTTCCGAGCCGGTCATATAACTTGCCGCGTCGGAAAGCAAAAACACGATACCCTGAGCGATTTCCTCTGCCCGCGCCATGCGCCCCATCGGGATGCTGGCCACTACTCGCGTAGCGAAGGCATTGGCATCGTCCTCTGACAGTTTGGCCAGGGCACCGCTTACCAGAGGCGTTTCTACATAACCGGGATGAAGGGAGTTCACCCGAATACCGTAGTCACGATCAGCGCAATACAGCGCCAGCGACTTGGTCAGTGCGCGCACGGCGCCTTTGCTGGCGTTGTACGCTGGCAGCATTGGGTCGCCGACAATACCTTCAATCGACGACACATTGACGATCGACCCGCCGCGCGCTTTCATAGTCTGGATGGCCGCACGACTGCCGAGAAACACCGCGTCGCTATTAATGGTCTGGGTGCGCCGCCAACCCTCCAGACTTTCGTCCTCGGGGCCGCAAATTACCGCGATACCCGCGTTATTCACGACGCCGTCCAGCTGACCGAAGCTGGCGACAACCGTTTCCATGCAATGCTGCCACTGCTGCTCGTCGCACACATCCAAGGGGAAGAATTCCGCATCGGCGCCCTCCGCGCGCAGTGCCTCACACAGTTCTCGGCCAGCGTCCTGATCGATATCGCTCACCGCCAGCTTCGCCCCTGCCGCCGCCAGAGCATGGCACGCCGCCGCACCAATGCCTTTGGCGGCACCCGTGATCAACACCACTTTGTCTTTACAATGAATACTCATCACACTCTCCTATGCTGCGGTGAAACCGCCATCCACGGTCAGCTCAGCGCCACTGATATAGGCGCTGGCATCACTGGCAAGAAACAGCGCCGCATTGGCAATATCCTCGGCTGTGCCGAGCCGCCCCATCGGGATCATCTGCTGCTCCAATACCGCACTGGCTTCCTCGCGAGACTGGGTGAGCCCAACATCCACAAAGTCGTCGTAAACCTGTTCAGCCATAGCGGTATCGATCAAACCGGGGTGCAGCGAATTAACGCGAATGCCGTAACCAAAGCGGGCGAACTCGACCGCAGAATGCTTGCTGATAGAGCGCACCGAGCCCTTGGTTGCACCGTAAATGCTGTGGCCAGGGACGCCAATTAACCCGGCGATGGACGACAGATTTATAACGCTGCCACCGCGACCAAAGCAGCCGCTGGGCTGCATGGTTTCAGCCGCATAGCGCAGGCCGAGAAACACCGATTGCACATTGACCTCGTGGATACGGGTCAGTTGCTCTACCGAGTTGTCTTCCAGGCGACCGCCAATGTAAATGCCAGCGTTGTTCACCAGAATATCCCAGCGGTTGTGCCACTGTTTCAACTCTGCCACCAAGGCCTGCCAGTCTTCCTCCAACACCACATCTTGCTGAATAGCGCGCGCGTCAAAGCCCTGTTCATTCAGTTCCGCTGCCAAGCGCTGACAGGCGGCCACATCGATATCACTGAGCAGCACCGAGGCGCCCGAGTATGCCATGCGTTGGGCGCAGGCCTTGCCAATGCCCGCCGCCGCTCCGGTCACCACAGCGACTTTGCCCTGCAGCGAAAAAGGATTGTTCTCTTTCATTGTTATTTTCCGTTGTGTATTGAGGTTCAGCGCGCGGCGATATCCACTACGGCGCGGCCACGAATTTGTCCCTGCAAAATTTGCCCAGCGGCTTCAGGAAGGTTGTCGAAATCAATTTCAACCGCCATCGCTTCCAGTTTGTTCAGGTCGACAGACTCAGCCAAACGCTGCCAGGCGCGCTCACGCAGCGCCATTGGCGCGTGTACCGAGTCCACGCCCAGCAAGGCGACATTGCGCAGTGCAAAGGGCATCATGTTGCCGGGTAAGTCCAGGCCCTGGGCTAAGCCGCACGCGGCCACGGCGCCGTTGTAATGAAGTTGGGCAATAACGTTGGCCAGGGTATGGCTGCCACAGGAATCCACCGCCGCTGCCCAGCGGGGCGCCTGCATCATCTCACCGGCTTCTGACAACTCGCGGCGATCGATCACGGAGTTTGCACCCAGGCTCTTTAAATATTCGCTTTCTTCAAGGCGGCCCGTCGACGCTGCCACGGTATAGCCCAGGCCCGCCAACAACATAATGGACACGCTGCCCACTCCCCCCGACGCGCCGGTTACCAGCACTTCGCCCGACTCAGGGCTAATACCGAGCTGCTCCAGTCGCAGCAGAGACAACATCGCGGTGTAGCCCGCCGTACCCAGCAGCATGGCGTGGCGGGTAGTGAAAGCCTCAGGCACCTTCAACAGGTAGTCGCTCGAAATACGCAGGCGCTGGGTATAGCCGCCATTGTGCGTTTCTGAGGCGCCATAGCCATTCATCAGCACCTTGTCACCGACCTGAAAGCGGCTGCTCCCAGACTTAACCACAGTGCCTGCCATATCAATGCCGAGAATCAGCGAAGGCTTTTGAACAATGGGAATGGCGTCACTCATCGCCAGGCCATCTTTGTAGTTAACGGTAGAGTATTCCACCGCTACCTCCACATCGCCGTCGCCAAGTTGCTCGCTGCTGAGCTGCTGAAATTCAACGCGGTAGCCACTGTCGTCGCGTACGCCAAGCAAGGCTTTGTATGTGTCTGTCATGGTGAGTCCTTTTGTTGTTAGTTACCCAAGCGGCGCAGGGCACCGTTGGTTAAATAGCGGTTGTAAATATCGTGATCGTTCACCCGCATTCGGTGGCCGCCAGAGATTTCTGCCAGCTGTTCTATACGGGTCATTTTTCCGGTCTGCACATCGAAAGCGTGAACATGGCACCACGACCAATAGGGGTGCTTACCGTCCATTACCCGGCGGTCGCCGTCCTCGTATAGCCCATAGGCACCATCGAAGGAACGGAATAGATCGCCGCGCCGGTCAAAGGTGACCATGCCCAGCGGCAACTGGGTGCGCGCATCAAACCACACCCGTTTAACGCCAACGGGTGCGCGCGGGAAGCCAGTGGGCTTGGCATCAACGGCAATGGCCTCTGGGACCAATTCCACGTCGGTATCCCAGAAGGTTTCTCCCTGTGGGCCGCCATGGGTGTTGTGCGACCAGTCTTCACTTTGCGAGGCCCAGCCACCGCTGACGGCGGCCAGCATGGGTCCGCGCCACACCACTTTGTAGTCGCCCCAGGTGTGCAGGGGGTCACCCGCCGCCCACGCGTCGGACAGGTATAACGAGGAACCCGGTACCAACGGTTCAAAGCGCTGATCGGTGGGGAAGCGACGAATACGTTTAAAATCGGGAATATAGCCGTATAACTCGGGAAATTTGTTTTGGTCGTAGTGCCAAATATTCAAGAAAGACGTGCCGCGCACGCTGTCTGGCGCCGTGAAAAAGACACTCTGATAGCGCAGCTTGTCTTCGTGGCCCTTCCAGTAAACGCCGGGCAGTACCAAACGCCCCGTCGGCGCATATTCAGCCCAGCCATTTTCGTAGCCGTAGCTGACTTTGCCATCGCGGTTGAGGTCGTATTCGCGGATCGCATAGAACGAAGCATCGTGTCGCCCCCAGCTTAACGTTAGGCCGGCAAAAAGCTCCACACCGGTCTTGGCATCGGGAAAGGGCAAGCCACCAATCCAGGGTTTGCCGTCGGCCGTCACAACATTGCCATTGTCGTCAAAGCGCGCTTGGCCGCGGTGGCGAAAGCTCGCTTCCATATATTCCCATGGGCTCAGCTTCATCACATCGCGAGTGGTCTCACGCAATCTCAGGCGACGCCCCATGTCTTTGACTTGCATGTACTTCACCGGCTCGAGAAGGTCTTTTACCAGCTCGACATTACCGGCGTCGATCACATCACCGGCCTTGAGCTTGCCGCCGGTATATTGCTCTATCGACAGCAACTCCTCTGGATACGCCGCCGCATAATCACCGTGTTTTTCCATTGCCGCCCAAGCCGGCATAAGCAGGCCCGCACCGACAAAACCTGAGCCTACACGCAAAAATTCACGCCGGGAAAACTGTCGGTCAAACCGCCTGATATGAAAACTCATACAACATCCTCGCGGTAAAAAAGCCGGCGACAAAGTCGCCGGCAAGGTCCCATTACTTCCTGAGGGTGGGGGTAGGGTTCGCTAGAATTGGTAGGCTACGCGCAGACCAAATTCATCGGCCCAGTCCACGGTTTGCATGATATTTTCATTCTCGTTGGCGCCATCAACGTAGCCGTCCATGTGGTTGTAGAACATTTCTATGTTCCAGTTACCAGAGGGCTTCCATTTCAGTGCCGGCTGCACAAACAAGCCGCCGCGCGTGTCATACAACACCGACAAATCTGCTCGCCATACCAAGCCAGGGAAGGGCTGCTGAAGGGCGAGTACCAGGCCGTTCCAGCCACCATCCACACCTTTAGGCGTGTTGTTGACCGTGCCGCCCATACCACTTAAGTGGCGGCCAAACAGATCGCTCTCACTGCGATGCATCCACTGGAAAACCATGTAGGTGGCAGGGAAGCTGCGGCTGAAGCGCTGATATTTTTCTAATACCAGAGCAGTCACGTATTCATCTTCAACAATGTATTCCTGCCCCAGGTCGATAGGGGTAAAGGTTTTATCCGGCGTGAAGGAAACCTCGAAGTTCAGAATCAACTGATCCGTCCAGCTGCCGGGCTCGCCACTGAATACATAGCTGATACCGGTGCCGAAAACATCCTCGCGGTGGTAGGTGCGCTCAATGTGACCGCGCAGACCGCCGCCGCCCTGACCAGACAGCGGGTTATTCAGGAAACCACCCGTCAGGATGAAGAACAGATCGAGCTCTTCTTTTGCCGCATCAATGCCCTGAACCGGCCGTGCCAACAGCAACTGCGATGCGGGGAAGTCGGTAACAATGTTGTTCAGACCTTCGGTGCCGTCGAGGCGCGCCATCCCCGCATAGGTAAACCACTCCTCTGCACTCCATACCCCGGTGGGGTCCACTTCAAGCGGCGTTTCGGCAAGAATAGCACCGGAGCCGGGTAGGCCTGGAGCATCGCGGTTCACACCAGACTTAGTCCAGCGCACAACCCCGTCGGGGTTGTAGCGGTTGGTATACATAAACTGCAGACCAAAGTCGCCAAGAAAGCCTTTCAAGCGAAAACCGCTATTCACTTCTTCGTCAACACTGCTGTAGCGATCGTGCACGGTAAACTGTGAAGGGATCACGTTGTAGGGCGTGTTCGGGTTGCCGTAAATGGTCGGCTGAAAGCTCTGCGCAAACATGTCCAGTTCCCAGTTGGAATTCAGCTGGTAGGACACGCGGATGGCTGGCGAGGCGATACGCTCATCGGCGTACTCCTCGGAAGCGAAATCGAAGATCGAGTGACGGCGCAAATCCAAGCCGTTGGCCACGTCGAATACCCGGAAGAACAAGGCCTGCCCCCAGGCAATTTGCTGGTTACCGGCGCGCACTAATAGCGGCCCGTTCTGATAGTCCAGGTACAGCGACGGAAAGTCGACCATGTAGTTGTCGCCAGCGATCTCCAGCGGATTCTGTTCACCGCCGTTTTCAAAGTCGTCGTACTCGAAATAATTGGGTTCGCCATAGAGGTAACCCGCGGCGTTGCTGTTCACCGAGTCCGGATCAAATTCATCGTATTCGGCTGCGTCAAAGATGCCGCGCAGCTTTGCCGTCGCTGACCAGTTGTCACTAAACTTGAGCTGCAGGGTGCTCTCTAAACGCACCTGGCTGTGATTAAAATCGTTGTCGGCCGGAACACCGTTGCGCGTCGCGGTATCCGAGATCGGCGCACTGATAGGAATGGGCAAATTCAGGCCGAGCAGCGTACCCACGTTGAGGCCACCGTTACGCTCAACCTCCTTGCCATTAAAGAGGTTACCGCGCTGGTTGTAGGGGTTTTCGTCACTTACCGTTTTGGCAGCCAGCTCTACACGAATCAAACCACTAAGGCTGTAGTCGACACCCAGCAGCTCACCACTGGCCGACCACGATGGACTAGACAGTGCCATCGCCGTTGTGGCGAGAGCCCAATTAAGCCGATTATTATTTTTCATCTCGCTTCTCCGAGGCTATTTTTAAAGAGAAATTTTGATCACTTTGGCTTGTTCACCGACGGCATAAAAAGCGTTACCGAGTACCGCGATATCGCTGTACCAGCTTTCTAAAAATGCGTCGTGATTCAGTACCCGCGCCTGACTGCTGGTCGGCGAAATACTCAAGGCCTGACGAATTCCCGTCGCCACCGCCTTGCCATCCGCGCGGATGGCAACATCCATTAAGATGGCGTCGCTATTACTGGTAATGGCTTTCCAGCTTTCGCCGCCATCCCTGCTGCGCAATACCGTTCCGCTCTGGCCAACCGCATAGGCCAAACCGGTATCGCTGAGGGCGAGGCCAAACAGCGACGCTTCGCCGCTGTGCAGCGACTGCCAGCTTTTCCCAGCGTCATCGGAGCGCGCGACCATGCCAAACTCACCGACAATGTAAATGCGACCGCGCGCATCTATTGCTGCGTTATACACATGTGGCTGATAGTTCTGGCCGATCAGCGCCGGCCAATCGATCTGTGACTGCTGCCAACTGCGACCACCGTCTTGTGAACACAGCACCGCACCAAAAGCACCAGTGGCGACCGCCAGACCGAAGTCTCCCTGAGCGACGGCAAACAAGCGCTCTTTCACCGGCGCCTCGATCGCCTTCCAGCCGTCGCCGGCATTGTGAAAAATGCCGCCCTGCTGGCCCACAGCCAACAGGTTGCCCTGGCGCTCCGACACCGCCAGTAGCGCGCGACTATCACCAACATTGCTGTTGCTCTGCCACTGGCTACCGTCGCGGCTCTGCCACAAGCGGCCATTGCTACCCACGGCAAGCAAGCCGTCACTGCTGGTATTCACGCCGAAAAGCACATCGTGGGGATGACCTCGGTGTACCTGTTCACTGCTGGCTGCGGCGGCGGGCATCGCCCCCGCCGTCAGCAGCAGCGCACAAACCCCCGCGGCAACGCGGTTCTTAACGCTAGCCATATCAGCCTCCCAGGCGCTGCATCGCTTGCACGGTGAGGTACTTGTTGTACACGTCGACATCGCCGGGATTGAAGTTGGTCTTGTAACCGCCCGTTACGCCCTTGGCCTGTACAAAACGGCTCATGCGGTTGGACTGCACGTCGTGGCTGTGAACACTGGACCAAGACCACGCGGGGTTGGCGCCGTCCATATTGGTCATCTTGTCGTTCGACTGCTGCGCGTAATGCGGCTCAAACGACTTCCAGATTTCACCGCGACGGTCGTAGGTCACATAGGCGACATACATTTGGTTGCGCACATCGATCCATACACGGCGCTTACCCACGGGCGCACGCGCATAGCCGGTTGGCTCCGACTCCAGCACGATGCACTCCGGCACCAGTTCCATGTAGGTGTCGAAGAAGGTCTGATCTTTAGGGCCACCGTGCACGGGTTTTTCCCAGTTGTCGTGATGGCCACCGTGGAAATTGCGCGGACCGATGCAACCCAGCATTGGCTGGCGACCGACAATTTTGTAGTTGCCCCAGGTTTGCAGCGGGTCACCGGCCGCCCAGGCATCTGACAGGAACAGAGTGATACCCGGTACCAGCGGCTCAAAACGCTGGTTAGTGGGGAACTGCCTTACCCGGCGGAAAGCGGGGATATAACCGTGCAGTTCTGGGAATTTACGCTGATCGTAATGCCAAATGTTCAGGAACGAGGTACCGGCACTGTCGTTGGGCGCGGTGAAGAATACCGACTGGTAGCGCAGCAGGTCTTCTTTGCCCTTCCAAACCTGACCGTCGGCACGTGACGTAGTATTCAGCTCACTCCATACAAAGTCGTACTGGTAAGACAGACTGCCGTTGTTGTCGATATCCCAGTCGCGCACTGCGTACTGCGACCAGTCGTGACGACCCCAGCTCATCGTTAGGTTGTACTGCGCCTCAACACCATTCTTGGGCTCGGGGAAGGGGTTACCGCCGATCCAGGGCTTGCCGTCTTTCGTCCACACGTTGCCGTCGCTGTCCAGCACTGCCTTACCCTTATTGCGCAGGGTGGCCTCGAGGTATTCAGCGGGGTAGAGCTGCGTAATATCTTTTACCGGTTCAACAATGTGAATACGGCGACCCATGGTTTTTACTTGCATATACGCAACGGGGTCGAGCAAGTGCTTCACATGTTCAACGTTATCGGCGGTAATCACATCGCCCGGTTTGATCTTGCCTTTGGTTTGCATCTCGATAGACAGCAGTTCATCGGGATAGGCCTTACTCATGTCAGCGCCGTTGGCGATCAGTGGCCACAGCGGCGCAATCACGCCCGCTGCACCAATACCTTTAACGGTTTTTTCCAGGAAACTGCGACGGCTAAAGTCAGTATCGTATTTTTTAATATGCATCGTTTACCTCCGGGGGGAACCCTTGATTATCTTTTTATTGATTGTCGGTCAGCTCAGGCTCAGCTGACCGCCTCGGCCCTGATTGCAGCGCGTTGCTGAACGGCTGCGCGCTCGTCTTCTTCTAAAAGTTTGCTAATGTCCATACCCTCGCCCAAGACCAGAATGTCTTTGCTGGACACGAATTTCGGCTTCATTACCCACACCAACAACGGCAGCACCACCAATGCGATCACCATGTTGATCAGCATCACCAGCACCAGTAGCAAGCCCATGTCGGCCAGGAATTTCAGGCCGGATAGGAAGTACCAGGGAAGAATGCCCAGCAGCATGATGCTGGCAGTGAACATAATGGCCTTACCGGTAGTGGTCAGCGCGGAGGTGATGGCCACGCCATAGTCCTCACACTCGTGATATTCCTCACAGATACGACTGAGCAGATAGATGCCGTAATCGATACCCACACCGACACCAATGGCAGCAACCATCAGCGAGTTGATGTCCAGACCAATGCCCATGAACGACATGCTGGTGGTCAAAATCATGTTGGACAGGTTAACCGGGATCAGCAGCACCACACCGGCAACCACCGAGTGATAGGCATAGCTCGACACTGCCAAAATGACCAGGTTGAGCAAACCCATAATCAACCAGTGATAACGCTCTACCACATGGTTAATGGCCTGCTGGATAGCGATGGTGCCGCTGCCGAGGCGCACAGTGAAAGCGTCGTGGTCTGCACCCACTTGCTCCACGGCCGCCCGCGCGGCCGCCAGCGCGTTGTCGACGGTGTCTTGTTTGTTATCGGCATACCAAAAGGACACAGTGGAGTTTTGCAATTCAAAGTCCACGACATTCGAGAACGCTTTGGGGCTGGTTCCCATCAGTACTGCCGACGCCGCAGCGTTAGCAGCTCGGTCGTTATTGTCCAGCGGCAACCACTTGCTGTGGCCACCGGAGATCAGCCGGTTGGCATCCATTAAGTAGTCGGCAAAAGACAGCGTCGCCCGCGGCGCGTGCTCGCCCGACTCCATAATCGATTGCAGCTGCAACATCGTTGCCACCGCATCGGCTTGTTTGGCCACGCGATCGCTACCGCTGTCGCCCTTCGCCTCCAGGATCACTTCGAGCGTATTCACACCGGGGAAGTGATTATTGATCTGGGCCACCGATACGTTGTACTCGGAGTCCTCCCACAACAGGTTGCTGCCCTCCACCGGGTTACCGATCTGGATACGCATCGAGTGGTACAGCGAGAACACACCCACCGCGATCACCACAATCATGGTGTAGGGAGCAATACGACCTTGGGACAAGCGGGAAATACTGGCTAGTGCTGCTTTCACCTTGCCGTGGAAACCACCGGAATGATCGCTGACAATCTTTTTCAAGTTGCGCGGCTCAGGCAGCACTGACAGCAACAGCGGTGCAAGAAATACCCCAGTCGGCGCTAACATCATTGCCCAGAAACCGCAGAACAGCGCGAAGCGTTCCATTGCCGGAATCGGTGCGATAGAAATCAGGAAGATACCCGCTGCGTCGGTGATAATGCCCAGAATAGATGGCGCCATCATCACGCTGGTTGTTAAACCTGCGGCTTTTACCTTGTCGCCGAGTTGATCGAAAATTTCATAGAAACGCTCGGTGAACTGTACGCAGTGACTAAACGATCGCGCGATCAACAGCAGCGGCACAATCATCAACAATGGCTCGATCGGCATCTTCATCCAACCGGCAAAACCAAAACCCCAAATCGCGGCAACAATACTGGCAAATATCGGTGTAACAACGCCGGCCATGTTCTGCGTATAGAGCACCAGGGCGATGACCAATGCACTTAGAGTAATGGCGAAAATACCAATCATTTGATGCTGGTATTCATAGACCCAACCGGTCAGCGCTGGCTGGCCCGCCATGTAGACATCGTGATTTGCATCCGTCGCATCATCGGCCAGTTTTTTAACAAAAGCGAAGGCCTCACCGTAGTCCAGGCGCTGCTCAATAAATGTTGCTGTCACCAATGTTGCAGTTTCGTCTTCTGAAATAAGAAACCGGCGTGCATTCGGCGACTTGCGAACATTGTCTTTAAATTGCTGCACTTCTTCGGGCGTTGCCGGTACCGAATCCCCCATCAAAGGTTGGGCATCAATACCGAAAGGCGTCGCCTCTGCGTAGCGCGCTTTTGCCGATGCAATCGATAGTATCTGGTCGTGATCCACCCCCGGCGACAAGTCAATGTCGCGAGTGAGATCCCAGACTTTCGACAGCGTTTCAGCATTGTATATATCGCCGTTTTTATTCTTCACCATCAAGGTGAATGTCAGTGGATTACCGAAATTCGGATGGTCCTTAAAAACATGAATAAACGGATCGTCCTTGGGAAGCAGGTCTGAAAAAATGGTTTCTAAACGAACATTTTTCAAACCGGCGGCAAAGAACAGGGTAATTGCGAGAAACAATATCGAAGCAATTATTCGGTGCTCAAGCACCGCCATTGCAATTCGGCCTCTTATATTATTCATCTTGCCGGTCCTTCAAGATCGCGGAAAATTAGTCATTAATTTTCCCGCGTATTATTTTTTTTAACGTATCAACGAGAACGTGATTAGCAGTCAGATTAATCGCTTATTAAAAGGCCGGTAATGCCTATTCCCGACCCTTTTTCTGTTAATTTACGACAGCCTTTTCCGGCTATGACGCGAAGTCATAAACATGATTTTTTTGCTCTTGGAAAAGCTGATAACAGAAGCGCGCCTGCGGTTTTTCGGATGCGGTTTTCGGTATTTCTGACATGACCTGGATGTAGCTCGGCAGCTCTGTTCTGCCCAGCACGGCCCGACAGTGATCGAGCAGTTTTTGCGGGCTGAACAAACACACATCCACCGGCACTACCGCAGCGATAACATCTTTCTCGCCGGGCACACCGTTGGTAGCGGGAATACCATAGACAAAAACATCGGCAACATCGGGATACTCGGCAATAGTTTTTTCAATCTTTGCAGTATCGATGAATTCGCCATTGCGGCGAATTTCATCACCTTTGCGACTGTCGAAGTAAAACCATCCGTCCTCATCACGGTGGCCAATGTCACCGGTAAAGAACACGCCGTTTTGTACTTTCTTTGCCGATGCTTCTGGGTTTTTGAAATAGCTTACGGCCAGTGTGGGTTGCCCTGGCGCCGCCTCGAACACAATTTCTCCGCGCTCATTCGGGGCACATTCGCGGCCGTCTTCATCGACGACTTTGGCAATCAAACTGGCAGGGGGCTTACCGATACTGCCGATGGGTCCACCCGGTGGATTAAAGGTCATACCCCCTTCGGCGGCGCCGTAAAACTCGAACAGCTCAACGTCAAAACGCTGTTTGAAATCTTCCCATATCGCGGCGGGCATACCCGCACTGAGAATATAGCGAACCGGGTTATCGGCATCGTCGGCTTTGCGCGGCTCACTGTATATTGCCGTGGTCATGCCGCCGAGCAGGTTGAACATGGTACAGCCGTAGTGGCGGCAAATATCCCATAAACGGGATTTACTAAACTTGCGGCTAATGACCCCGCGCAGACCCATTTTCAATACATTGCCCAGAGTGACCAGTTGCGCGTTAGCGTGGGTTAGCGACAGGCCGGTGTAGGGGCGGTCCTCACTTTGCAAACCGATCGCGGGCCCAATTGATGCCACATTGTCAAAGCGTGTATATGGCGCGCGTATCGCTTTTGGGTCGCCGGTGGTGCCTGAGGTATACAGCATTTGCATCACCTCGTCGGCGCTCTCTACCCGACAGGCGCGCTCTTCATAGGGACCGGAAATCACGTCGCTGTATCGTGCAACGCGCTCGTCAGCCGATTGCAGGCTAACCTTCTCGCCGGTGTCCATCACCCAGATCCAGCGGATCTGCGGCATGTCCTTACACACCTGGTAGACGCTGTTAAAACAGTAGTCTGCACAGACCACGCCCGAGCACTCGGCCCAGCTCAGCATATAGCGCAAACGGTCGCCGCCGGTGCGCGGGTCGATAGGCACGTAAACTGTACCCGCCAGGGAGCTGCCGACCATGCAGTCAATAAATTCCGGGTGGTTTTGCATCACTAACGCGAAGCTACTACCGCGCTCCATGTTCTGCTCCAGCAAAGCCTGGTTGACTCGCTGCCCTTGCTCCCACAAATCGCGGTAGCTTCGCTTTTCATCTTCAAAGCCACCACAGGGTTTGATGTTTACAAATGTCAGCACGTCCAGATCGGGCTGTTGCTGCATTTTCGCCTCAATTAAATTGGCGAATATTCGTTGATCTTTCATGGTGTCCCCCAACAGTCTTATTCTTTGGACAATATGCTTAACACCAGCGCAGCAGCGTCGCTGCCAATGAAGCCGCCGCCGTTTTCAGCCAGAGCATGCTTCGCGCCGTTAACTTGTCGGTCTCCCGCCTCGCCACGCAGTTGTGTTACCAACTCGACGATTTGGGCGGCACCGGTGGCGCCAATCGGGTGACCCTTGCGCATTAATCCACCCGAGGTATTCACCGGCACGCTACCGCCCAACGTGGATTCACCGCGAGCGACAAAGTCGCCGCCTTCACCTTCTGCACACAGGCCGAGGTATTCGTAGTATTTAATTTCAGAGATCGCCGAGGCATCGTGCAGCTCTACGCAGTCGATATCGTCGGCGCCGATGCCCGCTTGCTGATAAATGGCTTCTGCGGCCTGCGGCACCATTTCCGGCTCGTCGTCAACGCGGTCCCAACCACTGTGCAGAGAGGAGGCGCGTACGCGCACGCAGCGCGACATACCCAGCTCTCGCGCTTTCTTTTCACTCACCATGACCAGCGCCGCCGCGCCATCGCCAATGGGCGCGCACATTGGCAGGGTCAATGGGTCGACAATCGCACGCGCCGACAAGACGTCTTCGGCCGTAATACGGTGGCGAAATTGGGAGAGCGGGTTGATGCTGCCGTGAATGGAGTTCTTCGCCGACACCGCCGCCAGTTGTTCACGGGTGGTGCCATACTGGTGCATATGTTCACGCGCCCAGGTGGCGTAAATATCGATAAATAACGATCGACTGATACCAGCCTGGCTCATATCGAGGTCCATACCGATGGCGGCATTGCGCGCTTGCAGGCTTTCTCGAATACTGTCCATCTGGTCGATATCCACCGCGCCGGTAAATACCGAGAAGGTTTTTTCTTTGTCTTGGTGATAAAGCTTTTCGTAGCCGCACACCAACACCACATCGTAGACGCCGAGGCTGATCATGGTGGCCGCTTGCTGAAAGGCCGTTGCCGAGGTGGCACAGGCATTTTCAACATTGATGACGGGAATGCGGCCAATGCCCATGTTGCGTAGCACCACCTGGCCTGGCACACAGACTTGGCCGGTAATGACCGCCGCCGCGCCATTTCCCATGTAGGCGGCATTCAACTCAGAGGCTTCTATATCAGCATCGCGCAGCGCCTGCTGAATAGCGGCGCCAGCGAGCTGACTCAAACTTTGGTCAATAGCATTCCCAAAGGGCGTCATTCCGACGCCCGCAATATAGGCTTTTTGTTCCACGGGTTTCTCCGGCTTAGTTGCCCAGTTTTTCTTCGTCGATCAAGTAGCTGCCGCCCTTAATAGCCAGGACTTCGTTACAGCCGTCTTCAATCATTGATGCGCGGGCATCGCGGAGCATTTTTTCCATCGGGTACTCGCGAGTCAGGCCATTGCCTCCGAATATTTGCAGCGCATCGCTGCACACCTCAAAGGCCTGTTGTGTGCCGGTGGTTTTCGAGAACATGGCTGAACACAGCGAGGGAATCGCCGTTGCCGGGTCGTTGTTGTAGTCGAGGGCACGACGCGTCACTGCGCGCGAGGTCTCCACCTTGCGGAACATATGGAAGAGGCGGCTTTTCACCGATTGGTGATGAATAATTTGCGTGCCACCGGCAACGCGTTCGTGAGCGTAGTCCAGTGCCATGTCTGCGGCCGCCTGCGCCAAGCCGGTGAAGGTGGCCCCCATCAGTGCGTTGGCTTCAGCGTGAATGCAGTACACGGCGCGCTGGTAATCTTCAGGACCGGCCAGCAAATATTTGCGCGGCAGTCGAACATTGTCGAAGAAAATTTCACCTTGGTTCAGCGCGCGCTGCCCCATTTTATCCAGCGGTTTGCCGCGGGAGATGCCCGGCAGGTTCATTGGGAAAACCAACACGCAGCCATTGTGCGGGTCAACACCGTTACCGCTGTCGGCCGCGCAGTACAAAATACAAACGTCGGCGATCACGCCGTTGGAAACCCAAGCCGCTTTCTGGCCGTTCAAAATAATGTCGTCGCCCGTCAAATCTGCAACCAGGTTCGGGCGGCCGTACTTGCCACCCGGCTGAGCGGCAGCGCCGTTGGGGTCGAGCATGTCTGAACCGTGGTCGGGTTCGGTAATACCCCAGCAGCCAAGCATCGCGTCGGGGAATTCTTCCAGTAGGTCAGCGCGACCAAATTTGGCTGACAGCCACTGCGGCAAAATTCCGGCGCCCACAGAAATCGCCAGACCGGCGTCGCCATAGCCCAGTTCTTCAAACAGAATGCTAAACAGCAGGGCGGCCTCGCGCGGCGGCATTTCAGAAAGGGCTTCAATCGTTACGCCCAGCTCCAAGTACTTCTCGCGGAATTCCCAAAAACGCGAATCCTTGGCAATCACCTCTTCCGGGCTCAGCTTATCGAGTTCAATACCAATGGGGCGCACCACGTTAATCGCAAAGTCGCGCAGGGTTTGTTGGAATTCAGCAATATGTTCGGGCAAGCTCGCCTCGGCACCTGAGATGGTCAGCTTGCTTTTGGGGGTAGCCGGCCAGCGGTAAAGAGGGGCTTCTAAGTTGCGGTAGTCAACATCCACAGGGCCTGTGGCAAGAGCGGTATCGTTCATGACATTTCCTCTACTTCGTTATGTTTGTTATGAGTAAGCGATATCGATGGGAGGATAGTAGCCAGCGCCCCGGCAAAGTTAGATGTTTACAGCAGACAATCTGGTTGTTAATTTACGACAGCAATTTTCAGCGCGTGACGTGTTCATGGAGATTCGGTCTTCTTTATCGGTGCCGCCAGCCCGACACCTTGGCTACGGCCTAAACCCCTTAATTACCTTGCTTAAAGAGCATGGTGCGGACCCGTTGCTGGTGCTGGATAAAGCCAATATTCCACCCGAAGCGCTGGACAGCCCCACCTACCAACTTACCCCACAGCAAGAGTTGAGTTTTACCTCTGAAGTGATTCGCGCGCTGGATAAGCCCGAGCTGGGGCTGGTGGTGGGTAGCCGCTATCACCTGTCGGCATATGGCTTATTGGGACTGGCGGTAATGACCAGCGAGAACCTGCTTCAGGGCATGCAGGTGCTGTATAAAAATATTCTGATGACGTGGACCTATATGCAGTGGATTACCACCATTCGCGACGACCGCGCCTATATCAGTTTGGAGCCTCTGCGCGACCTCGGTGACAGCCACCAATACATGATTGATCGCGGCCTGGTCGCCTCGCATATTATTTTTAAGGAAGCCCTCGGCCAGCCCATTCCCGTACACGAGGTGCATTTACGCCAGCCGGAACCCAGCTACGCAGAAGAGTACCGGCGCTATTTCAACTGCCCGGTGTATTTCGAAGCTGCCGAAAATTGCTATGTCTTCGACAGCGCGCTGCTGTACCAAGAATTGCTGCAGGCCGAACCAGAAACTGCCCGCATTTACGACAGCCAGTGCGAAATGATATGCGAACAACTGGCCAAGAATTACACCTTCTCGGACGTGGTGCGCAATCAAATCCTGTCATCACCGCGGGAAATTTTTACACTGGAAACCATCGCCGATCGCTTAGGCATGACCGCTCGCACGGTGCAGCGCAAGCTCAGCCAGGAAGACAGCAGCTACAAAACCATTCTGGAGGACGTGCGCAAAAATCTGGCGGTGGAGTACCTGCAAACCACCTCATTTACGCTGGAAGAAATTGCCGTGCGCCTCGGTTATGCCGACTCATCCAGCTTTTGTCACGCCTATAAACGCTGGACCGGCGTTAACCCCGGCGAGCGCCGTCAGGCGGCGGGGGCGCCGCGAAACTGAGAGGGCGGACAGCCCGACCAGCGCCGAAAGGCATGGCAAAAGTGAGCGGCATCGCTGTAGCCCAGCAGCGATGCCACCTGCTCGATCGACATTGCCGTGCCCTGTAAATACTCCCGCGCTAACTCATAGCGCAGGTCATCAACAATTTTTTGATAGCCGCTACCACTGGCCCGCAAGCGGCGCCGCAGTGTGCGCCCCGAGATATTTAACTTTTCCGCCACTGCCTCAATACCGGGAAAGTAACCCGGCCTGAGCAGAAGCATTTCCCTCACTTCATCAACAATATTGTGCTCTTCTGACAGGCGCGCCTTGATGCGCTCGCAGCGATCTATGCACAGCGCCGCGGTATCGCTGTCGCACTGCAACAACGGTGTTTCCAATACATCGAGGGAGAAGCGCATGGCGTTCTCTGTTGCGCCAAACGTGGGAGCCACGCCAAATACATCCCGGTAACGGCTCAACTCCACCTGCCGGGCGTGGCGAAAACACACCTCAGCGGGGTGGAAGTCATCGCCCAGCAAGCCGCGCAAAATCATGAAAGTAGCGGTCATTTCCCGCTCGCTGAGCATGGGTAGATCTTCGACGTGGTAATCATCGGCGGCCATTGCCATCACCACAAAGCCGTCTTCAACGCGCATGTTGTGCTCGTAAAAGGCAAAACTCAGCTCCACAAAGTGGTAGGCCAACTTCAGCGCCTCGCGCATTGTCGAGGCACTCATCAACGCGTAGCCATACAAACCGAATACGCTCAGTGGGTAGCAGTTGCCCACATACAAACCAATACCGGGGTCACCGCTCACCCGGCGCAGGTTGCGCAGGAAGGTCAGCTCCTGACTGAGGTTAACGTGCTGTTCCGGGCGCTCCAGGATCGACAGCGACAAACCCGTGGCTGTGAGCGACTGCGCGACAGAAATGCCCTCGCTGCGCAGCTTCATCAACGGCGCAAGAATGGTTTTGGCAGAGTGGTATTTGGGCTTCATGGGTCACCGATTTTTTGCTCACGCTAGCATCGCTGTCCTCATTTCGCAAATAGCTGTCCTCATTTCGCATTCAGACGAGAGCATCACTTAATTAACGTAATTAGCGACGCAAATCGCCGCCCAGGCGGCGTGGCCAAGTACTCACTGAAAAACAAAAATTACAGGAGCAAGACCATGTCAGAAGCACCCAAAATTCTCATCTATGGCGCAAGCGGTTACACCGGCAAACTCGTGGCCGAGTGCCTGGCGCAGCGCAACCTGCCCTTCTACTTTGTTGGTCGCAACCAGCAAAAACTCGAAGACGCCCTCGCCATCGTGGAAGAGCGACTGGGCCACAAAGCCCCCGCCACCATCGTTCGCGCCAGCAACGACAAAGCCGAATTGGCGCCACTGTTTGCAAAAGTGGAAGTGGTTATCAACGTTGCCGGCCCCTTCATGCAGCTGGCATGGCCGGTGGTTGAAGCCTGCCTGGAAAACAACTGCCACTACCTGGACACCACTGGCGAGCAAGACTTCGTGATCGCCGTTCGCGACAAATACGGCAAGGCTTTCGCCGACAAAAACCTGTTGCTCAACCCTGCCAACTCCTACATGTGGGCAGCGGGTGCCCTGGCCGCTGAAGTTGTACTGGAAACCGAAGGCGTCGACACTCTCGACATCACCTACCAGATCAATAACGCGCTGCCTTCGCAGGCCTCAACGAAATCCTTCCTGCGCATGGTAAACAACCCGCAGTACATGATTAAAGAGGGCGAAATGGTTGAGTGGCAGGGCGACCGTCACTTCACTGTTTGCGTTCCCCACCTGTCGCAGCCGGTGCTGGCCCTGCCCTGGAGCGGTGGCTGTGAGCCCGCTTGGTACGAGCACGACGACCGCGTGCGCAACTGTCGCGTACTGACCGCTTTCGGTGATGAAATCATCGAAAACGTCGTTGCGGTTATCCATCGCTTCAACGAAGAATCCAAGGGTATGAGTCAGGAAGAGAAAGAAGAGCTCACCAACCGCTACGGCGATGAAATGACCCCCGCCGAGCCACCCAAAGACGATCGCGACCTGCACCGCACCGTGATCACCTGTATTGGTCAGGGCCGCCAAGTGACGACGGTGTTCCCGCTGTCGCTGAACGCTCCGTATACCTTTACGGGTGAAATCTGCGCCGAGGCCGCCCAACGCCTGCTCAACGGCCAACTCAAAGCCGCCGGTTTCCAAAGCGCCACAGGGGCATTCGGACACCGCGAGCTGCTGCAAACCTTCCACGAACTGGGTTACACCAACCTGCCAGCGTAAAACTACCAAGCCCCGCTTTCGCGGGGCTTTTTGTTTGGCTGACGACGGCTTAAGAATGTACGAATTAAGGCGAGTAAACGCCGCGAATCGCGTTCAGGGCAACAGGCAAAATAAAACTGTTGATCTGCCGCCTACAGCCGCCACGTGTAACTCAAACTTAAACCGAAAGCTTTCGCATCACTCGGTTTGATGGCGTCGCTTTTTAGGTCTAATTTCAAGCCCTGATAATTTACACCCAGCATCAGCGCCTGCTGTTCTATATCGACCCCCAGCTGCCACTGCGTCCCGCTACTCACCCAAGACGCATGAAGCTGTGGGAAAAGGTATTTGTCGACACTGCGCAGTCCAGCAGTGAGTTGCACACTGCCGCGCCATTGGTGGCTAAGCATGGCGGCAATCCGGCGGGGCAAGGTCTGACTGTGGTCGCGATAGGACTCAATCCCCGACACCGTCGGCTTTACGTCGATAAAGCCGTGATCGTCGTAGCTTACGGTATCGCTAATGGCCGAGGCCCGCGTGTAGGTAACATCTCGCCAACGGATCTCTGACACCAGGTCGCGGGCACGCACATCCAGCGTCCATCGCTCGGCAAATGGCCAGCTCAGGTCAAGGTCGAGGCTGAGGCCATTGCCTCGGACATTTTCCTCTTCGCGCTTAAGCAAGGCATCTCGGGAATAGTTGTAGTCGAGGACAAGATCGGCCTCGACTTTGTCTTCGAGCGTGCGCAGCTGACCACTCAGCGTGCCATCGGTCAGCTCTTCCGCACGGAGGTAATTGGCGCGTAGTTTCAGTTTGGCCTTACCCGGTAGCGAAAAATAATAGCCAAGCCCTAAGCCCTTAGCGCGCAAGTGGTTGGGCTCGATATACAGGTGATAGTTGCGCTGCTTATCCAGTTCTTTGTCGTTTTTATCAGCATAGGCGACTTCTGCGGTGTCATTGCTGAATTCCAGGAAGTAGTCGTAGCGATAAAAGGCGCTCACTTCCCAGTTGCCGTCGCGTTCGCCGACTTCAAATTTATTGTGAGTGAAGGCGAGATCGCCTCGACTGAAGCGCGGACCGTTTAGATCATCTAATAGCTGCTTTATCGGCGCGATTTCGCTATAGGCATCGGATTCTGCTTGGAAATAAAAAGCATTTTCGGCATGGCTGAGTGGCATGCTAAGTAGCCCTGCCAGCAATACGATTACTGAGTATGTACGTGTATGGGTTTGCGCTTTCACGGTAAACGCTCTGTGTAAGAAATAGAAAAGGGAGGCTAGGCCTCCCTGTTTACGTTTATTTAACGCGCTTACTTAGAACGATTCAAACTCGCCATCAGTATAGGTGATAACCGGCGCGCCGGCGTCTTCATCTATGTCGGCATATTTTACGCCGTCCTGCTCGATGGTACCGCTCAGTTCGCCGTCGGCATCTTCCGTCAGGGTCATAACCACATCGTTGTGGTTGCTAACGGTAACGCTGCCACCCTCAGGTGCATCCTCGGAGAGGTCTGCGGTGTGAGCAATTGTCAGCGTATTGCCACTGTAGGCAAGCTCAACATCCAGATCAGCTTCTTCAAGGCCGGTGCGGGTTCCCGTCGCCGTGAGCTTCACAAAGTCGGCTACGCCGTCCAGCGCGATATCAAAGCTGACTGCAATGGCGGCACTGGCGTATTGCTCAGCGCTTTCCTGCAAGCTGCAATCGTAGCTGGCATCCCACTGGTAGGGCTCATCCATCGAATAGGAGTAGCTATACTCGTCTGTGCAAACCTCGTGGATACCGTCAGCTTGCAGAGCCAGGCTGGCGTTGAAGGCATCACCGTCGTTGTTGGCAATGGAACCCGACAGGGTGAGTTCAAAGCCATCAACCATTACCGTGCTTTGGCTATTTTCGTAGCCGCTGTCTTCATAGCCGTTGTCGCCTCCCCAGCTTGCCTGATCCCCCCACTCCTCAGAATACGCAGAGTCGAAACGCTCAACGCCAAGCTCCAAGCCGCCGCTGAACGTCACCGTCTGCTCACCTTCCAGCGCTGTTTCCAAGCTGCCATTGATAATGGCGCGCAAATTGGTAACAGTGAATTCGTCGGTATATTGGCCGTCATACTGGTAGCCGTTTGCTGACTGAGTGTCGGTTTCGCTGCCGCTCCACTCCCCGACCAGACTGCCTTCAAAAAGCGAGCCTTCGGCGATAGTAAAGGTCACGGTATCCGTGCTGGCAGAGCCGCTAAGCTGCATATCCGCCGTAATTTCCGACGTGCCAGATTCGGTGGTTTCCGTGGTGCCATTCTGCGGGCCTTCAATGGCCACCGCACGCGCGGTTTTCACCTCACCGGCCTGCTCTTGCTCAGCAGGGGCGAACTCGGAGGTCTCGGTGCTTTGCTCATCGATCTCCGAATCATCCAGCGCCGTCAAGACAACCGCCGCACCGTTAATGGTTTGATCGACGCTGTAGCGAATGCCGCCTTCCACTTGCTCAATGGCGACGGTGACACCCTCTTGCTCGAAACTTTCGGGCAGCGGTTCTTCATCCGCCTTGGCATCTTGCACCGCCTCAAAGGCATAGGAAATGGCGTTCAATCCCATCGCCGCCGCTTCAACAACCGCAGAGGCGTCAGTGGACAGCACGTCGCTGGCCATGTCCACTTGTGTTTGAAAACCGGCCAACGCTTCACCCTCTTCACCCTCTGGTTCTAGGAAGGCGGCAGTGCCAACATTGCGCAGCTGCTTAACGAAGGCCTTACTCGCCTGCAAGCCCTGCGAGCCGACATCATCAGGCACTTCACCCTGGCTGGGTGTCGTTGAACCGTTGGTTTCAGCATTGCCCTCTTCGACATCAATTTCAGTGGCGAGCGCGTCAATATCTTCATTGTCCGCGCCTTCAACAGCGGCCACTTTATCCATCAGTTCCTGGGCAGCTTCCAACAGCTCCTCCACAGAAATAGAAGGGTCTCCATCCTCTTTATCGGCCATACCGGCCGATTTGTATTGATCGGAAAAAGTGGTCAGCGCATCTTCAATCCGCCCATTCGCCTGCAATGCGGAAGCGATGGCCGCGGCTGCTTTCACGTTATATTCCAGCGCCTCTTTACCTGCGGCATTCAGTGACTCAGCATTGGTAATGTCGACAATAGGCTGGTTCAGCAAATCGCTGCTTGCCAGGCCTAGTTTATTGGCCACCTGGGCATTGGCGGCAATGGCTGCATCTTCTGCTCGTGCTCCAGCCGCGACTTTCTGCAGGCCAAGTGCTGCTGCAGCGCTGGTGAGAGGAGTGATACTGGCTGACACGTTACCCGAGGCAGAGGGCAGCATGGCCTGCATGCTAAAGTCTGCGGCCAATGGGTAATCCTCACCAAATTTAACTGTCGCCATGTCTCCATCGTGCTCGCAGGCGACTAGGTCACAGCGCATGGTGGTGCCATCTTCTGCCGTAATTTCTATCAGCAGAGCACCGCCCTGATAATTACTATTAAGGGTCAGAGAATAGCTGCCATCGTCCGCCGTCGTGTCCGGTTCAGCAACGCTGCTGCTTTTGTCTACCGAACCATCGTCGGCAATGGCGTAGGCGTTAACCACACCACCGATAACAATACCTTTAGACGCACCACCGCTGACAGTGCCCGGCGAGCTGCTGCCGCCTCCACTGCTGCTACCACCGCCACCACAGGCGGCTAGAGTGGCAGTGATGGCGGAAGCCAGAATCCAATTCTTATTCATTGCTATTCTCCAGTACAACAATTGGACGGTCGGTACAGACAGCCACAGCATCGCGACGCCAAATTAGCGATACTCTGTGTTGAGGCTGAAAACGCGGCTGCGTCATTGGACTCGTCCTTGATTTATATGAGGGCGTGTAACGTGGCTGATCTCTGGCTTCCCTTCCGTCGACAACCGCTTGCGCACTAAAATCACACAGGGGCAATATTTAGCAGCGCACTAAATATTTATAGCCGATGGCCTATCCATTGACAAGCAAGTCCTAAAAAACGTGGGGCAAGCCGGTTTTCAATCAAGCTCGAACACCCCATGCTGCACAGGTACCCGTCAGGCGTAGTAGCCGAGCGCCAACCAACAGGAGAGTCTATGTTCCAGCTAGGTAACGCGCATTTTCGCCACCCAGTGATTCAAGCACCGATGGCGGGCTCACAAGACAGTGAACTCGCGCTAGCTGTCGGCCATGCCGGCGGGCTGGGTTCGCTGCCCTGTGCCATGCTAAGCCTCGATAAGCTGGAGCAGGAACTCCAGGCATTGCGGGGTTTGGAGAGCTATAACCTCAACTTCTTTTGTCACGATGCAGCAGCAGCCGAGCTCACTCGCAATGCTGAGAAACTCCAGCACTGGCAACAGCTATTGCAACCTTTTTACGAAGCGTGGGGAATCGCCCCACCCGACCCAATGACACCCGCAAGCCGCCAACCCTACAGTGCAGCGCAGGCAGAGTTGCTGGCCGCGTATCGGCCACCGGTAGTGAGTTTCCACTTCGGATTGCCGAAAGCCGCTTTGCTGCGCCAAATAAAAAGCTGGGGCAGCGCCGTTATTTCAACTGCCTGCACCGTCGATGAGGCAGTGCATCTGCAGAGTGCAGGAGCAGACGCCATTATCTTGCAGGGGCTGGAGGCAGGAGAGCACCGCGGTCACTTCCTGCGCAGCGACCTGGCAGGACAGATGCCCACACTGAAGCTACTAGAAGCTTGCCGAGATAGAATTTCGCTGCCACTTATTGCGGCTGGCGGCCTTAGCACCGCCCCTGCGGTTCGCCTCGCCATTGCCTCGGGCGCCAATGCCGTGCAGGCTGGCACCGCCTATTTGTTGTGCCCAGAGGCCAAAACCGCTGCGGTTCACCGTCGTGCCATAACATCGGCTGTCGATGCGTCCTCGGCTGAGGCGACCCAGCTGACGAACTTATTCTCCGGAAGACCGGCGCGCGGGCTAAGCAACCGGCTCATGCAAACCCTGGGGGCACTTCGCGACGACCTGCCGGCGTTCCCACTTTGCAGCGGCCTACTTGCGCCGCTAAGCGCGGTGGCAGAAGCCCAAAACAGCGATGACTTTTCACCACTATGGGCCGGGACTTCTCTGCGAGACTGCCGCGCTGCGTCTGCTGCAGAGGTAACTCAGCAGCTGGTCTCGGAAACTTTCGAGGGATGAAGTTCCGCAAGCAAGGCTAGGACAACGAACACAAATCGTTGCACAATTGGACTGACGGCAAACCGCCTATCAGACTTGTCAGGGAGACAACTATGGAGCCACAAAGCGCCAACCCTCGCAGCCCCTTCGACTGCTATGTAAACGCATGGCGACATTACGCGGACTTTAGCGGTCGCTCACGGCGGCGCGAATACTGGTTTTTTGTGCTGTTCAATATATTGATCAGCATGGCGCTAAGCATAATCGACAGCGCTTTGGGCCTGGGCAATGCCGAAATTGGCGCTGGGCTGTTTAGCGGCCTGTATGGCTTGGCGGTGTTGTTGCCATCAATAGGCTACGCTGCGCGCCGCCTGCACGATATCGGCCGCAGCGCATGGTGGCTGCTGCTAATTGTGATTCCGCTACTGGGCCCCTTGGTTATTTTGGTGTTTACCGTGCTCGACAGCCAGCCCGGCGACAATGCCTTTGGCCCCAACCCCAAAGGCATTAACGACCCCACTAGCTAGGAAATCAGCGTGGCGACGTCCTCCAGCGGCGCGCGATCCATGATCACTTTATTGATTTGCTCACCGGGCTGCTCGTAGCCGAAAGACAGCCCACAAATGATGCCGTGCCCCTCAGGCAGGTTGGCGATCTCTTTGACCGGATCGGGGAAAAAGGCCAGCGCGCCCTGGGGAATGCTGGCCAGGCCGTAATCGACGAGCAGCAACATTAGCGTCTGCAGGTATATGCCAATATCGATGGCGTTCACCGAACCCATGCTGGTGGGCATAGAAATGAACGCGACGTGCGGGGCGCCAAAGAACTGCCAGTTCTTCAACATTAGGGCCTGACGCTTGTCTTTTTCGTGGCGCTCAATGCCCATGGTGCCGTAGTAGGTCATCGCGCAGTCGAATTGCCGCTCTTTATACACGCCCTCTAGATCGGCATCGCCGGGTTTAAACGCGGGCGACGGCGCCTTACCACTGAGAATCTCAGTGACAATGGCGTCTTCCAACTTGTTGCGCGCCTCGCCACTCACTACGGTGATATGCCAAGGCTGGGTATTGCAGTTAGATGGCGCATGGCGGGCAATATCCAAAATTTCACGCAACAGTTCTTCAGGCACCGGATCGGGCTTAAAGCCCCGAATGGAACGGCGGGCTTTTACGGCTTCAGCTACACGCATAATCTCTCACTGTCTTTGGCTCAAACGCCCTAGTCTAAACCAGTCGCGACAATGGGCAAGAGTTCACAGCCCGGTAAAATCACTATGACAGCTCAGCCCCTTGTTCCTACAATACGGTAAAAGCAATTAGCGCAGACCCGCAGCAGCACTACGGAGCATACCCATGGCCCTTCGCGGCTTTTTCAACCATTACTACTCCGATACCGCCGCCTCCCGGCTGCTCAGGGATGTACGCTATATTCATCTTCTGGCGGCAGCGGGCGCAGCCGCGTTAATGGTGCTACTGAGCCAAGACCTGCCCCACCACTTCATCACGAACTGGTTGAGCACCTTGCTATGCATACAAGGTGGGCTAACCCTGATTCCACTGCTATTTCGCCACTATGGCTGCACCAACACCGCAAAAAGTTGGCTCGTGCCCTATGGTGCGCTTAGCGCCCTCGGCCACCTTACCTGGGGCTGCCTGTTTTTGACTTTTGCCGACCACTTAACGCTGTGGCAGCAGATTTTAGTGATGCTGCTTTTGTTTGTGATTTTGTCCATGTCGATGCCAATGCTGGCGCGCTTTTACCCGCTGTTTTGCCTGGATGTCGTGATGATTGGTCTGCCGTTTTTGGCGCTGCTGGCCGAGCGTCAGGATTTTGCATGGCAACTATGGTTTGTGGCAGGACTGCTGCTAATGGGTACCCTCAGCCTGTTGTGTCGCGGCCACACTGAGGCTCAACAGCACTTGGATTCGGTTAAGCGCGACCCACTCACCGGCTTGCTTAACCGGGAAGCCTGCATTGCTGCTCTGGCAAGCACAGAGGGAGAGGCGCGCGGCGCGCTTATTTGCCGACTGCACAACTATCGCGCCATTTGCGATGCTTTTGGCAATCGCGCCGGCGATGCGGTGCTGCAACACTGTGCCAACAGTCTGCGCTATATCAGCGAGCAGCAAAAACTCACTGCCCGTATTGGCGAAAACGAATTCTTTCTACCACTCGCCGTTGCCGATTCGACACTCTGGCAGAAACGCGGCCGACACCTGCTTCGCCAGATCGGCGCACAAATGAGCTGGGGAGAGCACCTTATCGCTCTCGATATCGGCATCGGTCTGGCGGCAATAGCCAGCAACCGCGGATCCGGTACGCCCGAAGAAGCCCTGCGTCATGCACAACTGGCAGCTGCCGTGCGCAACCCACACAACCAGATCAACCAGTACCACCCCGAATTATGGGATCGGCTGCAGCGCGATGTCAGTCTGCGCTCAGCACTGCAAAGCCCCGCGTTATACGAGCAACTAACGCTGCACTTTCAGCCGAAGAAGCGACTGAACGACGGCGCAATCAACGGCGCCGAGGCGCTGTTGCGCTGGCAGCATCCCGAACTTGGGGCCGTACCGCCCGACGAGTTTATCGCCATTGCAGAACAGAGCGAGGTGATCAATGACCTTGGCGACTGGGTGATCCAACAAGCCGCCAGGCACCTGGCTGAAATTCCCGGGGGTGAGTCGTTTTGCATTGCGGTGAACGTATCGATGGCACAATTTACCAGCCCGCTCCTGCTGGCAAGCCTTCGCGATGCCGTCGCTGGACTGCCGAGCAATCGGCGCTTGGAGTTAGAAATTACCGAGAGCGTGATGATGCTGGAGCCTTCGCTGGTTAACGATACGCTGGCAACCCTCGCCAGCCTCGGTGTCAATGTCGCCCTTGACGACTTTGGCACGGGCTACTCGTCGCTGCAGTACCTGGCAACACTGCCCATACACACGCTGAAAATCGATCGTAGCTTTGTCTCTGACCTGACCCAGGATAAACACCGGGCGGTGATTAAGGTCATTATTGAAATGGCCCATGCACTGGGTATTAACGTTGTTGCCGAAGGCGTGGAGAGCGCCGAGCAACTGGCTGTTCTCGCAGAGTATCACTGCGACGAAGTCCAGGGTTACCACATTGCCCGACCGGCGCCATTCAGCTCGCTCGTTGCCGCACTGCGCTAATCCTGCGCTGGCCTAGGGGGCTTTGCAGCCGGTATCATGCGCCACCACACCCTTACGCTGCGACGTAGTTAAAGAGCTGTAATGACCGAACTCGCACCCCTGCAATATATTCTGATTGGGCTGATTTTTGTCTGGAGTGGCTTTGTTCGCTCCGGCCTTGGCTTCGGTGGCGCCGTGCTCTCGCTACCCTTCCTGTTACTGGTACACAACGCACCACTCGTTTACCTGCCGCTGATCTCCGTTCACTTACTGGTGTTTTCATCGTTAACCATCGCCCTGAACAATCGTCAGCGCCTCGGAGGCAGCAGCAACGCCCAGAGCACGGTGGACTGGCAGTATTTATGGAAGGCGCTGGCGGTGATGATCGGCCCCAAATTACTCGGTGTCTTCGGTTTGATTACCCTGCCCAGCGGCGTACTCAGCGGTATTATTTTTAGTATCGTGATGCTGTATTCACTGAGTTATATTTTTAATAAGCCATTTCGCAGCAACAACCGTCTGGTCGATGCCGTGTTTCTGATGGTTGGTGGCTATATCAGTGGCACCTCACTCATCGGCGCGCCGCTGATCATAGCGGTAGTCGCCCAACACGTCGCCAAGGAGCGCCTGCGCGACACACTGTTTGCGCTGTGGTTTATTCTGGTGACCATTAAAATGGCTGCCTTCGTCTGGGCCGGTGTCGACCTGCAGCTTATTCACCACCTCTGGTTGCTGCCCTGCGCTGCCGTCGGCCATGTTATCGGCTTGCGGGTGCACGACCGCCTGCTACAGGCCGAAACGCCGGTATTTTTCCGGGTAGTCGGTAGCGTGCTGTTGGCCATTAGTGTGGTCGGTTTATTTTCGGCATTTCGCTAGGGCCACGCGCTACCCTTCATTCAGGAGACGCTTCCGGCACTGGCTGCCCGCGCCGGTAGATACGGCTGGCCCCATACACCGCCACCCCGGCAAGAATACCAGGCAAGCCTTCATAAACCATGTTGTGAAGGTCGAAATAACGCCACAGTAGTGCCGTGGCGATGCCAACCACACTCATCGTAATACTGACGCCCTGGCCGGGGCGACCGCCAAAAATAAGCACCAGCAACAGCGGCACAAATGCACTGGCTAATCCGGACCACGCCATAACTACCATGGCAAAAACGCTTTGCGCACTGAGTAGCGCCCAGGTCAGAGCCGTGGCGGTAATACCAAACGTCGACAGCTTTAGCAGCCAGGGTTTTTCAATATTCTGTGGCAACAAGTCGTGGGTCAGCGCCGCGGATGAACTCAGAATTAAGGAGTCGGCGGTGGATAGCGTCGCGGCAAACACCCCGGCGAGAATCAGGCCAACCAGCACCGGCGGTAAAAGCTGTTGCGCCATGGTAGGCAAAGCGAGTTCAGCATCGAAGCTGCCAGCCTCGGGCAGGTATAGCCTCGACAGCAAGCCAACAGACGTGGCCATTAAGTAAAACGCGGTGAACCACAGGTAATACCACTGGCGCGCGCGATTCATATCAGCGCCATCGCGCAGGGTCATAAACCGCACCATCACATGGGGCTGACCAACCACGGAAAGGCCGGCAAACAGCCAACCCAATGCGAATAACACCGCCCCCATTACGCCGGGAAAGGCGAGATCCTCGGGAAACCAGTTCATGTAATCGGGTACGTCGCGCAACTGAGAGAGGGTCGCCTGAGCTCCACCCAGGCCATCGACCGCCACCCACAACAGCAGTCCCATCGCGGAGATCATCACCATCGACTGCGCGGCATCGGTCCAGATTGATGCGCGAATCCCTCCTGCCAAGCAGTACATCAATACCAGTACAGCACCACTGACCGCCCCCGCCCATATCGGCCAGTCGAACAAGACATGCAGCGCCTTGCTGCCAGCAAGCAATTGCGCAGCGGCGTAGGCGACCAGCAGCAGCAAACAAATGGTTGCGGCTAACCTTTGGTAAGCGGGTTTTGCACTACCTGTCCACGACGACAACACGCCGATATAGCTAACCTCACCATTCCTGGCAGTCATCGCACGCAGTCTGCGATGCACAAAATGGGAAGCGATAAAGTCACCACTGATCCAACCCAGCATGACCCAAAACGCGGACAAACCAACAGTGTAGGTATAGCCAATAACACCGATGAACATATAGCCGCTGTTATTAGTAGCCACCGCTGAAAGGCCGACTAACCAGGGCTTAACACTGTTGCTGGCTAGGTAGTAGTCCTTGCTGTGATGGCTACTGTAGAAAAGTGACGACAGGCCGATAAGGACAAATAGACTTAAAAAAGCAATAAAACTCCAGGCAGTAAGCATAGGCTTCCTATTGTTACTGCCCGGTGCCGAGCAGCGTTAAATATTGTCGTTTGCTGTTGAGTCAAGTAACTCGTGGACCAAGGGGTGGTCACGCAGAGACTCCAGTGTAGGGTCTCGCTCCAACTCCTCACGATAGGCTTCAGCTTGAGAAACCGCCTTAGCAAAGTAACGTGCGGCGTCATCGAGATTGCCCATTGCTGAGTGAGCGCAGGCTAACTGATAAAATGCGTGGCCATTAGTTTCGTCGAGACTGAGGGCCTGATGACACAGATTAACCGCCCACTGTGGCTCGCCCTGATCCAGCGCGGCGTCAGCCTTGTAGGTGATGGCTTCGATGTCACTGGGGCGAATGGCCAGTATTTGGTCGTAGATGCCAATTTTACCCGCCGGACTGGCCTCCTGACTGGCACGCAACCACAGCGAATGGATCTCCTGCGTGCGGTTGATTTCTTCACGGTTGGATTCGATGTGCTCAGTTTCTTGCTTGAGTTGCTTCTCTATCGCACGCAATCGCTTTTCGTATTCTTCAACGATTTCGGCCACCTGCTCACTGGCAACACTATGCACTTTATCGCGAATATCACGCAGAGAATTCCAACCGATCAACACCAGCGCCGAACTGACACCCGCGATTAAATAGAAGAAATACGTAACCGTATTGGTAGCGTAGGACACCGCTTTGTCTGCAGCGCCAAGCTCGCGATCCACCACTTCCTGAGTGAGTTCGCGATGCTTGCGCTCCATATCCATTCTTAGCGACCGCACTTCATCGAGGATATAGCGCTCGATGAAGGGGGAGTAGAGTGGCTCTTGCAGTTGATCAATATGCTGATCGATCTGCTCGTCACTAACCTCTTGCTCTGAAGCAGCAAACGCCATTAAGGGTAGCAGCGCTGCCACTATCCAGCACAGGGTCAAGCCACGCATATTGCCTCTCCGTGATCATGGACTTCTACTAAACAACGGTGCAGATTGGCGACCGCTGCCTCGTAGTCATCTTCATTGATCACGAACTGCATGTCCACTTGACGCATAGACTGGTGCATAGCCAGTACACTGATATCCGCCGACGCCAATGCCGAGACCGTTTTTGCCAGCATACCTGGCACCTTCATATCACTGCCAATGGCCGACACAATGGCCACCTTGCGCGTGCTAACTTCGGCAGTCGTGAATTCATCATTTACTGCTTTAACAATGCGCTTCACCGTTTTCAGGTTAGTGCCCAAGTAGTGGGTAATGGTGTTGGCGTTAATATCTTTGGTGATCACCGTCGCTTTAAAGCGAGAGATCGCACTGAGTATTCTCTGCTCGTAGTCCCACAGTGAACCGACCATGTCTTGGTCGAACACTTCCAGTGCATAAACTTGCTTGCGACCGGCAATAATTTCTACACAGGGGCGCTCACTGGTGTATTCACCATCAATCAGCGTGCCGCCGTGCTCTGGTTCAAAGGTATTTTTCACCCGCAGCGGAATATTGTCCTGGCGCAGGCCCTTGGCGGCACGCGGATGAATCGCCTCCATGCCCAAATTGGCCAGCTGGTCGGCAACATCGTAATTAGTGCGGCCAATCGGCACGACTTTCTCTGCGCCAACCAGGCGTGGATCTGCACTGCTCAAGTGGTATTCCTTGTGAATGATCGCTTCTTCCGCCTTGCTCATTACCGCCAAACGACTAAACGTCATTTCGCTGTAACCGCGGTCAAAAGTCGCCATCAAGCCTTCACTGCAGTAGGCATAACCGGTAACAATGGGCAGCTCTTTCTGCACGTCGATCTTTTCCAGCTCACGCAGAATGTGGGCATCCAAGGGAATTGCCGATTCCATTCTCCAGCCGGAAAGATCAACAAAACGCGCGTTAATACCGTCGCGCTGCAGCAACTGGGCGGTGTTCCATGCACTGTGCACTTCGCCGATACTGGCCAGCATTTCACGCACCGTTAGCAGGTGATCTTCCAAACCAAAGTGTCCGTGCTGACACAGGCGGTGCAGGTTATCCATGCAGCGCTCAGCTTCGAACAAGCGGCCGTCAATAAACGCATTGGCCTCATTAAGTTGCTCGGCGTCGTCAAACAGCTCTTCGTTGATTTGATGCAAGGCCTTAGCAACATTGCGCAACGCTTCGCGCCACAGTGCCTCACTGCCTTCATCATCGGCGAACAGGCCGTAGACACCCGGATTACCGTTGCGCTTATTTTCCAGCAACATATCCGTCACGCCACCATAGGCAGACACAACAAAAATTCTGCCGTACAGGTGGTCACCTTCAGCACCCGCCAAAATAATATTGTCGCGAACCGCGGCATAATCGCTCATTGAGGTGCCGCCAATTTTTTCTACACTGTGTGACATCGTATTCTCCATTCGGTCATTAAAAAGGACGTTATTCGCGTGCTTTTTAATAATCAGTCAATGGGATAAACGCCATTTTCATCATGAACTTCCTTGCCACTTAGTGGCGGATTAAATACACAAGCCATTTTCATGTCCTCGCTACCACCGCGAAGTAAGTGCTTGTCGTGCTTGTCGAGGATATACAGCGTACCGGGCTCAATTTTGTATATCTTGCCGTCTTCAACGGTTTCGATCTCACCATTACCCGCCATGCAGTACACAGACTCCAGGTGATTCTGGTAGTGGATTGGTGTTTCCGTGCCAGCAAGAATCGTGGTGATATGGAAAGAAAAGCCCATATTGTCGTCTTTCAGCAGCATGCGCACACTTTGCCAATTGCCGCCGTCGACTTTGCGTTCTGAATTTTCACACTCTTCCAATGTTCTTACGATCATTACTCGATTTCCAATTTCTTTAGTTGTTGCAAAGACCCGCTCATAAGGCGGGTCCAAACCCGAGCCCGGGCGGGCTCGAATACAAGGCAGGATTAAGACGCTTTTTTAACGTCTTTCAACAAGACTTCCGAGACGGCATCGGCGACGATATCCATGCCGCGAATCAGTTCGTCTTTGTCGATGGTCAGCGGGCAGAAACATTTTACGATATGCCCACGGTTACCGCAGGTTTCAATCACTAAGCCGCGCTCAAAACAGGCACGGGCTACCGCGTCGGCGGTATCACCATCGGCAAGGGCGATGCCCTGCATCATGCCGCGACCTTTAACAGCCGCTCGCGTAACACCGTAGCGATCAGAAATTTTCTTGAAGCGGTCGCGTACAATCGCCGACTTTTCAATGATCTCGTTCGAGAAGCTCTCGTCTTTCCAGAAATGGCGAATGGCAGCCGCTGCGGTAACAAAAGCGTGGTTATTGCCACGGAAAGTACCGTTGTGCTCACCCGGTGCCCACACGTCCAGGTCGGGGCGCAGCAATACAATTGCGCAGGGCAGGCCGTAGCCACTCAGCGACTTCGACATCGTCACGATGTCGGGTTTGATACCGCTTGGCTCAAAGCTGAAGAAGGTACCCGTGCGGCCACAGCCGGCCTGGATATCATCAACAATCAACAGGATGTCGTGCTTGCGACACAGCTTTTCCAAGCCGCGCAACCAATCGCTATTGGCGACGTTCAAACCGCCTTCACCTTGCACACACTCCACCAGCACCGCTGCGGGAAGATCAATGCCCGAAGACGGGTCACTAAGTAGCTTATCCATCATCTTAATGGTGTCGACGTCGCGACCGTGGTATCCACAAAATGGCATACGCGAAATGTCGCCCAAGGCAACACCGGCACCACCGCGGTGATGACCGTTACCCGTTGCAGCAACACTGCCCAGGGTCACGCCGTGGAACCCGTTGGTAAACGAGATAATGGTATTGCGGCCCGTTACCTTACGCGCCAGCTTCATGGCGGCTTCAACCGCGTTGGTGCCGGTGGGGCCAGTGAACTGGAAGGTGTATTCCATATCGCGCGGCTTGAGAATGTTCTCGCTAAACGCGTTCAAAAAGTCGGCCTTGGCGTCGGTGTGCATATCCAAACCGTGGGTAATGCCGTCGCGCATGATGTATTCAACCAGTGCTTCTTTAAGCACCGGGTGGTTGTGACCATAATTCAGCGTGCCGGCACCGGCGAGGAAATCCAGGTATTGATTACCATCGACGTCGTACAGGTATTCACCCTGCGCCTTATTAAACGTTACCGGGAATGAACGTGCATAACACTGCACTTCAGATTCAAGCTGATCAAAAATACTCATAATAATGTCCTCTTAGCATCCTTTAATGTTGTCGACCGCTATTGTTCTAAAGGGGGTCGAGGGAAGGGTCCGATGCGAAGCAATGCCTCGCTGTCGTGTTTTCCGTGGAAATGGGCCTCGCGCTCGAACCAGATGTCGTGATTCAACTCGGTGTTCATATCCCGAGCGAAGCTGCGGAACAGTGCCCATGACGCCTCGTTGTCTGGCGTGATCGTCGTTTCTAAAAATCGCACATCGGCGCAAGCTGGCCGCTGCACAATTTCCTGCATCATTTTTTTTGCCAATCCCCGGCCACGTTGGCTCTTATCAACCACAACCTGCCACACGAATACTGTGTCGGGCTTGGCTGGGGGAATGTAGGCAGAGATAAAACCGACCAGCTGGCCATCTTCTTCTACGGCAACCGAGGTTTCTGAAAAGTGGGTACACTGCAGCAGATTGCAGTAGACCGAATTCGGATCGAGGGGGGGGCTATTCGCCACCAATTGATTGAGTGGATAGCCATCTTCCGCCGTAGGTTGGCGAAAAACCAGCTCAAAAGCGTCCGCTGACGTCGCTTCATTTGATTTCAACACAATTTATTTGTGTTCATTATAAACCGGCCACAAAAATGAGCAAAAAATAAACAATTTATGCTGTATTCGGCCTGTTTATGAACTCAACCTCCCAAATAATTACTTAGTACACGAAGCATTATAACCTTATGGCTGCACATTTTTCAAACAAAGGCTTAGAGAGCAATGCATCATGGCAATGCATTTTTGCCGCAAGCGCACTAAAATGGGCCGATTGCGAGGACATCCAACATGAAAGATGACGACAATATCGAAGAGGTTTTGATTGCTCTGCGGCGCGTTACCCGCGCCGTTGACCTGCACTCCAAACACCTGATGAAGACCTCCGGCTTGACGGCGCCACAGATGCTGATTCTGCAAACCCTGCGCGATCAGGGCGACGCCATCATTTCGGATATCGCCAAACAGGTGAGCCTAAGCCAGGCAACCGTCACCAGCATCATCGACCGACTGGAAAAGCGCCAGCTTGTGGTCCGCGAACGCTCGAGCCAGGACAAACGCAAGGTTTTTGCCTGCCTGACCGAGCAGGGCGCTGAAATTATTCGCAACGCGCCAACACCACTCCAGGAATACTTCAAGCGGCAGTTCCGCGACCTGCAGGACTGGGAACAAATGCAGATCATCAGCTCGCTACAGCGCGTCGCGCAGATGATGGATGCACAACATATCGACGCGGCACCGCTGCTGGATGTGGGTGCCATCGACCGCCAGAGTGAACACGAGCAACCGAGCTTTGGCTTCAATGAAAAATAGTCGCGCGGCCATTGTTCTCTTAGCCATGCTGCTGGCCGCTTGCGGCGAACCCGGCAACAAGGCGGTAATGCCATCATCCTCTGACTTAAAGACGCTCTATATCCAGAGTTGCTATAGCTGCCATAGTCGCGGCACCAAGGGAGCCCCTCGCAGCGGCAATGCCGAAGACTGGCGGCCGCGACTTGAAAAGGGCATGGATACCCTTCTGCAGCACACCACAGGTGGCTTTAAGGCAATGCCAGCAAAAGGGATGTGTGGCAGCTGCAGCCGCGAGGACTATCATGCGTTGATCACGTTTATGGCTACACCGCATCAAACCTCGCCTAAAGCGGCCGAAAACGACTAAGCTAGAACCTCGTGGCGCTGATCTAGCGCCAATGCAAACACGTATTTCGACTCATAAGAACGTGCGCAGAGGACGCTGCTATGGAAATTCCCCACCCGATTCAAATTGGTATCAGTGCTTGCCTGCTCGGCGACCAAGTTCGTTATGATGGCGGCCACAAGCGCCTCCCTTTTGCTACCGATGAGCTCAGCCGACACTTCGACTTTGTAAAAGTCTGTCCCGAGCAGGCCATCGGTATGGGCGTACCGCGCCCAACCATCCGCCTGGTCGGCGACCCGGAGAATCCGCGCTTACAGGGCAGCAAGGAAGGCCCGGATCTGGATGTCACCGAGAAAATGCAGGTTTTCGCCAGCGACACTGCCGCCAAGCTCGGACATATCAGTGGCTATATTTTTTGCGCCAAGTCACCCAGCTGCGGCATGGAGCGCGTTCCCGTTGTCTCTGAAACGGGTCAGGGCTTAGGCAAGGTCGGCGTAGGCATTTATGCTCGCAAGCTGATGGAAGCCTTGCCACTACTTCCCGTAGAGGAAAATGGCCGCTTGAACGACCTGCCCCTGCGAGAGAATTTTGTACTGCGCGTTATCGCTTACTCGCGCTGGCAGGCCATACAAGCAGAGGGGCTGACGGTGGCCGCACTGCAGGAATTCCATCGCCGGCATAAGTTTCTATTGCTCGCACACAACCAGTCTATCTATCGGCAGTTGGGGCCACTGGTCGCCGATACCCTTAGTGACAACCTAGAGAAAAGTGCCGACGAGTACATCCGCCGCTTTATGGACGCTCTGAAGAAACCCGCGAACCCCAAAAACCATCGCAACACGCTGATGCATATTCAGGGCTTTTTCAAAGACCACTTGGAAAAAGAGGACCGAGCACAACTAACCAAGGTGATTGAGGACTACTCCAACGGCCTGCTGCCACTGCTGGTGCCACTGGAGATGCTGGCCATGTTTTTGAAAAAGTACCAAGTCGACTACTTATTGGATCAATACTATTTCGATCCCTATCCGCGCGACCTTAAATTGCGGGTGGGCCTGTGACAGCACTGGCCTGGTTTCGCAACGACCTTCGCAGCCTCGACCACGCGGCTCTCAGCGCCGCAGTGGCAGCCAGCCCCTGCCGGGCCGTCTATTTCCTGTGCCCGGCGCAACTCGACGAACACGGCATCGCACCGATACGTCGCCACTATTTGCGCCGCGCATTGCAGGCCTTGGCGGAGCAGCTCGCCGCATTGGGAATACCCTTCGACATTATCGATGCCGCGCATTTTCGCCATGTTCCAAAGATGCTGGCGGACTACTGCCAGCAATACGGCATTGCACAAATATTCGCGCATGAAGAGCTACTGGTTGATGAAATGCAGCGCGATGCCGCCTGCAAGCAAGCGCTGCCGATTCCCCTTACCCTGCTTGATGACTGCCTCATTCACCCAAACCTGGGCACCAAAGACGATGGCAGCGCCTATAAAGTGTTTACGCCGTACTCGCGTCGTGCCCGCCAGCGCTTGCGCGAGCACTTCCCACGCGTATTGCCACGCCCTCCAGCGCAAGCGGCAGCTGCGGCGATCCCCCGCATCGAGGCCTTTGGCGAAGAACGCGACGCCAGTGACTGGCCAGTGTCAGAGAACGCGGTGCTTGAGCAGCTCCGTGAGTTCTGTAGTGAGCAAGCGCCAAGTTATAGCGACCAGCGCAATTTCCCCGCTATCGACGGCACCTCGCGCTTATCGGCGGCCTTAGCGCTAGGCGTGATCAGCCCCAGGCAATGTTTAGCGCGCCTGCAAATGGAGTGCGGCGAGGCCATGTGGGACGCGAAATCCAGCGCAGGCAACTGGTTTAATGAATTGCTGTGGCGCGAATTTTACCGCCAAGTGGCCTACCACTTCCCCCAGGTGGTTAAGGGGCGCGCCTTTCAAACTGACACCGAAAAATTGCGCTGGCGCAACAATCCCGAACACTTTGCCGCCTGGCAAGCGGGTGAGACCGGCTACCCAATAGTGGATGCTGGCATGCGCCAGCTCGCACAAACTGGCTGGATGCATAATCGTCTGCGCATGGTAACGGCCTCCTTTCTCTGCAAGCACTTACACATCGACTGGCGCTGGGGCGAGCGGCACTTTCTTGAGCAGCTTATCGACGCCGATTTCGCATCAAACAATGGCGGCTGGCAGTGGGCGGCCTCCACGGGCACCGATGCCGTGCCTTACTTCCGCATTTTTAATCCCACCACACAGAGTCAGCGCTTCGACGCCGATGGCGAGTTTATCAAGCAGTTTATTCCCGAACTGCGCGAGCTCTCCGGCAAGGCGCTGCACCAACCCAAAAATGTCGCCGGCTACCCCCAGGCGATTGTCGACCACAAAGAAAGTCGCGAAACCTGTTTAGCACTTTTTCAGGAAATTAGGGACTAAAGCCCGGCAAGCTCTGTTGAGACTTTAACGCTGGCGCCGTCACAGCGCGGTGTTCTATGCTAGATAAGCAACGACGACGCCACCATCGATTACCGGGAGAAGATGTGAAACTACTTCGACACAGTCTATTGATCGTTAGCGCCGCCATGAGTCTGTCGGCAGCCGCCATGTCCAATGCGCAAACGGTGAGCGAGGCGAAGACCGTCTTCGGCATCAGTGAGTATGTCTATATCGAAGAACTGGGGGTCCGCTACAAAGCCAAAATTGACACTGGCGCAGAGAGCGCCTCCATCAACGCCATTAACCCAAAAGTGAAGAAGGGGCGCGGCGACGAGCCCGACATGGTGCACTTCGATTTAGTACTGCCCAGTGGCGAGCTCAAGTCCGTTTCGCAGCCATTGGAGAAACACATCCGTATAATTCGGCGGGCTGGCGACATGGATGAGGACGACAAATACTATCACCGCCGCCCAGTACTTGAATTGACCCTGTGTATTGGCGGCGCCTCTCGTAAAGTTGAAGTGAACCTGGCCGATCGCCGGCAATTTTCAAAGGCCATGCTGATCGGCTCTGACCCATTGATTGCCTTCAACGCGATTGTCGACCCCAGCGAAAAATACCTTCAAGACAAAAACGCCTGTGCGAAAAAGGCAAAACATATCGATAAGGAGAGCGCCGAATGAAAGGCGTCAAACTGCACGTTAAAGTGCTTGCCGCAGCCTTGCTATTGCTAGGTGCGGCGGCCACGGCCTGGCAGATTTTTGCGTTGAACATTCCGGTCAGCGCGGAGACCACCGAGCCTGTTTGGGTTATCGACACCAAGATCAGCTTTAACGCGCGGGAAAAAACGCCGGTGAAGGTGCAGATGTATCTGCCTCCGAGCTGGAGCAAATTCATCACTCTTGATGAAAGCTTCATCGCTCGCAACTACGGGGTGAACATCGACGAATTGGAACAAAATCGCCGGGCGGTATGGTCAGCGCGGCGCGCTGAAGGTCAGCAGCAACTGTTCTACCGACTAATGCTGACCCAGCGCAGCAATACGCGCTTGTCCAATGAAGAACCCGGCCCCCAATTTCGCGAAAGCCCCAATCTCAAAGGTGTTGAAAAAGTGGCCGTTGAGGCCCTGCTAAAGCCCATTCGCGAGCACTCCGCCGATATCGAAACCTTTATTCGCGAAGCCATTAAGCTGATTAACGACAGCAACAACGACAACGCGCGGCTGTTGCTGCGCAATGACTATTCTCAGCTGAGTAAGTCCCGCGTACTTGAGCTGTTGCTGTCTTCGGCCCACATTCCCGTGGAGCAGGTACATACCCTGCGCCTGTTGAGCAGCGGCACCCAGCAGCCCGAGCTGTGGATGCGCAGCTATAACGGTCAACGCTGGTTGTACTTCAACACCGAGACCGGTGTTTTCGGCCTGCCCGATGACCGAATTGTGTGGTGGACGGGACGCGACCCGCTGGTAAAAGTCGACGGCGGCAGGCAGGTTAAGGTGGAGATTAATTCCACTCGGCAAACCATGAACTCAATCATGCTGGCACAGAGCATTAATGAAAGTCGTCAGGAAAACAGCTGGGCGCTGTCAATGTACAGCCTGCCGCTGCAATCCCAACAGACCTTTGAAATTATTCTGATGATCCCCATTGGGGTGATGCTGATCCTGTTCCTGCGCAACATTGTCGGCATCGAAACACTGGGCACCTTCACACCCGTATTAATCGGCTTGGCCTTCAGAGAAACGCAGGTGGTGTGGGGGATCATTCTCTTCACGACCATTTCCGCCCTCGGCCTGGGGCTGCGCTCCTACTTAGAACACCTCCACCTGCAGTTACTTTCGCGGCTATCGGTCGTGCTGACCTTCGTCGTCATTGTGATGGCGCTGATCAGTGTGCTCGGCCACCAACTGGGGCTCGACCGCGGGCTGTCGATTGCGTTGTTCCCAATGGTGATCCTGACCATGTCGATAGAGCGGCTGTCGATCGTCTGGGAAGAGCGGGGCGGACTGCACAGTCTAAAAGTGGGCATCGGCACCCTGATTGCCGCTACGCTGGCCCACTTGATGATGAGCTACGCGCCGTGGATTTATTTCGTGTTCACCTTCCCCGGCGTGTTATTGATGCTAATGGCCATTATGCTGGCTATGGGCCACTACCGAGGCTATCGCATCAGCGAGTTATTCCGCTTTAAAGCAATGCTTAAGGACGGCCAATGACCTCGCTACTTAAAACCTGGAAGACCCTTCGCGAGAAGGGGATTATGGGCATCAATGAACGCAACTCCGACTATGTGTTGCGCTACAACGCTCGCCACCTTTACCCCTTGGTTGACGACAAAATTCTCACCAAGCAAAAGGCGATAGACAACGGCATTCATGTGCCACCCATGTACGGCATCATTGATTCCGAGAAACAAATTAGTCAGATTCGCGACATTATCGGCAGCCACCGTGACTTCGTCATCAAGCCGTCTCAGGGTGCTGGCGGCGATGGCATTATGGTGATCGCCGATCAATTCGAGGGCTATTACCGCAGCGCCGGAGGCCGCTTACTCAGCCTTGAGGATATTGAGTTCCACCTGTCGGGCATACTCTCGGGAATCTATTCCCTCGGTGGCCATCGCGATCGCGCGCTAATCGAGTACCGCGTGATCCCGGACCCCATCTTCAGTGCCATCAGCTACGAGGGCGTGCCAGATATTCGCATCATCGTGCTAAAGGGCTATCCCGTTCTGGCGATGCTGCGCCTGCCAACCCGCCAGTCTGGCGGCAAGGCCAACCTCCACCAAGGGGCCATTGGCGTCGGCGTTGACCTGGCCACCGGCATCACCCTCGACGGCACCTGGCTCAACAAAAAGATTCAAACCCACCCCGACACCACCAACCCCGTTCGCGGGGTTGAACTGCCATTTTGGGAGGGCTTTATTTCCCTGGCAACGCGCTGCTATGAACTTACCGGCCTGGGTTATATCGGTGTTGATATGGTGCTGGATAAGGACCTGGGCCCTATGATGTTAGAGCTCAACGCGCGGCCGGGGCTCAACATTCAAATCGCCAATGACACCGGCCTGTCGGCGCGCTGCCAAGCCGTCGAAGCCGAGATAGAGCGCCTGGAGAAACAGGGAGTTAACGCGCCAACACCCGACCAGCGCCTGGCGTTCTGCCAAAACACCTTTGCCAATGCCGAGTGCGCCGCCCTGGCGAAAGAACTCGCCGAGCAGCGCGCTGCACAAGAGGCGGCCGATGAAGAAGCGGCCCTCCGTGCAGCAAGCAAACCCGGCGCAGACGACCCATCGGTCGATGCCGGCATTCGCGTGCCCCAGTCAGGCAATCCACCGCCGGCCCAACAGTAGGGGCCATCGGCCCCTATGCAACCGCCTGCTCTAGAATCTCGCGGCTTTCCTTCGGCGTGATGGCGCGATTTTCGCCCAGCTTGACCATGCCGTGCGCTTCCAGCTGCGCGACAATCGCATCGATCGCCGCCGCTTTATCACCGCCGTGTTCGGTAAGTTGGGTGGCCACGCCTAGGCTGTGATAGAAGTCTTCGATCGCATCAATGCAGCGCTCCGCGAGATCTGCAGACGCAGTCAAACCAAAAACATTGCGCGCCATTTGCTCAAGCTTTTCGCGCTTCACCGCAATTTGATGGCGCAGCAGTGACGGCTGGACAATCGCCAATGAACGGCCGTGATCCACCCCATAGAGTGCGGTGAGTTCATGGCCAATCATATGGGTTGCCCAGTCCTGCGGGACACCGCTGCCAATAAAACCATTCAACGCTTGGTTGGCAGCCAGCATCAAGTTGGCCCGCCAGCTGTCATCATCGCGCTCAGCGTAACGCTCGCCCAGGCTTTTAAGCGTTCTGAGCAGTGCTTCCGCATAGCCTTCCTGAACCATTGCCTCGGTGGGCAGGGTCAGATATTGCTCACACGTATGCACCCAGGCATCGACCAGGCCATTGGCAAGCTGGCGCTCAGGGAGCGTCTTCATCACATCTGGGTCGAGCACGGCAAAACCGGGCTGAACCGCTGGCGACATGAAATTCAACTTATCGCGGGTCGCCTTCTTGGTGATCACCGAACCACCGTTAGACTCTGAGCCTGTCGCAGGCAGGGTCAATACGGCGCCAATTGGCAGCGCCTGTTTTACGCGGTGTTTGCCCAGCAAGATATCCCAGCCCTCACCATCATACAGTGCGGCGGCGGCAACATATTTAGCGCCGTCAATAACCGAGCCGCCGCCCACAGCCAGAATATAATCCAGACCACTGTCTTTTACTTGAGCAACCGCTTTGTCCAAGGTCTCAACCGTCGGGTTGGGTTCGACCCCGGCGAACTCCTGCCACTGATGCTCAGCTAAGGCGCTAACCACCTGCTCATACACACCGTTGTTCTTTATCGAGCCACCGCCATAGAGCAGCAAAACCTTGCAATCAGCGGGAATAGCGTCGGCAATACGGGCAATCTGGCCCTGACCAAAATGAATTTGAGTTGGGTTCACAAACGAAAATTTCATACTAAACCTCATTGATAACACAGGGAGTCGCGCCAACAACAGCGCCACAATGCAATGTACAATACGAGCTATTAATGGGAATAAAAACCGCAATTACTGGATTTTATTTGCCTATTCCTGCCAAAATGCAAAAAACACCCCACAAGCAATCATTCTATGAATACGATTCGCGAGCTGCTTCAGCGCTATATCAGCAGTCAATCACTGGATACATTGGAAGGCAGCCTTAGCACGATCATTCCCGGTGTTCACATCTACCGAGCAAGCCGCGGCAGCCCCCGCCAGCCCTTTGTGTATCAGTCTGGCATTATCGTGATGGCCCAAGGCCGCAAACGCATTCATCTCAATGGCCAGCAGGTAGACTACGGCCCCGGCCGCTACTTGGTGCAAGGTGTGCCGCTGCCACTCGAGTGCGAAGCACATAGCGACGGCAACTTACCCTTGCTGGGCATATCCATCAGCATTAATCCCGCATTGCTCCAGGAGCTCATTGACGTCACACCCAGCCTCGGTCAAAAACGCGGCGATAATGGCGACTGCGGCCTGAGCTCCGACCGTTTGAGTCCGAATATGAACGACACGCTAAAACGCTTGCTTGAGGCCCTGCTTAGCCCTCAGGACGCACAGGTTCTGGGGCCGGCAATTGTTCGAGAGTTTATCTACCGAATACTGATTGGCCCGAAGGGGCATGTACTCACCGAGCTTGCCCAACACGACGGCCACTACGCACGCGTGGCACGGGTATTGGTGCATATGCACTGGCATTATGCCGAAGACCTGAATGTCGATGCCCTGTCTGACTATGCGGGAATGAGCCCCTCGAGTTTTCATCGCGCCTTCCGCCAGGTGACCCGAGAAACCCCCCTTCAGTACTTAAAGAAGCTGCGCCTAAGCAAGGCGAAAGAGCTGATGGCCACCGAGGGACGGCGCGCAAATGAAGCCGCAGTACTGGTCGGTTACCGCAGCCCCTCGCAATTCAGCCGCGAATTCAAGCGCCACTTTCAGCAGGCACCGGCGCGTATGGTCAGCCAACGGCCGGTATAGCGATACAAGCTACCGAGGGCGCAGCCCGGTTTTTTCGACGCGCTGTGATTTACTGAATATCACCAGCGCCAAGCCACCAATAATTGCCGCCGACACCAGCAAAAAATGCAGGGTGAAGGGCTCGGCAAGTAGCAAAATGCCGCCCAATGCCGTCATTAACGGCACGCTCAGCTGGACACTTGCCGCCGTTGTCGCCCTGAGCGCTGGCAGTGCGGAATACCATACGATATAGCCCAGCGCCGAAGCGCCGGCTCCGGATAGCAGGGCGTGTACAACACCCTCTGCGCCTAACCGCGGCGGCTCAACGGCCCACATCGCCAGACTAAGAAGCGCGGCGAATGGCAGAGAGTAGAGGAAGTTGTGCGCCGAGATCACGCGCGGATCGCCCACCCTTCGCCCCAACAAAGAGTAGACTCCCCACGCCGCGCCAGAGATCAACATAATGAGGTAAGCCAGCAGCGACGGTGCGCCCTCTAATGCACCTGTGGCACTGGGCAGCATGAGTGCCAACAGGCCACCGTAGGCAAGGAGCAGGCCCAGCCATTGCAAACCGTTAAAGCGCTCCCCGCGGTAGAAGCCGTAGCCGATCATCACCGTTTGCACCGCGGCAAATAGAATCAGGGCACCCGCGCCAGCGGATACTCGAGCGTAGGCATAGGAAAACGCCGCGGCATACGCAAACAATACAAAACCGGAGATAACGCGCGCGGATACCGGGGGAGAGACGTCGCGATGGGGAATGTTGCGCACCGCAATAATCGCCCACAACATAGCGGCGCCCGACAGCAGGCGCAGCGCTGTAAAACTGGCCGCATCTATCGTGCCGCCCAACAGCGCTGCACGACAAATAAGCGCATTGCCGGTAAAGGCCAACATCGACAGGGCGGTGAAAACAGCGATACGAAGTGGCGACATAAAACGGTCCACAAGGCGCGGGAAAGAAAGAGTATGAAGGGGCGTTTCGCTGATGCATAGGCGACGTTAGTCGCTACATAACCGCGTCGCTAAGCCAGCGCGACTGGGCCGCGCTGGCGGGGTCAAACTAACTTGCGGAAGCGCTTAGCGGGCGGCGCGCTCTTGCTCAATAAGCTGCTCAGCCACCTTCAACATATTAGCTTTGCTGCCTGCTGCGCGGCCAGTAACCCGGTATTTGCCATTGACGATCAACTCCGGGGTACCCGCGATACCGTAACTACGCGCACGGGAATCGGCTTGCCGTACCTGGCTCTTCACACCAAAGGAGTCAAAGGTTTTACGAAAGGTCTCGGCATCAATATTGCTGTGCTCAAGAAACAGTTTTTCAATCGCATCGCGATTTCGCAGCGGGTTTTTCTTAAGGTTGATCTCGTCAAACAGCGGCTCGTGCACCTGGTCGAGAATGTTCAGCGCTTTGGCGGTATAAAAGGCCTGAGCGTGCAGCACCATTAAGTCGTTCCACATTGCCGGTGACTGCACAAACGCCACATCCTCAGGCAACTGTTTCGCCCACGCGCTCACCATAGGCTCGAAGTCAAAACAGTGGCTACAGCCGTACCAAAACACTTCCACGACTTCGATTTTATTCGCATCGGACGTGCGTACCGGCTGGGCAATACGAACAAAGCCTTCGCCGTTGACCGCTGTGGCTGGCGGCGCGGTGCGCGTTTCAGCCGTCGTTTTAGCAGCAACCTGGGCGGCCTGCCCCCCTGTCGCATCACCGTTGCTACAGGCCGATACCAGCAGCGCCATCATGCCAAACAGATACATTGAGATGTGTTTCTTCATCATTCCCATCCTAATTACTTATGCGAGTCGAGTGCGATGCCGATAGAGTGTATCAGACACGCCAACGCCTGTGCGGTTCCTACAGCTCAACAATTCAGCGGCGAAAAAAAAGGCGGCTATTGCCGCCTTTCACAAGCTCTGCACACCTTAGTTATGCAGACCTTGAATGAAGTTTGAGACCGCTTCAATCTCGGCATCGCTCATTTTGAACGCGATCATGCGCATGGTCTTCGCTTCGCCGTCATTGTCGCGACCTTCGCGTCCATCCATTGCTGCACGGAACGCCTTCAGCTGCGCTGCGGTGTAGTCAGCGTATTGGCCACTCAATTTTGGGAAGCCTGCTGCTGCCATACCTGCACCCGTAGGAGAGTGACAAGCGGAGCACGCTGGAATACCGCGCTCGGCAATACCGCCACGGTAAATCGCTTCGCCTTTCTTAACCAGCGCCGGGTCCGCTTGGCCAACAGAGCCAGTCTGGCTCGCGTAGTAAGCGGCGATGTCGGCAATGTCCTGATCGCTCAGGTTGTCAGTCTGGCCGGCCATCATTGGCACAGGACGCGCACCCGACTTGATGTCATGAATTTGCTTGATCAGGTAACGCTCACCCTGGCCAGCCAATTTAGGAAAGGTGGGTGCCGGGCTGTTGCCGTCTTGACCGTGACAGGCGGCGCATGAGGCAGATTTTGACTTACCGGCAGCAGCGTTACCTTCCACAGCCACCGCAACATTACTCAGCAGCAGGGAAGCAAGAAAAACTAGCAAAGGTTTGTTCATGATCACTTACTCTTTAAAAACAGAAGTTCTAGCGCGCCTTACTTGGCCGTCGCCATATACTCAATTAGCGCTTGGAAGTCGGCATCGCTGCAATCAAAGCACAAACCCATCGGCGGCATAGTGTTAAAGCCTTCACGAGCGTGTTTTACGAGCGTTTCCATTCCCTTTTCCAAACGCGGAGTCCAGGCGGCAACATCACCAGTTTTAGGCGCACCATTGGCACCAAAACCGTGGCAGGCGTAACAGGACTTCTTGTAACGCGCCTCGACATCGGCGTTGGCACTAGCGGCTACGCTGGTAATGGCAAGAAGTACTGCGAATAAGCATTTTTTCATGGTTTACCCTCTCTTCTGACCGGCGCCCGCGGTGAAAGCTGCGACACGCTGGGTGATGACCCCCAGTAAAAACTGCGGCATTATACACAACAAGCCCGAGTCTGGGCCATTTTTTGGCCCCCCTAGACTTGCTATGCACCGCAATACTCCCCCGGATATTTTATGCCCAAGGCCAATTCTGTTAATTACCGCCGCGCCGTCTACATGAAAAGTGCACCCAAACTTGCCCAATGCCCGGAAGACAGCGGCGCGGAGGTCGCATTTGCCGGCCGTTCGAACGCCGGCAAGTCGAGCGCCATTAATCGCTTGACGGAAAACAGCAAGATGGCCAAGACCAGTAAAACACCAGGCCGTACCCAGCTTATCAACTTTTTCTCTGTGAACGAACAAGACAGCATGCGACTTGTTGACCTACCCGGCTACGGCTTCGCCAAAGTGCCACTAAAGGTGAAGCAAGAATGGGAACGCAACCTGGAGTATTACCTGCAGCACCGCCAATCGCTGCGCGGCCTGGTGCTTATGATGGATATTCGCCACCCGCTCACCGACTTCGACACCACTATGCTGAATTGGGCCCACCAAGCGGGGATGCCAGTGCGCATCCTGTTGACTAAGGCCGACAAACTCAAGCGCGGGCCGGCAATGTCGACCCTGCTGCAAGTGCGAAAAGCCCTGCAGCCCTACGGTGGGCTGGTAAACGCGCAGCTGTTTTCAGCACCGCGTGGCGACGGCCTGGATGACCTTCGCGAACAGCTCGATGTATGGCTAACGGCTCGCTTTGAAGAAGACGAGGAGCTCGACGGCCAGGACTGAGACGCGGCGCTAGTGCGCCTCATCCCAGTTGTCGCCACTGCCCACTCCTACCTCTAACGGTATAGCCAACTCGGCAGCGCTCTCCATCAACGCGACAACACGCTCCTGAACGCTATCGAGCTGATCCTCGGCAACCTCAAGAATCAGTTCGTCGTGAACCTGCATAATCATTTTCGCGTCGGGCTGTTGCTCACTCAGATAGGCATCCACGGCAATCATTGCCCGCTTGATAATATCGGCAGCCGTGCCTTGCATGGGGGCATTGATTGCCGTGCGCTCGGCAGCCTGACGCCGCTGGCCATTGCGCGCATTAATTTCCGGCAGGTGCAGGCGGCGGCCGAACAGGGTTTCCACATAGCCCTTTTCCGCCGCGAGCGCGCGGGTATTGTCCATATATTCCCTGACCCCCGGGTAGCGCTCGAAGTAGAGGTCGATATATTGCTGGGCCTCGTTGCGCCCGATATGGAGCTGGCGCCCCAAGCCAAAGGCCGACATGCCGTAGATCAGCCCAAAGTTAATGGCTTTGGCGTTGCGGCGCTGCTCATCACTCACCGCGTCTAACTCCACACCGAATACCTCAGCAGCCGTGGCGCGGTGAATGTCCTCGCCATTTTTAAAGGCGTTGATCAGGCCCTCGTCACCAGAGAGGTGGGCCATAATGCGAAGCTCAATTTGCGAATAGTCCGCCGCCAGTATCTTGTACCCCTGCGGCGCAACGAAGGCCTTTCTTATCCGGCGGCCTTCAGCACTGCGAATGGGAATGTTCTGCAGGTTAGGGTCTGACGACGACAAACGCCCGGTGGCGGCAACAGCCTGATGGTAGGAGGTATGCACGCGCCCGGTTTGCGGGTCGATCAATTGCGGCAACTTGTCGGTATACGTCGACTTCAGCTTCGCCAAACCTCGGTAATCGAGAATAACTTGCGGCAGGGGGTAATCGTGAGCCAGCTCAACGAGCACTTCTTCGGCCGTAGACGGCGCGCCCTTTGGCGTTTTGCGGATAACGGGGATTTCCAATCGTTCAAACAGAATTTCACCCAGCTGCTTGGGCGAGGACAAATTAAACTCACCACCGGCAATGTCGTAGGCTTGCTGCTCCAGCTGCTTGAGCTTGTCGGCAATCTCCATGCTCTGCACCGCCAACATGTCTCGGCTGATCAGGGCGCCGTTGCGCTCTATCCGTGACAGTACTGCCACCAGCGGCAACTCAATGTCCCGGTACACCGAAACTAGGGCTAGCGCCTCGCTGAGCTTGGGCGCCAAGGCCTGATGCAAGCATAGGGTGATGTCGGCATCCTCAGCGGCGTAGGGGCCGGCTTGCTCGAGAGCGATTTGATTAAAACTAAGCTGCTTAGCGCCTTTGCCAGCAATGTCTTCAAAGTGGATGGTTGATTGGCCCAAGTATTTCAACGCCAGGCTATCCATATCGTGACGGCTGCCCGTGGAATCCAGCACATACGACTCAAGCATGGTGTCTTCGGCGATACCCCGCAGGGTAATGCCGTGGTTCGCCAAGACATTCGCATCGTACTTAAGATTTTGTCCCAGCTTGGCGACATTTTCATCTTCCAACAAGGGCTTTAGGGCCCCGAGCACGCGCTCTTCACTGAGCTGCGTTGGAGCGTCGATATAGTCGTGACCAAAGGGCACATAGGCCGCCTCACCCGGCTCAATGGCAAAAGACACCCCAACCACCCGCGCCTGCATATAATTCAGGCTGGTTGTCTCGGTATCGAAAGCGAACAATGCCGCTGCGCTCAGTCGATCCAGCCACTGCTGAAAACTCTCTTCGTCGAGAATAACGCTGTACTGCTTCTCCGAGGAGGGGTTACCAGGCTGATCGTCGCCTCCCTCGGCAGCCCCCTCATTGCGCTGCAGCTCGTCGACCCAACCTTTAAATTCCATATCGCGAAACAGCGCCAATAACTGCTCATTGTCGACGCTACCCGGCTGAAGATCCGCCACCGCAACATCGAGCGCCACATCGCACTTAATAGTCGCCAACTCATAGGACAATTCAGCCGCCTCGCGCGACGCCTCTAACTTTTTCGCTAGGCTCTTGGCGCCGCGAATGGATAGGTCCGCAACCTCATCTAGCCGAGCATAGATATCTTTTATGCCTCCCAGGGCTTGCAGCAGGGCCAGGGCGGTTTTTTCGCCAACGCCGGCCACACCGGGAATATTGTCAACTTTATCCCCCATTAGCGCGAGATAGTCGATAATCAACGACGGTGGAATACCAAATTTTTCGGCGACGGCAGCCTCATCCATTTTGGTATCGGTCATGGTATTCACCAGCGTGACATGGGCATTCACTAGCTGCGCCATATCCTTATCTCCGGTCGACACCACTACCGGCCGGTCCGCGCCGGCCTGGGCCGCCAGGGTGCCAATCACGTCGTCGGCTTCTACACCATCGATCACCAGTCTCGGCAGCCCCATGGCGTCGACAATGTCGTGAATAGGTTGAATTTGCGCCCGCAAGTCGTCCGGCATAGGCGGGCGGTTGGCCTTGTAGTCGCTGTACATGTCGTCGCGAAAGGTTTTGCCCTTGGCGTCAAATACCACGGCAATGGGGCTATCGGGGTAATCCTTCTGCAGGCGGCGCAACATGCTGATAACACCTTTCACCGCCCCCGTTGGCTGTCCTTTGGAGTTAGTTAGTGGAGGCAGAGCGTGGAAAGCCCGGTATAAATAAGAGGAACCGTCTACCAAAACAAGGGGAGATGTCGCAGTCATTGTCGAAATATTCATTGCCAGCCGAAGAAGCCGCGAGTGTATCACGAAGCCAGAAATCGAGTGACCCACACAGCCGGCCAGAGTGTTACCGAAAACTTCCCCAGGTAACACCCCAACACCCCCATGAACAGTGCATTACGCAAATATGAACAAAATTTAAGCACATTGAACCATCGGCAATGTGTTACCTTACGTAACACAAGGTGACAACAGCATCTTGTTCCGGGGCAACAGCGCCCCACAGAGGAGAAAGAGAGATGAAAAAGCTAAGCAGCGCAGTACTACTTTTGATTGCCAGCACCGCAGCGTTTGCCGCTGACGAGGACACGGCGTCGGGCGCGCCGCTGGTATTAGCCTACAGTGAAGCCACCGCGAGCTATGCACCGGAGAATACGACTGTTAACAACACCGTTAATGCCGAACGCGTACTGGCAAACACACTGGATGTGGTCTCAGCCTCACTGAGCGTAGCACTGGACAACTTCGAAGCGCCGTCACTGCCTGGCGCAAAAAGCCTCGACCAGTAAACGCTAAGGGCTTGCGACCAGACAGCTCGCAAATGCCTCTCCAAGCTGGCGGTAAAAGCCGATAAAGCCGCCAGCTGTCGTGATATCACCCGCCATCGGGTCTAGCTCGACAACTGGCACGTCCAGTCCCTGCGTCAACACCCTCAACATCGCGGCAGGATATTGCGGTTCGCGAAACACACACTGTATCTCGCCCGCCTGCAATTGCTCGCGCAACTCGGCCAGGTGCCGCGCACCCGCCATACGGCCCTCACCACCCGACAATACCTGCCCGCCACGCAAATCATAGCGAGCCTCAAAACGGGAAAAGCCGTCATGCAAAAACAGATAGCGCCGATCACTTGCTCGCTGCAAGCGAGACGCTAATGACTTGTCATACAGGCGCAGGGCAGAGGTGAGGCGCGCCGCGTTGGCATGGAAGTAGGCGCTGCGACTGGGCATCCGATCTGACAGCAGCTTAGCGATGCGCCGCGCCATATAGTGAATTTGCTCAACATCCAGCCAGTAATGAGCATCAACATCACCGGGCTGATCATCCGGATACAGAGCAACCGCATGGTCAAAGCGGCGGATCGGCTTGCTGAGGTAGTGCTCCAACGCGGGCCCAAACCACAGCACCATATCCGCTTTTGCCAAACGGCCGAGATCAGAGCTGCGTAACTGAAAATCGTGAGGTGACGTCGTGGCAGACTGCAGCAACGCAACCTCGGCGGCATCGCCGGCAATATCGGCCACCAACAACTGCAGCGGCTTAACGGTAGTCATCAGTTGCAAGGACGACGCGTAAGCCGGCACAGAAATACAGCAAAAACACAGCAATATCAGCCAGCAGCGGCGCATGATCGACAGTAACCTCAACGTCAGGTGGTGTAACAGAAAGAAAATTGAAATATTATAACATTATTATTTCTACTAGGTGCTGACCAATGCCTACCGAGGCACCCGAGCAACATCACAACCATCAACATTGCATTGATGAGGCCCTGCAGCGTGCGCGCCAGATATGTGCCGACCGCGGAGCACGACTCACGCCGATTCGCGAGCATGTTCTCAGCCTGATCTGGGATAGCCACAAACCGGTGGGCGCCTATAGCTTGCTGGAGTCGCTCGATGCGCAAAGCGAGCGTCGCAGCACGCCCCCTACCGTCTATCGCGCCTTGGATTTTTTACTAGAGCAGGGGCTTGTCCACCGCATTGCGTCGCTCAACGCCTTTGTCGGCTGCGCGGATCCAAGCCATCGACACTCCGGGCACTTCCTCATTTGCCGACACTGCAATACCGCCATTGAACTCGACGCCGAGGCGATCGATAGCGCTATCCGCCAAGCCGCTGAAGGGCGCGGATTCCAGGCAGAAGAGCAGTGCGTAGAGGTCGTCGGCAGCTGCCAGCGCTGCCAGGAGCAACCCGAGAGTGAGTGACAGCCGACTTCTGCAGCTTGAAAAGGTGTCGCTCAGCCTCCGCCAGCAAACCCTGCTGTCAGAGATCGATCTGAACCTGGCAAGACGCGAAATCATGACAATTATCGGCCCGAATGGCGCCGGTAAAAGTACCCTGCTGCGCATCGCCTTGGGCCTCCAACGCCCCGATAGTGGCACCGTGACGCGCGCCCCAGGCCTGCGCATTGGCTACATGCCGCAGCGCCTGAGCATCAACCCACTGATGCCGATCAGCGTCAGTCGCTTCTTACGCATGTCGCAGCAGCGGCGCTGCAGCATCAAGCAAGCGCTGTCCCGCACGGGCATTGCCCACCTGGCTGACCGGCCACTCCACGATATTTCCGGCGGTGAGACTCAACGCGTACTGCTTAGCCGCGCGTTGCTTGCCGAGCCCGAACTACTGGTACTCGACGAGCCCGCTCAAGGGGTGGATATTACCGGCCAAACCGAACTCTATGAGTTGATCGGCGAGTTGCGAGATCAGCTGGGCTGCGCGGTGTTGATGGTCTCTCACGACCTTCACTGGGTGATGGCCCAGACCGACACCGTTATTTGCCTCAATCAGCACGTTTGCTGCCACGGGCACCCAGAGACGGTCAGCAATGATCCGGCTTATCTATCACTTTTCGGTCGTCGTCACGCAGAGGCCATTGCCCTCTATCAACACGACCACGATCACCGCCACGACATGCATGGCGAAGTTGTAAGGGAGAAGGGCGGCGGCCCCTGCCATCATGACTGATATTTTACTCAACGCACTGGCGGCCGGACTGATATTGGCGCTGGTGTGCGGCCCCCTTGGCACGCTGGTCACCTGGCAGCGCATGGCCTACTTTGGCGACACTCTTGCGCACTCGGCACTATTGGGGCTCGCGCTCGGCTTAAGCTGGCAAATACGCTTGGAGTGGGCGGTGTTACTCGCCTGCACCGGCATCGCCGTGCTGCTGTTCGCCCTGCAGTTATGGCGCGACACCGCCCTGGACAGCTTACTGGGCATTCTCTCCCACACCAGCCTGGCACTGGGCTTGGTAGCGCTGTCATTTATGGATGGCCCGGCATTTGATCTCAATAGCTTTTTATTCGGCGACTTGCTGGCGGTAATGCCGGAAGATTTGCGCTTACTGGCGGGCATCGCCACCGTTGTATTGCTATTACTGGGCTGCTACTGGCGCGGCCTGGTGGCGGTAATCGCTCACGCCGAGTTAGCGGCTGTAGAGGGCCGAAATGTGAACGCCCTGCGCCTTTTGTTGATGCTGCTGATTGCCGCAACCGTCGCGGTCGCGATGAAGGTTGTCGGTGTGCTGCTCATCACCGCGATGCTCATTATTCCCGCGTCGGCGGCGGGCAGATTATCCCGAAGCCCTGAGCAGTGTGCGGTAATTGCGATTTTATGCGGCGTCGCAGCGGTGGCCTCAGGGCTGGCAGCTGCTTGGACGTGGGACAGCCCAGGCGGGCCAAGCGTTGTCTTGTGCGCAGCACTTATCTTCGTTGCGGCGCAGTTTAGCCGCGGCTTTCGTCAGGCATAAAAAAACGCCGACTCGCGGCGTTTTTAGCGCTTTTGCTTCTACCCTAATAATGCTCGCGGATCGTCAGGAAGCTGCGCTTCATCTTACTGATGTCTAGCGGCGCCCTGAAAAAGCCAAGGGAATGCCCCTGAGGATTGACTAAGGCAACGTTGGCGCTGTGATCCACCATGTAATCGTCACCGCCGCCCGGCACTTTGGCGAAGGGGATATTCAACGCCGTGGCAAAACGGTGGATCTCGAGAAAATCCCCTGTGATCCCGCGAAATGACGGATGAAAAAACGCTAAGTAGCTGCGCATTTGCTCGGGCGTATCCCGGGCCGGATCAACACTGGCCAGCCAAATTTGAGTGTTCGCCTGAACGTCCGGTTCCAGCTCCTGATATAGCAGCTTGAGCTGGGCCAGGGTGGTGGGGCAGATATCAGGGCAGTAAGTAAAACCGAAGAAAATCAGATTCCACTGGCCTTTGAGGGCCTCCGGGGTCAGCGTTTTCCCCTGTTCATCGAGCAAACTAAACCCGGGAATCATGCGCGGGTTCTCATAGAGGTAGGCCCCCTGATCACGCAGCTCGTCCTTGCTCATCACCCGTGCTTTGGTGAAGGCGTAAAAGAAACCTGCAACCAAGCTGCCGGCAATCAGCAGAATAACTAAAACTGTTAGACGTATGCCGCGCCGCTGCTTATTTGTCGCTTCCGCGGCCTCACTCATAGCCAGACACCTCGTAAATGATCGTTGCGGGCAGCATATAATGGTCCAACAACATAACAATAAACAGGGCCATCAAGTAAATAATGGAGTACTTGAAGGTCGCCATCGGCGCTTTCGGGTCATTGCCGCGCAGCAGCACGATAGCCCAGTAAATAAAGCCGGCACCCAGACAGATCGCCCCCAACAGGTACAACATGCCGCTCATTCCAGTGGCGAAAGGTAGCAGCGTGACCACGAACAACAACAGGGTGTAGAGCAGGGTATGCAATTTGGTGTAACCAATGCCGTGGGTCACCGGCAGCATGGGGATATCGACCTTAGCGTAATCATCGCGCCGGTGGATCGCTAGCGCCCAGAAGTGTGGCGGCGTCCACACAAAGATAATCAGCACCAGCAGCAGAGCATGCCCGTGAATCTCACCGGTAACCGCCGTCCAGCCCAGTAGCGGCGGCGCCGCACCAGCAATACCACCGATGACAATATTTTGTGGTGTCGCACGCTTTAAATACAGGGTATACACCACGGCGTAACCGAGCAGCGAGGCGAGGGTCAACCAAGCCGTCAGGGCATTGATCTCAACTAACAGGATCGCCATTCCTGCAACCCCAAGAACCGCAGCAAAGATCGCCGCATTAACCGTTTTCAAACGCCCCTGCGCAATCGGACGGTTGTGGGTGCGCGCCATAATGAGATCGATACGGCGATCCACCAAATGATTGACCGCCGCCGCGGCCGCCGCGCACAAGCCAATACCCAGGTTGCCAAACACCAACACCCGCCATGGCACCATGCCGGGGACCGCCATAAACATACCGATGATCGATGTCAGCAGCATGAGAAAGACGACATTCGGCTTACACAGCTCGTAGTAATCGCGCCAACTCACCGCCGACGATTGCGGCTCGGCCTCGGCGACATTTTCCCGGCTCATACTCGTACACCCCCACGGTTTACCGTTGCGGTAAACACGCAATAATTCATTGTCACCATTACCAATAACAGTAGCGCGCCGACTAGGTTATGCGTCACCGCCACAGCAATGGGGAAGTTAAATACTATATTGCTAATACCCAAAAGCACCTGGGCAACGAGCACGGCAAGCATTACCACCGACAGACGTTTCGCAGGCGCCGTCGCCAAGCCGCGCAGTTTCACAAACAAAAACAGCAAGTACAGGCTCGTTATGAGCGCGCCGATGCGATGGCTGACATGGATGGCCACCCGCGCGTCGTTGTCCAGCACGCCACCGAGGTAGTTCGGCCCAACCTGCTGAGCGATATTAAAGCCGTTGGCAAAGTCCATCGGCGGCAACCACGCACCCTGGCAGCGCGGAAAGTCGGGGCAGGCAATGTCGGCGTAATTGGAAGTGGTCCAGCCACCGAGCGCGATTTGGCCGACAACAATCAGCAGCCCGACAACAACCAAAGGCCGCAGTGCGGTCAGCTTTGGCTCAACAATAGCAGGCAATTGCCAGCGCTGATTATTTAATCGCAGGGTAAGCAGCCACAATAAACTGATGGTTGTGAAACCGCCCAGCAGGTGGGCAGTGACCACTTGCGGCCACAGTTTCAGCGTCACCGTCCACATGCCGAACATGCCCTGCAAGATGATGAAGGCCAGCAGAAAAACCGGCAGTTTCAGGGGCTGCTCTGGGCCACGGTTGCGCAGCGCAAACACTAGGATGCCAATGGTGAACAATCCCAGGCTCGTCGCTAAATAACGGTGCACCATCTCCGGCCAGGTCTTGTCGTGCTCCACTGGCATTTCCGGGTAGGCTTCATTCGCGCGAGCAACTTCGTGGTCTTCGGTCGGCCATAACACGTGACCATAGCAACCCGGCCAATCGGGGCAACCCAAGCCGGCGTCAGCCAAACGGGTAAACACCCCCATGCCCAACACAATAATGGCAACCAAGCAGGCACTGAATGCCAGACGAAATCCGGGCTTACGCAAATCGGGACTATTAAACAGCGTCATCTATCTCTCTACCAATCTGTTTTGTATTCGCCAGCACCGCACTACTTAAGCAAGCGGCGCATGTCTTTGAGCACGTCCTTGCCCAGGGTTGTTAACGTTTCCGTGGTGGTATCCTCCGCACGGTAGACCATCATCACCCACCCCAGCGGATCGACAACGTAGAAGCTGTGCTTGTCCAGTGGCGAAGTCGGCAATGCCGAAAAGGCCTTGAGGAAGCGACTACCATCAACATTTACTACTGTGATGTCACTGTGCTCTTGTTCGATAAAATCGCGAAGCTGTGGCGACAACGGGCCTTCAGTAGCAAGGTAGACGCGCTCGACCCGGTCCGTTTTCTTGCCCAAGGCCACATGTGTCTGCCGCGTTAAATACAGCATGCGCTCGCAAGCGCCCTGGCACTCGCGACCACCGACAACCATAAACACCCAACGCGACTCGGCGGTGTCAAACAGGTATTCGCTGCCATCAACGCGGGTCGGCGTTAATTCGCTAAGCTGCACCGGCGGTTGAATTAAGCTACCGCGATTGACCGTGCCAAAATCCAATACTCGCTTTTGCGCCAACAAAAACATTACGCTGGACACGGCAATAACCAGCACCGGAATGGCAAGAATTAGCGCAACCTGCTTTTTACTACCTGAAGGCAGCTCCGACGTCATGATTTTCCCTCTTGTTTTAAACGCTGTTTAATTACCGCCAGCACATTGCTGTTGCGAATCAAAAATATCACCGCCAACATCGCCGCCATCGCAAACCACTGCACGGCATAGCCGTGGTGCTTTTGTGGCGAAACATTTATCAGCACACGATCTGTACGTAGCGCAGCCGGGCTGCGTTCACTCAGGCGCATTACCGTCGGTATTACACCATCTATTTCCTGCGCGACCTCATCGGCATCGAACCACTGTTGGCGCCGCGGCCACGTTGTCGGCGACTCTTCTCCTAAGCTGAACGGCTCTTCCAGCGATTTGTATAGCTCACCCTGTAGACGAAGCTTGCCCTCAGGCCACGTAATCTGCGGCAAGGTTTGGCGGCTCGGATCAGCAGCAATCCAGCCCCGTTCGACAAGAACTTTACGTCCATCAGCCAAATTCAGGAGCGCGATTATCTCATAACCGAATTGCCCCTGCCTGATTCGATTGTCCAATAACCAGTATCGTTGGGTGTCAAATTGTCCCAGGGCAAAAACCGGACGGTAATTCGGGTAGTCGTCAAGCGCGGCGATATCCACTGCGGCTTGTTGTCGACGCTCCTGAGCGGCTGCCAATAGCTGTTGCTTCTCGTCGGCACGCTGCAGCTGCCAAAAGCCCAACCGTATCGTCAGGGGCAGGGCCAACAAGATAACGATCAAAGACTTCCAGTCGAGCGACCATTGCAAAGGCGTGCGCGTGTGAGGCATGTCGAGATTCCGATTGTGTATACTGCGGCAAACGCTATGGGAGAGTTCTAATGTGGTTAAAAGTCGTCATTGTAGTGCTATTTATTGCACTGTGTTTCAGCCTGTTCAGTGGCCTGTTTTTTCTATTTAAAGACCGGGGCACGACGATGCGCACCTGGCAGTCACTGAGCGTACGCCTCGCGATTGCGACGCTGCTGATGGGCTTTCTATTTTACGGGGTGTATACCGGCCAACTTGGCTCAAAGGCTCCCTGGGATCAGCGCTACCTGGATGACGGCCGCGCCACACGCTAAGCACCACATAAAAAAACGGCCGGAAACGCCTATTTGCCATGCAAACTCACGTATCCGGCCGTTTTCGGCGTCACTAAACGCTACTTACAAGATATAGACAAACAGGAACAGGAATACCCATACCACGTCTACAAAGTGCCAGTACCAAGACGACGCTTCAAAGCCAAACTGATCGTCGGCCGTGAAATGCCCCTTGCTTGTTGAACGCAGCCACTGGATCAACAGCATGACGGTACCCATCGCCACATGGAAGCCGTGGAAGCCGGTCAACATGAAGAACGTTGTGCCGTAAACACCGCTGTTCAGCTTGATGCCATATTCAAACAAGGCTTCGTGGTATTCCATGTACTGCAAGTACAGGAAGATCGCACCCAGCGCCACAGTAATGAACAACCACAGGTTAAACTTCTTGCGGTTGTTCTCTTTGATGCCCATGTGAGCAATGTGGCAAGTGAAGCTGGAGGTCAGCAGGATGATGGTGTTGTACAGCGGCAACCAGTGGCCGATGTTAGCGAACCCGGGGAACGACAGGTGCTTCTCGGCACCGGTAAATTCACCATTGTTCGCCAGGTGCCCCGCAGCCGCCTGACCGGAAACACCACCAACGGCGTCCTGAGGCGTTTCCATTAGCGGCCAGCTGTACTCAAAGCCAGGCCACAGCAGCGTGTTCATCGCGCCATCGCCTTCGCCCGCCAACCATGGGCCAGCCAGGTTGCGAATGTAGAACAGGGCGCCAAAGAAGGCTGCAAAGAACATCACTTCCGAGAAGATAAACCACTGCATGCCAATCACGTAAGAGTGCTTGAGCTGAGCACTGTTCATGCCCTGGCGGTTTTCACGAATAGTGGTTGCGAACCATACCCACAGGGTGGCGGCGAAATACGCCAAACCTGCAAACAGGATAAAACTAGAGTTGGTTTCTTCGCCGGGGCGATAGCTGGCGTCGTTAATTACGCTGGCCGCGCCATAAACCGAAGCTACCAAACCGATAGTTGCGTTGATAGCAAGGCTACTTTTCTCCGGCACGTAATAGGTTTCGTGCCCGGCATTGCTTTGACCCGCCATGATTAATTCTCCGTTTTCTCGCTTGAGAAAAATCTCTTTCTATTTAGACGCCGCGACAGAATCCTGCTTTGCGGCCATCTCGGTTACGTCAAAAATCGTGTAGGAAAGGGTGATTACGTGTATGTCTTTGGGCAGATCCCGGTCGACAATAAAACGCAACGGCATATCGGCTTCTTTGCCGGCATCCAGCGGTTGCTGGTTAAAACAGAAGCACTCGGTCTTATGAAAGTACTCTGCCGCACGCGAGGGCACGATGCTGGGAATGGTCTGCGATACCATATAGTGGCTCTGGGTGTTCTTGGCGTAGAACGTCACCATCGCAGGCTCTCCGGGATGAACCTCTACCTGACTGGTATTCGGGCCAAACTCCCAAGGCATCAGCTCGTTATTTTGCGCGACAAACTGCACTTTAACAGTGCGGCTTTCGTCAACCGCACTGTCGACCACTTCATAGCGGCCACCTGTTTTGCCGTTGATACCCAACACCTCACAAAGCGCATTGTAAAGTGGTGGCATCACCCACATGGCAAAGGCAAACATCGCGACAACAAGCACCAGCAACTTACCAGTGGTTTGAATAACGTTACGCTGCGTTGCATTTGCCATGGTACCGACTCCTCTTACTTAACTTCCGGTGGTGTACTGAAAGTATGGTAAGGCGCCGGGCTAGGTACGGTCCACTCCAGAGTGGTTGCACCATCCCAAACTTTGTCGTCGTTGACCGGCTTGCCGTGCGTGATGGTCCGAACAATGTTGAACAGGAACAACAGCTGGCTAGAGCCATAGATGAATGCACCGATAGACGACATCATGTTGAAGTCAGCAAACATCAGGTTGTAGTCAGGGATACGACGCGGCATACCTGCCAAGCCCACGAAATGCTGCGGGAAGAAGGTCAGGTTGAAACCGATGAATGACACCCAGAAGTGCACTTTACCCATGGTCTCGTTGTACATCTTGCCAGTCCACTTAGGCAGCCAGTAGTACACGGCAGAAGACAGAGCAAAGATCGCACCTGCCACCATGGTGTAGTGGAAGTGAGCAACAACGAAATAGCTATCGTGGTATTGGAAGTCAGCCGGCGCAATCGCCAACATCAGACCAGAGAAACCACCCACGGTGAACAGGAACACCTTGGCGATAGCGAACAGCATCGGCGTTTCAAGGGTAATAGACCCCTTGAACATCGTGGTAATCCAGTTGAACACCTTCGCCGCTGTTGGTACTGCGATCAGCATAGTGGCGTACATAAAGAACAGCTCACCAGCAATCGGCAGACCTACTGTGTACATGTGGTGAGCCCACACGATGAACGACAGGAAGGCGATAGAGGCCGTCGCGTAAACCATCGATGCATAGCCGAACAGGGGCTTGCGCGAGAAGGTTGGGATAACCTCAGACACCACACCAAAGGCAGGCAGAATGATGATGTATACCTCGGGGTGACCGAAGAACCAGAACACGTGCTGGAACAAAACCGGATCACCGCCACCCGCTGCTGAGAAGAAGCTGGTGCCGAAGTGAATATCCATCAACATCATGGTAACTGCGCCGGCCAGTACGGGCATTACCGCCACCAGCAAGAAAGCAGTGATCAACCACGTCCACACGAACATCGGCATTTTCATGTAGGTCATGCCAGGCGCGCGCATGTTCACAACCGTAGCGATAATGTTGATCGAGCCCATAATGGACGAGATACCCATCGCGTGTACGGCGAAAATGAAGAAGGTCACGCTCGGTGGCGCATAGGTCGTCGACAGCGGCGCGTAGAATGTCCAACCGAAGTTAGGTCCGCCACCTTCCATGAACAACGTAGACGCCAACAACAGGAATGTGGGCGGCAGGATCCAGAAGGACCAGTTGTTCATACGCGGCAGTGCCATATCTGGCGCGCCGATCATCATTGGAATCATCCAGTTCGCCAAACCGACGAAGGCCGGCATAATGGCGCCGAATACCATGACCAGGCCGTGCATGGTGGTCATCTGGTTGAAGAACTCCGGCTCAACAATTTGCAAACCGGGTTGGAACAGCTCTGCTCGAATAATCATGGCGAACGAGCCGCCAAGCAGGAACATAGCGAAACTGAACCACAAGTACATCGAGCCGATGTCTTTGTGGTTGGTGGTGGTTAACCACCGGGTCAAACCTTTAGCAGGTCCGTGAGCACCCATGGTGAATCCTCCTACTGACCTTTCTTGAAGTTATACACATCGATCGGCTGTACCTTGTCACCCATGTTGTTGCCAAAGGCATTACGGGTATAGGTAACGACCGCCGCCAAGTCGACGTCGTTCAGCTGACCACCAAAGGCCTGCATCGCAGAACCTGGGACGCCGTTAACCAGCACATCGATGTGCGCTGTAACTTCGCCGGTAGCAATAGGGCTATTGGCAATGGGTTTACCCACACCGCCTTCACCGTTGGCACCGTGACAAGCCATACAAGAGCGGTTGTAAATGCCCTTGCCGCGCTCAACCAGCTCATCCATAGAGAAGGTTTGCGCCATCAGCTTTTTGATCTCAGCGGCCTCAGCTTGCTTAGTCGCCATCCACGCTTTGTATTCAGGCTCTTCAACAACGTTGACAACGATCGGCATAAAGCCGTGATCGCGACCACACAGCTCGGCACATTGCCCGCGGTATACGCCGGTTTCAGTCGGCTTGGTCCACGCCTCGTTGATGAAGCCCGGAATCGCATCACGCTTAACGGCCAGTGCAGGTACCCACCAGGCATGCAGCACGTCGTTTGCGGTGACGAGGAAGCGAACTTTGGTATCAACCGGAATCACCAGCGGCTCATCTACTTCGATCAAGTAGTTCGAACCCTTGGCTTCGTTGTTACCGATTTCAGCTTTGTCAGTCAGCAGGTTAGAGAAGAAGCTAACATTGTCGCCTTCGGGATTAATGTACTCGTACTTCCACTTCCACTGATAGCCGGTGATCAGAACGTCGAGCTCTGCGTCATCGGTGTCATAAATTTCGATCAGGGTGCTGGTCGCAGGCACAGCCATAACGATCAACAGCAGGAATGGCACGACCGTCCATGCGATTTCCAGCTTAGTGTTTTCGTGGAAAGTGGCTGGCTCTTCATGACGCTCTTTGCGATAAGCAAAGACCGAGTAGAACATCACGCCAAAAACGATGATACCGACTACCACACACACCCAAAATACAAACATGTGCAGGTCGTAGATTTTGGCACCGACCTCGGTAACGCCTGGCGTCATATTTGTTTGCCAACGCTGGGGGTTACCCTCCGTCGCCCATGCGCCAGTACTAAGCAGGCTCAGCAGCATCAGCACAGGACAAAGCGCCAGCTTATACAGCCGTTTCGCTTGTTGATACATCTCCCGTGTCTCCGTATAAGTTATAAGAATCCCTTCGCCGATCGACGACAGGCAGACACGCTAGACGCTTTCTTATATATGGAACGCAGTTGCGAACTCACGGTCAGAATAGCTATACGGACGCAAAAAACGCTGCCCTGGCCCACCGCCAAGCAACGTCACTCCCCCCGAAATTGCGCGCTTGCCCACACCGAATTAGCTTTGGGTGCGACAAAACGCCGCAATTATAAACCTGAAGAAACCAGCAAGGCTACTACGAAACATCAGAGCACCTGCCCGCCACACCGCCAAATTTGCGCGTAGTCAGTGAAAATATACCAGTTAGAGCATTATTACTCAGCGCATACCACTAGATATAGGCAATGAGAAAAGCCGCGCCGTTTAAAAAATATACGGCGAGGCGCACCGCAGCTGTGCACATCCGCGTCAGCCGATTACACTTGCGGCAACGCCGAGATGCCAGAAACATGCCCAACACCCCCACAGCCACTCCCTTGAATGCAAAAATTTGGTCCCTAGCCTGGCCAATGATCCTCGCCAACCTTTCCGTGCCACTGCTCGGCCTGGTCGACACCGCCGTACTTGGCCACCTTGCAGACAGCAGCCACCTCAGCGCCGTGGCGATTGGTGCGAGCATTCTGTCTCTGTGCTACTGGACCTTCGGCTTCCTGCGCATGGGCACCACCGGAGCCAGCGCTCAGAGCCTTGAACATAGCGACAGCCTGCTGATCAAAGCCCTGCTACTCGGCCTCGCACTCGGCAGCGCAGTTTGGCTGATATCGCCAGCATTGCGGTCGCCCGGCCTGACCTTAATGAATGCAGAGGGCCATTTGCGGCCATTGGCCGACAGCTATTTACAGATCCGCCTAGTTAGCGCGCCGGCCGTGCTTGCCAGTTACGCGATCACCGGCTGGTTACTCGGGCAACAGCAAGCACGCTGGCCACTGGCAATCGCACTGTTTACCAACACCCTGAACATATTTTTGGATTTGCTGCTAATTGTCGGCCTGAACATGGCCAGTGAGGGCGCCGCAATCGCCAGCGCAACCAGTGAATACGCTGGCTTCACCCTCGGCCTCTATGCCGTTCGACAACCCCTTGGTAGCGCCATACGCCGGGGCCGGCTCAATAGCCTGCAAAGAGGCATACCGATGCGGCGCCTGCTTAGCGCCAATGCACAAATTCTTGTTCGCACCGCCGCACTATTATTCAGTTTCAGCTTCTTTACCGCCCAGGGAGCCAAACACGGCGAAGTGATTTTGGCGGCCAACACAATTTTAATGCAGCTCGCACTGGCCGCCGCCTACGGTATGGACGGCTTTGCCCATGCGGCAGAAGCGCTAGCCGGCCGCGCTTACAAACAGGCCGACAGGGGCGTCTTTCTGGAAGTTTGTAAAACCTGTGGCCGCTGGTCATTGTATTCCGCCTTGGCGGCGAGCCTGATCCTCGCCACCGGCAAACCACTCATCCTGTCACTGATGACCAGCATCGCTGATGTTCAGGCCACCGCCAACCACTACTACCCCTGGCTGATCGCGCTGCCACTGCTAAGCGTGGCCAGTTATTGTTACGACGGCATTTTTATCGGGGCGCTGCGCACCGGCGCCATGCAGTACTGCATGCTGTTCAGCGTATTTGTTGTGTACCTGCCACTGTGGTGGGCATGCACGGCCTGGGGCAACCACGGCCTCTGGCTGGCCTTTGCTGCCTTCAATGCCACACGCGGCCTGACGCTGGCCGCGTGTTTCTTCTGGTTATTCTCAGAAAAACGCTGGAAGCACAGCACACCCAGCAGTAACACTTCATTCCGATAAAGATGCAAGCACATTTACTGAAGTTCATTAACTTTTTGTGATAAATCAACAAAACCTCATCCAAACAGAAAAACCGGTCGTAACCACTGTTACAAAATTTGTTTCGTTTGGTAGCATGCCTTCCAACCGACATGCCCGTATTTTGAGGTTTTTGAAATGAAAGTTTTCCCTCTCGTTGCTCTCTTTATCAGCCTAGCGACTTTTTCAGCGGGAAGCCAAGCGGCCTGCGCCTTGGCCGCGATAATGGGCGCGCCAGCGCTGCCCGCTAGCGATACCAACAATCTGGAGCGCTTGGCAGAATTGCGCGATAGCGTTGATACGTATTTGACCAGCGCCAGTACGCGTCTCGAGTCTTGCACAGGCTCCGACCCGTTTGTCTATAACTATGCCGTTGATCGCCTTGAGGATTACGCCAGCGCCTTCAATGCACTAGCTCAACGCCACAACACCCAGATCATCGCAGCGAACTAATTGCGCATCAGCGTTGGCGATCGCAGGTCAAAGCGGCCGCGGTGTTTTTTATCAACGCCTCGGCCCGCCGCGCTGCGGGGCCTGCCAACTCCCGCTCTGGCAATACAATGAAGAGTTCGGCGAAGCGCTCGCGGCCCTCGTTTAGCGGCAGCGGCTTGAGTAATCCACTGTTGAGTGGTTCTTGAATCACAACTTCAGGCAGCCAAGCAAAGCCTACCCCCCGGCAAACGGCTTGCACTGAAAAATCGATTCGACTCACCGTCAAGCGCTGCGCAGCCTCGAGCCACCCGGAGTCCCTGCGGCGTCGCGCCCCGGAGTCGCGCACCACAATCTGGCGATGGGCACGCAGATCTTGGTAGCTCAGCGCCCGGTCAAGCTGGTGCAGGGCATGGTCGCGGTGAGCGACGGCAATGAACCGGACTCTCAACAGCGGGTCGCCCAAAAAGCCCGGCGGAACAATGCCCGTGATCGCCAGGTCACATCGCTGCTCGAGCAATGCTTCCTCGGCGCCACTGAGCACCGTTTCCACGCACTCCAGGCGCGTTTCCGGGCATTCGACAGCCAGCCGCTCAAGGCAATCCAACATGGCGGATTGCGGAAACAACGCGTCGCTGACAATCCGCAGCTGTGGCTCCCAACCCTGGGCGAGGGTTACTGCAGATGCCTCCACTCGCAATGCCTCATCGAGCAGGGCGCGGCCGCGGCGGTAAAAAAGCTGTCCGGCGTCGGTCAACTCGGCTTTACGACCCTTTATTTCAAACAGGGCGACCGCCAGTTGCTCTTCAAGCTTTTGAATCGCATACGTAACGGCCGACTGACTCTTGTGTAATTTTTCCGCCGCTTTGGAGTAGCTCCCTTCATCCACCACCGCCATAAAACAGTGCCATTGGTCGAGATTCGTCCGAGGTCCGCGCATAACACATCAACTTATTCGATTGTTTAGCCGCTAAAATTGCGCTTTTTAAACAATTAAATCAATAGTTAACTACTCCCATCGCAACTCACCACACTCAGCAACGGGAGGCACCTGTCGAAACGCGTTGCTTTTGAGAATGGCGGATTTATGCGCAGTTGCGCATAGGAATAATTCTTATTAAGAGCGGCTCATAGCACAATGGAGAAAGCGTTAAACTTTTCCGCCGACCCCTTTAAACTTCTCTACAAATGCAGCGATCTTTTGGAAAACACCCTGCTTCCTCGCTAGGTACTGGGGGTTTAGCGGGCTCATTTTGGGCAAGATGGCATTTAGCTCTGTTCCAGCATCGCTGGCATACTCCCGCTTGAGGGATGTCGTGATGTAGCGCCGGGCTTCCTCCGCATTCAGGCTTTCTGCATTGATCAGCTCTTCAACTTCGCGTTGCTGCTCCACTTGAGCGAAGGCGAAAAAGGCTTCAATAACGCTGGCTTTGTCACCTATCTGATCCAGATCGGTTTGGTTGATAAAATCCACCACCAGGCTTTCTTTGGCACGGTTGCCTATGCTAGCGCGAATGACTCGGCGCACTTCGTCCACCAGGTCGGCCTTACTCTTGTTCTTTTTATTGTGCTCGAAGATCAGCTCCAGAATGTAATCTAGGTTAATCTCCTGCGATTTGAGCAGATCCACCTCGAACACCACATCATCCCAGTCGATGCTGGATTTCTCTTTTTCGTCGGCTGACTTCTGGCGGCGCTGCCAGTCGCGAATGTCGTTGTAGGTCGAACGATAATCCTGAACCTTACGCTCGTCAGGTAAGCGGATGGTTTGCAGCTCAGCGAGCTTTTCATCATCCAGATAGTGCTCGGCTTTAAAGGCTTCAACGACTTCCGGGTCGTTCATATCCACGTTTTGTAGCGCCTTCAAACTGGCAAACTCGTCGTAGTTTTGCAGGATGTTTTCAACCCGCAGGTATTCGCCAAACAGCTTGGCGAATTCTTTCTTGTCGGATTCCTTTTCAATGGCGCTTGGGTCTGGAAATTTTTGCTCTAGTTCACTGACCACCTCCATAAACCCGCGTCGCGCCTGACCTGTGACGACATCGGTAAAGCCTTCCATGTATTCTTTATAACTTTTTTCCAGCACCACGTTTTTGGTGTTTTTATCGCCAAACAAGGTAATGGCATCTACCGTGGCCATTTCCAAATCACGGAAGGTGACGATGTTGCCAAAGGTTTTGGTGGCGTCATAAATACGATTGGTGCGCGAGTAGGCTTGCATTAAACCGTGGTAGCGCAGGTTTTTATCGACAAACAGGGTATTCAGTGTTGGCGCATCGAAGCCAGTAAGGAACATGCCCACCACAATCAGCAGGTCGATCTCTTTACTTTTAACCCGCTTGGCCAGGTCGCGGTAGTAATTCTGGAAGCCGTTGCTGTCCACACTAAAATTGGTTTTAAAGAAAGCATTATAGTCACCAATGGCAGCGCTTAAAAACTCTTTGGCGCTACTGTTCATCGCCGACACTTCAAAACTCTCATCGGCAATATCCCCAATGGCGTCCTGCTCTTCATTGGCAGCAAAGGAGAAGATGGTGGCAATTTTCAGAGGTTTGTCGCTGCTCGCTTGCAACGTGTTGAGCGATTCGTAGTAAAGCTTGGCCGCATCCACGCTGCTGACCGCAAACATGGCGTTAAATCCCTTGGCGTTTGCCTGCAAGCGATGGGTCTTCTGACGAAAGTTATTCAGAATATATTGGGATATTTCCCGGATGCGGTCGGGGTGCTGTAGTGCCTCTTTGTTTTCCGCCGCGGTTAGTTTTTTCTCATCCTGTTCCGTTTCAATAGCCTTAAACTGCGGGCGAACGTCGTTGTAATCCACCTTAAATTTGAGCACCTTCTCATCACGGATGGCATCGGTAATCACATAGGAATGCAGCTCACGGCCAAACACGCTGGCGGTGGTTTCTGCACCCAAGGCGTTTTGCGGGAAGATAGGCGTGCCGGTAAAGCCAAACTGGTAGAAACGTTTGAACTTCTTATTCAGGTTCTTTTGCGCCTCACCAAACTGGCTGCGATGGCACTCATCAAAGATAAACACCACCTGCTTGTGGTATATAGCCAGATCACCTTCGCTCTTCATCAGGTTGTTGAGCTTTTGAATGGTGGTGACGATAATCTTGTTGTCGTCTTTTTCGATATTACGCTTGAGGCCAGCGGTGCTATCTGAACCATTCACGCTGTCGGGTGAGAAGCGCTGGTATTCCTTCATGGTCTGGTAGTCGAGGTCTTTACGGTCGACCACAAAAAACACCTTATCGACAAACTCCAGCTCGGTGGCCAGGCGAGCTGCTTTAAAGCTGGTCAGAGTTTTACCGCTGCCTGTGGTATGCCAGATAAAGCCGCCGCTTTCGGGGTTGCTCCAGTTCTTCGCCTCAAACGAGCTTTTTATCTTCCACAAAATGCGTTCGGTGGCCGCTATCTGATAGGGGCGCATCACGAGCAGCGTATCGCTCACATCAAATACCGAGTAATGCAGCAGCACATTCAGCAAGGTGTTCTTCTGGAAGAAGGTGGCGGTAAAGTCTTTCAGGTCTTTAATCAGGCTGTTATCGGCCTTCGCCCAGTTCATGGTGAAGTCGAAGCTGTTTTTGTTGCGCTGGGTGGTGTTGGCGAAGTAGCGGCTATCGGTTCCGTTAGAGATCACAAACAACTGCAAGTACTTATACAGTGAATGTTCACTGTTAAAGCTCTCTTTGCTGTATCGGTGTACTTGGTTAAAGGCTTCACGAATGGCCACACCGCGCTTCTTCAGCTCGATTTGTACCAACGGCAAACCATTCACCAGAATGGTGACATCGTAGCGATTGGCATGGCTGCCGGCTTGCTCAAACTGCTTGATCACCTGCACCTTGTTGCGGGCGATGTTCTTTTTATCCACCAGATAAATGTTTTTGATGCGACCATCGTCAAACACAAAGTCGTGGATATAGTCATCGTGAATCTTTCGAGTTTTATCGATAATGGTATCGCTGGGCTTATCCAGATAAGTTTCGACAAAGCGCTTCCACTCACCCTCTAAAAATTCAACGCCGTTAAGGGATTGCAGTTGCACCCGCACATTGGCCAGCATGGCTTCCGGATTATTCAGCGCAGGCAAGTATTCATATCCTTGATTGACCAAATCCTGAATTAGCTCGCGCTCCAGGTCACCTTCGCTCTGGTAGCTTTCGGCCACCTTCCATTCCTGAGTGTATTTATCGAGTACGATGAAACGGTTCGACTCGGCGATGGGCTTGGTGTAATCAACCATTTTGTTCTTCCTGCTGCCAAAAGCCGTAATTTCTGACCAAGTGGTTCAGTAGCAAGCCTACTGTGTTCTTTTCAGGCCCACTGGGTTCGGCGACGACTTCATTCGACAATGTTGAATGACTGGTAAATTGAATAATGCGGTTTAAATACGCCTGCTTGTCATCGGGCAAGAGTTCTGACCATTTTGGATAGCCCAGAAAGCTCGCTGTCTTTTCATACAGGTTCCGCAACAGCGTGAAATGGTACTTTTGCACCGTGTTGTCGGCGATGGCTTTTTCCAGTGTCTGCTTCAAATACAGATGATAAGAGAAGCTCTTATTGGAATCGCCGTGTTTATCCAGCAGTGCAAAGGAGCCATCTTCAAACCGTTCTAATAAATAACACGCTTTGCTGTTTAGCTCGTTGTAGAGCACGTTATAAAAGAGCGGGCTGTGGGTAGTGATAATGAACTTCAAATTAGACTTGCTGGACTTAATGAGCCCAGCCAAGTTGACGGCCAGTTCGATCAGGTGATTTTCATCCAATGAGCTCACTGGGTCATCAATGAATACATAGTCCAGCTGATCAAACTGGTTTGTTTCACGGTTCTCTGGCTCCGCCACATTAAGGACTGTGATCACTTGATCCAGTAACGTGTAGAAAACACTCCAGATAAAGTTACTTTCTTCGCCTTTGGATATTTTCAGAGGCTCGGTGCCTTTGTCATCACCTCGCTCCAGCGTAAAGGTGACCTCGGCATAGTCTTCACTGAAATGGGGGGTTAACTTGTCATTGGCGAAGTGTTGGAAGTACTTAACAATATTCGCATCTTGTCCCAAGTCTTTCAGCAGCGTTAGCAACCAGTCGGTATAGGTATTCGGCTGAATTTTCAGCTTAGGGGCCGCATCGGATTCTAAATCGTTATCCCAATAAAAGAGATCTTCGGTGAAGGCGTTGTAGTAGAGGATTTTCTCCCGTGGCGAAATGGCTTCGTCATCCTCGCCATTATCTTTGGGTGCAATCAGCTGCTTGAACTCACGAGAAAGACGGGTTTTTCCCGTTCCGTTGAAAGCATAAATCAGCTGTACTTTAGGAACTTGCGTGACCATTTCGACTTCAGCGCTCTTCTTTTTCCTCACCGTTCTTGGCACATTTAACTGCTCCGCAATCTCCGTCAGCGTCTTGCTCATATTAGGCTGCCACCTCGGCATCAGGCTTTGGGAAACTCAACAGTAAATCGCGGTAATACTCATATTGCTGTTGGCGCAGCTCGATTTCGCGGGGCAAACCTTCTGTAATGGAACTGGTTAGCGCATCGAATTTGTCGAGGATTGAAACGATTCGATCTTTTTCTGTTGGCGAAGGGTTTGGTATACGGATGCTTTCCAAGTTTTTCTTGTTCAGCTTCGGTTGCGCAGCACCAGAAATATAAGGCGTCAAATCAATACTATTCAGGTAATACTCAACGTATCTTCTCTCTGCATAGGTCTCGAATTTAAGCACATGGGCATGATTGTTAACCCAGGTTTTGCCGCTGATACTAAATGCTATTGGTGTATTTCGCGCCAATAGGTTTGCACCATCTTCAGAAACGAGCAAAAAATCGCCATCGAAGATATAGTCTTTAACGTAATCGACAATGCCAGACGCACCGTAATACGGAATACTTCCTGCTTCCCTCAAGCCGCTCGTGATTGGCTTTCTTTTTGAATCGAGGTTCTCGGCCAGCTCCCCCAACGTCTTCCACTCCACTTCCCCTTCTTCAAAACTCAACAACTGGTCGCGGTAGTGGTTGTATTGTTTTTTGCGCAGGTTAAGCTCGGCGGTCAGCTCGGCGGTCATGGCGGTAAATGCGTCCAGAATACGGACGATTTCGGCCTGGATTTCCAGCGATTTTTTGGGGTTATCTGGGCAGGGTATGGGGATTTGGAAATCATTCATTACCGATGAGCTTAAATTATTTATGGTCGAGCTATTAAGCATTTCATCGAGGTATTTTTGGAAAATTCCGCTTGTGAGCACATGGAACAAAAATCGCGGGCTGATACCAGGAAGGCACCTAACAACCCCCATGAATCCGCCAAAATAGAAGTCGATGTCTGAATTGATAAAGGCGACTTTTCCGACATGCTCTCGACTGCCGCTTGCGGCACTTATCAAAATATCGTTCTTATACAGTTTTTGAGAAGCCTTTACTTTGGTTTCATGCGTCACAATTTTTACATCATCGAAATTAATGGTGCTGCCGGAAAGCGTAATGTTATTTGCTCTCAGAACCTTGTAGCCTGATCCATCGCTACTCTCATTGGCTTTACTATAAGTCAGACCTCGGACATATTCGGCCACATCGGAAAGTGGTCTCCACTCCGCCTCGACCCCATCTAGCAGTTTTTCCAAATAATTTAAATCGCTCATGCGCCCTGCTCCTCGCGTTCAATCTCCGCCACAATCGCATCAATGTCTTGGCGCAGCTGGGTGATTTTGGCGACAGTGGTTTTCAGGTCGGCATTCAGCTTGGTGATGTCCACCACTTCGCGGGTGTCTTCAGCTTCGACATAACTGCTCACCGACAGGTTGTAATCGTTGCCAGCAACCTCATCAAAGGGAACTGATCTGGCGAGATGATCGACATTCTCCTTGCTATCAAACACCTCCATGATCTGCTGGATATGGGCATCGGTGAGGATGTTGTTATTGGTTTCTTTTTTAAACAGGCCACTGGCATCAATAAACTGTGTATCGGTGCTGGTTTTGTTTTTCGCCAACACCAAAATGTTGACCGCGATGGTGGTGCCAAAGAACAGGTTGGGCGCCAGTGAGATCACCGTTTCGACGTAGTTGTTATCCACCAGATACTTTCTGATTTTCTGCTCGGCACCACCGCGATAAAAGATACCGGGGAAGCAAACAATCGCCGCACGGCCTTTGCTGGACAGATAACTGAGCGCATGCAGTACAAAGGCAAAGTCGGCTTTGGATTTGGGCGCCAATACACCGGCTGGAGCAAAGCGCTCGTCGTTGATCAACGTTGGGTCGTCGCTGCCGATCCATTTCACCGAATAGGGCGGATTGGAAACAATCGCGTCAAATGGTTTCTGGTCGCCAAATTGTGGGTCGATCAGTGTATTGCCCAGCTTAATATCGAACTTATCGTAGTTGATATTGTGCAAAAACATGTTCATGCGCGCCAGGTTGTAGGTGGTGTGGTTGATTTCCTGGCCGAAATAACCTTCTTCAATGCGGTGGATGTCGATGTGTTTTCTGGCCTGCATCAACAGTGAGCCTGAGCCGCATGCCGGGTCGTATAGCTTGTTAATGCTGGCCTGGCCATGAATCGCCAGCAACGCAATTAGCTTTGAGACGTGCTGCGGGGTAAAGAACTCACCGCCGGATTTTCCCGCGTTGGCAGCGTAGTTGGATATCAGGAATTCGTAGGCATCACCAAATAGGTCAATCTGGTTACTCTCAAAGGCGCCATCGTGGCTGTCGCCAAAATTAAGCTCGGCTACACCTTTAAGCACTGCTGCCAAGCGCTCGTTCTTGGCCTTCACGGTATTGCCCAAGCGGTTACTCGTTGTGTCGAAATCGGCAAACAGACCTTTGATATCGCCCTCAGAGGGGTAACCATTGGCCGAAGCCTCAATAGCAGAAAAGATCGAGGCCAGGTCGGTATTCAGGCTTTCATTGCTGTGCGCGTTTTTCGCAACATTAGTAAACAACTGGCTAGGCGCAATGAAATAGCCTTTGGTTTTGATAGCGTCGTCTTTGATCTCTGGAGTAATCACACTGTCGGGTAATTCAGCATAATTTACGCTGTCATCGCCCCCTTCAATGTAGGCACAGAAATTTTCACTAATAAAACGGTAGAAGAGGGTGCCGAGTACGTACTGTTTGAAATCCCAGCCGTCGACCGCGCCGCGTACATCGTTGGCAATGGCCCAGATCTGGCGTTGCAGGGCAGCACGTTGTTGGTTACTTGTCATTCGAATATTCCTATCACTTCTTAGCTAGTATTTGTATACGGAATGCACCCGCGCGGCTCGCGATTTCCGGGTAACCCAGGGGCTCTAAAAATTTCACAAAGCATCGTGAAAATAGGTATAAATAGATCATTTCATGCAATTCCATTGCTAAGTTGAGCGATTAGAGTACTTAAGAAGCTCGGATTGCTATAGGGGGTCAGCTTCAAATCCCGGAGCAAGCATCAGATTATCGACGCCATACAGCGCTTGGCGATTTCTCAGCCAAAGATGGTATTCGGCGCCATCTAGAATACCTTTGGCAGAACAATCCACATTCCATCGCCGAAGCAGGTAGCCCGCCACTGCTGCCCGAAGTTTTAGGGGCAGAACACCATCAATCATGCCGTAATCAGCCTCAATAGTTTCCTTATGGTCTAGCCGAGGATGCGCGACGAGCTCCAGCTCCACAATACGGTTCCACTGGATATCTTCCTTGGACTCCTCGTGTTCTTCAATTCGACTGTCTGCAAGCAGTTTGGGCTGAGTTATCCGGGTTATGACAAAGTCAGTGAAGCGATTTCGCCGGCGGTCATAGGCGCGAATATGCCAGCGGAGGCCATTATCCACCAGATAAAATGGGACGACCTCACGCTTAGAAAAGCCACTGGACAGCGACCGATACTCAATTTCAACAGGCAATCGGTTATATATCGCCCGGGTCAGCACAGAAAGCACGTCGAGGTCAGGGTTACTGAGCTGGGATGGCGTTTCGCAGGGAATCAAACCCTTCTGATCCAGTACTGAGTCGTCACCAATCCCTTTTGACAGCGCTGACAGTACCCGCTCTTGCTTATATCGGAACAACGGGCAGAACTCGTCCGATACTTTGTATAGCTTCGCCTTTGTGTCGTATTCGATATTTTGCGGCGCCAGGTCGCGATACTGCGCCAGATCACGGGTTGCAGCCGCTTCCTTGATGCCAAATCGTTTTACCAGGTCGTTGCGCCCCACCGATCCCAAAAAATACAACCTGAAGTCGATGTAGGCTAAGCGCTCTCGCTGTATTTGGGCTATGTCATCCACGGCAGTTTCTACTTATGACCACAATGGAGACCGATCGTAGACAACACCACCTTCGGCGTCAATTTAATTTGTTGACATCATCATTTTGATTAGTATAGTGGATCTTAAGTATCTTTGTTTGAGATGGCGTCCTTGAAAAGTGTTGATGATTATATCGAGATAGCTCTACGGCTTACCTTTCGGTCAATAACCGGGAAGGTTGGTTACTGCCTAGCCATTGCTGGGCTTTATCTAATTTCCCCACCCATCGTCATCGACCTCATTAACCTGTTCTTGGCCAAAACTTCATTTGGCCAACTCTCCGCTTCAGAACCAATGCCCGTCACAGGCACTTCTATTGTTTCGTTTGGCACCCTGCTGATACTCGTCAACCATTTTTGGGCCCCGCGCCAACAGAATCGCGAAGTGATTGGGATCAGGCATAATTCGCTGGGGTCATTCCCGCAGGAGGCCGTTCAAAAAGACCTCCCAGTTCTACAACGCCTCGCGGCCTACCGGGAAATCGATGTAGACCACAGTGACTCTTATACCAAGGGAGTGCTCGACGACCACGAGACGGCTATACGTCGACTAGATCGCGTCCCCCATCAACTCAGTGGCTTTCTGAGTTCCGGGGCAGACTCGCCCATCGCCTATTATGGTTTACCCCATGTACCGCTCGCTTTTTACCTTGGTTACCTTCTATCAGATAGCAAATATCGAGTAGATCTGTACGATCTCAATAATGACTCCGGCCGCTGGGATCAGCTATCAGGCATCACTCGCGCGATTGACCTCTTCACAAAGATTGATTGCGTGGAGTCCTCCGACGCCTCGGGCGACGTCGTCGTCGCCATCGGTATCAGCTACCCCATTCACCCAACAGAAATCGCCGAGCTTGGTTTATCCAGTATTCTGGCAACTGCGGAAATTAACGCACGCCAACCAACGCGCCAATTGATCACAAGTCATGATCAAATTGCCCAAGTCTGCACTGAATTCCGTAAAACCCTGGAAGTTATAAAGAACAAATTCCCCAACCGCCGGCGAATCCACGTCTTCTATGCTGGGCCCGTGTCACTTAGCTTTGCTCTAGGTCGTTGCATCAGCGAACGAATTGACCCGGAAATCATCGTTTACAACTACTCCTCGCAAAGCATTCCCAAATACGCCTGGTCACTGTCATTTAACAACCCAGATCATCCGTCCGCCCGGTTCAATGCCCATCACGCTGCAGGAGGCTCTCATGCCCCAGTACAACATGCATAACGAGCTGAATGCATTTTATGAAGACCATGTTCGACTCAAAGAGGAAATGAATCGGCTCAGGTCTCTCCGCGACACCAACTTAACCCGGCTCAGCGATGGACTCAAAGAACTCGGTCACCCGGTTTACGTCAAGAACCTCCTGCAGGGTAGTATTGCCATGCATACGGCCAATAAGTCATCAAACAATGACTACGACATTGATATCGCGGTGATTTTCGAAAAAGACGACCTACCCGCTTCCCCTCTGGAAGCGCGAAAAAGGGTTGCTGAAGCGATTAATTTAAAGTCATCCGGATTCGTGAAAGACCCCGAAGCCAGAACCAATGCTGTCACAATTTGGTACGCGGAGGGGTATCACGTTGATATAGCGGTCTATCGTCGCAGTGAAGGGTGGCTCGGAGACATTATTGAGCACGCCGGTGCGAGCTGGACAGAGCGAGATCCCAAAGCGATCACAAGCTGGTTCACGGAAGAAGTTACTGAGCAAAGTCCTTCTGAAACTTTTTTCGGAAAACCCAGCGTTGGCCCACAACAGATGCGGCGGATCGTTCGATGGATTAAAGCTTTCACAAAAGCGCGGGAAGGTTGGAATCTCCCCGGCGGGTTTATCATTAGCGCACTTGTCGCCGAATGTTACAAGCCAGACAAGGATCGGGACGATATTGCCTTGCTCAACACCCTTTGCGCAATCAACACTCGGCTTGAATCAAGTTGCGACGTATACAATCCAGTCGACGCCACACAAAAGCTGACCGACAAGCAGAAATTCATTACACAGGTAAATAGCCTCAAGAAACATCTTAACTCAGTGACCAAAGAACTCGATGTTCTAATGGAGGATGAATGCACTGAGGAGAAAGCCAAGAAGGCCTGGAACTATATGTTCCAGCATCAGTTCTGGGAGATCTCTACGGAGTCGATTTCTAAGAACGCAGCAAATGACCAAAGCTACAATGTGAAACTCACAATGGGAATATCGAAAAAGGATGGCGGATTTCTGACAGCTCGCAACATACAAAGCGGTCGAATCGTACCCAAAATGAAGCACCTGAAATTTGAAGCGAAAACAAATGTGCCAGCACCCTTTACGGTTAAATGGAGAGTCGTCAATTCAGGGGACGAGGCCGAAGCCGCAAATGACATGGGCCATCTCGCAACCTCAGACAACCTCACTATCTGGCGACGCACCGCCTACCGAGGGCGTCACGAGATGATTTGTGAAATTGTAAAAGCGGGTGAGGTAGTGGCCTCAGCCGTACACATCGTCAATATTCGTTGATGATTGGAGTGGATCGAGAATGTCGGAAGACGTGTTATGGAAGCGCATTTAGCTGACCTGATCACCAGCTCCAGGCTGGCGCACAGACCGCTCTCCGACTTGCTACTTCAAAGTTAAAAACGGCTTGAGGGTTCCCATGAGGCAGTCGTTCGATGAGTTCTTGTATATATTGGCACGTTCAAGGCGGACACAATGGGCGATTGCCCTCGGAGTTGTGTTTTTTATCGGTATCCATCTATGGGGGAATTACGCGCTATCCAACTTCGAGCTGCATGGCCCTATGAAATGGCTAGAGGAAACCTTTGTTCAAAAGTTCGCTAAAAGATATGACAAAGTGGCCCTGTTTGCCTTGCTCTCGTTTTGGGTACTTGCGTATCAGTGCTATCAAAAGGATAAAAAACGTTTTTGGTAGTCCACTTAATTGGGGGGCTAACTTTCGCAACCAGCCCGCCCTAACTTTTTGTTTTTTAAAAATGGTAGGTTTATGATCAAGAGAAACGGATCAACAAAAATATCGGGGGGATGCTCATATTTTAGCAGTCTCTATCAATGCATATAGTTAACTAATTTTATAGAAGGAACAATTGTTATGGATAACAATGTTGAGAAAATCTGGCGGAAGTTTGCTAGAGACAATTTGCCTGAAAATGATTCCGTACTTCGAAAAGGTACGAACTTCAAATTAGCGGCACCGTGGATAAATGGCGTCGCGACCCCTGCGCTACCTACGAAAATGCTGACAAACGTCACCGTTTTTGAGAGCTGGCTGAATCCTCACAATTTTGAATTGGCTAAGAGCATCGTTTCGGAAAATGAAGAACTAACTGTCCGTGAGTTGCTGTACGAAATGCTTTTTAAAATTAAGTCCGGAAAAACCACAATGCCATATGTCTGGTGGGTCTGGCCCCACTCATCTAAAACGCGAGCAATTCATCAAGATTCAAATGACATGACCTTCGTCAAACTTGGCAGTAAATGGCAAATGGCATTTTCTATACAGTCTATGGGGGCATTGGCAGGATCTCAAGGCTCGATGAACTATGAAGAACTGCCTAGAAACGCATACTTTGTTTCGTGGGAGAATGAAAAAATCGCGAGAGCACACATGTGATAGATAAATCGCCTGTTGCAAAAGCCGCTTACTGAAGCTTATCAAAAACCCGCTTCAGACGTTTTCTGTATTTACCCTCGGTTCCACCATGCTTTTTCGCTAGGTCTTCATAGCTATATCCATGATAAAGCGCATCAATATAAGCCTTGTCTTCATCACTAATGCCGAATGCTTCTAAACGTGCCATCAATGAAACCAGCTCCAGCTTGTCCATTTCGAATGGCGTTGACCCAACCGCATCCCAATTTTCGATTTCCTGGCCAAGCTCCCTCTCGATTGTGACGGGAAGCCGCCCTCGTGCCCTGCTGCCTATCCGGCCCTCTTCATCACCCAGAGTCCAGCGTCTAAGCCTGTCATTGCAGTAATTGACCACACTGCGCATTAAGTAACGATCAATCACTTCCGCTGAAGGCTTCCCTGCAGTTCCAGCCATGCGCTTCAACTTAAAGAGAGGGCGTTCGGGCAGCTTTTCCAGAATCTTAATCGCGGTTGCGCCCAAGGCATCTTCGGTAATATTTGGCATTTCTGCTTCACGCTTGACCGTAGCACCCATCTTGGCTCGAACCACAGACAGTGCCTTTTTTCGAAACCCCTCATCGGATGCGCGCTCAGCGACGACAATAGAAATTCTGCCAACCAGCTCTTCCTTCTCTTTTTTCACGCTCCTCTTTCCCTTTGTTTTTATTGACTTTTTTGGCGCCTAAATAAGCCCTTCAAATTACCACAGCCGCCTCCAAAAAAATAATTTAAAAAAATCTGTCCGGATTTAGGGCTGCAATCCGTTATCACTAAATAACAGCGTACGAGATTTATTATACCGGCTATTAAATATATGAAAATCATATGCTTAGGTTTGTTTTTTAAAGTTAATTGTGATTTTTTCAATAGTACGTTTTTTGATCAGCCCAATGTGGAAACCGGAAATGCGCCCAAGAACGCCTGAGACCGAAACAGAGCTTGAGCCCTCCCTGGCAAAACGCCCGGGCAAGAGCTCACCGATCGTCCGGATCTATCGGCACACCTCTATTGCTATGCCTGGTATGCCTCGGCACCGCTGCGAGGGTCACCTGGAAGCCAACTTCGCGTTGTGGAGCGATTTCAGCAAACAGTTCCGTTTTCTTAACTCAAGGGTGGACTCGGTAACAGGCTGGAACGGTCGACGCCGCTACACCGCCGATTATTTCGGTGTGAATAAGCGTGGAGAGGGGTTCTTCATTGAGATCAAAGCGGACGAAGCGCTCGAAGACACAAAATTCACGACCAAATTCACGCTACTGCAGCGGTTTTTCGCGGCGAACGGCAGGCGCTTGATCCTAGTCACTCGCGACCAAATGCCATCTCGCGCTCATTTACGGAATTTACGCCGATTTTACATCTACAAGACTGGCTTAGAGCCCCTTCAGGAGGAGGTGAATGCACTACTCGAGATGCTTGCCGTCGGCGAGTCCGCCTCGATGCACCAACTAGCCATGCAATTGGCAGAGAAAACCTACACAACCCATGCCGTGTGGTTCGGTTTGGCCCACGGCCACCTACAAACGGATATGGAGCGGGATATCACCTTCTCCTCCGAGATCACGAGGATCAAATGATGATGACTTTCAAAGTAGACACGGAATTTGAGTATAACGGCACTCTTTACCGGATCGTCTTTTCGGACTTCAAACGCGTGGTTTTTGAGCAGCTTGATTCGGGCCAATCCTGCATCGAGTCGCGAGAAGTGCTCGAGGCAGCTTACGAAGACGGACGGCTAATTCCCCATACATACGGATTCGATACAGAGGTATGGCGGAGTAACGCCCAGCTTACATTGGATATGGCCACGGATTACGAACGCAATATCGTCGCGTATCGCTTGCCGTATGCGCGCTTTTTCTCAATGAACGTCGTTTCTGCGGCCGATCAAGAGGCCGTTTGCCGAAGTATCGGAGAGCGTCACGGGCATGCCAATTATGCTCGCCCATCCACTGTCCGCCGATGGGCTGCAAGACTTCGTGCAGCACGGCACAACCCAGCAGCCCTTATCGACCTTCGTTGTAAAACGATCAAGCAACGTCAGCTTGTTGCTTAACTTAGAGCGTGGCTGAGAAGCGTTTACTCACTCCCAGCCACGTCCCTATTAACAGTGAAAATGACAGCAGAATGCCCAAACATGACGATGACGCGATCAAACAACATCTATGAAGAACAATATGAATTGTCCATGGAGATGTTCTATACGCATTTGATGAAAAAAACGCACCTGTCTTTTGCTGAGGCTCACGAACGGCATGTCCGTGCGCATTACGAACGCGGCCTTCATGGCAAACCCATCTCCAAGGACACCTTCCGCAGGTGGTTCCAGCGCAATATTCCCCAGCGTGATCGCTTGAAAGCTCAAGTCGGTGCTGCAGCTGTTAAGGAGTTTGATCGCTGCGTACAAAGTGAAACGCCTTTCTTTGGATTTATGGCACGTGCGCTATTTGACGGCTTTGTTGAGCCCATCAAGCTCCTGAGTTCTTATGATTTTTCTCCGCTGAAACATTCACCGCGGCATATTTTCGCCGTCGAAGGCGAAACGACGGCGTTTATGGGCCTCTCCACGAACTACTACACCGGTAGCGAGAGTTCCGAGTTTGTCCTTGAGTGCATCAAGAGTGCGTTTTTTGGAAAGACCGGTATCCAAGAAACTTACGGCACCCAAAACCCGTGGCCAGTCCGGGGGCGAGTGTTTGAATGCGTAATGGATGCCGGTACCGCTTTCAACAACGGAAACGTTGATCGATTACTCGACATGATGTTTGTGGGCGCCATGCTCACTAGAACACGCACCCCCGAAGACAAAGCGCTTATTGAAGTGATCAATGGTGTAGTCAAACGTCAATTTACCCTCAAATTGGACGGGTCTTATGACGACACAGAAGACAAATCACTGCACGAAAAAGTCACTCCGGTTCTCACCGAGCTTGAGCATTCAATTCTGCTCCATCGATACATCATCGATAAATTCAATCAGGCGATTAATTCTTCGAATCGCGAAGGTTTAACGCGCACGGCCCACTGGGAGCGAGAAGCCATGCTTCTCCCGCCAACCATGCCAGCCAACCCGATTGAGGCAAAAAATTTCATCGGCGAGGAACAAACCAAGACCATCATGCTGGGCAAAGGTATCCAGATCAAAGTTGGGGCCGACTTCTATAAATACAACAATCGTGAGCTTCAACGACTCGCTCGTGATTTATCCGGCGAGGGCCGAGACCAAGGCAATCGTAAAGTCTCGATCAAATGGGCCATTACTAAACCTGATTCGATTCAAGTCAAAAACCCCATTACAGATGAAATCATGACAATTCCCCGAATTAACCGCGATGCATCGGTTGAAAGATCCGAACTGGCACGCCGTCAATTGCTGATCAATCCGGCTTATTTTGACATGCAAGACATCAATATTCTTTCTTGCATGACAGATGCTGAAATCAAAGCGCATGCAAGACAGCGCGCAAAAGATCTTAGGCGCAGTGCTACAGAAACCAGCCACCGCAATGCGGCGATCTCCGTCGCCGTGGACATTGCCAGCGCACGTCAGGAGGCACAAATGGAGGAGGCACTACGCAGTACTCGTGGCGTTCCTGAGACAACTGTATTTGATCACGAAAACGAATCCGCTGAAGAAATCGAAAGCAGCCAAACAACACCATTTCCACGCCGCATCACCCGCAACTTATATTGGGAGTAATCGCACAGCATGACACTTGAAACAACTAAAAAAGATTCAATTCAACGCTTTGAAGAATGTTGGATCGACGCTGACCACAATCGCGAAGCGCTAGAGTACATGAATCTCGCGCATCAGATGTCGGGGGTTTCATCGTTGAACTTTGTGATTGTTGGTGTTCCTGGCTCAGGCAAAACAGCCATTTGTAAAAAAGTTAAATCTCTCATCCCCAGGATCGATTCTGAGGAATTAACTACCTACCCCGTGGTTCATGCAGAAATGACTGGCGGGGCAACTGTACCAGCACTGGTAGATCAACTTTTGAAGCTCTTGGGCCAAAAGATTTCGCGCGGCATGACCCAAGCGGAGAAAAAGGAACTCTTGTTTACTCAGCTCAAAGTATGCGAGACAAAGCTGATTTTGCTGGACGAATTCCAGCAGCTGGTTCGCCGTAATAATCGCGACTTCAATGACCGCGTCTGCGAATTCATCAAAGAGTTGTCGCGCGTAACCAATATCTCCATTGGTCTGATTGGCGTGCCGAAAGGCCTTAAGGTGTTTGAGCTTGATGAACATTTGCTGAGCCGCTTCAGCAGCCCAATTACGCTCGCTCAGCTTGATAAACGATCAGGCGTAACGTTCGAGTATTTCCAAGATTTTCTTGTAAAACTGCTAGAGCAATATCCGCTCAAGACGTCCAAGCTAGCATCTGATGACAATGCAGCAAGATTATGGATGGCAAGCAGGGGAAATTTACGCACTCTCAAGAAAATCTTGATCGTTGCGGCAAATCTTTTCTACGAGCCGACGTATCACCCACTAACTATCGAAGAGATCGGTATCGCGTACAGCTTCGTCGACAGTAAGCCTGAGTTCTACGGTGCGAACGGCCACCCCGTCCATCCCTTTGAATCGACCATTCAGACTGTACGGAGGTATTTGCATGACCACTCCGGCATTAAATAGTCGCCCTAGACCAATCGATGGAGAGTCTTTCAGAGGCTATTTACGTCGCGTAGCAACCGAAAATGGCTTTCCAACCGCTTCATTTTTAGTTGAGCCAGGCAAGCACAAATTTGTGATTGAGGATTCGCATTTTTACACCGGTAGCGCGCGAAAAGTCATGGCTGCAATCGAACCGCTTTTGCGAATGGAGCCAGGCGAACTGGATGCATCCTTCGATGGTAAAACCAGTCTGGAGCTAGCAGAAAGCCAGCGGAAGCAGCTTTACCGCGGCTATGCGGCGATTTGCCCGGCTTGCATTCAAGAGCGCCCATTTATACGCGCTACTTGGGACAATGCGCTGTATACCGTTTGTGGAACGCATGGTGTGCGACTGATTGAGGCATGCCCGGCTTGTGATACCCCGATCTCTTTGAATCGCGGAAAGATCGATACTTGCCCGAAGTGTAAAGCGCTGTATTCCACCAACCAAGAGGAGCCTTCTATTGAGGATGTAACAGCACAGTCTCTTCTTAACTTGCTCGATACCGGTAAGCTAAATCAAGACACGCTAATCGCCGCGGTCAATTGCATGGCTCGGCCCATGGATTTGGTGACACCGCATCCACCGCTGTCACAAATGAAGATTAAGGATGTCACCAGGCTTCAATACCAAGCAGCCGGACTGATGTTTTCTGCAGCTTTTCGGACAGGCTATGCAAACTGGCTAGCGTCACAGAACGCTGATCTGGCGCAACTTTCTACCAAGCTTATCTCTATGCCTTTAACCCGCATTCAAGCTCCGTTTAAGCAAGAGCCTGCATATACAAAGATATTGTTTCGGCCCGTTCACTATACTGACCGTGTACATAAGTCATCCAAAAACGAAACTGTAAGAAACGCAATTGACTATCACGTCCCAGCTGCAAGCTTGCGGTCTTGGCGCTCAGACAGGCAACACGCTAGTCTCTCACGAATCATTACTGCCGAGGATCTTTCTGGTCTGCTGGGCCTGCGTGTTTCTGACCTCCATGTACTAGCCAGTGCCGGACATATCCCCGCGTTGAATACGTCCCGGATTCCACAGAGAAGTCGATTCGATTTAGATGAAGTGATGGCAGCATTCGAATCGCTACAGATTATTGAAGCAACGGGGATCGTGACAGACAACTTTATGACGCTGAGTGAACTCAGGCCTCATCTTAAGTATTTTTGTGCGTCTCTAAGTGATGTCTGGACACTCATCAAGAATAAGAGTGTCACTGCGTATACAAAATCAGACTATGTATCCTTTGGATTAGCAAAGGGAGACATGTATTTCGCCCTTCATCAAAAAGCCATTGCAGATAATCGGCTTGCGAATGAACAAGCACTAGCGCACTGGTGGAAAACGTCGAAACCCACTGCAGCTCGCGCTTGCAATGCCTTAAATCTCGAGCTCGGCGGCAACGACTTCAGCGAATCGGCAGCAAGTTTGATTAGCTTGAATAGAATTGCCCACTTTACAGCTCGTCGTAAAAAAGCGCTTCGCACGCTCTTAGCTGAAAATGGGATCCATCCAATTTATCAAGCTAGTCCTAGTGGAAATCAGCTAGACCTATATCAAGTCAGCGACCGATTAACGACTGCACTAACAAGCGGCAGGGAATACTTGGGGTTCATATACGATCACTAAGGAAATCATCGCAAACACAAGTGTTATACCTGTGTTCTTAACCAACTATGCCAGTGCTTTGTCCAGGTCATCGTGCTCGAACGCAACTTCCATAAGCCTAAGCTCTGACTCTGGTGCCCCTTTCCTTGTCGCTACGGTTTTCCACTGCGCCGTCGCTTCTGCAACTTCCTTGACGATGGCTTTGGCATCTTTTGCAGACAGGCCATAGAACTCAGCTGTATCCAATACGATATCAATATCACAGTGACGATAGCTTTCATCAATGGCGGTTGTCAGTACTCTAGCCTTCACTACCGGGGGAGTGGGGTTCACATCGTACAGCGGTGACAAACTCCAGCCGCCATCCACGTGCAGGAATCCATGATTACGCAAATGGTCATCAACATTGGAAATCAGCACATTGAAGGCCACACGCTTAAATAGCTCAACGCGATCTCGTTTGGCGTGGTTACTGTTTTGCGCGATATCATCGACAAGTTCAAGATAACTACCAGATTCACCATCATTGGCCTGCAACCTGGCCATCGCCGACATGAAGGGGATCCGTCGCTGGCCATCTCGATCAAACCGTATCGACAATAAAACATTCCGTCCCAGCACCTGAACTAAGCGGTGCTGGGACACGGAAAGACCCGCCATCTCCGCCAAGGTAAGAGCAACTGACTCCCAGCGCTCGATACTATAGTCATCGGCTTCTTTAGGAAATTTCGCAATACACAATTCGCCAGTATCCAAGCAAATCGACGCCTTAGGGCGCGCTCCACCCAAGGATGAGCCCTGGCAGAACAATAGCGAAATATCCTCGTCTGTCTCTTCACCGCGCTCAATTCGGCCCGCAGCCTCGTAAAGCCCCTGTAGGGCGATCAACGTTGGAACACCCTCACCATCAAGAGGCTTCTCAAAGATCTCGCTGCCTTCATAGCGAAAACGAATACCGCCCATGCGAGGCAAGTCTGCTACCCCCATGAGGTAGTCATGCTCAAATAAGGTACGAGCACGCTCGCCAGCGTGCTTTGCACGGCGCAGCTCCCGCCGCTGCATAATGCTCCGCCCCCATTTATCTGGCGCAGAGTCACCAATCCCCCGGAAGAATTCAGCGTTACTTGGAAAGTGTGTTCCTTGAGTCAGCGGCGCGTCGGGATCGATAGAAAATGCGCCCGGACGCAATAACCAGCTGTCATCGTAGGTGAAGCGCGCATTTGGCTGGCGCCTTCCGTCCGTGAACGCTAAACGACCGACGAGATGGGTCTCTCCTTCAAACGCCATGCAAACTTCAATGGGAGGGTGCTTGCTCATTCTTTGGACTTCCGTTTCGCTCTTTGCGGCGTCAACTGCTCACCGATAATGGCTCTGCCGACAGCATCATTGCTGATGTCCGCCACCCCCTTAAGGTTGTCCAGCAGCCCAACCGCCTGCATCACCGAGGCGTATATCCCCATAGACACACCCTCATTACCAGCCTCGACTCGGCGTAAGGTTGGCCGGCTGATACCGGCTCGCTCGGCCACTACCTCAGCCGTCAAACGGCGTCGCAGGCGCGCCTCCTTGAGATCCTTCCCAAGTACCAACAGGGTTCGTTTAACCCCTGGAGAAATATGATGAGGTGTTGGCATAATGGAAATATACCTTTCTAATTAAAGCATTAATGGAACATGATGTTTCCATAATAGCATATATTAATGAAGGAAATATACTCAAGGCACAACCAGTGCAAACCCTCGACTACGACAAGAGCTTCCTGAAGCCAAAACATTAATTAGACTAAATTAGTCTTTTGTTGACTTTAAGTTAATTGCGATTGAAACTGTCCTCTAACGAGGGGAGGAACCCAATGAGTGATGCCGGAAACATCTTTTTGGAATTGAAATCTCAGTTGAAAATCTGTGCCTTCAAGGTGTCGAACGGCGCAGATCGAACGGAGATACACGATCAGCTAGTCGACGCGATAGTTAATCTCAATAAACTTGAGGCGCAGATGACAACCTCTGGAAGCACGAAGAAAGCTACGATCGCGTTAAGCGACACGTCCGAGATCAACAAGGTGGCTCGGCGTTTAAAGCTTTGGGCCAAACGCAAAGACCAGAAAAATACTCAAATTCTCATGGCTTACCTCGATCTTAGAAGAAGCGGACAGACAACAATCACTGAAAGCCAATTAGCCAATGCGGTCAACGATCCCGCCTTTGCTACCAACTTCATCCAAATGAAAATTATTGCCGACCGAAATCACGGAAAGATTTTCGATCAACGTGGCGAATTAGTAACTATATGGCCACCAGTTGAGGAGATCATTGGCGAATTTGAGCGTACGGTTTTTCCAAATTAGAGCGGCATTACATGAGCGACTCTGAGTTAATTCAACAACTTATCGAGCTAGGCAGGTCTATTGATGAACACCTCATCGAGAACATATGTCGCGAGATTATCTCCACAGAGCCAATCGACGCCCTAAATTTCCAGCAACAGGTGTGGCAGTCACTCAGCTCTGAAGATCTCCAAAGCCTCATCAAGGGGTTCATTACCTGGGGGCGGCTTTCTGGCAAGGGAACTGGGGGCAGTATTTCGCCGGTAAGTGAAATGTATAAACATTATGTGGATCTCGACCCATCTGGCGAAAAACCGCTTTCGGAATGGATCCGCCACAACCGCACAAACGAATACGATCCCTTTGGGGCATTAATCTACCGAGAAGCACAATCTATCGCTGACTGTAAGTTGATCGACGCAGAACGAGCGAGAACAAGAAAAATAAAGGCCAACCAACACAAAAGTAGAATGGAGTCCGAGCAGAACTCGACCCATGAAAGGCAGCTCCATAAGTCTTTGAATTCACTACCCCAAGCCATAAAGCGCAAAGACTTCAAAGCGGTTGAAGCCATCATCCACAAAGGTGTAGCACCTTGTAGCGTTCCAAGCTTTAACTCCTATTTTGAATTCGCGTTAGCGCACGGCTCACCTGAAATAGCAAAGTTGCTCAGCTCTCACGGCTTGTAGATCCAGTTTGATAGAGCGAAGCGATTCAGTTTGCGGCGTTTATTACATCCTCAAGAGCATCGATTACCTCATCAGCTAATGGACAGCCTCCATCCCAGTGAATGGATAGACGTCCTCGTTTGGCTTTGAAATCGCTGAAGACTGGAAGCTCTAAACTGTTGATCGAGTACAAAAACTGCAGATCTGCGAGCATCTTTCGGATTGACGGCAACCAGGCAGGATCGGCGCCAAAACACGCGAACTCGTCTTGCCCGGTGGCGCTGTTATGCCACCGGAGCATTGAGGGAAACTCGTCATACAAGGCATCAACGAACGCCATGTATTCGCTGTCTGTCTCTGGCACTTTTTCCATTTTTGCTCGCTCTAAATTGACTATTACTCGATCCAAAAATCTCAACCGATCAAACAATCGCGGTATGCCAATTCCAGGATCAAGTCTACAATCTAGATATAACTACATTCCGTTCTGAAGCGCCGCCGACTCATCTTAGTCCCGCCACAATGCCTATAGCCACCTCCCTTCCTTGATTGATAATCTTGGCATTCGTTTTCTTAGAAAGATCAGACTCCTCCTTCCTACCAAGGAAGAACTGGATTCTTTCGGCATTAGCCCCCGATGGATGTGGAATTCCGCTCAGTATTTGGCCTCGCCGAATCAACCCCTTCGTGGACAGGTGAAGTAGGGCCTCTTCGACTTTTCCACCCAGCGGAATTATCAGAGTTTTTTCGTTAAAACGCGCTAGCTCTTCCCCCAAGGTAGAGTCGACGATATTGCGGAGAAACGGTGTAGCGACCATCGACGGCGTACCACTGTAGTTCTTTCCATTTTTAAAGACGGGATAGCGTAGCGCTGACGTGTAATGCACGAGATCAGTCCGGTCTGTGAAAAGTTGTTCGGTTGACTCGATACCCAGAAGACCGTGCACGTCGATAGAGTCCAAAAGTGAAACGAGATTGCGTCGCATAGGCCCGGCAAAACTCGCAGAGTGCTTTGCTCGATAAGCTGCCTGAGCAACGGTTGCCCCTTCGCGGAGGGCTTTCTGAGCCTCTGCTAGCGCTATTTTAGCTTGGGACAAACCAGGAGTGATTCCGCAAATAATTACACTCGCCTCGCTGTTTACGAATTCGAAAGGAGCATAATACATAGAGAAATCTCCACTCACATCGATCTGAAGCTCATCAGGCAGGCCCTCTGAAAGCGGCATGTAGTCTGTCTTTAGATATTCTGAAAATTGATGTAACTCGTTCATAGCTTCAACTCACTTATGCTTTGGTTATATTCAAGACGCCGGGAAGTTTTGCTGCTCAATAGTTCGAATTTTGGTCGTTAATGTACGCCGATAGTGCCGATCAGAGTTCGCAACGCAGCCATGTTATCAATGGCAACACTCAGCCCTATTTTCGTGCTACTTCCCTCGAGCCTGGGGAATTGGCCCATATTGGTATTTTTATAAAGGGGGCCAATCTCAATTTCCGAAGTTTGAAGGAGCTCTTGCTGATTAATCCAATTTTTATGTATTACCAGAGGGTAAGTCCTCGTCGCATAATATTCCTTGTCCATACCAGTTCCTCGGTAGGGACGCTTAACATAGCAGTAACAGCCAGCGCCTAAGTCAAACTCATACATTTTTTCAGTTTCCCGAATTTCATCTTCTCGAAGCGAAAGAATTTGTAACAAGCCATCTCGAATTTCGAATGAGTTCATCATGTCAGCGCTTCCTTTAAAGTAAGTTTATTAATGCGGTCTTTCCCGCAGTCAGCCGTTCACCTCTGACAACTGGAATTACTTGCAGCCCCCATTCGCTGCTCGCTCTTCCGAGCTATCCGACACTAAGACCTGGTAAACAGGCTGGAGCATGTCGTAGGCACGGTTGCGGGTGTTATTTCCCCCACCGCCCGCAGGGGTCACGACTACTAACTGATATCAAGGCTACGATCGATTTTTTCACCACCGATGTACGCCGAATCATATTTGATTCCGTTTCGATATTTCCGGAGCATGCCAGCATCTTCCGGTAACAACGTTGGCTGGTATCCCCTGCGCTTCAGCATCCACTTATGGGCTTGGGAGGAATCAAAGAACACTTGTTTGCCAACCTTTCTACCGACTGGAGCATTGGCGTCTTGACTTAATGCATTACGGATACTTGCCTCTTTCATACGGCACAGGATCGCAATCTGTCGCAAGCTAATTTGGCGCTCTCCGTCATAGTCATTTTCCTCACCGGTTACCTCAGCTATACGAGCCAAATCAATCCTAAATCGGCCAAACGCCGCGTCATGCACGACATCAATCGCGTCATGAGTCGCTACAAACCCACTGATTTCGTCAAACATGCAAAAAAGCGTATCAATCATGGAGCAAAGGCAAATTGCGTCGTCAAACCAATCCTCATCCTCGGTTACTTGGCTCAGATCACCATTGAATGCATAGCTGTATAACTCTAAAAATCGGTCAGGCTTCACTCCCTCATAGCCCGCAATTAGCAAGCTCAATAGTTCGTTTTCAATAAAGCGCGATTGAAATTCGTCGAGTTCCGAAACAATGTCTGCCTCGGTCACACTAGCTACTAGCTCTTTTGCGCTTTTTAAGTTCATCATCCACAAAGCCCTTAAATATGATTTGTTTTACGTTAGAACGCATAATAAATTATCCGAAAAGATTGTCAACAGATAATATATTATTCTTTGCGCATGGTTACGCATCATATTTTGAAACCACTCGTCGTTGAATCGATACGATCCACGGTCAAAGCCTCGCGCTTGGGGCCATCGCATATTAGGAAGCGCGCATCGGGTTGACAGAAAGACCAGAGAAGCATCGCTGCAAACGGCAAATATTCTCCGCAGAACGATGGAGTAGGGCTGGAACATCTATTGCTGGTTTAAAGCAGAGGGTATGACGCTAACTCATCTCAATTTCTGAGATAAACGGTCACGTACGCAGGGCGCGAATACACCACTCGTGAGCGTACACATAAAAATTAACTCTCTCGTTTGACCTTGCCTAGACGAGAGTAATCGACGAAAGTCTCTGTGGGCAGAAGAAAAAACGTTTTAAAACATATAGTTAAACCTATCGATTTATTTTTTAAATGAAACCTAGCGAATATTCTCACGTGTTTTAAGTCATGGCTCGGGCATATCATTCTCATATACCGCCTCGAGCCAGTAACGACGAGGTACCCCATTCCCAAAGCAATTAAGGTTGAATACACCATGCCTAATATTCTCTACATCAGCAGCAGCCTGTCAGGCGAACAGGGACATTCCAGCCAAATGGCACAAGAGTTCATCGCGGGCCGGCGCGCCCAAGGCGAGTCAACCAACGTGATCCACCGCGACCTGCACGCACAGGCATTGCCTCACCTGGACGCACAGCGCTTCGCCGCACTGACCACTGCGCCAGAAAAGCGCTCAGCAGAGCAGTCTGCCATCGCGGAACAGTCCGACGCGCTCATTGCAGAAGTCCGCAGCGCCGACGAAATTGTCATTGCAATGCCCCTGTATAACCTGGGTGTACCGTCAACATTTAAGGCGTGGATCGACCATATTGCCCGGGCAGGGGAGACCTTCCGCTATACAGAAAATGGCCCGCAGGGTTTGCTCCATGACCGCCCCGTGCACATTTTTGCGGCCCGCGGTGGCCAGTATGTCGGCACCGCAATGGATACCCAGAGCCCCTATCTGCGCCATATTTTCGGCCTTATGGGCATTGAGTCTATCCACTTCATTTACGCTGAAGGGCTAAACATGGGGCCAGAAACCGCCGACCAAGCCAGGCAGCACGCCCGCGAGGCGATGTTCAAACACGCCTCTTAAGATAAGAGTGAGGAGTCAGGTATGACACAGCGAACCGTTACTCGCCGCATTACCGCTCGCGACACCCGCGATGGCGCGGGGGTCAGCCTCAAGCGTAGCCTGGGCAGCACCCCCGGAGATCGCATCGACCCCTTTCTAATGCTCGATGAGTTCTACTCCGACCGCGCAGAGGACTACATAGCCGGTTTTCCCGCCCACCCTCATCGCGGCTTTGAAACCGTGACCTACATGCTCGCCGGAAACATGCAACACCGCGACCATATGGGAAATGAGGGCAACCTCGGGCCGGGAGATGTGCAGTGGATGACGGCCGGGCGGGGAGTGATTCACTCGGAAATGCCTCAGCAGCGCGAGGGTTTGCTGCGCGGCTTTCAGCTATGGGTGAACTTACCGGCTGATGAGAAAATGCGATCGGCTGTGTATCAAGATATCAACTCGGCGCGCATTCCGGTGTATCGCGGTGAAGGTTTCTCTCTCCATCATATCGCCGGAGAACTTGCGCTGCCCGGCGGGAGCAGCCTGGGCTACGTTAACGGCGTAGATGGGCAGCAATACAGCACCCAACCGGTCTACGCCGACATCCGCTTTACGTCGGCGCGCGCACTTAAGCTTGGCCTGCCTGCTGGTCACAACGCTGCGGTGTACTGCTATGACGGCAGCCTGGAAATCGGTGGGGAGCGTATTTGCGCTGGAACCGCAGCGCTACTCAGCCCAGGCGACAGCGTAATACTTGATGGCGAGCCAGGTAGCGGCGCGCTGTTGATAGCCGGTAAACCCATTGGCGAACCGGTGGTGCAATACGGCCCCTTTGTGATGAACAGCAACGCGGAAATTGAGCAAGCGCTGCGCGACTATCGCGACGGCACCCTCACGGACTAGGGCGGCGTTGAATCGTCGCTCTTTGTCCCCATCTAAACACTGACAGCAGCTTAGCTAGGGGCGTATAGTATTCACAAATGGAGGAAGTACAATGAGCAACAGTATTCGCGTCCGTGACATCATGACCAGCCCCGCACCCTTCGTGCGCATGCACACACCACTGGGAGAAGTCGTGGACACCCTATTGCGCAGCCGGGTTATGGGCCTGCCGGTATTGGACGATAATGACCGCGTTGTCGGCTTCGTCTCTGAACAGGATTGCATCCATTCTATGCTGGTCAGTAGTTACCACTGTGAAGGCGTGCCGAACGTTGACGATGTCATGCACAACGAGGTGCTTGCCGTCGAAGCCGAACAGAATATTGTCGACCTCGCGCAAAATATGGGTAAGAACAAACCCAAACTCTACCCTGTGATTGAAGACGGCAAACTTCTCGGCTTGATTACCCGCAGTGCCATCTTGAGTGCGCTTTGGGAAAACCGCGCGCACTGCGACTCTCAATGACCGCCGCTCAAGCGCTCACCACCGCCGCCCTGTGCGCCATGCTCGGCGCCTGTGGCAGCGGTCAATACGATCAACAACGAGAGTGGGCCCTGCAAGAGTGCGACAAAATACTCGACCCCGATGATCGCCACCACTGCCGGCAAGACACCCCTCACTACCTGCGCTAACGACTTCGCAACCGGACATCGGAGATCATGGTAAGTCGCATCGCCCCAGCTACACTAGTGCCTATTCATTGCCGTTTGATAGTTACAGCCCTCGGCTGCAGCTCTGCACCGAGTCAAATACAAGCTATATAACAACACTGCCGTTCCGCGGTGGACACATGCATCTTGATAAGGAGTGCTACGTGAGCGAAACCCAATATGAAATCATCGTCTTTGGCGCCAGCAGTTTCGTTGGTCAGATTATCTGCGAATACTTGAGCACCTACCAAAGCGAAGACACGCCCTTGCGTTGGGCAATGGCGGGGCGTAGCGAGAGTAAACTGCAGGCAACCCGCGATGCGCTATGCGGAGAGAAGCCGGACATTATATTGGCAGACTCAAACGACGAGGCATCACTGCGCCAGCTCGTTGAAAAAACCCGTGTTGTTCTCAGCACCGTTGGCCCCTACGCGCTTTACGGCGAACCTCTGGTAAAGGTCTGCGCCGAGACTGGCACCGACTACTGTGACCTGACTGGCGAGGTGCACTGGATTCGTCAAATGGTGGATCGCTACCAAACCACCGCCCAACAATCCGGCGCGCGTATCGTACATTGCTGCGGCTTTGACTCCATACCCTCCGACCTCGGCGTCCTCTTCACGCAGCAGCAATTCGAGCAACGCCACGGCAAACCGAGCAGCGATATTCGTATGCGCGTGAAAGCTGCCAAGGGTGGCTTGTCTGGCGGCACCTTCGCCAGCTTGCTCAATGTAATGAAGGAAGCCTCCAAGGACCCAGCGCTGCGCAAGCAAATGGCCGACCCCTATCTAATTGCTACCGACGCGTCCTACAGCGCTCGTCAACGCAACCCAGGCCTGGCCGAACACGACCCCGTTACCGGGCGGTGGATGTCACCCTTTATCATGGCCGCAATCAACACCCGCGTGGTTCACCGCAGCAATGCCTTACTGGCCTCCAAATATGGCGAAAATTTTCGCTATGAAGAAACCATGCTCACGGGCAAGGGGCTGTCCGGCCGCCTCAGCGCCTACGGTATTGGTAGCGGCCTGGCCGCATTCATGGTTGGCGCAGCGATAAAGCCCAGCCGCTGGCTGCTGGAAAAGCTTCTTCCCGCTCCGGGCGAAGGCCCCAGCCCTGAAGACCAACTGAATGGCTTCTTTGATATGCGCTTCTACGCCCTTGAAGACGGCAGCAGCAAACTGCAGTGCAAAGTGACCGGTGACCGCGACCCCGGCTATGGCTCAACCGCCAAGATGATCTCTCAAGCAGCACTGTGTTTGGGGCGCGACATCGATGCCGAGCAATGCGGTGGCGGCATTTGGACACCGGCGAGCAGCATGGGCACCACACTTCAGGGTCGCTTAGAAAACTATGCTGGATTACGCTTTGATGTCGTGGATGGCTAACGCTATTCCATACAGGGAGGGTGAGCATGAAACTGCGCGATATCATGACCTCACCGGTCGTTACCGTTGAAAGCGACGACCGTTTAAGCACCGTGCGAGAGTTGTTTATGAAGACCCACTTCCACCACCTGCTGGTGGTGGAAGGCGGAAAGCTTCGGGGGAGTATTTCTCAACGGGATCTTGCCGCCGCCATCAGTCCAAACATCGGCACCATGGCGGAACTGCCTAAAGACCAGGCAACCCTAAATAAACACGCCCACCAAATCATGCGCAGGCAGCTGGTATGCCTAACGCCTGACGACGACGTTTACGCCGCCATCGCCGCCTTTAACCGCAACGATATTGCCTGTATCCCCATTGTGGATAGCGCGCAGCAAGCCGTCGGTATTGTCAGCTGGAGAGACCTATTACGTCGCGCCGAGGAATGCGGCTTTAACGGCGACTAATGCGCCACCGCATCAGCCAGAGAACGCACCGGCGTCGCGCTCACTCACCCAGATCAACGCTTCATCACGCTGAATTTCAGTGAAGTGCTCAATTTCTGCATTGGGCATCCAGTGGGTAATCAGCTGTGCGCCACGGCTGTACCAGCGCGGCTCGCCAACCAAGGCTGTGCGGGTAATATGTTTGAAAAAGCGCGCTAGCAGACGCATTTCTTTAAGCAGGCCACGCAAGGTGAAGCCTTTGAAATGCTCCAACTCGATATAAATGCCGAGGTATTCCTCATTTTCCAGCTTGTGTTCAACGGCGTCATAGATTTCCGCCATGTCGTCGTGATTTACCTTGCCAGACACCTTTACCCCAATTACATGAGAAGAAGGTATTGGCAGCAGCTCCAACATCATTTTACCTCCGCGAACCATTTCAGGCGGCCTGGGCCGCTTACATAACAGTATAGATAAGCATTACTGAAATGCGTTCCGCGAAGCGTGGATATTACCAATCTCAGTGATCGCGACGCTCAGGCTTGGCCTTGGGGTCGAGGATAGAAACGACTCTTACCTCATCTTCATGGGCGAGCGGTGCTTCGCCAGCGCGGGGTTGATTAACACGGGTCGGCGGCTCGTTGACCGCAACATCATCGTCGCGGATCGACTCTTTAAAACCACAGCGAATGCACTCGCGCACTTGCTCAACCTCTGAGACGCGATACATCACGGTTTTATCCATCTCAGCACACTTGGGACACACCGCCCCCGCAATAAAACGCCTGGGTTTAAACTCCGTTGCCATGCGTGGCCCCTCCAGTATTTGCTGCGATACCGCTGTGCCGCAGTAGCGCGTCATTGGCAGGCTCTCGCCCACGAAACTCAGTAAATAGCAGCGCCGCATCACGCGCACCGCCTTGTTCCAATATCACCTTGCGGAACCGCAAACCGGTATCCCTATCCATCACGCCGCGCTCTTCAAACAGCGAAAAGGCGTCCGCAGACAACACCTCGGCCCACTTGTAACTGTAATAACCCGCTGCGTATCCACCGGCAAAAATATGCGAAAAGCTGTTTTGAAAACGGTTAAACGCCGGCGGCCGCAACACGGCAACCTGGTCGCGCACCTCAGCCATCAGGGCATCGATTTGCGATTCACTGACAATGTCCGTCTGCATATGCAGGCGGAAATCAAACAGTGCAAACTCTATCTGGCGCAGCATCTGCATACCCGACTGAAAGTTTTTTGCCGCCAGCAGCTTTTCCAACAAGGCCTCGGGTAGCGGCTCACCGGTTTGGTAGTGACCGGAGATATCGGGAATCACGGATTTTTCCCAACACCAGTTTTCCAGGAACTGACTGGGTAGTTCTACGGCATCCCAGGCCACTCCGTTTATTCCGGATACGGCGAGGCAGTCTATCTGGCTTAACATGTGGTGAAGGCCGTGACCAAACTCGTGGAAAAGCGTCGTCACCTCATTGTGGGTCAACAACGACGGACGGTCAGCACTCGGCGGCGTAAAGTTGCACACCAAAAAGGCGACCGGGCGCTGCATGTTGCCATCGCCAAGCATCCGCCGCCCCCGGCAATCTGCCATCCACGCACCGCCACGCTTATTGGCGCGGGCGTACAGGTCGAGATAGAACTCGGCAATGGTATCGCCGCCACGACGCAGCGCGAAACACTGCGCATCGTCGTGCCAGAGTGGCGCCTCTTGCTCGACAATATCCAGATCGAACAGCTCGCCCGTTACCTTGAATAAGCCTTCCAGCACACGCTCCACCGGGAAGTAGGGGCGCAGCTCTTCCTGAGACACTGCATAGCGGGCCTCCCGTAGCTTTTCGCTAAAGTAGGGTACATCCCAGGCCTCGAGCTCGTGCTGACCATGCTCGGCGGCAAAGGCCTGCAATGCTTTCAGCTCCTGCTCGGCCACGGGTTTACTGGCAGCCGCTAACTCCGACAGAAAATCCAGCACCGCATCACAGGACGGCGCCATTTTGCTCGCCAATGACTTTTCAGCGTAACTGCCAAAACCCAGCAGGCGCGCCTGCTCGGCACGCAATTGCAATATCTCCACCATCAGCGGGCCGTTGTCCCACTGGGCGCCGCTTGGCGACTGTGCAGAAGCGCGGGTCACGTAGGCCTCGTAGAGTTCACGACGGATCTCCCGGTTGTCGCAGTACTGCATTACCGGCAAATAACTCGGTATGTCCAGGCTCAAGCGGTAACCTTTTCGGCCCGCCGCTGTTGCAGCAGCGGCGAGGTTATCCAGTACCGACTCCGGCACACCGGCGAGCGAATCCGCATCGGCGACAAATTTTTCCCAACCATCTGTCGCATCCAATACATGGTTGGAGTAGGCGGTCGACAACTCACTGAGACGCTGCTGTATTTCACTAAAGCGAGCGGCCTCTTCACCATCCAGGGCAACCCCCGACAGGGTGAAGTCGCGCAGCATATTTTCCACCGCCTTCTGGCGAGCAAATGCCAGCTGCTGAAACTCGTCACTCTCTGACAGCGCCTTCACGCGTTCATAAAGAGGCCGATTCTGCCCCATCTCACTGCTGTAAGCCGTCAACAGAGGCAAGCACTTATTGTAGGCATCGCGCCAGGCATCACCGCTGATAACCGCATGAAGATGGCTCAAGGGTGCCCAGAATTGCTCAATGCGATCGTTGATCTCTTCCAGCGGCTGCATGAGCGATTGCCAGCTGGGCGGTGTATCGCTGGCTAACAGGCCTGCAACATCGGCGCGGCTGCGATTAAGCAGCTCCTCGCACTGGGCGGGATAATCGGCCGGTCGCAATTGAGAAAATTCCGGAAGAGATTGCTCTGCATACATGAATAAGTACTCACATGATCAAAAAAATGAACAGGCCCTAGCTTAACAGATCGCAGGCCCAGGCTGGGCCAGAAAGCATGTTCGCCGACCACCCAGCTCGCTACAATAGACCTTCCGTCAGTGTTTCGAGGATCACCGCAATGGGCTACCGCGCCGAGAACTACACCCGCCGCTTTGAGGGTCATCAACCTCAGTTGGAAGAAGGGGTATTTATCGACCCCAGTGCCGTTGTCATTGGTGATGTCCACATTGGCCGCGACAGCTCCATTTGGCCGCAAAGCACCGTTCGCGGCGATATGCATTGCATTCATATCGGCGAGCGCTGCAGCATTCAAGACAACAGCGTGTTACACATCACCCATGCCGGCCCCTACAACCCCGACGGTTATCCTCTGCGCATTGGCGACGACGTGACCGTTGCCCACAGCGTGACGCTGCACGGGTGCGAAATTGGCAGTCGAGTATTGATTGGTATGGGAAGCATCGTCATGGACGGCGCAATTATCGAAGACGATGTTGTGGTAGCTGCCAACAGCCTGGTGCCACCAGGTAAGCGGCTTGCCAGTGGCCACCTCTATGTCGGCAGCCCCGCTAAAGCTGCCCGGCCGCTGAGTGAAAAGGAAATGCGCTATTTCTGCTACAGCTCGGCGAACTACAGCAAGCTAAAAGATCGCCACATCGCTGAATTAGAAACTGATAGCGCCGGTGTCGACGAGTAGATAAGCCAGATAGCCAAGGTATACCGTCAACAGCAGTCCGCCCTCGTAGCGGCGGATTTCCGGGGCCCGACGCGGGCCGAAGGCAACGAGGTAGAAGCCCGCTGTTAGCATCAACATCAGCGGGTAATCGCGGTCGACGATCGCCATATCAATGACGCCGGGCGCAATCACACCGGGCAGCGCCATCACCCCCAGCAGGTTAAACAGATTGGAGCCGATCACATTGCCAATGGCGATGTCATGCTCGCCCTTACGTGCCGCGGCGACTGACGCCGCCAACTCGGGCAAACTGGTACCAATGGCCACCACTGTTAGGCCGATCACCAAATCGCTAACACCGAATATCTGCGCCAATTCCACCGCTGACCACACCAGCATGCGCGCCGATGCCATCAGTAAAATTAGGCCGACTAGCAGCCAGCCCAGGGCGACGGGCAGCGACATATCCTTGGGAATTTCTTCGGCGTACTCGGCCTCCAAGGCATCGCCGCGGCTGTGCTTGGCTTCCCACAGTTGCCGCAACACTACCGCTAGAAACCCGCCCAGTAGTATGCAGCCATCCGTAAATCCGAGCTCACCATCGCGCAGCAAAAAATAGCCGCCCAGCATCACCAGCAGTAGCAGGGGAATTTCTCGGGTTATCAACTTGCTTTGCACACGCAGCGGGATGTACAGCGCCGTCAGGCCGAGAATCAGCGCGATATTTGTGATATTCGAGCCCAGCGCGTTCCCCACCGACAGCCCCGACTGGCCGTCGGCAGCGGCCATTGCCGAGACCAGCATTTCCGGTGCAGAGGTACCAATCCCCACCACCAAAATACCTACCACCAGGGTCGACACACCCAAAATCGACGCCGTCGCCGACGCGCCGATAACAAACCTGTCGGCACTCCATACCAGAATAACCAAACCAAGAATGAGGGTTGTCAGAATCAACAGCATACAAGAAGGGCCCGCAAAGCGATTTTCAGTGAGAAAGGGATTGGCGAATCAACTCAATGACTGGCCGTGTATCAGGGCGAACGCCTCGCCAAATGCAGAATGACTCCGCGGCCTGCTCGACCAACATGCCCAGCCCGTCTGATACCGCCCAGGCTGCTTCAGCAGCCGCCCAGCGCATGAACGGGGTGGGCTCAGCGCCGTACATCATATCGTAGGCACTGCCTTCATTGCTGAGTATGTGGGAGGGCAGCGGCGGCAAATCGCCACTCAAACTGGCGCTGGTACCATTGATAATTATATCGAACTGGCGGCCCGGCAAGGCTTCGAAAGGCTGCCCACTCACGGGCCCCAGTTCAGCAAACAACTCGGCCAGGGCCTCGGCTTTTTCCAGGGTGCGGTTCGCAACCACCAATTCCTCGGGGCGCTGTTTTAACAGCGGGCCGAGTATTCCCCGCACTGCACCGCCGGCGCCAAGCACCAAAATTCGCTTACCCGCCAGTGACCAGCCGAGGTTGTCATTGATATCGCGCACCATACCCACGCCGTCGGTATTGTCGCCGTAGATACGGCCATCCTCGCCACGCGCCAGCGTATTCACGGCACCGGCGCGGCGCGCACGGCCACTGAGCTCGTCGGCAAATTCGAAGGCATCCAGCTTGAAGGGCACGGTGATATTTAGCCCGCGGCCACCATTGCGAAAGAACTCCGATGCCACTTCGGCAAAACGCCCCAGCTCAACCTTATGCGCCCGATAGTGCAGTGCCTGCCCGGTTTGCTCGGCAAACGCCGCGTGAATTTGCGGGGAACGACTGTGTTTTATGGGGTTACCAAATACGGCGTACTGATCCACTGCATCCATCATTACTGGGCCAACCAATCCCGAGGGGGCAAAAACTGCGTGTACAGCGCTTGCTCGGCGCTGCCTTCGTCTGGCTGCCAATTGTACTCCCATCGCACCAGCGGTGGCAGTGACATCAGAATAGACTCGGTGCGGCCACCGCTTTGCAAACCAAACAAGGTGCCACGGTCAAAAACCAGATTGAACTCTACATAGCGGCCTCGACGATAGAGCTGGAACGCTCGTTCGCGCTCTCCCCAGGGCGTGTCACGGCGGCGCTCCAGGATGGGGAGATAGGCATCCGTGTACGAATTCCCCACGGCCTGCATAAAGGCGAAGCAGCGATCGAAGCCGCCCTCGTTAAGGTCGTCGAAAAATAAGCCACCAACGCCGCGCGCCTCGTCGCGGTGCTTCAGGTAAAAATAGTCATCACACCACTGTTTATAGCGGGGATAAACGTCGTCGCCAAACGGCTTGCAAGCGTCAAAGGCCACTTGGTGCCAATGTACGCAGTCCTCTTCAAAACCGTAGTAGGGCGTTAAGTCATACCCACCACCAAACCACCAAACCGGCTCTTCTCCGGCTTTTTCTGCCACAAAAAATCGCACATTGGCATGGCTGGTTGGCAAATAGGGGTTGAGGGGATGAATAACCAGCGACACCCCCATCGCCTGGTAGCTGCGCCCCGCCAGTTCAGGCCGGTGCGCCGTTGCACTGGCGGGCATCGAGTCGCCTTGCACGTGGGAGAAGTTTACCCCGCCTTTTTCGATCAGGGCGCCGTCGGTCATCACTCGACTGCGACCCCGCTCCCACTTGTCTTCGACAAAGCGGGCACCGCCATCGCATTGCTCAATGGCGGCGCAAATTTGGTCTTGCAGGTCCAGGAGATACTGCTTAACGGCGGCGATATCGATAGTGCTCATGTGATGCTCCTAGGCTGAACGCAGCGTGTCGCCGCTAAGCGCATCGCGAATACAGCTGGGTTGACGGCGGCCACCTAGGCGACCGGGCAAATAGTAGTTTACGGCGCCGGCAAAATACCGCTCTGCCTGTTGTTGGCTGCGAGCAGGCTCCAGTGATGCCGGGTTAGCGGAGGTAGACACCAAACATCCACCCACGGCCTTGCACAAGGCAGCGGTGAGGGGGTGGTCAGTCACTCTTACCGCGACGCTGCTGAAGCGCCCCCTCACCCAGCTGGGAGCAAACTCTTCATCGGGAATCACCCAGGTATAGGGGCCTGGCCAGCTCTCTAATACCGCTTCGCGCCGCGAGGCAGGCAGCGGCGCCAACAAGGCTTGAAGGCGATCGACGCTATCGGTAACCAGCAATAGGCCTTTTTCGGGGTCGCGCCGCTTTAAGGTGCAAATCCGCGCCACAGCCGCGGCATTCTCTGGCACACATGCCAGCCCCCAGACAGCTTCGGTGGGGTGACAAACCACACCACCGGCACGCAGTAGGTCGGCAGCATAGCGCAATCGATAACGGGATAGTTCTGTCATGATAAGCAAGACCCTGCACAGGCAAAGGCCAGCAGTGGGTCGCCGGCAGCGGAAGACGCGGCAAAAGTACCCAAAGGCGAACGGCTTTGCAACTTAGCGGCAGCGTTGCCAACCACCGCTACACTGCTCAACCCAGCCCGCCAGCTCTAATTCGCCCAGCGCGCTAAGTAACTCCGTTACCGGCATTGTGCTGCGCGCGACCAGTTGATCGAGGGTAAGTGGCGCAAATTCCAACAGCGCCAGCAACGCAGGCGGCTCAGCCTCAGGGCTCTCCAATACAGCACCAGCGAGCCCCGGCGGCAAGCAGGGGAGTTCTTCGACGATGTCCTCTAAGGTCTCGACCAACTTTGCCCCCTGGCGAATCAAGGCGTTGCAACCGCGGCTGGCTGGACTGTGTATCGAGCCAGGCAGGGCAAACACCTCGCGGTTCTGCTCTAAGGCCTGGCGCGCAGTGATTAGCGAACCGCTTTTGATTGCCGCTTCGATGACCAAAACCCCCAAGCTCATCCCGCTGATAATGCGATTTCTACGCGGGAATTGATGGGGCAGGGGCGGGCTGCCCAGAGGGTACTCGGAAAGCACAAGCCCGCCCTCAACCATCGCGTCATAGAGCGCCTTGTTGCGTCGCGGATAGCAGATGTCCACTCCGCAGCCCAACACCGCTACAGACGCTGCCGCTTCCTGCATGGCGCCGGCGTGGGCCGCGCCATCGACCCCCATTGCCATGCCGCTAACCACCGTGATGCCATGCGCAGACAAGGCCTGGGCAAAGGCATGCGCGTCTTGCTCGCCACGGCGGCTGGCGCGACGGCTCCCCACCACCGCAATCATAATGCTCTGCAGCAACTCTCGCCGCCCCCTCATAAACACTATTGGTGGTGGGTCGACGATCTCGCTTAGGAGCAAGGGGTAGTCTTCATCGGTCAGGCAAACCAACTCGCAATGAGCGTGCTGCTCCGCCAGTGCGGCGAGGGCATTGCTATCGCTTAATACCCCGGCGATACGATCGCGCATCGGCGCGCTAAGCAGCTGTTCACTGCGAGCCTCTTCGCCGTAGCGCTGCACCACAAACTGCTGAACCTCGTCCGCAGAAATTTCCGCCAAGCGACGGGGTTGTCCTGCCAGGCTCATTAAGGCGCGCAGTTGTGCGGGGGGAATAGTCAACTGCTGCTGAATCAGCAGCCAAAGAAGGGCATCAGCGTCCATGGTCTGCATCCTTGCCGACAATGGCCCGCGCAGCGCAAGGCTACGCGGGGGGAGTATTTAGGGGTTACGAACTTTGTCGCCAACCTTTAAGGTTTGCTCGGCCTTAAGTACCAGCGCATAGCTAACTTTATCGAACACGCGGAACACCATCAGAATTCCCGCGCGCACGTCTGGTGCCTGCAGGCGTTCACCCGTCAGGGGATCGCGAACCATCACGCCCGTGGTGTAAATCGCCATGACATCGCCGGCTTCGATCGCATTTCGCTCACCGAGATTCAAGGTCACCACATCCATACTGCCAATTTGGGTCAAACCACCCTCGACAGCAATGATTGACCCGCGAGTGTCTTGGTCCGGGGCCTGAGGCTCAAAGCGCGCGGTGAGCTGTCGTGACTCCAGCGGTAAAAACCGGTCGGCACGGCGAATTTCTTGCGTGCTGCGATTCAGTGCCAAGGTGGAGATATCGCCCTCGGTGTGCAGTAGGTGGGCGGTTCCGATGTCGATCGCCTCAATCCCCAGCAGCTCGCGGCTGCGCGGATCCACATATACTTTACCCCGGCGGTAAATACCGAAGTTTTTGGCATCCTCAAAATCGCCGCGACCCAAAATTTCATCACCTGCACCTGCGACGATATTGCCACGCTTACCTGCCAACACGTAGGGCGCCGACTCAAGCTCGCCCTCGTCGACAACGCGGCTGCGCGTTAAGAAGGGAGCAATCACATCCAAGGGGATCGCGGGAATCGCATCGCTGACATCGGAGATCCGCATCTGCGGCGTCAATTTCACCACCGTGTCGCGCGGCTCAGAGTTGCGAACCAGTACCGGCTTGCCGTCCACCCACATCAACTTAAGCAGGTCACCGGGGTAGATAAGATGAGGGTTTTCAACCTGGGGGTTGTAGTACCACAGCTCGGGCCACAACCAGGGGTCATCGAGGAACATCGCCGAGATATCCCACAGAGTATCCCCTCGTTTCACCACGTAGGTTTGAGGGTGACCAGCTTTCAGTGACAAAACATCACCCGCATGGGCAGCGCTCAGTAGCGCACAAAACAACAAGCCCAGCACAGTTTTTCTCATAACACTTTCCTTCAAGCGACCTCAGCAAGGGGGTAGCACCCTGGTCGTTCGCGACAATCAGGCATTTCCGCCGTTCTCACGGTATAATAGTCGGCCGTCGCGGCGACTGCATATTGTTATCGTTGTAAAAAGCAGAAGGCGTTGCCACCCTATCCGATACACGGCTCTGCAATTGCGAATACTCTTTATAGTAGCAATAGTTGGGCAACATACACGACAACTTGGTCACAATCATTTATGGCTGTACTAGAGATTCTCGAATTTCCCGATCCGCGCCTGCGCACCGTCGCCAAACCCGTGGAAAACGTCGACGACCGCATTCGCAAGATTATCGACGATATGTTCGACACCATGTACGAGGCGCCGGGCATCGGTCTGGCGGCCAGCCAGGTGGATATACACGAGCAGATCGTCGTCATTGACGTGAGCGAAGACCGCAGCGAACCGCTGGTGTTCATCAACCCGGAAATTACCGTTCTCGATGAAGAAATCTTCCAGTACGACGAGGGCTGCCTGTCTGTGCCTGGCTTCTATGAAACCGTCGAGCGCCCCCGCCACGTTCGCGTGAAGGCCCTGGATCGCAACGGCGACGTTTTTGAAATGGAGCCCGAGGGACTGCTGGCGGTATGTATTCAGCATGAGAACGACCACCTGCTGGGCAAGTTATTTGTCGACTACCTGTCGCCGCTTAAGCGCAACCGCATTCGCGGAAAGCTGGAAAAACAACACAAACGCAAGGCATAGGAGACGGCAGTGGCCGCCACTTCACAAAAGCTGGTATTTGCCGGCACCCCGGAATTTGCAGCGCAACATTTGAAGGCACTGCTGGACGACGGCCACCACGACATCGTTGCGGTATACACCCAACCTGACCGGCCAGCGGGCCGCGGTAAAAAGCCCCGACCCAGCCCCGTTAAACAACTTGCCGAGCAGGCCGGAATCACCGTTTACCAGCCGCTCAACTTTAAAGACCAGGCCGACCGCGACGCTCTGGCCGCCCTCGGCGCCGACCTAATGATAGTGGTCGCCTATGGGCTGATCCTGCCGCAAGCGGTCTTGGATATACCGCGACTGGGCTGCGTAAATGTTCACGCCTCCCTGCTGCCACGCTGGCGCGGTGCCGCCCCCATCCAGCGGGCCATTGAAGCAGGCGACAGCGAGACTGGCGTTACCATTATGCAAATGGCCGCTGGCTTGGATACCGGCGACATGCTGCGTAAAGTGCACTGCGACATTGGCCCCCACGACACCAGCGCCAGTCTCCACAACCGCTTGGCTGAGATGGGTGGACCGGCCCTGATAGACGCCATAAACCAGCTGGCCAGCGGTACCGCTCAGCCTGAAGTGCAGGATGACGCACTGAGCAATTACGCCGCCAAGATCGACAAGCAAGAAGGCGAGATCAACTGGCAGCGCAGTGCCGCTGAAATAGATCGTCAGATTCGCGCATTTATTCCCTTCCCCGTTTGCTACACCAGCGTCGGTGAAGACCGTTTGCGCGTATGGCAGGCGGAGCCGACCTCTGGTGATGGGTCGCCGGGGGAAATACTCAGCTGTGACAAGCACGGCATCGTCATCGCCTGTGGCGAGGGCGCCCTGCGACTTCTCTCACTGCAACTCCCCAATGCGCGCCAAATGGCTGTCGCCGATGTTCTCAATGGTCACGCTGCGCGCTTCTCGGTAGGCACCGTTTTGGGTGCGACATGAGCTGCCCTCGCGTTGCCGCGGCGCGCTGCCTCGTCGCCGTCGTCGAGGGTCAGTCACTGAGCCGCCAAATTCCCCTGCAGGAAAAGTCCCTGCCGGAAAAGCAACGGCCACTCTATCGCGAACTTTGCTACGGCACGCTGCGGCGCTACTGGCAGCTCGATGCCGCGCTGAAGCCCTGCTTTAGCAAGGGCTTGAAGCGCAAAGACAGCGATATACGGATGCTGATTTACATCGGCGCCTACCAGTTATTTTTTACTCGCATTCCTCCCCACGCAGCCATCAGCAGCGCCGTCGAGGCCTGTAAAACGCTGAAGAAGAAATGGGCGGCCGGGCTGTGTAATGCCATTTTGCGCCGCTGCCAACGCGACGGCGAAGCACTGTTTAAAGACCTGCCTGCCGACGCGGCGAGCGCTCATCCCACCTGGTTGTATAAAGCGATAACGCGCGCCTGGCCCGAGCAGGCCAGCGCCGTGTTCGAGGCAAATAACAACCACCCGCCAATGTGCCTGCGCGTCAACCAACAGCAACAGAGCCGCGAAGCCTATTTGGCGAAACTTAATGCCGTCGATATTGACGCCACCGCCTGCCAATACGCGCCTATGGGCCTGCGCCTCAGCAGCCCCTGTGGTGTAGAAGCCCTGCCCGATTTTTTTGCAGGCGCGGTGTCGGTGCAAGATGAGGCCGCCCAGCTGTGTACCCACTTACTCGAGCTGCAACCGGGCCAACGCGTGCTCGATGCCTGCGCCGCCCCCGGCGGTAAAAGCGGCGCCATTTTGGAGGCGGAAACGGCGCTACAGCAACTGGTAGCCCTGGATATTGATGAGGGCCGCTTAGAGCGCGTGGCCAACAATCTGCAGCGCCTGGGGCTTCGCGCCCACTACCAAGTGGCGGATGCCGCCGCCCCCCAAGCCTGGTGGGATGACCGCCCCTTCGATCGCATTTTGCTTGACGCCCCCTGCAGCGCCACCGGTGTGTTGCGCCGCAACCCCGATATTCGCTTGCACCGTCGCGCCAGTGATATTCCCGAGTTGGTTAGCTTGCAGCGCCGCATTCTGGATGCCATGTGGCAGTGCCTGGCACCGGGAGGCATTTTGGTTTACGCCACCTGCTCGGTACTGCCAGAAGAGAATGAGCAACAGATCGCGGACTTTTTGCAACGCCACGACGACGCCCACAGCGCCGCATTGGATGTGGCGTGGGGCATAGATAGAAAAGTCGGCCGCCAGCTACTCCCTTCAAATGAGGGTGCCGACGGCTTCTTCTACGCTAAGCTAGTAAAAGCATCGGCAACAGGGCATTAACCCTTGAGCCCGAGCGGCTAAACAACGCACAATTGGCGCATATTCTGCGGCGGCGACAAAACAGACATGAAAATCATTATTCTCGGTGCCGGCCAAGTCGGCGGCACACTGGCTGCCAACCTAGCCAGTGAGCACAACGATATTACCGTTGTCGACCAAGATCAGGATCGTTTGCGAGAGCTGCAAGACCGGCTGGACATCGGCACGGTGTGCGGCTCAGCCTCCCACCCGGACATACTTGACCGCGCCGGGGCAGAAGACGCAGACCTGCTGATCGCCGTAACCAGCAGCGATGAAATCAATATGGTCGCCTGCCAAGTTGCCGCAACGCTTTATCGCACACCGACGAAAATCTCGCGCATACGCTCTAGCTCCTATACCAGCCAGTCAAAATTGTTCGGCAGCGACGCCATCCCCATCGATGTTTTTATCAGCCCGGAAGAGCTGGTTTGCCGCTATATAAAACGCCTGCTCCAGTACCCCGGCGCCCTGCAGGTACTGGACTTCGCCGACGGCAAGGTGCAGTTGGTCGCCGTTAAGGCCTATTACGGCGGCCCGCTGGTTGGCAACGAGTTGGCAACAATCCGCGAGCACATGCCGCAGATCGACACGCGTGTGGCGGCAATCTTCCGTCGCGGGAATGCCATTGTCCCCAGCGGTACAACCGTTGTTGAAGCGGGTGATGAAGTATTTTTTATCGCCGCCAAGAAGAACGTCATGCCGGTAATGAGCGAGCTGCGACGAGTAGATACGCGCTACAAACGCCTGATTATCGCCGGCGGCGGCAACATTGGTGAGCGTTTGGCCAGTGCCGTCGAAAGCCGCTACAACGTAAAAATTATCGAGCGCAGCTACAACCGCTGCCGTACGCTATCCGAGCAGTTGCGCAAGGCCATCGTGCTGCACGGCAGCGCCTCAGACCACGAGTTGCTCGCCCAGGAAAATATCGAAGAAACTGATGTTTTTCTGGCCCTGACCAATGACGACGAGGCCAACATTATGTCGTCGCTGCTGGCCAAGCGCATGGGCGCGAAAAAAGTCGTCACCCTGATCACCAACCCGGCCTATGTGGATCTGGTGCAGGGCGGCGAGATCGACATAGCAATTTCCCCCCAGCAAATTACCATCGGCAGCCTCCTTACCCACGTTCGTCGCGGGGATATTTACAACGTTCACTCACTGCGGCGCGGCGCGGCGGAGGCGTTGGAAATTATTGCCCACGGTGACAGCCGCTCCTCGAAAGTAGTGGGCCGACGGCTAGACGAAATAGACCTGCCCGAAGGCGTGACCATTGGCGCCATCGTTCGCGGTGACGAGGTGCTTATCGCCCACAGCCACCTAACGGTAGCCAGTGAAGACCACCTGATCCTGTTCCTGGTGGACAAAAGCAAAATTAAGGCGGTGGAAAAGCTATTCTCCGTCGGCTTCACCTTCTTCTAAACGAGACCGCGCATGCACCTGATCACGATAAGTCGCATTATCGGCATGTTGCTCATGGTATTTAGCCTGACCATGGCGCTGCCCGCTGCGCTGGCGGCGATCTATCAAGACGGTGCGCTGCACGCCTTCGGCTACGCCTTTGCACTCACCTTTAGCGTCGGACTGCTGCTGTGGCTGATCAGCCAGGGCAAGCAGCCCGACCTCGGTATTCGCGATGGCTTTTTGGTGGTATCGCTATTCTGGACGGTATTGGGCGTTTTCGGCTCGCTGCCGTTTTTTCTGGCGGACAATCCGGGCCTATCCTTTAGTGCCGCAGTGTTCGAGTCGATCTCGGGGCTAACCACCACCGGGGCGACGGTGATTGTCGGCATCGATGAACTGCCGGTGTCGGTATTGTTCTATCGTCAGTTTCTCCAGTGGCTGGGGGGCATCGGTATCATCGTTATCGCCGTGGCGATCCTGCCAATACTCGGCATCGGGGGCATGCAGCTCTACCGCGCGGAAACACCCGGGCCGGTAAAGGATAACAAGCTGACGCCACGTATTACCGGCACCGCGAAAGTGTTGTTCCTGATGTATGTGGCGCTAACGGCAAGCTGCGGACTGGCATACTGGCTGGCGGGAATGACGCCCTTCGACGCGATCTGTCACGCTTTCTCCACCGTGGCCATCGGCGGCTTTTCAACCCACGATGCCAGCATGGGTTTTTTCGACAGCCCGTTAATTTTGATGATTTGCAGCGTGTTCATGCTGTTGTCCGGGATGAGCTTTGCCATCCACTTCCACGCCTGGCGCGCGCGCAGCCCCCGCACCTATTTAATGGACTCCGAAACCAAGTTCTACCTGGGCGTAATAGCGACCGCCACCGTTTCTGTGTGCGGCTACCTATTACTGAGCGGCACCCAAGGCTTGCCCGATAGCGTGGTGAACGGCATTTTCCACACCGTTTCTATCGCGACGACGACAGGGTTTGGCGCCGATGACTTCTCAGTGTGGCCCAGCTTCTTGCCAATCGGCTTGCTGATGCTGTCGTTCATTGGTGGCTGCGCCGGTTCGACTGGCGGTGGTATGAAGGCGGTCAGGATCATGCTGGTCGCCAAACAGGGGATTCGTGAGCTCAAGCAGCTGATTCACCCCAGCGCCGTGATTCCACTGAAGATCGGTTCACAACGCGTAGAGGCGAAGGTTGTCAGCGCGGTGTGGAGTTTTGTCGGCGTGTATTTGATCTCTTTTATGGGCATTACGCTGGCAATGATGGCCTGTGGCCTCGACTTCTTGTCGGCATTCTCGGCAACGGCCGCGTCGATCAATAATATGGGGCCTGGCCTCGGCGAAGTCGCCGCGAATTACAGCACTGTCAGCAACACCGGCAAATGGATTCTCTGCTATGCCATGTTGCTGGGGCGGCTGGAAATATTCACGCTGCTGGTGCTGTTGTTACCGGCTTTTTGGCGCCGCTAATGTCCAGGCAAAAGTGGCAACAACGCTATGCCGATGCCAGACTGCCTCAGCAGCCCTGCTGGCTGCTCAATACCTACAACCACTGGCTGCCTAACGCTGGCTATGGCTTGGATGTCGCCTGCGGCCTGGGTGGCAATGCGGTGGCACTTGCCAAAGCCGGACTGACAGTCGACGCCCTTGACTACGCAGACAACGCCGTAGACAAGCTCAACGACTATGCACGCCGTGAGCAGCTTTCGGTTAGCGCCAAGTGGGGAGACCTGGAGTCGCAGGGCCTCAACGCTGAGCGGCGCTACGATGTCATTGTGGTAAGTTACTATTTGCACCGGCCGCTTTTGGCTCAGCTGGCTGACGCCCTCGCTCCCGGCGGACTATTGTTCTACCAAACCTTTAATTCGCGCCGGCAGACGCTCCGCGGCCCTAGCAACCCGGATTTTTTGCTCAGCGAGGGCGAGCTAAGCCGCGCCTATGCCGACCTCGAAACACTGCTACACCGCGAAGACCTCGACTCGCGAGGCCCCGAACACGCGCTGCAGACTGGCTATATCGGCCGCAAACCCACCACTATTCGCTAAGGCGCAATACCTCAACAGTTTTTTCGGCAATCTCGGCCTCAGTCCACGGGAATTTAATCCAGTTTTTGGCCGAGTAAGCTTCCGTCATATTTTGGTAGTAGGGTGACGCCGGGTCAGTGGATTGCGAATAGGTGATAAAACCCTCGGCTTTAGGCGTGCCCTCAGCGTCCCAGGTCACGGTCTGCACATAGCTGTTGCCGTAGGTGACGTCATACGCACCGTCATCAATGCCTGCCGGGCTACTGGCAATCGTGAATGAGCCTGCAAAACTCTCACCACCAACAATGGGAATTTCCTGCTCGTGGACGCCTGATCGCTGTATATCCCGAATGGCGGCAGTCTCACTTACCCCCGCACTTTGCAGCGCCTGCACAGCATCGGCAAAGGCCCGGGCAATATCCGGATTCAGCACATTGAGGCCGCGAGGGGTGTTCACCGGGTCGTCGGCCGAGAAGGGCGTAGTCCAGCGCAGCGCGGCGGGAATCGAACTGGCGTTAACACCGCGCCAGAACTCGCGCCAAATATGACCGCCGACCGAATCGAGATTGTTTTTGCCATCCCAGGCCGACAGCACTGAGCAGGCCTGACTGATGTCAACGGGTCCGCTGCTGCCGAGCAAGGTCGGCGACTGGCAGTAGCTATCCAACACCGCCTGCTTACCCAGCTCCGCCGAATACACAGCACTGTCGAGCGCCACGGTTTGTAGCAAGTCTGGCGTAAAGCGGTTGCCCGGCAGCGCATCACTGCCTTCTAAGCGACGCTGAACCTGCAGCATGCAAAGTCGCGTTCGCAGCGTGCGCTCGGCGCCTTCATCGCCAATGATGGCAGCAAAGCCAGTCAGTGGTTGCGCTGGGTTGCTCAGCCAGTAACTGTCGTTGCAGTTGTGAACCCAGTCATTGCGCTCCAGCGACGGCAGATTCGCCGGCCCGAAAATACCCGGCGCGGGCGAATCCGCGTCGGTATCCCATTCACAGGCTGCTCGCGACCCATCGAGTATTGGCAAACCTGGCAGCAGCGCCCCCAGCGCCGTTTGCAGAGGCTGGGCGCCACAACTCTGAACCTTGCTGTCGGGCACATTAGGCACCACCGTAATATCGCCATAGTAGGCGGGCTTGCCCGGGCCGGTCGCCGTCGTATTCACCCAAGGCACACCCAGCACACTGCCGTGCAAATCGACAAATTCCTCGTAACTTTGCGCGCGATTCCAGCGGAAGAATTGGTTGATTAGGCGGTTATTCTCAGCGTTCGCATCGCGCAGGGTATAAGCCTTAGCGGGCGACCACTCCAGCACCGGCACGCCGGAAACCGCCAGCTCGAGCATGGGTCCGAAATGCGAGCGGTATAGGGTTCGTGTTTCACTGCCCAGCGTACCGTCACCTTCGAGAATAGGGACGGTTATTTCGCTGGCTTCCATATCGCGAAGCTCCCCCTCGTAGAAGTACTGGGTGGGATCAGCGGGATTCAGAGTAAGCTCATAAAAAGTAAAACGGTATGCGGTAGACACCGTGTGGCTCCAAGCAACATGTTGGTTGAAGCCAATTAACGCCGCAGGAACACCGTAAAGCGACGCCCCCATAATCTCGGCATCGGGCAGTTGCATATGCGCCAGATACAGGCGTTCAGTGCCCTCCCAAGGAAAGTGAGGATTCACTAACAGCATGGATTCATCAGTGCTGGCCTCAGCGCCCAAGGCATACATATTACTGGCAAAAGGCTGCTCACCTGCCAGTGGCATCTCAGAGGGATCCAGTGCAGAGATCGCAGGAATGCTGACAGGAAGTGGCAGGTTATCAGGGGAGGGTGGCGCGGCATTGGCCACCTCGTTCACAAATACCGACGATGACGCCAAAATAGACAAACGGAAATAGCGGCGGTAGAGGTCATCAACCGTGATTTCCGTCAGCCAAGCGGCATCGCGACAGGCGAGGTGGCGACCACTGTGGTCGCCCGACTTCAGCTCGCGCAGGTAGCGGTTATAACCGGCAACAAAGCCGCGCGTTGCCGCGACAACCTCTGGGTCACTGTTTGCCTTGATCGGCGCAATCGCGGCATCAGTCGCCACCGCCCGCCAAAAGAAGTCCGAATCGACATTCGATGCCGTCGAGCCGTTAGGAATAATGGTATAGCTGCCGTCGCGACCGAGGTATTGGGCGCGCTCGCCGCGAATGGTCATCAAATCCTCGGCCAGCACGCAAATATTGTCCTGCGCATGCACATAGCCGTAGCCATAACCCATGCTGGCGTAATTGTCGGCCTTAATATGGGGAATACCGTGCTCGCTGCGCCTCACCTCAACGTCGTACTGCTTAGCCCCGCTCTGACCGCCCCCCGAGCTACTGCCGCTACTTCCGCCGCCGCAGGCGGTGAGCAGAACCACGGCGCTCAATACGGCGCCTTTCATAATTTGATGGGAGTGAATCATCTTTAGCCTCGTTTACAGCAGATTTTTCGTTATTGGGCGACACTAATACCCTATTATCGATAAATGCGCCATTACAAGGAAGGACTGTCAGCAACAATGCTGGCGAAAATAGCCCTTGCCTGCCATCATAGCGCCGTAACCTGACACAAAAGATGGACTATGGCTTACGCGCAACTCGCCCTAGCACTCGCCAGCTCGGCCTCCTTAGCAGCCGCAAGCCTGTTACTGCCCGAAAACCGCTACGACCCAGCGGTACTAGCCCTGGCCATCTTCACGATGAGTATGCTGTGTTTCCTGATCGCCTTTAGCGGCAAGCTCGACGCGCTGCGCGCACGACTCGGCCGCAGCCAGGCGAAAGAGCGGCAACTGCAGGCCTTGTTGGATCACAGCCCCGCCGCATTGATTTTGCTCAACAAGCACTTTCGGCCCATCTATACCAACCAGAAGTTTCACAGCCTCAGCGGCATCAGTGATGACAGCGTTCCGGAGACCGCCGACATAGAGCGGCTGCTATCGCTGATTTCCGAAGAAACGCGCCAACGCATTCGCAGCACAATTGAGCAGGGGCGAAGCTGGGAGGGCGAGCTGCATATTCAACTCGCCGACCGCGAGGAATATGTTGCCGCGGTGGCCTCGGCGACCAAAGACGAGCAGGGCAATATAGAACACTATATATTCAGCTGTGAGGACATCTCTGAGAATAAGGCGATCGCCAACCGGCTGTTTGTTCGCGAACACTACAGCGTGTTAACCGGCTTGCCCAATCGCCAGCTGGCATTAAAAAATCTGCAGCGCACCATTGAACAGCAGGGCGAGGACGCCAGCGGATTTGCCATATTGCACCTCGACCTCGACCGCATCCGCTTCATTAATGACTCGCTGGGCCACCACGTGGTTGATCGCTTATTCCGCGAGACGGCCGAGCGCCTGCGACGCTGCATCAGCGACGAACAGCTACTCGCTCACTTGGGCGCCGACGAATTCCTGATCATTCTCGGCGAAGGCAGCTGCAGCGATGAAGCCAGTATTTTCGCTGAAACCGTGCTGAGCAAAGTGAGTGAGCGCTATCTGATAGACACCAACGAGATTAACGTCTCAGCCAGTATTGGGATCAGCCAGTATCCCGACCACGGTCGCGACGCCGAAACCTTGTTGCGCCGAGCCGAAGCGGCGATGTTTGCGGCGAAGGGGAAAGGCGGCAACCAATTCTCTTTCTATCAAGCGGGTATGAGCAGCCAGGCCGAATACCGACTGGAAACAGAGTCGCAACTGCGCCGCGCGATAGAACGCGATGAATTTAAGCTTCACTTTCAACCCGTTATCGAGATCGGCAGCAACCGCCTGGTTGCCGCGGAGGTGCTGCTGCGCTGGCACAATAACGAGCTGCGCAACCCCGGCCCGGATCAGTTTATCTCCGTTGCAGAAGAGTGCGGCATGATTGGCATGATCGGCGAGTGGGTGATGATCAACGCCTGCCAACAGGCAATGCGGTGGCGGCGCGCGGGACTGCCAGAGATTAACATTGCCGTGAATATCTCTGCGCGGCAGTTTGAAGAGTCGGAGATTGTCGATACGGTGCGGCGCGCCCTGCAGCAATCGGGTCTGCCGGCACGGCAGCTGGAGCTAGAAATCACCGAAGGGCTGTTAATCAACGATACGCCCAATCTCCGCCAGTGCTTCCAGGAATTAAAGGCACTCGGCGTTCGCCTGTCGCTGGATGATTTCGGCACCGGCTACGCTTCGCTCAGCTACTTGAAGCGCTACCCCTTCGATATTCTAAAAATCGATCGCAGCTTTGTTCACGATATCGACCAAAGCCAAGATAGCGTCACGCTGGTAAACGCCATTATTGCGATGGCGCACAGCTTCGGCATGTCGGTTATTGCCGAAGGTGTCGAAAACCTGCAACAGCGACGCCTGCTAAAAGATCATCACTGCGACATGGTACAGGGCTTCCTCTACACCCCCGCGCTAAATGCCGAAGCCTTCTCAGACTGGGCTAAACGCTACGCCGACGTCCACGAAGCTCAGCATATTTAAGGCAGCTCTGATTAATTCGGTAATGGCTCAGCGGAGCCTATCGCGTGCACTGGCGAGGCTAAGGCAGCTCGGGGTATAGCAAACTATCCCCCTCCCAGACCGAAGGCGGGCGGCACAATGGCAGCGGTGTGTCGCCTGGCAGCAGCCAAATCGGCGCTGAAAACGCCACCGGACGGTTATTATTCGCCGAATCTAACACCCTAACAAAGGCGTATTTTTTGTTGCTGCCTACGGAAAGCTCACCCTGCAGTTCACCTCCGCTCGCCTCTGCTAGCACGTTATTGCCCGGCCCAACCAACTGAACCACAGCGCTCGACATGGGCTGGCCATGCAGACTCACCGAGACTCGGTAAGGCAACATGCTGCCTGCCGGTTGACGGATTCTCGCTCCCAGGGTGGCATCAGCCACGCGGTAGTCCAAACGCAAGTCACTGTAGTGTTGCGCCACGGCATATATCCGCCTTGCCAACAGCGCCTCTCGCAAATCATCAAGGCTGCGAGAGCGCGCCCGGATCACGGTTTTAGGTAAGTCGGGGTCACCCCAGTGAATGCCGTGATGGTCTTCTGAACTGATCGGCGCGAGGTGCCAGCCCTTATCCAGGGCATAACTCAACCAGCTCCCGCCCGGCCCATCGCTATCGTATTCACTGCCCTTGCCAAAAACTTCAATACCGACAACGCGGTAGTCAGCGGTATCGACATAGCGAAAATCATTGAATGTAAAAGCCGGGTCACCGCCGGCAAATTCAAAGGCGGATTCCAACGCATCTTCACGGCCGGGGTGATTAAAGCTAAGCAGTCCATCACTGCCGCCGCCAAATTGCGCAGGATAGGTAAACCACTGCCAGAACAAGGCCATACTCACCGCGTATCCGGGGCCGGTTTTGGCATTGACGATATTGCGCGAGAAGTAGACATTCGCATGGCCGAATCGGTCCGAGGTCCATTCAAAGCCGCGTATAGCCGTGAAATTATCGGTAGTGGCGGCATTGCTTTGACTCAGCGTCGCCGCCCACTTGGCCAGTGCATCCTGCGGGCGTTGCTCGTCAACCAAAAACAGGCAGTAGAGGAAGTTTTCAGGTGGGCATTCTGCCCGGCCTATGCCCGTGGAGAGGGGAATGCCCAGGTTATCGGAATGGTCAGAGGAGGCAACGAAGTCGTAGCCAAGTTCCTTCACCCGACGATACACATCCGCAGGCTTGGTTAGCGGCGTGCCGTCAGAGTAGGCGGTGTGCTCGTGCATCGCACCGATGTAATCCTCGAAACTATCCGGATCATACGCGGGGGTGCAGGCATCGGCGGGTGCCTCCGGGCCAATTTGCTCAAGCACATAGCTTGGCTCGGTAACATCCAGCAGAGCCTCCGCGCAGCCCTCGGCAGAAGGTTGGCGCAAGCATTGGCGCAGCGACGGGCCGATGAGGTCGCCAAGTATGCAGCCGCTGCTTAACGGGTCTGAACAGGCCAGAAAAGCTTGCGGATCAAGTATCGAAGAAAGCGGGTAGAGGGGACAACCGGGTTGCAGTGGGTCCATTAAGCACGACAAAGGATCCGGGCTTTGCGCTTCCCGCAGCACCAACTGCAAGCTGCGACGCTCCTCGGTGTGCGCGCGACCATCGCTCACCTGCCACGCTATTTCAACAAGCACGGGCTCACTGAGCGCTGGAACAATAAAGCTGGCATTGGGCTTGTCGGCATCGCGCAGGCCCAAACGCACATCGCCGCTCGTTTCGCCCTGCTGCCAAAGTGTTTGCATGGCATCGGCGTCGGCGTCGCTGGCGATGCCACGCAAGAAAACGGTTTCGCCACTGTAGGCAACACCGGGATCGACCTCAACACGCTCGATTTGAGGGGCCCGATTTGCGACCGGCAACAGATGGATACGAAGGTCGGCGCTGGCACTACCGCCGCTATTGTCGGTTGCCGTCAACCTCAGTACCAGGTCTCGTGCCTCACTGGGGTTGGGTGCAACAAAACTTGCCTGCAGGGTGTCAGCCCCATCTATCACAAGGTCGTTATCTTCACCCAAGCCCTGCCAACGCACACTGACAATGTCGCCGTCGGGATCAATCGCCGATGCACTAAGGCTCACCCGCTCACGGCCACGCGCGTCGAAACTATCGCCTACATCAATAACGGGAAGACGGTTTTGAAACACATTGCGCAACTGGACCGAGGTGTTGTCACTACCGATAAAGCCGCCGCTATCCCGGGCACTCAGACGAAAGCGCAGGGTGTCATCGTGCTCAACCTGGGGCAGGCGGAGATGCAAGCTGTCTTGGTCACTGGCGCCAATAATCGTGGCACTCGGTCCCGCCGTTTGCTGCCAGGAAAGGGCTCTGATACTGCGGCCGTTGCGCGCCGTTACCGAGGAATAGAGCGTAATTTCTTCCCCTTCATCAGCCACTTTATCTGAACCGGCATCCACCCGCGGCGCCATTGCTGTATCGTTAGCCGGCCTTAACTGAATCGAGGTTTCGGCAGATCGGGGCTCCCCGTCGGCAGCTTGACGCTGAACTCGCACACGAATACTGGCAGGGCCGTTTAGCGCCACGCTGCGGTATTGGAAGCGGTCCTCATCAACCTCGGCGGTTTCCAGCAGGGGCTGGCCCGAGACCACCGTCCACTGCCACGGCGCAGTCGTCGCGCTATCACTGTTATCCTGTGCTAACAGAATTTGCGTACTTTGTGCGGCGACTTCCGTTTCGCCGATAATCGTCAGCTCGCTGTTATCAGCGGGCACACTAGTGTTGTCACTGCCCGATGAACTCCCGCCACCACAGGCGCTGAGAATAATACAACAGGCGATAAAACCGCTTCGAATGGTAAACACGTCGACAAGACCAATCTGTGATAACGGGCAGTGTAGCGCCGCTATGTGACACCGACGTTAAATGTGACAGGAAAGTTACTTCACTCCTCGATGACGGCGAATCAGATCGTAAGCCGCTCTGATTTCCTGAGACTTTTCGGTCGCAATCTTCAGCATATCCTCAGGTACACCGCGCGCAATGAGCTTGTCTGGGTGGTGCTCACTCATCAGCCGGCGATAGGCCTTCTTCAATTCAGCATTGCTGACATCAGCGCTAACCCCCAGCGCAGTGTATGCATCCTCTAGGTCACTGTGTTGCTGGCGATGGGCCTGCTCTCGGGAGGAATGTTGATGGTAATTAAAGTGCTGCTGAGCGCGACTCATTTTTAGCAGTTGCTCAAAGTCTCGCGCGGCAAACCCGAGGAACTGCGCCACTCTGGATAAAACGGCCTCTTCGGCGGCATCTATTTCGCCGTCGGCGATCGCCATTGCCAGCAACGCCTCTATCAGCATTTGCTTTAACAGCGGCTGAGCAGCGCAGTGTTCCAAAAAGCGGGACACCTCTTCCTCGAGCACAAAGGCGTCGGCGCTACCTTCCTTAAACCGCTCTATCGCGCTGCGCCGCCGCTCGCTGCTCAAGCCCAGCTGAGTAAAAATGGCTTCTGCCTGATGAATCTCTCGCTCGCACACACGGCCATCGGCTTTAGCGAGATGCCCCATGATGCGAAAGGTGCTGTCAAAAAACGCCTGCTGAAGCAGCTCCCGGCGCGCGGCATAGTTGAAGCCCATCGCCTGCTTCAGGCCTCGGTCGAAAAAATGCCCAATGGCCAATCCGACCACTGCCAATAGCAGCCCGCCGGTAAAATAGCCGAGTACTGCGCCGATGAGTTTTCCCATGCCGTGTTGCTCCACACCACTGTGAACAGGTCCTAGATCATAACAAGTCTATTCCTCGGCCACACGCGTCGCCGCGAGCCACGCAACGCTGTATAATCCTCGCTTCTTTTATTCCACGCACAGCGGTAGACGGGGATCACAGTGAACCAGGCAGATGTAAGCAGCTTCCAGGGACTCATCCTGAGCCTGCAACAGTTTTGGGCCAAGCAGGGCTGCGTTGTTTTGCAGCCCCTCGATATGGAAGTCGGCGCAGGCACCTTTCACCCAGCCACATTTTTGCGGGCTATCGGCCCCGAGAGCTGGAATGCCGCCTATGTGCAGCCATGCCGACGCCCCACCGACGGCCGCTATGGCGAGAACCCTAACCGCCTTCAGCACTACTACCAGTTTCAGGTAGTCATGAAGCCTTCGCCCGATAATATTCAAGAGCTCTATCTCGACTCGCTGCGCATGCTGGGTATCGATCCAACGGTTCACGACATACGCTTTGTTGAGGACAACTGGGAGTCGCCGACCCTAGGCGCCTGGGGACTCGGCTGGGAAGTGTGGCTGAACGGCATGGAAGTCACCCAGTTTACCTACTTCCAGCAAGTGGGCGGTATTGAGTGTTTCCCGGTTACTGGCGAGATCACCTACGGGCTGGAACGTATCGCCATGTACCTGCAGGGCGTGGACAGCATCTATGACCTGGTGTGGACCGACGGGCCCGAAGGCAAGGTGACCTACGGCGATGTGTTCCACCAAAACGAGGTGGAGATGTCGACCTTTAACTTTGAAGAGGCCGATGTGGAGCAGCTGTTCAGCAACTTCGACCACTACGAGGCAGAAAGCCAGCGCCTGGTAGAGAAAGGCCTGCCTCTTCCCGCCTATGAGATGGTTATGAAGGCCTCACACGCCTTTAACTTACTCGACGCTCGCCACGCCATTTCGGTCACCGAGCGCCAGCGCTTTATCTTGCGTGTTCGCGGTTTGGCCCGCGCAGTGGCCCATGCCTACGACGAAGCACGGAACCAACTTGACTACCCGCTAGCCAGCGACGAGCGAAAAGCCGTATGGCGCGAACAATTTCGCGCAGACAAAGGAACAGCCTGATGAGCAAGCGTGATCTGCTGATAGAGATCGGCACAGAAGAACTCCCCCCGAAGGCACTCAGCAGCCTGTCCGAGGCCTTCACCAACAGCATTACCCAGCAATTGACCGCTGAGGAACTGAGCTTTGAAGGCGTAGAGGGCTTCGCCTCGCCACGTCGCCTTGCTGTGGTCGTTAGTCAACTCGACGAACAAGCGCCCAGCAAAGACATAGAAAAGTGGGGGCCGCCTGTCAAAGTCGCCTTTAAGGACGGCCAGGCCACCAAAGCCGCCGAGGCCTTTGCAAAGAGCAATGGTTTGGCACTGGATGAGCTGAGCAACTACATCGCCAACGACGGCAAGCAAGACAAGCTGTGCTTCCGCTCTACCGCCGAAGGCAGCCGGGCCAGCGAAAAACTGCCAGGCTTTATCGACCAGGCTTTGGCATCTCTGCCCATCCCCAAGCGTATGCGCTGGGGTGCAAAGCGTGAGCAGTTTGTGCGCCCAGTTCACTGGGTAAGCGTTATTTTTGGCGACGAGGTTGTTAGTGGTGAGGTGATGGGTCATCGCATCGGCCGCAGCAGTCGCGGCCACCGCTTTCACAGCGAAGGCGAGCTGCAACTGGGTAAGCCTGCAGACTACGCGCGCCAGCTTGAAGAAGAAGGTCGTGTTATCGCCGACTTTAGTCGTCGCCGTGAGTTAATTCGCCAACAAGTCACCGAGCAGGGACAGCGCCTCGGCGGTGAGGCGGTGATCGACCCGGCACTGCTGGACGAGGTCACCGCACTGGTTGAGTGGCCGGTGGCCTTAGCGGGTAATTTTGAGCAGCGTTTCTTGCAGGTTCCGGCCGAGGCCTTGGTGTCCTCGATGAAGGAACACCAAAAGTATTTTCACGTGGTAGATGCCAAGGGGGAGTTGCTCCCTCACTTTATCACGGTGTCCAACATCGAAAGTCGCGAGCCGGAAAAAGTCATCGATGGGAATGAGCGGGTTATTCGCCCACGCCTGAGCGACGCCGCGTTCTTCTTCGAAACCGACTGTAAAACGTCATTGGCAGAGCGCCGTGAGCGGCTGAAGAAAGTCGTTTTCCAGGAAAAGCTTGGCAGTATTTTTGATAAGACCGAGCGCGTTGCCGAACTCTCAGCGCTTATTGCCTCGCAATTGAATGTCGACGCCGCGCAGGCGCGCCGTGCCGCCGAGCTTAGCAAAAGCGATCTGGTGTCAGAGATGGTGCTGGAATTCGACGATATGCAGGGCATTGCCGGTACCTACTACGCCAAGAACGACGGCGAGCCCGCCGCGGTTGCCCAGGCCATGCAGGAACAGTACCTGCCTCGCTTTGCCGGCGATGAATTACCGGCCGGCGATGTCGGCACGGTCGTCGCCCTGGCTGACCGCCTGGACACCATAAGCGGTATTTTCGGCATCGGCCAACTGCCCACAGGGTCAAAAGATCCCTTTGCCCTGCGCCGCGCGTCACTGGCGGTCATGCGCATTCTGATAGAAAAAGCGTTGGACCTGGATCTGCGCCCACTGGTCGTCAAAGCCATTGCCCAACACAGCGCGGTGAAGGGCAGCGACGAGCTGGTAGAAAGCATCCTCGGCTACATGTTCGAGCGACTGCGCGCCTGGTATGACGACAAAGGCGTGGCCAGTGAGATCTTCCTCGCCGTCAATGCCAAAGGCATCAGTCATGCCCTCGACTTTGATCGCCGCGTTAACGCTGTTCAAGCCTTTACCCAGTTGAAGGAAGCCAGTGCATTGGCCGCCGCCAACAAGCGCGTATCGAATATTCTCGCCAAAGCGGAAGGGGACGTAGCGCCGACCGTCGACGCGAGCTTATTGCAGGAAGACGCCGAGCAAGCACTACACTCAGCCCTGGGGGCGTGCTCGTCAGAAGCCCTGGCGCTATTTGAATCCGGCGACTACACGGCAGGCTTGAAATCATTGGCGGTCTTGCAGGGCCCCGTTGATCGCTTCTTTGACGATGTCATGGTGAACGCCGACGACCCGGCGCTCAAGAATAACCGCCTCAGCTTACTCAAACAGCTACAAGCCTTGTTCTTGGAAGTAGCCGATATATCACTGCTGGTGCCTGCTAAAAAATAGCGGGCAAGCGATGCGATGGGAGCAGGGATGACGTTACCGTACAAAGTGTGGCTCGGGCTGCGCTCGGGGCTGTTTTTTGTAAGCTATGCGCTGATTACGCTGTTTTTTAGCGTTACAGGTATTGTGTTCACGTGGTTCCTACCCTTCCATGTTCGCGGCCGCTACTTTGTCATTGGCAATGCGCTGATCATCTTTTGTCTGCGGCTAATTTGTGGCGTACGCACGCGCGTCGTCGGCGAATTGCCCACGCAGCAGCCCTATGTCGCCCTGGCAAAACACCAAAGCCAGTGGGAAACCTTTTATTTGCAGTGGTTTCTTTTTCCCGTTACCACCGTGGTTAAAAAAGAGCTACTGTCCGTACCGTTCTTCGGCTGGGCGCTGCGCATGATGAATGCGATCGGCATCGATCGCAGCAACCCCCGGGCGGCGATGCGCCAAACCATGGAGCAGGGCACTCGACACCTGGCCAATGACTGCAACCTGCTTATCTTCCCAGAGGGAACCCGAGTCCCCCACGGCGTGCGCGGTAAATACGCTAGGGGAGGGGCAGGCATTGCCGTCAAAGCCGGCGTCCCCATTTTACCCATCGCTCACAACGCCGGAAGGCTGTGGCCACCCAAAAGCCTGCTTATTCGGCCAGGTACAGTCACGCTGTGGATAGGGGAGCTGATTGACACTCACGACGGTGACCCAAAGGCCCTGGCCGAACAAGCCGCAGAATGGATCGAACAACACTGCGATAAAATGCCTTAGCCGGAATCAACACAAAAAAAAGCCCGCGAATCGATGCGACTCGCGGGCTTTTTTAGTGCCTGGGATCAGACATCCAGGTTAGCTACTTTCAGGGCATTGCTTTCGATGAAGTCGCGGCGAGGCTCGACCTGATCACCCATCAAGCAGGTAAAGATCTGGTCGGCGGCAATCGCGTCTTCAATCGTGACCCGCAGCATGCGTCGGGCATCCGGATCCATGGTGGTTTCCCACAGCTGATCTGGGTTCATTTCACCCAGCCCTTTATAGCGCTGCACATTGATGCCGCGCTCTGCCTGGGCCATTAGCCAGTTCATCACCTCGTCGAAGCTCTCCACCTCTTGGGTGCGCTCACCGCGTTTAATATAGGCGCCGTCTTCGAGCAGCCCCTGCAGGCTTTCACCGAGTTCTGCAATGCTTTGATAATCTGAAGACTTGAAGAAATCACGCCCAAAGCGATAGTGGGTACTTACTCCATGGGAGGTTATTTCCACCTCAGGGACAAAGATATTCAGTTCATTGTCTTCCACTACTCGCACATCGTAGCGGTGTTGCGGATCGCGGGCCTCGAGCTCTACGGTGACCTCTGCCAGCGCGGTGCACCAGTTATCCATCACTGCCCGCTCGCCGAGTTGATCGGCCTTAACGGTGGGTAGGTGGACAACTTCACGCAACAATCGCGCAGGATAAATGCGCGATAACCGCTGGGTGATATCTTCAACTTTCCGGAAGTTGGTCACCAGCTTTTCCAGGCCTGCACCGCTGATCGGTGCCGCGTCCGGGTTTACGTATAGCGCTGCACCATCAAGCGCATTCTGGGTTAAGTAGCTGGCCAGGGCAGCCTCATCTTTCAAATACTGATGCTGCTTTCCGCGCCCAATTTTATACAGGGGCGGTTGGGCAATATAGACATAACCGTTTTCAATCAACTCTGGCATTTGACGGAAGAAGAAGGTCAGCAGCAGGGTACGAATGTGCGAGCCGTCTACGTCGGCGTCAGTCATGATGATGATGTGGTGATAACGCAGCTTTTCTAAGTTGAATTCCTCTTTGCCAATGCCGCAGCCAAGGGCCGTGACAATGGTGCCAACTTCAGCAGAGGAGAGCATCTTGTCGAAGCGCGCCTTCTCAACATTCAATATTTTACCCTTGAGAGGCAGAATAGCCTGAGTGCGACGGTCGCGGCCCTGCTTAGCCGATCCACCCGCCGAGTCACCCTCCACCAAGTACAGTTCAGAAAGCCCGGGGTCTTTTTCTTGGCAGTCTGCAAGCTTGCCTGGCAGGCCTGCAATATCCAGGGCGCCTTTGCGGCGAGTCATTTCCCTGGCCTTGCGAGCCGCTTCACGGGCACGGGCCGCATCCAGCATTTTTTGGACGATCTGCTTAGCTTCGCTGGGGCTTTCCAGCAGGAAGTCACCAAACTTAGCGGTCATTGCTTGTTCGACAACCGTTTTCACTTCGCTGGAAACCAGCTTGTCTTTGGTCTGCGAGGAGAACTTGGGGTCGGGGACTTTAACTGAAATAACGGCAGTTAGGCCCTCTCGAGCATCATCCCCTGTCGTGGATACCTTAGCCTTCTTTGCCAGGCCTTCACTTTCAATGTAGCTATTCAGATTACGCGTCAGACCAGCCCGAAAACCCGCCAAATGGGTGCCGCCGTCACGCTGGGGAATATTGTTGGTGTAACAGAATATATTTTCCTGGAAGCCATCATTCCATTGAAGGGCGACTTCAACACCTATGCCATCCGCTTCGGTAGTGAAGTGGAAAACATCGTTAACAGCACTTTTATTGTTGTTGAGGTACTCAACAAAGGCGCTAAGACCACCTTCGTAACAAAAAACTTCTTTTTCACCACTTCGCTCATCGATCAGCTCGATGTTGATACCAGAGTTCAGGAAAGCCAGTTCGCGAATACGCTTCGCGAGATAATCAAAGTGGAATTCAATATTGGTGAAGGTTTCTTTGCTGGGCTTAAAACGGACTTCCGTTCCGCTGCGTTCAGTATCGCCAATAATCGCCAGTGGAGCGTCGGGTACACCGTGGCGATAGACTTGCTCGTGAACTTTACCGCCCCGACGAATGGTGAGGCGCAGCTCTTCGGAGAGGGCATTTACCACGGATACACCAACACCGTGGAGACCACCAGAGACCTTGTAAGTGTTGTCGTCAAATTTACCGCCGGCGTGCAGAACGGTCATGATAACTTCTGCCGCTGATACGCCTTCATCATGGATCTCAGTGGGAATACCGCGGCCATCGTCACAAACGGTAACTGACTCATCAGGGTGGATGATGATTTGTATCTTGCTGCAATAGCCGGCCAGGGCCTCATCAATCGAGTTATCGACGATTTCGAACACCATATGATGAAGGCCAGAGCCATCATCGGTATCACCGATATACATGCCGGGACGCTTACGCACGGCATCTAGGCCTTTTAGCACCTTGATACTGGAGGAATCGTAATTTTTGTTTTCTTCAGTCATTCTAAACCTCTACACACAAGAGCCTTGCCCAGCAGCAAGTCCTTTTTATTTACCTGTCGCCCACACGCCGCTGGCTGAAACTAGGCGTTGGTATAATGTTCCACGTGAAACCTTCTTATTCCTTTCGCGTCACCCAGCCATGCGTCATCCAAATCTGACGCCTCTATGGAGGTCGCAAAAACTTGCATATCCATACCTGCGATCACTCCAAATAGAGCAGCGCGGCGCTCTCGATCCAGCTCTGCGGGCAAGTCATCAACTAACAACAACACATCGAGATTTTGCCGCCGCATCAAACCGCATTGCGCCAACTTCAGCGCACAAACCAAAGTCTTAATCTGCCCACGCGACAACACTTCAGCCGCGTTAGTACCACCGTAACCAAAGCGAATATCTGCTCGATGAGGGCCCACTCGTGTAAATCCTTGCCGCAGGTCTTGCTCTCTGGACTCGTTTAAAAGCCGACGCAACTCCTCTGCGCCTAAACGGCCTTCGTCATCATCCCAGCCACTGATAAAGCGCATAGTAAAGCGCGAGGCATCCAGAAGATTACTTCCGTCCTGGCCAGACTCACCCTGAAGCTGGTTAAGGAGACCTACAAACGCCTCCTCGAGCTCAGTAAATTGCGCACGGCGCATAGACGTGATTTTCGCCCCTGTCAGCGCAATTTCGTCTTCCCAAGGGGAGAGCATTGCATCCGATAGTTTACCACGTCTGAGCAGTGTATTTCGCTGCTTTACCGCTTTTCTATACCTCGACCACTCCTCGTAAAAACCAAGATGTTTCACGTGGAACACTGACCAGTCGAGAAACTGCCTGCGCACAGTCGGCGAACCTTCAAACAACTGAAAGCTATCAGGGTTGATCAACTGTACTGGAAGCAGGCCGGCTAAATCTGCGAAGGACCTGAGTCGCTCACCCGCATATTTAACGAGCAGCGACTTATCTCGCCCCCGCTGAATACCAAGTATCCGACTATCGTTATGTTCGCCATCAACCAGTGCCCCCCTCACGAGCAGAGAGGGGGCGTCGAAATTCACCACACTATTAATCTTTCGCGAGCGAAATGACCGCGTGAGCGAGAGCATGTGTATCGCCTCCAGCACAGAGGTTTTGCCACTACCATTCACTCCGTGGATAAAATTAAAGGTAGAGAGGTTACTCAGCTCACAGCGCCGCAGATTACGAAAATTGGCGATGTGTAATTCACTTAACCGCATCGGGCGTCACAGGTCCGCGAACAGAAAGGGAAGGGCAGAATACAAAAACGGCCACCATCGCTGGCGGCCGCTATCAAACTCACTAACATCCGTAATTGCCAGCGCCTTACAAGCGCATCGGCATAACAACATATTGGCTATCGCTACTCTCAGACTCTTCCACCAAGGCCGAGCTGTTGGCGTCCGACAGCGAGAACTTCACGGTTTCGCCATTAATTGCCGACATCACATCCAGCAAATAACTCACGTTGAAACCAATTTCCAAGCTATCGCCCTCGTAATCCACGGCCACGATCTCTTCCGCTTCTTCTTGCTCGGGGTTGTTAGCCACTATCTGTAAGTTGCCGCTGCTGAGTAACAGGCGAATGCCGCGGTATTTTTCGTTAGACAAAATAGCGGTGCGTGCGAAGGCTTGCTTAAGCTCTGCGCGACTACCCAATACCGTCTTGGTGCTGCCGCGGGGCAGTACACGCTCGTAGTCGGGGAATTTTCCGTCTATCAACTTAGACGTGAATGTGAAATCGCGGGTGACCACACGAATGTGATTGCTACCCACAAAAAGCTCCGCATCATCGTTTTCATTAATGAGCAGACGACCCAGCTCGATCACCCCTTTGCGTGGCAAAATCACTTGAGCGCCATTGGACACATTGATGTCGCCATTGAAGCTGGCCATCGCCAACCGGTGACCATCGGTCGCGACAACACGCAACAGACCGGGGTTCACCTCAAACAGCATGCCGTTCAGGTAGTAGCGAACATCCTGCTGGGCCATGGCGAAGCTGGTGCGATCAATCAAGCGCTTTAAATCGCCTTGCTTTAGGCTGAAACGCTGACCGCCGTGACCCTGCTCAACACTGGGAAAATCGCTGGCGGGGAGGGTGGACAGCTGAAAGCGGCTGCGCCCGGATTTAATAATGAGTTTCTGCTCATCCTGACTAACATCGATCACCGAGCCTTCGGGGAGGGCCTTACAAATATCCACCAATTTTTTGGCAGGTACCGTGATTTCTCCCGGCTCGCTCGCCTGACCCTCTTCAGTCAAATCCACACGACCGATCAGCTCCACCTCGAGATCCGTACCTGTCAGCGAAAGTTGCTGACCATCCAGCACTAACTGAACATTCGCCAAAATAGGCAGTGTTTGGCGGCGTTCAACAACACCGGCAACAAGGTTCAGGGGCTTGATCAAAGCGTCCCTAGAAATAGAAAATTTCATTCGTTGTCTTCCCGTTGGTTTTTGCTGGTCGCAGGGCCGCTTTCCCAGGCCGTAACAGACTACACTTTATTATAAAAACTGACCTAAAAACATTAGGTTGTCAGAAGTCTTATTAAATTCTTATAGTCTTCTCTGATATCGGCATCGGCGTCGCGCAATTCCTTTATTTTGCGGCAGGCATGCAACACCGTCGTATGGTCCCGGCCACCAAAGCCCTCGCCAATTTCCGGCAAACTGTGGTTGGTTAACTCTTTAGATAGCGCCATCGCTAACTGCCGCGGACGCGCCACTGATCGACTGCGACGCTTGGACATTAAGTCGGCGATTTTAATCTTGTAATACTCTGCGACGGTGCGCTGGATATTATCCAAACTCACCTGCTTATCCTGCAGCGCCAGCAAGTCTTTTAGCGATTCTTTAATCAGCGGAATATCGATGGGCTTGGCCATAAACCGCGAACTCGCGATGACCCGCTTCAACACGCCCTCTAGCTCGCGGACATTCGAGCGAACACGCTGGGCAATAAAAAACGCCGCATCAGAGGGCAAGGGGATATTCTCTTGCTCTGCCTTCTTCAGCAAAATCGCCACCCGCGTTTCCAGCTCAGGCGGCTCTACCGCCACGGTAAGCCCCCAGCCAAAACGCGACTTCAATCGCTCTTCCAACCCCTTAATTTCCTTGGGGTAACGGTCACAAGTAAGAATCATCTGCTGACCGCCTTCCAGCAAGGCATTAAAGGTATGGAAGAACTCCTCCTGGGAACGCTCTTTCCCGGAGAAAAATTGAATATCATCAATTAACAGCGCATCAACCGAGCGGTAATAGCGCTTAAACTCATTGATCGCGTTGAGCTGTAGGGCCTTAACCATATCGGCAACAAAGCGCTCAGAGTGAAGATATACCACGCGAGCATTGGGGTTTTGTTGCACCAGGGAGTTACCCACCGCGTGCATAAGGTGAGTTTTACCCAAGCCAACCCCACCATATAAAAACAGCGGGTTATAAGCGCGCCCGGGGTTCTCAGCGACCTGGCTTGCGGCCGCGCGGGCAAGTTGGTTCGACTTACCCTCTACAAAGGTTTCAAAGGTATAGCCCTCCATCAAGGAGCTCTGATGGCGGATACCACCTTCAACTTCCACTTGCCGCTGGGAGCTGGTATTGGGTGCTGCCGACACCGCAGTGGAGGACTGGATAATTGCCGGGGCGGGCACCGGCGCAACGGCCTCATCCCCCGCGGAAGGGTTCTCTGTGGCAGCAGGGCTTCGGGTCAGGTCCTCTCCATAACTGACAGAAGGCGTAGGGCGTTGACGCGCCATCGCCGATTGCTGGCGATCGGCAATCGCCAGCTCAACATTGAAGCCTTGGCCGCCAGCGAACTCGGCGACCAGTTCTTCAATTCGAGCAAAAAATCGATCGTTGACCCAATCTCTAACAAAGCGATTAGGCGCCAGCAGGCGCAACCAACCTTCTCCGACCTCTAAGCGCAGCGGCCGAATCCAGGTATTAAACTGCTGCGCGGGCAACTCCTCTTGAAGAACCGCTAAGCACCGCTGCCATATGGCGTCAGACAAAATAACACTCCCAAAACCAAAAATACCCGCCCAGCGAACACCCACCTTCCAACCACAACAAAGGCGTCGCTTAAGCGGGATAAAACCCAGCTAAATCTGTAAATAAGCCGGACATTCTACGCCTTCAACCCAAACTTATCCACACCTACTCGACTTTATCAACAATCATGAATCGTTAAAAAATACCTAAATTTCAATGATATATAACGATAAACAATAAGACTCTATGGATAAGCCAGAACAACATGTGGATAACCCCGGGATCAAGATGTGAATAACTTGTCAATAGGGTGTTATCATCGAAAACATATAGCAAACAGCCCCAACCAGCCTGAAATTCCGATAACGAAGCCGACAAGCGGCTTGGCAAATTAACGCCTTATAGGCATTGCTATTAGCGGTGCCGTCCACTAAAATTCGCGATCCGATTTTTCGTGCTCCATTGCCGCTTAATCCCGGCGGGAGACAAAGAACTCGTCGTATAACGACACTGTGAACGGACAAGATCATGAAAAGAACTTTTCAACCAAGCAACCTGAAACGCGCCCGCACTCACGGTTTCCGTGCTCGCATGGCAACCAAGAACGGCCGCAAAGTATTGAACCGTCGTCGCGCTAAAGGCCGTGCTGTTCTGTCTGCATAATCAAGCGCTAGATTAAGGTACCGGTATTGCAGTGGAATTCGGCTTTGATAAATCACTGCGCCTACTCAATGCCGGCGACTACCAGGCTGTATTCGACCAATCTCGTCTGAAGGTCTCTACCGCCGAATTATTATTTCTAGCGAATGCCAACGGCCTTGACCATCCTCGGCTTGGCCTTGTTGTTGCCAAGAAGAACGTACGCTTAGCCGCACAGCGAAATCGCCTGAAACGCATCGTCCGAGAGAGTTTCAGAATGCAGCAGTCGCGATTGCCGGGTATCGATGTTATCGTGCTGGCTCGAAAGGGCGTCGACAAGCTCGACAACCCCACTTTGCATAGAACCTGCAAACAGTTGTGGCGACAGTTAGAAAAGCGCGCCGAGAAGCAACTGCGCAAGCAAGAGGGTTAAACCTTGCAGCGCCTACTTATCGCCTGCATCAAGTTTTACCGCCTGTGCATCAGTCCGCTGATGGCACCACACTGCCGTTTCTATCCCAGCTGTTCCCATTACGCTATCGACGCTATCCGCGAGCACGGTGCCCTGCGTGGCAGCTGGCTTGCCCTGCGCCGCATCGGTCGCTGCCACCCGTTAAATCCCGGCGGCTACGACCCCGTTCCACCCTGCCATCACTGCCAAAACGAAAACAACTCAATCAAGGCTATTAAGCAATGATCGATATTCAGCGCTACCTACTTATCGCCGCCATCGCCGCGCTCTCATTTATGCTGCTGGTTGAATGGAAAAACTTTGACGGCGGCGACACTGCTCCGCTGGCAGCGGCCGCCGCACTGGCTGAGCAACCCACCAATGCCGACGTTTCTCTGCCCACCAACGACGCTGGCAGTGACGATTTACCCACCGCCGACAATGTCGACAACAGCGTTGAAGACTTCGCCGATAAGGGCGTAGACAGCCGCTACATTCATATTCGCAATGATGTTCTGGACCTGAAAATCGACCTACAGGGCGGCGACATTGTCTATGCCGCTACCTTGGAGCACCGCGACAGCATTGACGAAGAAGAAGCCTTTGTACTGCTCGAAAACAACCAGCGTCGCAGCTATGTGGCCCAGAGTGGCTTAATCGGTAAAAACGCCACCGACACAGCGCAGGGCCGCCCCATGTTTAGCGCCAACCTTGAGAGCTTCTCCTTAGAAGAAGGTCAGGACAGTGTTTCCGCTAACCTGCGTTACCAATACAGCGACGACATTCTTATCACTAAACGCTACACCCTGCAGCGTGGCGACTATCTGGTGAAACTCGACTACCTCGTTGAAAACCGCTCTAGTGAAGCCTTTAGTGCCTCACTGTTTGGCCAGCTGAAGCGGGACAACAGTGTCGACCCCGGCGTCAACGACGACGGCCTGTTCGCGATGAAACCCTTTATGGGTGTCGCCTATTCCAGCAGCGAAGACCCCTACAACAAACTGGCCTTCCACAAGCTGAAAGAAAAGCCACTGAATGAGCAAATGGAAGGTGGCTGGGTCGCCATAATCCAACACTACTTCCTTAGTGCCTGGGTGCCCGACCAATCTGCCAACAACAGTTTTAAGACCGTTGTTACGCGCCAGGGCTTAAATATCGTTCGCTTCACCTCACCGTCGCAAACGGTTGCTGCCGGTGAGCAGGGCACCTTGAGCGCGGCGATTTATATCGGCCCTAAAGACCAGTACCGTTTGGAGGAAATCTCTCCCGGCCTGGAGCTCACCGTCGACTACGGCTGGCTGTGGTGGATAGCGCAACCCTTGTTCTGGCTGCTGACCAAACTCCACAGCGTCTTCGGCAACTGGGGTTGGGCGATTATTGGCGTTACCGTGTTGGTAAAAGCCGCCTTCTTCCAGCTTAATGCCAAAGCCTTCACCTCCATGGCAAATATGCGCAAGGTGCAGCCGAAACTAATGGAGCTGCGCGAGCGCTACGCCGACGACCGTCAAAAGCAGTCTCAGGCAATGATGGAGCTGTACAAGAAAGAAAAAATTAACCCCGTCGGCGGCTGCCTGCCTATGCTGGTGCAAATGCCGGTATTCATCGCTCTGTACTGGGTGCTGATGGAAAGTGTTGAGCTGCGCCATGCACCCTTTATGCTGTGGATTAATGACCTGTCAGCGATGGACCCCTATTTTGTCTTGCCGCTGATTATGGGTGCGTCGATGTTCATCCAGCAGAAGCTGAATCCGCCACCGGCAGATCCTATGCAGGCGAAAATCATGCAGTGGATGCCCATCGTCTTTACCTTCTTCTTCCTGTTCTTCCCCGCGGGCTTGGTGCTGTACTGGGTAGTCAACAACACCCTGTCGATTATTCAGCAGTACATCATTACCAAGCGCATTGAAAAAGCTGGCTTGCCGTCTCGTTAAGCGATGAGCCAGCAAGACACTATCGCCGCCATTGCCACGCCGCCCGGCAAAGGCGGCGTTGGTATCATTCGTATTTCGGGCAGTAAAAGCCTGGCTATTGCGGCTGCGCTGATGGATCGCAGCCCGCAACCTCGCCGTGCCCACTTCGCCCATTTTCGAGAGATTGTCGACAACGAAACAGATGTTATCGACCAGGGGCTGGCATTGTTTTTCCCCGGCCCCAACTCCTTTACCGGCGAAGATGTTCTGGAACTGCAGGGTCACGGCGGCCCGGTAATTATGGACCGCCTGCTCAAGGCCTGCCTGCGTGCCGGTGCCCGCATGGCGCGTCCTGGCGAGTTCTCCGAGCGCGCATTTTTGAACAACAAAATCGATCTCGCCCAAGCTGAGGCCATCGCCGACTTGATCGATAGCGCCTCGGAACAAGCCGCTCGCCAGGCGATGCGTTCACTCGATGGCGCCTTTAGTCGCGAGATAGACCAGCTGGTAGAAGCCGTCACGGTATTACGGATCTATGTCGAAGCGGCGATAGACTTTCCGGAAGAAGAAATCGACTTCATTAGTGACAGCCGCGTCGCCGACGACTTGAGCGCGATCAAACAGCAGCTTCAGCACGTCAGCAACGCCGCCCAGCAAGGCAGTTTGCTTCGCGACGGTATGACCGTTGTTATTGCCGGTAAACCCAATGCCGGTAAATCCAGCTTGCTTAATGCCCTGGCCGGGCGAGAGTCGGCCATCGTTACCGACATTGCCGGCACCACGCGGGACATATTGCGCGAAAACATCCTGATTGACGGCATGCCGCTGCACATCATTGATACCGCCGGTCTGCGCGACAGCGATGACCCGGTGGAACAAGAGGGCATTCGCCGAGCCTGGCAGGAAATCGACAAAGCGGACCGTGTACTGCTGATCGTCGATAGCCACCAACAGCGCCACGCCGATATACCCGACACCTTCGCCGAGCACGCCAATGCCGGCAAACTCAGCCTGATTTTCAATAAATGTGATTTGAGTGGCGAAACGGTGCGCGAGGACACGCAAGGTGAGCTGCCCACGCTCTACCTTAGTGCCAAGGCAGAGCAGGGCATCGACCTGCTGCGCAACCACCTCAAACGCTGCGTAGGGTTTGAAGACGGCGACAGCCCGTTTATTGCCCGGCGGCGTCACATTGAAGCACTGAATACCGCCCGCGAGCACCTCCTGCAAGGCGAACACCAGCTCCACCACTACAATGCCGGCGAACTGCTCGCCGAAGAGCTCCGCCTCACCCAGCAAAGCCTGTCAGAAATCACCGGTGCCTTCACATCCGACGATCTGTTAGGCCGCATCTTTTCCAGTTTTTGTATCGGAAAATAGCTATCCCCATAATCACTTCATGCGCAGTACAATTTGCGAAATAGTTGTGAGACCCCAGCTACACTTATCGTAAGTTACTACCGTTAAAATTTTCCGCCACAAGGAAGTCTCTATGGCTGACGCTACCCGCCACTCTCTATTGTTAATACTGGTCGCCAGCAGCGCCGCCACCATGCCCAGCCATGCCCAGCTGTGGGATAACGAGGCACTTCCCGTTGTGCTTACACCCGCCCGCCTGAAACAAAGCCGCAGCGAGGTTCCCGCCAGTGTCAGTGTGATCGACCGTCAAATGATCATCGCATCGGGAATACGCCGTATCCCCGAATTATTTCGGCTGATACCCGGCACATCAGTTGGTGCACGCGACGGCTGGAACCACGTAGTCAGCTACCACGGCACAAATTATCGCGATTCGCGGCGTATGCAGGTGCTGATAGATGGACGCAGCATCTACCAAGCGGGCCTGGCGACGGTAAACTGGAACGATATTCCCCTGGCAATTGAAGACATCGAACGTATCGAAGTCGTCCGGGGCCCCTCCACGGCAAGTTACGGCGCCAATGCGTTTTTGGGCGTTATCAATATTATTACCCGTCACCCCGACGACGCCGACAAACTCTACCTGCAAGCCCGCAAGGGTGATAACCAGGTCGAGGACTACCTGCTCAGCCACGCCGGTAGCTTTGAGGGCGGCAAATACCGTTTGAGCCTCCAAAGCCGTCGCGATGATGGTTTTGAAATCAACCGCGACGGTGAAGACCGCCGCGACAGCGACAATAGCGACACACTGAACCTGCGCTATGAAAAGGCCCTCGACCAGGCCAACATCAGCTTGGCCATGGGCTACAAACAAGGCTGGGTGATCGATGACTTCGCCGATATCGATGTCACCTCACCCGATACCCGTCACCACAACCATTTTGTTTCGGCCAAAATTAGTTGGGACTTGAGCAAAGACCACCATCAACACTTACGCGTTGACTACTCCGGTCAAAAGCAGCAAAAAGAATGGCAGGCGGTACTACCTCCTGCGTTCATTGGTCAGCCCACCCATCCCTCACCACTGGTGCGCGTTGATGCCAACGAAAACAGCCGACAAACTCGCCAGGACATTGAGTTTCAAGACACCATGGTGTGGTCACCAGACCTAAAAACGGTGGCTGGCATTCACTTCAAACACAACCGGGTTAGCTCCGAGACGTACTACAATGGTAACCGCCGTAGTGACAGCACCCAGTTGTTTGCCAATGCCGAATACCGATTCAGCGATCGTGTTACGGGCAATGTCGGTGCGTCGTGGGAACAGGACAGCAACGACAATAAAGACCACCTCTCACCCAGACTTTCACTACACTACCATCTGGATAACCATCACAGTTTTCGCGCCGTCTACTCCGAGGCGGTGCGCAGCCCCGACCTACTGGAAACCACTGCCGATTGGACCTATCGCGCGAAAAACGTCACCCCCACGCACAATGGCCAAACGAGCGGCGACTATGTTGTGAAAGCAACCGGGAACCCAGATTTACGGGCGGAGAAAATTACTTCCCGCGAAATTGGCTACTACGCCAACTTTCAACACATCGGCTTGCAGTGGGATATAAAACTGTTTCGCGACCACCTAAGTAACCTTGTGTCAGACTCCACAGCACTGGATAAATTCTCCCCGGAGAACAGCAACCGGCTGCGCCAACAAGGCATAGAAACCGAGCTGGATTATCGCCCATCGCCCAACTGGCTTTTCCACGCCAGTTACGCCTACATCAACTCCGACACCACAACTCAAAATGAGGAGAGCTTCACTCCCAGCAATAGTTTCAGCGCGCTGCTCAGTTATAAATTTTTAAGCAATACTCAGCTTTCAATTAGCCGCTATTACAGCCAAAACACTCGTCGCCGGGGGAAAAATACCTTTTCACGATCAGATTTACGGCTGGCTCACACCTTGGCCCTACGCGGCGCTGAAGTGCAATTAGCCTACGTGGCACGATATCAGCATGACGATAACAGCGAACTGTTATCGGATAATTTTTACCGAGAAGAACTGCGACAGCTATTAACACTGAGCCTGCGCTACTAGCCGTAATGCATATCAACCTCGAGGAAGGAATCCTTGAAAACACTGCTTAAAGGACTTCAATACGCGCTACTACTGCTCCTGGCAGTGGCGGCGTATGGCAGTGATAAACCACCTTTAAAGGTCGACCTAGTGCTCCCTGTGGATAACGCTTCCCTACGGCAACTTGCCAGCGAAATTGCCAGCCCGAGCGACTACCACTTACAGGTTTATATCAACGAACTCCCAGACTCAAACCAAGCCGGAGAAGTGCTGTTGCTTGTCTCCGACGGGCTGCTGCCAATGATCAACAGCGCTCACTACCCGGCCAAACTAGCGCTGTATGCAAACAGTGTGCGCTTTAGCCCCTATCGAGCCGACAATGCCAGTGCCGTTTACTCAGACCAACCTATAGCCCGGCAAATGAAGCTGATTGACGCAATACTCAAGGGCAAGCCCGCGAGAATTGCCATGGCCTGGAAAAGCCCCAGTTATCACCAACAACTCGACCAGCTCACCGACCAATACCCTCAGTACCAATTTAATAGTGAACGAATACCGGCCGACGGGTCAGCCTCGCAGCGCAAATTAAATCGCTTGATCCAGCGCAGCGATGTGCTGCTGGCAACACCCGAGCAAAATCTCTATAACGCCGGTACCATCCGCAGCGTGCTACTGGCAACCTATCGCCACCGAAACTTTCTTATTGGTCCAAACGCCGGCTTTGTCAGCGCTGGCGCCCTGGCGTCTGTGGTATCAAAACCCAGCGACTACGCCGCTGAAGCAAAAGCGATGATCAATCATTACCGGGATCACGGCCGCCTGCCCAAAGCGCGCTATCCCCAGCGCTACAGTATCACCGTCAACCGCAACGTCGCCGATTCTCTGGGGTTGGTAATCGACGACGAGCAAAGCCTACTCAACACCTTGAGGGGGCAGTAAATGCGCGCGCGAAGAAGCCTCTTTCAACAGATTTTAATTGCCAGCCTGGCACCGATGCTGGTGTTATTTATTGCCCTGTTTTCCTACTCACTTGCCGCCCGACTCAGCGATGCCCAACGCTACCAGATCGACCTGGGTGAACGCATTGCGGAAAACGTCGCGGCCTTGATCGAACTTCCACTGATTAGCGGCAACGACAAACAACTCAATGACATTCTCAAATCGGCGCTGCAGGGCGATATTATCGCCTTACGCGTCTATCGCATTGGCGATAGCAAACCTATTAGCGTCACCCGAAACACCGCAAACGGGCCCGGTAACACCATCAGCATCCTGTTGGAGCAGCGCAGCATCGCCCTAACGGACGCCATCACCGGTGAACAGCTGCCGCCCATCAACAATATCCTTGGGCGACTGGAGCTGGATATCTCCAATGCCGGGCTAAACGCATTGCAGCGCCGCATTATCGCTGTGTCCATCAGTATTGCACTGCTGGCAATTCTTCTTGGCGCCGCCTTTGCCCTTCGCGTCAGCCGCCGTTTGTCGCGACCGCTCAGCGAAATTCAGCACGTCACGCAACAGATCGCCAGCGGCAAGCACGCCAGCCGCATCCAGCACTTAGCGCGTGGCGAACTCGGCGAACTGCAGCGCCATATCAACGACATGGCCGACGCCATAGAAGCCCAGCAGCGCGAACTCAGCGACTATGTAGAAGAGTTGAAACTCGCCAAAGGCGAAGCAGAAGAGGCCAGTATGGCCAAGAGCTTGTTCCTGGCCACCATGACCCACGAACTCAGAACGCCCATGAATGGCGCACTGGGCATGCTGCAGCTGCTGGCAAAAAGCGAACTGAATGAATCCCAACGCCACTACCTGGATATTGCCAAAAGCTCCAGCGAGCATTTACTCCACATCGTCAACGATATCCTCGACTACTCACGCATCGAAAAAGGCGATATGGAGCTCGAAGAGCGCTTCTTCCCGCCACAGTCACTGCTCGGCGAAATCCTTCAACCCATGAAGCTGGATGCGCAAAGTAAAGGTATCGTTTTTAACACCCATATCGACCCAGATCTGCGCCGTATCGAAATACGTGGCGACGAGACCCGGCTGCGACAGATTGTTATCAACCTCGCTGCCAATGCGGTCAAGTTCACCCACCAGGGCAAGGTCGATGTAAGTCTGGAGCAACAGCCTATCGATGCAGAAGCGGTGCAATTAACACTGCGCGTTAGCGACACCGGCATCGGCATTACCCCAGAGCAGCAGGCCCATATATTTGAAAGCTTCCACCAAGCCGATAACTCCACGGTTCGCCGCTATGGTGGCTCAGGGCTCGGTCTGGCCATCGTCAAGCGACTGAGCGAGCTGATGCAGGCCGAGATCCAGCTGAGCAGCCAGCCCGGTGAGGGCTCCTGTTTCACCGTGGTGTGGCGCACGCGCTATCGCAAGCTGGCTGCGCAAGCACAGGAGAACACGGTGGATGATGAGCAGTGTTTCTCTGGGCTCACCGCAATGGTGGTTGAAGACAACCCGGTCAATCAGCTGTTGGTCGCGCGCAGCCTCGAAGGTTGGGGGGCAGACGTCATTACGGCGAACAATGGCGCCGAAGCTATCCGCCAACTGGAGCAACACCACGCCGATGTGATCTTAATGGATCTGCAAATGCCGATTATGGACGGTTTTGAAGCGACGCTGCAGCTCCGCAGACGCTTGCATCAACACACCCCCGTAATCGCCCTAACGGCGAACACCGACCCAGAAACGCAACGTCGCTGCTTAAATGCAGGTATGAACGCCTTCCTCTCCAAACCGGTATCGCTAGAGCAATTGCGCAATAGCATTGCTAAACAGCTGTCCTAAGCCCATTTTTAGAGTATTTATCCCAAGGATAAGACCGGGATAGCCGCGGCTGAGCTTGTGAAAAACCCGTCTATAAAGCGGCACTTACTCACAAGCCGCCACAGCACGCCGATTTATCCACATTTCATCCCCAAACAGCCCACACCAAGATGACAGGATATCTGTGGATAAAAACGGTAGTTATACATCGTAAAAAACTATTAGATACAATAACTTATTAATCTTACTCACAGAAAAGGTGTTCCTTAACATCAGTATCAAGAATAAAAAAACATAAAACTATCAACATATATATTCATAAAATCTTATTCTTTAAACACAAAAAAAGAATTGATTAAAAATTCACCAATTCATTGCAGCCCACCCAGAACCCCGTATAATTTCGCCCCCAGTAAAATTACTCATTCAGGTGTTTTGTGGACTATCCGCAGCGTTTCGATGTCATTGTTATCGGTGGTGGCCATGCCGGTACTGAAGCCGCCTTGGCGGCTGCCCGTATGGGTAGCCAAACCCTATTGCTTACCCATAACATCGAGACGTTGGGACAAATGTCCTGCAACCCCGCCATTGGTGGCATCGGCAAGAGTCACCTTGTCAAAGAAGTTGATGCTCTTGGCGGCGCGATGGGTTTGGCCACCGATCGCGGCGGCATCCAATTTCGCGTGCTTAACGCTCGCAAAGGCCCGGCTGTTCGTGCGACTCGCGCCCAGGCTGACCGCGTACTCTACAAAGCCGCCGTGCGAGAAATTCTGGAAAACCAAGCAAACCTCGCCACTTTTCAGCAAGCGGTAGACGACCTGATCGTTGAAGGCGACAGTGTTCGCGGCGTGGTGACCAACATCGGCCTGAAATTCTATGCCAGCAGCGTTGTACTGACGGCGGGCACGTTCCTCGGCGGAAAAATCCACATCGGTCTGGATAACCACAGCGGTGGTCGCGCCGGAGACCAACCCTCCATTGCACTTGCGCACCGCCTTCGCGAACTGCCTTTCCGGGTAGATCGCTTGAAAACCGGCACGCCGCCGCGCATTGACGCAAAAACCGTCAACTTTGCTGGCCTCGAGCAACAGTGGGGCGATGAACCCCGCCCGGTAATGTCGTATCTGGGTGACCGAAGCATGCACCCCGAGCAAGTCTGCTGCTGGATTACCCATACCAACGAGCGCAGCCACGAGATTATTCGCAGTGGTTTAGACCGCTCGCCCATGTACACCGGCGTAATCGAGGGAATCGGTCCCCGCTACTGCCCGTCGATCGAAGACAAAGTCCATCGCTTTGCCGATAAAAACTCTCACCAGGTGTTCATCGAGCCCGAGGGCCTGAAAACACACGAGCTTTACCCCAATGGCATTTCCACCAGCCTGCCGTTTGATATTCAGCTGGCGCTGGTTCGCTCGATCAAGGGCTTTGAAAACGCCAATATGACGCGCCCCGGCTACGCCATTGAGTACGACTTCTTCGAGCCGCGTGACCTGAAGAACTCGCTGGAAACCAAATTCATTGCCGGTTTATTTTTTGCGGGTCAGATCAACGGCACCACCGGTTACGAAGAAGCCGCTGCCCAGGGTTTGTTGGCCGGTGCCAACGCCGCCTTGCTGGCGCAGGGCAAAGAGTCGTGGTGTCCGCGTCGCGACGAAGCCTACATCGGTGTGCTGGTTGACGACCTGATTACCATGGGCACCAAAGAGCCCTACCGCATGTTTACCTCGCGGGCGGAATATCGCCTGCTGCTGCGCGAAGACAATGCCGACCAGCGGCTCACCGAAAAGGGCCGTGAACTGGGCTTGGTCGACGATGCGCGCTGGGCCGCGTTCTGCGAAAAGCGCGAAGCCATCGAGCGCCAGCGCCAGCGTATGGCCAGTACGTGGATTCAACCGAATACTCCGCAAGCCGAGCAATTGGCGGCCAAGTTCAGCAAACCGATCAGTCACGAATACAATCTGCTCGACCTGCTAAAACGCCCGGAGCTGGGTTATGCCGACTTGGCGGACATGGTGCAAGACGGCGAAGCAGTGGTGGACGATGTCGCCGAGCAGATTGAAATTGGCGTGAAATACGCGGGCTACATCGAGCGCCAGAAAGACGAAATCGAGCGCCTGCGTCGCCATGAAGAAACGCCGTTGCCACTGGACTTTGACTACAGCGTGATCGAAGGTCTGAGCAACGAGATCAAACAAAAACTGGGCGACGCGCGACCGCAAACCCTCGCCCAAGCCTCGCGGATTCCCGGCGTGACCCCGGCCGCGGTATCGCTGTTACTGATTACGCTGAAAAAGCGCGGTCTGCTGGAAAGGAAGTCCGCCTGAGGTGAATGACGAACGCCAATTCCTAACGCGGGGTGTCCAAAAACTCGGGCTCTCGCTTACCGACGCCAATATCGACGCACTGCTCAACTACCTCGCCTTGCTGGTGAAGTGGAACCGCGCCTACAACCTCACAGCGGTGCGCGACCCCATGCAAATGGTCAGCCGCCACTTGCTGGATAGCCTGAGTGTTGCCAGCCTGGTCGATGGCCAGCGCATTCTCGATGTGGGCACCGGCCCCGGGCTGCCGGGCATTCCGCTGGCAATACTGTTCCCTGAGCGCCAGTTTGAACTGCTCGACAGCAACGGCAAGAAAACGCGGTTTTTGATCGAGGCCAAATTACAACTCGGCCTCGACAATGTGCAGGTGCACTGTTGCCGCGTAGAATCCCTGCGCGATGAACAGGGATTTGACGGCATTACCTCACGGGCATTTGCCTCGCTCGCCGACATGGCTGGCGGTTGTGAGCACTTACTCGCCCCGCAGGGAAAACTCTATGCCATGAAGGGGCAATACCCCGAGCAAGAGTTGAGTCAGTTGCCAAAACACTTTATCGTCGAAGCCTGTCATACTCTTTCCGTTCCCGGTGTCGACGAGGCCCGCCACTTGATGGTGATCGCCTCCCAGCACAGCGGTGAACATTCTGCGAGCGATCAATAGGGACCGGGCCGTGGCCACCATATTCGCGATCACCAACCAGAAAGGCGGCGTGGGGAAAACCACCACCAGTGTTAACCTGGCTGCGTCTCTGGCGGCGACAAAACGCCGCGTGCTGCTTATCGACCTCGACCCGCAAGGCAATGCCACCATGGGTTGCGGGGTGGATAAAAACGCGGCGGAGCACACGGTGTACGACGTATTGGTCGCCCAGCGCGCCATTGCAGATACCCGCACTGTGGCACCCGAAAGTGGTTTTGATGTACTGCCTGCCAACCAGGATCTCACCGCGGCAGAAGTCGAGCTGATCAATGAGATCGGCCGCGAATTCCGCTTGCGTGAAGCGCTAGCTGATATCGCCGATGACTACGACTACGTGCTGATCGACTGCCCGCCGTCGCTCAATATGCTCACCGTTAACGCACTGGCGGCTGCCGACGGCGTGATCATTCCCATGCAGTGTGAATACTATGCCCTGGAGGGCTTGAGTGCGCTGCTCAATACCATCAGCCGGGTGACTCAGCTGATAAACCCGCAGCTGCGTATCGAGGGAATACTTCGCACCATGTTCGACGGCCGCAACAGCCTGACCAACCAGGTTACCGACGAACTGCGCCACCACTTTGGCGACAAACTTTACAGCACCGTCATCCCGCGCAATGTGCGCCTGGCTGAGGCGCCCAGCCACGGCCTGCCGGTGCTGTACTACGACAAACAATCCAAAGGGGCTCTGGCCTACCTGGCCTTGGCCGGGGAAATTTTGCGTCGCGCAACATCCACTGAAGCGCCCGCCGCGGGCGGCCAGAACGAACAACAGGTTGAACACATCAATGGCTAAGAAACGAGGTTTAGGACGAGGCCTGGACGCCCTGCTGGGCGCCTCCGCAGAACCGGTAGCGATCGCTAATACCGCGACGAGCGTGGAGCAAGCCAGCGAGATAACCTCAGCGGCGGTGAGCGCCGCCGCCGTGGATGGCGAATTGAAAAACCTACCCATCGAATACCTGCAACGCGGCAAATACCAACCGCGCCGCGAAATGCCCGCCGAAGGCCTGGAAGAACTGGCCGAGTCCATTCGCTCCCAGGGCATTATGCAGCCGATTGTTGTGCGCCCCGTCGCCGACAATCGCTATGAAATTATCGCCGGTGAGCGCCGTTGGCGCGCCAGCCAGTTGGCCGGTTTAGAATCCGTACCCGCGCTGATTCGCGAAGTGCCCGACGAAGCCGCGGCGGCGATGGCACTGATCGAAAACCTGCAGCGTGAAGACCTCAACCCCATGGAAGAGGCCTTGGCGCTGGTTCGCCTGCAACAAGAATTTGAACTCACCCACGCTGAAATTGCCGGCCTGGTGGGCAAATCGCGCACCACCATCACCAACCTGCTGCGCCTCACCGGGCTGCGCGACGACGTGCAAACCCTGCTGGAAAATGGCGATATTGAAATGGGCCACGGTCGCGCCCTGCTGGGCCTGCCCGCCGAGCAACAGAGCAGCGCCGCTGCTACCGTTGTCAGCCGAGGTTTATCGGTGCGCCAGACTGAAGCCCTGGTGCGACGCTTGGTTGACGAGGCCAAAAGCCCCGCCAAATCCAGCCCGCGCATCGACCCCGACATCAAACAATTACAAGACAGTCTGTCCGAAAAACTCGGCTCCCCTGTGCAAATTCAGCACGGCGCCAAAGGCCGCGGAAAACTCACCATAAAATACAGCAGCCTGGACGAATTGGACGGAATTCTCAGCCATATGAAATAGCTTATTTGGTGGCAACAATGTAGCGGTGCTACCCCATCTGGTAGCAAGGTAAAATAACCCCGCGAATTGTGCTGCTAAATTCCTGATATTGTTAACGAATTGCGAATTGTGCTTATTGCAGACTTTGGTCGCATAAATGGTAAATCGGTTGATCCTTAGCCAATGACCACCTATAATTCGCCCCGCTTTTTGGACAAGCAAAAAATGCGTTGCAGCGACAGGTAAACAGGGCAATGACAGCAACACAGCGGCAGCAGAAAACTGCGCTAGCCACCGTCAAACCCCCACTGCTAAAAATTTATGGTCTGCAATGCATCGTGCTGCTTGTCGCAAGCGGGTTTACATATTCAATTAACGGGGTGGTTGCAAAATCCCTGTTAATCGGTGGGCTGATTTCCGTTTTACCCAATGCCTATTTTGCGCGCCAGGTTTTTAAGTACGCCGGCGCGGCATACGCGCGCGAGGTAAATCAATCATTCTACCGGGCAGAAGCGGGCAAATTTATTGCGACGGTTGGGCTGTTTGCCGCCACGTTCGCAATGGTTAGACCCCTTTCCGCCGTCGCCGTATTTTCGGCATACCTGGTGGGTATGCTTTTAAACACCTTGCTGGTGGCCGTGTTGAAAAACACCGGCGCAAGGTAAAAAACAGTTTCTAAGTTTTGCAATGAGAGTGACATATGGCAGCTGAATCGCAGTCGACTGTTGGATATATCCAGCACCATTTAACCAATCTCACCTATGGCAAGCTTCCTGCTGGCTACGAGCGCCTTGATAGCGAAGGCCACGTGCACGAAGTGCTGGCGGCAGACACTTGGACGCTGGCACACAGCGGCCAAGAAGCGGCGGACATGGGTTTCATGGCTATCCACGTTGACTCCATGTTGTGGTCAATTGGTCTAGGCTTTTTGTTCCTGTTGTTTTTTGCCCGCATCGCCAAGCGTGCTCACAGCGGTATTCCCCGCGGCGCACAAAATGCGGTAGAAATGGTTATCGGCTTTATCGACCAAACAGTTAAAGACGGTTTCCACCACAAAAACGCCATGATCGCGCCAATGGCACTGACTATTTTCATGTGGATCTTCCTGATGAACGCGATGGACCTTGTGCCCGTCGACTGGATTCCACAGCTTGCTGCATTGATCAGCGGCGACCCGCACTTCTACTTCAAAGTGGTTCCCACAACTGATCCCAACGTCACCTTGGGCATGGGCTTCACCATTTTCGGCCTGATGGTTTACTTCACCATCGTGAAAAAAGGCTTTATGGGCTTTGTAAAAGAACTCACTCTGCACCCGTTCCATCACCCCAAGTGGTACGTGAACGTGTTCCTGGTGCCAATCAACTTCGCGCTTGAGGCGATCTCGTGGATCTCCAAGCCGATCTCTCTGGGTCTGCGACTGTTCGGTAACATGTACGCCGGTGAGATGATTTTCATTCTGATCGCCACAATGTTCGGCGCCGGACTGATTCTGGGACTCTTTGCAGGTGTGTTGCAGTGGGCGTGGGCAGTTTTCCACATCCTTGTTATTACACTGCAGGCCTTCGTCTTCATGGTACTGACCATTGTCTACATGGCAACGGCGCACCAGATCGAAGAAGAAGACCAGTTCCACTAAGGTATTTGCTTTAACTAACTAACTTTTCTTAACTTAAAATGTAGGAGAACTACCATGGGTTTGGCTCTGATTGCTGTTTCACTGATGATCGGTTTTGGCGCACTGGGTACTGCGATTGGTTTCGCACTGCTGGGCGGTAAACTGCTGGAAGGCTCTGCTCGTCAGCCTGAACTGGCGCCAATGCTGCAAGGTAAAATGTTCCTGATCGCTGGTCTGCTCGACGCCGTTCCAATGATCGGTGTTGGTATCGCTATGTACGTTCTGTTCGTTGTTGTTCCCGGCCTGCCCGCTTAATTGCACGCATTCGGAATACGACACGTTCAGCAACTTGATATAGCAGAGGTATCGGCGTGAATATTAATCTCACACTGATTGGACAATCGATCACCTTCCTGTTCTTCGTATGGTTCTGCCACGCATTTGTGTGGGGATACATTCGCAAGGCAATGGAAGAGCGTGAAAAGCAGATTGCTGACGGTCTTGATGCCGCAGACCGCGCGGGTCGCGATCTTGAGCTTGCTCAGGAAAAAGCTGCCAAGCAGCTTCGCGAAGCCAAAGCGGAAGCGGCTTCCATCATTGATGCTGCCAACAAGCGCGCCAATCAAATTATTGATGAAGCGAAAGAGTCTGCACGTACTGAAGGCGATCGCCTGAAAGCAGCAGCCCAAGCCGAAGTAGAGCAGGAAATGAACCGTGCGAAAGAAGCACTGCGTTCACAGGTGGCTAAACTGGCATTGGCAGGTGCTGAAAAAGTACTGGAAGCGTCTATCGATGAGTCTGTTCATAAAGACATGGTCGACAAGCTGGCCGCAGGCCTGTAAGCGAGGTTGACATGGCTGAATTGAGCACAATGGCTAGACCCTACGCCAAGGCGGCTTTCGAGCACGCCCTGGCTTCTTCGGCATTAGGTGAGTGGTCACAAATGCTGGCAACGGCAGCCGCTGTCGCCAGCCAGGAAGCGGTAGCCAAGCTGCTGTCTTCTCCGGCCATCACCAGCGAGCAGCAAGCGCAGAAATTTATCGACGTCTGCGGCGATGCACTCAATGCCGGCGGTGAAAATTTCATCAGGATTCTCGCAGAAAACAAGCGCTTGGCATTACTGCCGTTAATCAGCGAATTGTTTGACGCGCACAAAGCCGTCCAGGAGAAATCTGTGGACGTCGAGCTGACGACAGCGTTCGCGCTGGACTCAGAATCCGAGCAACGTCTTGCCGACGTTTTGAGCAAAAAACTGCAACGCCAGGTGAAGGTAAGCAGCCACGAAGATCGCAGCCTGTTGGGCGGCGTTGTGGTTCGCACCGGCGACCTGGTTATAGATGGCTCGGTGCGCGGTCGCTTAGCGAAACTCGCTGAAGCAGTAAATTCCTGAGCGTTTAAGAGAATAGGATTGAGGAACAGAGCATGCAGCAACTGAACCCCTCCGAGATTAGCGATATTATCAAGCAGCGCATCGAAAAATTAGATGTGACCGCTGAGGCCCAAAATGAGGGCACTATCGTCTCGGTATCAGACGGTATCGTACGTATCCACGGCCTGACCGATGTGATGTACGGTGAAATGATCGAATTCGAAGGTGGCCATTTCGGTATGGCACTTAACCTCGAGCGCGATTCAGTCGGCGCCGTAGTCCTGGGTGACTACTTTGACATCGCCGAAGGCCAAACTTGTAAATGTACCGGCCGTATCTTGGAAGTACCCGTAGGCCCCGAACTTCAGGGTCGCGTTATCGACGCACTGGGTAACCCCATCGACGGTAAAGGTCCCATCGACGCCAAACTCACAGACGCAGTTGAAAAAGTTGCTCCCGGTGTAATCTGGCGTAAGTCGGTCGACCAGCCCGTGCAAATCGGTCTGAAAGCCGTTGACTCCATGGTACCCATCGGCCGTGGCCAGCGTGAGCTGATCATCGGTGACCGCCAGATCGGTAAAACAGCCATCGCTGTTGACGCCATCATCAACCAGAAAGACTCAGGCATTAAGTGTGTCTACGTCGCTGTTGGCCAGAAGGCCTCTTCTATTGCCGCCGTTGTGCGCAAACTTGAAGAACACGGCGCTATGGACCACACCGTTGTCGTAGCCGCGACCGCGTCTGATCCTGCATCTATGCAGTTCATCGCACCGTTCACCGGCTGTACTATCGGCGAATACTACCGCGACCGCGGTGAAGACGCGCTGATCATCTACGATGACCTGACCAAGCAAGCCTGGGCTTACCGCCAGATCTCGCTGCTGCTGCGTCGTCCGCCAGGCCGTGAAGCCTACCCCGGTGACGTATTCTACCTCCACTCGCGTCTGTTGGAGCGTGCTGCACGAGTTTCTGAAGAGTACGTAGAAAAATTCACCAACGGTGAAGTAAAAGGCAAAACCGGTTCATTGACCGCACTGCCTGTTATCGAAACCCAGGCGGGTGACGTTTCTGCTTTCGTACCGACCAACGTAATCTCGATCACCGACGGTCAGATCTTCCTCGAAACCGACATGTTCAACGCCGGTATTCGTCCGTCAATGAACGCCGGTATCTCGGTATCGCGTGTTGGTGGTGCAGCGCAGACAAAAGTAATCAAGAAACTGTCCGGTGGTATTCGTACCGCACTGGCTCAGTACCGCGAACTGGCGGCCTTCTCCCAGTTTGCTTCTGACCTCGACGACGCAACCAAAGCTCAGCTTGAGCAAGGTGAGCGCGTAACCGAGCTGATGAAGCAGAAGCAATACAGCCCAATGAGCATTGCCGATATGGCTCTGTCACTGTACTGCGCGAACGAAGGTCACCTGAAAGACGTTGAAGTAAACAAGGTACTGGACTTCGAAGCGGCGATCCTGGCATTCGCACACGCTGAATACAGCGACGTGATGAAGCAGATCAACGACACCGGCAGCTGGAATGACGAGCTGGAAGGCAAGTTCAAAGAACTGGTCGAAAAGTTCAAGTCAACACAGACTTGGTAAGACGGATAAAGCGCTCTCCCGGGAGCGCTTTACTGCTTGAGGATTTTTAATCATGGCAGGTGCAAAAGAAATACGCACCCAGATCTCCAGCATCAAGAGCACGCAAAAAATCACTAGCGCCATGGAAATGGTTGCGGCGAGTAAAATGCGTAAAGCTCAAGATCGCATGGAAGTGGGTAAGCCCTACGCGCAGCGTATGCGCGCAGTGGTTGGGCATATCGCCAATGCAAATCCGGAATACCGTCATCAATATATGGAAGAGCGCGACGTTAAGCGCGTTGGCTTTGTTATCGTTTCTACAGACCGCGGTCTGTGTGGCGGCCTGAACACCAACCTGTTCAAGCAAGCTATTAAAGAAATGCAAAGCTGGTCCAACAAAAACGTCGACGTTGATCTTTGCCTGATTGGTGGCAAAGCAGCGGGCTTCTTCAACAGCTTTGGCGGCAACATTGTTGCATCAGTGCGCGACATGGGCGAAGCGCCCAGCGTTAGCGACCTGATCGGCTCTGTTAAAACCATGCTGGACGCCTATAGCGAAGGCCGGATTGATCGTCTTTACCTGGTGGGCAATGAGTTTATCAACACCATGACTCAAACGCCGTTTGTTCGCCAACTGCTGCCATTGGAAGCAGAGCAAGACGACAGCTTGAAACATCACTGGGACTACATTTACGAGCCCACTCCAGAAGAACTACTGGAAGGTCTGCTGACTCGCTACGTTGAGTCACAGGTATACCAAACAGTAGTTGAAAACGGAGCATGTGAACAAGCTGCCCGGATGATCGCGATGAAGAGCGCTACCGACAACGCTGGCGAAATCATCGACGGTCTGCAATTGGTTTACAACAAAGCCCGTCAGGCAGCGATTACGCAAGAGCTGTCAGAGATTGTTGGCGGTGCTGCAGCGGTATCGTCATAAGGCGATACCGGCAACGGATTTTGAAATTTTTAAGGTTTTTAAGAGGAACCTAACATGAGTAGCGGACGTATCGTACAAGTCATCGGCGCCGTTATCGACGTGGAGTTTCCGCGCGATTCTGTGCCACAGGTTTATGATGCACTGAAAGTGACTGACAGCGGCCTGACGCTGGAAGTACAACAGCAATTGGGTGATGGCGTGGTTCGCGCGATCGCGTTGGGTTCTTCTGAAGGCCTGCGTCGCGGACTGGATGTCGACAACACCAAAGAAAAAATCAAAGTACCCGTGGGCACCGAAACACTCGGTCGCATCATGGACGTACTGGGTAACCCCATCGACGAATGTGGTCCCATCGGTGAAAAAGAGCGCATGGAAATTCACCGCGCTGCACCGAAGTACGAAGAGCTTGCAGCGTCTTCTGACCTGCTGGAAACCGGCATTAAGGTTATCGACCTGGTTTGCCCGTTTGCCAAGGGTGGTAAAGTTGGTCTGTTCGGTGGTGCCGGTGTTGGTAAAACCGTAAACATGATGGAACTGATCAACAACATCGCAACTGAGCACAGCGGTCTGTCTGTATTCGCAGGTGTTGGTGAGCGTACTCGTGAGGGTAACGACTTCTACCACGAAATGCAGGAAGCCGGCGTTGTAAACGTTGAAGAATTCGCGAAATCAAAAGTAGCGATGGTATACGGCCAGATGAATGAGCCACCGGGCAACCGCCTGCGTGTAGCACTGACTGGTCTGACCATGGCTGAAAAATTCCGTGACGAAGGTCGTGACGTACTGTTGTTCGTCGACAACATCTACCGTTACACACTGGCCGGTACCGAAGTATCAGCACTGCTGGGTCGTATGCCTTCAGCGGTAGGTTACCAGCCCACACTGGCGGAAGAGATGGGTGTTCTTCAGGAACGTATCACCTCAACCAAAACCGGTTCTATCACTTCTATCCAGGCGGTATACGTACCGGCGGATGACTTGACTGACCCCTCGCCAGCAACCACCTTTGCTCACTTGGATTCAACGGTAGTACTTAGCCGTGACATCGCAGCAAAAGGTATCTACCCAGCGGTAGACCCACTGGACTCTACTTCACGTCAGCTTGACCCACTGCTGGTTGGTCAAGAGCACTACGAAGTAGCCCGCGGCGTACAGACTGTACTTCAGCGCTACAAAGAGCTGAAAGACATCATCGCTATCCTGGGTATGGACGAGCTGTCTGAAGAAGACAAAATGACCGTAGAACGCGCACGTAAAATCGAGCGCTTCCTGTCACAGCCTTTCCACGTTGCTGAAATCTTCACCGGCAGCCCCGGTAAGTACGTGTCTCTGAAAGACACCATCGCCAGCTTCAAAGGCATTCTGAACGGTGACTACGATCACCTGCCAGAGCAGGCTTTCTACATGGTTGGTACCATCGAAGAAGCAATCGAGAAAGCGTCAAAACTGTAAGTCCGCGCAAGCGGGCTTCACGCCTAAGAGGCTGAAGATATGGCTATGACAATACATTGCGACATCGTAAGCGCCGAAGAGGAAATCTTCTCCGGCCGCGCCAAACTGATCGTTGCCAATGGCATTCAGGGTGACCTGGGTGTGACCTACGGTCACGCCCCGCTGTTAACCTCACTCGAGCCCGGCCCCGTACGCATCGTACTGGACAACGGCGAAGAGCAGGTTTACTACGTCTCCGGTGGCTACCTCGAAGTCCAGCCCAATGTTGTGAGCATTCTTGCCGACACAGCATTGCGCGCCGACGACCTCGACGAAGCCGCTGCTCTGGAAGCACAGAAAGAAGCTCAGCATGCCATGACGAACCAAAGCGCCGATATCGATTATTCGCGCGCCGCGGCTCAATTGGCAGCAGCCACTGCACAGCTGCGTACCCTGCAGCAAATTCGCAAGGCGATGGGCAAGTAATTCCCTTTGGGAGTTACAGAAAAAGGCGGCTTAGGCCGCCTTTTTTTATGCCTGTAAAACAGCCCTACCAACTCAACAATTCCCTTCCTTTCAATCAACGTGTCCGCATGAATGTAGGAGCGGGCCTGACCGCGACCAACCACAGGTTTACTTGTAGATACCCTGTTCAAGCGCAAGCATTTTTCGCATGGCAATCACTAAAAAGCAGCGAGGAATCGAACGGAGTATCCGTCTTAATACAGGCCCACAGGCCTGTCAGATACTTACGCATTACAGCCACAAGAGCCTGTAACTTGGTTTTCCCGCGGGCCACCAGGGCCTCGTAAAATGCCTTGGCATTCGGATCAAAGCGCACGGCTGACATGGCAGGCATATACAACGCAGAGCGTATGTACACATTCCCCACTTTACTGATCCGTGAGGCCTGATGAACGCTGCTTCCGGATTGGTGCAGGCGTATATCCAGCCCCGCATGACGACTTACCTGAGCGGATTTCAGGTGATCCGGCAAGACGCATAGTTCAGCGAGCAACGAGAGGGCCGTTGCCTCCGCGATGCCCTTGGCCGCGCAGAAGTGCGTATACAAGCGTTTGAGCTCAGCTGATTGTTCCAGAAGCTCCATCGCAGCCTGTTTGAGCCGGTCAATACGCCGATCCAGCATCTCAATCGCCTCCTGCTCATCTTCAACAAGCAGCGTGGGCGTAGACTGGGTGGCCTTCATGGCATGGAGGCGGTTCTTTGCCTGCGTTCGGCTACCGGTCAGGCGGTTAATCTGCCTTCCAAGGCTTCGAATGGACTGACGGTGATGATCTGGCGGTGTCCATAACCGCGGCTCCATACGCATGCCGTACTCGGCCAGCAGCGCCGCGTCTATGCTGTCGGTCTTGCTGTTCTGTAGTTTGATATTGGCGAAGTGCTTGGTGCTCTTGGGGTTGATCACCGCCACAGGCAGACCTGCCTCAGCCAGAGCTACCGCCAGATCAAAGTAATACACGCCCGTTGCTTCCATGACGATGCACTTCGGTTGACGCTTCTTCATCGTGGACACCAGTGAATTGTGTCCATCCGGAGACTGCTTGTACTGCTTGGGCTTGCCAAACTTCCCCTCCTCACAGGCCACAACATCCACACAGCTAGCACCAATATCCACCCCAACAAATAAAGACATACCCTTCACTCGCAACGCTAAATTAACGACAATAGTCACAGGTTCCCCGACCTCGCACTGACTTACCTG
>NZ_AULP01000003.1 GCF_000422345.1 Neomelitea salexigens DSM 19753
AGATCAGGGCGTTCAATACACCAGTTTGCGCTTCCGGCAACATCTGTGGCGCTACCAGATTAAGCAGAGCATGAGTCGGCGGGCCAACTGCTGGGATAACGCGCCAATGGAACGGTTCTTCCGCAGCTTGAAAACCGAGTGGGTACCGGAAACGGGATACCGCTCTTTTGCTGAAGCGAAGCAGTCGATCACGGATTATGTGATTGGCTACTACAGCGGAATCAGGCCGCATCGACACAACGATGACCTGCCGCCAAATGTGGCAGAAAGTATGTACTGGAAAACTTATAAACCCGTGGCCAGTTTTACTTGACCACTACACTCTTTCTTCTGAAAAGGAAGGAACATGTGGCGGACGTTCCCTATTTACAATTTGTGACAGCCTTCGGTAATAGTATGTATCAAATAGTATTGCCGATGCCGGAACAAGACTGCAGAATATTGAATAAATCTATTCAGCTTTCTCTTTTTCCAACCCCCTTCAATAAAAAAAATAAATACGGACTAACGTTAGATCGCCAATTAGACTTAAGTAGCTATGAAATCGTAAAAAATGAAGAACAAGTTCTATACATGGGGTTCGAAAGTGTGGTCGTGGATAAAGCCCCTTAACAAGTGCAGGCAATTTTTTCCTTTCGGTCGCCGGACACCCGAAAGGAACGTTCCCCTAATTAGTAGACGCCTATCTCAACCTGGAGGTAGGCAAGTATGGCAAAGATTCATAGCAAAGAACGGGTTATTAAATGCGCGGTTGATTATAAAATCAAAGTGGTAGTGCTAACCGAAAAGCTCGATGCATACACAGCCCAGATTGCAGAGATATTGGGCGTTCGGCCGGTGACGTTTTATCGTTGGCGGCTTTGAAAAACGAGAACAACTTCTTAAAAAAAGTGGGAACAGTATCTGAAAGATCAGAAGCAGGCCGACTGCGATTCATAGAAACGCATCGGGGTGCGTTTGGTGGCAGATACTTATGTAAGCGCTTAGCGGCTGCCGGGCGCCCATGTCAGGGCGCCGCTTATTGTTAGTTCCCAATTTTTACAATGGGGCACAGGTTTTAGGGAAATTTTTTTGCATCCTGTACCGGAGAAGTCGATATAACGACGCGACTATTGAGATCATCGAGTAGGTCGGTTTGTACATCCACGAAGAAAGGGTAGGTTGCGTGGCTATCAGAATCTGGATTCTCGTATAGGTCGAATTGCTTCATTAGAAGCCCCGATGTTTGTCAGCAAAGAGCCCGCTTTCTGCAAGGCGATTGCAGTTCTCTATGGCTTGTTTGTTGTCTTCGCGCCATTTTCTGCGTTTGCTTGCTCTGACTTCCTCTTCCAGTGCTCGCTCAAGGGTAGCAGAAAGGTTTACTTTTAAGCTCTTTGCCTCGGCAAGTAATCTGCTGTTTATGCTAAGGTTTGTGGCTTTTTTTGGAGCCTTTTTATCAAATATCCCGCGCATTCCAGAATCTCCTGTATGCACTATGCGTATACAGTGTGCGCATGATAGCAGTAAGGCATTTAAAAAAACAAAGCTGACCGTCGCCGGAGAGCGTCGTGAACCGCAGAGGGTGCGTATATCTGCTAAGTACCTGCAGTCGTACAATCCCGTGGCCTTAGTACTATGAGCCGCAAAGGAGCAAACTTCACCATGAACCCCATCAATCCCAAAAAACTCCTCCACAGCAAGTGGACGGCGGTTCAGCCAGTCAACAAAGAAAAGCACTTTATGGTGACGGAGGTGGAATTTGATGAAGAGGGTGTGGTGGTGGACTGTGTGATCGAGGCGGTGATGTCCAAGCGCACCGAGTCGATTGACTGGACGGTGTTGAAGAATACGGATAACTGGCGGCAGGGGTGGAAGTAGCGTTTGCTCTGCTTGCACCATTTCGTTCCACTGCCGGTTTCTTGCCGATTAACCCTTAAGCAGGCAACTTTCGTAGTGTGGCGCTAAAGCTGCACAGTATCTTTCCTGCCTGATTGAGCGTGCCGCGCGTAAAGCCCATGCGGCCGGTTTCCTGAAGTAGTTCAACATCGGCGATTATGTCTTGCCCGAGCTTTCCGCCCTGTAAAAACTGCATACTGAAATCGATGGTGACGACGCGTCCTAATGCTACGCAGCGCTCGGTATAGAGCGGCAGATAAAACACTTGTTCAGCGCGCGCGGCGAGGTAGCCGCCGTGTATGCCGTGCTGAATGTTTTTACTGTTGTCGTCGCACCCAAAGCGGGCCTGGGCGTTGTTATTGCCGAGTTTACGAAATTCAAACGCGCCAAGGTGGCTGTCGAAGGAGGTGCCTTCTACCATCGGCATGGTTTGCCAGTCTGAGCTTTCGCATTCGGGGAAGTAAGGAGCGGGCATGGTGGTTTTCTCGTGCAGTTATGTTGTGTGGTGGCCTACTTATTCATCGCTGTGCTGTCTAACGGCGCACGGCGGTGCTTGGCGCGAAGGCACGCAGGACGTTCGCGCATTGCGATAGCGGTATATTTTCAGGCATAAGTATCCACTGAAAATAAAAACGACGGCCCGTGTACGCGGGCCGTCGTTAGTTGGTTTTGCTAGTGCTTTCAGATGGGCTCAAAACTCACGGGCAAGCCGTCGGCAGGGAAGATTAGCGGCACCCAGCTGCGGGGCATTTCATAGCCGTCTTTCACTTTTATGTTGTAGCGGCGCAGCAGGTGGAACAGGAACAGCTTGGTTTGCACCTCGGCAAAGTTCAGGCCCAGGCATTTGTGTGCGCCGCCGCCAAAGGGCACCCATTGGAAGAAGTGTTTTTTGTCTTCGGCGCGTTCTTTGGAAAAGCGCTCGGGGTCGAAGTCATTGGGCTTGCTCCAATACTCTTCCATGTAGTGTGTGAGTAGTGGGGAGATGGCCACTGCGGTGTTTTTGGGCACGTGGTAGCCAAAAATGTCCATGTCTTTCAGGGTGCGGCGCGGAATGGCCGGCACGGGGGGATACATGCGCAGGGCTTCTTTAAACACCAGCTTACTGTCGTCGAGTTTATTCAGGTCGTCGTAGTCGAGCTGGTCTTTGCCGATGGCCGCGTATTCCTCGCGCAGTCGCTGCTGCCACGCGGGGTTCTTGGCCAGTGCGTAAACAATGGAGCACAGCGTGCTGGTTGTGGTGTCGTGGGCAGCGAACAGCAGGAAAATAATATGGTCGCGCACCGCTTCGTCGGAGAAGTAGTTGCCGTCTTCATCGGTGGCGTGGCAGATCTGCGAGAAAATATCCCGGCCTTCGTGTTTGCGCTTGTCGTCGATATGCGCCATCACAAAGTGTTCTAAATGCTTGCGGCCGGTCAGGCCGCGATGCCAAAGCGTGCCGGGGATGGGGAGCTTTAATACCGCCATTGAGGCAAGCATGGTGTCCACAAAGGCGGTATTCACGCCGCTGGCTTCTTCGCCCATTTCCACACCTAGAAACACCTCGGCGGCCACTTCCAGCAGCAGTTGTTTTACGGCGTGTTGAAAGTGGAACTCTTTGCCCTTGGGCCACTCTTCCAGACCGCGCTCCAGGTGCGGGCTCATGGTGTGCAAATAGCCTTCGATAGAAGCCTTTTTAAACGCGCCTTGCAGAATTTTACGGTCGTAGCGGTGGGCCTCGGCGTCTTTCAGCATCAGCCCGTTGGGGAACAGCCTGTCCAGTAATGGGTTCCAGGCCAACATGCTGGAGAACTGCCCGTCGCTGTTTTTCAGTACCAGTTCGTTCGCTTCCGGGCCGAGCAGGGTCAGGCTGTGTTGGAAAAGGGTGTTGCCGCGCGAAATTTTGCCGTATTTGCGGTAGCGCATTTCGGTGAGCGCTTTGTAGTTCTTCAAAAAACTGAAGGTCTGGCCGAACAGGGGCAGGCCGCTGTCACCAGGAATATGCGTCAGCTTGCGATTGGGTTGGCGCGGGTAGTCTTGGTAGTCAACGCTGGTGCTGTTCATGGTGTTCCTCGTTGTGGCTAGCCGCAGTGCGGCACATCTTGGCAGACACAGTAGGGCAGGCGTTTTTTAGGGTCTAGTCGGCAGGCGACGGCGGTGGTCGATGCGCGCCAGTGGGCAGGGGATTCCCGTTTTTTGTAAGAAAATGTCAAGTGGTTGTCACGGTCAATCATTGCCGCTTTGGGGGCGGCGAGGCGATGCTGTGCGTCGACACGCAGTGCCGAGCCTCGGCTCTGGCAGGAAAAACAAACCTCGGCGCCAGCGCGCCGATTGAATAACGAGAGAAGAACCATGCTTCCCAGAGATTTTACAGAAGAGCAGCAAATGTTTCGTTCGGCCTACCGCAAATTCCTGGAACAGGAAGTGGCCCCGAATGTGGATGCCTGGCGCGAGCAGGGCATTGTTGACCGGGAGGTATTTAAAAAGGCCGGTGAGCAGGGCTTTTTGATGGTTTGGCCCGACGAGCAATACGGCGGCATGGGCGACCGCGACTTCCGTTTTGAGCAGATCATTATTGAAGAGACCGCCAACGTTTACGCAGGTGATTGGGCGAACACCCTGCACAGCCGTTTGGTTGGCCCCTATATCGACCGCTTTGGCAGTGAAGAACAAAAGGCGCGCTTTTTGCCGCGCTGTGTGAGTGGTGAATTGATTCTGGCCGTGGCGATGACCGAGCCCGACGCCGGTTCCGACCTTGCGGGTATGCGCGCCGTGGCTAAAGACATGGGTGACCACTGGCTGCTAAGCGGTAACAAAACGTATATCACCAACGGCATTAATTCCGACGTGGTGGTCGTAGCGGCCAAGACCGACCCGGAAAACAACCCCCACGCGATGGGCCTGTTTTTGGTGGAGCGCGGCATGGAAGGCTTCGAGCGCGGCCGCAATTTGAAGAAGATGGGTATGAAGGCGCAGGACACCGCCGAACTGTTCTTCAATGAAGTGCGTATTCCCAAAGAGAACGTACTGGGCGACCCAACCATGGGCTTTATTTACCTGATGGAAGGCCTGGCTGAAGAACGCTTGATTGGCGCCTGCGGCTTTTTGTCTTCAGCGCAGAAGGCGTTTGAAGTGACGCGCGACTTCTGTGAGCAGCGCAAGGTGTTTGGTAAGCCGCTGTCAAAAATGCAGAACACCCAGTTCAAAATGGCCGAACTGCGCACCGAATTGGATGTGGCGCAGGCCTATGTCGACCAGTGTGTTGCCGTGCATAACCGTGGCCAATTAACGGCGGAAGATGCTGCCAAAGCCAAGCTGTATACCAGTGAGTTGCTGTGCCGCATGGTTGATGAGGGCGTGCAGCTGCACGGTGGTGCGGGTTACATGGACGAGTATCCGATTTCCCGTATGTACTGCGATGCGCGGATTACCCGCATTTTTGCCGGTACCTCAGAAATTATGAAGCTGATTATTGCCCGCGATGTATTTGCCGACAGCTTCGTTCCCTTTGTTGATCGCGCCTAGGCGCGGTTTCACTCATAACGTTTAGGAGTAGAAAGATGGATGTAAACGGAAAAGTTGCCCTGGTCACCGGTGGTGCATCGGGTTTGGGTAAGGCGACGGTTGAGTCGATTGTGGCGGCGGGCGGCAAGGTCGCCATTCTGGATATGAACGAAGCCCTCGGTCAGGCCCTGGCTGAGCAGCTGGGCAGCGACAACGCGCTGTTTGTTGCCACCAATGTGGCGGACGAAGCCTCTGTTGAAGCGGCGGTGAAGGCCTGTTTGGAGGCCTTCGGCGCGATTCACATCTGCTGTAATTTCGCCGGTATTGGCAACGCCATTAAAACAGTGGGCAAGCAGGGCGCCTTCCCGCTGGACCAGTTTAAACGTGTGATCGACATTAACCTTGTGGGCTCGTTCAATGTGCTGCGATTGGCGGCTGAAGCCATGGCCAAGCAAGACCCCATTGACGAATTTGGTGGCCGCGGGGTGATTATCAACACCGCATCGGTTGCCGCCTTCGACGGCCAAATTGGCCAGGCTGCTTACAGCGCCAGTAAAGGCGGTGTTGTTGGCATGACCCTGCCGATCGCCCGCGACCTGGCGAGCTACGGCATTCGTGTAAACACCATTGCACCGGGTTTGATCGACACGCCGCTGTTGGCGTCTTTGCCTGAAGAAGCGCGCCAGTCGTTGGCGCAGTCGGTACTTAACCCCAAGCGCCTCGGCCAGCCCGAGGAAATTGCCAGCCTGGCGATGCACATAATCGCCAACGACTACCTCAATGCTGAAGTGATCCGTATGGATGGCGGCATTCGCATGCAGCCGCGGTAAGTCTGCTTGCCCCGGGTCGGCCGCTGCCAACAAACGGCGCCCGGGGACTAACCCCTTTCTGTACGCTGCTGATAGCCTAGATTCAGGATGCAGCGTGGCCTGCCAATAATAGAGAGAAAGCTATGCACGCGACATTTTCTGCAGAAGAGCTCGCCTTCCAAGAGGAAGTTCGGGCGTTTTTGCGCGACAACTTTAACGACGATATGGCCGCGCGAATTCGCGACCCCAAGACCTTTAAAGCCGCAACCATCGAGTGGCAGAAAAAGCGTTTCGACAAGGGTTGGGTGGCGCCGGGCTGGCCGGTTGAGCACGGCGGCTGTGGTTGGAGCGACACCCAAAAATATATTTTCGACAGCGCCCTGGCCGAAGCCGGCGCGCCGGATGTGCCGCCCTTCGGTTTGAAGATGGTCGGGCCGGTGATTTATACCTTTGGCACCGAGGAACAAAAGCAGCAATTCTTGCCCGGCATTCTCAATGGTGACACCTGGTGGTGCCAGGGCTACTCCGAGCCGGGCGCGGGCAGTGACCTGGCCGGTTTGCAAACTCGCGCCGAACGCGATGGCGACGACTATGTGATTAACGGCACCAAAATCTGGACCACTTACGCCCAGTACGCCGATTGGATCTTTGCATTGGTACGCACTGACAACAGCGGCAAGCCGCAGCAGGGCATCAGCTTCTTGCTGATTGATATGCGCACGCCAGGCATCACCGTTTCGCCGATTATTGCCATTGATGGTGAGCACCACTTAAACGAAGTCAGCTTTGAAAACGTGCGGGTGCCGGTGGTGAACCGCATCGGTGAAGAGAATCAGGGTTGGACCTACGCCAAGGCGCTGCTCAGCCACGAGCGCACCGCGCTGTCTGGTATTGCTTACTGCAAACAAGTGCTGAACAACGTGCGCAAGCTGGCGGCCGATGAGAACGACGACGGCCAGCCGCTGTTGAATAACCCCACGTTTCAGGCGCGCATGGCCGACATTGAAATGGAGTTGATGGCGCTGGAATACACCGAGCTGCGCGTGCTGGCCACCGTGGCCAATGGCGGCGCACCGGGCATGGAGTCGTCCTTGCTCAAGCTCAAAGGTACGGAGCTGCAACAGGCTGTGCAGAATTTGTTTTTCGATGTGGCGGGGCTGTACGGCAGCGTGCTGCCGGCCGATGCTGATTTGTCATCGCTGGGCCATGACTACGGCGACCAAGCGCGACGGGAGTACATGTACGGTCGGGCCTGCACCATTTACGGCGGCAGTAACGAAGTACAAAAAAATATCATCGCGAAATTTGGGCTGGGGCTGTAGGAGGGCGTTATGGATTTTTCACTCAATGCTGAGCAGCAACTGCTCAAAGACAGTATCGATAAATATATGGCCGAGCGCTACGGCGCCGACCAACGCAGACAGTACCTGGCTGAAGGGACAGGTTTTTCCGCCAAGGTGTGGCAGGACTACGCCGAGCTGGGTTGGCTGACCGTGCCCCTGCCCGAAGCGGAAGGTGGCTTTGGCGGTTCGGTGGTGGATACCTCCGTACTAATGGAAGCCATGGGCCGCAGCGTTGCCGTTGAGCCCTATCTGGGTTCGATTCTGCTGGGCGCTCAGTTGATTGCGCTCGGCAATAACGCGGCAGTAAAAGGCCGCTACCTGGAAGAAATTATGGCGGGCAGCTGCCACGCCGCGTTCGCCTATCAGGAACGTCGTAGCCGCCACCAGCTCGATGCCATGGACTGCCGCGCAGAGCGCAGCGCTGACGGATATCGCCTGAGCGGCAGTAAAACGCTGGTGCTCAATGGCGCGGCCGCCGATGTGCTGGTTGTGGCCGCATGGCTGGATGACGCTTACACACTGTTTGCGGTGCCCGCGACGAGCAATGGCGTACAGCGCGATGCCTTCAAATTGATGGACGGCCAGCGCGTCGCGAATATTCAATTCGATGCGGTGGAGCTCGCTGGCGATAGCGTGATCTGCGAGGGCGATGCCGCCCTGGCAATGGTCGAAACGGTGATTGCCGAAGCGACCATTGCGGTGTCGGCTCAAGCGGTTGGCGCGATGGAAAAGCTGCTGAAAGAAACAGTGGAATACAGCAATACCCGCAAGCAGTTTGGCCAGCCCATCGGCAAATTCCAGGCCCTACAACACCGCATGGTGGACATGTACACGGCTACTGAGCAATGCCGTTCGCTACTGGTGCGTGCGCTGTGTTCGCACAGTGGTGGCGAAGCGCAGGCAGCCAGTGATACGGCGGCACTGAAAGCCATGGTCGGCAAACACGGCCGCGCAGTCGCCGAGGAAGCGGTGCAGCTTCACGGCGGTATGGGCGTGACCGAAGAGCTGAGCATTGGCGACTACTTAAAGCGACTAATGGTTATCGACACCCTGTTCGGTGACAGTGATTGGCAACGTCGGCGGTTTGCGGCGCTGCGCTACGGGCCGCAGGCCGCGTAGCGGGGCGCGCGCCCTCTGATAAAAACGATAAGGAAGACACCCATGTTTGATAGTTTTGTTGAGTACCTGGCCTTTCAGGCAAAAATGCGCCCCGAAGCGCCCTTTGGCAATGACGCAGACGGCCATTTGAGCTACGCCGAGGCGTGGCAGAAAATGGGGCACGTCGCAGCGCGCTTGCAGGCGCGCGGCATCACCAAGGGTGACCGAGTGGCCATTCTCAGCAAGAACTCCCTGGACAACTTCCTGGTTTTTCTTGGTTGTGCGCGCGCCGGTGTGGTGCCGGTAGGCATTAACTACCGCCTTACCGCTGATGAAGTGGGCTTTATTGCTGAAGACGCCGAGGCTCGAATGCTGTTTGTCGACGGCGAATTTGCACCGTTGATCGGCTCCTATCTGGCCGGTGTGGAGCAGGTTTCTATTGTGGGTGATGTCGATGGCGCAGTGCCCTTAAACGAGTGGTTGGGCGAAGCACTGACGCCGGACGCGGTGACCCTGAACGGCGACGATGTGCTGTTTCAAATGTACACCAGCGGCACCACCGGTTTGCCTAAGGGTACCTTGCTGACCCACCGCAATTTGATCTGTAACAGCATTCAAGCGCCGCTGACCACTGGCCGCGCGCCGCGCGCCGGTGACCGCGCCTTAATTATCGCGCCTACCTTCCATGCCCTGGGCTTGGTGGGTGCCTTGATGGCGGTGTATTACGGCTGCGAGTTGGTGTTGCACCGCGACTACGACCCCATTGGCATGATCGAGACCATGGCCAATGAGAACATCACCTATGTTTCCGTGGTGCCGGTGATGCTGCAGTTCTCGCTCGCCTGCATTCCCGATATCGAGAAATACGAATTCCCGAATCTGCGATGGATCAACTACGGCGCGTCGCCGATTTCGGTGGACCTATTAAAGCGCTGTTTGGAAGTCTTCGACTGCGAGTTTTATCAGGGCTATGGTCAGACGGAGTCGACCACCGCACTGACCTTCCTCACCAACGACGATCACATGCGTGCTCTGCAGGGCAAACCTGAATTGCTGCGCTCCTGCGGTCGCGCGGTGTTTGGCACCGAGTTGCGTATTGTCGATGACAAGGGCAATACGCTGCCTACCGGCGAGGTGGGTGAAATTCTCGGCCGTGGCCCACAGGTGATGAAGGGCTATTGGAAGCGCGAAGAGGCCACTGCAAAAACCGTGGTGGATGGCTGGTTGCATACCGGCGACGCCGGGTATTTGGACGAAGACGGCTATCTGTTTATTAAAGACCGTGTGAAAGATTTGATTATTTCCGGGGGCGAAAACATTTACCCCGCGGAAGTAGAAAACGTATTGATGTCTCACCCGAAAATTGCCGATGCGGCGGTGATTGGTGTGCCGGACGAAAAATGGGGCGAAGTTCCTCTGGCGGTGCTGGTGGCAGGTGAAGACGGTGAGATCACCGTCGACGAAATGGTTGAACACTGTCGCAGCTCACTGGCCGGGTTTAAAACGCCGAAGCTGATCGAATATGTGGCGGCGCTGCCACGCAACCCCAGCGGCAAAATACTGAAAAAAGAACTGCGCGCCAGTATCGTGCCTAAGTATCAGGGCGAAACTGCCTGATAAGGCATGATCCACAGGCCGGTAGCCACTGCGTATACCGAACTGGCTATTACAGAATCACTGTCCTGCTATGGAGTTAAGGATGAGTAAATTTTTTAGAACCCTGCTACAGCGCACGTATCTGGCGTTGATTGCTATTCCCTTCAAGTTGATGCCGTCGCTGGCTTATATGGCCTTCAACGGCCAGGGAAGTACGGCGCAGCTGTGTCGACATATTGCCCGCCAAGGCGCGCAGCGCGTGTTAATTGTCAGCGATAAAATTTTGGTGGAGCTGGGCATTGTCGGTAAGGCCGTTGATGTGTTGAAGGAAGAGGGTGTCGACTGCGTAATTTATGACGGCATTCTTCCCGACCCAACCTTTGCAATGGTTGATGAAGGCCTGGCACTGCAACAGCAGCACAATTGCGATGCGGTGTTGGCTATTGGTGGCGGCTCGTCAATTGATTGCGCCAAGACCATTTCCTCAGCGGCGACCAATGGCCGCGACGGTCGTAAGCTTGAGGGCTACTTCAAAGTAAAAGCGGCGCCTTTGCCGCTATTTGCACTGCCGACGACCTCTGGTACTGGCTCAGAAGCGACCATCGCTGCGGTAATTTCCGACCCAGCGAGCCATGAAAAGTGCTTTTTGGCCGACCCTAAAATGCTGCCCAAAGCAGTCGCATTGGATGCTGACCTACTGCTGGGTATGCCTGCGCCGATCACCGCCGCCACGGGGATGGATGCACTGACCCACGCGGTGGAAACCTACATAAGCCTGTGGGGCACCGAGAGCAGCAATGGCTACGGCTTTGCGGCGGTAAAAATGATTTTCGACTACCTGCCGCGTGCCTACCGTGACGGCAGCGACGCCGAGGCGCGCGAGCAAATGGCGTTGGCGGCCTACTACGCGGGTATGGCAATTAACGACGCCGGGGTGGGTAATGTTCACGCGATCGCTCACCAGTTGGGGCGCCATTACGGCACACCACACGGCCTGGCAAATGCTTTAGTCATGCCTGAGGTATTGCGCTTTATGGCCAAGGCCTCGGAAAAACCGCTGGCTGAGTTGGGGCGCTTGATTGGTGTGGCCGATGCCAGCACTGGCGATGCCCAGGCGGCAGAGAAATTTATCGATGCGGTGGCGGATTTGAATACCCGTTTGGGTGTACCCGATGTGTTGGATACGCTGCGTGAAGAGGATATTGCTGCCATTGCCGCGGATGCGGTGAAGGAAGGGGCGGGTTATCCGGTACCGGTGTTGATGAGCCGCAAAGAGTGTCAGGCGATTTTGCGTACTCTGTTAAAGCAAACCGGTGATGCGCGCGCGATGGCGTAAGTAACACGTGCCACACACTGGTGATAAGCCATAAAAAAACCGGCATTTGCCGGTTTTTTTATGGGCGGCGTTTTCAGCCGCCGCGCGTGCGGAAGGGCTTAGTCGAACCTAAACAGATTGTGCTCCTCGCCGGTGGACACTACGCCACGCCGCCCGATCATATCCTCATGCATCATTTGTGCGAGCAGGGCGTCGTCTTTCTCGGTGTGGGCGATGAAGCGTCGGCCATTGTCCAGGCTGCCAACGATAATGCCCTGCTGCGGGCCGTCGCCGTCGCAGACCACGGTAAAACTGTCCACGACACCGGGGCCTTCCGGGGCGTCATCAATGCGGGGGTGGTCTTGGCTGTCGATCTGCTGTTGCAAGGGCGCGTCGTCGCCGCGCTGCCAGTTTTGGTGAGCGGGGCGCGTGCTGTAAATACCAATGGCCTGCTTGGTCATATACCAGCCGTTGGCGGTAATCATGCCATTGGCGCCGGGTTGCTGGCGCAGTTGCTCGGCCATGGTGACGACGGCGTGCAGGCTGTAACCGTGGCCGGGGCCACCGAAGTAGGGCAGGCCGCCGGTGAGGCTCAGTGCCCGGTCACCGAAGGGGTCGATACCCAGCGCGTCGCAGGCCAGTTCAACGGCGCAGGGGAAGCAGCTGTAAATATCCATCAGAGCGATGTCGTCGATCTGGCAGTTGGCGCGCGCCAGTGCCGTTTTACCGGCTAGGGCGACGGCGTTGGACCGGGAAAGGTCCGCGCGCTCGCCAACAAACCACACATCATTCACTTCGGCGCAACCATTGAGGTAGACCCAGCGGTCTTCGGCAATGCCGAGTTCGCGTGCGGTGCCGACGGTGGTCATAATCACCGCGGCGGCCATGTCGATATTCATCTGAGCGCATAGGTATTTGTTATAGGGCAGCGCGAGACAGGGGCTGCGCTCGTTAAAGCCGGTGAGCTGCTCGGCGCTGCGTGGCCGCTGGTAGGACCAGGCGTCGGGGTTGGCGGCAGCGGTGTCGCTCAAACCCTGCATGATCTTGCCGATATGCTGCTGGTGTTGTTCAAGGCTGTGGCCATAGCGGTGGCGCAGCGCATTTTCAAACAGCGCATACATATGGGTGGGCAGCCACAAATTGTGTTTGTGTTCCTGGGCGTGGGCGCCGTCGCGTTCTGCCCAGGGCTGCTCCGTTTCGCCACTGGCGCCTTGCTGCCAGTGGCCGATATCACCGCCACCACCGAGCAGGGTGCGAAAGCTCGCGGTCAGTTCGCCGCCGCAGATCGCCACGGCGCGACGCTTACCGCGGTTGAGCTCATCGGCGAAGTGGTTGATCAACATTTGCGGGCCGTTGCCGCCGTCGGGGGCTTTCAGGCACTGGGCATTGTCAAAGCCCAAACGCTTTGCCAATTCCGGCCCGGGGAAGCGGTTAAGTAATGCGGCCAGTTCTTCCGAGACTTCCAGCAGGCTGGGCTCAGTACACAGGGCGTCAATGGCACCGCGCAGTGCATCGCCTTTGCCGGTGTTGTCCAGGGCGCCTTGCAGGGCTTCCTGAAGCGCATCGGTAGGGGTGCGCTCGGGATTGCCGGTGTCGCGGTAGGTCTGCTGGCTGACTCCGACCAGAATCGGGGTGTTGTCGGCTGCAATCATAGGTAAACCTTTTTTCTTGTTAGCAAGTTAAAGTATGGCGGTTGCCAGCTAGCCCGCTATTGTGGGGCCAGTTGGTCTACATCAGTAGGGTTTTCGACGCCAGAGTTGTCAGCCTGCGCCAGGCGGCTCTGCGCGCTGAAAGGCTTGGTAGTGCTGCCGTCGCATCGTCTGCGGGGACTGACCATAGTAATCGCTGAAGGCGCGGTTGAAATTGCTTGGGTGTTTATAACCAAGCTGGTAGGCCACCTCCTTCAAACTCATGTGCGTATTAAACAGGTACTCCCGCGCTAATTCCATGCGCACGCTCAGGCAAATTTGGCGAAAACTGTGTCCGCTTTGTTCCAAATGTCGGCGCAGGCTGCGCGGGCTTAAACGCAGTAGCTTTGCCGTTTTTGCCAAATTGAATTCGCAGTCTTGGGGGCGCGACATCAACAGCCGTTTAACCTGCGGGGCAATGCCGGCTGTGCGATAGCTCTCGCTGACGATTTGCTGCACGTGGTGAGAACAGGCAATGAGCGCCTGTTCATTGCCGCTGGGGATCGGTCGGCTCAGCCAGTGCAGGGGCAGGGCAATGGTGTTGCGCGGGGCGTCGAACACCACTTCACAGCCCAGCAATTCGCGGTAGCGCTCGGCGTGGTCGGGTGTGCTGCTGGTCAGCTCTACGTAGTCGGGCACGGCGGCGCGGCCCTCGGGCAATATCCCTTGCACATAGCGCCAGGCAGCGACGCTGCACAGCTCCATTAACAGCTGCTCGATGGGCAGGGCATTGTCGGTGAGTTCAAAGCGAATGAGCGCGTGTTGCTCGCCGCGCTCAAGGTGTACCCGCACTAAAAAGCTCGCTTCGCTGAAGGCGTGACAACTGATATTCGTGGCCTGTTCACAGTTGGCGGCGGTAAGCATGGCGTAGCCCAGCAGGCCGAGGTCGCTCAACTGCGCAAGATCGCCCAGTTCCAGTGCAATGGCAGGCGCGCCGTCGTCGCGCAGGGCGTTTAACAACACCATTACATTTATCAGCGTATCGTTGCCGGTGGCCTGCCACCAGGTCTCGCCCAGCTCGCAGCGCCGACCAAGCGCCGCGCAGTCTATGTCGGGATAGTGTTGTTGCAGTAGGCGCCAAAGTACCCGCAGTAAACGGGCACCCAGCTGCTCCATTTCTATTAATTGCACAATGAATAATCGACTATGGCCATAAATGATACAAATTGGCGGTCACTAATGATAATACTTTTAGTGGCGGAGGGGGACAAGTCTCGCTGCGAAATTGCTAGTCTGTTACGCAGTTTAGGTCATACCGGCGGCGTGCCGCCCACAACAATAACAGTGACAGATTCGCCCGCAGTGCTTTGCCTGGGCGTTTTGTAGGGAGGGTGAAATGCGAACACCAACAGTCTGCAAAGAATATCTCGATAACCTTCTAGAGTACCTTGAGGGCCAGGGCCTCAGCAGCCGGCAGCTGCAATCGGTATTGCGCCTGAATCCTCTTTCTCACATTAGTGAGCAAGGGCGCGTTCCTCTACGCTTGTTTGAAATGACCTTAGACGCCGGTGCGAACTTGCTGGGTGACCCCTGCCTTGGCGCGAAAGCGGGCACTCATTGTTCGCGCACGCCCTGGGGAATGGTGAATTATCTGGGGATGAGCGCTTCCAATACCCGCGAGGCCGTGGATGCGATGCAGCGCTTTTCACGCCTGTTGATCGACCACGGCGATATGGTGCTAAGTGAGGTTAATAGCAGCACGGCTTGCCTGAGCTGGCAACAACCGCCCCGGCAGCAGGCGTCGGTTCATGTTGTCGAATTTTTCTTTGCCAATTGGTATCGCGTCAACAAGCCGATGTTGGACCGCGGTGCCACGCGCCGAGAAGTCCACTTCGCTCACGGTGCGCAGGGGCGTGAAGCGGAAATGGGAGCCTTGTTTGAAGCGCCGGTGTCCTTCGGTAAAAAATTAAACGCGGTGCACTTCGGTCGTGAACTGCTCGACCAGCCAACGCTTTACCCCCATCCCGGTATTCACAAATCGCTGGAGCAAGCGGCGCTGATTGAGTTGTCGAATCTGCAATTTGAAGACCGATTGATCAAAGATGTGCGCGACTGCATCGTGAGTCAACTGGCCGACGGCGTGCCCCGGTTGGAGGATATTTCCGCACAGTTGGGCATTGCGCCGCGCACCTTACAGCGGCGGTTAAACAACACCGAAACCAGTTACAAAAGCTTGGTGGATGATGCCCGCAAGGAGCGCTCACTGGGGCTGATATCGCGCCGTGAACTCGGCTTGTTGGAGATTTCCGCAGAGCTTGGCTTTAGCGACCAAAGTGCTTTCCAAAAAGCGTTTAAGCGCTGGTATGGTCAGGCGCCCGGCCGCTATCGGATGATGCTGCAATCTGCTTAATGCTTGGCGCGAATCGCTGCGCCGTGGTGGGCGGCTTGACCGGCATAGCAAAATTGCGTGTAGTACTCCCTCGCTAATGCTCGAGTGAGGTCGCCGTGGACGACGCGCGTCAGATTGAAAACTTGCTGTATCTCTACGCTGAAAAAATTGATGCCGGTGACTTTGCCGGCGTCGCGGCGTTATTTCGCGACGCCGATATTGTCGCGCCGGCGCACAATAGCGTGGTGAGTGGCGAGGAGGCCGTGTTGGCGATGTACCAGCAGTCGACGCGCCTCTATGCCGATAGCAACACGCCGAAAACCCGCCACCTGATTAGTAATGTGATTATCGAACATTCGCCGGGCGCGGTCAGCGCGACGGCGCGTTCCTGCTATACCGTGCTGCAGGCCACCGATGCACTGGCCTTACAGCCTATTATCAGCGGTCGATACCGGGATGAACTGTGCAAGCGGGACGGCGTGTGGGGTTTTGCCCGCCGCGAGATGCATGTGGATTTGGTGGGCGATCTCAGCCAGCACCTGTTATTTGAGTTGTAAGGCGGACATAGGCCCGCCTAGACGTTGGCTTAGCTAATATTGCCGGTGACCCGTACGCGGCGACTGGTCGGCGCGGTGTTTTCCGCTTTGGCGGCCTCGCGCTTTTGAATCTCGCCGTCGATCACGTTTTTCAGGGCGATGATCAGGCCAGTGAAGATGAAGGCGCCGGGGGGCAATATCGCCACCAGGAAGGCCTTGTAGTCTTCAACCAAAACAATCTTCCAGGCCTTTGCGGACTCGCCGAATAACAGCTCCATATTGGCGAAGATGTGGCCCGTACCAACCACTTCGCGGATAGCGCCGAGCAGAATTAGCACCGCTGAAAAGCCCAGCCCCATAATGAAACCGTCGTACATAGACGGCAGCAGGCGGTTCTTGCTGGCGAAGGCGTCGGCGCGGCCGAGAATCACGCAATTGGTGGTAATCAGCGGCAGGAAGATGCCGAGGATCTGGAACAATTCATAGGCGAAGGCCTGCATCAACAGTTCTATGCAGGTCACGGCGGCGGCAATAATCATCACAAAGGCTGGCAGTCGCACGGCATCGGAGGTGATGTTGCGAATCAGCGACACGCAGGTATTTGATACTGTGAGTACGAAGATGGTGGCCAGCCCCATGCCGATGGCGTTGATCACCGAGCCGGTAACGGCCAGCAGTGGGCACAGGCCCAGCAGCTGCACGATGGCGGGGTTGTTTTTCCACAAGCCATTCAGGGAGATCTCGCGGTAGTTCACATCACTCATCGCCTTTCTCCTGCTTCACTTCGTCTAGCAACATGGGTCGCTGCTGCGCATAGAATTTCAGGCTGCGTTTCACGGCAGCGGTAACGGCGCGCGGCGTAATCGTGGCGCCGGTGAACTGGTCGAAGACGCCGCCATCTTTCTTCACTGTCCACTTTTCTGCTTCGGGATTAAGAAGACTGCGGCCGATAAAGCCGTCTACCCACTGGCTTTTCTTGTAGTCGATCTGGTCACCCAGCCCCGGTGTTTCGCGGTGGCTCAGTACCCGCACACCGGCCACACTGCCGTCCCGATTGACGCCGATGATCAGGTCGATATCGCCGGTGTAGCCATCGCGGGCGGTCGCCGGGAGAATCACCGCCACTACCTCACCGTTTTGTTTGGCGCGGTAGGCATTGCGCGGCTCTCGAAGGCCGAGGAGGGCATCGTCGCCAAGCGCAACGGCGTCGTCGAGCATACTATTGTCGTGGCGATCGCGGGGGATAATTTCCAGCAGGGCGCGTTCCTCAGCGGCGCGAATATTGTCCTGCACCAAGCCGCGGGTAGAGAGGTAGGTGCCGGCGATTACGCCGGTGGTCACCACGGCGAACAGTCCCAGCAGCAAACCGTTTTTCGTAATGGATTGGCCGAGCATTACGCTTTCTCCTGCGCGTTGGGCTTTTTATGCCCGTAAGTGCGCGGCTGAGTGTAGTGGTCGATGAAGGGCGCGGCAAAGTTCATTAACAGCACCGCAAAGGCGACGGCGTCAGGGTAATTGCCCCATGCGCGAATAATGTAGACCAGCACGCCGATCAATGCGCCGTAGATCACCCGCCCGCGATTGGACACTGCCGAGCTTACCGGGTCGGTAATAATGAAGAACGCACCGAACATGGTGGCGCCGCTGAACAGATTGAACAGTGCGCCGCCGCCGGAGGCAGAGCTGCCGCCGTCATTAAACAACAGAGCCATAATGGCAATCGCCAGCAGCATGCTCAGGGGCGCGTGCCAAGTGAAGACGCGGCGATAGAGTAGATACAGGCCGCCGAGCAAAAAGGCCAGGTTGACCCATTCCCAACCGATGCCCGCTACGGTGCCGAATTGCGGGGTTTGTGCCCACAGGTCGTCCACCAGTAGCGCGTCATTTTGTTTGAGAATGTCCAGCGGTGTGGCCATGCTCACGCCGTCTATGGGGGCACTGCCAATGCCGAGGCTGCGCAACAGTGCGTCGACGGGGCCGAGCAGCTCGGATGCCGGCACGGCGCCGCGCGGTGCCAGCCAGTTAGTCATTTCAACCGGGAAGGAGATCAGCAGCAATACATAGGCTGCCATTGCTGGATTAAACGGGTTGTAGCCCATACCGCCGTACATGTGCTTGCACAATAGGATGGCGAAACCGGTGCCCACCAGAATCAGCCAGAGGGGCGAGCCGGGTGGCAGGGCGATACCGAGTAAGAACGCGGTGACCAGTGCACTGCAATCGTTTAAATAAAACGCGATGGGGCGTTTGCGCAGCTTCAGGGCCAGTGCTTCAAAAGCGAGGGCGCTCAGGCTGGCCCACAACACATTGGTGAGGGTGCCAAAACCAAAAAACCAGGTGAGTGCCACCAAGCCTGGAATGGTCGCCATTAATACCAGGCGCATGACGCGGCCGGTGCTCATCGGGCCGTGGGCGTGGGGGGAACTTACTTTCAAAAACGCCATGATCAGTTCTCTTCCTGGCTAAGGGCGTCCAAGGCCTGACGAGCCTCGTCCAGCTTGCCCTGCAATTTGGCCAGGGTGTCGGACAGAATCGCGGCGTTGTCGTCGCCATCGGCCTGGGCTTGGTCGAGCTTTTGCTGGGTTTTGGCAATGCGTTTTTCCAGCGAGCTGACCGCGTTGCGCGCCTTGTCCGCCTCGCTCAACTCGGCATTGGCGTTGCGTGCGGCCAGTGCCCGGGCAATGGCCTGGGCGGCGGGGTCGTCGGCATTGCTTGCTTCGGCGGGTGGTTCAGGCTCGGCGGCGGGCAGGGCTGCTAGCTCAGCGCGCAGCTTGTCCAGCTTCGCCTGGGTTTTCTCTACGGCGGTGGCAAAGGCGGCGGCATTGGCATCGCCCTGGGCCTGTGCATCAGCGTGTTTTTGCTGGGCAGCATCGAGGCGCTTTTCTGTGCTGGCAATTTGCGTCGTCAGGCGCTCGCGGGCGGCATAGGGGCTCTCCGCTTCAGCCCCGCCTGCGCGCTTGGCCTGGGCGCGGGCGATCGCCGCGGCGGCCGGGTCGTCGCTAACACTTTCAGCGGGCGCAGGTGCCTGGCTGGCGCGGTGGGCGTCGAGCTCCTTGCGCAGTGTTTGCAACTTGCCTTCGGTTTTTTCTACGCCGCTGCGGAAGGCCTCAACATTGTCGTCATTGTTGTCGATGGCCAGCTGTAATTTTTGCTGGGCCGCTGCCAAGCGCTTTTCAGTGCTGGCCAGCTGTTTTTCCAGCCGGGCGGTTTTTTCTTCGGCAGTTTCGCTGACGGCGTCGCCACTGCGCGCGGCTTGGGCGCGGGCAATGGCCGCTTGGGCGGGGTCTTGTGACGGCGTGTCGGCGCCACCGGACTTCTTCGCCTTACTGCGGGCGATCGCAGCCTGAATAATGTCGTCTTTACTGCCGTCTTTGGTGGCAGATTGTTGCTTGGCCTTGGCCGCTTCCAGGCGCGCCTTGCGCTTGGCTTCTTTCTCGGCGGCTTCGCGTTCGATACGTGCCTGCCGCGCCTCGAAGCGCTCTTTTGAACGCTCGGCCTTTATCTTGTCTTGCTGGGCCTGACGAATTTCTGCCTTGGAGGCGCGGTAGTACTGCACCAGCGGGATATTGCTGGGGCAGACGTAGGAGCAGGCGCCGCATTCAATGCAGTCGTCGAGGTTGTGTTCCTCGAGTTTGTCGTGCTCTTGCGCGCGTGAGAACCAGTACATTTGCTGGGGCAGCAGCGATACCGGACAGGCTTCGGCGCACATGCCGCAGCGAATACAGGCTTGTGCAGGTGGCGGTGGCGGCAGCTCCTCAACGGTGGGCGCCAGCACACAGTTGCTGGTTTTAACGATGGGCACCGCGGTATCTTGCAGGGTGTAGCCCATCATCGGCCCACCCATAATCAGGCGAATACAGCGACTGGCGTCGAAGTGGCTGAGGTCGAGTAGATATTGCACCGGGGTGCCGATCAACACGTCGTAGTTGCGCGGTGTGCTGCAGGCCTCGCCGGTGACAGTGGTGACGCGAGAGATCAGCGGTTCACCGTGGCAAACGGCGCGATAGATGGCGCGAGCGCTGCCGATATTCTGACAGACAATACCGATATCGGCGGGCAGGCCGCCGGAGGGGACTTCCTTGCCGGTGAGAATTTGAATCAGCTGCTTTTCGCCGCCTGACGGGTACTTGGTGGGGAAGCTAACCACTTCAATGCCGGTGCCTTCGGCGGCAGCGCGCATGGCTGCCAGCGCTTCGGGCTTGTTGTCTTCAACGCCGATCAGGGTCTCGTTGGGCTCGACAATATGCCGCAGGATTTCGGCGCCGGCGATAATTTCGGCGGCGCGTTCCTGCATTAAAATATCGTCGGCGGTGATATAGGGCTCACACTCGGTGCCGTTGAGGATCAGTGTGTCGATGGGCTTGTCTTTTCCGCCACTGAGTTTTACCGAGCTTGGGAAACCAGCGCCGCCCATCCCGGCAATACCGGCGTTGCGGATGGTGTCGACCAGGGTGTTTTTGTCGAGGCTGCGGTAGTCACTAATGCCCTGATGGCTGATCCACTCGTCTTTGCCGTCGCAGTTGATTACCACGCATGGCGCACTCATGCCCGACGGGTGGGGGATGACACGCGGTTCAATGGCGGCTACCGTGCCGGAGCTGGGCGCGTGCACGGGCGCACTGACAAAGCCTTTGGCCTCGCCGATCATCTGACCTTTCAATACGCGATCGCCGACATTAACAATGGGCGCGGCGGGTGCGCCGATGTGCTGAGACAGCGGCACAATCAATTGGGCCGGAATACCGGCAGCGCGGATATTGTCTTGCAGTGATTGTGTTTTATTCTCGGGCGGGTGAATGCCGCCGTGAATGTCCCAAATCTTTCTCATGCTTCGTGACTATCCTCGGGCGTGCGTTCAGGCCGCTTCAATCGGCGAGTTGCCGCGGCGGTCGCTGGCGATTAGGTCTTCTGTCGGCTGCGGCTTGTCCCAGTGCCAGGTCTGCAATGTGGTCTCGATGGGCCGCATCTCTATGCAATCCACCGGGCAGGGCTCAACGCAGAGGTCACAGCCGGTGCACTCGCTCGCGATAACGGTGTGCATATGTTTGGCGGCGCCGAGTATGGCGTCGACGGGACAGGCTTGAATGCACTTGGTACAGCCGATGCATTCGTCCTCGCGAATATAGGCCACAGACGGTACGGCTTCTTCGGCGGCGTCGAGGGGTTTGGCCTCAACCCCTAGCAGGTCGGCAAGTGCGGCGATGGTCGCCTCGCCACCGGGCGGGCACTTGTTAATGTCGTCGCCATTGGCAATGGCTTCGGCATAGGGGCGGCAGCCTGGATAGCCGCATTGACCACACTGGGTTTGCGGCAGCAGCGCTTCTACCTGGTCGGCGATGGGGTCGCCTTCGGTCTTAAATTTTACCGAAGCAAAGCCCAGCAGCGCGCCGAATACCAGGCCCAGACTGACCAGTGCCAGTAGTGCTGCAGCGAAGGGGTGTTGAGTAATTAGCTCGATCATAAAGGCTCCGCTATACCAGTCCGGCAAAGCCCATAAAGGCGAGAGACATCAGCCCGGCGGTTACCATGCCAACCGCGGCGCCCTTGAAGGGCACCGGTACATCGGCAACAGCGATGCGCTCGCGCATGGCGGCGAACAGCACTAACACCATGGAGAAGCCCGCAGCGGCACCGAAGCCGTAGAGCGCGGATTCCACGAAATTGTGCTCTTTATTAATGTTCAGCAGGGCGACACCGAGCACCGCGCAGTTGGTGGTGATGAGCGGGAGAAAAACACCCAGTACTTTGTAGAGCAGGGGGCTGGTTTTACGCACCACCATTTCGGTGAATTGCACGACCACGGCGATCACCAGGATGAAGGTAATGGTGCGCAGGTATTCCAAACCCAGTGGCTGCAGCAGCCACTCGTAGGTCATCCAGCTGCAGATAGAGGCCAGTGTCAGTACAAAGGTGGTGGCACTCGACATGCCAATAGCGGTTTCCAGCTTGCTGGACACGCCCATAAAGGGGCACAGGCCAAGGAACTGAACCAACACGAAGTTGTTCACTAAAATGGCGCCGAGCAAAAGTATTGTGTAATCCGCTAGCAAAGCGCTTGCCTCTATTGCCGTGGAGCGCGGCGGCTACAAATGGCCGCCCGCTATTTATTGTGATCGAGATGCTATTTTATTTCGATCAAGTGTTCAATTTAAAATCTTTTAATCCACAATGCATTATCGGCAAAATCGATAATGCTTACTGGACTCTCATGCCGGGTTTGGCGCCCTCGTGGGGTTCCAGCAACCACAGTTCGTCGCCACCGGGGCCAGCGGCCAGCACCATGCCCTCAGACACACCAAAGCGCATCTTGCGCGGCGCCAGATTGGCCACCATTACAGTGAGCTTGCCGATCAGTTGCTCTGGGCTATAGGCTGCTTTGATCCCCGAGAACACTTGTTTTTGACCGTGCTCGCCGAGATCCAGCGTCAGCTGTAACAGTTTGTCGGCCCCTTCAACGGCCTGGGCATCGACAATCTTGGCCAGGCGCAGGTCTATTTTGGCAAAGTCTGGAAACTCTATCGTGTCCGCAATGGCATCGTCATTGATCTGCGCCGCCTTTTTCTCTGGCTTTTTGCTGGCTTTTTGTACGGTCTTCGCCGCCTCGATGGATTGCCGGCTGTCGTCGACCATCGCTTGCACCTTATCGCTGTCGACGCGGGCCATCATGGCTTTGAAGTTTTCAATTTTGTGGTCGAGTAGTGGGGTGAATTCCTCTGACCAGCTCAGGCGAATATTCAGGAATTGCTCAACCTGCTCAGCAAGTTTTGGCAGCACCGGAGCGAGGTAGGTAACCAATACGCGGAATACATTGATGCATTGCGAGGCGACCGCAGCCGCTTCTTGCTTACCGTCTTCCTGTTTGGCCAGCTTCCAGGGCTCACAGGCGTCGAAGTATTCATTGGTCGCGTCGGCCAGTGCCATAATTTCGCGCACGGCTTTGCCGTAATCGCGGCGCTCGAGGTGCGTGGCGATGTCGCCGGCGGCGCCGGTTACCTGTTGCCACAGTTCCGGCTTGTGAAGTTCGCTGCTCAGGCGGCCTTCATTTCCTTTGTGAACGAACTTGGCGCTGCGACTGGCAATGTTGACCAGCTTGCCGATCAAGTCGGCGTTCACTCGCTTGGTGAAATCCTCCAGGTTCAGGTCGATGTCGTCGACTGCGCCGGAGAGCTTGGCGGCAAAGTAATAGCGCAGGTACTCGGCGGGCAGATGGTTCAGATAGGTTTCTGCCTTTATAAAGGTGCCGCGACTTTTGGACATCTTCTTGCCGTTGACGGTAAGGAAGCCGTGGGCATAGATGGCCGTGGGCTGGCGGAAGCCCGCGGAGTCGAGCATGGCTGGCCAGAACAAGCCGTGGAAATTGATGATGTCTTTGCCGATGAAGTGGTAGAGCTCGGCCGTTGAGCCTTTTGCCCAGTAGTCATCGAAACTGCGGCCTTCGCGCTCGCACCAGTTGGCGCAGCTGGCCATGTAGCCGATGGGCGCGTCCAGCCAAACGTAGAAGTACTTGCCCGGTGCGCCGGGAATTTCAAAACCAAAATACGGCGCATCGCGGGAAATATCCCAGCTTTGTAAGCCGGCATCTAACCATTCGCGAAGCTTATTGGCGATCTGCGGTTGCAGGGCCTCGCTGCTGGTCCAGTCGCGAAGCAGTTGCTCGAAGTCGCCCAGTTTGAAGAAGTAATGGGTGGAGGCTTTTTCGACGGGGGTGGCACCGGAGATGGCCGAGCGCGGATTGATCAGCTCGGCGGGGGTGTAGGTGGCACCACAGGCCTCGCAATTGTCGCCGTATTGGTCCTCGGTTTTACACTTCGGGCAGCTGCCTTTGATATAGCGGTCGGCCAAAAAGAGCTGCTTTTCGGGATCGAATAGTTGGGTGATTTCGCGTTTCTCGATGTGCCCATTGGCCTCGAGGCGGCGGTATATTTCTTCCGAATAATGTTGGCACTCGGGGGAGTGGGTACTGTAGTAGTTGTCAAACTCGATCAGGAAGCCGCCGAGGTCGCGCTCGTGCTCGGCTTTGACGCGAGCGATTTGCTCCTCCGGGGTGATGCCGAGTTTTTCCGCCGTCAGCATAATCGCGGTGCCGTGGGCATCATCAGCGCAGAGGTAGGCGCAGTCGTTGCCGCGCAATTTTTGAAAGCGCACCCAGATATCGGTTTGTATCGATTCGAGGAGGTGCCCCAGGTGCAGTGGGCCGTTGGCGTAGGGCAGGGCACTGGTAACCAGAATCTTGCGCGACATGCTAATCCTTCATAAAACAATGAGTCAGAGACGTAGCGGCGTTTACCGCGGTGTAGACTGCCCGGCGGCGTTGCCGTCGGGGGGCGATACTATAGCGTTTTTACGTTGCCGACGCATCTATGCGGCCGTTGTGAGGGCGCTTGCTGCGGCGTATACTCGCCCGCTTAGCCGCTGTAGTGACGCCTCGCCGAGGCCGCCCATATAGGAGCCTGTTTTGCCATCTGAACACGCCATTCAAGAGTGCCTGTCAGCCGTAACCCTGCCGGGGCTCAGTCAGCCGCTGGCAAGTATTGCCAGTATTCGCATACCTGCCGAGGGTGTTTGCGAGGTGGTGCTGGGTTTTCCGGCGCGCAGCCACCAACAACAGTACGAGGCATTTTTGCGCGACAGTTTGGCGGCGCAGGGGCTGTCTTGTGAAGTGAGCGTGAGCTGGGAAATCGCCGCTCATCAGGCGTCACAGGGCATTAAAAACATGGAAAATGTCCGCAATATTATTGCGGTGGCATCGGGTAAGGGAGGCGTGGGCAAGTCGACCACGTCGGTGAATCTTGCCTTGGCACTGGCTGCCGAAGGCGCGAGAGTTGGCCTGTTGGATGCCGATATTTATGGCCCAAGCGTACAGATGATGTTGGGCGTTGAGTCGGGTGTGCGCCCCAAGCAATACGGCACGCAGTATCTGTTGCCCATTGAGGCGCAGGGTATTCAGTCGATGTCGATGGCGTATTTGGTGACCGAGAAAACACCAATGGTATGGCGCGGCCCCATGGCGACCGGTGCGCTGCAGCAGTTGTTATACCAAACCTATTGGCAGGATCTGGATTACCTGATTATCGATATGCCACCGGGAACCGGTGATATTCAGTTGACCCTTTCACAGAAAGTGCCTGTTGCGGGTGCCGTTGTGGTCACTACGCCACAGGACATCGCCTTGCTCGATGCCAAGAAGGGCATTGAGATGTTTGCCAAAGTGTCGGTGCCGGTGCTGGGTGTGGTCGAGAATATGGCGGTGCATGTGTGCAGCCAGTGCGGCCATGCAGAACATATATTCGGTGAGGGTGGTGGAGAGCATATCGCTCGTGACTACGCTGTGCCGATGCTGGGCGCCTTGCCGCTGTCGATGCAGATTCGCGAACAGGCCGATCGCGGCGCGCCGGTGGTGACGCAGGCACCTGACAGTGAAGCGGCACAATTGTATCGCGATATGGCCACGGCCACGGCGGTCGAGTTGGCCCGGCGCCAGCGCAGCAGTGCGGCGGCACCACAGATTTCTATTAGCGACGATTAATACTATTTGCTGCCGATGCGGCGGCTCAGGGGAAAGCAATGGCGATTAAATCAGACAAGTGGATTCGTCGAATGGCGGAGTCAGAAGGGATGATCGAGCCCTTCGAGCCGGGGCAGGTGCGCGAGCAGGATGGCAATCGAATCATCAGCTACGGTACTTCCAGCTACGGCTACGATGTGCGCTGTGCCAATGAGTTTAAGGTGTTTACCAATACTTACTCGGCAACGGTTGACCCCAAGGCCTTTGACGACCGCAGTTTCGTAAACATTACTGGCGATTCCTGCATTATTCCGCCCAATTCGTTCGCGCTGGCGCGCACCGTTGAGTACTTCCGGATTCCGCGCAGTGTATTGACGGTGTGTTTGGGTAAGTCCACCTATGCGCGCTGCGGTATCATCGTGAATGTCACGCCACTGGAGCCCGAGTGGGAAGGCCACGTGACTCTGGAATTTTCCAATACCACCACGCTGCCAGCGAAGATATACGCCAATGAAGGTGTCGCGCAGATGCTGTTTTTCGAATCTGATGAGGTGTGTGAGGTGAGTTACCGCGACCGTGGCGGCAAGTATCAGGGACAGCGCGGCGTGACGCTGCCAAAAACCTGATAGTGCGTGATTGCTCAGCGCAGGGGCGTGTCGAACTCGGCGCTGAGCAGGTTCATCGAATAGAGCTCGTCGTCTTCGCGCTGTTCTAGTTTCACTATTAAGTAGTTCAATGCTGGCGCCAGCCAGATAAACGTTTCGCTGCTGCTGCCGTCGCGATGCTTGCGCAGCTTCACGGTTTGCAAGGTGCCCATTGCCGTCTCAATACGCTCTTCACCGATGCGGCTGATACCATAGGTTTTGAGCTTACCCTTTCTTTTTACTACCGTCTGATTCTGCTGTGAATCCAGCTGGCCTTTGATCAGCATTTCACGCAACTGCAGCTGGGCGCTCAGTTGGTCGCTGAAGTGAGGTTTGAGGTCTTTCTGCCAAGGCTTTTTGGCCTGCTTGTCGGAAACGATTTGCTTGGTCCAGTCGAAGGTCAGTTCGAGGTTTTTCTTGCTGCTGACATTGTTTTCGTAGCGGTAAGACAGGGGGCGCAACTTGCCCTTGTGCACTTCCAGTTTGCTTTCTTCGTCGACTTTAAAGAAAAACAATTTTGCGTGTTGGCTGAGCCGCCAGTGGTCGCCGTCGCGCTCCAGGATGCGTTCAGCCTTGGTGCTGAGGCCGTCGTGGCTAATTTGGTAGTGCGCGCGATAGGGAGTGAGGGCATCGGCGTCGGCGTGGACAAGGCTGACACTGCCGACAAGCAGCAGGGTGCTCGCCAGGGCCTTAATGCTCGTTAAAGATAACGCCGTGCTGAGGAAGTTCCTGTTCATCGAGTACCGCCTTTGAAGCCACGAGTGACAATCGTCCTTCGGCAAACCAGCGAGCCGCCAAAGGATAAATTTGATGCTCTTTGGACAAGACCTTGTTGGCAAGAGTTGCAGCATCATCGCCAGCGTTTATCGGTATTTTTGCCTGAATTATCGCCGGGCCGCCATCCAGCTCTTCGGTAACAAAGTGCACCGTAGCGCCGGCTTCACGGTCACCGGCATCCAGTGCGCGCTGGTGAGTGTTGAGGCCGGGGTACTTCGGCAGCAGTGAGGGGTGAATATTCAGCAAGCGCCCCAGGTAATGGCGCACGAAACCGCCTGTGAGAATACGCATAAAGCCAGCGAGAATCACAAGGTCGGGTCGATGTTGGTCGATGGTTTCCTGCAGGGCGGCATCAAACGCCTCGCGGCTGCTGAAGTCGGTGTGCGGTAAGCACTTAGTGGCTATTCCGGCGCGTTCGGCCCGCTGCAGGCCGCCAGCGTCAGCCTTGTTGCTGATAACGGCGACGACGTCGCCGCCACCCAGCTGCTGTGCTTGGGCGGCATCAATAATGGACTGCAGATTCGAGCCGCCACCGGAGATCAGAACTACTATACGACAGCCCATCATTTACAGGTCGCTGATAACCACTCGGTCTGCGTCGTCGTCGCTGGCCTCAATGCGGCCAATGACCATGGCTGTCTCGCCGTGCTGATGAAGCATATCGACAATGCTATCGGCCTGCTCTGCTGATACGGCCATGACCATGCCGATACCGCAGTTGAAGGTGCGGTACATTTCGCGTGCTTCGACATTGCCCTGTTCTTGCAGCCAGTCGAAGATGGCGGGGCGCTGCCAGCTGTCACTGTCGATAACTGCGCGGGTGTTGCGCGGCAGTACGCGAGGAATGTTTTCCAGTAAGCCGCCGCCAGTGATGTGGGCAAGCGCATTAACCTGGAACTGTTTGATGATATTCAGCACGGGCTTCACGTAGATGCGCGTGGGGGCGAGCAGGGTTTCACCCAGTGTGCTGCCGCCAAATTCGCTGTCGAGTGCCTGACCACTGTGGTCGATGATTTTGCGAATCAGCGAGTAGCCGTTGGAGTGAGGGCCAGAGGAACCGATGCCAACCAGTGCATCGCCGATGCGAACAGAACTGCCGTCAATAATGCCGGACTTCTCCACAACGCCAACACAGAAGCCGGCCAGGTCGTAGTCTTCACCTTCATACATGCCGGGCATTTCTGCGGTTTCACCGCCGACCAGTGCGCAGCCCGATTGTTCGCAACCGGCGCCGATGCCGGTAACGACACTGCTGGCAATATCGACGTTGAGCTTGCCCGTGGCGTAATAATCGAGGAAGAACAGCGGTTCAGCGCCTGTCACTAGCAGGTCGTTGACACACATTGCGACGAGATCGATACCAATGCTGTCGTGAATGCCTGTGTCCATGGCGAGTTTTAACTTGGTGCCGACACCGTCTGTGCCCGACACCAGGACGGGTTCTTTATAGCCGGTCGGCAGTTGGCACAGGGCGCCGAAACCACCGAGGCCGCTCATGACTTCCGGGCGACGAGTGCGTTTGGCAACATCTTTGATGCGCTCGACGAGTGCATCTCCGGCGTCAATGTCTACACCGGCATCTTTGTAACTCAGGCTGGGCTTGTTGGTATCAGTCATAGTGCTTGGCTGTCCTCTTTGAGGGCGCTATTCTAGCTTGGTTGGTCGCGCAATTCAGCAGCTAAACCGGGAATTTTGCACTGCTTCAGGACTTGGTAGGCGCGCCTTGCTAAACTGTGGCGCCAGTTTCAGGTAGAGGGATTTTAATACTGTGATTAATGCGCTAAAGCGGCCGCTGCTATTGTTGTTAGCCGCCTGCCTGTGCTCGGCCGCTGTCGCGGGCCGAGTCGATGACCTCTACAAGGGGCGCGAGGCCGTTGCCGAACAGTCCCCTGCGACGCTCCGCCGTGGTGCTGCCAGTGCGTTGGAGCAAGTCTTCGTGCGTGTTTCCGGTCAGGGCCAGCTGCCACAGTCCTCCGCACTTTCTGAAGCACTGGCTTCCCCCGAACCATTTTTGACTCGCTACAGCTATCGCCGTGAAAACATCGATGGCGAAGAGCGCCTTTGGCTGGACATGAAGTTCTCTCCTCGGCAGGTCAATGCGGTGCTTCAATCAGCCGGTTTGCCGGTCTGGTCGGCAAATCGTCCTACGGTACTGCTATGGCTGGTGGTCGATACGCCAGAGGGCCGAAGCTTCCTCGGCAGCGGTAGCCACCCGGACTTGGAAGAGGCGCTACAAGAAGCTGTGGCACGCCGCGGCCTGGCGTTGCAGCTGCCGTTATTCGACTTAATTGATGCGGGTAATCTGAGTGCGCAGGCTCTGTGGCAAATGCCCGAGGGCCGAGTTCGCGAAGCCTCGCAACGGTATGCGCCGCCCTTCATTCTTATGGGGCGGGCGTCCCAATTGTCCACTGGCCAGTGGTTGGCGAGCTGGGCCTTGCTCGATGAGCAGAGGGGCGAACGCTTTGATACCCAGAGCCAACAAGACGGTGGCTTTCTGGCGGCAGCGGTCGACCGAGTCGCCGATGTTCAAGCGCGTCGCTACGCGGTTAATAGTGTCGCCGGTGCCGGTGGGCGTACGCTAATCCATGTGAGTGGCCTCACGCGCTTTGACGACTACGCGCAGATGGTGAGTTATCTGGAATCTCTTGCGGTGATAGAACACGCGAATGCGGCGTGGGCGTTTGGCGAGGAGTTGGTGCTGGAATTGGTGTTGAAAGACGATATGGATAAAGTCGAGCGCTATCTGCAGCTGGACGGCCGCCTGCGCCGCGCCGCTGAGGGCGTAAGCCGCAGCCGGGCGCCGCTGGTGACACAAGGTAACTATATCTGGCAGGGTCAGCCATGACCGTGAATGTTCGCTGGTTATGGTGGTTGGGGGGATTATTACTGCTGGCGTGGCTGCTCAATGCCCTAAGCCCAATATTAATGCCCTTCGCCATTGCCTCAGTGCTGGCGTATATGGGGGACCCGCTCGCCGACCGCTTAGAGGCCAGAGGCGTGGGCCGAACCATGTCAGTGGTGTTGGTCTTCAGTGGCTTGTCACTGTTCTCACTGCTGATGTTTTTAATCACCTTGCCGTTGCTGCTGGACCAAATGCAGCTGCTAGTGCAGCGTTTATACGCCTTGCTTGCATGGTTGCAAGAGACGGCATTGCCCGGGCTGCGTGGATTTTTGGATCTGCCTGAGCAGGCCCAGCCAATTGATACGGCTAAAGAGGCAATCAGCAAGCACTGGGATGCGGCAGGTGGCATTTTTGTCTATGTGTGGCAAAAAATAAGCGGCTCCAGTGTCGCGGTGATGACGTGGGTGGCAAACATCACGCTCATTCCTGTTGTCACCTTCTATCTGTTGCGTGATTGGGATGTGATGATGGCGGCAATCCGCAAACTGCTGCCGCGCTCCCACGAAGCGCTATACGTTGATATCGCGCGTCAATGCGACGAGATCTTAGGCGCCTTTGCGCGCGGGCAATTTTTGGTAATGTTATCGCTTGGTGCGATATACACCGTCGGTCTGTTTATCCTCGGGCTTGATCTGGCATTGGTGTTGGGCTTGGCCGCTGGCTTGGCCAGTATCGTCCCCTACCTAGGGTTTATCGTTGGTATCGCTGCGTCGGGTTTGGCGGCGTATTTTCAATTTGACCTCTCCTGGCAGTTGCTGGGCGTTGCGGTGGTGTTTGGTTTTGGCCAACTGTTGGAAAGCTTGTATTTAACACCGTCGCTGGTGGGCGACAAAATTGGCCTGCACCCGGTAATGGTGATTTTCGCTATATTGGCCGGAGGCCAGTTGTTCGGCTTTCTAGGCATTTTATTAGCGCTGCCGGTTGCCTCGGTAATGAAGGTGATGGCCGGCTATCTTCACGATGCCTATTTGCGCAGCGAGTGGTATCGAGAAGGCGGAGAAATCCCGCTAGTGGTTGAAGGCGAGGACGAGGACTGATGGCGTCAACGCAGTTGCCCCTGGCGCTTAGCCTCGATACTGAAGCGACCTTCGACAATTACTATGTCGCACCATCGCAGCAGCTTCCGGTAGCAGTACTAAAGGGGGTGGCAACGGGGCAGGGAGAGAAGCTGGTCTATCTTGCCGGGCGCAGCGGTCGGCGGCACCTGTTGCAGGCCTGTTGCCAGTTAGCCGACGCTCAGGGGCGTTCGGTGCGCTATATTCCCGCCGCGGAATTGCTGGACTATCCTGCTGAAATGGTACTCGAAGATGCCGATTTGGCAGACCTTGTGTGCATTGACGGTTTGTCGGACATTGCCGGTCGCAGTGACTGGGAAGTGGCGCTGTTTAGTCTTTATAACCGTGCGCTTGGCGGGTGCTGCTCCCTGCTTTTTGCGTCCACCGACGTTCCCGATCAGTTGGCGATTGAGCTGCCTGATTTGGCGTCTCGCCTGCAGAGCTTTAGTGTTTACCGACTCTCTGAACTTAGCGAGGAGGAGCGAATCGCCGCGCTTTGCCACCGCGCTCAAATTATGGGCCTGGACATTAATGAGGCCCTCGCTGAGTTTATCTATCGCCGCTGTCAGCGTGATCTAAAAGCGCTATTTGACGTACTAAGCGAGTTGGACCGCCACAGCCTGGCGCGGCAACGGCGACTGACGATCCCGTTTGTAAAGGAAATAATGTCTTGGTGAGTGAACTTTTCACTCAATCCAGACTCTCGATGCGGGCGTGGCGTTGCGAATAGTGGTTGCTTCTTTCTTGCAGAGCTTCTATAACTCTTTGCAACGCCGTCGCGGTAAAATTACTGAAAAGCAGGCGTGCAAGGGCATACTTGCGTGTTATTCTTGAACCAAGACCCACCATTAAGGTAGGGCGACGGAAGACCTAAGTGATAATCAGGGGAGCTACAAAATGCGTAAACAATTAATGGGTGCTGCGATTGCTGCGGTGATTGCCGCACCAGTGATGGCGGACGACCACAGTAATAAGTGGTACTTGAATGCCGGCGTGGGTTATCAAGTTTTTGATTCTGCTTGGGACCTGGAAGAAACGGCTGCCGCGTTGTTCAGCGTTGAGCAAAAACTCAGCAAGGACTGGGGCGTGGAAGTGGGTGTTAGCTACTCGGACACTGACAATCGCTACAATGTAGGCGCGGCGGACGCGGAAGTAACTTTCCTGTCGGCCAGTGCTCTGCGCTATTACGATATGGACTCAAAAGTTGAGCCCTATGCGGCCATTGGTCTGGGCATGGGTGTGGTGAATTTCCACACTATTCGCGAAGAAGAGATTACTCAGGCTAACCTGGGTGGTGGTTTCCGTTACGCACTGTCTGGTCCTCTGTCTCTGCGCGCTGATGCCCGTTACTTTTACGGTTTCGACCATGAAACTAACGACGGTATCGTCTCTTTGGGTCTGAGCTATGCATTCGGCGGTGAGTCTAAGCCGGCTCCTGCCCCAGCGCCTGTTCAAAGCAATGACAGCGATGCTGACGGTGTTGAAGATGGTGCTGATCAGTGCCCAGGCACACCAGCAGGTGTGGCTGTTGACGCGAAAGGCTGTGCCTTGGATAAAGACGGTGACGGCGTACCTAACTACCGCGACAAGTGCCCCAACACGCCAGCGGGCCGCCAGGTTGATAAATTCGGTTGTAAGTTTGTACTCAAGCACACCGAGTCGATCAAAATGGACGTGAAATTCCCACTGAACTCCGACGCAATTCCTACGTCGCAAATCAGTGAGCTGAAGAAAGTCGCTGAGTTCATGAAGCGCTTCGGTGGTGTTAAAGCCGTTGTTGAGGGTCACTCTGACAGCACTGGTGCTGCGGCCTACAACAAGCAGTTGTCTCAGCGTCGCGCCGACGCCGTTCGCAGTGCTCTGATTAAAGAGTTCGGCATTGATGCCAGCCGCCTGAGTGCGATTGGTTACGGTGAAGAGCGTCCTATCGCTGACAACAGCACCAAGGCTGGCCGTCAGGCTAACCGCCGCGTTGTTGCAGTAATGGAAGCAGAAGTCGCTAAATAAATCGCGACTGGTGCATACCGGAAGGGGCCCCTGAGGGCCCCTTTTTTTTGCCTGAATTTCGACCCCCCCTCCTGTTAAATATTCCCCAACTTGTCATGCCCCAATTGAGGGCGAGTTGTTCTGTGTCGCCGAATACCCCTCCGTATTTTCTGGCTCTCAGCCTGATTTAGTTAGTTGGCATAGTTCTTGTTTAATCCAAGGTAGATGCGGTGATTTGCTTGGCAATTCACCAAGTTGGTGCGCTTTTTTAGCCCCCGCTGGCTCGATTTAGCACACAAACAGTGCGCAATAATGAGGAATTCCATGATATTCGGTCGCAGAAAACGCAAGCCCATTACGATTGCTGACAAGCAGGTAGTGGACTGGAAGTATGCAGTCTGTGGTTATTGTTCCACCGGGTGCTCAATTGAGGTCGGTTTGAATGCCGACGGAAAGCCGGTGGCGAGTCGCGGCAAGGGCAATGCGCCGGTTAATCAAGGCAAGCTTTGCATAAAGGGTATCTTCGAGCATGAACTGAGTGGCACCGCTGGTCGTGGTACGCAGCCGCTGATGCGCGACCGGATATACGATGCGTTTTCTCCGACCAGTTGGAATGACGCGCTCGATCGCACGGCTGAGGAGTTTATGCGAATCCAGCAGAAGTACGGTCGCGATAGCGTGGCGATTGTGTCCACCGGCCAACTGCTGACAGAGGAGTTTTACACCCTGGGAAAATTGGTTCGCGGGGTAATTGGCAGCAATAACTACGATGGCAACACCACACTGTGTATGGCATCGGCAGTCTCCGGTTATAAGCGCTCCTTCGGCGCTGACGGGCCGCCCGGCTGCTACGAGGACTTCGAAAATACTCACTGCCTGATGGCCTTTGGCTCAAACCTCCCTGAGCAACACCCCATTATTTATTGGCGACTAAAAGAGGCGTTGGAGAAGCGCAAGTTTCCACTGATTGTTGTCGACCCGCGCGTGACCATGCTGGCGCAATTTGCCGATATCCACTTACCGATAACACCGGGTACTGACCTGGTGCTGCTAAACGCCTTAGCTCACGTCATTTTGAAGGAGGGCTTGCAGGATCAGTCTTATATAGACGCCCACTGCAACGGCTTTGATGAGCTTGCTGCGACAGTAGAAAAATATGACCCCATCACCGCCTCGCGGATATGTGGTATCGACCCAGACACCATCAAGCATGTGGCCCGCATTTACGCAAAGGCACCGTCGGCAATGAGTATCTGGACGATGGGTATTAATCAGAGTACCCACGGCACCGACGGCGTGTGCGGCATTAATAACCTCAACCTGATTACCGGCAATATCGGTGTGCCCGGCGGGACCAGCCTGTCTATTACCGGGCAGTGCAACGCCATGGGCACCCGGGAGTGGTCATCCTGCTCGGGCCTGCCAGGCTATCGTATGCTTGAGAAGCCGGAGCACCGCAAGGAGGTGGCCCAGTTTTGGGGGGTTGATGAATCCTTCTTCCCAGCGAAGCGCGGTTTGCAACAGACCGATATTTTTCCGGCGATAGAGTCGGGTGACATTAAGGCCTTGTGGATCGTTGCCACCAACCCCTTGACCTCCATGCCGAACCAATCGCGAATTAAAAAGGCGTTGGAAAAGCTCGAATTTATGGTGGTGCAGGACGGCTACCGCGACTGTGAAACGGTCGACTATGCCCATGTTTATCTTCCCGCTGCAGTGTGGGGGGAAAAAGAAGGGGTACAAACGAACACCGAGCGGCGGGTAAATTTGGTGCGCAAGTTTACCTCGCCGCCGGGGGACGCCAAGCCCGATCATTGGATTTTCTCGCAACTGGCCAAACGTTTTGAGCGGGGCAGGGAAATCGCTTTCCCAGAGACGACCTCTGAAATCTTCGATGAAATGAAGCAGTTGTCAAAAGGTCGCGGCCGGAATTTGGATATCTCCGGCATGAGCCATGATCTAATTGAAGCGCAGCGCGGCATCCAATGGCCGATGCGCGAGGGCGATGATACCGGTAGCCCACGGTTGTACAGCGACGGTGTGTTCCCCACTGCAAACGGGCGCGCGAACCTGCTGGCCATGGACTACATCGAGGACAATGAGGTGCCGGATGAGCACTATCCTTTCTGGATGAACAGCGGCCGTGTCGTGGAGCATTTCCACACCCGCACTAAGACCGGAAAAATTGGAAACCTCAATAAGTTCAGCCCAACGCCTTACATGGAAATGAATCCAGACTCTGCACGCGCGGCCGGGGTGAGCCACCAGAGCTATGTGCGTCTGGTGTCGCGTCGCGGCGACGCTGTCGTTATGGTGCAGCTCACGCAGCGGGTGCCCCGCAATATGCTGTTTATCCCCATGCATTATCACGACTGTGTTAACCGGCTGTCGCTGGGACTGCTTGACCCCTATTCCCGCCAGCCAGCGTTCAAGCAGTGTGCTGTGCGCATTGAACATATTGATCAAAAGGAGGCGGCGCGACTCAACGTTGAGCGCCGGGCTTTCTAGTTGGCCGTGTTCGCCGTGACATCCCCCATTACACCAAGAAGGGCTTAGTTTATGTGGAAGGTTCGAGACGATGAGCCGCAGTACGCTTTCCTGAAAGAGTCTGGCGCGCCTGAGGTGAATTACTATGAGGCGCCCATTGATCTGATCGCCCGCAGCGGCGGCGCTGTGCCTGCCGGGCGAGAAATGTTTATCAATGAAGAGCCGGGCGTGGGCAGCAACCCGAATCGCAACAAGCAACACGCCTTTCACTTTACCGCGGACAACTGCATTGGCTGCCACGCCTGTGAGGCCGCGTGCAGTGAAAAAAATGATAACCCAGCGCATATCAGCTTTCGCTCAGTGGGCTATGTCGAGGGAGGTAGTTACCCCGACTTCAAGCGCATGAATATCTCGATGGCCTGTAATCACTGCGACGATCCGGTGTGTTTGAAGGGGTGCCCAACGCGCGCCTATACCAAACATGTTGAGTATGGCGCGGTATTGCAAGACCCGGAAACCTGTTTTGGTTGTGGCTATTGCACTTGGGTGTGCCCCTACAATGCGCCGCAGTTAGACCCGATAAAAGGGCAGGTGAGCAAATGCAATATGTGCGTTGATCGCCTGGAAGTAAATTTAAAACCGGCCTGTGTTTCCGCCTGCTTGGGTAACGCGCTTAATTTTGGGGTCGTGGAAGATCTGCCGGAGAATCGCGAGCAGGCCAAGCTCAGTATTCCCGGCTTTCCCAGCCCGGAAATTACGCATCCGAATATTCGCTTCCAGCAAACTAAGCGCATGCCGGATGAGGTGACACGCACCGACGGTATGGCGGTGAAATATCACAAAGATGAGCAGGGTGAGTACCGCCCGGTTGTGGACCAGAAAAAAGGCGTTGAAAAGCGTTGGGGGCTGGACAAGCTTAACTCTCGCGAAAACCCCCTGGTGATTTTTACACTGGTTAGTCAGGCGTCCTTGGGGGCCTTTGCTATCAGTACGCTGGGTTCGGCGTTCGCCCTTGAGCCGATACTCGCGCTGCGCTCATCGGCGCTGTATGTGCCGTTTGTTGCGCTGGTTGTCGCCCTGGCAGGTGTCGGTATGCTGATGTCGGCAACCCACCTGGGCAAGCCGCTGCGCTTTTACCGCGGCTTCAATAATCTTCGCCATTCCCCGGTGTGCCGCGAGGGCTTGGGCATGCTGTTATACATGGTGTTTGCCGGCCTGCATTTGCTGAGCGTACTGCCCGATAATGCGGTATTTCAGCGTTGGTTTGGTGATTGGGGACACTACCCGGTCGCGGCCGCTGTGTTGAGTACACTCGCACTGGTGTCTGGCGCCGTTGGCCTGTATTACATGTATCGCTGCTATCGGATTCCTGCGCGGCCGTTTTGGAATCACTGGCAAACAGGCAGCAGCTTTGTTGGCTCTGCCCTGGCTCTCGGCGGTATTGTTTGCTTGTGGTTTATGTTGCTTAGCGCACCGGCCAGCGGCGCGGCTGAAAACACCGTCGCCATGCTTACTCTTGGGGCTGGGTTGATTGTGGTCGCCGCACTAATCGAGGGACTGGGGCTGTGGCAACACGCCCGAGCAATGAACGTTGCCAACAACGAGGGCAGCGTTTCCCATTACATTCAAACAACGGTGTTTGCTAAAAGTTATTTGCTGCGCAACGCGCTGTTGTTACTTAGCGCGGTGATTGCCCTGAGCCTTACCTTCACACAGGGTGGCATCGCCAGCGGTTTGGTCGCGGCGGCGCTGAGCCTGTGTGTGTTGGGATATGCGGTAATTGGGCGGGCGCTGTTTTATGTGTTGGTTGTACCGACCACGATGCCCGGCGCATTTTTCTGGAAGAACAAAGACTTCGAGGAACACGCCCGGGACATCGGCTTAGCCAACCTGCCGCAGGTCGGTGTGGTCGCCGACCTGCACTAAGCGAGGGTTTAGCGCGGGCCCAGAGACAGTGCGAGAATCATACTGATCTCGCACAGTGGTCGGCCGCTCTGGGACTGGAGGGTGTTGAAGGCATCCTGCACCTTGATCAGGTCGCGTTTGGCAGTGATCTGGGTGCGGTCAACAATCCCCTCGGCCATCAAGGCGGTGGCGACGTCGCGGCTCAGTACGAAGGTATCTTTGCCGACAAAACGCAGGAAGTATTGGCCGCTATTGCCGCCGAGTCGGCAGCCATGTTTTTTCAGATATGCCCAAAGACCGATGGTGTCATCACCGGGCCAGTCGGCGAGGAATTGGCCCACGCCACCATGCTGTTCCTGCAGCTCTAAAACAAAATGGGCGTTTTCCTGCACCGCGCGCACCTTGCTCAGGTTGCGAATAATTCGCGTATCGCTGGCCATCTCTTCAATCTGCTCAGGGGAGCGCATTGCCACCCAGATAGGCAGAAAGTGATTGAACACCTCCTCAAAGCCGGGCCATTTTTGGCCGACAACGCGCCATACAAAGCCCGCGCGAAAAATACAGGCCGCCATTTCAGCGAGGTAGCGGTCGTCCGTTGTACCGATCAGCTCAGCGGGGCTCTTATGGCTGGGCAATTGCGCTTCTATGGCGGCGATGCTGCCGTGTTGATCAATGGCACGAGATAAATAACGGTCATAGAGCGTCGACATGTGATTTCTCCGAGTGCGGGCCAGCCTCATGCAGACGGATGATTGGGTGCTGCGGGGCGTGGGGCTACCATGATGGCCGATCATACACTTTAAATACGCCCGATGGACGCAGTTCGACCGCGATAACTGGGCCAGCACGCCGGAATAAGAACTATGACAGAACAAAACTGGGATCACAGCGTCGACGTCTTGGTGGTCGGCAGTGGTAACGGCGCCATGACCGCCGCTCTCAGCTGCTACGAAATGGGTGTTACCGACGTCCTATTGCTTGAAAAGTCCGAGCTTGTTGGGGGCACCAGCGCAACGTCGGGTGGCGGCGTGTGGATTCCCAATAATCGCTATGCCAAGGCGGCGGGCGCGCAGGACAGCATCGAGGATGCCAAAAAATACTTGCTGAACACCACCCCAGCGGGTGCGGTGCCTGAAGAAATGGTCGATGCCTACCTGGAGAACGGCCCAAAGATGGTCGAGTTTCTGCATCAGCGCAGCGATGTGCGCTACGAGACTCTCGAACACTATCCCGATTACTACACCAATGTAGAAGGCTCGCGCACGGGCCACCGCTCAATGGAACCGGAGCGTTTCGATTCTTCGCTATTGGGCGACGATGTCAAACGCCTGCGCCCGTCGCATCACATGATGCGCCTGTTTGATCGTATTTATTTCACCCAGGTTGAGGCGGCGTTGCTAACGGTTCAAGGGCCGGGTTGGGTAAAGCTGACGCTGAAACTGATGGCCAGCTATTTCCTGGATTTCGCCTGGCTGCTGCGCGGTCGTAAAACCAGCCGCAAGGTGTGTACCGGGGCTGCGGGGGTGGCGCGCCTGTGGTATTCGCTTAAAAAGCGCGACATTCCGCTGTGGACCGAGAGCCCCATGCTATCGCTGATCGAAGAGAACGGTCGCGTGGTGGGTGCCGAAGTTAGCAAACAAGGCAAGCGTATGCGCATTCAGGCTCGCAAGGGCGTGGTGCTGGCGGCCGGCGGTTTTGAGAAGAATCAGGCCATGCGTGAAAAATATTTGCCCGCGCCTACCAGCACACAGTGGAGCGGTGGCGTGGACGGCAACACTGGCGATGCGATCAACGAAGGTATGCGCCTGGGAGCGGCCACCCGCCTGATGGATGGCGCCTGGTGGTGTACCACGATCTCCGTGCCAGGAGAGCCGGCACCGCGTTTGAGCATTATGGAGAAATCCTTCCCTGGCTCGTGCGTGGTGAATATGAACGGTGAGCGTTTTGCCAATGAGTCGCAAAACTATATGGCCTTCCAGAAAGACCTCTACCAAGTGCACAGCGAAGAGAACCCCTGCTCACCGATGTACCAGGTGTTCGACGCGCGTTTTCGTCGCGACTACATTGTTGGCCCATTAATGACGGCCCAACTCAAACCGGATTGGACGATTCCCAAGAATTGGTTTGACACCAAGTTGGTCGGAAAGGCTGACAGTATTCGCGAGTTGGCCGGGCAGCTGGGCATTAATGCCGACAACCTCGAAAAGACCGTTGAGAAAATGAACGGCTATGCGAAAACCGGCAAAGATCCTGAGTTCCAGCGCGGCGACTCGGCCTATGACCGCTACTATGGCGATCAGCGCTTTGAGCCGAACCCCTGTTTGGGCGCCATTGACGAAGCGCCGTTTTATGCGATTCGTGTCGACGCCGGTGATTTTGGCACACAGGGCGGACTGGCCACTAACCCCAACGCACAAGTGATGAAAGAGGATGGCCAAGCGATCGATGGTCTCTACGCGGTGGGCAATTGCAGCGCGGCGGTGCTGCCAACCTACCCAGGCCCGGGCTCAACACTGGGGCCTGCGATGACCTTCGCCTACCAGGCCGCCAAGCACATCAGCGGTTACCAAGACTAAAATACCCGCGGCGAGGGCAATGCTCGCCGCTGTCTCTTTCCTGCAACAAAACCGTCGTCAAAATGTAGTTCTGCTCTATTAGCCTGCTCCCTAACCATATAGTCATCGAGCGCGATAACTAAGGCGGCCCTGATGACTAATGACAACGACGGCGTCGATGACAACAGTGGCGAAACCCAGTTGTTGAACTTGGGCAATATTGTGAATTAAACAATAACCGGCCCTAATCACTCAGTCCGCGCAAGCGGGCTTTTTTTTTGCATTGCTTATATTTGGGTCTAAATTAGACCGCTATCTGCGTTTACCCTGTCTGAATAAAATAAAAAATTCGCGTTCGGCTGCCTATTATTAGTCCATGTCAAAACAATAACAGGCAGGTAGCAGCATGGCACTGCGCAAAGTATCGCTGGCAGACAAATACGCATTGGACACGACCAGGGCTTATCTCACCGGGATAGAGGCCTTGGTGCGTTTACCCATTCTTCAGCATCAGCGCGACCAGGAGCGAGGCCTGAATACTGCAGGTTTCATTTCGGGCTATCGTGGCTCGCCACTGGGCACGCTGGATCAAACGCTGTGGCAGGCTCAGGATTACCTGGACCGCCACCATATCAAGTTTGTACCGGGCATCAACGAGGACTTAGCGGCAACCGCCGTTTGGGGCAGCCAGCAGCTCGGGCTACACGGCCATGCAAAGTACGACGGCGTGTTCGGCATGTGGTACGGCAAGGGGCCGGGTGTCGACCGCAGCATGGATGTCATCAAACATGCCAATGCTGCCGGCACCAGCCAATACGGCGGTGTACTCGCGGTGGCGGGGGATGACCACGCGGCCAAGTCGTCCACGCTGCCCCATCAGTCGGAGCATATGTTTATCGGTGCCTCGATTCCGGTGCTGGCCCCGGCAAATGTGCAGGAAGTGTTAGATCTCGGTGTCTTCGGTTGGGAGTTGTCGCGTTACTGCGGTAGCTGGGTGGCTTTAAAAGCGATCACCGAAAATATGGATTCGGCGATCTCAGCTGAGATAGACCCGCATCGCATCAATATCGTGTTGCCCGAGGACTTTGTTTTGCCCGCTGACGGTGTCCACCTGCGTTGGCCCGACACACCCCTGGATCAGGAGCGCCGGCTGAATAAATACAAAATTTATGCGGCCCGCGCCTTTGCCTTGGCAAACCATATCAACCGCATTGTTATTGATAGCCCCAAGCCGCGTTTGGGCATTATCACCAGCGGTAAAGCCTACCTCGATGTTATGCAGGCGCTGGAGGATTTGGGTATCGATCACGACAGCGCCGCCGCGATCGGTTTGCGTGTATACAAAGTGGGGATGCCGTGGCCACTGGAGCCAGTGCTTACTCACGAGTTTGCCAGTGGCCTGGAAGAGATTCTGGTCGTCGAGGAGAAGCGCTCGATCATCGAAGACCAGCTCACAGGTCAGCTCTACAACTGGGCCGTCGATAAGCGGCCGCGGGTGATCGGTGAATTTGATGAGCACGGCGCAGACCTGCTGCCCAATGTGTCCGAGCTCACTCCGGCAATGGTGGCCCGGGCTATTGCGGCGAGGATCCGCCGTTTTTATCAGAGTGAAGACATTGAGAAACGCCTGAGTTTTTACCAGCAGAAGGAGCAGTCGCTGGCGAGCAAACGCAACAAGATTGATCGCAAACCCCATTACTGCTCAGGCTGCCCCCACAATACCTCTACACAAGTGCCGGAGGGCAGCATTGCCATGGGAGGCATTGGCTGCCACTACATGAGCACGTTTATGGAAAGCCGCCCCGCGCAAACGTTTACGCAAATGGGCGGCGAGGGTGTGACATGGATCGGGCAGGCCGCCTTCACCGACACTGAGCATGTTTTCCAAAACCTCGGTGACGGAACGTATTTCCACTCGGGAATTTTAGCGATCAGGCAGGCCATCGCTGCCGGTGTGAATATCACTTATAAACTGCTCTATAACGATGCCGTGGCAATGACCGGCGGCCAGCCGGTAGACGGTCAGCTCAGTGTGGAACAAATTATTTTACAGTTGCGCGGAGAGGGCGTTGAGCGCATCGCGCTGGTGTCTGACCAACCGGAAAAGCACACCCTTGCCGAGACCGGCGGACTGAGTATTCACCACCGCGATGCGGTGCTGGCGGTGCAGGAAATGCTGCGCCGGGTAAAAGGTTGCAGCGTATTGATCTACGAGCAAACCTGCGCGGCGGAAAAACGCCGGCGGCGCAAACGTGGGTTGTTGGATGATCCCAATCGCCGCGTCGTCATCAATCAGGCGGTATGTGAAGGCTGTGGTGACTGCGCGAAAAAATCCAATTGTCTATCGGTGGTGCCGGTAGAAACGGAGCTGGGTCGCAAGCGCGAGATTGATCAAAGCGCCTGCAACAAAGACTACTCCTGCGTGAAGGGGTTTTGCCCCAGCTTTGTCTCGGTGATCGGCGGCCGTTTAAGGCAGAGCACAGCAACAGCAGAGGATGACTTTGCCGCGCTACCGGAGCCAACAGCCCACACTCTTGAGCAACCTTGGAATATTGTCGTTACAGGCATTGGTGGTACTGGGGTGCTTACCGTTACCGCGGTATTGGCGATGGCGGCGCATATTGAAGGCAAGGGCTGCGCGACGATGAACCAGACGGGGCTGGCGCAAAAATTTGGACCAGTCGTAAGCCATTTGCGCATCGCCCGCCGTCAGGACGATATCAATGCGGTGCGTATTCCCGCGGGTGACGCCGACCTTTTGTTGGGCTGCGACTTGGTAGTGAGTGCCAGCGACGAGGCGATGGCGAAGGTGAATATCGAGCGCTCGCATGCGGTGATTAACGATAGCGAGGCGCCAACATCGGCCTCGATATTCGACCCCGACGCGGCCTTTCCTGCCTGTGAAATGAAGCAAATTATTGAAGAAGAGGTCGGCGCCGGCAAGGTCCACTTTATTGAATCAACTGTCATGGCCACTCACCTGATGGGAGATGCCGTCGCCAGTAATTTCTTTATGCTCGGCTACGCCTTTCAACGCGGTTTAATTCCCGTTTCCAGCGAGGCGGTAGACGCGGCGATTGAGTTGAACGATGTTGCCGTGGAATTCAATCAGCGGGCATTCCGCTGGGGGCGCAGGGCGGCACTCGACGAGTTGGCTGTGCGACGGGCCAGTGGCCTGGCAGCAGAGCACTGGCAACCACTGTCTGACCTGGACCAGATAGTTGAGCACCGTTACGGCCAGCTTTGTGATTATCAAAACGCCAGCTATGCCCAGCGTTACCGCGACGCGATAACGCAGCTTGCCGATAGTGAACGCGCGGTGGTGGGTGACCAGACGTTGTCGCTGAGTATCGCGGCGGCACGGACGCTCTACCATGTCATGGCATATAAAGATGAATATGAGGTTGCCCGCTTATTTACTAACGGAGACTTTATGCGGCAACTGCGCGAGCAGTTCGAAGGGGATTTCACTTTGCAGTTTCATATGGCCCCGCCCTTGCTAAGTCGTGTAGACCCGAATACTGGCGAGCCCAAAAAGCGCCGCTTGCCCGGTTGGTGTCTACCGGCGTTTAAACTACTCGCCGCGGCCAAGGGGCTGCGAGGAAGCCGATGGGATATTTTTTCCTACACGGCGGAGCGGCGCAGGGAGCGAGAATTATGCGAGCAATTTCTCGGGGATCTCGCTGATATCTCCGCGCAGTTAACTTTCGAAAACAGAGACTACGCGCTAGAGCTGGTTAAGAGCCTCGACAAAGTCAGGGGCTTTGGTCACGTGAAGTTGGCGAGCGTTGAACGTTATACGGTGGCTCGCAAGGCGCTGTTGGCGAAATTTCGCGGCGATGCGTTGCCCTTTGTCGAGCTGGCGAGCGCCAGGAATCAAGCATAAAAGGTGTCGGTTATGACAGTGTTTAGTGCTCCCTCTTTTGATCAACACGAGCTTGTCGCTTTCTGTGAAGATCGCTCCACGGGCTTGCGGGCAATTATTGCTGTGCACAGCAGCCAACTTGGTCCTGCGGTGGGCGGTTTGCGAATGTACCCCTACACTGATGATGCGGCGGCGCTTGACGATGTGCTGCGGCTGTCGCGTGGTATGACCTATAAATCTGCGCTTGCCGGGCTACCAATAGGTGGTGGCAAAGCGGTGATTATTGGTGACCCCTCGCGCGAAAAAAATGCCGCGCTACTTGAGGCAATGGCCGGTTTTATTGATAGTTTGGGCGGCCGCTATGTCACGGCTGAAGACTCCGGCACCACGGTGGCCGACATGGCGCAAATAGCCAAACACACCTGCTATGTTTCCGGGCTCGACAGCCACGGTGGCGGCGACCCGTCGCCATACACCGCTTACGGTGTTTACTGCGGTTTGCGCGCGGCACTGCAACAGCAACGCGGCAGCGATAACCTCGATGGTGTGAGGGTGGCAATTCAGGGAGCGGGGGCCGTTGGCAGCCACCTCGCGAGGCGGTTAATCGGAGAAGGCGCAACCGTACTGGTTGCCGATGTGAATCCGGCATTACTGACACCGTTGCAGGCACTTGGGGCGGTAGTGGTCGAGCCAGCAAGCATATTGAGTCAGCCTGTTGATGTTTTGGCGCCCTGCGCAATGGGGGCGGTGCTAAATGCGAAAACGGTGCAACAGCTGAGGGCATCGATTATTGCCGGTGCCGCCAATAATCAGCTGGCAACACCGGCTCAGGCGCAGCAGCTTGCCGATCGCGGTGTCTTATACGTGCCGGATTTTGTTATTAATGCCGGGGGGATTATTGCGGTCTACCATCAGCGCCAGCACGGCGGGGCGTTGTCAGCCGATGCAGAGTCGACCCTGTTGCAGCATATCGAGGGCATTGGCGACAAGCTGGGGTTGATCTTCAAACGCGCGGCGCAGCAATTGTGCCCGCCTCATGTGGTGGCCGAAGCGATGGCTGAAGAGGTATTGTTGGCACAGGGTAGGCAAGCCGCAACAGAGAACTGAAGGAGGGAATAGGTGACAACGTGGAGCCCAGATAGCTGGAGAAATAAGACCGCCTTGCAACAGCCGAGGTATGGCGACGCTGCTGTACTAAGCGCAGTGGAGCAAAGTCTAGCCGCAAAGCCGCCGCTGGTGTTTGCCGCTGAGGCCCGCGCCTTACACAGCCAGTTGGCTGAAGTTGCCGAGGGGCGTGCGTTTTTGCTTCAGGGCGGCGACTGCGCTGAAAGTTTTGGTGACTTTTCGGCGAACAATATCCGCGATACCTTCAAAGTGTTGATGCAGATGGCCATCGTGCTTACCTATGCGGGGCGTTTACCCGTGGTGAAAGTGGGCCGCATGGCGGGGCAGTTTGCCAAACCGCGCTCGGCAGAAACAGAAGAGCGCGACGCCGTGGTGCTTCCCAGTTATCGCGGTGACATCATCAACTCGCCCGAGTTTGATGCGGCGGCCCGAGCGCCCGACCCGCAGCGAATGCTGCAAGCCTATCACCAGTCCACTTCCACGTTGAATTTGCTGCGGGCCTTTGCCACCGGCGGCTTGGCTGATTTACACCAGGTTAATCAATGGAACCTCAGCTTCTTGGATGGCAATCCGCTGCGCGAGCGCTATCAGGCCTTGGCGCACAGCATTCAAGATGCACTGGCGTTTATGGAGGTGTGTGGCATCAATAGCGACAATACCCCCACGCTACGTGAAACGCAGCTGTATACTTCCCACGAAGCGTTGCTCCTCAATTACGAGGAGGCCCTGACTCGCCAGGACCATTTAACCGGCGAATTCTACGATTGCTCGGCACATATGTTGTGGATCGGTGAGCGCACTCGTCAGCTCGATGGCGCTCATATCGAGTTCTTTCGCGGCCTGAAAAACCCGGTTGGCGTAAAGGTCGGCCCGTCGATGACCGGCAACGAGTTGATCGCCTTAATCGACGCCTTGAACCCGGAAAATATTCCCGGTCGCCTAACCCTAATTACCCGCATGGGCGCCGACGTATTGGCTGAGCGTCTACCGGCGTTGGCGCGGCGAGTGCAGCAAGAGGGGCGCAGCGTGGTGTGGTCCTGTGACCCCATGCACGGCAATACCGTGAAGGCGGGTAATGGCTACAAAACACGTTCCTTTGATCGCATTCTGGAGGAAATTCGCCACTTCTTTGCTGTGTTGCGTAGTGAGCAGCAGCACCCCGGCGGTATTCATTTGGAGATGACTGGTCAGCATGTGACCGAGTGTACGGGCGGGGCGTACCGGCTGTCCGAGTCGGACTTGGATAAGTGCTACCAAACTCAGTGTGATCCGCGTTTAAATGCCGACCAAGTGCTCGAACTTGCCTTTTGCGTGGCGGACTTTCTGCGCGACGACGGCCGTTGAAGCAAATGGCTGCCGCACGGCCAGTGACTCACAGCTGAGTTTCTAACGGAAGCTCGGTTGTGTTTTTGATTTCTGTTACCGCGATGTGCGAGTGCGTTTCGCCGATCATCGGCAGGCTCAGCAGGCGCTCACGAACAAAGCTTTCGTAGTGGCCAATATCGCGGGTGATAATCTTCAACATATAATCCCACACGCCGGTCATCGTGTAGCATTCGACGACTTCGGGGAAATCGCTCACCGACGACTCAAACTCTTCAAGCTGCTGCCGCCCGGTAATGCTCAGGTTTACCGTGGTGAAAACCACTAACTCCATACCCAGTTTTTCGCGGTCGAGGATGGCGACTTTTTTACGCACAATCCCGGCTTGCTCTATCCGGTTGATCCGCCGCCAGCAGGGCGACTGGGACATGTTGAGGGTTTCGGCAATCTCACTGGATGTCTTGCTGGCGTCGCGCTGAAGAATGCGCAGGATGGTGATATCTTGTTTGGCCAGTTCTGTTGGCATTCGCGCCCTCCAATGCATAAATAAGATAAGGCTTTATCGCTTTGCGTCTAACTATAGTCGCCGTTGTGGAGTTGTGCGCAATGCGATTTGTGCGCAGCGCGGTGGGGCGCTATGCTTTTGCTCAGAGCATTACACTACACAACACAAGGTCTGTTCTCCGCCCACTAACTGGAATGTCCTATGGTCGCTAAGCGCTTTTTTCTTGTCATTGCTGCACTGCTTCTTGTCGCCTGTGAATCCACCTATTACAACGCCATGGAGAAGGTGGGTATACACAAACGAGACATTTTGGTTGATCGCGTTGAAGAGGCAACGGAATCGCAGCGCGAGGCTCAGGAGCAATTCCGCGATGCCTTGGGTGAGTTTCGCTCCGTGGTCAGTTTTGACGGCGGCGACCTAGAGAAACTTTACGATCGCCTCAATGCCAGCTTTGAAGACAGTCGCGCGGCAGCAGACGACATTCGCGACCGCATCGATGCGGTGGAAAGTGTGGCTGAAGCCCTGTTTGAGGAATGGGAGGACGAGCTCTCGCTGTATAGCAATGCGCGCCTGCGCGATGACAGTGCGGCTAAACTTCGCGACACCAAAAATCGCTATAACCGCTTGCGCAAAAGTCTGCGACGTTCAGAGAAAAGCCTGGCGCCCGTATTAGATAACCTGCAAGACAATGTGCTGTATTTGAAGCACAACCTCAACGCTTCGGCGATCTCTGCCATCAAGGGTGAGTTGGCCACCATCGACCGCGACGTCACCGCATTAATTGCAACCATGGAGGCTGCTATTGCGGAGTCGGAAGGGTTTATCGCGCAATTGCGGTAATGGCAGCGCAGTCTGCGCCTGTCCGAATAACTAAATGATGTGTCCTTCACAGACATTGGGTGAAGGGCCAGCGGCCCCTAAGCTTGGCGGTAGTTCATAAAACAAATAACAGGTAACGCCTATGCCATCTGCTGCACCGTCGCTCGCGCCATCAAGCGGTTCTTCTGCAACACGTTACAGTTACGCCATCGTCGGCACTGGATTTGCCGGCTTGGGTATGGCGATAGAGTTGAAAAAAAAGGGTCGCGAAGACTTCATCATCCTTGAGCGAGCCGAGGATGTCGGCGGTACCTGGCGAGATAATCACTACCCCGGCGCCGCCTGCGATGTGCCTTCTCATCTTTACTCTTTTTCATTCGAACCCAACTGTGACTGGTCGCGGGTATATCCCACTCAGCCAGAGTTAAAGCGCTACCTGCGCGAGGTGGCGGAAAAGTGGGATTTGCTGCCTCATATTCGATTTGGCCACCAACTCAACGCTGCCCATTACTGTGAGCACAGCCAGCGCTGGCAGCTGGAGACCACCGGTGGGCATTACAATGTCGGCATGCTGATCAGCGGCAACGGCGGGTTGGCCGAGCCGCGTCTGCCGGATATTCCGGGGGTGGAGCGCTTTGCCGGGAAGTGTTTTCACTCGGCAAACTGGGATCACAGCTATGACTTACGGGGTAAACGGGTGGCGGTGATTGGCACCGGCGCGTCGGCCATCCAATTTGTGCCGGAAATTGCCGATCAGCCCGCGCAACTCGATGTTTACCAACGCACACCGAACTGGATTATTCCCCGCAAAGACCGGCCATACAGTGAATTGGAAAAGGCGGCCTTTCGCTACTTGCCGGGCGTCCGCCTGGCACTGCGCAGCAAGATTTATTGCCACAACGAAACCCGCATCCTGGGAATGGTGCTGCACCCCTCGCTAATGAAACTGTATGAGCGCATGGCACTGCAGCACATACGTAGCCAGGTAAAAAGCCCGGCGCTGCGCGAGCGAGTCACGCCTAGCTACCCGGTGGGCTGTAAGCGTGTGCTGATCTCTAATGACTGGTATCCAGCCCTGCAGCGGCCGAACGTCAGCTTGTTGAGCGATGGCATACAGGAGATTCGCGAGCACAGTATCGTCGATGCCAACGGCACCGAGCGCGAGGTGGATTGTATTATTTTCGGCACGGGCTTCTATGCCACCGAAAACCCCATTGCCCAGATCATTCACGGTCGCGGTGGCCAGTCCCTGGCAGAGGCATGGCGCGATGGTGAAGAAGCGTATTTGGGCACAACGGTTAACGGCTTTCCCAACCTGATGTTAATCGTCGGGCCGAACGTGACGCTGGGACATAGCTCCATGGTGTACATGATCGAAACGCAAATACGGGCTATTAGCCGCCTGTTAGACGAATGCGAGCAGCGCCACTGTGTGGAAGTTGAAGTGCGCGAGGCGGTGCAGAAGCAGTTCAACCGCACGCTGCACAAGCGGCTTGATACCTCAATATGGGCCACGGGCTGCGATAGCTGGTATAAGCACCGCAGTGGCAAAATCACTCAGCTGTGGCCGGATTTCACCTTTCGTTTTCGGGCGATGCACCGGCGTTTTACGCCCGATGATTACCAGTTCAGCCCCGCCAGCGCAGCGCATATGGCAGAAAGCCATGCGTCGTCGATCAACTAGACGGGGAGAAGTTCGATGGTGAGTGATCACTTGGCGCGTGCAGCGCTGGCTGCTGATCGCTGGCGCTGTGGCCTGCGAGCAAAGTTTTGCATGGTGGGTGAACAGCCTTGGCACTATCTCGAGGGTGGCCTGGGGAAGCGCGAAACGATTGTATTGCTGCATGGCTTTGGCGCCGACAAAGACAACTGGACGCGTTTCGCCGGTCGGCTGCGCGCGAATTACCACGTAATTGCCGTGGATCTGCCGGGTTTTGGTGAAAACCCCTGCCGCAAGGGCTTGGACTACAGTATGGCAGCCCAGGCTGAGCGATTGAGAGGGCTTTTGTCAGCGCTCGGCGTCGGTCGCTGTCACATGGCAGGCAGCTCGATGGGCGGGCACCTAACGGCGGTATACGCCCAGCGCTATCCGCAGCAGTTGCGCAGTATTTGCTTGTTTAATAATGGTGGCATTAAGGCGCCTGAGCTCTGCGATATGGAGCGTGACCTGCAGAAAGGGATCAACCCCTTGCTGGTGTCGTCGGAGTCAGACTTTGATCGACTCTTAGCCCTCGTGTGTGAGAAGCAGCCCTTTCTCCCCAGGTTGGTTCGCAATTATATGGCCAGAGCGGCGATGGCGCGCCGAGAATGTATCGCCGCTATTTTTCGTCAGTACCAACAGGAAATATACGGTGGGCTCGATGCGGTACTGCCTGCCTTGTCTTTGCCCGCACTGGTAATCTGGGGGCGTCAGGACAGGGTGCTCGACGTCAGTAGCGTGGAGGTGATGCGACCCATGTTGCCCCACGCGAGCGTTACCATTATGGAACAAACGGGTCACTTGCCGATGCTGGAGCGCCCCGCAGCCAGTGCCAAGTGCTACCAGCAGTTTCTTTCCTCACTGGCCTAGCGGCGTTGGTGAGTCTTGCGAAAGGCGCCGGGGGTATTGCCGGTCATGCGTTTGAAAGCCTGCGAAAAGCTGGACGCATCGGCGTAGGACAAGCGCTCGGCGATTTGTTCAATACTCAAGGGCGTGCTGCGCAGTAGCTCTTCTGCCAGTGTTAGGCGGATCTCGTCGCTGAGTTGGCGAAATGAACTGCCTTCGGCATCCAGTTTACGGCGCAGGGTGCGGGAGGTCATGTGCAGGCTGCTTGCCACCGCCTCCATGTCCATTTCCATGGGTCGCTGACGCAACAGTAACTCCCTGACCTTTCCCGAGAGGCCGCGTCGAGCACTGCGGCTGGCGAGCAGCTCACCACATTGTTTGGCCAGTAGATTCGCGGTGTTTTCATTGCCGACAGTGCGCGGGATATCCAATAAGGAATTGGGAAACTCCAGGGCATTGTATTCGGCGTTAAATTCAACCGGCCCACCGAAGCTGTCGTGGTAGCGCTCGACATAAGGTGGGCGCGGGTGGCGAAAGCATACTCTGTCGGGCTGAAAATCACTGCCCAGCAGCTCGCGCATAATAACCGCGGCGGCGGCCATTTCGCGCTCTAGGCAGAACAGGCGAACATCTTCTGGAACGTCGCTGTCGTCGAAGATGATGCACGTTTTATCGCCGTGAGTTGCAATGGTAAAACCGGCAAAAACAAAGGTAAGTTCCTGATAGTTGCGCGCCAACTCAATGGCTTTTCTCGGTGTAGGGCTGCTGGCGATGGCAAAGCCCCATATGCCGTAGGCAGACAGTTGGTAGCGCTGCCCCGCCGTCAGGCCTAAGCCTTCGATGGGCGGCAATGCTGCCAGCAGGTTGCGGATAACGGCAAGTTCACTCTGAGCCTCAACCACCGTTTCAGGGTTGTTGAGGTGGGTTTGGCTTAGGCCGCTATTGTGAAGCAGGGCGTGTATGGGGGCGCCTAGCTCTTCTCCCAATGACACCAGAATTTGCGCGCTCATTACACTGCGGCAGAAGTCCCAGTTTTGCATCACTCAACCCATCTGTTGTTATGTCCGAAATTATAAATCGAGTATCGCTAATCGTTCTCGTTTGTGCAACGGCATTGCCCTGCAGAGTTGCAGAACCTGGCGCTCAATTTGCTAAATATGTCCGAGGATTGGGATAAATGTCCGAAAATATCAATTATTTGTACTGTAGACTTTCGTCACTGCTGCCGGGCGATGTCGTCAACAAACATCGCCAATGACGGCAATTGATAATAAGCAATAACCGGCGCACAGCCGGATGAGTAAGGAGTGGTTCATGTCCCGCGATCAGAAGAAAAGGCTTGCCCACCGTGGTTCGGTAGTGGCGATGCGCAGTGCAGTGACCGCCGCGCTGACGGTATCGTTAACGGCCCACGGCGCACCGGCACTTGAAGAAGTGTTGGTCACGGCGCAAAAACGTTCTCAGAGTGCTCAAGATATTCCCGTGGCCGTCACCGGGCTGGGTGGGGATCAGTTGGATAAACTGGGCTTTGAAAACGCCAATGACGTCTCGGCCCAGGTGCCGAATATGCAGGTCAGTGGCCCCTATGGTGATGTTCAGCCGATCTTCTCCATTCGCGGGGTCAGCATGTCTGACTACAGTTCCAATCAGGCGAGCCCAATTGGCGTCTATGTTGATGAGGCCTATCTCGGCCCGGTATACAGCCACGGGGCAAACTTTTTTGATGTTGAGCGCCTCGAGGTTTTGCGCGGCCCACAGGGCACGCTTTACGGGAAGAACACCACTGGTGGTGCCATCAATATTATTACCCGCACACCGGGCTTTGATGAGCCAGCGAGTGGCTTCCTGAAACTTGGCGCGGGCAGTTACAACGCGACAACGGTCGAGGCCGCAGCCGAGTCTGAGCTGATTCCCGGTGTGTTGGCTGGTCGCCTGGCTGGCAGTATTAAGAAAAATGACGGTTACGTTGAGGTGCGCGGCAAAGATGAGAATGCCGCGCAAACCGACTTTAAGGGCGCGCGCCTGGCCTTAAACTGGCGTATTAACGATGCCTGGGACGCGGTACTGAAATACACCACCTCGAATAACGATGCGATCAGCACGCCGCCGCGCAATGAACCGCGCACCGATCTAAGAGGTACGGGGCTAGAGGGCGACTCCAATGGCTTTATTGATTACACCGGTTATTCACGCCCCAGCCGTGGCTTGGACTTCCATGAGAGTGAGGTGAACAACGCCGGAGCGCTGGTCACTAACACCGACTTGGCCGTGCTTACGGTTAATTACAACGCCGACAACTATAGCCTGACCTCGGTCAGCTCCTACCTCGACGCCGATTATTATCAAAAGGCCGACACCGACGGTAGCCCCAATGGCCTGCTGGAAATAACCTGGGCCTCTGACTCCATTAGCTACAGCCAGGATTTACGTTTTACCTCGAATTTCGATGGCATGTTCAACATTATCGCTGGGGTCTTCTACGGTCAGGAAGATCTGTACATGAACAATATCTACGATATTTTCAATCAGATTCCCGACCTGCGAGTGGGCTTAGCGAAGCCAGATACCATTCCCATTTTTCCCTACTTGATCGACTTCGGTAAGCTGGACCAACGCCTGGCAACGGAAAAGAGCAGCGCCGCGGTATACAGCCAAATGCGTTTCGACTTTAGTGCGAACTTTGGCATGGATATCGGCCTGCGTTACACCCAGGACAAGAACACGCTGAGTTATTTGAATATCTCGCGCCTGGCCAACGACGGCACCCCGCGCGGTAGCTATGTACCCGGCAATACCACCGGCGTTGATAATGCGTGGATCACTCTGCCGCTTACCGTGAGTGATATTCAGAGCTTGTTACAAAATCCGCTGGAGTTACTGCAGATAACTCAGACCGGCTATACCCATGGCCCTTACACCCTGGATTCGGCACCCGAGCTGGATACCACCGAGAGGGAGTGGACGGGCAAAGTGGGGCTGGATTACCGACTCAGCGACGAGTTGATGGTCTATGCCAGTGCGAGCCGAGGCTATCGCAGCGGCAGCTTTAACGGCGGTGCCTATTACATCGAGCGACCACTGGAAACTGCCTATGCGTCGCCAGAGTATATCGACGCCTTCGAAGTGGGTTTTAAGGCCGATTTATTTGATAACAGCATGCGCTTGAATGCGGCGGCCTTCCATTACGACTACACCAATCAGCAGTTCATTAACGTGGTGGGCATCTCCAACTTCTTGGAAAATGCCGGTGGTTCGACCATTCAGGGTTTGGAAGCCGAGCTGTGGGCGCGGGTGACGGAGCGTCTTACTTTGCAGCTGGGAGCCGGTTACCTAGATACGGAGTACACCGAGCTGACCTTGGCGAATACCGAGACCATCGCTAACGAGGACGATACGGTTGACTTGTCGGGCAACGAGTTGATCTCGGCGCCCAAGTTCAACTTTAGTATTTCGGCCGACTACGATGTGCTCGTCACTCAGCACGGCTACCTCAGCGTCAATGTGAATGCCAACTTCCAGGATGACCAGTGGTACAGCGCCTACAACGACGATTATGGCTACGGCGAAATTCGCCAGGATGCCTACTGGTTATACAACGGCCGCATCAGTTGGTATGCCAATGACGACAGCTACAGTATTTCCGTCTGGGGCAAAAACCTGGCCGATGAGGAATACGATAGCTATGCGATCAACCTGCAGGCAGGCTTTGGTTTCGACCAGTATCTCGCGGGTGAGCCGCGCAGCTACGGTGCAGAGTTAATGGTGCGCTTCTAGGACGTGATCACAGTGTTTTAAGCCAAGCGCCAGCGCCGGCACGGCTGGGTCTTCGGCAACGGAGTAACCTCTCCAGGTTATGTTGGCCCGCGTAATGCGGGCCTTTTTTATGGCATGCAGGTATACGGGTTAACCGCTCGCTACTTAGAACCAGGCGCGCACTCCTACCACAAACTGTTCCTGCTGGCGGGAGGTGCCACGACGTTGCGCAATGTCGGCGGTGTCGCCATACAGCTGCTGCCACACTGCGCCGATATAGGGTGCCCATTCCCGCTCCGGATAGTAGTAGAGCCTTAAGGCATGCTCCTCTCTGCGCAGGCCGGCACCACTTTCCGAGTCGCCCTGAGCAGCTGCTTCAAGTGTGATTTCCGGTTCCAGAATCCAACGCTGGGTCAGCCTCAGTTCGTAGCTAAGCTCTAGCTCGGCCGAGAGCTCGGCTTGGTCGTTGATAAACACCGCGGCATCGACTTCAACGTGGTAGGGGGCAAGGCCCTGTATGCCGATAACCACGCTGTCGTTGCTACCCTCCGCACTGAAGCTTCGTCGCAGTCCCCCTTGAAGATCCCAATAGGGCGCGATGGCGCGACTGTACAGAAGCTGAAGTTCCGCGTCCTCGGTGGAGCCATCGTGCGCTTCGCGTTCAGCCTTTAGCCAGAGTTTGTTGAGGTCAGTCCCTAGCCATCCCTGGAGGCTAAACGCCTGCTGATGGTCGCTGCGTTGCTCAACTTCGTCGACCATAAACTTTGCCAGCACGGGGTCGGCTTTGCCTCCGGCCAATGCGGGGCCCGCCACTAGCGCGGCGCACAGTACATAGTGTTTTTTCATACCTTGCCTCCCACTACGCGAACCTCGCGAAACATGCCCGGCATGTGAAACATCAGGTGGCAGTGATAGGCCCAGCGGCCAATGGCATTGGCGCTAACGAGGTAGCTGATACGCGACCCTGGTTGCACAATGACGGTGTGCTTGCGCGGGATGTAGCCACTGTCGCCGGTCTCCAACTCACTCCACAGGCCGTGCAGATGAATGGGGTGGGTCATCATGGTGTCGTTGACGACGACAAAACGCAGGCGCTCGTTGTGGCGCAGAATGATCGGCTCTGCGTCGTCGAACATAACACCGTTCATTGACCACATGTACCGAGACATATTGCCGGTAAGATGAATTGCCAGCTCTCGCTCCGGGTCGCGTGGGTCGCGGGTGGGGTGAAGGCCGAACAGGTCACTGTAGCGCAGAACCTTTCTGCCATAGCGTTGGGCGTGCTCGCGCAGGCCAATGCCTGGGTCGGAAAGGCCGTTGGCAGGCATACTTGCGCGCATGTCCACACCTACACCAAATTCAGTGGCGGCATGCTGGATTGTTTGCTTGCTGCCGTGGCCAGCAGGTGCTGTGGTATCTGGCAGCGGCTCAGACATCATCGCGTGGTGGCCGTGGTGAGCATGCTCCTCGTGGGAGGGCAGTTTGTGCTGCATCGCCGGCATGGTGTCGCTCGCCATTGATGTGTGCGCGCTGTTGTCGTGAGCCATCCCCATATCCCGGTGGTCGAGCCGCACGAGGTGGTCCATCGCAGGGATTTCGGCTTGCCACTGCTTATTGGGGCTGAGCGTTGCCCGCGCATAGCCGCTGCGATCAATGCTCTGCGCAAACAGTGTGTAAGCGCGATCGGCGCTGGGCTGAATGATCACATCGTAGGTCTCTGCCGGTGCGATGCGAAATTCATCGACACTGACCGGCTGGATATTTTGCCCATCGGCGGCAACCACTGTCATCGTCAAGCCGGGAATACGAACGTCGAACAGGGTCATGGCCGCGGCATTAATCACCCGTAAGCGCAGGCGTTCGCCGGCGGAGAATTGGCCAAGCCAGTTTGCATCTGGGCTGAGCCCATTCACTAAAAATGTGTAGGCGATGCCGTTGATATCGGCAATGTCGCTGTCGCTCATGCGCATACGGTTCCACATGGCGCGGTCGCGCCAAGTGGCGGCAATGCCTTGTCTGCGAATGTCTTGCCACAAATCGACGGCCGTTCGTTCGCGCCGATTATAGTAATGGCTCTGCTTTTTCAGACGGGCATAGAGCGCCTCGGGGGCTTCGTCGCTCCAGTCGGAAAGTACAATGACGTGCTCGCGATCATAGGCGACCGGGTCGTCGTCTGCAGGGTCAATAATAATGGCGCCATAGAGCCCCGTTTGTTCCTGAAACCCTGAGTGGCTGTGGTACCAGTAGGTGCCGCTCTGCTTTACCTGGAATCGGTAATCGTAGTGGCCGCCGGGCGGAATACCGGCAAAGCTCAGCCCGGGAACGCCGTCCATATCCGTTGGCAAAATCAAACCATGCCAGTGTATTGAGCTGGTATGTGGCAGGTGATTGTGTACGCGGATATGCACTTCCTCACCTTCTTTCCAGCGCAGGGTCGGGGCGGGCACACTGCCATTGACCGCTGTTGCCAGGCTGTCTAGCCCCGTGATGTTTACCGGTAGATAGTCAATGTGCAGGTCAAAGCGATTGCCACGTAATTCTGCGCCAGGGCGTCGTTCTGCCTGCTGATGAGGTGCCTGACTCGCGCAGCCTGTAAGGCCTGTCAGGGCAATAACGCTTGCTGCGCCCGTGACAAAGCGCCGGCGCGGGATACTGGCCGGTGGATATTCACGCTTCATTGTTGCTCTCCTACGGCGCGCTGTGCTGACTAACGCGGGTATACACCTCGTGCTTGCCGCTGCGTTTTAGCAAAATGACATCGTAGTCTTGGTGGCGCGCGCCCATTTCCATGCCGGGGCTGCCGATTGGCATGCCCGGCACGGCGAGGCCGTAGGCATCCTCTGGGGGATTTTCAAGAAAGCGTTTTACTACGTCGGCGGGTATATGCCCCTCGAACACATAGTCTTTCACTTGACCGGTATGGCAGGACTGGAGCTCTCTGGGAACGTCGAGGCTGGCCTTTAGTGTGGCCATGTCGTGACGATTTATCGCCGTGCTGTCAAAGCCGTTCTCATCCATATGGTCAGCCCACTTTGTGCAGCAGCCGCACTGAGGGGATTTATAAACGGTGAGTTCAGCCTTTGCTGATTGTGCGTGTAAGGGGCTGCCTAAAATGCTTAGGCTCGCTACTGTAAAGCCCGCCAAAATAGTTGTGCGAAATGTCATTGGAAACGTCCTATAAAGTCGATAATCACAAGCGGCAAGGTACATTCTGCCGCGCTATTAAGGAGTGATTACGCGGCAATAGGCGGACGTAACAGGCGCTCGTTGTAACGTTTTGCTGAAGCAGCGGCGGCGCTGTTGATCATACCGTCGCGCGATGTTGCAACGGCTAATAACAGTTGGCTGAGCAGGCTGGGCCCGCAGCTGCTATTGGCGCAGTCGCAGTGTTGTTCGCAGCAACGGCTGTGATCGAGTGCAGCATGATCGCCTGAGTGGTGGGCCGACGGTTCCCCCGCGGATTGGCAATGCTGGTGGCCTTCACAATCCATTTGCTGATCGGGCTGAGTGCAGCAGTTGGCATTTGCCAAGTGGTGCATCGCCACTGCCGTAGGGCTTGCCTGGGGTTCACCGGCTTTGCTGAAAGCACTACTCTCCAGCGCCAACAGTGGTTGGCTTAGCACCAATAAGATCCATACGGCAATGTGCATTCGTCGTGTCATGGCCACAGTGTAACAAGCTCTGGTTGGGCAGGGTATTACGCTGCCAGGTGCCGGGGTTGAGAGTGTTCAATACTGTCTACGCTAAACCCTGTTTATTGCTACAGGGTCAAGAAAAAAAGACTGGCCGCGGCACAACTGGTTTTTCTTCACCGCTTGCGGCAGGGTAGTCCGCGGTGAATAACGATAAGGATAACACGGTGAAAAAAACGTTATTGATGACAGCATTTCTGCTGGCTGGCTGCGTTGAGCGCCCTCAGGTAATTAGTGACTGTCAGGGCGTGGCAGAGCGAGAGGTATTGTGTGGTTGGCAGAAGCCCGAAGATATGGAGCTCTTACCCGACGGCCGCCATTTGGTAGTCAGTCAAATGGCGGCGGGGCACGGCAGCGTTGCGGGGTCTTTGGCCCTGCTGGATACCCGGGATGGCAGTAAGCAGGTATGGCCGATGGCCGAGGTGGCGATCTCCGATGGTTGGGGGGATGCCGATTGTGCCGCGCCGGACCCAAACGTCTTCGCGCCACACGGCATTCATCTCTCGCGCCACGAGAGCGGCACGCTGCAATTGCTGGTGGTCAACCACGGTGGTCGTGAGTCTGTGGAATTTTTCGAGTTACGCGACCAAAACGGCGCGGTTAAACCCTTTTGGCGCGGCTGCGTGATTCCCCCTGAAGGCAGCTTCTTGAATGATATTGTGGCCTTGCCTGAGGGCGGCTTTATGGCCACTCACATGTATACCCGCGGCGACGCGCCGGTCGGTACACTGGGTTGGCAGGAAATTACCGCCCTGGCGGGCTTTAACCCCGGCCATATCTGGGTGTGGGACGGCGAACAATTTAGCAAACTGCCAGGATTTAGCGGTGACTACCCCAATGGCATTCAAATCTCGGCCGATGGCGAAACCCTGTTTGTAAACCTTTGGGCGGGCTCAATGCTGCAAAAACTGGATCGCCGCACAGGCAAGCTGCTTGCGGAGGTGGAAATTAGCCATCCGGACAACAGCCAGTGGGATGGTCGCGGCAAGCTGCTGATCGCCAGCCACAACTTCACGCTGGGGGATTTCATTGTTTGCCCCAGTATTGAAGAGGGCGCCTGTCCCGCGGCATTTGATGTCGTGGAACTAGACCCGGACACTCTGCAAAGCCGAGTTGTGGTCAGTGTGTCCGGGCCGCCTATGGGCGCAGGCACCGTTGCCCAGCGGGTGGACGATGCAGTGTACGTGGGCTCTTTTATAGGCGACCGGATACTGCGCCTGCCGTATTCCGCGCAATAGCGCGGTTGAGCTGGTTAAAAGTCGTTCAACGCGAGGATTTTTAAGCTTTTTTTCAAAATCCCGTTGACAGCTAAAACCACCTTGAATATAGTACGCCACCTCGACGCGCTCGTAGCTCAGCTGGATAGAGTACCTGGCTACGAACCAGGCGGTCGGAGGTTCGAATCCTCCCGAGCGCGCCACTATTTAAGAACCCGCACAACTGGAAAGTTGTGCGGGTTTTTTTGTGTCTTTAATTTTCTGCGTGCGGGCGCCCGCTTAATGAAGCGTGGTTAAATGTTTGTCGCGCTATCGCTGATTACGGCCGCTTAATCGAGCGGGGTGGGCGGGATTAGCGTATCAATATTCACGTTATCCCATTTTGGGGAGGGTGGTCGTCGCATGACCTTTTTCATCTCTAGATGAAAATACAGGCATAGAGATATGCTGACCACTACTGGCAACATCCAAAAGCTATAGATCAATAGCTGGAAAATCATGTCAAAGCTCGACAACGGGCGGCCCTCGCTGATCAATTATGGCCGGCGACCTGCGAATCAGGAGGTCAGCAGGCTGATCACAATTTGCGAGCTGATAAAGCAGAACAAGAAAAAGATCGCCATCGCTGTGACGCCGGCGAAGATCAGCGGCATAGGATTGGTTTCAGCCAAGTCCATTAAGCGTTTTTGCCCGGAGCGATTTTGCAGGGCAAACATTAGTGAAATCGCCTGCTTGAAAACCTCGAAGAAGCTCAAAGGTTTTTGGTTGTTCTCTGTGGGTTCCGTTTTCTCTTGCGTATTGTCCATATTACGACCTCGGGCATTCTCAGTAGGTGTCGGTCTTCCTTTGAGTTTGCGGCAAACTCATCTTGTCAGAGAGTTTACCTGATTGCCGTCCAAGACTATAGCTTCCAGTTATTCTTGCTAGGGCGCTTTTATGGAAGAAAATAGCTGCGAAACAACTGGTCGACGCCGTCGCCTTCTCCCCAAATAGCATCGGCGCTGCTAGCCAACGCCACGCGGGTTAGCTCGCCCATCACCAGGTGGGCGATAGCGGCTCGCAGCTCGGCCTTGGGCTTGCCCGAGGGATTTCCCGCCATTAATACGGTGGCAAAAATAATATCGATAAACTCGGTCATTTTGCCCGATACCGGATTGTCGGTGTCACTGCTCATCAGTGCGTGCAGCAGCACGCCGGCTACCCCCTGTTCTTCGGCCTCCAGGTCTCTCAGCACACGGATTATGGCCTGCATAGTCTGTGCATAGTCGCCGCCTTTGGCTCCAACTGCTTGAATGAGTCGCTCTCGCGCTTTTCCCAAAATATCGTCGGTCACCGCGGCAATCAGTGCTTGCTTGGAGGGAAAGTGGTGTAGCAGGGAGGGGCGCCGGATGCCGCAGCGTTTGGCGATGGCGTCCAGCGGCGCGGCGATACCCTGGGTGGAGAATTCAATGCGTGCGGCATTGAGGATTTTACTGCGGGTACTGGGAGCGTTGGGTTGTGTGCGAGGCCGCGCCATGATGAGTCCATAATCTTCAAAATAGTAGGATTAAGTCTACCAGATGTTGACACAGCATTGTTTCGCCAATAATATACAAATTAGTAGGTAAATAAATACAATAAGTAGATTAGGTGGTGAAATGGCTAGTGAGCTTGAAATCAATACGCCGTCGTCCGCAGCAAAGTGGGTCGATGGCAAACGGTATTTGTGGCTATTTGGTATGATCGTGCCGCTGTTTCCGTTAATGAGTGGCGGTATGGCCGCGCTGACCGGTTCGGAGTGGGGATGGTGGTTTGCGCCCTTGTTCCTGTACACGTTGATTCCGGCGCTGGACTACCTAATTGGTAACGATCCGCACAATCCCCCCGAGGAGGTGGTTGCGGAGTTGTCGCAAGACCGCTACTACCGCTACTGCGTGTACGCTTTCCTCCCCTTACAATTTGCCACCTTGTTCTGGGCAATGTCGGTGTTGGCCGGCGGCGAGCTGGGCTGGGTGGGAATCAGCGGGTTGTTGGTTTCGGTCGGCATTGTCAGCGGCGTAGCGTTCAATACTGCCCACGAGCTCGGTCACCAAAATAGCAAGGTTGAAAAATACCTGGGCATGTTGTCCCTGGCGCCGACTTTTTACGGCCACTTTTCCGTTGAGCATAATCGCGGTCACCACGTGCGGGTGGCAACGCCAGAGGATCCAGCCAGTGCCCGTTATGGAGAGAGTTTTTGGCAGTTTTTGCCGCGCACCATGATAGGCAGTCTCCGCAGTGCCTGGGCACTGGAGAAGAAGCGACTTGAGCGTCAGGGCAAGCCAGTGTGGCATTGGCAGAACCACAATCTTCAGGCCTGGTCGATGAGTGTGGTGCTGTACGCCATTATTGCTGCGGTCTTTGGCTGGGCGGTACTGCCATTTATGGCAGCCCAATCCCTCTATTCGATGACCCTGTTCGAAGTGATCAATTATCTGGAGCACTACGGCTTGTGCCGCAACAAGCTGCCCTCTGGGCGCTACGAGCGCTGCCAGCCCGAGCATTCGTGGAATAGCAATCACTTGGTGACGAACATTTTGCTGTATCAATTGCAGCGTCATTCTGACCACCACGCCAACCCCACGCGCAGTTATCAGGCCCTGCGTCACTACGAGGATGTTCCCCAGTTACCCAGCGGTTATGCGGGAATGGTGCCGCTGGCGTACTTCCCGCCGCTGTGGCGCTGGGTGATGGACCGCCGTGTGAAGGCGCACTACAACGGCGACTTGTCTCAGGCAAACGTTGCGCCGAAGGTTCGGGCAAAACTCGGCCTTTGATTGCCGGTCCGCACAGGCCCGCCTTCGCGGGCCTAATTACTGGGACAGCACTAGGTTCCGCAAAAGGTTGCCGTTACCCGGTTGTCGCCGGTAGCGGGCGCGGCAAACTCGGCTGCGTCGCACTGGTATTCAAAGGGTTCTTGCAAGCGCGTCTGTAGGGCAAAGAAAACACTCATATCGCCTTCGTAGGCCTTCTCTATGGCGCTTTCCACCAAGTGGTTTCGGGGAATAAATACCGGGTTGGCCTTTTGCATGGTGAGGTAGCGCTGCTCAGCTGGTGTGGCGTCGGCGTTGAAGCGCTGCTGCCAGCGTTCTAACCAAGGCGCGAAGGCATCCGGCAATTGGAAAAGCCCAATGATGGTGTCACCGGCCCTTTCGCAGTTGCCCAGTACCGCTGCGCGGTCATTCAGGCTGCGGAAACTCAGGGTGAAGTCGCTGTCATGCTCTTCCAGTAGCGCCAGTAAATCGCGATACAGGGCTTCGTCGTCATCGTTGATGTGGGAGAAGCCGAGTTTTTCGGCCATGCGCTGCCGATACGCTTGCAGGAAGGTTTCCGGGAAGGCGTTGAGGGCGTCCTGCGCGCGCTGCACGGCCGGCTTTAGGTCCGACTCGCCCGGCCGCTGCATCAACGTCAGCATGGCTTGGGCAAGTTGCACGAGATTCCACTGGGCGATGGCTGGCTGATTGCCGTAGGCGTATCGCCCTTGCTGGTCGATAGAGCTGAACACCGTGCCGGGGTGATAAGCCTCGATGAATGCGCAGGGACCGTAGTCGATGGTTTCCGCGCACAGCAACATATTGTCGGTGTTCATAACGCCGTGGATAAATCCCAGGGCTTGCCAGCGCGAGATAAGCCTTGCCTGGGCATTGAGAATAGCGCTAAACAGTGCCTCATAGGGCGATTCGCTGTGTTTGCACTCAGGGTAGTGGCGGTCAATAACGTAATCCACCAGTTGCTGCAGTAGTTCGGGGTCCTGCTGCGCTGCGACAAACTGAACCGTACCCACGCGCAGGTGGCTGCTGGCAACGCGGCATAGAATACCGCCGGGCAGAGGGCCGTGTTCGCGAAAGACCGAGTCGCCGGTAGCGATCGCGGCCAAGGCCCGCGTGCTGGGCACGCCCAAGCGGTGCATCGCTTCACTGAGCAGATATTCGCGAATAACCGGCCCCAGTGGTGAGCGGCCGTCGCCACCGCGAGAGTAGGGCGTGCGCCCGGATCCCTTCAATTGAATGTCTTTACGTTGGCCTTGGCGGTCGATGACTTCACCCAGCAGCAATGCGCGGCCGTCGCCAAGTTGCGGATTATAATTGCCAAACTGATGACCGGCGTATACGCAGGCAATGGGCTGGCTGCCAACGGCCAGCCCATTGCCCGACAGAACATCAATTCCTGCCGGCGAGGCCAGCCACTGACTGTCGATATTCAGCTCGTCGGCCAGCTCGGTGTTAATCAGCAGAGCTTGCGGCGCGGAGACCGGCTCTGCCTGCTGGCGATGAAAGAGACTGTCCGCCAGTGTTTGGTAGCTGTTATCGAAGGGAATTGGGCGCATGATGTTCGGGCTCTCGTCTGACCGTTGGCGGGTAACCATTGTACGTGGCGGAGGCTTTCGCTGCTCGTATTGGTGGATTTCTCCGGATCATGCGCGACCTCGGCGCATTAACGCGGTAAAATTACCATTTTCCAACATCTATTCGATAACCATAGTGACCGAGCACAGCTTCGACTGATGCTTGGCGATGCTTTCAGGAAGCCATAGACCCATGCCCTGGTTTACCAAACTGTTTTTTTTGCTGTGTCGATTCGTCTCGGCCCCCGTGTTTGCACTTGTACGACCGAATATTGTGCAGGTAGACGAGGGGCTGCGTGAGGCTATTGACGGTCGACCGGTGTGCTATGTGCTGCGCCAGCACAGCTGGACTGACCGGTTTTTACTCGAGCGGATTCTTAAAGCTGAGGGACTGCCGCTGCTGCGCGCCACGCCGGGCAAACTGCCCGGTAGCAGCCGCGCCGCGTGTCTGTACTTGCCGGTGTTACGCGGCGAGCGCGGCAATGACCGCGGTAAAGCGACCATGTCGGCGCTTATCGCGCGGCTTGGCGATGACACTGCCAGTGCCCTGGCTAAGGAAATGCAGATTGTACCGGTGTCGATGTTTTGGGGGCGCGACCCGGGCAGTGAAACATCATTTCTGAAACTGCTACTCGGCGATGGGGAACGCGGTGGGGCCTTTCGCAAGCTAATGGTGATTATTGCGCAGCGTAAGAATGTGATCTTGCACTTCGCCATGCCCATCAACTTTCAGACACTGGTTGCCCGCACCCAAGAGCCGGCGTCGGCGGCGGAGCTGCTGGCTCGCACCCTGAGCTTCTACTACAGCCGCCGAAAAACTGCTGCACTTGGTCCAAGCCTGCTGTCGCGTCCGGCGATTATTCGCTTGGTATTGCGCCGTCCTGAAGTTAAAGCCGCTATGGCGCAGCACCAGCAGGAAAAGCAGCTAACCGATGCGCAGGTGATGAAGCAGGCGCGAAAAATGGTCGACGAGGTTGCCGCAAACTTCGACTCTCGAATGCTGCGGGTGCTGGACCTGATTCTGAGCTGGGTGTTTCGCAAAATCTTCAGTGGTATTCGTCTACATCATATTGACCGCCTTAATCGCGCGGCCAACGACCGCCAGCTAATTTACATGCCCAGTCACCGCAGCCATCTGGACTATCTGCTCATTTCATACGGCCTATACACCCAGGGCTTGGTACCGCCCCATATTGCGGCGGGGGTAAACCTTAATTTCTGGCCCGTGGGTGGTTTGCTGCGTCGCGGGGGGGCCTTTTATATTCGCCGTAGTTTTGCCGGCCAGCAGCTGTACACAGCCGTTTTTCGCAACTATCTCGATGTGATTCTGGGGCGCGGCTACCCGGTGGAATTCTTTCCCGAAGGCGGCCGCTCGCGAACCGGGCGATTATTACCGCCGAAGAAAGGCATGCTGCGCATGACGGTGGAGAGCTTTTTGGCGCAACCTGCGCGCAAGGCTGCCTTGGTTCCGGTGTATGTCGGTTATGACAAATTGGTCGAGGGCGCGTCCTATGTGAAGGAGTTGCGCGGCGCAGCCAAGCAGAGTGAATCCGCCGGCGGCTTGTTGAAGGCTACGCGAATTTTCAAGTCATCTTATGGTAGCCCTCACGTCTCCTTCGGTGAGCCGATTAGCCTGGATGAGTGTTTGAGCCGGGTTGAGCCAGAGTGGCGCAGTAAGCTGCAGGCCGGGGATAAGAGTTTTATACCCGGTGTTGTCGACCACATCGCCCAGGAGAATATGGAGCGTATCAATGCCGCGGCAGTGATTAATCCAATAGGCTTGGTGGCCATGATCCTGCTGTCCAGTCCGCAACGTGCGATGGCTGAGGATGAACTGTTGGCGCAGATCGACCATTTTATCGCGCTACTGCAGCGCCTGCCTTACAGCGATGATGTGATCCTGCCAGAGGGGAGCGCCCGAGAAATCCTCGATGCGGCGGCGCGTACCGCGGGCCTGTCGCGCATAGATCATAGTTGGGGGCCAATTATCACCGCTACCGGCAAAGAGGCGGTGATGCTGACCTACTACCGCAACTCGGTCATGCACGTTTTGGCCACACCGAGTTTGATCGCGCGGTTTTTCCGCCACAGTGAGCGCGTGAATGAGGCCGAATTGAAAGAGTCTTGCGCGCAACTCCTGCCCTTCCTCAAGCGCGAGTTATTTTTGCGCGTTGACGAGCAGGAGGGCGAGGCGCTCGTTGAGTCTCATATCGATAATCTCGTTGCGCTTGGCTTGTTAGAGCGCTGTGATGAAGGCGTGTTATCACGGCCTGAAGTTGGCACAGAAGCCTATGCCGTGCTGACCGGGCTGGGGCGGATTCTGCGTGAAACCTTTGAGCGCTATACCATGACCAGCTTGCTCTTGGTGCATTCCCCCGGTGAGACGCCGTCGCCGCGCAGTGATATCGAGAGGACCATTATCGACATGGCGCAACGCCTGGCGATTGTCAGTGGCCGGGAAGCGCCGGAGTACTTCGATAAAAACCTGTTTAGGGTCTACCTAGATACCCTGATTTCGCAAGACTTACTGGCGCAGGACGAAGAGGGCGGAGAGCCGCGTATATGGTGCAATCCGCGGCTGGCGGTATTTAGTCAGCGCTGGGTTAGTCTCCTTGGACCGGATGTCCAGCAGAGTATGTTGCAGCTTATTCGGCGCCCCACTATGCCCAGTGCTGCAGAGGGTGAGTAAGGGTTAATACGCAAGCCGCGCCCACGGTGACTAGACTAGTATTATGTATCGGCGGCCTCCAGGGAGAGGGGGCGACTCTGCATGCCGGCTTTTAGAGGCTCGATGAAAAAGCAGCGATTCCTACATCTTGTCAAAGGTAGCTCTATTGCTCGGCGCGTCCTGCTGGTGTTGCTTGCTGCGGTCGTGCTCAGCAATACAGTGGTGATTTTCAGTACCGTTTCTACGCTCGAACAACAGCTGCTTGAGCGGCGTCAGCAGCAGTTGAGTACAGAGGCGGAGCGGTTGAGCGTGCAATTTGATGCCTACATTGGCGAATTGCTTCGCGATGTTGCTTTTCTGCGCCAAGCTCCCGCTGTTGGTGGCTTGCTGGAAAGCCGGGCTGTCGACGCAAATTCGGCGGCCTCGACGCACTGGCGCGATCATCTTCAACAAACATTTTTGCAAATGTTGGCCGCCAAACCCATGAGCGTGCAGATTCGACTTATCGACGCCAGCGGCCAAGAAGTGGTGCGTGTGGATCGCTATGGCAGCGGCGGGCAGGCGAGAGTTGTCGCTGACGCCGACTTGCAGGATAAGGCTCACCGGGATTATGTTCAGGCAGGTTTAGCCTTATCAGAGAATGTCGTCTGGTTGTCTGACATTGGCTTAAACCGTGAAAACCGCCAAATAATGCAGCCGCCCCATGCCGTTATTCGTGCGGTGACACCGGTCTACGATAGCCAGGGTCAGCGCCGTGGCGTGATTGTTGTGAATCACCGCCTTGAAGAAATGTTCTCGCGTCTCGGCGAGACGGCCCAGGATGAGTTAGCAAACTATATCGTTCGAAGCGACGGCGACTATTTACTTCACCCAGACCACAGTAAAACCTTTCGCTTTGAATACGGCGAGCGCAGCACCCTTGTCGATGATCTACCTGAGGCGGACCAGTTTCTCGCCGACCCAAATCGACGAGCTTGGCAAACACAAACAAACGTAGGCGATCAGCGTCGCCTTTTTGCACTTAAAAAACTGGGCTATCAATTTGGTAGCACGCGGCAGCAGCTAGCCGTTGTTGTGAGCTTGCCTTACCGGGATGCCATGGTCGTTAGTCGTGAGCTGTTAAAGAAACAAAGTGTGTTCGTGGTTACCACTTTGCTGGTGTTTCTTGTATTGGCCACCATCCTCGCGCAGAAAATTGTTGCGCCACTTCAGCACATGCGCGCAGTTATTCAACAAAAAGGCAGGGCGACGCGCGCTGAAGATTTGCCGGTAGATGCCTATACAGAAGTAGGGGCCTTGGCCCGAGAGTTCAGCACACTGCTCGACGAACTTACCACGCAGCAGCATGCCCTGGAAAATGAAGTGGCCCAGCGTAGAACGGCGCAAACGGAGCTTGAACAGAACCTGGGGCGAGTGGCCAGAGCCAACAAAGAGCTGGAACAGTTTGCCTACATTGCTTCTCATGACCTGCAGGAGCCGCTGCGTACGATTAAAAGTTTTGTCGGCTTGTTTGAGCAAAAAAATGCCGAAAATTTTGACGAGCAATCGCTGCAATTTTTAGCCTTTATCAACCAGTCAGCCTCGCGGATGGAGCAGTTGATTAACGGCCTGCTTGAATACAGCCGGCTGGGTCAAGACGCTCCCTGGGAGCCAGTGAATTGCCAGTCGCTGGTTGATGGAGTCTGCGACGACTTAGCCGTGCAGATTCGCGAGCGCGGTGCTAACGTCCGCTTCCGGGGCTTGCCGACGATTGTTGGGCATGCCGCCAGTTTACGTATGCTGTTTCAGAACCTGATTGGCAACGGTTTGAAGTACGTTAGGGGCGATGTGGTTCCCTGTGTTGAAATTACCGCCCAGGCCTGTGATGGCGGCTGGCGATTTTGTGTGAAAGATAACGGCATTGGTATTGACGAGGCCCATCGAGAGCGTGTGTTTCTGATTTTCCAGCGTTTGCACGGGCGGGAAGACTACCCTGGAACGGGGATCGGCTTGGCGCAGTGTAAGAAAATTGTCGAACAGCACGGTGGTAATATTTGGATTGAAAGCGCAAGGGATGGCGGTAGTTGCTTCTGTTTTACTCTGTGTGGAGAGCAGCATGGCAAAACTTAAAACAATCTTATTAGTGGATGACTGTCAGGCAACTAATTTCATTCATCGTCTTGTGATCGACAATTACGGTTGTGCTGAGACCGTGGTGGAGTGCCGCGATGGCGCGCAGGCGCTGGATTATCTGCGTAGCGGCGTTGACAAACACCCCCAGCCAGAGCTGATTTTGCTCGATATCAATATGCCGGTGATGAACGGTTGGGAATTCCTGGAGGCTTATGAAAACCTCCCGTCTACGCAGAAGGCCGGCGTCGTCGTTGTAATGCTGACGACGTCGCAGAACCCTGACGATCGGTCTAGAGCTGAAGAGAGAGGCCTGGTATCCGAGTTTACTCTGAAGCCGCTCGATGACGAGAAGCTCGAAGCTGTGCTAAAAAAATACTACCCATCTGCCGTTCGCTCCCACTAGATCTCCTCCCCGTTTGTCATAATTTTGTCGTTAAATTGTCCGAACGCTGTCATTTACGCGCCGTAGCATTGCCACAAATGCATAGCGGGAGCGCGACGCGTGACAGCGCAGACACATTACAAAACCATATGGCTATCTGATATTCATCTGGGCTTCAAAGACTGTCGCGCAGATTACCTGCTCGATTTCTTAAACCGAGTGAACTGTGAAACGATTTACTTGGTTGGTGATGTCGTCGATTTATGGGCGATGAAGCGCAGCCTGTATTGGCCTCCCAGCCACTATGACGTTCTCCGCACCTTGTTCCACAAAGCGAATGCTGGCACACGTGTTGTCTATATACCGGGCAACCACGATGAACCATTTCGGGACTATGTTGGGAATATTTTCGGCCCCATCGAAATTCGCAAAGAGGCCGTGTACACCACTGTGAAGGGGAAGCGTCTGCTGATGTTTCACGGTGATATTCTCGATGAGCATATGCAACTGCGAAAGTGGGAGAGCCTGATAGGCGACGCCGCCTACGATTTACTGTTGTTCCTCAATCGCTGGGCCAATTTTATCCGCCGCCGCTTTGGGCGCCACTATTGGTCGCTTGCCACGTATATCAAACAACGAATCCCCAATGCGCGCCAAGTGATCGATGTCTTCGAGCGTGCCGCTGTTAAGGAAGCGGAGAGGCGCGGTCTGGACGGTGTTATCTGCGGCCACATTCATCAGCCCGCGCTGAAGGAAATTGACGGTCTGCTGTACTGCAATGACGGCGACTGGATTGAGAATTGCACCTTGCTGTCGGAAAGCCATGAGGGCGAGCTTGAACTGCTTCAGTGGACCGAAACGCAGCAATTACTCGACAAGATCGGCGAACCGAAAAGCGCAGATGTACTGCCAATGCGACGCGCCAGTTAATCCAGAGGTACTGAATAATGATCTCCGTTGATGCTGTTATCAATGAGCGATTTCCGCGTATTGCCAGTGGCAATCCCCATATAAAACGCACGCTCACCACCTTGTTGCGATACCTGTTTCACGAGGCGGAGTTTAAGCAGTTCGAAAAGGACTACCCGCATTTACAGGGCATGGACTTTGTTGAGCAGGTGCTGGATTACTTTGATTTCGGCTATGCCGTTAGCGCGCTGGATAAGGAGCGTATTCCTGTGTCAGGCAGGGTGGTCATCATATCCAATCACCCCATTGGCAGCCTTGACGGTCTGGCGCTGTTGAAACTGGTATCGGAAGTGCGCGGCGATGTTAAGGTTGTTGCCAATGAATTGCTGTATGCCCTGAAGCCTCTGCGCTCAATGTTACTGCCCGTGGATAATATGAGCGGCAAACGCAATCGCAAGGAAAATCTCAAGGCGATTCATGAGCATATTGAAGGCGAGGGAGCGGTGATCATTTTCCCCGCTGGAGAGGTCTCGCGTTTTAGCCCCGCCGGTATTCGAGATGGCCGTTGGCGCAACGGTTTTTTAAAGTTTGCCGAGCGTGCCGAAGCGCCGATTCTGCCGGTGCATATTAGCGCTCGCAACTCGGTATTTTTCTACGCCCTGTCTCTGCTAGCCAAGCCGCTTTCTACACTGTGGTTGATCCGCGAAATGTTCAAGCAGAATAACCGCACAGTGAGAGTGAGCATTGGCGCGGCAGTCGAGCCCTCGGTATACCAGCAGCTGCCGCTCACCACCCCGGCAAAAGTCCATCTATTTAAAAAGCATTTATACAAACTGGGAAAGCGCAAACGCCGGGGTGAACCGTGTTTTATGCCTCACGCGCAACCGGTGGCACACCCCGAGGACCGTCAGGAACTGCGCAAGGCGATACGAAGCTGTGAGCGCCTGGGGAGCAGCCGTGACGGCATGGAGATCTACCGCTATCAGTACAGTGGTGACTGCACCATCATGCGCGAGATCGGCCGCCTGCGAGAAGTCAGTTTTCGCGCCGTTGGCGAAGGTACTGGGCACCGACGCGATGTCGATAGTTACGATGCTTACTACGACCACATTGTATTATGGGATGAAGAGCAGTTGGAGTTGGTCGGCGCGTATCGGCTGAAACAGGTTGCCACCTTAACGGACGAGCAAACCCTCTACAGCCAAACCCTGTTTGACTACAACGCGGACGCCGCCAGTGAGATTTTCGCCCGTGGCGTCGAGCTAGGGCGCTCCTTCGTTCAGCCCAAGTATTGGGGCCGCAATGCCTTGGATTATCTCTGGCAGGGAGTAGGCCAGTATTTGGCGAAGTACCCCGAGCTACGTTACCTGTTTGGCCCGGTCAGTTTGAGTGACGAGTTACCGAAGGCGGCGAAAGATGAGCTATTGTCTTTTTATCGCAGCCACTTCGCCGATGATCGACAGTGGGCGAGCGCCAAGATGCCGTATCGCAGCGAGCTAAACACGCAGGTGAGTTACGGCAAGGACTACAAGGAAGAATTCGTGCAGCTCAAGGCATCACTGGCCCAGCAGGGGTGTTCGGTGCCCACCCTCTACAAGCAATATACAGAGCTATGTGAGCCGGGTGGCGTGAGCTTTGCCGATTTTAATGTCGACCCGGATTTTGCCGACTGTATTGATGGCCTGGTACTCGTCGATATAGAGAAAATGAAACCCGCACGCCGCAAGCGCTACTTGGGCTACTGAGCGCGTTAAAAACAGCAAGGTAATGGCGAAGACCGCGCAGGCCAAACAGGCTTGCGCGGTTTTTTTAACTCTGTGGATTATTGCTGCGCGGCAAACTGCTGAATTACCCAGTCCGGTGCATCCAGGGGAAGGTCGTGTCCGGCGTTGGGGTGAACATCCAGCGAACAGTGAAAACGCTGAGCCAGTGCCTCGCTGCAGCGCCACGACACCATGCGGTCGCCGTGACTGGCAAGCAGGTGCAGGCGTTGATGCGGGGCCAGTTTCGCGGGTGCGCGGAAGCGCGAGGCGGCCCAGAGCTGTCGCAGTACATTACTTTTTTGGGCGGGGTGCTGCGCGCGCAATTGTTTGTGTCGATTCAATACCGACGCATCCTCGCTGTGTTGGTTGCTCACCATGTGCAGCGCCCAGCGTTCCTGACTGTCGATCGACGGCGCAAAAACACCGCGTACAAGCAGCGGCAGGGCGCGTGGCTGGATGCGCCACCAGAGCGGGCAATTTGCGCTACTGGAATTGATGAGTATGGCGCGATGCACACGCTGCGGTTCGTGGGCTAACCAGTCCAGCGCAACCATACCGCCAAGTGACAGCGCAACAATGCCGATGGCTTCGCCTTCGGGCAGAGTGAGTCGAGATTGCAGGTTCTGGCGGATTTGTCGGATCGACAGCGGCGATACGCCGCTGTGCTCTGTGCCAAACCCGGGCAGATCCAGGCTATGGCACTGCCAGGCCAAGGTATTCTGACACTGTTCGATAAACGGTTGCCAGTGGCCGGTCTCTCTGGCCAGGCCTCGCAAGAAGAGCCAGTGCTTTGGCGATGATTCAGTCATTGAGGTGCTGATACCAAAGGGTTTGTGCGATTTGCTGCATCTGCCGGTCTTGTTCGCCTTGGGTCAGCCACTCTGCGCTATTTCGGCAGGCGGCCAGCAGGAAGTCGATCAACAATAAGTGCCCCCGTAAGACGCGTGCATGGCGGTGCGGCACGGTCGGGTTAAATAGACCGGCGAAGCTAAACAGCTGGCGGGGGTGTTTTTTCACCCACAGCCAACTGCCCATTTCCAGGGTGAGTGGCAGCAGGCGGCAGCCGCGCTCGCGGCAACGCAGATAAAAGTAGTCCCACATGTCGCCATGGCTGAGGTAGTGCATCGCCTGCGGACCGAATACATAATTGTGGTGGGGAAAGTTGCGCTCCCATAGCAGCTTCAGCGACATATAGCTGCCAATATCATCGATGGGCTGTTTGCGGTAGGCGTGAGGAATCCAAATGTGGTCGCGAAAGCCGAAGCCTGAGTGAAAGTCTATCGCCATCATCATTTGGTCGCCGCCTCGGCTATGCCGGTCGATGATATCGCTCAGTGCTTGAAACTCCGGCTCTACCTGTTTCTCCCAGCGCCCGCGGTACCAGGGCAAATGGCGGGACAACCTTTGCCCGCCAACAAGAAAAGGAACCCGGTCCTCGGCGTCTATGGGGGCATGGCGGTTGAGATCAACCGCGTTGGCGTTGCAGCGGGCGTCGCGCAGCATCCCCGCGGGGTTGACGATAGGTACGGCGATGATGGCGATGTCTTCATCAAATTGCTGTCGCCAGTGAGTGTCCCAGCGGCAGCGTTCCAGGGCTGATTCCAACCAGGCAATCAATACCTGGCTGCCGATACGTTCTACTCCGTGCACACCTCCGGTCAGCAGCAAGCAACTCTTGGCGCGTTGTGGATCCCCCAGGGTTAGCGAAACGATGGGCAGCCGAAAATTATCAACATCAATTACCGCTTCGCAGCGGTTTTTTAGCAGCGGCCCGGCTTGGCGGCAGAGTTGCTCAACCGCCAACAGCTCAGACAGGCGCCGGTGCAGGGGGCCACGGCAGTCGTCCATCAATTCATGGAAATTGAGCGGGGGCGGCCCGACAAAATGTCTGTCGGATGGCGGACTGTCGTTATTCAAAGGGACAGATCGGCGGTCAGGACGTTGTTTTGCTCGTTCTGCCAGAGGGCATCCACGAGCGTCTGGCGATTGTGCCATTGCCCGGAAAGCAACCACTCGCAAATTGCGCCGGCGACGTCGGGGTAGTTTTGCGCGGCACTGGACTGAGGCTGTCGCAGCCAGTTCGCGATGTGCTCGCGATCAATGTCTGCCATGGTGTCGGCAAGTCTGAGTTGCCGCAGTGATGCCGCGTTGCCCAGTTGCTCTGACTGGCCGGCAACGGGCTTGGCCAATACCGGAATGCCCATGTGCAAGCATTCGCTAACCAGCTCAAAGCCGGCGTTGCAGATCACCCCGCGGGCACTGCACAGATTGTGCTTAAACCCGTGAAGGTTGGTTTTTCTGTGTGAAACGTTGCCGAGTTCAGCGTCAGAGAGCGTCGGTGCATATTGAATAAAATGTTGATCTTTGAAGCTTTGTAGCAACGCGGTGACGCGCTGCTGATCCTCGAAGGGAAGATAAACGAGGGTGTGCGACGCTGGTGCTAAACGTTTCTCGTCGGGGTTAATAATTGGCGGCACAATTGGGCCGCCAAAGTGATGCCAGTGCAGGCCGAGCCCCACTTTAACGGGAGCGAACAGCTTCATGATCAAGCGATTGCGGAAATCTACGCCGTCCTCGGGTACACCGGGGTGGCCAAATGCATACTGGTGGCCGACCCCTATTACGGTTTTCCCTTGCAGTCGGCCGGCCCAGGCGGTGACGGGTTCGAAGTCGGTAATCACAAGATCGTAGTCGCTGAGATCGAGCGAGCGCACATCTTTTATAAATTGCAGCGGCCGCGATTCACGCAGGGTTTGCAGGGTGCTTATCCGGCCATCCCGCGTTGCAAAGGTGAGGCCGTGGCGCAGCTGGAAGTCGCCGAACACGTCCATGTCGAAGTACTGTTCCGGCGAGCGACCGCTAAACAGAAATTGCACATCGACATTGCGAGCAGCGAAGTGCTTCGCCATCATGCGGGCGCGGGAGATGTGTCCGTTGCCTGTGCCCTGGACCCCATAGAGTAGTTTCATGGTAAAGCGCTTGTCTCTTTGATTGCTAAGATCAACCGATCACCAGGCTATGGGCAAGGTGCGCGAGGGCAATGCCAAGGCCAGCGCCGGCAAAGGTGTCAGTTGGGAAGTGCACGCCCAGTACCACTCGCGATGCGCCCACGGCCACCGCCCAAAGGAAGAGCACTGATGCCACAGCGCCAAAGCACAGCACGGCTAAGGTCGCGAGTAAGAAGGCGGCGGCGGTATGCCCGGAGGGAAAGCTAAACTCGTCCGAGGCAATGATGGCGGCATTGAATTGCGGGATCGCCGCAGGAGGCCGCTTGCGGCGACAGGTATTTTTCAACACCCAGTAGAGCGGTAGCCAAACCGCGAATCCTGTTGCTACGCTAGCAACAAATATCTCACTGCTGTGCACGCCCAGTGCATAGAGCGCGAGTGGCAGAAAGAGCTGGGTATAGCCATCGCCACTTTTTGATATGGCAAAGGCGAGCCGGCAGAGTTGCTGTTGGTGGCGAGTGTTAACGCAAGCGAGAAACATCCGCACATCGAACTGATTTATTGTCTGTATCAAGCGCATAGTTTAATCCTCTCGAATCAAACACTACCCCTGACAGCTTTCAGTTACGTGACAGCAATATTGCAGTATTGAGACAGTTCAGGCGTTCTCGATACGCAGCACATAGCCGCGGTGAGGTCGCGACGTATAGGCTCTGACGGGCACAAGCTCGGCATAGAAGTCCTCAATACAGGCCTCTGCCACTGCTAAAAAGGGTGGCCGGCCGGGGTCGGCAATGAGAATTCTGCCGCAACCGGCCTCAACAGCGCGGGCGATAAGTTGGTAAACCTCTTCAGCCATGTCGTCCCAAAAGCAAATATCGCTGGCGATCAAGGTATCGGCCGCCGCAAGCGCGTCGCCTGGAACGTCGGTAAAGCGCCAGACCTCGGTGTCGATAGTGAGGTCGTTAATATCGGCCTGCGCCTGAAGATAGGGGAATACCGCTGGGTCCGCGTCGCTGGCAGTCACCGCTGAATTAAAGCGCTTGCGGCAATACAGCCCCGCCAGCCCCCAGCCACAGCCGACATCGAGTACGGAGCGATTGGGCGGGAGAGGGTGCTGGCTCAGGTATTCCATCAATAAGAACGCCGCTCCCCAATTTTTACTGCCGTGCAAGCGGCTGTTGTTGCCGCGTTTGAGGCGGCGCATTGCTGGCGCGCTCGCCATCATATAGCGCAGGCCATAGTGTTCTCGTTGGTGGGAGGTTGTGGGCACGACTCGGTCTCTTGGGCTTGGGGACAGACCAAGGTCGAATCCCCTTTCTCTTGCGATGGCGGTAGTATACTGCCTGAACAGCTCCAAGTGGTTAACGCCCCGCGCAGCGGCGATAAGGAAGGGTAAATTGGCCAACTATGATTTTGATTTACTGGTAATTGGCAGCGGGCCTGCCGGCGAAAGCGCGGCATTGAACGCGGTCAAACATGGTCAAAGTGCTGCCGTTATCGAGGAGCAGTCACAGGTTGGGGGGGCTTGCACCCACCAGGGAACCATCCCTTCCAAGGCCCTGCGCCATATGGTGCGACAGGCGATCCGCTTTAATCGCATGCCCATTTTCCGGGAGATTGGCGACCCGCGAACGCTCACGTATCCGCGTTTACTCAGCCACGCTAATGAGGTGATTGCCCGCCAGGTGGCCATGCGCAGCCGCTTTTACTATCGCAATAATATTCGTGTGATTGCCGGCAGGGCGAGCTTCGTCGATGCGCATACATTGTCTGTGGAAGGTGAAGACGGCAAACAAGAACACTACAGCGCCGAGAACATTGTGATTGCAACCGGCTCGCGCCCCTACCGGCCCGCGAATATCGACTTCAGTCACCCGCGTGTATACGACAGCGACAGTATCCTGGCGATGACCAATACGCCCCGTAAAATTATTGTTTATGGCGCTGGCGTGATTGGTTGTGAGTACGCCTCAATCTTCTCTGGTATCGGGATTAAGGTAGAACTGGTGAATACCCGCGACCGCTTGTTGGAATTCCTCGACGATGAAATCTCCGATGCATTGAGTTATCACTTGCGCCACCTCGGCGTGATGATTCGCCACCGCGAGGTATATAGCGAGGTTGAGGTCAGTGATAAGGAAGTCGTCCTAAAAATGGAAAGTGGCAAGCGCCTTCACGCCGATGCCTTGCTGTGGTGTAACGGCCGCAGCGGCAACACCGACCGCCTGGGGCTAGAGGCCGTGGGCATAACGCCGGATCATCGCGGCCAGTTAAACGTGGACGAGCACTACCAGACGAGTGTAGAGAATATCTACGCCGCGGGTGATGTGATTGGCTGGCCTAGCCTGGCCAGCGCTGCCTACGACCAGGGGCGGGCTGCATCGGCATCGGCGCGCGGTAAGGAACAGTGCCGGTTTGTCGACGACGTACCCACAGGGATATACACCCTGCCGGAAATTAGTTCGGTGGGGCTGAATGAGCGCGAGCTCACCGAGCAACGCGTACCCTACGAAGTGGGTCGGGCATTTTTTAAAGACACCGCCCGAGGCCAGATCAGCGGGGAAACCGTTGGCATGTTGAAGCTGCTGTTTAATGTAGAAACCCTGGAGATTCTCGGGATTCACTGTTTTGGTGCTGAAGCCGCGGAAATTATTCATATCGGCCAGGCAATTATGAAACAGAAGAACGGTGGTAACAGCCTGCGTTATTTCCTGGGAACCACCTTTAACTACCCCACTATGGCCGAGGCTTACCGCACCGCGGCGCTGAATGGCCTAAATCGCCTCTAGGCTGCGCCTGCTCTGTGCTTGGCTGATATAAACCGAGACCAAAGTAGGGGTAAATTTTCATTGACAGGCTGCCGATCTCAGCATAAACAGTCAGCTGAACAACCGTGCTAATTGCCGATGGTTGCTTCCGTATTTAATCGTGCTGGAGTGAGCTTGATATGGCTAGAGAAATGGCAGTGTCAGAGAGTGTTGATGACTTCGATGACAACTTCTTTGACGATGGTGGTGCAAACTACGACGACGGCCCTGATATGGGGGGGCGAGATAATAGTATTCGCCGGCGTATAGAAGAGCGGCTCGAACGTAAAAGGCTAATGGAGGAGCTGGAACTGCTAGACGACCTCGACCTGTAGGCCTTCCATTCTTAACTGGCACCCGTCGGTGTTTTCGATGGGTGCCGGCGCATTATTTTCCCTCGAATATTCTTCCCCACAGTTGCCGCGGTTAGTCCGCGGGGCTACCATGGGCAAATGTCACGTTGCAGCGTCATTGGGCTGTCGCTGCGACAACGTTATTTCTTGCACAATCAAAAAACATAACAGGAAGCGTAAATGAACTGGAAATCCCTGTCTGCGATCGTGATCATTGCTGCTGTTGGTGCCTTCGTCTGGTTTGTAGTCGAGCGCTCAGCAAGCAGTGAATTCAACGAGCCTGAGGCCAGCTCGGAGGATTTGCAGGCCTCGATGCCGCCGAAAACATCAGCGATCAAAGAAACGCTGGCTGTCGAGCAGGAGCAAGACTATCAAGAGCAAGCGGCCGAGGCGCCGGAACCTCCGCGAGAAATAGATGGCAGTGATGACCAGGTGCGAGACGCTGCAACAGAACTGTCTCCGTCGCTGGGGCAGTGGCTGCAACCCCAGCACCAAATTCGCAAGTGGGTCGCTTTGGTTGATCAAATGGCGCGTTTTCGCCTGCCAAACAAACACCTGCCGATCAGTTACGACAAAGAGGCCTTTTTGGTCATTAAGACTGAAAAGGGCATGGCAAACGACCCCGGTAACTTCCGCCGCTGGGAACCGCTGGTAAATACTGTTACCGCTTTAGATCCGAAAAAAGTCGCGATCTACTATAAAAAATGGTCGCCTTTCCTAGAGTCGAGCTACAACGAATTAGGTAATCCACAGTCTTTTGATAATCAGCTGCGTACCACGATTGAGCACTTGCTGATTGTTGAGCCGATTCCCGCCGATGCGGAATTGCGCCGTCCAAAAGTGTTCTATGAATACGCTGACCCGGTTCTGGAAAATGCCGACCCGCTCAGTAAGTGGCTGTGGCGTTTGGGCCCAGATAATATGAAGTCATTGCAAGACTGGTTGCGCCAGCTACAAAGCTACTTGTAAGGCCTGCTTTCAGCCACCCGTTTGGAGGGTGGCTGAAGACCCTTCCCGCGCTACACTCGCCTCAAAGATGAATAATGAGGCAGCTATGACCCTTTCTCCTGTTGATATTTCCGGTAGTCGAATCCTTCTCGCTGGCCCCGGTGGCCAAGTGGCCGCGCCCATTGTCGAAGCGCTTGCTGCGCAGTGTGAGCTGACCGCGGTGGCGCGTTTTTCTGACGAGAAACAGCGTCAGGAGCTCGAGGCAATGGGCGTCAACACTGTCAAAGGAGACCTTGCTGACCACCGCAGTTTGCAGGCCTGCCCCAGTGACGTGGACTACGTGATCAACCTAGCGGTGGTCAAAAGTGGTGACTTTGACTACGACCTGAGAGCAAATGCCGAAGGCATCGGGAATTTGATGGCGCATTGCCGCAGTGCCAAAGCCGTGCTGCATTTCTCATCAACGGCGGTCTATGAATACGCCGGGCAGCCGCCGCGCGAAGAGAGTGCGCCGCTGGGCGATAATCACCGTGCAATGTTCCCAACCTACAGTTTGTCGAAGATTGCTGCTGAGTCGGTCTGCCGTTTCGCCGCTCGCCAATACGGTATTCCAACGACGATTGCCCGCTTGAGCGTCCCCTATGGCAACAATGGCGGTTGGCCGTTTTTCCACCTGCTAATGATGAAAGAGGGCATGGAGATTGACGTCCACCCGGAGGCGCCGAACTTCTATAACTTGTTGCACAGCAGTGACTACATCGAGAAACTGCCCTACCTGCTGGCTGCGGCCAGCACAGAGGTGTGCACGGTAAATTTTGGCGGCTCGGAAGCGGTGAGTATTGAGCAGTGGTGCGAATTCTTGGGCGAGCTCTGTGGCTTGCAGCCGCGCTTCCGAGACAACCCACAAGCCTTTGGTAGCTTACAAATCGACACCGAAAAAATGCACGCACTAATCGGGCCGACTAAAAAAGACTGGCGCCAGGGGCTGCGCGAAATGGTCGAGCAGCTGGCGCCAGACTTACTGCTCGCCTAGGCGCTGATCGGCGACAATTCCCCGATCAGGTGCGGCTTGCCGCTAGCGGCGTCACGCAGTTCAAATACGGTGCTATCGGGGCCTTTTTCGTAGTGAAGTTCGGCCTTCGACGGCAGAAACACGGGTGTTTTAAATTCCACGCGACAGCGCAGAGCGTCGCCGTCATCGATGAGTTTCGCCATACAGGCGGCCTTACTCCACATGCCGTGCACCACCATTTTCTTAAAGCCCAGCACCTTGGCGCTGAGATCGTGTAAGTGAATGGGATTGAAGTCGCCCGAGGCAAGGGCGTAATGACGAGCCGTACTGTTAGGGATGTGCATGGCGTCTTGGTTAGCATAGCGCCGGGCTTCGCGCGGCTTGCCCTTCGCGGGTTTGGCGATCCCGGTCTTACGTCGCGACAGGTACTGGCTGCGGTCTTCCCAAACACACTCATCGCCAGCGTAGACGAGACATTCAAATGTAAACTCAACCCCACGCGCAGTGAGTTCATGGTCGCTCAGACGGCACACCATGCGCAGCGCTTCGCTGCTGCTGATGGCGCGGTGCTGAATGATTTCATTGTTCAGATGTACACAGCCCATTGCCGCAACGGGAAAGTCGCGCTGTATCATTAGCTGCATCTGCAGCCGGAAGGCCATAATATGCAAAAAACTCGCGGGCAGGGTGTTGCCGTCCAGGCTAAAGCCACAGGACTTGGCATAGCGTTTGAGCTGTCGTTGGCTGTAACGCACTGGCGCCAGCTCAATGCTGCGCTCAGGAAAGTTAAGCGCTTTGCTTTGGCGCTTGGGTAATGCCGCTCTGGCGAGGAGGGGGGCGAGGGCCGGTAGACGTTTGATTTTTAGTTCCTGAGCGACGCTCATGCTACTCTTACTCCTTATTCGGTGCAGCTTCACAGTATAATCAATGCTGAGCAGTAAATTATTTGCTGATAAGGCAGAATTGATTCTGCGCTCCGGCCAATCCCTGCCATGAAGTCAGCGTCTAGAGCAGCCATAGATAGCGAGTGTAATGAGCGATTCCACGGAAAAAGGTTTTTCAGAACTGAGTGATTCCAGCTTCCTGATCCAGCTGGCTTACCCGGCCATTCAAGAGCTGGGATTGGATGTTGAGCGGATTGTCAGCGAGTGCAAAATTTCGCCCAAGCTGTTGAAAGATCGCAGCGCGCGTTTCCCCCACGCCGCGCAGGTGCAATTTTGGCGCGTGTTAGAAGAAGTGAGCGGCGACAAAAGCATTGGCTTGCACCTGGCCAATCATGTACCGGTATACCGTGGTCAGGTACTGGAATACCTATTTCTGAGTAGTCCAAGCTTCGGCGATGGTTTGCGCCGGGCGGAAAATTATCAGCGCTTAGTGACTGATGCCATGCAGTTCAAGCTGCACGTGGAAGGCGATGAAGCGCGTGTGGTGCTGGATTTTATTGGCGACAGTGAGGCAGAGCTGCGTCACCGCGATGAGTGCTTTGTGCGTTTTATGCAGCGCTATTTTGAAGCGTTGACCGACGGCGCGTTTCAAACCCGAGAGATTAATCTTGGCCACCCGCCGCAGGGGGATGTTGCCGAGTATGAAAAGCACTTCAACTGCCCGGTACATTTCGACGCCAAAGAACAGAGCTTGGTATTTGCCGCCGATATTCTGGCAACACCATCTAGCCATGCCGAGCCGGATTTGCTGAAACTCCATGAAAAAGTTGCCAGCAAGCAGCTTGAGCGACTCTCTCGTCAGGACGTCGTGGGCGATGTTAAACAGGTGATTGCGGAAATGCTTGAGCTGGGGCAGCCCAGTTTGGAAAGTGTGGCAGAACGCCTGGGAATGAATGAGCGAGTATTGCGCTCGCGCTTGACCGAGGCGGGCACCAGTTTTAACCAGGTGTTGGCAGATTATCGCTGCATACTCGCCAAGCGCTTGTTGTCGCGCACCGATGAAAGCATTGCCGATGTGGTGTATCTTACCGGGTTTTCCGAGCCCAGTACCTTCTATCGGGCATTTAAACGCTGGACCGGCCTGACGCCCATAGAGTATCGCCAACAAAAACAACAGTAGGCGGCGCGCAATGCCCCGCCCACTGAAGCCGTCTTAGGCGCCGAACCAGGACTGGCCGCACACACGCAGTGTATTGCCACTCACCCCGCGAGAGAGGGGGTTGGCGAAGAAGGCGATCGCCTCGGCAACGTCTACTGGCAGCCCGCCCTGGGACAGCGAGTTCAGGCGTCGGCCGAACATCCGGGTGAACAGTGGAATGGCTGCCGTCATTGCGGTTTCAATAAAGCCGGGGGCGACGGCATTGACCGTAATATTGTGAGCGCGTAGCTGTTCGTCATTCTTCATGAAGTCAACGTAACCGATGACACCCGCTTTTGATGCGGCGTAATTGGTTTGCCCACGCTGACCACCAATACCGTTCATTGACGATACACCAACGATGCTGCCGCCATTGCGAATAAGGCCCTGGTCCAGCAGTTCACGCGTAATGCGCTGTGCGGCGGCCAAGTTGATATCCAGCGTCATTTGCCACTGCTGCTCGGTCATATTGGCAATGGTTTTGTCGCGAGTAACACCGGCGTTGTGGACGATGAGATCGATACCGCCTGCCTGTTTAGCGGCACTGGCAATCTTGGCGGGGGCGTCTTCAGCGGTGATGTCTGCGATCAGGGGCTGGCCACCCAGGCGGGTCATCACTTTCACAAGGTCGTCTTCCATCGGCGCAACATCGACGCCGATAACGGTGGCGCCATCGCGCGCCAGCGTGTCGGCAATCGCTTCACCAATGCCGCGAGAAGCGCCGGTCACCAGAGCGGTTTTGCCCGCCAGAGGTTTGTGCCAATCGACATTGCCAGACTGCTCGACGGCGTTAACGGCAATGACTTGACCAGTGACATAGGCTGATTTCGGCGACAGGACAAAACGCAGGCTGCTGCCGAAGTCTCCCTCGGCGCCGCTGGCAACAGTAATCAGTTGTGCAGTGCTGCCGCGCGCACCCACTTCTTTTGCCAGTGAGCGGCTCAAGCCTTCCAGTGCACGCTGGGTGGCTGCCTGCTCGGCGTTGTCGGCGCCCATGTGCGGACGACCCAGGATAACGATGCGGCCGCCGGGGGCCAGTTTGCGAATGTTGGCATTGAAGAAGCGGTAGGCAGCAACCAGCTCTAGTGAGTCGCGCATGCCGGTCGCATCGAATACTAGTGCGGCGAAGGGGGCGTCGCTACCATTGTCTTGTGCCAGGGCAGTGCATTGCAGACGGGCATTGTCGTCGCCGACTACCTCTGCGTCGCTCTCGGCGAGAATTTTTGATACCTGTGCCAGCAAGGCGGCGTTGTCGCCAGCGCCGAGCAATAAGCGCCCTTTGAAAAAGCTGCGCTGGGAGGGGGTGTAGCGGGCGAGTTCACGAGGAGCGTTGACGCCCAGTGCGCCAAGTACCTTTTTACCTGCGCTGGAATTAATAAAGTTCTCGATACGGTCAGACATAAAATGACTCCTGAATGAGGGTGTGCCCTGTGTTATGGGCGGCAATTCTACGCGCAGACCGCCGGTGGTGAATTGACATCGCCGCCGCTGCCGCCGTGTCGCCTCAGCCAATGTGACCTTGCTGCGGCTTGTTACACTGCGCCACCTGACAAAACACCTGAGGATCTGTCATGGCTCAAACCATCAAGCGCGTCGCTATTATCGGCGGCAACCGCATCCCTTTTTGCCGCTCTAATACCGCTTATTTCGGTGCTAGCAACCAAGACATGCTAACCGCAGCGATTGAGGGCTTGGTTCAGCGCTACCAGCTCCAAGGCCAGCGCCTTGGCGAAGTTGCCGCTGGTGCGGTAATGAAGCACAGCCGTGACTTCAACCTTACTCGCGAATCGGTACTGAGCACTTCTCTCGACCCCGCAACGCCTTGCTTCGATGTACAGCAGGCCTGTGGTACGGGCTTACAAGCGCTGAACTTGGTTGCCAACAAGATTGCCCTCGGGCAGATCGATGCAGCGATCGCCGGCGGTGTGGATACCACCTCCGACGCTCCTATTGGCGTGAGCGAGGGGCTGCGTAAAATTCTATTGCAAGTGAACAAGGCGCGTAGCCTGGGCGAGCGCGTTAAGCCCTTCCTGCAACTGCGTGGCAAAGATCTGGGTGTGCAGATCCCTGTCAACTCAGAGCCGCGTACTGGTATGTCGATGGGTGAGCACACCGAAGTGACTGCAAAAGAGTGGGGCATTCCTCGCCAGGAGCAGGACGAGCTCGCATATAACAGTCATAAAAATCTTGCCGCTGCCTATGAGCGCGGCTTGTTTGAGGACTTAATTACGCCTTTCAATGGGGTGGGACGCGACAATATTTTGCGCGCAGATACGACCATCGAGAAACTGTCGACCCTGAAGCCTGCCTTTGACAAAGAGAGCGGCCAGGGTACGTTGACCGCGGGCAACTCTTCAACACTCACCGATGGCGCATCGGCGGTATTGTTGGCAAGTGAAGAGTGGGCCAAAGAGCAAGGACTGCCGATTAAGGCCTACCTGAGCTTTGTGGAAACGGCAGCGGTCGACTTCTTTGGCAAAGACGTGGGTAGCGAAAAAGAAGGCCTGTTGCTGGCACCGGCTTATGCTGTTCCGCGCATGCTCGCTCGCGCGGGTCTAACGCTGCAAGACTTCGATTTTTATGAAATTCACGAGGCTTTTGCCGCCCAGGTGCTGGCTACACTGAAGGCCTGGGAAGACGAAGAATTCTGCAAACAGCGCTTGGGTCTGGATCGGGCGTTGGGCAGCATTGATCGCAGCAAGCTCAATGTGAATGGTAGCTCTTTGGCCGCTGGCCACCCCTTCGCGGCGACGGGTGGTCGTATTGTCGCGACGCTGGCGAAAATGCTGGAAGAGAAAGGCAGCGGTCGAGGCCTTATTTCGATCTGTGCCGCCGGTGGCCAGGGTGTAACGGCGATTGTCGAACGCTAAGGCATAGCCATTGCGGTACACCAAACGGGGCTTCGGCCCCGTTTTTTTTGGCACCCTGCGATGCCTCTTGCTTATGGCCTTGCCCTTGTTTAGGGATGACGGCGATATTCTTGGCCACAGGCTAACCGCGCTTTGACATATCTTTACATGTGCCTTTACAGGCTTCCTTTCAGACCTCCCTACTGCCGTCCCTTTCCAAACGATTCACAACTGCCAAACTCATAGCCAACGACAGCCTCGTCGGCGCAGGCGCTGCAGGCATTGCCATAGGTTTTGTGGGTGGGCGCCGCACAGGGCTGAGTAACGCACTGAATGTGGCTGTCGAGGTGGCCACACACCGGCCGATACTCGCGAGTACATATTTCTGATCGCGGTGACTCGCAGTGGATGAAGCCTTCGCGAGATGCGTCGCTTTGGGCGGGTGGAGTGGAACACGCGCTCAGCAGTGTGAGCGACAACAAAAGTCCGGAGAGTCGAAGGTTCAGGCGCTGCATAAATAAGCTCGATAAAAAGAGAGTGCTGTCATCATAAAGCGGCAGGTGCGTTTGCGGTAGTCGCGATTGTTTTTGGCAATGGCCCCTATAGATATAAACGAATATTCCTATCGGGTGTGAATGCGTAAGCTGAGAACTGTCGATACTGACAGCGATTTAATCGGCTAAGGTCGATCTCGCGTAGGAAAGACACGTCGTCCAGCAGACGGCGTGAGATGGAGTCAAAAACGACAATAGGAGTCATTATGCAAAAGATAGATATCGGTATTAACGAAGCAAATCGACAGCAGATCGCCGACGGCCTGAGCCGTCTGCTGGCAGATTCCTACACGCTCTACCTGCAAACGCACAATTTCCATTGGAACGTTACCGGGCCGCGGTTTCGCGACCTGCATTTGATGTTTGAAGAGCATTACACCGAGCTCGCCACTGCTGTGGACGATATTGCGGAGCGCATTCGCACCCTGGATGTTGCCGCGCCAGGCACCTACAAGGCCTTTGCGTCATTGAGTAAGGTGCAAGAAGTGGATGGCGTGCCCAGCGCCGAGGACATGGTCGACATTTTGACTCGCGGCCATGAACAAGTGGTAAAAACCTGCCGAGAGGTGCTCAGCACGGCCGCTGAGGCCGGCGACGAGTCGACCGTTGCGTTAGTTGGAGACCGTATGCGCATTCACGAGAAAACCGCGTGGATGTTGCGCGCAACGAACCGCTAGTCCGTTGGGCTTTAGCCGTTTTCTTTATACCGGGGAGGGTGCGGTCTCTACTTCGCGCTCCCCGCGCTTCACTCGGTACATGCTTTGGTCTGCGACCTTCAACAGGGTCTCGTAGTTGTCGCCGTGCTCGGGGTAAATAGCGTAGCCAACGCTGGCGCTAACTTGGTGCTCGACATCGCCAATCCGCAAGGGGTCAGACAGTTTGCTGACCAACGTTTGGAGTCGGCTTTGAACCACACTAAGCTGACCTAGGGACTTGAGCATCAGTGCGAATTCGTCGCCACCAAGGCGGGCGACGCAATCATCTTCTCTTATCTCCAAGCGAAGCCGATTGGCAAAGGCGATTAATACTTCATCGCCGAAATGATGACCGAATTTGTCGTTCGCTTCTTTGAACTTGTTAAGGTCGAAATAGAGGATAGTAAATTGTCCCTGACCACGGCGCTCTGCGTTGGATATTTCGCGGTTGATCACTTCGATAAAATGACGGCGATTGGCGATGCCAGTCAAACTGTCATGGTGCGCCAAATGAAAGTATTTGTTTTGTTCTTTGCGCAAGCGCTTGCCCAAACTGCGGCTGTTTAGCTCATAGTAAACCGCTATAAATATGATGAAGGCATGCGTAGTGAGGATGCAGAAGAACTCAGCTAAACTCTGGTTGCTCCCTACGATAATATTGCGATATTCGAACCCCAGTTCACCGGCAATGAACATAGCTGAGCCAATAACAAGAGAAAAAAGGCTCCAAAGAATGCCCGCGCCAGCCCCAAGACTCATTGTCGCTAGCGCTGGAATGACCACTGAACAAACTACCGCAGGGGAACTCAGGCCACCGGTGATTATGACAACGTAGATTAACCCGCCGGACAACGTTGCGATAAAAATGTGCATGGCGAAGTGTCGCTTTGCAGCGATACGCAGTGTTAGTAATGCCGTGGTGATGCCAATGCTAAGGCTCAGGGAAAATTGATTGATCAAGCGCTTACCATCTTCCTTTAGGGGAAGCAGAGTTTCGGTGGCGGCCATCAACACGATTAGATAGGCAAAACTACCCAACAGTATGCTGATGAAGAAACGATATGAGGCTTTTTCGGGGCTACCTTGGCTAACGCCAGGAGGTATCCATGGGTCTATCACCCTAAGCAAAAGGGATTGAATCTGTGTGATCATCGCAGGCGTCTTTCCAACATTATAATTGTTTGAGGGTTCCGTCTCTCATTTGCCGCTGCTTGGTACCACACCCTCCATTTAGGGCAGTGGGGATAATACGCAGTTTTTCTGATTTGTGCCATGAGCGGTGAGGCCTCCGCCGATGTGTAACGGCAGGGCGCCTAGCGCGTCATAGGTAGGTGCATTGAGGTAATGCCTCGCGGGAATCTAATTAGGTGGGTCATGAAAAAGAAAATTTTGCTAATAGTGCTGATGCTAGGCGCTGTGATACTCCTTTCGAGTAGTGGGCTAGGAGACTACTTGAGCCTGGACGGCTTAAAACAAGCTAAAACGCAGGTGACGGCGTTTCAAGCTGCCCATCCAGCGGTGTTTTTCGCTTCGTTTTTTCTGTGTTATGTGCTGGTGACCGCGTTATCGCTGCCCGGGGCGGCGGTGATGACGCTAGCGGGCGGAGCATTTTTCGGCTTGTTGCAGGGGCTGCTGTTAGTGTCTTTCGCCTCGACTATTGGTGCGACGCTCGCGTTTCTCGTCGCGCGCTACTTGCTTCGCGATAGCCTGGTGCGGCGGTTTCCACAGCGCCTTCAGCGCATTGATGAAGGGGTGAGTAAAGAGGGTGGCTTCTATCTGTTTACCTTGCGCCTAGTACCGATTTTTCCGTTTTTCCTAATCAACCTACTGATGGGCTTAACGGCTATGTCGGCGCGACGCTTTTACTGGGTGAGCCAGTTGGGGATGCTGCCCGGCACTGCGGTCTATGTGAATGCGGGCGTTCAATTGGGCAGCCTGGAAAGCCTTTCCGGCATTTTATCTCCGGCGCTGTTGTTGTCCTTCACCCTGTTGGGGGTCTTCCCGCTTATTGCTAAGCGCGCTATCGCCTTCGTCAAGGCACGGCGTGTGTACCGCGGGTGGTCGCGACCCAAATACTTTGACCGAAACCTGGTGGTGATTGGCGCCGGCGCAGCCGGGCTGGTGACCTCCTATATTGCGTCGGCGGTGAAGGCGAAGGTCAGCCTCATCGAAGCAAACGAGATGGGTGGGGATTGCCTGAACACCGGCTGTGTGCCGAGTAAGGCACTTATAAAGTCGGCCAAGGTGGCGGCTACCGCCCGGCGTGCCGAGGAATATGGATTTGAGGAACACAAACCAGCGTTAAACCTCCCGCGTTTGATCGCCCGCGTCCGTGACGTGATTGCAGCAATTGCCCCCCACGACAGTGTGGAGCGCTACACCGAGCTGGGGGTTGATGTGATTCAGGGCCACGCCAGGATTGTCGATCCCTGGACGGTGGAAATTAGTCACAGTGATGGAGGCAGACGCCGCTTAACGACGCGCTCAATTGTCATCGCGGCGGGAGCATCGCCGACTGTGCCGCCGCTGCCGGGCATGGCCGAACTCGGGTTTGTTACCAGCGATACGCTATGGGATCACTTGGAGCGCTGTGAGCGGCTGCCCGAGCGAGTCGTCGTTCTTGGCGGCGGGCCTATTGGCTGCGAGCTAAGCCAGTGTTTTGCTCGGTTGGGCAGCGTCGTGAGCCAGGTCGAGATGCTGCCGCGGCTGCTGCTGAAAGAGGATGAGGATGTTGCAAATTTTGTTACCGAGCAACTGCGCCGCGACGGGGTTGATGTGCTGTGTAATACCCGGGCCGTGCGCTGTGAAATGCGCGATGAGGAAAAGTGTTTGATTGTCCAACACGAAGACGCTGAGGGCGAATCGGCAGTCGCCTACGACCTGTTGATCTGCGCGGTAGGCCGCAGTGCCAGGTTGACCGGGTTTGGCTTGGAAGACTTGGGGATCGCCACCGACAGGACGGTGGATACCAATGAGTACTTGCAGACCTTGATGCCCAATATCTATGCCGCAGGTGACGTTGCCGGGCCGTATCAGTTTACCCATGTTGCGGCGCATCAAGCGTGGTATGCCAGCGTTAATGCCCTGTTTGGGCAATTTAAGAAATTTGCCGTAGATTATTCAGTGATACCTTGGGTGACCTATGTCGACCCGGAAGTGGCGCGTGTGGGCTTGAATGAGCAGGAAGCCAAAGAGCAGGGTATCGACTACGAGGTCACGCGCTACGGGCTGGACGATTTAGATCGAGCCATTTGCGACGGCAACGCGCAGGGCTTTATCAAAGTTCTTACCCCAGTGAACAGTGACCGCATCCTGGGCGTGTGCATTGTTGGGAGTCAGGGCGGTGATTTGCTGGCGGAGTTTGTGCTGGCGATGAAACACAAGCTCGGTTTGGGGAAAATATTGGCGACGATCCACCCCTACCCAACCTGGGCAGAGGGCAATAAATACCTTGCAGGTGAGTGGCGCAAAGCCCATCAGCCGGAGCGAATATTGCGGCTCTTGGCGCGTTTCTTCCGCTGGCAGAGAGGGGGGTAATCGAGTGGCGAAGTCAGTTTGGTGGCGGACGCTGGCGTTTGCGGTATTGGCGATTGTTGCGCAATTTTCACGGGCTGACGATCAGCACGCGCTCTGGCAGAGCCTGTTGTCCAAGCATGTGTATTTAGCTGAGGGTGGCTACGCTACAACGGTCGATTACAGCAGCTTTGCCAAAGACCGTGCCGTGCTTGCACGTTACCTCGAAACGTTATCTGCGGTGTCGCCAGTGGAATTTGACCGCTGGTCTGATGCGCGGCAGTTGGCTTTTTTGATCAATGCCTATAACGCTTGGACAGTGGAGTTAATTTTGCGCCATTACCCCGGCATCGATTCCATTCGAGAGATTGGTGGCTGGTTTCGCTCGCCCTGGAAGCTGGCGTTCTTTGAGTTGCTAGGCAAGCGTCGTAGTCTCGATGAGCTGGAACACGAAATGATTCGAGAAAATTATGCCGAGCCTCGTATTCATTTCGCGGTAAATTGCGCCAGCATCGGCTGTCCCGCGCTGGCCAGAGAGCCTTATCGAGGCGATGAACTGGAGCGTCAGCTGGAAGCCGCGACCCAGCGATTTTTATCAGATCGGCAGCGCAACGGCCTAAGCAAGGGGGCGTTACGGGTATCGCCAATATTTGATTGGTACGAGGAGGATTTCGCCAAGGGCTGGCGAGGCTTACATTCGCTGTCAGATTTTCTTGCCCATTATGCCAACGTGCTCGGTTTAACCAGCGCGCAGCAACGGCAGTTGCGCAGCGGCGCCTTGCGCATTCGCTATAGCGACTATGATTGGGCGCTGAATAAGCGTGACTGAGTCTAGCAGCCAAGGTCCGCCGTTACTGTCGATCATCGTTCCCCTGCTCAATGAGCGGTCGCTATTGCCTGCTGTGCTACCCAACATTTTGCGTTTGCAGCAAAGCCACGGCATCGTAGAGTGGCTGTTTGTCGATGGGGGCAGTTGCGACGGCTCTGTCGAGTATTTGCAAGCGCAGGGCTTGCGCGTCATTGCCAGTGATGCCGGCCGCGCTCGACAGATGAATACCGGGGCCGCACAGGCGAGCGGAGCATGGCTGTTATTTTTGCATATCGATACGCTACTCAGCACAGAGGCGCTGACGGCGTTGCGACGTCACTGCGAGGAGCGGCCGCCCGGCTGGGGGCGATTTGATGTGCGAATACACGGGCGCTCGTCAATGCTAAAGGTGGTTGCAAACATGATGAACTGGCGTTCACGCATTACCGGTATTGTGACCGGTGATATGGGCATTTTTGTTCACCGGGAGGTATTTGCGGCCGTGTCGGGTTTTCCGGAGCAACCGCTGATGGAGGATATCGAAATCAGTCGACGACTGAAGCGAACGGGTCGACCGCACTGTTTATCCCAGCCGGTAATTACCTCTGGGCGACGCTGGGATGAAAAGGGCGTGTGGACGACAATTCTGCTGATGTGGCGACTGCGAATTGCCTATTTTATGGGTCGTTCGGCCGACGATATTGCGCGCCGCTACTACGGTTAAGGCTAAGGAGGGAGGGGTGCCAGTCACAGCAGTCAAAGTTTTCGCCAAAGCGCCCTTACCCGGTCGTGCCAAAACACGCCTGGCCCCCGCCCTGGGGGAGAAGGCCGCGGCAGAGGTGGCGGAGTCGCTATTGGCCTGGAATGCGCAGCTATGCTCACAGCTGCCATCGACAATGGCCGTGGAGTACCAGTTGAGCCCGGGGCCTGATGCGGCTTGCTGGCAAGCGTTTCGCGGTTTAACGGCTTTTTCTCGTGTCGAGCAAGGCGAAGGGGATCTGGGGCAGCGGATGGCGCGGGCGGCGTCGCGTGGCGTTCGCGAGGCAAGCGGGGTGATTTTGATTGGCACAGATTGCCCGTCGCTAACCGCCGAGCATTTGCGCTGGGCCGAGTGTGCGCTGCAAGACGTGGATGCGGCGGTGATTCCCGCCACTGATGGCGGCTATGTGCTATTGGCCTTGGCCAGTGAATGCACAGCCGTCTTTGAAGACGTGGCGTGGAGTACGGACAAGGTTCTTGCGCAAACACGTCGCCGCTTGGCTGATGCCGGCTTGCGTTGGCAGGAGCACACGCCGCTGCCCGACCTGGACGAAGCGTCGGACATTTCAGCACAGCCCGCGACGTTTATTGAATGCTGCCCGCCGCTGCGCAGGTATAGGGAACGTGTCAGTGGCTGAATGGGAGGGCGTGCTGCGCTTGGGGGTGTTTTCTAGCCTGTTTGTCGCGCTGGCACTGCTGGAAGTGTGGCAGCCCTTTCGCAGGGCCTCTCGCCGCCGCTGGTTGGCGAACCTGGGCTTATTGGCCATAGGCAGTGTCGCCCTGCGCGTTGTCTTTCCCTTGGCGGCCACCGGGGTTGCCCTCTGGGCGCAACAGCAGTCCTGGGGACTGTTGAACCAGAGAGAGTGGCCAGCGCTGCTTGAAATTGTCATTGCCGTTGTGGTGCTGGACTGCGCAATATACTGGCAGCATCGCGTGTTTCACCGCCTACCCTGGCTGTGGCGGCTGCACAGCGTTCACCACACCGACACGGCCTTGGATGTAACAACAGGGCTGCGGTTTCACCCCATCGAGCTGCTACTTTCCATGGTGGTAAAAAGCGTTTTCATTGTGGCGCTTGGGGCACCGGCCTTGGCTGTGCTGATCTTTGAGGTGGTGCTAAATGCCTGCTCTATGTTCAACCACAGCAATATCGCCCTACCCAACAAGTTGGAACACAGCCTGCGCCGCGTGTTGATAACGCCCACGCTGCACCGTATTCACCATTCTCAGCGCGTTGAGGAAACCAACAGTAATTTCGGTTTTAGCGTGCCCTGGTGGGACTGGTTGTTTGGGAGTTTTCGGGCTCAAGCCCGGGAGGGGGATACGGCGGTGCGTTTGGGCCTGCCCGGCGCGCAGCAGCGGGCGGGGCAGTTGCTCGCGCTGCTTATTCTGCCGTTTCGTCGGGAAAGTAATTGGCCGAGGAATAAAACATGAACGCGCAGGGGCGGTTGTTATCTCGATACTTGGCCGACCTTCCGCAGGGGCGCTTGGAGTGGATTGGCGTGCGCCCCGAGCGCAAGGCACCGATGGTCGTCGTGGAACAGTGTCAGGCTATTGAGGGTATGGGCTTACAGGGCGACCGCCGTTTGCGTGGCCGCGCCGGTTCCGGTCGCCAGGTGTCACTAATCAGCCGAGAATTTATACGTAGTATCGCTGCGCATTTGGGCAGAGACAGTGTCGATCCGGCCCTGCTGCGCCGCAACCTGGTTGTCTCAGGTATCAATCTCAATGCTTTGCGGTATCAGTATTTTCAAATTGGTGAGGCAATATTCCAAGCCAATGCCCTTTGCCAGCCCTGCTCACGCATGGAGCAGGCCTTGGGAGACGGCGCTGTAGTGGCCATGCTCGGCTACGGAGGCCTTTGCCTGCGTGTGCTGCGTGGCGGTCGCATTGCCGTGGGTGATGCTTTAGTACCGCTGCCAGAGTCCGCCTTGCCGAGCTCACTCTCGTGACTGACCGTGGCGGCCCGCGCCCTGACTAAAAGCCTTTGCACCGCTAAGTGCTTCGCCGGCCGCTAAGCTGGCTTTTCCCAGTGCAAATTCATTTTTCAGCGCCTCAGTTTCGGCCATGCTCCACTGCTCAAAAGCGCTGCGACGGTCGTTGCGCAGGCATTGCTGGGGAGCTTGAGTAATTTGTAGCGCCAGTGCCTTGGCACTGTCTAACAGCTGATTTTTTGGGACAACCCGGTTGGCCAAGCCGAAGGTCAGCGCCTCATTAGCATCGACAGGCCGTCCGGTTAAAATCATGTCCATTGCGCGGCTGTGGCCAATCAGTCGTGGCAGTCTAACGGTGCCGCCGTCAATGAGCGGCACGCCGAATCGTCGGCAGAACACCCCGAATATAGCGTCCTCGCTGGCGACTCTCAGATCACACCACAGGGCCAGCTCCAGGCCACCCGCTACGCAATAGCCATCAATAGCGGCGATTACGGGTTTTTGTAGCTGCATGCGACTGGGGCCCATGGGGCCGTCACCATCGTCCTCTAATGGATTGTAGCGCTCAGGGTCCTCACTGGAGAAGGCTTTAAGGTCTGCCCCGGCACAAAAGTGGCTGCCTTCGCCGCTGAGAATTGCCACTTTGCTCTCTGGGTCATTGTCGAAATTGCGCATTGCCAAGGCCAGGGCTCTGGCAGTGGGGCCATCTACCGCATTGCGATGGGCGGGTCGCCGTATGCGGATGTGGCAAATATCTCCATCCGTGTGAGATGAAACGGGCGCGGTAATACTCATATTGGCGGTTTCCTGCATTTTTATTGAAATTTCAGCCAGATATTAGCGCAGCGACTTGTACATTGCGCGATGGCTCGGGTGTAATAACGCCAGCCTATATCAATGGAGTGATTAAAGGTGGCTAGACCTAGAGTAAGAGAAAGGCTGCTGGATGCGGCCTATATGCTACTGCGCGATGAGGGGGCGGGGGCGCTGACCACGCGCGGCGTTGCTGCAAAAGCGGGTACCACAGAAGCCAGCGTATTCAATAATTTTGGTGATAAAGCCGGGATGTTGCGGGCGCTGATCAATGAACGTCTACCGGAGCTGGTGGAAGCAAAAGACTGTGTTGAGCATGGATCTACCGAAGATCTGCGTCAGTGGCTGGAGCTTGTTTATCACCATGCTGAGCGATTTTATATTACCGGCGCGCCGCTGACGGCCTCGTTTTGGACGGGAAGTCATCGCGATAACAACGGCGGTGCACCCACCGATAATCTTTTCCTTGTCCACTATGCGCTGTGTCGGCGCCTGCAGCGTCTGCAGGAGGATGGGCGTATTGCCCGACAAGTTAATGCTCGCGCCATTGCCTACTTGTTGCTTGGCGCGGCGCTGCACAATGCATTAGATACCATTTCTCAGCGTTTTGGCTGTTCGTCCTCTCCCGAGAGAGACGGTGGCGAGGCCGCTACAGCAAAGGCAACTATCGACAGTGTGCACCGTATGCTCGTCGCATGATGTGTTGGCAGGGCAGCGTAAATGGGGCAATAATGGGCGGCTTTAGCCGCCTTTTTATTGGCGGCTCGTCACGTGTTTCACATACTAAGAGGGATAACAATGGGACCGCTTCACGGGCTGCGTATTATCGAGATAGAAGGTTTAGGGCCTGCCCCCTTCGCGGGGATGATGTTTGCTGACATGGGGGCTGAAGTTATCTCGGTTACGCGACGTTCATTGGCTGAAGGCGCCCAGCCTCAAAACAGCATTAGCGAGCGGGGCAAAAAATCGATCGCCTTGAACCTGAAAGATCCGCGGGCGGTTGAGGCCCTGCTGAATTTATGTGAAACGGCCGATGCCTTAATTGAAGGCTTCCGCCCCGGTGTCGCCGAGCGCTTGGGTATCGGCCCTGAGGATTGTATGGCTCGCAACCCCAAGCTGGTCTACGGCCGCATGACGGGCTGGGGGCAGACGGGGCCTCTCTCTCAGGCAGCTGGCCACGATATCAATTACATCTCTTTATCCGGCGCCCTACACGGGATTGGTCGCGCGGGTGACAAACCGGTCCCCCCCTTAAACCTTGTAGGTGACTTCGGTGGTGGCGGTATGTTTTTGGCTTTTGGCGTGGTGTCGGCAATGCTCGAAGCACAGCGCAGCGGCGCTGGCCAGGTGGTGGATGTGTCGATGGTTGAGGGCTCCGCGGCGCTGATGCACATGATGTACAGCTATTTGAATACCGAGGCCTTCAATTGGCAGGACGAGCGCGGCGTGAATGTGCTGGACACCGGGGCGCATTTCTATGAGGTGTATGAAACCCAAGACGGTAAATATCTGTCGGTGGGGCCGATCGAGCCGCAGTTCTATCAACTATTCAAAGAAAAGGTCGGCCTGGACGAGGATACCTTTGGCGGTCAGTTTGATGTGGCCCGCTGGCCGGAGCTGAAGGAAAAACTGGCGGCGGTGTTCAAGACGCGCACGCGTGATGCCTGGTGTGAACTATTGGAGGGCACAGATGCCTGCGTCGCACCGGTATTATCGATGCGCGAGGCCCCACTGCATCCCCACAATAAAGCCAGGGAAAGCTTTGTCGAGGTCGGCGGCCATGTTCAGCCGGGGCCTGCGCCGAAGTTTAGCCGCTCCCGCCCCGAGGTCCCCCAGCCAGCGCCGCGCCACGGGCAGCACACCGACGAGGTGCTGGCCGAGGCCGGTTATGATCAGGCGCAATTGGCGGCGTTGAGAGCCGAAGGTGTATTGACCTAAGCCCGCCGGGGCCATACGTATTGCTGCTCTCCTGCAGGCCCGAATATTGGGGCTGGTATGCTTCTCGCATGGCATCTATAGTGAATAGACAGCTGGCTGTTCGGCCCGTATCAACGGGCTTTTGATACGCTGTGCCGGGCGCTTGCCAGCGCCACAGGAGAGGCCGCAATGGTTTCCATACACCCGGAATTGCTGCGCATTACCAACGCGATTGCACACCGCAGTCGTGACCACCGCGCAACGTACCTGAGTCGTCAGCGTCGGGCAGGGGGACAACAGCCTGATCGTCAGCAGCTCAGTTGTGGCAACCTTGCCCACGGTTTTGCCGCCTGCGACAGTACTGACAAATCGCGCATACGGCTGATGGAGTCGGCCAATGTCGGTATTGTCACCGCCTACAACGATATGTTGTCGGCTCACCAACCCTTTCGCGATTACCCAGAGCGCATAAAAAACTACGTTCGAGAGCTCGGTTGTACCGCCCAAGTGGCCGGCGGCGTGCCGGCGATGTGTGACGGTGTGACCCAGGGGCAGGCGGGCATGGAGCTGAGCTTGTTCAGTCGTGATGTGATCGCCCAGGCAACGGCGGTGGCGCTTTCCCATCAGATGTTTGACGCCGTATTGTGCCTGGGTATTTGCGACAAAATTGTCCCCGGTATGCTTATCGGCGCCTTACATTTTGGCCATTTACCGACCCTGTTTATCCCGGCTGGCCCGATGCCCAGCGGTATTCCAAATAGCGAGAAGCAGCGTGTTCGTCAGTTATTTGCCGAGGGCAAAATCGATCGCGAGGCTCTGCTCGACGCCGAGGCTGCGTCTTATCACAGCGCCGGAACCTGCACCTTTTACGGTACGGCCAATAGTAACCAGCTAATACTTGAGGCACTGGGGCTGCAATTGCCGGGCGGGTCTTTCGTCAACCCGGGGTCGGCGCTGCGCGAAGCGCTTACCGGCGAGGCCGCCGAGCATATCTGTAAAATAAGCCGCGCCGGCCCGCGATGCCGCCCGCTGGCCGAGGTGATTGACGAGCGCTCGATAGTCAATGCGATGGTGGTTTTACTCGCCTCTGGTGGATCGACCAATCACGGCATACATATACCGGCGATAGCACGAGCTGCCGGCGTGATAGTGAATTGGGACGACTTGGATGCGCTGTCGCGGCTTGTCCCGTTGTTGGTGCGCGCCTACCCCAATGGTGAGGCGGATATCAATCATTTTCACGCCGCGGGAGGCAGCGGGCTGCTGTTCTCTGAGCTGTTAAATGCGGGTTTATTGCACGGCGATGCCAGAACGATGTGGGCGGAAACGCTGAGTGACTATGTGTGCGAGCCCTACCTAGAGCAGGGCGAGCTACGCTGGCGGCAGGCTGCCGAAAAAAGCCTGGACACCAACGTTATTGCGTCGATGAGTTCGCCATTCGATGCCGAGGGTGGGCTCAGGCTGGTAACAGGTAATCTCGGGCGCGCGTTAATCAAAGTGTCAGCAGTGCCATCTTCACGACGCAAGATTCGCGCGCCCGCGCTGGTTATTCAAAGCCAGGATGAGCTGCAAAGCCGCTTTCGTGCCGGGGAGCTGGACAAAGACTGTGTGGTAGTGCTGCCTTATCAGGGGCCACGCTCCAATGGTATGCCTGAATTGCACAAACTCACCCCGTTGCTTGGCGTTTTGCAGGACCGCGGTCACCGCGTAGCCTTGCTCACCGACGGCAGGATGTCCGGCGCCTCGGGCAAGGTGCCTGCTGCGATTCACCTTTCACCTGAAGCGGCAGCCGGTGGAGCGATTGCGCGGCTGCGCGATGGCGATGAGATTGTCATCGACGCCGACGCAGGCGAATTGAATTGCTTGGTCGACGAGCACGAGTGGGCCTCGCGTACGCCGCTGGCATCTACGGTGGCGACGGACGGGGTCGGCCGAGAAATGTTTGCCGGTGTGCGTCAGCAGGTGACCAACGCGGAAATGGGAGCGTCGGTGCTATTTACAGGCGAAGAGAGGGCGCAGCCATGAGTAACACGATGATGCAGATTGTCAGTCGCGCGCCGATTATTCCGGTATTGAGCGTGGCCCGCCCTGAATACGCAGAACCGTTAGCTATCGCCTTGCGTGATGGCGGCTTGCCGGTACTGGAAGTGACGCTGCGAACATCAGCGGCACTGGAAGCCATAGATGTTATTCGGCAGCGGGTCGACGGCGTGTGCGTTGGTGCCGGAACGCTGTTGAACGCGCACGATGTAAAGCGGGCGCGTGCAGCGGGGAGTGAGTTTCTTGTCACGCCCGGTGCGACCAAGGCGTTGATAGCTAGCTGTGCCGACAGCGACTTGCCTTATATGCCTGGGGTCGCCACCGCGACGGAAGCGATACGTTGCCTGGAGCAGGGGGTAGATCTTGTGAAGTTTTTCCCCGCCGAGGCGATGGGCGGAGCAAGGGTTTTGCAGGCGCTTGCCGGGCCGCTGCCAATGATGCGTTTTTGTCCGACGGGTGGTGTCAGCCTGGACAATATGGCGGATTACCTGGCCCTGCCATCTGTGGTTTGTATGGGAGGGTCGTGGATCGCGCCGCCAGCGCTTCAGGCAGAGGAAAACTGGCCGGCCATTCGCGAGCGAGCGACCGTGGCAGCCAAGCGCGCACAGACCTTGCGGGCATCGATGGGGGTGAATGGTGAGTAATGATTGCGACTTGCTGATATTCGGTGCCGCTGGCGACCTCTCAGGGCGTAAGCTCTATCCAGCACTCTTTCAGCTGCACTGCGCGGATCTGTTGCCTACTGATATGCGCATTATCGGTTTAGCGAGGCGCCACCAGGATCGGCAGCAATTTCTGAAGGCGATCAAACATCGTGTGGACCGCGCTAGTGAGGGTGACCCTGCCGCTGAGCAGTGGGCGCGGTTTTGTCAGCGCTTGGAATACTGTTGTATCGACTTCGGCAAGTGCGAGGAATACCCGCAGTTGGCGGCGCACTTGTCGCCGGGGCGGCGCGCCATATTTTATCTGGCAACGCCACCCAGCTTATTTGGCCCGATATGCGAGAAGCTTGGCGCCAATGCGCTTATCGACCCGCAAAGCCGTCTGGTACTTGAAAAGCCCGTTGGCCAGGACCTCGCCAGTTGCCAGGCCGTCAATGAGACGGTTGCGCAGTTTTTCAGTGAAGAGAATATCTATCGCATTGATCATTACCTCGGCAAAGAAACGGTGCAGAACCTGTTGGTGCTGCGCTTTGCGAACCGTTTTATCAATGCCCAATGGGATCAAAGCTGTATCGATCATATCCAGATCACGGTGGCGGAAACCGTCGGCATAGAGGGGCGTTGGTCCTATTACGACGGTGTCGGGCAGCTGCGCGATATGGTGCAAAACCATTTGATGCAATTGCTCTGTTTAGTGGCGATGGAGCCGCCAAATGCCATGACGGCGGAGAGCATCCGCGACGAAAAGGTCAAAATTATGCGTGCATTGCGCCGCATCGATGCCGCCAGCGTCGGCGCGCATGCGGTGCGCGGCCAGTATGCTCAGGGCTGGTACCGCGGAGAGGCGGTGCCAGCCTACATGGAGGAAGCCGATAGTGACGGGGCGGAAAGCGATACCGAAACCTTTGTCGCAATTAAAGCGCATATCGATAACTGGCGATGGGCCGGGGTGCCATTTTATCTGCGCACGGGTAAACGGATGCCGGAAAAATTGACGGAGATCGTGATTACCTACAAAAGCCTGCCGCACAATATCTTTTTCACTGGCGAAAATATCCCCAATCGACTGGTGATCCGCTTACAGCCGAATGAGGGGATTGAGATGCAGATGGTATCCAAGATGCATAGCCTCAAAAATAAAATGGCTCTGGCTCGCCAAAATTTGAACTTGGATTTCCTTGGATCGTCGGGCATGAACCGTATCCCCGATGCCTACGAGCGGCTGTTTTTGGATGTCATTAATGGCGATCCTTCGCTTTTTGTCGGCCGCGAAGAGGTTGAGGAGGCTTGGCAGTGGTGTGATGCTCTGATCCAGGCGTGGCAGAGCCAGGCCATGCCGGTATCGCACTACCATGCCGGGTCGTGGGGGCCAGCCAAGGCGGAACTGCTGATCGAGAGAGATGGACGGAGCTGGCATGAATGAGCACCTGTTAGAGCGGCGCCTCAATCAAGTAGGGGCAAGGCTGTTGAGCTTCAGCTGCCGTGAGTCTCAGGCCGCGGCATTGTCTGACGACCTGTGTTCGGCGCTGACGGCGGGTATTCGCGTGAGCGGGGCGGCAAGCCTCGTCCTGCCCGGCGGCAAAACACCCGAGCGTCTGCTGGAACTGCTGGCCGATGAGGCTGTGGATTGGTCGAAAGTGACCGTGACGCTCTCCGATGAGCGCTGGGTCGATAGCGATAACCGCGATAGTAATGAACGGTTGTTGAGAGAGCGGCTGTTTCGCGGCCGGGCGGCTGCGGCGCACTTCGTACCACTTAAGTCGCCGCACACTGAGTCAGCCGAACAAGACGCTGCCCTTGCGAGCCTAACCTTAGGCGCCATGCCAAGCTTTGATCGCGTCGTATTGGGCATGGGCAGTGACGGACACTGCGCCTCATTGTTTCCCGACAGCCCGCAGCTCGATGCGGCTTTGGATATGGCTTCTGCACTGCCGTGTATGGCGCTGGAAACCGCCGCGAGTCCCTACCCGCGCTTAAGTTTGACACTGCCGCGCTTGCTCAATTGCAGCGAGTTGGTGCTGCAAATCTGCGGTGAAGAGAAGCGGCATGTGCTGGAGCGGGCACTGTATGCTGATCGCGCTGCCCCGGTTGCCGCCCTGTTCGGGCAGAATGTGCCGATCTGCGTGTACTGGGCACCTTGATGGTCGGTTAGGCTAAATAGCTTGATCTCTGGCTTAGCCGTTTGTTTTCTTGTTAAAATCTGGCGCTTTTCGTCCTCAGCATGGGGAAATGACATTGGCGGAACAGGCAATAGCACAAGAGTTGGTGCGCGAGCATCTGGCCCGGCTCAACGAGCCCACGACGCGTCCCGCAGCGGAGCGCGATGCTCTGCGGGCGCGGATTAAAGCGCTGCTCAAGGCGAGAGACGCGGTGCTGGTCGCTCACTATTACACCGACCCCGAATTACAGTCGCTGGCAGAAGAAACCGGTGGCTGCGTGTCGGACTCGCTGGAGATGGCGCGTTTTGGTCGCGACCATCCGGCGTCGATGTTGATCGTCGCCGGAGTGAAGTTCATGGGGGAAACGGCGAAAATCCTGTCACCTGAGAAAACGGTATTGATGCCGACTCTCGAGGCAACCTGCTCGCTGGATATTGGCTGCCCGGCCGATGAGTTTTCCGCTTTTTGCGACGCCCACCCCGACCGCACGGTCGTGGTCTATGCCAATACTTCTGCGGCGGTGAAGGCTCGAGCAGATTGGGTCGTTACCTCCAGTATTGCGCTGGACGTTGTGGACCACCTGGACAGCCAGGGGGAGAAAATTCTCTGGGCGCCGGATAAACACCTCGGTGACTACGTGCAGCGTGAGACCGGGGCAGATGTGTTGCTCTGGGATGGCGCTTGTATTGTCCATGAAGAGTTTAAAGCGCAGGGTATCCTCGACCTGAAAAAGGTGTATCCCGATGCGGCGGTATTGGTGCACCCGGAGTCTCCGGCGAGCGTTGTCGCGCTGGCTGACGTGGTCGGTTCAACGACGCAGATCATCAACGCGGCGCGCGACTTGCCCAACCCGCAAATGATCGTGGCGACGGATCAAGGTATTTTCTACAAGCTCCAGCAGTTAGTGCCGGACAAGGAGTTTGTGATCGCACCAACGGCCGGCAGCGGTGCTACCTGCCGCAGTTGTGCAAATTGCCCGTGGATGGCGATGAACGCACTGGAAAATCTGGCTGAGGTGCTGGAAAACGGCGGTAATGAAGTATTTGTCGAGCCCTCGCTCGGTGAGAAAGCGATGAAACCGCTGACCCGTATGTTGGACTTTGCCGCTGCTAACAAGCCCTAAGGTCGCCCGTCGAGGCGCAAGTTTGCCCGCCAAGGCGTAAGGCCATTCACACCGTTGCTAACAGCCCGCAAATCGCTGCGGGCTTTTAGGGCCTGTTCACACTAATCCGATTATTACTGTTGTGGCTAAAAAAGCACCAATCTAGGCGCGAAGAGCGTAGTTTGGTTATTCCAAATAAGCGATGAGCAACGACGAGTGGTGCTTTTTTAGCCGCAACCCATAGGGCTGGGGCCATTTTTGCCCCCAGCGTTGTTGCCAGCCACTTGTTTAGAGTGGCTAAACGGCGCGTCTGGCGCCTAGCTGGAGGCAAAAATGACCTCCAGCAGTGACAATTGGATTAGTGTGAACAGGCCCTAGCGTCCCTGAAATTCTTTGAGTTGTTTCTTCAGCTCGTCAATATCGCGCAGTCGCTCGGTGATTTTCCCCTGGAGTATTTGATTGCTTCCGCTTTGCTTGTGCGCGTAATGCAATTGGCTGGCAGCGCGCTCGAGCTGTGCGGTGAGGATAAAATACTCTGCCCTCGCCAGATGCACGCCGAGAATATTCCCCGCTAGGCCTCTGACTTCCGCCAATCGGTACCAGATTTTGGGATCGTTCTGCCGCCTTGAGCTCAACGCGGTAAGTACGTCGTCGGCTTGGCGAAAGCGCTGTGCTTGCTCTAAGGCATCAGCCAGATGAAGGCTCAGCGGGTAGTTGTCTGGATTGAGCGCCAGGGCATTGCGCAATAAATCGATCGCCGGGTCGTAGGCTTTCTGCCCAAGCAAGATGTCTGCACGGGCAATGATATAGGCAATGCGCTGGGGGTCGTCGTCAATCAAGTCGTCGAGCTGGTCGCTGGCCTCCTGCCAGCGCTCCATCTCAGTAAGCGCCAGCACGATGCCGTAGCGGCGCGCTTCGCCATTGGCACCTTGTTCATCCTTCCATCGCTGCAGCAGGCTCTCCATTTTTTCAGTGTGATGGACGGTTGCCCGCATTTTCATAAGCTGGAAATTTAAGTTGTCGGTATAGACCTGCCGAGGGTAGTTGCGAGCACGGTTTTTGCTATCGCTAATTCGGTTCTCCGTCAGTGGGTGAGTCAGCAGAAATTCGGGCGGTTTGGCCCGCGCAAAGCGCAAGTTGGCATTCATGTTCTCAAACATTGAGGGAATGCCATTGGGGTCCATATTGGCTCGGGCGAGGGTTTCCATGCCGACGCGGTCGGCCTCTTGCTCGTGCTGGCGGCTAAAGCGCAGTTGGTTTTCAAGCGCCGCTGCCTGACTCGCCGCAATGGCGGCAATGCCAGCATCGGAGCCGGTTGTCGCCGCCAGAATGATCCCGGCTAACATGCCTGCCATGCTGGGAATGCTCGCCTCACGGGCCTTGTCGATGGAGCGGCTGAAATGGCGTTGGCTCAAGTGGGCAATCTCGTGGGCGAGCACGCCGGCAAATTGGGCTTCGTTATCACTGAACAGAAAAAGACCGGTATGCACGCCGATAACGCCGCCGGGCACGGCAAAAGCGTTGATGGTGCTATTGTCGACAACAACGGTTTCTAAATCGCGCTGTTTCAGTTCGCTATTGGCGGCCAGCGTGTAAAGCAAGGACTCAACATAGCTTTGCAGTTGTGGGTCGCCGAGGGTTTTCACTTGTGTGCGAAACATTCTCAACCACATTCTGCCCAGCTGGTATTCCTGCTTAGCCGAATACGGTGAAGCATCGACTTCGCCTAGCTCTGGAAGCTGGCTACTGGTGTCCCTCATCGGCTGGGCCACTGCCGCGCTACAAAGGAGGGTGGCGATAAGGGCGTGTAATAATGTTCGTACCACAATGGAGTCCTTGTTTGGTGCCACCGTACAGGTAGCCGGGTTCGCCGATACAGATCATACAAGTGATAAAGGCTCAGACCTATTAAAGCGCAAAAAGTGCGTCAGTGGCATTCTGTCGCCCCCGGCTGGGGCGCTATACTGCCGGCCTATTCAGAAAGAGGTATGCTATGAGCGAGATACACTGTCGAGTGGATGCGCGTCAGTTGGACTGCCCGCTGCCGCTGCTAAAAGCGAAACAAGCATTGAACCGGATGTCGAGCGGTGAGGTCGTAGAAGTGCTGGCAACTGACGTCGGTTCACAGCGAGATTTTGCCGTGTTCGCTGCCCAGAGCGGTAATACGCTGTTGTTCGATGAAGAGCATCAGGGGGAGTTTAGGTACCTGCTCCAGAAGAAATAGCCGCCGAGCGCACCGGGCGGATGATCTAGGTTTACGAGAAAAAGGACAACCACATGCTTGGAATGGTTCGCAATTGGTTTAATCGCATCTTTGCCGAGGAAGAAACGGTAGTGTTGCTGATTATTCTTGCCGCGATTCTGTTGTTGATCCTCAGCATCGGCAATGTCCTGATCCCCATTATTGCCAGTGTCGTGCTGGCCTTTATGATGCAGGGCGTTATTGCCCGAATGTCGGCGCTGGGCGCCCGGCGTTGGCTCGCTATAGCCGTCGCGTACGGCATTTTCCTAACGGTATTTTTTGGTGTGCTTATGCTGCTGTTGCCCCTGGTGTGGCAGCAGCTGGTGACGCTGATACAAGAGCTGCCGTCGATGTTGCGAAAGCTGCAGCAGGCGCTGATGGTGTTGCCTGAGCGTTCGGAGGTATTTACCGAGGCGCAAATACGGGAGTGGATGACGCTGGCAACCACGGAGATTGGTTCGCTGGGGCAGTACTTGGTGTCTTTTTCTCTTGCGCAGCTGCCCAATGTTGTTGGTTTGATGATCAACATAGTGTTGATTCCCATCCTGGTGTTTTTCTTCCTCAAGGATAAACAGCTGATCCTTGAGTGGTTGTCGGGTTTTCTGCCGCGTCGCCGACCTTTGCTGCGAGCTGTTTGGTTGGAAATGAACGATCAAGTCGCCAATTACGTACGCGGTAAGGCAATTGAGATCGTGATCGTCGGGGTGGCCTCTTACATTTCGTTCTCGCTGATGTCGCTAAACTATGCCGCGCTGCTGGCGTTGGCAGTGGGACTGTCGGTAGTGATTCCCTATATCGGTGCGGCAGTGGTGACGTTGCCCGTCGTATTGGTGGGCTATTTACAGTGGGGATGGGGTGGGGAGTTTTTTACCCTGTGCATTGTCTATGGAATCATTCAAGCGCTGGACGGCAATGTGTTGGTGCCGCTGCTGTTTTCCGAAGCGGTGAATATGCACCCCGTGGCGATTATTGTTGCCGTGTTGGTATTCGGCGGAATTTGGGGAATGTGGGGGGTGTTTTTTGCGATCCCACTGGCGACCTTAGTGAAGGCGATTTTGTACTCCTGGCCGCGACCTCATGCCGTGAGTAACGAGACGGAAACCTCCAGCGAGCAAGCATCGTTGTAATTGACTCTGTAAGGAAATACTTGTGCGCGTTCTGCAACATGTCACCGTCGCTATTCTACTGATTGTTATTTCTGCCTGTGCGGCACTTACCCGTGACGCCTCGCTGTCTGGTCAGGGCGAAAGCATCATTAAACCCGATACCGAGCAGCGCAGTTTTCGCTATCTGCGCTTGGATAACGGTCTCAAAGTATTATTGGTGTCTGATCCGGGCGCAGATAAAGCGGGTGCATCGCTGGATGTGAATGTCGGTAGCCGCCAAGATCCCAGTGACTATCAGGGCTTGGCGCATTTCTTGGAGCATATGCTGTTTCTGGGCACGCGTGCCTACCCGAATGCGGGTGACTACCAGGCTTACATTACGGCAAACGGAGGCAGTCACAACGCTTTTACCAGCTTTGAGCACACCAACTACTTCTTCGACGTCAAGGCGGACGCGCTCGAAGGCGCCCTGGACCAGTTTTCTCAGTTCTTTGTCGCACCGCTGTTCAATGCTAATTACGTGCAGCGTGAAGTTAATGCGGTGGAGTCTGAATATCGCGCCAGACTGCGCAACGATCGCCGCCGAGAGCTGGCGGTGTTTAAAGAGCAGTTAGCGCCGCAGCATCCCTTTCGCAAATTTTCAGTTGGCAACTTACAAACCTTACAGGCAGATCGCGAGGCGGCGCTGCGCGAGCAATTGCTGGCGTTTTATCAGCGTTATTACTCGGCGAATATCATGAGCCTGACGGTGGTGGGTCGAGAGTCGCTGGCGGAGCTTGAGGCGATGGTGCGGGCGCGGTTTAGTGCCATAGAAAATCGCAACGTCGACATTAAACCCATTACGCAGCCGCTGTTCGAGCAACAGGCGCTGCCACGCTGGGTGGCGATACAGCCGGTGCAGACTGAGCGGCGGCTGTCTATTCAGTTCCCGGTAGTTGATGCCAGCCCTCACTGGCGGGATAAACCGCTGTCGTATATTGCTAACCTGCTCGGCCACGAAGGCGAGGGCAGCCTGTTATCTGCGCTGAAGCGCGCAGGCTGGGCCGATGGCTTGAGCGCCGGTCAGAGCCTGGATATGCAGGGGCAGGCAATGTTTGGTGTCAATATTGCGTTGACTGAAGCCGGCATGGAACACCTCGACAGTATTGTCGAACAGGTTTTTGCCTATGTGCGCCTGATTGATGAACAGGGCATTCAGGCTTGGCGCTACCGCGAGCAAAGCCAGCTCGCAGCGCAGCAATTTCGTTTTCGCAACCGTCGAAATTTGACAGAGGAATTGGTGCAATTTTCCTCGGCGCTTCAGCAGTACCCGCCCGCGGAGGTATTGCGGGCGGCCTATGTAATGGCGTCCTTCCGGCCGGAATTGATACGGGAATACCTGCGTAGTATGACGCCGGACAAGGCCTTTATTACGCTTGTTGCGCCGGGCGTCGATACCGACCGCCGCGAGCAACGTTATGACGTACCCTGGAGTGTGCGCGACATTGATGCGCAGCGACAACAGCGCTGGCGTGAGGCCGAGCCAGCGGGGCTGCATTTGCCAGCCAGTAACCCCTACATTGCTGATGCCTTTACTCTGAAGGAAGATGGCGCTGCAAACGGTCAGCCAAGGTTGCTAGACAATGCGCCTATTGAAGGCGTGTGGTTGTACAACGACGATCAGTTTGATGTGCCCAAAGGCCGCAGTTATCTGTTGCTAGAGACGCCTGCAGCGAGAGACTCGTCCTCGGCAGCTGCAGCCACCGAGCTGTGGTTGCGCATGGTCAGTGATCAGCTGAACGAAGAGGCCTATGCCGCGCAATTGGCGGGCTTGGATTACAGCTTGTCGAGCAGTTGGCGCGGTGTTGAGTTGCGCTTGGGAGGGTTTGATCAGAAGCAGGCAGAGCTGCTTTCTCAGGTACTGAAGACACTGCGTTACGTCGACTGGGACGAGCAGCGCTTTGCCCGCATTAAACAGCAGCGCCTGCGCGAGCTGCAAAATGTTCGGCGCCGTTCACCCTATCAGCAACTTTTTGCCGAGCTGCCGCGCTTGCAGCAGCGACAGGAGCCCGCGCTTGAGTCTCTGCTATCAGAGACCGAGGCACTGCGGCTTGCCGATGTTGCGCGCCAGGCGGAGCGGGTGCTAGGGGCCTTCCGCTATCAGGTGTTGCTCCACGGTAATTTCACCCAAGCGGATGCGTTGGACACGGTTGCGCAAATGATGCGAGCGCTCCCGCAAACGTCGCTGAGCACACGGCCGCAGCAACAGATTGTGAAGCTACCTGAGGGGAGCGCGCTGGTGATTGTGCCCGCAGAGCACAACGATGCTGCGCTACTTCAGTATGTGCAGGCGCCCGAGCAGGGGAAGATGGGTAGAGTTGCTCTGGGTTTGGCGGCGCAGATCATGAGTGCTGACTTTTATCATCAGCTGCGTACGGAGAAGCAGCTCGGCTACATTGTTAATGCGGGTGTATACCCCCAGCGAAATGTGGGTGGCTTATTCTTCTTGGTGCAGTCACCGGTTGCTGACGCGGCGATGCTGGCCAAGGAGATTGACGGGTATATCGACGCCTGGATGGAAAATGGCGTTGATGAACAGACTTATGAACAGTTCCGGGCTACTTTGATAAGTAAGTTAGCGGAGCAGCCGGAAAGTCTGAGGGAGGCGGCAGACCGCCATTGGCGGGATCTGTTGGATGGGTATTCGGGTTTTGACAGTCGAGACCAGTTAATCGCTGCGCTAACGAGGCTGGATTATACGCAGTGGTGGTCGCTTATGCGTCAAACGCTGCACGATTCAAACCGTCGCAGCCTGCTAGTGACCGTGCCAGGGCAGTGGCCGTCGGCATTGCCCGCTGGGGAGTCGCGCGCAGTGCTTGATAAGGCAGGTGTCTATTCCTTCGACTAGTATAAGTACTTGTTTTTATAGAGGTGAAACTATTTATTCACAATAAAAATATCTAGATTTTCTTGATTTATGACGACAGGGCTGCGATGATTTTCGCGGCTCTGAAAGTGCATAGGCTTTCAGGGGCCCGAATTCTCATCGGCAGTTCTGCCCGACCCACAAGGTGGGGCAGCGCCAGATAGGCCAGGTGATCACCGTCACCAACGGCAGGCACACCCCGATTATTGATCATGGTCGGTGCGCCCGTTGACGCGGAACACATTCGAGCAAATCGCTTGCTGGTCTAGGCAGCCCACGGTATTGATAAGGACTGTGATATGTACCAAGACCCTGATTTGCGTGAAGATCTCGATCCACAGGAAACCCAAGAATGGCTGGAAGCACTGGATGGCGTGCTTAGCCATGCGGGTAGAGCACGCGCCGCTTTTCTCCTGAAATATTTGGCAAAGCATGCCGCGCGCCAGGGAACCCAGCTCCCAGCAGCCATCACCACCTCATTTCGCAATACCATCGAACCTCGCGATGAAAAACGCATGCCCGGCGACTTGTTTATGGAGCGAAAAATTCGCTCGCTAATACGCTGGAATGCGCTGGCGATGGTAATGCGGGCTAACGACAACAATGAGGGCTTGGGCGGCCACATCTCCAGCTTTTCCTCTTCCGCGACTCTTTACGATGTGGGCTTTAACTACTTTTTCCGCGGCGGTGATAAGGCCGATCTGATCTATTATCAGGGCCATAGTTCTCCGGGTATGTATGCGCGCTCATTCCTGGAAGGGCGCCTCTCGGAGCAGCAGCTCGACAGCTTCCGCCGCGAGGTAGATGGCGATGGCTTATCGTCTTATCCGCACCCCTGGTTAATGCCGGACTACTGGCAATTCCCTACCGTGAGCATGGGCTTGGGGCCCATTCAGGCGATCTACCAAGCCCACGTAATGAAATACCAGCAGAGCCGGGGACTGGTCGATCACGGCGACCGAAAAGTGTGGTGTTTTATGGGCGATGGCGAGTGCGATGAGCCTGAGTCTCTCGGCGCAATTGCCCTGGCGGGACGCGAACAGCTCGATAATTTGTGCTTCGTGATCAACTGTAACCTTCAGCGCCTGGACGGCCCTGTGCGCGGCAATGGCAAAATTATCCAGGAACTGGAAGGGGTGTTCCGGGGCGCGGGCTGGAATGTCGTCAAGGTCATTTGGGGGCGCCACTGGGATCAGCTGCTGGAAAGAGACAAAACCGGCCTGCTGCGCCGACGTATGAATGAAGTGTGCGATGGCGAACTGCAAAACTACAAAGCCAATGGCGGGGCCTATACTCGCAAGCACTTCTTTGGGAAGTATCCCGAGCTGCTAGAGCTGGTTGAAGACCTCTCTGACGACGAAATTATGTACCTGAATCGCGGCGGTCACGACCCTTATAAAGTGTATGCCGCCTACGCCAATGCCAGAGAAACCAAAGGCCAGCCTACCGTGGTACTGGCAATGACGGTTAAGGGCTACGGTCTGGGTAGCGGCGGTGAAGCGCAAAACGAAGCGCATTCGGTGAAAAAGCTTGATTTGGAAGAGCTGAAAAAATTCCGCGACCGGTTTGCCGTGCCGATTCCCGACGATGAACTTAAAAATGTCCCCTACTATCGGCCGCCGAAAGACAGCCCTGAAATGGTGTATATGCACAAGCGCCGCGAGGAATTGGGGGGGTACTTGCCGGCGCGACAGGCCGACTTCGATGCCCTGGATGTGCCGTCGCTGGAGAAATTTTCGGCGCAGCTGAAAAACACCGGCAAACGAGAAGTGTCGTCGACAATGGCCTTTGTTCGCATGCTGTCGACCCTGGTTAAGGACAAAGCCGTGGGCGAGCGTATTGTGCCGATTGTGCCAGACGAAGCGCGTACCTTCGGTATGGAGGGTATGTTCCGCCAGCTGGGCATATATTCTTCTCAGGGGCAGCGTTATACCCCCCACGATGCCGACCAAATTATGTATTACAAAGAGTCCAAGGACGGGCAGATTTTGGAGGAGGGCATCACCGAGGCCGGTGCCTTCTCTGCGTGGTTGGCGGCGGCAACCTCCTATGCGAATCATCGCTACCCAATGGTTCCGTTTTACATTTTTTACTCCATGTTCGGCTTTCAGCGCATTATGGATTTGGCGTGGGCTGCCGGTGACTCTCAGGCGCGCGGTTTCCTGATCGGTGCAACATCCGGGCGTACCACTCTCAATGGAGAAGGCTTGCAGCACCAGGATGGCCACAGCCACTTAATGGCCAATATGATCCCTAACTGCGTGTCCTACGACCCGACGTATTCTTACGAGTTGGCGGTGATTATTCAGGACGGCATGCGGCGCATGTATGCCGAGAAGGAAAATGTTTTCTATTACATCACCACGATGAATGAAAACTACTACCACCCCGATATGCCCGAAGGCAGTGAAGAGGGCATTATCAAGGGAATCTACAAACTCAAAGGCAGCACGGTTAAGAAGCCCAAGCTAAAGGTTCAGTTATTGGGCAGTGGCACAATCTTGCGTGAAGTTGAAGCGGCCGCTGAGCTGCTGAAATCTGATCACAAAGTGGAAGCGGATATCTGGAGTGCCACCAGCATTAACCAGCTGTATCGCGACGGCATGGAATGTGACCGATGGAACTTGCTTCACCCTGAAGAGTCGCCACGCAGTGCGTATGTTAGTCAGCAACTCAATGCGCAGTCCACGCCGGTTATTTGTGCAACGGATTATATTAAAGCCTACGGTGAACAGCTGCGCCCCTATATTGATGGCCGCTATGTGGTGCTGGGTACCGACGGCTATGGGCGTTCCGACACGCGAGCGAAATTGCGCGAGCACTTTGAGGTGGACCGTTACTACGTGACGGTCGCGGCCCTAAAGGCGCTGAGTGATGAGGGCAAAATTGCTGCCTCTGTCGTGAGCAAGGCCATTGCAGACTACGGCCTGGATGCTGAAAAAATTAGCCCGATGCACCGCTAATATGAGGAGTTTTCTGTGACAAAAGAAACGATCAAAATTCCAGACCTCGGCGGTGGTGAAGGCGTTGAGGTAATCGAAGTCTGCGTTGCTGTTGGCGATGTTGTCGAGCAGGAAGACTCCCTGCTGGTTTTAGAATCTGACAAGGCGTCGATGGAGGTGCCTGCGCCAAAGTCTGGCAAAGTGGTGTCGATTGCCGTGTCGGTAGGCGATAGCGTTTCCGAGGGGGATGCCATTCTCGAGTTGGAGGTGGCTGAGGGCAGCGATGAAGCTGCTTCGGAGTCCGAGGCCGAGTCTGCACCCGAGTCGGAATCTGCATCCGAGCAAACGCCAGCTGCTGACGACGACACTGACGGTGGTAACGATAGAGCTGGTGATGCCCAGTCTGAGTCGACAGCGGAGCGCACCGAAACCGTTAAGGTGCCCGATGTTGGCGGCGGTGAAGGTATAGAAGTTATCGAACTGTGCGTTGCCGAAGGCGATGAGGTGAGTGAAGGTGATTCACTGATCGTGCTGGAGTCAGACAAGGCCTCCATGGAGGTTCCTGCACCGTTTACGGGTGTGGTGAGCGCGATGTTGATCAAGGTGGGTGACGCCGCCAGTGAAGGTACGGCGATCGCAGAAATGCGTGTCGCAGGCGCGACCTCAGCCAGTGATGCGAAGGTTGAGCAAACAGCCCAGCCAGCGGAAAAGGCCGATGCGCCTGTGAGCGCCGAGCCCGAGCCAAAGCGCGAAGCCTCGGCAGCTGCGCGCGAGAGCGCCAGCACCAGCGTCAACTCAACGTCGCCTGCGCCGGCTGCCCAAGGGAAGCAAGTATATGCTGGCCCCGCGGTGCGTAAATTGGCGCGCGAGTTTGGTATTGATCTGAGCAAAGTGTCCGGCACCGGCCCGCGCAAGCGCATCGTTAAGGAGGACCTGCATGCCTATGTTAAGCAGTTGGCGAAAGCGCCCGCAGCGGCAGCTGGCGGCGGCATCGCGCCGATTCCTGACGTCGATTTTGCCAAGTTTGGCGAGGTGGATATTCAGCCCTTAAGCAAGCTGGATAAACTGACGGCGGCCAATATGCACCGCAGCTGGTTGAACCTTCCTCATGTGACGCAGTTTGATGATGCGGATGTCACTGAGCTTGAGGACTTCCGTCGTGAGATGAAAAAAGAGGCTGAGCAGCGCGGTGTGAAGTTAACGCCTCTGCCCTTTTTGTTAAAAGCGGCGGCGGCTGCATTGCGCGCCAATGCCAAGTTCAACGCCTCCCTCAGTGCCGATGGTGAGAGCCTTGTCTACAAGCACTATGTCCATATTGGTATGGCAGTGGACACGCCGGCAGGGCTTGTTGTGCCGGTGATTCGCGATGTCGATAAAAAGTCGCTTTGGGAGCTGGCGGAAGAAAGCGCTGAGTTGGCTAAGAAAGCCCGGGAGCGCAAGCTTAAACCTGCGGAAATGCAGGGCGGCTGCTTCACCATTTCCAGCCTGGGCAGTATCGGCGGTACTGGTTTTACTCCCATTATCAATGCGCCGGAAGTCGCGATCCTGGGGGTTTCCAAGCTGGCCGTAAAACCCGTTTGGGATGGTGATGGTTTCCAGCCGCGCAAAATGCTGCCGCTGTCCCTGTCATATGACCACCGGGTGATTAACGGCGCGGATGCCGGTAAGTTCTTTACCGAATTGGCGCAAATGCTGGCCGATATTCGGCGGCTGCTGCTGTGACACGCTCGCTCTAGTCATTTCGGAGGATGCATCTGCAGCCGCGGTCTGTCAGCCTATGCGGCCGTTGGTAGGCACAATAATAGGAACCCATTGTGAAGCAGGATAAACGCATCATTCTCGTGACTGGCGCCAGCCGCGGCGCGGGCAAAGGCATCGCGCTGGCGTTGGCCAAGCCGGGGTCGACAATCTACGTGACTGGCCGCACTCAGTCCGAGGGTGATGCGGCCTTGCCGGGCACCGTCTATGCCACTGTCGAAGCCATAGAGGAGAGAGGTGCAAAGGCCATCCCCTTAATTTGTGATCACCGGGACGACGAACAGGTGCGCAGTGCGCTGGCTGTGATTGAAGCCGAGCAGGGGCGCCTGGATATTCTCGTCAACAATGCCTTGCTGGTGCCCGAGGGCTTGACTCTGCCTGGGCCGTTTTGGGAAAAGCCGCTGGCGTTGCAGGATATTCTCAATGTTGGGCTGCGCTCTAGCTATGTGTCGTCGTACTACGCGGCGCCACTGCTGCTAAAGAGTGCAAAAGGACTGGTAGTGAATACCTCCTCTGCGGGAGGGCGCTGCTATATGCACGGTCCGGCCTACGGTGCCGGGAAGGCGGGTGTGGATAAAATGGCCCATGACATGGCCGTGGATTTTCGTTCACATGGCGTCGCCGTTGTGTCGCTGTGGATGGGACTGCTGAAAACTGAGCGCAGTATGCAGGTCTTCGACGCGCAACCCGAGTTATACGCCGATGCGGTGGCAGCGGCCGAATCGCCGGAGTTTCCCGGCTTGGTGATAGACGCGCTGTACCGCGATGCAGCATTGATGTCGCGCAGCGGCAAGGTCTTCTACGCGGCAGAGCTGGCCGAGGAATACGGGCTGGTGGACATTGACGGCAAGCTGCCCCCGTCGCCGCGAGCCATGTTGGGTAAGCCCCCCAAGTTTAATGACGCTATCGTGGAGTGAGCTGGAAATAGCTGTCATCCGTTTGGGGGATTAGTGTCGCGAAGGCCCTTCTATAAAATTTACACCACAAAAATAGCTCTCGGCAGGCGCTTTCTCTGCGCCTGCTCGGGCACATCATGTTTTTCTGTTTACCTGGGGGCGGGCAGCCATGACTCAAATCGTAGCGGGATTACCCGAGGGGCAGTATGTCACCCTCGACAATGGCCACCGCATTCACTACCTGGATCAGGGTGAAGGGCCTGTCGTGGTATTTCTGCACGGCAGCGGCAGCGGCGCCAGTGGGCACAGCAACTTCAAATACAACTACCCGTGGTTTGTTGAGCAGGGCTTCCGAGTGGTGGTGCCCGACCTGATAGGTTATGGGTATTCCGATAAGCCTGATGACGTTGACTACCCGCTGGACTTTTTCGTCGAGTGTGTTCACCAAACGCTGCGCCACATCGGCGTGGAGCAATACTGCCTGATCGGTAATTCCTTGGGTGGAGCCATTGCGCTGAAATACACCCTCGACTACCCAGAGCGGGTTAGTAAGCTGGTGCTGATGGCGCCCGGCGGAATAGAGCAACAGGCCGACTACTTTCATATGCCTGGTATGCAGATTATGAAAGAGGTCTTCACCTCTGGGCCGATGGCGCCGGAGCGCTTGGAAGACTTTATTCGTCGCGGCCTGGTGTTTGATGATGCCGTAGTCGACGAGCAGCTGGTCAATGAGCGCTGGGGAATTTTTCAGCAACAGAACAGCCAGGTTATCACCACCATGACGGTGCCCGATATGACAGAAAGGCTGGGTGAAATCACCTGCCCAACCCTGGCATTCTGGGGCGTCAATGAGCAAATGATGCCCGAGACCGGCATTATGAAGTTAGCGAAGGGCATCACTGATATTCGCCTTACGCTGGTGTCTCGCTGCGGGCATTGGGTAATGGTTGAGCACCGCGAGCTTTTCAATCGCCAAACCCTCGATTTTCTGCAAAACGGATAAATTATGGATAGCGCCAAAATCAATGCATTGGGTGATGAGCTCTACAACGCCCTACGCAGCCAGCAAAGTATTGCCCCGCTGACCGAGCGTGAGCCGGACATTACCATTGACGATGCCTACTACATTTCCCTGCGCATGCTTACCCGCCGTCAAGAAGACGGGGAGCAAGTGGTGGGGAAAAAAATCGGCGTCACCAGTAAAGTGGTGCAGGAAATGCTCGGCGTACACCAGCCGGACTTTGGTTTTCTAACCGACGCCATGACCTTTGCCAATGGCGCAAAAGTGCCGGTAGCCGGTCATTTGATTTCCCCCCGTGCCGAGGCGGAGATCGGTTTTCGGTTGAAGAAAGACCTGCAAGGCCCGGGTGTTACAGAGGCGGATGTCCTGGCCGCAACCGACGCCATTATGCCCTGTTTTGAAATTGTTGATTCGCGTATCGACAATTGGAAAATTGCTATTCAGGACACCGTCGCGGACAACGCTTCCTGCGGTGTTTACGTGCTGGGGGAGCAGGAGGCAGACCCCAAAGACTACGACCTGCCTGCATTGAAAATTCGCGTATGGAAAAACGGTGAAATTCTCAGTGAAGGCTTGGGCAGTGCGGTGCAGGGCAACCCATTAACCGCGGTGGCGTGGCTGGCAAATACGCTGGGGCGCTTTGGTATTCCGTTCAAAGCGGGAGAGGTGATTCTCTCTGGTTCTCTGGTACCGCTGGAGCCGGTACAAGCAGGTGACAGCCTGCGCATGGAGCTGGAAGGCATCGGCGATGCACAAGTGCATTTCGTCTAATTGCTACATCTAGAACAACAACATCTACCTATTCGGAGCACATAGCGGTGCTCTACTGACAGTGAGAAATCTTATGGCTGAAAAAATTCGCGCGGCCATCATTGGGCCGGGCAATATTGGGACCGACCTGCTGATGAAGGCAATGCGCTCGGAGCTGATTGAACCCGTTTGGATGGTCGGTGTTGACCCTGAATCACCCGGCTTGGCCCGCGCTAAAGAAATGGGCATGAAGGTCACCTCGGAAGGCGTGGATGGTATGTTGCCAACCATGCGTGAGGACGGTGTGCAAATCTGTTTTGATGCAACTTCTGCCTATGTTCACGCCGAGAACTCGCGCAAAGTGAACGAGCAAGGTGCGTTGATGATCGACCTGACGCCGGCGGCGATCGGGCCATTTTGTATCCCACCAGTCAACCTCAGCGATGCCGTGGCCGAGAAGTGCATGAATGTGAATATGGTGACCTGCGGCGGACAGGCAACCATTCCAATGGTTGCCGCCGTGTCGCGCGTGCAGTCGGTGAGCTACGGCGAAATTGTTGCCACGGTAAGCTCCAAGTCAGTGGGGCCCGGCACACGTAAAAATATCGACGAATTCACCCGCACGACGGCGGGCGCGGTAGAGAAAGTGGGCGGCGCTCGTCAGGGTAAGGCGATTATCGTGATTAACCCGGCTGAGCCACCGCTGATTATGCGCGACACCATTCACTGTCTGACTGACGACGAGCCGGATCAAGAGGCGATTCGCAAGTCGGTGGATGACATGGTTGCCGAAGTTCAAAAATACGTACCGGGTTACCGCTTGAAAAATGGCCCCGTTTTCGATGGCAATCGCGTTTCCATGTTTATGGAAGTAGAGGGGCTCGGGGACTTCCTGCCTAAGTACGCGGGTAACCTCGATATTATGACCGCCGCGGGCCTGCGCACCGCAGAGATGTTTGCCGAAGAGATTCTGGCAGGCCGTTTTTCACCATCGGCCGCCTGAGGGGATAGTCATGGATATTCAAGGTAAGAAAGTCGTTCTGCACGACATGTGTTTGCGCGATGGTATGCACGCCAAGCGTCACCAGATTTCTCTGGATGAAATGGTCAGCATTGCCAGTGGCCTCGATGAGGCGGGCATGCCACTGATCGAAGTCACTCACGGTGACGGTTTGGGTGGTAGTTCGGTTAACTATGGTTTCCCTGCGCACAGCGACGAGGAATACCTGAAGGCCGTAATCGGCGCGGTTAAGAATGCAAAAATTTCGGCGCTATTATTGCCCGGTATTGGCACGGTCGACCATTTGAAAATGGCCGCTGACCTCGGTGTGTCAACCATCCGCGTAGCAACCCATTGCACCGAAGCGGATGTATCAGAGCAGCACATTGGCATGGCCAGTGAGATGGGCTTGGATACCGTGGGCTTCTTGATGATGACCCATATGATTGGCGCTGAGGAAATCGTCGAGCAAGCCAAATTGATGGAGTCATACGGTGCCAACTGTATTTACTGCACCGATTCCGCTGGCTATATGCTGCCCGATCAGGTGCAAGAGCGCATTGCGCTGTTGCGCAGCGAACTGAAGCCAGAAACCGAGCTGGGCTTCCACGCTCACCACAACCTGAGCCTGGGCGTCACAAACTCGCTGGTGGCAATCGAGCACGGTGCTAACCGTATCGATGGCTCTGTGGCCGGTCTGGGCGCGGGTGCAGGTAATACGCCGCTGGAGGTATTGGTGGCTGTGCTTGATCGTATGGGCGCGGATCACGGTATTGATCTGTATAAAATTATGGATGTCGCCGAAGACCGCGTGACTCCCATTATGGATCACCCCATCCGTATCGACCGGGACTCTCTGACTCTGGGCTACGCGGGCGTATACTCATCTTTCTTGTTGTTCGCTAAACGCGCCGAGGCGAAGTACGGTGTGTCGGCCCGGGATATATTGGTTGAGCTCGGCCGCCGCCGCACCGTTGGTGGGCAGGAAGATATGATCGAAGACCTGGCACTCGATATGGCCAAGGAGCGCGGCTTGCTCTAAGCCCTGATTGTCAGACGCCAGTCCGGCAAGATGAAACGGCCCCAGCTGGGGCCGTTTTCGTGTCTGGCCGTTCGTCCTGAGTAAATGCGGCGTTTGCGAAGCAGCTGTCAGGCGTTAAAGGCCTGTATCGCATACCCATCTCGGTTATACTCACTGCATGTAAAAAATAACAAGGCATACAGACCTACGATGTTGATCGATCCAAAGTTTGACCGCCTCCTGGCCAGTATTTATCAAGGGCCAATGGAAGAGGAACCCTGGGAAGGCTTCTTGTCTGAGCTGTCTCAGGTCATGCAGGCTGTGTCGGTCACACTGGTGTTAAACCCCCCGTCGGAGCAGGGCCGCGGCGTGCTGCGGGTGCTGGGTGGCAGCACCGTAGAGGGTATGGATCAGTACCAAAAACGGCTGTTTGCTATGGACCCGTTCTTATCGCTGAAGCCGGGCGAGGTCAAAAGCCTGATGGAGCTGGTGTCAGTAGATGACTGGTTGACCAGTGAGCTGTACCTGATGTGTATGAAGCCCTGCGGGCTGTACGATACCCTCGGTGTCGATATCCATGTTCCGGGTGAAATGAATGCCGGCTTGCGCGTGGCGCGCAGTGAGTCTGCACCGGTCTTTGATCAGCACGACAGGGACCTGATTCACGCGCTGATGCCCCATCTGGAGAGAGCCCTGCGCCTGCATGTGCGCCTGAATATTATTGAGTCAGAGCGTGACCTCTATGCCGGGGCAGTGGAGAGCCTATCGCTGGCGACGATCATCCTCGATGAAAATGGCCGCTTGCTAAACTGCAACAAGATGGCGAAAAATCTGGTCGCACGTGAGCCCGAGGTGAAGATCGAAGACGGCTATCTAATGCTGGGTGATCAGGCCACAACTAAGAAGCTACAGGGGCTGATTAACCGCATTCTTGATCACCGGGATCAGCACGAGCCCGCAGTGGTTGAGGCGATGCGGGTGCCCCGTGACGGCGACTTTGCCGACCTGGGAGTGATTGTTCGCCCAGTGCCATTGACCGAGTGGTCGGAGGGGCAGTCTGTACCAACGGTGGCAATTTTTATTAGCGATCCGGAATACGGGGCAGAAGCGCCGGTCAATATCATTATCCAGCTGTTCGGTTTTACCCCAACCGAGGCGCAGCTATCGTTATTGCTGGCTGACGGCTTGAGCCTGGATGAAGCGTCGGAAGCGCTGGGGATGAGCCGCAATACTGCACGCACCCACTTGCGTTCAATTTTCTCCAAAACCGGCGTTAGCCGACAGACCTTGTTGGTGCGCCTGATTTTGAAAAGCGTCGCCCAGCTGGCAGATTAAGCCTGCAGATCGTTGCTGCCACCCTCTCGCGCAATGCTGTTACAGGCCGCTTCGTGCAGCAGGATTGCCCGTTTGCGAGTGACTCCCCATCGATAGCCGCCGAGCACGCCAGTCTGCCTGACCACGCGGTGGCAGGGAATGAGTAGGGCGACGGGGTTGCTGCCAACGGCGCGGCCAACTGCACGAGCGGCTTTGGCTTGACCGATGCGCTGCCCCAGCTGGCCATAGGTAATCAACTGCCCAGGCCGGATCGTCAGGAGTGCTCGCCACACCTGTAACTGAAAATCACTGGCTAGCAGATGTAGCGAAAGCGGCTCACTATGGCTGTGACTGAACGCGCGATGCAGCAGTTTTTGAGAGCCTTCATGATCCTCTGAGAACTGTGCCGCTGGCCAGCGCTGTTGCATCGCCATCAACTCCTCGCCTCCATCCCCGAAGGTAAGTGCACAGATGCCGCGCTGAGTTTGTGCGATAAACACCTCGCCGAAAGGCGAGTCGCCGTTCCCCCAGCGAATGCGCAGGTTCTCACCGCGCGAGCGATAGTCTCCCGGCGTCATTGCTTCGATTCGAATAAAGTGGTCGTAGAGCCGAGAGCTGCTGCTTAACGACAAATCCTCGCTGACATTTAGTAGAGGTTGGCCGGCAGATAGCAGCTGTTTCGCCCGCTCAACGGTGACGAGCTGAGAAAAGCGCTTAGGGCTAATGCCAACCCAGCGGCTAAACATGCGCTGAAAATGCCCGGCGCTAATGTCCAATTTGGCGGCAAGCTCGTCCAAGCTGAGCATGCCCTGCTGGCTGTCCAAAATATGAAGAGCGTGTTCAATGCGCTGATAATCGGAGGGCACGACGGGGTTCCTTATGCGAGCTTGAGATAAGCATAACGCTTCTATCGATCCGGTCGAGCTGATTCTTGCGCTTATTGGCGGTTGTAGGCATTAATTTAACGACGTAAAGGGTCGCCACTTAAGCGGACGCTTCGCGAGCAACAGGAGAGTAAATCAGCGGGCGCTAAGCGACGTCCAGCAGCTCTGTGCCCTGTTGCACAAGCGTACCGACAGAGTGATGAGCGAAGGGATTATAGGCAAGCCAACTGCTTTGCATCACCATGGGTTTGTCGAGTTGCTCGCGGTTCAGTTGTTCCACATCGTGCTCGATGCGTCGCATGAAGTGCGCTACCTGTTCGTAGGGGCAATCGTTGAGAAGGCAGCCAAAGTGCTGCTCGTCGATGCGAGCAACCAAGTCGGCTTCGCGACAGGCCTCAGCCAGTTTTTGTGAAAACAAGGTAATGGCATCGGGTTTCAGCGTGCCGTCATCACTGTCGGTGGGTGCGGTTAGGCGGAAAAAGACAGCACTGATGGGCACGTCGCTGCGGGCACAGGCGTGCATCAATTTATCAGCGAGCAATTCAAACCCCGAGCGGTTGCACAGCCCGGTCGTTTCATCCGTTGTCGCCAGGTAGCTTGCGCAAAGTTCGCGCTCCGCAATTCGGGCAAGGTCCTCGAGGGTTTCAATTTCATCGCTGGATAAGTCCCGAGGCTGTTGGTCAATAATACAAAAGGTTCCCAGCCGCTCGCCAGTTACAGCATGTAGGGGGAAGGCGGCATAAAAGCGGATATTGGGTGCGTGTACCACCAGCGGGTTATCGACAAAGCGCTCGTCTTTGAGGGTGTCGTTAACGATGAACACGCCATCTTGCAAGATGGTGTGACCACAGAATGATATATCGCGGGGCGTTTCCTCAGCGCCCTCGAATCCGGCGCTGGATTTGAACCACTGTCGGTCGTCAGCCACCAAGCTGACCAGTGCCGCGGGTATGTTTAGCATCTTGCACGCCAGTCGAGTCAGGCGATCAAAGCGCTCTTCCGCTGGTGTGTCGAGAATATTGAGCAACGAGAGCGCGGCCAAACGCTTCTCTTCGTTGTGGGGTTTTTCGGGAGCTTTCATCAGAGATTCCCGCTGCATAGAAACCTAATGGGCATTATTGTAGCGCGTCGGGCGAGAATTCCAGTAAGGGTTTTAACCTAGCTTGATGCGCTATCTTGTGGCGCTGTTGAAAGGTGGTTAAACAATACTGAAAAATGGAGAAAAATCTAATAAAAACAGTGTGTTGTGATATTTTTTTGGTCGTCTAAACGGATTATAGAAGGCTTGCCTTGGCTGTGTGAAAATTTTCACCGTGATAGCAGGGCCCCGGCCAGAGGGTCTGCCGAATAACCGAGGAGAGAAAAATGAGCGAGCCCGCGCAGGCACCGCGTCAGCCCCATATTATTGAAGCTAAAGAATTGCCAGACCGCTATGGGCGGGGATGGTATTGTTTGGGGCTGGCCAGCGAATACGATGAGAAGCCGGTCAAGCTAAACTACTTTGGCACCCGCATGGTTGCGTATCGCGGGGAAGATGGTCAAGTCCATATTCTCGACGGCTACTGCCCTCACATGGGGGCAGACTTGAGCGAAGGTTGCGTGGAAGGGAACTCCATTCGTTGCCCATTCCACTCCTGGCGCTGGGGCGCCGATGGTGTGTGCGATGAGATTCCCTATGCCAAGCGCATTCCTCCGAAAGCGGTTATCCGCAGCTATCCAACGCTGGAAGAGAATCACCTGCTATTTATGTGGTACGACCCAGAGGGTCTGCCCCCCATCGAAGACCAGCGCCCGCCGCGCATTGACGATCTGTTCAGCCCAGATTGGACTATCTGGCAGATGGATCTGATGACAATCAATACCAACAGTCGTGAGTTGGTGGATAACATGGCAGATGTGGCGCATTTTGGGCCGATTCACGGTGCGCCTATCAAAGAGTTCAAGAACATTGTTCACAAGCATACCTATGAACAAGTACTGGTCGGCGGCAGCGAGTTATTGGCGGAAGATGGCGAGCTTACCTCCAGCGCCAAGTACTTTGGCCCGGCTTACATGAACACTTACATGACTGGCCAGGTCGAAGGTATGGATGTGGAATCACGTTTGCTGGTGACTCATGTTCCCATCGACCAAAATAGCTTTGACCTGCGCTTTGGTGTGGCGGTTAAGAAAATCCCGGGTATGAGTGACGAGCAGAACAACGAGATGGCGCGTCAGTACACGGAGCAGAACCGGACGGCGTTCTTCCAGGATGTACATATCTGGCACACCAAAACCCGTGTTGATAACCCGGTATTGTGTGACGGCGACGGCCCAATCAACCGCCTGCGTCAGTGGTACAACCAGTTCTACGTGGATCGTGCGGATGTACCCGAGGTCTTTAACGAGCGCCGCGAGTACACAGTGGATTACGCCATTCGCAATGGCTAATGGCATTGTGCAGCGAATTTAATAATCGATAACACAGGATAAACGCATGGATGTACGCAGTTTAGGCTACGTCGTAATCGAGTCGGCAGAGCCGTCAAAGTGGTTGGAATACGGTCGAGACATTCTCGGCCTGATGCCTGCGCCGAATATGCCGGACGACGGCAATGTCTACTTGAAAATAGATGAGCGCCCGTTTCGTTTTGCCATTGTTAAAGGTGACGCGGAGCGACTGAGCCGTTGTGGCTGGGAACTGCGTGACGCGCAAGACTTTGCCGATGCCAAGCTGCGCTTAGCCGAGGCGGGAGTTGCCTTTGAAGAGGGCAGCAGCGACGATGCCAAGGCGCGGCGCGTGCGCGAATTGATCGTATTGAAAGATCCCTCGGGTAACGAGTTGGAACTCTATTGGGGCGGCGAACTGGACTTTGCCAAATTTGTTTCACCGCTCGGTATCAGCGGCTTTGAAACGGGTTTCAATGGCGATATGGGCCTGGGGCATGCAGTACTGCCGGCAGCTAAGCTCAGCGAAACTCACGCGTTCTACAAAGACGTACTCGGCTTTGGTGACAGTGACTACATGCACTTTCACTTCTCGCCAGACCCCAATGATCCCGGTCAGGGCTTGAACTTCATGCACGTGAACAACCCTCGTCACCACAGTCTTGCGCTATACGAAGACAGCAGCAACCCGGTGGGCTGTGTTCACCTTATGCTGGAAGTGAAAGACACGGATGAAGTGGGCTACTGCCTGGATCGTGTTGAGGCGGCGGGAATTCCCATTGTTTCGACCCTGGGACGCCATACCAATGACCGGATGCTGTCGTTCTACATGGCAACACCAACAGGCTTTGCCATGGAGTTTGGCACTGGTGGTTTGCAGGTGGATTGGGACGATTTCACGCCAACCGTGACATCGCTGCCCAGCCTCTGGGGGCACAAATTCAACATGCCTGACGCCTAAAGCTCGGCAAAATCCTTTGCCCGCTGCACCGCGTAATAGGGTAGTGGGCAGTAAATCATAAGATCAAAGACAGAATACAACAGGAGAGCGGTGATGAATTTTGAAACCATGATGGCTGCAATCAAAGAATTGCAGCCAGTATTTCGTGAGCGTGCACCGCAAACGCGCCAAGAACGTAAAGTGCCTCAAGCCTCGATTGATGCCCTGCAAGATGCGGGCTTTTTCCTGAGCTTGCAGCCCAAGCGCTACGGCGGCTTGGAAATGAAGCCGCAGGAATTCTTTAAACTGCAAATCGCCATTGCCGAGGCGTGTATGTCGACGGCATGGGCCAGTGGCATCATCGCTGTTCACGCCGTGCAACTGGCAATGATGGATGATCGCGCGCAACAGGCGGTGTGGAACGACTCCATCCATACGCGTATTTCTTCCTCCTATGCGCCAATGGGTAAAGTGACGCCCACCGAAGGCGGTTTTAAACTCAGCGGCCGGTGGGGTTGGTCAAGTGGTAGCGACCACTGCACCTGGGTACTGCTTGGAGCAATCGTGCCGGGAGAGGGCTATCGTACCTTCTTGGTGCCGCGCAGCGACTACGAAATTATCGATACGTGGCAGTCGATGGGCTTGGAAGGCACCGGCAGCAACGACATCGTGGTAGACGACGTGTTTGTGCCGGACTACATGACCCACAAACAAAGCGACGGCTTCGCGGGAACAAACCCCGGTTTGGCTGTTAACGACGCGCCACTATATCGTCTGCCTTGGGCGCAGAGCTTTATTCGCGTTGTTTCGACTCCGGCTATCGGTGCCTGTAAAGCGACTGTGGATCTGTACAAACATGCGGTGTTGAACAAGGCCAGCGGTGACCCCACTAAACTCGCGGGCGACACCCAAGTGGTAGAGCGCATTGCCGCGGCCCTAAATGGTATCGACGAGATGGAGACCATTCTCTTCCGTAACTTCGATGTTATGTTGGCGCAAATTGAGCGCGGTGAAGAGATTCCTCTCGAAGATCGTGTTCGCTATCGCTACCAGGCGTCTCTGGTTATCAGCAAGAGTATCGACATTGTCGATTCACTGTTTGAAGTGGCCGGCGGTCACTCGGTGTTTAATGACAGTGAGATTCAGCAGCGTTTCCGGGATGTGCACACCGCACGTGCCCACGTTGCTAACAACCCCACCAGTTTCGGTCGTAACTTCGGCGGCGTTGCTCTGGGTATGGAAAACGGCGACTTCTTCATTTAAGCGTCGCAAGATTATACTCCTCCCGACAAGCCCGGCATTCGCCGGGCTTTCTGCTTTCTGGCTCCTAATTTGGCAACGGCAAACCCGTATAGAAAATCTCCGCCTGCAGTCGCAAGCTGTGCAAAACCTCTAAAGGTCTTCTGGCTGCCGCCGATATATGCATTAAGGGGCCAGCTGTCAGGTCGAATTGGCAGAGTCTGTATAGCGGAGAAATATCTTGGATATAGCAACCCTGCTGGGAATGTTTGGCGCATTGGGCGTGATTATTGCGGCCATTGTTTTTGGCGGCAGTGCCGGTGGCTTCGTCGATATCCCCAGCCTGTTGATCGTAGTGGGCGGTGGAACATTTGCCAATCTGGTGAAATTTCCATTGGATCAAACCCTCGGTGCCTTCAAAGTTGCCTCGCGTGCCTTTTTTCACAAACCAACCAGCTCATTGCAGCTCATTACCGAATGCGTTGAGCTGGCGGGTATCGCGCGTAAGGAGGGGCTGCTGGGCCTGGAGTCGCAGGAAATTACCAATGAATTCCTCAACAAAGGCGTCCAGATGGCCATTGATGGCCACGACCCCGCGTTTGTGAAGCGCTTATTAAACAAAGAAATTAATCTGACGATCGAGCGTCAGGAAATGGGTGAGGCAGTGTTTCGTGGCTTCGGGGACTCCGCACCAGCGATGGGCATGATTGGTACCCTCGTGGGTTTGGTGCAGATGATGTCCAATATGTCTGATCCCAAGGCGATCGGGCCGGCGATGGCGGTTGCGCTGCTTACTACCTTGTATGGCGCGGTGCTGGCGAACGCTGTCGCGCTGCCAATGGCTGATAAGCTGAATTTTCGTACCCAGGAAGAGCGCCGCAATCGCCACCTGATACTCGAGGCGGTTGACGGCATACAAGAGGGCTTGAACCCAAGGGTGCTCGAATCACTGCTGTCCACCTATTTGCCCGACAATGCCCGCGATAAAGAAGAAAAGGCTGAGGAAGCCTAGTGGAAGACGTCCCTCAGAAAAAAGCGGCGGCCGGAGCGCCGGCCTGGGTACTGACCTTTGCAGACCTAATGTCCTTGCTGCTGGCTTTTTTCGTTCTGTTGTTCTCATTCTCCGAGATGGACAAGCAGAAGTTTAAGGAGCTGTCAGGCTCTATGCGCGATGCCTTTGGGGTTCAGCGGGAGGTCCCCGCCTTTAAGCCACCGGTTGGTACCAGTATTATCGCGCGAGACTTTAGCCCCGGCAGGCCAACGCCAACCGTCGAAAACCAAGTTCGCCAACAAGCCGTCAATGAAATGCGCATCTACGCTGAAATGGCAATTGACGAATCCGAGCGGATTAGCAAAGAGGAGTTAGAGGCCGACCTGCAAAAGGTGAAGCGCCATTTGGATATCGAGATTCGCGATGGTTTTGTCGAAGTGGATGACGACGGTGAGCGGGTTATTACGATCCGCATTAAGGAGATGGGCTCGTTTCCCTCTGGCAGTGCCGACCTCAACAATGATTTTAAGCCGGTGATCAATAAAATCGCTGAGTTGGTAGAGGATATTGGCGGCCATGTGGTGATTGCCGGCCACACCGATAATCTGCCAATCAGTACCTCGCGCTTCCGCTCGAACTGGGACCTGTCTTCCGCGCGAGCCGCAACGGTTCTGGAGAGTATCGCAGAGCGCAGTGGCCTGCCCGCCGAACATTTCCGCCTAGCCGGGCACGCCGATACCCGACCTTTAGATACCAACAGCACGGCGGAAGGGCGAGCGCGCAACCGCCGTGTTGAAGTTATTTTACTTAGAGGGGGCGTCCACGACTCCGCTGTTGGCCCGGTCTATGGTGGTCGCGAAGCATCGGTGCTTGAATAGCGCCAGAAATATTCGCTACTGACGTCGAACCGCAATGATGGGCGGTGTAACATGGTGATCGGCAAATTAGCCGTTTCAGGGAGTGTAAAGAGATCACCATGCGTCGTACCAAAATCGTAGCCACTGTCGGTCCCGCCTGCGATTCAGAAGCGCTCTTGCGAGCAATGATATCCGCGGGCGTGAACGTGTTCCGCTTAAATTTTTCCCATGGCAGTGCCGAGGAGCACAAGGCGCGCTGTCAGATGATACGGGAAATCTCTGCCGAAGAAGACCGCTACGTGGCAGTACTTGGCGATCTGCAGGGGCCAAAAATTCGCCTGCGTACACTTGCCGTCGATGCCATTGATGTCGCGCCGGGCGATGAGCTTATTCTCGATACACGCTTAGCCGATGGCGAGGGCGATGAGCGTCATATTGGGGTCGATTACCAACCGCTTGCCCGTTCGGTCGAGGCCGGTGATACCTTGCTTATCGACGACGGCCGACTGCAATTATCAGTGGTAAGTGTGGAGGGTGAAGCAGTGCATTGCCGCGCGGAGAGCATCGGTGTATTGCGCTCGCGAAAGGGAATCAATCGCCTGGGTGGTGGTCTTTCGGCGCCGGCACTGACAGAAAAAGATTTAGCCGATATCAAGCACGCGGCGGAAATGGATCTGGATTTTATTGCTATTTCCTTTCCCAGCAGTGCGGCTGATATCAATGATGCGCGGGACAAGCTTGAGGGCGCGGGTTGCCACGCGCAGATCATCGGCAAGATTGAACGCGCTGAAGCGGTTGCCGAGGACGAACACCTCGATGCGCTCATTCGTGCTTGCGACGGCGTGATGGTGGCACGTGGCGACTTGGGGGTTGAGATTGGTGATGCCAGCCTGATCGGCTTGCAGAAGCACATTATCAAGCGGGCGCGGGTGCTCAATCGGCCGGTGATCACTGCCACCCAGATGATGGAGTCGATGATCAGCAACCCCATCCCTACTCGCGCCGAGGTGTTTGATGTCGCCAATGCGGTGCTCGATGGTACCGACGCGGTGATGCTGTCTGCCGAAACGGCCGCGGGCCAGTATCCGCTGGAAACCGTTAAAGCCATGTCGAGAAACTGTATGGGGGCCGAACGCTACCCCTCGGCGCGAAAATCCAGTTACCGGATCGAGCGCAGCTTCGAGTCCGTTGAAGAAACCCTGGCGATGAGCGCCGTGTTTGCCGCTAACCACCAAGTTGGGGTGAAGGCCATTGTGTCCTTAACCGAGACCGGGCGAACGGTATTGTTAATGTCGCGGCTGACCTCGGGCATTCCGATTTTTGCGTTTAGCCGCAATGCCACAACCTGTCGCCGGGTGAGCCTCTATCGCGGGGTGTTTGCGGTATCCAGCCCAGGGCCGTCGCCTGCGGTGCACGACTGTATTGAAACCCTGAAAGCGGGTGGCCATGTCGATGCGGGTGATTTGATCATTATGACCATGGGTGATCAGGTGGGCGTGGATAATCACACCAATACCATGAAGATCGTTCGCGTGCTGTAAGCGGGGGCCAATCCTCTGGCCCCCGCTCAAGGTGTCACTTATTTTTCGTTGTCGGCGTTAGCAGCGTCCAAAAACGCGGGCTTTTCACCGCCGCCGTGCACAGTGAGTGCTGCACCACTTACGTAGCTGGCCATGTCACTGCTCAGGAATAGACAGGCCTCGGCAATATCGTTGGGAACCGCCATTCGCCCCAGCGGAATCGTTTCGCCCACCGCCGCAATACCGGCCTCATCGCCGTAGTGCAAATGGGACTGTTCGGTGCGAATCAGGCCGGCAATAATCGTGTTGCTACGCACCTTGGGCGCCCACTCCACGGCGAGGGAGCTGCTCAGGTTCAACAGGCCGGCTTTCGCCGCACCATAGGCGGCGGTGCCCGGCGACGGGCGCTGGGCGCTCACTGAAGCAATATTGACGATGCTGCCGCCTTCTTGCTGTTGCATCACCGCATTGCAGGCCTGGGCAAAGAAGAGTGGTGCGAGCAGATTGAGGCGTACGATGGATTCGGAAAACCGTGGCGAGGCGGTGGCCGCATCGGCATAGGGGGCGCCGCCAGCGTTGTTGATCAGCACGTCGATGCGACCAAACTTTTCTTTTACGTTGTCGACAAAGGCCTGGACAGCGTCTGGGTCGCGAACATCCAGCGCGCTGAACCACGCTTCCCGCCCTTCGGCACTGGGTAGGCTGTCGGGTTCGCTGCGACCGCAGATCGCTACGTCTGCCCCGGCAGCCAAAAACCGCTCGCTGATACCGCGGCCAACACCTTTGCCACCGCCGGTGACGATGACGACTTTACCCGTAAAATCCAGTGCGTTTTGCATTCCTTCTTACCTACCTTGTGCCCTGTCATGTTAGTGTTTGCGGCGGCTTGGCTTCTTGTGAGCTAATAATCGCCGCGAAATTTTTGGGCGACAGTTTATCGCTTTAGCCCACGATTTAATATGACCGTATTTTTATGCGTAAATGACTTGTTTTGTCAGTGCCAGTTATAGTGCCCACGTTATACTGGCGATCAGTTTGATGCGTTGGGTGCCTGCCGCTGTGTTCGTCGGCGATAGGGGCCAAGCGTGAGTTTCAACATAAATATAAAGGTATGTGATATGTCCAACAGTGCAGTAATTGCGATTTTAGGCGGTACCGGTAATTTGGGCACAGGCTTGGCCAGACGCTGGGCCCAAGCGGGTTACCGGGTGATTATCGGTTCTCGCACCCAAGAAAAAGCCGAGCATGCGGTTGCTGAGCTCAAGGCATTGATGGATGAGCGCGGGGTCGATGCCGTAGCGGTCGAGGCGATGGATAACCAATCGGCGGCTGAGGCGGCAGATATTGCCGCATTGACCGTACCTTTCGCCCACCATCGCAGCACATTGGAGTCGCTGCGCGGCGCGCTGCAGGGCAAGATTTTGATCGATGTGACGGTTCCCCTAGTGCCGCCCAAAGTGGCGCGCGTGCAACTGCCAGAAGAAGGCTCTGCTGGGCAGATCGCACAGGAGATTCTCGGCGATGACGTCAAGGTGGTATCGGCCTTTCAGAATGTGGCCGCCGTGCATCTGCAGGAAGGTTCTGAGCTCGATTGTGATGTTTTGGTTTGTGGCAACAACAAAGAAGCGCGGGCAACGGTTATTAACCTGGTTGAAGCCGCCGGGCTGCGCGGTTTCCACGCGGGCAGTATCGCCAATGCAGCGGCAGTGGAGGCGATGACATCTCTGCTGATATTTATAAACAAGCAGTACCAGTGTCATGCGGGCATCAAACTCACAGGTGTCGACGAGTAAGTTGCACTGATGGCCAGTTCGCAATTACAGCTAGTTGCCTTACAGAATTTCCCGCTGGTGGAACCAGGAGACGATTTGAGCGCCATGGTGGCTGATTCGCTGCTCGGCAATCAGCTAAGCCTGCAAGATGGCGATGTGCTGGTGCTCGCGCAGAAGATCTTCTCCAAGGCGGAAGGGCGCTATGTTCGCTTGTCTGATGTCTCACCCAGTGAAGAAGCGCTGGCACTGGCGCAGCGCTGCGACAAGGACCCGCGACAAATGGAGTGCGTGCTCCAGGAGTCACGGGAGGTGCTGCGGGCGCGTCCAGGTGTGGTGATTGTGGAGCATCGCCTCGGGGTGGTTCACGCAAATGCTGGCATCGACAAGTCGAATATCCCCAATACTGAAGACGACCCCCAGTTGCTGCTGTTACCCATTGACCCCGATGCCAGTGCACGGCGTTTAAAGGCGGCGCTGGATGCGCGTTTTTCGGCAAACATTGCGGTGATCATTAACGACAGCGCGGGCCGGGCGTGGCGCAATGGCACGGTGGGCTTTGCGCTCGGCACCGCCGGGTTCGAGGTTGTTGAAAATCGCATTGGCGATGCCGACCTGTTCGGTCGGACCCTCGAAGTAACCGAAATTGCCGTCGCTGACGAGCTTGCCGCGGCGGCGTCTTACCTGATGGGGCAAGCCGATGAGGGCTGCCCGGTGGTGCTGCTGCGCGGTGCTAATTTGCGCCCCTCTGACGAGGGCTCGCAGGGTTTATTGCGCGACCGCGACCGGGATATGTTTCGCTAATGGCGACGTTATCGGGAAAATTTCTCGCACTGAGCGGGGGCGTTGGCGGTGCCAAATTAGTGAGGGGCTTGGCCGAGTGCCTGTCACCATCGCAGCTGCAAGTGGTGGTGAATACTGCCGATGACTTCGACTACTGGGGCTTACGAATTTGCCCCGACCTCGACTCCAATCTATACGCCCTGGCAGACCTGAATGATGAACAGCGCGGCTGGGGATTGCGCGATGAAAGCTGGGTAACGCTGGAAGCGATGCGTCGACTCGACGACGGCCAGTGGTTCCAGTTGGGCGATCGCGATTTGGCGACGCATTTGTACCGCACTCAAGCGCTGGCGGCGGGGCAGTCGTTAACGGATGTCACTCGTCAGTTGGGCGAGCGCCTGGGCTGTCCCGCGGCGCTGCTGCCCATGACCGAGCAGCGCGTAGCAACGCGAGTGTTTACTGATATGGGTGAACTCGCCTTCCAGGAATATTTTGTTCGCGAGCGCTGTGAGCCCCGAGTGGAGAAGGTCGTTTTCGACGGCCTCGATACGGCTGAGTTCAACCCGGCGATTATCTCCGCGCTTGCCGACCCTGCCCTGCGCGGCATCATTATTTGTCCATCTAACCCATTTCTGAGCGTCGACCCGATTCTATCCTTGCGGGGGTGCCGCGAGGCGCTCATGCAAGCGAACGTGCCGGTGGTCGCTATTTCGCCGATTGTGTCCGGCGCGTCGGTGAAGGGCCCTGCTGCAAAAATGATGCGAGAGCTCGATATACCCCGCAGGGCGGCGGCGGTGGCTGAATACTATGGCGACCTGCTGGACGGCTTTATCATCGACAGAGCTGATGTTCAGCAGTGCGATGACATCGCCCAGACGGGGGTCGCCTGCCGAGCTGTGCCAAGTATGATGACCACTCTTGACAGCAAGCGGCGTTTGGCCGAGGAGACGCTGTCGTTGATTGAGGAATTGGTGTAGGCGATGTGGTTAATACTCCCACTGAAGGATTTTGTTAAAGCGAAACAGCGCTTGTCCGGGTGTCTGAGCATATCTGAGCGGCGGGCCTTGTTTCAGCACATGGTGGAAGATGTATTGGCGCAGCTATCGGCGGTCGATGAAGTGGATCAGCTGTTGATTGTGTCTGACGACCCAGCGGCGCATTTGCTTGCCGAGCACTTTCACGCACTTTGCTGGCCGGAATCGCAGCTGGGCAGCGGTTTGAATGCGGTGTTGGAGGCGACCCTGGATCGAATCGCTTCCCTGGAAAAGCCCCCCCAGCACGTCATGATTGTGCACGGTGATTTGCCGTTATTGAGCGCGGCTGAGCTGCGTGACCTTATCGCCGTGCAACGCCAGGCAAGTGAACAGGTGGTTATCGCCACGGATCGCCACGGTGGCGGCAGTAATGTTGTGTTGATGCCCTTAGCAAGTCGAATCCGTTTGCGCTATGGGGAGGGGAGTTTAGCTGCCCACACCGCAGAGGCGGCGGCGCGCAATTTGCCGCTTCAAGTGTTTCACGCGCCTGGCTTGGCCAACGATATCGATACCCGTGAGGACCTGCTAGCGCTGGTAAGTGCAGGCATCTCCAATCGCGCCCCTCAAACGATGCGCTACCTGAGTGAAAGTGGTATTGCGCGCCGCTTATTGCAGATGAATCCTCGTGAGTGCGCGGCGGTTGAGCCGCCGCGAGTAGTGAGAAGCTGATGATGAATTCTATGTCGATTGACGCCCTTCTAGAGACGGCCTTGCGCGGCTCGCTTAGCGATGAGCAGGCTCGACAACTCATTCGCTGCGAAGATACCGCCACGCTGGCGGCAGCGGCAGCGACCTTGCGAGACCGGGGCTTCGGGAGCGGCGTGAGTTATTCCCGCAAAGTCTTTATTCCCCTTACCCAGTTGTGTCGCGACGTTTGCCACTACTGCACCTTCGCCAAAACTCCCAAGCGTATCGAGCAGGCGTATATGCCGGTCGAGCAAGTGATTGAGCAGGTGCGTCAGGCCGAAAAACTGGGCTGCAAAGAAGCCTTGTTTACCCTGGGTGAACGCCCTGAGCTGCGTTATAAGGCCGCGCGTGAAGCGCTCGCGCAGATGGGATTTGCAAGCACCCTGGAATATCTCGCCCATGTTGCGGGGCGGGTCTTGGCGGAAACATCGGTTCTACCGCATATCAATGCGGGCTGCATGAGCGAAGATGAGATCGCTCTGCTGCGTCCGGTCTCTGCGTCTATGGGCATTATGTTGGAGTCGGCATCGGAGCGCCTGTGTGAAAAGGGCATGCCTCACTACGGCTCGCCCGATAAAACCCCTGAGGCGCGATTGCAAACCCTGCGCCGCGCTGGCCAAGCGAGGGTGCCGTTTACCTCAGGCATCTTAATCGGTATTGGCGAGACCCGTGCTGAGCGCATTGAATCTCTGCTTGCCCTGCGAGACGTTCACCGCGAGTTTGGCCATTTACAAGAAGTGATTGTGCAGAATTTTCGCGCCAAGGAAGGCACTAAAATGGCGTCGGCACCGGAGCCCGATCTCGATGACTTGCTATGGACGATCGCCGTCGCTCGGTTGATATTTGGGGCGGAAATGAGCATTCAAGCGCCACCAAACCTCAGCCCCGGCGTGCTGCCGCAGATCGTTGCTGCCGGGATCAATGACTGGGGCGGCGTGTCGCCAGTGACGCCCGACTTTGTGAATCCCGAAGCGCCGTGGCCACATGTGGAGCGCTTGGCCAAGGAAACGGCGCTAAGTGGTAAATATCTGCACGAGCGTCTGACAATCTATCCCTCTTATGTCCGACGGGCGCAGCATTGGCTGGACCCCGCATTGGTGCCGCGCCTACTTAGTCGCGTGGATGGCCAGGGCCTGCCGAGGGTGGACGAATGGCTTACCGGGCAGGCCGCTGATGCACCCGAGGCGGAGCTTGCATTGCTTGCTAAGCGCCGGCCTGTTGCAAGTGCCGCCGTTGCCGATATTTTACAGCGAGCAGAGGCTGAGCAGCGGCTAACTCAGCAAGATATTGTCAGCTTGTTTGAAGCGCGCGGTGAAGACTTTGCCGCCGTTTGCCAAGCAGCGGACCGCCTGCGCGAGCGGCGCTGTAGCGATACCGTTAGTTATGTTGTCAATCGCAACATCAATTACACCAATGTCTGTTATTTCAAGTGCCAGTTTTGCGCTTTCTCTAAGGGCAAACTCAGTGAGAATTTGCGTGGCCGACCCTATGACCTGAGTGCCGACGAAATCGCCCGGCGCGCCAAAGAGGCCTGGCAGCGCGGTGCCACCGAAGTGTGTATGCAGGGTGGCATTCACCCTGAATATACCGGGCAGACCTATCTGGATATAGTGGCGACGCTGCGCGAGGCGGCGCCGGCAATGCACATTCACGCCTTCTCGCCACTGGAAGTCTGGCAGGGTGCTCAGACGCTGGGTATGCCGCTGGAGGATTACCTGCGGCAATTAAAGGAGGCGGGTTTGCACAGTCTGCCTGGAACCGCTGCCGAAGTGTTGGATGACCGGGTCAGGGCAGTGTTGTGCCCCGATAAAATTAATACCGAGCAGTGGCTTCAGGTCATGGAAGTTGCTCATGGGGTTGGTCTGCCAACAACCGCAACGATTATGTTCGGCCACGTTGACGGCTACGAGCACTGGGCCAATCACCTGCTGGCAATACGCGCGTTACAGCTGAAAACAGGCGGTTTTACTGAATTCGTGCCGCTGCCTTTTGTCGCCGCAGAATCGCCAATCTATTTGAAAGGGCGCGCTCGTCGCGGGCCAACGTTCCGCGAATCGCTGCTGATGCATGCGGTCGCACGCTTGGTCTTTAATGGATTGATCGACAATATTCAGGCGTCCTGGGTGAAAATGGGCGCGGAAGGGGTCATGGCCTGTTTGAATGCCGGGGTTAACGATCTCGGCGGGACGCTGATGAATGAAACCATCACCCGGGCCGCTGGTGCTAGCCATGGCGAAGAGACATCGCCTCAGGAAATGGAGCAGCGCATCGCTGCGATGGGGCGCGTTGCGCGTCAACGCAACACCCTCTACGGCGAGGCCGATACGACGCAGATGGAACGCGCCCGGCATGCCGAGCGCTTGGCGGCTGCGGTCAATACGCCGGCGAGCAAGTATGAGCGCAGTAAGCGTCAACTAATTGCCAGCGGCTAATAATAAAAAATAGGAATAACATCATGGCAGTCTATGCAATGACAGGCGGTGCCACTGGCATCGGGGCAGCGATTCGCGAGCGGCTCTGCGACGCGGGGCATCGCGTTGTGTCGGTGGATTTACGCGATGCCGATATCTGTGCAGACCTGAGCGACTACAATGGCCGTCAGAGGGCTATCGATGGTATTCGCCAGCTTTGCCCGGAAGGCATAGATGGTTTTATCCCTTGCGCGGGTGTCGGACCATCGGTGAAGCCGCCGTCGCTGATTGCGCGCATCAATTATTTTGCGGCGGTCGCCGTGACCGAAGGCGTGCTGGACTTGCTGGAAGCACGTGGCGGCCGCGTGGTGATGATTGCGTCGAACTCCGCGCCGATGGTGCCTCTAAACGATTACGTCGAATTGCTCCTCGACGGCGAGGAGGAAGCGGCTTGCGAACTGGCCGATAGTCGCGATACCCATTCCGCCTATGCCGGTTCCAAGCACGCCATCTGCTGTTGGCTGCGTCGACGCAGTGGCGACTTGGCGCGACGTGGCATTCGCATCAATGCGGTTGCGCCGGGTATTGTGCAAACACCTCTGAGCGAAAAGGTGCTGGCCGATGCCGAGCTTGGTCAGGCAATGCGAGATTTTGGTGACAGTGTGCCCCTTGGGTGTATTGGTCAGCCTCAGCAAATTGCCGATGTGGTGAGCTTTTTACTCGGGCCGGGTGCCGACTACATGACTGGCGCTATTATTTTTGTCGATGGCGGACATGACGCCATGCTGCGCCCCGACAGTTTCTAGCTTTTTGCCATTTACCCTTGGCAGCGCGCATAATGCGGCCCCTGCGCTGTTAATGAACTGCTATACCTGCTGCTAGGGCCGCCATGCTTTCTGTTGTATCTCCCTTACTGCCGATAATGTTGCCGGTGCTGCTGTGCGCGGCCTTGGGTGTTGTTTGGGTGCGCTGCAAACAACCTTTCGACCAGGAATTTGTGCGTCGCATGGTGATGTGGGTCGGTGCTCCCGCGTTGATTGTGTCAACGCTCGGCAGCGTGGAGATTGCGCCGGCCGTGTTGTCGGAGGTGCTTGCTGCAAGTCTTTTAATGCTGGCCTGGACGGCGCTGCTCGGGGCGGCATTTTGCGCCCTTGCGGGGCTTTCCATACGCAACTTCTTGGTGCCGTTGTCCTTTGGTAATTTCGGCAATATGGGTTTGCCGATATGCCTGTTCGCCTTTGGTCAGCAGGGCCTGGCATTGGCGCTGGGGGTATTTTTAGCCACGATGGTTTGCCACTTTTCACTTGGCGTTGCGGTGCTAAATGGCTCAAATGCAGTGCGCGCGGTGCTGCGCTCCCCAATCATTTACGCAGGTGCCCTGGCGGCGTTACTGGTGTTTTGTGATTGGACGCTGCCCGCGACGGCAAGTAATACCCTGAGCATCCTCGGCGGCATGTCGATTCCATTAATGCTGATAACACTGGGTGTTTCTCTGGGGTCCCTGCGGGTTGCCGTGGCTGGGCGTGCGCTGGTCCTTGGCGTTGCTCGCTTGGCGCTGGGCTTAAGTGCAGGTTTTCTTACGGTGTGGTCGCTGGAGCTGGATGGGCTGGTACGCGAGGTCGTGTTGTTGCAGTCGGCAATGCCTGCGGCGGTGTTTAATTACCTGCTGGCGGTGCAATATCAGCGTGAGCCGGCCACGGTGGCGGGCATGGTGGTTAGCTCAACGCTGATAAGTTTTATCAGTATTCCGTTGCTGCTGCTTTACTTAAACGTCTGAGGCCAGTGATCTGCTGGGTCAGCGGTAAAGCACGCTAGCGCTGTTGGGCGCGGCCGCGGGCCATAACCTGCAAGCGCCGGGCTTCGACATCCTCGCTACTCACCTGTCGATTCCACTCACTGGATACGCGGTGCTCCAGCGTTAATGCCGATGCCAGTGTGTGTTTCGCGCCGTCGTCAATCAAATTGTGATAACGGCTAAGCATGCCGGGCTCTACAAAGGCAATATCTTCGGCCAGGGCGATCGCTTCGCTAAGCAGAGTGTCCTCGGGATACACTCGGTTAACAAGGCCCCATTCGGCAGCGGTGTCGGCGCTAATAAAGCGACCGCTCAGCGACATTTCTTTTGCGCGGGACAGGCCGATAATCCTCGACAGTTTCTGCGACAACCCCCAGCCCGGCATGATGCCCACTAGCGCATGGGTGTCGGCAAAGCGTGCCTGTTCAGAGGCGAGCAAAATATCGCAGGCCAGGGCGAGCTCGAAACCGCCAGTAATGGCAACGCCATTAATTGCGCCGATAACGGGCTTGCCGCATTCGGCGATGGCGGTTACCGGGTTGGACATCGGGTCTTGGTCGTTTGCCGCACTGAGGTCGTCTCCGGCGCCGAGTTCTTTTAGGTCTAGGCCAGCGGTAAAGGCTTTGTTGCCCGCGCCAGTGAGCACCACCGCGCGCACCGTGTCGTCGTCGCGGATGCGCCGCATCTGCTTGCATAGGGCGCTGCGCAGCTCGGCGCTGAGCGCATTCATCGCATCGGGGCGATTGAGTGTGACAACGGCAACGCCGTTTTCACGGCGTTCGAGTAATACCGTATCGCTCATGGACTGATCCTTATTATTTATATTGTTCAGCTGAGTTAAGTGTACTGCCGGAAAAAGGGCGAAGATAGCGCTTGGTTGCCCGTGTGGGGGCCGGTGGTCGGGCACCGGCTCGGCCGTCAGCGGACGATAATTTTTTTCTTAATGCGCTTAATTTCCTGTTCTAAGCGCTGGTAGATCGCTTGGACATCAACGTCGGCGCCCACCCGTACGCGACTAGAAATTTGCGTGACAGGAAACAAGAACTCATCCTTCGCGGGCACCTCCAGGGCGCGGCTGCGGCCTTTGGCATCGCTGTAGATTACCCATTTCAGGCCATTTTCCCGGCGCAGGTGCTCACCCAGAATAATACCCATTGCCTGCAGTTGTGCAGTTTCATCGGGTTTCACCAGCTTGCGGTCGAGAATGTCTTGAATCAGGCGGAGGTCGCTATCGCGGCCGTGACCAAAGTTACGCCCCATGGAAATTTGCACCAAGCTGTTGAGCTCTTGTCGGCGCTCTTCCATATAGCGCTGGTCCAGTGGTGTCAGAGGGTCGGTGCGCCACTGCGCGGCGCTGGCGACGGTGGTGACAAGCGCCAGCAGAATGGGCATGAGTATTTTCATTGTCGGTTCTCCTGACTTTGTTAATCAGCAATGGCTTCTCGCCATTATACGGCTTTGGACCGACCGATTGCGGCAATGTTTCTATTGCGGGCAGAGAATGTGCCGAGGCCGCGAAATCTCCCTTGAGCTGGGCCTCTCTGGCCAGTACCATTGGCGGCTTGCAGAAAATTCTGGAGATTCAGGCATGATTACCGGCAGCATTGTCGCCCTAGTTACCCCAATGCACAGCGATGGCAGCATCGACTGGCAGGCGCTGTCTCGCTTGATTGAATGGCACATTGATCAGGGTACCGATGGCATTGTGGCAGTGGGGACCAGCGGTGAGTCAGCGACCTTGGGTATGGATGAGCACAAAATGTTCATCAAAGCCTGTGTCGACCAGGTTGCCGGGCGTGTCAAAGTGGTTGCTGGCACGGGCGCAAACTCCACCAGCGAGGCGATTGAGCTTACGGAAGTGGCGCGGGAAGTCGGGGCCGATGCCTGCCTGTTGGTGACGCCATACTACAACAAGCCCACTCAGGAAGGGCTGTATCGTCACTATATGGCTATTGCCGATGCCGTTGATATTCCGCAAATTTTATACAACGTGCCGGGCCGCACCGCCTGCGATATGCAAAATGCGACCACGGTTCGACTGGCAGACCACCCGAATATTATTGCCATTAAAGATGCGACCGGCGATATTGCACGCGGCCGGGAACTGATTGACGCCGTGGGCGACAAAATAGACGTGTTGTCCGGTGATGATGCCACCGCTATGGAGCTGATGCTGCAGGGGGGTAAAGGCAATATTTCAGTTACCGCGAATGTTGCGCCAGCGGCCATGAAAGCGGTGTGTGACGCCGCGATGGCGGGAGATCGCGCAGCGGCTGAGGCAGCGAATGCGCCACTGCTGGCATTGCATGAGCGGCTGTTTGTTGAATCCAACCCTATTCCCGTTAAATGGGCCTTATATGCCATGGGCAAAATGGAAGAGGGCATCCGCCTGCCGTTGACCCCGTTAAGCGAGGGGGCTCAGCCTCAGGTACGCGAGGCCTTGGAACACGCCGGGCTACTGTAATCCGCCCCACAAGGGCGCTAACTAATAAGTGAAGAAACGAATGCGTTTTAGCTCCGTCCGTTATGCCGTTGTTATTTTGAGCCTGGTCGCGGTCAGCGCCTGTGGTGCGTTCCGCGACCGCTCCCACGACTATCGTCGCGCGCAACTCAGTGAAGCGCTGGTTCTGCCCGCTGGGGTGAGCGATGAAGCGCTCGACGACCTCTATGTGGTTCCCGGTATCCGCGACCACCAACCCCTGCCGGGCGAGTTCGAAGCGCCGCGCCCGGAACAGCTCACCAAGAACGTGGGCACGGCTGAGGTCAAAATTCAGCGCCTGGATGATGACCACTGGATTCTGCTAGACGGTGAGCCCGGCCAAGTGTGGCCGCGAGTGCGCGTTTTCCTGGATCGTGCGGGCGTGCAATTAGCCACTATCGATAACGAGCAGGGCATTCTCGAAACGCAGTGGCGCGACATTGAACAGGGCGCGCCCCAGGAGCGTTTTCGGCTGCGCTTGGAGCACGGCGTTCAAGTAGGGACCAGTGAAATTCATTTATTGGTACAACAGGGGGTTGCCAGCCAGCCCTGGCCTGCGCAGTCCACTGACCCTCAGCGTGAGCGGCAATTGGCGCGGGTACTCGCGCAATTTTTGGCGGATAGCGAAAATCAGGGGTCTGTTTCTATCCTTGCCAAACGCGGCAGCAAGAGCAAAGGAAAGATCTTTATTGAAGGCGAGGGCAACAATCGCTACCTGCGGCTTTTCCTGCCCTATGACCGGGCGTGGGCCGCATTGGGGCTGGCGTTGAACAAAGCGGGTTTTGAAATTGAAGACGAAGCGCCAGCGGTTAACAAATACTGGCTCAGTTACATCGACCCCGAAGACAAAGACGATGGTTGGTTGAGCGGCTTCTTCGGTGCCAATCGTGCCAAGCGTAGTCGTTACGTGGTGGAATTGAAGCCGGTCGCTGAAGGGCAGTCTGTGATCATTTTGAATTATCAAAAGGGACGTCGTTTGCGCAGTGAAGAACGGGAGATCCTGCTCAATCGGATTATGGGATACCTGCACTAATGCGTTTTGCCTCGCTCGGTAGTGGCAGTAAGGGCAACGCCACACTGATCGAGTCTGACGAGGCCTGCCTGCTGGTGGATTGCGGCTTCACGATTGCAGAGACTGAAAAGCGAATGGCCCGCCTGGGGCGTTCGCCCAGCGAATTGAGCGCAATATTGGTCACCCACGAACACAGTGATCATATCAAGGGTGTGCTGCCTCTGGCGCGAAAGTACGATCTGCCGGTGTACAGCAGTTTTGGCACCGCAGAATACAAGCAAATGAGAGCCTATAAACGCTGGCAGCAATTGTCCCTGGGCAAGCAAGCGGACATTGCCGGCATTGATGTTTCCCCGGTCGCGGTGCCGCACGATGCCCGTGAACCCTGTCAATTTGTGTTTCGTTACCAAAAAAAGACCTTCGGCTTACTCACGGACTTGGGTAGTATTACGCCCGTCGTGCAGGAACAGTACGCGCTGTGCGATGCCCTGTTGTTAGAGTGCAACCACGACATGCCGATGCTACAGCAGGGGCCGTATCCGCCATCACTAAAGCGGCGAGTGGGCGGCGATTGGGGGCATCTCAACAACATACAGGCGGCGCAGCTGTTAAGCCGTGTTGATGTTGCGCGCTTGCAGCATGTGGTGATGGCGCACTTGAGTGAACAGAACAACACTCCTGACCTGGCGAGGTCAGCGGTGGAACCTATTTTAGTGAACAGCGATGCATTGCTGTCTGCAGATCAACAAGCCGGTTTCGACTGGTTAGAAATCGCATAATAGCGAAAGAGGCAAACCATGGAAAAACGCGAGGAATTGTATTCGGGTAAAGCAAAGTCGGTATATAAAACCGACGATCCGGATCGCTTCATTCTCACCTTCAGAAATGACACCTCGGCGTTTGATGGCGTGAAGGTTGAGCAGCTTGACCGCAAGGGCATGGTCAATAACAAGTTCAATGCGTTCATCATGGAAAAGCTGCAGCAGGCGGGTGTGCCGACGCATTTTGAAGGCCTTCTCAATGACAGTGAGGCCTTGGTAAAGCGCCTTGATATGTTCCCCATTGAGTGCGTGGTGCGCAATATCGCTGCGGGTTCAATCGTCAAACGTCTGGGCGTTAAGGAAGGCTTGGAGCTCACGCCACCGACCTTTGAAACGTTTTTGAAAGACGACGCCCTGCACGACCCGATGATCAATGAGTCACATATCCGCAGTTTTGGCTGGGCGACCGACGAGCAGATGGCGCGGATGCGTGAGTTGACCTATCAGGTGAACGATATTCTCAAGGCACTGTTCCTGGATGCCGGCATGCTGCTGGTCGATTACAAGCTTGAGTTCGGCGTGTTTAGCGACGGTGAGATTTACCTGGGTGATGAGTTTTCACCTGATGGCTGCCGTATCTGGGACAAAGAGACTCGCGAAAAGCTCGACAAGGACCGCTTCCGTCAAGACCTTGGTAATGTCGTAGAATCTTACGAGCTGGTAGGTCGCCGTTTGGGCATGAATTTCGACGATTAAGTACCCCACCTTTCTGGCCTGCCTCGGGCAGGCCAAGCTCCCCCCCGATTTTGGCATTCAGCACAGGCGCGCTAGACTGTTAGCGATAACGTCGTCCCCTTATACCGGCGGTTGAGTTTCACTCTGAAGCGATGCAACCAGTAAATTGAGGAGTGTTGCCTGTGTTGGTCACAGTTGCCCGCTATTCCTTTCCCTGGGAAGCCCAGATAAATCGCGCTCGGCTGGAAGCCGAGGGGATTCCCACTTTTGTCGCCGATGAACAGACCATCAATATGCAGTGGCTCTACTCCGATGCCCTGGGGGGCGTGCGCTTGCAGGTGCCCTCCGCTTGCGAAGAACGTGCCCGAGAGTTACTAAGCGAAGATCGAAGTGAAGATCTGGAAACGTCGCAGGGCAGTGATGTGTCGCTGTGCCCAGTGTGTTGTGCTGAAATGCAATCTGAGCGGCGAGGTCGTCGCTGGGCCTTTCTCGTGTTCCTGGGCATTGATTTCCCCCTGTTCCCCACACGAAAAATATTGCGTTGTAGCCGCTGTGGTTATGAACAACGGTTATGAACAACCGAGCTGATTAATGCGGTAGAATTTGAGACAGAACTTTTGCGTTAGATTAACGCCGTTCTGACCGCTTAACGATAGTCTTGTGCACGCTTTGCAAAGGGTAGATATGGAGCATCGACACCACTACGAGCAGCATCGAATGGGCCGTATCGCATGGCTGCGCGCGGCGGTGCTCGGCGCAAATGACGGTATAGTCTCTACCTCCAGCTTGTTATTGGGTGTCGCTGCGGCGGGAGCAAGCGGTCATACCCTGTTGCTTACCGGCTTGGCTGGTGTGGTTTCCGGCGCGATGTCGATGGCCGCTGGCGAGTATGTGTCGGTGAGCTCTCAGGCCGATATAGAGCGTGCCGACATCGAGATTGAGCGGCGCGAGTTGGCAGAAAATCCAGTGCAGGAGCATGAAGAGCTGGCGCAGATATACATCCAGCGCGGCCTTGATGATGCGCTGGCAGAGCAAGTTGCCTCGCAGATGATGGACCACGATGCCCTGGCTGCGCACAGTCGCGACGAGCTCGGCTTATCGCCTTACCACCGGGCTAAACCGCTTCTCGCGGCGGTATCGTCCGCAGCCAGCTTTGCCTTGGGGGGCGCACTGCCGCTGGGTTTGGCGATTGCGCTGCCTCCGCCTCTGTTGCTCACCGTGATGCCGGTAGCAATTTTATTATTCTTGGCCCTGCTCGGTGGTACTGCTGCCTATGTGGGTGGAGCGCCAATTCGCGCAGCGGCCTTGCGAGTGACTTTCTGGGGAGCGCTGGCGATGGCTCTTACCGCTTTAGTGGGGCATTTAGTGGGTGTGGTTATCTAGAGATGAAAGTAGAGATCACGGCGCTCGGCATTACGCCAAGGCTATTTTTATCCTTGCGACAGAGAGCGGCGACTTTTCCCCGGTGACTCACCTGTCCAGCGGCGATAGGCGCGCTGGAATGCGCTTTGTTCTGAGAATCCCAGTAGTGCTGCCACGTCGGCCAGGCTCAGTTCCGGGTCGGCCATATACTGCTCGGCCAGGGTTTGACGCAATTCGTCGATCAATTGCCGGAAGCTCAATTCTTGCTCAGCGAGCAGGCGCCGCAGCTTGCGTGGGCTGACCCCCAGTTTCTGTGCGACTTGGCTTAGGTCAGGGGTGCCATTGTGCAACTGCTCGGCAATGCTGCGTTTGCAATCTTTCAGCCATTGCGGCGGTTGTGCCCGGCTTAGCTGTTTCAGTTGCTTTTCACAAATCTCGTCGAGCATGGCCAGCGCCTGAACATTGGCCATTTGAATTGGCAAATCCAGTGCCGCCTCCGGGAAGGCGAGGCTGTCGACGTCGGCATCGAAATATACCGGGCAGCCGAAGAAGCGTTGCAATTCTTCGCTGTCTTCGGGGACTGGATGCCGAAACCGTATCCACGTGGCGCGAATATCGCTGCCGGTAAACTGAGGGGCAAGGGTTTTGACAACGGCGAAGTTGAGCTCGGCATGGTGGTGGCTCAGGGCGATTGCCGGCGGCAGCAGACAATGCCAGCGCAGCACAACATCGCCGTTTTCGTGCACCACCTCGTCCCGGAAGGCGTCGTAGTCTAAACCTGAGTAGCGCACTAAGCGCTGTACTTGTTGTTCCACATTGGCGCAGGCGAACTGCGCCAGCGCGCCCACCCCCACATGTCCTGGCCGCACGAACTGGCCCATATGCAAGCCCAGGTGCGGGTCGCGCAACTGCGCTGCCGCACTGTCGAGCATGCTTGCATAACTGAGGTAGGGGATGCGTTCTTCGGGTTGTTCCAGCAGTTCAACAGGCAGGCCGTGGCTTTCAAGTAGCTGTGAGGCAGGCAGGCCGTTGGCGTCGCAGTAATCGGTGAGCAATCGCAGGAAGTGCACCGCAACGGTGTACTGCATTGCATCGTTGTCTGGGCTGGCCTTGGGCATGGTTTGGCGTGTGTGAACTGTGAATCGTTGCCTTAAGGTACTACAGTCCGGCGCGCTGATCATCTGCCAACCGTGGACAGTTGGGTCAATTCCCTGGCATTACGGTCAAGATGCCCTTGTCAGAGCGAGCTATGCTGTGCACTAACTACCCCTTGTGCAGCCAGCAACGGAGAGGCAATGATAATAATGAATACAGTGTGGACGTTAGGGCCATTTCAGGAGGGCAGGCTATGAAGCGCCGCCGGGTATTAGCGGCCGCTGGCGCCACAATGGCGGCAGGGCTGGGCGGCTTGTGGTTGCGCCCCGGTGACAACGGCGAGCCTTACAACGACTATTTTCGTCGCCTTAACGACGAGTTACAGCGCAATGGTCCTATGCGCCCGGTGATGGTGATAGACCTGGATCGCGTTGACTATAACCTGGCCTTGGTCACCGACAGTCTGGCTAAAACCGGCAAGCACTATCGCATTGTAGAAAAATCACTGCCCAGCATGAAGCTCCTTGACTATGTGTCAGCTAAGTCGGGAAGTAAGCGATTCATGAGTTTCCATCAACCCTTTTTAAATCACGATGCACGGAATATCCCCGACGCTGATCTACTGCTGGGCAAGCCATTGCCGGTTAAGTCGGCCGAGGAATTTTACGCGCGCCATCGCGGTACTTTTGACCCCTCTCGCCAGCTGCAGTGGTTAATAGATACCCCACAGCGTTTGCAACAATACCTGGAGTTGGCAAACCGTTTGGGCACCTCCATGTTGGTAAACGTTGAAATCGATGTTGGCCTTCACCGCGGTGGAGTTGATAGCGATGAGGCGCTGATCGCTATTCTCGACCTGATCCACGCTCACCCTCAGCAACTGACCTTTAGCGGCTTTATGGGTTACGACGCCCATGTTGGCGCGGGGGTGCCGGGTATTTTGGGCAGCCCCGAGGAGCTGCTCGATAAAGCCATGGCAGGCTATCAACACTATGTAGACCTCGCCAGGCAACGCTACCCGGCGATGTGGCAGGGCAGTCTTACTTTAAACACTGGCGGCAGTCCGAGTTATCGCCTGCACGAGCGAGAATCATTGAGTACCGAAGTGAGTGTGGGAACGGCGCTGCTCAAGCCCAGCCACTACGATCTTGCCACCCTGGAAGGGCATCGCCCCGCGGCGTTTATTGCCACGCCGGTGCTCAAGGCAGAGGGGCCAATTCGCCTGCCTGCACTGGACGATAAATCGGCTATTTTCTCGTGGTGGGATGTCAATCAGCGCCAGACCTATTTCGTTTACGGCGGCTATTGGCGCGCAGACTACGAAGCGCCGCAGGGGCTGCAGTTCAACGCTAACTTTGGCCACAGCGCCAACCAAGAGATCGTCAATGGCTCCCCGGCAACCAATTTGCGGGTGGATGACCACGTGTTCTTAAGGCCGATGATTAGCGAGAGTGTGCTACTTGAATTTGGCGATCTACTGGTACTGCGCGGTGGCAAAATCATCGACCAGTGGCCGGTAATGTCGCAAAACGTATGACGCGCTGGCGAGCGCCCCAGCGGACTAAGAGGAAAAAACAATGAAAAAACGTATCGCATTAGTGCTGCTTGCCGGTTTTTCCGGCCTGGTTGCCTGCAGTTCAGAAACGGGTGACAGTGCCGCCGAGGCAGCCGCACCGATTGCAGCGCTACAAATTAACGATCCGGTGTTGCGCCGTACCTACGAAAGCTCATGCATGAATTGCCACGGTGTTGCCGGTACCGGCGCGCCGATCAGTGGCGATGTTGAGGCCTGGGCGCCGCGATTGGCCAAGGGGATGGACACCCTGTTGGATCACAGCATAGATGGTTTTAATTCCATGCCGCCGATGGGCATGTGTCCCCAGTGCTCAGAGGATGACTTTGTCGCACTGATCGAACTGATGGCTGGTGTACAGGGAGAATAGTTGTGGCTGTTACTCGCAGAACCGTTCTTAAGCAACTCTCAACGGCCGCTGCCCTGGGTGCGGTGACAAGTTGGAGCCCGGTATCGGCCGCCGCGCGGCGTCGAAGACTGATTCCGTGGTCGAACTGGTCAGGTGGCCAGCGCTGCATTCCCGCGCAACGGGTCGCGCCCACCAGTGAAGCGGCCATTGCCGACTTGCTGGAAAACAGCCGTGGCGTGGTGCGGCCGGTTGGGGCCTCGCACTCCTTCTCTGCGCTGGTTCCGACCGATGGCACGCTGGTGTCGCTGGCGCAATTGACGGGCATGATCGGCCATAACCCTGACACCCTCGAAGCAGAATTTTGGGCGGGAACGCCCATGTCGCAGATGGGGCAGCCGCTGCATGAGGCGGGGCAGGCGCTGGTCAATATGGCGGATATTGACTACCAAACGCTGGCGGGAGCCATTGCGACATCTACCCATGGGACCGGTATCGACTACGGTTCTTATTCGGCGTATGTCAGCGGCCTGCGCTTGATTACCGCCAGTGGTGACGTACTCGATTGCGATGCGGAAAATAATCCCGAGATTTTCTCAGCCGCTCGCGTTTCGTTGGGGGCGTTGGGGGTAATTACCCGCATTCGCATGAAAAACCGGCAACCGTTCCGCGTGCATGAGCAAACCTGGGTGCAGGACACCAACGAACTGCTCGAAGATGTTGACCGCTTGCGCAGAGAGAATGATCGCTTTGAATTTATTCCCATACTGCATTCGGATGTTTCGCTGTGCGTGACACTAAACGAAACTAACGATCCGAAAACGCTGCCCAAGGAGGGCGGTGGTGATGGCGACAAAGTGGGCTTGTTGCGCAGTGTGCATAAATACGCGGGGAGCTTTCCTAACGCTCGGGCATCGCTGGTGAATACGCTGGCTAAGCAGATGGATTTTCCCGACGTGATCGACCAGTCATATAAGGTGTTTGCCAATGTGCGAGATCAGCGGTTTAACGAAATGGAATACACCGTGCCCGCCGAGGCCGGCCCGGATTGCTTGCGAGAAATCATGGCGCTGGTGCGCAAGAAGAACTTGAACAGCTTTTTGCCGCTGGAGTACCGCTATATCAAAGCCGATGATATACCGCTGTCAATGTTCAGCGGTCGCGATGGCTGTGCGATCTCTGTGCACCAGTCTTACGAGCTGGACTACCACAATTTCTTCGCCGCGGTTGAGCCCATATTTTGGAAGTATGAAGGCCGCCCGCACTGGGGGAAGCTGCATAGTCTGAATGCGGCGCAGCTTTCCAAGTTGTATCCCCAGTGGCAGGACTTTACGGCGCTGCGTGAAGAACTCGATCCCGACGGGCGCTTTTTGAATGGTCACCTGGCCTCTGTTTTTGGTACGCGAATGCGCAACTAATACGGCGTGCTAAACCGCTTTGCTAGCTGCTGCTAAATAAGGAAATTATTGATGAAATCCGCATTTATTCGCCCTCTGCTGTGTATGGTTGGCATTGCCGCCGCTGGCGCCGTGCAGGCTCAGTCGCGGGTCTTGGAAGAGGTGATTATCACCGCGCAAAAAACCGAGCAGAGTCTACAGGACGTGCCTATTTCGGTGACCGCTGTTGACGGCGAGTTTATGCAGGATGCCGCGATCGGCGATTTGCAGGAGCTGTCGGTGTTTGTTCCCAATGTTCGCATGGACGACAACGACCCCGGTTCTCCGCAGATTTTTATTCGCGGTTTCGGCACCAATACCTTTAATCCGAGTTTTGAAAGCTCCGTGGGGCTGGTTCAAGACGAGCTGTTTATGGGGCGGGCCGGTTATTTTACCGAAGGCATGTTTGATGTTGGCCGCGTTGAAGTATTGCGAGGCCCACAGGGCACGCTGTTTGGCAAAAATACCGTGTCTGGTGTTTTCAACGTTTTCAGCCGTCCCGTCACCGAGGCATTCAGCGCCAACGCCGAGCTGCGCGCAGGCGAGTTTGGTGAGCAGCGAGTTGAGGTGGGTGCAGGGGGCATGCTCAACGATTGGTTCGGCCTTCGTTTTGCCGCGATGGATACCCAGCGCGACGGCCAATTGCATAATCAGTTTAGCGGGCGCGACCAAGAGGCCTCAGAGCAGGATGCCCAGCGCTTGAAACTGCTATTTGTTCCCAGCGACGCGATGGAGATCGAGCTCATTGCGCTGGAGTCACAAACCGAAATGGCCTATTGGCCTAAGCAGCTAAAAGCGCTGGATGCGGATACGCGCGACTATCTGGCCGACTTTGATGCCAATATTGAAGATGACCCGGAAGACTTCACCACTAGCATGAACCGAGACGGCGAGCTGGAGAAAGGGTCAACAACATACAGCGCCAAGTTGTCATACAGCTTTGGCGAAGTTGGCGCATTGCGCGACTTGAATATGGTTGCCGTGTTGGGGCGCAGCGACTTTTTTGTTGAGCAAGACCAGGATATGGACGTTTCACCGGCAGATCTGCTCACCTTGTTTAACCGCGAGGACTACCGCCAGGACACCTTGGAATGGCGCTTTACGGGTAATGCCGAAAGCTTGTTTGGCTTGGGTAATGACTTGCAGTTTGTCGCCGGGTTGTTCTACTTCGAGTCGGACTACGAACTTAATGCCAAGCTTCAATTAGGGGATGATATAGGAAGCTGGCTGGGAACCAACGACGCCCAGCAAATGGCAGGCAGTGATGCGATCTTGCTGCCCGGGTTGCAGTTGCTCGCGCAAACAACCACCGATGATCATTTCCGTTTTCACTACTTGCAAAACACCGAGTCGCTGGCACTGTTTGGGCAATTCAGCTTGAGCCTAGGCGATAACTGGGTGGTGACACCGGGGCTGCGTTTTAACCGTGAAGACAAGCGCATTGACACCCTGGGAGAGTCGGCTTGCAGCAGTACCACTATGCTGCCCGCGTTGACCTGTGTCACGCCGCTGTTATTGGATACCCAGGACTACAACAAGCGTGGGCTAGAGCGGAACGAACGCGACGTGTCGCCCAAACTCTCGGTTATGTACTACCTGAGTGAAGAAACCAATGTCTTTGCAACCGTGAGTCGCGGTTTTAAAAGTGGCGGTTTTAACGCTATTTCTTTCACCGGTGAAGACATCGAATTCGATGACGAAAATGCAACCACGGCGGAGCTGGGAATCAAGGGGCGCTTCTTTGATCGCAGCCTCAGCGTGAATGCCACCCTGTACCGCACTGAGTTTGAAGACCTACAGGTCCTGGCATTTAATGGTGTGTTCTTCGACGTTAGCAATGCCGCTACGGCAACCTCGCAGGGCCTGGAGGTGGATTGGCAGTGGCTCACGCCTTGGGAGCCGCTATCAATGTCGGGGTCGTTGGGCTTACTTGATGCGCGCTACGACGAGTATCAAGGAGCACCTGCGCCGGTCACGGATGGCATTGATCAGCGCCAGGACCTCAGTGGCGAGCGCATCGCCTTTGCCCCCGAAGTGAGCGCGACACTTAGCCCCAGCCTGCACTTTACGCTGGGTGATGCCTTCAGTGTGAATATCGCGGCGGATATCATCCATCAAGGTGAGCAATACACCGATGTCGACCTCGATGACAACACCCGGGTACCTGCTAATACCAAGCTTAATTTGCGCCTGTCGCTTGCCAGCGCAGATGAGTGGTGGAGTGCCACCGTTGGTGTGAAGAATGCCAGCGATGAGCGCACTCAGAATCAGGTGATAGACTCGGTGCTGTTCCCGGGAACCTACTACGCTCAGCAAAACCCTGGGCGCCAGGTATACGGATCGCTGCGCTTTAACTGGTAGCACCTGCTCCGGCGCCACTGCGACGATATGTCCCGCCCACTTGCTCGCCTAAGCAGCGATAATGGTGGGGCATGTCAACTCGGAGCGCGTCTATGTCTGTTAACACACCCCTCATCGCCTTACTCGCTGGCTCTCTCGCCGTATCGGCCATCGCCGAGCCCCGGCCCAATGCTGCTGAAATGCAAGCGCAGGCCCTGCCTATCGTGAAACGCTTTGGTGCCACCTTGAAGCCGCAGTTGCAGGCAGCAGTGAAGTCGGGAGGCTTTGCCCATGCCATCAACGTGTGTGCGGATATCGCGCCGGCCATTGCCGCGCAGATTAGCCAGGACACGGGGTGGACAGTTAAGCGAGTCAGTCTCAAAGCGCGCAACCCCAATGCGGTGCCCGACGTCTATGAACGCGGCGTGCTCGAAGATTTTGAGCGGCGTAAGGCTGAGGGAGAGGCGGTCGCGGCGCTAAACGATGGCCAATGGCAGGATGGCCGCTATCGCTTTATGAAGGCGCAAGGCGTTGAAGGTTTGTGCCTGAATTGCCACGGCAGTAATTTGACACCGCCGGTAGTAAAAGCCTTGTCGCAGCGCTACCCCCAAGACCGTGCGACGGGCTATGCCGTGGGAGACATTCGCGGCGCGATCAGCCTGATCGCCCCAGAATAGGCGGGTGTTCGACTCGTCTTTTTGGAGGTCGTCCATTCGGATGGGCAGCTGAGCGCAGTTGATCTATATCAAATTCCAGGAGCGGGGCGCCCCTTACTCTGTGTGCCATGAGCTGTCACAAGTGGTGACAGCATCGAACACCGAGGACAGCCGCCATGAACAAGCCCCTGCGCGAACCCTACATTATCGAAACCAAGCCCCTGCCAGAGCGCTACGCGAGGGGCTGGCATTGTCTGGGCAAAGCCAGCAGTTTTGGCTGCGAGCCTGCGGCATTAAATTATTTTGGCAGTAAATGGGTGGCGTTTCGCGGAGAGGAGAGCGGCGAGCTATTTGTGGTCGGCTCGTATTGCCCACATATGGGGGCGGACCTGAGCCGTGGCAAAGTGTGCGGAAACTCGCTGCGCTGCCCCTTCCATGAGTGGAGCTGGGGTGGCGATGGGGTGTGTGACGATATCCCCTATGCCGACCGCATTCCCCCGAAAGCAGTGATTCCCTCGATGCCGGTTATGGAAGAAAACGGCCTCGCCTTTGTCTGGCACGACCCGGAGGGTCACCCACCCATTCCCGAGCAGCGTCCACGCCGCAACAGTGATTATTTTTCTGGGGAGTGGTCCGACTGGAATATTGCCGAATTTACCATTCACTCCAACTGTCGTGAGCTGGTCGATAACATGGCCGATATGGCGCACTTCGGCCCTGTTCACTACTCCCAAGTGCAGACCTTCAAAAACATTCAAGACGGGCACACCTACACTCAGGTGATGTCTGGTGGCCACGATATTCTGGCCGACGAGGGCCAGGGCTTTACCTCCGTTGCAACCTACGAAGGGCCCGCGTATATGACCACTACCATGGTCGGTTCGATGGACGGGCGAGAAGTGATGACCCACCTGCTGGTGAGCCACGTGCCGGTAAACATGGAAGAGTTCATCATTCGCTTAGGCGTCATGGTTAAAAAAGACCCCAGCCTGAGCGAAGAGGGAAACGCCGCCTTAGTGCAAGCGTACACGCAGATGTCAGTCGACTCCTTCGTGCAGGACGTCGAAATTTGGAACAACAAAGTTCGCATTGATAACCCACTAATGTGCGACGGCGACGGCCCGATTAATATGCTGCGCAAGTGGTACAGTCAGTTCTACATGGATGTTGCGGACATCCCGGATAACATCACCGCGCTGAAAGAGCACGAAACGCGTATCAAGTACCCCCACGCTCAGGCGGAGTCAGAGTAATGTCACTGACACGCATTAACGCTCTTGGTTATGTGCTGATCGAGACCCGTGACACCGCCCAGTGGGCGCACTTTCTCACGCAGGTTGTTGGCCTGCAGGCGGCGGGCCGCTCGGCGGACTGGGACCTCTATAAAATGGACGCTTACTGCTGGCGAGTCGCTGTCGTGCACGGCGAGCGTGAGCGCTTTCATACAGCGGGCTGGGAGCTTGCCGCCTATGAGGATTTGGAAGCGCTGAGTACGCGTTTGGCCGAGCAGGGCGTACACGTCAGCCGCCTGAGCGATACCGCATGCGCGCAGCGCAAAATACGTGACGGACTGGCCCTTAACGACCCTAGCGGTCAGCGAGTTGAACTGGTGAAAAGCTGCGCGCTGGACTGTTTAGCCCTGCAAAGCGATGTCGGTGTGCCAGCGTTTGAAACCGGTTTCAACGGTGACATGGGGCTGGGGCACTATGTGTTGCCGACCCGAGAGTTCGACGCCTGTATCGATTTTTATCACAGGCTGCTGGGTTTTGAGTTTACCGACTCCATGCAGCTGGGCGAGCAGGGCCTGCGCTTTCTTCATGTCGATAACCCCCGGCACCACAGCCTGGCCATTTATCAAGACCCGAATCCGGCGGCGAGTGGCTGTGTGCACCTGATGTTTGAGGTGCCAGACCTCGATCAACTGGGACTGTTCATGGACCGTTGCCGCAGCCACAACGTTGGTGTGGCCGCGTCGCTGGGCAAACACTGCAATGACCAGATGGTATCGGTGTATGTAAATAGCCCAGGCGGTTTTGCGATTGAGTTTGGCTGCGGCGGATTGCAGCTGGATTGGCAACACTACCGTCCCACCTTTAGTACGCGCCCCTCACAGTGGGGCCATCACTGGCAGCACGCCGACAACTAGCAAGAATTGAGGTAGAAAATAATGAGTGATTTTAACCGTAGTAAACAGCTGTTGCTCGACGCCCGCGCCATGGTTCCCGCCCTGCTTGAGCGTCAAGGCGAGGCAGCGTCACTGGGTCGCCTGCCGGATGCCACCATTGCCGAGATGCAGCGCAGCGGATTTTTCAAGATTATGCAGCCAGCCCGCTACGGCGGCTATGAGCTTCCTCCCCAGCAATTTTTTGATGTGCAGCAAACCCTTGCCGAGGGCTGTATGTCGACCGCGTGGGTACTGGGCGTAGTCGCTATCCACAATTGGCAGCTGGGTATGTTTGACGACCGCGCACAGCAAGATGTGTGGGGCGACGACGACTCCACGTTGATCTCGTCCTCATACATGCCAGTGGGTAAGGTAAAACGTGTCGAAGGGGGGTATATGCTGTCTGGACACTGGGGTTTTTCCTCGGGTTCCAAACACTGTAAATGGGCATTTTTGGGGGGCATGGTGCCACCAGTGGCCGACGAAGCCCCGGACTACCGGACCTTTTTGGTGCCGCTGGGCGACTATGACATCGTCGATAACTGGGGTGTGAGCGGCCTTCAGGGAACGGGCTCGAACGACATCGTGATCAAAGAACCGGTGTTTGTACCCGAGTACCGCACCCACCGCAGTGCGGACGGTTTTAGCGGCGATAACCCAGGTTGTAAGGAAAATGCTAATGCCATTTTCCGCCTGCCGTTTGGACAGATTTTCACTCGCGCGGTTGCCTGCTCCTCCATTGGCGCCTTGCAGGGTGTGGTAGACAGCTACGTTGAGGTGAATCGCAATCGCGTTGGTTTGAACGATGGTGCACGTGCGGCCAAAGACCCCAATGTGCAAATGGCTCTGGCCAATGCCGTGTCGGCAATTACCGAGTGCCGGGTAATGCTCAAAGATGATCTGGCGTATTTTGTGAATACCGCCGAGGCCGGTGACACACCCGCCATTGAGCAGCGCATTCAGCGCCGTTTCCACGCTGCCAGTATCTCCCGCAAGTGCGCCGATGCCGTGAATGAGCTTTTCATCGCCTGTGGCGCACAGGGAATCTTTTGCGGTCATCCGCTCAATCGTGCGTGGTTGGATATTAATGCTGGCCGCCAACACGTTGCGAATAACCCCTTCAAGTTTGGCCGCAATTTGGGTGCTACAATGCTGGGACAGCCGAATACGGACTTCTTCCTTTGAGTGAGGCTGCGATGCAAACGCCATACGAGATTTTGGGTGAACGAGGTATTCGCGATGTTGTTGCCGAGTTCTATCGCTTGATGGACAGTGAGCCAGCCTATGAAGAAATTCGCGCCATGCACACGCCGGACCTCGGTCCGGTAAGTGAGCAGCTGAGTCTGTATCTGATCAGCTGGATGGGCGGGCCCCCCGTGTATGCCGAGCGTAACGGCAGTATGTGCATTACCGCGGCGCACCGGGGCCTGGGGCTGGCTCCTAGACACAGTCAGCAATGGCTGGACTGCTTCGCGCAGGCGTTGCAGCCGCGCGATGACGCCGAATTATTGCAAAAAATGCTGTTGCCAGCCTTGCGGCGAATCACTGATATGTTGGAGCGCTCAGCGGCTGAATGACAAAATGGCAATGGCGCGATTGGGCATGATGGCGTAGCGTTGGTGGTGGGGCCTGCCCCTACTGCCAATAATAACAACAGGAACTGCCCATGAAGCGATTTAGCTGCCTCCGCCGCGCTGCCGCGCTGGTGTTTGTACTGCCTTTTTTTGCCGCCTGCTCACCGGCCACCACAGCGCCTTCGCTGGCGCCCGTAGCAGAGCTTCGGCCCGGGATTTTGCAGGGCTATTTATCGCCGCAGGCGGTGCCGAATAGTCTGGCCTTGGTGTCGCCGCCGCCCACCCAGGGCAGCGCAGCAGAAGCCCTGGATCGGGCGATCAATGAACAGGTGTTGACGCTGCGCGAATCACCGCGCTGGCAACAGGCGCGCCGCGACGCAGAGTTGCGCTTTCCCGCCGCCGCAGACGTCTTTTCCTGCGCCTTGGATTTACCCATCAACACCGAACAAACCCCTCAGCTTTACCGCTTGCTTCGCCGCAGCCTGACCGATGCGGGCTTTGCGACCTACGCAGCGAAGAATCACTATCAGCGCCAGCGCCCCTTTATGGTGAATGGCCAGGCCAGCTGTACCCCTGAACAAGAGAATTACCTGAGGAAGGATGGCTCATTTCCCTCGGGACACGCGGCGCTGGGCTGGGCCTGGGCACTGATTCTCGCGGAGCTAGCGCCCGAGCGGCAGGACGCGATTTTGGCCAGAGGGCGCGCCTTTGGCCAGAGCCGGGTGGTGTGCAATGTGCATTGGCAAAGCGATGTCCTGGAGGGGCGGGCTGTCGGTGCAGCAGCCGTCGCCGCCCTCCACAATAACGCTGAATTTACGCAGGCAATGCAGGCTGCACGTGTGGAATTGTCTACCTTGCGATCAGCCGGGGTGACAAGCCCTGGCAATTGCGCCTCTGAGGCGCAAGCTTTGTCGGATTTACCTGATGAAATACCCTGGCCTGCAAATCGTTAACAGAGACGGGAAAACCCCGTTTATGACGACGTGTCGCCGCGGGTCTTCCACGGTGAGTCGCCGGGGGCGGGGCTTTCGGAAGCGGTTTTGGGCTCGGCTTTTTTAACGCGAATGGTCGCGCCGTCTATCTCTGTGCCGTTGAGCGCTTTCATCGCGACTTTTGCTTCCCCCGCTTTTGGCATTTCCACAAATGCAAAGCCCTTCGAGGCTTGTGTATTGGCATCTTTTACCACGGTGCACGACTGTACAGCGCCGTAGGCTTCAAATTGCAGACGCAGTGCTTCGTCGGTAACGGCGCGGCTGAGGTTGCGAACCAATAGTTTCATACTTGGCCTGTCAGTACGGTAAGGGGGAGGGCACTATACGCCCTTTCCTCCGAGAATACCTGTCTGCTTAGCGGCTGTGCGACGCCAGAAATGCGGTAATAGCTGCTTGCGCAGTGGGTTCAGTGAGCAGGGGGGCATGCCCCGTATCGGCGATCTCCAGTACGTTGAGGTCAGGTTTGATGGCCTGCATGCGCGCCACGCAGTGGCGGCTGAGCAAGTCTGACAACTCGCCGCGCAACAGTAACATTGGTGTAGCGGCGGCGGCCTCAAACAGGGGCCACAGGTCCGGGGGGATGCCGTCGCTGTCCGCTTGCAGGGGGACGGCGATGTTGGGGTCGTAGTTCAATACCGGCTGGCCGTCGCTGTTTTCCACGTAAAGGTTGCGGGTAAAGGTTTGCCAGTCCTCATCATTAAATAGCGGGTACTCACGCTGTTGCGTATCGCGGGTACGCTGCACAGCCTCCTGCCAGGTGGTGATCGGTGGTGGACTTGCACAGACATAGGCCTTAATACGCGCAATGCCTTCGGGGTTGGCTTCGGGGCCGATGTCGTTGATCACCGCGCCATGGATGCGCGCGCCCGATGTTGCGCACAATATCATCGAGGTTAGCCCGCCCAGCGATGTGCCGATCAGCTTCACCCTGTCCAATTGCTTGGCGTCCATCAGCGCCAGTACATCGGCGGCATAGGTAGCGGGTTGGTAGTTGTCTGGGTTGCCGTCGTAGTCAGAGCGGCCGCGGCCGCGCAGGTCAACGGCGAGCAGGTGATAGTGTGACGAGAGCTCCTCGCACAGCAGGGCAAAGTCTGCTGAGCTTCGCGTTAGTCCCGGAATACAAATGATACTGTCTGCGTTTTCATCGCCATATTCCCTTGCGTACAGTTTCAGTCCGTCGCTACTGGTATACCAATAGTCGTTATAGTTTTTAGACATAATTGCTAGCTCATAGAGTAAAAAGGCCCGGAGGCAGCCAACGTGCCTGGCTCCGGGCAACGGGGCGCGTATTAGAAGGCGTAGCTGACGCTGGCAGTCCAGGTGCGCGGCGCGCCGTAGAATGCCAGCTCGCCTGAGGCGAGGTTGTAGCCACCGGTTTTGTATTCCTTGTCTTCGATGTTTTTCACAAACACACTCACCGTCCAATGCTCGTCGGCGGAGTACCAGTTGGCACTGGCGTCGAGCAGGGTATAGGACTCGTCCTGGTCGCAGCTGCACTCAACGTTGTTGAAGTTGCGCGATGCATCGCGGTAAGACAGGGCGCTGTTCAAGGCGATACGACCGGCGTTGCCAAGGTCTTTCTCATAATTTAGCGCAAACTGGCCCGTCCAGTTGGGTGCATTGAGCATTTCCCAGCTGTCGGAAACATCCTGTCCGCCCGACTGCACCTCGGTGAGCTCGGCATTCATGTATCCCAGTGCGAGAGAGCTGCTCAGACCATCGGTGATTTGCAGCAGTGACTCCAGTTCCGCGCCGCGTATCTCGGCGGTACCCGCGTTCACAACGTCAGAAGAGAAGAATACCGGCGCGGGTTGGGCTGTCTGCACCGTGAGTTGCATGTCGTCATAGGCCATATCGAAAACGGTGGCGTTAAGGCGAATGCGGTCGTTCCAAAGCTGTGATTTAACACCGAGTTCCCAGGTCTCAACGGTTTCCGGATCGTAGCCTTTGGCGATATCCGGGTTTTTGCTGGCGTCGCCGCGCATATCAAAGCCGCCGGATTTAAAGCCTTCGGCATAGCTCACATAGAACATCACGGCATCGTTCATCTGCCAGTCGAGCTTGATACTGGGGCTAATCTCATTCCAGTCTTTGTCGGCGTCTTTATCGCTGATGTCGGTAAAGGTTGCCAGCAGGGTATCGTTGGCCGGGTCACCGTGGGTAAAGCCGGAGCCCTGCTGCGTGCTATAGGGGAAGGAGTTAGTGGTGTTATACGCCAGGCGCTGAATGTTTGAGTTCTTTTCGTCATTGGTCCAGCGCATGCCGGCCGTTAGGGTCAGGCTGTCGCTGAGGTCATAGTTCACATTGGCGTAGATCGAGGTGCTGGTGGTATCCACATCACCGCCGATCGCCAGATCGTAGTGGTCGCCATCCATGTATGGGGTGCCGCCGAGTCCGTTGAGTACCACGTCGAAGGCACCGGCTGAGTTGCCGGTGAAATAATAGAGGCCACCGACAAAGGCCAGGCGGCCGCTGCCGTAGTTAAATTGCAGCTCGTGGGACTCCTGCTCATCGCTGTACTTGGCGGGTACGTCGAAGGCGTCCAGCGGGGTTCCGTCAAAGTCGATGAACTGCTGGGTTTCACCCTCGCGGTTGGCGTAGATGTACTTCACCACCACATTGTCAGACAAGTCGTAATCGGCGGTTAAGGAGAAGCCGCTGTTCTCCACATTGGATTTATGAGTGGTGCCGCAGGCGCCGTCGTAGGGGTTGCTTGAGCGTTCAAACGGCTGGCCGTTGGCGGGGTGTGTCAGGGCTGTGGGGCTGGACTGTGAGCCGCAGCGCTGGTTGCTGTTGTCATCGGTGCGATCGCCGGCGACGCGAATAAACAGCCGGTCACTTGGGGTGTATTCCGCGCTCAGGCGTGCGACAAGCACATCCTTGTTGTAGTTTTCCTGGCTGCTGCTATAGGTGCCGGTGTTGATGTCATAGCCGGTATCAACATCGCCAAAACCGTCGCGAGTGAGTTTCGCAATAGCCGCACCGACATAGAGCTGTTCGTCGAGAATTGGCAGCTGTGCAGACAGCATCATGTCGCGTTGGTTGTAGGCGCCAACGGCAGTGGTGATCTTCGCTTCGGCATCGCCCGTCATTCTGCGAGTGATGTACTTGATCGCGCCGCCTACGGTGTTTTTGCCATACAGGGTACCTTGTGGGCCGCGCAGCACTTCTATGCGTTCAACGTCGAAGACATCTAGCACGGCTGCCTGTGGGCGAGCGTAGTAAACATCGTCGACATACACGCCGACACCGGGTTCAAACCCCCACAGCGGATCCTGTTGGCCCACGCCGCGAATATACGCAGTGAGTGTGGAGTTGGTGGCGCGGCTGGCGCGCATTTGCGTGTTGGGGACATTTTTCTCCAGTTCGGTAACTGAAGTAATTCCCTTGTTTTCCAGCTCCAGTGCATTGAGCGAGGTAATCGATACCGGTACCTCTTGGAGGTTCTGTTCACGCTTTTGCGCGGTAACCAGTACTTCTTCCAGGGCGACGGCCTGCTGGGCCAGCGCCGATTGATGAATGCCGGCGACACTGCACAAGGCGATGAGGGCGGCGAGGGGTTTTTTGTCACTTTTTATACTTATCATAGAAACACCTGTGGCTTGAATATTTTAGGGTAGTCGCTTTCTTGGCTCCGACTGATTTGTATAGGTTGTTGTTCAACGTTTGTTGAATTCAGTTTCGACGTTATTCAACGATTGTTGAAAAGTCAAATGAATTTTCTCCTTATGTATGCCGCGCTGTGCGAGGCCAGTTAGTTTTTCGCGTTGCGAATACGTAAGTAAGCCAGGCCGAGTAGCACGTAGGCGATGGATGTTAAAATGGCATAGCTCGCCGACACGGCGGGGTTGGCAATGCCACCAAAGAGGTTGAGGTAAAAGTGGATAAGCAGCGCGCTGATCGACGCGCTGGCAATCAACGGTAGCGGTAAACTGCCGCGAAACAACACGCCAAATAGCATCGGCACGAGTGACGCTGCCGCTAAACCATAAACACCTTTCTGGGCGAATAAACCGATTAAGGGAGGTGGGTTCCAGGCGAGGGTTAAGCCAATGATTCCCACCATAATCAGGGTCCAGCGGGACCAGGCCAGGCCCTTGCTGCGGTTTTTGCTCAGCGGGGAGACAATATCATTCACCACCATCGCAGAGAGCGAGACAAGAATGCCGTCGAGGGTGCTCATCCCCGCAGCGAGCAGGGTGATAAAAATAAACGTCAATGTCAGCTCGCCGACCACACTGCCACTAAATTGATGCAACAGGTATTCGCGAACGACGGTGTCTTGTGCGCTGATTTCCAAGCCGTCGAGTCGCGCGTAAAGGCCGACCATCAGAATAAGCGTGAACAGCGTGCCGACCACAACTGTGGTGCCAATGAATTTGCCGATGTCCGCTTCGCTGCGTAAATACAGTACTTTAGTGAGAATATGCGGCTGTAACATCAGTGCAAAGGTGATGATAAAACCCGCGCCAAAAACCGAGAAAAAATCATAGTAAAGGTTGCTGTCGGTGTTCACTACCGCGGCGTAGCCTTCGCCAATATCGCGCAGCGAGGATAGAAAATCGCCGTTGAAATAGTCCGCGCCCTGGGCGAATAGCAGCAGGGTGACCACGATCATCATTATGCCTTGCAAGGTGTTGGTGTAGGCGTGGGCATAGGTGCCGCCCATCAGCACATAAGAGAATACAAACAACAACACAATGACCAACGCTGGTTTTTGCTCGATAGGGAAGATGCCCGTCATCAACAGACTGCAACCGACCAGAATAAGCACTACGAAGCTCACCGATAATAAATTAATAAAGGCGAAAACCAGGCTGAAGCCGCGGTGTTGGTAGCGGTGGTATATCCAGTCTGGAAGGGTCAATGCCTGCTTCTCTTCGCCGAGACGCAAGAAGCCGCGTGACAAGACTAAGAACGCGCTAAGAATGCCGGCCGACCCCGCGACGGCGTAGTGCATATAGGCAGAAACGCCGTGCACATAAACAAAGCCGGGGTTGATGACAAAGGTCGCCGTGGAGGCGATCGAGGCTGCCAGCGTAATGCCGATGATATAGGGGCTCATATCTTTGTTGCCGATGGCAAAGCCGCTAATGTCCTGCGTGCGGCGCATGCCTATCCAGGAGAGCCAGTAGACCAGTGCAACATAGCCACCAGTCAGCACATATTTAAAGACCTCTGTCGATATCATGTACCATCCGCCTTGTATTTTATTTATTGGTGAGCCACTATATTCAACAAGTGTTGAATATACAAGCGGTGGCAAAACACTGTCTACATCACAAGCAAACGCGAACACTGCAGCGGGCAATTTGCAGTGTTAGAAAAACTGGGTGGCACAATGACAAGAAAAACAAATGCGGTGAAGAGCGAGCGAATACTGGACGTGGCAGAGGAGCTCTTTGCCCGTCACGGCTATGACGGCGTCACCATGCGGCAAATTTCCACTGGGGCAAAGGTGGATGTTGCATTGGCCAATTACCACTTCGGCAAGAAGTTAGATGTTTTCTACGCGGTGTTTAATCGCCGTGCAGAACACCTCGGAAGCACCCGCCGCCAGGTACTGCAGGAGCAGTTTACCGATGGAGAACCGCAGCGCTTAGAGCAGGTAATCGAGGCATTTTTGTTGCCGCTAAAGCTGGCTCAGGAGAGCGGTGATCCAGGCTGGAAAAACTACATGGCGCTGCTCGCCTATGTAATGACATCGCCGGTGTGGAGCCGGGAAATGATGGAAAACACCTTTGACAAACACGTGGGCGATTTCATTGCCGCGCTGCGGCAGATTTTCCCAACGGCGCGGGATGAAGACCTGCACTGGTGTTATCACTATGTATCGGGTGCCCTGGCGCTAACCTTAGCGCAGACCGGTCGTATCGACCGCTTGTCGGGTGGCAAGTGTCTGTCGTCGGATTTTGATGCCGCCTATGACCGAATGATTCCCTTTATGGCCGCGGGCTTTCGCGCGGTATGTGGTGAAGAGCGAACTCCCCAATAACTCAAATATATGAGGCAAGCATGCGACACAAAACAGCGTTAGTTACCGGAGCGGCCAGCGGCATTGGGCTGGCCCTTGCGGCTGATTTATCGAAACAGGGTTTTCGAGTTTGCCTCACTGACGCTGACGAACAAGCGGTAACGAGCGCTGCCCAGTCACTGAACGGAGCGGCGGCTGAGGTATTGGCCCTGCCACTGGATGTTACCAACCAAGAGCACATCAGCGGTGCGGTATCGCGTTTGGAGAACGAATGGGGCGGCGTCGATGTACTCATTAATAATGCGGGCATTCAACACGTAGCCTCCTTGGAGGACTTTCCCGTCGACCGCTGGAAATTGTTAACAGAGATTTTATTGGTTGGCCCAGCCCTGCTGAGTCGCGCCGTATTGCCGAGTATGCGAGCGCGAAACTTTGGCCGTATCGTCAATGTGGGCTCCATCCACTCGCTGGTGGCGTCGCCCCATAAGAGCGCGTACGTGGCGGCTAAGCACGGTTTGTTGGGCTTTTCCAAAACCGTCGCGCTGGAAACCGCAGATTGTGATATCACCATTAACACCCTGTGCCCGTCCTACGTAAAGACGGCGCTGGTGCAAAAGCAAATCAGCAGTCAGGCGCTGGCGCACGGTATTTCCGAGGATGAGGTGATCAATAAAATTATGCTCGAGCCGATGCCCAAAAAGAGCTTCATCGACATGGATGAGCTGTGCGGCGCGATGAATTTCTTGCTCAGTGATGCGGCGCGAAATATGACCGGCCAGGAAATGGTCATCGACGGTGGCTGGACTATTCGTTAATGCCGGAGGTGGCGCGCTAGGCGCAGGGCCGGGAGCCACGGTACAATCGCCGCTCAGATAAGCGCGGACCAGAGTGGCAGATTCCATAACAATGACGAGCAAAAAAGTGGCGACGGGGGCGTCTACCGTCGTGCGTCCCCCGCAGGTGGTTAGCCACGGTAACCCGCAACTAGATGCCTTGGCGCGTGCCTTGTCATTAGAATGCACCACACAATTCTCGGCAGATGCTGATCAGCAATACCTCTATGACTACCAGGGCTGTTTGAGTCTGGGCCTGGCGCCCAGTGCTCGTGAACACCCGGTGTATGTCGATTTTGCTCAGCAGTGGCGAAAGCGTCACCGTGGCAAAGAGCTGTTATTAAAAGCGATCGGCGGCCGCCGCGAAGGCTTGCGGGTGCTCGATGCGACGGCGGGGCTAGGGCGCGATAGCTTCCTACTGGCAACGTACGGCGCGTCGGTCGAGATGTGCGAGCGCCATCCTGTGGTAGCCGCGCTGCTTACCGATGGGCTCAAACGGGCGGCACAAGACCCTGACGTGGCGGGCTTTGTACAGCGTATGACGTTGCATGAAGGCAGTGCCATCGAGCGATTGGGCCGCTATCTTGGCGATGCTGAACAGGCCCCGGATGTAGTGTATGTGGATCCGATGTTTCCCGACTCGGGCAAGTCTGCGCTGGTGAAAAAAGAAATGCGCCTGTTCCATCACTTAGTTGGCAAAGACGACGATGACGGCGCTTTGCTCGCCGCGGCGCTGGCGGTTGCCCGCCACCGCGTGGTGGTAAAGCGCCCGCCAAAAGCGCCGATTATCGATGGCCCGGCGCTCAGCGCCCTGGAGGCCAAGGGCAGGCCGCAATTTGCCGTGACCGGCAAGGCCGTGCGCTTTGATGTGTACCCAATAAAGGCCTTTGGCAATAATTAACGCGCCAGCAGGTCGTCCATCATTGCCTGGTACATGGCGCTGAGCTGGTTAAGGTCTTCAGCATTCACGCATTCATCCACCTTGTGAATCGTCGCGTTAACGGGGCCGAGTTCCACAACTTGTGCCCCGGTCGGGGCAATAAAGCGCCCGTCTGAGGTGCCACCGGCGGTCGACAATACCGTGTCGCGCCCGGTGACGCGGCGTATCGCGTTTTGCGCCGCTTCCACGAGTGGGCCTTCCGACGTTAAGAAGGGCTGACCGCTCAAGTTCCACTCCAGTGCGTAGTCTAAGCTGTGTTTATCCAGGATGGCCTCAGTGCGCTGCTGGAGTATGTCCGCCGTTAACTCGGTAGAAAAACGAAAGTTGAAAACCACCTCAAGCTCGCCGGGAATCACATTGGTTGCGCCGGTGCCGCCGTTGATGTTTGAAATTTGAAAAGACGTGGCGGGAAAGAAGTCGTTGCCCTCATCCCACTGCTCAGCAGCCAGTTCGGCAAGTGCCGGCGCCGCAAGGTGGATGGGGTTTTTCGCCAGATGGGGGTAGGCCACATGGCCCTGAATACCCCTGACTTTCAGCACGGCGCCAAGGGAGCCGCGACGGCCGTTTTTGATCACATCGCCCACCGCGTCGGTCGACGAGGGCTCGCCGACGACACACCAGTCAATTTTTTCGCCCTGAGACTCCAGCCACTCTACCACTTTGACAGTGCCGTTTTTTGCCGGCCCCTCTTCGTCGCTGGTGATCAAAAAGGCAATGCGGCCGCGATGGTCGGGGTGTTCACTCACAAAGCGTTCGCAGGCAGTGACCATGGCCGCCAAGCTGCCTTTCATATCGGCGGCACCACGGCCGCGCAGCATACCGCCGCTGATATCTGGCTCAAAGGGGGGCGTTTGCCAGTCGCTCTCGGGGCCGGTTGGCACCACATCGGTATGGCCGGCAAAGCACAGCAGTGGGCCTTCGTCGCCGCGCACCGCCCAAAAGTTGTCAACCTCGCCAAATCGCAGCGGCTCGCAATGAAAGCCAATGGCGGCAAGGCGCGCCATCATTAGCGCTTGGCAGCCCTCGTCCTCAGGGGTAACCGAGGGGCGCTGGATAAGGTCGATGGCAAGGTCCAGGGTAGGGCTGAGGCTCATAATTCGGGCTCTAAAATCAAAAGCGGTATTTTAACAGAGAACGCCGGGAAAATCGGCGGCGGCAGTTCGCTGGCAGCGGCTGTTCAAAATGTCAGTGGAGTGAGTGTTTTTGTCATAGAGAAGGGCTTGGCAGCTCGGTAACATCGGGCTCAGTTGTACGCCAATCGAATGCCTAACGATGATAAAGGAGTGGCTATGAGTGTTGACCTGAACGTGGCGGCCGCCGCCGCGCAGTTTGATTTTGCCGACCAGGATATTCCGCAGCGCCTGCGGCACTGGGCCGAAGTGCGGCCTGATCACCCCTTTATGATTTGGGAGCCGCGTTCGGGCGAAGAGCGCAGCTGGAGCTACAAGGCCTTTGACGAAGAGACCAGCAAAATCGCTGCGGGTCTCTATGCGAAGGGCGTGCGCAAGCACGACAAGGTTATGATTCACGCCGAGAACTGCCCTGAGATGGTACTGGCATGGTATGCCTGCGCCAAATTAGGTGCGGTGGGTGTCACCACCAACACCCGCTGTGTGGGTGGCGAAATTGAGTACTTTGCTGCGCACACTGAGGCAGTGGGGGTAATCACCCAGCCCAAGTTCGTGCAGGAAATTAAGAACAACGCCAAAAATATCCAGTGGCTGGTTGTCACTGAAGACAACTCCGGCGAAGCCGCAGAGGCGGATCAGCAGCACGACGAACAGCTATTCGAAACCCTGTATGGCGATGCCAGTACCGTGCCCGAGCGTCCAGCCGAGCCCATGCTGCCAGCGGGGATTATGTTTACCTCTGGCACGACATCACTCCCGAAGGCGGTAGTGCACACTCATGCCAATGCCCTGTGGTCAGGCACCATGGGCTCACAGAGCATGAATATGGACCGCGATAGCGTTTACCTGGGTTTCCTGCCTTTCTTTCACGTGAACTGTCAGAGCTGGGCATTCTGGGGCTCATTGGGTGTGGGCGGCACTGCAGTATTGTTGCCCAAGTTTTCCGCCAGCCGGTTCTGGGAAATTATCGACAAACACCAAGTGACCCACTGCTCAATGATCCCCTTCGTCTTTAAGGCGATTGGTGCCCAGGCCGTGCCTGAAGAGCACAGCCTGAAAGTGATGCCGATGGGTATTATCTGGAAGGAAATTGAAGGTTGGTTGAAGGCCAAGCCTTTTGCTAGCTGGGGCATGACAGAAACCGTTACCCACGCAACGCGCTCAGACTTCGTGCAAGAGTGGCCGCAGGGCAGTATTGGTAAACCCACGCCGGGCTATCACTTGGCGGTGGTTAACCCCGAAACCGGCGAGCCCTGTAAAAAAGGCGAAATCGGTGAGCTGTGGGTTCACGGCGTACGCGGCGTAAATATCTTCCTGGAATATTACAAAAACCAGGAAGCCATGGACAAGTCGTTCACTGAAAACGGCTGGTTCAAAACCGGTGATATGGTTCACGTGGGCGATGAAGGCCACTTCTACTTTACCGACCGGGATAAAGATGCCCTGAAAGTCGGCGGCGAAAACGTCTCGGCTCGCCAAGTGGAAGAAGTGGTAATGCAAGTTCCCGGCGGCGGCGTCGGCGAAGTGGCGGTGGTTGCTAAGTCTCACGATATGCTGGACATGGTGCCGGTTGCCTTCGTTATTAAGGGTTGGGGCGCGCCGGAGGACGACGACGCGTTCGCCCAGGCCATCATCGATCACTGCAAAGCCAACATGGCAGACTTTAAAGTGCCGCGCGCCGTCTACTTTGTCGACGAATTTCCGCGTGCGACCCTAGAGAAGGTTGCCAAGAACAAACTCCGTGAAATGGCTGACGAGATGCCTGCGGTCTAAATTTTAAGGTGTTTGGAAAAGGTCGCTTAGGCGGCCTTTTTTTGTCCCTAAATAAACGCAGTGGTGTTGCACAGTTGTCATAAAATCATCCCGATTTTGTCACGGGGGCGGCGTAGTCTTCTGGCTGTCGGCGGCGTTTGAGCGTTGCCCAATGTCCATGAGAGGAATTGCGATGAACCGTTACTACAAAGCTCAGGCCTCACAATCCGAACACCACCAGCGCCAAATTCGCGCTGAGCTTTCGCGCCAAGTAGAGGATTTTCTAAAAAAAGGTGGGCATATAGAACAACTGGATGGCCCCAACTTCAAACCGCATCGCAGCGTAAGAGTCAGCAGCTCAGCCTTCACCGAAATGCTGTAAGCGCAGTGCCTGCGGCCATTGGTTAAACGGCTGTTGTGACAAGCTGCTGTTGTAGTAGTTAACGAGGCCGGTTACCTCTTTACCCAGCCAGCTGGCTGTGGGGATTGGCTGATTGTCGTGATCGAGCTCAATTTCGGCGATGATGAGGCCGTGGTTGTCACCGGCAAATTCGTCGATCTCCCAGTGCCGTGTGTCATTGGCAATGGGCAGGGTATAGCGGGTTTTCTCCACCAGCGGCCCTTCACACAGGGCGAGCATCGCGCGGGCGTCGTCGAGAGGAATGGTGTATTCAAACTCGACGCGGCTCGCGCCTTGGCTGATGCCCTTGATGGTCAGCCAGGCGGCATCACCCGCAAGGCGTACCCGAACATTGCGGTGTGGATCCCGGCTAAGATAGCCCTGCACCATATGGCAGCCTATGACGCCCAGCGCCTCGGCCTGTAAACGCCAGTCGTTATTGCTGACCAGGTATTTGCGTTCGATCTCCATGGGGGCAGGGCTGGTCATTATCGTGATTTCTCGCTGAGTTGGCGCCTGTTCAGCGCGGACTCGCTCAGGCAGTGAATTTGTGTTTTGCGGATTTGCCAGCCTTCTTCAGCCAGCGCGCGAATAATGGCGTCGCTCAACCATTCCTCTCCGATCCATGCGCCACCGAGGACCAGCGATTCCTCGACGACGCAATAGACCTGTAAGCTGTTGGGAAAACGCTGATAGTCAACGGTGTGCGTCAGCCAGCAAAAGCCCGGTAGGGGTTTGGCCAGCGCGGTTTCGCAAACGTCGTTAAGGCGGCGGACCAGCTGTTTTTCGCGTTTTTTGTCGGTTTTTCGCATAGCGCCTTATGTAAACGTAGAGTGCGGTCAGGGCGTCGCTGTAGCGTCCAGGAAGCGCAAGCGCAGTGTTTCGATGCGCTCGCGATTTACGCCGAAGTCATAGTAGCCAATTTTAGATGCGCTGCGCACATCGACGCGATTTTTTTCCGGTGTATACAGCAGTTCAACATCGTCACGGTAGCGCATTATTTTACTGTGCACCTCTACGTGGAGGTAGTGCGGGGATTGTGCGATGACCTGGGTTCTCGGCAGTGCGCGCAGTAGCGATTGCAGGGTTTGCCACTGCTCGGCAGAGGTGACTTTAAATGGTGAAGTGAAAGCATCCAGGTCTTCACTCAGGCTCGATACACAGCGGGGCGCTGACGGGCAGCTTGAGAGCGCAGTGGGGGTATCGACCTGCACAGGCGACTGCTGGGGTGCCGCGCAGCCGAAAAGGAGGGCGACGGTCGATGTAATAAGGAATAAGTGGCGCATGTTGAGAATCCCCCGGGCTGATGAATAGCATTGTATACGTGGTAGTGAAAATTCGGTTGTTGTGTCATCGAGTTTTACGCGAACTCTGCTAGGCTGGCGCAGGGTAAGGGCTTCAAAATACGATGGAAGGGCGTGTGCGTATTCGATTATTGGTTTTTGTATTGCTTGCGCTGGTGGCGTCTTGTGCTGCGGTGCCGCCGCAGGCAGCCGGCGAAGACTCAATTATTCCTGCGGCGTCGCAGGCCACTACCCGCTGGCAAAAGTTAAGCGTCGATGGCGTGCCAGTAGGGCTGAGGAAGTTAGTGAGTTTTTGCGATGACACGCGCTGCACGACCGAGCAGACGCTCCGCGTTCAAATTCAGCAGCCGGGGGAGGCCGCTGAACAAACAGAAACGCTACTTCGCTACGTAGAGGCGCGCCATGGCAGGCCGCTTCAGGCAACTAAGGTGCAGCAGTCGCGGGCGGCGACTCACAGGCTGGCCATTGAATACCGTGGTCAGCGCCTATGGTTATCTCAGGGGCAGGCCTTCACGCCTGTCGCTGCTCAAGCCGTGGCGCAGTTTCCTCATCAGCGGCAACGCTTGTTTGCGCAGCATGCCAAAAGCGGTGAGTTGCTTACCCAGGAATGGAGTTTCGCGCAGCAGGCGGTGGAAGCGGTGCGCTACCGGTTTACACCGCTGAATGCACCGTTGACGCAGGCCTTGTCGACCGCATTGACGCCTTGGTTGACGGTGCTGCGCTGGAAAATAAGTAAAGATGTTCAGCGCCAGGGGGCGTGGCAGCGCAGTGCGATTTACTACGCCGATGGCGGTTTTACGGTGTTGGCGCAGTACAGCGAATCTGCCGGTCAGTCGATGTGGTTGTTGCCCTGTGATGACGCGTGCCGCGCCGAGCCATTGGAGGCGATGAGTCATGTATACCAACGGTTATTGCGCTCCCCCTACCGCATAAGCGATCAGGCGTTGAATGGCAAAGTTCGCTACCAGCTGCGCGGCGCGCCCTCGCATTGGCAGCCGCCGAGCACCGGTCAGCAATCCGTGCAAAAAAACGGCGATGATTGGTGGGTTACCGTATGTAAGCACTGTGATCTTGCCTCGCCTGAGGCGGCGCCCGTGGATGACTACCTTGGCGAGAGCTATTGGTTACCCTCGAAGGCCTCGGCATTTACCACCGTGGTGGATGAGCTGATAGGTCCGGCGCCCATTGCGCCAGCGGTAAAAATGCAGCGTCTAACCCGCTTTGTCAGTGCTCATATGGACGACGTGGCCACGTACAGCGGCTATGCGACAGCGCTGCAGGCGATGGAGAGCGCTCAGGGCGATTGCACAGAACATGCGCTGATGTTGGCGGCCCTGGCGCGGGCCGCCGGTATTCCCAGCCGGGTTGTTATGGGAGTGGCTTACAACAACGAACGCTTTTTAGGCAGGCGTTTTGTGTTTGTGCCCCACATGTGGGTAGAAGCCTGGACGGGTGAACGCTGGGAAAACTTTGACAGTGCGCTGGGGCCATTTAGTGCCGGACATATTGCCCTGGCTGTCAGTCATGGTGATCAGGCTGACTTTTTGGCGATGAACGCGTTGCTGGATGGGCTACGTATTGTATCGGCCGTGCAGCTAAAAAGCCGCGTGGCCGATACCGAGTAGAGAGAGCTTATTCGTAGGCGACTGGCATGTCGGCGAGGCTGTCGTCGCCGGCCATATCAATGTCTGCAACGGTGACGGCATCGCTGCTGTGAACCGCGCCAATAACGGTAACTTCTTCCAGAAGCAGTTGAGGCTCGTCGGCGCTGGCAGCGCCCGCTACGATAAGTGCTGCGGCGGCCAAAACTGCGCGAAAACTATTGAGTGACATATTTGATCCCCTTGACGAGTTTGCAAGCAACGACACTGTGCTGCGGTGGTCTTTCAATGGTGGGCAGTATGCCCACGCATTGTTACAGGGGTATGACGAATTTATTTCAAAGCGCGATGTTAGATGAATTTGTCATGAATTTTTGATCTGAAGGAAATGTGGGTGTCACGTTTGCGCTGCCGTTTCAGGCGGGCCTTTCAGTTCCACGCGGTTACCCTCGGGGTCTTGAATATAAATGGATGGCCCGTACCCCTGTGCGCCATAGCGCCGCTGAATGCCCTGATGGGCAATGCCCTGGCCGTCTAGGTAGGCCAGCACGGCGTCGCCGTCGAAGTTGTCCAAGGTCAGGCAGAAATGGTCCATATTGTGGCCATTTTGCCCCGGTGCTGGGCCGCCTTCCTGGCCTAGCGGGGCGTCCACAGGGACGATATCGATAAGGCTGGCACCGGCGCGCAGTTGATAAAGGCCCAGCTGTGCTTCCTCGCGCTCGATGTGACAACCGAGGCGCTGGTAAAAGTCGATCATCGCGGCGAGTCGCGTTGTGCGAAGCACAACATGGTCCAAGCCCTGGATTTGAATCATTGTGACACCTGCGTTTTCAAGGTCTCGTTACTGAGCACGCTGCTCACCATGCAGCCATTGCGGGTGGATGGCAATATTGTCACTGCTGCTCGACACCCAGACACTGTCTTCATCCAAGGTAAACTGTAGCTGCATTGAACGCTGGGTGAGCGCGCTCAATGCCCGCGATTCGTCTTCGGGAATTTCGACGACACTCAACCAGCTTTGCTGGCTCAGCTTGCCTTGGTTTTCCTGCCACCATTGGGCTGTGCTACGGCCGCCGTAGCAAACCACGACAACGTGCCGGGCTTTGGAGCGCGCTCGGCGCAAGCGCTTTTCACTGGGCTGCCCCAGCTCTATCCACAGCTCGGTTTCTCCGCTCAGACTGTGGCGCCACAGGTCTGGCTCATCATCATTGCTGAGGCCGCGAGAAAACTGCAGTGCGGGGTCGGCAAATAGCGCAAAGCTAAGGAGTCGCAGCATCATGCGCTCGTCTGTTTCAGAGGGGTGGCGTGCCAGCGTGAGTTGGTAGGGCTGGTAATGGTGGCGCCGCAGGTCACTAATCTCGATATCGGCTTTGAAAATACTGGCTGTTAACGCCATTGCGGTCACCTCTGTTGTTTACACCGCGGCATTGTACCCGAGTATGAGCAATGCGTAGCGCAGGCTTTTACCAATGGCGACCAAGGTAAAAAAGCTCAGTGCGGGCACGCGCATAATGCCGCCGACCACGGTCAGCGCATCACCGCCGATTGGCAGCCAGGACATCAACAACGTCCATTTGCCGTAGCGGGCAAACCAGCCCTGCGCGCGTTCCAGGTCTTTTTTGCGTGCGGGAAACCAGCGTCGATCAGCATAGTGGCTGAGCTTGCCGCCCATCCACCAGTTGACCCCCGCGCCGAGGGTATTGCCGCTACTGGCTGCAAGCCACAGCCAAAAGGGCAGTAGCCCGGCTTCGAGCTGGGTGATCAACAGCACTTCCGAGTAAAACGGCAGCAGTGTGGCTGCGCCAAAGGCGGCGGCAAACAGGAGTAAATACGCGCTGATCATTGCGTAGCAGCCTGGCAAAGTTGCGCAAATAAACGGCGCTGGCGCGCGTGCTGAGGCAGATATTCGGGGTGCCATTGTACCCCTAGCCGAAACGGTTGTTGCGGGTCTTCAATGGCTTGGGTGATGTTATCAAGGTCGCGACCGCTGACGCGCATGCCTTCGCCCAGCCGATCAACGGCCTGGTGGTGCAGGCTATTAATTCTGCATTGCTCCTCGCCCAGCACGTCGAAAAGTTGTGTGTCGGTATCGACGTGGAGCGTTTTATGGGGCAGCAGCATGCGCCGGTTGCTGGTGCGTTTTCGCAAGGGCGTTAAGTCGACGTGCAAGCTGCCGCCCAATACAACGTTGAGCAGTTGCGCGCCCCGACAGATCCCCAAGATTGGCAGACCGCTTGGCAGTAGCCGCTCCAGCGCGCCGATCTCAAAGCGGTCTCGGCGAGGATTCATTGGCGCGACTTCGGGGGCATCCGGCAGATACAGGCCCTGGTCGATATCGTCGCCGCCACTGATGATAATACCGTCGATATGACGCGGCACGTCGCCGTGCTCAGGGGTGAGGTGAATGGCCTCGGCGCCCGCTCGGCGAAGTGCCCAGCGAATAAACCACCATGACACGGGGAATCGTCTGTCCTCGCCGGTAACCGCGATAACAGGGTGTGAGTCACTCGAGCGCATTTTGCTGATAACTGTCGTCCTTTATGAATTTACAAGAGTTCGGGGATCAATCTGCTATCTACATGCTGTGTCCAGTCGCTGAATAGACTGCTGGTCGTGCTTTCCAGGTGCTCTCGGTAGGCCTGACACATCGCTTGCAAGCGCGCCTCGTCACAGGCCAGCGTGTCGACTTGCAGCCAATCGCGCCAGGGGTGGGTCAAGCCCCAATTTGGGTCGTCGATCAGGCTATTCGGCAAACGGTAATGCAGGGTGGGGCGCGCTTTCACCCGAGGGTCGTCGATATGTTGGCGCAGTAACGTTTCGTTCATATGAGCAAACAGCGGCAGCATGTCCAGTGCGCGGTTGCGAGTTGGATTGAAGTGGATGTAATCCTCGATGAGTTCATCCGCGCTGGGTTGGTAATCTGTTGCGAGCACCTTGCGCATATAATCGCGCTTAAATGGGTCAATATAGCTGGTCAGGCGCCGGCTTAAATCGACCCTGCTGCGCTGCTTGAGCCAGTCGTATAAACAGATAAAGGCGCGAAAATAGTTGAGTACCGTCGAGGCTTCGCAATCGGGCATTTCAGGGTTTAAGTGCAAGCCAAAGGCGTTTTTGGCTGACGCTTCGGTGCCCTTGGCGCCAGCGAGGCGCAAGCGAAGGAATAGATCTTCCAACTGCCAAAGCTCGCTCAGCGCGATAGGCGGGGCGACGATCTCAAAGGGCACCAACTGTTTGGCAACGAGCCCGACTATCGACTCTGTCAGTTCCTCGAAGTCATTGCCGGCACCGGCCTGTTCCCTGTCTCGTCCAAGCTTTTTAATATAAGCCGAATCGAGCTCGACCCCGAAGGTGCCGAAAGGCGTGTCAGTCACTTGGTATTCGTAGTCGGACTGACGTTCGATGCGGCCGCCAAAGCAGTCGACGATAGTCTCTGCGATGGCATCCATTTCCATTCCGGTAAACTCAATTTCCACACCTAGCCGGCGCTCGCTACCCCCTTCTGCATTGCGAGCGGGGGGCAATGGCCACAGACTGGCGCGGTAGTCATTGGGTTTTGATGTCATTCGCGTCTCCGATAATGTTGGCGATAGGCTTGAGTGAGTCTACGTGCTTGCAGACCACTTGGAACAAGGTGAGCAGGGGGACGGCCAGTAGGACACCTGGCGCACCCCACAGCCAGCCCCAAAAAAAGATCCACAGGAAAACAATAATCGGGTTCAGGCTGAAGCGCATACCGTGAATAAAGGGGTCAACAAACTGCCCCACCAGGGCGGTGAACAAGGCATAGCCAAGCGGTGCGACAAGTACCAGAGCCGGTGTGTGAAAACTGACGGCACTGACGATAGTCAACAGCATGACCGTAATGCTCACCCCGAGATAGGGGATGTAGCGCAGCAGCGCGGCAACGGCGCCCCACAGCGCGGGGTCGGGGAAGTCCAATAACCACAGACATACGGTGGTGATTACCCCGACACCAACGTTGACCAAGGTAATAGTCAGTAGGTAGCGCGACATTTGCTCCTGGGCATGGCGAGCGAGTTGGGTGGCTGCGGCCTTATCTTGCTTGTTGGGCAGGCTATTAATAAACCGCTGCATTAGGGCGTCGCCTGAGCTGAGCAAGAAAAATAGCAGGATGATGCTGAGCGTACCGTAGACACCGAAGTTGCGAGCGACCTCCCAAATCTCGCCACGCCAGCCGGTATCCGCGATAACCACCTTGTTTATCTTGGGGTTAGCGGGGCCGGAGAATTCCTCTGCCAAACTGTCTATGCTCGCGGTGGCGGCATCGACATTGCTGCGCTCACTATTGACCTCGCGCAGGTGGTCGCGGATCACCTCTGCCGCTTCGGGGGCGCGCTGTAACCACTCGCTGGCTGGCGATGCCAGGGCATAGAAGCCCGCGCCGATACTGCCGGTGCAGGCCGATAGAATCAGTAGCGCGGCTGCGCTGCGGGGCAGCCGCCAGCTCTGCAAGCGACTCACGGCAGGTGCCAACAACAGGGCGAAGATGAGCGCCAGTGTAATTGGCAACATGACGTCACGCGCAAGCCTAAGCGTATAAAGTACCGCTAAGACCGCCAGCAGGCGCAGGGCCCAGTCGCTGTGTTTCGAAGATTGTGTGTTATGCATTTTCTGAGTCTGTATTTGCCCAGTGTTTGAGGGGGCGCAGAGCGCGAAGGGTTAAAAAGGTCATCAGGCTTACCACGATCGCTATTTCATAGCGCTGCCAAGCCACCGCAGTGCCAATGGCGCCGGTTGCCCAGATCGCCGCAGCTGTCGCGGTGCCACTAACGGCACCACCTTGCTTAAGAATGGCGCCGCCACCGATAAAACCAATGCCACTCATCAAACCATACATTAAACGCGCGTGAGATTCCGAGCCACTTAAGATGTCTCGGCCGATAAGTAGGTAGGCGCAGCACGCAATGGCCACCAGTGGGAACGTTCTCAAGCCGACGCCGCGCGACTCAACTTCGCGGTTCCAGCCGATGGGAATAGCGAGTAGGTAGGCGATAGCCAGCTGCGTTAAGTGGTGGCCGATCAGCGGCCAATTTATATCAGCGATTATGGGCATGGCACAGTGTTACTTTGCCGGCTCTCGCGGCCCGAATAGCCACCAGATGATTAGCCCGAGAAGGGGTAGCAGTAGAATAAGCACGATCCACAACAGTTTATTTGCAGAGCTGTTGCGACTTTGAACGATGTTTAGAATGGCCCAGATGTCGGCGATAAAAATTAACAAGCCGAAAAAACCGGTGATCTGTAACTCCATGTTAGCCCCCGTTATTTTTAGGCCCGGCAATGCCCGGCCACTGAATAATAGAGTAGTTTGTCGACGCAGAGTTCACCAATACAAAAACGCCGCCCAAAGGGGCGGCGTTCTCAAGCGGCTGTTTACCCAGGCTTAGTTGTGGGCGTGCAGCATGTCATTGAGGGCGATTGCTGACTTGTTTGTCAGCACCTCAATGGCGCCATTTTTGGAGTTGCGGCGGAACAACAGGTCCGATTGGCCAGCCAGGTCGCGGGCCTTGGCAGTGCCTGCGTGCTCACCTTTTTCATCGATCATGGTGACGACCGATCCAGCGGTGATGTAGAGGCCGGCCTCTACTGTGCAGCGGTCGCCCAGTGGAATACCCACGCCAGCATTGGCGCCGATCAGGCACTCTTTGCCGATGGAAATAATAATATTGTTGCCGCCGGACAAGGTGCCCATGGTTGAACAGCCACCGCCCAAGTCGGAACCAGAACCAATCATCACCCCGGCTGAGATGCGCCCTTCAATCATACCGGGACCTTCTGTACCGGCATTAAAGTTAACAAAGCCTTCGTGCATGATGGTGGTGCCCTCGCCGAGATAGGCGCCAAGGCGTACGCGCGCGGTGTGGGCAATACGAACACCGGAGGGCATAACGTAGTTCGTCATTTTGGGGAATTTGTCGACGGACATGACCTCAAGCAATTCACCGTTCAAGCGGGCTTCTAATTGGCGCTGGGGCAGCTCGCGAAGGTCGATAGCGCCTTGGTTGGTCCAGGCAACATTGGGCAGAACGCCAAACAGGCCGCTTAGGTCCAGAGAGTGCGGCTTGGCCAGGCGATGAGAGAGCAGGTGCAGCTTCAAGTAACCCTCGGGTACCGAGCTGGGGGCAGCGTCGTCAGCCAGCAAGGTAACAACCAGCGCCTGTTTGGCGGTTGCCAGCTGTGCGGCGATATCGGCCTGGGCGCTGTCGCCGGCGGCCTTCAGTGCTTCAGCGACGCGGCTCATTTGCTCGCTGTTTACAGTAATTGCCGCATTGCCGCCTTTGTACTCAACAATGGGGGCGATCGCCGCGCATAAGGCTTCAGCGGGTTGTAGCAATGGCTGGGGGTAGAAGACATCCAGCCATTCGCCTTTGCTGTTTTGGCTGCCTAGACCCAGGCCCAGGCTAAATAGTGCGTTACTCATGAAGGTTCTCTCTTACAGGCTTAAAGCGTGTGGTGGGTAAATAAACGTTCGTAGTGCTCGGCTTTAAAGCCAAGCTGACGCGCGCTGCCGGTGTCGAGCAGTGGGCGTTTCATTAATGTTGGGTGCTGTTGCAGCAGTTGCACTGCCGAGGCGTCGTCATCAATTGCGCGGCGCTGTTCATCATTTAGCTGTTTCCACGTGGTGCTGCGCTTATTGATCAGGCTGTCGCCCAGCTCTTGCAGCCAGCTGTGCAGTTGCTCGGCGGCAAGGGCCTGTTCGCGGACGTCGTGGAACTGATAGTCGACATTGTGATCATCCAGCCAGTGGCGTGCCTTGCGCACCGTGTCGCAGTTTTTAATTCCGTATAAAGTCGTTGTCATGGCCAATGCTGTGTTCTGAAAAGGCTCGGCATCATAGCAAAAAGCCGCGCTGGGTTCACGGCGCGGCCACGCTCGGCGGACGCGCCATCGGTGTGTTTATGCCTTGCGGGTTTTCTTGGGGTGTTTTCGCTGGGGATAGCAGGTGGTGCATATCTCACAGACGGTGCCGTCGCAGCCACGCGCGCTGCAAAATTCGCGGCCGTAGTAGATGATTTGCAGGTGCAGAGCATTCCAGCGGTCTTTGGGGAACAGTCTTTTCAGGTCTTTCTCGGTTTGGGCAACGCTTTTGCCATTCGTCAGCCCCCAGCGTTGCGCCAAGCGATGAATATGGGTATCGACTGGAAAAGCGGGTACGCCGAAGGCCTGCGACATGACGACGCTTGCGGTTTTGTGGCCGACTCCGGGCAGGGTCTCCAGTGCTTCCATGTCTTCTGGCACCTGGCCATTGTAGTCGGCAAGCAAAATTTCCGAGAGCCGCTTGATGGCTTTCGACTTCTGCGGAGACAGGCCACAGGGGCGGATGATCTCGCGAATATCGTCGACACTTTGCTGGGCCATATCCGCCGGATTGTCGGCGAGCGCAAACAGTGCCGGGGTCACTTGGTTGACGCGCTCATCGGTACATTGGGCCGATAGCAGTACCGCCACCAGCAGGGTGTAAGGGTCTTTGTGATCCAGCGGGATTGGCTGGGTGGGGTAGAGCTCGTCGAGGCGGCGCAGAATAAAGTCGACGCGCTCAGCCTTCAGTAAGTTACGCCCTGGTTCGCCTGCGTTCATGCGTTGAGCGTCTCCACATAGCGGCGAATACGCTGGGCGGCCTCGACACAGTTTTCAAGCTCGGCGACCAGCGCCATGCGCACATAACCACTGCCGGGGTTACTGCCATTCACCTCTCGCGAAAGGTAAGAGCCGGGCAATACGGTGACATGCTGTTGATCAAACAGCTGTTTAGCAAATTCCGTGTCGGCGATGGGCGTTTTTGCCCACAGGTAGAACGAGGCTTCGGGCTGTTGTACGTCTAAGCAGCCGCCCAGTTCCTCTAAAACCCGAGCGAATTTCTCGCGATAGAGGTCGCGGTTTTCTTTTACATGGGCCTCGTCGTTCCAGGCAGCGACGCTGGCAAGTTGGTGTTGAATGGGCATGGCGCAGCCGTGGTAGGTGCGATACAGCAGGAAGTCGGCCAGCACCTTCGCATCCCCCGCGACGAAGCCTGAACGCAGACCGGGCAGGTTTGAGCGTTTCGACAGGCTGTGAAACACGACGCAGCGCTCGTAGTTATCGCGCCCCATTTCTGCACAGGCTTGCAAAAGGCCTGCGGGAGCGTGCTGCTCGTCAAAATACAGTTCGGAGTAGCATTCATCGCTGGCCAGGATGAAGTCGTACTTATCAGCCAGTCGGATCAGCTTTTGTAACGTGGCGACGCTGGTGACGGCGCCGCTAGGGTTGCCCGGGGAGCATAGGTACAACAACTGGCAGCGCTGCCAAACTTCCTCGGGCACGGCGTCGTAGTCAGGAATAAAACCATTGCCGGCGTTACAGGCGAGAAAGTGGGGTTGTGCACCGGCTAATAGCGCCGCGCCTTCATAGATCTGGTAGAAGGGGTTAGGGCTGCATACCAGGGCGTCATCGCTGGGGTTGACGACGGCTTGGGCAAAGGCAAACAGGGCCTCGCGGGTGCCATTGACCGGCAGTACCTGCGTTTCAGGATCTAAAGTCTTCAGGCCAAAGCGGCGCTCGGCCCAGTGCGCAATACTTTGGCGCAACTCGGCTATTCCCTTGGTTGTGGGGTAGTTGCTGAGTCGGCCCAGCTCATTGGCCAAGGTGTCGGCAACAAAGCACGGTGCAGGGTGACGGGGTTCGCCAATGGATAGCGGAATCGGCGGCAAGTCACTGCTGCTGGTGCCTAACAAGGCACGCAGTTTTTCGAAGGGGTAGGCCTGTAGCGTTTGTAGGCGCGGATTCATTAGGCTGATTTACTCGCTTTTTCATCCAGCTCGGAACAAATCGCGTGTTGAATTTGTTCACACAGTTGGGGGTCATTGATCGGGCGGTTGTGTTCGTCGGTGACAAAGAACACGTCTTCAACGCGCTCACCAAGGGTGGCGATTTTGGCATTTTGCAGGTACACGCCGTAGTCATTGAAGATCAGCGCCAGCCTCGCCAATAGGCCTGGCCGGTCTGGGGTAATAACTTCAAGCATGGTGTGACCTTTATTGAGGTCGGTGGCCATACTGGTGCGCGTCGGGGTGGAGAATAGGCGCATTTGCCGGGGCATGCGGCGACTGCTGAGGTCAGGGGAGTCGTCGGGTTTCTCAAGTTGTTGCGTCAGAAACTCGGTGATTTCGCGGATGCGTTCGGGGTTGTCGCCAATGGGTTCGCCATCCACACCGAGTACGTAAAAGGTATCCAGCGTGTAGTTGGTCCCGGTATTGTAGATTCGCGCATCTTGTATGCTGAGGTCAAGTTGTTCCATCGCGCCAGCCAGTACCGCGAATGTGCCTTTACGCGACGGTGCGTGCACAAAGATCTGCGTTGCGCCTTCGTGGTCCAGCAGCCCGCCTTCCTTCACTAATACCAGTGAGTCCTCGGGCGAGGTGCGCTGAGCGATAGCACGGCAGTGCCAAACAATGTCGTCGACTTGCTCGCGGATAAAATAGTCTTCACCCGTGCTTTTCCACAGCTCGCGAATTTCTTCTTCGGTAAAGCCGTAGTCTTCGAGCTTTTCGATAGCGCCAAGCTGGGTCTCTGCAATCCACTCCTGCTTATCGATGGGATTTTCCAGACCGCGCCTCAGGGCGCGGCGCGTTTCTGCATAGAGCTGGCGCATTAGTGAGGCGCGCCAGGACGTCCACAGCGTCGGGTTGGTCGCATTGATATCGGCAATGGTTAAGCAGAAAAGGTAGTCCAGGTGCTGCTGGTCACCCATTTCCAGGGCGAAATCGCGGATCACATCGGGATCCTGGATGTCTTTGCGCTGTGACACCGAGGACATCTCAAGGTGTTTCTCCACCAGCCAGGCAACGAGGTTGGTGTCGCGCCGGTTTAAACCGAGGTATTGGCAAAACTCGCGCGCATCCACCGCGCCTAGGGTGGAGTGGTCGCCGCCGCGCCCTTTGGCAATGTCGTGGAAGAGCCCGGCGAGGAATAGTAATTCAGGCTTGGGCAGACGCTGCATGATGCGGCAGGCCATCGGGTAGACCTTCACCATGTCCGGGTAGCGGAAGCGGCTGAGGTTCTTGATGAGTTCCAGGGTGTGGGCATCGACCGAGTAGATATGGAAAAGGTCGTGCTGCATTTGGCCGGTGATTTTGCCAAATGCCGGGATGAATTTTCCGAGTACGCCAAATCGCTTCATTCGACGGAGGTTGAGTGCGACGCGCTGCGGGGCGCGCAATAACTCCATGAAAAATCGCTTATTGCGCGGGTCGGCGCGAAACTCGTCGTCGATTAAGTGACGCGATTTGCGGATCAGTCGAATGGTGCTGGCACGCACGCCGTCGATAGCGTCGTGATGGGCCATTAACACAAAAATTTCCATCAGCGCGGAGGGCGTTTTTTCAAACACTTTTTCGTTGCTAACTTCGATATGGCCGTTGCGAATGCGAAAGCGCGGGTTGAGCTCAAGTACGGTCTCCGCCTCGCAGGCGCGCAGAATGGTTTCGTCGAAGTGCTGCATCAGTACGTCGTTGAGCTCACCGAGGTGCTGCGCCCAGCGGTAGTACTGTTGCATGAAGCGCTCTACGGCGAGTTTGCTGTCGTCGTCTTCGTAGCCGAAACGGGCGGCCAGGGTTCGCTGGTGATCAAACAGCAGGCGGTCTTCTTCACGACCAGTGATTAAATGAAGGGCGAAGCGCAGGCGCCAGAGGTAGTTCTGGCCGTCTTTTAGCGTGTCGAGTTCTTCCTGACTTAAAAAGAGTTTTTCGCGCAGCTCGTCGATGGATTGGGCGCCAAAGTGGCGTTTGATCACCCAGCCGATCATTTGAATGTCGCGCAGGCCACCGGGAGAGCTTTTAATATTGGGTTCGAGGTTGTATTCGGTATTGGCGTATTTGCGGTGGCGACTGATTTGTTCGTCCCACTTTGCCCGGAAAAACTCGGCGCTGGGCCAGATTTGGTCAGGGCCGACTTCGTTCATCAGCAGCTCGTGCAGGGTGGCATTGCCCTCAAGCGGGCGCGACTCCATTAGGTTGGTAACCACCGTGATGTCGTCAATGGCGGCTTGGCGGCATTCGTCGATGCTGCGCACGCTGTGGCCGATCTCCAGGTTGATATCCCAAAGGTGGGTGATAAAGCCTTCGATATTTTCGCGGTAGTTGTGTTGATCGTCGCGGCTGAGAATCAGCAGGTCGATATCCGAGCAGGGGTGCAGCTCGCCGCGCCCATAGCCTCCAACGGCAATGAGGGAGATGTCGTCCCCCCATTGATACTGCGACCAGAGGTTGCGCAGCAGAATGTCGATTTTCTCTGAGCGCAATTTTACCAGCGTATGTACAGCCTCGTCGGCGTCAAAGCGTTCTCGGAGCTCATCCTGGAGCTCGCTGAGGTACTGTTTATAGGTCGCGATTAAATTATCGGACTGGGCCGTGGCATCCTGCAGGGCCTCTGCATTCAGAAGCGTGCTGCTCATAGAAATTAACCTTTATAGAAGGGCTCGTCGGGGCGGGCAGTGAGAACTTCCACGCCATCGGCGGTGACCGCCATGGTGTGTTCCCACTGCGCCGAGAGTCGGCGATCTTTGGTGGTAACGGTCCAGCCGTCTTTCAGGTTGAGCTTGGTGTGTTTCTTACCGGCATTGATCATGGGCTCGATGGTGAAGGTCATGCCTTCTTTTAATACCAGATCATTGCCGCGGTTGTAGCCCTCGCCATAGTGGAGAACCTGAGGGTCTTCGTGGAAGCCTCTGCCGATGCCGTGGCCGCAATACTCTTCCACCACGCTGTAGTGGTTACTCCGTGCATGTTTGGCGATCACTGTGCCGATATCGCTCAGGCGCGCGCCCGGTTTAACCAATGCAATGGCTTTATACAGGCATTCCTGGGTCACGACGCACAAGCGTTTTGCATGTTCGGGCACATTGCCAACGTAGTACATGCGGTTGGTGTCGCCGTGCCAGCCATCTTTTATAACAGTGACATCGATATTGAGCAGGTCTCCGTCCTTCAACACCTTTTTGTCCGAGGGGATGCCGTGGCAAATGACCTCGTTTACCGAGGTACAGATGGATTTCGGGAAACCGTTGTAATTAAGCGGCGCCGGAATGGCTTGTTGTACATCGACGATATAGTCGTGGCAGATCTTATCGAGTTCAGCGGTGGTAACGCCGGGGCGAACGTGCTCGGCGATCATGTCCAGCACTTCGGCGGCCAAGCGTCCTGCCACGCGCATGGCGGCGATTTCCTCAGGGGTTTTGATAGTTACATTCATAGTGGGGTGATCTGCCCGGATAGTCGTTAAACTGAAAACAGCGCATTGTAGACTATCGCCGCAGCAGACGCGATTGCTCAGCCGCGTCATTGCCTGGGATAGCGTGATTTCTGCTTTATGTCGCTGGGGGCTTGTGGTATAAATACGCGCCCCGAAAGCAGGCCCTCTGCTGAAAGGGCATAAACGACGCGCATTCGTCGACACGTAATCCCGGGTGCTGCAGCATGGCTGTGGTTGGGTTGCGGGGCGGATGCAAGTTCCTAACCCGATGAAAATCAAGGAAAAATCATGTCTCATGTAAGCATGCGTGAAATGCTGCAAGCCGGCGTTCACTTCGGTCACCAGACGCGTTACTGGAACCCCAAAATGGCACCCTTCATCTTCGGTGCCCGCAACAAAATTCATATCATCAACCTCGAGCACACTGTTCCTGCGATGAACAATGCCTTGGACGCGCTGGCTAAGCTGGGCGCGAACAAAAACAAGGTGCTGTTTGTTGGAACGAAGCGCGCTGCCGGTAAAATTATTGCCGAGCAAGCTAGCCGTGCCGGTATGCCCTATGTGAGCCACCGCTGGTTGGGCGGTATGCTGACAAACTACAAAACTATCCGTCAGTCTGTTCGTCGTCTGCGTGAGCTGGAAACTCAGGCTCAGGACGGTACTTTTGACAAGCTGACCAAGAAAGAAGCCCTGATGCGTCACCGCGACATGGAGAAGCTTGAGCGCTCCATCGGTGGTATCAAAGAAATGTCAGGCCTGCCTGATGCGCTGTTTGTTATCGACGTTGACCACGAGCGCATCGCTATCCAAGAAGCTAACAAGCTGGGTATTCCGGTATTTGGCATCGTGGATACGAACAGCAACCCCGATGGCGTTGATTACGTAATCCCCGGTAACGATGATGCGATCCGTGCGATCAAACTTTACGTTACTGCTGTAGCTGATGTGATCATCAATGCTGGCGCTAACGCCGCAGTTGCTGCCGACGAATTTGTTGAAGTAGCGCAGGAAGAAGGCGACGCAGCGGCCGAGTAATTGGCCTGTGTAATCGCGTAAAAGGGGGCAAGGCCCCCTTTTTTTGGATATTTATTGAGCAGGCCCGCAGGGTGGGCCGAAATCAAGCCCAAACAAGAGGATTTTAAGATGGCTGTTTCAGCAGCAATGGTTAAAGAGCTTCGCGAGCGCACTGGTCTTGGCATGATGGAGTGCAAAAAAGCACTTAATGAAGCCAATGGTGACATCGAACTGGCGATTGAAGAGCTGCGTAAGTCAAGTGGTATGAAGGCGGCTAAGAAGGCCGGTCGTACCGCTGCTGACGGTGTTGTTGCAACCAAAGTAGCCGAAGACGGTAGCTATGCCGTGGTTGTGGAAGTGAACAGTGAGACCGACTTTGTGGCTCGCGATGAAGGCTTCTTGAGCTTTGTTGACTTGGTTGCTAACAAAGCCTTTGCTGAAAAGCAGGACGACGTGGCTGCGCTGATGGCGGGTGAGCTGGAAGTTGCTCGTGAAGCGCTGGTACAAAAAATTGGTGAAAACATCTCGGTTCGCCGCATCCAGGTGCTCAGCGCTGAAGCAGGTGTTGTGGACAGCTATGTTCACTCTAACAACCGCATTGCCGTGTTGGTGGCCCTGAAAGGTGGTGATGCTGAATTGGCGCGCGACGTTGCCATGCACGTGGCTGCAGTAAACCCCCGTGTTGCCAAGCAAAGCGATATGCCTGAAGAAGAAGTTGCCAAAGAGCGTGAAATCTTCACTGCGCAAGCGCAGGAGAGTGGCAAGCCAGCTGAGATCATCGAGAAGATGATTGAAGGTCGTATCCGCAAGTTCCTGTCGGAGAATGCTCTGGTTGATCAGGCTTTTGTTAAAGACCCTGAGCAGACAGTGGGCAAGTTGCTGAAGAATGCCGGTGCCGATATTCAAACCTACATTCGTTTCGAAGTGGGTGAGGGCATCGAAAAAGAAGAAGTCGACTTCGCAGCCGAAGTGGCTGCACAGCTCAAGGGCTGAGTCGCGGAAGCGGGGCCTCAAGGCCCCGTTTTTCTATGCGATGATTAAAGTGTGTGCGGTAAGTTGATTTGCAGGGGTGAAATATGTCCACTCAAAGTCGGGACAAAAAATATAAGCGCATTCTTCTTAAGCTGAGTGGTGAGGCCCTGATGGGGCAGCTCGGTTTTGGCATTGACCCCAAGGTGCTCGATCGCATGGCACTGGAAGTGGGGCAGCTCGTCGGTATTGGTGTACAAGTTGGCCTGGTTGTCGGTGGCGGCAATCTATTCCGTGGTGCAGCACTACAAACGGCAGGCCTGGATCGTGTAACCGGCGATCACATGGGTATGCTGGCCACCTTAATGAATGCACTTGCCATGCGCGACGCGCTCGAGCGCAGTAATATCAAGTCGTCAGTGATGTCGGCGATCCCGATGAGCGGCGTGGTTGATCACTATGATCGCCGCAAGGCCATTCGCGCGCTGAGTCGCGGCGAGGTGGTGATTTTTGCCGCGGGTACAGGTAACCCCTTTTTCACGACCGATTCTGCAGCGTGCCTGCGGGGCATTGAGGTCGATGCAGACTTGGTGCTTAAAGCCACCAAAGTGGATGGCGTGTACAGCGCTGACCCAATGATTGATCCCGATGCTAAGAAATACGACCATTTGAGTTACGATGAGGTATTGGACAAGAAGTTAGAGGTCATGGATCTCACGGCGATTTGTCTGTGTCGCGACCACGAGATGCCGCTGCGCGTCTTCGCCATGGAGCAGCAGGGTGCGCTGTTAAATATTGTGGTTGGTGGCAACGAGGGAACTTTGGTATCAGCGGGCTAGTGCCGCGGTGCCAATTGAGGAGAGATAAAGTGATAGACGAACTCAAGCAAGATGCCGAAGAGCGCATGGCAAAGGCCATTGAAGCGCTAGGTGGCAATTTTAATAAAATTCGCACGGGGCGCGCCCACCCAAGTCTGTTGGACAATATTCGCGTCTCTTACTACGGTGCTGAAACGCCGCTTTCTCAGCTGGCAAATATCGGTGTTGAAGATGCCCGAACGCTTACGGTTACGCCCTGGGAAAAGAACGTGGTGCCCGATGTTGAGAAGGCCATCATGAAGTCGGACCTCGGCTTGAACCCCAGCACCGCCGGTGCGGTTATTCGTATTCCAATGCCCGCCCTGACGGAAGAGACTCGTAAGGGCTATATCAAGCAGGCTCGTCAAGAGGCCGAGCGCGCGCGGGTTTCGGTGCGCAATGCGCGTCGCGACGTGCTGGCGGATATCAAAGAGCTGCTGAAAGAGAAAGAGATCAGTGAAGACGAAGAACGTCGCGCTCAGGATGACGTGCAAAAAATCACTGATAAATACGTCGCAGAGGTTGATAAAGCACTCGCGGCGAAAGAAAGCGATCTAATGGAAATTTGATCGACTAAGAAGCAGTTTTCATGGCAGTTGATATGGCCCATCGTGGCTCAGAACCTTCCGCGGCGCCTCGGCATGTCGCCATCATTATGGATGGCAATAACCGCTGGGCGAAAAAGCGCGGACTCAAAGCAGCAGGTGGACATCGCGCCGGTGTGGAAGTGATTCGCGGGCTGCTTAAGTGCAGCCGCGAGCGCGGCGTAAAGGTGATTACGCTGTTCGCGTTTTCCAGCGAAAATTGGCAGCGTCCAAGCATGGAAGTCCAGGCTTTGATGCGGCTGTTTGGCAGTTATCTGGATAGCGAGACCAAAAAGCTCCACGAAGATGGTGTGCGAATGCGCTTCATCGGTGAGCGGGGACGTTTCTCCGCTGGCTTGCGCAAGCAGATGGACTACAGCGAGCAGCTCACGCGCTTTAACACTGAAACGACTCTAGTGATCGCTGTGGATTACGGCGGTCAGTGGGATATTGTCAGCGCCGCACGCGAGCTTGCTCAGAAAGTTGAAGACGGGCAGTTGCGCGTTGACGACATCGATATTACTTTGTTTGATCAACACACGGCCCTGGCTGATCTGCCCAAACCGGATTTGTGCATACGCACCGCCGGTGAACAGCGCATTAGTAATTTTATGCTTTGGCAGCTTGCCTACAGCGAGTTTTATTTTTGCGATTGCTTGTGGCCAGATTTTGATGAAACGGAATTGCATCGGGCGCTAGACGCCTATGCCAGCCGTGAGCGCCGCTTCGGGGGCCGCGATAATGATAATGATAACGGCGAATAGACACCGGAGATTACCCTCTTATGCTTAAGCAGCGGATTATTACCGCCGTCGTGATAGTGGCTGCGCTACTTGCTGCCATGGCCTATCTGTCGGCGGGTCAACTATCGTTACTGTTCGCTGGCATTGTGCTGGTGGCCGCTTGGGAATGGGCTGACCTCAGTGACCTGCGGCCTCAGGTGGCTAGGCTGGCCTATGTCTTGGTCATAGGTGCTCTTATTGCCAGTGTGTACGCGCTGTTGGGCGATGTTGCCTCCTGGTCGGCGGCAGCGTTGCAGGAGTTGTTTGTCGCGGCTTGTGTGTGGTGGGCGGTCGCGTTGCTTTGGGTTAAAGGCTATCCGGTGAGCGCTGGCTTGTGGGGTTCTCGGCCGGTTCGCATCGTTATGGGGGTGGCGGTACTGCTGCCTACGTGGCTGGCGTTGAGCTATCTGCGCAATCTTCCCAATGGGGCCTGGTTGTTGTTAATGCTGGTGGCCTTGGTTGCCATCGCAGACATTGGTGCCTATTTCTTTGGCCGCCGTTTTGGCAAGGCGAAATTGGCGCCGGCGGTCAGTCCGGGTAAATCCTGGGCCGGGTTCTGGGGCGGCTTGGCGTGTAGCGTGTCTTTCATGGCTGCGCTCTGGTACTTCTGGCCAGGCGGTATGCCCGTAAGCTTGCCGGCCATGTTGGTGTTGGCGGCAATCACTTCATTGGCTTCGGTGCTGGGCGACCTGTTAGAAAGCATGGTTAAGCGGCATCGCGGCATTAAAGATAGTAGCCAGTTGTTGCCGGGTCACGGCGGCGTAATGGATCGCGTTGACAGTTTAACCGCTGCATCGCCGGTGTTTGCCCTGGGGCTAATGTCGGTGGGCTGGCAGTAATGGAGCGCGTGACGGTATTGGGGTCTACCGGCTCTATCGGCGTCAGTACCTTGGATGTGCTGTCGCGTCATCGCGACACCTTCGAGCTGTATGCCATCACTGCAAATAGCAGCGTAGAGGCAATCCTACAGCAAACGTTGGCTCACCAGCCTCGCTATGTTGTGCTGCGCGATGAGTCTAGCGCTGAGCAGCTGGCGACGCAGTTGCGCCGAGCGGGCAGTGAATGCGAGGTGCTTGCCGGCGAGGCGGGGCTGTGTAAGGTCGCCGCTGAAGCTGACACGGTGATGGCGGCGATAGTGGGGGCGGCCGGTTTGCTGCCTACATTGTCGGCCGTTGAGGCGGGGGCTAAAGTTCTGCTGGCCAATAAAGAGTCATTGGTTATGGCGGGCCAGTTGTTTATGGATGCGGTCGAGCGCAGCGGTTCGACGCTGTTGCCTATCGACAGTGAGCACAATGCCATCTTTCAGTGTATGCCCGGCGTGCATCGCCAAGGGCTCGATGCGCAGGGGGTGCGACGCATTTTGCTGACCGGCTCCGGCGGGCCCTTCCGGCAGCGCTCGGTGGAGAGCTTGGCGTCGGTGACGCCCGATGAGGCCTGCGCCCACCCTAATTGGTCTATGGGGCGAAAGATCTCCGTCGACTCCGCCACCATGATGAACAAAGGGCTCGAGCTTATCGAGGCGTGCTGGTTGTTCCACTGCCCCCCGGAGCGCATCGACGTGGTGGTTCATCCGCAAAGCGTTATTCACTCGATGGTCGAATATGTCGATGGTTCCGTGCTGGCGCAAATGGGCCAGCCCGATATGCGCACGCCGATCGCCCATGCCCTGGCTTGGCCTAAGCGCATGGAATCCGGCGTTGCCTCTCTGGATTTAATTGTGCAGGCGCGGCTGGATTTTGAGGCCCCGGATGAGCAGCGTTTCCCCTGTTTGCGCCTGGCAAGAGAGGCCGCAGAGCTTGGTGGCAGTGCCAGCGCCAGTTTGAATGCAGCGAATGAAATTGCTGTTGAGGCGTTTTTGGCAGAGCAATTGCCGTTCACCGCAATACCGACACTGCTGGAGCGCGTGATGGCTGACGTTGAAAATGTTGAACCGCTGACACTGGGCGATGTCCAAGCTGCGGACCTTCAGGCGCGTGAGCGCGCGCGGTCTCTCGTTCGCGAATTTGGATTTTGAGGTAGCTGGCCGTGCTGGGACTCCTGCAAACGATATTCATCACGGTACTGACACTGGGTATTCTGGTGTCAATTCATGAGTTCGGTCATTTCTGGGTGGCACGCCGCTGTGGTGTCAAAGTGCTGCGTTTTTCTGTGGGCTTTGGCAAGCCGCTGCTTAGTTGGCGTGACAAGTTGGGCACTGAGTACGCCGTAGCGGGAATACCGCTGGGTGGCTATGTAAAAATGCTGGACGAGCGCGAGGGCGAGGTTCCTGAAGACCAGCGCCACATGGCCTTTAACCGGGCAACGCCGATGAAGCGCATCGCGATTGCCGCTGCCGGCCCCTTAGCGAATTTCGTACTGGCCATATTTGTATACTGGCTGGTTTTTCTCAATGGCGTTAGCGGCGTTGCGCCGGTCATTGATCGCGTTGCCCCCGGTTCACTGGCTGAGCAGGCTGGTCTCATTGAAGGTCAGGAAATTGTTGCTGTTGATGGCGTGGAGACCCCTACGTGGGAAACGCTGCAAATGCAGTTGCTGGAGCGCATTGGCGAGAGTGGCGAACTCAGTATCAGCGTGAAAACTGCGGGCTCGAGTCTGCGCTACGAAAACCGCGTTCAGATCAACAAGTGGATGCAAGGCCTGGAAGAGCCGCGCCCTCTGGACGAGTTGGGCGTGACACTGTTTGTGCCTGAATTAGTGCCTGAAATTGGTGAGCTGGTCGCCGGCGGAGCCGCACAGCAAGCGGGTTTGCAGGAAGGCGATATCATCGTTGAATCCGACGGAAAAGCGGTGTCGACCTGGCAGGATTGGGTGCAAATTGTTCGCGCCAGCCCCGATAAGGCGCTGTCTCTGCGGGTTAAGCGCGAAAACCGCTTGCTAGATCTTGTGATGACGCCGCAGAGAAAGCTTGAAGACAACGGCATGGCTGTCGGTTTTGCTGGGGTAGGGGTTAAGCCTCCGCAATGGCCCGAGAGCATGCTCCGAGAGGTGGATTACGGCCCCGTGGCCGCCCTGGTTGCTGCCGGCGAAAAGACGTGGCGCATGAGTGTGTTTACGCTGGAATCGATAAAAAAAATGATCACCGGCTTGTTGTCGCCGAAAAACTTGAGTGGCCCGATAACGATTGCTAAAGTGGCCGGCTCTTCCGCTCAGTACGGCTTTTTTTCGTGGCTGAGTTTTCTGGGTTTGCTGAGTATCAGTTTGGCGGTATTGAACTTGCTGCCAATTCCGATCCTTGATGGCGGACATATTGTCTATGCCGCGATTGAGGGCATTATCGGTCGCCCGGTAACGGAACAAGTGCAGGCATGGGCTAACCAATTGGGTTTGGCGTTGGTGGTGTGTGTCATGTTTTTTGCTTTATATAACGACGTATTGCGCCTCTGATTTTAGGGTTTAGCGATATATTTTACCCAGTGCTCTTGCACCCTTGTTTTGGTGAAGAGCCCTAGCCGTGGTTGCTGGTTTTTGATGAAACGCTTTTTCCTGTACGCATTGTTTTTTTGTTTGGCGAGTCCGCTTGTGTCTGCGCAAACGCGCATCAACGATATCCGTGTTGAGGGTTTGCAACGTATTGCGGCCGAAACGGTGTTCTCTGCGTTGCCGCTCAATGTCGGTGACCTGATCACCCAGCAAGCTGTTGCCCAGTCTTCCCGTGCGCTGTTTGCTACCGGCAATTTCGATGATATCCAGATCGGTGTGGACAAAGACGTTCTGGTTGTTCGGGTAACAGAGCGCCCCGCTATCAGCAAAATTAATATCGAAGGTAACAAAGCCCTGGCAACCGATGCCCTGTTAGACGGTTTGAAAGGGGCCGGTCTGGCCGAGGGTCAGGTATTCAAGCGGGCAACGCTTGAAAATATGCGAATGGAATTGACCCGCCAGTACGTATCTCAGGGTCGTTACGATGCCAGTATTGAAACCGATGTGGTCGCCGAACCGCGCAACCGGGTGTCGATCTCGATCAATATAGATGAAGGCAGTACCGCGTCGATCAAGCACATCAATATTGTCGGCAACAGTGTTTACGATGATGAAACCCTGCTCGACGAATTTGAGTTAAAGCCCAGTGGCTTCTTCTCCTTCTTCAGCAGCAGCGACAAGTACGCGCGGGAAAAGTTGAAAGGCGACCTGGAAACGCTCAACTCCTACTATCTTGACCGCGGGTATCTGCGCTTTAACACCGACTCAATCCAAGTCTCGATCAGCCCTGACCGTAAGTCGGTGTACATCACCGTCAACGTCACAGAGGGTGATAAGTATACCGTGAGCGGCGCTGAGCTATCGGGTGATTTGGTCATTCCCGAGGATGACCTCAAACGCTTTATTTTAGTGCGGGAAGGCCAGGTGTTCTCGCAGGCCCTGGTTACCAGCACTGAAGAGTTTCTCGTCAAACGCTTGGGTAACGAGGGCTATAACTTCGCAAAGGTACGCGGTATTCCTGAAGTCGATGAAGACGCCGGTACCGTCGCCCTGAAGTTCTTTATCGATCCGGGTAAGCGCACTTACGTTCGACGGATCAGTTTCGAGGGCAATGAACGCACCGCCGACGAAGTGCTGCGCCGAGAAATGCGCCAGATGGAAGCGGCCCCCGCATCGGCAGACAAAATTGAATTGTCGCGTATTCGCTTGGAGCGCCTGGGCTACTTTAAGGGGGCGAAAGTCGATACGCTTGAAGTACCGGGTAGTGACGACCTGATCGACTTGACCTACTCGGTTGAAGAACAGAGCTCCGGCAGTTTGGGTGCCAGTGTTGGTTTCTCGCAAGACAGCGGTCTGTTGCTCAGCGCGAATATCCAGCAGAACAACTTTCTGGGTACCGGCAAACAAGTGGGCTTTGGTGTGTCACGCAGTGACTTCCTGACCAGTGCCAGCTTTAATTATCTCGACCCATACTTTACTGAAGATGGTGTTAGTCGCGGTTTCTCGGTGTTCTACCGCGCCACCGACTTCGAAGAGGTCAACGTTGCCAGTTATACCACCGACACTTACGGCACCAGCGTTAACTTTGGCTACCCGATATCTGAAACTGAGCGCTTAGGGTTTGAGCTGGGTTATAACTTAACTTCCATCGAAGCCGGCGTCCGCGCGGTGAAGGAGATTAAAACCAGCCCTCGTATTTTCGATGCCGTGGATAACTACTTTGTGAGCACGCGCGACCCCAGTACTGGTCGTTACACGGTTGCTGAAGTACTCGAGGATATTGCCAACCTGCCTGCAGGCGCTTTAACAGAAAGTGACGAGCCGGGTTTCTTGGATGAATACGGCGATGAGTTTGGCAACTTTACCGCGGGGATTTCGTGGCGCCAGTCGACATTGAACCGGGGCCTGTTGGCAACGCGCGGTGCCTCTCAGTCTGTGTCGCTGGAAGCGTCAATTCCGGGGTCAGACCTCGAGTACTACCGACTGACCTACAATGGCCAGCTGTACGTGCCGCTCAGCAATAGCTTTACACTGCGCTTTAAGACTGAGCTCGGATACGGTGACGGCTACGGTAACCTGGATAAATTGCCTTTCTATGAGCACTTTTATGCAGGTGGCTTCAGCTCAGTCAGGGGATACCGGAGTAATACACTTGGGCCGCGCAGCTCACCAGCCGATATCTATCGTATTTCGCAGGCGGCAACAGCGATCGACAGTAACGGCAACGCGACGGCGCTGTCAGCGCAAGCCGCCTACGTCCTAGACCCGGCAACCGGGAAGTTAGTGGTAGATACGGCGGCCTCGCTGGGCGATGAAGCCGATCCATTTGGCGGTAATGTGCTGATGGAAGGCAGTATTGAGTTGTTGTTCCCGTTGCCGTTCGTGAAGGATCAGCGCTCTGTTCGCAGTGGTCTGTTCCTTGATGCGGGTAATGTATTCAGTACTAGCTGTAGCTCTACTCAGGTCAACTGTTCGTCTCCCAGTGTCGATGAGCTGCGATACTCTGCTGGCTTTGGTGTTACATGGATCACAGGTTTCGGCCCGCTGACCTTCAGCTTAGGCCGGGCACTGAATGACGAAAAAATTGACGAGACCGAAATTTTCCAGTTCTCTCTCGGTCGGACTTTTTAACCTACATAGAATAATGTTTAGGAGTGTTACATGAAGGTAGTTAAATTTGCCGTTTTAATGGTAGCAATGCTGTGGGGTTCCGTTGCCCTGGCCCAGGGGCGCATCGCGGTTTTTGATTTGGAAGCGGCGGTTCTCAATACTGATGTTGCTAAGCAACGTTTGAACGCGCTGCGTAATCAGAAGGAATTCAAGAACAACTTGTCCGAGCTTGAGACAGTGCGCAAAGACTACGAAAAGCTCGTGCAAAAACTGCAAAAAGACATTGAGATCATGAGTGCAGAGCAGCGCCAACTGGCCAAGAATCAGATCGATTCAAAACGCTCTGACGGCGAGCACTTGGCTCGTAAGATCGAAGCTGCACAGCAGCAGGAAGTGCAGACCATCATGAAAGAAGTTGGACCCAAGCTTCAGAAGCTGCTGCCCGAAATTATTAAAGAAGAAAACATCGGTTTACTGCTGCCAGCTAAGGCGGTAATGCACGCCGATGCGGGATATAACATTACTGCTAAAGTTGCCGACAAGCTCAATCAGGCAAAATAATGGCTGAGCAAAAGTCTTTGCGCCTTGCTGATTTAGCGGGCTTGCTGAAGTTGCCGTACGAAGGAGACGGCAACTTGGTATTGACCGGCATGGCGGCGCTGGACAATGCGAGTTCCTCGCAGCTGAGTTTTCTCGCCAATGCCAAGTACCGCAGCCAGTTGGCTGAGACGGCAGCAGCAGCGGTGATTATTCACCCCGATATGGTCAGCCATGCAAATGAAACGCGGCCAGAGATTGCTGTGATTGTGTCGGCGAATCCCTATCTTGCCTACGCGGAAGCCAGCGCGTTATTCGATCCTCTCGAAAAGCCCCGCGCCGGTATCCACCCCTCTGCCGTTGTTATGTCGGAAAACATTCACGCCAGTGCCAGTATTGGCGCCAACTGCGTTATCGAAGAGGGCGCGATCATCGGCGAAAATGTGGTGATCAGCGCCGGGACGATAGTGGGACGGGGCAGTAGCGTGGGTAAATGCAGTTACCTTCATGCCAATGTCACTGTCTACCACGGTGTCAGTATTGGTGAGTCCTGTGTTGTCCACTCCGGCGTGGTCATTGGCGGCGACGGATTTGGCTTTGCGCCTTCTAAGCAGGGTTGGGTGAAAATACATCAGCTCGGTGGCGTGCGCATTGGCGACCGGGTGGAAGTTGGCGCGAATTCCTGTATTGATCGAGGTGCGCTCAACGACACCGTCATTGGCGACGGCGTCATCATGGATGACTTCACCATGATCGCTCACAATGTTGAAGTGGGCGCGGGTACGGCAATGGCAGCCTGCTGTCAGGTTGCGGGCAGTGCCGTCATTGGTAAGAACTGTACCTTGGCGGGCAATATTGGTGTGGTTGGGCATATCCGTATCGCCGATGGCGTTCATCTTACCGCCCGGAGCCTGGTCACAAAATCGATTAGTGAGGCCGGCTCCTATTCTAGTGGTGGCAGTCCTCTAATGCCGTCTGCGCAGTGGCGAAAGAACACTGCCAGACTGTCCAAGCTTGATGATTTGTATCGCCGTGTTCAGGCGATGGAAAAAGAACTGCGAACGCTGCACGAGGAAAGAGATTGAGCATGGTTATGGATATAAATGAGGTTCAGGAATACCTCCCTCACCGCTACCCCTTTTTATTGGTAGATAAAGTCGTCGAGTTGACGCTTGGCGAGTCGATCGTTGCAATTAAAAACGTTACCGGAAATGAAAACCATTTCAACGGTCACTTCCCTGGCTTGCCGATTATGCCCGGCGTGTTGATTATTGAGGCAATGGCTCAGGCCGCTGGCATTCTCGGGTTTAAAACGCTCGATAAAAAGCCCTCCGATGGCTCGATCTACATGTTTGCCGGCGTCGATAACGCGCGTTTCAAGCGACAGGTTGTCCCCGGCGACCAGCTGATCCTGAAAGCTCAGTACGTCTCAGACCGCAAAGGGCTGTGGAAATTTGAGTGTCAGGCTTATGTTGAGGATACGTTGGCCTGCTCGGCAACCATTTTATGTATTGATCGGAAGAAGTGATGCCAGGCCATATTGATGCCAGCGCGGAGATCGACCCGCGCGCGATCATTGACCCCACGGCGGTCATTGGTGCGAATGTAAAAATCGGTCCGTGGACGATTGTTGGTCCAGGTGTTGAGCTGGGCGAAGGCTGCGACGTGCGCTCGCACGTTGTGCTCAAAGGGCCGAGCCGCATCGGCAAGAACAATACGATTTACCAATTTTCCACGGTGGGCGAGGACACGCCAGACCTGAAGTACAAAGGCGAACCGACCGAGCTGATCATTGGTGACAATAACGTGATTCGCGAGGGGGTTACGATTCACCGCGGCACGGTGCAGGACCTGGGTAAGACCGTGATCGGCAGCAACAACTTGTTGATGGCCTATGCACACGTGGGGCACGACTCGGTGATTGGCGATCATTGCATTATGGTCAACAACGCTTCGTTGGCGGGGCACGTTGTTGTCGGTGACTGGGCGATTCTCAGCGGCTATTCGCTGGTCCATCAGTTCTGCTCGATAGGCGCCCATAGTTTTTCCGGGTTTGGTTGTCATATCAGCAAAGACGTTCCTGCCTATGTTACCGTCAGCGGTAGCCCGGCTGAGGCCAAGACCATTAACGTGGAAGGCCTGAAGCGCCGTGGTTTCAGCAGCGACGCGATCAGCGCTATTCGTCGCGCCTACAAGATTATCTACCGCCAGGGCTTAACCGTCGACGAGGCGCTGAATGCGCTGCAACCGCTGATCGCGGAGCACCCGGAAGTGGAATTGATGGCAGCCTCCCTGAAACAGTCACAGCGCGGTATTGTTCGATAAGCGCTATCAACCAAGGGCCGGTGCGCCGGCATTGATTGCGATATGACTCCTCTCAAAATCGGTTTGATCGCCGGCGAGGCCTCCGGCGATATTCTCGGCGCCGACTTGATACGCGCCATTCGCCAGCGCTTTCCTCAGGCAGAGTTTGAGGGCATCGGCGGCCCCTTGATGATCGCGCAGGGCTTTCACTCTATTTGCGATATGGATCGCCTGTCGGTCATGGGCTTTACCGAGCCCTTGAAGCGCTTGCCGGAGCTGTTGCGTATTCGCCGCCACCTAAAGCGCCACCTTATTGCATGGCAGCCAGATGTAGTGGTGGGTATTGATTCGCCGGACTTTACGCTGAATGTCGAGCGCAGTATGCGCGAGCGCGGTATTCGCACTGTGCATTATGTCAGCCCCTCTGTGTGGGCCTGGCGTCAGGGTCGAATCAAAACCATTGCGAAAGCGGTGGATCACATGCTGACGCTGTTCCCGTTTGAGCAAAGTTTTTACCAAGAGCACGGTGTGCCAGTGAGCTGCGTGGGTCACCCTTTAGCCGATCAAATTCCGTTTGACGATCAGCGTGAAGCCTCGCGGCAATCCCTGTCGATAGAAGGGGATAACCCAGTGGTAGCGCTGTTGCCGGGGAGTCGCGCTGGCGAAGTGTCTCAATTGATTCCCATCTTTTTGGAAACCGCGCAGTGGCTGCGTCGATCGCTTCCCAATATCGAATTTATCGTGCCTGCTGCCAACGCTGACAGAAAACGCCAGATATTGGATGCCATTGCCCAGCAAACTGCCGACTTGCCGGTGCGCGTGGTGTTGGGTGAGTCTCGGACCGTAATGGCGGCCGCCGACGCGGTATTGATGGCGTCGGGGACAACCAGCTTGGAAGCACTGTTGCTGCAGCGCCCCATGGTGGTGTGTTATCGCTTTAGTAAAATGAGTTATGCACTGCTGTCACGTCTGGTCAAAACGCCATTTTTCTCGCTGCCTAATTTACTCGCACAACGGGCGCTGGTGCCGGAGTTGTTGCAAGACGAAGTGTCGGCGGAGGTGATAGGACCGCTGATTCTTGAACAGCTAAGCAATGAAAATCACCGGGAGACCCTGCTGGCTGAGTTTCGGCGCATTCATCAGGACCTGGCGCGCAATGCCAGTGAGCGTGCGGCCAGCGAAATTCTCGCCATTGCCGGTGTGTCTCAACAGGAGTCTGCTAATCGTGCAGACTGATGACCTGTTTGCCGATGCACCGGATTACCCGCGACTCACGGCGGGTGTCGACGAGGTGGGTAGGGGGCCGCTGTGCGGCGATGTGGTTGCGGCCGCGGTGGTACTTGACCCGCTGCAGCCGATTGAGGGTCTGAATGACTCTAAAAAATTAAGCGAGAAAAAACGCGAAGCCCTGTTTGATATCATCCGCGAGCGCGCCCTCAGCTATTGCGTTGCAAGAGCAAGCGTGGAAGAAATTGATCGCTTAAATATTCTGCACGCCAGTCTGCTGGCAATGAAGCGTGCAGTGGAAGGTTTGCGCTACCAGGGCGCCGAACTAGAGCCCGAATTGGTGCTGGTCGATGGCAATCGGCTGCCGCAGTGGCGCTACCGCGCCGAGGCAGTGGTCAAAGGTGATAGCCGGGTAGCGGCAATTGCCGCTGCCTCGATTCTTGCCAAGGTTGTTCGCGACCGAGAAATGCAGGCGATGGATGTCCAATATCCGGGTTATGGTCTTGCCGGTCACAAGGGCTACCCGACGAAGGCGCATCTTGAGGCGCTGAAACGCCTTGGCGTTAGCCCAATACATCGGCGTAGCTATGCGCCGGTCAGGGCGCTTTTAGAAGAATCCTAAATAAGGCAGCTGATTGCGCTGGGGTTATTGCCGGTGAATCAGCGCAAAGCCAACAGTGTTACAGGCTCCGGGACGCTACGATGTTAAACGAGAAATTTGTCCACTTGCGCGTTCATTCCGAGTACTCCTTGGTGGATGGCCTGGTGCGGGTTAAGGACCTGTGTAAGCACACCGCGACAATGGGGATGCCGGCGGTTGCGTTGACCGATATCTGTAATTTCTACGCGCTCATCAAATTTCAGAAAGCCGCGCAAGGCAACGGAATCAAGCCCATTTACGGTAGCGACCTTTGGGTGCGTGACGACAACGATCCCGAGCAAATTAGCACGCTGTGTCTGCTGGTGCAGAATGAAACGGGCTACCGGAACTTAACCGAGTTAATTTCCCGGGCCTATCTGGAGGGGCAGTGGCAGGGTAAGCCCTACGTCTATCGCAGTTGGATAGAGGAAGCCAATGATGGCTTGATTGCGCTGTCGGCGGGTCGCGACGGGGATGTGGGCCAGCTATTGGTAAACAATAAGCTGGAGTTGGCGCGCCAGCGGCTCGATCGCTGGTTGTCGGTATTTGGTGATCGCTATTACCTCGAACTGCAGCGCACCGGGCGTGCCAATGAAGACGACTATATCCATGCCGCTGTTCAGCTTGCGGCCCAGGCGGGGTGCGCGGTAGTTGCCACCAATGATGTGCGCTTTATTCGCAGTGATGAGTTCGAAGCTCATGAGGCGCGGGTGTGTATTCGCGATAGCCGAGTGCTGGACGACCCGCGCCGTCCCCGCAATTACAGCGATGAGCAGTACCTGCGCAGCGCGGAGGAAATGCTTGAGCTGTTTTCCGACATTCCCGAGGCACTGGAGAATAGTGTTGAAATTGCCAGGCGTTGCAACCTGACCGTTAAGCTCGGCACCTACTACCTTCCGGAGTACCCAATTCCGGAGGGAATGACCCAGGAGCAGTTCTTCCGCGAGCTTTGTCACAAGGGCCTCGATGAACGCTTGGATTTCTTGTTTGATCGCAGTGCTGAGGGCTTTGCGGAAACAGAGAAGGAATACCGCGACAGGCTGGATTTCGAGCTCGATATCATCCTCCAGATGGGCTTCCCGGGTTACTTCCTGATCGTGATGGACTTCATCCAGTGGGCCAAAGACTATGATATCCCCGTTGGTCCAGGGCGGGGCTCCGGGGCGGGCTCGTTGGTTGCCTACGCGCTAAAAATCACCGACCTCGATCCCATTGAGTACGACCTGCTGTTCGAGCGCTTCCTAAACCCCGAGCGGGTTTCCATGCCCGACTTTGACGTTGACTTCTGCATGGAAGGCCGCGACCGGGTTATCAGTTATGTTGCCGACAATTATGGCCGCGATGCGGTTAGTCAGATCATCACCTTTGGCACCATGGCGGCGAAGGCGGTTGTTCGCGATGTGGCGCGGGTGCAGGGCAAGTCCTACGGCCTGGCTGACAAGCTTTCTAAATTGATTCCCTTTGAAGTGGGAATGACGCTGGCAAAAGCGTTGGAGCAAGAGCCGGCCCTCAAGGAGTTTTTAGACAGCGACGAGCAAGCCCAGGAAATCTGGGATATGGCGGTACAGCTGGAAGGGGTCGTGCGCGGTGTTGGTAAACACGCGGGCGGCGTGGTGATTGCACCGAGTAAACTCACCGAGTTTGCGCCACTGTACTGCGATGAGAGCGGCGGCGGGCTGGTAACGCAATTCGACAAAAACGATGTTGAAGATGCCGGGCTGGTCAAGTTCGACTTCCTGGGGCTGCGAACCCTGACCATCATCGACTGGGCCTTGAAGATCATCAATGCTCAGCGCGACAAGATTGGCGAGCAGCCGCTGGATATCATGGCGATTCCGCTGGAGGATAAGAAGACCTTCGACTTGTTGAAGTCAGCGGAAACCACGGCGGTGTTCCAGCTGGAATCCCGAGGCATGAAGGAGCTGATTAAAAAGCTGCTACCGGACTGTTTCGAAGACATCATCGCACTGGTGGCATTGTTCCGGCCGGGGCCGCTGCAGTCGGGCATGGTTGATGACTTTATCAACCGTAAGCACGGCCGCGCCGAGCTGGCCTTCCCCCACCCGCAGTACCAGCACGAATGTTTGCAGCCAATCTTGCAGCCCACCTACGGCATCATCCTATACCAAGAGCAGGTTATGCAGATCGCACAGGAGATGGGCGGTTATACCCTGGGTGGCGCTGACTTGCTGCGGCGGGCAATGGGTAAGAAAAAGCCCGAAGAGATGGAAAAACAGCGGGGCTTGTTCCTTGCCGGTGCTGTCGAGAAGGGTTTTGATAAAGACTTGGCGTCGAATATTTTCGACCTCATGGAGAAGTTTGCGGGCTACGGCTTTAACAAGTCGCACTCCGCTGCCTACGCCTTGGTTTCCTATCAAACCGCGTGGCTGAAAACGCATTACCCAGCGCCCTTCATGGCGGCGGTGATGAGCTCGGAACTGGATAACACCGACAAAATCGTTATCTTCATCGAAGAATGCCGCGAGATGAAGCTGGACTATAAGCTGCCCTCGGTCAATGAGGGTGAGTATATGTTCACCGTCAATGATCGCGGCCAGATTGTCTATGGCCTTGGGGCAATCAAGGGGCTGGGCGAAGGCCCGGTGGAGAGCATTATTGCCGCGCGCAATAGCGGTGGTCCCTTTAAAAACCTGTTCGATTTCTGTGAGCGGACCGATCCCCGGAAAGTCAATAAGCGGGCGATTGAGGCGCTTATTCGCAGCGGCGCCTTCGACGACCTGGGCGAGGATCGAGCCGTACTGATGGCTGCCATGCCGGAGGCGGTGCAGGTCGCTGAGCAAGCGGCGCGCAATGTCGAGAGCGGTATGGTCGACCTGTTCGGCGACACCCTGTCGGTTGAGAATCGCGATGTCTACGCTGAGTTTCGCGACGCCAGGCGCTGGACGACCAAAGAGCGATTACAGGGCGAAAAAGATACCCTTGGGCTCTATGTTACCGGGCACCCGATTGATGACTACGAGGCGGAACTCAGGCGCTTCGTGCCGCGCCGCATCGTCGACCTGAATCCGGAAAAGCACCCGCAGACGGTTGCCGGTTTGGCGGTCAATATGCGCACCATGAAAAACAAACGCGGCGATACCATGGCGTTTTTGCTACTCGATGACCGCAGTGCTCGCATTGAGGTTGCCTTGTTCTCTGACGTGTACGAGGAGTGCCGCGAAAAACTTGTCAAAGATGCGGTGCTGGTAGTCGAAGGCGTGTGCAGTTTCGACGAATACAGCGGCGGAAAGAAAATGCGCGTGAAGTCACTGCGCAGCCTGGCAGAGGCGCGAGAGCACCACGCCAAGGAGCTGGAAATTGCATTGACTGCCGAGCACAGCAGCAGTGAACAATTGCAGCGGGTAAAGTCGGCCTTGAGTACGGTGCGCGGTGGCAGCTGTCCAGTGGTGATTCGCTATAGTCGGCCCGAAGGGGAGGGGCGGTTGCGGTTGGGGGCGGAATGGCGAATTCTGCCTCAGGAGGATATGTTAATCCGCTTGCGCGAAGACTGTGGAGCAAATAACGTGGTGATCAAATACGATTAACGTATAATCACCGCCATGAATGGTCCCATATTGAAAAATGATAAAATATGGGCGGACGTCAACAGAGCGAATAAAACAGAGCGATGAACCCGAATTATCTCGATTTTGAACAACCGATTGCCGAGCTGGAAGCCAAAATTGAAGAGCTTCAGTTGGTGGGTAACGACAACGATATCAATATTGGTGAAGAGATCGCCAAGCTGAAGGATAAGAGCAGCAAGCTGACAGAAAAGATTTTTTCTTCGCTGCGTCCTTGGGATGTCGTAAAGATCGCGCGTCACCCTATGCGCCCCTACACCCTAGACTACATCCGGCGCATTTTTACCGATTTCGACGAGCTGCATGGCGATCGCCATTTTGGTGATGATTCCGCCATTGTCGGAGGAATTGGCAAAATCGATGGCAAGCCGGTGATGGTGATCGGTCAAGAGAAGGGGCGCGGTGTCACTGAAAAGGTTAAGCGTAACTTTGGCATGCCAAAGCCAGAGGGGTACCGCAAGGCGCTTCGACTGATGGAGATGGCGGAGCGCTTTAAGCTGCCCATCGTTACGCTCATTGACACCCCGGGGGCGTATCCCGGTATCGACAGTGAAGAGCGCGGTATCTCCGAGGCCATAGCCCAGAATCTGGCGGTAATGTCGCGACTGAAAACGCCCATCATTTGTATCGTGATTGGTGAGGGCAGCTCGGGTGGTGCACTGGGTATCGGTGTGGGCGATCATATTGCCATGCTGCAATACTCTACCTATTTCGTGATCTCCCCTGAGGGCTGCGCCAATATTATTTGGAAGAGCACTGAGTTTGCGCCCGATGCCGCTGAAGCAATGGGTTTGACGTCTACGGTGTTGGAAGAACTCGGCATCGTTGATGCCACCATTCCCGAGCCCCAGGGCGGCGCGCATCGCGACATTGATGCCAGCGCCGAGCGGGTGAAAGAGCACATCCTGAAGCAGTTGGAGTCTTTGCAGGCGCTGCCGGAGTCTGAGTTGCTGGACATTCGCTACCAGCGTTTGATGTCATACGGCACCGTGTAGCGAGTGAGGCCGTCGTGTTATGACGGATCATTTCGACCTCGCCAGCGAGGTTCAGGCCGCCTTGGCTTTGCTCGAGCGGCCTGAGCGTTATTGGCTGGCTTACAGCGGTGGCCTGGATTCCCGGGTGCTGCTGGATATTATGCTGCGACTGCGAGAGCAGTGTCGCAACTTCCCCCCCGTTCACGTTGTGCACGTTAACCACGGCTTGCAAGATGCCGCTGATCAATGGGAGCAGCATTGTCGTGCGCTCTGTGATGCCCACGATATTCCCTTGCTCGTCCACCGGGTGGTGGTGAGTGAAGGCGGTGAGGGCCCGGAAGCCGCAGCCAGACGGGCTCGATACCATGCCTTTGAGTCGACATTGCAGCGCGGCGATGTGTTGTTACTTGCCCACCATCTTGATGACCAGGCTGAAACCGTGTTGCAACGCATGTTAAGGGGGGCAGGATTGCAGGGCGTGGCGGGAATACCCCGCCTGCGGCCGCTGGGTGCGGGGCGCTTGTTTCGCCCATTGTTGGCAGTTCCCCGAGAGCGTTTGTCAGTATTCGCGCAGCGGGAGGGGCTGGATTGGGATGAGGACCCCAGCAATGCCCAGGCGAGTTATGACCGCAACTACCTGCGTCATCACGTCATGCCTTTACTGGCGGCGCGCTGGCCAGCATACCGCCGCAGCTTTGCTCGCGTGGCTGAACACAGCGCGGACAGTGCAGCTCTGCTTGATGAGTACCTAGAGGCGGATCTTGGGGCGCTGATGGACGGTGCCGCACTGGATTTGTCGCGACTCTTACACGTTCCCGCCCACAAACAGCTGCCACTGCTTAATCATTTTTTACGCAGTCGCTGTCAGTTGCGCCTGGAGCAGGCGCAACTTCATATGTTTGCCGAGCAGTTTCTCGAATCCCGGGCGGATGCTCAACCGCAAGTCGTGCACGGCCAGTGGCGGTTTTATCGTCACCGGCAGCGTTTGTATGTTGAGCCCAAAGATGTCGCCGAACAGCCTCATCCTCAGGCTGTGCAATGGTCGCTGACGGAGCCCCTTCGCCTGCCGTATGGGGTGTTGTCTGCGCGTCGTGGCGGGGTATTTTTGCCTAGGGGTAAGGTGACTATTGAATTTCGCCGCGGTGGTGAGCGTTGTCAGCTTGCCGGTGAGGGGCATCATCGCTCGCTCAAAAAACTGCTCCAGCAGTGGGATTTGCCACCCCTGCAGCGCGCACGTTTGCCTCTTATCTACTGCGATGGGGTATTGGCGGCGGTTGCTGATCTGGCGGTGTGCGAGGGCTTTGCTGCGCCGAAGGGCGATGGCTGGCGAGTGTGTTGGCAGGATGTCGCCGGGCACTGACTCCCTGCTTCAGCCTCTGGTAGAATGCGCGGCTTGTAATCAAGGCGCCAACCATGACAGATACTCACTCTCTCGATAATGTCCGCATTGTGCTGGTCAATACTTCTCACCCCGGTAATATCGGTGCGGTTGCTCGCGCCATGAAAAATATGTGCCTGTCGCAGCTGTATCTGGTTGCGCCGCGCAAATTTCCCCACGATGAGGCAACTTGGCGGGCGGCGAGTGCCGGCGATATTCTCGACAATGCTGTCGTTTGTGAAACCCTCGATGAAGCGATTGCCGATTGTCATTTGGTCGTCGGTACCAGTGCCAGGGAGCGGACTGTGCCCTGGCCCTTGCTTAATCCGCGCCATTGCATGGAGGAGGTGTATCGCGAGGCCGGCGCCGGCCATCGCGTCGCGCTAATGTTTGGTCGCGAGGACAGGGGGCTGACTAATGAAGAGCTCCAGCGCTGCAATTTACATGTACACATCCCCTCTAACCCCGAATACAGCTCACTTAACCTGGGTATGGCCGTGCAGGTTATGGCGTATGAATTGCGCATGTTGCAGGTGGCTGGCGAGCTGGATGCGAATGCGATGGCCGAGTGGGATCAGCCGGTAGCCGAGGCTGAGGCACTGGAGCGTTATCTGGTGCACCTTGAGGAAACGCTCTACGACATCAATTTCCTGCGCGCTGAGGCACCCAAAAAGCTGATGCTTCGCCTCCGGCGCTTGTATCAGCGCACCCGCCTCGATGAGATGGAGGTCAATATTCTGCGCGGCATACTCACGTCTACCCAATACTGGGTGCGCAAAGCCAAAGAGCGTGGCGAGGATGGCGGGCAGGAAGGCTAGAAAGTGGAGTGCGCGGCCCCCAGGGGCTATAATGCGCCGCCGCCCCGTCGCGTTCCTGCGACATACCCGACTAAATTAATCGGGTAAATAGTTGATAGAAATACTCGGTTATTGCATAATCTCCCTACGGAGATTAGGTACGTTTATGCGATTAACGACGAAAGGACGATACGCAGTTACTGCGATGCTCGACTTGGCGCTATATGGCGACCGAGGCCCTATCAGTCTGGCTGATATTTCCAGTCGTCAGGATATTTCTTTGTCGTACCTTGAGCAGTTGTTTGCAAAGCTGCGGCGCCGGGAGTTGGTGCGGAGTATACGCGGCCCTGGCGGTGGTTATCGATTAAGTCGGCCAGGTGAAGAAATTTTTGTGGCCGAAATTATCGATGCCGTGGACGAGCGGGTCGATGCCACGGGCTGCTCGGGGCAGAGCGATTGTCAGGACGGCCACACCTGTTTAACGCATCACTTGTGGTCTGATTTAAGCGAGCAGATTCATCATTTTCTCAGTGATATCAGTCTAGCGAGCTTGGTACAGCGTAGAGATGTACAGGCGGTCTCGGCGCGGCAACGGCTGCGGGGCGAGTCCGAGCAAACGATCGTGCTGACCGCCATCGATTAAGCATTCAAACGCGCTGCGGCGCGAGGGGCGATACAGCGCCCCGATACGAGGAGAGAAATATGCAGTTGCCAATTTATCTGGATTATTCCGCAACCACGCCGGTAGACCCGCGTGTTGCTGAAAAGATGATGGCGTGCCTGACCACTGAAGGCGTGTTCGGCAATCCCGCGTCGCGATCTCACCTGTTTGGTTGGAAGGCGGAAGAAGCGGTGGAAAATGCGCGCCGCCAGGTGGCTGATCTGCTCAACGCTGACCCGCGAGAAATTGTTTGGACCTCGGGTGCGACTGAGTCCAATAATCTGGCGGTTAAAGGTGCGGCGCACTTCTACAGCAAGAAGGGCAAGCATATTATTACCTCGAAGATTGAGCACAAGGCGGTTCTTGACCCCTGTCGCCAGTTGGAGCGCGAAGGTTTTGATGTGACCTACCTGGACCCGAATGCCGATGGCATTATTACGCCAGAGGCCGTGGCAGAGGCGCTGCGCGACGACACCGTGCTCGTCAGCATCATGCACGCCAATAACGAAATCGGCACAATTAACGACATCGCGGCAATCGGCGAATTATGCCGTGAGCGCAAAATTGTCTTTCACGTCGATGCCGCGCAAACCGCGGGTAAACTGCCCATCGATTTGGCTGAAATGAAGGTCGATTTGCTGTCCATTTCGGCTCACAAACTATACGGCCCTAAGGGCATTGGTGTGCTTTACGTGCGCCGCAAGCCGCGTGTGCGCCTGGAAGCGCAGATGCACGGTGGTGGTCATGAGCGCGGTATGCGGTCTGGCACACTGCCGACCCACCAAATAGTGGGTATGGGTGAAGCGTGCGAAATTTGCCGCCAGGAAATGGAAAAGGATGCCGCGCACTCGCTGGCACTTCGCGAGCGCTTTTGGAATGGCCTCAAAGACATTGAGCAGGTTCATGTTAACGGCTCTATAGAGCAGCGCTTGCCGGGCAACCTCAACATTAGTTTGGCTTTTGTTGAAGGGGAGTCATTGATCATGTCGCTGAAAGACTTGGCGGTGTCATCGGGGTCAGCGTGTACCTCAGCCAGCTTGGAGCCCTCATATGTGCTCCGCGCGCTGGGTTTGAATGATGAGCTGGCGCACAGTTCGCTGCGGTTCTCGTTCGGTCGTTTCACCACCGACGAGGAAGTGGACTATGCCGTTGAACAGGTGCGCAAAGCGGTAGACAAATTGCGAGAGCTGTCTCCTCTTTGGGATATGTACAAAGACGGCGTTGATTTAGACAGCATTGAATGGGCTGCCCACTAAGGTAGCTCCGGAGGAGGACGACAAATGGCTTACAGTGAAAAAGTACTCGACCACTACGAAAACCCGCGTAACGTCGGTAAGTTTGATGATGCCAGTGATGAAATTGGCACCGGCATGGTGGGTGCGCCTGCCTGTGGTGATGTGATGCGTCTGCAGATCAAGGTCAACGACGAAGGCGTTATCGAAGATGCCAAGTTTAAGACCTACGGTTGTGGTTCGGCCATTGCCTCTAGTTCACTGCTTACCGAGTGGGTTAAAGGCAAAACGCTTGATGAAGCCGAGCACATTAAAAACACCGAGATCGCACAAGAGTTGGCGCTGCCGCCGGTGAAGATCCACTGCTCCGTGTTGGCGGAAGATGCAATTAAGGCTGCCATTACGGACTACCGCAAGAAGAAGGGTGCTTAAGTCGCATGGTGGCTGAAGCAATGAAAATATCGCTGACAGAGTCTGCCGCTGAGCACATAAAGCGGCAGCTTGCCGGCAGAGGGCGCGGCCTGGGAATTCGCTTGGGCGTGCGCACGTCAGGCTGTTCCGGTATGGCATACGTGCTTGAGTTCGTCGATGAAGTGCAGGCGGAAGACAAAGTATTCGAGGCCTTTGGCGCGTCGGTGTTTATTGACCCCAAAAGCTTGGTTTACCTCGACGGTACGGAGTTGGACTTCGTTAAAGAAGGGCTCAACGAGGGTTTGAAGTTTAATAATCCGAATGTGTCTGCAGAGTGCGGTTGCGGGGAAAGTTTTACCGTTTAACAGGCTTGTCGGCATCTGCTGGCGCGTTTCGGTTTATGCCGATCGCGCCTTTTGCGTATATGGGGCGGCGTTTTTTTTTGCCATGGGGTGAATTGTGAGTGAGGGCTCTCAACTGGATTTCTTTACTTTGCTGGGGTTGGAAAAGTCGTACGACATTGACCAGGCTGCGCTGACGGCAAGCTATCGGCAGTTGCAGCGCAGTGCTCACCCAGACCGTTTTGCCGGTGGTGACGAGCGCCAGCGCCTGTTGGCTGTGCAAAAGTCGGCGCAAATTAACGAAGCTTACGAAACGCTTCGCTCGGCAACCCGGCGGGCGGCCTATATGCTCAAACTGGCGGGACACGCCGTCGACACCAGTGCCACCACCTTTCAGGACCCTGAGTTTCTAATGCAACAAATGCAGCTTCGCGAGGAGTTGTCGGACTTGCATAGCGCGGAAGACCCGGAGCAGGCACTCGATCGTTTTTATGCCGATGTGGATAATGCCTTGAGGTCTCAACGGCAAGCGTTTCAGGGCTTCTATGAGCTTGGTGACTACGATGCAGCAAAGTCGAGTTATGCCAAGCTGCAATTTTTAGAAAAGCTGCGCTACGAAGCGGAACAAAAAGAAGGCGAGTTGCTGGATTTTTAGCTCCGTTCACAGCAGCAAATGGAAAGACAATATGGCGTTAATGCAAATTTCTGAGCCGGGACAGAGCCCTGAGCCCCATCAGCGCAAACTTGCGGTTGGTATCGATTTGGGGACGACGAATTCCCTTGTTGCCACCTTTCGAAACGGCAGCTTGCAAGTGTTGGCCGACGAGCAAGGGCGCGCACTGCTGCCATCCGTGGTTCACTACGCGGACAGTGGCAATGTGGTTGTAGGGGACGAGGCACAGTCGTTTGCGGCCGAAGACCCCAGCAATACGCTGGCGTCAGTGAAGCGTTTAATGGGGCGCAGCTACGCCGATGTCAGTGCCACCGAGCAGTTGTCGACGTATGAGTTGATCGATACTGAGGGAATGGTGAGCTTGAACACACGCGCGGGAGTGCGCTCGCCGGTGCAAGTGTCAGCAGAAATTCTCCGCGCGCTGGCTGAGCGCGCTCAGCAGAGTTTAGGTGGCGAGCTTCAGGGCGCTGTTATCACAGTGCCTGCGTATTTTGATGACGGTCAGCGCCAGGCAACCAAAGATGCGGCTAAGCTGGCTGGACTGAATGTGCTGCGCCTGCTTAACGAACCCACTGCAGCCGCAGTTGCCTATGGTCTGGATGAGAAAGAAGAGGGCGCCATTGCCGTTTTCGACCTGGGTGGTGGCACCTTCGATATTTCTGTGTTGCAGATGAGTAAAGGCGTCTTTGAAGTGCTTTCCACGGGGGGCGATTCTGCCTTGGGCGGTGACGACTTTGATCAGGTTATTGCTGCCTGGGCAATGGAGCAGGCCGGCGAGTCGAACCTCGATGCGCGCCAGCGCCGCCAATTACTCGATGCCTGCCGCGCCGCCAAAGAATGCTTGACCAGCGCAGAGACGGCAGAATTGCGTGTTGCTGAGCAGACGCTGTCATTAGCGCGAGAGCAATTCAATGCGCTGGTGGATCCCTTAATTGATCGCGCTATCCGCGCCTGCAAACGAGCCTTGCGTGATGCCAAGCTAAGCAGTGACGATATTCTTAACGTGGTGATGGTCGGTGGCTCGACGCGGGTGCCGCGTGTGCGCGAACGTGTCGCCCAGTGGTTTGGCCGTGAGCCGTTGGTCGACCTTGACCCGGACAAGGTGGTAGCGCTGGGAGCGGCCTCGCAGGCCGACCAGCTGGTCGGTAATCGCAGCGGCGACGAAACCCTGCTTCTCGATGTCATTCCCCTGTCCTTAGGTATTGAAACCATGGGCGGCTTGACCGAAAAGGTGATTCATCGCAACACCACTATCCCGGTGGCGATGGCCCAGGAATTTACCACCTTTAAAGATGGTCAAACGGCCATGGCCATTCACGTGGTGCAGGGCGAACGAGAGCTGGTCGACGACTGCCGATCACTGGCGCGCTTCGAGCTTGGTGGTATTCCGCCGATGGTCGCCGGCGCCGCGCGGATACTGGTGACTTTCCAGGTTGATGCCGATGGTTTGTTGCAAGTGTCAGCCCGAGAAGAAACCACTGGCGTAGAGAGCCAGATTCAAGTTAAGCCTTCTTACGGGCTCAGTGACACCGATATCGCCGATATGTTGACGGCGTCGTTCGATGCCGCTGGTGAAGACAAAGAAGCGCGTGCGCTTCGCGAGCAACAGGTCGAAGCAGAGGCGCTGTTGCAGTCGCTGTCTGCGGCACTGCTGGCCGACGGCGAGGCCTTGCTCAGTGAAGAAGAGCAGCGCGAGCTGCTGGCCAAGATGGAACAGCTCCATAATGAAAAAGCCAGTGGTAGTGCGGCGAGTATCGCCCGCCAAATAGAAATCGTAGGTGCTGCGAGTGAAACCTTCGCGGAGCGCCGTATGGACGCGAGTATCAAAAAAGCCCTCGCCGGACGGCGAGTAGACGAACTGTAAGGAGCGCATCATGCCGCGCATAGTTGTATTGCCAAACGAGACGCTTTGTCCAGAAGGTGAGGTGCTGGAAGTTGCCAGCGGCGAGACCATCTGCGACGCCATGCTAGCCAATGGTATCGACATTGAACACGCTTGCGAGAAGTCCTGTGCCTGCACGACCTGCCACGTTGTCGTTCGCGAAGGGTTTGAGTCTCTCGATGAGGCCGACGAGCTTGAAGAAGATATGCTGGATAAAGCCTGGGGGCTGGAGCCGGAGTCTCGGCTCAGCTGCCAAGCGGTCGTAACGGATAAAGACCTCGTGGTTGAAATACCGCGTTACACCATCAATATGGTGTCGGAACGCCATTAGATTTTATGCGTCGCAAGTGGAGTAAATCATGGGCATAAAATGGACGGATGTACTGGATATCGGCATTGAACTTGCTGAAAAGCACCCTGATATTGACCCAACATACATTAACTTTGTGGATCTGCACCGCCTGGTTGTGGAGCTAGATGAGTTCGATGATGACCCCAAGCGCAGTGGCGAGAAAGTGCTGGAGGCGATTCAAGCTGCGTGGCTGGACGAGCGCGACTAGCCCTCGGTAATTGTGCCTGAGCCCAGCGCAGCGACTGCGTACCTATTTGGGGCGAATACGCGTATAATTCCGTCGATTTTTCGGGGGCTTGCCCCAATTTTTGAACTTTAAGCTGGAGATACTCAAATGGGCGTTGAACGCACCCTTTCCATTGTAAAACCCGATGCAGTTGCCAAAAACGTTGTCGGTGAGATTTACAGCCGCTTTGAAAAAGCGGGCCTGCAAATCATCGCGGCAAAAATGCTGCGCTTGAGCCGCGAGCAAGCCGAAGGCTTCTACGCTGAGCACAAAGGGCGTCCATTCTTTCCCGCTCTGGTTGACTTCATGACCTCTGGTCCTGTCACTGTACAGGTGCTTGAAGGTGAAGGCGCAATTTTGAAAAACCGCGAGCTGATGGGGGCAACAAACCCGAAGGAAGCGGAAGCAGGCACCATTCGCGCTGATTTCGCCGAGTCTATCGATGCCAATGCAGTACACGGCTCTGACTCTGAGCAGTCTGCGGCGCGTGAAATTGCTTACTTCTTTGCCACTAGCGAGCTCTGCGAGCGCGCATAAGAGGGGTGGGGCATGGAAGTGCAAGAGGCAGTCACTCAACATACTGAGCGGGTAAACCTGCTTGGAATGACGCGCTCAAAAATGGAGGCTTGGTTGGTCTCCATTGGCGAGAAGCCCTTCCGTGCCCAGCAAATCCTGAAGTGGATTCACCACTCCGGTGTTGACGATTTCGAGCAAATGAGCAACCTCGGTAAGGCGCTGCGTGCCAAACTGGGCGAGCTTGCCGAGATTCGTCCGCCAAAAGTGGTGCGCCAGCTCGACTCAAAGGACGGCACGCGAAAGTGGGCAATTGAAGTCGGCGGCAATAATTTAGTTGAAACGGTGTTTATTCCCGACGGCCAGCGCGGCACGTTGTGCGTGTCATCTCAGGTCGGCTGCAGCCTCGATTGCAGTTTTTGTTCGACGGGTAAACAGGGTTTCCAGCGGGATCTCACCGCCTCAGAGATTCTCGGCCAGGTGTGGTTGGCAATCAAATCCTACGATGCCTTTGGCCCCGGTAAGAATCGCGTCGTCACCAATGTGGTGATGATGGGCATGGGCGAGCCCCTGCTGAATTTTGAAAATGTGGTCGATGCCACCAACCTGATGATGGACGACTTCGGTTACGGTTTGTCCAAGCGCCGGGTTACGCTCAGCACATCGGGTGTGGTGCCGATGCTGGATAAGCTGGGCGACGTATCGGAGGTGTCACTGGCGGTGTCACTTCACGCTCCTAATGACGCGCTTCGCAATGAGTTGGTACCGATCAACCGCCGCTACCCGATAGCAGAATTGTTGGCGGCATGTCGTCGTTACCTCGATAAGCAGCCAGACAAACATCGTGTGGTCACCGTAGAATACACGCTTATTGCAGGGGTGAACGACAGCATGGATCAGGCAAGAGAGCTTGCTCAGGTCTTGCGTGATTTACCCTGTAAGGTCAATCTTATCCCCTTTAACCCTTTTTCTCTGTCAGACTATCAGCGTCCCTCCAAGTCGGCGGTATCGCGATTTTGGCAGGTGATGACCGACGCCGGTTACGTGACGACTGTGAGAACGACGCGTGGCGACGATATTGACGCCGCCTGCGGCCAGCTAGCCGGTCAGGTGCAAGACCGCACTCGTCGCGCCGAGCGTCATCGTCGAAAAGCGGAAGAAACACAAATCATTCGGGTGATGTAAAGGGGGCACAGGTGCCAGCAGGACCGAAAAAGTACCCATTAATCGTGGTGAGCTGTGCGTTGGCGGCGTTACTGTCTGCGTGTGTAACGACTCACAAGGGCGGCTTCGCCGAGAAAGCCGACGAGCAGAAAGCTTACGAGACCTCACTTCAGCTCGCGAAAAGCTATATCGCCCAAGGCAATTGGGAGCAGGCAAAGCGCCACCTTCAATACGTTGAAGCGAGCAACCCTCATAACGCCGAAACCATGGAAGCTCTCGCTCTGGTATACCAGAATACTGGAGAGCTTGAGATGGCAGAGAGGTATTACCGGCGCGCAGTGGCTGAAGCGCCTAAGTCGATGCGCATTCGCAACAATTTTGCGGCGTTTTTGTACCAGCAAGAGCAGTATCGCGAGGCCGCTGAAAATCTCGAAATTGTTACCGCTGAACTACTTTACGAACGTCGTTTAGAAGCCTTTATCAACCTTGGGCGCTGCTACTTGAAGTTGGAGGAATTGCCCAAGGCTGAAGCCGCCTTCAAGCGCGCGCTCCTAATGCAGAGCAGCAATGCGCAAGTTTTGCTGTCGATGGCTGAAGTGGCCTATCGCCAGAAAAAATACCCGGAATCTCAGCGCTTTTACGATGCCTTTCGTGAGCAGGGCGTTCGCCCCTCAGCGGCGTCGCTGTGGCTGGGAATTCGCCTGGCGCAGATTTTTGACGACCGCGATGCCTATGCGAGCAATGTACTGGCGTTAAAAAATCTTTACCCTAAATCAGAAGAATATCTGCTGTATAAAGCCTCGCTAAACTCGGTGGGGCAGTAAGGGCTATGGGCCAGGGTTTAAACGATAATTATACCGCGCCTCCCGGGTCCGTGTTGCTCGATGCACGGCTGAGCGCCGGCAAAAGTGTTGACGAGGTGGCCGAGGCACTGAACCTGTTGAAGACGCACGTTGAGGCGCTGGAAAGTAACGACTACTCCCGTTTTAACTCGCCGATGTTTGCCCGGGGATATATACGCAGCTACGCGCGTTACTTTGGGTTGGACGAAGCCCCCCTGCTCAACGACTGCGAGCGTATTTGCCGTCGCGATGAAGAGCAGGCCGCCAAAAAGCGCCCGCAGGGGCAAACTCGTGCGCCGGGTCAGGCAAAGTTACTGTTTGCCCTGCTGGGAACGCTGCTGTTTTGGGGGCTGAGCGTGCTGCTCTTCAATAGTCAAAAACAGCCGGAAATACAGCTCAGCTTGATTGAGGAGCGCTATGCGCCACTGGTAGAGTTGCGCGCAAGGCCATCGCTGGGTGAGTCGCTGCTGCAACTTCCGGACAGCGGCACGGCCCTGCGAGTCCCGCCCGAACTATTGCATGATGTCAGCATGACACTGCTCGCCGACGAAACGGTCTGGGTGGAAGTGCGCGATGCTAACAACGTTATGCAGTTCAGCGGCAATATCGACGCCGGGCAAAAGCAGGAATTCGAACTCCAAGGGCCAGTGCAAATCGCCATTGCGTATTGGCCGGCACTGGACATTACCTATAACCAGCAGGCTGTTGACCTCAATGGCTTGGCAGAAAGCAACGCCGTGCGTGTGCAGATTGGTGAATTATGAAGATGGAATCACCCATTAAACGCCGCAAGTCTCGCCAGATATTTATCGGCGATGTCGCCGTGGGCGGCGACGCACCGATTTCGGTGCAGAGTATGACGAATACCGACACCTGCGATGTCGATGCGACGGTGGCGCAAATTCGACGTCTGGAAGAAGCCTGTGCAGATATCGTGCGGGTTTCGGTGCCGAGCATGGACGCCGCAGAAGCTTTCAAAAAGATCCGCGAGCAAGTCAATGTGCCGCTGGTGGCCGATATTCACTTCGATCACAAAATTGCATTGAAGGTCGCGGAATACGGCGTGGATTGCCTGCGAATCAACCCGGGCAATATCGGCAGGGAAGATCGCGTGCGCGCCGTTATCGACGCGGCAAAAGCGCGCAATATACCCATTCGTATTGGCGTGAATGCCGGGTCATTGGAAAAAGAGCTGCAGCGCAAGTATGGCGAGCCGACCCCCGAGGCATTGGTTGAGTCGGCGATGCGCCACATCGACATTCTCGATCGCCTCGACTTTCAAGACTACAAGCTGAGTGTGAAGGCCTCCGATGTCTTTATGGCGGTGGCGGCCTATCGGCAAATTGCCAGTCAAATTGAACAGCCTCTGCACCTGGGTATTACCGAGGCCGGTGGCCTGCGCGGTGGTACCGTCAAGTCTGCCGTGGGCCTTGGCATGCTATTAATGGATGGCATCGGCGACACGATTCGTGTGTCGCTGGCTGCTGACCCGGTAGAGGAAGTAAAAGTTGGTTACGAAATCCTCAAGAGCCTGAAGCTGCGCACCAAGGGCATCAATTTCATCGCGTGTCCGAGTTGCTCCCGCCAAAACTTTGATGTTATTGGCACCATGAACGAACTTGAATCGCGCTTGGAAGATGTCACCACGCCTCTCGATGTTGCCGTGATCGGCTGTATTGTTAACGGCCCTGGTGAAGCGAAAGAAGCGGAAATTGGCCTGACTGGCGGTACGCCCAATAACCTGGTGTACGTTAACGGCCAGAAAGACCACAAAGTGCAAAACCCCGAGTTGGTGGATCATCTTGAAAAGCTGATCCGCGAAAAAGTGGCTCTCAAAGAACAACAAGACAAGGACCTGATCGCCCGCAGCTAAGCATCGGGTGCAGTGGTAATAGGTAAACACTTGGCTAGAATTCAATCGATCCGCGGGATGAATGACATCCTCCCCGAGGACTCGCCGTTATGGCAGTACCTGGAGTCCACAGTGGCGGCGCTGTTGGCGCGCTACGGCTACCGGGAAATTCGCTTCCCGATTTTGGAGCAAACTGAGCTTTTTAAGCGCTCTATCGGCGAGGTTACTGATATCGTCGAGAAGGAGATGTATACCTTCGAAGACCGCAACGGCGATAGTCTGACCTTGCGCCCGGAAGGCACCGCAAGCTGTGTTCGCGCCTGCGACCAAAACGGCTTGCTGCACAATCAAGTTCAGCGGCTGTGGTATGCCGGGCCGATGTTTCGTCACGAGCGCCCACAGAAGGGGCGCTTGCGTCAATTTCATCAGATTGGTGTCGAAACCTTTGGCTTAAATGGCCCCGACATAGATGCTGAGCTGATTTTGCTCAGCGCACGCCTGTGGCAGCAGTTGGGAATCAGCGATGCCCTGACGCTGGAATTAAACAGCATTGGCAACAGCGAGTCCCGCGGCCGCTATCGTCAGGCCTTGGTGGATTATCTCAGCCAGTATAAAGACCAGTTAGACGCTGACAGCCAGCGTCGTTTGGACACAAACCCGATGCGGATTCTCGACAGTAAAGTGCCCGAAACTCAGGCCTTGCTGAGCGATGCGCCGTTACTGTCTGACTATTTAGACGATGCCTCCAAGGCACACTTCGATGGCCTTTGTGCGCGCTTGGACGCGGCCGGCCTGGGCTACACCCTTAACCCGAAACTGGTAAGGGGGCTGGATTACTATGGCCTCACAGTGTTTGAATGGACGACGACGGCGCTGGGGGCTCAAGGAACGGTTTGCGCCGGCGGACGCTACGATGGCCTGGTGCAACAATTGGGCGGCAAAGCGACTCCGGCGGTGGGCTTTGCAATGGGTTTGGAGCGGCTGTGTCTGCTGCTGGAAACCCTGGAGGCCCTGCCGGAATCAAAACCCCTCGCTGATGTCTATATCATCGCCAATGGTGAAGCCTGCGAAGTTCGCGCTCTGAGCCTGGCGGAGTCTCTGCGAGACGCGCTGCCTGCGGTGAAGGTCGTGCTTAATTGTGGTGGTGGCAGCTTTAAAAGCCAGTTTAAGAAAGCCGATAAAAGCGGCGCTGCCGTTGCCGTTGTGCTTGGTGAAGACGAGCTGGCCAACGAGCAGGTAACGGTCAAGGTCTTGCGCGGTGAACCGAACCAGCAACAATTGGCTATCAGCGACCTGGCTGAACATATTAAAACAACGCTGTCGTAAGACAGCTGAAGGCTTGAGGAAGAACGTGGAAACCTACCGTACAGAAGAAGAACAAGTAGAAGCTATCAAGCATTGGTGGCGCGAAAACGGCAAGTCTACCGTGCTGGGCGTGGCCATTGCGCTGAGCTTGGTATTTGGCTGGCGCGGCTGGAATAACTATCAGGCTGACCGCGCCGCCGAGGCCTCGGTGCTGTATGAGAATCTGCTGCAGGCCGATGCCGCCGTGCAAAGTAACGGCAGCAAGCGCGAAACTGCTGAGCACTTGGCGAATACGCTCAAAGACGGGTTTGCAGGCCATAGCTATGCCCAATACGCGGCGCTTATCCAGGCGAAATATGCTGTCAATGACGGTGATTACGACGCGGCAGAAGCCGAGCTGAACTGGGTGTTGGCGCAGGGGCCTGATGCGGCGATAAAGGCGCAAACGCAGTTGCGCTTGGCTCGCGTCCAATTTGCCAAGGGCGAACTCGATGCCGCACTGGCGATTGCTGAGGGGCTGAAAGACGGCAGTGCTGCTGTACAGGCCCTGGAACTGCAGGGCGACGTGATGCGTGCGCAGGGCGACAAGGCTGCTGCACTTGAGGTGTACCGCCAGGCTGACGCTATTAATCGTCAACAGGAAAATCCGCTGAACAATCCGCTGTTAAAAATGAAAATTAACAGCTTGGCCGCCGAACAAGGCGCTGACAAAAATACCACGGCTCAAAACTAGGAATGGCTATGTCACTGTTGCGCCCACTCGTATTCATTCTGCTAGGTAGTGTGCTGGCGGCGTGTTCCTCGACCCCGAAAAGCAGCGACCCCGCGCCGCTGACAAGCTTTGAAGAGCAAAAACGACTCAAGAAAGTTTGGTCTTACTCTCTGGGAGACGGGCAAGGGGAGTCCTACTACCGTATTGCACCAGCTATCGATGGCGATGAAATTTTCATTGCCTCGGCAGATGGTGGTGTCGCGGCCTTGAATAAAAAGACCGGCAAAAAACTTTGGAAGGAATACCACGAGCTGAACATCTCCGGTGGCGTGGGTGTTGCTTCGACGCAGTTATATGTGGGAACTGCCGATGGTGAAGTGGTCGCGCTGGACCGCCTCAGTGGCGACGAGCTGTGGCGCACGGCGGTCAGTGGTGAGGTACTTGGCGCACCGGCAGGCAATGGCAGCGTTGTTGTGGTGCAAACCTACAGCGGCTTGGTACATGGCCTTAATGCCGAGTCGGGAGAGCGTCTGTGGACCTATACCTCCCAGGTTCCTCGCCTTACGATGCGCGGCACCAGCAGCCCGGTGATTGTTCGCGGTGTTGCCTTGGTGGGCTTGGCCAATGGCCGTATTATTGCTCTGGACGCCGATACTGGCACCGTGCGTTGGGAACAGCGCGTAGCGGTCGCACAGGGCAGTACTGAAATCGATCGTCTGGTCGACGTCGACGGCCGCTTGCTGTTGATTGAAAACGAGCAAATAGTGGTCGTTAACGGTTATCAGGGCAAAGTGATCGCCATTGATACTGCCAGCGGTCGGCCATTGTGGGCAAAAGACAATTCCAGCTACGTGGGCGCGGCCGAAGCACTCGGTAACATCTACGTGGTTGATGCCGAAGGCGGTGTCAGCGCGATTGCGGAAGGTGGCCAGAGCATTGTTTGGACGCAAACCGTATTGGCGCGTCGGCGCTTAACAGAGCCGGCGGCGTTAAGCGGTGTTGTTGCGGTTGGCGACTTTGACGGCTACTTGCACCTGCTGGGGCAATTAGATGGCCAGCTTATTGGCCGCACGCGGGTAGACAGCGACGGCTTGCGAGCGCCCATGGCGGTGGATGGAAAACTGCTTTATGTCTACGGCAACAGCGGTAAATTGGTAGCGTATAAAGTTACCGATCGATAGTTGATTGGCTGACGCGGTGTATATTCAGGTAAGAGAAGTATGGTTCCGGTAATCGCCTTAGTCGGCCGCCCCAATGTGGGCAAATCTACATTGTTTAACCGCTTAACCAAGAGCCGCGATGCCTTGGTGGCGAACTTTCCCGGGCTGACCCGCGACCGCAAATACGGCGATGCCATTCTCGGCGATCGCCATTTCATCGTTATTGATACCGGTGGTATTAATGGTGATGAGGAGGGCATTGATGAAGCGATGGCGCAGCAGTCATTGCAGGCCATTGATGAAGCGGATGCGGTGCTGCTGATGCTGGATTCGCGTGCCGGCTTGATGCCTGCTGACCAGGGACTGGTCAACCACCTGCGTGGCTGCTCGAAGCCGGTATTTTTCGTTGCCAATAAGGTGGATGGCGCCGACCCCAATGTTGCCATGGCGGAGTTTTACCAAACTGGCGCCTCGACGATTTATCCTCTAACTGCGACGCACGGCAAAGGTGTGCGCAAGCTGATCGACGATGTTCTCGCCCTGTTTCCCGAAGCTGATGAAGCCGCCGAAAGAGAAAAGGCCACCGGTAAAAAAATAGCGGTAGTCGGCCGACCAAATGTCGGTAAGTCCACCCTGGTTAACCGCATGCTCGGCGAAGACCGCGTTGTCGTCTACGATCAGCCGGGTACCACCCGCGACAGTGTGTACATCAATTATGAGCGCGACGGGGAGCCCTATACCCTGATCGACACCGCAGGCGTGCGCAAGCGCCGCCACATTAACGAAGCGGTAGAAAAGTTTTCAATTGTTAAGACCCTTAAGGCCATCGATGACGCCAATGTGGTGATTTTGGTGATGGACGGTCGCGAGAATATCGTCGATCAGGATCTTCACCTGTTGGGGCAAGTTGTCGACGCCGGACGAGCGGTAGTGGTGGCGATCAACAAATGGGATGGTCTGACCAGCGATCAGAAAAATCGCATCAAGACGGAGTTGGACCGCCGCCTGCAATTCATTGATTTTGCTGAAGTGCATTTCATTTCTGCGCTGCATGGTACGGGTGTAGGGCATTTGTATGAGTCGATAGAAAAGGCCTACCGCTCTGCAACCCAGGATCTGCAAACCCGCCGTTTGACGATGATCCTGGAAGGGGCGGTCTACGACCATGCGCCGCCGATGATCAATGGCCGCAGAATCAAGCTGCGCTATGCCCACCCCGGTGGTCACAACCCGCCGATAGTGGTGATTCACGGCAATCAAACCAGCAAGGTGCCCAATAGCTATACGCGCTACCTGGAGAAGGTTTTCCGCCGTGAGCTGAATATGGTGGGCACGCCTATCCGCATTGAGTACAAAACGTCCGATAACCCCTACGAGGGCAAAAAGAATCAGCTTAGCAAGCGCCAAATAGACCGTAAGCGTCGTTTGGTCAGCTTTGTTAAGAAGAAAGAAAACAAGAAAAAACGCGGGCGTTAACGCGCCAATCGTCCGTGAAAAGCGTTGTGACTATGTCTTTACCTACTACGCCTGCCAATGCCGATATGGATACGCCCGAGCGTATTCGTGAGTTTGTCGAGGCGTTTTACGAGCGTTTACTGGCCGATGAGCGCTTGGCACCCATTTTTATCGATGTCGCCAACATCGATATTCGCGAGCATTTTCCGCGGATCCAGGCTTACTGGGAGAAACTGCTGCTGGGCGGTGATAATTACCAGCGCCACACCATGAATATTCACCGTGCGCTTCACGCCAAGCAAACCCTATCGCCTGCCGATTTTGAAACTTGGCTGAGCTACTTCGAGCAAACCGCGGATAGTCATTTTGCCGGGCCCAAAACTGAGCGGGCCAAAATGATCGCCAAGCGTATCGCCACCAATATGGAGCAAGCCCTCTCGTCCTGAAGGGCGCCCAGTGTTAATGGCTAAGCATGGTGCCTGCCAGCGCCAGGCAAAATCCCATAACTGCCCCGAGTGGCGGTGCCCAGTGTTTGTCTAGCCGCGACTGCGGTGCAATATCCTGAAAAATCAGGTACAAAATCCCGCCTGAAGCGAACAGCATAATCCCACCTAAGATGCCTGGAGCATCGCCCAGGAACAGATAACCGAGTAGGCCTGCGATCGGCCCCAGTGGCACAAAGGCATACATTATTCTCAAACTTCGGCGCGCGTTGGCGCTAATTTGATTGAGCTCGCGGTAGGCGTTAAAGCCCTCGGGCAGGTTTTGCAATCCTATCAGCAGCGCCATCAGTGCAGCCGTCGGTGACCCCTTCGCCATTAGCCCGCCCAGGGCGATCGCTTCAGGGATATAGTCGAGCATCATCCCCATTAATTGTGGTGATTCCCGTCGCCGCAAGCCCATCGCTCTCTCAATGGCGAAAAAGCACAGGCCACCCAGCACAATGGTGGTGATGGCCAGAGCTGGTATGTCCATACCTTTCAGGCCCTCTGGCACTAAAACCAAGCTAACCGCGCCCAGTAAAATGCCGCCACCAAAGGCGATAACGAAGTGGCGGAATTCGTTCTCTAGCCAATCCGAGCCGAGGTGTTCAATGCGTGCCAACAGGCCGCCTATGGGAATGGCGAGGCCGGCCAGCCCAGCGTAGAGCATGATTTGCAGGATGTCAGACACTTATTCAGGCTCGCTCTGCTCAGTATCCGGGGTGGGCTGGCGCAGGATATAGATACTGACTAGCGCGGCGATGCTGCACAACACGGCGCTTACCCAGGGGATTCGCACGATCAAAAAGGCGCTGCTTAACATCATTATCCACAGCACGGTGATTATCAGCGCCTTTATCTTTTTGGGAATGCCTTGCCCCTCAATGTAATAGCGAATGTATACACCGAACCAGGGGTGCTCAGTTAGCCAGTGATAGAACTTGGGCGAGCTGCGAAGAAAGCAGGCGGCGCTGAGAATCAAAAAAGGCGATGTCGGTACCACGGGCAGCAATAAACCGATCATTCCTAATACAAATGACAGCCAGCCTATAGCGATCAGGCTATAGCGTATGACGGGATTGCGGTGCTCGTAGGGTGACTTCATGTTGAGTGGCGGATGACCTCTGGGTTTGTTGTCTGTGGCATTTTAGCGCGCTGATCGTTTTTGTCAGCATAGTGATCAGCTGCGACATTGTCTGGTTTACGCCTCACAGAGATACTCCTTCGGCAAGCCAAATCTGGGCCTGCTATTGCACTACCGGCCACAAGGCCTATGTAGCTGCAGTGCAGGGTACATTACCAAGGAGAGACGAGATGTCTTCATCGGCTGAAATTTTAAGTCAGGCCTTTACATTGGGGTATACCTATACCCGTTCAACCGGCCCTATTGTGGGCCAGTTTCTCACAGCGTTGCGCGACCGGAAAATGGTCGGTATCAAAGGCAGCGACGGCAAGGTTCTTATGCCGCCGGTCGAATTTGATCCAGTGAGTGCGCAAGCGCTGAGCGAGTTTGTGGATGTTGCCGATTGCGGCGTTGTGCAAACGTGGAGTTGGGTCAGTGAGCCGCGTAAGGCGCACCCCAGCGACAAACCCTTTGCCTGGGCGTTGATTAAGCTCGATGGCGCTGATACGCCCATGCTTCATTGGGTGGATGCCGGTGATGCGGCGCAGATGTCTACGGGTATGCGTGTAAAAGCTCGCTGGGCAGAGAAAACCCAGGGCTTAATCTCCGATATCAATGGCTTTGTCCCCGAGGCGACAACGCTGAGTGAAGACTACCAAACAAATGAGGCAGAAGAGCCTATCACGGGTATCGACTCTCCCAGCTACCTGACCTACAACTTCACTGCAGGTGGCGCGACTGCACGTTATCTGGCTGAGCTCAAGAAAGGTAAGCTGGTAGGGCAGCGCTGTCCCTCCTGTGAAAACGTGTATATTCCTCCACGCGGTAGCTGTGCTGCCTGTGGTGTGGCGACAACCGACGAAGTTGAATTAACCAATAAGGCTACCGTCGAATCGTTCACTATCGTGTATATCCCCATTCCCAACAACCCGATCAAGCCGCCCTACGTGATTGCAAATCTGGTGCTCGACGGCGCCAATATCAGCTTCCTGCACCTGCTTAGTGAGTGTAAGAACGAAGATGTGCGTATTGGTATGCGGGTTGAAGCCGTGTGGAAGCCCGAAGAAGAGTGGGGCTATGCCATGGAAAATATCCAGTACTTCAAGCCCATCGACGAGCCCGATGTTCCGGTGGAAGAAATTGGCAAATTGAAAAAAGGGGGCCGTTAAGATGCGCGATGTAGCTATTGTAGCCTTTGCCCAGTCTGATTGTGTACGCGATGCCGGCGCGCGCAACGAAGTTGAGCTGATCATGCCGGTCTTGCAGGAAGTCTACAAGCAGACGGGTATTAACAGTGCTCAGGATGTTGACTTCACTTGCTCTGGTAGTTGCGACTACCAGCAGGGCGCAGCCTTCGCATTTGTGGCGGGTGTTGACGCGCTGGGTGCCGTGCCACCCATTAAGGAGTCTCACGTTGAGATGGACGCCGCGTGGGCGCTCTATGAGTCTTGGCTAAAAATTCAAATGGGCCAGGCCGAGTCGGCGCTGATTTACGGCTTTGGTAAGTCGTCGCCAGGCGAATTGCCGATCGTACTCTCTCAACAGCTCGACCCCTATTACTTGGCGCCGCTTTGGGTGGACACCATTGCCTTTGCTGCCATGCAGGCGCGGGTGATGCTGGAGCAGGGTTTGATTACTGAAGCCGAGATGGCTGAGGTCGTTGCGCGCTCACGCCAAAACGCGAGCAACAATCCCCACGCTCAGCTTAAGGGTGATGTCAGTGTTGATGAGCTGCTCGCCGAGCCCGAATATGAATCTCCACTGCGTCGTCACGATTGCTGCCCAATCTCTGATGGTGCCTGTGCAATGATTATCTGCACGGTCGAGAAGGCTAAAGAATGGGGTAAGCCCTATGCTGTGATTAAGGGGATTGATCACCGCATCGAGACCCACCACATCGGCTCGCGCGATCTAACGCAATCAATCTCTACCAAACAAGCGGCTGAGGCGGCTGGCGTCGCGCAAGGGCCGGTGGATATTGCCGAGTTGTATGCGCCGTTCAGCCACCAGGAAATCATCCTGCGCCGGGCGCTGAATTTATCCGATGACACCAAGGTAAACCCGTCGGGCGGCGTGTTGGCGGGCAATGTGATGATGGCCTCTGGCCTGTCGCGCATCGGTGAAGTGGCCATGCGATTAATCAACGGTGAAGGCAAGCGCGGCGTGGCACACGCAACGTCGGGGCCGTGTCTGCAACAAAACCTGGTAACTGTACTGGAGGCCCAATAATGGCTCAATTAGCTGCTGTGGTCGGCGTCGGTCAGACCAAATACAAAACAAAGCGCGGCGACGTATCGATCGCGGGCTTGGTTCGCGAAGCGGCGCAGAATGCGCTCAATGATGCCCAGCTAACCTGGGATGACATCGATGCTGTGATCCTCGGCAAGGCGCCGGACATGTTCGAGGGCGTGATCATGCCCGAGCTGTATCTCACTGATGCACTGGGTTGTAACGGCAAGCCAATGCTGCGCGTGCACACCGCCGGCTCGGTCGGGGGCTCCACGGCTATCGTGGCGGCATCCTATGTGCAGAGCGGCGTGTTCAAACGCATTCTCACGGTGTCCTTTGAGAAGCAATCCGAGTCCAACGCCATGTGGGCGTTGTCCAATCCACAACCGTTTTCGCCACACTTGAATGCGGGTGCTGGCGGTTATTTTGCGCCGATCATTCGCGAGTATATGCGTCGCTCCAATGCCCCCTATGATGCGGGGATTAAAGTCGCGGTGAAAGATCGCCTGCACGGTGCCAAAAACCCGCTGGCACACCTGCAGCTGCCAGAAATTACAATGAAAGAGGTCGAAGACAGCCCCATGCTGTGGGAGCCACTGCGCTTTCTTGAGGCCTGCCCGTCGTCTGATGGCGCTTGCGCGATGGTTATTGCCAACGAAGATCTCGCTGAGCAGTCACCGGGTAAGCCCGCGTGGATTCGCGGCGCGGCAATGCGCTCCGAGCCAACTATGTACGCGGGTCGTGAGCAGGTTAACCCGCAAGCGGGCCGCGATTGTGCGAAGGATGTGTACAAGCAAGCGGGCATCGATAACCCTCGCAAGGACCTGGATTGCGCCGAAGTCTACGTGCCGTTTTCTTGGTATGAGCCCATGTGGCTGGAGAACCTCGGTTTCGCCGAAGAAGGTAAGGGTTGGGAGCTCACCATGAGTGGTGCCACTTCCCTGCTGGAAGGCGGCGATATTCCCTGGAACTGCTCCGGCGGTGTTCTGTCGTCGAACCCGATTGGTGCCTCGGGCATGATCCGCTTTGCCGAAGCTGCGCAGCAGGTTCGCGGTGAAGCGGGAGACCATCAGGTGGACGGTGCCAAGACGGCATTGGGTCACGCCTACGGTGGCGGCGCCCAGTTCTACTCAATGTGGGTAGTGAGCAGCGAAAAGCATTAACAAATGGTCATCAGCCATCCCCCTCAACTCGTCCCTTGGGAGGATGGCTGGGTGAGAATGGCCTTGTTACTGTGTTGGGCTAAACGCCGTTCTGGCCTGCCCGGCGATACGGTTGCGATACATCGCTGCGAGTGATCGCAGACATAACAATTAAACAAATTGACGCCGCCATCGAGGCGGCGTTGATCTAACAGGGACCCACTATGAGTATGCATTTTAACCTTGCGGATTTGTTTGAAGCCGTTGCCGATAAAGTACCCAGCCGTGAAGCGCTGGTGTGTGGCAGTAGTCGTGCGACTTACGCCGAGCTGGATGCTGGCGCCAACCGTATGGCCCACTACCTGAGCAGTCAGGGGGTGAAGGCCGGCGACCACGTTGGCTTGTACATGTACAACTGCAACGAATATCTGGAAGCGATGCTGGCTTGCTTCAAAATTCGCGCGGTGCCTATCAATGTTAACTACCGCTATGTGAAAGATGAGCTGCTTTACATCTTTGATAATGCAGACATGGTTGCCTGTGTACATCACCGCGAGTTTACACCGCATATTGCTGAAGTCCGTTCGGCGGCTAAGAAACTTAAAGTATTTGTGTCGGTGGATGACGGTAGCGATGCAGACATCGCCAGCATTGGGTCTATCGACTACGCGCAGGCCTGTGAAGGACAGAGCGCCGAGCGCGATTTCGCTGAGCGTGCCGATGACGACTACTTTGTGCTCTACACAGGTGGTACTACGGGCATGCCTAAGGGCGTTATGTGGCCGCATAAAAATGTATTTTTTGCGGCGATGGGCGGCGGCGGTCACTTTTCGCCACTCGGCCCCTGTGAGAAGCCAGAAGATATTACCGAGCGTGTCGGCGAGCACCCGCTGACCGGTATCGCCCTGGCGCCGTTGATGCATGGCGCATCGTGGTGGTATGCCTGTATCCAGCTGCTTGCGGGCAACAAGCTGGTGCTTAATCACAATCGCTCCTTCGACGGTGCCGAGGTATGGCAGATCGTTGCGGACGAAAAAGTGAACGCTGTGCAGATCGTTGGCGATGCCATGGCTATCCCCCTGCTGGACGCACTCGATGCGAACCCCGACCGCTGGGATTTGTCGGCGGTATTTAACGTTGGTTCAGGCGGTGCGATCTTCTCTGAAGCCAAGCAAGAAGCCTTCAAGAAGCATTTCCCCAATGTCTTTGTTACCAACGCGTTTGGTTCGTCTGAAGGCGGCCAAATGGGCATGGATAACGGCAGCAAGAAAACGGCATCGGGACTTGGCAACGTTAGTCGTACCGACTACATGGACGTGATTATCGACGAGCCAGACCAACCGCGTCGTCACGCTGAGCTCGGCGAAACCGGAATCTTTGCTCGCGCGGGTTACATCCCAATGGGCTACTACAATGACCCTGAAAAAACCGCCAAGACCTTCGTTGAGGTGGACGGTAAAACCTGGTTGTTGACGGGTGATGCCGCCAAGCTGGAAGAAGATGGTTCAATTACTGTCTTCGGTCGCGGCTCAAACTGCATTAACAGCGGTGGTGAGAAAATCTTCCCGGAAGAAGTTGAAGACGCGCTTAAGGCCCACGACGGTGTTTTCGATGCACTGGTTATTGGTGTTCCCGACGAGCGTTGGGGTAGCCGCGTGAGTGCGGTTATTCAGGCGCGCGAGGGTGTCGACCTCGACCTTAAGAATGTTCAAGAGCATTGCCGCAAACACGTGGCGGGTTACAAGGTGCCACGCGAGGTACATATCATTGCAGAAATTCCTCGCGCCCCCAGCGGCAAGCCCGACTATAAAACAGCAAAAGCCTTTGCGCTGAGTGGTGAGGGACAGGTTTCCTGACCCTTGGGCCGGGGTGGCGATGCTACTCCGGCACACTCTGCCCGCACTCATGGCCGCTGCTTTTCACTTATTCTCATAACAATGAATTGCGAATGGAGCCAATCATGCCTACCGAACTGCCTATCAGTACCGAAAACTGTATCGTCGAGAAAGACGGCCACGTACTGATTGTTACCCTGAACCGCCCGGAAGCAAAAAATGCGTTCAGCCCTGAAATGCTGTTGGGGCTCTATAAAGCGTGGCGCTTGCTGGATGAAGACGACGATCTTCGCTGCGCTATTCTTACAGCCAACGGCGATACCTTTTGTGCGGGAATGGACCTCAAGGCCGGAGCGGATGGCCAACAGCGCAGCACGGAAGAGTTTATGGAATTGATGGCCACAGTGCCCAATATCCATTGGCAGGCACTGCTGCGTGACAACCGCCCCTGCAAGCCATTGATCCTTGCTGTGGAAGGTTATGCGCTAGCGGGTGGAACGGAAATTCTTCAGGGTACTGACATTCGCGTTGCGGCTGAGGATGCCATCTTTGGTGTGACGGAAGTGGCGCGTGGCCTATATCCGATGTCCGGCTCAACCGTACGTCTGCGCAAACAAATTCCCTACTGCATTGCCGCTGAAATTCTGCTGCTTGGCGAGCACGTTAGTGCACAGCAGGCGCTGGAATTTGGCTTGATTAACCGCATCGTACCCAAGGGGGAGACCTTGAACGAAGCGAAGAAAATAGCCGAAAAAATCTGTGCAAATGGCCCGCTGGCGGTGAAAGCAGTGACGCGTTCATTGCGTGAGCACACCGAGCACCTGGCAGAAGACGACGCTATGTTGAAGTCCGATGAGCTGGCAGGCCCGGTGTTTGCCTCCAAGGATGCCAAAGAAGGCATGCGCGCCTTCAAAGAAAAACGTCCCGCCGAATTCACCGGCGAATAGCCCGACGCGGCGGTGGACGATGTTTCCGCCGCTGCCTCGCGACCCACTTCTCAATACCAATAATTACCCCACTAAGAAGGATGAGGCTATGTCTGGGCCACTAAACGGCGTGAGAGTTATCGAGATGGCGGGCATTGGCCCCGGGCCCTATGCCTGTATGCTGTTATCTGATCTGGGCGCTGAGGTGATCCGAATTGACCGCAGCGGCGCACTGGGCCAGCCGGGTGATATCAGTACCCGTGGCCGGCGCTCGATAGCCCTAAACCTCAAATCAGAAGACGGACTCGCGATTGCCCGTCAGCTGATCGACAGTGCCGACATGCTCGTTGAAGGCTTTCGACCCGGTGTAATGGAAAAGCTAGGCCTCGGCCCCGAGGTGTGTTGTCAGTCAAATGAGAGGCTGATATTCGGCCGCATGACGGGTTGGGGGCAAGACGGGCCGCTGGCTAAAACCGCCGGCCACGATATTAATTACATCGCCTTGAGTGGCATGTTGGCAAGTATGGGCGATGCTGACCGCCCACCACCGGTGCCCCTGAACGTGGCGGGCGATCTGGGTGGCGGCTCGCTGTTCCTGGTGATGGGTATGTTGGCGGCGCTGCATGAGCGGAGTCAATCAGGGAGAGGGCAGGTTATCGATGCGGCAATTTGCGACGGCGCGGCGTCGTTAATGACTACCCTTCATGGCCTCAGAGCGATCGACTTCTGGGATGCCCAGCGAGAGCACAACATGCTTGATGGCGGCGCGCCGTTTTACCGCAATTATGAGTGTAAAGACGGGCGCTATATTTCCTTCGGCGCAATCGAGCCACAATTTTATGCGTTGTTGCTGGACAAACTGGATATTGATTTTGGTGGCACAGACTACAGCGTGCAGTTGAACAAAGCCGATTGGCCGCGCCAGCGTGAGCAAATCGCTGCGCGCGTTAAGGAAAAGACCCTAGCGCAATGGTGCACTATCTTCGACGGCACTGATGCTTGCGTAGCGCCGGTTGTGCCGTTGGATGAGGCGATCGACCATCCACATAACGCCGTGCGTGGGAATCTTGTTGAGCGCGATGGCGTGATTCAAACTGGCGTCGCGCCGAGGTTGTCCCGCACTCCAGGTGAAATACAAAGTGGCCCGGCGGTGAGTGGCGCCCAAAGCCGAGAGCTACTGCAGGAGTTGGGTTTCGATACGGAAAAGATCGAGTCGCTAATAGCGGGTAATGCGGTGAGTACAGACTGATAGGGAGAGAGAATGAATCACGCACAAGCTTTTTACGATGTGCTAAAGCGCAGGCGGTCGGTTCGCGCATTTCGCTCGCAGCCGATAGCCGAGGCGCGCTTACAGAATATTTTTCGCGCTGCACAGCAAGCGCCGTCGAACTGTAATACGCAACCGTGGTTGTGCGCGGTGGTCAGTGGCGAGCGATTGGAAGTGCTCAGAACCGCGATTCCGCAGGCATTTACCGCCGGGCAGTGGACCATGGACTTTCCCTACGATGGTCAATACCAGGGGGTGTATAAGGAACGCCAATACCAGGCAGCGGCTGACCTATACAGCGCGATGGGGATTGCTCGCGAGGATAAAGCCGGGCGCAATGAACAATTCATGCAAAACTTTACGTTTTTTGGTGCGCCCCACGTGGCATTTATTTTCCTGCCCGAGTCCTTTGGTTTACGCGAAGCAGCCGATTGCGGCATGTATGCCCAAAGCCTGATGCTGGCCCTGGCAGCAGAAGGCCTGGCCAGTTGTCCGCAAACGGCGCTGAGCTTTAATGCCGACCTAGTGCGAGAGGTACTGGGAATAGACGCAGAAAATAAACTGCTATTTGGTATCTCCTTCGGCGAGGAAGACACCGATGCCGCAGTGAATAATTGCCGAACCCAGCGCGACACCTCAGACAATTGCCTGCGGTTCTTTTCCTGAATAGAGCGAGATGAATATGAGCGATACAGTACTTCAGAAACTAGATGAGCACGGTGTGCTGCTGCTGACTTTGAATCGACCAGAGAAAAAAAATGCGTTCAGCAATGAGCAATGGCTGGCCTTTGGCGAGGCGCTGGAAGCCGCCGATGAAAATCCGGCAGTTGCCTGTGTGGTTGTGACCGGAGCGGGCCGTGACTTTTCCAGCGGCGTAGATCTAAACGATTTTTCAGAGGCGGATGGTGAGCACCCTTTCGAGCGCTGCGCGCGACGTCTTGTCGACTTTAACAAGCCTATTGTGAGCGCGGCCAAGGGTGTGGCGATAGGTGGCGGTGCGACCTTACTGCTGCATACCGATGTTGTGTATGTGGGCGAATCCCTGCGTTTGCGTTTTCCTTTTACGGCCTTGGGTTTGGTGCCGGAGTGGGGCAGTAGCTATCAGCTTCAGGCCGTCATCGGTGCCCGTAAAGCAGCAGAACTGATGTATACCTCTGAGTGGCTGGGGGCTGAGCGCGCAGTAGAATTGGGTATTGCCACGGCGGCTTACAGCGATGACGAACTGCTGGAGCGGGCTATGGAGAAGGCAAGAGAAATTGCGAAGTGGCCGGTCAGTTCACTGCGTGAGACGAAAGATTTGATGCGTCGTGTGCATCGAGCAGCCATTCATGCCGCCATTGATGCTGAACAAGCAGGCATGGCGAAACTGGCGGGTAAGCCCGAAAATATTGAAGCCGTCGTAGCGATTATGGAAAAGCGCGCACCGGATTTTTCCCAGTTTCGCAAGGCATAACTCTCTTAGATATTAGGGTTGCCAGTATTTGATTGGGCCCAGGGAGTGAATATGAATCAGCCCTATATTGGTTATCGCGGAGCGGTGAAGCCCGAATGGATCGATGTAAACGGCCATATGAATGCGACGCACTTTGGCTTGGTGATCTACGAGGCGCACGCCGCTCACAGTGAGTGGCTGGGTTTTAATGAGGAGTATGTCGACCGGGCCCGATGTGGCAAAGCCGTGCTGGAAAGCCATATGCGCTATGAGCGTGAGGCCGGGTTGGGCGACCAGCTGGAGGTGCGGTGTTGGCTGCTGGCGGTCGATAATAAGCGTCTGCATTTTTTCCACGAACTGTATAACTGCAGCCGGCAATGCCGCAGCGCCACATCTGAGCAGGTGGACATTCATATCGACTTACACGCGCGCCGCTCAGCAGACATGCCCGAATCGCTGCAGCGCTTCTTGCGTGAGCAAGTACGTGAAAATTTGGCGCTGCCGCTGCCGCTAAATATTGGTAGTCAATTGCGGCCGCCGCTAAATACCTGGTTGGATGGCGAATGATCAAGTCGTGGTATCGGCGCCCGCTGATACATTTTCTTGTACTGGGCTGCTTGTTGTATGCGGTAGAGCAGTGGCGGCTGCAATATGCCGCTTATCAGATTACGGCGCCCGATGCGGCGTTTTTGACCAATGCTGCCGCGCAAGTTGAAACACTGCAGGGACGACCGCTCACCTCGGTGCAGCAAGCGGCGCTGCGTCAACATGAAATCGACCAGCGCATACTGTTTAGCGAAGCACTGCGCCGAGAACTGCATCTAACTGACCCTATCGTCAAACAACGGCTACTGCGCAACGCGGCTTTCCTGGGGATGGACGGCAGCGCTGAGCAACAGATGAATACGGCGTTGTCCCTGGAGCTCCATCGCGGTGACGAAGTGATTCGGCGCCGTTTAATACAGCGCATGGAAGCACTCGGCAGCGCTTCCGCACCGCTAACAGCACCAACGGAAGCCCAGCTGAGGGCTGCTTATGAGGCCGATATAGCACGCTGGAGTGGTGAACCGAGTTATAGCTTCCGCCATGTTTTCATCAGCGCAGACAAACGAGATATGCAACAGCGGGCCGAAGACCTACTCCAACAGCTACGTAGTGGGGGGCTTAGTGAATCAGCGGCTCTCTCACAGGGAGATAGCTTTCTGCTCGGCTCTGAGATGTCTCAAGTCTCCGCATACCACCTGGAGCGCAGTTTTGGTGAGTCTTTTTCCCAGTGGATGCAGCAGCACTCAGCAGCGCAGTTGCAGTCTTCGCTTTGGCAGGGGCCCGTTGCCTCGGCGTATGGTTTACATCTGGTTAAGATAACGGGCTTTCATCCTGCTACTGAGCGCGCATTTGCCAGCGTTAAGTCGCAGCTGCGCGAAGAGCTTTTACAACAGCAGCGCGCGAACAATCTCCAAGGTTTCTTACAGCAATTACGTCAACGTTACCGAGTACGCAGCCCATGAACGTATTTTGGCGCCTACCCCTCCTGGCGGGACTACTGCTGTTTGCTGGGGCGAGCTGGGCACATAAATTAGCGCCGTCGTTACTGGAATTTCGCGCGTTAGGCAACGCTGAATATCAGGTGCTGTTTCGCACGCCAGCCGATGCACAGCGGCCGCCGCAGCCGCAGTTTCCTGCTGCTTGTTCAGCTTCTTCGCCGGATATTTCGCCTCAGGGAACGGCCCTGGAGTGGCGCTGGAAACTGCGCTGTTCAAGCCCCTTGCCTGGGCAGAGCATCGCTATCACTGGCTTGCAGCAGAGCCGTACAACGGCATTATTGCGTGTTCAGAATGAACGCGGTGAGCTATTCGAAACGCTCCTAACGGCGGACGCTCCGCGCTTTGAGTTTGCTGAAAAAGCTTCACAGGGTGGCGTCTTTACACAGTATTTGGGCCTGGGGTTCAGCCACATCTTAATTGGTTTGGATCATTTATTGTTTGTGGCGGGGCTGCTGTTACTGGTTAGCACATGGCGCCTGTTGCTGCTGACCATTACCGCGTTTACGGTCGGGCACAGTATCACCTTGGTGCTGGTGAGCGTCGACCTGTTGCCGCATTGGCCAGCCTTGGTGGAGCTGGCTATCGCGGCAACGATTTTACTGTTGGCCCTGGAATTGAGCCGCCCGGCATCTGGCCCTGCCGGCGGTATTTTGCGCCGCCACCCCTGGCCCATGGCGCTGCTGTTTGGTTTGGTTCACGGGCTGGGCTTTGCCGGCGTATTGGCGGAACTGGGCTTGCCCAGCGGTCACCTACTCAAGGCGGTGCTGGCCTTTAATATTGGCATTGAGCTCGGGCAGCTGGTCTTTGTTGCCGCGCTGGCCGCGGTGCTGGCAGCTCTGCGCTCGGTTTCGCGCTGGGAGCCGCCATTGCGCTATGCGCTGATATACAGCATGGGCGCGATATCGGTATTCTGGTGCCTGGATCGCGGCGTTAGCCTTGCGGCAGAGCTTAGCCGCGCCGCCCTGTGAACACTCAGCTACTGAAGGGCGCCATATCAAAGTAGTCCCGCCACTGCTGAATTAACCCGTCGCGCAATAAAAATACCCCCATAACAGGTAGATCAATGGCCTTGCCTCGGTCTGTGCGCTCGTTCATGACAACACCATTTGCTTCATCACAAAGCTGGTGGTGCACAATAAATTCAATGTCTTCCAGACTGTTGAGAAAGCCCTCAATAAACTCGCGTATGGCGGCTTTGCCAACGTGTGGCGGTCCCATAGGGATGTTGCAGTATTCGGCGTTCTCGTGAAAGAAACCCATGATCTGTTCGAGATTTCGCTGGTTCCACGCCTGCATAAACTGGTCGATTATTTGCTGATTCTTGTCACTCATTGGTTGAGTCTCGCCGTTATTATTTTGAGGTTTACAGTGTAAGCTCGCTCGGGTAGTTTTACCAGTACCTGCAATGAAGCTTGCTGAGGCTCTGCTATGAATCGTCCGTTTTACCACAGTCGCCGTCGTTTACTTTCTCACCTCATTGAACGGGGAATGCGTTTGTCGGCGCGACGCTATACCCGTGGTACACAGCGAGTTGAAAGCCAGGACGCCGAGACCGCCCCGGGAAATATCAGCGTTGGGGAGCCGAGGCGACCGGGAGATTTTCGGCCACTGGAAGACGCCTATTTTCAAAACCCCTATGCCTTTTACAAAATGCTGCGCGACGACTACCCGGTTTACCAGTTGCCCAATGGCATTTACTGCCTATCCCGCTATCAAGATATTGTTGAGGTGAGCCGGAACACCGATGTTTTTTCGTCTACTCATCAGGGCGTGATTGCAGGGCTTAAGCCTGGACACAGTGTCGAGCGCGAGGCGGCGAAGTTGCGCGCCCTTGAAATGATGGGAGTGATACCCAGTGATGTGTTGGCGCTGTCTGATCCGCCGGCCCATACGGCCGAGCGCAAGGTCGGGCATCGCGGTTTAAATGCGCGGGTGGTCAAGGCCATGGAAGACGAGGTGACGGCGCTTTGTCGGGAAATGATGGATGCGGTCATCGACAGGGGCGAACTTGAGTTTATGCGCGACTTCGCCTGGCGTTTGCCCATGCGACTGATCATTCGCATGCTGGGCTTTCCCGAAGCAGACTATGAAAAAATAAAAGACTGGTGTGTACACGGTATTGCCACACAAAGCGGTATCGCTCAGGGGGCGGCACTAGCCCGCAGTCAGGCGGAGCTGGTGGTGTTTTATCGCTATTGCTGGCGGCAATTTATACTGGCCAAGCGACGGCCACGCGATGACCTTAGCGCGGTGTTTGTGCAGGCGGCCACGGGCGATGATGCGGTGATGGCTGAGCACACCGCGGTTTCCGCAATTATGCAGTTGCTGATCGCCGGGTCGGACTCTTCTGCGACCAGTATGGGAAATGCGCTGAAATTGTTAATTGAAAACCCCGACATCCAGGCGCAGCTGCGCGAGGATTTGGATGGCTTGCTGCCGGTTTTTATCGAAGAGGTATTTCGCCTTGAAGCGGCCTTTCAGGGGCATTTTCGTTGGACCAAGAGCGCGACGCAATTGCACGGTGTAAACTTGCCCGCCGACAGCAGGGTGTTTCTAATGTGGGCGGCGGGGAATCGCGACGAGCGTGTATTCACGGCGCCCGATGACATTCGTCTTGACCGCAGCAACGGAAAAAAACACCTGACATTTGGCCACGGTATACACGCCTGCATTGGTCGCGAGCTGGCGCGCACGGAAATTCGTATCGTATTGCGTGAGTTTCTGCTGCGCACCGAAAATCTATCCTTGGCGGGACCTTCCCCCTATGTGGCGTCGATGTTTGCACGCACATTGCAGTGCTTGCCGATCCGCTTTAGCGCAAAGCGCGGGTTCGCTGACGGTGGTGGAGGAGCTGAGCGTCGTGAACATGCCGGAGCGGCATAGTTGTGTCGGCAAAAAAAATAGTCGTGCCGGCTAAAAATAAGATAAGTCGAGGTGATATGAGTGGCAGTTTGAACCGCCAGCGTTTTGTGGATGCTGCCCTGGATGTGATTGCCGATGTTGGCGTTGAGAAATTATCGATGCGCCGCGTTGCCAGTCAGCTGGGGGTTTCCGCAATGGCGATGTACAAGCATTTTGCGAATAAAGATGAGTTGCTGGGTGCAGCCTTTGAGGAATTTATCGCTCGCGCGGAGGTGCTGCCCGATGACCAATTGCCCTGGGATGAATGGCTGACTGTGAGCGCGCGGGGCATGTACCAGGCGCTGTGTAGCGAAATGTCTTGGGTACCCTGGCTGGGAAAACTGCGCCTTGGCGGCAACGCGCTCCGGGTGACAGAACGCTTTGCCGCCAAGCTGGCGGAAAGTGGATTGGCGACGGATGCCTCGGTGAGGGTCTATATGGCGACTATTCAGCTCGTGGTCGGCGCCGTGTGTATGCGGGCCTCTCTGCATGCCAGCCATTGGCAACAGGGCGAGGGTGCGGCGGCGACGCCTGAGGCACTGCCGCCGGAGATCTATACAGGCTTGGCAAATGCGGTTGCCCAAGAGCCCATCGACGTATCCTTACCCCTGTTGATTGAGGGGGTTCGCCACCAATTATTATTGGCTTAGTGCCGCCTGCCTGCCCGCGAGTCGACCGAAGAATGTCGCATCGCCCACCGACATCCCGCTGGCGTATCCCTTGGCTGTGCGCGGCAGGCCAGCGGTTGCACGGCCTGCGGCGAAGAGGCCAGGGATCGCGTGGTTGTCGGCATCGAGTACTTCGCCATTACAGCGTGTTTTTAAGCCGCCAAGCGTAAAGATTAGCGGGCCATTGGTGCCCGGCATAATGATTGCGCGCATTTCACTGGCGGAATACTCCAGCAGGGCGTAGGGCGGTTTATTGAGCGGCTTGAGCCATTCGGAAGTTTTGTGGAAGAGCGGGTCGCGCCCTTCACTGGCATGCCGGTTAAAATAGTCGACAGTATCTTCCAGTGCGCCCGGGGGGAAGGGCGCTTCTGATGCCAGCTCAGCGATGCTGTTACCGCTGGCGATCAGCGGTGCACGCTCCAGGTAATGTGAGGCCTCGTAGTCCTCTTCCTGCACAAGTAAATAGAATTTTTGCTCAGGCTGCTGGCAGGAGTAATGCGCTAACTGGGCAAGGTAGGCATCTTCATTGATGTAACGCTGGCCACGCTGGTTGAGCAGCAGGCCGTAGGTAAGCTTAGCGGGTGGGTAGAGTGGGAACGACATGAAGGCCTGATCCATATTGATGGCTTGGCCACCCGCCGCGAGCCCCAGCTGGATACCGTCACCCATATCATAGCTATTGCCGTAGGGCACCGCGTATTGATGAATCTCTGGCAGGTATTGGCGGGTCATCGCCTCATTCATAACAAAGCCACCGGTGGTCAACACCACCCCGCGCACAGCGCGGATCGCGATTTCGCGGTTATTGTGTTTTGCGATAACGCCACAGATTCGCCCAGTATTGTCCGCCAGCAGTGCCAGTGCCCGGCAGTCGTTAACAACGTCCACTCCCGCTTCGTCAACGCGCTGCATAATTGCATCCATAAAAATTTTGCCGCCTTCGTCACCTTCCTTTGAGGGGACGTGGCCACGCGGCACTGGCTCAGCGATGGTGTTGAAGGGATAAGATTTTTCATTGCCGGTAAACAGCAGCGATTCGTCGCTGAGTGGCACCACGGTGCGCTCATGCATTACCGCACGCTTATAGCTAACACCCAGTGACTCTACCCAGTCGAAGTGAGCGGCCGCGCCCTCGGCGTAACAGCGAATTTTTTCGCTGTCGCCGTAGGGGCCCAGGGCTTCGTGTAGGTAGGCCAGTAGGTTTTCAGTACTGTCGTGTATGCCCAGGTCTTTCTGCAGCGCGGTGCCGCCACTGCCGCCGAGATACATCTCGCAGCTGGATAACGCGGTGGCACCGCCACCGGCGCTGGCGCGCTCAATAATACAGACTTTCGCGCCGGCCGCGGCAGCCTCTAGGGCCGCGGCAGCGCCAGCGCCGCCGTAGCCGCAAATTAGCACATCGGTGGCGATATCAAAGTGAGTAACAGATTCAATCGGGCGTATGCGGGCGTTCGCAGCCATCTTTCAGGGCCTCATTATTGTTGTTTGTGACGTCGATAATTTTAACTTATCATTTGATAAGTATTAGTGTCGAGTCAAAAGAGCGCCCCCATGGCTAAGCCGTCCTCACGAAATCACATAATTGCTGTTGCCACCGAGCTGTTTGCCGAGCGCGGCCTGTCGGTGTCGCTGCGGGAGGTCAATGAGGCGGCGGGCCTGAGTGCCGCGGCCGTTCACTATCACTTTAAAAATAAGGGGGCGTTGATCGACGCGGTGCTTCGCAGCCGCATGCGGCCCAAGGCCGAACGAGAAGGGCAGCTACAACAATTGGCCACTGCGCCCAAGGTCACCATCGACGATATTGTTCGGGCCTTACTTGCGCCGCTGCGCGAGGTGTTGTCGGAAGACCCCATCGCGGGGCGGCAGTATGCCAGAGTGATTGCCAGGGTGTATGCCGAGCAGTCGGAAGAGGTTCCCTTGCTGGATGAATTCCTTTCGCCAGCCAATGCGCTGATTGCCATGCTCGCGCAACAGCGCCCAGATCTGTCATTGCTGCAGTGCCGACTCCGCTATGGCTTCGCGGTGGAAGCGATGCTCAATACATTGTCTTGCGTACACTTCCCCAGCCCCTTTGGCGGTGATGAGGTGGCGGACGATATGGCCATGTTGTTTGATGAATTGCAGCAGTTTTTGGTAGCTGGCTTGATGGCGCCTTAGATAATTTGCTGTCATATCGTATTGATGTTGTCGCATGCCCCGGTTGGGACATGCGGGCACGAAAGCGATCCTCCCTTTTATTTATCTGGCAGAGATAGGGGGCTGTCTCGGTCTCAGCTGGCTTTTCTCTGCGTAGTATATTGACTCTGTTCCGCAGCTTTGATCACGGCCTGCAGTGATGCGCTGACGACATCGTTGTTCACCGCGACGCCGATATAGCGCTGTTTGTTAATGCTCAGCAATACGTAGGCGATCGCTTCCGATGCGGTGCCTGATTTCAAGGCGTGCTCGCTGTAGTCGATAACTTCCACGGCGTCGCCATAGCGCTGTTGCCAGGCATCGGTCAATGCACTGATCGCGCCATCGCCTTCACCTTCCAGGGAAACCGCTTGGCCGTTGATATGGGTAACCAGTTTTAGCCGATCGTGACCATGGTGGCTGGCATTGTCCTGACTAATGGAGAAATTCTGAAGTGACTGCTGCCCCTCAGGCTGAAGGTAGCTGGCGGCGAAGACCGACCAGATCTCGGCAGCACTGAGCTCTCCCGATTGGGCCTCGGCTTCGGCTTGTACTTTACGGCTGGCGTCAATTTGCAGCCAGCGCGGCATGTGCAGGCCGTAGTCGTTCTCAAGCACCCAAGCGACGCCGCCTTTGCCGGACTGGCTATTAATCCGTATCACTGCCTCGTAGTTGCGACCCAAGTCAGCCGGATCAATAGGCAAGTAGGCAACGTCCCACTTAGCATCTTTGTCCTGCTGGGCGAGGCATTTTTTTATTGCATCTTGATGGCTACCTGAGAACGCCGTGAACACCAACTCACCGGCGTAAGGATGACGGGGGTGCAAGGGAATGGCTGTGCAGTGCTCAACCACCGAGATGATTTCATCCATATCGGAGAGGTTCAGCTTGGGGTCAATGCCCTGGCTATACAGATTCATCGCCATGGTGACGATATCCATATTGCCGGTGCGCTCGCCATTGCCAAGCAAGGTGCCCTCAATGCGGTCGGCGCCCGCCATCAATGCCAGTTCGGCAGCCGCAACCCCGCAGCCGCGGTCATTGTGAGTATGAATCGATACCCGGTAGTCTGCGCGGTACTGACTGTGGCGGCAGAAGTACTCGACTTGGTCGGCGAATACATTGGGAGTGGCGCATTCTACGGTGGCGGGCAAGTTGACGATGAGAGGTTTACCACTGTCGCGCCACTGAGCGATAACCGCATCGCAGACCTCAACGGCGTAGTCGACTTCAGTACTGCTAAAGCTCTCGGGTGAGTATTGAAACGTCCACTGGGTTTGCGGGTAGCGCTCAGCGTATTCCCGAACCCACTTTGCCCCTTGAACGGCGATGGCAGTAATGCCCGCTTTGTCGAGACCAAATACCCGCTGGCGCTGCACGGGGCTGGTGGAGTTGTAAACATGGACAATGGCGCGTTTGGCACCCTCCAATGCTTCGAAACTGCGAGCAATCAAGCTTTCGCGCGCTTGCACCAAAATTTGGATGGTGACGTCGTCAGGTATACGTTGCTCCTCTATCAAGGCGCGCACAAAGTCGAAGTCGGGCTGGGACGCAGAGGGAAAGCCAACTTCAATTTCTTTAAAACCGAGCTTGACCAGCAAGTCCCACATACGCAGCTTTTGTTGCACGGTCATCGGCTCAACCAGGGCTTGGTTGCCATCGCGCAGATCGACTGAACACCAATCGGGGGCGCGGTCGATAACGCGGCTTGGCCACTGTCGATCATCTAAGGCGATGGTGGGGGTGGGGCGGTATTTGCTGTGGTCAAAAGTCATATCAGTTCCTGTCGTGAGGCTTGGCCTCATAATTGTTTTTTAGCCCGCGGGTAGCGGGCTTTTTTTTCAGCCTTGTGGGCCTTTTAACGCGTCGGAGTCGCGGGGTGTTGCGGCTCGTTCGGTGAGGGTGGAAGGGGTAACTTCCTGTAGTTGGGCTACGGGGAACAGTGTAGGGAAAACGGCTGAGCAGGCGATTGCGAAGTGTTGGTTAATTTGGGGTGAAATTTCTATTTAATTGCTATTATTAATTGTATTTTGGAATAATATTGCTATTAATTGTTGTTTGGTGGTTTTTATGAATATAGATCGCTATGACAGGGCAATTTTGAGTGCCTTGCAGAATGACGCACGCCTGAGTAACCAGGAGTTGGCTGATCATATTGGCTTGTCACCGTCGCCTTGTTTGCGGCGGGTGCGGCGTTTGGAAGAAAGTGGCTTAATCGAAGGCTACCGGGCGCTGCTCAATGCCCGCCAACTGCAACTGAAGTTGATGGCCTTCATCCATATCAGCATGGACAAGCACACGCCTGAGCGCTTTGAAAATTTTGAGAAGAAGGTGGCCAATTGCGACGAAGTATTGGAGTGCCACCTGATTACCGGCCAGGATGCGGACTACTTGCTAAAAGTGATTGTCGAAGATATGGACGGGTTTCAGGCCCTGTTGCTGGAACAGATTACTCGAATAGAAGGCGTAAGCGGCGTACACTCGAGCTTTGTAATGAAGTCGCCAATCAGTAAAACGGCGCTACCTATTTAGCGTAAAATGACGAAGGGATGACGATATGGGCGGTCAGTTTATTGCTTCACTTGAAGAGGTGAAGGACGGGGAATTTCTCAAGCGGGAAGTCGATGGCAAAAAGGTATTGCTAACCCGTGTGAACGGGCAGATCGCCGCTGTCGAAAACCGCTGCCCACACCTGGGCTTGCCGCTAGCGAAAGGAGAGATTTGTGACGGCGCCGTTACCTGTCCTTTTCACGGTAGCCGCTTTGATTTACTCAGTGGTGAGAACTTGGATTGGACGCACTCTTTCTTTGGGGCAGAGCTGCCTAAATGGAGTCATAAGCTGATTGCATTGGGTAAAGCCCCGCAAGATTTACATACCTTTGATATCGAGTGTGTTGATGGTGCGGTATATCTGCGCGGGTAAGGTATGTTGTGGTTTTTTGTGTAAGGGCTTGAGATAGCAATGGCGGTAGATATTTCCGTTGTCCCGATTACCCATGCCATTCAGCAGGCGGTTGCGCCGGTATTTTTGCTGGCGGGCATCGGCGCAATATTAAATGTACTCACCAATCGCTTAGCCAGGATTATTGATCGGTCGCGCAATTTGCACGCCAGGCTTGAGATGGTTGGGTCGGAAAAATCTGAGACAATACACGCTGAGTTGGTCGTGCTCACCAAGCGCGCTCGAGTGGTCAATCGCGCTATTGGCTACGGCACGGTAAGTGCCCTGCTGGTGTGTACGGTCATTGCGACGCTGTTTATCAGTGCAGTGGGCAAATGGAATAGCGGCATGTTTGTCGTTGCGCTGTTTGTGCTGGCAATGTTGTTTCTTATTGTTTCGCTTTTGAGTTTCTTGCGAGAGATTCAAATGGCAATGAAAGTGATCCTCAACGGGCCGTAGTGACGCCACCGCTTTTAACCGTTGCTTAAGCGTCTTTGTCGTCGGGAGTTTCGGTCCGCGGCACCTGGTGTTGTTTGCTGACTTTCTGCAGCATAAATACTGGGTAGTGCTTGCGAATATAGGTTTGTTCGCGAAATAGCTGCCCAACATCCAGGCTTTTGTCGAGGGCAATTGCCAAACCGTCACTGTCTTGCCGAATAGCCACGCCTTCAGCTTCCAGCGTTTTTCCGTCATGAAAAATAATGACGCCGCTAAGCCGGGTGGAGATAGCTAAGTCGGGCTCATTGACTGCCGCGATTTTTAGCCCCTTTTCTGAGACATCAATAACCGAGTAGCGCTGACCGGAGTCCGCTTGAAAGGGGGGCTGTTCATTGTCTGGGTAGGGCACCCGGAAGTACCGTCGCTCGCTAGGCGGCTTTTGTTCGCTCATTGCGTGTTCCCTTTATCTCTGAGCATGAGCATAGCAGAAACCGTATCAGGCAGCGTGCTACAGCGTTTTACAGAATTTATTTACTTTTACTATTTGGAGAAGATCTATGGCCGACAAAATCGTTATTGTGGGAGGTGGCGCCGGAGGCCTGCCGCTGGCAAGTAGCCTGGGTAAAAAGCTGGGGCGTCGCGGCCGGGCAGAAATCACACTGGTGGATAATTCTGCCAGCCATATTTGGAAACCCCGCTTCCATGAGGTGGCCACGGGCGCGATTGATGCAGACTTGGACGCGGTGGATTATCGGGCCCATGCCCGGCGTAACCACTACCAATTTGCCTTGGGCAAGATGCAAAGCGTGGACAGGGAGAACAAACAGTTGGTGTTGGCGCCGCATTGCAATGCAGCGGGCGAGGAAGTGTTGCCCGAACGACGACTGGACTACGACTATCTCGTGTTGGCAGTGGGCAGTCGCGGGAACGATTTCAACACACCTGGTGTGCGCGATCATTGCCTGTTCCTGGACAGCCGCGCGCAGGCTGACCGTTTTCACGACCGTTTTCTCGATCTGTGTTTGCGCGCCAACCATCGCGCCGAGCCACTTTCTATCGCCATTGTCGGCGGCGGCGCAACAGGCGTTGAGTTAGCTGCAGAGATTCATCACGCCGTTGCCTTGTTGAAACTTTACGGACATGAACAGCTGGATCGCAGTCGCCTGAGGGTGGATGTTATCGAGGCAGGCCCCAGCCTGTTGCCGGTGCTTAAGCCGGAACTGGCGGCGACGGTGAAATCTGAGCTGGAGAAAATGGGGGTGAATGTTCACCTGAATACCAAGGTAAAAAGCGCCGATGCCGCAGGCTTTGTTACCGCCGATGATCAGCGCATTGATGCGGACATCCGGGTTTGGGCGGCCGGCATCAAGGCACCATCCTTTTTGGCGGAGCTCGGGTTAGCGCACAATCGCATCAACCAGCTGATGGTTTCGTCGACCTTGCAGACAGAGGATCCTAGTATCTTTGCCATTGGGGACTGTTGCGCCTGTGAGATGTCGGAAAACAAATTTGTGCCTCCCCGCGCGCAGTCTGCCCAGCAAATGGCTAAACACCTTTCCAGGAACTTACAGCGCCAAATTGCCGGTGAGGCGCTAAAACCCTTTACTTACCGCGATCATGGCTCCTTGGTATCGCTCTCCAACTACACCGCGGTAGGGAGCTTGATGGGAAGTTTGCGTGGCGGCTCGGTGTTTGTTGAGGGCTGGCTGGCGCGAATGATGTACATCAGTTTGTACCGGATGCATCAAGTTGCCCTTTATGGCTGGATCCGTACGGCGATGCTGCTGCTCGCTGGGCGTTTTAATAAACTGTGGCGCCCGCGCTTAAAACTACATTGACGTAGCGCTGGCCGCTGCTGCTTCGGGGTGCTAAAAAGGAGGACATACGATAAGCAGGAGGCAGTAGTGGACGGACAACATGAGCAGACCACTGCTCGTAAGGCGCAGTGGTTGCACTCAGAGGCGCAATGCGTTGAGCAGGTGCGCCAGCGCTTGGGTAATTCATTAACGCTGGCGCTGCCGCTGGGCTTGGGCAAGCCCGTTGCTCTGGTAGATGCGTTTTACCAACAAGCCTGCAAGCACCCTGAGCTTTCCCTTACGGTGATGACAGCGCTCACCCTGGAGCGTCCGCAAGAGCACGATCCGATACGCGGGCGTTTATTAACACCGGTATTTGAACGCCTGTTTCGCCGCTACCGCGAGCCGTTGTATACCACTGCTGAACGTCGCGGAGAGCTGCCGGCGAATGTGCAGGTACACGAGTTTTATTTTAAGGCTGGCGCCCGCCTTGGTAACCCGATAGCGCAACAAAACTATGTAAGTAGCAACTATACCCATGCGGCTCGTGATATCAGTGACCGCGGTTGCAACGTGGTCATGCAGTTGCTCGCCCGGCATGCCGATGGCCGGCTGAGTATGAGTTGCAACCCAGATACCTCCAATGCATTGCTAGAGCGATTGCGCGCAAAGGCAGAGCCATTTGTCGCTATTGGTGTGGTGCACGACGAGCTGCCCTTTATGGTTGGCGATGCCGAAGTCAGTGAACAGCACTTTGACTATCTGTTGAACAATGACAGCCAGCAGCACGGCTTGTTTGCGGTGCCGCGTTTGCAGCCGGTTCCCGCTGCCGACTACGCAATTGGTCTCATCGCCAGCAGCTTGGTTAAAGATGGTGGAACGCTTCAACTGGGCATTGGCAGTATGGGTGATGCGATTGTGCAGTCGCTAATGCTAAGGGATCAGCGCAATGACAGCTATCAGCAACTGCTAAAGCAATTGGGTGTTAGCGCCGCGCTCAGCAATGAAGTAGGTGGGCGTTTACCGTTTGAATACGGCCTTTACGGCGCCACTGAGATGTTTGTGGAGGGCTTTCTTTCGCTGTTCGACAGCGACATTTTGCGCCGCGAAGTATACGACTTCTGGGCGTTGCAGCAGCTGATTAACGAGGGGCGTTGCCAGCCCGACAATTTACAGGCGGACTGTTTGACCGCCATGGCAGACGTCGGTGTGCGAGAGCTGCGCGGTAAGGACTTTGAGGTATTGCAGTACCACGGTTTTTTCCGGGATGACTGCCGCTATCGCGAGGGCCGCCTGATCGCGGCAAGTGGTGAATCCTGCGCGGCGAATATGGCGAACCCGTCGAGTCAGCGGTTTATCGCCGAACACTGTCTGGGAAGGGCGTTGCGCAATGGAAAAGTATTGCATGGGGGCTTCTTTCTGGGCAGTGAAGACTTTTACGCTCGATTGCGCGCGCTACCAGAGGAGCGCCGCCGACAGCTTGCGATGTGCGGTGTCGATAAGATCAATCAACTCGATCTGAACCCACGGCTATTCCGTGCGCAGCGGCGCGATGCACGCTTTATCAACACAGGGTTGAATGTGAGCTTAAACGGCGCCGTCGCCTCCGATACTTTGGAGAGTGGCCAGGTTATTTCCGGTGTTGGCGGGCAATACAATTTCGTCGCGATGGCCCACCAACTTCAAACGGGGCGCTCTGTGCTGATGATCCGCTCGCATCGTCAGGGCGCTTCCGGCCCGGAGTCGAATATTGTGCCGCACTACGGTGCCTGCACGATTCCGCGTCACCTGCGGGACCTTATTGTTACCGAGTACGGTGTTGCCGATTTGCGGGGCAAGTCAGATCGCGAGGTAGCCGAGGCGCTTATTGCCATTGCCGATAGTCGATTCCAGCCTGAGTTGATCCGCTATGCGCAGCAAGCGGGTAAGCTCCCCGCTGATTTTGTATTGCCTGAGTCGCAGCGCAGCAACACGCCGCAGCGCATTCAGACAATCATTGCCCGTGCGGCAGAGCAGGGGCTGTGTCCGCCGTACCCACTGGGCTGCGATTTTAGTGATGTTGAGCTGCGAGCGGCTAAACGGCTTCTCAAGGTAAAGAAGATGAGTGCCTTGCAGCGATGTCGCACATTGTTGCAGTCAACGCCGATAGATAGTGCCTCAGATGAACTGTTAGAGTTGCTCGCGCTGAAGCAGGTAAGCGGGCTAAAACAGCGCCTTTTGCGGCGACTATTGCTGGCAGTTGACGATTGAATTTGTGGCTCTGCTCACATTTTGAACAATTGGTTTGTTGGTCATTGAGCTCCGCAAGTTATTGATAATGAGGCTAAATATAGTCGTTAGCGATAGTGGGGTAGGGGAAAATGCCTGCTGCTGTCGCCGCCTGTTTTCGCTAGTGTGAAGGCTACTGAATTGCACGCCGCGACATAAGTTCTTGTTTGCGACGGCCCAGCGAAAAGCAATAGGTGACGTATGAAGGCAGTAATGGCAACGAAAGTATTGATTGGGTGTTTGAGCGTGTCGGCGTGGTGTTATGGCGCGGAACCTGAGCAGTGCTTGAACTGGACAGTTGAAACCCATAATTCCGCCTCGAAAGCCTCCAGTTGCGCCTATTACATGCGCGACAAGGTGTCCACGCGCTTCCTCGTACAAAACCAGTGTGAGAGTAGAGTGTCAGGGGTTTTCAGTTACACGCGAGAAGATGCGGTACGGCCGCTGAGTGTACAGGCCTTTGATGTTGAACCGGGGGAGGTTGAAGAGGTGGCGAACCCTTGTGACGAAGCCGGTGACTGGCGCATCCAGGTGTCGCAAGTCAGTTATTGAGAGCCTGCCTTGTCGCCGCCCTGTTGCGGTAGTTTTCGCCAGACAAAAAAAAGCGCTGCATATTTGCAGCGCTTTTTTTATGCCAGAAGACCTAGCGAAGTTCGAAGCGAGCCGGGTCCATGCCCATAACGCTTTCGGTGCTGCTGTCCATTGACGCTGCGTGAGCTTTCGCGCGAGGTAACAGGCGAGAGAAGTAAAACTCAGCCGTTTCCAGCTTGGCTTTGTAGAACTCGCTGTCGCCTTCACCGGCTTCCAGCTTGTTCGCGGCGACTTCTGCCATCATCGCCCAGTAGTAGGCCATAGACAGATAGCCTGAGTACATCAGGAAGTCATAGGACGCGGCTGATACGGCATCGCGGTTACGGCTGGCGCGCGCGACCATTTTGATGGTTTTCCAGTTCAGGCCCAGGGTGTAGCCAATCAGCTTGGCACTGTGGCCACGGCGCTTGCCGCTGATCAGGTTTTTGAAGCCAAATTTGTAAAGCTTTTTGCTGAAGCCTGCGTACAGTTTAAAGCCATCCAGAACCACTTTTCGGCCGATCAGGTCCATCGCCTGAATACCGGTTGTGCCTTCGTACATGGTGGCAATACGTGCGTCGCGGTAAATCTGCTCCATGCCGTGCTCAGTGATGAAGCCGTGGCCACCGTAAACCTGCATGGCATTGCTGGCAGATTCCAAACCGGTTTCTGTCAGGAAGGCCTTCAGGATGGGAGTTAAGAAGCCCAGCTCGTTTTCCGCTGCATCGCGCTCTTCCTGAGTGTTGGCGTGAACCATTACGTCAGAGTATTTGGCGGCGTCGTAAATCATTGCGCGGCCACCTTCAGCAAAGGCGCGAGCTGTTAACAGCATGCGGCGCACATCGCCGTGGTGGATGATTGCATCGCCGGCTTTGTCGGGGTTTTTAGTGCCTGACAGGGCGCGCATAGAGTGGCGCTCCATCGCGTAGGGCCAGGCGTTCTGGTAAGCCAACTCTGACGCAGCCAGACCTTGGATGGCCGTGCCGATACGGGCAGTATTCATGAAGGTGAACATGGCCGCCAAGCCTTCGTTCTCTTTGCCCAACATATAACCGGTGGCATCGTCGAAATTGATAACGCAGGTCGCGTTGCCGTGGATACCCATTTTCTTTTCGATGCTGCCACAGGCAACGCCGTTGCGCTCAGTGATGTTGCCGTCGTTGTCAGACAGGAACTTGGGTACGATGAAAAGGGAAATACCCTTTGTGCCTTCCGGTGCGCCGGGTGTGCGGGCGAGTACGATGTGGACAATATTTTCGGCCAGGTCGTGTTCGCCAGCAGAAATAAAGATCTTGGTGCCGGTCAGTTTGTAACTGCCGTCTTCTTGTGGCTCGGCCTTGCTCTTCATTTGACCGAGGTCAGAACCGCAGTGGGGTTCGGTCAAGCACATGGTGCCGGTCCAGGTGGCTTCGCAGAGCTTGCGCAGGTATAGGCCTTTCTGCTCTTCAGTGCCGTGTACGTAAAGCGTGTTCATCGCGCCGAGGCTCAGGCCTGGGTACATGCCCCAGCTCCAGTTGGCGGTGCCGACCAGCTCTGATTTGATCAAACCCATTGACATCGGCAGGCCCTGGCCGCCGTATTCTGCGGGGTGAGACAAGCCCTGCCAGCCGCCCTCTACCCACATATCGTAGGCTTCTTTGAAACCGGGAGGTGTGGTGACTTCGCCGTCTTTCCATACACAGCCGTGCTCGTCGCCGCTTTGGTTGAGAGGCGCAAGGACTTCTTCAGAGAATTTTGCCGCTTCGCCAATGATGGCATCGATCATGTCGGGGGTGGCTTCTTCGCCGCCGGGGATCTGGGCATAGTGTGCTTGGTAGTCGAGCACATCGTTGATCACAAAATCGATATCGCGTACCGGGGCCTTGTAAGTAGTCATGGCTGCCTCGTGGTTGTCTATTCGCTGTCGGAGGAATTCCCAGTGAGGAATTCAGCTAGGTGGCGGAGCATAACGAAAGCGTTGCGGCGACAAATTGGCCGTGCCAACCAATAAAAAATGACAGTTGGGTCAATGTAGACACGAGCTGTTGTCAAAAAAGCGCGAGGCAGTTGGCTCAGCGGCGCCCCGCTATGCTTGAGAGATATGCGGTCAGGAGGGATACTGGGGGTTCGCGTTCTCGCAGGTGGAGTTGTCAGCATGAATGTTGATTTTTCAATTTGCATGGAGCGCCATCCGCTACCCGCGGGTGGCTATTTGGCCCAGCTTACGCTGAATGCGCCGTCGCGGCGCAATGCCATTACCCCGGAGATGGCCGAGCGTTTGCACCGGGCGCTTCTTGGCCTGCGCGACGACCCCGAGGCGGTGGCAGTACTGCTCGATGGCGCTGGCGCTGGCGGTTTTTGCGGCGGTGCTGATGCTCAGCGTATGTTGGCGTCGGCACTGGCCAATCCGGGGGGCGCCGCCGTCGAAGCGGAGGCCTTTCTACGCTGTGGCTATATTTCCGCGTTTTTGATTCACACTTTCCCAAAACCTGTAATTTGCTGGGGTGACGGCAGAGTAATGGGGGCCGGCCTGGGCCTGATGGCGGGTGCCAGCCACCGCATTGTCACTGAGCACAGCCGCTTATCGGTGCCCGAGGCGAGTATTGGTTTACTGCCGAACGCGGGCGCGGGCTGGTATCTGGGGAAGATGCCCGGCGAAACCGGTTTGTATATGGCACTGACCGGCGTGCAACTGGGTGCGGCTGACGCGCTTTATGCCGGGCTTGCTGACTACTGCTGGGCATCGGCAGAAAAATCGGCCTTGTTGCGCAGTTTATTGCACTTGCCCTGGTGCGACGACTCCTCGGCGAATCACGAGATGCTGACCGATGCACTCACTGACTGGGAAGTGGAGCAGGGTATTTGCTTGCAGCACGCGCCGCTGAAAACGCACCGGCAATGGATAGACCAGCATTGCCGTGAATCCTGCCCGGCAGGCCTTGAGGCCGCTTTAGCGGGCGCCGCACCGCGCGACGCCTGGTTGTCGGAATCGCTGGCGGGCCTTCGTCGAGGCGCCGCGAGTGCTCATAAACTAATTGTTCGCCAGTTTGAGCGCAGTCGCGGTTTGGGGCTGGCCGATGTGTTGCGTCTGGAAATGACCCTGGCAGCGAACCGGCTTCGCGACCCGGAGTTTGCCGAAGGGGTGCGCGCGCGCTTCAAAGACCGCGACCAGGACCCTCACTGGTGCTACCGCAGCGTGGCCGAGGTGCCGGACGAGGAAATTGAGGCGCTTTTTGTGCCGCCCTGGCAGCAGCACCCCCTGACCGCGCTGGGATAAGATGCACGAGGCGTTTATTGCGCTTCAGCCAGGATGTCCTCGTCGGTGTCTATTTGACGCGGCGCCGATATCCAGTTGTCGAGAGCATCTAGCATGTCGCTGCGCCGCCGTTTCAGGCCACTAAATGCCAGCAGCGGCGCAACATGGCCACCGTCGCTTACAAACAACTCCGCAGAACTTCCCGCTGACTGCAGTAATTCAACCAGCCGCTGACTATTGCGCACACTAACCGTTGTGTCGTCGCGACCGTGTATGAGCAGCGCTGGCGGGTGATTGGCACTGACAAAGTTCACCGTATTGCCCTCTGGGTAACGCTCTGGTGGGCCAAAGATCGCCGCCACCTTCTTTGCCTTCGGTGGCAGGAAGTCGTAGGGGCCAGATAGCCCGAAGACACCACTCAGCCACGCTGGGCTGCCGCCTTCTGCACGAAGGTAACGCTCATCCAGGGCAAGCATCAGGGCGCTGTGTGCACCGGCAGAGTGACCACCGACATAGAGTTGCTGCGGGTCGCCACCGTACTGCGCGGCAATTTTACGCACGGCTGCCACGGCGCTTGCGGCATCTTCAATAAACGCGGGGAAGCGCACTTCGGGGAATAAGCGGTAACTGATGATGACGGCCAGATAGCCACGTTGAGCCAGGGTTTCGCCCACAAAGCGATACTCGCTGCGCTCGCCAGATGACCAGTAACCACCGTGAATAAAAACCACCACAGGAAGATTATTGCCCTGCTCGGGGCGATAAAGGTCAAACTTGTTTCGGGGGTGCTCGCCATAGGACAGCGCTGGTATATGCGTGGCACCGGAGTCGGGCGTCAGGGCATTGACAAGATGCAGGGCGCAGCCGGTTACTGAAAAAAATGCCATAAGGAGTCCTGTCCACCGTAGAGCACAACTGAGATTGCTGAAAATAGGGCTCATTAGAGCGTGATTCCGTATTGGATAAAAGCGTGTTTACGGTGTGGTGCCGCAGTTGTGATCAGCAGAATAATTTTTTCCTATCAGTTTTATAGATATAATCGAATTTATCTATTTTTGGTGCGCGGTTAAGGTGAAAGCCAGCAATGAGGATTGAGGGCAAATACCATGAAAAAAACTCTGAGCTTTGCCGTGATGCATTTCAGCGTGGCCTTTGCCGTGGCTTATATACTGACCGGCAGTGTATTGATCGGTGGGCTGTTAGCCCTGGTTGAGCCAGCAGTGAACACGGTGGCGTTTTACTTCCACGAGCAATTTTGGCAGCGGCTGCAGTCATCCAGACCGCAGCCAGCGGAGGTGTTATCCGTTTAACAGATGCTGTATCAGTGCCACCACGATACCGACGGCAACCAGGGGCAGTATCCAGCGGCTGATCCGCTGTTGCTGCTCAGGGCTTGCCCGCGGCGCGTATTTTTCAATTAGTGGCACAAGCAAAAACAGCGAGATAAATATCGCCGCAACAAGGGCTAGCATGGTAGCCATAGCGTCGCCTCTCCTTTATTTAAAACGCCTACTGGCCGCGCCACTTTACCTGGTAGAGGTCGTGACGTCGGTCGCGAAGATTCTGCACGGTGCCACTATTGCGGGCGACGTGCAGGCTTTCTGGTCGCAGGTCTGCAATAGCAACGGTTTCGACATTGGGCGTGGTGTCAGCGGCAATGCCGTCGCGGGCAAAGGAGAAATCGCAGGGTGTCAGAATGCAGCTCTGTGCATACTGAATGTCCATATTCGCCACGTTGGGAAGGTTGCCGACATTGCCCGACATCACGACATAGATTTGGTTTTCCACCGCCCGTGCCTGACAACAGTAGCGTACGCGCATATAGCTCTGGCGTTCGTCTGTGCAAAACGGCACGAACAGGATCTGAGCGCCCTGGTTCACGAGGTGGCGTGATAATTCGGGGAATTCCGAGTCGTAGCAGATCAATACGCCAATGGGGCCGCAGTCGGTGTCGATAGTATTCAGGCTGCTGCCGCCCTCAATATTCCACCAATACGCCTCGTTGGGGGTCGGGTGGATTTTCGGTTGCTCGTCGATGCGGCCATCGCGATGAAAGACATAGGAGATATTTTCCACCCGTCCATTGGCGACGCGGGTAGGGTGGGAGCCGCCGATAATATTGATGTTGTAGCGCACGGCGAGGTCTTGCATGGCTTCGCAGTAGCGCGGCGTGTATTTGGTCAGGGCTTCAATGGATTCCGCTGGGCTGAGCTCTTGGTCTTCAATGGAGAGGAGCTGGAGGGTAATCAGCTCAGGGAAGACCACAAAATCCGCTTTGTAGTCGGCGACGACATCGACGAAGTATTCCACGAAGGACATGAACTCCGCGAAGGACTGCACTTTGCGCTGCATGTATTGCACTGTCCCAACGCGCACGGTATCCGCTTGCCTGCCACCAAATTCGCTGGTTTGGGTGATATAGGCGTCTCTGGCGATCTTCGGGTTGTGCCATACCAGGTGGGCGCCAAAGCCCAGCGAATCGCGGTCGGCGCTGAGGTAGTTTTCAACCACGCCCAAAACCTCAAAACCGTTGCCAATCTGGAATGACAGTACCGGGTCGCGCACCTGTTTTTGCATTACAGCGTCAAGGTAGGCTTCGGCACTGCCGAAACGGCGCAAACGCTTGGCCAGCCCTGGCAGGCGACCGACAAAAACAATGCCCTTCAGCGACAGGGACTCGCAGAGTTTTTTACGGGCATTGTAGAGCCGTTGGCCAATGCGATAACCGCGCACACTTTTGTCGACACACACCTCCATGCCATAGAGCCATTCGCCATTGGGGTCGTGGCGGGTGCCGTAGCCATTGGCCGTTATCGACTCCCATGTGTGGGGCTGCAGGCATACTTTACCGCTGACGCGAAACGTGGCGCAGTAGCCGACGATGTCCTCGTCGAGGGTGACCACAAATTTCCCCTCCGGGAAGTGGCTGAGCTGGCCGCGCAGTTCCGCCGGTGAGTAGGGGTCGATGCCGGTGCCCTGATACACCCGACGGGACAAATTGACGATGCCTGGAATATCGCCGCGTTGGGCGGTTCTTACATGCAGCCGTTTGCCCGAGGCGGTGAGCTTTTCGCCGCCTCGTGAAGCCGATTTTGCCATTCTATGATCTCGCTAGCGTACGGGAAGGTGGGAACTATTCACTGGTTTTCGCGCTCGACGCGCGGCGCTTCGCAGGCGTTTTACGGGCGGATGGCTTGGCCTTGGTTTGGGTTTTGCTCTCCGAGTCGCGCTTGGTTGCCAGGCCGCTCACGGTTTTTAACAGGCGGGTGGTCATATCCAGCGTTTTCATGCCCTCGGTGAAAGCCGTTTTGGCGATTTGCTGCACCATCTCCGTGTCGCCTTCGGTGATACGCTTTTGCACAGAGTCCCAAATAGGCTGCATATCGGGCAGGCCGACTAAGCGCCGCAGCTCTTCGGGTTCGATCTCCAGTTCTAAATGTACTTTCATTCAAGGTGCTCCTTGTGGATATGCTGAGTATGCCACTGGCAAAGCAAGGGTCAATCACCTGTTGTTCGCGAATCGCATTATTTTTGTAGCTGTCTCAAAACGTACTGCAAAATGCCGCCGCAGCGGAAGTATTCCGCCTCCTGCAGGGTGTCGATCCGGCTGTGGGCAAGCACCTCATGACGGTTGCCGTCGGCCCGCGACAGGATTACTCGCACGGCTTGCTTGGGCGTTAATTCAGCGTCGCAGGGAATCAAATCAACTTCTTCCAAACCGTTGAGATCAAGCATGGTCAAGGAAACTTCACCGTCTAATTCAAGCGGTAAAACGCCCATACCAATTAGGTTGGAGCGGTGAATGCGCTCGAAACTCTCAGCAATCACGGCGCGAACGCCTAGTAGCAATGTGCCTTTGGCAGCCCAGTCACGGCTAGAGCCCGTGCCGTATTGTTTGCCGGCGATAACAACGAGCGGCGTGTTGGTCGCGCGGTACTTTTCTGCTGCTGCAAAAATGGTGGTGACATCCTCACCATTGGGGGCCAGTGTAAAGCCGCCTTCTTTCTCGACCATGCGATTGTTCAGCCGGGTATTGGCGAAGGTGCCCCGTAGCATCACTTCGTGGTTGCCCCGCCGCGAACCATAGGAGTTAAAGTCAGCAGGCTCGATACCCAAGCTTTGTAGATAGTGGCCGGCGGGACTATCGTCGGCGATTTTACCCGCGGGCGAAATATGGTCGGTGGTGATGCTGTCGCCAAATACGCCAAGTATCCTGCCGTTGCGCAAGGCATCGAGCTGTTGTTTGGGAGCGGCGATATCGCTAAAGAAACTGGGCAGGCGAATATAACTGGAGTCATCTTGCCAGTGGTAGGTCTGCCCGGTGGGGGCGTCGAGCTGGCGCCATTCCTCGGTGCCTTTAAAAACGTCGTCGTAGGCCTCTCGATACATGCCACCGCTGACGATTTTGCGCACCTCATGGATTTCTGCGGAAGTCGGCCACAGATCTCGCAGAAACACTGGTTGTTCCATACTGTCGTGTGCGATGGGGTCGTTTTGCAGGTCGATCAAACTGGTGCCGGCCAGCGCAAAGGCGACGACCAGCGGCGGCGAAGCTAGCCAGCTCGCTTTAATTTGCGGGTGAATGCGGCCCTCAAAGTTTCGGTTGCCGGAGAGCACCGCCGACACCAGCATATCGCCGTCGTCGATGGCCCTGGCAACAGGCTCCGGCAGCGGACCGGAATTGCCAATACAGGTGGTGCAGCCGTAGCCAACGATATCAAAGCCCAGTGAATCCAAATCGTCTTGCAGGCCGCTATCGGCCAGATATTGGCTGACAACTTTGGAGCCGGGGGCCAGGGAGGTTTTCACCCATGGCTTAACACGAAGACCGCGCTCGCGGGCTTTGCGTGCCAGCAGCCCGGCGGCGATCATCACATCGGGATTAGACGTATTGGTGCAGCTGGTAATGGCCGCCAATACAACGTCGCCGTGCTGCAGGGGTTGGTTCATGTCCGGGATGGGTGTTTGCTGGTTGAGGTCGCGCCCCTGCAATTCAATACAGTCGCGCATTGCTTGGCCCAATTGAGGCAGTGCGACGCGGTCCTGTGGCCGACTGGGGCCAGCCAGGCTGGGTTCTACAGCGCTTAGGTCGAGGCTCAATGTGGTGGTAAATACCGGCTTGTCGCCAGCGGAGCGCCACAGCCCCTGCGCTTTGCAATAGGCCTCTGTCAGCGCAATGGTATCGGCGCTGCGGCCGGAGAGCTTCATGTAGGCCAGAGTGGCGTCGTCGACGGGAAAGTAACCACAGGTGGCGCCGTACTCAGGTGCCATATTGGCGATGGTCGCCCGGTCGGCAACGCTCAGTTCGCCGAGGCCGTCGCCGAAAAATTCCACAAACTTGCCAACAACGCCCTGTTTGCGCAGTAGCTCAACCACGGTCAGCACCAGGTCGGTGGCGGTAACCCCCTCGCGAAGGGCGCCGCGCATTTCAAAACCGACAACATCGGGAACCAGCATGGAATAGGGCTGGCCCAGCAGCGCCGCTTCGGCTTCTATACCGCCAACTCCCCAGCCCAATACGCCCAGGCCATTGACCATCGGGGTGTGGCTGTCGGTGCCCAGGACGGTGTCGGGGTAGGCGAGAGGGCCGCCGTCATCCTGCCCTTGAAATACCACCTGCGCTAAGTATTCGAGGTTAACCTGATGGCAAATGCCTGTGCCCGGTGGCACAACATTGAAGTTTTCAAAGGCGGACTGCCCCCACTTTAAAAACCGGTAGCGCTCGACATTGCGCTGCATTTCCTTGCTAACGTTTTCCTGAAAGGCCTGGGCGGAGCCAAATTGGTCGACGGTCACCGAGTGGTCGATAACCAAGTCCACGGGGATTTGCGGGTTGATTACTGACACGTCGCCACCGCGCTGGGCGACGGCATCGCGCATGGCCGCCAGATCGACTATGGCAGGCACACCTGTGAAGTCCTGCATCAGTACACGTGCCGGCGAGAAGTTGACATCGGCGCCGCCGCTGGCCTTATCTGCCCATTGGCACAGGGTGTTGATGATATGCTCATCGACCTGCGCGCCGTCGAAGTGACGCAACTGATTTTCCAGCAAAATTTTAAGCGACTTGGGCAATCGCTCAATGCCGGGTGAATCGAGTTTTTTCAGGTCGTAATAGCGGAAGTGTTTTCCTGAACAAGTCAGCTCAGAGAGCCATGATTCCCTACTTTTCATTACCGCCCCCTCAATCGTGTGATAACGCCAGTGCAGGCCTAATGGCTTTGACTACAACCCTAGCACAATGTTGCGTGGATGAAAGCGGCTCACATTGCCGCGCCGCCGCTAAAGCATCGCGTTTTTCAGGTCGCGACGGCGGGGGCGAAGGTGTAAGCTTGCAGGCGTTTTGCCCTGTTATGGGGCGTGATCATGGAAAGCGGCGAGGATGCTATGACAGTAATTGAAAACACCATCAACGGACTGATGAGCAGTAGTCCAGCACAGTCGGAGTTCTACCAGGCCGTCGAGGAGGTGTTGGAGTCGCTGGAGCCGTTGTTGGAGAAGGAGCGTCGCTACACTGAACACAGCATTATCGAGCGGATGGTCGAGCCAGAAAGACAAATTATGTTCCGAGTGCCCTGGGTCGACGACGCTGGCTGCGTGCAGGTAAACAAGGGGTATCGCATCGAATTCAACTCGGCGCTGGGGCCCTACAAAGGCGGTTTGCGCTTTCACCCGTCGGTAAATGCAGGGATTATCAAATTCCTCGGCTTTGAGCAGATATTTAAAAATGCCCTGACGGGCCTGGAAATTGGCGGGGGCAAAGGGGGCGCGAATTTTAACCCCAAGGGCCGCTCGGATCGCGAGATCATGCGATTTTGCCAGTCGTTTATGACGGAGTTATACCGCCATATCGGCCCTCACACCGACGTTCCCGCGGGGGATATTGGCGTTGGTGCGCGTGAAATTGGCTATATGTTTGGTCAGTACAAGCGGCTGACAGGTCGCTACGAGGGTGTGCTTACTGGCAAGGGGCCCCTGTGGGGAGGCTCGTTGGGACGGCGCGAGGCCACCGGTTATGGCTGTGTGTATTTTGCGCAAACGATGATGAAGGCCCACGACGAGAGCCTGGAAGGGAAAACCTGTTTAGTTTCCGGTGCGGGCAACGTGGCGATTCACACCATTGAAAAACTCCGCCAGATTGGCGCCCGTCCAGTGAGCTGCTCCGATTCCACGGGCACTTTGTACGACGCTCACGGCATCGATGTGGAAATTTTGAAACAGATCAAGTTGGAGCGGCGGGAGTCCCTTGAGGCCTACCTGCAAGAGTTTCCCAAAGCCGAATTCACACCGATTGATGATTACCCCGAAGACGGTCACGCGGTATGGCGAATGGAGGGCGAGGTCGCCTTTCCCTGTGCAACGCAGAACGAATTGACGGCGGCCGATGCCCAGGCGCTATTGGCTAACGGTTGCCTGTGCGTCTGCGAGGGGGCCAATATGCCTTGCGAGCCCGCGGCGGCGGAGTTATTGATGCGTGAGGAAATCCTCTACGGCCCGGGTAAAGCTGCCAATGCCGGTGGCGTGAGCGTCAGTCAGTTTGAGATGAGCCAGAATGCCAGCATGCGCCGCTGGACTTTTGAGCAGGTGGACGAGCGACTGCAGCGAGTGATGGCCGATATCTATGCCCGCTGTAGTGCGGCAGCGAAGGAATTTGGCGAGCCGGAGAACTTGGTTGTGGGGGCAAATATTGCGGGCTTTCGCCGCGTCGCTGACGCCATGATCGAGCAGGGTGTGGTGTAAGGGCACCGGGTAGCGGTGCAGGGCAATCTTGCCGCGGAGGATAAATGTCTTCAGTAATCGTGTTTCTCGATTTTTTTGGTATCGCGGTGTTTGCGATGTCGGGTGCGCTGACCGCCGGCCACAAGCAGCTGGATATATTCGGCGTACTGGTTGTGGCCCTGATCGCCTGCCTGGGCGGCGGCACGCTGCGCGATGTGATCCTCGGTGCGCACCCCGTGATATGGGTGGCCAACCCCGCTTACCTCTATGTGGGCATTAGCGCGGCGATGGTGGTTTTTGTGCTGGCGAGATTTGTGAGGCTACCGCTGCGCACGCTGGAGGTGTGCGATGCGATCGGGCTGGCCTTCTTCACCTTGGCAGGCTTGCAAAAAGCGCAGTCGCTGGGTCACAGCGCTGATATCGCTTTGTTGATGGGCCTGATGACAGGGGTTGCAGGCGGTATTCTTCGCGACGTGTTATGCAATGAAATCCCGCTGATATTTCAGCGGGAAATCTACGCAACCGCGGCCATCGCCGGTGGCGCGCTGTTCCTCGTTTTACAGGAGCTAGGCGTTGCGGGCAGCGTTGCCCTGTTTTTGGCCATGGCCACCATACTTGTACTGCGCCTAACAGGCGTGTTTTTTGGTCTGTCGCTGCCGCGCTTCCTGCTGAGCAAGCCCTAGCGATCAAGCTGCTTATGGCGGTATTGCGCTGGCGTGAGCTGTGTCCAGTTTTTAAAGGCGCGACTGAAGGCACTCTGCTCTGAAAATCCCAGTAGCGCCGCCACCTCGCCGAGTTGCAGCCGTGGATCGGCCAGATAATCTTCGGCCAGTTGCTGGCGGGTCTGTTGAAGAAGCTGTCGAAAGTTGCAGCCTTCTGCGGCAAGTTTTCGGTGGAGGTGACGCACCGAGACATGCAGGGTGTCGGCGATGCGTTCGGCGCTGGGTGGCCCCTGGCGCAGCTGGCTGACCAAACGCTGCCTGACGATATTTGCCAGCTCCTGGCCCTGCGGTGCTTCAAGGCTATTTAAGAGTTTCCGCGCCTGGCCCTCCAGCACCTCGATGAGAGCGGGGTCGGCGGTGCGCAGCGGGGTACTGAGCAGGTCCAGCGAGATACTCACCCGCGTTTGGCTGTGGCCGAAACTCACGGGGCAGGCAAACCACTGCTGGTATGGCTGCACATCTTCGGGAGCGGGGTTAATAAACTCGACCTTTAGCGGCGCGGCGTCTGGCTGATTGGTGATGTCCCGGCAAAACTGCAGCAGGGCCGCAATGGCAGTCTCGTCGACCAGGGCGCCGGGCCTGCCATTCTCGGCACTCCAACACAAGTCAATGTAGTCACCGCAGTCCACGCGCTGCATGGGGTTCACGTCGTAGATCAATTGGTGGTAGCGCTCCAGGCGTTGCAGCGCGCCGGCAACACTGCCACAGGCCAGCAGTACATAGCCGAGAATTCCCAGGTGACGGGGGGTAATGCGTTGTCCCAGGTGCAGGCCTAGCAGCGGGTCATCGAGAGCAGCTGACGCGCGCTGCAGGTAGTCGCGCCAGCGTAATACCGGAAAGCGGCCCATGCCTTGCGGCGCGGGTTCACCGAGTAGCTGCTGCGCATCAATCTGGTGTTCGGCCAAATGCTCGTAGAGCAATTGAACATAGGTGTGGGGCACCACGGCGTTTTGAAGTCGAGTCTGGGGCATTGCGGCACCTTAACATGTCCGAAATGGTCAAATACATGTCGTGTGGCGTCAATCATAATGCCTCGGCAGCGGGAATAATAGCGACAAAAAACGGAGTCCCTATGTTGAATGATGTGATCAGCCAGGTTCAGGCAATTTTCGGCGCCCATGTAGATTGGAAGCAAGTCGTATTGATGGCGGCAACGCCAATCTTTATTGTGGCATTTATCGTCGAGCTCTATGTGCGCAAGGCCAAAGGGCCTAGCCACCGAATGTGGTCGCAGTTTGAATGGCGGGAGATTCTCACCAATCTCGGTTTGGGTGGAAGCTACCAGGTTTTTGAGTTGCTGCTGCACATCGCCATCACCGGGGCGGTGATTAATTGGATCTATCAGTTCCGCGTATTTGATATTCCGGTGAATGCGTGGACGGTTGTGCCCTTGTTCGTGCTGATGGAGTTTTGTTACTACTGGTTCCACCGTGCCAGCCATCGCATCCGCTGGTTTTGGAGTGCGCATGTTGTTCATCACTCCAGCGAAACCATGAATATGACGACGGCAATGCGCCAAAGCCTGCTGTATTCAGTGACTGGCTGGTGGTTGTTCTTCATGCCGATGGTGCTGTTAGGTGTGCACCCAGGCGTTGTATTTACCCTGTACGCGGTGAACCTGTTTTACCAGTATTTCATTCACACCGAGGCGATTGGCAAACTGCACCCCTGGCTGGAGTTTTGGTTTAACACGCCCAGCGCCCACCGCGTTCATCACGGCCGCAACCCCGAATATATCGATCGCAACTACGGCGGTGTACTGATTATTTTTGACCGTATGTTCGGTACCTACACCGAAGAGCAGGACGATAACCCGGTTGATTATGGCATTGTCGACCAGATTCACTCTCACAATATCATCACGCTCAACTTCCACGAGTTTAACGATATGTGGCGGGACGTATTCGCTGCCGATACGGTAAAAGACGGGATCAAGCAGTTGGTGCTGCCGCCCAAGTGGGACCGCCCTCAGTCTTAACGCCAACGTTGGCCTACGGCGCCGCGTGCTGAAAAGCCCGCGGCGTTTTTGTATGGCTTGGCCGCAAATGCCTACTAATCTGATTCATTATGATGTGTCGTAGTGATGGCGGGTGAGCTATCATTAAGACACTTGCCTTAATGGCATAACAATAATGAAAACGTAGGAAGTCATGCGATGATGAAATGTAGTTATCGGAGTTGGGCCAGTGGCCTTATTGTCGCCTCGGTCGGGTTTGCTGGCGCTGCAGCTGCGCAACCGGCACTTGAAGAAGTGGTGGTGACCGCGCAGAAAAAAGCGGAGAGTTTGCAAGACACGCCAATCGCGCTGGATGCCTTTGGTGAAGAAGCGCTGGAGAGAGAGGGTATTGGCGGCGTGGGCGACCTTGCCAACAACGTGCCGGCGATGACCATCCAGCCATTCCCAATTAACACCACCACCTTGCGTATTTACATTCGCGGTATCGGCCTGATCGATGCCCAGATCACCCAGGATCCACCAGTGGGCGTATATGTCGACGGCGCTTATATCGCCCGTTCTGCGGCTCTAGCTACGGACCTTGCTGATCTAACGCGAATTGAAGTTTTGCGCGGGCCGCAGGGCACACTCTATGGCCGCAACTCCACCGGCGGTGCCGTTAATCTGATTACTCGCCGCCCCAATGTCGATGCGGCGCAGTTCAAGCAGGCATTTACCCTTGGTGACCGCAATCTCTTCAGTAGTAAGACCATGCTGAATACGCCGCTCTGGCAGGGCGCTGCGGCCAAGTTCGCCTACTTCACCAAGCAGGTAGATGGCTACATTGAAAACACCGGCGCAGGCGGTGACTTTGGTGATTCCGACACGATGGGTTACCGCATTGATTTCGCCTGGGATGTTTCAGATAGCGTCCACATCGATTACGCCTATGATCTGGCTGAGGTGACGAACACCAATATGGCCTATTCCCATATCCGGCCTTCCGATCCCATTCCCAACCCGGAGGTCAATCAGGGCATCGCCTTCACCAATTTAATTAACTCGGGGGCGCGACAATTCTACAACTTTAATTCCTCGGGAAATCGCCCTGACCGAATGCACTCGGCGATCCCCATGGAAGAGGCCGACAGCGAAATTTCCGGCCATCAACTATCGGTCGACTGGCAGATTAGCGAAACACTGGCAGCGAAATACATCTATGCCCAGCGCGAGCTGTATGACAACACGCCAACCATTTTGGCAACTGGCGCGCGCAGTGATGGCTACCGCTTAGATAATAGCCCGGTGTTTAGCTTTCCCGTGGCGGCAATACCCGGTGATTCGGCAGTGTGCAGCCCCTGCGTTGGCCGCAGTGAGCAGTACGGTGCGGTTCATCCATTGATTAATCAGGAGCAGTTCTCTCACGAATTGCAGTTATCCGGCAGTGCTTTTGCGGAGCGTCTGTCTTACATCACTGGGCTCTACTACTTTGAGGAGACCGCTACCCAGGGCGCGGGCAAGATAGGACACCTGCTGTCTGCCCCGTTGGGGAGCACTGCTGATGGCAACAACACCGGGAATCGTATCGAGGTGCTCACCGAGGCGCGTTTTGATATTGAAAATACTGCCATGGCGATGTTTGCCCAGTTTACCTGGAAGCCCCCGGTGCTGGACGATCGCCTCAGTCTGACCTTCGGTGCGCGCCATTCTGAAGACAACCGCAAGTCAGCCGCCCTGCGTCGTCAAATCAGTTTTGTGGTGGTGCCGGGGGACCTGGATAACACCGATCGAGACGATAATGACATCGCAACCCAGCTGTCTGACGCTTTTTATAACGTACGGGGCGACAAGGACTTCAAAGACGATTCCTTTAGCTTCATCGCCGAGTATGAACTCAGTGACGACATTAACCTCTACTTCAAAGTGAACGAGGCTTACAAAAGCGGCGGTTTTAATACTCGTGAGCAAGTGACGGAGGAAGGAGCGCAGCGCTACATCGATGGCTTTGATGAAGAGAAAGTGACCGCTTATGAGCTGGGGCTGAAGTCGCGTTTATTTAGCAATCGCTTACAGGTTAATGCCGATATTTTCCAGCAGGACTTTGTCGATCAGCAGTTGAACTTCAGTGTGCCCAATACCACCAGCGACACCACCGTAGCCAATGCCGGTGAGTCCACACTCAAAGGTTTTGAGTTGGATACCACTTGGCTGGCGTCTGAAAACCTGATGTTGGTACTGAACTACGCCTACCTCGATGCTGAAATCGAGCCCAGTCGTAACCCGTTATCAGGTGAGGTGGACGATGGCTTCGTTTTCGATTCGGCGCCACGCCATGCCTACACGGCCATGGTCGACTGGACGCTGTGGAGTAGTTTGGATCGTGGCAATATTGCCTTCAATGCCACCTACTCATTTACTGATGAACGCAATGGCGGCGGGCGCAAGGAGTTCGCGACCTTCCAGGCTGACCGTCAGGACGACTTTGCGGTGTTGAATGCGCGCTTGGGTTGGTATCAGTTGCCGGTATTCGACGGGGTGTTGGATGTGGCGGTGTGGAGCAAAAACCTCCTCGATGAAGAATACAGCGTCAACAACATACACAACTTGCCTCAGGCGGGGCGCTCGGTAATGTTTGGTGAGCCGCGCAGCTACGGTCTGGATTTGATCTACAACTGGGGAGGTTAATCCCTTTCGGATAAGTGCAAACCATCTTGTTTTCTGTGTAAAGGCCGGCATTGCCGGCCTTTTTTGTTGCCGGGCATTACGGATTTTGTTTTATCGGCACCACGTCGGCCTTTTATGGCCAGCGATAGATTGCAAGGTGCCAAAGCAGTGGTTGGAAAGGCAGAAGCTTAGGTGAGAGCAGTTGCCCACCGGCGGTGCCGGTGGGCAACGTGTTTAAGGCGCCGTTTGTTGTGGTGGGAGTAGCGGCAGATTCACCGAGCCGCTAATTTGCACAGGTATCGGCAAGGGGGAGGCTGAGGTCGGGTATTGGCTTGGGTAGGCGCCATAGACCATCAGTACCAGCTTGTCGCCGTTTTGCATGCGGCTCATCACCCCGACCAAGTCGACATTGTGATCGCCGAAGCCTCTGAAAGGTGTTACCTGGTTCATCAACGGCGTGGGCGCCTGAAGCGGGTTGCTGTCGCCGGATTCTCTAATGGCAAGTCCGACAAACAGAATGGGCTCAAGCAGCGGGGCATCTGCTTGCTGGTCGGCAATGCTCATGCTCAAGCTGATTGTCGGTACGCCGGCGATTACCTCATTGTCGGCCTGGGCAGTATAGAGCTCGATCTCAGTGGGTAGCAGGTTGGCTTCGTGGGCAATGATCGGCAGCGGGCTGGTAAAGGCAAAGTCGTCTCCACCGTAGGGCACATGGTTGAGCACGATGCCGTCATTACCTTCACTACCTAAGTTGAAGCAAACCTCTGGAATCTCGTTGGCAGCGCCTTGCTCAAACTTCAGCTTTTCGCGATACCAATTCACGGTCACGTCAGTGGTATTCAGGCGGCCACAAACACTTTGGCCATCGCCGCTGTCTATACCGTGGCCAGCGGCTTTGGTGAACAAGCGTACATCGCCGCCCTGATAACTCAAACAGCGGTAGTTTTGGTATGCATCATTAAAGTTAAACAGGGTGTCCATGTGGGATTGGGTAATGAACGCGTCAATAGCCCGCAGCCCGCCGTCAGCAGTGCTATCGTTTTGTCCCGCGCAGTGTGAGGCCGGGCTGTGGCGGTAGAGTAGCGCCAGTTTATCGTCGGCCAGGGTGTTTGCTGCCAAGCCGGTGGCGAGGCCTTCGTTGACTTCCTGGTCTTGATTGCCTGCCAGGTTGCCGCCAGCCGACAGCACGCTTGCCCAAAACGTTTTAAACACATCGTTTGGGTACAGGGAATAGCGCAGATCGTTCCAGGTGATGTCCGGGGCAATGGCATCCAGGCGGTGTTCTGGGTCAATCGCGTAGATCATTAATTGATAACCGCCACCGTAGGAGCCACCTACGGCGCCGATCAGCGGATTGTCTTTTTCGGTAGCGGAAGTCGGGCCATTATCCGCATAGGCAAGCTGACTCAGATTCTCTTCGGCCCAGTCCAGCACTTGCAGCCAGTCTTTGCCTTCCAGGTCGGGATCCAAAATGCGAATGGTGCCACCGGAGTCACCGTGGCCGCGCTCATCCAGACTCAGTACATAAAAGCCTTCGTCGAGTAAGGCTTTCAGCAAGCCTCCGGTGGGCCGGCTTGACTGACGGCTGCCAGAGTAGCCATGGCTATGCAAAATAAGCGGATAGCTTTCCTCTGAAGACAGCGATGTGGGCTCGTGCAGGGTGAACGCAATATTTTCCTCATCGACATTTGATACAAGGTTTACATCGTAGGAAACGCCGTCGGTAATGGTCGCTGGCGGGCAGCCATCGGCTTCAACGGCGGTGCCTGGTGGGGTGTTGGGACACTGGTCATTGCCATTGAGCACCCCGTCGCCGTCGTTGTCGTCTTTTTGCACATTACTGCAGCCCTCGCTGTCGACGGTTGCGCCCGCGGTGGTATTGGGGCAAATGTCGTCGGCGTTATTTACGCCATCGCTATCGTCGTCCAGTTGTGAGGGCGAGCAGCCTTGAACATTGGCGGTTTCCGTTGCGGGGGTGGCCGGGCAGTTGTCTTGACCATTGTTGACGCCGTCGCCATCGTCGTCGCGCTGTGCGTCGGAGCAGCCATTTTGGTCAACGCTGGCACCTGCCGGTGTCAGCGGGCACAGATCCTGGGCATTGCCAACGCCGTCGCCATCGTTGTCGCCGTTTTGACTATTGCTACAGCCATTGGCGTCAACCGTGGCGCCCGCCGCCGTATCTGGGCAGTTGTCGCTGCTGTTATTGACGCCATCATTGTCGTCATCCAGCTGCGAGGCGGAACAACCATTGTTGTCGACGCTTTCTCCCGCTGGCGTGGCTGGGCAGCTGTCGTTGGCATCTGCAACGCCGTCGCCGTCAGCATCTTCAACCGTAATCGCGCAGCCCTGAGCATCGACATCGGTGTTGCTCGGGGTTGCCGGGCAACTGTCAGATTGGTTGCTCACGCCGTCGCCGTCGTCATCCAACTGCGAGGCAGAACAGCCGTTGCTGTTGGCGATTTCGCTACTGGGCGTGGCGGGGCACTGATCTCGGGTGTCGGCAATGCCGTCGCGGTCGCTGTCAGTGCTGCCTCCTGAGTTATTGCTAGATGAGTTGCTGCTCGAGCCGCCACAGGCGGCGAGCATAAGGGTGAGCAAGAGTAAACCGAGCGATTTCCTCGACGGGAAAAGCAGCGTGCGTAACGTCATGGCAAATGTCCGTATTGTTAGTATTTTCGGGTGCTAGCGAGGCGGGCGATGTCACGTTGTAGCAGGGGCAGCCACTGGCTGTGCTTGTGCGAGTCGCCGCCTGAACCGCGAGCAGCAGTCGGAAGTGTGCGTGGCTGACACAGTTATGTCAATTCGTGAAATTGAGTGCGAGTGGGGTGGCCACAGGTGGGCGACTCATCTGAATGGCTTAATCCGCATAGATGAGTTGCCAGGATTCTCACCTACTGGGACGAGGGGCGGGCTTTACAAAGCTGACTAGATTCGATGCGTGCCCACGAGCACCACAATAATCATTGAATGGAGTCACGTCATGTCACAACAAACCTCGCCTTTTCCTCCCTACCAAATTCAGGCGGAGGACATACCCGACCGCTACCCGAGGGGGGGGGGCCTTGGATTACTCGACGACTTTGCCCGCCTGCGGACAGCCCGCAAAACATCGATGGTTTTGGCGGCAAGGTCGTCGTGCGCTGTCGCGGCTCCCAGATTGACGCGAGTCTCAATGGCCAGCGTCTGCCGACCCTGGCCCGCAACCGCTTGTTGCTCTGTTGGTACGACCCCGATGGCAACCCGCCGCTGGCGATGCAGGAGCCGCCAATTATGGGGGAGTGCGATACGCGCCAGTGGAGCCGTTGGCAGATGCGGGAGTACCGCATACACGCCAATTGCCGCGAGCTGATCGACAATATGGCCGATGCGGCGCACTTTGGCCCCGTTCACGGTGCAAATGTACGCAGCTTTCGCAACATTATGGATGGCCACACCTTTGTGCAGGAAATGTGCGGCCACAGCGAGCGCCTGTCGGCGGAGAGCGAGCTGTATAGCTATGCCAAATACTACGGCCCGGCCTACCAAACAACGTATATGCGCGGCAGCTACGACGGCCACACCGTTGAAAGCTACCTGCTGCTCAGTCACTTGCCGGTGGCGCGCGAGTGCTTTGATATTCGCTACGCGGTGATGGTGAAGCGCCTGCCCCATTTGAACGAGGCGCAAAATGCTGAGCTGTGCAAAATGTATGCGGAGAAGGCTTTTGAGGCCTTTGCTGAAGATGTGGCGATATGGCACAACAAAACGCGCATCGACAACCCCATTCTCTGCGATGGCGATGGCCCGATCCACAAACTGAGAACCTGGTACGCACAGTTTTATCAGCCGCTGGCGGAGATCAATGAAGAGCGCCTGCGCTACCGCGAGTACCAATTGCGCTATGACTAACATCGCGGCCCCAATTGGGGCCGCTATTCACCGCTCATGGAATCAGCGCCAAGCAAAACATGCCAAGGAAAGGAGAGACAAACATGCGCAGTTTGAAAGATCGCTTAAATATTGATGTTGTCGATAGCATACGCATTCGCGCACCCGCTCAACGGGTGTTCGCTACGGTGGCGAATTATCCGGCAATCGCCAACTGGTTCCCGCCGTATTCATGCAGTGTGGAGGGCGGTGGCGATATCAAGGAGGGTGCGCTTGTGCAGCACCGCTATGGTCGCCCGCCATTGGTGCTGAGCCATTTTACGCGCCGTATAGAGCGCATCGTGGACGGCGAGCGGATTGAGGAGCGGTATATCGATGGAGACCTGCGGGGCACCGGGGTATGGTGTTTCGAGCAGCACGGGCAAGAAACATTGGCCAGTTATCACTGCCGGGTGGAGGCCTTGAGCTGGTTCGCTCGACTCGGCTTTGTTCTTCAGGGTAGTCGCGCCCACAGTGAGGTATACCAGCAATACCTGGCGGCCTTAAAGCAGCAGTGCGAGGCTGCTGGCGTTTAACTTTTCAAGGAAGAAGTCATGTCTAAAATCGATCAAAGCCCGCAATACGCCGCGTTGCCCGGCGGTGGTATTCAGTATTACGACGCGGGCAATGGTCCCTGTGTGATGTTGATCCACGGTTCTGGCCCAGGGGTGAATGCCTGGGCGAATTATCGCGACAATTTGCCGGTATTTGCCGCGCATTTTCGCTGCATCATGCCTGACTTGCCCGGCTACGGCGGCAGTGATGCGCGAGACGGAGACCCGGTACAAAGCTGCGTGGCCGCCTGTGTTGAGCTGCTCGATGCCCTGAATATTTCCCGCGTACATATTATTGGTAACTCCTTGGGTGGCATCGTCGGTTCGCATATTGCGGCGCAGTATTCCGAGCGGGTCGTCAGTTTTACTACCATCGGTGGAATTGGCTTGAATCTGTTCAGCGCCTTTCCTGGGGAGGGGCTGAACCTGCTAACGGCCTTTACCGAGCAACCCAGCCGCGAAAATTTACGACGTTGGTTAGCGTCCATGGTTTACGATCAGTCCATTATTACTGACGAGCTGCTCGAGGCGCGATACACGGCGGCAACCGAGCCAGTGACCTTGGCGACCACTCGGGCGCTGTATTCTCGGTCGGCGATCGCTGCAATTGCCGATTACCGGCGGGGAGAAAACGCCGCTCAGGTGGTCGCGCATTTGCCACGCATTCAGGCGCCGACGCTAATTACCTGGGGGCGGGATGACCGCGTGAGTCCGCTGGATATCAGCCTGTTGCCTATGCGGATGATCCCCAATGCCGAGTTGCATGTTTTCCCCAACTGCGGCCACTGGGCGATGATTGAGTGCAAAGTGCGCTTTGAGTCTTTAGCCATCGACTTTATCAATGACGCGGAGCACCGTTGTGCGCAGGTGCAGCCATGAGCGTCGCAGCCATGTTGTGCTTGGCGCTGGCAATGATGGCGCTGGCAGCGTTACCAAGCAGCAGTGTGTTGCTGGTAGTCGCCTGCAGTTTGCGCGGTGGTCGGCGCCACGGTCTTGCCGCAGCGCTGGGTATTGTTATTGGCGATCTGCTGTTTGTCAGCCTGGCGATTGGCGGTGTTGCCGCGCTGGCTCAGGCGATGGGCGCGGTGTTTATCGTGGTTAAGGTGGCCGCAGCGCTGCTTCTGCTGAGTGTGGGCTTACGCTTATTGCTATCATCCCGCGCCGCTCACTCTCAGGCCTTACCGGCGGCGCCCGGTTCGCTTTGCACTAGCGCTATCGCGGGCTTGGTGGTGACGCTTGCTGATGTGAAGGCGGTGGTTTTCTATGCCAGCTTGCTGCCACTATTTGTCGACATGCAAAGCGTGTTGCCGGGAGATGTCGTGGCAATTGCGGCAATCACGGTGGCGGCCGTTGGTGGAGTGAAGTTGTTATATGTGCTGCTTGCTCAGCGATTGGTGCGAGGTTTGCCGGTGATCGCCAAGCGGGGGGAGGCTGCGGCAGGAGTTGGGCTGGTCGCTGCGTCTGGCGTACTGCTGTTGAAGGATTAGTTATCGCCGCTACAGAAAGAGGCGACCAATAATACTGGGTACGGCGGTCTCAACTTTTAAAATACGCGGCCCCAGGCTAAAGCCCTGCATTCCGGCGGCCAGCAGTTTTTCCACTTCATAAGGAATAAATCCGCCTTCCGGACCAATGGCGAGTAGGCGAGGCTGATTACTTGCTGCCGGCACATCCTGGCTGTGGTAGGGGTGGGCCAACAGGCCTTGCCGATGTTGCAGCAGTGCTGGCAATACATCTTCTACGAAGGGCTTAAAGCGGGTGGCGCGTTCAATGCTGGGCAATTGTGTATCGCCACACTGCTCCAAGCCCTCCAGCATGGCCGCGTGGAGGTGAGCGTCGTCGACCAAAGGGCTTTGCCAGTAGCTTTTGTCCACCCGGTAACTGTTCAGCAAAATAATTTTTTCCACGCCCAATTCGGTTGCCGAGCGAATGATGCGCCGCGCCGCTTTTGGGCGAGGCAGGGCCAGCAACAAGGTCAAAGGGAGCTTTGCCGGAGCGGGCGTATTCAGGTTAACGCGCAGTTCTATGGTGCTGCCAAGTCCGGTGATTTCCGCACTGCCAAGCTGGCCGTTAAGCACGCCGCAGCGCAGCTGCTGGCCAAGTTCAGCGCGAAGTACCTTGCGGATGTGCTGGGCGCGCGTATCGCTGATTTGCACGGTATCGGCGCCAGTGAAATCCGATGGCTGCAGCAGCAGCAAATTCATTGGGCGGGCTCGGCCCACAGGTCGTAGTCGTCAGCGCCTACGACATTGACTAATAGCGCATCGCCTGGGCGAAGGTCGGTAACGCCATCGAGGTAGACTTTGCCATCAATCTCGGGGGCATCCGCATAGCAGCGTCCAATCGCGCCTTCTTCGTCGACGACATCGATCAACACTTCCAATTGCTGGCCGATGCGCTGCTGCAGCTTTTCTGCGGAAATGCGTTGCTGCACTTCCATGAAGCGCTCCCAGCGCTGTTGCTTCACGTCTTCGGGCACGGGGTCTGGCAGGTCGTTGGCGCTGGCCCCATCGACGGGTGAATACTGGAAGCAGCCGACGCGGTCCAGTTGAGCTTCTTCCAGCCAGTCGAGCAGCAACTGGAAGTCTTCTTCGGTTTCGCCCGGAAAGCCGACAATAAACGTTGACCGTATTACCAGGTCGGGACAGATTTCTCGCCAGGCTTTGATGCGCTCTAGCGTTTTTTCCTGGTTGCCGGGGCGCTTCATCAGCTTGAGCACACGCGGGCTGGCATGCTGAAACGGAATATCCAGGTAGGGAAGGATCTTGCCCTCAGCCATGAGGGGAATCATTTTGTCTACGTGGGGGTAGGGGTAGACATAGTGCATGCGTACCCACACGCCGAGCTCGCCCAGTGCAACGGCGAGGTCTTGCATGCGGGTTTCCAGAGCGCGGCCATCGACAAAATCCAGCTTGTATTTGGTGTCCACGCCGTAGGCGCTGGTGTCTTGCGAGATGACCAATAGTTCGCGGCTGCCGGCGGCGACCAGCTGCTTGGCCTCATCGACCACCTCAGCCAACGGGCGGCTGACGAGGTCGCCGCGCATCGCCGGAATAATGCAAAAGCTGCAGCGGTGGTTGCAGCCTTCGGAAATTTTCAAATACGCATAGTGCCGGGGCGTGAGTTTCACACCCTGCGGCGGTACCAAATCGCGGTGAGGTTGGTAGCTGTCGTCCTGGGGAACATATTGATGAACCGCGCCCACAACGGCATCAACCGCGGCCGGGCCGCTTACGTCGAGGACTTCAGGATAAGCATTTTTAATGGCTTCGGCGTCGCTGCCTTTACCCATGCAGCCAGTAACAATAACCTTGCCGTTTTCGTTGATCGCCTCGCCAATAGCGTCCAGCGACTCCTGCTTTGCGCTGTCGATAAAACCGCAGGTATTCACCACCACAACATCGGCATCGTCGTAGCTGGGCACCACCTCGTAGCCGTCCAGGCGCAGCTGAGTAAGTATGCGCTCTGAGTCGACGAGCGCTTTCGGGCAGCCCAAACTAACAAATCCCACTTTTTGGGTTTTGTCAGCGTTTTTCTGCGGTGTGTTCTCAGGTGTGGCCATGGCTACCTCGCTATATAGACGGCGCGCATTTTACCCCAATTACTGCCAGACTGCTCGAAGGGGCATTGGAATGCTGGGGCAAAAATCACATTGGGAGGATCCGAGTGATGGTTAGTCATCATCCGGGCTTACGACGTCGAGTGGGCTTAGTTCGGCTCACTCTTTACGGCCTGGGAAATATCCTCGGTGCCGGTATCTACGTGTTGGTCGGCAAGGTGGCAGCGGTATCTGGCGCTTATACGGCTTTGGCCTTTATGTTGGCGGCCTTCGGCGTTGCCTTTACGGTGTTCAGTTACGCGGAGCTGTCCGCGCGCTACCCACTGAGTGCGGGTGAAGCCTTGTACGTCGATAAGGCGTTTCAGCGCCGGCTGTTGTCGACGGTGGTAGGGGTGTTGGTATTGCTGTCGGGTATTAGCTCGTCAGCGGCGATCGCACAGGGGTTTGCTGGGTATTTTCAGGTATTCGCTGAGGTGGATCGAGGGCTGCTGATCATAGGCTTGCTGGTGACACTGGGCACTGTGGCGATTTGGGGAATTGGCGAGTCGCTATCCGTTGTGGCGGTATTTACCTTGCTCGAGGCCTCTGGTTTGATTTTGGTGATGATTGCTGGCGGGAACTCCATTATGAACGAAAGTGGGGCGCCAGTGGTGAGTTCAGCCGAGGTGCCACCCATTACTGTGGTGGGTATTATTATGGGGGCGTTCTTGGCCTTTTATGCCTTTGTTGGCTTTGAGGATATGGTTAATATCGCCGAAGAGGTCAAAGATCCGGCGCGTAACCTTCCCCGAGCGGCGTTGATTGCACTGGCTGTGGCGACCGTGTTTTACGCCTTGGTGAGTGCGATAGCGGTAAAGGTGGTCGCTGCAAATGAATTGGCGGCCAGTGATGCGCCATTGGCGCTGGTATATACCCGAAGCACTGGCGGCTCGCCGGTGATTATTGCTGCAATTAGTTTGTGCGCCGTGGTTAATGGCGCCTTGGTGCAGATTATTATGGGCTCGCGCTTGTTGTACGGTATGGCAAAGCAGGGCTGGTTGCCCCGGGGACTGGCGCGAGTTTCGACGGTCACGGCCACGCCGGTCGTTGCGATAGTGCTGGTAACGGCAATCACGCTCGTGATGGCGTTGACCATGAATCTAACCGGCCTCGCAGAGGTTACTAGCTTTTTGGTGCTGTCCGTTTTCGTACTCGTCAACGCTGCCCTGATCCGTATCAAGCGGCGCTCGGTGTCGGCACCGGGTGTCTATCAATACCCAGCGTGGATTCCTTGGGTGGGACTTGTGGTGAGTGCCGTATTTATTATGGCGCGGTTACTGGTAGCTGGGGGGTAGGTGCTGTGTCAAAGATTCTTGGCTTTGATGTCTACGGCACGCTGGTGAATACGGCGGCGATTGAGGTTCCACTGCGAGATTGCATGGGTGAGTTGGCCGGTGTTTTTGCGGCGCGCTGGGGAGAGAAACAACTGGAATACAGCTTTCGACGCGGCTTGATGCAGCATTATGCCGACTTTTCTGTGTGTACGCGCCAGGCCTTGGATTACTGTTGCGAGGCCATGGCGCAGCCGCTTTCTAATGAGCAGCGTTGCAGGTTGATCGCCGCGTATGCTGAATTGCCGATCTTTGCCGATGTACTTGATGCATTGGCGCAGCTGGCCAGTGAGGGAAACCGGCTGTTTGCATTTTCAAATGGTGCGACGGCAGATGTTAAGGGCATACTCGCGAAGGCGGAAATTAGCGATTGGTTTGAGGGGGTGGTGAGCGCGGAAGATGTGCGTGTGTTTAAGCCTAGCCCGGCAGTGTATGCGCACTTTCTGCGGTCAACGGGTGGCGTTGTCGGGCACAGCTGGTTAGTGTCTTCTAACCCCTTTGATGTGATTGGCGCGCGCAGTGCGGGGATGCAAGCGGCATGGGTAAAGCGCGATGCCGATGCGGTGTACGACCCCTGGGATATTGCACCGAGCGTATGCGTGAAAAGCCTGGCAGAATTACCTGCCCGATTAGCAGAGAGGGATGTGAGTGAATAGAGTTTTCGTATTCGTTGCCGTATGGCTGTGGGCGCTGCCCACGTGGGCAGCGGAAGCGGCGTGGCAACAGGCCTATGTCGAGCAAAATATCCGCTTTATTGCCGGGCATACCGGGGCGCCCGCTGGGTTTAAGGCAGGGCTGAGTAACACCGCGTCGCAGAAGCGTTTTGGCAGCGATAGAACGGTTTATGGCAGTTTGAGTGCTTCGGGCCAGCGGGTTTCGGGTGAGCGTGTCGCGCTGGCGGATTTTTCCCGCGGTATGGTTGAGCTGGAGTTGGCCTTTCAGTTAAACCAAACGCTCGAAGCACCCATTGCCAGCGTGGCAGAATTGCAGTTAATAGTTCGCCGCGTTGCCATTGCGCTCGAGTTGCCCGACTTGGCGTTGTTGCCGGCCAGCCCCACCGCGAAAGAGATTGTTCGCGCCAATGTCGCCGGTAAATATTTTGTTATTGGCAATGGCGTGTCTCCGCAGGGGCTTGACCTGGATGCCCTGCCATTGCGACTGTTTCGCGATGCGTCAATGGTCGCCCAATCCTATGGCGGCGGGGTGAGTGGCGGTCAGTGGCAGGCCTTGTTAGCGCTGGTCAATCAGCGTGTTGCCATGGGGTGGCGCATTACGCCTCAGCAGTGGTTGCTGACTGGTGCGCTGGGCGGCATGAATGCACTCGAGCCTGGCTACTATCATGCCGAGTCTGTAGAGCTTGGCGGCGTCGCGATAACGGTGTACTGAGCTGCCTACATTGCCAGCGTGTCGGGGCGGCTGTGTTGCTGAACGCGCAGTCCCTGGCGTTTTAATGCGGCCAGCAATTCAACGCTGTCTTCGCGATTTAAAAATGCCCCGACGCGGACAGTTTTCGCTCGGCAACACAAACTGATTTCCAGGGGCGCCCAGGGGTGTTGGTGCTCCAGCACCAATATGCCGCTGTGTTGCTGTGGCCACTGCCATTGTTGCTCTGCGCAAAAATAACCGCTTTCAATACGCAGCTGCTGTTCACTTATGTGAATCACTTGTTGAATCTGCAGTTTGCCAAAGACGCGCCGCAGTAATACCCAGAGCAAAAATAATTCCAACCCCATAAAGGGCAAGATCATCCACGCGCCAATAGCCAGAAACCCTGAGGCAAATACCAGATTGAGCCCCGCGATGGCCGCTAAGATACGCCGATTACTCTGCCAGCTGGCGGAGCGGTTCGGGCGCAGCACAATCTGGCTGCCATCTCGGTTTGTTTGCGTTTCAACCAACGGCCTATCCTCGTGCACTGACTGTAGTTTAGTGCAGGAAAAATCACATCAATAGTTATACGTCTCCAGCAATAGTGAAAGATGTTTAGTCGTTAAATGGCAAAGGGAGGCGGGCAGTTAAACTGTATCGCTTTACCACTGCTGGGGTGGTGCAGATTGAGTGCGCTGGCGTGCAGCAATAGCCGGGCCGATGCCTGCCTGGCCTGTTCGTGGGCGTAGAACTCGCAGCCGAGGATGGGGTGGCCAATACTGGCGCAATGCACACGCAATTGGTGGGAGCGACCGGTAATGGGGCTGAGCAGCAGGGTGCTTTGGCTGTCGCTGCGGCGCAGGCATTCGTAGAGGGTTTGCGCAGACTTGCCATGCTCAAAGTTAATATGCTGGCGAGGGCGGCGCGGCCAGTCGCAGGCCAACGGCAGGTCGATCATGCCTTGGGCAGGGCCAACGCAGCCGCTGACGACGGCGTGATATTGCTTGCTGATCTGGCGTCGCTCGAATTGTTGGCTCAGGCGGCGGTGGCTGTCTTTATTCCGCGCAATCAACATCAGGCCAGAGGTGGCCATATCGAGCCTGTGTACGATCAAGGCGTCTGGGTACTGCTGCTGGATACGGCTTATCAGGCTGTCGCGATTGGCCGGGTGACGGCCGGGCACTGACAATAAGCCAGCCGGTTTACTAACGGCCAGTAGGTCGTCGTCTTCATAGAGAATACGGTGGCACTCATTACAGGCTGGCACGATAAATTCAGTGGCTTGTGACACGGTGGGCTCTCGACATTGGCTGACTAAATTATGCGTGATCAGTGTGCGTGAGGCGAGTGCCCAAGCGGTATCAATTTCGTCGGATTGGACGCCGACGTACCGGGCCGTTGTCCGTATACTATCGCCGCCGAGATCAGGCTAGCGCTTGAATGCTTACCGTTGCCATTACCGCGCTGGTGTTAAAAACAGGATAAATGATGAAAATACCGTCACTGCAAACGCGTCTGCGCGAGTACCTCCCGCATGGTCAGTTATCGCGCCAGCGCCTGCCTTTAGCACCTGAGCTGGAGTTGTGGTTGCTTGATGAAGCCTACCCCCAACACTTGCTGGACAGTGAGCAAATTCAGCGCATTATGAACTACCCGGCCTATTGGTGTTTCTGCTGGGCGAGTGGCCAGGTTATGGCGCGCTATATTATTGACCACCCCGAGTTGGTGCGTGGCAAGCGGGTGCTGGACTTCGGCTGTGGTTCTGCGGTGGCCGCGATCGCGGCGGCCAAGGCCGGGGCGTCATCAGTGGTCGCCTGCGATCTGGATAGCGATGCATTGGCGGTCAGTAAACTCAATGCCGAGACCAATGGCGTGAGCTTAGCCTACAGCGCAGATTTCTTTGCTGACAGTGAATCCTACGATGTGATTTTGGTTGCCGACGTGCTCTACGATCGCGCCAATTTACCGCTGTTAGGCGAGTTTCTGACGCGCGCCAACAGGGTGTTGGTGGCGGATTCCCGGGTGAAGGACTTTTCCTTTCCCGGTTATCACCATTTGCAATTTCAGCGCGCGACCACGATTCCCGATTTGGCGGAGTCCGAGGAATTTTCCCGCGTGAATGTGTACTTGGGAGAGCGTTAGGCGGGCCCGTGTAGCGCATCGAGAAAGGCGCTCGCCAGCGGGTTGAGGCGCTTGCCGCGTTGATAGGCGCTGCACCAGGAGCGCTTAATCGGAAAACCCTCCACCTTCAACTCAACCAGACTACCGTCGCGGATTCCTTGTTCGGCCACGCTGGCTGGCAGTACGGCGCAATCCTCGGAGTCGACGAGAGCATGGCGTATTGCCTGATTGCTGCCCAGCACGCGGGTGCGGCGAATCACGCAGCTTTGCTGCCGGCAGTAGTCCTCGAGTACTTGCCTGCTCCCCGAGCCGGGTTCGCGCAGTAGCAGGCGGTTTTCCAGGAATTCATGCAGACTGAGCGCCCCGGCATCGGCCAGGGGGTGATGTTTGGCAGCCACCGCCAGCAGCTGATGTTCGGCGAAGGGGGTGTACTGCAAGCCCTGGTCGCTGGGGACGCGAGTCATTACCGCTAGGTCGTGCATATTGTCGTGCAGACGTTTTATCAGATGCTGGTGGTTGTCGACATGCAGGCTCACCTCCGCATCCGGGTGCTGCTGGCAGAATCGATTGATGTAGGTTGGGATCAGGGTCTCGGCGCTCGACTCAATAATTATATTCAAGCTGCCCTGCAACTTGCCGTGTAGCTCCGTTAACTCTATCTCTAAATTTACCAGTCGCTGTTGCAGGTCGCGGGCCGCCCGCTGTAACAGCTTGCCTGCCGGTGTCAGGTAGAGTCGGCGGCCAACGTAGTCGAACAGCGGTTGGCGAATTAAATCCTCCAGACTGCGTATTTGCGCGCTGACGGCGGGTTGCGTGAGCGACAACTCTTCGGCGGCGCGCGAGTAGCTCATGTGCTGACAAACCGCCAGAAAAACATCAACTTGACGCAGAGTAAGCCGTTGTAAGTAGCTGGTTTGCATCCCCGTCTCCTGCAGAATTTGCTCGTTTATAAGTTAATACTTATATATAGGCAAATAAATATTAATTTCTTATAAGGAATATTTTCCGCTAGGGTGAATCGCATATTTGATACCGGTTTAGGAAACCAGTCGCTATGCTGAAAAAAATCCTAATTGCCAACCGTGGTGAGATTGCGGTTCGTATCGTTCGTGCCTGTGCCGAGATGGGTGTTCGCTCAGCGGCCATCTACACCGAACCCGATCGGTTTTCCCTGCATGTTAAGCGCGCCGACGAGGCCTACAACGTTGGCGCGGACCCCCTGGAGGGGTATTTGAATCCTCGTAAGCTGGTGGCGCTGGCGGTAGAAACGGGCTGCGATGGCTTGCACCCCGGCTACGGTTTTCTTTCCGAAAATGCCGAATTGGCGGAAATCTGTGCTCAGCGCGGCATTACCTTTATTGGCCCCAGTGCAGAGGTTATCCGTCGTATGGGCGATAAAACCGAGGCTCGCCGGGCGATGGTGGCGGCGGGTGTGCCGGTGACACCGGGTACTGAAGACAATCTCGCCGATGTCGATGAGGCGGTGTCGGTCGCTGCAGGCATCGGCTATCCGGTGATGTTGAAGGCCACCTCGGGTGGCGGCGGCCGGGGCATTCGCCGCTGCGACAGCGAAGCAGATCTGCGACGTCAGTTCAGTCGCGTGGTCTCAGAGGCCACCAAGGCTTTCGGTCGCGCTGATGTGTTTTTGGAGAAGTGTATTGTCAATCCGCGCCATATTGAGGCGCAGATTTTGGCCGACTCACAGGGCAATGTTATCCACCTGTATGAGCGTGATTGTTCGATACAGCGCCGTAATCAAAAGCTGATTGAAATTGCGCCATCGCCTCAGCTCACGCCAGAGCAGCGCGCGTATATCGGCGACTTAGCGGTGCGCGCGGCAGAGGCAGTGGGTTATGAAAATGCCGGCACCGTTGAGTTTTTGCTTGCCGATAATCAAATTTATTTTATGGAGATGAATACCCGCGTTCAGGTGGAGCACACCATCACCGAGCAGATTACCGGGGTTGATATTGTGCGCGAGCAAATCCGCATTGCCTCCGGCCTGCCGCTTGGGTATCGGCAAGAGGATATTAGCTATCGCGGCTACGCGCTGCAGTTCCGCGTGAACGCCGAAGACCCCAAGAACGGTTTTTTGCCCAGCTTCGGCAAAATCAGCCGCTACTACGCTCCCGGCGGCCCGGGCGTGCGCACCGACACCGCGATATATACCGGCTACAGCATACCGCCGTATTTTGATTCGATGTGCCTGAAACTGGTGGTTTGGGGACTGACCTGGGAAGAGACGCTCAACCGCGGCGCGCGGGCGTTGAATGATATGCGTGTTCAGGGCGTACGAACCACCGCGCCTTACTACCAGCAAATACTCAAGCACGCGGACTTCCGCGCCGCGCATTTCGACACTAGCTTTGTTGATAGTCACCCCGAACTGATCGAGTACTCCGATAAGAGTCGGCCCGAAGAGCTTGCCCTGGCGGTGGCGGCGGCGATCGCTGCTCACGCAGGACTGTAAACCCAATAATGATTGCAGCCGCTCAGCGGCCACGATGTGCACACAGGAAAGGAAGGCACTATGACTACGCCGATTAAAATTACCGATGTCGCCCTGCGAGATGGCCATCAATCGCTTATTGCCACTCGGCTGCGCACCGAGGATATGTTGCCGGTGTGCGCCGAGCTGGATGCGCTGGACTATTGGTCTCTGGAGGTATGGGGCGGCGCAACCTTTGATGCCTGCGTGCGTTTTTTGAAAGAGGACCCCTGGGAGCGACTGCGCAAGTTGCGTGAGGCGCTGCCTAATAGCCAGCTGCAAATGTTGCTGCGTGGCCAGAACCTGCTGGGTTACCGCCACTATGCTGACGACGTCGTCGAGGCCTTTATTGCCAAGGCGGCAGACAATGGCATGGATATCTTCCGGATATTCGATGCGATGAACGATGTGCGTAATTTGCAGACGGCGATCGCCGCCGTGAAGGCCGCCGGCAAACATGCCCAGGGTACTATTTGCTACACCACCAGCCCCGTGCACAACACGGAAACGTTCGTTGAGCAGGCGCGTAAGATGGTGGACATGGGCGTCGATTCCCTGGCCATCAAAGATATGGCGGGCCTGCTTACGCCGAGTACTACCGGTGAGCTGGTTGCGGCCTTAAAAGCCGAGTTTGACCTGCCGCTGGCTCTGCATTCGCATATGACATCGGGTTTGGCTGGGCTGTGTCAGCTGAAGGCGGTAGAGGCGGGCGTGGATATCATCGATACCGCTATTTCAGCCTTTGCCAACGGCACCAGCCACCCGGCGACCGAAACCATGGTTGCCGCCCTAAAAGACACGCCCTATGACCCGGGCCTGGATTTGGAAGTTTTGCAAAGCGTTGCCAAAAAACTGTGGGCGGTGCGCAAGAAATACCGGCAGTTTGAGAGTGAGTTTACTCGCGAAGATGTCAGCGTTCAGATAAACCAAGTGCCGGGCGGCATGATGTCTAACCTGGCGAACCAGCTAAAAGAGCAGGGTGCCTTGCACCGTATCGATGAAGTCTTCGCGGAGATCCCTCGGGTGCGCAAGGACCTGGGCTTCCCGCCGCTGGTAACGCCCACCTCGCAGATTGTCGGTACCCAGGCGGTGATGAATATTCTGGCGGAGGCGCCCTATACCACCATAACCAATGAGGTGAAGCGCTATTTGCAGGGCCACTACGGCGCGGCGCTGGGAACGGTGAACGAAGAGTTGCGAGCCAAGGCGATTGGCAGTGAGGCGGTAATCGATGTTCGCCCTGCGGATTTGCTGCCGCCAGAAATGGAGAAATTGCGCGCAGAAATTGGCGAGCTGGCCGACAGTGAAGAGGATGTACTGAGTTACGCCATGTTCCCGGATCTGGGCCGCAGCTACCTCCAGCAGCGTCGCGATGGCACATTGCAACCCGAGGTTTTAGAGCCGGAACTCGAGGCCGATCGCCCCGCCGCGGAAAATGCGGTGCCCACCGAATTTGTGATCGATGTTCACGGTGAAAGTTATCAAGTGGCGATTACCGGTGTCGGCATTAAGGGTAAAGGCAAACGGCACCTGTACATGACGCTGGACGGTATGCCAGAGGAAGTGGTTTTCGAGGCATTGAACGAATACCAGCGCGACGGGGGGAGTGGGCGTCGGCAGGCAACTCAGCCGGGGCATGTAACAACGAATATGCCGGGCAATATCGTCGATGTATTAGTGGCGCAGGGCGATGTGGTTAAGGCGGGCCAGCCAGTGCTAGTCACTGAGGCGATGAAAATGGAAGCGGAAGTGCAGGCGCCGATTGATGGCACAGTTCGTGATATCCACGTTAGTAAGGGAGATCGCGTCACTCCGGGTGAGGTATTGATAGAAATTGAGTAAAGAGCAAGAAAAACGCTTGCAAACGGCAATGATAATGATTATCGTTTAGTTGTGTCGCGGCGGGATGGTGTCTCCCCCCTCTCTCTGACGTTCTTATCCCGTTGCGACCTCTCTCCGTATTGGCCCCGGTTGCTTACCCTGCTTCCGGGGCTCTTTTTTTTACGTCCCTCCACTCCTGCACCGTGTCATGTAAGTAGTTTATGTAATTGCACTACAATGCGGTATTTGTGTCGTAGCGTCAACATCCTGTTTTCCCTCGCGTAAGCTCTTAGGCTCACTCGCTGGTATCGATGCGCGGTGACTACATAACAATAATAGAGGTTGTATCGCAGTGAATAGGGTTCTTTTGGGTAGCGGCCTGCTGCCGCTTTGTTTTAGCAGTCTTGTCACGGTATTGCCGATTTTCAGTGCACCCGCCTTTGCTCAGCTAGAGGAGGTGGTCGTCACGGCCAGGCGCCGGGAGGAAAGTCTGCAGGACACGCCGATTTCTGTTTCGGCGATCGGGGCATCGGCTCTGGAGGATGCGGGCATTACATCGCTGGCGGATGTTAAAAACATCGTGCCGAATTTGCAGATCGCGCCGACGGCGACCAAGAGCCAAGCCATTTTTGTGCGAGGCATCGGTCAACGCGCTTCAACACCTGAGCTCGACCCGGGAGTCGGTCAGTATTTGAATGGGATTTTCATCGCCCGTCAGGATTCTCAGCTGTTGGATGCGGTCGACGTTGAGAATATTCAGGTTTTGCGTGGCCCTCAGGGTACGCTGTTTGGTAAAAATAATACCGGTGGCGCGATGCTGGTCAGCACGGTTGCGCCAAATTTTAGTAGCGTGAGTGGCAGCGCTACGGTCACTGCCGGTTCTCACGGTCGCCAAGATATTAAGGCCAGCGTTAATTTGCCATTGATCGAAAATCAAATGGGTCTGAGGCTCAGTGGTACCGTGCGGCGCTTGGATGGTTACTTTAAGAATATTGCCGATGGTACACGCTTTGGCGATGAGGACCGGCAAGCGGTGTCTGCGCGGCTATTGTGGGACCTTACCGAGAACCTGCAACTCGATGTCTTCTCATTTTGGAGCTCGCAGGATGAGAAAGGGCAGGCGAACAACTGCGAAGTAATCAATGTGCAAGCGGCGGCGGCCACATTCTTTGTTCCCCAGCAGCCTGATAATTACGCCCAGCGATGTCAGCAGCAGGAGGGCTTGGCTGAGCAGCGCAAGGTGGCGATCAACACCGAAGCCAGTTTTTATCGCCAGCAGTCACAGCTTCACGCGATAAAGCTGAATTGGCATATGGGGCTGCTTGACCTTGAGTCGATCACCGCCTACAGCCGTCAATATGGCTTGGGTAAGCAGGAGGACGTTGACGGCAGTGACTTTAGCCTCGTGCACAATGGTGAGCGTTTGGCATTAAAAGCCTTGACGGCCTCCGGCGTCGACCCGGATCAAGAAACGCGTTACCAACTCAGTCAGGAGCTGAAATTCAACGGGCGATTTTTCGAGGACAAGCTCGACCTGACGTTTGGCGCCTTCTACTCTGCAGAGCGCATCGATGGTTTTCCCTACCCACAAGTTATTGGCGCCAACGGGGTTCTGGGTATTCCCCCGGAATTTCTGCTGAGTAGTACCGCAGGCGTTGCGCTGCCTGGGGTCGATTTACTGTCGGCGGCAGCCAATAACCTTGTGCTGCCGCTGCTGTCAGCGTCGGTCAATTTAAGCTATATCGAAAATGAAACACGTGCGCTGTTTGTACAGGGTAGTTACGATCTTACGTCCCATCTGCAACTAACGCTGGGTGTGCGTTACACCGAAGATGATAAACAGCGGGAGATTGCTTTATACAACGCCGATTTCAATGCCTTTGGGCTGCGTGAGGGGCTTATTCATGCTCAGGGCGGCATCTATAACCCAGTGCCCAGAGCGTATTTTGACAATATCGACTTTGCACAACCCATTCCGTTTCTCGCGCCGGTGTCGACGTCATCAGAGCTGTCCTTTGACCAGGTTTCGCCAGCGTTGACGGTGAGCTATATCTGGGATGAGGCGGATATCGCGGCGATCGGCCTCAATAGTTTGATGACCTATGTGACCGTCAGCGAGGGCTATAAATCGGGCGGTATTGGCCTGCGGGGGCGCCGCCTCAATGAGTTCGAGCCAGAGGTGGTGGAGAACAGTGAGATAGGGTTTAAGCTCGATGCCCTCGATTCGAGTTTGCGTCTCAATGGTGCGATCTACCATATGAGCTATGACCAGATTCAAGTTCAGCAGGCCGAGACGGGGCCCGGTGGGCCGACCGATGTCATCCTGTTTTTGGATAACGCGGGTTCTGCCGTAGTGCAGGGCGCCGAATTGGAGGCAACCTGGCTCTACGAAGGGCTACAGGTCAATGCCAACGCCGGCTATACCGATGCCTATTATCGGGATTACACGGTATTTTTAGCGGATGGCTCCAGCTTTGATCGCAGTGCCGAGCCCTTTGCGGTGGTGCCAAAAAACACCCGCTCGCTCGCCGTGCAATACCATTGGCAAACGCGCTTTGGCGCATTCATTCCGCGGCTGCATTACTCTTACCGCTCGGAAATTTTTGTCGGCCTGGATGCCAAGGCCAATCTCTACGATGGCGCGACATTGGGCGGGCAGGAGTTGTATAACGCACGCCTGACCTGGCTGCCCGACGAGAAGCTGCGTGTGGCGATGTACGTGAACAACCTGAAGGACTCGCTTTTCTTTGGCGGCGGGGTGGCACTGGGTGACAATCTTGGCACAACCACGAAGGCGCAGTTGCCGCCGCGTCACTACGGTCTGGAAATTTCGTATCAATGGGATTAAATGTGGCTGCCAAACAAGCCAATGAAATATCGGTTGAGCAGGCCGTGGCAGAAGCCGAGGCCTCTGCTGAGCGGCTCTTGAGTATGGCGAGGGCAATAAATGCGGGGCAGTGCCAGCCGGACACCTGGTCCTGTCGCCGTCAGTGGTGTGCAGATGCCGGGACCTATGTCTATCACAGTCATATCGCTGTGAGTGGTCAGGATCGCGAGCGACTGCATTGGCTGAGCAATGTATTTTTTCACGCGGCTAGCCTGCACTGTCAGCCTTGGTACCCGCAATTTAAAGGTGGTAAACGCCAGGTGTTGGCCAGTCCGCCCGTGGGGCAGGTTGTCGATCATCAACTGTGTTGGGGGCGCTTTGATCTGGGGCTGCCTAGCCCGCGCTATTACCGGCAATTACTGTCTTTGCTTCGCCCGGCAGATGACGCTGCGGTAATCGTTGCCCGCTCCGTGGACCACGGCCCGGCGCTGCCACCTAAGGCCAAGCTGGCTTATACGCTGTCGCCCAATGGCGAGGTCTTGCTGTGGTGCGACGATCAGCTGCACTGGCACCATATCTGCTGTACCCCCGGGGCGGGTATTTTGAATGGTTCTGCTGACCGCTGGCTGATAAATGCCCTGCGGTGGCTGCGCTTAGATCAGTCGGAACGGCGTACCTATCGACGTGAAGCGGAGCAGTTACGAGACTGGTTACACGCCGGTCAGCCCAGTGTCTCGCCGGCGATCTCGGCTTAGCACGCCAGCGCGCGATTGCTAAAGAATGGAGCATGGAAGAGGTGGCGCCCCGGAGAGGATTCGAACCTCTGACCTGCCCCTTAGGAGGGGGCCGCGCTATCCAGCTGTGCCACCGGGGCGAAAAGCGCAGCGGGAGATTCTACTGGCTCTATCAGCGTGGCGCAAAGGCTTCGTCGGCGGTTCGTTATTTAATGAGCGGCTCGCTGTAGCTGTGCTCGATATCCCAAGGGAAGTGTATCCAGGTATCTTGAGCAAATTCGCGGGTGTAGTACTCGGCCAGCGCCATCGCCTGAGGCTTGGCGTAGATGGTGACGAATGTGGCCTTGGGCAGCAGCTCGCGGGCAATTTTTGCAGTGCCTCCGGTATCGACGAGGTCGTCAACCAGCAGATAACCGTCACCGTCACCTTCCACTGATTTGAGAATACTAATTTCGCCCTGCTTGTCGTGGTCGTAACTGGCGATACACAGGGTGTCGACGACGCGAAGGTTGAGTTCGCGCGCGAGAATGGCGCCCGGTACCAAGCCACCGCGGGCGATACTGATAATGCCTTTCCACGGCGTGGCGGTGAGTTTGCGCGCAAGGTTACGGGTGTCGCGGTGCAGTTCGTCCCAAGTTAGGTAGTACACGGGCGTTTCGCTGGTCGACATGCTGAGATCCTGGCTGAGTGTAGGGAAAGGCAGTAGGGCGCGATTTTGCAGCAAGCGTGGTGCCCGGGCAAGAGCGGAGATGCTTGTGTCAAAATACCGACATGCTGGTGTGGTTATGCTGCCCGGGCTTGGCTATAGTCAAAAAAACGACAACGGCAAACAGAGAAAATGTGGCACCCATGCCAACGCGCATCCAGTTACTCATCGACGCAGATCCCAATATCATCGCCCACTATCGCCTGTTGTTAGAGGCACTAGACCCAAACCAGCAACGGGTGACCTGCGTTGAGGAGCTGGCACAGGCGAATGCGGTGTTATTGGCCGATGGCGCGAGCCTTGCGCCCGAAGCGCTCGCTGGGCGTCCCTGTTTTTTGGCTGGTGTGCTGGCTCAGCAAGGGCAGTGGCCGAACTGTGTGGCCTGTGTTGACGCTCCGGTATTTGATTCCCTGCTAGAGGGCCTGGGGCGCCTGGGGTCGATACTCGGCGGTGCCCCACCGGACATTGATCACGGCTTAGTCGCCAGCAGTCCGGCAATGCAGGAGTTGACGCGCCTGCTCGCCCAGGTTGCCGATAAATCGGTAACGGTGCTGATTAATGGCCCCTCTGGCGCGGGTAAAGAATTGGTTGCACAGGCGATACACCGGCTCTCTTCCAGAAGCTCTGGCCCCTTTGTGCCGATCAATTGCGGCGCCATTCCCCGAGAGTTATTAGAATCAGAATTGTTTGGGCATGAGCGCGGCGCGTTCACTGGCGCGATATCTAGCCGCGCCGGTCGCTTTGAGCTGGCTGACGGCGGCACCTTGTTTCTGGATGAGATTGGCGACATGCCGCTGGACATGCAGGTGAAGATATTGCGCGCCATTCAGGAGCGCAGCTTTGAGCGTGTTGGTTCCAGTGAGAGCCGCAGCGCTGATGTGCGAATCATTGCCGCGACGCATCGGGATTTGCCGGCAATGATCGACGCGGGAGAATTTCGCGAAGACCTTTACTACCGCTTGAACGTTTTCCCGCTGCAGGTTCCTGCCTTGTCCGAACGTAAAGAGGATATTCCTGCCTTGGTGCGCGACATCATCCGCCAGCTTGCCGACGACGGTTTGGGTACCCTGGCGCTAGCACCGTCGGCAGTCGCTTCTCTGCAGGCTCATCCTTGGGCGGGCAACGTTCGAGAATTGGCAAATTTGCTGGAGCGGCTGCTGATTATGTACCCCGACAAAGTCGTGGGGCGCCAGGACTTGCCCGAAGCCTACCGCGGTGCTGAGGAGGTGTGGCAGCCACCGGCGCGCGCTGAGTGGCGCGCGAGCGAGGCGGCAATCGCCGTTGATGAGCTTCCTGTTGAGGGCGTATCACTCAAGGAAGAAGTGGCTGACTTTGAGCAGCGACGGATTCAACAGGCCCTTCGTGCGGCAGATCATGTTGTGAGCCGGGCGGCGCAGCTGCTTGGATTGCGGCGAACCACGTTGATTGAAAAAATGCGCAAGTACGGTATGTCTGCCGACGTTTAACAGCCGCCGAACAGTTCAATCCAGTTACCGTCAGGGTCGCAAACAAAGGCGAAGCCGATGTTTTCGGCAAAGCGGGTAACATCGACGGCAATCCCGACGTTGGCCTCTTTGAGTTGGGCGATAACGCTATTTAGGTCGGCGACGCCAAAGCTGATGTAGCGATAGCCACAGGCAGCGTGGCCACCCCCAGGAATACATTGCTCGGGCGTTTCGTCACCGTAGTTCACCAGCTTGATGACGGCCGTGCCCAATCGGTAGCGGTGCATTGTTCCGCCGGGGAAGTCGAGCTTGCCCTCGAAGGCCAAGCCAAGGGTGTCGCCATAGAAGTGACACATGGTGTCGATGTTGTGAGTGACGATGCCGACTTCTATTGTTTCGCTAAGTGCTGTCATGTGAGACGCCTCGATCTTTTTCTTTCAGGCTACCAGAGCGCCTGTACTGACGGCAGGCTTAGCTGGCAAATCTTCATAACAGTTTGAACTGCTTAACCACCAGCAAGTTTGACGGTGTAGCCGCGTTCTTCCAGTAGGCGCTTCAGGGCTTGGCGCTGATCCCCCTGGAACTCTAGTTGTCCATCCTTTACCGCGCCGCCAATACTGAGCTTTTGTTTTAACTCCTTGCCGAGCTTTTTCAGGGCGGTATCGTCTAGCGGTATGCCGCTGACAATACTCACGCCCTTGCCTTTGCGGCCTTTGGTTTCTCGACGAATACGCACAATGCCATCGCCGCTGCGGGCGCTGCGTTCAGCGTCGGCGGTGATATCTTTGCAGCGACACTGTTGTTGGACTTCTCCACATTGTGGACACATCCGGCCTTGGTCTGTGGAGTAGACGATACGTGACATAAAGAGGGTTCACTCGAAAAATTCTGGTGCAAAAAAAGTATAATAACCGGCTAGGGCGGTATAGTAGCGCTCGATTTTTTCAGGAGCTTGCAACGATGTCCAGTCGCGAAACAGAGCAGCTAGTGGAGCTGCAAACTCAGTTGGCCTATCAGGAAGACTTACTCAATGCGCTCAACGACAGGGTAAGTGAACAGGACGGTGAACTGCGTATCTTGCGACAGCAACTGCGCCAATTGGCGCAAGCCAGTCGTGTAATGCGCGAAACGATGGAGGAGCAGGGCTTGGCTGAGCCCGGCTTTGCGGCGGAAATAGAGAAGCCGCCGCACTATTAACTCGGTGGTAGCGGGCGCTAATCGACGACGGAAACTTCCTCGGCCTGCGGCCCCTTTTCGCCCTCACTGAGCACAAACTCTACGAGTTGTCCTTCCATCAGACTGCGACGGCCTCGGCCCTTGCCGCGGATTGAGCGAAAGTGAACGAATACATCGTCACCACCCTCACGAGTGATAAAACCATAGCCCTTGCTGACGTTGAACCATTTTACGGTACCGCGCTCTCGCTTGCTGCCTAGAGCGTCAATGATGCCGGGTAGTCGTGGAGAGAGCAGCATGGCAAATAGCAGTGCTGCAAATACAAGAGCGGCTGGTAGCGCTGCCAGGCTAGCCAGCCCCAATTTGGAGAGAGAAAATACCGTCAGTGCGCTGAGCACAGCAGAAATAATAATTCTTAGAATTAACAACATAACAATACAAAACCAAAAATAAATAAACAAAACAAGGGATTAAGGGCCGGCAATATCGGCCGCAGCCGGCGGAGTATAGCACTCCAATTACAGTTCGTCGCCGTGCAGCGTACTGAGCTTGAAGCGGCGTGACAGCAACCAATCGGTAACGCGGTTGGGCAACTTACTGAGTGAATACAGCCGCCGATGTCCGTTAGCAACGCCTACATAGGCGGGGCAGCGTGATCGTTGGCTGGCGTCGAAGATACGCTTGGCAACGTCGTCGGCATCACTCGCGTTTTGCTGGGACAGGCTTGCTCGCTCGGCAATGGCTTGTTGCAGTGGCTGGTAGGGCCCCTGCGTTTGCTGTGGCGTCAATTCAGATTCGGCGCGTTCAGCGAATTTAGACCGGATGGCGCCCGCTCTAACCACCATCACCCGAATGCCAAAGGGCGCTAATTCCATGCGCATGGCATCGCTTAAAGCGTGCAAGGCGGCTTTGCTGGCGCAGTAGCTGCCGGCAAAGGGTGTCACCAAACTTGCTGACACACTGCCGATGTTTACAACCGTACTCCCGCGCTTTAATGACTGGCGTGCAGACTGAACAAGCTCGAGCGGCGCGATGCTATTGGTTTGGAATTGCTCGGCGAGTTTTTGTGGGCTGATTTCCAGCATCGGCCCCATCAGGCCAAAGCCCGCGTTATTAATGAGTAGATCAATCTGGCCGAACTCCTCGTGCAGCTGAGTGCAAAGCGTGCGGATGTGCTCGGGGTCATTAAGGTCTAAAGCGCGCTTGTGAAGGCGGGGGTGTTCCAGCGTAATCGATTCGGGCCTGCGGGCGGTGGCAACCACGTGGTAGCCGCGAGCAAGGCCCTGTTCGGCAAGTGCTTTTCCCAAGCCGCTTGAGCAGCCGGTAATCAGCGCTAACTTAAATGAATCTGTCATGGCAACGCTCCATATGCGGGGTGTTTCATCGCGGTAAGTCACAGGCCTACGTTAGTGGAACTACGCATTTTTATGCCCCGCGTGCTGGGAGATGATGCGCTATATTCATGGGTGTTGGCAACGATGAGCCTTCAGCAAATCAGGGAGGGGTGATATGCGTGCAAGCACCACTGCGCGTCGGTATGTTGTACGCCGTTGTGCCTTTCGCTTGGTGTGGTTGGCGCTGTTGACGACAAGCCTGGCCGTAGGAAACGCAAGGGCTGAAATTACTGGATTCATAGAGCGCCCCGTCCCGTTTGCTGAGGCCTTGGCAGAAGTCGACTATTTACTTGACCACGGTGCGGTCGTACCGCGTTTCTTCGACTTGCTGGAAAATTCCGATCTCGCCGCTTTTCAGGCCCTTCAGCAGCAAATGAGCCAGGCGCTGCCCCCATTGGCAACACTACAATCGCTCGGGGGAGAGCAACAAGCCCTGCTATCGCTGCAATCTATTGTGTCCGCTTACTCGGCTTACAAGGTGGGGAATGTCGGTGCCGTTCCACTTAATGCTGAATTGGATCAGCGCATTGTTATCGATGCGCTCAGCAGGCTGCAAGGTCAATTAGTTGCACAGATCGCGCGGGATGAAAAACGCTGGCAGAGCGCGCAACGCAGCCGTCTGTTGTTGCTATTCGGATTGGTGGTGATCATATCCGCGGCTGCAGTGCTGGCAGTGCTGCTGTCGCGGCGTCAGCGCACGGTCTCGGCCTTGAAGGCCAATGTTGAAACGGAGGTATTGCGCCGCCAGACCCTGATGGCATCCATTCCTGGTGCGGTGTTGATATGCGACGCGCAAGGGATGTTGATTGCCGCGAGCGAAACCGCATCCAAGCTATTGGGCTACCGGAATGCCGCATTGATCAAGCGTTCTCTGCGCAGCTTGTTTGCACCGCGATTCGAACACAAATATGAGTTTCTGATGGAGTCCTCGTCAGAGCAGGATGCCAGCTTTAAAGGCATCGAGTTGATGTTGATGAGTCATTCCGGCAGTGAAGTGGCAGTTGAGCTATACCCCGGTTGGTACACCGATGCAGACGGCAGCCGTCGCCTGTTGTTATTGATTCGCGACATGAGTGATCAGTACTTGATGCACGAACAATATCAGCATAGCCAGCAGCGTTTTGATCTGGCGGTTATGGCCTCTCACGACGCCATATGGGATTGGGATTTGCTCGCAAAGGAGGTGTACTTAAGCCCTGCGTGGCTGAAAATGGTCGGGCTGTCTCGCTGCAACGAGCGCGACGGTTTACGCGTGCTGATGAACAGTATTCCGGAAGCGGATCAGCAACGGCTGAATCCGGAATTCATCGCGTTTTTGAAGAGTGATGACAAGCTGTTTTCTGGGGAGCACAAGATACGTCGTCGTGACGGCTCCGTGCTTGAGGTGAGTTTTCAGGCGGCCGTGCAGCGCGATTCTGAGGGACGCGTTGTGCGTATGGTGGGCGTTCAATCGGATATCAGCGCGGCGAAGCAGGCAGAGCGACAGCTGCTTGCTGACAAGCATGGGCTTGAAGATCGCTTGCGGTTGCAAAGCATGCAACTCGAAGAAGCGAATCAGCGGGCAGAACAGGTCAGTAATGCTAAATCGGCCTTTTTGTCGGTAATGGGACATGAGTTTCGTACCCCGATGAATGCTGTGGTGGGTATGACTGACCTATTGTCAAAGTCGGCCTTGAACCGCGAGCAGCGGATGATGCTCGATACCATTCGCCGTTCCTCACAGAGTTTATTGGCAACCCTCGACAACATTATCGACTACTCACTGCTTGAAACCGGTGACGTCACATTAGAGGAAGAGAATGTTCAGCTGTGGGATTACCTAGAGGGAGTCGCCTTGGCGGTAGCGCCAATGGTGGCGCGGAATCAGCAGCAGTTTCTGTTGCGCATCGATCCGCGGTTGCCGGAGCAATTATTTACCGACCCCATTCGCTTGCGGCAGTTACTGTTAGTGTTGCTTGAGAATGCGGTTAAGTTTTCTGTTTACAGTACGCCGAGAGGGATTATTGAGCTGCAAGTGCGTCCTGCCAGCGACGTAGAGCGGCAGTACTACGACTGGGCTGAACTTGTCTTTGAAGTTCACGACAACGGTGTGGGGATTCCTGAGCAGGGTAGTCGTGACTTGTTTCGGCCCTTTGTGCAGGCAGAAAATTCTCGAAACCGTCGTTTTGGCGGGGTGGGTTTGGGACTGGCTGTCGCCGAAAAACTCGTGTCTCTGATGCGTGGGCATATCCTGGTGAGTAGTGCCGACGATGCCGGTAGCTGCTTCTCGGTGCTGTTACCCGCGCAACAGCTGGAATTGAATCATGCGGATGTCGACGCCGCGGGCCTGCCGATTGTCGCGCTGGTCAGTGATGAGCGTTTGCGCTTATCGCTGTCGGCAGCGCTGAGCCGGCGCGGCTGGCGTGCACATTTCGTTACCGATGTTCACGGCCTGCAAAAACAATTGGCCAAAATGCCAAGCGACTCGCCGCAGTTGGTAATTAGTGAGCGACGTGAGGCCTGCTTGGAAGCGTTGGACACGGTTATTTATCTGCGAGAGCGGCCTGAGCGCGAAGAGTCGCTGCCGGCGGCGAGTGAGCGCGTTGTATTAACTAACCCACTGTTGCCATCGCAACTTTATCGCGCCATTGATGCCGCTATATCGTCGGAGCAGGACTCTGCCGCAGCGGTCAAGCTCAGACCTTGAGCACGTCGTCGGCTTGCAGACCCTTGGGGCCTTCTACAAGTTTGAACTCGACATTCTGGCCTTCGTCCAAAGTGCGATAGCCGTCCCCCTGAATAGAGCGAAAGTGGACAAAAACGTCCTCGCCCTCGTTTCGGGTAATAAAGCCAAACCCTTTGGCGTTATTAAACCATTTCACTGTGCCAGTTACGCGGTCGCTCATTGCTTATCCTCTTTGTCGCAGTCGGGTCGCATAAAGGTGCTTTCGGTCGGGCGGCGAGATAATTGCCACCAGTCCGGGAAAAAGAGATAGGAAGCGGGCAGAGCGGTCTGCTTCGGGGCGGGGAGCCGGGCTTGCCGGTTGTCAGCGAAACGAGAAAACATCACAGTTGGGCGAATAGCGCTGCCGATATTGCTGTTAACTATAACGACTCTAGCGCCGTTGTCCATGCTTTGGCCCATTCATTTGGATCAAAGCATGGCAATGAGACGTTACAGCGCCTCTATTTCGCCGCGCTGCTCAACGAGTCGCAGGCGGGCATGCTGCTGGCCTTGCAGCTTTTCTTTTTCTTTCTCGACAACTGCCGCCGGTGCTTTGTCGATAAAACCGGGGTTCCCCAGCTTTCCGCTCAAGCGCTGGATGTCCTTGTCCAGTTTGGCAATTTCCTTGTCGAGGCGAGCCAGCTCCGCGGCCTTATCAATGAGGCCAGCCATCGGGACGAGAACCTCCATATCGCCTACCAGCTGTGTAGCGGCCATCGGCGCTTGCTCGCCGTCGTTCAGGGGGCGAATGTCGTCCAGTTTTGCCAGTTTCAGCAGGAACTGCCGATTGGCTTCCAGGCGTCGGGTATCTTCGTCGCTGGTGTTGCGCAGCAGCACATTGAGCGCTTTCGAGGGGGGCACGTTCATCTCGCCGCGAATATTGCGTATTGCGGTGATAACGGCTTTTAGCCACTCGGCATCGCTAAGGGCTTGCTCGTCAATGCCTTGATCATTTGCACAGGGATAGGGCTGCAGCATAATGCTGCTATCGCCCGCATTAACGCCGGCAATCGGGGCCACGCGCTGCCAAATTTCCTCGGTGATGAAGGGCATAAAGGGGTGGGCAAGGCGCAGGGTTGCTTCAAGAACTTGAATGAGCGTACGCCGCGTGCCGCGTTTTGCTTCGGCGCTGGCATTGTCGTCCCAAAGGACGGGCTTGGAGAGTTCCAGGTACCAATCGCAGTACTCGTTCCAGATAAATTCATAGACCTCTTGGGAGGCGTGATCCAAACGGTAGGCGGCCATCGCATCGGCCACGCGCCGCTGGGCTTGTTCTAAGCGCGCGCAGATCCAGCGGTCGGCGAGGCTGAGTTCCACGGGCTCATTGCCCGTGCCGCAATCTTCGCCCTCGGTATTCATCAATACATAGCGTGCAGCGTTCCAGATCTTGTTACAGAAATTCCGGTAGCCCTCTAAGCGCTTCATGTCCCAGTTGATGTCGCGGCCGGTCGAGGCCAGCGAGTAGAGTGTAAAACGCAGTGCATCGGTGCCGTGGGCGCCAATACCCTCGGGAAAGGCTTTACGCGTTGCTTTGCCAATTTTCTCGGCAAGTTGAGGCTGCATCATATTGCCGGTGCGTTTTTGCAGCAGGCTGTCGAGGTCAATGCCGTCGATCATGTCCAAAGGATCGAGGACGTTGCCCTTGGACTTGGACATTTTTTGCCCTTGCTCGTCGCGGATCAAGCCAGTGACGTAAACCGTTTTGAAAGGGACTTGGGGGCTGCCGTCTTCATCTTTCATAAAGTGCATGGTCATCATGATCATGCGAGCGACCCAGAAGAAGATAATGTCGAAGCCGGTTACCAACACATCGGTGGGGTGGAAGGTTTTCAGGCGCTCGGTCGCTTCCGGCCAACCGAGGGTGCCAAAGGTCCACAGCGCGGAGCTAAACCAGGTGTCGAGTACGTCTTCATCCTGTTGCAGAGCCAGTTCGGGGGGCAAGCCATACTTGCTGCGCGCTTCTTCTTCATTGCGGGCCACATAGATATTGCCCTCGCTGTCATACCACGCGGGCACGCGATGGCCCCACCACAGCTGGCGGGAAATGCACCAGTCTTGGATGTCCCGCATCCAGCTGAAGTACATATTTTCATACTGCTTGGGCACAAATTGGATGCGGCCGTCTTCTACCGCGGCAATGGCGGGCTCAGCTAATTTTGCTGTCGCCACAAACCACTGGTCGGTGAGCAGGGGCTCGATCACCAGGCCTGAGCGGTCGCCTCGAGGGACTTTCAGGGCGTGATCATCGACTTTTTCAAGCAGGCCTGCGGCGTCCAGGTCTGCGACAATGGCCTTTCGCGCGGCGTATCGATCCAGCCCTGCGTAGGCCTCAGGCAGGCCGGCATCTAATTCATCGTTAGCGCTACTGTCGCTGTTGTAGACATCTGCGCGGCCGAGGATGGCAGCGTCCTGATCCATAATATTGATCATTGGCAGCTTGTGGCGCTGGCCAAGTGCGTAGTCGTTGAAGTCGTGCGCGGGGGTGATTTTTACACAGCCAGTGCCGAACTCGCGGTCGACATAGTCGTCGGCAACGATGGGTATACGGCGGCCGACCAGAGGCAGCTCGATAAATTTGCCGACCAGTGACTGGTAGCGCTCGTCTGCGGGGTTTACTGCGACGGCGGTGTCGCCAAGCATGGTTTCCGGGCGGGTGGTGGCAACGACAAGGTAGCGGCTGCCATCGGCGGTGGTTTCGCCGTCGGCCAATGGGTAGCGGAAGTGCCAGAGATGGCCATTTTCGTCTTTGTTTTCAACTTCCAAGTCGGAAATGGCGGTGTGGAGCTTGGGGTCCCAGTTGACCAGGCGCTTACCGCGATAGATCAAGTTGTCGTCGTAAAGGCGAACGAAGACTTCTTGAACGGCCTTGTAGAAGCCATCATCCATGGTAAAGCGTTCGTTTTGCCAGTCGACTGAGGCGCCGAGGCGACGCAGCTGGCGGGTAATTGTGCCGCCAGACTCCTCTTTCCATTCCCACACCTTGTCCAGGAAGGCGTCGCGGCCCAGGTCGTGGCGGGTCTGGCCACTTTCCGCAGCGAGTTTGCGCTCGACAACCATCTGGGTGGCAATACCTGCGTGATCGGTCCCTACTTGCCAGAGCGCTTTGGCGCCTTTCATGCGCTGATAGCGAGTGAGCGCATCCATGATCGAGTCCTGAAACGCGTGCCCCATGTGAAGGCTGCCAGTGACATTGGGAGGCGGGATCATGATGCTGTAGGCAGGGCCATCTCCGGCGGGGGAGAAATAACCTTTTTCCTCCCAGGTCTGGTACCACTTGCTTTCAATGTCCGCAGGCTGAAATGTTTTATCCATGGGTTTCCGTTTGGCGATAACTGTTGGGGGTAGAGCGTGGGACGGCTCTAACGCAAAAAGGCGATAAGTATACTGAGTTTTGGCCCTCTGGGCCAAAGCGCGAATGGATTGTTTAGAGAGGTTTTACGCCGGAGGCGACCGCGCGTGTTCCGGCGCGCTGCCGAGGATGAGGCCTCAGCGCTGACGGCTTTGTTGATACCAGCGTTCGAGTACGTCGCCGTCGAGCTTCCGCAGGCGCCTGCGAAGTTCCGCTTCTATGTCGGGTAGCATATCGTCGATCAGTTCTTGCAAAAAAATCTCCCGGCTGTGGTCGTCGTCACCCCCGGCCAGCCAGTCACTCGTGTTACTGGCTGTTTGTTCGGCGTTGTCTGACGCCTCGGCGGGCTCGGTATCGGGAGTGTGGATAATGTCGTTCAGCACCGGGATGTCGTCGCCGGTGTCACTGAGAACGGTTTTTAATGATTGCAGTTCGTCTAACAGGGGGAGTTGCTCTTCGTTTGAGTGGCTCATTGCGGTCCCCCTTATTGGCCGACGTTGTGATTGTGCAGCGGGTAGCCGCGACGCTTGTAAAAGCTGTAGCGCTGCCGCGATGCCGCCAGCGACGGCTCGCGTTGGTCGACAATTTCTGCCAGCCGTTTAAAGCGGCTGAATGGCTCCGGAACATCATGGGCGAGATTGATCAGCAGGTCGCAGTGATCGCCCATGGCTGTGTGGTCACCGGCGTGGCAGATCGCTATGTCAGCGCCACCCTCTGCGCCCAGCTCATGGGGGAGAAAACTCTCCGGCTTAAAGTGCCAAAGACGGTCGTCGAGTTCGGCGGCTTGCTGGGCATCAGCGCAGTGCATCAATATTTGATGGCCACTGCGCCATGCCTTCTCTGCCAGTCGGCAGCTGAAATCCATTGCCGCATCAGCTGAGGTACTGCTGATAATGTAAAAATCGACGCGAGTCACCTAGTCCTTTGCCTTGCTTTGCAGGTAGTTGAAGAGTAGTCCGACGGGACGCCCGGTAGCGCCTTTGTTGGCACCAGACAGCCAAGCGGCGCCCGCGATATCCAAATGTGCCCAGCGGTAGTCTTTACAAAAGCGTGACAGGAAGCAGGCGGCGGTAACGCTGCCGGCTTCCGGGCCGCCAATATTTGCCATATCGGCAAAGTTACTGTCCAGTTGCGGCTGGTAGTCATCCCACAAGGGCATAGGCCAGGCGCGGTCGCGTGCGTCGTTACCACAGTTTTGCAGCTCTGCAGCGAAGTCGTCTTGATTACTGTATAGGCCGATAGCGTGTTTGCCTAAGGCAACAACGCAGGCGCCTGTCAGCGTCGCGATATCGATTACTGACGCGGGTTTATACTTGCCTGCGTAGGTGAGGGCGTCGCAGAGCACCAACCGGCCCTCGGCGTCGGTATTGAGTATTTCGATGGTTTGCCCCGACATGCTGGTGACGATATCACCGGGCTTGGTTGCCCTGCCGCTGGGCATGTTTTCAGCCGCCGCGATAATGCCGACCACGTTGACCTTTAACTCTGCTCCGGCAACGGCGCGAAGTGTGCCCACCACACTGGCAGCGCCGCACATATCGTATTTCATTTCATCCATCTTGGCGCCGGGCTTAAGGCTGATGCCGCCCGTGTCAAAAGTGACCCCTTTACCCACCAGTACGTGCGGGCGCTGACTCTTTGCCGCACCTTGATATTCAATGGCAATCAAGCGCGCTGGCTGGTCGCTGCCGGCGCTAACCGAGAGCAGGGCGCCCATACCGAGCTGTTGCATTTTCTTCTCATCGAGTACGCTAACTTTTACTTTCTCGAACTGTCGAGCGAGTTTGCGTGATTCTTTAGCGAGAAAATCCGGCGTGCATATATTGCCGGGCAAATCACCAAGGCGACGAGTGACGTTAATGCCTTCCGCCGTTTGTTGACCATATTCGACGAGCTTACGGTTGCTGTCGCTGTTGCTGCCTTGCAGCACGGCGCGCCGCAATGCGCTGCCCGGTTTTGCCTTGCTCAAGGTCTCGCTGTACTGGTAGCGGGACACTTCCAGCAGCTGGGCGCTGCGTTGCAGTAGCCAACTGGCTTTGCGCCCATCGACGCGCAGGTCGCCAAACAGAAGACAGCAGTCTTTGCTCTGCTGTTTGTTCAATACGGCTATGCCGCTTTGCAGGAGTTTGTCGGCGTCGGCGTCGCTGACGGCCTCGCTGTCACCAGTGCCGACCAGCAGTAGCCGTTTGGCGCGAATACCGGGTAAATAGGGGATATAAAGTGTTTCTGCGACCTTGCCTTTAAAATCGCCGCGTTTCAGCAGCGTATCGATTGTGCCATTGCTCGCCTCGTTAATGGCGGTGAGGGCGCCGCTTAACTGGCCATTGCTGAAGACGACAAGGCAGTCTGTGGCGATGGTTTTTGGGTCTTTGCAGGGCTTTAGGCTGATTTGCATTGATTCTCTCTCAGACAAACATTCGCAGAGGGCGCCGCGATAAGCGATAATGCGGGCCAGATTTTTATATCGGTGCTTGCTGCGTCCAAAACCGGGACGGGCAGCGTGTTATGACGCTAGTGTAAAGGGTATTATCTGCGCGTGAAACCATTTGCCAGCAGAGGGGCTTGGTAGCTGTGATTCTTTTTCGTTACCTTGCGAGTGAAATTTTTAAATCTGTATTTGCGGTTACTTTAACGCTGCTGGCAATCATTATGAGCGGGCGGTTTGTAAAGTACCTTGCACAGGTGGCGTCGGGGGACTTCTCGCCCGATGTGCTGTTTCTTATCATGCTGTACCGCCTTCCCGGTTTTTTGGAGGTGGTGCTGCCGCTCGGGTTGTTCATCAGTATTTTGCTGACCTACGGCCGCCTCTATGTCGATAGCGAAATGACGGTAATGAGTGCCTGTGGCATGAGCCGTCGTCGATTGCTGCTCTATACCCAAATTCCCGCCTTTATTATTGCTGCCATCGTGGCCTATATCAGCATGGTGGTGAGCCCCGCAGGTATACAGGCCTATGCGGCCAAGCTGGCGGAGAGTCGCGCAGAAATTGGTGTGAAAGCGGCCGTTGAGGGGCGCTTTCGAATTGATAAGGGTAGCGGCAGGGTCACCTATATAGAAAAAACCGACCGCGACTCACAGACCATGCGTTCTGTGTTTATGGCTCAGGCTGAGCCTCAGCAAAGCGGCGGGGGCGAGCGCCCTTTGGTGTCGCTGGTTACCGCCGAGAGCGGTCGATTTGAAGTGGACGCGGCCACTGGCGAGCGCCATTTGGTGCTGGACAAAGGGGTGCGTTACGTTGGCGAGCCCGGGCAGTCCGATTATCAATTTACCCGCTTTGAGCGCCTTAGCCAGCTTATGCGCGACCCGGAAGTAAAAACCTATCGCCAAGAGATCGATGGAAAATCAACGCGAGAGTTATGGCGCAGTGACGCCTTAGAGGATATCGCCGCCGTTCAGTGGCGCATCTCACTGAGCGTGTTGGTGCCCATCGCGGCATTGATTGCGGTATCGCTGAGTAAAACGGATCATCGTCGCGGGCGCTACGGCAAAATGTTTCCGGCGTTTATGCTCTACATGTTTTACCTGGTGGCGCTCAATGCCGTGCGCGATGCCATCGCCAAGGGCAACTGGCCTGTGCTGCCGGGAATGTGGGTAATTCACCTCATCTTTCTCACACTGGGCCTTATCCTACTCTACTGGGATAGTGTGTTGCGGCACTGGTGGCTGACCTGGAGGCGAAGCCGTGGTTGAGTGTCATGCATAAATTAAATCGCTACATCGGGCGCACAGTTGCCGCGGCTATCTTGCTGGTTCTGCTGGTCATCGTCGGTATCGACTTACTCTCCAGCCTGATCGACGAACTGAAAGAGATACGGGGCGACTATACCTTTGTATCCGTGCTCCAGTATGTCGGCTTGGTGGCGCCGGGCAGCCTCTATAAGTACCTGCCTTTTGCGGCGCTGGTGGGCTGTTTGGCGGGGCTGGGTAGCTTGGCGAGCAGCAGCGAGCTGGTGGTAATGCGAGCGGCAGGCGTGTCAACCGCCAAGTTGGTGATGGCGGTGGTGCGGCCGACGCTATTTATCACCTTGATCGGCTTGTTTGTCGCCGAATATGTCGCGCCAGCAGCCCAGCAAATTGCGGAAAGTCAGCGCGCGATTGCGCTGCAAAAGTCGACCAGCAGTCACTCGCGGCACGGAATGTGGCACCGCGAAAGTGACGCATTTATGCATTTCAATGCGGTTCAGCCCAACGGCGTGTTGTACGGGGTGAGCATCTATCGCTTTGATGACCAGCAAAGGCTGGTGCAAAGCACCTACGCTGAACGGGCCAATTACCTGGGTGGCAGCTGGATGCTTGAGGATGTCCGGCAAGTTGATTTCAGTGAGCAGCGTGCCGAGCAGCAGTTTTTTTCCCAGCGAGACTGGGAGTCTGATTTGTCACCGGAGCTGCTCAATGTTCTTGTGCTGGACCCTGAGGATCTCTCGATTACTGGGCTGTGGCGTTATGCCAGTTACCTGAATAAGCAGGGGCTGAATGCGGGTGACTATGAGCTGGCGTTTTGGAATAAGCTGCTGCAGCCGGTAACCATACTGGGCATGGTGTTCGTGGCGATCTCGTTTATCTTTGGCCCGCTGCGCGATGTGACAATGGGGTTTCGTATCTTCGTGGGGGTGATGGTCGGTATCGTGTTTCGCACTCTGCAGGATATTCTGGGGCCATCGAGCTTGGTGTATGGCTTCGACCCCATCTATGCCAGTGTGTGTCCGATCATCATCTGCTTTGCGGTCGGTGGCTTGCTGATGATGAAGCGCACTTAATGAGCGCCCCTATTTTTTATGTTTGGGGAGTTGTACCACGCGGCTCGACGAGGCAATGTCCTGCCAACTTCTTCCCTGCTTATCTAGCCACGCCCACCAGTATCCGGCACCAAAAAGGAAAAAAGCCAGCGCTGCCACGGGTAGCCGGATCATTACTTGCTGCCAGGTGACCTGCTCGCCAGAAGTTGACTCTAGCTTTAGGCGCCACGCTTGCATGCCCAGGGTTTGGCCGCTTTTTCTCCAAAACCAGCCGTAAAAGGCGACAATAAGTACTAACAGATACGCGCTGTAGGCCCAACCTTGCAATGGGGCGTTGAGTTCGTGCACCACGCTATCGGTTGCCGGTGAGTTGCCCAGCTGCTCGGCATTAAGGAAAAGCGCCGGTAGTAGCGAGGCGACAAATAGCACGGCAAACATCAGGAAGCCGTCATAAACAGCGGCGGCGAGGCGAGGCCAAACGCCGGCCACGGGATAAGTATGTTGAGTCATTTTTTCTACCCAAATAAAAACGGCCGCCATTGTAGCAGAGCTATGGCGGCCGATGTTTATTGCCCTTGGGTCTAGAAATTTACGGCCACACCGAAGGCCAGTGAGCTGCTGCGGAGGTGGAGATTGTAGTCGATGGCGAAGTTCTTGCTGGGTTTGGCTACGCGAACCCGGCCATTTTCATCGGGAAGAAAGTTCATGGATGCACGTTTATGAATAGCGCGGTAAAGTGCTTTGGCGCCGAGTTTGATAAGCTCTTTTTTCGCCGCATTGCCCGTTTTGGCGCGGTGCTGGTTCATCCAGATGCGATTGAAGCGGGCTTCAGTGGCGCTGTGGGCAATAAAGCTCCCTGTTAATTCATCTTTTTCGATGCAAAAACGCAGGGTTGGCTGATAGCCAGGGCGATGGTCGGCGGGTAAAGTGAGCTCGCCATCGTAGCTGCTGCTTTTACCGGCGTGAGCCAGAGTGCAAAGCAGAGTGGCGACAAGGGCCAGGATCACGCGCTGCAGGGAAGCGGGAATGATTGCGGTCTGAGTGATCGTGATCATGTGCGTGTATCCTCGGCTATGCTGAAATTATCGTTGTTGAGCATGGACTTAGAATATCCAGCAGGGCGCCGGGAAATAATCCGTAGATGTACCGTAGGGGTTTAGCCATAGGCCCTTAGTGGGCAACCGCTGATGCAATAGCGAATGCCAAGAAAAACTGTGTAGTGAGTCACAATAATGAACAAGGGAAGCCGTACGCGATGCGCATACTATTGATCGAAGATGACCTGAGTGTCGCTGAATATATTGTAAAAGGGCTGCGTGAGAGCGGTTATCAGGTTGAGCACGTGGCCGATGGCAAGTCCGGTTTGGTCAAGGCAACCACAGAGGAATACGACGCCCTGATTGTCGATCGCATGCTGCCCAATGTGGATGGCCTAACCATTATTCAAACTCTGCGAGCGGCCAACGACGCCACACCGGCGCTCATCCTGAGTGCCTTGGGCGAGGTAGATGACCGAGTGAAGGGGCTTAAAGCGGGCGGCGACGATTATCTGGTTAAACCCTTCGCCTTCGCCGAACTGTTGGCGCGCATTGAGGTGATACTGCGCCGCCATGAGTCCAGTTCTGCGGTGACACGCCTCAAGGTTGCCGATCTGGAAATGGACCTACTGGCGCACAAAGTGACCCGTGGCGGCGAAACCTTCAACCTGCAGCCTCGCGAGTACAAGCTATTGGAATACCTGATGCGCCACGCCGGTCAGGTCGTGACGCGCACCATGTTGTTGGAGAATGTGTGGGACTATCACTTTGATCCCCAAACCAATGTTATCGACGTGCATATCAGCCGGTTGCGGCAGAAAATAGACAAGGGCTTTGATCGTCAATTGCTCAATACTGTTCGCGGCGCCGGGTATATGTTGGATGATTCTGAGTAAGATATTTACCAGCTTTACTTTCCGGTTTTTGGTCAGCTACGTCGCGTGGTTGAGTGTGGCGGTATTCATGGTATTGGCATTGATTTACGCCTTTATCGCCTACGATTTTTTCAGTGACGTACATCGCTCGGTCAAGCTTGAATTGGAGGCGCTCAGCCAGGCCTATGAGGAGGGCGGTAGCGAAGCCGTTGACGAATTCGTCGAGGTGCACAGCGGGCCGACGCGACTGATTCGGTTTTTTTACTTTGTTGGCGACGCCGAGCAGCGCAAAATCGCCGGCAACCTCAATGAGTGGCCCGACGCCAAGGAATACCGCAATGGCTGGATCGGTTTCGACTTTGAGTCCTTAACCAATATGGCCGACCCGGTCGGCAACGAGTTCGTTGCGCTGTCCACTCAGCTGCCAAGTGGCGAGCGTCTGTTAGTGGCACGTCACTATGCCGATGTGCTTAACAGTACAAAGCTGGTCGCTGGGGCATTAACGCGTTCCATGGTCGCGACCATTATCCTTGGGACGATCGGCGGTGCGATCACCGCAGGGCTGAGTTTGCGGCGGATCGAGCACATCAATACCACCTTGCACCGCATCATGAGCGGCGATTTCTCCGAGCGCATCGATGTTAGCGGCAGTACCGGAGACTTCCGGCGCCTGTCGGAAAACGTCAACCAGATGCTCGACCGCATTGAGGTGTTGATGACTGGGGTCCGGCAAGTTTCCGATAATATTGCCCACGATTTGAGGACGCCCCTAACGCGCCTTAGAAACAAGCTCAGCGATTTACACGACGACTGCAGCGACCCCGCCAATCGCGAGCAGGTGGAGGCATTAATAGAGGAAGCGGACGGCTTGCTCGGCACCTTCAGTGCGCTGCTGCGCATTGCTCAAGTAGAGTCGGGTAACCGTCGTTCCGGTTTTGCCGATGTCGACCTGTGTACCCTTGTTTCTGACGTTATCGAGCTTTATGAGCCGCTGGCCATGGAGAAAGACCAGCAGTTCAACACCGCGCTGGCGAGGGTGGGCAAAGTAACCGGGGACCGAAATCTGCTCTTTCAAGCGGTGGCGAACCTGGTGGATAACGCCATCAAGTACACACCGGAAGGTGGTGAGGTGCAGGTTGGCTTATCGGTTGAGCCCGATTGCTACCGCGTGTATGTCGCGGATACGGGCATCGGTGTGCCGGATGCTGATCGTGAAAAAGTCTTTCAGCGTTTCTTCCGCGTGGAAAGCAGCCGCGGCTGCCACCCGGGTAATGGTTTGGGCTTGAGTTTGGTGCATGCGGTGGTGAAATTGCATGACGGCACTATTAGCCTGGAAGATAATCGGCCGGGCCTCAAAGTGGTGATGCGCCTGCCTCGCCAGAGCAGTGCGAGTAAAAAAGGGTAGGCGGCGCGCCCTTTTTAGGTCTTGAACTACCGCGAGTGACGTAGCGTCTTAGTCGTGGTCGACGATGTGTAGGTGGTCGGTATTGGGCGTCTTTACCGCGGTTTTTCGTGGCTCTTGAAGGTGACTGCCCACTTGCGCTAAAGAGAGGCCACTCGTGTCTATACTGACGGCATTCACTTGTCGGCGCTCGTTTTCGCGCAGCACCGGGCTGCCCGTTGGGCACAGTGACAAGGTGTCCTGGCTGTCGCCAATATTCTCAGCGATGGCGCGTTGTTGAGGAGTACCCTCAGGGCAGGGGCGCGCTTCAGTGAGAATGCCGATTTTGTCGAAACCGGCCTGCAAGCGCTGTACCTCCGCCGCATTGAGTGCCTTGCGAATACGGCTGCTGCGCCCGCGCAATAGTTTGTCTATTTGGTCGGGCGGGCGCTTAAACAGCGCGGCCAGCTGTTGAACAGCGCGATCACGGTTGCTGCCGACAGCCAGATGGCCTGTTAAGAAAAGATCAAAACGTTGCTCTTCCATCACTGTTAAGACACTCTGTTATCCATTTGTGCAAGTGAATCTGCTTTTATTACCTTATCTTCACAACTTAGCAGACAGTGTAGAGGGGTGTTAACATTCTGGCGGTAATTTTGTGACTTGGTTGGGTCTTGCTCTGCGGTGCGGCGGTTGCAGGAGACAACAAGCTGTGCATTTGTCCGACACGATTAGCGAAGTTTATGGATCTTGAAGCTGTTCCCAGTCGTTTTGCTCGCTCTCTGCTCAACCTCGCGGTTGAGCGTGGTTACGATGCGGGCAAAATTCTGCAATATGCGCAGATCCCCTTCAATCCAATAGACAGCCGCAGCGACGGCTATCAGCCTCATATCACCGCGATGCAGTACACGCGCCTGTATCAACAGGTAATGAGCCTGATACAGGACGAAGCCTTTGGCTTGATGCTCGGTCACAAGGTGACGCCGGGTGCGTTTCGCATGATGTGTTATTGCCTGCTGGGTTGCGACAACCTGGGCAAGGCTATCAAGCGTGCCTGCGAGTTCTTTCGCACCTTCTACGAAGCCGATACCCAGATTCAGTTAGATACGCGCCGAGACAGTGCAATCGTGGGTTATGGCAGTGTAAAGAAGGGCTTTGCCGGCGACTTTGTGGAGGCCTCCGACCTCTATGGGCTGAGTTTGTGGCACCGTTTCTTTTGCTGGTTGGTGGGCACAAATATCGAGCTAAAAGAAGTGCGCTTCGCCGGTCAGGCACCCCGGGAGCGGGCGCGGGTGGTGCGCTATCAGCAGCTGTTCGAATGTCCTGTGTACTACGGTCAACTGCGCGATGAATTTGTATTCGACACGCGCTATCTCAATTTTCCCCTAGTGCAGAACGAGCGCAGCTTAAAAGAGTTTTTGCGCACTGCACCTTATCCGCTCATGGTGCTGAGCAGTGGTCGTGACGATAGCAGCTTGGTCGCCAGGGTGCGCGCCATGATCGGCCAGGACTTCTCGCAAGGTTTCCCCAGCTTTGAACGGATCACCGAGGCCCTCAATATGTCGGCGCCCACACTGCGGCGGCGCCTTAAAAAAGAGGGAACGACTTTCCAGCAGCTTAAAGACGAGTGTCGGCGTGATGCGGCTATGGCCTACTTGAGTGGCTCGGAGCTCTCCATCAATGGCGTCGCCGCGCTGATGGGATTTACCGACCCCTCGGCGTTTCACCGCTGTTTCAAAAAGTGGACGGGTATCACGCCGGGCGAGTTTCGTCAGCGAGAGCGCGATAGCGAAGGCTAACACCTGTCTTCTTCAGCTAAGTGGCTGTTAAATAAAACGAAATATCATAGATGTCAGTCCATTGACCGGATATGTTATTGCCCGCATCCCAGCTCAGACGCCATGCTTTGCCTATTTGACGTAACCCCAATCTACTTTGGCAGGACACAGCATGGCAGACGCTTTTATTTACGATGCGATTCGCACCCCGCGCGGCAAGGGCAAACAGGGCGGTTCGCTCTATGAAGTAAAACCTATTGACCTGGTGACGAATCTTCTTGAGGAGATGAAAGAGCGCCTCGAATTGGATACCAGCAAGGTCGAAGATTTGATCCTCGCCTGTGGCGAGCCAGTCAAGGAGCAGGGACAGAACATTGCCAAGGCGGCACTGGTCTATTCGAGCTGGGACGACATTACTACCGGTGCCCAGCTTCACCGCTTCTGTGCAGGTGGTCTGGATGCCGTGAATATGGCGGCGGCTAAAGTCGCTTCCGGTTTCGAAGAGCTGGTCGCAGCTGGTGGTGTCGAGTCCATGTCGCGCCTCGGTATTGGTGCCAGCGGCGGCGCAACCGGCGACCCGTGGGTGGCGATGAAGTCCTACTTTATCTCCCAGGGTTTGGGCGCCGACATGATCGCCACCATGGATGGCATCAGCCGTGAAGAGGTGGATGCGTACGCAGCGCGCTCACAGCACCGCGCAGCGCAGGCGCGTGACAATGGCTACTTCAAGTCCATCGTTCCCGTCCGCGACATGAACGGCGTTGTGGTGTTAGAGCAAGATGAGTTGATTCGCGCTGAAACCACCGCCGAGGGCCTGGCCAAACTGAAGCCGGCCTTCCAAATGTTCAACGATTTCGGTCACGGCGGCGTCGCCAAACTGAAATACCCCGAGCTGGAAAATATCGAATGTGTGCACACCGCGGGTAACTCCTCGGGTATTGTCGACGGTGCCGGCCTGGTGCTGATCGGCAGCGAAGCCGCTGGTAAAGAGCAGGGCCTAACACCGCGCGCACGTATCGTTAGCTGTGCGCTGGTTGGCAGTGAGCCCACCATCATGCTGGACGGTCCCGTTCCCGCTACGCAGAAAGCACTGAAAAAAGCCGGTCTGAGCGTTGATGATATCGACCTGTTTGAACTCAATGAGGCCTTCGCGTCGGTAGTGCTGCGTTACCAAAACCGTCTCGGTATTCCCGATGAGAAAATTAACGTCAACGGCGGCGCCATCGCCATGGGTCACCCCATTGGTGCGACGGGTGCAATGATTCTCGGCACCCTGTTGGATGAACTCGAGCGCCGTGACCTGAAGCGCGGCCTGGTTACGCTGTGTGCCGGCGGTGGTATCGGCATCGCGACCATCATCGAGCGCGTGTAATTCGCGGGAACAGTGAATTTTTGGCTCGGCACTGGCTGCCGAGCGGCAAAGAGAGATACAGAACAATGGGATATATTCGTTTAGAGAAAGACGCAGACGGCATCGTTGAATTGATCTTTGATCAGCCGGGTAAAACTGTAAATACCATGGGCCTGGAATACGACGAGGCCATGCGCGCCGCCGTGGCAGAATTGCAGGGCATGGTCGAGGCTGGCGGCGTTACCGGTATTTATCTGCGCAGTGGCAAGCCCAACCAATTCTTTGCTGGTGGCGACATCAAAGAGATGTTGGAGATGGATCTGAATCCACCTGCCGATAAGAAAAAAGAAATGTACGACGGCATTATGGCGACCAAAGCGCCACTGCGTATCCTGGAAACCCTGGGTGTGCCCGTGGCGGTGGGCATGAATGGCCCGGCGCTGGGTGGCGGTTTTGAAATCGCCTTGGCGTGTCACTATCGCGTGGCCGTCAAAGGCATTCAGATGGGCTTGCCGGAGGCGATGATTGGTTTGATGCCTGGTGCCGGCGGTGTTGTGCGTATGACCTACCTGCTGGGTATGCAGGAAGCCATTGGCCTGATTAGCCAGGGTCGACGTTTGAAGGCGGATAAAGCGTTGGAGAAGGGCTTGGTTAATGCCCTGGCCGATGACGAAGCGGATATGCACGCCCAAGCCAAAGCGTGGATCAAGCAAAATGCCAACACTGAGGGCGGCGTTAAGCAACCCTGGGATAGCGAAGGCTACAAAATGCCTGGTGGCGGCCCTGAAGAGGAAGCCAACCAGGGGCTGACCTTCTTTGGCCCCGCCAATGTTATGGTTCAGACCAAGAATTTGATGCCGGCACAAAACGCCATCTTTGCCTGTGTGGTTGATTCTGCTCGTGTCGATTTCGATACCGCGCAAAAGATCGAAGGTCGCTATTTCCTCAGCCTGCTGCTGGATCAAACGGCCCGCAACATGATGACTGCCTTCTTCGTGCAAATGGAAGCGTTGAATCGCGGCGCCAGCCGCCCGCAGGGCCCTGAGAAATTCAGCTGCCAGAAGCTCGGCATTATTGGCGCCGGTCAAATGGGTGCGGGTATTGCGACAATGGCCGCTCAGAAAGGCATTGAAGTCGTACTCAAAGATATCAGCATGGAAAATGCTGAGCGCGGTAAGGCCTACGCCGAAGCCTACTTTGATAAAGGCATCAGCAAGGGTAAGGTGACCGAAGAGAAGAAAGCGGAGTACATGGCGCGCATTCTGCCCAGCGCTGACTACGCTGACTTGAAAGGCTGTGAGCTGGTGATTGAGGCGGTATTTGAAGACCGCAAGATCAAGGCAGCGGTAACGCAGGAAACTGAAGCGGCGCTGGATGCCAGTGCGGTGTTCGCCTCGAATACTTCAGCCTTGCCGATTACCGAGTTGGCGCAGGCGAGTAGCCGCGCTGAAAACTTCATTGGCATGCACTTTTTCTCGCCCGCTGAAAAGATGCCGCTGGTTGAAATTATTCGCGGCGAAAAGACCAGTGACGAGACCTTGGCGAAAGCCTTTGACTTGGCCCAGCAGCTGGGCAAAACCCCCATTGTTGTAAACGACGCACCTGGCTTCTTCACCACTCGGGTTATCGGTAAAACGGTATCTCAAGGGGCTGAAATGCTGGAAGAGGGCGTTAATCCGGTACTTATCGAATCGGCGGCGCGCGACAATGGTTCACCTGTTGGACCGCTGGCGGCGATCGATGAAATCAGCCAGGAAACAGCGTACAAAAACGGCCAGCAAGCCAAAGCCGATGCAGAAGCGCAGGGCAAAGTGTGGGAAGACAATGCCGCGTCCCGCATTCTCGATCGCATGGTGAATGAGTTCGGGCGTCGCGGTAAAGTTCACGGCGGTGGCTACTACGAGTACCCCGAAGGTGGCAAAAAGCACATGTGGCCTGGCCTGAAGGAGGCGTATGCGCCAAATGGATACACCGATATGCCCTACGAAGACATCAAGGATCGCCTTGTCTTCAGCCAATGCCTGGAAGCCGTACGCGCGATGGAAGAAGGCGTGGTAACCAACGTGGGCGACGGCAACATCGGTTCCATTATGGGGATTGGCTTTCCCGCGCAAACGGGTGGTGTCTTCCAGGCGATTAATGCCTATGGTTTGAAGGCATTCGTGGCGCGCGCTAAAGAACTACAAGCACGCTACGGCGATGTGTTTGCGGTTCCTGCGCTGCTGGAGCAGCGTGCAGAAAGTGACGAGCTGTTCTTGTAGGACGCTCGTATTTTATGAGTGTAAAAGGCCGGCCTATGCCGGCCTTTTTTATGCCCGCTGAGTAAAATCCAGAAAGGACTCGCAGAAGATGTGGGAGCGCGACGCGCCGCGCATAAAAAGGCGCCGCTGATAGTGCCGTACGAAATCAGTGCTGCCACTCAGGTAGCAGGCGGTGTCGGATAGCGCTCCTAACTCATCAAGCGCATCGTCCAGTTCAGAGGCGGCCCCGTCTGCCCAGCTGGCGCTTGCCGCGGTGATATCCGTCTGCTCGGCCAGCTTCTCTAACGTCGTGCAGTGGTAGGGTTGCTGTGTCGAGCGATAGGCGTGGATCAATGTAATGGGTGTGGCTGGGAGTTCTTGCAGGGCCTGTTGGGCCAGGGCGAGGAGCGGCGCTAGGCCGGTGCCATTACCCAGCAATAAAATGCGCTTGGTTCGCGCGTCGCTGCGCAGGGTAAAGTCTCCGAGTGGGCCCTGCAGCTTGACCTCACTACCTAACTCGGCGCGGCACAGAGCGTCGCTAACTTGCCCGCCTTCATAGCGGCGAAGTTGCAGCCTCAAGTTGCCATCGTCGGCGAGGTTGCTCGCGGAATAGCAGCGGTAATCGACGCCGTTTACTGACACACTGAAATACTGACCGGCCTGCCAGCGCAGTGGCGTGCGTAGGGTGAGTTCCCAAACACGCTCGCTCAGGGCACTTCGCGCGACAATACTGGCAGAATGTTGGCTATCTTTTGGGGAAACACTACGAATTTCCAGGCCTTCTGAGGGCTGTAATTGGCAACTAAGCGCGATACCGTCGGCTAGCTCATCAGGGCGCAGCCCCCGTTGGGCACCGTGAATTTGTTGCGCCGCCAGTGGCCCGTCTACTTTGACTCGGCAGCTTTGGCAAGCACCGGCTTGGCAGCCGTGGGGGATCTGCTGGCGGTGACGCAGTAAACATTGCAGCACTGTCTCTGTTGGCAGGTAGTCCAGGGTTTGATCATTGAAGCGAATGCTGGGCATAGTGAGTTGTCTGCTGCGAGATAACCCGGAAATGGTACTTTGCCTGGCGTGGGCTGTCAGCGACTTTTTAACGGACGAATAGCCGTGCGTAGCGCAATGGAGCGGAGGGAGAAATACGGTGGCTGACAGCGAGAAGCAGATAGTAGAGAGCTGGCAAAGGAATGCGGGGCCTTGGGTTGCCGCGCTTGATCAACAGGCAATCGCCAGCCGGGTGGCGGTAACAAATGGGGCAATTGTTAACGCTGTGCTGAGCCATCATCCGCAACGCGTTCTGGATGTGGGTTGCGGAGAGGGCTGGCTAATGCGCGAGCTTGCTGGGCACGGCGTTGACGTTGCCGGTTTTGATGCCGTCGCCGAATTGGTGGCGGAGGCAATAGCGCGAGGCAGTAAGAATTGCCAGTGCATTGCCTATGAGGCGCTAGATACGGTGGCATGGCCGCGAACATTCGATTTGGCGGTGTGCAACTTTTCTCTGCTGGGTGAATCAGTCGAGCAGCCCTTGAGGTCGCTCAAGCGGGCCTTGTCGGCTAGTGGCCATTTATTGGTGCAAACCTTGCACCCTTGTTTTATTACACGCGGCGAGAGTTACTGCTCAAGGTGGTTAACGGGCAGCTGGGAGGGCTTGCCTGACCACCTTCATCAACAATTTAAGGATGCGCCGCCGTGGTATTTTCGCACGCTCAGTGACTGGTCTTTAGTATTTCAACGGGCGGGCTATAGCATCGCGAACGTTGAGGAGCCAAACGCGGGCAAGGGGGCGATGCCGTTATCCATTCTATTCCATTTGCGCCCCGTGTAAGGTGGCGTAACGATAGCTTTGAACATTAGGAGGGAAAGTGTCTACCAAGTTGTCTGCACCCGGCAGTGATACTCATAATATCGTTATTGCCTACGTATTGTGGCTATTCGGCTTCATGGGGGCTCACCGTTTCTATTTGGGACGGCCGATAAGCGGAACACTGTATTTTTTTACCCTGGGCTTGTTTTTTATCGGCTGGATTATCGACTTAGTGTTGATTCCCGCCATGGAACGCTCTGCCGATCGACGCTATCAATCAGGCACCGCCAGCTATTCCGTCGCATGGATATTGCTAACCTTTCTGGGTATTTTCGGTTTGCACCGTTTCTACCTCGGTAAATGGCTGACTGGGATTGTGTATTTACTAACGGGCGGCGTGTTTCTGCTGGGCGTTATATATGATTACTGGACGCTCAACGAACAAATCAGCGAGCGCAATACACGCCTTTTTTACTAATGGGAATGGGGCTTTGGTAAAACGATAAATTAGTAGCGTGTCCAGCTGCTGCCATCGAGTGACAGATAGCTCTCGCCGTCGATACTGAGCATTGTGCTGCCATCATTCTGAGATACGGGCTCGGTGCGGGGAAGGGTGCTCAGCCAGTCACTGGTGCTAAATTGCTTACTGGCAAAAATATCGGCAGCCATAAAGTCGGCCAGCAGTTGGCCAATAGCTTGATAGCTGCTGGGCTGAGTAATACGCGCAGCTGGGCCCTGACGCTCCAGGTTTGGGCCAATGAGCTTGATGGCAACCGGCACTTTTGTAATCGCCGGTGTGGGAATTTCACGCATTCCCGGAATTTGCATGGCGTCGCCGCGCAGCCCCGCGCCGTGCTCGGGGACTAGCACTACAACAACATTGCGGCCGCTCTGCTGAAGGCGGTCTAAGAAGCGTGAAATATCGCCAAATAAGCGATCCATTCGGCGCTTATAACTTTGTGCGCCGCGCAGATTTTCCCGACTGTCCAGTAGGCGGTTGCCATCGTGCAAACTGGTGGTGTTGTACAGCGCCACTGTCGAGGGTGACGGCGATTGTAGCCGCTGTTGCCACCAGTTCTCCAACACCGCGAGGTCGCTGTATATCGGCGAGCCGTCAAAGGCCTTCTGTGCTTGGGGGATGCCCGCAAGGGGAAACAGTTCAGCGTCGACGTGGCCAAGTTGGCGTGTGCTCTCGAGAAAATTGTCGAAGTGACCATCGTGATTCATGAGCAGGGCATGGTCGTAACCCTGCTGCTTCAATTGGGTCATTAGCAGGCACTGGTCGCTGGTCTCTTCATAGAGTCCAGAGTGAGATAGCTGCCCACAACTCGCTCTGCTGAGCCTGAGAACAGCCGGGCCGCTGTAACTGGTGGCCGAGTTAAATTGTTCAAAGACAAAGTCAAAGCGCTGCAATAGCGGGTGCTGTCGCTGCTCAACGACATCAAGGTCGTCCCAAGAGAGGGAGCAAACGCTGAGGAAAATAACGTCGAAGGCCTGGCGTTCTTGCGCGAGAGGCGGGAAGCGAACCTGGCGTCGAGCTTCTCGGCTGAAGAAACTGCTGAGGTAATTATTTAGTGCCTCGTCGTCCTGCGTCGAGACACTCGCCTGCGCCTCATGTTTGCTGTGTCCGTCTAGTGAAAGGCGGGCGATGGGGGCAGTCGGCTGTGGGCTCAGGCTGTGAAGGCTTGCCGCGAAAAGTGCTAATAGCACGAATGATGTTAAACGAAAGTAGCGGTTGGCTATGATGTAAACGGCAATACCCACAACGGCGATTAGGGGATTCATATCAGGCACAAAACGCCAGGCTAGTTCGACGAGATAATCCGACTCAAAGTGAGAGAGTTGTTCGAGTTGAGAGAATAATCGCTCTAAAGGAGGTAGGTTAGAGTCGAGATGGAGCAGCCAAAGCGCCAATATCACCGCGGCGACTTGGCGAGCCAGGCGAAGCGCTGGAAGGGAAATTGGCAGCAATAGAAAAATTACGAAGGCGGCATTTTCAAGTACGTGAAACTGCATTTTCCCCTGGAAGTAAAGCACCAGTTTGATTAAAAAATAGGCGTTCCATATCGCCAATTCGGGTAGCACAAGTTCCCGGGATTGCAGCGTGCGGGCCTTACCGTTCATTTACTAGCGTCGTCCTTTTCTAAAGGGCCTTTTGCCGTTGGCACTGTCGGCTGATAGCGACGCAGGTGACGCGGCTCCAGGTGGCGGTGCATAAAGTGACGAAGGCCGGAAAGTGCCTCGCGAAGAAAATAGCCCAGCAACAGCCCTACCACTAAGCTACAGGTTAATGTGAGCATGAAGTCGTGGATATTCATGGCCAGTTACTCACCTTTGCTCTGCGTAGTTGTGATGTCCAGCCGGCGGCGTTTTGCAAAAGTCAGTGCGCGATCCCACTTGCTAGAGGGGGCGAGTGGCCGCCGCTGTGGTTGTCGATCTAGAAGTTTGCGTGCTCGCTGAGCATTTATGAATGGCGAGGCTAGCAAGAGCTTGTCCAGTAATTCATCAATATCGTCGGCATCACAGTGAAGTAAGCGGCTTGCAAATAGGTCGTTAACGGGTAGGTCTAAACTGTTCCGTAGTGCGGTTTCTGCATCTCGTAAAGAGCAGGCGTAGAGGAAGAAGTAGACTTTACCATTGACTACGGTAAGTAGGTCACCCTCGCGCCTGAGGCGGCATAATCCAAGAATTTGTTCTATGCTGATACCCGGCAGGGGCATGAGTTCAACAATCAGGTGTTGAAGCTCACTGAACAGATTGTTGTCAAAAGCCCGCCTCGCGTAGCGGGAGAAAGTCGCTGGCTCAGTGTAGCCGTACTCACTGGAGTATGGCCGCGTCTCGATGAGCTTGCTCAGGCTGGGAGGCAGACTGCGTTTAAATACATGACCTTGAATAGCCGAGACCAAACTGTGTACGGCTGTTGTGTCGACGCCGTGCGGAATGATGAGGCTACAGCCTGCTCTCAGCAGGTAAGCCTCGTCAGCGGCGCGCAGGCAGCGCGATGATTCGCGGACAAGAATTTTGAGGTCGTCGCCAGCGCTAGCGCGCAGCTGATAAATCATCAGTGCCAGTGTTTCGATATCTTCGGCCTGCTGGCAGTCGAAGATGACGGTTGCGGCAACGGCGTCGTCCAGACTCTCGAATAGAGCAGTGTTATCGGTTTGTTCGGCAATCACGTTGGCACTTTGATAAAGCTCTTCTTTAAGGTGCTGAACCGTGTAGATGGTGTCGACGTCGCTATTTTGGATCGCGCTGCTAGGCGGAGCTTGCGACACGTGTTCGAAATGCTTGATCGCGCGATGGTTATCCAGCGTTAACAAAAACTCCTGCTGGGCAAGCATGCCTTTGGGGCTAAGCCAGTGGTCGATGAGCAGCGAATAGCGGCTTTTTGAGATACGGGTTTGTATTGCGATCCCGGATAAGGTTTTGCTGTGACGATTTAATAGTGGTCGAAGCGTTTCACATGGGCCGTAGACAAGAAACATAATGCGATACTGACCGCGTCGACAGAATCGGCGCCATGCGCCTAAGTCTTGTTGAAGCTTGGTGGGGGAGGAGTGATCAAAGCTGTTCTCACTGAGAATCACGCAAAGGCCACTTCGGCGGGGTAGCGAAAGTCGCTCGGTGTCTCGCAATATCCGCTTGAGGTTCAGGTTTTTTGAACTGTGGTTGAAGAAGCAGCCCAAAGCTCGAGAATGGCATAGCGCTGACAGTGTTTGTTGGTCTGGTTCATCCAGTTTTTCAAAGACGCTTTTCTGCCTTTCTTGAAAGACGAAACTTTGGTGACTAGATGAAAGTAGCGAAAGGCTGGCAATAAAATCGGTAAACGAGTGACCGAGCAAGCAGAACAGGCCGTCTTGTTTCAGGGTGTCTTCAAAGCTGTCTTTTATCGCCTGAATGCTCATTCGCTATGATGTCTCGTGTCGTTCGGGACTTGCTATGCGTTGATTGCACTATAGCGCAGGGCGCGTCAGAATGGCTAGGAATCGCGGCTAAGCCTCATAAAAAACCTATATATGTAGGTGTGATTGCCGATGGTGGTCGTTAGCCGCGTTGGCTAAATTTGAGATACGATGTATGGATTTTCAGCCCAAGGAAAAAACAATGGAGCTGCAGGAGCGCGCGCGGGAATCTCAGCGAATAGCGAAGGCCCATACTGAGCCTTTGAGCCGCGATGTTCGTTCGGTGATGCGTTCGTTAGGCGTAGGCGTCGCTTTTTCGTACAAAGAGAACTTTAGGGTGAGCGAGCGTTCGCGGTTGATGGCTCGTTGGCCACTGCTGCGAGCACTTAATAATAGCGATAGTGAGAGCTAAACCGTGTCTGAAGCAGATGTCATGGGAAGCGCAGTGTCATGTTGACAATTACGGTTAGCGGTATGCATGGCGGTGTTGGCGCTACGGCCATAGTGGCCAACTTATCTGCTGCGTTGCAGCAGCAGGGACTGCGCTGTTTGTGCATTGATGCAAATGCCGACAATATGCTGCGCTTGGCTTTGGCAGTGAACCCGGAAGAAACCTTGGGCTGGGCAAAATCAAGCCTGACCCACAGTGCATGGCAAGATGCGACGCTACAACATGAGGATGGACGGTGGGTGCTGCCCTTCGGTGAGCTAAACGTTGATGAACTGGCGCGCTTTATACCAACCTGGGCCTCCAGCGAGTCACCGTTGCATGATATATTTTACGAGCTACAGTCTTTGCCCCTGGACTGCGTAGTGATTGACGGGCCACGCTCGCGATTGCTGCCACATTATTCCCTTCCCAGTGTCGATCTAACTTTGTACGTCGCGGCGCCGGATGCGGCGAGCTATGCCTTGTTAAAACAAGACGCCAAAAACTGGCAGTCGCCGAACTCTCGTATTCTCATTAATCGTTTACAGCCTGCTCAAGAGCTGGCCAGCGCCATTGCGAGCTTTATTGCCGATGATTTTGAAGAGCGAATGGTGCCCTGTGTAGTGCACGAGGACTTGATTGTCGCGGAGGCTCAGGCTGAATTGTCATCGGTGATCGGATGCGCGCCGGACAGCCAAGCCGCCCAAGACTTTCAAAGCCTTGCGCTTTGGTGTCAAAGCGAACTCCAGAGCAGGGAAAAATGAACGAAGATTTTTCGTCTATTCTGCGGGCCCGCTATCGGCACTATGCTGGCGTTAGTTTGGTGTCGCTGCCAGGGAAATGCATACTGATTAGCTGGTTACTGTTCTCTGCGCTGTTTCTGCGCAGCCGAATTGCAGGCTGTGAGAGTTGGCGGCTGCCTGAAGTGTTTTTCCCCCATATATCCTTGATTCGTCCCCGTTTGTTAGATCCTGTACGTGTTCTCGTGCAAATATTCTGGTTGTTCTTCATCCGCGCTCCCCAGCATAAGAGTGGGAACAAAAACATTGCAAAGAGGCTGTCGCATGGGCTAGGCGCAAGGTTGGTAGGCGCTGGGAGCGTAGCCAAAGTGAACTGGCTTCAGCCTGCATTTTGGCAGGCGCGGGATGCCAGCGTTGCCAGGCGTCACCGGCAACCGCTGACCATTGCACTTGCAGCTGTGTTAGCAGTGCTGTGCATAACCGTGCCATTAGACCCAATGGCCCAGTTCGTATTCGCATCGGCACTTTTCGGCGTGTTGCTGATATTTAACAAGTTGCCAGGTCGCTTTCCGCAGATGCTGATGATTGTGCTGTCGCTGCTAATCTCCTGCCGGTATATCTGGTGGCGCTGCAGCTCCACACTCAATTTTGACGACCCACTTGGCCTTGCGCTCGGTATTGTGCTGTTGCTTGCAGAACTCTATGCCTGGTTGGTGTTACTGCTGGGCTATTTTCAGAATATCTGGCCGCTCAACCGCCCTGCGAAATCACTGCCTAAAAATACGGCGGACTGGCCGTCGGTGGATATATTTGTGCCGAGCTATAACGAAGACCTAGAGGTTGTGAGAGCCACAATCTATGCTTGCCAGGGCTTGGATTGGCCAAAGGATAAGATGGAAATCTATCTCCTCGACGATGGTCGGCGAGATGAATTTCGAGATTTTGCCCGCGATGTTGGCGTGCACTACATCACCCGCAGCGATAACCGCCATGCCAAAGCGGGCAATATTAACAATGCTTTAAAGCAGTCACGTGGTGAGTATGTCGCTATCTTCGACTGTGACCACATCCCAACACGCGCCTTCCTTCAATTATCGATGGGCTGGTTTATCTGCGACCCTAAGCTTGCTCTCGTGCAAACCCCCCACCACTTTTTCTCACCGGATCCCTTTGAGCGTAATCTGAGTAATTTTAGGAAAGTGCCGAACGAGGGTGGTTTGTTTTACGGCCTGATACAAAATGGCAACGACCTGTGGAACGGGGCGTTTTTCTGTGGTTCCTGCGCGGTTATTCGCCGTGGTCCTCTGGAGGAAATCGGTGGGGTCGCTGTGGAAACCGTCACCGAAGACGCACACACCTCGCTGCGATTGCATCGCTTAGGCTATAACTCTGCCTACATACGGGCTCCGCTGGCGGCGGGGCTGGCCACTGAAACCCTCTCAGCCCATATCGGGCAGCGCATTCGCTGGGCTCGTGGAATGGCGCAGATATTGCGTTTGGATAACCCCTTGCGTGGCCCTGGTTTAAAACTGCGACAGCGCCTGTGTTATTTCAATGCTATGTTGCATTTTCTGTCGGGTATTCCTCGTTTGGTTTTCCTATTGGCACCGCTAGCCTTTTTATTGCTGCATACTTACATTATCTACGCCCCGGCGATAATGATTTTTCTGTATGTGCTGCCCCATATGCTTTATTCCTCGGTGGTGAATGCCAAGATTCAGGGCCGATATCGGCACTCTTTTTGGGGAGAGGTCTATGAAACGGTGCTATCGTGGTACATCGCTAGGCCGACGACGGTCGCACTGTTTGCGCCACACAAGGGCACATTCAATGTAACGGCAAAGGGCGGCTTAATCCATGAGAAATATTTCGACTGGGTAATGTCTCGACCCTATATATTGCTCGTGCTGCTGAATGTTTTCGGTTTTTTGGTTGGCCTGTGGCGCTTGTACGCGGGGCCGAGTAATGAGATCAGCGCGGTTTTACTCAATCTTTTTTGGGTGGTCTATAACCTGTTGATATTAGGCGGAGCGGTGGCGGTGGCGGCCGAGGCGAAACAACTGCGCAGTGATCACCGCGTTCAGGTGCGTTTCCCGGTGGTACTGGAACTGCCCAGTGGGCATTTGCTCCATGCGCAATTGGTCGACTTTTCGCTAAGTGGCGCCAGGATAGAAATGTCGGCGGACGCTGCGGAACAAGTGGGCCAGCGTGTGAACGTCATTATGGACCGTGCAGGCAGGGAATATAGCTTTGCGATGACGACGGTATTTAAAGGGCGGGATGTTGTTGGTTTGCGGCTGTGCGATCAATCGCCAAGCAGCATGGTGAATTATGTGCAGTGTACCTTTGCTCGGGCAGATAACTGGGTGAGCTGGAAGCAAAATATGAGCGTCGACAAACCCCTTAGTAGTATGGCTGCGGTGATGAGCATCAGCGTGCAAGGCTATCGACGTTTGCTGAGGGCGGGGCCGCAGCCTCTTCCCCAGTTACTGACTACAATTAAAACGTTGGTGGAGATGGCGAAGAGCCTTCGTCCACAGCCAATTTTGATTAGGGTGGAAGAAGCATGAATCAGCGTAGCAAGGCACCGAGAGCGGTTGATATCTGCCGATGGGTTCTGTTGGCGTTCTGTGCAGCATGTCTTCCTTCATGGGCCGAGCAAGTAGTGCTGGAGTCGCCGCCGTGGCGGCAGGCCGTTGAGCTGAGGCGTTACGATTATTCGCTGACTGAACTGGGGTATCCTCAAAGTGTCCTGCTGCGCGGCAGTGAGAGCTCGGCTGGACTAAGTTTCGGGTCGCGGCTTGATGAGCTGGTCGAAGAAGCTACGCTGGATCTGGGCTTCGCATTCTCCCCCTCCTTGGTCGCACACTTGTCGCACCTCAAAGTCTACCTTAACGGCGAGTTTATGTCGGCGATTGCGGTCGACCCAGAAAAGCGCTTGCAACAAAAAGCAAGCATCCCTCTCAATACGCGTTACTTAGCTGATTTCAATCAGGTGCGCGTGCAATTGGTAGGGCAGCCGCCTGAGCAATGCTTCAGTCCAGATAGCCCTAGCATTTGGGCAGAGCTTACCGGTGAAACGCGTTTGAGAACCGTTAGCCGTGTTTTACCCGTTGCCAATAATTTGCAGATGCTACCCGCGCCATTTTTCGATCGTCGCGATTACCGTGCGCTGCAATTACCAGTGGTCTTCAGTGGTGGCGTTAGCCTGCAAACGCTACGTGCCGCTGGCATTGTGACATCCTGGTTCGGTGCTCTGGCAAACTGGCGGGGCGCGAGCTTCCCAGTAGCGGGTGAGGTCATACCTCCTCAACACGCCTTGGTATTTATGACCAATATGCAGCGCCCCAGGGCCCTGCAAGATTTTCCCCCGGTGAGTGCGCCGACGCTGCAAGTGATCAGTCATCCGAAAAATGCCGCTGCCAAACTACTGTTAATCCAGGGTCGTGATGACGCGGACCTAATACAGGCTGCCAAGGGTTTGGTTCTGGGCAGTGAGTTACTCTCTGGGCCGGTCGCGGAAATACAGCGAGCGGTACAAAACAAACCGAGAAAACCCTACGATGCGCCGAATTGGCTGCCCACAGACCGACCAGTGCGCTTTGGCGAACTCGTCGACAACCTCAATCAACTACAAGTTGAGGGGCGTACACCTGCTCCGGTACGGGTAGGGTTTCAGCTCCCGCCAGACCTATTTACCTGGCGGAGCCGTGGGATTCCTGTGGAGTTAGATTACAGGTACTCGCCCCCTGTTGAAGATGGCAGTGGCTCGCAGATGAGTTTAAGTATTAACGAGCAGTTTATTGAGGCGTTTAACTTAACCCGCAAAGGTTTTTCTGGCGAGGCCAAGCGCTTTCGTGTGCCCCTGCTCAATGACGGTTTTTTGTCGGCGAATCAGCGTCTGCGTATTCCCGCGTTTAAGGTTGGCAGTCGCAATCAGCTGGAATTCAAATTCGATTTTGCTGGCATCAACAGCGGCGAGTGCAAAAGTTTGGCGCCCGCCCAGCGCTACGCTGTTGTCGATGCCGATTCAACCGTTGATTTTACCGGCTTTGCGCACTACATCGAGATGCCCAATCTGCGCGCATTCGCGAATGCCGCCTATCCCTTTACGCGTATGGCTGATCTTTCCGAAACGGCAGTGCTGATGCCCGACAGCCAAAATCGCGAGATTGTTCAGACCTATCTTCAGTTGATGGGCTTTGCGGGAGCCAGTTCAGGTTATCCCGCATTGGCAATGGAGTTGTTTGACGATTGGCAGGAGGCAGAGTTAAAAGATCGAGACATTTTGCTGATCGCAGCCAACGGCGAGCTCGCCAATGTGGGTGAGGACTTGCCCATACTCTTTAATCGCAGCGAGCGGATGCTGCAAAAGCCGCGTAAAAATATCGTTTCAGAAAGCGATACCTGGGCAGGGGCTGCGCCAGCACTGGCATCGGCGACAACAGCAGTCGAAGCCAGTGCGAGTGGGCGGTTTGCTGCACTACTGGGTATGCGTTCTCCCTACAATGATGACCGCAGTGTGGTCGCCGTGCTTGCGGCTCGTCCCGGCGACATGGCGATAGTAAGAGAGGCGCTTTCCGATAGCGGAAAAATCGCCGAGATGTATGGCTCGGTTGTGGTATTCCGCGAGGGTGGCCAGGCCAGTTTTAATGTTGGCGACAAATACTATGTGGGTAAGCTGCGCGTTTGGGACTTAATCTGGTACCACTTTTCCCGCTACCCAATGCTGCTCGGAATCATCAGCATTATTGTTGTGCTAATGCTAGCAGTGGTGCTATGGCGGCTGTTAAGTGGTGTGGCGCGGCGTCGCCTACAGCAGGGGGATGAGTGAATCGTCGGTGTTTAGCATTACTGCTGGCCATCTTCCCCGGGTGGCTGTGGGCTGAATGCAGTTGGCCTGCATGGCAGCATTTTGCCGAACAATATATCGACAACGGGCGAGTGGTTGATGGCAGCGACCCTCGCCAAATTACGACCTCAGAGGGTCAGTCCTACGCGATGTTTTTCGCCTTGCTGGCGAACGACCAGAAGCGTTTTGCCGATTTACATGAATGGACGGAGCAACATCTTGCCAAAGGTGACTTAAGCGCTAACCTACCTTCGTGGCTGTGGGGGCGCGCACAGGACAATAGTTGGGCAGTGCTGGATGCTAACTCGGCTGCGGACTCCGATACCTGGATCGCCTACTCCCTGGCCGAGGCCGGTCGCCTTTGGAACAATCACCACTATCGCTCGCAGGGCTATTTCCTCGCCAACCACATTGCTCGGCAAGAGACCCGCGAGGTCGACCCTATTGGCAGGGTATTGATGCCGGCACCAGAAGGCTTTGTTAGCGAAGATGCGCTACGCCTCAACCCCAGTTATTGGATGCCACAAATCATTAGCCGCTTCGCGCAACTGTACCCAAACTCCGTTTGGCCTGAGTTAGCTGATGCACTGCCAGCACTGCTGCGCGAGAGCGCAGCAAAGGGCTTGAGTCCCGATTGGGTGGAATGGCGGCAGGGCGACTGGCAAACAGACCCTAAGAGTGGGCCGAAGGGCAGTTACGACGCGATACGCGTTTATCTGTGGGTCGGTATGTTGCATCCTGATGCCGCTGCGGTGCCATTGCAGCACCATTTTGACACCATGCTTGCTCTCACCGAAAGTCGCGGAACTGTCCCTGAGCGGGTGAACCCTGTCAGCGCGACAGCGCGGGGCACTGGCCCCTGGGGCTTCTCAGCGGCGTTGTTGCCGATGCTGTCAAACAGTAACAGAACGGCCCTGCTGGAGGCGCAGCAGCAACGCGTAACCCTCGAGCGAAAAAACAGCGATGGTCTCGGTCCGCGGGATTACTATAACCGAGTGCTGGATCTCTTCGCCGATGCTTGGTTGAGCGGTCGACTGCGGTTCTCTGCAAATGGTGCAGTCGAGACGGCATGGCCGGCGGGGTGTTTATGAGCCGCGCAGCCTTTCTTTGGCTCTTGCTGGCCAGCGCCGTGGGTACCTTGCTTTGGCAGCACGATCCGTTCAAGCTGCGCACGGCGGATGAGAATTCTGCGCCCGCCGACATTATTGTCGCTACCGAAAGCCGCCGCTCGGTGCCGGTGGATAAGTCACTGCAAAACAATATCGAATTGCAGTTGCTAGAGTCTCAGCTGCTGGGGCGGGATGATCTGGTTCAGGCCAAATTGCAGCGCTTGGATGTTATCAATCCAAATGCCGAACATGGGTATTTGTACCGAGCGTGGCTTGCAATTCGAGATGACGATGCTGAGGACGCCGAGCGAGTGCTCGCGGAATTCAAAGCACGTTATGGCGAAACGCTGACATTTTTGCAGTTGGCGGACTACATTGCCCTCCATACCTACAACAAGCCATCAATGCAGCAGGTTGCGTTGTTGGCAAAAACGGGTCGTGTAAAAGAGGCCGCTCAGCAATTTAAAACATTGCTGAGTAATGGGTTTGCTTTGGTATCGAGCGAATTGGAATATTTGCAGATACTGGCGCGGGTTGAGGGGCAAAGGCCTGCTGTGATTCGTCGGCTTCGCGCCTTGAATCAGCAATACCCGCAGGTCGCACCGCTGCGGTTAGCTCTGGCAGACCAGCTGCTGTCCGAGAATTCCGATAGCGAAGCGGGACAGGCAATATTAAAAGACTTGCTCGATGACCCATCACTTGCGCAGCAGGCCTTACAGCGCTGGCTCGCGTCCCTCGCTGAGCAGCCTTTGGGGCCAAACCGTCTCCGTATTCACACAATGTTAGCCGAGCGATTCCCCGATAATCTTGCTGCCATACAGGCAAAGGCCTCAGCCATAGCACTGCAGGAAGAGCAGCGCCGTTTGATGCGCAATCCTCATTATCGCGCGCGCAGCCGGGGTTTGGCGTTACTGGATGCCGGAAACCTGCAGGCCGCTGAGAAGAAATTGCGTTACGCTCTTGCTGGCCGACCGCAAGATGCCGAAGTTCTCGGCGGCTTGGGGCTTGTGTATTTGCGTCGCGGCGAGCATCAGCGCGCCCTCAATTATTTTCGCGACGCGGAGCGTTTTAATCGCGATCCAGACCAACAATCGCGCTGGCGCACCCTGATAGACACTGCGGCATATTGGCGAGCGCTTCGTCGTGGCGAGGCCCTGCTTGAGAGGGGGCAGTATGCCAGCGCTCGAAAGGCCTTTTATGAAGCATTATCGATCCAGAGAGCCGAGGTGGAGCCATTGATAGGATTGGCCGATCTGTCGCGCGGCGAGGGTGACTTTGCCGCGGCCGATACGTTCTACCGCCAAGTTTTGTCTCGAGAAGCGCTTAATACCGACGCGCTATGGGGGCGAATCCAGCTTCATAGGCAGTGGCGTGGCCACGACCAGGCTGAGCAGCTGTACAGACGTTACAGTGTCGAGCAGCAGGCCAGCGTTGCGGAGCTCAGAACCGCCTGGTGGCGTCAGCAAAGTGCCGAGCTGCTGGTTCAAGCTCGCGCGTCGGGGGACCCGGTCGCGGTGGCGTCGGCACTTGACGCGCTTCTTGAGTATCCGCCGCTTTCACCATGGCAGCGACTCGACGCTGCCCAGGCCATGGTAGAACTTGGTGACAGCGGGCGCGCAGACCAATATATGGCGCAAACTCCCCGCGTGAGTGGGGATGCCGAAGGGATTTTTGCCTATGCCCTATATCTGTCATCTAGGGGGCAGCGCGCGCAAGCGGTTGAACAACTGCGGTCAATTCCGAAGGCGCGTCGCAGTGATGCCATGCGCAGCAATTTGCTGCGCATGGAATTCGAGCAAGCAGTAGCGGGCTTGCCCGGTGATGACCGCCAAAACCGCTTGCAACAATTGCAAGACCTTCAGGGTCAATACAAAGACTCCCCCGATACTCGGCTTAGATTGGCGCAAATGTGGTGGCGCGAAGGTGAAGAAGGCCGTGCCCGAGAGCTTATTCAGTCGTTACTTCCACTGGCCTCCCAAAGTGCCGATCGACAGCAAGGTGTTGCCGAGCTTTGGTTAGAAATGGGCGAGCTCAAAGCGTTTGAGCGTTGGTATCGGCCGATGCGCGCAAAGGCAAACCGCAGCGGCGTTGACGGTCCACAGCTCGACGCATTGGCTGCACGCTATGCAATGGCAAAAGGGCAGTACTTTGCAGAGCGTGAGAAAGAGGTTCTGGCACGCCGGTATTACCGCGAGGCCGCAGACATTCGCGGCGAACATCGTGCGGAGGCCTTGCTGGCACTAATAAGTTTGAGCGGGAAATCCGCTGATACAAGTGCCTTTGCCCAGCATCATCAAATGCTATTTGCCATGCGTGCTGAGCTAAGCGCTGAGCAGGTACTGCAAGCAGCAGCAATAAATACGCAGTATGGGAAGGCAAAAGCAAGTAAGCAGTGGCTGGCTCTGCTGCCAAAACGCGGGGACGTTAGCGACCAGCAGTTGCGCACGGCGATGCAACAAGCCATTGCGGCAAAAGATTGGTCGGCGGCGCAGCGCTACGCCTACGCCGCCTTGCAGCGTGCGCAGGGGCAGCCCGTTGATACGGCGCTGTCTGAAGACGCACGCCGACAATTGTATGACAGTGCCGACCGCGAATACTGGCTGGGTAGTAGCGTGGTGGCCGCCATTGACGAGTTGCGCGAACGGCAGTCGGGGTACATTAAAGCGGGTATAGACCTCACCGAGCGGCGATCCGGTACCGCATTACAGCAGATGCCAATAGAGCTGCGCTGGCCTTTTCCCCGTTATGATGGACACGCAATTTTGCGCGTAGATCGTGTATCGATCGACTCAGGACAAGTGGATTATCTCGACCCGGATGGCAATACGCCGCCCAATATTACGCGCATACCGTTTGACGAATCGGCAAGCGGAACGGCTGTCGGGCTGGGTTGGCAGGCACGCAACTGGCAAGCCGATATTGGCACCACCCCGCTGGGTTTTACCAAGGAAAATTGGGTGGGAGGTGTTTCGGTAAGAGGCAAGCTGGGTAAGTTTGGTTGGTCTGCGACGGCGTCTCGGCGACCAGAAACTGGCACCGCGCTTTCCTATGCCGGGATGACTGTGCCACAGGGAGCGACAGGTGCTGGTAGGGAATGGGGCGGTGTGCTGCGCAGCGGCCTTAAATTTGGCTTGAGTTATGACCTAGGCGGTCGCTATGGCTATTGGTCGAGTGCTCAATTTCATCAGTTGCACGGTGACGATGTCGCGGATAACCAACGACTCGCCCTGATGGGTGGGGTTTACCGCCGTATTATCGCCGAGGAAAACCGTAACTTGCGTGTTGGCCTGAATGTCATGGCGCTGAGCTACGACAAGAATCTGAGTGAATACAGCTTGCAGCACGGAGCATACTACAGCCCCCAAAAGTACCTATCGCTGTCTATACCTGTGCGCTACTTTGGTCGCGTAGGGGAGAATTGGTCCTACTTGCTCGGTGGCGCGGTCTCGTTCTCGCAGAGCGATGAGGACCCCTTGTATGAACTCGCCACTGGCGGCGGCGGTGGCGGTGGCCCGGGGTATTTTTTGGAAGCGGCGATAGAGCGGCGCGTGAGTCGCCACTGGTATATCGGCTTGGCAGCAGATATTTATCGAGCTGATTTCTACGAGCCCAATCATGCATCGCTGTATGTGAAGTACCAGTTCGATGATCGCTGGCAGCCCATTTACACGCCGCCTGAGCCTCCCATTCCGTACAGCGATTTTGACTAGCCATCTGAAGGAAGGCGATATTGAGCGCCCCTGAGAACATTTTATATATCGGCCACGTTTGGCCCGAGCCAAATTCGTCTGCGGCGGGGCGGCGCACACTATCACTGATTCGCTGTCTGCAAGCCGCTGGCGGCCGGGTGACGTTCGCCTGTGCGGCGGCGCTGTCTGAACACCGCTACCCGCTTAGCGACATCGCGGTGGATGAGGTCGAGATTCGGCTAAATTGCGATAGCTTCAATCAATTGCTTAGAAAAATGCAGCCAGACCTGGTTGTGTTTGACCGCTTTCTCACCGAGGAGCAATTTTCCTGGCGGGTGGCCAAAGAGTGCCCGCAGGCGATGTGCATACTCGATACTCAGGATCTTCACTGCCTGCGCGACGCCCGCCATCAGGCGCTCAAGCGCGGGCAGAACACGATGCGGCCCGATAGCGAGCTACTGAGTAGTGAGCTGGCGTTGCGCGAGTTGGCATCCATATGGCGATGCGACCTGAGCTTGATGATTTCTACTGCAGAGATATCGCTGCTGCAGTCCCACTACGGTGTTAGTGCCGAGCTGCTGCATCACCTGCCATTTAGCAGTGAAGGTGGAACGGCGTCACCGCTGCCTTACGCGCAGCGACGCCATTTTATCTGTATTGGCAATTTTCGACACGAGCCAAACTGGGACAGCCTGCGTTATTTACGCAGCGAATTATGGCCCGAGATACGCCGGCAACTGCCATCGGCGCAGTGTCATGTGTACGGGGCGTACCCGCCTCCAAAAGCGCAGCAACTGCACAGTGAAAAGCACGGTTTTTTGCTCAAAGGGTGGGCCAAAGATGCCGCCGCCGTGATGCGACAGGCCCGCGTTTGTATCGCGCCTCTGCGCTTCGGTGCCGGGCAAAAGGGCAAGCTGCTGGAGGCGATGGAGCAGGCAACTCCCTCGGTAACCACAAGCATTGGCGCGGAGGGGATGGTGGATACGCCAGCCAACTGGGGCGGGGTGGTTGCGGATTCGCCGCAGGCGTTAATCGAGGCAGCGGTGTCGCTATACCGCGATGAGTCGAACTGGCGCAGTGCCCAAGAGCGCGCCGTGCGCTGCCTGGCGCCGTATACGTCCGCGGAGCCAAGCCAAGCGCTCCGGTCGCGTATTGGTCAGCTATCTGGCGAGCTGGCTGTTCATCGCCAGGGCAATTTTATCGGTGCCATGCTTCGCCACCACAGCCTGCGCAGTCATCAGTATATGTCTCAGTGGATAGCGGCTAAGTCTCAGCTGGCTACTGCGCACTGAGGTTTGCAAAGTGGCTATTCATCTGCCATGTTGGATGCGCTGTATGATTTTTGATCAAGCTCGCCGGGCATCTTCACGGCCCTGAGCAGCGACCCAACGTTGGAGCGGAGTGGCGATGGACCATCTTATTTTCGATGCACATTTGCACATCATCGATCCCGCTTACCCATTGACCAGCAACCAGGGCTTTCTGCCGTCTGCGTTTACCGTCGACGACTACATCCACCAGACCGCTGACCTCGGCATTGCCGGTGGGGCAGTGGTGTCTGGGTCATTTCAGAGCTTTGATCAGTCCTACCTGCAAGCCGCGCTCGTCAGCCTGGGCCCGCACTTTGTGGGCGTTACCCAGCTGCCCCATGACACCCCTGATGATACTTTGGTGGCACTCGACCGCCAGCGGGTTCGCGCCGTTCGTTTTAATTTGCGGCGCGGGGGCTCGGAGTCGGTGCAGCACCTGTTTTCGTTTGCGAACCGGGTGCACGAGCTATTGGGTTGGCATACGGAAATCTACTGCGACAGCGCAGCACTGGAAGAATTGGAAACGCCGCTGTGTGCGCTGCCGGCGGTAAGCATTGATCACCTGGGCTTGAGTAAGGCCGGGTTGCCGCTGCTGTATCGTTTGGTTGAGAGGGGCGTCAAGGTTAAGGCAACGGGCTTTGGACGGGTCGACTTCGCTGTCAGTCAGGTCGTCAAACGCCTCCATAGCATTAACCCAAAGGCCTTGATGTTCGGCACTGACTTGCCTTCAACGCGCTCGCCTAGGCCGTTTAATCCAATAGATATTGAGATCATCGGCAATGCACTGGGCGATAGCGATGCGCGCTGTGTGTTGTGGAAAAACGCCGTCGAATTCTACCGCTTGCAGGGCGAATAACCGCGCCAACCTTGACCGCCGATTGCCCCTTGATTACAGTCCCGCCCCTTGCATCGACTCACCTGAGATCATGGCTGTGCCCGCGCAGCTCGCCAATACCATGACAGAACTCACTATACCCACCGCAGTACTCGCTCTGCTTGCATTGCTTGCCGATCGTGTATTGGGCGAGCCGCGTCGCTGCCACCCACTGGTTGGCTTTGGCAGATTTGCGCATTATCTGGAGGCCAGGCTCAACCGGGGAAGTGGCTCTCTCAAATTGTGGGCAGGTGCTCTGGCATACACCGTCGCGGTGCTGCCTCCGGTGCTTGTGCTCTATGGCATCAGTGTTGTGCTGAGCGAATTCTCCCCTTTGCTGGAGGCGCTGTTGTCCGTGGTCATTTTGTATTTGGCCGTCGGCTGGCAGAGTATGCGCGAGCATGTGCAGCCGATTTTAACGGCGTTAGAACAGCGTGATCTTCCCGGTGCCAGGCAGGCTTTGTCATACATAGTCAGCCGGGACACGGCAGAGCTCAACGACGCCCAGGTGCTCAGTGCCAGCATCGAGACGACGCTGGAAAATAGCAGTGATGCGTTGTTTGCCTCGCTGTTTTGGTTTGCCGTGGCGGGCCCTTGCGGGGTGCTTGTGCACCGTTTGAGCAATACCCTGGATGCGATGTGGGGCTACCGCAATGCGCGTTTTAATTTGTTCGGCCGCGTGGCGGCGCGCTGCGATGATGTGTTGAATTTTATTCCCGCTCAGCTCACCGCGCTGAGCTTTGCGCTGGTGTCTTTCTCCGCGAGCGCGATTCGCTGCCTGGTTTCTCAGGGGTGGCGCTGGAAGAGCATTAACGCCGGCGCGGTAATGGCCAGCGGCGCCGCCGCCTTGGGCATCACCGTCGGAGGCGCCGCCAATTACCATGGGCAGCAGCAACAGCGTGCGACGCTGGGCGCAGGTCGCCTGCCCCAGCCGGAGGATGTGCGGCGGAGTTTGCGCTTGGTGGATACGGTTTGCGCGGTGTGGTTGCTCAGTGCATTGGTGGGAGCATTACTATGAGCGAGCGAGTCGTGCCGCCTCGCCACGGTGGCGACCCCAATGAGCTTCACTACCCCGAAGGCATGCCGAGGCCCTTGTTAAATCTGGCCACCGGGATCAACCCCTGGCCCTGGCCGGTTCCGGCCTTGCCGAGCCATTGCTTTACGGAATTGCCCTATGAAAACCCTCAATTACAGGCGTCGGCAGCGGCCTATTACCAGGTTGATGTTGCGCAGTTGTTGCTGTGTGGTGGCAGCCAACCGGTAATTCAGTTGCTGCCGCAGTTATACCCTCAGGGCAATGTGCTGTTGCCCGCCGTGGCCTACGAAGAACACGCCTACCGCTGGCAGCTGGGGGGGCATCACTGCCGGTTTTTCCGCGACTACAGCAGCGAGGCCGTGGCCGCGCAAATTCGCGAGCAAGATATTCAGTATTTAGTGCTGATCAACCCCAATAACCCCGATGGCCGGCAACTCCCGGTCACCGTAGTCGCGCAGTGGTTGGCGCTACTGCCGCCAGAGGGTTGCCTGGTAATTGATCAAGCCTATGTGGATTGTGTGCCGGCCTATCAGGCCAATGCCTTGTTGGCCGATAAGCGCGTTGTGCTGCTGCGCTCGGTAGGAAAGTTCTTTGGTTTGCCCGGGCTGCGTCTGGGCGCCGTACTGAGTCACCCAGAGACGATTATCCGCTTGCGCGAGCAACTTGGGCCCTGGTCGGTTAATCATGCCGCGCAGCTGATTGGCCAGCAGTTATTCGCCGACCGTGAATGGCAGGAAACGATGAGGCAGCAATTGCCGCTTGCCGCACACCAACAGGCGCAACAGCTGCTGCGCTGCTTTGGGCGCGACGTCGAGCACTGTGCGGTGACGCCGCTATTCACCACACTAAAAATGCCGCTGGGGCAGGCGGAAAAGTGGGCGATGCAGGCCCTGAAGCAGGGGCTACTGTGCCGGGTTTATCGCTGCGGCGAATACGGTTATATGCGCTGGGGACTCGCTGCCAACGCAGACTTGCTGGCCGAGCGACTGGCGTTAATTGAGGAGGCGCCCTGTGGATGAAGGTATTTCTTACCTGTTGGAGCAGTTACAGCCGCTGGGCGCGGTTAGCGCGCGGCGTATGTTTGGCGGCTACGGCATCTTTTGCGACGGACTGATGTTCGCGCTGATCGCTGATGAGCAGCTGTATTTCAAGGTGGATTCAAACAATACCGGCAACTATGAACAGCGCGATTTGCCGCCGTTTCGATACCAACGCCGACATCAGTGGGTTGAACTCAGCTACCGGCTTGCGCCGGAGGAACTCATTGATGAGGCCGACGAATTAATTCTTTGGGCTGCCGATGCTGTTGCCGCAGCACGGCGTGCTCGCGGTGTATAATGGGCGAGGATTTAGCAGGAGTAGAGCACCATGCACATTGAACAGGCCATTCGCGACAAAATTACAGATGCCTTGTCGCCGACTCACTTTGAAGTGACCAATGAAAGTCATATGCACAGCGTGCCCAAAGACTCTGAAACTCACTTTAAGCTTGTCATTGTTGCCGAGGGCTTTAGCGGTAAGCGGCGAGTGGCCAGACACCAAGCCGTCTACGCTGCGCTTGCCAAGGAATTAGCCGGACCGGTACATGCGCTGGCCCTTCACCTGTTTAGCCCTGAGGAATGGCAGGAAAAAACGGCAGCGGTTCCCGATTCGCCGCAGTGCCTGGGCGGTAGTAAAAAGGAGGCCAAAGGCTGATATGTCAAACATTGTTGTAGCGGCGCTGTATAAGTTTGTCAGCCTGCCAGACTTCCACGAACTTAGAGAGCCCTTGCTTGACCATTGCCTTACCCAGAATATTCGCGGCACATTGCTGCTGGCCGAAGAGGGCATCAACGGTACCGTCGCAGGCAGCCGCGAGGCCATCGATAGCCTATTGGCGTACCTGAAAGCTGACCCCAGGTTGGCAGATCTCAGCCATAAAGAGTCCTTCGATAGCAGCCAACCCTTTTACCGTATGAAGGTAAAGCTGAAGAAAGAAATCGTTACCATGGGGATCGACGGCATCGACCCGAACGAAGTCGTGGGCACCTACGTAAAGCCAAAAGATTGGAATGCACTCATTTCCGACCCCGACGTGGTAGTGATCGATACGCGCAACGACTACGAAGTGGAGATCGGCACCTTTAAGGGGGCTGTAGACCCGAAAACCGAGAGCTTCCGCCAATTCCCGGAATATGTGCGTCAGAACTACAACCCCGCCAAGCACAAAAAAGTTGCCATGTTTTGCACCGGTGGCATTCGTTGTGAAAAGGCCTCAGCGTTTATGAAGCGTGAAGGGTTTGAAGAGGTCTATCACCTGGAGGGCGGCATCCTCAAATACTTGGAGGAGGTCGACCAGCCCGATAGCCTATGGCAGGGCGAATGTTTTGTGTTTGATAACCGAGTATCGGTCAAACAGGGCCTGGAGCCGGGTGAATACGCACTGTGTCACGGTTGCCGCTGGCCCATTACCGACGCCGACCGGCAGAGTGATAAATATGAAGAAGGGGTAAGCTGCCCCGCGTGCCACGACGCGCTTACTGACGAGCAACGGCAGCGTTTTCGAGACCGCCAAAAGCAGATAGAGCTGGCGCGGCAACGCAACGTGCCCCATGTTGGTGCTCCGCCGCCGGAGCGTCAGCGCAGCCGCACCAAGGGTGGGCAGAGCTAGGGGCGAGCACTGGCCCAAACTGTCACCAGTAATGAGCCATCAGGCTATAGCGCCGAGCGGCATTCGGTTTTACACTGTTGGAACAAACTGTGCATTGAGCTGGAGAGGTGTGCATGGTGGCCCTAAAAGAATAAATCAATGATCGGCCTTAGCACGGATACAGGAACATGAGGTTTAAAGGATGAAGCAGTTAGGCGTACTCGATACCGCGTTTGTCAATTTGGAACACCCCAACACACCACAGCATGTTGGGGGAATGGGTATTTATGACCCCTCGACGGCGCCGGGTGGTTTTGTGCGCTTTAAGGGTGTGATCGCAAACTTTGAGCGGCGTTTGAAGAAACACTCAATTTTCCGCTCCAGATTGGTGAATGTGCCGGGTAAGCTTGACCGCCCCTACTGGGTGCAAGATGCCAATTTTGATGTCGAGTTTCATATTCGCCACCTCGCCTTACCCCAGCCCGGAGATTGGCGCCAGCTGTGTATCCTGATTGCTCGCCTACACGCCCGTCCACTCGATATGTCGCGCCCGCTTTGGGAGGCCTATATTATCGAGGGCCTGGACAATATCCCCGGCGTGCCCAAAGGGGGCTTTGCTATCTACACCAAGATGCATCACTCCTTGGTGGATGGCGCGGGTGGTTCGTCAATTATGTCGGTGATTCACGACCTTGAGCCCGACCCCGAAGCGGTGCCAGAAGCCCCGGAAACGGTCATGGTCGATATCGCGCCAAGCCCGCTGTATCTGGGAACGGCGACGGCAGTTAATCAGCTGAAAAACAGTGTGAAAATGCTGGGCGGTGCCGCCAATACCCTGGCGGATTTGGGCAAGCTGGCATGGGGCGTTGCGCGCAAGCGTATTCCCATGCCGTCAATCACCTCGCCGCGCACGCGCTTTAACACGCCCGTTGGCCCCTACCGCGTGTTTGAAGCCGCAGAGTTCTCGCTGGAAGACGTCAAGCTTGTAAAGAACCATAGCGGCGTCAAAATCAACGATGTGGTGTTATCTGTGGTCGGCGGGGCGATGCGCAAATACCTGCAGCACCACAATGAATTACCCGAGGACAGCTTGGCGGTGTCCATTCCGCTGAACATGCGCACGCGCCGCGGGGTTTCTGATGAGAATAACCAGGTCGGATCGGTGTTCGTTGAAGTGCACACCGAACTGGATGACCCACTGGCGCGTTTGAAAGCTATTTATCAAAGCAGCCAGGATGCCAAGGCCTTCGGGGAAAACTCGCCCCTGGTCGACGTGCTGCGCTTAGCCGGTGTGATGCCGCCAGCAATGACGCGACCCATCGTCAATACCTACGTCAATAACGAACTGACGCAGCACTTGCCACTGGGTATCAGCTCCGTGGTGTCAAATGTAGCGGGGCCTCCGTTCCCACTGTATTCCGCGGGCGCGCAGATGGTGCGCTATTACGGCCTGGGCCTGCTCACACCGGGCGTAGGGCTATTCCATTTGGTATTTAGCTCATCCGGTGTCGTGACCATGTCGATTCTGGGCGATCGCGACAGCATGCCGGATCCTGCTTTCTACCGCGAATGTGTCGAGAAAGCCTTCCAGGAACTGCTGGATGCGGTGAAGGCGGATATCAGCAAGCAGGAAGCGGAGGCGAAGAAGCCCAAAGCGCGCAAGAAAGCGCCTGCCAAAAAAGCCGTGAAGAAAGTCGGCAGTGGCGCTGTTGCTAAGGCGCCGGTCAAAAAGGCGCGAGCGGCATCCACCAAAGCCAGTTCAACCAAGTCGGCGACCACAGCCAAGCGCAGTCGCGCGAGCAGTGGCGCGGCGGAGCCTGTTGAGTCGATACTTAAGCCCGAAGCAGAAGTGAGTAGCAATGCTGCGAGTAATGTTGTTAGCCTGAGCGCAGAGTCGGGTAAATAACAACAGCGGCGCAAGCGAAAAAACGGGGGCGTTCAAGCCCCCGTTTTTTATGTGCGGATTCTTTTGTTCGAAAGGTGGCGTGAAGCGAGCAAGCTTGTCAATGAGCGCTGAGAGACACCTGATCCCGCCCCGCAGCCTTAGCCTCGTATAGTGCTTCATCGGCTTTTTTTATCAGCTCGTCGGGGCTGTTATCTTTGATTGGGGTAAACGACGCGATTCCGGCGCTAACCGAGACGACCCCGGATTGTGGCGATGCTTCGTGGGGGATGGCGAGTAAGCGTAAATCGCCTACGAGCCTATTCGCCAACTTCAAGGCATTGGCCTTGGACACATCGAATAGCAGAACAATAAACTCTTCCCCACCCGTGCGGGCAATTACATCGGTTTCGCGGGTGAAACGCTTTTTCAGCAGGTCTGCAAATTGCCGCAATACATGGTCGCCGCCGTCGTGGCCGTAGCGGTCGTTGTACTGTTTGAAGTAATCAAGATCGAAAACAATCGCGCTGAGGCTAAGCTGACGGCGCGATGCCAGCTTCCACAGGTAGTCCAGGCGCTCCTGAAAAAGGCGGCGATTGCCGATGCCAGTCAATGCATCCTTGTAGGAATACGCTTCGAGCTTACTGGTGTGGTTGGCGACATGTTCGAGGAGCTCGTTGTATTCATCGACCAGTTTGCCGAGCTCGTCATTATGTTTGTAATTGAGTTTTTGTTGATAGTTGCTCGACTGCCGTATTCGGCGCATGGTCAGAGCGAGGTTTTCAATGGGGTAGATAATGGAGCGTTTCATCAGCACCATTACGACCGCCCAAGACAGCATCGCGATGATCAGGGCAGCAACGATCGTTGGGCTGAAAATTTCGTCGTCAAAGGCACGTGGTGCTGTTTTGAAACGCATGTGCACGATGACATCGCCATCGTCGTTTTGCAGCAGGGAGTATAGCGTGTCATCTTCACTGCGCTGGCCGAGGCCGATGCCATATTGCTCGCGTTGCTTGATGCTCTCATCGTGAGTCATGGCGTTCACGGTAAGACCGAGCCGTTCACCCAGTGATGCGATCAGTGCATCATCGATACGGCGCACCGCAATATATATCGACGGCAGCTTATCTGTGGTCCAGTTGGCTTTACCCGCGGCGTAAACCAAGGGGCCATCCTCCTGGCTTAGTATCAACCCTGATGTCTTTGCGCTGCCCTCTCGGCCTAGTCGTGAGAGGGCCTCCTGTACGATTTCCAGCTGAGTGTCGTTGCTGGGAAGGCGGCGTGTTTTCTCTGCTATTTCTCCTGCTTTCACAATTCGATTATGGCCAGTTTCATCAGCCAAAATGAAGTAGTCGAGCTCCCCGTAGCCCCCTATGTGGGCAAGTTGTAAAATGATTGGTGACCAGTCGAGTTGAGCTTCAAGGCTTTGGAGCAGTCCCGCGGCCGCGTAGATTCGGCTTACTCGTCCTTCTAGGTTGTCGCGGTAGCGTTTAACCGCTTGCTCAAAACGATCGACGTCACGCAGATCGGCAGCGTTCTCGATTTTCTTCAGATGGGGGTTGAGTATTAGCTCACGTGCCAGCAAACCAGAAAAAATGGTAAACAGCATGGTGCTGGCGATAATCAGCGTGGCTTTTCGGGTAAGCGTCATGAGATTACTGGATGTCCGTGTCCAAGTGCGCGAAGGATATCTCAGTGCCGCGTTGGTGGCTAATTCTCAATAGCGCTCCTTACAATTTACGTCACAGTAATATAACCCATTAAACCCGTTTTCATGTGTTCAATCACGTGACAGTGAAACATCCAGCGGCCAGGGTTATCGGCAACGAAGGCGATGCGGGCGCGTTCGTTCTTCTCCAGCAGTATGGTGTCACTCTGATAGGGGGTTACCTTACGTTTATTAGAAGACAATACAGTAAAAATCAACCCGTGTAGATGAATAGGATGAGCGTGCGGCGTGGCGTTGTGCAGCTCGGCGATATAGCTTTTGCCAAGGCTCAGTGTCGCCAGCGGTTCGGGAAGGCTATGGTGGCCGTGCGAACCCCAGGCGCGGCGGTTGATTAGCCAAAAGCTATGGTCGGCCTTTCCATCTTGGTCAAGCGGCGACAGCGCGCCCTGCCACTCAAAGACAAAGCGCAGTAACTCGGCCTGTTCAAGTTTGGGTATCGCAATCGGATTGGGCGGCAAACTCGTCACGGTGTTTGTCTGCGGTGTTGGCGGTTTACTGTCTACCGTGCGCAGGCGGCAGAGCTCGACACCAAAGCGGCCTTTTTGATCGTAAAGAATGAGTTCAACACCGGGCTCCGGGGCGACAAAACCGAGATCCATGCGCATGCCTGCACCCAATGGGGTTAATTCAAAGGGACGGTGGGGGATCACGGGGCTGCCATCCAGGGCGAGAATGCGCGGCGAATTTCCATCCAGGCGTGGCCGGTAAACCCGCGTGTTGTCCATATTCAGTACGCGCAGGCGCGTCGCCTGGTTGGCGGGAATATCAATGGTGGGTTGCTGTCGGCCATTCACCGTGTTGACGGTGCCGAGTGTGCCATCGCGGAAGGCTTCTCTGGGAATGGAGAGCGGCAGGTAATCGCCATTCTTATCCAGTCGCCAATCTTTCAGGCCGATAATCACCTCGTGGTAGGGTTGCGGTTCCCGCTCTTCGACGATCAATACCCCGACCATCCCCATGCCCAGTTGACGAATGGAATTGATATGGGGGTGATACCAAAAGGTGCCCGCATCTGGGCAAACAAAATCGTAGAGGAAGCTCTCGCCGGACTGAACCGGCGCCTGACTCAGCACCGGTACGCCGTCCATCGCGTTGTCAATGCGGATACCATGCCAGTGAATGGTGCTGGCTTCGTCCAGGTGGTTTTCGAAGCGCAGGCGCAGCCTCTCACCCTGGCGAACACGAATGGTCGGTGCGGGGAATTGCCCGTTAAAGCCCAGTATCTCGCTCTGTTTGCCAGGTACTAAGGTCGCGCTACCTCGCTCTGCGCGCAGCACGTAATCGTAGCGCTCGCTATTGTCACTGTCGCCGCCTGGCGGCGTGGCCATCGCCAGACTAAAACGCGGCAGGCAAGTCAGTGCCGCGCCGCTCAAACCGTGTTTAACAAATTGGCGTCGTTTCATAGCGTCTCTGTGGCTAGCCGAGGGTATTAGCCAGATGTGGTGGGATCAGGCTTAAATGATTGTCCCAACGCAGGCCCGGTAGGTAGGCCAGTGGTGACAGCTGGTCTTCACCGGCGCGGGCAGCCATTAGCTGCCCGGAGCTGCTGCTTACAATGAACTGTTTGTTGGCGGCGTCATACACCGCGCCAGCGCAATCCCGCAAGCGCCAACTGTGCAGCAGGCGGCGCTGGGGTATGGACCACAGCCCCAGCTGATTGTCGCGGGGGAAGCTGCAAAGCACATTTTGCTGATCGTCGGTGGCGACGCTGGCGACATAGTCGTTGCGCATGGCCAGCTCGGTGTTGATATCCAGTGCAAGCATCTCGCCACCCAACCGATGGTGGTAGATGAGTGGCTTGGCGGAGGGGGTCGTTCCCTGGTATTGCCCGCCCACCACAACATCGCCGTTAGTATTGACATCCAAATGGCGCAAGCTCAGCTGGGCGTCGGGGGAGGGGGTGAATGTGACGACGCGCTGCTCCGCCAAATTCACGTAGCTCAAACCGGGTTCAAGCGCTCCGGGGTTGAGGGTGTTACGACCACTCGCTGGCAGCGTTTTAATGCCGCCCACCGCCACCACGATGTGCTTGCCATCGGGCATCAAGGCGAGTTCGTGAGGGCCGATGCCGCCGCAATCCATGTGGTTAATCAATCGGTACTGGTCGTAGCAATCGTAGACGCCAATAACGCCGCGACCGTCGCCCGTAACGTGGTTTTCTGTGGTGTAAAGGTAGCGCCCATCGCCGCTTACACAGCCGTGACCGTAAAAATGGTAGCCCTCGGCGGCGTTGATCTTATGGCGAAGCTTGCCGGTTTTAAGGTCGACAACATAAATGTGGGTGCCGGGGCGGCGGGCGAAAAATAGCGCTTCTGCTCGCTCATTGTGTACACAGCTGTCGTGGCCGCGCTCGTCACCGGGGAGCGTGAAAGCCCAGTGATCACCGTGCATTGCCCCCAGTATCGGTTGGCCCTCGGCATTGTTTGCCGCGCTGCACACCGGGCTGTAGTTGGCCTGCGCTGGGGCGGATGTGAACTGCCAAAGTGCTGCAGCTACGGGTAAACCCAGTGCACCAGCGATCAGGGTGCGGCGTTGCATACTAGTCTCCGTCGGCGCCGTTAAAACTCAGGGTGATACCCAGAGCATCCGGCAGGGCATTTTTTAGCAAGTCGAGTAATTGCTGTACCTCAGTATAAAGTGCGAGCAACTGAGGTTTTTGCGCTGGATCAGTCGCGGCCGAGAAAAGGTCACCCTCAACGGCCTGCGCAGCGACAATGGTTTTTTCAAAGGTGCTGGTAATTTGCTCTGCTAGCTCACTGTGCTGATGCTGCCGCAGGTAGTCGTCGATCCCGTATAGTTCATCAGCCAAATAAAGGCGCTGCAACGCATTGAGGTTGCCAATAATGGCTTCGCGAGAGAAGCGGCTACGCCACCACTCAAGCAGGTACACCTGGCTTAGGCCCCGGCTGTTGGCAAAGCCCAGAGGCCGCTCAAGCTTATCGCGTTTTATCAATTCGGCACCGGCAACCAATGATTCCAAAAGCGCTGCAATGGCCTGTTGGCGGTCGGGATAAACCGGGTTTTTAGGGCCGGGCTGCGCAAAGGTGCCAAGGTAGTTTCCGTGATCGGGCAGCCAGGCTTCGTGCAGTGTTTTGCTTAACGTTTTCTGATGCTCGGCGATAGCGCTCAGCACTTGACAACGCAACGGGGTAGTTTGATAACGATTAAGTTGAGCCGCTTTTTCATCGAACAGTAAGTACTCCAGCGCACTTAAGCCTTGTACCACTACGCTCGCGTCGGCGATCGTGTTGGCGGTGAAGGACGCGGCGTCGGCATGCTCGGTGATCAGGCCTTCAAGCTTGCGAGCGACCAGGTTTTTGCGATCGGGCCAAAACTGGATCTGCCAGCTTAGATTGTCTTCCATCAAGGGGCCGAAGCTTTTTACTTGCAGCCCCGACCACGCTACGGCGCTGTGGCGCCAATGTTCTCGGGCCGCTTGTAGCCCAGCGTCGTCAGGCGATTTACAAAATGCCTGGGTGGCCTGAGAAAGCTGCTTTGCCGCCAGAGCAAAATCCCGGTGAGCGGGCAGCAAGCTGGTTTGCGCGGTGTCTTCAAGCAGCTGTTGTTCGGGGGGCGGGGTGCAGGCAGCGAGCAGACTGAAACAGGGCAGCAACAGCCACTTCCGGCAGTGTTGTATCAGGGTCGCTGGCGTAGACATTTACAATTCCTTTAAAAATTCGATAAGACGGGCCTGCTGTGCTTGCGATAAGGCGTTGAAACGCTGTCTCGCGGCGCGGGCTTCGCCGCCGTGCCAGGCAATCGCCTCGCGAATACTGTTCGCGCGGCCGTCGTGGAGCAGTCGGGTATTGTCCGCCTCTGCGCTGCGGATGCCAAGCCCCCACAGTGGCGCAGTGCGCCATTCTTCGGGGCGCGCCGCGCCCTCGGCGACGCCGTCATTCAGGCCGTCGCCCATATCGTGAAGCAGCAAATCGCTGTAGGGATAAATCGTGCCGCTGGCGGTGACTAATGTTGGACGGTGGCAGCTTGCGCAACCGATTTCTGCAAAGGTTCTGGCGGCGGGGCCATGGTGGTCAGCTCTGCTGCCGGGGATCGCTAAGTTGGCAATGTAGTGTTCAACCGCGCCGAGAAGCTTCGGGCTGATCTCGCTGCCATCGGGCTGGTCGGCGCCAGAGGCGCGCTCACAGCGGGCGCGAACAGCCATTCTGTCGTTCTCAGAAGCGGCCGCGCTAATTTGGTCGCAGCGGGTGGCGCGACGTATTGCGCTGTCGATGCCCATGTCCTCAGCAAAGGCCTGGGCAATTTGCTCGCGCAGCGAGGCTTGGGAAGCTTTCCAGCCAAAGCGGCCAAGCTGCCCGTTATCCAGTGTGGCCGCTCGGCCGGAAATACCGTCATTGTCGCGGTCATCAACATCTTCCCAGGCCAGGATCTGGGCACCATCAACGGCGTCGAGCTTGCCCAAACCGATCAGCATGGGGGCCAAGCGTGCCGAGGCTGAAAGCTGCCGATACTCGGCGATAAGGTATTGCCGATGGGGGCGCGTCGCGCGGTGGGATACTCGCCAGGCAATTCGACCTTCCGCTGTGAAACCGGGCAGGGCGCGGTCTTGCAGTTGGCTGCCAAACAGGCTGTCTTTCGGTAGCCTCAATACCGTTCCAAGACCTTTTGTGGGAAGTTGGCCCTGGCCGTTGCCTGGGTGGCAGCCAGCGCAGCTTCGCGCATTAAATAGCGGGCCAAGGCCATCGCGTGCGGTTGTGGTTGCCGGCGACGACACCCACGGGCGGTGGGCAAAGCTCCGGCCCACAGCCCAGTCGAGTTGCTGCTGCGGGCTCAGTTCGGGCGCCGGTCGCTCAAGGGCCGATGTGCCCCAGCTCGATAGTGGTATCAGTGCCAGGGCGACAAGGGCGAAAAGGCGGTTGCGTGGCAAGGCGTCAAATCGCGTTGGGGTTAATGCCGAGGCTCGCTGCGGCGTCTTCAATGGCGCGGGTTTGGTTTGTCAGGGCTTGCAGAATACTGCCGAGTAGGTTGCGACCCTGAGCATTGCCTGGGGCGATCAGCATATCGAATTTTTGTGGGCGCTCCGGGTGCTCGGCCACTTGCGTTAGCAATTGCAGGCGCGCCATGGTGGTGCTCAGGGCGGCCGTTAGCGCTCTATCAGCCTGTGCTGACGATGCAGCAACCGCTTGGCTCAGCGACGGGCCGCGAACCCAGCTGCCATCAATGCGCTGGTACTCGCCTTTATACACATTGCTGATGCCCAGGCCGTTGTAGTAGTGGGACCAGTGCGTATTGTCACTAAAGCAGTCGTGCTCGTCTTCCGTTGAGTTGGCTTCCAGGGCCACTTTGATACGCTCGCCGCCAAGCTCCCCCAAGCTCAGTGAGCCAATGCCATAGAAGATGCGCGCCAGTGCCTGTTCGGTGGGCAGAGCCAGTAATTCACGGCGGTAATTGTCGCCCTCGGCAGCCCATTGCCGGGTCATGTAGGCGAGGTCGCTAACCAGCAATTGTGTCGCGGCCAGCAAATATTGCGCGCGGCGCTCGCAGTGCCCGTTTGTGCAGGCTTCACCCTTACTGAAGTCGGTGTATGGGCGCTCGCCCGCACCGGCTTGATGGCCGTTAAGGTCTTGCCCCCAAAGCAGGAATTCAATCGCGTGGTAGCCGCTGGTCACGTTGGCGGCATTGCCAGCCAGCTCATGTAAGTCCTGTAATAACGCCGGGGTGATCGTGGTGGCGTCTATGGTGCTACCGCCGAGCGCAATATTGGGGTTGGCGATGATATTCATGTCGGCGGCGATATTGCCCAGGCTCGCGGCGTAGCTTTGGTCAACGTAATCAATCAAGCCCTCATCCAGCGGCCAGCTATTGAGCTGCCCCTCCCAGTCGTCAACCACTGGGTTGCCAAAACGAAAGGCCTCACTTTGCTGGTAGGGGATGCGCGCGGCGATCCAGGCCTGGCGCGCCGCCACTAAGGTTTTTTCTGATGGCTCGGCGAGCAGGGCCTCAACACGACTTTGCAACGTTTGCGCTGTCGTTTCTGCATCTTCGAACACCGCGTGTGCCAAATTGGTGTAGTGCGTCACGATAGCGCGGCGGTTGTCCGGCGCGGCTTGCGCAACGCCAAACTGGCACAGCAAGAGCAGTGTTAGCACATACTTAGTCATGAAGAGTCCTCAAGTTGGCGACGGTAAAGCAGCCGGATATTTTGCGCTAATTGAAAATGATTCGCAATTGTAATTCCTCGGGTCCGAGCGATCCGCCGGTTCAGCCCTATGCTAGACTTGGCGTTTTTTTTGCGGAGTGACCTCAATGGCGTACCTTCCCCGTCGATCGGTGTTATACATGCCTGGCGCGAATACCCGCGCCCTGGAAAAGGCGCGAAGCCTCGACGCCGATGTATTGATCCTCGATCTTGAAGATGCCGTTGCCCCGTCGCAAAAGGTACAGGCCCGCCAGCACATTCTGGATGCGCTCGCCGAAGGTGGCTACGGTCACCGCGAATTGGTGGTGCGCGTTAACGGCTTTGATACCCCCTGGGGCCGAGAAGAAATTGCCGCCTTTGCTCACGCGCCGATCTCCGCCCTGTGCTTGCCGAAAGTGGAATCCGCCGCAGAAGTGCAGGCCTCAGTGCAGCTACTTGTTCAGGAACAAGCGCCGGAGACGCTCAAGCTTTGGGCAATGGCAGAAACGCCCAGAGGCGTATTGGCCATCGACGAGATAGCGGGCAGCCATTCGCGGCTTGAGGCTATCGTGATGGGCACCTCGGACCTGGCCAAGGAGCTTCGCGTACCGCACACTCCGGACCGGTTGGGCCTGCAGGCATCGCTTAGCCAATGCGTGCTGGCGGCGCGCGCCCACGGTTTGGATGTGCTCGATGGCGTGCACCTTAACCTCGACGATGAGGCGGGCTTTGTGCAAGCCTGTGAGCAGGGCGTGCAATTGGGCTTCGATGGCAAAACGCTGATCCACCCGAAACAGATCGCCGCGGCTAACGAGGCGTTTGGCCCGTCTGATCAACAATTAGCGCAGGCGAAAAAAATTCACCAAGCCTGGGTAGAGGCCGAGGCCCAGGGGTTGGGCGTGGTTGTTGTGGATGGCCGTCTGGTGGAGTCGCTGCATGTTGATGAAGCGCTGCGAATTCTTGCCATCGGAGAAGCGCTGGCGGCGCGTTAGGTCCTCATTGCTGTTGCGGTCGTGGCAGTCTCGCGTGGCTGCTGCTTTCGCAGCTGAATGATTTCCAGCATTCGCTCGTCTACCCAGCTGTCGAGCCGCCAGTTTTTTACAAAGCCGCAATGCCCGCCGTAGCGGGGCGTTTCGATGCTTAATCCGTTGACGCCACGCAGCCGTTCAAAGTCCTCGGCGATAATCATGGGGTCATCCTGGGCCGCGATGATGTGGGCGGGGCCGCAGAGAGAACTAAGAAGGTCTGCGCTTAAGGCGTAGGCGCGAAAATACTCGTCGGGTTCGTTAAACGGCGTGTGGTTGGGGACAAAATAATCGTTAAAGTCCCTCAGCCGTTTCATGCCGTGCAGTTGCTCAGAAAAGTTCAGCTCGGGGTAGAGTGCCAGTTTCTTTTTCAGCGAGCGCTTCCACTTGCGCACAAAATATTGCTCGTACACCCACCAGCCCTGCTCAATGGCCGCCATGGTTTTTACCGGGTCGACAACGGGGCATACCGCGATGGTTTGGTGAATGTGAATGCCCGCCTCGGTGGCCGCGGCGGCAAGTCGCAGGGCAAAGTTACCGCCCAGTGAAAAGCCGGCGAGAAACTGCCAGTCGTGTGGGTAATTATTTTGTATGGCGCGCAATGCGCCGAGCACCTCTTCAAGCAGGGTGGAGTTGAATAACTCTCGGTTTAAATGGTGGCTTGGGCCGTGGTCGCGCAGATTCAATCGAAACACATCATAGCCAGCGCGATAGAAGGCACTGGCGGCAGAGAGCAAATAGGTTGACCGGGAGCTGCCTTCCCAGCCGTGAATCAGCGTGATTAACCCGCGACTGCGGCCCTGCTGCTGGCGGCTGTATTCGCCCAGTAGCTGACTACCATTCCCGCAGTCGAGAATCACCGACTTACTGGCGCGTCGCAGTTGGCGAACTTTGGGTATGAGCCGTAGTTTACGCGGTGCGGTCGAGGCCAGCAGCGATTGCACGTGGGGGTTCTGCAGTAGCGAGGGTGGGGCAAATTCACTGGTGTGAGACATTGTTGAAACTACTCGATTTTTGCTAAGCCGAATGGACGATAGGCCGTGCTGGTTTGGAGCTGCGACTATAGGCGGCTACTGGTGTAGCGCATGGACGCACACTCTGTGTTTCCAATAAATAATAAAGCAGTATGACACGGGAGATACTCATGACAAAAATTCTTGGCCGCCGTTCCCTTCTGGCAACCGCAGTCTGCGGTCTAGTGTCGACAGGTGCTATTGCTAATGACCTTGCACTTGAGGAGGTATTGGTAACCGCAGAGAAACGCGAGAGCTCGCTTCAGGATACCCCCATCTCGCTATTGGCATTTTCCAATGAGCGCCTGGACCGTTTCGGCATTACCGATCTGGCCGACGTGGCCGGTTTAGCGCCAAACGTCACCATCACCCCTTTTCCTAACAGCCGCAGCTCCCTGGTTATTTTCATGCGCGGCGTGGGTAACAACGACAGCCAAACCACCCAGGATGCCGCCGTCGGTGTCTATATTGACGGCGTGTATGTGGCGCGCAGCATCGGCTTGGGCAGCGATGTTGCCGACCTGGAGCGCATTGAAGTACTGCGTGGGCCTCAAGGCACGCTGTACGGCCGCAATACCACGGGCGGTGCCATTAACCTGATTACAGCAAAACCCGCTGACGAATTCGGCGTTAGCCAAAAAGTGAGTGTGGGCAACCGCGATTACTGGCAGTCACTCACCAAGATTGAAAGCGGCAAGGTTGGCCAATTCGCCGGTAAATTCACCTACATGGAATCGGCCCACGACGGCTGGGTGAAGAACACCGGTAGCGGTGACAACTTCGGCGCTGAAGACAAAAAAGCGGGCCGCATCGCGGTGCGTTGGGACGCCAGCGAAAGCGTCACCGTTGACTACGCCTACGACTTCTCAGAAATTGAAGGCCCTCAGCAGTACTACCAGCCTACCGAGTCATTTGTCCCCGGTTTGTACCCCAATGCCAGCGATCAGCGCTCGGAAACAGGCTCGTGGTCTGGCGGCGTTAAACCCAGTAATACCGATATTTCAGGCCACAGCCTGACCGTCACCTGGGACACCGCTGTGGGTACCCTGAAGTCGATCACCGGCTACCGTGAACTGGAAGAGAGCATTGAACAGAACTACGGCGGCGGTGCGCCTGGCTTTGCTGTAAGCGTGGATATCGACCAGGACCAGTTCTCGCAAGAGTTCCAGCTGGTTGGTGATGCCGGAGCGAATATTCGCTACGTGGCGGGCCTGTACTACTTCGAAGAAGACGGCCTGGAAGAAGAGTTTGATACTGCGCCAACTCCTGTGCCTCCGTTTACGATTGCAACTGTCGAAGATCGCACCATTAAGTCTGACGCCAAGGCCTATGCCGCCTATGGGCAGATCACCTGGTCGCCTGAAGCGCTGGAGCAGCGCTTAGACGTTACTCTTGGCGGTCGCTACACCGTGGATAAGCGCTCGGCCACCAAAGAGAGCAGCGTGTACTTTGTTGGCGGCGAGCAGGCGGGCAGCGATGAGTGGAGCAACTTCAACCCAAGCTTGACTCTGGATTACGCCTGGAGCGATGACCTGAGCACCTTCGCCAAAGTCGTTACCGCCTACAAAGCGGGTGGCTACAATGTGCGCAGTACGGAAGCCGGCTTCCAGCCACCCTTCGATGAAGAGAACATGACCTCTTTCGAACTGGGTATGAAGTCGAGCTGGCTGAACAATCGCATCACCGCCAATGCCTCGGTATTCCACGCCGAATATGAAGACATGCAGCTTCAGCAGGTGACCAACAATGCCACCATCTTCCTCACCGACGTGTACAACGTGGGTGAAGCTGAAATCGATGGTTTGGAGCTGGACGTGATGGCTGTGCTGGTGCCCGGCTTAACCATGCAGCTGTCCTACGGTTATACCGATGCAGACTTTGTCGACTATCGAGATCAGCGAACTACCGTTACTGATCCTGTGACCCCTGGGGCAACGATCCCGAATCCAAATTTTGGGAAGAACATTGCCGACCAAGCGGAAATGCCCTACGCACCAGAGCACAATTACACCATTGGCTTGGAGTATCAGCGTGCGGTAGGCACCGGGGCCAACACCTCAATGCTGACCGCATCGCTGGACTACAGCTGGACTGATGAGCGTTATGGCACCGCCTTTAACGACGATATCGAAGGCTATTTCCTGGATGACTATGGCGTCGTCAACGGCCGCATTGCCTTGTCTGGTATGTCTATCGGCTCTACCGAGCTGGAAGTTGCCTTCTGGGGACGCAACCTCGACGACGAGGAATACAAAGTTCACTCCATTAGTTTGGGAGCGTATCAGTCTGCCTACTTCGGCGAGCCGAAAAGCTACGGTGTTGATGTAAAACTGAGCTTCTAAGCCACTCAACCGTTGTATCGAAACGCCGCCAGCAATGGCGGCGATTTTATTTGGGGAATATATGTATAGAAAAACCATAATGCCGTTCTCCGGCGCTCGTTCATTGCTGCCACTTGCGATGGGGTGTGGTTTGATTGCCGGCGCCCATGCTGAAAATCTCGCACTAGAAGAAATTTTAGTCACCGCAGAGAAGCGTGAAAGCTCACTTCAAGACACGCCGATCTCACTGCTGGCGTTTTCCAATGAGCGCTTGGAGCGTTTCGGGATTACCGATCTCGCCGATGTTGCTGGCTTGGCGCCCAACGTCACCATCACCCCTTTCCCCAATAGCCGCAGCTCGCTGGTGGTATTTATGCGCGGCGTTGGAAACAACGACAGCCAAACAACGCAAGACCCGGCAGTAGGGGTCTATATCGACGGCGTCTACGTGGCGCGCAGTGTCGGCTTAAGCAGTGACGTTGCCGACCTGGAGCGAATTGAAGTGCTGCGTGGCCCCCAGGGCACCTTGTACGGTCGCAATACCACTGGCGGTGCCATCAACTTGATTACCGCCAAACCCAGCGACGAGTTTGGGTTTAGTCAAAAAGTCGGTGCGGGCAACCGCGGCTTTTGGCAGTCACTCACCAAAATAGAGTCAGGCAAGGTTGGGCCCGTTGCGGGCAAACTTAGCTACCTTAAATCCGGGCACGATGGCTGGGTAGAAAATACCGGCGAGGGCGATAACTTTGGTGAAGAACGCAAAGAGGCTGGGCGTGTAGCCCTGCGTTGGGATGTTAGCGACAGCATTACCGTTGATTACGCCTACGACTTTTCAGAAATTGAAGGCCCGCAACACTACTATCAAAAAACGGTAACCCTCGACCCGGTGTTATCGACTCTTTTCCAACTGGATTCGCCCGCTAGTGAGGGCCGCCAGAGTAAGGCTTCCTGGTGGCGCAAGGCCGACCCCAGTCGCACGGAAATCTCCGGCCACTCCCTTACCGTCACCTGGGACACCGCCATTGGCCAGTTAAAGTCGATTACCGGTTATCGCGAATTGGAAGAGAGCATCACCCAAGACTACGGTGCGGGTGACAAGTTCTTTGAAGCGAACGTCGACATTGAACAAGATCAATTCTCGCAAGAAATTCAGTTGGTCGGCGATGCCGGTGAAAGCTGGCGCTATGTGGCTGGCCTTTACTACTTTGAAGAAGAGTCCTACGAGGCGGAATTTAACCGCGGTATTGGCCTGGTGCCCGGTTCCTATGAGCCGAACGAGGACCGCCAAATTGCCTCAGAAGCGGAGGCCTCAGCGGTTTATGGACAGGTTACTTGGTCGCCCGAAGCACTGGCGCACCGTTTGGACGTAACGCTGGGTGGGCGCTACACCGTTGATAAGCGTGCCGCGACCAAGGACAGCTCCATCTACTTCTCCAATGGTGAGCAGTCGGGCAGTGACGAATGGAGCAACTTTAATCCAAGCCTCACGCTGGACTACGCTTGGACAGACCAGCTGAGCACCTTTGCAAAGGTTGTTACCGCCTATAAAGCGGGTGGCTATAACGTTCGCAGCACGGAGGAAGGTTTTCAGCCGCCCTTCGACGAAGAGAATATGACCTCCTATGAAATCGGCCTAAAATCTAGCTGGTTCGATAACCGCATGACCCTGAACGCGGCGGCTTTCCACGCCGAGTATGAAGACCTGCAAACCCAGCAAATTACCGACAACAGCACCATTTTCCTCACCGACGTTTACAACGTGGGCGAGGCCGAAATTGACGGTTTCGAAATGGACCTGATGGCGGTGCTGGCGCGCGGTTTAACCCTGCAAATTTCCTACGGCTATACCGACGCTGACTTTATTGAATATCTGGATCAGCGCGAGACCGTTGCCAGCCCGATTCCCGGTCAGAACATGGCTAACCCCGACTTCGGTAAAAACGTCGCCGACCGCACAGAGATGCCCTATGCGCCCGAGCACAACTACACCGTTGGGCTTGAATATCAGCGCCCGCTGAGCGGCGGCAATATCCAAGGCGGCGCGATGCTAACGGCTTCTGTTGACTATGCGTGGACCGATGAACGCTTCGGCACCGCCTTCAATGACGATATGGAAGGTTTCAAAATGGATGACTACGGCATCGTCAATGCGCGACTGGCCCTGTCAGACATCGCGGTGGGCGAGGGTGATCTGGAGATCGCTGTTTGGGGGCGCAACCTCGATGACGAGGAATATAAGGTTCATGCCATCAGCCTGGGGCTCTATCGTTCCGCTATTTTTGGCGAGCCAAGAAGTTACGGCCTCGATCTAAAACTGAGCTTTTAAACTATTAAAAAAGATGGGTGCTGCCCACAAGGACAGCGCTTTTGGGGAAGTGAATATGTCATACGGAAAGTTAGCGCTGGAAGCCAGTCGTAAATCAGGCGAATACGTGGCGGCGGGTAACCGCGAGGCATGGCTGGCATTGTTTGCCGACGATGCCGTCGTACAAGACCCAGTCGGCGTCTCCCCACTCGACCCAACGGGGCAGGGGCACAAAGGCAAGGAGGCGATCGCCGCATTTTGGGATATGATCATTGCCCCAGGCAGTATCGATTTTACTATCCTGAGCTCTCATCCTGCTGGCGACGAATGTGCCAACGTTGTTCATATGGAAAATACCATGCCCGGCGATATGAAAATTATCGTGGATATGGTGGTGGTCTACACCGCCAATGCCGAGGGTAAAATCACCTCGTTGAAAGCCTACTGGGACTACGATGCGGTCATGGCGCAGATGGCATAGCGACCACTGCCGCGCAGCATCGTTATTCATTACTCATCGCTTGTAAGGATGCTGAGCCAGCTTATGTGTGAAGAACCTGCCGGTTTTATTTGTCCGCGCTGTGGTCACCCTCACGACCCGGATGCCATTAACCCCGAGGGGTTTACCTGTTGGGAATGCCCCAAGTGTGCGACGGAAATGCGTATACATATTACGCCGGATCGGGCTCGGCGGCAGCGTTATGAGGGGGGTGGGAAAGAGGACAGTTAAGCGGCTTCATACAAGCAATACCTGTTTATCTATCTTGGCTCCCTTTTGATGCCCTGCGACGGCGTTGAGGGGAGGGCGGTGTTGCCCGACCTGTAGATACCCTGTTCAGACGCAAGCATTTTTCGCATGGCAATCACTAAAAAGCAGCGAGGAATCGAACGGAGTATCCGTCTTAATACAGGCCCACAGGCCTGTCAGATACTTACGCATTACAGCCACAAGAGCCTGTAACTTGGTTTTCCCGCGGGCCACCAGGGCCTCGTAAAATGCCTTGGCATTCGGATCAAAGCGCACGGCTGACATGGCAGGCATATACAACGCAGAGCGTATGTACACATTCCCCGCTTTACTGATCCGTGAGGCCTGATGAACGCTGCTTCCGGATTGGTGCAGGCGTATATCCAGTCCTGCATGACGGCTGACC
>NZ_AULP01000004.1 GCF_000422345.1 Neomelitea salexigens DSM 19753
TCGGGCGTGATGGTCTGGTCATTGGGTCACCTGTAATCGAATGAGGTGATGCTATCACCTCTAATTAGGTGGCCAAATTCACTATGCCACTACATAGGGCGCAATGTTTTTGGCAAACCTTCCCACCAGATGACCTCCACTAAGTAATAGTTTGTATCGACGAGCAATACCACCAATCCTAATCCACTATGCTGTGAGACGGAACTTCTATCGACTACCGCAATCCTATGCGCTACCCTTTGGTTCAGTCTGGATAAAAAGCCACGAATTTGTGAATACCACCCGCATCATCTACATGCTCATCATGCTGATTGCTTCGCAATCGGTGTGGTCTATGCTGGATGAACACAGCTTTAATGCGGATGACGGCGCCCCCCACGAAGAGCTGGTACATCTTACGGACTCCCAGCCTGACGACGATCCACAGGCCAGCGGTTCGCAAGAGAGTGCCGAAAACTGCCTGCACTGCTGCCATTGCCACTTTCACCAGATCATGGTGATACCACCGGCCGCTGCAGTCTTTGACTCTCTTGCCGCTCGAACCAGCTCATCATTTAGGCCGTCTCCACTGGCTGATGCCCACGCTAACGACGTTTTTCACCCCCCCATCATCTAATCCTGTTCGCCCTTATCGTCCCAAGCGTTAACAAAACAGGATATACCCATGAAAAATTGCAAAAATCCGCTCAGGCGGTGGCTTGCGCTTGTGCTGTGTCTATTGGCGCCCGCCGCCATCGCAGAACTCAGCCTGCAGCAAGCTGTTGAGCGCACACTGGCGCAAAACCCGGCGTTACAGGTGTTTCCACTGCGTCTTCAGGCCGTTGCCGGCCGGCGTCAAAGCGCCGATCTCTCACCCGCGTATACCGTGGAGCTGGAAGCCGAGAATCTGGCTGGCTCTGGCGAACTCTCCGGTACAGATAACGCGGAATACACGCTGTCGATTGGCTCTATTATTGAGCTAGGTGACAAGCGAGCAGCCCGCGTGGCGTTAGCCGATACCCGCTATGCCCTGACCAACGCCGAACGTGAGGCTGCCGCCGTGGATCTGGTCGCTCAGGTGACCCAGCGCTTTGTGTCGGTGCTGAGCCTGCAGCAATTGGTTTCACTCGCTGAAGGTGCTCATAAGCTAGCGGAACGCACGGCTGCCATCGTGACCGAGCGAAGCAATCGGGGCGCTGCCCCCGAGGCTGACCAGCTTCGAGCCAAGGCGGATCTGGCCCAGGCCGCGCTTCGATTGCAAAACCTTCGCTCAGAGCTGGAAGCCGGGAAACTGGCGCTGGCCATTTTGTGGGGAGATGATCAGCCCCGCTTCGCTACCGTGAGCGGCGATCTGTTTAATATCACCGAAGCCCCCTCCTTCAATACCCTGTTTGAGCAGGTAGCCGACTCGCCGATACTCGAAATTCTGGCCGCAGAACAGCGCATGGCAGCTGCTGACCTGGAGCTGATACGCAGCCAATCCAGCGCTGATGTTGGCTGGCGCCTGGGCGTTCGCCGCGACCAGGCCAGCGGCGACTCGTCGCTTACTGCAGGCATTTCGGTTCCGCTGTTTTCCGGGCGCCGCAATCGCGGCAATCTCGACGCAGCTTATGCCGAGCAGAACCAGCAGACCTATCGGCGAGACAATGCCGAACTGAGACTGCGCGCCCGCCTGTTTGAAGCCTGGCAAACCTACCGCCAAAGCCGGGCATCGGTTGAGGCGCTTCGCACCACCATCCTGCCAGCGCTGGAATCCGCACAGAAACAAACGCGACAAGCCTATGAGCAGGGGCGCTATCGCTATACCGACTGGGTTGCCGCACAGAGAGAGTACCTCGACGGCAGGCGCAACCTGATTACGGCAGCCACCACGGCTCTGCATAACCAAGCCCTCATAGAACAATTGACTGCCGCCCCCTTATCACCGGGGGTGACCAATGCACACTGAATTCAGGACGTATTCCATGAAACTCATTATAGTAATTTTCAGCCTGTTACTGGGCAGCGCGCCCCTTTCTCAGGCGAGTGCCAAACACGACCACGGCCAGGAAGAAGGCAGCGTTTCCACAATCACCGAAGAGATGGCTCAGCGTAATGGCATTACGGTCGCTGAAGCGGCGCCCGGCACGATAGAGCGTCATCTGCGCGTCTACGGTCGACTGGATTTACCGCCGGATCAGCGCGTGGATGTGCGCGCCCGCTTTACCGGTCTGGTTAAATCCGTAGCAGTGAGTGTTGGCCAAACGGTCGCGAAAGGCGATGTACTGGCCACGGTGGAATCCAACGACAGCCTGAAAGACTATGCTGTGCGCGCCCCGATTGCTGGTGTGGTGCAAGCCCGCCAAACCAGCGTCGGTGAAATAACCGGCTCTACCCCACTGTTTACATTGGTGAATACCCAGCGCTTGTGGGCCACGATGCAGGTATTTTCCGGTCAGCGCTTTGAGGTAAAACCCGGCCTTCCCGTACATGTAGTACACAACGGTCACCGCCATGAAAGCACTATTGAATCTCTCGCTCCAGCCGACAATGGCGAACCCTATGTGTTGGCCCGTACCACACTGGAAAACAGCAGCGGCGATATGGCCCCCGGTGATCTGGTGACTGGCGAGATCGATGCCGAAATCATCTCGGTTGCCCTTGTGGTTGAGAACGAGGCGTTGCAAACACACGATGGCAAAACGGTGGTGTTTGTTCAGGAGGGAAATCGGTATCACGCACAGCCCGTCAAGGTGGGCCGCACGGATGGTCGCCATACAGAGATTCTTTCTGGCCTCAAACCGGGTGATCACTACGTGATTGAAAACAGCTATCTGATCAAAGCCGACATCGAAAAGTCCGGCGCCGCCCACGAACATTAAGGAGAGCACCATGATTGATTCTATTGTGCGTCTCTCCATTGAGCGACGCTATCTGATGTTGAGCCTGATTCTGGTACTGACGGGGCTGGGGGTTTGGAGCTACCAGCGACTGCCCATCGACGCCGTACCTGATATCACCAACGTGCAGGTTCAGATAAATACCGAAGCCCCCGGCTATTCGCCGCTGGAAGCGGAGCAGCGGATTACCTTTCCGGTGGAAACGGCCTTGTACGGTCTGCCCCAACTCGATTACACCCGCTCTCTGTCTCGCTATGGCTTGTCACAGGTGACGGTGGTCTTCGAAGAAGGCACCGATATCTATCACGCCCGCAATCTGATCGACGAACGTCTGGCGGCCATCAAAAGCGGCTTGCCGCCGGGATTGGAACCCACCATGGGGCCACTGGCCACCGGGCTGGGAGAAATATTCAGCTACACCGTTGAAGCCGAGCCCGGCGCACAACAACCCGATGGTTCACCTTATGACGCCACCGCCCTGCGGGAAATCCAGGACTGGATTATCAAACCCCAGATGGCACAAGTTCGCGGCGTGGTTGAAATCAATACCATTGGCGGTTTCGACAAGCAGTACCACGTTACCCCAAGCCCGATAAAACTGCTGGAACACGGCATTGCACTGAAAGACATCGCCACTGCGCTGGGCGCCAACAATGCCAATCGCGGGGCGGGTTATATCGAGCGCAACGGCCAACAGATTCTGGTGCGCTCACCCGGTCAGCTACAGACGATTGAAGAAATCGAGAACGTGGTCGTTGGGCGTCACGGCTCTTCGCCTATCAAGGTGAAAGATATTGCAGAGGTGGCCATTGGCAAGGAACTGCGAACCGGCGCTGCCACCCGCGATGGTAAGGAAACCGTGCTCGGTACGGCGATGATGTTGATGGGGGCTAATTCGCGCGCCGTGGCACGCGATCTGGCCGACAAGCTTGAGAACGTTAAAGCCTCACTGCCAGACGGCATCAAGGTCGAAACTGTGTACGACCGCACCACTTTGGTAGACAAAACCGTCGCCACTGTTCAGAAAAACCTGCTCGAAGGCGCTTTACTGGTCATCGTCGTGCTGTTCCTGCTACTCGGTAATATTCGAGCTGCTCTGATCACGGCTGCCGTTATTCCCCTTTCCATGATGGCCACGATCACGGGCATGGTACGAACCGGCGTATCCGCCAACCTGATGAGCTTAGGGGCTCTCGATTTCGGTTTGATTGTCGATGGTGCGGTGATTATTGTGGAAAACTGCATTCGCCGCCTGTCTCTGTCCCAGAGCGATACCCAGCTTGCGCTTCGCGAAAGGCTGGAAGTTGTTTTCCAGGCGACGACGGAAGTCATCCGCCCAAGTCTCTTCGGCGTTGCCATTATCACCGTTGTCTACATTCCGATTTTCACCCTAAGCGGCGTGGAAGGAAAAATGTTTCACCCGATGGCGGCAACCGTAGTCATGGCTTTGCTCGCGGCCATGCTGCTGTCACTTACCGTCGTGCCCGCCGCTGTGGCGGTGGTGATGAACAAGCCTGTTCGTGAAAAGGAAAGCGGCATAATTCGGGTGGGAAAATCGCTTTACCGCCCCTTGTTGGAAAAAGCATTGGCCTTTCGCGGTATTGTGGTCGCCGGTGCCACGGCACTGGTTGTCGTGTGCTTATGGCTTGCCACCACGTTAGGCTCGGAATTTGTCCCGCAGCTCGATGAAGGCGATATTGCGCTTCATGCCTTGCGCATTCCCGGTACGGGGCTTGAACAGTCCATTAAGCTGCAGGCGATTCTGGAAAAGCGCCTGAAAGCCTTCCCGGAAGTGGACAAGGTTTTTGCAAAAATCGGCACGCCGGAAGTCGCCACCGATCCGATGCCGCCGAATGTGGCGGATAATTTCGTCATGCTGAAACCTCGCGATCAATGGCCTGACCCCAACCGATCAAAAGCCGATCTGGTGGGCGCGATGGAGTCAGCGGTAGAAGAGCTGCCGGGAAACAATTACGAGTTTACCCAGCCTATTCAAATGCGTTTTAACGAGCTGATTTCGGGTGTGCGCGCGGATCTGGGTATCAAGGTCTTCGGTGATGATCTCGACAAGCTCGAAGCAACGGCTGAAGAAATCCTGGGAGTGCTCAAAGAAGTCGAAGGCGCCGCCGACGCACGGGTTGAACAGGTCAGTGGCTTACCCATGCTCTCGGTTATTCCCAAACGCATCACCCTCGCCCGCTATGGTTTAACCGTCGATGATTTGCAGGATCTGGTCTCGGCGGGCATTGGCGGCCAACCGGTGGGGCTGATCTACGAAGGTGACCGTCGTTTCACCCTGGCCTTGCGCTTGCCGGAAGATATTCGCCGGGATATAGACAGCCTCAGCTATCTGCCGGTGCCCTTACCCGCAGGGCGGTATGTGCCACTGGGTGAAGTCGCCGAGTTGCAACTCAAACCGGCGCCCGCCCAGATCAGCCGTGAAAACGGCAAGCGTCGTGTGGTGGTAACCGCAAACGTTCGCGACCGCGATCTCGGCGGCTTTGTCGATGAGGTCAAACAGGAGATTGCCGAGAAAGTTGATCTGCCCAGCGGCTACTGGCTGGACTACGGCGGCACCTTTGAGCAACTGGAATCGGCCAGTCAACGCCTGGCACTTGTGGTGCCAATCACGCTGGCAATTATTCTGGGGCTGCTGGTCATGGCCTTTGGCTCGCTCAAAGACTCTTTGATTATCTTTACCGGCGTTCCCCTGGCGCTCACAGGTGGCGTTATGGCGCTTTGGCTCAGAGACCTGCCCCTGTCCATTTCCGCGGGAGTCGGTTTTATCGCCCTGTCCGGAGTGGCGGTGCTCAACGGTTTGGTGATGCTGTCTTTCATCCGTGATCTCTGGCATGAAACCGGCGACCTGCGTCACGCGATTATCGAAGGGGCCCTGATTCGACTGCGTCCGGTGTTGATGACGGCGCTGGTTGCCAGCTTGGGCTTTGTGCCGATGGCCTTGAACACCGGTACCGGCGCGGAAGTACAGCGGCCACTGGCGACTGTAGTGATTGGCGGGATTATTTCGTCCACGCTGCTAACCCTTGTGGTCTTGCCCGTGCTTTACCACTGGCTGCATCGCCGTGAAAAAACACGTTGAGATCACCCGATCCGGCTCATACTCTTGAGCCGGATATTTCTATTTTTAGCGTTATGCCCTGTCAGTGGAGAGGCTTTTTAGTATGCCGCAATTCTCTACGCTTCTGCCGGTTGAGCAAGTCTCTCTCAGAGCACCAAGTTCCTTTTTCAGCTGCTTCAAATCCCGGATTCTTTCACTGATCGTCTGAATGTGGTCGTCGACCAGCCGGTAAACCTCGTCGCAGCCAGTGCCCGGTGACACTTTGAGTTCTGCCAGCTTACGAATTTCGCCTATGGATATGCCTAGTTGCCGGCACTGCCGGATAAATAGCAATTGCTGTAACGCGTTACTATCGTAAACGCGAAAGTTACCGTCGGTGCGGGAAATAGCGGGCAACAAGCCCTCTTTCTCATAGTAGCGAATCGTCTGAACGCTACTGCCCGACTTGTCGGCCAATTGACCAATCCTCATGACATGCCTCCCGGTAAAACCACCCTCAGCCCCAATTGACTCTATAGTAACTATAGAGTCTAAACTGCTTTTGAATCAGGTGTACACAGGTACGGAAAATGGCTGAAAACAATCACGCGGATACCGTCACTTCGGGAGACTCCGCAGATCACAACAGTTTTGTCAGTGAATTCCATCTCGCCAAAATGGACTGTTCCTCGGAGGAGCGTCTGGTTCGAATGAAGCTCGACGGCATTCAACCGGAGGTTGCTCTTGAGTTTGACCTTCTCCAACGCTCCCTTCAGGTATTCCATCAGGGAAATATTGATGACATCACCCAGCGCCTAGAAAGCCTCAATCTTGGCGCGAGATTGATCGAAACGCTGGAAGTGGAAGCGGCGGATTTATCGACCGCGATGGCCTCCCAGGCAGAAACAGATCAGAAAGAAGCTTCGATCCTGAAATGGTTGCTCGTAATCAATGGGACGATGTTCTTTATCGAATTGACCGTTGGCTGGATCGCGCAATCAACCGGGCTGATTGCAGACTCTCTGGATATGTTCGCCGATGCGGCGGTTTACGGCGTGGCCCTGTACGCGGTCGGGCGGGCGGCGAGCTTGAAGCTTCGCGCAGCGCATTTTGCGGGTTGGCTGCAGATGATCCTCGCCGTCGGCGTACTGAGTGAGGTCGCAAGGCGATTTATGTTTGGCAGCGAACCAGCGTCCACCCTGATGATGGGCTTCGGCCTGCTGGCACTGGTAGCAAACGTGGCTTGTTTAGTTTTAATATCCAAATCGAAAGACGACGGCGCCCATATGAAGGCCAGCTATATCTTTTCCGCCAACGACGTAATCGCCAATGCTGGCGTTATTCTCGCGGGTGCTCTGGTAGCTTGGACTGGATTACGCTTACCCGACCTGGTTATCGGCTTGGTGATAGGCCTGGTTGTGCTTAACGGTTCGCGCCGCATACTTCAGCTTCGCTCTTGAATCCTGCGATCCGGTATACGCCTAGTGGCAATCAGGCAGACTAACGGTGCAAAACTAACGCTTCAGTCTGCGCCGCAGCTAGCTTGCGCATCACAAGCGCGCCGGATACAACTATCTTCAGGTTGTAATGTGGAATGCTCGATACCAAACCGCTCCCGCAGTATCACTTGTAGCTGTGGCAATACCTCTTCCCAGCGATCCAGCCTGTCCAGATCCACATGCGCGGCAAGCGCATAGCTGCTAGAGGACAGGCTCCAAATATGCAAATCATGAAGGGTGTTCACGCCTTCAATCCCAGCGAGAGCCTTACATACCTCACGGGCATCAATATCGCGAGGTACCCCTTCCATTAACACATGCAGCACTTCCCGAAACAGACGTCCGGCAGAGATCAGGATAAGCAAGCTGACAAACAGAGACAACAGCGGATCGGCAATCAGTGGCCCGCCGAAATAGATGATGGCACCTGCGCCAATCGCAGCCACGGAACCGAGCAGATCGCCCACCACGTGCAGCAACGCACCGCGTACATTCATGGTCTGCTCGCCACGCAACAATATCCAGGCAACAATCAGATTGACCAGCAAACCCAGTCCACCGATAAGCAATACCATGCCACCGGCAACTGGCGGTGGATCAAGCAGACGGCGAATTGCCTCGTACCCGATAACAGCGATAACCGCCACCATAAAAAGCACGTTAAACAAAGCGCCAAGAACTTCGGCACGCTGCAAACCAAAGGAATGTTTGCTCGAAGCTGGTTTACGCGCCAACCAGGCAGCGAAAGCGCCAACGCCCAGCGACAGAGAATCGGTAAGCATATGCCCCGCGTCTGACAGCAAAGCCAGCGAGTCGGCCAGTATGCCGCCAACCACTTCCACGCCAGCAAAGGCTGTCGTGAAAACAAGACAAAGCAGGAGCGTTTTGCCACTCCCGTGGCTGTGGTTATGATCAGCCATAGGTAAGCCTCTAATTCAGAAAGTAGCTTTAAACATAAAGCCTGTACCTGACAACAGGGTCAATACCTCAATTCATCGGCTGTGACCAAAACCACCCAATATAATAATCGCTGCGCCAATCAGGATAATAATGGCGCCCAGAATATCGGTAATATTCAGCTCTACTTCATCAATAAATCGTAACCACACCAGCGCTGTAGCTACATAAACACCACCATAGGCCGCGTAAACGCGTCCACTCGCCGTTGGATGAAGTGTCAGCAACCAAACAAACAGCGAAAGACTTAATGCTGCGGGAAGTAACAACCACGGAGAACCATTCTTCTTTAACCACAACCAAGGCAAGTAGCAGCCGACAATCTCAGCCAGCGCAGTGACCGTAAAAAGCGCAGTCGTTTTCAGAATCAGCATTTACATTCCCCATTACCGCAGCACTGCTTATTACAAATTGAGTGTGAATCTGGCCAGACAGCCAGATTTACATATTAGCTACACATTGTTCGGCGCAAGCAATCATTTAAAGGGCCAAAATATTTGCTGCCAGTAGCGGATTGGCATTTCTTCACGCATCCCTACTTCACCAACCCGTACACCGTTTTTCGCATACTTGAAGGTTCTGAACAGTTGGTCCCATATCATCCAGAATTCCCCAAAATTAACCTGGGCGTCTTCATACTCACGCTTGTGGTGCCAACGGTGAATCTCGGCAACGCCAATCACCTGTCTGAATACACCGACACTATAATCCAGGTTCGAATGCTGAAGCGCGAGATGCACAGCGATGATAGCAAACCAGCAGCCGATCACCGATGCGGGTGCACCAAGGGCTACAACGACGAGCAAGCCGGGACTGGCCAGCAACACGGCGCTTATAGGGTGCCGCCGTTCACCATTGAGCCAGTAGAGCCGCTCGGAACTGTGGTGCAGGGCGTGCAAGCGCCACAAAAAGTGATTCTTATGGCTGAGCCAGTGCATAAACCATAAACCAAAATCGATAATGGCACCGGCGATAAGTATCTGCGCCCACAGAGGCGCTTCGTGCGGCCAATTCTTATGAAGAAGGTCCCACTCCAGCGGGAGCAAACTACGCGACAAGACAACAAGTTCTACAACCCCGAAAATCAGGGTTAGGCTGAATGCCGCGTGAAAAACATCAACGACCGTGTCACCGTGGTCTTTATTCCAGTCGTGCTCATAGGCCTGGATGCGTTCGAGTACCACAATCAGACCAATACCGGCCGCAGCTACGAGCGCCGACAGAGGCCAATAAGGCAGTCCTTCCACCACGATAAAATACTGCAACCAGGCACAACCCAGGAATATCAGCGGGTAACTCCCCCAACGAATCAATGTACGCATCACCTTTTTACTCCAATAGTCAGCTTCGTCGCTGAGTTAGTGTGATGCCATACTACGAAAGCCAGGTAACGGCGTATTGAACGAAAGTGCTATCTTGCTCTATCCATAAAATCCTGCAAATCAGCCCCGGTGGCAACCGATAACAAAGCGTGAATTGTTCAACCAAGCAATTCCAGTATGTCGGTGGGCCTTACCCCAAAGGCCTCCGAGACGGCACGGTTGAAATGAGATTGGTCGGAGAATCCGGCATCAACGCCCGCTCGATTCAGGCTGCCTGTTAAAACGGCAGTTTCCAGAGCCTTTATAAGCCGGAGCCATTTTCGATAGCTGCGAAGAGGCATCCCTGTTTCCTGGCTAAACCAGTGCGAAAAGCGACTGGGAGATAGATGGCAAATGCGGGCCAGCTGCTCACGGTCGATTATCACATTATCGTCTATGGCCTTTTTCAGTTCCGCCAATACCAGAGTCAGTTTGGGGTCAGCTTGCTGGCGCGAGCTTTCAGTTTCAAAAGCTTTAAAAAATAGAGCAAGGCATTCAGACAAAGCACAATCAGCTGGAAAAAGAGAGACAAGCTTTTGAATGCTGGCGTCAGACAAAGCATGTATCGCAGCCGAATGTGACAAAGAAATGTTCAGCCCATCCAAAAAGGAGCTGGTGGGGTCAACATAAACAGAGAACACATTGGCTTCAAGCTGCCGATGCTTGACACCAGCCGGTATCAGAAACCCGGCCCCACAGTATTCGATATCGTTTACGTTGAATTCTATAGTTCCATCGAGTGCCAAGCTTATCTGGTGGGCCCAGTGGCGATGGGCCCGGTTGTCGCCAGAGTGGCCTCGGAAAAGACCAATTCCGGGAGCCAGGGCGGCTTCCCCGTGCCAGTGCGCCGCGCCCATGACTTAGTGATGCCCTCCCTGATCAGATTCTCCTCGCGCGGTAAGAATTTGATATTGCATTTCATTGAGCTCGGGTAGCTTCTGAATAAAGGCAACCATCGCCCAGATACGCTCATCGGTGTGTGTTTCACCCCAAGCGGGCATACCCGATGCCTTGATGCCATGTTTGATTATCCAAAACTGACGACGTAAGGCAGCATCCCAGTCGTGCTCACCAAACGGATGGGCATGATCGTGTTTGTCTGCAGAAGCCGTCAGATCCGGCGGCGCCGGGTACAAACCCAAACTCAAGTCGGTTGACGAAACACCCGGTTGCAGGTGGCACCCTGCACACATGTCGTTGTAGTCGGCACCGCCACTTAGCAACAAGTCAGAGTCTCCAAGGTCAGGGACGCTAATATTCTCCGATGCACGTTTTATAGATCTTTCGCGAAGCGTCTCCAAAGCCCAGTAGCTAACACCCCAATGACGGTCATCTGCGCCCATGGGGTAGAGCCCTGAGTACAGGAACCCGACTCCAGTCGCAATTAGCAAAAGTATCAAGCCGAGCGTTATTTTAATTGCCTTCATGAAGAAAACCTCGATTCAGCCGGTTGAAAGATGGCGCCGAGATCAGCTGCAATGGATTACAGAAATCGCGGCACCATGCCAGGGTTAGTGATGGTGCTCGTCGTTTTCCAAGGCCGCGTTTCCCTTGCTCTCAGTTTGATCTTGTTGCTCGACCTCACATTTTTTCATCATGGCGCGCGTTACCGGGTCGCTGGCATCCATCTCTTCTTTTGGTTTTTTTAAAAAGGCTTCACATTGCGGCTTTTTTGCCTGTTTGCGAACCTTGTCGGGGCTGTGGGCGCTCGTCGTTGTGCTAAAAAGCAAAGCCAGAGCCAGGGTAGGCACTATTCGGATTAACATACATTCTCTCCTTTAGTACCAGGCACGAATGCCCAGCACAAATTGTGTATCTTCAATATCTTCACTGTGCGCTGCTGCAAAATCTGCGGTGTTGCCGTACTTCTTGCTCCAGTTGACACCGAGGTAAGGCGCAAACTCACGACGGATTTCATAGCGCAATCTCAAGCCCGCTTGGATATCAGCCAGACCGGAACCCACACCGATATTACGATCATTGTGGCCGTATGCGTTAAGCTCTACTTCCGGGCTCATGATCAGGCGCTGGGTGAACATAAATTCGTATTCTGCTTCTAGCCTCAAAGCAGTACGCCCTGAACCGCCGACAAAAAGAGCTGCGTCTACCTCGAAGAGATAGGGGGCCAGCCCCTGGAGACCGATGACGCCCCACTCCCGGTCGGGCTCAGGTTTAAAATCCTTGCGAATACCCACCTGAACATCCCAAAAAGCGGAAACGGCACGGCTGTATAAGGCCTGAAGCTCCAGCTCTTCGCTCTCGTTATCCACACGCTCGACTTCTGCTTTGAGCCAGAACTTGTTCAGATCGTAGCCGGCCCATAGCGAGCCTTCCAACACCAGCGGATCGTCGCCTTCAGTATCACGCACCTCGAATTGATCCAGCTTGCCCATAATCAGAAAGGGGTCATCTTTACCGCCGGCGAGGGCTGCAGGACCAGTAAGTGCGAAGGCTCCCGCGATACAGAGCCAGATACGGTTGTACGTTAAAGTTTTCATGCGCGACCTCCTTTTTCCACCCGCACTTCCCGCATCATGCCCGGCATGTGATAAAGCAAATGACAGTGGTAGGCCCAGCGACCCAAGGCATCGGCTGTTACCAGGTAACTGATGGAGGAACCCGGCTGAACAATCACCGTGTGTTTTCGCGGAATATAAGCGGCGTCACCGGTTTCCAGTTCACTCCACATACCGTGCAGGTGAATGGGGTGAGTCATCATGGTGTCGTTAACGAGGGTAATGCGTACCCGCTCGCCGTAGGTCAGCCGTAGCGGCTCGGCATCGGCAAACTTGATGCCGTCAACGGACCACATATAGCGACTCATATTGCCGGTCAGATGGAGCTGAATTTCGCGCTCGGGGTCTCGCTTGTCGAGCGTTGGATAGAGGTTTTTAATATCCCCGTAGGTGAGCACCTTTCTGCCGTAACGCTCTTGGTGATCACGTAAACCCACCCCGGGGTCGTTCAAGCCATTCTGCGGTGCGGGCGCAAGCATATCGACATGTGGCCCGTATTCAGTCGAATCATGCTTTATGGGGCTATTGCTGCCCTCGCCTGCACTGGCAATGGATTGCATACGGTGCTGACTGTGATCCATCCCCTGCATGCCATGCATCTTGTGCATGCTGTGATCCATGCGCTTGTCACCCATTGCGGACATATCATGCTTCATGCCCTTCATGCTGCCCATATCATGGCCGCCATGATCCATGCCACCCATTGCCGCCATCCCCATATCGGCGTGGCTGAGCACCGGGGTGTAATCCATGTCGGGCACTTCGGCTGTCCACGCGGGATCTGGTGTGAGCGTACCGCGAGCATAGCCAGAACGATCAATGGTCTGGGCGAAGATTGTATAGGCGCTGTCGTCACTCGGTTCGACCACAACGTCGTAGGTTTCCGCAACACCGATACGAAATTCGTCGACGCTGACCGGCTCGATATTCTGGCCGTCTGTCGCAACCACGGTCATTTTCAAACCGGGAATACGAATATCGAAAATGGTCATTGCAGCGCCATTGATAAAACGCAGGCGCACTTTTTCACCGCGTTTGAATAAGCCGGTCCAGCCGCTATCGGGTGTGATGCCATTCATCAGGAAGGTATAGGTGTAACCAGTGACATCAGCGATGTCGGTCTGGCTCATGCGCATGGTGTTCCACATTTTGCGCTCGTTCCAGGTCTGCGCCAGCCCCTTCTCTTTAATATCTCGCCACAGGTCGCCCGCTGTGCGCTCCTGAAAATTGTAGTAGTGACTCATCTTTTTCAGTTTGGCGTAGATATCGTGGGGGTTGTCGTCTGACCAGTCCGACAGGAGCACCACGTAATCCCGATCACACACCACGGGATCAGGCTCTTTCGGATCAATCACGATGGCGCCGTACAGACCGGTTTGTTCTTGAAACCCTGAATGGGAGTGATACCAGTAGGTGCCGCTTTGATTGACATCAAATTCGTAGTGATAGGTTTCCCCCGGCTTTATACCGGCAAAACTCAAGCCCGGCACCCCGTCCATATCCGTCGGCAAAATGATGCCGTGCCAGTGAATGGAGCTGTCGTGGGCCAGGTGGTTCGTTACATTCAATCGGACCCGCTCCCCCTCCTTCCAGCGCAAAATGGGGGCAGGCAGGCTTCCGTTTACCGTGGTAGCGGTACGCTCGGCACCGGTAAAGTTGACTGACTGGTAGCCAATAGAAAGATCGAAGTTATTGCCTGTAAGCACTCGAGGTCGGGGATTGGCCTCTGCGGCTCTAAGGGGCAAACCGAACCCCGCAAGCGCGGCGCCAGCCGCCGCGCCAGTGACAAAACGACGACGGGAAAGGGACGAAAAATTTTCCAGATTCACGATAATTTCCTCTTTTTACCTGTCATAACAACGAAGGCGGTCATGACACAACACACTGCGCGTGATTAATAACGCTTAGCACAGACGGACTAACCCTGTGTCAGGCAAAAATCGGTGGGCGGAAGTGACTCTGATTAGTGGTGCGAGTTGATTGAGAGGCAGCCTGAAAACGGCTGTGGTTTGAGGAGTAGACGTCAATGCTCAGAGGAATGAGGGCGAGCGTGGATTGGCAATGCCCGACGCAGCATTCACACTCCAGGTTGCAACAGTCTTCTGCTTCTGACTCGGCAACGGACTCCCTTACATCGGCGTGGTGAGCCTGCTCGGTGCTGTCGCAATGCCCGGCCATCGCGTCGTCTGCCACTGGCGCGACAGAAGGAAGGCCATTGGAATGGCCATTGAACATCGCGCCAGCCCACACCGAACCCGCCTGCTGTCCCAGGAAGATCAGTATGACCATAATGGCTACACGTTGCATGTTCATGAACGGAATTCTATCACCATCCTTCTGATCATCTAAACCCTCTATAAGGTTAATGGCAGGCCTTGCCGCGCCAGTAGTTATAGGGCCAAGGTGCCAGGAAACCGGCTATCAAGCTGGAAATGATAGTCTACCAGGCTCACAAGGATTAGCCCTATCTGAAACCCTGTACCCTACTTCAGAGTCAACTAGAAACGGATTATTTAATGCATTGCCTCCATTCAGGCAGTTTATCTATCGGCTTCAAGATCACAGCATCCGCCGCCCGTTTGCATCGGCGGACAGGGCACGCTGCTGTAGGAACAGTAAACGCAGCAGTCGCCGGATAATGGTTTCAAAACTGCGCTGCAGTGCCGGCACTCGTAAAACCATTGGCAGGCATCAACCGGCATGGTTTCCGGCGAGGCTTCGCCGCACTCCGGGCACGTTAATACGGTTTTCAGCTCTACGTTCGACATTGAATCGCCCCCGCAGATTTCAACAAATCAAAGACGGACAAGGCAAACATTGCGACCAGCGCCGCGTAGAAAAGTTTTGTACTCCAGGCATAGGCCCACAGGGGATACAGCACCAACAGAATGGCGATCGGCGGCAACACTGACCGCAAGCCCCGCCAGAATACACGGTGTCGCGTCCAGTTAAAGGCGTTCAATAACAGCACAACCAGCGCAAAGAGCGGCAGCAGTGTATTGATAAAAAGGCCTTCGTACTGGGAGAGAAAACCCAGCCCCAATGTCGCACCCAGCGCGCCCAATGCCGGAAAACAGCCCGCGCAACCCAAGGCACTGACAACCACACCCAGATTGCCCAACTTTTCAAATACCCTGGTAAAGATCATAGTGATACCCGCGTGTAACCCTGACCCACGGTAAACCCTGTAGCCGCTTCATAGTCAAAATTTCTCCCGATAGCACAGCACATACAGTGCGGGAAATACCAGCATTACGGTTAGCAACGACGTTAACGTCCCCCCGACCATTGGCGCGGCGATACGCTTCATAACATCGGCACCTGTGCCGTCGCTCACCATCACGGGTATGAGCGAAAACAGCAAAGTAAGGCCTGTCATCAACATCGGGCGAATCCGCAAAGAAGCAGATTCCACAATGTTTTGATTGCTCTGCTTTACTTCGCCCCTATCGAGGTAATGCAACATCAACAACCCAAGCTCCGCAGCCAAACCCGCCATGGCAATAATGCCCACCCAAACCGCGACACTCAGTTTGTAATCGAGCATGAACAGAAGCCAGAAGGCCCCGGTGAGACCGAAGGGAACCGCGCTCAGCACAAACAGAGCGTCCTTGAAACTCGACCGGTGCAGGTAAAGAAGCAGCAAAACGATGGCCAGTGTGGCAGGCACCATCCACTGCAGTCGCGCCTTGGCGCGCTCGAAGTACTTGTACTGCCCTGCCCACTCCAGTGCATATCCCGCCGGCAAAGCAACCCGGTCTGCCACCACGGCTTTGGCATCTTGTACATAATCTGCCACCCCGATACCCGGTTGCACATCGACGAAAACCAGCCCCACCAGCTGGCCATTTTCATTGCGAATCATCGGAGCCCCGGTGCGAAAACGCAGTTCAGCCACTTCACTGATCGGCACCTGTTGCCCACCGGGTGTTGCAACAAGCAGCCGCTCAAGTTCATTCAGGTTCTGGCGATAGTCCCGCGCGTAGCGCATATTCACGGCGTAGCGCTCGCGCCCTTCTACGGTCTCTGTCAGCGGCATTCCGCCGGCCGCGAGGGTCAGCGTGTTCTGTATGTCCTGCACCGTCAGGCCGTAGCGTGCGGCGGCCATGCGGTCGATATCAAAATCGAGAAAGTAGCCGCCGGTCAGCCGTTCGGCGAAGGCACTGCGGGTATTGGCGGCGGTTCGGGCATCCTCCTGCAATGCTTTCTCTATCGCCGTGGCTTGTTCTTCAATGGTTGCCAGATCGTCACCGAATACCTTGATGCCCAGGGTGCTGCGAATACCGGTGGCGAGCATTTCGGTGCGGGTTTGAATGGGCATCCACCAGATGTTTGGCATGCCGGGGTAGCGCAGCTTTTCGTCCATCTCAGCGATCAGTCCATCCCAGGTCAGTCCGGGGCGCCACTCGGACTTTGGCTTGAGGGTGACCACCGTCTCCACCATCGACAAAGGCGCCGGATCGGTAGCGCTATCGGATCGGCCGATCTTGCCAAACACCCGCTCGACTTCCGGAAAACTCGCCAAGGCCTTGTCCATGCTCTGCAAGACCCGCCCCGCTTCACTGATCGACATACCCGGCAACGCTGTGGGCATATACAAAATGCTGCCTTCATTGAGCGGTGGCATAAATTCGTTGCCCAATTGTCGTGCCACAGGCACGGTAGCCAGCAGGGCTATAACGGCCACGGCGATGGTGATTCGCCCATGACGCACAGCGATTCCGATCAGCGGCGTAAGCGCTCTTCGCAGGCGAACTTCAACGGTGTTTTCCCGCAAGGGTTTATCACCCCTCAGCAATACAACTGCCAAGGCTGGTATCAAAGTGACTGATAGAATTGCTGCAAAGGCCATGCTGTAGGTTTTGGTAAATGCCAGGGGTTGAAACAATCGGCCTTCGGTGGCCTGCAGGCTGAATACCGGTAAAAAGGATACGGTGATGATAAGCAGCGAAAAGAAAATGCTCGGGCCTACATCCTGCAAGGCGCCAATCAATAATTCTTTCCGATCTGTTTCGCTATCCGCATCGCGCAGTTTTCGGTGCACGTTATCCATCATCACCACCGCGGCGTCCACCATGGCGCCAATCGCAACGGCGATACCCCCGAGCGACATGATATTGGCCGTTAGCCCTTGCGCGGCCATCGGGATAAAGGCCAGCAGGATGGCAATCGGCAGCGTGATACACGCCACCAGTGCGGAGCGCACATGCAGCAAAAAGGCGATGATCACCAGCGATACCACCACCATTTCTTCCAGCAGGGTGAACTTCAGGGTATCAATGGCGCGTCGGATTAGCGTTGAGCGGTCGTAGGTGGTCACAATTTCCATGCCCTCGGGCAGCGACGATTCCAGCTCCGCCAGACGCGCTTTAACCCGATCGATAACCGCCAAAGCGTTTTCACCGTAGCGCATTACCACAATGCCGCCGACCACCTGCCCCTCGCCATCCAGTTCAGCCAGGCCACGCTGCATGGCAGGCCCGAGCGTGATGTCGGCTACCTGCTTGAGTAATATCGGCACCTGTTTGTTATCGAGGCCTATAACGACGTTCTCAAGATCCTCCCGACTTTTTAGATAACCCCGCCCGCGAATAAAGTGCTCGTGCCCGGCAATTTCCAGCACACGCCCGCCCGCATCCTGATTGGATTGACGCACTGCATCAGCCACTTTTTGCAGACTGATATTGGCGGCCGCAAGGCGGTGCGGATCCAGGTGAATCTGGTACTCCTTGAGAAAGCCGCCCACGGTCGCGACTTCAGCAACACCATCAAGACTGCTGAGCCAATAGCGCAATTTAAATTCCTGAAAACTGCGCAGGTCCGCGAGGCTGTGCTGGCCACTGCGATCTACCAGGGCGTACTGATACACCCAACCAACGCCGGAGGCATCGGGCCCAAGCGTGGGTTGAACGCCGTCCGGCAGTTCGCTACCCAGACTGCTCAGGTATTCCAGTACCCGGGAGCGGGCCCAGTAGATGTCGGTGCCATCTTCAAATATGACATAGACAAAACTGCTGCCAAAAAAGCTCTGGCCACGCACCGACTGTACACCGGGGACGGATAACAATGCGCTGGTCAGAGGATAGGTGATCTGGTCTTCCACCAGATCCGGGCTACGCCCTGACCAGTCGGTCTGGATAATGACCTGCACATCTGACAGATCAGGTATGGCGTCCAGCGGGGTTTGGGACAAACTGCGCCAACCAAAAACCGCCGCAAAGGCGACCAGCAGGATGGTCAGGCCAGCGTGTTCTGCGCAGAAGCGAATAAGACGGGCTATCGGACTGGTCACCATGCATCGCTCCCCAGCTTCAGCTTGCTTTCAGCGGCGATAAGAAACACACCCGAAGTGACAATACGGTCGCCTTCCTTCAAACCTTTACGGATAACAATATGCTGACCATCGTTATAGCCGGTTTCCACTTTTACCGGCTGCAGTTTCCCTTCGCCGAGATCCTTGAACACTATGCGTCTGTCCCCGGCCACCACCACCGCGTCCAGTGGCACCAGCAATTGCTCACCCAGGCGTTTGTATAACCACACGTCGGCGAACTGCCCGGGCATAAAGGTTTCATCGGAGTTTTGCAGGCTTAGCCTCACCCGCGCGCTGCGCGTTGCACCGCTGACAAAGGGGCTGATCAGGTCTACGCTGGTTTCTTTCTCTACACCGCTATTCGGCGGCTTTACCCGCGCAGACATTCCCTCCTGCAACAGCGGAATATCTCGCTCATAGGCGTAGGCTTCCACCCAGACTTGATCAATGGATGCTGTTTGTAGAACGCTTTGACCGCGCTGCACGGCGGCGCCTTCAGTTAATTGACTGCTGACGATCACCAGCGGCTGCGGCGCCAGTATCGAAATGTGCGATTGGGCGCCCTTGCGCTCTATGGTTTGAATCTGCTCCGCCAGCAATCCCGCCAGCCGCAGGCGTTCGCGGGACGCCTGCAAGGTCGGACTATTTGCTGTTGGGTTGCGCCTGTAGCTTTGATAGTGCGCTTCCTGCAAGGCAAACAGCTCCGGGCTGTAAAGGGAAAAAAGTGCTTCGCCTTGGTTGAAGCGCTGCCCCGGCTCCAGGGCGCGTACCTTGCTCACCCAGCCACCGTATTGCAGATTGATCGCCTTTACCCGGCTCTGATCAAATGCGATTTTCCCCTGCAATCGCAAAGGAAAGTGAAAGGGCTTGTGCACCACCTCACCGATTTTTATGCCAACGCTCTGGCGGCGGTCTTCATCCACCCGAATGGTGACGCTGCGCTGCTCCTCACGTGTCACCGGCACCAGATCCATACCGCAGATCGGGCAGGTTCCGGGCGTGGTAGATTTCACCGAGGGGTGCATGGAACAGGTGTGATAGGCAATTTCTCCGGCCGCCGGAGCGCTGACCAGGGCCAGCCCCTCGCGACCGGTCGCCATATCAAACACCAGGTCGACATGCTGGTTCTGACCGCTTTCATCCTCCCAGGCGATATCCACCGCCAGCGGCCATTCACCTTTCATCGGCAGATCAAAAGTGCCTTTATAGCGCCCTTCGCCTGCGGCCTGCATATTAGCCGCGCTGCGCATTGCCGGCATACTGCCCATGGCGGGCATTTCCGCCACGGCCCGCACCGTGGCATCGTTCAACGCCTTGCCCTGCTGATCCTTCACGTGAATAAGCAGTGTGTTTTCACCGACTGTTGGCGGATCGTGTTGCAGGCCAACCTGCACTTGCAACTCGCCGGCTTGAATGACCTCGGTCGCGGAAACCGCACCCGTTTCGTTGCCACCCTTTAAATCGCAGCCCGCCAACACCAACAAAAGCACCCAAAAGAACGTCAGATAAATCGGTTTCATTGCGTCAGCTCCTTGGTTGCAACTTCCTCACCCTGCAGGTCTTCAAGAAACACCAGCCCGGCGGCCGCAATAAATTCGGCGCGGCTCAAACGCAGATCGCGTTGCGCGGCGTGATGACGTTTGCGGGTTTCCAGATTTTCCTGCTGGGCAATCAGCAGGCTTTGAAAATCAATCGCGCCGGTGCGAAAGTCCGCCAGGCTTGCTTCCAGTTGCTCACTGGCCATAGGCAGCAGTTCTTTTTCATACAGCGCCCCCCGCTCAAAATGCTCCTGCCAACTCAAGAAGCTGCGCTGCAGTGTGCTTTCAAGCTGCAACAGGCTATCCCGCTGTTGCCACCTCAGCGCATTCGCCTGTGCGGTGAGGCTGTCTTCGCGAGCCCTGCGTTTGCCAAAGTCCAGCGGCAGGTTCATCCCGACACCGACCGTCCAGCGCTTGTCTTCGTTGTCCCACAGGGTGTTGTAGCGGGCCATCAGAGCTACATCCGGCAAGCGATCTTTCCTTTGCAGGGCCAGACGATCGGAAACTTCTGACTGGTTTGCGCGCAGGGTTTCTATCGCGGGGTGTTGTTCCAGCCGGGTGAGGCTGGCTTTCAGATAGCGCGGCTCAGGATTCAATAGCGCCCAACCGGTGCCAGTCTCTTCGACAGCGCTAGCCACGCCGGTCGCAGACGCGAGCATAATTTCATTGCGTAGCGTTAGCTTGCGCAGGTCTGCAGCATCCTGTTTCAGACTCAGCAGCTGTTGCTGGGCCCGGAGCAGGGCTGAACGAGCGGTGCTGCCGCTGCGATACCCGGCCCGCAGCTGCTCGACAATTTGCTCGAGCACCGCAACATGCTCATTGCTCAGCGCCAGCGTGGTGTGGGAATGCAGCCACTGGGCATAGGCCTGCCGTACTCGCAGGGCAATGTGGATTCGCTCCCGATCAAGTTCTGCGTGGCCTTTGTGAATACGAGCCTTTGCCAGCGAGCTATCGAGCGCACGTTCCCCCGGCCAGGGCAGCGCCTGCGACAGTTCTATCTGATAGCCTTCATCAACCTGGTCAGAGGAATACGTTTCTGGCGCTATACCGAAGCTCAGCCGAGGCTCGGCAAAACGCCCGGCTGCCTTCACACTTTGACTGTGGGCATTCAGGCGGCTTTGCTGCGCCTGAATAAGAGGCGCACAGGTCAGCGCCAGCGAAACCAGTTCGCGCTCATTGACTGGTGCAGATCGTGTGCACTCAGACCCTGAGGGCTCGTTCGCATGCAGATTCGGCGCAATGCTGGCAAGCCCGACTAGCAGCCAGCAATAATATAGTTTCAGTTTCATTTTTCTCACCCATTGCATCAATCAGCGCGTTAGACGCACGCGCAAACATCCTGGCTGCGAAAGTGCAGCCCTGTGGCGAGAAGGGTTTAAATGCGAAGGCGGAGTGTAGAGAGGTAGGTCGCGCGTCCCGTTCGAGCGAGCGCGTGGTCAATGTAATATGAGGCTGTTACAGCGGTTGGAGCAACCGACGGATAAAAATCGAAGGAAGCTGCGGTAGGAGGTAATTTAAGTAGCGGCTGTATGTCCAGAAACAACACATCGTGCTGATCTTCTGGATCACTGCCCGTGAGCTGCAACTGAACACCAAAGTCGCAGCAGCCGCCCTGCGTCGATGGCATGGAGTCCATCGCATCACCGTCACAACAGCAATGCTCCATCGCCCCGCTCATGCTCTCATCGAGCTGACAGGCGAACACACCCTGCGCCTGAACCGCGAGGCTCAGCAGGAGGGCAACCACCAGCGCAATGCGGCGGTCAATTCTTGGCAAGGACAGTTCAATCATTCAAGACAATCTATCTTCTAAACTTCTTACAGTAAACCCTTGAGTTGCAAAAGGGTCAATCTTCGAACCCTGCCGACTTATATTCATTAAAACGCGTCGAAGTTGTAAAACGTCAGCTTATCCTATATAACTATTTCAATTAAATCAGTATGTTACTAATTCTATGAAAGTCTTGTGCTTAATATGTCAACACACCCACGTTAAGCTTGTCTTCGCTGATACCGAGGTCGCGCTGGCATTTGACCACCGTGGCGGCAAAGGCTTCATGCAGTTCGAACAGGTCGATGTCGTCGGCGGTTAACGCCTGCTCCTGCATAAGCTTTTGCGTGGCGGCGCAGCAACCTGAGATGACAGTTAATGGATCGTCGCAAACACTGGCGACGGCGCAGATACGCGCGCGTGGCGCTTTACCCAGCGTCTCGCCCAATGCTTCGTCGCCCACCAACACCAAGGCAGCGCCATCGGCCAGTGACGGCTTCGCCAGGCGCCGAGCTCAGTAGTCGCTGTCACTTTCAAAAACAACGAGCAAATCCCGGTTCTCACCACTGCCTCCTTCGACGCCATCAGCACCTAAGGTTTTCACGCTGAAGGATGGCGGCGCGTCGGAGCTGTGATAGATATAATCGCGCTTCCATGGGTCGCGAATCAGGCTACTGCGACTTAAATAGGGACCGGCCCAACGCGGGCTGAGAGGCTCTAAGACAGGACTTTCCAACAGCGCGTATAGCCCTTGGTCAGGGCTTGGGTAACGCAAATTATCAAGCTTATATTGATGCAGCGCCCGGGTAATTCGCTCTAGATCAATTTCCGCTTGTTCATGCAAAGCCTCATCGACACGCTGCTTAACAAGGCTGCTTACATATATCGTTAGTGCTGAGGCGATCAGCAAGACAAAGAGGATTTCGCGACGGGTAATACCCCGGCTAGTGCCGGGGCCTGGGTTTGCCATACGGAGGCGAAGGTGCATTTATAGCTTTACTCTAATTCTCCCGCTCACTGATACCTCAAGGAAGCGCGCCAAATAATCAGGCACTTCGTCGAGGGTTATTTCAGTTAGCAGAGCAGACCACGCCGCGTCATCGAGCTTCCACTGCTCGGCAAAACGCTGCCATATATCAGCTTTCCGTTGCTGACTAATTTCTACTGAATCGACACCCAGTAAGCATACACCGCGCAGAATAAATGGGAAAACGCTGCTGTTGATATTCACCCCGGCAGCCAGTCCACAACAAGCGACGGCACCCTCGGGCTGAATAATTTTTAACAGGTTTGCCAGTGGATCGCCGCCGAGCGTGTCAATTGCCGCATCAAACAATGGCTTCGCCATTGGTTTTTTATCGAACTCTGCCAGCATCGACGGCGCCACACAATGTTGAGCGCCAATGCCCTGTAAAAAGTCATATTGTTGCGTCTTGCCACTGATCGCGGTGACCTCCGCACCCAGTTGATTAAGCAATGCAATGGCAACACTACCAACACCACCACTGGCACCCGTTACGGCAATTTTAAGACCGCTCAGCTCGCCCAATTGGCGCTGGAGCTTCTCCACGCATAGGCCGGCCGTCAATCCAGCGGTGCCGAGTGCCATCGCCTCTGCACTGTCCAAGCCATCCGGGGCGGCCAGTAACCATTCACCGGGCACTTGAATTTGTTCTGCCAGGCCGCCGTCGGTGTTCATTCCCAGGTCATAGCCCGTCACGATAACGCGGTCACCCGCCTTCCAATTGTCGCTGGACGAGGCCAGCACTGTGCCCGCGGCATCGATGCCCGGGGTGTGCGGGTAGTTGCGGGTTACCCCTTTGTTGCCCGCGGCAGACAGTGCATCTTTATAGTTGAGCGACGAGTATTCTACCGCTACGCGCACTTCGCCATTACTGGGCTGAGCAAAGTCGTCTTTGTCGACAACGCTGCACTGATAGGCGTCCTGCTCTTCTCTGACCTGTACGGCTTTAAATGTCATTATTTCCCCCGATTTAGCCGACAAAGCGGCTGTTGCGAATTTTTTCAACGACTCCCCAAAAGCCTCTGTCTATCGCCGTTTCAGCAGCGAAGCCAAGGCGCTCGGGTAAGCTGCGCTTTTGCTTAAAGTGCACCGCATAAATATCGGTGTCTTCACGTTTGCTCAGCAGATAGTCATCGCTGGTGGAAATACCGTCAATTAGACCTTTGTCCAGTGCGCGGCGGCCATACCACACCTCGCCAGTGGCAATGGATTCAATATCCAATGACGGCCGGTTCTCACTGACAAACTCTTTGAACAGCTGGTGGGTTTCCTCAAGCTCTTCAATAAATTTTTTCCGCCCTTCATCCGTGTTTTCGCCAACCATAGTGAGGGTGCGCTTGAACTCGCCAGCGGTGTGCAATTCAACATCGACATCGTGCTTTTTCAGCAAGCGGTGGAAGTTGGGCATTTGCGCCACGACGCCGATTGAACCAATGACGGCAAAGGGTGCCGCAAGCAATTGATTGCCGATACACGCCATCATATAGCCACCGCTGGCGGCAACCCTGTCGATGGCGATGGTGAGGGGAATCCCCTTGTCGCGCAGTCGCTGCAGTTGCGATGAAGCCAGGCCGTAGCTATGCACCATGCCGCCAGGGCTTTCCAGGCGCAGCAGCACTTCGTCCTGGTCATTGGCAACGGTGAGTATTGCGCTGATTTCGTGGCGTAATGACTCCACTGCAGAGGCGCGAATATCGCCGTCGAAGTCGAGAACAAATAGCCGCTTTTTCGTTTTTTCCTGCTTGGCTTTGCGCTCGGCCTTGTCTTGCTTTTTCTTATCCTTGCGCAGTTTTTTGTACTTTTCTTCGCTGAGCAAGCCATAGTTCATGGTGTCTTGCCAGTCTTCAAAACGCTCGTGCAGACGGCTGACTTCAACATGGCCGTCTTCACCCTCGCGCTTGCTGCGCTGGCTAAACGAGGTAATAACGGTGAGCAATAAAACAATAAATACCAATGCCGTAACCGCTTTCGCGAGAAACAGACTGTAATCCACTAGAAAGTCCAAAAACGGGCTCCAAGTCAGTTAGAAAAGGTTCGTCATAGTGGTACGGGGCCGATCAACAGTCAAGTTGACCAGTTACGCAACGCCTTGATAGCAATTGGGTTTTTGGGCCGAATAAACATGCCGCTGCGGCCGAGGAAAACATCAAAGACTGCGCCGTCCTGCAAGGGAGCATAAACGCCGTTGCCGTAGTCGACATCCACCCAACGCCAAATAAACGCGTAGTTACTGAGCATTGGCCAACTATCGAGCCATTCACCGCTGGGTAGCGGGTGCACCGTTCGCTGGCTATTCGCTTCGCGCTCGGGGTGTTGATAGCGACCGCTCAGGCGCTCAAGGCGAACCAGGTTATTCAAACCCAGCTTTGCCAGCGCAGCATCCCAACGCAGCACCCTACCCTCAAGCCGCCATTCATCGCCGCGCACGGGGAAGTGAAATGGCATGGGATTACCGTCGATATCCAGGCGCAGCGCAAAACTATTCTCGCTGGACTGCGCAACGAATACGGTGGCTATGCGCTGCTCCTCTGCCAAATTGCGATAACTGATTAGGTCTTGGCTGACCAGGACAGTCGTAGCCGTCATCGGCGCAAATGCGAGGAGTAAAATCCCGCAAGACAGCGGGCGGCGGCGCAGCGAAAGCAACAGAACGACGCAAATTAGAAGGCTGCTGGCGCAGATTAACAGTAACAGCGTAGAGAGATCAGGAAGCGGCATTTCCCGTGTCCTGCGCCATCTCTACCGGAAAGCCCAATTGTTTTAATGAGTCTTCTGCAATAAGCAAAATTTTCTCGTCGGGGATATGGCGCGATTCCAATTCGCCGAGATAATACTCGACGCTGATCATCGCATCGGCAAGCGTCTCTAGTGCTTGCGCATCGCCCTGTGCATCGCTGCTTTCGCGTCCCATAAAGGCCTTAACGAAACGAGTTGCTGACCCGGTGACCGCCGCCAAGCGGCGCATTTTCAAAATATCGAAAGCGCCCCGCACCGAGCTCAAACTACTCGGCACGTTTGCAATATGTGTGCTATCAAAGCCAGAGTCGATATAGGAAGCGATGGCGCGCTTAATCATGCCAATGGCGCTTTTCGCCTCTTCAATCACGATTGCCGTGGCCTCGCTCACCTGGTTGTCGGCACTGATGCTATCGCGCTTATCAATGCTAAGCGCATTTAGCTCATCGTAGTTGAGCTTGCGTCGGTCGATCTGAGCCAGGCTACTTTCGATAAACAGCAGTGTTTCCGCCAACTCTTCAAGTACCGCTCTGGCATTGCTGAGGTCAGTGCCGATGAGATCCAGCAACACGCCGGCATAGCGCCCCAATACTTCAGAGAGTGATGGCAGGTTGAGCACTAGCAGCACATCGGCGCCCTGCTGCAGCAATTCGCTGAGCGGGCGAATTTCTTCGTCGTCACTACGGCCGTGTTGTGCCAGTAACTCGAGAATATCTTTGGCATGACGCAGCTCTGTCCGGAGCTCGTTGAGCACGGAGGAGACCGTGTCGTAGCTTAAGCCCAGCATCTGCGTGCGCAGGCGTTGGATTTCTACATCATTAATATCGAAGGGGCGAGTACCAATAGCCTGTAATAATTTGCCGTTAAACCCCTCCTGCCAGGACGACAATCGAAGCAGGAATAACAGCTCTTGTTCCAGGATTTCGTCCCCAGCCTTATCTGAACCCAGTCGCCGCAGAGCGCCATCCAAGCCGGTTAGCAGGCGTTTTCTCCGGGGGTTCAGTTCCAAGCCACCCTGGGCAAAGGCCTCTATGACCGCGCTGGCCAGCAGCCAAAATCGCTGATTCCGTCCCGCCGGCAGCGCCCCACACAAACGACGCAGCGCACGCGACATTAAGGTGAATTGCATTGCTGGTTGCGCGTCTCGCAGCAGTCCCAATAAGGCCCGCTGGTAACTTTGTCGAACACGCTTAAGCAGCTCTGCTAAGGCGTCAGGGGACATTGCCTGACTGCGCAACTTCAACTCCGAGTCGCGGCTAAAGACATAGGCATCATTCGTGCAGAAATAGCTATCGGGCAGCAGTAATTGGCGGTGAGCCTCTCGCAGCTCGTTGGCGTGAGTAATCGCCATCAACGGAATTTCGTTGCCTCGACTTTGTACAAACTCTAGGTAGCGCGGCAGAACAAAAAAAGCCGTGCTCAGGGCGTTCAACTGGGCATCTGGCAAGGCTGCGGTATTGCTGACAATCGCTTGGCAGAGCGAGCGCATTTCATCGGCGATAAGCGCGGCGCCACGCACTTCGATCAGCCGCAGGGTTCCCCCTATTTGACGAAGCGCCATCTCGCACTCATCCAACAGGCGCAAATCGTGGCGCTCCGCCAAGAAGGTTTCAAATATATTGGTGGCTTGCTGCAGGGTATTACTGAGCTCCTCCCCCACCAATGCGTAGGAGCTACTGTTGATACTATTTTGCAATGCGGCTTGCTTGAACACTGGTAATGCCCCGTTGTCACGAGCCTGGCGCGGCTCAAACAAAGCTCAACCCACTTGTAAAATTGACAGTTAAGCTGCGGTATTTATTCGTCTTTTTATCAGTTATTTTTGCTTATGCACAGCGTCAAACAGCATAAAGCGCGACTGCGCCACGAAATCAGCTGCCGTCACTCGCCTCAGTGCTGCGCCAAAGGCAATTGCCGCCACTGGCTTTATCAATGATCTGCAGTTGCTCGAGGTGAGCGGCCAGCTCATCCTCGCTGGCGCGCACCACCGTTAAAGCAGGCCGCTCCGCTGGCAAGCGCCGAATCCCCTTGGTTCCGCCTTCCCCGCCCTCGTTGCTATCCTCACCGGCAAGCGCCAGATTGGTCTGGCCACCGGTCATGATTAGATACACATCGGCCAGTATCTCAGCATCGAGCAATGCGCCGTGAAGGTCGCGCTGAGAATTATCTACATAGTAACGCTGGCACAATGCATCAAGGCTATTCCGCTGCCCGGGGTGCTTCTGGCGCGCCATGACCAAGGTGTCGACCACACCGCAGATTTCTGCAAGCTTTGGCTGCCGGCCCGGTAGTCTGGCCAGCTCCATATCGAGGAAGCCAACGTCGAACGGCGCATTGTGAATGACGAGCTCGGCGCCGCGAACAAAATCGAGAAATTCCTCAGCCACGGCTGAAAACAACGGCTTATCGGCAAGCATTTCATTGGTAATACCGTGGACCTCTATCGCCCCCGCTTCAACTTCACGCTCGGGGTTGATATAGCGGTGGAAGTGCCGCCCCGTCAGCTTTCGACCAACGAGCTCCACACAACCTATTTCGATAATCCGGTGGCCATCATTAGGGTCAATACCGGTGGTTTCTGTATCGAGGACAATCTGGCGCATCGTTATCGTCTCAACTCGTCAATGCCGCGATTCGCTAAGCTATCGGCAATTTCATTTTCCCTGTGACCCGAGTGCCCTTTTACCCAGTGCCACTCGATGTCGTGCTGGCTATTAAGAGCATCCAGCTCGCGCCACAAATCCGCGTTTTTCACGGGTGCTTTGCTAGCCGTCTTCCAGTTGCGCTTTTTCCAGTTGGCCATCCACTCGGTGATGCCTTTTCTGACGTACTGAGAATCAGTGGTTAATGCCACCTGACAAGGCCGCTTTAAGGCCCGGAGCGCTTCGATAGCGGCGGTCAGTTCCATGCGGTTATTGGTTGTATCGGCTTCACCGCCGTACAGTGTTTTTTCTTGCCCGTGGCTGCGCAGCAGTGCGCCCCAACCACCGGGACCGGGGTTACCCTTGCAGGCACCATCGGTAAAAATTTCAACTTTACTGTCACCGCTAGTCATTCAGTTACTCATGTTTAATATCACGTGTTGCCCCAAGCATGCTTGGATGCCGGAGAATTTTAGCGCGCTTACGGACCTCCGCCGCTGGGGTTAGCGGCGCGCGGTATTTTGTCGCGCTCAGTACAAAAACACCACCCATTGGCATGGACGGAGAAAATGGCCGATGGTTCATAAAGAAACTGGGAGAACTGATCGGCAGGCGGTGAAAGCCATAGCTAACGTCTGCCGTTTCAAAGCCGAGCAATGACAACCAATCATTAATGCGATTGATGCTCAAGCTGTGGTTCTGCCACATTGCACTGCGTTTAAGCCTGCCCAATAGCCCTCGCAGGGCCAGCGGGGACCATGGGTTAATGCTGCATATTACCAGTTTGCCGTGAGGCACAATAAGCCGCTCGACCTCGCGCAATACGGTATGGGGGTTTTCTACAAACTCCAGGAGGTGGTGCAATACCACCATATCGACCGATTCATTGGCCAGCGGCAATTGGTCGAAGTCACAAACGGCATCCAGTATCTGACTGTAGCCATACTGCCCCAGCCCGCCGAGGTGTAATTGGCGCTGGCACAACTGCGGATCAACGTTAAAACGCTCGGGAATCACACTGAGATTCAACAGTTGACGACCGGGGGTACTTCGGTCGCTGAGCGCGTGGTGCATCAAACGCTGCTCTTCGTGTAACACGGTGCCACCGACGGGCCCGCGAAACCATTGCCGCAGTGCGGGCAACAATACTTCAGGCGAATGCTGAGCGCGCCATCTTGCCATGATTTCACCCCTGTTTTGACCCATGTCACCATGAGCTAATACCTTGTCTGACAAGGGAAAACTGTATACCCTGACGCAAAATGAGGGTTTATTTATGGGCAAGCTGTCGGTCACGCCAATAGCGGCATTCAGCGACAATTACATCTGGTGCATCTCGTCTGGCGAAGACGCTGTTATCGTCGACCCCGGCGATGCAGCGCCCGTCATCGACTTCCTCAAGCATGCCCGGCTAAAGCTTACCGCAATTCTAATCACCCATCACCACTGGGACCATACTGGCGGTGTTGAGGCCCTACTGGCGCAACACCCCAACGTCGACGTCTGTGGCCCGGAAACGTCCTGCCCGCACATCAACCGCCCATTGGCAGACCGCGACACCATTGGCGTGCTGGGCGAAACTTTTCGTGTATTGGCTGTCCCCGGCCACACCTTGGACCATCTGGCCTTCTACAACGAAGCGTCTGCCCTGCTATTTTGCGGCGATACGCTGTTTGCTGGCGGCTGCGGCAGGCTTTTTGAGGGTAGCCCGGCGCAAATGTTGAACTCACTGAGTAAACTCCAGTCTTTACCTGGCTCTACTCGGGTTTACTGCGCTCATGAATACACAGCAAGTAATTTGCAGTTCGCCTTGAAGGCAGAGCCCAATAACGCCACACTGCGCAATCGTTATGAGCAGGTGCAGGCTTTGCGAGAGCGCGGAGAGATAACGCTTCCCTCGACCATTGACGAAGAGTCGGCGACCAACCCATTCCTTCGCACCGCACAAGACGGTGTTCGCCAGGCCATTTGCCTGCGTGAAGGCAACGATAACTTAAACCAGCAAGAGGTGTTTGCCGCGCTTCGAAGCTGGAAAGACAACAGCTAATTTTTCATGAAAAACACGACCTACCAGCTCTTGTTGAGGCTAACTCTCGCCACCGCGCTTATCAGCGTCGGCGCTTGTGCGAGCAATCGTAGCCAGCCCCCCCAGGCCAAGAATGATGCCCCTGTTTGTTTAGACGGCTGCAGTGAGCATATCGCTAAACTCGAGAACCAATTACTGCCGCCACCGATCCCTGACAGTGAGCGCCGCTACAGCGATGTTTGGGCGCGCCTGAGCGCGCAGCTGAGTTTCTTGCCGCTAACCGAGCGCCGCGAAGTCGATAAACTGGAAGACTGGTACAGCAAGCACCCCCACTACATGGCCAAGATGAGTGCGCGCGCTGGGAATTATATCTATCACGTCGTGAAAGAGCTTGAAGCCCGCGATATGCCGATAGACTTGGCGCTACTGCCATTTGTCGAAAGCGCCTACGACCCCTTCGCATACTCCCACGGCCGCGCTGCGGGTCTCTGGCAATTTATTCCAAATACCGCCAAATATGTCGGCATTCAACAAAACTGGTGGTATGACGGTCGCCGCGATGTTCTGGTCGCCACCGACGCCGCGCTGGATTACCTCACCACCTTAAACAAGCGCTTCGACGGCGACTGGATGCTGACCCTGGCGGCGTACAATGCCGGCGCGGGAACGGTGAATCGCGCCATTCGCCGCAACCGCAAAGCGGGCAAGCCAACAGACTTTTGGTCGCTAAAACTCCCCAAGGAAACCAAGCGCTACGTGCCAAAACTGCTGGCGCTGGTCAAAATTTACCAAAACCCCGCGCGCTACAATATCAGTTTGCCCGCCGTTGCCGACGCGCCCCGCTTTGAAAAGGTGGCCATAGACAGTCAAATTGACCTAGCCAAAGCCGCTGCACTGGCGGATATCAGCGTCGAGGAGCTGTATCGCTACAACCCCGGTTTCAACCGCTGGGTGACAGCGCCAGAGGGCCCTCACCACCTTCTGATCCCGAGCAAACAGGCCGAAAAATTTAAAACACGCCTGGCCGCTCTGCCCAAAGAACAGCGCATTGCCTGGCAGCGCTACCGAGTTTCACCGGGTGACAACTTGATTAGCATTGCCAAGCGCCACCACATCGATATTGCCAGCATTAAGCGTTTCAACAAGCTCAATGGCGATATGTTGCGCGTGGGCCAGGAACTCTTGATACCGGCCAGCAGCCAGGCGACCACCTCCCCCAACTTGGACCGCGGTATTGCTGAGCGCGGCCGCCACCAGTCGCAACATATTGTTCGCCGCGGCGACACCCTCAGCGGCATTGCTCAACGGCACAAGGTCTCAGTCAAGCAACTCATTCGCTGGAATCGCCTGGATCAAGGTGCACTCATCAAACCGGGGCAAAAACTGGCGATCTGGAAAAAAGGTCCATCGTCGGGCGACGGCATCGTGCGTAAGGTGGGTTATAAGGTTCGCAGCGGCGACTCGCTGTCGCGTATCGCGAGCCGCTTCAAGCTTAAAATTGCCGATATTCTGGAGTGGAATTCAATCGGCCGCAGCAGTTATTTACAACCCGGCCAGTCGCTAACCCTCTACGTCGACGTGACGCGGGCCGACCTGTAGTTAACAGCCACCTGACTGGAAGTACCTATGCTTGGCTATTTCGTTCGTCGCGGCCTGTTGATTATTCCTACATTCATTGGCATCACCCTGCTGGTGTTCAGTATCACCCGTGTTGTTCCCGGCGGGCCGATAGAGCGAATGATGACCCAGGCCCAGCTCGGTGGCGAGGCAGGCAGCCTCCACCGCAGCGAGGGCGGTGGTACCCTATCAGACGAGCAGCTTGAAGAGCTCAAACGCTACTACGGCTTCGACAAACCCTTGCTAAGCAGTTATGCCAGCTGGCTAAAACAGGTGCTGCGCTTTGACTTGGGCCTCTCCACTCGCTACCAAGACCCCGTTTGGGACATCATCAAGGAGCGCTTTCCGGTCTCCGTATTCTACGGCGTGACAACACTGGTGCTCACCTACCTCGTCTGTATCCCCTTGGGCCTGCTCAAAGGCATGTACCACGGCAGCCGCTTTGACAATCTGTCGTCAGCAGTGGTGTTTCTGGGTTACGCGCTACCCAGCTATGTCATCGGTATTGCATTGATTTCGGTGTTTGCCGGTTACTACGACTGGTTTCCTCTCGGCGGCTTCGTCTCCGACAACTTCGAGGAACTCTCGCCGTTGGCCAAGGCCAAAGACGTTTTTCACCACGCCGCGCTGCCGCTCATTGCCTATTTAGCGGGCAGTTTTGCGGTGACAACCCTGATGATGAAAAACGCCTTGATGGATAATTTATCGGCAGACTACATGCGCACAGCGGCGGCGAAGGGCCTGAGTTTAGGAAAAAGCGTTCGCCGGCACGCGCTGCGCAATAGCCTCATTCCCGTCGCCACCTCCTTTGGCAACAATATCTCCCTGCTGATTGGCGGCTCGTTTTTGATCGAGACCATTTTCAATATCGACGGTATTGGCCTGCTCGGCTACGAAGCCATTATTGAGCGAGACTACCCCATTGTGATGGGCATCTTGGTGATCTCCTCCCTGCTCTACCTTATCGGCAATATTCTTTCCGATATCTGCGTGGCCATTGTTGACCCCCGCATTCGCTTTGGTGGAGGGAGCCGTTGATGACTCTGCTGCGAAACCCCGTCGCCCAAAAGCGCTGGCAGCGTTTCAAACAATCCCGCCGAGGCTATATTTCCGCTTGGTTGCTGCTGGTATTGACCACCCTCAGCTTCGGCGCGGAGCTGCTTGCCAACCATCGGCCACTGCTGGTGAGTTATCAGGGTGAGCTTTATTTCCCAACCTTCGGGGCGCAACACAGTGGCAAGGATTTTGGCCTGGATATCGACTACGAACCGAATTACCGCGAACTACAAAAGCAGTTTCGCGACGCCGGCGAGGGCAATTGGGTGCTCATGCCCCCTATTCCTTTTGGTCCGCTGGAAAATGACCTGATAGCCGGGGATTTCCCGCCTCACGCACCGTCGCTCACCACACGGCATTATCTGGGCACCGACACCAGCGGACGCGACGTTCTCGCCAGGCTGATCTACGGGTTTCGCACGGCGATGCTATTCTCGCTTGTGCTATTGGTATTTAACTACGCTATTGGCGTCGCCATTGGCTGCATGATGGGATACTGGGGCGGCGCCTTTGACTTATTTTTCCAGCGCATTATCGAAATTTGGTCCAATGTCCCCTTCCTGTATGTGATTATGATTGTCGCCTCCATCATCACCCCGGGTTTCTGGACCCTGCTGTTCATTATGGCGTTCTTCGGCTGGACCGCCATGACCTGGTATATGCGTACCGCGACGTACAAGGAGGTCTCCCGAGACTATGTGATGGCAGCGCGAGCCCTCGGCGCCTCGGGTAGCCGTATTGTTTTTCGGCATATCCTGCCGAATAGCGTATCGACACTGATCACCTTTGTTCCCTTCTCCGTGGCGTCGGGTATCACGGCACTTACCGCACTGGATTATTTAGGCTTTGGCCTTCCCGCGCCAACACCCAGCTGGGGAGAACTGCTCAAGCAGGGCACAGAAAACATGGAATCGCTGTGGCTGGTTGGCTCGGTAGTCGTGGCCATGACCCTAATCTTGATGCTTGTTGCCTATGTCGGCGAGGCGATTCGCGATGCCTACGATCCACGAAAATTCAGCTTCTATGAATAAACGCCTCTCACAACTGCTGTTGTTATTCGTCGCGGCTTTTCCCTTGTGGCTTTACGCCGGGGAAGACGCCAAGCTGCCCGAACAGTTGCCCGCGAATCTCTCTTGGCAAACCAACCTGAGCGACCCCTTTTTCGCCAGCCCTGAAGCCAAGCGCGGCGGCCGCTTTCGCAGCTTTATTACAACCTTCCCGCTCACGCTGCGTTTGGTAGGCCCCGACTCCAATGGCAGCTTTGCAAGCTATATGCGCGCCAACCATCTTGGGCTGGTCGGCATACACCCGAACACGCTTAACCCCATCCCGGAACTTGCCACGCACTGGGCGTTTGGCGACGACGGACATAGCCTCTATTACCGCTTAGACCCGGATGCTCGATGGTCCGACGGTAAACCCGTTACTGCCGACGACTATCTGTTTGCACTGCAATTTATGCGTTCTAAATTCATATTGGCACCGTGGTATAACAACCATTACAACACCGTGATCCTCGATGTCGTAAAGTATGACGACCACACGATCGGCATTCTCGGCAGCGTTGCCAAACCCCGCGATGAAATGCTGTTTGAATACAGTATTTCGCCGGTACCCGCCCATTTCCACAAACTGGATGAAAACTGGGTGCGCGACTACAACTGGAAAATAGCGCCCAACACCGGCCCTTACGTTATCGACACCATTCGCAAGGGCAAATATATTGAGTTCCGCCGAAAACAAGATTGGTGGGGGAATGACAAGCGTTACTTCCAGCACCGCTTCAACCCCGATTTTTTGCGAGTAAAGCTCATACGGGACATCAATATCGCGTATCAGTACTTTCGCAAAGGCGAGCTGGATAGTTTCCCCCTGCTCATGCCGCGGCTGTGGCATAAAAAAGCCCAGGGGCGCATTTTTGAGCAGGGCTATGCGGGTAAAATCAAATTTTATAACAGCGTTCCCAGGCCGATTTCCGGCTTGTTCCTCAACGAGGATGCCCCACTGCTCAGCGACCGCAACGTTCGCTATGCCATTGCTCATGCCCTTAATATCGACAAGGTGATTAACACCGTGCTGCACGGTGACTACGAACGCCTACAAACCGCCCACGAAGGCTATGGTGATTACAGCAACCCCGATATTCGCGCCCGCGAATTCGATTTAGACAAAGCCAACCGTCTGCTAAACGACGCCGGTTGGGACACGCGTGGTCCCGACGGTATACGGCAAAAAGACGGGCAGCGCCTGAGCATTCGCGTAACTTACTACAGCAGCGGCCACAACGACCGCCTGGTGATCTTGGCGCAGGAGGCGCGCAAAGCCGGTATAGAGCTGTCACTGCAACTTCTCGACCCCTCGGCCGCCTTCAAACAAATTCTGGAAAACAAACACCAAGCCGCCTGGATGGCGTGGTCAGGCGGAGGCTTGTCGCCACGCTATTGGCAGTTCTATCACTCGGACAATGCCCACAAGCCCCAAACAAACAATGTGACCAACACCGACAACCCGGAAATCGACGCAAAAATCGATGCCTATCGCGCCGCCACAGACAAGGTCAGTCGAGTCAAATTGGCACACGAATTGGAACAATTGGTGTTCGAGCAGGGCTCATTTATCCCCACTTTTAAAGTGCCTTACACCCGCGAAGCATTCTGGCGCTGGCTAAAACTGCCGGACTTTCACGGTACTCGCAGCACCGACAGCCTATTCGATCCGCTGGGCAGCACAGGCGGCCTATTCTGGATCGACAGTGATGAACAGCAGCGGGTTGACGAGGCCAAATCCCGCAACAAGGCCCTGGACCCTGTCATGATTGTGAACAAACGCTGGGCAGCTAACGATGAATGAATCAGCCGTTATCCGCGCAGATAAGCTCTGCATCAGCATTACCGACGATGGCGGCCAGCAGCATCAGCTGGTCAATCAACTGAGCTTGCAGATTCTCCCCGGCGAAACATTGGGTCTGGTCGGCGAATCAGGCTGCGGCAAGAGCCTTACCGCCATGTCGCTGATGGGCCTGCTACCGCGGCCCCAGGCGGAGATCTCCGGCGGGCGAATTCACTACTGCGGCAGCGAAATCGACTGCCGCGACGCACAGGCCTTCCGGTCACTGCGCAGTCGCGATATCGCAGTTATTTTTCAGGACCCGATGACCGCACTGAACCCGGTGCACACTATCGCACAACAAATTGGCGAAACACTGCGCTTGCACTGCCCTGAACTCAACCGAAAACAGCGACGTGAACGCTGTATCGCGCTGTTGCAAGACGTCGGTATGCCCGCCGCCGAGCAGCGGCTTTCCAGCTATCCCCACCAGCTCTCTGGCGGCATGCGCCAGCGCGTGATGATTGCTATGGCACTGGCCGGCGAGCCCAAACTGCTTATCGCCGATGAACCGACCACCGCTCTGGATGTCACCATTCAGGCGCAAATACTCCAGCTACTTAAAACCCAGCAGCAAAAACGCGATATGGCAATGCTGTTTATCACCCATGACCTGGCGCTGGTTTCCCAGCTGGCCGACCGTGTGGCAGTGATGTATGCCGGGGAAATTGTTGAGCAAAATCGTGCCACAGCGCTCTTTGCCAAACCCAAGCATCCCTATACGAAAGGGCTGTTAGCCGCACTACCCGCGAAAGCTGCCGCGCCGAAGAGCCGTTTAAACGCGCTGGGTGGTCAAGTGCCCAGTATTGACGCCATGCCGCCAGGCTGCCGTTTTGCCAATCGCTGCGACCATGCAACGCCGCAGTGCCAGCAAAGCGCGCCCGCTATTACGCCGCGAGACAATGGCGCAGAGATTGCCTGTCACCACTGGAGGGTAATTGATGACTGAAGCACTGCTACGGGCCGAAAACCTATCACTGCACTTCCCTCAGTCCCAGGGCTTCCTAAAACCAAAACTGCTACTACGGGCAGTGGACGGCGTTAGCTTCGCTTTGCAGCCAGGTGAGACGTTAGGGTTGGTTGGGGAGTCCGGCTGTGGCAAAAGCAGTCTGGGTAAAGCACTACTTAACCTGCACCGCCCTACCTCCGGCACGGTAGAGTTCGAGGGCCGGGATATTACTGGCCTCAGCGCTACGCAAATGCGCCCGCTGCGACGCGATATGCAGATGGTATTTCAAGACCCGTTCGAGTCCTTGAACAGCCGTCACACGGTGGCAACGATTCTTGAAGAGCCGCTGATCATCCACCGCTTAGGCAGCAGCAGTTGGCGTCGTCGCCGCGTCAACGAATTACTCGAACTCGTTGGCCTACCGCCCTCTGCACTTGGCAAATACCCTCATGAATTTAGCGGCGGTCAGCGCCAGCGCATTGGTATTGCGCGCGCCATTGCCCTGGAGCCCAAACTGCTGATCTGCGACGAAGCCGTTTCTGCGCTCGACGTCTCAGTACAGGCGCAAATCTTGAATCTGCTATTGGACATACAGCAACGGCTGTCACTGGCGATGCTGTTCATTTCTCACGACATCTCCGTTGTCAAACACATGAGCGACCGCATCGCGGTGATGTATCTCGGAGAGTTGGTAGAAATCGGTGATGCTCGGTCGCTGTGCGAGCGGCCCGCCCACCCCTACACCCGCGCCCTGCTCAGTGCAGTGCCACAATTGGCCAGCCCGACACTGCCCCAAGCTGCCCTAAGCGGCGATATGCCATCCCCCATGGCAATGCCCCAGGGCTGTCGCTTTGCCGGACGCTGCCGCCACCAACGCCCCGAGTGCCTCACGCAGCCGCCGCGTTTGGAAAAGCGTCACGACGGCCGCGAAATCGCGTGCCACTTCTGGCGGGAAATTCCCGATGATTTACCGTAAACTAGCCAGCAAAACTGATCTCGGATAATCGTCGTGCGCAGCAACCCCCACGCTAAAAGAGACCCCGTGCCGCTGAAATATGCCCGCAGCATGCTGCAGGTTGCCGAAGCGCAGGGCTACAACGGTGCCGAACTCCTCAGGTCTCTACAGTTACCGATAGACCCGCTGTCCCCCAGCGCGGACCTGGACTCTCCCATTGACGCCCAGTATTACTCGCAGATTTATCGCCGCGTTATGTGGCTGCTGCAAGACGAGTCTTTTGGCCTGGGCCTTCGTCAGCGAACGCCGGCCGGCAGCTTTCGCATGCTGTCACTGTTTATCATCCACTGTGAAACACTGGAACAAGCTCTGCGCCGCGCCGCCGAATTTATCGTGTTTTGCAGAACCTTGAGCGACGTTCCCAGTGCGGCGCGCCGACCGGTGGAGCGCCTCGGCGACGGTACCGCCTTTTACCGCTTCCCCAGCGACGTGGAGCTGGCAGAAAGCGATGACACCATTGACCAGCGCTACACCATGGCGCATACCATGGCGATCTGGCGCCGCTTCTGCCAATGGCTTATTGGTAAACCGCTTGAGTTGATTGCCGTGCACATGCAGGCCAGCGCACCCGACAACCCCGAGTACTTTGAACACCTGTTTAACTGCGAAATTCACTACGGCCGTGAACACAACGCTTTCTTATTGGCCGAGCACTGCCTGGACTGCCCGTTGATTCACACGGAGGAATCACTGCGCAAATTCCTTCGCGATGCCCCCTACCATCTGTTGGTATCGCAAGACGATGACGACAGCTCTCTGCTGTCACAAATGAAGCGCATCGTCGGCAATGATCTCAGCCACGAATTCCCTAGTGTGGTGACAATGGCAGAAAACCTGAATATGTCTGTGCGCACCCTGCGCCGCCGGCTCAAAGATTTGGGAACCACCTATCAGCAATTCAAGGACGAGCTACGCAAGGAGCACGCTCTGCGTTGGCTCAACCAGCCGGAGCTTAAAATCAATGCCGTGTCGGCACTATTGGGTTTCGATGAGCCCAGCGCTTTTCACCGCTCCTTTAAAAAATGGACCGGCATGACACCCGGCGAATACCGCGCCAGCCGGCAGTCACCCCACTCCGCCGAGAAACCCGCCCAATGAGTCAGTACGACAAGATTGCAAAAAGCCTCCACTTGGCCTCCCAACACCGTGGCTTGACTGCGGCGCAGCGGCCAATTCCCAGCCAGTTGCCCCATCACGAACGCCACAGCCTTCGCAAATTGCCCTTTGAACAAGCGCATAATTTTCGCGACCTCGGCGGCTATAAAAATCGCGATGGTCAGCAACTTAAATGGGGCATGATTTATCGCACCGACAAGCTGTCCTCACTCAGCGAGGAGGACCAGCGTTACTTGCAGAGGCTGGAAGTAAAGCGGATCGTTGACTTCAGGTCAGACGAAGAACGCCTGTCGGCGCCCCATGCACTGGCCAGCGGTTACGCGGTTCGGGTCGATGCCATGCCCATCACCGTCGATGCGGCACAAATTGAGCTGGTCACCGCGCGCCTGCAACAGGAAGATGTCAGTGCCGATGATATGGCGGCTTTTCTGGTAGACGCCAATCGCGAGATGGTGGTGCGCTACACACCCGTTTACCGTCAGTGGATGCACTCCCTTTTAGAACAGGACCACTACCCCCAGCTCTTTCACTGTACCGCAGGAAAAGATCGAACCGGCCTTGCCGCCGCGCTATTGCTTCACGCCCTGGACGTCCCCGACGATACGATAATGGAGGACTACCTGGCGACCAATCACTACACGGCGGAGCGCATCGACCAGGTGATCGAGCAGATTGCCCAAATGGACATGTTAACCGCCGACGAAGCGGTAATTCGCACCTTATTTCATGTTCAGCCACAGTTTATTAACGCCGCCTTTGAGGCGATCGATGAGCACTACGGCAGCTTGGCGGATTACTTTGAGCATGGCCTAAAACTCGACGCGCTGGCACGTCAGCAGCTTCGCGAGCTTTTACTCGAAGACGGCTAAACCTTTGAACACCACTATTCTGGAAAGTCCTTTCGGCGAACTCACCCTGCAGCGCCGGCCCCGCCGTCGCAACGAAGTACTTCAGGCCTGGGATGCCGCCGATCGCTACCTGCTCAATCAATTTGCCGAGAACCCTCCGCCACAGGGCAGTCGCCTATTGCTCGTAAACGACGCCTTTGGCTGTCTCGCTGCCGCGCTGTCGGACTATGAGTGTATTTCCTGGTCAGACTCGGCGGTCGCCCATCGGGCATGCCTCGAAAATTGCGCGGCAAACCAACGCAATGCTCCCGCACTGCTGAGCAGCTGCGAGGCACCCACCGGCAGCTTCGATCGCATTATCTATCGGCTGCCACGCAACCACAGTTACATGCGTTATCAGCTCCAGCACATCGCTCAGCTACTGCACTCACCCTCGGCATTTATTGGCGCCTGCATGGCCAAGTACCTGGACAACTCAACCATGGCGGTGTTTTCAGAAAGCATTGGCGAGGCCGCAGCGAGCCTGGCATGGAAAAAAGCCCGCCTGATACACCTGCAATCACTAAGCCCCGGCGCGGCCGTCGATGACGACTCGCTGGCTCTAGACAGTAGCGAACTGGGCATTTCACTCAGCAATCGCGCCAATGTTTTTTCACGGGGCAAGTTAGACCGAGGTAGCCGCTTGTTGCTCGACGCATTGGGCGACCTTCGCACCCCCGGCTCACTGGCGGACTTGGGTTGCGGCAACGGGCTGTTGGGCATTATGGCGGGAAAGCGTTGGCCCGAGACGGCGCTGCACTTTTTCGATGAATCCTATATGGCAATAGACAGCGCCAAGCACAATGTGCGCGATAATCTGCCGGGTGCCGCTGCCCAGTTTTATGCCCGCGATTGCATGCACGGTTACGATGGCGCCCCGTTCGACACCATCGTTTGTAACCCGCCGTTCCACCAAGAGCAGCAGCTGGGAGATCACATCGCGCGCCAGATGTTCTCAGACAGCCATGCGCATTTGGCACCCGGCGGCCAATTCTGCGTTGTGGGGAACCGTCATCTCGACTACCACAAATTATTAAAGAAGCGCTTTGGCAACTGTGAGGTGCTGCGCTCGGACGCGAAGTTTGTCGTCTTGCTAGCGCAGAAATAGCGGCCCACCAAATGGGTGATGCTGCGCTCCGGTGCAGCATGCTACTTTGACGGCTCTGTTATTTATTGAGCTGTTTATGTCTATTCACGTAGTGTTTGTTTGCCTGGGGAATATCTGCCGTTCGCCTGCGGCCCAGGGTATTCTCGAATATAAAGTTGCCGAGGCCGGACTTAGCGAGCATATCTCAGTGGACTCCTGTGGTACCGCAGCATTTAACATTGGCAAGGCGCCCGACCCACGCTCCATTCAGGCCGCTGAGAAAGCGGGCTACGATATTTCCCAACAAATCGCCCGGCAAATATGCGATGACGACTACCATCGCAGCCACTACGTCATAGTGATGGATCGCAAAAATCTCAGCAATGTTGAGGCCTGGGCACCAGCGGACTTTGACGGGGAGATCAACCTACTGCTTCACTATCAAAGCAACGGCGGTAACAGCCAAATACCCGACCCGTTTTATGACAACGCCGAACAGTTCGACCATGTCATACGTACGCTGGAAAACGCCATTGACGCCTTACTGAGCCACATCCGTCAGCAGCACCAGCTCTAGCGTGGCACGCCCCGAATAATAATCAAATACGGCAGGAACCCACTGTGAAATTCGTTCTCTCCTCCTCTTTTTGCCCCCTGAAAGAACTCCGTGAACTCGCCATCGCCGCTGACGAAAGCGGTTGGGAGGCCATGTCGTTTTCCGACCATGTGGTCAATCCCGAAACATTGAGTCACGACTACCCCTACACAGAAGATGGCGAGCGTCGCTGGCAGCCTTTCACCGACTGGCCAGATCCCTGGGTGATGATTGCCGCTCTGGCGGCGGTGACCAAAAATCTTAAATTCACCAACAATATTTTTGTGCTGCCGATGCGCAACCCGTTTCTGGTTGCTAAGGCGATTAGCACCGCGGCTATCGTTTCGGAAAATCGCGTTATACCGGCGATCGGTGTCGGCTGGTCTAAGGATGAGTTTGGGCTGTTGCAACAGGACTTCCATACTCGCGGAAAACGCGCCGATGAGATGCTGGAAATATTGCCGCTGCTCTGGAGTGGCGAGATGGTGAGTTACGAGGGACAGTTCTACCAATTTCCCCGCTTGGAAATGAACCCGGCGCCCAGTGAGCTGCCGCCGATCTGGGTGGGCGGTATCAGTAAGGCGGCCATGCGTCGCGCCGCCCGCCACGACGGTTGGGTGAGCGATTTACAAACCAGCGACGACATCATCGACTCCGTCAAACTGATTCGCCGCTACCGTGAAGAGCAGGGATTCGACCCCGAGCAGTTCTCAGTGATGGCGACCCCGTCAGACGCCTTTACGCCCGATGCTTACCGTAAACTCGAAGACAATGGTATTACCCATATCCTGACTCAACCCTGGCCGTTCTATCATGGCAATACCGACGACCCGGAGAAAAAACGTGACGGCGTGCTGCGCTATGCGCAGGACATTATTGCAAAAATGGCCTAGCGCTCCAGCAAAATCAGCGACTCCATATGGTGGGTATGGGGAAACATATCGACCATCGCCGCTTTTTTGATCTCGAAGCCCGACTCACACAAAATTGCGAGATCGCGGGCCAAGGTCGCGGGGTCACACGACACATACACCACCCTGCGCATCGATAGTGAGCCAGCAATGGCTTCGCACACAGCCTTAGCGCCAGCCCTTGGAGGGTCCAACAAGGCCGCGCTGGCCTGGCGAAGCGGGATCTGCGTCGAGTCAAACAGGTCAGCGCAGGCAAACTCCATTGTTAATGCCTGCGCCTGAGCACGCTGCCGCGCCTGCGCCAGCATATCCTCACCGGCATCGACCGCGAGCACCGAGGCGCCCGACTGGGCAAGGGAGAAGCTGAAATTGCCCAGCCCGCAGAAATAATCGATCACCAATTCCCCGGCCTGCGCGCCCAGCCACGCTACACTGCGCTCGACCAGCTGCGTATTCAGCTCGCGGTTAGCTTGGGTGAAGTCAGTCGGCGTAAAGTGCAATGCATGGGAAGTCGATCTGCTGTATCGCAGCGGCTCGCATTCATTTAGCCACACCCCGCCCGAACTACGCACTCGATACAGCTGCACCGTTGGCAATAAGGCGCTCGCTAAAGATTCGCTCCATTGACTGCTTCTGCGGCGACTGTCCTCAACAACCAAGCCGACTCTACCGCCCTCACCCAGGCTAAAAAGCAATTCGGCTTCGTGGCTTTGTTTTAGCGCGCGCATCAGGGTCTCGCGAACGGCAGTAATTGCCGCATCCAGCGCTGGCTCTAACACTGGACAGGCTACTGTGTCGACAATATGGTGGGTAGCGGCCGCCTTGAACCCCAAGTGCCCAGCGCGGTACGACAAGCGCGCCCGGTGGCGGTAACCCTCTGGCGGCCCAGTAATTACCTCTACATCCACGACCTCATCAATAATCGCGGATAGCCGTGAGCGCTTATGTACTACTTGCTCGGGGTATGCCAAATGCTGGAGCTGACACCCCCCGCACTGCCCGTAATGCGAACACGGCGGTGCGGCGCGATGCCCAGACGCTGCCAGCAGCTGGACACACTCTGCTTCATCGAAGCGCTTGTGACGCTTGAGCAAGCGCGCTTGCACACGCTCGCCAGGCAATGCGCCGAGGACGAATACGACCTTGTTGTTATGATGGGCGATACCCCTGCCGTCATCGGCCAAGCGCTCAATGTGCAATTCAAACACGCCCTTATCGGCAGGCGTTGCGCGCTTAGCACGCGCGTTACGCTTCGAAGGTTTAAAAATCGTCGCCATCTAGCGCAGCCCCGTTGCTGGAATAAATTGCTGGTAGCGTTGCAAGCACTGCCTTTTCCGCTCGCGCAGTTGCCGCTGCTGCTTATCATTCACAACGGTCACCTCGCTGAGACGGTCGCAGGGCCACTGTGCGATCGCAGGCTCAGACGCAGGGCGCACCGCTGGCGACCAACGCTCTATCGGCGGCTGTGACGTCGGCGTCTCAGCCGCCAAAGGCGATGACACCACAAGTACGAAAAGCAATGGAAATGCGGTTGGCATAGGGCTCTCTTGCAATTATTCGTCGAAAAGCCGCTATTTTAGCCCTGTTCACCGCCAGTTGATATTTTATTGGCACGCTTTTCAGTTAGAATATCAGGCTCTATAACGTTTTGATTCGGGACAGAATCCGGTAAGCCATGTCAGAAACCATCATCGAAAACCTTAATGTCGAAGCACAGGAAGTGCTGATTACTCCCGCGCGCCTGAAGGCGGCACTGCCAATGAGCGACAGCGCCAAAGCCGTTGTTTCTGCCGGTCGCGAAACCGTGCGCAATATCCTGGACGGCACAGACCACCGCATGTTTATTGTGGTTGGCCCCTGCTCTATTCACGATGTCGAACTGGCTATGGATTATGCCCAGCGCTTGAAAACGCTGGCTGACGAGCTTCAAGACACGCTAGTGATCGTTATGCGCGTGTATTTTGAAAAACCGCGTACTACCGTGGGCTGGAAGGGTTTAATCAATGACCCCTACCTTAACGACACCTTTAAAATTGAAGAAGGTCTGCATATCGGCCGCAAATTGCTGCTTGATATTGCCGAGCTGGGCTTGCCGACATCAACCGAAGCTCTGGACCCTATTTCGCCTCAGTACTTGCAGGATTGCATTTCCTGGTCGGCGATTGGTGCAAGAACAACCGAGTCGCAGACTCACCGCGAAATGGCCAGCGGCCTGTCTTCTGCCGTCGGCTTTAAGAACGGCACCGACGGCGGCTTAGACGTCGCGATGAATGCTATCGGCTCAGCAGTAAAGCCCCACCGTTTTCTCGGTATTAACGGCGAAGGCCAGGTGGCTGTGATCCACACGCGCGGCAACCGTTACGCCCATGTAGTACTGCGCGGCGGTAGTGCCGGGCCTAACTACGACTCAGTCCATATTAAATTGTGTGAGGCCGCCCTGGATAAAGCAGGATACCCACTCAATATTATGGTGGATTGCAGCCACGCAAACTCCAACAAGCAACCGAGTCTCCAGCCTCTGGTTATGGAGAATGTCACTAACCAGATCATTGAAGGCAACACCTCGATTATCGGTTTGATGATCGAAAGTAATCTTAAACCCGGCAACCAAAAAATTCCGGCTGACCTTTCTGAGCTCGAATACGGTGTATCAGTCACTGATGGCTGCATCGGCTGGGAGGAAACTGAGGCTGCGCTGCGCGATATGCGCGATAAACTTCGCGATGTGCTCCCCGGCCGCAAGCGCGGTTAAAAGCCCCACCGGAAAGATTAAAATGCGCCAATTGGCGCCTTTTTTATTATTTGTTGATCCACCCGAATATTTTTGGCGTAAAGCTAAGTGCTTCTACACCATCTATGGCTTTGCCCCGGTTTATCCGGGGCTTTTTTTTAGCGATTGGGTAAAGCAAATTCAGCATAGAGGGCGCAGTGATCAGACAGCGACCGCCACGGCTCTCCGCGCAGCACCTTCGCTTCACGTAATGCTAAGCCCTTGTAGTAAATGCGATCCAGCGGCAACAGTGGATATGGCGCGGGAAAGCTCTTTGCCGGCCGACCCTGCATTTCAGTCATCGCCTCCCGAACATCCAGATCACGATAGAAATGCTTGTGCAGACGCAACTGCCAGTCGTTAAAATCACCGGCGATAATCAAGCCCTCAGCAGCGCTACCTCGCGCCATAAGCTGATGCTTCAATTGCTTGAATTGGCGGCGTCGCTCCCAAGCCAACAAGCCCATATGCGCACAAACAAGCTGCACACCGGGAGTAATTTGCGCGAACAGTAAGCCGCGCTGGGAGCGCTTCATCACTGACACATCGACATTGTCGCTGTTAACAATGGGATATTTGCTGAGGATGGCATTGCCGTGATGACCGTGCTGATAGATCGCATTGCGGCCGTAGGCAAAATGCGGCCACACGCTGTCAGCCAGGTACTCAAACTGGCCGGCGTCCACCCAATTTTCCCAGCGTTTAGCGTGGTCGCGGTTTTCGCCAACAACTTCCTGTAGAAAGACAATGTCGGCGTTTACACTGCGAATGCCCTCGCGAATTTCATCGAGCAAATAGCGCCGATTGCGGGCACTGAACCCTTTGTGCACGTTATAGGAAAGTATTCGCAGCGACTTCACAAGTTAGCATTCCGCATGGCAGTGTTTCTGTTTACGGCCACTGCCACAACAGCAGCGGTCGTTGCGCGCAAGCTTGATAGCTGGCAGTTGTTCACCTTCGGTGTAGTACCACCTGCCGTCCATACGAATAAACCGAGAGCGCTCATGCAACTGCGCTACGCGCCCCTGTTGACTATAAAATGCCACAAATTCGACGGTCGCCGCGTCTGCGTGTGGGGCTGGTGCAGCCAAAATACGCAGGCCTAGCCAGGGCGTGTCATCGCTAATAAGGGGGTCTTGCGGGCGAAAATCGGGGTGCCAGCTCTCGCGAAGGTAGCGATTGTCGCCCACCACGAATGCACAATAGCGCGAGCGCATCAATTGCTCCGCCGTGCTCGCGGTGGCCTGATGAGAGTGATAGGGCTGACAGCAATCCGCGTAGTTGCTATCACTGCCGCAGGGGCACGCCGTATCCATTAGGCCGGTTTTGCAGGAACTAAACTGGGATCAGTGGCTTGCCAGTCACTTGGCAGTGCAATGGCACTGCGTGTCTCGCGATCAAAACCAACAATCACACTGCTTGAGGTGGTGGCACATTCGCCATTGGCATAGATATGGTGTTCGATGGTCATGCTTTTGTTGCCAACGTGTGAGCACCAGGTATCGACAACAACCTCGTGGTCGAAGCGAATTTCACGCAGCATATCCATTTTTACACTCGCCACCACGTTGTGGGGCGCTTTGGAGACTTTATCCAGCTCGCGAAAAAAATCGATTCGCGCCAAGTCAAAATATTGCGCGTAAACGCTGTTGGACACGTGGCCGAGAAAATCTAAGTCGGAAAAGCGCACCTGTATGCAGGTGCGCGTATAGGGAAGCGAAATCATGGCAAATCCTTCTGGCGCCGCCACGCGGCGCGGAATGCGAGGAAGCAGACTTATTTAAAGTAGGCGTTATCGGTGTTGCTGTGATCAGTCATATCCCGCACGCCATTCAATTCGGGCACCTGCTCAACCAAGGTTTTCTCAACCCCCTCTTTGAGGGTGACATCGACCATACCGCAACCCTGGCAACCGCCGCCAAATTTCAAAATGGCAATATGGTCTTCGGTAATTTCAACTAGCGACACTTCACCGCCGTGGGCAGCAAGTGAAGGGTTAACCTCGTTGTACAGCACGTAATTGATGCGATCTTCCAAGGGGCTGTCAGCACTGACTTTTGGCAACCGAGCATTGGGCGCCTTGATCGTTAGCTGACCACCCATGCGATCTTTCGAATAGTCGATCAGCGCATCTTCTAAAAATGGCACGCTGCGACCCTCGAAATAGGCCTTGAAACCGCTGTAATCAATGACGATATCGTCATCTTTAGCGTCGTCATCGCGACAATAAGCAATGCAGGTTTCCGCCTTTGGCGTGCCCGGTTGCGTAATGAACACACGAACACCGATCACGTCATCTTGTTTGGAAAGCAGTTCAGCCAGGTAGCCCTGCGCGGACTCAGTGATGGTTAATTTAACCTCGGCTTGCTCTGTCGTCATATGTACCTCGTATGGACTCCGGACGGATCGTAAGCGGCAGTGAGATGAAATTTCTATGCCAAGCTGACAATCTGATAGAATTGCGCAGTTTAGCACGAAGGCCATTCCGGCCACAGCCTATGAACGGCTACTTGCCCCACGTAAAACAGCATCAGGACCTACATGACTCACTCTACTGCCCGCGCCGATCTACTAAAAGCTGCCATCAAAGACCGCATACTGGTGATAGATGGGGCCATGGGCAGCATGATTCAACAGTATAAGCTGGAAGAATCTGCTTACCGAGGCGAACGCTTTGCCGACTACCACAAGGACGTGCGTGGCAATAATGATCTACTAACACTGACCCAGCCTCAGCTGATTCGCGATATTCATCAGGCGTTTTTGGATGTTGGTGCCGATATCATCGAGACCAACACCTTTAACTCCACCATGGTCGCGCAGGATGACTATGAACTGGGCGAGATTGCCGAAGAGCTCAATGTAGTAGGCGCCCAGCTTGCCCGAGAAGTGGCTGATGCCGAAACAGCCCGCAACCCGGATAAACCCCGGTTTGTAGCCGGTGTTATCGGCCCCACCCCTCGGACCGCGTCTATTTCTCCCGATGTAAATGACCCCGGCGCGCGCAATATCAATTTCGACAAACTGGTCAGCGACTACTACGCCGCCACCCGCGGTCTGGTGACCGGTGGCGCGGATCTGCTGCTAATCGAGACCATCTTCGACAGCCTGAACGCCAAGGCCGCCGTATACGCGGTGCTGCAGTATTTTGAAGACCACAATATCGAGCTACCGATCATGATATCGGTAACGTTTCCCGACACCAGCGGACGCACCCTTTCCGGCCAAACCCCAACGGCGTTCTGGAATAGTATTGCCCACGCTAAGCCGCTGATCGTTGGCACCAACTGTGGCCGCCGATTTAGCGAAATTCGTCCCTTTGTTGAAGAGCTCGCCGACGCGGCAGACTGCTATTTTAGCGGTCACTTTAATGCTGGCTTACCTAATGAATTCGGCGAATACGACGAAACCCCCGATGATATGCACGGCGAGCTGCGCGAATTTGCACAGCGCGGCTACCTGAATTTAGTGGGTGGTTGCTGTGGCACGACCCCTGCCCATATCGAAGCAATCGCACGTGCCGTAGAAGGCGTGACTCCCCGTGCGCTGCCCGAACGAGCGCCCGCATGTCGGCTGTCTGGCCTGGAGCCGTTCAACATCACCGCCGACAGTCTGTTCGTCAACGTCGGTGAGCGCTGCAATGTAACGGGTTCGGCAATCTTCAAACGGCTGATTTTAGAAGGCAATTACGACGAGGCGCTATCTGTTGCTCGCCAGCAGGTGGAAAATGGCGCGCAGATCATCGACATCAATATGGATGAAGGCATGCTCGACGCCCAGTCGGCAATGGTGACCTTCCTCAATTTGATTGCCTCCGAACCCGACATCTCGCGCGTGCCCATCATGGTGGACTCCTCAAAGTGGGAGATTATCGAGGCTGGCCTGAAATGCATTCAGGGAAAACCCGTGGTCAATTCGATCTCACTAAAAGAAGGTGAGGAGGAATTTCGCGATCGCGCCCGTCAGTGCATGAAGTTCGGCGCCGCCGTGGTGGTGATGGCCTTTGACGAAGATGGCCAGGCAGATACCTTTGAGCGCAAAGCAGAAATCTGTAAGCGCTCCTACGATATTTTGGTCGATGAGATCGGCTTCCCCGCTGAAGATATTATTTTCGACCCCAATATTTTTGCGGTTGCCACCGGCATCGACGAGCACAACAACTACGCGGTCGACTTTATTGACGCCACCGCCTATATCAAAGCCGAACTCCCCGGCGCCATGGTCTCCGGCGGCGTTTCCAATGTGTCGTTTTCGTTCCGCGGCAACAACCCGGTGCGCGAGGCGATTCACTCGGTGTTTCTCTACCATGCGATCAAAGCCGGCATGGACATGGGTATCGTTAACGCGGGTCAGCTCGCCATCTACGACGACCTGCCAGACGAGCTGCGCGACGCGGTAGAAGACGTCATCTTGAATCGCCGCGACGACAGTACCGAGCGGCTGCTCGATATCGCCGAGAAATACCGCGGTGACGGCAAAGGCATGGCCCAGCAGGAAGACCTTAGCTGGCGTGAATGGCCCGTCGCCAAGCGCATAGAGCACTCCCTGGTAAAAGGGATCACCACGTTTATCGAAGAGGACGCCGAGGCCGCGAGACAAGAAGCGGCAAAACCTATCGACGTGATTGAAGGCCCGTTGATGGACGGCATGAACGTCGTTGGTGATCTATTCGGCGATGGCAAGATGTTCCTGCCTCAGGTCGTAAAATCTGCCCGGGTGATGAAACAGGCCGTTGCCTATCTAAACCCCTTTATTGAAGCTGGGAAAGAGGTCGGCGCCAAAGCCAACGGCAAGGTGCTAATGGCGACGGTGAAAGGCGATGTTCACGACATTGGCAAAAACATTGTTGGCGTTGTTCTACAGTGTAATAACTTTGAGGTCATCGACCTGGGTGTCATGGTCTCGGCCGATAAGATCTTGGAAACGGCAAAAGCCGAAGAGGTAGACATTATCGGCCTTAGCGGGCTGATCACGCCCTCACTTGACGAGATGGTCCACGTGGCGAGTGAGATGCAGCGTTTGGATTACCAAGTGCCACTGATGATCGGCGGCGCCACAACGTCGAAAGCACATACCGCGGTAAAAATTGAGCCAAAGTATCAAAATGATGTCACCGTCTACGTGCCTGATGCTTCGCGCAGCGTTGCCGTTGCCACCCAACTGATTAGCCAGGACCTGAAGGCACAGTTCGTCGCTGACCGCCGCGATGAATACGAGCGCATTCGCGCGCGCCGCGCGGGCAATGCCCAGAAAACCCGACTGCTGGACTATTCAGCGGCCTGCGAGCGCGCCCTGCCTTTCGATTGGAGTGACTATCAGCCACCAAAACCCAGCTTTACTGGCACCAAAGTCTTTGAAGACTACCCACTGGAAGCCTTGCGCGAGACCATAGACTGGACGCCATTTTTCATCTCCTGGGGGCTGGCAGGCAAGTATCCGAAAATACTCAGCGACGAGAAAGTCGGCGAGGCTGCGCAAAATCTATACGATGACGCGCAGAAGATGCTTGATAAATTAATTAACGAGAAGCACATCAAGGCCAACGCCGTAATTGGTTTTTGGCCCGCCAAGCGTCGTGGTAGCGACGATATTGCGGTGTTTAACGAGCAGGGTGAGGAAATCGCCCTACTCCACCACCTGCGCCAACAGGCCAAAAAAGCGGACGATAAACCGCAAATGAGCCTGGCCGACTATATTGCCCCCGAGGGTAGCGATGTCGAAGACTACGTTGGCGGCTTTGCGGTGACCACCGGCATTGGCGCTGAAGAGCTAGCGAAACGTTACGAGGATGCCAACGACGATTACAGCGCCATTATGGTGAAAGCGCTGGCTGATCGCTTGGCAGAATCGTTTGCCGAACACATGCACCTGCGCGTTCGCAAGGAGTTCTGGCCTTACGCCCCAGAGGAAAACCTGGACAACGACGCACTGATTAAAGAAGCCTATCGCGGCATACGCCCTGCTCCCGGCTACCCGGCTTGCCCCGACCACACAGAAAAAGAAACACTGTTTACACTACTCAATGCCACTGAGAACACAGGCATTAGTTTGACAGAACACTTGGCGATGTTCCCTGCGGCCGCCGTGAGTGGTTTCTACTACTCCCACCCGGAGTCACGCTATTTTGCCGTGGGACGCATCGGCAAGGACCAAGTGGCCGATATCGCTAAGCGAAAAGGGATGGAAATGGCAACAATGGAACGCTGGCTGTCGCCGATTTTGGACTACGATCCCTGACAGCGGCAAACAAAAAAGGCTGCCAATTGGCAGCCTTTTTTGTTGCTGGCGGTGATGACTTTAAGAAGGCATACCTGACAGCCAGTATACGACGGTTGCAATAACAATCGTCAGGATCGCTACAGACGCGCAGGCGTCAGCAAAATTATCTTCACGGGCTTCTTGGTTTTGGTCAGACATGACAACCTCAATGGAATAATGACGTTAACACCCGGCGAACCGGCTTGGAAAAACCGCCAGTATAGCAAGATTATGAAAAAGACTGCTATTTGCTGAGACAGGGAGTGAAGTAATCGGTCAAACGCATAAGGCTTATCCGCAAAAAGCGTTAGTGGCAGAACCGATTAAAATTTATCATTCGCTCCGATTTATAATTAAGCGCCCTGCCCTCACACGTCGGGAGCGCATGACACTTAACGCGAGAGATTACACGTTATATGTACGCATACGACCAGTACGATCGGCAGATCATCAGCCAGCGCGTCGCTCAGTATCGGGATCAAACCGAGCGCTACCTGGCTGGCAAAATCACTGAGGAACAGTTTTTGCCACTGCGCCTTCAAAATGGCCTGTATGTTCAGCGCCTTGCTCCGATGCTGCGCATTGCGGTGCCCTATGGCACATTGAACAGCCAGCAGCTGCGCAAGCTAGCCTTTATTACCCGCGAGTATGACAAAGGCTATGCACACATTAGTACCCGCCAAAATGTTCAGTTGAATTGGCCAAAACTGGAAGAAGTTCCCGATATTTTGGAACATCTGGCTGAGGTGGAAATGCACTCCATCCAGACCAGTGGTAACTGCATTCGAAATGTCACCGCAGACCAGTTCTCTGGCGTTGCCGCCGATGAAGTTGAAGATGCCCGCCCTTGGTGTGAAATCATTCGTCAGTGGTCCACTTTTCACCCTGAATTTGCCTTCCTTCCCCGCAAATTCAAAATTGCAGTGTGCGGCTCTGAGCAAGACCGGGCGGCGGTATTGGTTCACGACATCGGCTTGCAGATCGTTAAAGACGAAAGCGGCAATACCGCGTTCAAAGTGATTGTAGGCGGTGGCCTGGGCCGTACGCCGGTTATCGGCAGTGTTATCCACGAGGCCTTACCACCGCGCCACCTGCTCAGCTACCTGGAGGCCATCGTTCGGGTTTACAACCAGTTGGGCCGCCGTGACAATAAATTTAAAGCGCGTATTAAAATTTTGGTTCGCGCGATGGGCGCAGACGCCTTCAAAGCTAAAGTGGAAGAAGAATGGGCCTTTATTAAAGATGGCAATCTAGACCTTCCCGACGAGGAAATTGCCCGCGCTCAGTCATTTTTCACTCGCCCGGATTACGAAGCGCTGGAAAATGAAGATCTCCAGGCCCTCGCCCTCGAGAATGTCGATTTCGCCCGCTGGCTCAACCACAACGTGCACGCCCATAAGCAACGTGGCTACGCGATCGCTACCCTATCGCTGAAAACCACCGGCGTCGCACCGGGCGATATCACTGCAGAACAGTTTGAAGCGGTCGCGGACCTCGCCGAGGAGTTTGGCTTTGGTGAAATTCGCTCAACCCATCAACAGAACCTAGTACTACCCGATATTCAGCAGCGCCAGCTTTTTGCTCTATGGCAAAAACTTGTCAGCCTGGAGCTTGCCAGCCCGACGGTAGGCACGATGAACGATATCATCTGCTGCCCCGGCGGTGATTTCTGCTCGCTGGCCAACGCCAAGTCGATCCCCATTGCAGAAGCCATTCAGCGTCGCTTCGACGATCTGGACTACCTCTACGACCTGGGCGACATAGAGCTGAATATCTCTGGCTGTATGAATGCTTGTGGCCACCACCACATTGGTAATATCGGTATCCTCGGCGTCGACAAAAAAGGTCAGGAGTTCTATCAAGTGTCGCTCGGCGGTCAGCAGGGGCTGAATGCATCGCTGGGTAAGATCCTTGGTCCTTCTTTTGCACAAGACGAAATTCCCGACGTCGTTGAGAAAATACTCAACTGCTACCTTGAAAAGCGCCACCCCGAAGAGCGCTTTATCGATACCTACGAACGCATAGGCCTGGCGCCGTTTAAGGAGCGTGTATATGCCTAAGATTATTAAAAATGGTCAGGTTGTTGACGACAACTGGCAAGTTTGGCGCGACGCCGAGACCTTACCGAGCACCGACCACGTTATTGTTCCGCTGGCGCTCTGGCAGCAGCAGCGCGACGCCCTGCTCGCCTTGGGCGAAATAGCCGTTTATCTGGCCAGTGACGAGTCACCTAAATCACTGAGCGACGATGACTTGTCAGCGCTCAGCTTTGTGGCGGTAGACTTTCCGAAGTTTATGGACGGTCGCGGCTTCAGTTATGCCCGCGAGCTACGCGAGCAACGCCAATATCAAGGCGAAATTCGTGCCGTCGGTGATTTTATTCGCGACCAGCTGTTCTATATGAAGCGCTGCGGGTTTTCCAGCTATGCCCTGCCCAGCGACGAGCTGGAAGCGGCGCTGGCCAGCCTGAACGACTTCAGCGAAAGCTATCAGCCTGGTGTGGATCAGCCACTCCCGCTGTTCCGGCGTCGCCAAGCGTAATTGCACACTAAACCCGCTATGCGGGTTTTTTTACGCCTCCCTTTCCCTCCGCTATGCTGAGTAGTGCCGGATCATTGTGATACGGCGCAAGTAGAGCAGCGGGAGCGCGTGTGGAAACCAGCCTGACCTTCTCATTTTTTCTTATTTTCAGCGGCGCCGCCTTGCTGGCCTCGCTCGCCTTAATCAGCCGTCAACCGCTACTCATTGCCTATATTGCACTGGGCGCAATCATTGGTCCCTACGGTGGCGGCTGGGTTACCGATTTAGGCTTGTTGGCAGAGATCGCCGAGTTTGGCATCGTATTTTTGCTTTTCTTGCTAGGCCTGGATATGCAGCCCCAAGCGCTGCTGCACAGCCTGAGAAAAACCACAGGCATGGCGCTAATTAGCTCCACAATATTCCTGGCCATTGGTTACAGTGTTGGCGTGGCGTTTGGCTTTACTCAGGCCGAGGCGTGGGTAATCGGGGCCGCGATGATGTTTTCCAGCACCATTATCGGCATTAAATTACTGCCAACCACCGTTTTGCACCACCGCGAGAACGGCGAACTAATGGTCGGGATTTTATTGCTGCAAGATATGATCGCGATACTCGTGCTCCTGTTAATATCGAGCGTTAGCCAAGGGGAGTTATCGCCGATCAGCCTCGGTAAAACCCTCGTCGCCCTCCCCCTTCTCTGCGCCCTGGCGTTGGTCGCTGTACGCTACTTATTACTTCCACTTATTCAGCGCTTTGACCGCTTTCAAGAATACATTTTTTTACTGGCGATAGGTTGGTGCTTAGGGCTTGCCGAAGCGGCCCATGCGATGGGGCTTTCTGCGGAAATGGGCGCCTTTCTCGCCGGCATAAGCCTCGCTACCAGCCCGATCTCCCAGTACATCGCGATTAGCCTTAAGCCGTTAAGAGATTTCTTTTTAATATTGTTTTTTTTCTCATTGGGGGCTCGCTTCAATCTGGCGCTGATCACAGAAATAGCCGCCCCAGCCCTCCTTCTCGCGGCGATACTACTCACGATAAAACCACTTAGTTTTCGCTTCTTGCTGCGGCGAACATTAGCGTCTAAGCGGCTATGCTGGGACCTGGGGCTTCGCCTGGGGCAGATCAGCGAATTTTCGCTGTTGATCGCCTACCTGGCTTTTGATCAAGGGGTCATTGGCAGTAACGCGTCTCATCTTATTCAGGCTACCGCCATTCTGAGTTTTGTTGTGTCATCGTATATTGTCGTGCTTAACTGCCCGACGCCCATCGCGATTCGCGATGAGCTACGCCGGGACTAAGCGCTTTATTGAAACAGCACCGAAAAGGTGACGGGAACTGCCAGCGTAATGGATTTCAGCCCAGCAAGCTGTCGCAGTTTGTCTATGCCCTGCTCCAAGCCCAAAGCGGCGATATCGATAAATGCCGGCGATGTAGTTACCACACGAATATCACCATTTTCCAGCCGGCTTACCAGCGTATTAAAACGCAATGCTTGACGCTTGCCACCCAGCATCAATTCGCCCTCAACGGTCATCGCTTGCGGCGAAGATACCTCAATAGCAGCAAGGGCATCTGTATCAATCGTGGCATTGAACGTGGCCGATGGCTGCTTATCGACATCAAAAAGGTACTTTTTGATTCGCTTGTCACGAATATCAATCCCTGAGTCAATGCTTGCCAAGTCGATATTGATAATCGCTTTGCCGGTGGTGGTATTAAGCTGCCCGGTAACTTGATCAAAGCTAAATAACTCGGCGACACGATTGTTTTTTACGCTCACCACATTGAGCACTGACGACCCGCCAACCAGCTCTAAAGCCTGAGTTGCCATCGCTGCGGCATACAAGCAAAGCCCAAATACGATTTTTTTCATTACCTGTCTCCCACCGTGAACAGACGCCGGAGTACCCGACTTCCAATTGTCTTTATCTGACTCTATTTTCTACGCTAAATTCCCCATATTGCGAGCACAAAAAACCCGGCCTGAGCCGGGTTTTTTTGTGCTCACTAGCTGAAGGGCTATTAGATAGCGCTTTCCAGCTCAGGCAAGGCGTCAAACAGGTCTGCAACCAGACCGTAATCAGCAACCTGGAAGATAGGAGCATCTTCGTCTTTGTTGATGGCAACAATGACTTTTGAGTCCTTCATACCAGCCAAATGCTGGATAGCACCAGAAATGCCGACAGCGATGTACAGCCCCGGTGCGACGATTTTACCCGTCTGACCTACTTGCATATCGTTAGGTACGAAGCCCGCGTCAACAGCCGCGCGCGATGCACCAACTGCTGCACCAAGTTTGTCTGCCAGGGAGTACAGCATGCTGAAGTTGTCGCCGTTCTGCATACCACGGCCACCAGAGACAACGATGTCTGCCGCAGTCAGGTCTGGACGATCGCTCTTAGCCAGCTCTTCTTTCTCGAAGCTGGACTTACCCGCATCGTGTGCGCTAGCAACCGCTTCTACGGCAGCAGAACCACCTTCTGCAGCAGCAGCATCGAACGCCGTTGCACGAACAGTAATGACTTTGATCGCGTCAGAAGACTGAACAGTGGCGATAACGTTACCGGCATAGATGGGACGCTTGAAGGTATCCGCGCTCTCTACCGAAATGATTTCTGAAATTTGCGCAACATCCAGCAACGCGGCAGCACGAGGAAGCGTGTTCTTACCGTTAGTGGTCGCAGGAGCCAAGATGTAACCGTAGTCTTTGCCCAGTTCTGCGATCAACAGTGCCACATTCTCAGCCAGCTGGTGACCATAGGCAGCGTTGTCTGCAACCAGTACCTTGCTAACGCCGTCGATTTTAGCCGCCGCTTCAGCCGCAGCACCACAGCCTTCACCCGCAACGAGTACAGCGATATCACCACCGATAGCTTTCGCTGCGCTAACTGTGTTCAGGGTTGCCCCATTGATAGAGGCGTTATCGTGTTCTGCAATAACTAGAATACTCATTAGATTACCTTCGCCTCGTTCTTCAGTTTCTCAACCAGTTCGGCAACGTCCGCAACCTTGATGCCCGCTTGACGCTCCGCAGGCGGCTCAACCTTCAAGGTTTTCACACGTGGTGTAACATCAATACCCAGCTCGTCTGGAGTCAGTGTATCGAGAGGCTTCTTCTTCGCCTTCATGATGTTAGGCAGTGACGCGTAACGAGGCTCGTTCAAGCGCAGATCAGTCGTTACGACTGCGGGCAATGCCAGCTTAACGGTTTGCAGACCGCCATCAATTTCACGAGTAACTGCAACGCTGTCGCCGTCGACGGCAACTTCTGATGCGAAGGTACCCTGACCCATTCCGGTCAGTGCCGCCAGCATTTGACCGGTTTGGTTGTTGTCGCCGTCGATCGCCTGCTTACCCATGATCACGAGTTGCGGCTGCTCTTTATCAACAACGGCTTTGAGTACTTTAGCAATACCCAGTGGCTGAACGTCTTCTTCAGTTTCTACCAGGATGCCGCGGTCAGCGCCCAGGGCCAACGCAGTACGGATCTGCTCTTGAGCCACTTTAGGACCGATTGAGACAGCAATGATTTCAGTAGCAATACCCTTCTCTTTCAGGCGTACCGCTTCTTCAACAGCGATTTCACAGAATGGATTGATCGCCATTTTGACATTATTCAGATCAACGTCTGTACCGTCCGACTTCGGACGTACTTTGACGTTGTAGTCAACAACTCGTTTGACAGCAACAAGAACCTTCATGGATTCCCCAGTAAACGCGTAAATGAAATGAAACAGCTAGTCGTCTTTACGCTGCGGACCAATATTTCGATCCGTCCAGACGTTTAGCCCCGTTAAAAAAAGCGCCGTTATATTGACGGCATTGGCCTTCAAGGTCAACATGAGCACGCTATTCAGCAGCTGAATAACAGGCATAGCGCAGTTCTATTTAGCTGAATATCGCCGAAAATACGATCTACGCGGTCATTCCTGCCATATAAAAAAGAACAACCCCGCGTAATATTAAAGCTAAGTTTAGAAGCTAAGCGGTGCTTATGTGGCGTTTTTAAGTGCTGACACTTATACTTGCGCCTTCGAAAATGGTGTCAAAACGCCCAGCCAATAAGGGCTACACCTGTGCTTAATCTTAGAGGAGAGAGTCTGTGGAACGCGAATCAATGGAATTTGACGTCCTGATCGTCGGTGCTGGGCCTGCAGGTTTGGCAGCAGCTTGCAAAATTCGTCAGTTAAGTGAAACCAGCGGAAAAGACATCAGCGTTTGTGTTGTAGAAAAAGGTTCTGAGGTCGGCGCCCACATTCTATCTGGCGCAGTATTTGAACCCACCGCGCTGAACGAGCTATTCCCGGACTGGAAAGAAAAAGGCGCGCCGCTGCACACGCCAGTGACTGGCGATGACATCTACTTTATGACCAGTGGCGAAAAAGCCATCAAAGTCCCCGACTTCGCCGTGCCCAAAACGATGCACAACGAAGGTAACTACATAATTAGCCTGGGCAACCTGTGCCGTTGGCTGGCCGAGCAGGCCGAAGGCATGGGTGCAGAAATCTACCCCGGCTTTGCCGCTGCTGACGTTCTGTACAACGATGACGGTAGCGTAAAAGGTATCGTCACTGGCGATATGGGTATTGCCGAAGACGGCAGTCAAAAAGACAGCTACATGCCTGGCATGGAGCTGCATGCTAAATACACCCTGTTTGCTGAAGGCTGTCGCGGTCACCTCGGCAAGCGTTTGATGGAAAAATTCGACCTGAATGCAGGCAAAGAACCCCAGCATTACGGCATCGGTATTAAAGAGCTGTGGAAGATCGACCCCGCCAAGCACGAGCAAGGTAAGGTCGTCCATACTGCGGGTTGGCCACTTTCTGAAAACGGCGCCCTCGGTGGCTCCTTCCTCTACCACTTGGAAGACAACCAAGTCGCAATCGGCCTGATTACCGACCTCTGCTACGATAACCCGTGGCTGTCTCCCTTCGAGGAATTCCAACGCTATAAGCAACACCCCGTCGTTAAGCAGTACCTGGATGGCGGTGAGCGCGTATCCTACGGTGCTCGGGCTATCGCAAAAGGCGGCCTGCAATCTCTACCAAAGATGACCTTCCCCGGCGGTCTGTTGATTGGCTGTGACGCGGGCACGCTGAACTTTGCCAAGATCAAAGGTAGCCACACCGCGATGAAGTCCGGTTTGCTGGCTGCGGAAGTTGTTCATAAGGCGCTGACTGAAGACGATAAATCCGGTGAAGAACTCACCGAATACACCACTGCCTTTGAAGGCTCTTGGCTGTATAAAGAGCTGTACGCTCAGCGCAACTTTGGCCCGGCACAGCACAAGTTCGGTAATTTCTTCGGCTCGGCCTATGCCTTTATCGATCAGAATATCTTTGGCGGCAACCTGCCCTGGACGTTGAGCGATACCAAGCCTGATTACGCGCAAATGAAGCCTGCGGACAGCTGCAAAAAGATTGAGTACCCCAAGCCTGATAACAAGCTGAGCTTTGACCGCTTGTCGTCAGTGTTCCTCTCAAACACTAACCATGAAGAAGATCAGCCCTGCCACCTGACATTGAAGGACGCAGAGCTGCCCATTCGTGACAACTTGCCCAAATACGCCGAGCCCGCTCAGCGTTACTGCCCGGCAGGTGTGTATGAGGTGGTCGAAGACGAAGGCGGCCAAGCGCGCTTCCAAATCAACGGTCAAAACTGCGTACACTGCAAAACCTGTGACATTAAGGACCCCGCCCAGAATATTGTGTGGGTGACTCCTGAAGGTTTGGGCGGACCGAACTATCCCAACATGTAGCTGAGACGCTTCAACAAAAAAGGCAGCCTTCTGGCTGCCTTTTTTGGTTTTAAACGCCCCAAAACCCCTGGGGGTTACTTACACACGCCCTAGCTCAAATTGCTCACCAGCGCTGCGAACAATGAGTCGATCACCATGTTGCTCAGCCAGGTCCACCAAGCGGTAAAAACACGCGCGATTCACTCTTGCTGACAAGCCGTGCTCGAGGGAAACCGCCGGCCTAGGCTCCCCGGACTCAGGTGACTCGGTGACACTGAGCCGATACTGAGGACCGAGTTCATGCCATGTATCGACGTTAGTTTTAACGGCAATTCTACGCCCTTCCGACGTCGATTCGCCTACTTCCATATCGACAATCAGCAGTGGGAGATCTTCAACCTGTAAGCGCCATTTCTCGACCGGGGTGACTAAATAATAGTGGCCATCCGCTTCGCACCGCAAAATCGATGCAAATAGCTTAACCAACTCATGGCGCTTGATTTCGCCACCTTCGTGAATCCAACGCCCGTCAGCCAAAATCTGAATGTCGATTTCGCCACTCAGCGCCGGCTGCCACTTTTCAATCGGTGGCCTGCCGGCTTGGTCTTTCAATAAGCGTTCAATGGTTTCTAGGCTACTCATGGGGCTCTCCCTAGGGTCGCCAAGTGAGCTGCACTCAGCGAATGACTCGCACGTTAACCACACCGTCTAGGTCAGCAATTTTTGCAAGCAATGCGTCGTCGACATTGCCGTTTAAGTCGATAAGGTTATAGGCAATTTCATCGCGGCTTTTGTTAAGCATATCAACGATATTCACGTTTGCATCGGATAACAATGCCAGAATGCTGCCCAGAATTTTCGGCACATTGCGATTCGCCACCGCCAGGCGCACATCGCCACTGCGTTCAAGCTGAAGATTCGGAAAGTTTACCGAGTTCTTGATGTTTCCGTTACGCAGGAAATCATCTAACTGATCAGCCGCCATGATCGCGCAATTTTCTTCGGCCTCATCGGTACTGGCACCGATATGCGGCATCAATACCACGTCCTCATCACGCGCAATCAATTCCGGCGTTGGGAAGTCCGTGATAAAGCGACGTAGCTGCCCGGCATCCAGGGCATCGATCACCGCGGCAACATCGACAATCTCTTCACGCGCAAAATTCAACAAGCACGTGCCCGGGCGACAATTACTCAGAAGCTCGGCATTCACCAGCCCTCGCGTTGCATCGAGTACCGGTAGATGGAGGGTGATGTAATCGGCACGCGCAAACAAACTGCCCAGGTTCTCCATTTTTTTCACCGCGCTTGGCAACCGCCATGCTGCATCGACTGATAGCGCGGGATCATAACCAATGACCTTCATGCCTAGGTCGAGCGCGGCTCTTGCTATCATCGAGCCAATAGCCCCCAAGCCAACAATACCCAGGGTGCGGCCCGCCAGTTCATTTCCCTTAAAGCGCTTCTTTTCCTTTTCTAATAATTTGGCAAGAGCGGCGCCATCTTTCATGTCCCCCAGCGTATTCACATAGGAAATTCCCTCTAGAATACCGCGCGAACCCAATGTCAAGCCTGCTATTACCAGCTCTTTTACCGCGTTGGCATTAGCACCGGGGCTATTAAATACCGGGATACCCCGGTCTGTGCACTCAGCGACGGGCACGTTGTTAGTACCAGCCCCTGCGCGAGCGATGGCTTTGACCGATTGCGGAATATCCGCGCTCTGCAATTTGTGGCTACGCAGCAAAATGGCATCGGGCGAGCTAAATTCACTGGCGATCTCATATTGGTCGCGAGGCAGGCGCTCAAGCCCTTTCACAGAGATTTGGTTCAGGGTAAGAATTTTGTACACACTTCCTCCTTGGCAGGGACTGCAGCAGAAACCAAACCTATGATTTCGTCGCAGGTAGTAATTCAGCGAGTTGACCGAGCTCGGATATATCAACGAGAGGTAAACAATGGAACGCCTTGATTTCCGCTATCTTGCCGGCCACAGCGATGGCAGCCGTAAAATCTTCATCTTGAGCAAGTAAACGCAATTCCCAACGCTCGGCATCATCGGCATCAAAGCGACTTACTTCCAAACCGTCGAGTAGTACCGAAAAATCGTGCAGCGGAATCGACAAGCCTTTGCCACGCGCTTTCAAATACGCCTCTTTTAATGTCCAGGAGCGAAAGAAAACACTTAGCCGCCCTTCTTCCTCAACGTCGCGCAATGCAGCCATTTCCGCGGGGGAAAGGTAATCATCAGCAGCGTCTAACATTCCTTGGCTATCGGTTTGGAACTCGACGTCCACACCAATATCGCAGCCACTGGTCACTGCACAAAGCGTTAAGCCGTGGGTATGAGCGGCATTAAAGCTTACGCTACCGCTATGCGCTGGCAGAAAAGGCTTACCGAAGTCATTACTGTCGAATGTTAGCTGCTCCGGCTCCTGCCCCGTGTACTGCGCCAGTACTGTGCGTAAGAAAGCTCTACTAGCTACGTATTCTTCTGCTTGTCCGGCATGCTGACGCTGCTCGTATTCCTGCTTCTCTTCGTCAGAGAGCATATTCAAATAGCGGTCCATATTCGCTAATAGTCGAGGGTCATCAGTCGCACAACACCAAACATCCACCTGACCCACCGACAGGCGCCGTTGTTCGCTCGCCTTATTCATTATTCTATCCTTACCAGGGCGTTCGCCCCGGTAGTGTATGGGGTACTTCGTCGCTTACTTGATATCAACCTGTTAATTGATGGTGATATCTGCGTTATTCCACAAATTGTTAAAATAGTTGGCAAACGCTTGAGATGACGCATTTTGGGCAACACTTCGACGCAAGTTCAACAACGCTTCGGCCTCGAGAGCGGTGCGGTGACCGGGCTCGCTCGCAAGAAGTTGAACGACCGTGTAATCGCCGTTCTGCTGATGCAGTGTCGCAGCAACGGGGTTGTCTTGCGCCGGCGCCGCCAATTCAAATACGAAACGTCGCAGCGCCGGCTCAACACTGATGTCACTGCGGCGAATATCCTGCATTGCCTGCCAATCCAGGCCGTGCTGCTTGGCGACCGCCTCTGCACGCTGACCTTCGGCTAATTGTTGCTCTATCTCCTGGGCATCGGCTTTCGCTCGCTGTGCCGCTTTCTCTGTTTGCAAGCTCACTTCAATTTCTGCTCGCACTTCTTCAAACGGCTGCAGCTGGGGCGCTTGATATTGATCGACATGCAGAACCAAGAAGTGATCAGGAGTGAGTTCGAACACATCGCTGTTTAACTCTTGCTCCCTCAATTCGCTATCAAATGCGGCCTGTTTGACTCTCTGGTCAGCAAACAAGCCGTCATTATCCTCAGAAGAAAGCCAGTCACTGCGTTTAACTTCCAGCCCCAGCTCGGCGGCCGGCATCGCGAGACTTTCTGCGTTAAAGACAAGGTCGCGCAGGGATTCAACCGCGGCCAATAACTTTGGACGTGCCTTTTGGCGACGAAGTCTTTCGGTAATTGCTAAGCGCTCCGAGTCCAAACTGGGCACCTCAGGCTGCTTGACACTGAGCAGTTTAATCAAATGAACACCCGCTTCAGTTTCGACTGGATCGGAGACTTGCCCCGCCTCAAGTGCTGCCAAGGCATCCTCAAACTCTGCTGGAAAGCTATCGCCTGCGGTGAAGCCCAAGTTCCCACCATTGGACGCTGAGCCCGGGTCCTCGGACAACGACTTAGCCAACTCGGCAAACGATTCGCCGGACGACAGGCGCTGCTTAACCTCATTGAGCTTAGCTATCGCCTGGTCGCGATTAAGCTCATCATCAATTTCTAACAGTATATGGGCTGCTTCACGCTCTGTATTCTGGGTCATCCCCTCGATAAGGCGCTCGTACTCGGCAAGCACCTGCTGCTCTGACACTGGCTCGTAGAATTGCTCTTCTTTCAGCTCCAGATATGACACTTTTACCTTTGGCTCACTCTGGAAGCGCGCGCCATTTTCTTCGTAATAGCGTTTGAGCTCTTCATCAGTCAGCGTGATTGCCTTGCGATATTTTTCGAGCGGCACTGTTACCGTTTGGAAGTCGCGGCTCTCGTGGATATAGGCGATGGCTTCGTCCAACTCTCTTTCAGTAACGAAAGCCGATGCCGCCACAGATGCCGACAATTGCTGAATTAGTAAGTCAGAGCGCAGTAATTGTTTGAACAACGCGCTGTTATAGCCCTGTAAGCGCAATACTTGCTGGTAGCGCTCTTGCGAAAAACGACCATCTTCCTGGAACTGAGGCATGGAAGCGATGGTGATATTTAGCTGCTGGTCTGAAATCTCAATGCCCGCGTCTTCTGCGGCTTGCAGAAGTAACTGCTGCTTAATCAGCGAGTCTAACGCCGGCTTGCGCAACACGGCATCGTCAAGCATCGAGGGCTCGAGTTTATCGCCCATCATATTGATCAAGCGGCGTTTCTGCATGGCAAGTGCCTGCTGCAACTCTGCCTGAGAAATTTCTTTACCATTGACTACCGCGGCCGGTGCCTGTGAGCCACCACTGAAAAGGCTGTCGATACCAAAGAATGCAAATGGCACCACGATAATGGCGATAATGACCTTGGCGGCGGTACCTTGGATATTGTTGCGGATATTTTGCAGCATTTACCTTTGAACCCATTCAAATATAAAAAAAGCGCATCTTTCGATGCGCCTTTCGACAGAGGCGGTACCTCTTCGCGACGACTCTGTCTAACGCTATGACTGTCGCAACTGAACTTAGTTGCAGGCGTCTTTCAGCGCTTTACCAGCCTTGAAGCTAGGAATCTTCGCAGCAGCAATTTCAATTGGCGCACCAGTCTGGGGGTTACGGCCAGTGCGAGCAGCGCGCTCTTTAACACTGAAAGTACCAAAACCGACCAGCGACACAGAGTCGTCAGACTTCAGCGCGTTAGTAATGGCTTCAACTGCTGCGTCCAGTGCACGACCGGCCGACGCTTTAGAGAGATCTGCTGACTCGGCAATGGCGTCGATTAGCTCAGATTTATTCACTTATCCTTCCCCTTCGAATTGTTATGAAAACTGTATTGCAAAGCTGGTGGCGACGTTAGCATGTAAACACGATGACAGTAGCCGCCGACTCAGAGAGAAGGATTTATACCAACTGCTCCTGGGGCGGTCAAGGAAACTCTGCATCACTGGCCCCATTATCGTAAAACTGCGAAGCATAGAGCACATGCGGCTTGCAGCCTGATCACTGGATGACCAGAACAGCAAGCTCTACCGTCTGCACTCAGCCGAACTCAGTGGGCACTGATTCGGCTGTCTTTTTCTCCCTCTGGGTTGTTTTCCAGCGCTTTCTGTTCATCACTCAAACCCGCGAGGTATTCCTCCTCCGAAATCTCCTCGGGCACGCGTTCAAGCGCTATATTAAGCACTTCGTCAATCCACTTGACCGGTTTAATGTCGAGATCAGCTTTAATATTTTCTGGAATTTCTTTTAGATCGCGCTCATTTTCGGCCGGAATCAGTACCGTGGTAATACCGCCGCGGTGCGCGGCCAGGAGCTTCTCTTTCAAGCCGCCAATAGCCAATACCTGACCACGCAGGGTGATCTCACCGGTCATTGCCACGTCGCTCCGAACCGGAATTCCGGTGATAACAGAAACCAGCGCGGTACACATACCTATACCAGCTGACGGTCCGTCTTTCGGCGTTGCGCCCTCAGGCATGTGAATATGGATGTCGTGGCGGTCGTGATACTTCGCCGGCACGCCCAAACGCTTAGACCGACTTCGCACTACCGTCATAGCCGCTTGAATCGACTCCTGCATGACATCGCCCAGTGAACCGGTTTGGATGTGACGCCCCTTACCAACCACCGACACCGCCTCAATGGTTAGCAGTTCACCACCCACTTGCGTCCAAGCCAGCCCGGTTACTTGACCAACCTTGTTTTCTTCCTCAGCTTTACCGAAGGTAAATTTGCGAACACCCAGGTACTCTTCCAAGTTTTGCGAGGTGACCTCTATAGGCGACTTATCGTCGCTAAGCGCCACATTCTTAACAATTTTACGGCAAACCTTGGCGATCTCTCTTTCCAGGCCCCTGACACCCGCCTCGCGAGTGTAGTACCTGACGATGTCCTGAATCACTTCGTCGCCGATAGACGCTTCTTTTTCCTTCAAACCGTTATTCTTCAGCTGCTTAGGAATGAGGTAGCGCCGCGCTATGTTGATCTTCTCATCTTCGGTGTATCCGGGTATGCGGATGACTTCCATCCGATCCAGCAATGCTGGGGGAATATTCAACGAATTCGACGTGCAGATGAACATGACGTCGGACAAATCGTAGTCCACCTCAAGGTAATGATCATTGAACGCGTGGTTTTGCTCCGGATCCAACACCTCGAGCAGCGCCGATGCGGGGTCACCGCGATGATCCATCCCCATCTTGTCAATTTCGTCTAACAAGAACAGCGGGTTACGCACACCCGTCTTAGACATTTTCTGAATAACTTTACCCGGCATGGAGCCAATGTACGTGCGGCGATGACCGCGAATCTCTGCCTCGTCACGGACCCCGCCAAGTGCCATCCGAACAAACTTCCGGTTGGTTGAACGCGCAATCGACTCACCCAGCGATGTTTTACCTACCCCTGGTGGCCCCACCAAGCACAGTACAGGCCCCTTCACTTTCTTAACGCGTTTTTGTACAGCCAAATACTCGAGGATCCGCTCCTTAACTTCTTCGAGACCGTAGTGATCACTGTTAAGAATTTCTTGCGCGCGTTTGAGGTCATGCTTAACACGCGAGCGCTTCTGCCAGGGGATATTTACCAGCCAATCGATATAGCCACGCACAACCGAGGCCTCGGCAGACATTGGCGACATCATTTTTAGTTTGGAAAGCTCAGCCTTGGCTTTTTCAAGCGCCTCTTTGCTCATGCCAGATTCTGCGACGCGCTTTTCGAGCTCTTCCAGCTCGTTGGCGCCCTCTTCTGATTCGCCCAACTCTCGCTGGATCGCTTTCATCTGTTCGTTGAGGTAGTACTCACGCTGGCTCTTTTCCATCTGTTTCTTAACGCGTCCACGGATGCGTTTTTCTACTTGAAACAGATCGATCTCAGACTCCATCAGCGCCATTAAGTGCTCTAAGCGCTCGCGCTCGTCACTCATTTCCAATACCGCCTGCTTTTGCTCGAGCTCCATGCTCATGTGTGCGGCAACGGTATCCGCCAGGCGACCAGGCTCATCAATACCAGAAAGAGAGGTCAGTACTTCGGATGGGATTTTTTTACTTAAATTAATGTACTTCTCAAACTGAGAAATGGCCGAACGCAGCATCACCTCAGATTCTTCATCCGGAATCTTCTGCTCGGCAATTGGCGAGGCTTCTGCCCTGAAGTACTCGTCTTCAGCGGCAATGGCGTCGATCTGCGCACGATAGTCGCCCTCGACAAGCACTTTGACCGTGCCGTCGGGCAGTTTTAGCAGCTGAAGAATATTGGCGACGGTGCCAATGTCATACAGGTCTTCTGTGGAGGGTTCATCCACATCCGGATTTTTTTGTGCTGCAAGAATAATTTCTTTGTTGTCAGCCATGGCCAGCTCGAGCGCCCGAATCGACTTATCTCGACCTACGAACAAAGGAATAACCATGTGGGGGTAGACAACTACATCTCGCAGGGGAAGCAGCGGCAACTCTAGAGTTTCACGCTTGTCAGCCATTAGCTCGCCTCTTTTTGAATCATTTTGGGCCCGCACAGCAGGTATATCGTTCTACGATATGCGGGCGGTTATGGTTCTAAGATGGGGATTTGAAGGCAGAAATACAAGACTTGACTGTAAACAAACTGACAAAAAAGCCGCCTGGGAGTCAGGCGGCTTTGCGTTGATTTATTCCTCTGGGGCGACCTTTCTCTGATCGCTATAGACCAGAATAGGCGGCGATTCACCATTGATCACCGAGGCATCCACCACAACCTTGCTCACATTGTCTGTCGACGGCAGGTCATACATGGTATCCAGAAGTACAGACTCCAGGATCGAACGCAGTCCCCGCGCCCCCGTCTTGCGAACCATGGCTTTCTCAGCAACAGCTCGCAGCCCATCTTCACGGAAGTCAACTTCAACACCTTCCATGTCAAAAAGCTTAGCGTATTGCTTAGTCAGCGCATTACGCGGCTGAGTCAGGATACTGACAAGCGCCTCAGCATCGAGCTCCTCGAGCGTCGCAATCACGGGTAGACGGCCGACAAACTCGGGGATCAAGCCGTAGCGCACCAGATCCTCTGGCTCAACGTCAGCCAGCACTTCACCCACATTGCGCGATTCGTCCTTGCTTTTAACCTCAGCACCAAAGCCAATACCGCCTTTTTCTGAGCGGTCGCGAATAACGCGATCAAGACCTGCAAAGGCACCGCCACAGATAAACAGGATATTGGAGGTATCAACCTGTAAAAATTCTTGCTGAGGGTGCTTGCGACCACCCTGAGGGGGTACCGACGCAACCGTACCCTCAATTAACTTCAACAGCGCTTGCTGAACACCCTCACCGGAGACATCGCGGGTAATTGAGGGGTTATCTGACTTGCGAGAGATTTTGTCGATCTCATCGATGTAGACAATACCCATCTGGGCTTTTTCAACATCGTAGTCGCACTTCTGCAACAGCTTCTGAATGATGTTTTCAACATCTTCACCGACATAACCGGCTTCTGTCAGCGTTGTCGCATCAGCAATCGTGAACGGGACATCCAGCAAGCGAGCGAGCGTCTCGGCCAGCAACGTCTTACCGCTGCCAGTTGGCCCCACTAACAAGATATTACTCTTGCCCAGCTCTACTTCATCCTTGCTTTTATCGCCATGGCGAAGTCGCTTGTAGTGGTTGTATACTGCAACCGCCAGCACCTTTTTGGCGCGCGCCTGACCAATAACGTACTGATCCAGGGTCGCGTTAATTTCTTGCGGCGACGGCAGTTTATCACTGCCCGCCTCACTGGCCGCTTCCTGAACCTCTTCACGGATAATATCGTTACAGAGGTCCACGCATTCATCACAGATAAATACCGAAGGCCCCGCAATCAGCTTGCGTACTTCATGCTGACTTTTGCCGCAAAACGAACAATACAGCAACTTGCCGTTGTCATCTGCGCCGTCTTTACTACTCATTAACAATCACCTTGTCGACGTATTGGGCATCTTTTTCTGATCTTAAGATGACCCCTTTTGCCCTTTTTTGCAAGTGAACGGCCGCGCCTGCGAAGGCGCGCCCCCTTAGCTGCGCGAGGTAATAACCTGATCAACAAGGCCGTAATCACACGACTGCTGGGCATTCATAAAGTTGTCGCGCTCGGTGTCGCGAGCAATGGTTTCGTAATCCTGACCGGTATGCTCAGCCATTAATTGGTTCAGACGTTCGCGGATGATCAAAATTTCACGCGCATGGATATCAATATCTGTCGCCTGACCCTGTGCTCCGCCGCTGGGCTGGTGAATCATCGTCCGCGCGTTAGGCAAAATAAAACGCTTGCCCTTGGCACCACCGCTCAACAGAAAGGCGCCCATACTGGCCGCTTGACCAATACACATGGTGCTCACATCGGGCTTGATAAAGCTCATGGTGTCGTAAATCGACAATCCCGCTGTTACCGATCCGCCGGGCGAATTGATATACAAATGGATATCTTTATCGGGGTTCTCGGACTCCAAAAACAGCATCTGCGCCACAATCAGGTTAGCCATGTGGTCTTCAACGGGGCCCACACAGAAGATTACGCGCTCTTTGAGCAAGCGGGAGTAAATATCGTAAGACCGTTCACCGCGTGCCGTTTGCTCAACAACCATAGGCACGAGCCCTAAGTTGTTAATTGTATTGTTATTGATTCCATCAAAGGAGTTTCGGGACATACGCAATTCTCTTCTGTGTCGTGAATTGACTGTTACGTTATGGCATGCCAGAAAAAAATCAAGCGGCGGAACCGAAGTTCAGCCGCTTGACGAAGAGCACTAGTGAACTAGTGTGATCAATCTTCTTCGTCTTCCTGAGCTGGCGGAGACATAACTTCTTCGTAGCTTAAAGTTTCTTCGCTAACCTTCGCTTTTTCAAGAAGTTTTTCAACTACTTCCTCTTCAATAACCATGCCCTCGATCTGCTGCAATTGCTGCGGCTGGCTCATGTAGTAGTTGATAACTTCTTCTTTATCTTCATAGCTTGCTGCCATTTCCTCTAAAGTGGCACGCACTTTATCGGCATCAGCTTTGATATCTTCCGCAGCAATCAGTTCGTTCAATACCAAGCCCAGCTTAACGCGGCGCTCTGCATTCTCGCGGAACAGGTCGTCTGGCAGGATATCAGCGGGGTTCAATTTTTCCGCCAATGCGCCAAATTGCTGCATTTGCTGGTTACGCAACGCATCAATTTCCTGGGCTACCAGTGCCTTGGGTACTTGCAGCTCAGCATGCACGTCAAGAACACCGTCCATCACCTGAGTTTTAATGCGGGTCTTTGTCGCATTTTTCAACTCGCGTTCCATATTCTTTTTAACTTCTGCACGGAAAGCGTCTTCACCACCCTCTTCCACGCCGAACATCTTAAAGAACTCATCATTCAACTCGGGCAGCACTTGCTCTTTCACCGCATTAACGGTGATCGCAAACTCTACCGCGGCACCTTTGAGCTCTTCGCTGTGATAATCCTCAGGGAAGCTCAGCGCCACTACTTTCTCTTCGCCAGCCTTCATGCCGACAATACCGTCTTCGAAGCCTGGAATCATACGACCTGAACCCAATTCCAGATCGGTTCCTTCGCCTTTTCCACCTTCGAATTCTTCACCGTCCTTTGTGCCAACAAAGTCGATGTTCACCTGATCGCCAGTCGCCGCCTCACGCTCTACAGTTTCCCAGCTAGCGCGCTGCTTACGAAGGTTTTCGATCATTTTATCCAGATCTGCGTCGGTGATTTCAGACACCGGTTTCTTGACCTCGATGCTGCTGTAATCCAGCAACTCAATCTCGGGAAACACCTCAAACGTGGCAACGAATTCGATATCTTTGCCTTCGTCCATGCTTTTGGGCTCAATTTCAGGGCGACCTGCAGGCTTGAGGCCCTGCTCCTGAATTGCCTCGTAAAATGAGTCATTCATTACCTGACCCAACACTTCCATACGCACAGATTGACCGAAGCGCTGACGAACAACCTTCATCGGCACCTTACCGGGGCGGAAACCGTTCAGCTTGACGGTTTTCGCAGCTTCTTGCAGGCGGCTGTCTACGGCACTGTCAACACGAGCGGCAGGTACACCAACGATTAAGCGACGCTCAAGACCTGACGTCGTTTCAACTGAGACTTGCATGGAAGTTCCTCAAAAGCGATCTATCACACGACCTGGCTCTTTCAATGCCAGCCCGCTTAAAGAATTCTATGAAATGGTGCGGATGGAGAGACTCGAACTCTCACGCCTTGCGGCACCAGAACCTAAATCTGGCGTGTATACCAATTTCACCACATCCGCACACTTGTAAATCGTTGAAAACTAACGACTTAACGTGACTACGCTTGACTGCTGCCAAACGAGGGTCGGAATTGTGCCACAGGGTCTGCCCGCAATCAAGCAAAGCCCTGCGACAAGGCCCCACAAAGGGGCCTGAGGGGCTGAACGCTTATACGCGCTCAATAATCGTGCTGATACCTTGGCCCATACCGATACACATGGTAGCTAGACCCACGCTGGTATCTTTTTGCTCCATGACGTTAAGCAGCGTGCCAATGATACGAGTACCAGAACAGCCGAAGGGGTGACCCAACGCAATAGCGCCACCATTCAGGTTCACTTTCTCGTCCATCTTGTCCAGCAGACCCAGGTCTTTCAATACTGGCAGAGCTTGCGCGGCAAAGGCCTCGTTCAACTCAACAGTATCGATATCGTCCATCGTCAAACCAACACGCTTCAGCGCTTTTTGGGTTGATGGCACAGGACCATAGCCCATGATTGAAGGATCAACCCCTGCCACTGCCATGCTGCGCACTTTGGCGCGCGGCGTGAGACCGAGATCCATCGCCCGCTGGCCAGACATAACGATCATCGCTGATGCGCCGTCGGCAATCTGTGAGCTGGTACCCGCAGTTACGGTACCGTTTTTAGGGTCAAAGGCGGGACGCAACTGAGCCAGGCTTTCCAGCGTGGTTTCAGGGCGAACGGTCGTATCGGCTTTCACCAGGATCTTGCGACCTTCTTCGTCGTGGCCTTCGATGGCAACGATTTCGTTGTCGAACAAACCCTGCTCCTGCGCGGCAGCTGCACGCAGGTGGGAGCGCAGACCAAATTCGTCCTGCTGCTCACGGCCAATGCCGTGCAACATACCCAGCGCTTCAGCAGTCATACCCATCATGCCCGCGGCGCGAGCCACGTACTTGCTCGCTTGAGGGTTGGGATCCACACCGTGATTCATCGCCAAGTGGCCCATGTGCTCAACACCACCCACCAGGAAGGTATCGCCGAGGCCAGCAGTAATTGACGCCGCTGCAGTATGCAGGGCTGACATGGAGGAACCACACAGGCGGCTAACCGTCTGACCGGCCACTTCGTGGGGTAGCTTAGTCATCACCGACATCATGCGGGCAATATTCCAGCCCTGCTCGTTGGTTTGGTTTACACAGCCCCAGATCACATCTTCGAAGGAAGCGGGATCGACACCTGGGTTGCGCGCCAGCAACGCATCTACCAGCGCCGCCGACATATTTTCTGCGCGCACATTGCGAAATACGCCGTTCTTAGAGCGGCCCATCGCAGTACGGGCGCAATCTACAATGACTACATCATTTGCTTTGAAGTTCATGTTTCAGTCTCCGCCCGATTATTTAAAGAAAGATTCGCCTTTGGCCGCCATCTCACGCAGGCTGTCAGTCACCTGGTAAAGCTTGCCAAGATCAGCGTAGCGATCAGCCATTTCTACAAATGCCTTCACGCCCATTTGGTCGATGTAGCGCAGTGCGCCACCGCGGAATACTGGGAAACCGATACCCATCACCAAGCCCATATCGGCATCGGCGGGGTCGCGAACAATCCCCTCATCCAAACAGCGAACCGTTTCAACACACATTGGGATCATCATGCGAGCGAGAATGTCCTCATCGCTGATTTCCGCTTTGTTTTGCTGCGCTTCAGCCGCCATAGACAGAGCCGTTTCGTCCTCGGCCTTCTTGGGCTTACCGCGCTTGTCTTCCTCGTATTTATAGAAACCCAGGCCATTTTTCTGGCCGTAGCGGTTTGCTTCAAACATCATTTGAGAGATGCCTTTGAAGTCGTGGCGCATGCGATCCGGGAAGCCTTCTGCCATTACCTCTGCAGCGTGGAAGCCGGTATCGATACCCACCACGTCCATCAGGTAAGCGGGACCCATCGGCATGCCGAAGCTTTCCATCACTTTGTCCACGTGGCGGAAATCCGCACCGTCGCGAACCAGCATGTCGAAGCCAGCGAAGTATGGGAACAGTACGCGGTTTACAAAGAAGCCTGGGCAGTCGTTAACAACGATAGGCGTTTTACCCATTTGCAGGGCATATTTAACGGTGCGCGCAACAGTGGCATCGCTGGTTTTTTCGCCGCGAATAACCTCTACCAAAGGCATAGCATGCACAGGGTTAAAGAAGTGCATACCACAGAAATTCTCAGGTCTTTCAAGAGCTTCTGCAAGATAGCTAATAGAGATTGTAGAAGTATTAGAGGCCAAAACCGCATCTTCACGGATGTGCTTTTCGGTCTCAGCAAGTACGGCGTGCTTCACCTTGGGGTTTTCAACAACCGCTTCAACAATCACGTCGGCAGCGTCGAACCCGTCGTAATTCAAGGTAGGACGAATGCTGCTCAGTACTGAGGCCATTTTATCCGGGGTCATACGACCGCGAGCTACACGCTTGGAAAGCAGCTTGCCAGCTTCCTTCAAACCCAGCTCAAGACCGGCTTCAGCGATATCTTTCATCAAAATGGGTGTGCCTTTGTAGGCAGACTGGTAGGCAATACCGCCACCCATAATACCGGCGCCCAAAACAGCGCCTTGTTTTACGTCGCCACCGGCTTTCGCCGCCGCTTTGGCCGCTTTGCTAACGCTCTGCTCGTTCAGGAACAAGCCGACCAGTGCGTTGGACTGGGGGGTGCGTACCAGCTTGATGAAATGGTCAATTTCAACTTCAATGGCTTCATCGCGGCTCAACGTCGCGTTGCGCTCCATCGATTTTACGGCTGTCACAGGCGCGGGCATGTTCTTACCTGCTTGCTGTGCAACCATGGCTTTACCCGTGGTAAAGGCCATCATGCGCTCAATATCGTTCAGCTTAACTGGCGATTTTTTCTCTTCGCGGCGGGCTTGGTAATCAAACTCACCGGCAATGGTTTTCTTGAGCAGGTCCAAAGCCGCATCTTTCAACAGCTCAGGTGCAACCACCGCATCTACGCCGCCGTCTTTCAAGGCCGCATCAGGCTTTTGTTGATTGCCAGTCGCTACCCACAGGTTAGCGTTGTCGCAACCAATAACACGCGGCAGGCGCACAGTACCGCCAAAGCCTGGGTTGATACCCAGTTTCACTTCGGGAAGACCAACGACAGCGCTGCTGGACATCACGCGGAAGTCACAGGCCAGACACATCTCATAACCACCGCCCAGTGCAACGCCATTGATGGCAGCAACAGTGGGTACCGGCAGGTCTTCAAAAGCGTTGAACACATCATTAGCTTGCGAGCACCATTGACGCAGCTCGTCATCTGGCAACTTGAACAGCTCGGTGAATTCGGTGATGTCAGCGCCGACGATAAATACCGCCTTACCACTGGTAACCACAACACCTTTCAAACCGGATTCGGCAGCCAGAGCTTTGGTCGCCTCGCCCAACTCTTCGAGAGTGATGCGGTTAAATTTGTTGACGGAATCGCCCTGGAGGTCGAAGCAGAGCTCCGCGATGCCATCTTCCAGAAAGCTTGCGCTTAACGCCTTGCCTTGATAAATCATTGTTTTCCCTCTATTCGAGTTCTCTAGTCGAGATGTTGGCGGCGGCATTTGCCTGAAGCAACATGTTTACCATGTAAACATTCGGGTGCTAAAACTACCGGAAAGCGTAATTTATGGCAAGCCGCCACGTAAAATCCCGCGCACCCGACCTACTCAGTCAGGCAACCCGGGTCAAACCTGTACTCCTCACGCAGCCAAGCAGCCAACTCCCCTGCAGCGGGATGCGCTATGCGGTCACACCTGGATGCAATTGCCGCTTTTAATGCCGCCGGCATGCCATCCAACCCCTTATTCTGGAACATTGGCGCATACTCCGCCAATATTTGCGCCATGTCTTCGGGCAAACTCCCCAGCGCGGTTTTGAAAATGGTGTCTTGCGCTATATTTTTGCCTGAATATAACGAGGCGAGCCCCATCAGCGGCAGTAACGATAGGTGAAACTGGTTCATCGGGTTCACGAAGTGCCCCCTCGTCAATGTTTTCAGTGACGCTGGGCGCCCGGAAAATGGCAGGGTATTGAGAAAGCGACTGCTCTTTTTGCCATCATTGACGGGGTAGTTATCCCACAGCAATGGCCTTCGGCCAAGGATTGAGGCGGCTCGATGCATGTCGTCAGCGTCGTAGGCGGTAGAAATAACGCGCGGCCCCGTCCACAGGATATCGACCTCCTCGGCCAAGCCTTCATTGAGCGTCGCAAAATAATCCTTCGGGCAATCGCCAAACAGGCTTTCCAAAATCGGGTCTTCGCTGTAATAGCTCGGACAAATCGCCAGCGGGGTATCGGGCAACACCTGCCGAACTGCGTCCACCACTCGTAATTGGCTGACTGCCAATTCAGGCACCCCAGCAGGCAGGTCATCAAACAAAATCCATAACTGGGATGGCCACAGCGCTTTAATTTGTTGCAGCTTTCGCCTCAGGTCAGCGCCATCAGCTTCCGTAAAGTGAGCTTGCAGACCGGCAGGAGACAGACCGACCCCCCAGCCAATACCGGCTTCGCGCGCGGATTCCGAGAGGCTGCGCAATCGCGCAAAGTGCCCTGGGTCGAAATCCTCGCGCCAACGACTACGCAGACTGCTGTCGCCTTTAGGGGCGTAGATATACGCCGAATAGCCCCAATCCGCCAGCATCTCCGGCAGAGACTGACGCTCGGGCCAACTCCACTGGCGGCCGTAGAAACCTTCTATGACACCCAGCTGAAAGGGATGCATTAGCCGCGATAGTAGCGCTGGGGAACAAAACTGCCGCTGCGAACGGCAACTGGAATTTTCTTGCCTCTCAGCTCGGCAAACAGCGCTTGCTGCTCCATCGCCGAACACGCGATGTAGGCCATCGCCAGCGGTCCACCCGTCGACGGACCAAAGCCCCCACTGCAGACCTCACCGACACGGTCGCCGTCAGCGTTAACAATGGCGCTGTGTTCACGAACCGGCGCTCGCCCTTCCACATCTAACAGCACCCGCTTCTCAGCAACGCCGTCTTGAAGCTGCTGAGCAATCACCTTGGCGCCGATGTACCCGCCCTCTCTCTCGCCGCCTGGGCGCCGGCATTTTTGGATTGCCCACAACAAGCCCGCTTCAATTGGACTGCGAGATTGGTCCATATCGTGCCCGTACAAGCATAGCCCGGCCTCGAGACGCAGCGAGTCGCGAGCTCCCAAACCAATAGCCTCCACTTCAGGTTCAGCTAAAAGCGCTTTTGCTAATTTTTCGGCATCGGCACTGGCCACGGAAATTTCATAGCCATCCTCGCCAGTGTATCCGGAGCAGCTCAACCAGCAATCAATGCCCGCCACGGTGATAAAACCCGTATCCATAAAGCGCATGGCTGCCGTTGTCGGTGCCATCTTGCTCAGCACTGCGCGAGCTTTTGGTCCCTGTAATGCCAGAAGTGCGCGATCATTTTGCAGTTCAACTTGTATTGATGGAGGCAGGTGCTCACGCAGCCAGGCAGCATCGTCGTTTTTGCATGCGGCATTGACCACTAGTAGAAAATCATCGCCGCGATTGGCAAACATCAGATCGTCACGAATGCCACCGCGCTCATTTAGCATTAAGCCGTAGCGTTGGCGCCCCTCTGCCAGACCCAGCACATCTTGAGGGAGTATTTTTTCCAATTCCTCAGCAATATTTTCACCTTGAAGGCGAATTTGCCCCATGTGCGACACATCGAACAACCCTGCCGCATCTCTGGTATGAAGGTGCTCTTTCTTTACACCCAGAGGATACTGCACAGGCATTTCGTAGCCGGCGAAAGGCACCATTTTTGCGCCAAGGTCGACATGAAACTGGTAGAGCGCGGTGCGCTGGAGGTTGGAATCACTCAAAATTTGTCCCCACGTAAGATCCGGTGAAGTAGCTCACACTAAATTGAAAAGTCGGTCGAAATTCCTGCTGCTCTGTTCGGCAACCTGCTCAAAACTCAGCCCTTTTAGTTCGGCAACACACTCGGCGACCTCGCGAACATATTTGGGCTCATTTTTCTTACCGCGATAAGGCACCGGCGCAAGATAGGGAGAATCGGTTTCCACCAGCAAGCGCTCCATCGGCACTTTTTTTACCACGTCGCGCAGCTCAGCGGCGTTTTTGAAGGTGATAATGCCCGAAAAGGAAATGTAGTAACCCATATCCATGGCTGCGCTGGCCATCTGCCAAGATTCGGTAAAGCAGTGCAACACACCAGCAACCTTTGGGTCGCCGTGCTGCTGTATCAACGACAGGGTGTCTTCACGGGCGTCACGCGTGTGCACGATGACGGGCTTTCCAGTTTTCACCGATGCTTTCAAATGATTGGCGAAGCTGCCTTGCTGCAGCACTTTTTTCTCGGCACTGTAGTAATAGTCGAGCCCGGTTTCGCCGATCGCGATCACTTTCTCCTGGGCTGAGAGCTCAACCAGGGCATCGACTTCACAAATATCTTCGCTGATATCCAAGGGGTGAACCCCCACAGATGCATAGATATTGTCAAATTGCTGTGCGATCTCTACGACCTTGGGGGCATTATTTAAGTCGATGCCAATACACAACATTCTATCTACCCCACGCTCCTGCGCGGCGCGAACGGCAGCAGCAAGCTCGCCATCGTATGGACTGAGGTCAATGCGATCCAGGTGACAGTGGCTGTCTACCAACATAGTAAAAGGGTTTCCAAATTTGCTATCGAGGAGGGGCTACAATTACATGGTATGGGTCGGTTTTTCCGACTCCAGTATGCCGGCTAACTGCTGCTCTATTTTTTGATTGGCGGTTTTGTCTTCGCCAATGAACTGAACACCAATACCCGCCGCGCGATTACTTTGCGCACCACGCGGGGTAATCCACACCACTTTTCCGGCAACGGGAATTTTTTCCACTTCGTCCATCAGCGTCAGCAGCATGAAGACCTCATCGCCAACCTTATAGGACTTGGTCGTTGGCACAAATAGACCGCCATCGCGAATAAACGGCATGTATGCCGCATACAATACTGCTTTATCACGGATTGTCAGGGACAAAATACCATTACGCGCGCCCTGCTGTGCTCCACTCATGACCCCTTCCCCATTTGTGCCCACCGCCTGCATCGGGTGTTCGGCGAATTATGTTTCTACTATATCAATAAGCCCGCGACGGCGCACGACCATAAAAGGCATCAAACCAATCCAGTAGCAACTTCTCCACTATCAGGCGCTTATTGAGCGCCGCACCGCGAAGCAAGGTCGCCCGCAAACCCAAGGCTTGCTCGTATTGCAGATAAACCGTCGGCAAAGCCATAGACGTGTAAGCCTGCCAACGCGCGTTCAATGGGTGACCGGCCGACAAGTGTTTGATCAGTGCCGCCAAGCGATTCAGCCACCACTCAAGCACGTCCGGAACTTCCCGGTCCTGCCAGCTATCGGCCAGTTGCAGCACGGTTTTTTTGCCCTCAGCCACCTCAGCCAGCGCCGCATCCTGCGCTCGCCATTGGCTCAGACCATCGTTCTCATACAGCTGTTGAGCGGCCAGTGGACGCCCGCCAGACTCCTGCAGTAAGGCCTCGGCATCCTCAGTCTGCCCTAACTGATTCTGCAACCACTTCAGAGCACTACTGTGTTCGGGCAAGGGGAACGTAAGCTGCACACAGCGCGAGCGAATAGTCGCCAACAACTGACTCGGCGAGTGACTCAGCAAAACCAGTACGGTGTCGCCCGCCGGCTCCTCCAAGGTTTTCAGTAAGGCATTTGCGGTGTAGGGGTTCATCGCCTCAGCCGGGTGAATCAATACCAGCTTCCGACCACCCTCTCGGTAAGCGCTTTGCGCAGTAAATTGCTGAAGAGCGCGGACCTGGTCAACGCCAATCTGACGCTTGCCCTCTTCCGGGCAAAGCTCGCGGATATCCGGGTGACTGCCGCTTTGGTAAAGCTGGCACGAATGGCACTCACCACAAGCCAAAAAATTTTTAGGGTGTTCACACAACAGGCTACAAAGCAGCGCCCGACCAAACTGCAGCTTGCCAATACCGGATGGCCCGCCCAGTAACAGCGCATGGGGAAACCGCTGCCCTTCATGCAAGCCTGCCAGCTGCTGCCATTGCGGCATTTGCCAGGGATAACTCAGCGGCATACTGCTCATACCCCAGCCTCCTGCAATACCCCTTGCAGCACCTTGTGAATATCCTGCTGAACTGCCTCCAACGTTTGCGAGGCATCAATCACCCGGTATCGCCTCGGCTCAGCGTGCGCCTGGTCCAAATAGCCTTGACGTACGCGCTGAAAGAAATCCCCCTGCTCGCGCTCAAAGCGGTCGAGCTCCCCGCGACGACTCGCGCGCCCCATACCGACCTCAATGGGAGCATCGAGCAGCAGCGTTATATCTGGTTGCAACTCAGCCTGCACCAATTGGCGCAACTGCTGAATAACTGCCACAGATAAGCCTCTCCCAGCCCCCTGGTATGCGATGGTGGCATCCGTAAAGCGATCGCAAACCACCCAGGTGCCGGCTTTTAGCGCAGGGATTATTTTCTGTTGTAAATGCTGCGCTCTCGCCGCGAACACCAACAACAACTCCGTCAGCTCTGCCATGGGTTCATCGCGCGGCTCGAGCAACAATTCGCGAATGCTCTCCGCTAAAGCGGTACCGCCTGGCTCGCGTGTTTGGATATAGGGAATCCCCGCGGCCGCCAGCGTATCGACGACAAACGCCATATTGCTGGACTTGCCGACGCCCTCCCCACCTTCCAAAGTAATAAATCGCGCAGTCGTCGGCATTAGCGTTTCTCCGTAGCCACAGGGCTGGATCGATAATCACTGCGTCGACGCAGCTGGTAGCGTCTCACTGCAGCCTCATGCTCGGCCAAGGTAGCCGAAAACTGATGACTGCCATCACCCTTCGCCACAAAAAACAAGCTATCGCCTGCTACTGGGTGAAGGGCCGCATGAATGGCTTCTCGCCCCGCCAATGCGATCGGCGTTGGCGGCAAGCCGTTGATTCTGTATGTGTTGTAGGGGTTGCTGGCGTCACGTAAATCTCGCCCACGAATGTTGCCACGATAGGCCTCCCCCATTCCATAAATGACGGTTGGGTCTGTCTGCAAACGCATACCACGCTGAAGGCGTCGCACAAATACGCCGGCGATCTCGCCGCGCTCATGGGGCACACCGGTCTCTTTCTCGATGATCGACGCCATAATCAGCGCTTCATAGGCAGTTTTGTATGGCAAGTCGTCCGCACGCGCCGCCCACTCTTCATTTAACACGCGCTGTAATCGTTGGTAGGCGCGGCGCAGTAACATCTGGGCTGAATCACCGCGATGAAAGTCATAGGTATCGGGGAAAAACAATCCTTCCGGGTTCTCTGCCAACGGCTGCTCGATACCGAGACTAGACCAAAATTGCTCATCGGCCGGAGGCTTTATGCCCTCAGCGTCAATCAGAGCGTGGGACGACAATTGCTGCAATACTTGGCCAAGCGTGGAGCCTTCGACAAAGGTTAACTGGTGGCTCAGCACCTCACCATCGCGGAGCATTTGTAGCCACTCTCCAACCGTAGTGCCCGGTTCTAGGCGGTATTCTCCCGCACGAATTTCTGCCTGTGATGGAAACAGGCGACCGTAGATCTTCAGCACATCGGGCTGTGTGAGCCAACCCCGCGAGGCGGCCTGATTTATGGCAGCAGAAAACCCTGTCCCCCGGTTCAGCACAAACGTTTGGGCCGTCTCGCCCAGGTTCAGAGCGCGGTCAAAATAGCGATCGACGTATGCCAGCAAGAGCAGGCAAAGGATCACAACGGGAAAAACAAGCGCTATCGCAGCGCGAAATAATTTACGCATGAAATTGGGATTCAAAATGTGCCTGCGCGGCTCGACTCATCGGACCGATAGATTTCTGTAGACAGCCGATAGACAGCACCGGCCAGAGGCCAAAAACACTGTTGCATACAAAGATTTCGTCAGCACGCAGGAGCATTGAGGGGCCCATATTGAATTGAAGCGCCGGTATTCCCTGCGCTTTCGCCCAGTGCAGTATTCTCTCGCGCATGATACCTGCAACACCACTCTCGTTCAGCGACGGCGTATGCAGTTTTCCATCACTTACGACAAATAGGTTACTTCGCGTTCCTTCTATTACCCGGCCACTGGTATCCAGCATTAAGCCCTCATCGCAAGTACTGCGTTGCAACTCCTCGGCGGCCATCACCTGCTCCAGCCGATTGCAATGTTTAATGCCGGCAAACTGGGCATTCATTGCCATGCGCGTTTGACACAACATAAGCCGGGCACCGTGTTGCCACAACTCGCAACCAGGTGCTGGCCAAAGGGATAATAAGCGCTCCGCGGTGCGCGATTGAGGCTGGTAGCCGCGCCCGCCACTGCGGCGAAAACACAGGATCTTAAGTACTCGCTTACCTTTTACCGGCGCACAGATCGTGCGAACATCCTCGCGCAAGGCCGCGCCATCAATATCTAACCGCAAGCGCGTCGCACCAGCTATTAGTCGCGCCAGGTGCTCGTCCAGCCACAGCGGCTTACCATCGATCACCAATATGGTTTCGTACAGCCCGTCGCCATAGGCCATACCTCGATTCGCCGCCAAAGATCGATCACAGGGCTTGCCGTTAAGAATGGTCTGTTTATCTATCATCCGATAGCGCCAACTCAGCCTTGATAACGACTGAACAACAAACTGCCGTTAGTGCCACCAAAACCGAACGAATTCGACATGGCGTGCTCAATCCGGCGCCGCTGGGCGGCGTTGGGAACGTAATTTAGGGTGCAACCCTCGTCCGGCTTCTGTAGGTTTATTGTCGGCGGCGCCACCTGATCGCGAATGGCGAGCACCGAGAATATCGCCTCAACAGCGCCAGCCGCGCCCAGCAGATGCCCAACCATTGATTTAGTGGAACTTACCGCCACCGCATCAGCCGCCGGCCCCATTAAGCGCTCTATCGCCCGGCTTTCTGCAACATCGCCCGCCACTGTGGAGGTGCCGTGTGCATTGATATAATCCAGTACCGCGGCATCTTTTTGGGCATCGTTCAATGCCGCTTGCATTGCCGCCAGCGCACCGCGACCGTCTTCTGGTGGCGAGGTCATATGAAAGGCGTCGCAGCTCATGCCAAAACCGCTCAACTCAGCGTAAATCGTCGCGCCACGCTGCCGCGCCGACTCCAACTCTTCAAGTACCAACATACCTGCGCCGTCACCCAATACGAAGCCATCGCGCTCTTTATCCCAGGGCCGACTGGCGCCCTGCGGATCATCGTTGCGCGTCGACATTGCCCGCGCCGCGGCAAAGCCGCCTAAGCCAACCGGCGTGGTTGCCATCTCGGCACCACCAACAAGCATCGCATCGGCATCGCCGTAGGCGATCATGCGCGCCGCCATACCAATATTGTGGGTACCCGTGGTGCACGCGGTGGTGATCGCGATGCTTGGCCCCTGAAGGTTGTGACGGATCGCCATCAGGCCCGCCACCATATTGATGATCGCGCCCGGCACCGTAAACGGCGACAGTTTTCTCGGGCCGCTTTTCTCGATGGTCATCCGGCTTTTTTCAATCAAGCCGATACCGCCGATACCAGAACCAATAGCTGTTCCTACACGATGCGCGTTGCTGTCTTGTATCGCCAACCCAGAATCACTCAGGGCCTGCTCTGCTGCCGCAATGCCATAGTGGATAAACGGATCAAAGCGCTTCGCTTCCTTCGCCGACATATACTCGTCGACGGAAAAATCCTTTATCGAGGCCCCAATACGCGTTGCATACGCGGAGGTGTCAAAGCTATCTATTTCAGTAACTCCGCTGCGACCCTCGAGAATCTGCTGCCAGCTTTCTGCAACTGAATTACCGAGTGGGCTCACCATCCCCAATCCAGTTACCACCACTCTGCGCTTTGACATGAATACCTCCAGCTACCTATTTTTCTATGCTCGCTAACTCTACAGAAACTGGCTATCTGATACCGAGCTACCGCCTTTACCGGCAGAATACTATCGCAATCTGCGCGCAAACTTTATCTTCAGGCACAAAAAAAGCCGCTCTATTTTTATAGAAACGGCTTTTTGCGGGCGGGAATTCCCGCCAGTGCAGAAAAACTTACTGCAGATTTTCTTTGATGTAATCGATGGCCAGCTTCACAGTTGTGATTTTCTCGGCTTCTTCATCAGGAATTTCAGTTTCAAATTCCTCTTCAAGGGCCATTACCAGCTCAACGGTATCCAGAGAATCTGCGCCCAGATCTTCTACAAAAGAGGCAGACTCCTGCACGTCGTCTTCCTTAACACCGAGTTGCTCTGCCACAATTTTCTTGACGCGTTCTTCAATGCTACTCATGGTCCTAAATGACTCCTAATTAATTTTTAAAGTTTGGAGCGCCTGACTCACCCTAGGGCAACTCAGTCGTTCACCGAAAATAGTGATGCGTACGGCCCAGCACTTGGACGCTAATTCTACATCGACTACCGACGCTTGTGCATAGCTAAAACAGAAAAATTCGACATTTCTAGAAAGAAACCCCTATTTTTCAAATGTTTACGCCATATACATACCGCCATTTACATGAATTGTCTCACCCGTAATGTAAGCCCCGGCATCACTCGCCAAAAACGCGACAACGGCCGCAATTTCCTCGGGCTGCCCCAGGCGCTGCAGAGGAATTTGCCCCGCGAGGGATTCACGCTGTTCCTCTGGCAATTTCTTCGTCATGTCGGTATCAATAAACCCCGGCGCTACGCTGTTTACCGTGATTCCACGAGAACCAATCTCCCGGGCAAGCGCTCGAGTAAAGCCGTCCATTCCGGCCTTTGCAGCGGCGTAATTGGCCTGACCAGCATTGCCCATTGAGCCCACAACAGAGCTGATATTGATAATTCGCCCCCAGCGCGCCTTAGTCATGCCGCGCAGGCTGGCTTTTGCAATGCGATAAAGAGAGTTGAGATTAGTGTCGATGACATCGAACCACTCCTCTTCTTTCATTCGCATCATAATATTGTCCTTGGTAATACCGGCGTTATTCACGAGTACGGTGGGTGCACCGTATTGCTCACCAATAGCCTTAAGCACGGCGTCCACTGACTGTGATGACGCAACATCCAATACCATTCCGCAGCCCGTCACGCCCTGCTCAGCGAAGCCTGCAGATATTGACTCTGCGCCTGACTCCGATGTAGCCGTGCCAACGACGGTGTAACCTGCCTCGCCTAGTGCCAGAGCGATTGCCCGCCCAATACCGCGACTTGCTCCGGTCACCAATGCCACTTTATCACTCATACAACGACTTCCTTATTATTCAGCGACCGCAGCCAGTGCGGCCTCTAGGGTTTCTGGACTCTCTACGTTCAAGCACTGCAGCGATTTCTGAATTCGCTTATTCAAGCCACTCAGCACCTTACCTGGCCCGCACTCTACCGTCATTTCGATCCCAGAGTCGGTCATTGTCTGCACACAGGACACCCATTTGACCGCACTGTATATCTGCTGAGTCAGCAATTCCTTGATCTGAGCCGGGTTTGCTTCAGTTTGTGCGTGAACATTGTGCACCACGGGAATGACAGGCGCGTTAATCGTCAATTCTGCCAAGGCTTGGGCTAGCTTTTCACCCGCTGGACGCATCAGCGACGTATGGAAAGGGGCGCTCACCGGCAGCAACATCGCGCGCTTGGCGCCGGCATCCTTCAGTGCAACCAGCGCCGCTTCCACGGCTTGGGTATGGCCCGCCACAACCACTTGCCCAGGCGAGTTGTAATTCACCGCCTCAACAACGCCCTCAGTTGCCGCACAAATTTCTTCGATTTTCGCGTCATCCAGACCCAGCACAGCCGCCATAGCGCCCTCACCAACGGGCACGGCGGTCTGCATATATTGGCCACGCGCACGAACCAGTCGCACGGCATCAGCAAAGTCGATTGCACCGGCACAGACCAGCGCAGAGAACTCACCCAGGCTATGCCCGGCCATCATCGCCGGGCGCAGGCCACCCTGCGCTAACCACAGGCGCCACACCGCCACACTAGCGGTGAGCAACACGGGCTGCGTCGTCTCGGTCAGATTCAGCTGGGCTTGCTCACCCTCTTGAACCAATGCCCACATATCGTAATCCAGCGCATCAGAGGCCTCGGCAAAGGTGTCTTTCACTTGGGGAAAGGCGGCTGCCAAGTCGGCCAGCATGCCGACTTTCTGCGAACCTTGACCAGGAAAAACGAATGCTAACTTCTTTGCTTCCATCAGTTGTACATCCTTTGTTATCTATTCACTTATTGATTTTTAAATGGCGCATCGCACTACAAATGCTCGGCGATACGCGCTGGTAGATCTTGACCGACTGCTCTAGCGGCTTGCTGGATTGCCGCGAGAAAGCCTTTTTCATCGGAGCTGCCATGGCTTTTCACAACCACCCCTTTCAGCCCGAGCAGTACAGCGCCGTTGTAATAGCGCGGGTCGTGCCGTTTTTGAAAACGCTTTAGCACCGGCAACAACAGTAAACTGACCAAACGTCCGAGGAGGGTTTCGCGCAGCTGGGCACGCAGTGTTCGATTGATAAACGACGCCGTGCCCTCGCTCACCTTCAAGGCGATATTGCCGACAAAACCGTCGCAAACCACCACATCGACCTCACTGCCAAATATATCCCCACCCTCAACGAAGCCCACATAGTTAAGCCGTGGTTCCTCGCTCAACAGCGCCGCCGTGTCTTGCATTAGTGCGGTCCCTTTTATTAGCTCCTCACCAATGTTCAATAAGCCCACGCGAGGCGCGGTATTACCATCGACAACGCTGCACAAGGCACTGCCCATCACTGCGTACTGGCGAAGCTCTTCAGCACTGCACTCGACATTTGCGCCGAGATCCAGCATAAAGGTGTGATGGTGGTCGGAAGGGATTGGGGCGCAGATCGCAGGGCGGCGAATACCGTCCATGCGCTGGACAATAATGCAGCTCATTGCCACGAGTGCGCCGGTGTTTCCAGCGCTAAGCACTGCTGACACCTGGCCATCACGAAGCAGCTCTAAAGCGATCGCCATGGACGACTGGCGTTTTGTTCGAAGTGCCGACGCAGGTTTATCATCCATTAGCACCACATCTGGCGCATGGACAATAGATAGACGGTCTAGGGGCGCTCTGGAATCAGCCAGGGCAGCACGTATCGCAGGCTCGTCGCCTACCAGCGTGATATGAAGTTCTGAATTCTCGTTCAGTGCGAGAACGGAGGCGGGAATCGTAGAGCGGAGACCGAAGTCTCCGCCCATTGCATCAACGGCTAATCGCAGTGATGCCACGCAAATGTTAGTCGTCTTTACCAGCGACTACTTTACGGCCACGGAAGAAACCGTCAGCGGTAACGTTATGGCGCAGATGCTTTTCACCGCTAGTCTGGTCTACTGACAGCGCTGCGCTAGACAGTGCATCGTGTGAACGACGCATGCCGCGACGAGAACGGGTCTTCTTGCTTTTCTGAACAGCCATGGCTCAACAATTCCTCTTCACTTAATCTTGGGGTTTTAATGACCCCAGTACAGAAAAAGGCGACTCGCCCTTCTCTTCAATTCCGGCGCCTTCCGGCGCGGGATAGTCAGTTGGTGCAGTGGTTTTGCAATCGTCTATATCGTGGTAGCTAACGAAAGGCGTGCTGATAATCAGCTCGTCTTGCAATAACTCGTCGAGCGCCAGTAGCTCCTCACCCAAAATCACCGGATCCAATGACTTCGGCAAAGCTTTGGCCTGCTCTTCGGTCCACACTATAGCGAGAGCAAATTCCGCCGCAATTTCGATAGGCATGGCCTGTAAACAGCGCTCACAGCTCACTTCGACTGCGGCACGAGCCTTCCCATCCACTCGGTAAAACCCCTGTTCATCTCGATACAGCTTAATATCGGCCAGTACTTCGCCGTTATCAGAAGCCAGTCCCGCCGCAAAACGGCGTAACTCGCTTACGCTGATCTTCGCGCAAATTTCCGCAGCGCTGATGCAGAGTTTCCTCGCATCCAGCTGCTTAGGCAGGGGCTGTCTTTGCATAAGCGCGCAATCATAGGGATTTGACTGGGCGATGTCAAAGCAAAATGCCGTATTTTTAGGCGCTTACGCCGCGATTTCGCCCACACAAGAATCGCGGGCAAGCCACTGCCCCCAAGCCCTCGCGAATTGGCGGCCAAGATTCTGCTAAACTCGTCAAAAGCTCTGACCGGACCCCGCATTAATGACCAACCCAACCAGGATCGTACTCGCCTCCAGCTCGCGCTACCGCCAGCGATTAATCAGCCAGCTCGGCATACCTGCCGAGTGTCACGCCCCGAATATCGACGAAACACCGCTAAACGCAGAAAAGCCCGCAGAGACCGCACTGCGCCTAGCGCAAGAGAAAGCCGCCCACGTGGCCACTCAGCACAGAAATGCCCTGGTTATTGGCAGTGATCAGGTTGCAGACCTCGACGGCGTCGCACTGGGTAAGCCCGGCGACCGGGACCACACCATTGCACAGCTTCAAGCCTGCTCCGGCAAAACCCTTCGCTTCCACACGGGCCTATGCCTAATTAACACCCAAAGTGGCCGCCAGCAGGACTGCGTCGACACGTTCACCGTAGTTTTTCGGCCTTTGACCACCGAGCAGATCACTCGCTACGTGGACAAAGAGCCCGCGCTTGACTGCGCCGGCGGCTTTAAAATGGAGGGATTAGGCATTAGTTTATTTGAGCGCCTAAGCGGCGACGACCCCAACGCCTTGATTGGCTTACCGCTGATACGCTTGGTGGATTTTTTGACGAAAGAGGGCCACCCCCTCCCCTAGGCAACTCTGCCGCGCGAGCCTTACCTAGCGCGGTAGCACCGCATCCAGATGATCAAAATGATCAATAATGGCACGAGGCCCCCACTGCTTTAGTCGATCGGGGTGATGTACGCCGTAACTAACCCCTATCGACGGCATACCAAAGCGATGAGCCATCTCCAGGTCATACTCCGTATCGCCGACCATGACCGCGTCATGCGGCGCGACACCCAAAGCCTCACACAGTTCACGCAGCATCAGCGGATCCGGCTTTGACGCCGTTTCATCGGCGCAGCGACTGGCGGTGAACAGCGCGGCCTCCGGCAAGTGCGAGAATACCCGGTTCAAGCCCTTGCGGCTTTTGCCCGTTGCCACGCACAACTGATGGCCCGCCGCGTGCAAGCGCCGCAAGCCACGCTCAACCCCGTCAAAATACGAGCAAGGCTGCCGATCAGCCTCTACAAAACGTCGCGCATAGGCGTCGCGAATCTCGGCAACCCCATCTGGAGTTTGTAGAGGAAAAAGCATCGCAATCGCGCGACTCAATTCCAAGCCAATAATATCGCGCACCTCCGCCGGGGTCGGCGCCGCCACGCCACAATCATTAGCAGCTTGGCGCATGCACGCCACGATCTTGTCAGATGAATCAAGCAAGGTTCCATCCCAGTCAAAAATAATAAGCATCGCCGCTAGTTACCCTCACTTTCTAGAACTGCTTGTAGGTCACTCGGCAGAGGTGCCTCCACAGAAATTGTCCTCCCACCCAAAGTGAACGACAACGAATGGGCGTGCAGGAATAAACGCTTTACCCCCTTTTCCCGAAATCGCTGATTCGCCGCTTCATCACCATATTTATCGTCGCCAAGGATCGGGTGGCCGGCGTACTGGCAGTGAACGCGAATTTGATGGGTGCGCCCGGTAATTGGCCTGGCCTCCACTAAACTCGCACCCTCAATACGCTTGAGCAATCGATATTCGGTGAGCGAGACCTTTCCCTCGATGCCCGCACGAACCATCCTCTCACCCGACTGCAGAACATTTTTCTGCAGTCGCACATTCACCTGGTTTTTGCGTACAGGCCAACTCCCAGCCACCAGTGCAAGATAGCGCTTATCTACCGCATGTTTTTTCTGAAGAAGCTGATGCAATTCTTTAAGAACACTTCTTTTTTTCGAAACCATGACACAACCAGACGTGTCGCGATCAAGGCGGTGAACCAATTCTAAATGCCGAGACTCCGGGTATATTTGGCGCAGGGATTCAATCAGGCCCATCAATACACCGCTGCCGCCATGCACCGCCAACCCCGAGGGCTTATTAACAATCATCAGCCCCTCGTCCTCATAGATAACCGCGCCACGGATCCGCGCCGCCAGCGAAGTCGACACGGGAACCGTCTCGCGCTGCGCCAGCCGAATAGGCGGGATGCGTAACACATCCCCCGCCACGAGCTTATATGCCGGCTTAGCCCGAGATTTATTCACCCGCACTTCGCCGCGACGTAAAATGTTATAAATCTTAGACTTAGGAACACCTTTTAATTCTCTCATTAAAAAGTTATCCAGCCTCTGGCCGGCAAAATCGCCTGTCACGGTGACAAACCGCACTGCGGGATTAACTAATCCGTCTGAACTCACTCAAAACCTCGGTAAATCATTGAGACAACTACTGAATACTGCTATATTCCGACGCGTAGCCGTTGGGCCCGGTTCCCGCCACAGCAGGGCTGTGTTGCAAGGGAAAACCGCCAACCGTCTACAGAGGCAGATATCGCCATAGGGAATTTGGCAGCGCCTCACCACGTGAACAAACAGTGTGCCGGCGGCATTTTAGCGTAGTGCCGGTACATAAAACATTGTGCTGCCGAGATTTGCCGGCACCGTAGATGTGATAGAACTCTGTAAAAGCGACGTACGATTAGACGTTACCGATATTTGGCGCGTATACCCTGCGCCTACCGTATTAGACGAACGACGACCAGCGCGTGAACAATCGCGCCGAGAAAAGCGCGGCAACAAACGACCATGCCGCACACAATGAGAACGCTGGCCGAAAACGGCCCCGGCGCCCATAAGGCCCAATCGACTCATTGCAACGCTTATAGATGCTCAATCACGTGAGCGGCCCGACAGATCCCGGCTTTTGGGATTTGATAGCTCATGAAAAGAATGCTCATTAACGCAACTCAGCCAGAAGAGTTGCGAGTTGCCCTCGTAGACGGGCAACGTCTTTACGACCTGGACATCGAGAACCGTACCCGCGTTCAGAAAAAAGCCAACGTGTACAAGGGTAAAATTACCCGCGTTGAACCCAGCCTGGAAGCCGCTTTTGTCGACTTTGGTGCCGAACGCCACGGTTTTCTTCCCCTCAAAGAAATCTCCAAAGAATATTTCTACCGCAACCCCTCTGACGTTTCCGGCCGTGCGAAAATCAAGGACCTGGTAAAAGAAGGCACTGAAGTTATCGTCCAGGTTGAAAAAGAGGAGCGCGGCAACAAAGGTGCCGCACTCACGACCTTTATCAGCCTCGCCGGCCGCTACATGGTACTGATGCCAAACAATCCCCGTGCCGGCGGTATTTCTCGTCGCATTGAGGGAGAAGAGCGCGCTGCTTTGCGCGATGCGCTGAACAGCATCAATATCCCAGACAGCATGGGCGTCATTGTTCGCACAGCAGGCATCGGCCGCAGCTCGGAAGAACTGCAGTGGGATTTGGACTACCTTCTTCACCTGTGGTCAGCCATTCAGCAAGCCGGCGAAGAACGCAAGGCACCCGTGCTTATCCTTCAGGAAAGCAACGTTATTATCCGCGCAATTCGCGACTACTTGCGCGACGATATCGACCAGGTCTTGATCGATTCTGAAGAGTCCTACAACGAAGCCATGCACTTCGTTGAACAGGTGATGCCGCACTTTAAAAACAAGGTGCGCTACTACCAAGACCAAGTTCCCCTGTTCAACCGCTACCAGATAGAGTCCCAGATTGAATCGGCCTTTCAGCGCGAGGTTCAGCTCCCCAGCGGCGGCTCTATCGTTATCGATCCAACAGAGGCACTCGTCTCCATCGATATTAACTCTGCCAGAGCAACCAAGGGCGGCGATATCGAGGAAACAGCGCTGCAAACCAACCTTGAAGCGGCTGACGAGATTGCCCGCCAGTTGCGACTGCGTGATATCGGCGGCCTGATCGTTGTCGATTTTATCGACATGATGGCAGCCAAAAACCAACGCGAAGTGGAAAACCGGGTCCGCGATGCCATGGCAACGGACCGCGCCCGCATCCAAACCGGGCGGATCTCCCGCTTTGGCCTGCTTGAAATGTCGCGCCAACGCCTCCGCCCCTCACTGGGCGAGACCAGCGCCAAAGTCTGCCCACGTTGTAGCGGCCAGGGCACTATTCGCGACACCAAATCCCTCGCCCTGTCGATTCTTCGCCTCGTCGAAGAAGAAGCGAATAAGGAGAAAAGCGCCGAAATTCGCGCCATTGTTCCTGTCAATGTTGGCTCATATCTGCTGAACGAAAAGCGCACAGCGATACACGACATCGAGCAGCGCAGTAACGTACGTGTGGTAGTGATCCCCGCCCCACACCTGGACACACCACATTTCGAGGTAGCCCGCCTGCGCGAGAGCGATATCGACGGCGATGCCGAGGTCAGCTACAAAATCGCCGCTGAAGCAGAAAGTGAAGACGAGCAAATCAAGGCCCCACAAGCGCCCGCCGCCGCACCCGCTGCAGTGGTTCGCACATTGGCACCCAAAACACCAGCGCCAGCACCCTCGCCGGCAAGCGACAAACCTGCCGACAACAAACCTGCTGAGCAAAAAGCGGATGAAGAAGGCTTTTTCAGCAAGCTGGGTAAAAGTATCGCCGCCTTCTTTAAAGGCGAAGAGCCTGAGCCCGAGCCCACTCCTGAACCACGCCGCGCCAATAATCGCAACCGCAACAACAACCGTGGTGGCCAGAACCGCAACAACAACCGCGGCGGACAAAACCGCAACCGCAATCGTCGCCCCAACGACCAGCGCAATCGCAACAACCAGGGGGGTGACAACGACACAGCGAAAGCGAATACTGAACGCAGCGGCAACAAGCAAAACCGCGATAAGCGCAATGACGAGCGCGGTGACAATCGCAGCGATAGCCGCAACAACAACCGCAATCGCAACCGTAATCGCAATGATCGCGACAACACGGCCGCGAACAAAGGTAATGACAAGCCCAGCAACGACACGCGCAAGCCGGAAAACGATCAAGCCGACAGCGACAACAAGGGCAATGAGTCAAACAATCGCCCGCGTCGCCGCGGCAACCGCCGCCCTCGCGGCCCCCAGGAACGTAAACGCAGCGCCGCACCCGTAGATGCTTTGCCGGAAGAGGCACGCAACAGCATTGTTGCTGAAGAGACTGCAGAGGATGCGAAGGTAAACACTGAAGCGGCCCCGGCGGCAGAGGCGCCCACCACAGCTGCAGAGACTCCCGCCCCCCGCCGCGAGGAAACTCCGAACCAAGCTACTGCGCCCACTGCCCCGGCTGCAGACGTGAAGGACACCGCCAGCAACGACTCAGTGGAGGTAGAGGCAACTGAAAACGCCGCTACTGAAAACGAGCCGGCGCCAGCCAAGCGCAATGAAGAGGCCGAATCGACAGCGACGGAAGACAGCGCAACCGAAGCCGAGGTAGCGGACACTGAAGCGACACCACCGTCCGACACGCCGGCGAAGGACGTCGAACCAGCCGCTGAAGCACCGGCTGAGCCGTCAGCACCGGATACGGCGGCTGAAACAGCATCAGAGCCCGAAGCGCCGATCGAGGCGAGCAAGCCTGATGTTGCCCCGTCACCCGCCGCTCCCAGCAGTGTTGCCAAGCCGCAAGGTAGAGCCGCCAACGATCCGCGCGTTGCACCCAGCCCGGTTGGCACTGTGGACATCACCACGGCGCAACCGCAGGCGCCAGCGCTGGACCCAAGCATCATGGCGCAACCTAACCCGGATCGTCCGAAGCTGCCAAGGGCGGCCAACGACCCTCGGAACTAAGTTTGACGCTATCTCACCTAAGCCCGGCAAATGCCGGGCTTTTTTTGCCTAATTTTTAGCCACACCCGTCTGATTTATAAGTCTTTTTTAGAAATACGCTTGTTTCAGAAACAAACCTAGGTATAATCTCGGGCTTCTCCGGAGGGGTGGCTGAGTGGTCGAAAGCACCGGTCTTGAAAACCGGCGACGGGCGACCGTCCCAGGGTTCGAATCCCTGCCCCTCCGCCATTTTTCTCTTGGTAATTACCGCCCTCTTCTGCTCGTATATCTGCACTGAAAGCCCCGCTCTGGAACGTCATCCCAGCGCAACTGAGTGCTTTTTATTCCCGCTTAGCTCGGCACTAACACCCCCTACGGAGATACTTTATTCGCTCATTGGGCGATTAAAGCGAGCCATCGACGCGAAAATCGCGTTAGTCGGGTAGACTGATCAAAACTGGCCGCATCAGGAAACAAGGTGCAAGAACGGTCAACGTTGAGGCAGCTGTAACCATGACAATCCCCCCATCGCTTGCTCAGTTGCGCTGGATCGCGCTCGGCGTCACATCATTCGGTTTTGCGCTATTCTCCTCTCTCTGTTTGGGGTTTTCGCTACCACCAAATAGTGAGCCGCCGCACAGCGCTAATGTCACTCCAAACTTCACGACACCGCCTGTTAAGCTACCTCTGGCACACGGCAAAGCAGTGTCTTTTGGCATAAAAGACTGCAAGGTATACCGGCTGGCAGACGCCGGGGGCGCGTCACCGGGCTGGACACTGCTATTCAAACCCGCCCCGTATTTTTTGCCGCAACAATGCGTAAGAGAACAACTCGCCTTTGACGGCAAGTACATTCAAATTGAAATCGGCACCCAAGCATTGGGTGCAGGAGGGTGCTGCACGACGTACGCGGCCTACCGCAGTCAGGATGGGGAAAATTGGCAGATTCGACGCTCTACATCGACTGAGAAATGGCAAACACTCGGCACGCCAAAATAAGGTTGACCGACATCAGCCTCTTATCACTGCACTTCGTAGAGCTCCTGCAGTTGGCGCACCCGCTCGTTAGTGAGGTCTGTCATGCAACTAAGTTCGTCCACGTGCCGGGAGCTACCCCCACTCATTAACCGAAAGACCGCTGCACAATGTTGATCCCGATAATTCTGCCAAGCAGCTTGGCCCTGAACTAGGCTGTGCTTAATATCCTCACGCTCGACCAAAAAATCCTCAAAGCCGTTATCGTCAATTTTCGCCTGAATCAATGTCAGGGTGCTGGCCAGACTCGACTCAGCAACATCAAACGCCGCCTGGGACACACAATACTCTTTCGGGAAATCACAAATAGGCTCGGCATAACATGCCATTCCCAGCATCAATACGACTGCGATCGCACTATATTTCATCCACCAACCTCTTCCCTTTACGCAGCCCAGACTGAGCGATTACCGACCAAGCGCCTTTTCAACTATCCGGACGTTCTCTCGCGACAGACGACCGACAGCGACGCGAGCATTGTTTGACGCTACCATAGCAAACGAATGTGGTTTCGAGCATCACTACCATTGCCAGCGATTGGGCAGAGCAGTTAACGCCAAGCCTCGACACGCGTAACCAAGGGAATCACCAATGATTTCGAGTGAAGGACAAAGGCCCGTCAGCTTAACGGCATCATACCTTCATCAACTCTTTCCTGCGGCCATTACTACGGCGGTGTTCGCGGCGGTTGCCCATGCGGGTCTCGTAGCCATCGCCGCACGATCGATCGGGCTGGAGCTGCTCTATATAGCCGGGCTCAGTTTTGTGGTTGCACTAGTCCCGGCCTTGGCTGGCGGGGCCATTTTACTGCTGATTTGCGGCATATTCGCCCTGCGGCTACCGGCATCGCTATTGTTGTTTTTTGTCGCCATTCAAGCCGTGGCCATCGAGCTAGAAATGTTGTTTTTTGAAGGCGGGTTTAACGAAATTTCCTGGCAGTATGGGCTTATCACGGTTCCCGCCTCAGTAGTCGCATGGTACCGCTCGGTTTACTACGCTCACAAAAACGCATGAAAACTGGTTTGTGCCAACAGTCCAGCAACAGTGGCCTGATATTCATACCCTCGCGGCAGCGGACTAGCTGGATGAAGAAAACGTTCAGTAATGTACTATTCGACAACATTTGAGCGGCTTTTCAATGGCTTACCAAACCAATAAGCCAGTCCCGTCACAGACATCGCACGGATTTCCTCCCTCCTCGCCTCGAATCACTATCAAGTACAAAAATAGCTGCGTTTCGAGTTTCCAAAGTCATGTCTAGTGCGTATCATTTGGTGAGATGGTGCTTTTAACAACGGAGTCAATCATGCAAGAAAAAGCGGTTTTTCAGTCCACTACCACGGCCCCCGCCGTTGAGGTTAGTAAGGTTCTGCGCAACACCTATATGTTGCTGGGGCTAACCCTGCTCAATAGTGCGCTGTTTTCCGGTTTGGCAATGGCTATGGAACTGGGGCGCGGCGCAGCCTTGGGTCTGTCACTTGGCGGTCTGGTAATGCTGTTTGTTGTCAATGCCACGGCAAACTCCGGCAAGGGCCTGGTTGCAACCTTTGTGTTTACTGCGCTTATGGGTGCCGCACTGGGTCCTATGCTCAGCGCCTATCTGGCACTTCCCAATGGCCCTGAGCTGGTAATGCAAGCCCTAGGCGGCACAGCGCTGGTGTTTTTCGGCCTGTCAGCCTATGCACTGACCACTCGCAAGGACTTCTCCTTCCTTGGCGGATTCCTAATGGTCGGCCTGCTAGTGGTCGTCGTGGCGAGTATTGCCAACATTTTCTTCCAGGTGCCGGCGGCATCTTTAGCGATATCGGCAGCAGCCGTTTTCATTATGTCTGGCCTGATCCTGTTTGATACCAGCCGTATTATCCACGGCGGTGAAACAAACTATATCCGCGCCACCGTTGCGCTGTACCTGGATATCTACAACCTATTCGTCCACTTGCTGCACCTACTGGGTGTATTCAGCGGCGACGATTAAGTCCTGTTTCGGCCCCACTTTCAGGTGGGGCCTTATCTCTACTCAGCAACGAACCCTCCTTTACTATGCGCTTTGCCATTATGCTCAACGGTGTCAACGCAAAGGGCAATACCCCTCACGCTATCGGCTTCTGTGAAGCACTGCTGGCTGCAGGCCATGAGTTAGGCTGTATTTTTTTCAGTGGTGAGAGCGTTGCACTGGCAATGACCGCCCCCAACTCGGCCGCAGAGCTAGAACGCTGGCAAGCCATCGCTGAGCGCGCGGGTATCGAACTCAGCCTTTGCAGCAATAGCGCCAATGCACGAGGATTGACGCCCGAGAAGCTACCTAAACATTGTGCGATTGCCGGGTTGGCCTACTGGCTCGAGCAAGATGGCCGTGCACAACGCAGTCTGCGATTTTCGGGGTAGGCCATGCTGCTACTAGTGAGCCAAAATCACGCACTTCAACACGCTTGCGACTTGGCACTCACTGCCCTCGTATTTGGCCAGGACGTGCAGCTCGTTTTGTGGCCTGATGTTTTGGCTTCGCTCACCGCAAATCCGCCGCTTTGCTCCCAACTAGAAGAATTCGGCATCGCCCGGCTTTACACCATAGGCTCCACTGCCGCGACAACCAAGGCGAACGGAATTGAGGTAATAGCACTGAACGATTCGGCGCTGCAAACCCGTATTGCCAGCGAAAAGAAGGCACTTAGCTTTTGACCACGCTACACCTATTACAGGCTAACGACAGCCTAGAACGCGCCCTACCGTGCATTGCCTGCGGTGATGTCGTGGTTTATCTGAACGCTCTCGCGGCACAACACGCGCAATCTATCGGCCGTGATAGCGCGCAAGGACATTATCAACTCGGCGATCAAGGCCACTCAGAGGCAGTAGTCATCAACTATTCACAACTCGTTAGCCTGTGCACCCGGTACAGACACTGCCTCAGCTGGTAAAATCACTACTCTGTGCAACCACCATCTGGGCGGTTCCGACGCCATGAGCGTAAGCCCTGAAAACAAAGGCCTATTATGACTGAACACCCCTTCGCACAATATGTGCGAATTCTTGGGAAGGGTAAATCTGGCTCCCGCTCTTTGACTCTGGAAGAAGCACGCAGCGCCATGACCATGCTTCTGAATGGTGATGTGGAAGACGTCCAGCTCGGCGCGTTTTTGATGCTGCTGCGAGTGAAAGAAGAAAGCCCAGAGGAGCTCGCAGGTTTCGTCCACGCGGTGCGCGACAGTCTATCTTTACCAGGACTTTCCGTAGACTTGGATTGGGCAAGTTATGCCGGCAAGCGGCGCCAACAAGCCTGGTATTTGCTGGCTGCACTGGCGCTGGCCGACAGCGGCGTTCGCACCGTGATGCACGGTGCAGCTGGCCATACTGCAGGCCGTGCCTACAGCGAGCAACTTTTACGGGAACTCGGTGAGCCAGTGGTAGAAGACCTCTCAGAATGTGCGGCGGCACTTGAACAAGGTAATTTCTGTTACCTGCCGTTGAGTTTATTCTGCCCAGGCCTGCAACGGATGATGGAGATGCGCCAACTGTTTGGACTGCGCTCCCCTGTCCATAGCCTCGCCAGGCTAATCAACCCCTTCGCCGCGCCCCACTCCCTGCAAAGTATTTTTCACCCAGCCTATAGCGACAGCCACCAACAGGCTGCCGCGCTACTCCAGCAACCGCACGCTGCGGTATTTAAGGGCGAGGCCGGCGAGGCCGAGCGCAAGCCGGAGGCTATCTGCAAGGTGAAAACGGTACACAACGGCGTACTGGGCGAGCAAGAGTGGCCAAAACTGCTCGACGGCCGTCAAACCTGGCAAACCGAGCTCAGCAGCCAGTGCCTTCGCGAAGCCTGGTGTGAAGATAACATCAGTGAATACGGCAGGTATGCCGTATTAGGCAGCATTGCCATTGCCGTGCAACTTCGCACTCCCCAACTTGATATCGATGCGGCCTACGCAAAAGCCACCGAGATCTGGTCTGCGCGCAATCGTAGCCGTTTAGGATAACCACCAATATGACCAGCCAGTTCATTCAGCCCGAGCAGTACCAACGCTTGTTAGACGAAAAAGTGAGCGCTTGTCGCAACCTGTTTGGCGATCTCGGCCTCCCCTCTCCCGAGGTTTTTCCTTCTTCCCCCAAGCACTACCGCATGCGTGCAGAATTTCGTGTGTGGCATGACAATGACGACCTGTTCTATGCCATGTTCGACCCCAACGACCCCAAGGTACCGCTGCGTGTCGATGACTTCCCGGTGGCCAGCGAGGCGATCTGCAAGCTGATGCCCGTGCTACGCTCCAAGCTCATCAGTGCAACGGTGCTGCGCCACCGCCTGTTTCAGATCGAATTTCTAAGCACCCTCAGCGGCGACATGCTAGTCAGCCTCATTTACCACCGACGGCTTGACGATGCGTGGCAGACGGCTGCCACGGCGTTAGCGGAGCAGCTTGGCATCAGTATTATCGGCCGCAGCCGAAAACAGAAGTGTGTTATCGGTCAGGACTATGTGGAAGAGACCCTTCCAATCGGCAATAGCCAATACCACTATCGCCAATACGAGGGCGGCTTTACGCAACCCAATGCGCAAGTGAATTGCAAGATGATCGAGTGGGCCATCGCGCATGCCGAAGGCTACGAAAAACGAGATCTGCTGGAGCTCTACTGCGGCAACGGTAACTTCACTGCCCCACTTTCACGCAGCTTTCGCAAAGTTTTGGCCACAGAAATATCCAAAACCTCAGTAAAAGCCGCCAGGGAAAACTTCGCCCACAACGGCCTGGACAACATCGATATTCTGCGCATGTCGAGTGAGGAGTTTACCAGCGCACTCAATGGTGAACGGCAGTTTCGGCGAATGGAAGGGAAAGAACTCGCCGACTACGATATTGGCTGCGTACTCGTCGACCCTCCCAGGGCGGGGCTCGATGCCGGTACGCGCGAGCTCATAGCGCGGTTTGAACGCATTATCTACATTTCATGCAACCCGCAGACATTGCACAGAGACGTAGAGCAATTACGCGGCACGCATCACACAATCGCCTTCGCGCTGTTTGACCAGTTCCCCTACACTGACCACATGGAATGCGGCGTTATTCTGCAAAGACAGTAACGCCGTCAATAATAGCAACAAGGATTCTGACAACTATGACCGTCAAACTGACAGATAAAGAAATCGCCGATGCATTGAAACAGCTGCCTCACTGGCAATTAGAAGGCGAAAAGCTCACTCGCCAGCTGGAGTTCGATCATTTTGTCGACGCCTTCGCCTTTATGACACGCGTCGCCCTCCGAGCGGAAAAAATTGATCATCACCCCGATTGGAGCAACAGCTACAACCGCGTCGATATTGCCCTGACCAGCCACGACGCCGGCGGCCTTACCGCCCGCGACCTTGCCTTGGCGGCCGCTATCGACAAAGAAGTCTAGGTTTACAATACGTGAACGCCGGCCTCGATAAGACGGCGGCTTAAATATTCATCCAGCGCATCGAGGTCCTCTGGATGAATATCGATCACTGTCATGCCGCGTTGCGCGCAAATCTCGGCACGTGCCATTCTGGCAGACAGCACATCAGGGTGCTCAGCCCCGCCCCACACCTCCAGGCAAAGCTGGTATTCCGGTAGAAAAAAGTCGACATCGCCTGCCGTTGGCGCGGCTAAGGGCTGAGCACTGGCGTAGCGCAAACCGGCAAAGTACAGCCAATTGGCAACCTGGCGGTGAGCATCGCTACTGCACTGACGGCCATCAGCGCTGCGACACTCGCTCAGTAAATCATCACCGCGCTGACTGCGTCGGTGGATCTCACGTAACGGTGGATGCGCCAACATATCTTCGGGCCACATCACATAACTTTGGCCGCTCTGCGGACTATCGCAGGTTTGCCCGCCCAATGCCTGACCACTGCCACTCGCCTCCCAGCCACGGCGGCCTGAGACAATATAACCGAGCGCGCACAACAGCCGGTTTGTCTGCCTAGCGGAAATACCCAGCGGTTTGCCAAGCTCTGCCGCCGACAGCAAACGCTGACTCTCCATGGCTTGAAACAGGCGGTGTTCGATAATTGCCGGCGGCCAAACAATATAACGCCCATAGCGCTTACTGTTTACGTAACGCCCACCTTCAAATTCACCCTTTGCGGTCAGCGCCCAACCATCGTCAATTTTCCGTATCCAGCCATAGTCCTTTAACGTGGCAAACAGCTGCTGCACGGGCAGCTCCAGCTGACGCGCCAAGGCCGAGGTCGACAAGCCGTCCTGACTCACGATCTACGCCCCCGGGTAACGCGCTGCCAGCGCCGCATAGACCTGTTCGGCAAAATCCGCCGCGTCGCTATCTAACTCAGTCAACACTTCCACCAGGTGGACATTATCTTCTTTGCCCGCCCAGGTTTTAATGTAGCTACCGTCTTTATAACCGTGGTCTTGGCGGAAGAAATTCAAGACATTCTTGCCAACATATTGGCGATAGAGGGTGACAAAATCCAAACCGACAGCCAGCAGTAAATCCCTGAATAGGGCCACCGAAAATGAACGACTAACCAAGCTGTGGCTGGCCAGCGCCTCCGTTGCGGTTAACACATCAGTCGACTTTTGCTCGCTATTCTCAAGCTCCGCAAGCATCTCTGCGGCAATAGCCTCGTGCGATTTTCCGGCGGTGAATAAGGCGCTCATACCGAAGTGCCAAATATCGACAACTTCCAGCTGAACCTGCTCGAGATCCGTGTCCTGTTTTTTCCACCACTTATATCCTTGGTGATCCATCAACTCACCGCACTCGATCCAAACAGCGCGGTACCACTCGTACTGCTGGTCGATCCACTGCGGATGCACGCGCTGGTTCATCCGGTCTTGCATCGCAAGCATGGTACAAAAAGCCTGTTGTTGAACGTGAGTAGACACCAGCATTTCCCCGTAATTAAAAAACGGGGTCATCATAAACAATTGATGGGAAAAGAGCACTTACGAAGCGGCTATGCAGCGCTCTCGAAATGTCTCTGAGGCATTAAGCAGGCGCCGCATCGTCGCACTGTCGAGGCTGGCGCGCTCGTCGCTCTCTACCAGAGGAAGGATGACCGCAGGGATCTGTGCGGCAAAATTTGCCGCATACACCAAGCGCCGCGGCTCTGACCAGATCATCACCGACGAACTGGGACCATGCATGGTGTAGCGCTTACTGCGCACTCGGTTAGGCTTCCACATGAGGCCTCCTAGGCACAGTCGCGCTTGTGTTGTGCGGGTTTGGACGAATCGAGCACGACTCGCACATTACGCCCACAGGCAAAATCAACCACCGGCAGGGGAATGTCATGAAGCAGCACTGCCACGGCCGCCTCTGGGAGATCCGGCAGGCAGAGCATGTCCTTGGGCTGTTCGCCCTGGGGGAAGAAGATCAGCAGGTCGTAAATGCTCGCCCACCCATCCTCAACGGTTTTGTGCAACTCAAAGCAGGCGCCATCAATTACGCGAGGGAAAACATGATCCACACCCAAGTGGTTCACGTTTCCTTTATCGTCGTAACCAAGGAGATAACTGGCAATGAGCATTTGACCTCCTGACAAGGCCTGTGGCAATGACAAGATTGTCGCTATTAGCCGCTAAAACCACTATCCGGTCATTTACTTACCGGCCTAAGATCATTGCCTAAACGCCCGCGGATTAAGCGGCTCGGCCGGTTCGCTGCTGCCCCGCCAAGGGTTGATATCCAAACCGCCACGCCGCAAGTAGCGCGCGAAGACCGTTAGTGTTTCTGTGTGGCATGCTCGCTGAATGTCGCAATAAATCTGCTCGACACACTGCTCGTGAAAATCGTTCTGCTGGCGAAAGGAAACCAAATACCGCAGCAAACTTGCTTCATCGATTTTAGGGCCTCGGCAGCGAATGCTCACCGAGGCCCAGTCTGGCTGCCCCGTCACCGGACAGCGCGATCGCAACAGGTGGCTGTAGTATTGCTGATCGACGACCACGCCTTCGTCACAGTGCAGCAATTTTGCACTTGGCTGATAATCACTGATGTCGATATCCAGCGAATCCAGGCACTGCCCTTCCATCGGCGCGGGACATAAGGTCTTATCCCATTGCTCCGGACGGTGCAAAATGACCTTTACCTCAGCACCACAGGCCTTACTGAGATCCTCCGTCAATGCCGCCAACACCGCTTGCTCTGAGTCAAAGGCGGTTTGATTGAAGGAGTTCAAATACAGCTTGAACGACTTTGACTCGACAATAAACGGTGACGCCGCCGGAAAATGAAACTCCCCCACCGCTACATGGGGCTTTCCGCGGTGGTCTAGCCACGACAGCTCAAAGGCGTTCCAAACGTCTACACCGTAGAAATTAGTCGCGCCGTCAATGCCGAGGCGCTGGCGCCCCTCACTGCGCGCAATGGGGTGCAGCACAGTGGGATCATAGTGCTCCGGGTAGTCTACCTGCGCGCCCAGCGGCCCGTGAATGCCCATAATGCCTCCCCTACTGGCGCAAGCGCTTACCGGTGTTAAGCAGATACATGCAGTAACCATAGGCCAACAGCGTAAATACCCCCACCATCAAGAAAGCGGTCCCCACATTCACATCCGAAACCCCTAACACCCCATAGCGAAAGGCATTCACGATGTAGAGCATGGGATTTAAACGCGACACATCCGCCCAAAATTCTGGCAGCAAATCTATCGAGTAAAAAACACCACCCAAGTAGGTCAGCGGCGTTAACACGAACACCGGCACAATTGACACATCATCAAAGTTATTGGCGTACACCGCATTGATAAAGCCCGCCAACGAAAACATGATGGACGTCATCAGCACAATGCCAACCGTAACGCCAATATGCTGGATATGCAGGCGAGTGAAAAACAGTGACAGCAAGGTGACGATCAGGCCGACCAATAAGCCCCGGGCCACGCCGCCCAACACATAGCCCCATAACACCGTGTTGTTGGACATCGGGGATACCAGAATTTCCTCAACAAAGCGCTGAAACTTCGCCCCGAAGAACGAGGACACCACATTGGAGTAGGCGTTGGTGATGACCGACATCATAATCAGGCCAGGCACCACAAATTCCATGTAAGTAAAGCCGCCCATCTCGCCAATGCGGGAACCGATCAGGGCACCAAAAATTATAAAATACAGCGACATCGTAATGGCTGGCGGCAACAGCGTTTGCATCCATATTCTCAAAAACCGCCGGATCTCCTTGCGCACAATTGTGATAAAGGCGATCCACTGTTCACGCGTTGTCATGTTTTATAACCTCGTAGTGAGCCGCGCTAGCTCTTCGCTAGCAACGACACAAATAATTCTTCAAGCCGATTTGCCTTGTTCCGCATACTGGTGACCTCAATCCCCTGTTCGCTCAATGCCGAGAATATGGCGTTCAGCGAGCTGCCTTTTTCAACAGCAACCTCCAACATCTGCTCATCAGTTTTTTGAGTCTCAAAGCCGTCTATCGCAATACCATCAGGCAGCGCCTCCTTCGTATCGAGAACAAAGGTCTCCCGGTGCAGCTGTTTAAGCAGTGTCTTCATCGCCGTATTCTCAGCAATTTCACCGCTGTCGATAATGGCAATGTTCCGGCAAAGGCTTTCCGCTTCTTCGAGGTAGTGCGTCGTTAAAATGATGGTCGTACCGCGCTGGTTGATTTCCTTCAGAAAGGCCCACATCGAGCGCCGCAGCTCGATGTCCACCCCAGCAGTAGGCTCGTCAAGAATCAGCAGGCGCGGCTCATGTACCAGCGCTCGTGCAATCATCAAGCGGCGCTTCATACCCCCCGACAGCATACGTGAGGCAGTATTGCGCTTTTCCCACAAATCCAGCTGACGAAGGTAGGTCTCGGCGCGTTGCTCCGCCAATTCTCGGGTCAAGCCGTAGTAGCCCGCCTGATTAACGACAATATCCCAGACACTTTCAAAATTCGAAAAATTGAACTCCTGAGGGACAATGCCAATCTCTTTCTTAGCGAGTGCTAATTCCTTGTCGATCGAGTGGCCAAACACACTCACCGAGCCCGCCGTCTTCTTTACCAACGAGCAAATAATGCCAATGGTCGTCGACTTTCCCGCACCATTGGGGCCGAGCAGAGCGAAGAAGTCGCCCTCCTCAACACATAAATCGATGCCTTTCAGTGCTTCAAAGCCATTGTCGTAGACCTTGCGTAACCCTCGTATTTCTAGGGCTTTGCTCATAGTGAATTCCCATCGTTTAGATAGTGAGAAGGGCCGGTATTTTGCCACGGCACAGAGATCGAATACACTGGCGCGCCGAATTCATTGCTACGGAGCTCCTGTGAATAGTCGATCGCTGTATTTCCACCAACTCTTCGACCAACTCTTTCAAACCTGTAAAAACGGCCTGGAGGGCCACGGTGCCTACACACAGGAAGCTGTCGACGACTTACTAAATGGCTTTGAGGCATTACAAAATCAACTCAGCGGTGACGATGCCCTGATGCAGGGCCAAGCCCTGCTGTGCCAAATCATTGCGCACTTCCCCGACATCACCCCGATGATGCACCGCGACCTGCTGTGGTATTTCGGTGGTGATTGTCTGCACTACCTCAGCGACACTGAACTTGAGCAATACCAGCAGCTCGAGGAGCGCTACCACGCCACTACAGCGTGTGAGGATGACGCGGACAGTGGCCACTATCGAGACTTGCGAGCCAAGGTATTCGGCATGCACTAGCCCTTTAATCACTCGCTGCCCACCGCGTGTGGGCAAAAAGTACAGACGAAAAAAAAGCGAAACCTAAGGCTTCGCTTTTCTATTTTGGAGCGGGAAACCGGGTTCGAACCGGCGACCTCAACCTTGGCAAGGTTGCGCTCTACCAACTGAGCTATTCCCGCAAATTTGTTTTGCGCTTATCGCGCAGCGGAGAAATAATATTTCTCCCTTTTTCCTTTGTCAACAGTGACTTAGAGTAATCTCTTTAAGTCATTTTGCTGACGCCGCACCGGCATTTCAACCGATGAAGCAGAATAAATGGCGTCCCCTAGGGGACTCGAACCCCTGTTACTGCCGTGAAAGGGCAGTGTCCTAGGCCACTAGACGAAGGGGACGCCGCAAACCTCTCGCTAGAGCTGCTACCCTGAGCGAGAGCGGCGGCAATTTTAAGAGTTGCCCTTGAGCGCGTCAAGGTAGCAAGTCTCGTCATTACCGCATTCTGGCGAAAGAAAAAACGGCCGGTTTTTTCTTCCCTGCTCTGCAGTGCAAGCACTACAGGGCGAAATAAATGGCGTCCCCTAGGGGACTCGAACCCCTGTTACTGCCGTGAAAGGGCAGTGTCCTAGGCCACTAGACGAAGGGGACGCCGCAAACCTTCCAGGCTGCGAGTCACTGTTGCCTGAAAGTGGCGCGAATTTTAGGGAGCCTGCTCGCTGCCGTCAAGCCTGAATTTACCGCAAACGCAAAATAATGCGTTTTTTCAGTAATTCTGTCGATTTTTTATTCAAGCTGCGCAGAAATCGGTCAAGCTTCTGATTTATCTAGAGTTAGCGACACCGAGTTGATGCAATACCGCAGTCCTGTGGGCGCCGGCCCGTCACTAAACACATGCCCCAGGTGAGCATCGCAGCGAGCGCAAACGACCTCTTCACGGATCATACCGTGACTGGTATCGCGATTGATTCCGAGGGCGCCTTCACCGACTGGCTGGTAGAAGCTCGGCCAACCCGAGCCAGAGTCGTATTTCGTTGTTGACGAGAACAGCGCCTCACCGCAGCAACGGCATCGGTACACGCCATCGGCAGACTCTTTATAGTATTTGCCGGTGAACGCGCGTTCCGTGCCCTTCTCGCGACAAACTTGGTATTCCTCAGGGCTGAGAAGTTCCTGCCACTGCGCCGCGGATTTTACGACTTTTTCCATCAATATCACTCCACCTGTATGCCTTTGAAGACGTATACTGTTGCTAACTGTTGATCGCGAGGCAATTCCGCCAGCACCAATCACTTTCGATTAGAAGATCGCCATGAGCCATTATTACAAATCCAGCAAACTTCAGAACGTCTGTTATGACATTCGCGGCCCGGTTCTGCACCGCGCCAATGAATTGGAAGAGGAAGGCTATCGCATCCTCAAGCTCAATATAGGCAACCCGGCGGCATTTGGATTCAACGCGCCAGAAGAGATCATTCAAGATGTGATTCGACTGTTGCCGGAAAGTGAGGGCTACAGCGACTCTAAAGGCCTGTACTCAGCCCGAAAAGCCATCATGCAGGAATGCCAGAAAATCGGTATTCCCGGCGTCGAGGTCAATGACATCTACCTGGGCAACGGCTGTAGTGAGCTAATTACCATGGCAACCCAGGCGCTGCTGAATATCGGCGACGAGGTGCTTATCCCCTCCCCCGATTATCCGCTGTGGACAGCGGTTGTGTCCCTGAGTGGTGCCAAGCCGGTTCACTACCTCTGCGACGAAGAGAATGACTGGCAGCCGTCACTTGACGATATTCGCGCAAAAATCACCGACAAAACCCGCGCCATCGTTATCATCAACCCGAACAACCCCACCGGTGCGGTGTATAGCCGGGAGATGCTTGAAGCGCTGGTCGAAATTGCAGAAGAACACAATCTGGTGGTTTTTGCCGACGAGATTTACAGCAAAATTCTCTACGATGATGCCGTGCACATTCCCCTGGGCAGCATTAGCCGCGACGTGCTATGCCTGACCTTCAATGGCTTGTCCAAAGCGTATCGACTGGCAGGTTTCCGCAGCGGCTGGATGGTGGTGTCCGGCGCCAAAGACCGCGCCGCCGACTACATCGAAGGTTTAGACATGCTGTCGTCAATGCGGCTGTGTGCCAACGTACCGGCTCAGCACGCAATACAAACCGCACTGGGCGGTTATCAGAGTATTAATGAGTTGATCCTTCCCGGTGGGCGCCTGCTTGAGCAGCGCGACCTCGCATGGCAGATGCTCAACGATATTCCCGGCGTCAGTTGCACCAAGCCCGCCGGCACTATTTACATGTTCCCCAAGCTGGATCCCGAGGTTTACCCGGTTGCCAATGACGAGCAACTGGTGCTCGACCTGCTGAATCAGGAAAAAATACTGCTGGTGCAGGGTACCGGTTTCAACTGGCACACCACGGATCACCTGCGTATCGTCTTCCTGCCCAATAAGCTTGATCTGGCAGACGCCATTGAGCGCTTTGGCCGTTTCCTGCAGGGTTACCGCAAAAAACTACGCGCCGTTAGCTAGGCGCACGATAGTGAAGCACCTTGAGAGCGGCATCCGTGTCGCGCTCAGGGAAATCTGCTCGCCCTGCTAAACGCTCACAAAACTGTGCCTCGGGCCAATATTCTGCAACGCGGTCGCGAAGAAAAGCCTCATCCAGCAATGGCGAATTCAAACAGATCAGCACATCCGCCCCCGGCGCGCAGAGGCTGCTCATCCTCGACAGCAGGCGCCCGTAATCTCGCGCCGCATCGAAACTGCCGGCCTGCCGCGATGGCGGGTCGCAGATCACAACATCATAGGGGCCGAGTTTTTTTAGCTTTCCCCAGCTCTTAAAAATATCGTGCCCGAGAAACACCGGCGCGCCGCTATCGGCATCGTTCAGGCGATGATTCTCCCGCCCGGTGCGCAACGAGGATTTACTCATGTCGATATTGACGATCTGGCTCGCCCCGGCTTTGCTGGCCGCGACCGAAAAGGCACAGGTGTAGGAAAATAAGTTCAGTACCCGACGGCCATGTGCCCGAGCCGTCAGCCAGCGCCGCGCCGGCTGCATATCCATAAAGTAACCAATATTTTGCCGTCCACCCAACTGCAGCGCGAACCGTAAACCCTCCTCCACGGCATACATTGGCCTCGGCGCTTCGCCCCAGAGAGTTTGCAGATCAGCGTCGCGCTGATAGCGATGTTGCACTATCGCCGCGGTAAAATGTGGCGCCAACGTCTCCGCAAGGGCCGCACAGAAATCAGCCCAAAAGTCCCCGGGCGGCTCGCGATACAGCACGATCCACAGCAGTGGAGAGAAGTAATCCACCGTCAACCACTCATAGCCGGGATAACACTGCCCGCGGCCATGAAATAAACGCCGACTTTCACCATCTGCGCAGCGCTGCGGCCATTGCTCAAGCTTTGCCAGGCTCAATAAGCCCTCAACATTTACCTCTACCCGCTCGGCCATCGCGCTATGCCTCGCCGGCACTAACGCGGTACATCACCTGATCGCGATAGCCCGTGGTTACCGCAATAAAGCCCTGCCACTGCGCATCTAGCGCGGCGTCGTTGCTGTCGACCAGCAGCGGACGCCCCGCCAAACCGGTCAGCTTACCCTTGCTCGCCAGCACCTGAAAATTGTCGCGACCAATACGGCGAATAAGGGCAGGAGTAAGCTGTTGATTGCCGCGCCCTAAGATATGCCCTTGGCCCCCTATCGCGGTAATCAGCACTTTTATCGGCCCCTTGTGATGATCCATCACCTCACTAATTTGCTGGGCATTGGCGTCCGCCTGCAGCAATTCACCGCCGCGTACCAAGTCAAAACCGAGCAAGGTAAATGGCAAACCCAGTGCCTCCATAAAACCGGTTGTGGTGCTGCCCGGGCCGACAATATAAAGGCAATCCTCGTCATAGTTTTCCATTAATTCATCAGCGATATCGGCAATCACTAATTCTTCAACTTCCCGGCCGCCCTGTTTCACTTGCTGCAGAAAACCGCCTAAACGCGGTACCAGCAGTTCTCCGTAGTGACGTGAACGCACTCGCCCCTCGGCAAAGGCTGCCTCGTCGATATCCCTGACTTCCTGCAAACCGATATCCACCAAGTCACCATCAATCAGCGCCCGCAATATCGCCGCGGCCGCCTGAGGATTAACGGCATAGACCGCCGAATGCATTTTCACTCCGGCGGGTAGCCCCAATACCGGCAGGTTCTCACCCACGGCACTGTAAATATCTCTGGCGGTGCCATCGCCGCCAACAAACAGCACAATATCGACCTGCTCGCTTAGCAAACACTGAGCGGCGCGGCGCGTGTCTTCCGCTGAGCTCAGTGCCTCGGCGCGGCCAACCGACGTAAACCTAAGACCCGCTTCGCGGCACGCCTGTTCAGCCATGGCGCCATCAAAGCCATACACCACAAGCTGCTCCGCCACGGGCGCTAGCGCAGCCAAGCAGCGCACAGCTCTTGGCAGGGAACGGCTATTTGCCATTTCTTCAGCCACCGATTGGCGCAGCCTGTCAGGCAGTGTATCGCTGCCTTTTAAGCCCTCAGGGCCGCCCAATCCGGCGTAGGGGTTAACGATCAAGCCCAGCTTAAACATCTATTACCTCAACTTCTGCCGCGATCTGCGGCCAATACTTAGAGACAGCCAATACTGCGGCGCCATAGCATGGCGGTCATAACTTGCATTTACCCTTGGTACAACTAACCTTGGAATAAACGTTTAGGATTTTCGCTATGCCCAGAAACAACCCCACAGCAAACTCGCCCAGCCACGCCGCTCAGGAGCGCTTTGAAAAACGCTACGGCGCATGGTTGATCGATGATAACGGCCGGGAAATCCCCATCGACGCTCACAAAGTTGAATCCTGCCTCGATGCACTTAGCGGCAGCGACGACGAATTTATTTGCTACCTTGCAAAGCAGCGAGCAAGTTAAGCTGCGCTGCGCTCAGCGCTTTCCCCGCTCCCCGGTAGTCGCAAAACGCAAACTCCCGACGCTCCGGGTAGTGCTTGCGCAACGCATCAAATTGCTTGGCGGGATCTTCAGCCCACAGGCTCTCTCTAAACCGCTTGTCGTCCGCGCAAACGTCGTACACCGCCGCAACCGCTTCGCGCAAAAGCGCGTTGTCACCCTCGGCCTTCAAATCAATACTCGGGCGCGGCAGCGCCACCTCAGGCAGGTCAAGCTCCCCACTGCCAATATCTGCCACATAGCCTGCTAAGCGCTCGGCAATCATTCGCGTGCCAGCCACTTTACCGTCGAGACTGTAGCCAGCGATATGCGGCGTTGCGATCAAGCATAAATCCGCCAAGCGCTTATCGACGCTGGGCTCGCCTTCCCAGACATCCATCGCCAAATGAATATCCGGGCGCTGCTGCTTGAGAGCCAACAGGTCGTGAGTTGCTATCACTCCGCCGCGGCCAGCGCTGATCAATAACGCCCCATTCGGCAAACCGCTCAGCTGCTTCGCCGTAAGCATATGATAACTCGGGTAGTGACCGCCGGTAGTTAGTGGCGCATGCACGCTCATCACCTCACAACGCAGTACCTCGTCGAGCGTACTCAGGTGTGGGTCGCTGCTTCGGGCCAGCAGAGGGTCGTAAGCCACGCTATCGATGCTCAGGCGCGCCAAACGCTCAGCAACCGTTCGACCCACATTCCCAAAGCCAACAAGCCCGACTCGTCCGCCCTGTCGCAATACCTCCAGGCGATCACTGCAGGCACAGATAACGCTGATGACATAGTCCGCCACCGAATTGGCATTGCAACCGGGGGCGGTATAAGCGGCAATACCGCTGCGCGCCAGATAATCCATATCCAGGTGGTCTGCGCCAATGGTACAGGAGCCAACAAACTTAATTTGACTGCCGGCAAGCAAGGCGTGATCAACCCTGGTGACCGACCGCACAATCAACGCCTGGGCGCCTCCGAGCTCCGCCGCAGAGAGCCTGCGCCCTGCAAAACGGCGAATCTCGCCAAAGGGCGCGAACATAGCGTCGGCGTAGGGCACATTCTCGTCGACCAATATCTTGAGTGGCAGCACAACTATCCCCAAATTAAAGCGCGTGAATACCGCGCCAATAAACGTTCGATAAGCGCCTCGGGCAAACCGCCGCTGGCCGCGCCAATTGCAGATACCTCTGCCGGGTTACGCAGCCCCTGTAGACAGCGCTCGTCCAGTGGCACATCGCGGCGCAGCCGCGTGAGCTGACGGTAGAGAAACAGCGCGTCCCGATGTTGCGAAAATCGCTGAGCAAGGCCTTTGGCACCGCGCACAGGCAAACTGGCCAGCGCATCAAGGTTGTTAAAAATCGCCTCGAGTGAGCTGAAATGCTGGAATATCACCTTCGCGGTTCCCTCCCCCACTCCTGGCAAACCGGGAATACCATCTACACGATCGCCCGCCACCGCCAGATAATCGGCTAAGGCCTCGCAATTCACGCCTTTTTCCGTTTGCCACGCTAGGCGAGTCTGCGCATCGCGGCCAATATCCTGCAGGCGATCGGCATCGCTGCGAAGAATTTGCGCCAGGTCTTTATCGCGACTTAACACTGTTACCGCGTCGCCCCGCTGCTGCGCGGCGCTCGCCGCAGTCGCTAGCAGGTCATCCGCCTCGAATTGCTCATCAGCACAGCAGGCAAGACCCAGCGCCTCCGAAACGGCGCGACAACAGCGCAGTTGAAACGCCAGCTCGTCGTCCGGCAGTGCCCGCTGCGACTTATAACCACTATACAAGGTCTCACGAAAGCCCTGTCCCAGGCTTTCATCAAAGGCCACCAGCACCCGACTCGGCTGCTCGGCATGCAAAAACCGCAGCAAACACGTCAAATAGCCCTGCACCGCATGCAGCGAGTAACCCTGCTCGCTATAAAATTTCGCTGGTTGAGAGAAGTAGGCGCGAAAGATATAGATCGATGCATCCAGGCAGTAGAGGCGCGCTGTCATCGCCACAATGCCGCCAAAGATAGATCGCGCTCAGACGGCGCCCCGATCCCGCCAAACTCAACGGCCAGCGCCTGCTGAAAGCTTGCCGCTCGACCGGGCAAACCCTCGCGCAAATACCTGCGGGCTTGCTGCCACACCGCCAGGGCGAAGGAAAAATTATCGCCCGGCGCTGCATCTAAATTATCAATACTCAGCGCAAAAGGCAGGCCAGAGGCCAAGCAAAAGAACCACTCTAGCGCTTGGGGCTTGCGCTCTACTAACTCAAACTGCTGTTGCTGCTCAGCACTGCGGCCATCGGGCTCATACCAATAACCATAGTCCAACAGGCTTCGGCGCTGCTCGCCGGCAATGCACCAGTGCGCGACCTCATGGAGGGCACTGCGAGCAAAGTCGTCGCGGTAAAAAATCGTATTGCCCTGCCCCCCGCTTGCCGGCTGGTATAGGGGCTCGTCCGCGCCGCCGCACAGCAGGCAGTTTTCGCTGCGTGCAAAGCACCTAGCAAACACCTCGGCGATACGCTGATCTGCTGCGGGTGCAACTGCGGGTGCAACGGCAGCCGCGTGTATAGCCCCCTCAGTCATTATATTGCAAGCCGCGCTGCGGGCAGCCGTCTTTTACTTGATGACAAGGCTGTTGCTGCAGCCACTCCAGGTAGCCTTCGCTCAAAAACTCAGCGCCGGCAAGCAAGTGTTGAATATAGCGGCTCTGCGGCAGCAAGCCGCGAGTGATGTAAGCCGGATTCGCCATATACACCCATGCATTCTGGGTTGTCTCGATGGTCTGTACGCTTAGCACCTCGCGGCTATACCGCACAGGCGTCCCCTCGTAGTGATCCATCAAGGCAATATCGCCCTGACCCTGTAAACGGTACAACACACCTTCAACGTGTTGGTCGTGGGCAGGCACCACATTGGCGTAGGCAACACCGGGATTATTGTGCGCCGCCTTGTTAAAACACAGCACAAAATTCGTCAGGCGCGCCGCCTCAGCGCTAAGGAAATCAAGGCCCCTGGCACGCATTCGGGCCGGGTTCATATTTGAGCCATAGGCGAAGTAGTAACAACTGCTCACTGCAAGACTATCCAGAAAAACTTGGCAAAAGGGGAAACTACAGGTAATTTTATCAGAAAGGGATAGCACCGCGCTTGGCGCGTCAGCCGCTAAGTGATCGCCCCCGCTACGTGAGGATGCATCATGGCTACACGTAACCTAGGCAATACCCCCTCGGCGCAGATCTTGCCCTTCCCTACCAACGCCGCCCGCACCGAGCCGAGCATCGTCGCGGTATCACCGGAATTTCAAGGCTATTGCCTGTTATACGCTCATCACGCACTCTCCACAGATAAACTCTATGCCCTGCGCATCTTATGTTGGGCACGGCTTGATAACGGCGAAGACGTGGCCCTAGTGCCCTGGCTCGACGGCGTTGCTCGCTGCAGCGAGCTCAACGATGCCCAAACGGGTTTATCTCAGGGTTACTTTGACCCCATTGCAGAGCAGCGCTTTGATGTGATGCCCGCCCACCACAGCGCCATACTGGACAGCCTATGCCCCAAGCAGGCATCCAGCGACAGTGGCGTAATTCAAGAAATTCCCGACCTGATAGGCAGCCACGCCGCTCTGCTAAACGATGACCACGAGTTTCAATTAGAGCCGGTAGTGAGTTGGCAGTTGCTCCCTGGTGGGCGCCTGCAGGCGATGATCGCCGACCCTGAAAAAATCACCCAGCACCCGGTTCTGCCGGGCGACCCCTGCCTCTATCCGGCAACCGAAGCGGAGGGCCTGCGCTACTACTTCCAATACCATATCGCCAATCAAATAAAACGCGGCGGCGAAATGACGGCGCGCGCGTTACACAGTCTGATCAAGCACTAGGAGGGGCTTTGCGCACCCAATAACGGTAGTGCTCGCCTTCGTGCTGCTGGTCGATAAGCTCGTGACCAAGAAAGGCGCAGAATTTAGGAATATCGCGGGTCGTCGCCGGATCTGTTGCCAGGATTTCCAGCACCTCACCGGCCGCGATATCGCGAATTTTATTGTGCAGCATCATTACCGGCTCGGGGCAGGTTAAACCGCTGGTATCCAGATTGTGATCAACCTTCGTCATGTCTTACTCAACTCTGTATGCGGGCAAATGGCGAGGTATTGTGGCGGCGTGGCCCTAAAAATCAACACGCAGCTTAGGGGCGGCGCGGCAAAATAGACCAGCTCTCGGTCTCGGCGCAGAAGGCGATAAACGCCTGGCCACTTTTCAATGCCGCCCGCAATTGGGCGATTTTTTCTTCCTGGCTCAGCTCGCGCTCGCCATAGTCAGTGCCGTCGCGGCTAACCAGCTCCTCCAGCATGCCCTCAAAGGCATCCTCGCTTAGTTTCTGCCAGGGGATTTCCAAATAATCTGCCATTCCAACCTCGTTAAGTCTGCTCAGCGTTCACTACCTTGAATGCCGGCAACACTGTCAATTTTGTCTTGTAGGCTCTGCGCTCTGTCCACCCTCGTGCCAATTTTTAACTGGCTGTGGATACGCGGCGCCCCCATCTCGTGAATGCGCATATGGCACAGTTTCACCGCCGCCATCACCGCCTCCCACTCACCTTCAACATTGGTGCCAAAGGCATGCAGCTGGTAAGTCAGGCCGCTGTCTTCAAAAATTCGCTGACACTCAGCAATATACGGTGACAGCGACTCGCCGACATTGAGCGGTATTACACAGAGTTCCACATGTACATGCATTTCTTAACCCACCGGCCTACTCAGCAGCCATCGCTGATGATATGTTCAAGCAGATATCGTATCGTTACTGCTATAACGTGTCTCTATACTTACAGGATTTACCATTGAATACGTCTGTTGTTTTTACCTTTATCAGCAAGGACCGACCCGGGTTGGTTGAATTGGTTTCCAGCGCAATTGCCAGTGTCGGTGGAAGTTGGCAGGAAAGCCGAATGACACAATTGGCGGGCCAGTTTGCCGGCATCGGCCGCGTAAATGTGGCTGGCGATCAGCGCGATGCCCTGATCAGCGCCCTGCGCGCGCTCAGCACCGATGGCATTCAAGTCACCATTGATGACAGCGCCGATACCAGCGACGGCGGCGCCGAACAACACTGCTGCCAACTGCATATTGTGGGCAACGACCGGCCGGGAATTGTACGGGAAGTAAGCCGCGCCTTGAAAGATCGCCAGATCAATGTGACCGAACTCAGTTCGAATATCACCAGTGCGCCGATGAGTGGCGAGGCACTGTTCGACGCCCACGTGAAAGCGGACTTACCCGCCGGTTGTGACCTGGATGAATTGAACGACGCCCTGGAAGAGATTGCCGAACAGCTGAGTGTCGACATCGATATTGAGCGAGCCTAGTAACGGCCGCTCAACGCAGTTTTTTCATCACAAACACCGTCGCGGTCGCCGCCGCGACGATCACCGCCACCCCCAGTACGCACACCAGCAAGTAGCCGAGTACTTCACTCCACGGTACGTCAAAACTCCACACCGCTGAACACACCAGCATCACTGTTGCCAGCACCGCCAGCACCGGAGTACGGTAGCGTTTAAACAGCACAAACCACTCAGCCACCTTCGGCAAACCCTCTTCGCTTAAGCAAAACTGTCCTCTCGCAGCCACTCACAACGCAAGCGACCGGAGTCATCTCCGGGGGCATGGTAATCCCCTTCGGCTTGCCATACAAAGGTATGTGTACCGTTATAGGCCGTTTGCAGGTGCACCGTTGCCGACACCCAATACATTTTGCTAAGCATTTTCTCAAATAAACGCAGCCATGCATCCCACTCGTGCTCTATCGCCTTGTAGGAACTGCCAAAGTGAATGACATCGGTTTGGCAGTCGCCAAACTCCACGGCGCGGCGCGGCACGGAAAACATTTCCCGACACAGTAAAGGCCAGTCTTCGGCCGAGGGTAAGGTATCAGTAATTTGCTGATTCACCTCGCGGCGTTCCTGCAAATCGACACCGTCTCGCACAAACAACATATCCGTAATGCAGCCGTAAACGACGGATTCTTGAGCCATAGTTGATCTTCCGACTTTTTCTTTCAGTCTACCGCTGCAAAGCCGCCGACGCGACGACGCACTTAGCGAGGCGTGTCCGGCGTCTCAAAATAGCGCCAGGCAATTATTGCCGCCAGCGCCGCTGCGCCGCTGGCCACCCAGAAACACTGGGCCGGGCTAATATCCCAGGCGTAACCACTCAATACCGCGCCCAAGGCACCACCAGCGCCGAAGCTCAAGCCACTGTACAGCGCCATACCCTGGCCATGGTGAGCGGTAAAAAACCGCCGTATGGTTTCGACAGCGGCGGCGTGAGCACTGCCAAAACTGGCCGCGTGCAAACACTGGGCAAACACCAAAATGGCTACTGACTCGACAAATTCAGCAATTAACCACCACCGCAACGCCGTTAGCGCCAGGCTGGCGATCAAAATCTGGCGCAGGCTAAAGTGCTCCAGCAACCGGTGCATACCCATAAACAGCAACACTTCGGCGAACACCCCCAACGACCACAACATCCCCGTTGCCGATTTGCTATAGCCCTGCGTTTCCAAATGAATACTAAAAAAGGTGTAGTACGGCCCGTGCGAGAATTGCAGCAGAAAGCTGGTGGCAAAGAAGGCAATCACCGCTGGCTGCTTTAAAATACGCATCAGCGAACCGGGGCTGCGATCGCCCCGCGTTAAGCCCTCGGAGTTTTCTGCCACCAGCAAGCTACCCAGCCAAATAGCCGACAACAATGCGGTAATGATGTACAGCAGATGCACAATGGGGTGGTGGTCCAGCCAGGCGCCCACCGCCAATACCGCGGCGATAAAACCGATCGAGCCCCACAAACGGATCAATGAATAGCGGCCATGCTGACCGCTCAAATGACTGAGTGTTAGCACATCGAACTGTGAGAGCACCGCATTCCAAAAGAAGCTGTAGCCCACCACCACGGCGGCGAGCCAGTAGAAGTCCTGCCGGAAGTACACCCCGCCAAAGGCGATAACCGCCAGCAGCGCCCCCAGGCGAATAATTCGCGTGCGGCAGTCATAGCGGTCAGCCAGGTAGCCCCATAAGTTGGGCGCCAGTACCTTGGTGACCATCACCAGCGCGGAGAGAATACCGATCTCGCCAGAGGAATACCCCAGCGACTTCAGGTACAGCGACCAATACGGCAACCATGTGCCTAACAGGGCAAAGTAGAAAAAGTAAAAGGCGGAAAGCCGCCAATACGGCACTGCCTGCGCCATAGTCGCCTAGCCTAGCGGCGCGCCGGAATCACCGGTGTTTGGCACTGAACATCGGCATTCTGGCCACGATTGCGCAACAGGTGGTCCATCAGCACAATCGCCAGCATCGCTTCGGCGATAGGTACCGCGCGAATGCCCACACAGGGGTCGTGGCGGCCGGTGGTGATCACGTCCACAGCCTCGCCCTGCTGGTTAATGGTTTGGCCGGGAATCAAAATGCTCGATGTCGGTTTCAGCGCCATATGGGCAACAATATCCTGCCCACTGGAAATTCCTCCCAGCACACCACCGGCATTATTTGAGGTAAAGCCTTCAGGGGTGAGCTCGTCTCGGTGTTCGCTGCCGCGGGCATCTACGCAGTCAAAACCGGCGCCAATCTCAACCCCTTTCACCGCATTAATACCCATGAGGGCATGGGCGATATCGGCATCCAAGCGATCGAAAACTGGCTCGCCCAGGCCCACCGGCACACCGCTGGCCACCACCGAAATTTTGGCCCCTACAGAGTCGCCGGATTTGCGCAGCGCCTGCATATAGGTTTCCATTTCGGGAATTTTATCGGCGTCCGGGCAAAAGAAAGGATTCTCTTCAACAATATCCCAGTCGAGTTTTTCTGCCTTAATCGGCCCCAGCTGCGACAAGTACCCCCTCACCTGCACGCCGTGATGCTCCGCCAAATACTTTTTGGCGATTGCCCCGGCAGCGACTCGCATCGCGGTTTCGCGCGCCGACGAACGGCCACCACCGCGGTAGTCACGCTGACCGTATTTTTGCTCGTAGCTGTAGTCAGCATGCATGGGGCGGAAACGGTCTTTGATCTTGCTGTAGTCCTTCGAGCGCTGATCCTGGTTCTCAATCAACAGCCCAATAGAGGTACCGGTGGTCTCTCCCTCGAAAACCCCAGACAGAATTTTCACTTCATCGTTTTCACGGCGCTGGGTGGTATAGCGCGAGGTGCCGGGCTTGCGGCGGTCTAAGTCGCGCTGCAAATCACTCTCGGAAATTGCCAGCCCCGGCGGGCAGCCATCGATAATTGCGCCCAAGGCAAGGCCGTGGCTTTCGCCAAAGGTGGTGACGGTGAACAACTTACCGATGGTGTTACCTGACATGAAACAATCCTGCGTTGGGACAATAGGGCCGACAATACTGCCGAGCCGAAAATCATTACTCTACAAAGCGCGACAAACAGCGCCTGAATTATACGTGAAAGCGGCGCCTGAGTCAGAGGCTATCCGCGGCCTCTACCAACTGCTCTCGGGTCAGCGCAAACACGCCGTGACCGCCGCGCTCGAACTCCAGCCAGGTAAATGGCAATGTCGGGTAGGCCTGCTCAAGTGCCACCCAGCTATTACCCACCTCGACCACCAGCAAACCACCCTCTTCCAAATGGTCGGCCGCTTCGCGCAGGATTCGGCGGGTCAGGTCCAGGCCATCTTCCCCCGACGCCAACCCCAGCGCGGGCTCACGGTGATATTCCGCCGGCATTTCCGCGAGGTCTCTGGCGTCTACGTAAGGCGGGTTGCTAACGATCAGGGAATAGCGCTGCCCCTGCAAGCCGCTAAATACATCGGAGTGAATAGCCTTCACCCTGTGGCCGAGTTCGTGGCGGGCAATATTGATGCCGGCGACATCCAGCGCATCGCCAGAAATATCCGCAACATCTACCTCAGCATCGTCAAAGGCGTAGGCGCAGGCAATACCAATACAAGCGCTGCCGGTGCACAGGTCCAATATGCGCTGGGGCTCGCTCGCTAACCACGGTTCAAAACCGTTTTCGATCAGTTCTGCAATAGGCGAGCGCGGTACCAGTACTCGCTCATCCACATAAAATGACAGCCCGGCAAACCACGCCTCATGGGTCAAATAAGCGGCGGGTAAACGCTCTTCCACTCTGCGCTGTAGCAGCTGCACAATCTGCTCGCGCTCACTGGGCAGCAAGGTGGCATCCAAGAACGCGTCCGAGCTATCGAAGGGTAGCTCCAGGGCGTGAAGCACCAGCAACCGCGCCTCGTCCAGGGCATTGTCAGTGCCATGACCAAAAAACAATCCAGCGCGGCTGAATTCGCTCAAACCCCAGCGAATATAATCCCGAACCGTGGTCAGGTGTTGGCAAATCTCATTGTTGTGTGCCACCGCAGCGCCCTTCTATAAACCCGTTTTTAGCAAGCAAAAATTACCAGCGCGAAGTTTACACTGCGCCCAAAGCGCTGCCCAGCATGCTTGGGAAAGCGTAAGGGCTCTGATACCATTGCGGCTCGTTTATAGAGACATAAAAGAGAAGCTGGTGGAAAAAGCATTCGAAGAGATCATCAAGGAAATTGGTGAAGACCTGGAGCGTGACGGCCTACTCGACACGCCTAAGCGCGCGGCAAAAGCCTTTGAGTTCCTTACCGAGGGTTACCGTCGGAGTGTTGACGAAGTCGTGAACGACGCACTGTTTGAATCCGACGCCAATGAAATGGTGGTGGTCTCCGACATCGAACTCTACTCGCTCTGCGAGCATCACTTGCTGCCCTTCATCGGCAAATGCCACGTTGCCTACATTCCCAACGGCAAAGTTTTGGGCCTGTCTAAGGTGGCTCGCATTGTCGACCTCTATGCTCGCCGCCTGCAAATTCAAGAAGGCCTGACCACACAGATCGCTAAAACCGTACAAGAAGTGACTGGCGCCGAAGGCGTTGCCGTGATCATTGAAGCCCGCCATATGTGCATGATGATGCGCGGCGTGCAAAAGCAAAACTCCGTTATGCGCACCAGCGCCATGTTGGGCGTGTTTAAAGACAACGCCGCCACGCGGGCAGAGTTTATGTCGCTGATCAAATAAAGCGTTGCTTTGGCCCACAGGGCAACAAGGAAAATAAAAGGGCCGGAATGGCCCTTTTTTATTGCCACATCATTGACCAAATTACGGTATGCGTCGCCGCGACGGAGCCAAACAGCTATTCTCTGTCTTGTATAACACCCCAGAACGAGACAAAAAATAGCGTGACCACTACAAGACCCTTGTTCGACAGCTACCCGCAACTGAACGGCGCCCTACCCTGGCTACCCCTCGCTGACCTACCCACGCCGGTTGAACCAGTATCCGGAATTGGCAGCAATGCATGGATTAAACGCGACGACCTCTCCCACGCGGTGTATGGCGGCAACAAACTCCGCAAGCTGGAATTTATCTTGGCCGATGTTCTGGCGCGTGGCAAAACGCATGTAATCACCTTCGGCGCCACGGGTACCAACCACGGCGTTGCCACCGCCATGCTGTGCCAACAATTGGGCCTGCGTTGCACGGTGCTGTTATTTGAACAACCGCCCTCTACCACCGTGCGCGACAACCTCGCGCGAATGCGACACTTTGGCGCCGAGCTACAATTTTGTGGCTCACTCGCCAATACCGTGCGGCATTACTACCTTCACCCCAAGCGCCTGTCACGCAGCCACTACTTTCTGTTTGCCGGCGGCTCCAACGTTGCCGGAACCATGGGCTTTATCAACGCGGCATTTGAATTGAAGCAGCAAATCGACACCGGCCAGTGTCCACTGCCCAGCCAGATTTTCGTGCCCGTTGGCTCCTCAGCCACCCTTGCGGGCTTAACTATTGGCGCTGCGCTAGCAGGCATAGAAAGCGATATTATTGGCATAAGGGTCGCCCCTTCCCACTTTGGCATCATTCCCACCTGCACCCCTGCCACGGTAAATCAACTCATCAGGCAAACATGCGCCGCGCTGACAAAAGCAGGCGTCTCACTGCCAACAATACCCACCGCCAAACTGATCGACAGTTACTATGGCGATGGCTACGGCGTGGCCACCAAAGCGGGAAGCAGCGCCACGGACAAGTTCGCCGAATGCGGCATTACCCTGGATCAAACCTATACTGCCAAAGCGGCAGCGGCGTTTTTAGACGCCGCAAGGCAAAGTACTGAGGTACAGCTATATTGGCACACGTTTAATTCGCGGCCGGTTGAAAGAGTTATTTCAGAGAAATTGGAATGAAAAGGATCTAGGCTCCATTACCTCGCTTGCTACCATGTACCGACAGCGACATTATGCTGTACGCGGGGCATTTTTACTGAAACGTTTCCATTTATCTGAAGTTTTTGAGCCGTAGAAATAAGAATAGTCTGAATATACTGCTCGATCTCCGCCGTTATCTTGGCAGCAGTTTCCTTAGCATCCACATTGTCCTTATAAGTAAAAAGTGTATTCTTATTTGCCGTTGGATTGTCTGGTAAAAACAGTCTAGCGCTTGTTACATCGCCTTCGCACTTAACATTAATAGCGAGCGCCCATTGCACCCCTGATAGTGCTGCATAGTGTGCAAAGCAATCTCTGTAGTTTTTTGCGGAACTACCACAAGTCATCCATAAGTTAGACATCGCATCAGCAAACTGGTCACCAGATTCTCGTCGATGACGATGCAAGTTTTTAATAGCTTTCCTCATTGAGCTTGGAGGGTTTTTCAACATGCCCGCACTGCCGAGCATATCTAAACTAAAATCGATGCATGATCTCGACGCTTCGAAAAAGCCATCCACTGTAAAAAACAGCTCCGCAGCTAGCGGGCCTTCATAGTACGAATAGAAGAGCTCATCGACGGGCCGCCCCCCCCTTAACGCCGATTTTTATGGGAAAGCGATCTGGAGACATCTCTTCAATAGTCGAATATATCGCCTCAATCTTTCGTAAGTGATACTGACAGCGCCGGAGCTTGTAAAGACACTTTCCGGATTGATAGGCCCAAGCATTGTTTTTACCCTCACCCAATTTTTCGCCAATTGCGATAATAATCGCGCCAAACCAATCTGAAGAACCCACCACTGGAATACTGTTCGTCCCTTCCATTTCTCGTCGCTCACCTATTGTTTGGGGTGATTCCACTCAGCTATTTATGCAAATGAACAACCTAGCCCTGTATACGAATCAAGGTACAGCCCGTACATTAAAACGAGAGACGAAAATGCTCCCTAACCGCCTCAGCCACTTCCTCAACGCAGCTATCCATATGGCAGTGATGGTCGCCATCAACATCCAGTGTGCTAAAGGCTTTCGGTCTGGCGTCGCTTAGTGCGAGTATTTCCTGGCCAAAGCCCTGTTTGGCGGCGATAAACAGCAGCGGCGCGTGAATGCCTTGCAGCACGGCCCGCCATTGCTCTGCGGTCAGTTTATGGGGGGAGGCGAGTGCAAGGCGGCGATCGCTGCGCCAATAAAATTTGCCGTCGTCACCCTGATAGGTACCGCGCTCGGCAATGGCACGAGCCGAACGCTTGCTCATGGGCATTACTTTAATACGCGCGGCGGCAGCGTCTTCCAGGGTATCAAACGCGCGTGGCGGTCGGCCCTGGTTGGAAAACCCGTTTAGATAGCGCTGCAGCTGTTTGGGGAATTCTTCACCCGCTTGCGGGTCGGCCAGCAAGCCGTCGATGCAGACGACCGCGCGAATATTGTCTGGCATAGCCGCCGCCAGCAGCGCCGCGATCATCGCACCGCGCGAGTGGGCCAACAGGCTGTATTGGGACCAGCCGAGTTGTTCGGCCACACCGCAGATAATTCGCAGATCGTCCCAAATGGCGTAGTTACCCGACGGCGGTTTGTGATCGCTATTCCCGTGGCCGGGCAGATCGAGCGCAACAATGCGCAGCGGATTGCCCTGCTGCTGGAGATACTCGGCAATGGCGGCAAAACTGGCGGCATTGTCCAACCAACCATGCAGGGCAAGCACTGGAATACCATCGACCTGGCCCCAGGCTTGCGCGGCTATGTGCAGACCTTCCACCTCAAAACTGAGCGATTCTGCTGAGACAGTCGTCATAGCACTAGCGGCCATTGTGAGCGTAATTCGGATAGTGACGCAGCCATTGCAAGTTGCCACAACCCGGGGCAAACACCTCGGCGTCAACGCGGGCCATACTGGCAGTTTGCAGCCCCCAATAGGATTGTGACTCGCCCTGCCAATGAGCAAGCACATTACTGAGCAACGGGTTGTGGCCCACTAGCAGTAGACGTTCACCTCGAAACGTCGCCAGCATATTATCGAGGTCTTCGAGTCGGTTATCCGGCGTCAGGCAGGCTTTATTGCGCTGGGGTAGCTGCCAATCGGCATTGATAATGGAAGCGCTTTGCTGGGCGCGGCGGTAGGGGCTGACCCAGATTTCCTCGGGACGCCAATCTTGTTGGCAGAGCCACTGCGCCGCGGCTTCAACTTCGGCAATGCCGCGCTCGGTGAGTTCGCGTTCCATATCGGTGGCGGCATCCCACGATGCCGCGCCGTGACGAATTAAGACTATTTCCATCAGCTTTTCTGCACTGCAAATTCAACGTCGCGGTTTTGCTCCGCCCACATCATATCGCCAATCACTTCTTGCACGGTTTTGCCCTCGTAAATGATGGCGTACAAACCATTGACCAACGGCATGTAAATATCCAGCTGCTGAGATTGCTGCTTGAGCAGCTTGAGGGTATTAACCCCTTCCGCCACCTGCCCAAGCTCAGCGACGACCTCGTTCAGATCCCGCCCCTGCCCCAGCGCATAACCCACGCGGTAGTTGCGGCTCAGTGGCGAGGTACAGGTTACGAATAAATCGCCAACACCGGCCAGGCCCAAAAAGGTTAAGGGGTCAGCGCCCTTTTGCACGGCGTAGCGGCTCATTTCCGCCAAGCTGCGGGTAACCAGCATACTAATGGTGTTGTGGCCCACGCCCAGTGCCGCGGCCAAACCCGCGACGATGGCGTAGACGTTTTTCAGGGCACCGGCCAGCTCCACCCCGTAGATATCGCTACCGGCGTATACACGAAAATACGAGCACTGCAGCAGGTCTTGAATACACTGAGTAAGCTGCTCATCAGCACTGGCGATAACCGTGCCGGTAATTTCCCGCGCTGCCAACTCTTTGGCAAGGTTTGGCCCACTCATCACGCCGATGCTGACGTTGCCCAGCTCTTCTCGCAAAACTTCGCTCATCAGTTCATTGCTGTCGACCTCGATACCCTTGGTCGTGCTGACCACCATAGTGCCGTCGACTAATAACGGCGCCAGTTGGCGAGCCACATCGCGGCAAGACTTGCTGGGCACGGCAACGAATACAACGTCGCAGCCCGTTACGGTTTCGGCCAGATCGGTGCTGGCGCGCAGGGCGGGGTTCAGGGAAATATCGGGCAGGTAAGCACTGTTACTGTGCTGCTCGTTCACCTCGGCGACGCGCTCGGCGTTGCGCATCCACAGGCACACATCATGACCGTTATCGGCAACAATATTGGCGATTGCCGTACCGAAACTACCCCCACCCACTATGGCTACTTTATGCTTGTCCGTCATTGCGGCTCCGCTTGTTGTTTTTCATGCAGTTTATCATTGCGCTGCGGCGATGAAGAACGGCGTCGAAAAAAAAGCGGCGCCGAAGCGCCGCTCTATTCACTGTGGTTCTTGTGCTTACGCTAGGCGCTGAGCTCCAGCAGCAGCTTATTCAGCTTGTTAACGTAGTCTGCAGGGTCTTCCAGCTGCGCGCCCTCGGCCAAATGCGCCTGATTAAAGAGAATGTCGACAAGGTCGGCAAAACGGTCTTCATCGGGCTCTTTGTCCAGCTTTTGCACCAGCGGATGCTCTGGGTTCAGCTCGAAAATCGGCTTGGACTCGGGCAGCGCCTGGCCAGCGGCTTCGAGGATACGCCGCATCTGCGCGCCCATATCGTGGTCACCCACTACCAGACACGCTGGCGAACTGGTCAATCGGCTCGTCGCGCGCACCTCTTCAACCTTTTCACCCAGCGCCTTGGCAACGCGCTCAATCAGGTCTTTGTGCTCTTCAGCCAGTTCTTCCTGCGCTTTTTTCTCGTCTTCGTTTTCCAGCTCTCCGAGGTCCAGCTGGCCGCGGCCAACATCCTGGAAGGCTTTGCCATCGAACTCAGCGAGGTGATTCATCAGCCAGTCGTCGACGCGGTCAGAAAGCAGCAAGACTTCAATACCTTTCTTGCGGAACACTTCCAGATGGGGACTGCTGGACGCGGTGCGATGGTTTTCAGCCACCACGTAGTAGATTTTCTCCTGCCCCTCTTTCATACGTGCTACGTAGTCTTCCAGCGAGTGCAGCTGTTCGGCCTTGTCATCGTGGGTGGTGGCAAAGCGCAGCAGCTTGGCAATCTTTTCGCGATTGCTGAAGTCCTCAGCCGGGCCTTCTTTCAATACCTGACCAAAGGCCTTCCAGAACGTTTGGTATTTCTCAGTATCGTTCTTCGCCAGTTTGCCCAACATGTCCAGCACGCGCTTGGTAAGCGCCGTTTTCATTGCATCCACAGCGGGGTCTTGCTGAAGAATTTCGCGCGATACATTGAGCGACAGGTCGTTAGAGTCCACCACACCTTTTACAAAGCGCAGGTATAGCGGCAGGAATTGCTCGGCGTCGTCCATAATAAAGGTGCGCTGCACATAGAGCTTAACGCCCCGCGCCGCGTCGCGATTCCACATATCCATCGGTGGCTGCGATGGCAGGTATAGCAGGCTGGTGTATTCCAGCTTGCCTTCAACCTTGTTGTGACTCCAGGTGAGCGGCTCAGCAAAGTCGTGGCTCACGTGCTTATAGAAGGCTTGGTATTCGTCGTCCTTCACTTCGTTGCGTGGGCGCGTCCAGAGCGCTGTGGCGGAGTTGATGCTTTCAAACTCTGGCTCGGGGGCTTCTTCACCCTCTTCCGCGGTAACCATTTTTAGCATTTCTACGGGAATGCTGATGTGATCAGAGTATTTCTTGATGATGGAACGCAGTCGCCAATCATCGGCAAACTCTTTGTCTTCTTCGCGCAGGTGCAGTACCACCTTGGTACCACGCTCGGCACGCTCGCAGCTTTCAATGGAAAAGTCGGCTTCGCCAGTCGACTCCCAGTGCACACCTTCCGAGGCATCGGCGCCAGCGCGACGGGTGAATACTTCCACGCGCTCAGCAACGATAAAGGCCGAGTAAAAACCCACACCAAACTGACCGATGAGCTGCGAGTCTTTCTTGTTGTCGCCGCTGAGATTTTTCAAAAATTCTGCGGTGCCTGAACGGGCGATAGTGCCGAGGTTGGCCACCACTTCCTCACGGCTCATACCAATGCCGTTATCACTAATGCTAACCGTGCCGGCCTCTTTGTCGGCCTCTACACGCACACGAAGATTGGGGTCGTTTTCAAACAGGCTGTCATTGGAAAGCGCTTCAAAGCGCAGCTTGTCAGCCGCATCGGAAGCATTAGAAACCAGCTCGCGAAGGAAAATTTCCTTGTTGCTGTACATGGAGTGGATCATCAGCTGAAGCATCTGCTTCGCTTCGGTTTGAAATCCCAGAGTTTCTTTTTCTGCTGTGGACATGCCTATCACCTGTAAAGCTAATTTATCGTTCGCCCAGCGGGACGTGTAAGCTTTATGGGGACAGGCTGTCCGATTTCAAGACCTTTACAGACGTTCGGGTAAAATACGGCGAACAATATGTGCCACATCCACGCCTTTGGGTAGGCAACCATAAACGCCGTGGGGCTGCTGCAAACGCGAGGCGATAAAGGCCTCCGCCACCACAGGGTCGCCATTTTTCAGCAATAACGCTGCTTGCAGACACAGCGCCATTTGCTCAACCAAGCGGCGCGCGGCGTATTCAACACCATCGCGATCCGCCAGCGATTGCCGCAGCGCATCGATACTCTGGTCCAGCACTGCCGATTGACCGCGAACCTGTTCCAGTTCAGTAAACCAGCGCTGCTGAACCTCGGGCGATTTATTAAAGGCGCGCAGCACATCCAGCGCCTGAATATTCCCTGAGCCTTCCCATATCGCATTGATCGGCGCCTCGCGGTACAAACGCGGCATAATGCAATTTTCGATGACGCCATTGCCGCCGAGGCACTCCATAGCCTCGTAGGCATGGCCAGGTGTGCGTTTGCAGATCCAAAACTTCCCTACTGCGCAACCCAAGCGGAGCAGCAGCTTTTCCTCGTCGGTGTTAGCGTCCAGCGCGGCGGCCATGCGCAAGGTCATGGCCAACGACCCCTCTACCTCCAACTGCAGGTCTGCCAGCACATTTTGCATGAGCGGCTGTTCGATTAAGCGCTTGCCAAAGGCTTCACGCTGACTGGCGTGGTGCGCGGCCTGGGCAACGGCTTGGCGCTGGCCCGCGGTAGAGCCCACCATGCAATCGAATCGGGTCAAGGCGACCATTTCTATTATGGCGGGAACGCCCCGCCCTTCCTCGCCGACCATCCAACCTTGAGCGGCGCGCATTTCGACCTCTGAGGAGGCATTCGAAACATTGCCCATCTTGTTTTTTAGGCGCTGCACAAACAACGAGTTCTTCTCGCCATCCGCTCGCCAGCGCGGCACCAGAAAACAGCTCAAGCCGCCCGCCGACTGTGCCAGCATTAAAAAGGCATCGCACATCGGCGCGGATAAAAACCACTTGTGGCCGGTAATTTCGTAGAGCTCACCCGGCCCTTGAGCGCCAACAGCGCGGGCGACCGAGGTGTTGGCACGCACATCGCTGCCACCCTGTTTCTCGGTCATGCCCATGCCAATGGTGACGGCCTGCTTTTCAAAATAGGGCTTGATCTCGGGCTCATAGCCCCGCGCCAGCACTTTGGGCAACCATTGCTTGGCGATACTCGGCGTGAGATTCAGGGTAGGCACCGAGGCAAAGGTCATGGTCAGCGGGCAGCCGTGTCCGGCTTCAACCTGACTTTGCATATAGCTATAAGCAGCACGCTGTGTGTGGGCTTGGGCAATGTCGCCCTGCCAGGGCATCGCGTGAATGCCCTGCTCCAAAGCCATTTTCATCAGCTTGTGATACGAGGGGTGAAAGCGCACTTCATCTACGCGATGACCAAAGCGGTCGTGGCTGTCGAACTGGGGCTTTTGCTCATTGGCGTCAAAGCCCCAAGCAATCACCTCGGCGCTGCCACAGCGTTGACCATAGTGGCGCAGCGCATCGACATCTGCGCTGGGCGCATAGCTGGTCAGCGCCTGCTGCAGGGCGATGTCGTCGTCGAAGAGGTTGGTGTTTTCCAGCGCTTGCGATTGGTTGAACACCGAGTGGGTATTCACGGTGTTATTTGCGTCAACGCTACTGGGGTTTTGTGTCTTCAACGGCTCCATAAGCCCTCCTAATCTTTCGCCCCCACCGCTCGCAAGCAGAACAGGCAAAGTTCATCAATCATGTCGCTACTGCGCTCGGACTCTGCCAACGGCCCGAGCAAACTTTCTGCCAGTGCACCAACCAGTGCAGGTGCTACCAGCGCCGGTGGTTGTTGGCAAAACTCTCCGCCCTCTACGCCGCGTTTGACCACTTTCTCGAATAGCGCGGTGTAGTCGCGGCGAAAATTAATGCGCGCCTCATCCACGGCTGGGTCGACCGGCTCGGCGATCAACGCCCAGGCAAACTGGGGCGCCATAAATGCGCGCTCGGCAAAACAACGCGTGCCAGCGACGATTTGCCCCCTCGCATCGCCAACCCCCTCCAGGGCATCGGCAACAGCGCGCACTTCGCGGCGGCTGGCATGGGAGAAAACCTCCGTTGCCAGTTGGTCCTTGTTTTTGAAATACCGGTAGACCGACCCCACGCTCACCTGCGCATCGGCGGCGAGGGCTTGAATGGTCAACGCTTTAAAGCCCCCTTCCCTTACCAGTGATTCGGCGCTTTTCAGCAGCCGCTCACGCAACTCGGCCTTACGTTTGGCGATGGGTGGCGTTTCTCTGTAAGCCATAGCACTGTCTCACCACAAGGAGTGAATCATAGTTCACTTTTTAACACAAGCACGACTTGAAGGCGATTGGTCGGGTTCAAGCCGCAAAATAAGCAGACACAAAAAAGGCGGCCGAAGCCGCCCTCTTAGCGTTACGGCCGATCTTACCAGCCAGTAACTTCTTTCAGTGCATCACCGATTTGCGCCAGTGAGCGCACGGTTTTAACGCCTGCATCTTCAAGTGCCGCAAACTTCTCATCGGCAGTACCTTTACCGCCCGAGATGATGGCGCCAGCGTGGCCCATACGTTTGCCTGGAGGTGCAGTCACACCGGCAATGTAAGAAACCACTGGCTTGCTTACGTTTGCTTTGATGTAGGCTGCCGCCTCTTCTTCTGCAGTACCGCCGATTTCACCGATCATAACGATCGCTTCAGTGCCGGGGTCTTTCTCGAACATTTCCAGAATGTCGATGAAGTTAGAGCCCGGGATCGGGTCACCGCCGATACCTACACAAGTAGATTGGCCGAAACCGTAATCGGTGGTTTGCTTAACAGCTTCATAGGTCAGTGTACCGGAGCGCGATACGATGCCCACTTTACCTGGCAAGTGAATGTGGCCAGGCATGATGCCGATTTTGCACTCGCCCGGAGTGATAACACCTGGGCAGTTAGGACCAACCAGGCGAACGCCCAGCTCGTCACACTTCACTTTACACTCAAGCATGTCCAGTACGGGGATGTGCTCGGTGATACATACGATCAGCTTGATACCCGCGTTTGCCGCTTCCAGGATGGAGTCTTTGCAGAATGGCGCAGGTACGTAGATAACAGACGCTTCCGCGCCAGTCGCTTCTACGGCTTCTTTAACGGTATTGAACACGGGCAGGCCCAGGTGCTCAGTGCCGCCTTTGCCTGGCGTAACACCGCCAACCATTTTCGTGCCGTAGGCAATCGCTTGCTCAGAGTGGAAGGTACCCTGACCACCGGTGAAACCCTGGCAGATAACCTTGGTGTCTTTATTGATCAGAATAGCCATTATTTACCCTCCGCTGCTTTAACAGCCTGCTGAGCCGCGTCGGTCAGACTGGTTGCCGCGATGATGTCCAAGCCAGACTCTGACAACAACTTAGAGCCCAGGTCGGCATTGTTACCTTCGAGACGTACAACTACTGGTACGCTCACACCCACTTCTTTCACTGCGCCGATAATACCTTCGGCGATCAGGTCACAGCGCACGATACCGCCAAAGATGTTAACCAATACGGCTTTAACGTTGCTGTCTTCGAGGATGATTTTGAAGGCTTCGGTAACGCGCTCTTTGGTCGCGCCGCCACCTACGTCGAGGAAGTTAGCAGGGAAACCGCCGTGCAGGGATACGATGTCCATAGTACCCATCGCCAGGCCGGCACCGTTTACCATGCAACCAATGTTACCGGTCAGGGCAACATAGTTCAGGTCCCACTCAGCTGCGCGCGCTTCACGCTCGTCTTCCTGAGAAGGATCGTGCATGGCTTGCAGGTCTTTGTGGCGGTATACCGCGTTGCCGTCGATAACCACTTTGGCGTCCAGGCAGTGCAGGTTGCCTTCAGTGGTGATAACCAACGGGTTAATTTCCAGCAGCGCCAGATCTTTTTCTTGGAACAGCTTAGCCAGACCCAAGAAGATGTTTACAAACTGCTTAACCTGAGTGGGGTTCAGACCCAGTTGGAAAGCCAGTTCACGGCCTTGGTAGGGCTGAGCGCCAGTCAGAGGATCGATGATTGCTTTGAGAATCTTCTCTGGAGTCTCTTCGGCAACTTTCTCGATTTCAACACCGCCTTCTGTAGAGGCCATGAAGACGATACGGCGAGTACCGCGGTCAAGCACGGCGCCCAGGTAGAGTTCCTGGTCGATATCGGTGCAAGACTCAACCAGAATTTTAGAAACTGGCTGACCATTTTCGTCTGTTTGGTAGGTAACCAGATTCTTGCCCAGCCACTGTTCTGCAAACGCCTTGATTTCATCGGTGCTGCTGACCAGCTTTACGCCACCAGCTTTACCACGGCCACCAGCGTGGACTTGAGCTTTTACAACCCACTTGTCTCCGCCGATTTTCTCAGCCGCAGCAGCGGCCTCTTCCGGGGTATCACAGGCGTAGCCTTTAGACACAGGCAGCCCGTATTCAGCAAACAGTTGTTTGCCTTGGTACTCGTGAAGGTTCATGTTGGATTTACCATCTCGGTCTGTGGAAGTGTTAAGCGGGCAATACGCTGTCAGTGAATGGCCCGCTCCCTCTGCACATTGCGGCACGCCGCAAAATTCGGGTCAGTATTTTCCCGAATTTTGCGAACTACCGCAAATCTATTTGCGCTTCTTGCGATTCGGCATGTGTATGGCGCGGCCATCGACGGCCAATGCCGCCTCGTGAACCGCTTCCGACAAGGTCGGGTGGCCAAACACTGTCAGGGCGATATCTTCGGCTGAGGAACCGAATTCCATCGCAATAACGATTTGTTGAACAAGGTCGGCGGCGCTCGGGCCGATGATGTGACAGCCCAAAATGCGGTCCGTCTCTTCGTGGGCGAGAATCTTCACCATCCCTGTGGTGTCGTTGGCTGCCAGGGCGCGGCCGCTGGCAACGAAGGGGAAACTGCCTGATTTATAGGGGACACCGTCCGCTTTCAGCTGCTCTTCCGTGGCACCGACCATCGCAATTTCTGGGTGCGTGTAAATGATGGACGGAATGCAGTCGTAGTTCATGCTGACTTTGTGGCCAGCGATGCGCTCGGCGACCATCACGCCCTCTTCCGAGCCTTTGTGAGCCAGCATCGGCCCGCGCACAATGTCGCCCACCGCGTAGATGCCAGGCGCATCGGTTTCGCAGTGGTCGTTGACGAAGATAAAGCCGCGCTCGTCGAGGTTCACACCGCTGTCGGCAGCCAACAGGCCATTGCTCAGCGGACGGCGACCCACGCACACGATCAACTTGTCGAAGGTTTCATCCTTCTCTTCATCGTTCAGTGTGTAAGACACTTTAACTTTTTTGCGGCTGATCTCGGTGTCGGTAACCCGTGCACCCAGACGAATATCCAGGCCCTGCTTTTTGAAGACTTTGGCAGCTTCTTTGGCAATTTGCTGGTCCATGGCTGGTAAGAAGCTATCCAGAGCTTCCAAAACCACAACCTCGCTGCCCAAGCGTGCCCATACACTGCCCAACTCCAGGCCGATAACACCCGCGCCGATCACGCCAAGGCGTTTGGGCACAGATTGGAATTCCAGTGCGCCCGTGGAGTCGACAATCACCTCTTGGTCGATGGGCGCCGGTGGAATTTCAACCGGCACTGAACCGGCCGCGATAATAATATTTTCCGCTTCCAGCGTTGACGTCGAACCATCTTCCGCGGTGACTTCAACCTTCTTACCGGCCAGCACTTTGCCGTAACCTTCGATTGCGGTTACGCCGTTGGCCTTAAACAGGCCACCGACACCACCAGTTAGCTGATCGACGATGGCGTCTTTGCGCTTGATCATCTCAGGCACATCGATGCTCACCTTGCCGGTAGAAATACCGTGCACATCAAAGGCGTCTTTCGCTTCGTGATATTTGTAGCTGCTATCCAGCAGCGCTTTAGAAGGGATACAGCCAACGTTCAGGCAAGTGCCACCCAGAGCGACCTTGCCCGCCTTGTTGCGGTTTTTCTCAACGCAGGCAGTTTTTAAACCCAGCTGCGCAGCGCGAATAGCGGCTACGTATCCCGCCGGTCCTGACCCGATTACGACAACATCGTACTTAGACATATCTGTTTCCTGTAATACCTAAACCATGGATTCCATTGACGCCCGCAGCGGTCTTATACCTCAAGCAGAATGCGCGCAGGATCTTCGATAAGGTCCTTAATGGTGACCAGGAACTGTACGGCGTCTTTGCCGTCGATCAAGCGGTGATCGTAAGACAGCGCCAAGTACATCATGGGAAGCACTTCAACCTGACCATTCACAGCCATGGGGCGCTCCTGGATTTTGTGCATACCCAAAATGGCAGTTTGCGGCGGGTTCAGAATAGGCGTCGACAACAGCGAACCAAACACACCACCGTTGGTAATGGTGAAGGTTCCACCGGTCATATCTTCGATGCCCAGCTTGCCGTCGCGAGCGCGCAAGCCGAAGTCGCGTACTTTGTCTTCGATCTTGGCCAGACTCATGTGGTCGGCATCACGCAATACCGGCACGACCAGACCTTTATCGGTTGACACCGCCACACCAACGTCTTGATAACCGTGGTAAACGATATCGTCACCGTCGATTGACGCATTTACCGCTGGGAAGCGTTTCAGTGCTTCGCAAGCCGCCTTAACGAAGAAGCCCATGAAGCCCAAACGCGTACCATTGTGGCTCTTTTCAAACAGGTCTTTGTACTGTTTGCGCAGTTCCATCACCGGCTTCATGTTGACCTCGTTGAAGGTCGTGAGCATCGCGGTCGTCTGACTCGCTTCAAGCAGTCGCTCGGCAATGCGCTTACGCAGGCGGGTCATCGCCACACGTTTTTCAACGCGCTCACCGGCAGGCACATCCACCTCGGCTGCTGGCGCAGGTGCTGCAGCGGCCGGTTTAGCAGCTGGCGCCTGATAATTCATCACATCTTCTTTCGTGATCAGGCCACCTTTGCCGGTGCCTTTTACGGCGCTGGCGTCAATGCCCTTTTCTTCCAAGGCTTTGCGCGCCGCCGGGCTGATCTTCAGGTCTTCGCTGGCAGCTGGCGCTTGCGCTGCTTCGGGCGCGCTTTCCGCTTTGGGGGCTTCCCCTGCGGCGCCCTCTTCAAACACGGCCACGACTTCGTCGCTCAATACCGTGTCGCCTTCATTTTTGATAATTTCCTTCAACACACCATCGGCTGGTGCAACAACCTCGAGCACGACTTTGTCGGTTTCGATGTCTACCAGCGGCTCGTCGCGGCTTACCGCCTCGCCGACTTGTTTATGCCATGTTGCGATAGAGCCATCAGCAACGGATTCTGGAAACGTTGGCGCTTTGATTTCAGTACTCATTTTTCATCCTGTCGTTAGTTCGCTGCACGCGTCTATGGTTATGCGCTGGTCCGGCCTAGAGTTTCAAAGCCTGACTGATGAATTTCTCTTGCTGCTCAATGTGCAGGGCCATGTAGCCCGCAGCAGGCGACGCTGACGGTTCGCGACCGACGTAGCCCAACAGCAAATTCTTCTCGGGTTTAAAGCTGCGAATTACCCTCGCCATACGGTGGCGACTGTTGTACCACGCCCCTTGGTTGCGCGGCTCTTCCTGACACCAAACCACTTTCTTCAGGTTTGGATACTGCGCAATAACTTCACGCAGGTCGTCGTAGGGGAAGGGATACAGCTGCTCTAAACGAACAATAGCGATAGAGTCTTTGCCATGCTCACGGCGAGCGTCGCGCAGGTCGTAATAGACCTTGCCGCTACACAACACCATGCGCGTCACTTTTGACTTATCGATATCGTCGGTTTCATCAATCACATTCTGGAACTGGCCATCCGTCAACTCTTCCAGAGTTGAGACCGCTTCCTTGTGGCGCAGCAGGCTCTTCGGTGACATAACCACCAGTGGGCGGCGCAGCGGACGGATAACCTGGCGGCGTAACATATGGAACACCTGCGCTGGCGTAGAGGGCACACACACTTGAATGTTGTGCTCGGCACACAATTGCAGGAAGCGTTCTAAGCGAGCAGATGAATGCTCAGGCCCCTGGCCTTCATAGCCATGGGGTAACAACATGGTGAGGCCGCATAAACGACCCCATTTCAACTCACCACTGCTGATGAACTGGTCGATTACCACCTGCGCGCCGTTGGCGAAATCACCAAACTGCGCTTCCCAGATCACCAAGGCGTTGGGCTGAGTGGTCGCGTAACCGTACTCGAATGCCAGTACCGCCTCTTCGGACAGCAGCGAGTCGTAAATATCAAACGCCGGCTGATCGTCGGCCACGTGTTGCAGTGGCACATAACGGCTGGCGTCTGTTTGGTTGTGCAATACCGCGTGGCGGTGCGAGAAAGTACCTCGCCCAACATCTTGCCCAGTCAGCCGAACCTGGTGGCCGGTTTTGAGCAAGGAGCCGTAGGCCAACGTTTCGGCAAAGCCCCAGTTGATTGGCATGGCGCCAACGGCCATTTTGCGGCGATCTTCATAGATCTTCGCCACTTGGCGCTGCACACTAAAGGCCTCGGGCACGGCGTTAACCGCTTCCGCCACTTCTTTGAGCTCTTTGGCGTCAATGCGGGTGTCACCCGAGACGTCCCACGCATGTCCAAGATAAGGCGTCCAATCGACAAACAGCTCGGTATTCGGCTCCTTCACCAAGCTCTTGGCAACGTGCTGACCGTCGTCCAGAGCCTGCCGGTATTCAGAGGCCATTTTGTCGGCGAGCGCTTTGTCGATAGTGCCTTCGTCAAGCAGCTTGTTGACGTAGAGCTCCCGCGTGCTCTTTTGCTTGCTGATTTGCTTGTACATCAGCGGCTGGGTGCCTGACGGCTCGTCCGCTTCGTTGTGACCGCGACGGCGGTAGCAGATCAAATCGACCACCACGTCTTTCTTGAATTCCTGGCGGAAGTCCGCGGCCAACTGCGACACGAACAACACCGCTTCGGGGTCGTCACCGTTAACGTGGAAAATCGGCGCCTGTACCATTTTCGCAACGTCAGTACAGTATTCCGTGGAGCGCGCGTCTTCCTGCAAGCTGGTGGTGAAACCCACTTGGTTGTTGATGACGACGTGGATCGTGCCACCGGTTTTGTAAGCGCGGGTCTGGGACATCTGGAATGTCTCCATGACCACACCCTGACCAGCGAAGGCCGCATCGCCGTGGAGCACAATCGGCACGACCTTTTCACCGACGGGATCAAAACGACGATCCTGACGCGCGCGCACAGAGCCCTCGACCACTGGCGATACAATTTCCAAGTGAGACGGGTTGAAGGCCAGTGCCAAATGCACTTCCCCGCCCGAGGTCATCACGTTGGAAGAAAAACCCTGGTGGTATTTAACGTCGGCCGAGCCCTGGTATTGAACCTTGCCCTCAAACTCGTCGAAAAGTTCCGCGGGGTTCTTGCCCAGAATATTAACCAGCACATTGAGTCGGCCGCGGTGGGCCATACCAATGACAATTTCTTTGGCGCCGTATTCACCGCCGCGTTGGATCATGGCGTCGATCATTGGAATCAGGCTTTCGCCGCCTTCCAGACCAAAGCGCTTGGTACCCGGGTATTTTGAACCCAGCGATTTCTCCAGCCCTTCTGCAGCGGTCAAGCGCTCCAGTAGGTGACTGCGCGCCTCAAAACCGTATTCCGGCTTTGAACGTACACTCTCCATACGCTGCTGAATCCATGCACGTTCGCGGGTATCCACAATGTGCATGAACTCGGCGCCGACTGACCGACAATAGGTTTCACGCAGCGAGTCGTAGATTTCGCGAAGGGTCGCTTGGTCTTTACCAATGTACAGACTACCCGTCTGGAACACGGTATCGAAGTCAGCTTCGCTTAACTGGTGATATTGCAGCTCTAAATCGGGTACGCCCGGGCGTTGCCACAAGTTCAGCGGATCGAGCTGCGCTTCCTGGTGGCCCCTTTGACGATAAGCGCTGACAAGCTGGATCACGCGTACCTGCTTGCGCTCATGCTCACTGACCTCGCTACTGGCCGAGGCAGCGGCGCGAACCGGCTGTTTGGCTAACTGAGCGAAGTGATCTCGGATCGGAGAATGAGGGATATCGCGGATAGCGGATTCGCTGACGCGGGGGAGCTGTTGAAAATAGTTTCGCCATTCCTCGGGAACAGCATTGGGATCAGTGAGGTAGGTTTCGTACAGGTCTTCGACGTAACCCGCATTTCCACCAGATATGTGGGAGCTCTTCCAAAGAAGCTCCATTGACGCTTTCTGCATTCCTGTCCACCTAATAACGAGAGGCGTGGCTGCCGGATGCTCCATCGCCCGATAAGGCGTTTTGCATCGTCTTACGCCCGCAGCGCTCAGTGTACGCCGCGAGGCCGGCTTAAACCACAGGCCTTAGCCAATGCCTCTCAATACGTTTTTTATCTCGCTAGTGCCGGTAAGCACCGAGTTGTATTTTGTTCCGGTGTCACGTTGTGACACCAAAGGACACAATACGCGCAGATTTTAGCCCTATCTTCGCAGGGTCTAATAACTGGGGCTCTCTCGAGCCCCTCAGCGATTAGCTCGCCCGATTCAGCAACATGTTGCGAATATGGCCGATAGCCCGGGTTGGGTTCAAGCCTTTAGGGCAAACATTGACACAGTTTTGAATGCCGTGGCAACGGAAGACACTAAAAGGATCGTCCAGTTCGCTCAAACGCTGCTCAGTTGCCGTGTCGCGGCTATCCGCAAGGAAGCGGTAGGCCTGCAACAGGCCGCTGGGGCCGATAAAGCGGTCCGGGTTCCACCAGAAAGATGGGCAAGCCGTTGAACAACATGCACAGAGAATACACTCGTACAGGCCGTCGAGCTTGGCGCGCTCTTCAGGTGATTGCAGACGCTCGATCGCGGGCGCTGGCGTGTTGTTAATCAGGTAAGGCTTGATCTTCTCATATTGCTTGTAGAACAAGCTCATATCAATGATCAAGTCACGGATAACGGGCAAGCCGGGCAGCGGGCGCAGCACCAAGGTGTTACCACCCTTGCCGTTTTTCAGGGCTTCCGAAATTGGCGTAATACACGCCAAACCGTTTTTACCGTTGATGTTCATACCGTCGGAACCGCAGACACCTTCGCGGCAAGAGCGACGGTAAGTCAGCGAAGGATCCTTCGCTTTCAGCAGTTCCAATACGTCGAGTACCATCAGGTCTTTGCCGCCGGTGTCGAGTTCGACATCCTGCATGTACGGCTCCTGATCGACTTCAGGATTGTAGCGATAGAGACTGACTTTCAACATTTTCTCTTCTCCCCTGATCAGTAGGTGCGTACTTTAGGCGCGAAAGCTTCGCGGGTTTTCGGCGCGAAGTTAACCGCACGCTTACCAACACGCTTCTCGCCAGGGAAGTACATGGAATGACACAGCCAATTCTCATCGTCGCGGTCTTGGAAATCTTCGCGAGCATGAGCACCGCGGCTTTCCTTGCGCTCCTCAGCGGCGATAGCCGTTGCTTCGGCCACCTCAAAGAGGTTTTGCAGTTCAAGCGCTTCGATACGCGCTGTGTTATACGCGTTGCTCTTGTCTTCCAGATGCGCATTTTCAATGCGACCGCGAAGATCTGCCAATTTCTTCACGCCCTCTTGCATGAAGTCACCGCGGCGGAATACGCCAAAGTGGTTTTGCATGACGTTTTGCAGCTCGGTGCGCAGGTCGGCAACTTTCTCGCCGCCTTTGCTGTTGTTAACGCGGTTCAGACGCTCATTCGCCTGCTCGAGATCGCTCTCTGAGGCATCGCGCATATCGATGCCTTCGCGCAGCGCTTTCTCAATGAACAGACCAGAAGCGCGACCAAATACCACCAGGTCAAGCAGCGAGTTACCGCCCAAACGGTTAGCGCCGTGTACCGATACACAGGCGACTTCACCACAGGCGTACAAGCCGGGAATCACTTGGTCGTTGCCGCTGGCGTCAACCGTGAGTGCCTGGCCGTGAATATTAGTTGGAATACCGCCCATCATGTAGTGACAGGTTGGTACCACGGGCACGGGCTCTTTGACTGGGTCAGCGTGGGCGAAGGTGCGGCTCAGCTCACAGATACCTGGCAGGCGGCTTTCCAGCACTTCCTCACCAAGGTGGTCGAGCTTGAGGAACACGTGGTCGCCATTGGGGCCACAGCCACGGCCTTCGAGAATTTCCAGTGTCATTGAACGAGCAACAACGTCGCGACCTGCCAAGTCTTTGGCATTCGGCGCATAACGCTCCATAAAGCGCTCGCCATCTTTATTGATCAGATAGCCACCTTCACCACGGCAGCCTTCTGTCACCAGAACCCCTGCGCCAGCAATGCCGGTGGGGTGGAACTGCCACATTTCAATATCTTGTACAGGGAAGCCAGCACGCAGAGCCATGCCCACGCCGTCGCCCGTATTGATGTGAGCGTTGGTAGTAGATGCGTAGATACGCCCTGCACCACCGGTCGCGAATACGGTTGCTTTCGCCTTCACGTAGACAACTTCACCGGTTTCGATGCAGATCGCCATTACACCGACAACCGCGCCGTCCTGGTTCTTTACTATGTCAGTGGCGAACCACTCATTAAAGAACACGGTGTTGTTCTTCAGGTTGCCCTGATAAAGAGTGTGCAGCAGGGCGTGACCGGTACGGTCAGCGGCCGCGCACGTCCGCGCCGCCTGGCCGCCTTCACCGAAGTTTTTCGATTGGCCGCCGAAGGGACGCTGATAAATACGACCTTCTTCTGTACGCGAGAACGGCAAACCCATGTGATCCAGCTCGAAAACCGCTTCTGGGCCAACGCTGGTCATGTATTCGATAGCGTCTTGGTCACCGATGTAGTCGGACCCTTTAACGGTATCGTACATGTGCCACTGCCACTGATCCTGAGGGTCGGCACTGGCGATCGCGCAAGTGATACCACCCTGGGCTGATACTGTGTGAGAGCGCGTAGGGAATACTTTAGAAATTACCGCAGTTTTATAGCCTGACTGGGCCAACTGCAGTGCAGCGCGCATACCTGCGCCACCACCGCCGACGATAACGCCGTCAAAGGTAATAGTACGAACATTAGCCATTACTTAACTCCACAGAATCTGGATGCCCCAAACGAGGTAGGTGAACAGAACAACTGCTGATGCAGCCTGAAACGCCAGGCGCAAGACAAGACCCTTGCCACCCATCATACGCTCGGTCAGGTAGTCAGTAGAGACCGCCCACAAACCTATCCACGCGTGAGCAATTACCGACAGCACCGCTGCAGTGCTAAAAACACGCATGAATGTCGAGGCAAAAAATGCGCTCCACTGGGCGTAATCCATCGTACTGCCTTCGCAAACCAAATAGCCACCGACGACTAAGAAGTAAGCCAGCAGAACAACACCGGACACTCGCTGAACCAGCCAGTCTGAAAGACCGCTGCGACCAAAACTTGTTACTGATTTAACTACCATACCCATAACCCCGTCAGTACAACCAGAACCGCCGTAGTCAGCAGCACCAGCTTGGACCCTCTCTCGCCACCTTCCATGGATTCACCGATACCGGCATCCATGACCAAATGCTTCACTCCCGCAGCAGCGTGGTAACTAATGCCCACCAAAACTGCCCAGACGATCAGCTTGCCCCAGAACGATGACAAACACTCTTTGGCTTGAGCGAAACCTTCCGGACCACTGAGGCTAGTGCCCAGCAACCAGAATAAGACGGCCATACCGGCCACTAGAAAAACACCACTGACGCGGTGCAGGATTGAGGTATATGCGGTAATCGGCAGTGCGATTGTCCCGATATCCAGGTTCACAGGTCGTTTATCGTTCACGGTATTCCACACTTTATTTCAGGCCCTTTTACTACGGGCGGTTCAACGGAAGTGGATCTATCAAGTTTGCCGGGCTCTCCTTCCCGGGCTTCTTCCTAAGAGGTGCAAGCACTGGGGCTCGAGAAGAAACGCCGCGCATTATAGGGCTATACATACTCAATTACAAACACGCCTTTAGTCGAAATTGCCCTCCAAAAAAGCGCTATATCAAGGGTTTGCGGGACTATTTCGCGCCATTATGGCGCCATAAAATTTGCAGCGCACCAAAACCGCGCACGCATCGACGGGGGCAGCATAAAGTGCAGAAAACATCAAACATTCCCACGACCGCAATCACAAGGTAAAATGTGGTCAGCGTTGACAAAACGTTTTAGCTCTCTATATTTGTGACTCCCTAATTTTGCAGGGAGCCTTTCTGCCTGTTGCGCTCAGCATCACCACGCCGATTGTCAGACAGCAGAAACCACCGCCACAAGCTATGAAAAGAAAGTAACAGGAGCCCGTCAAATGAGCGAAAAGAAAGCCACTCTGAGTATCGATGGCAAAACGCTGGAGTTGAATGTCCATTCCGGCACCATTGGCCCGGACGTGATTGAAGTTAGCCCCCTGACGGGTAACGGATACTTCACCTACGACCCCGGTTTTGTTTCCACCGCAGCCTGCGAATCAAAAATCACCTATATCGATGGTAATGCAGGTGTTCTGCTGCACGGCGGTTACCCCATCGAACAACTGGCAGAACAGTCAGATTACCTGGAAACCTGTTACCTCCTGCTCTACGGCAAGCTCCCCAACCAAACTGAAAAAGAAACCTTCGTCAACAAAGTGCGCATGCACACCATGGTCAACGACCAGATGAGCACGTTCTTCAAAGGCTTCCGCCGCGACGCTCACCCCATGGCCATTATGTGCGGCGTTGTTGGCGCCCTGTCGGCGTTCTACCACGACTCTCTGGACATTGCTGACGAACACCATCGCGAAATTTCTGCAATTCGACTGATTGCAAAAATGCCAACACTGGCTGCCATGACCTACAAGTACACTATTGGCCAGCCCTTCATGTACCCGCAGAACCACCTGAGCTACTCAGAAAACTTCCTGCACATGATGTTCGGCAATCCCTGCGAGCCCAGCAATGTTAATCCTGTACTGGCTAAGGCCATGGACAAGATTTTCCTGCTGCACGCTGACCACGAGCAGAATGCCTCTACCTCTACTGTGCGTTTGGCTGGCTCGACTGGCGCCAACCCCTTCGCCTGTATTTCTGCTGGCATCGCTGCCCTGTGGGGTCCGTCTCACGGTGGCGCGAACGAAGCCGTTCTGGATATGCTGGAAGAAATTGGCGATGCCTCACGCATCGACGAGTTTGTTGCCCGCGCGAAAGACAAGAATGACCCATTCCGCCTGATGGGCTTTGGTCACCGTGTTTACAAAAACTTTGACCCACGCGCCAAGGTAATGAAGCAAGCAGCCGATGAAGTACTGGCCGAGCTTGGTTTGGAAAATGATCCTCTACTGAAGATTGCCAAGCGCCTTGAGCAAATCGCCCTTGAAGATGAATACTTCGTTGAGAAGAAGCTCTACCCCAACGTAGACTTCTATTCAGGCATCATCCTCAAAGCGATCGGTATCCCAACCAGCATGTTCACCGTTATCTTTGCACTGGGTCGTACCCCAGGCTGGATCGCGCACTGGAACGAGATGATCAGCGGCGCCTACCGTATCGGTCGCCCACGTCAGTTGTATACTGGCCCGGAAAAACGCGACTTCGTCCCACTGGACAAGCGCTAAAAACAAAAAACCCTGCCTCGGCAGGGTTTTTTTGCTTAACGTTTCTGACTTTGCCAGCGTGCCTACGGCGTTTTGTACTCAAAGCCCATTTCCACACCATCGACTTTTTCATCATAGGCGTTGAAACTTTTATCCAGCGTTGCATCTTCTTTAAGGTAGATTTTACTTTTCAGTTTTAATTTTGATTCCGGCTTATCGCCCTCTTCAAACCAACGCTCAACGCCATAGCGGCTCGTTTGAGGCTCAAATGGTGTCGCGTCCTCTGTGTAGTCAGCCGGTAAACGCAAATCCAGTGGCGGCGCTGTTGACACACCGTCTGCTGTTTTTGTTACCTCTTCCTGAAATGACGGATCAGCAGTCATCCCCGGCGAGGATTTGCCCTCAGTCATGGGCAGCGGTTCAATGGGCGCAACGCAGCACGCTTGTTGTTGGTAATAAAACCACATTAGACCTGCCACCAGTAGCAGCAACAGCACGATGCCAACTGTACTTTTCATCTACCCTCCCTTAACGGCGGCGCGCCAATATTGAATACCACCCGCGCCCTACTCCTATTGGACAATTGACCGCGCAGTTTGTCACCGATTAAATGCGCAGAGAATTTAATAACATAACAGGGGAAATCGATGGCAAGGCTCGCGGGAAAAGTCGCAATTATCACCGGTGCTGCGCGCGGAATGGGCGCCCTCACCGCCAAACGTTTTGTAGAAGAAGGCGCCAAAGTGGTAATCGCCGACCTACTGGATGAGCCCGGGCAGGCACTCGCCCAACAGCTAGGCGAGAATGCTCGCTACGTGCATGCCGATGTATCGTGCGAACAGGATTGGCAAACACTGATTGCCGAAGCCGAGGCGCTTGGACCGCTCAATATATTGATAAATAATGCGGCGATACTCCACGCGGCCGCCATTGCCGATTCAGACGGCGATGACTACATGCGCGTCATCAAGGTGAATCAGCTTGGCCCCTACCTCGGCATACGCGCTGCCATCGAGCCAATGAAGCGCAGCGGCGGCGGCTCGATTATCAATATCTCTTCTATTGACGGCCTGCAAGCAAAAAACGGCTTGAGCGCCTATGTATCGTCGAAGTGGGCAGTTCGCGGCCTAAGCAAGTCGGCCGCCATTGAATTAGGCCCCTACAATATTCGCGTGAACACCGTTCACCCAGGGGGCATTTACACCGACATGCATGGCGCTGGAGAAGGTGCCCAGCCCAGCGACGAGGACAATGCCTTCTACGTCAATCACCCTCTACCGCGGGTAGGCCTTCCCGCTGAAGTGGCCAATATGTCGCTGTTTCTGGCCTCCGACGAAAGCAGCTACTCAACGGGCTCAGAGTTTATTGTCGACGGCGGGTGGAATGCGGGGCTAAGACTGGATTTACTGCCGACCTCCTAATCGTTTAGGCTGGCAGCTGACTCACCATGAATAACGGAGGGTAATATGGAAGCAGAATTTCACAGCATGTCAGCACTGTTTCAGCAACTCGGCCTGCCAGCAACGCCCGGCGACATTGAAACATTCATTGGGCGCCACCGGCCGCTCCCCAAAGACCTGGCCCTGCACCAGGCTCACTTCTGGTCGCCGAGCCAGGCCGCCTTTTTGAAACAGGCCCTAGACGACGATGCCGAGTGGGCTGAGCTCGTAGACGAGTTAGACGCGCAATTGCGCCACTGATACGTTCGCAACTTAGAGCGCCCCAGGGCCGTAGCGGCTCTGCGGCGACTCGGGCGGCGCTTCCTTTTTCGGCTTTTTACTTTCTTCGATCTGCTGTTGCGCGCGTTGCAATTCGCGCTCAACAGCATCGACCATCACTGACCAACCATCAACCAACGCTTTGTTGGCTTCTTCGAGAAGATTACCCAGAGAACTGGCTGCGTCCTCTTTCTTGGCGCTGTTTAGCTGCTGGCTCAAGGCGTCCACGCTTTGCTGCAGGGCCTCTAGCTGCTGCTCCAAACGCTGCGTTTCAGCTTGAGTATGGCGATACTGCCAATATTCAAAGCCAATCAACGCAACAATCGCAACGGCAAATATCGCGTTTAAAGATGATTTCATACTATGCTCTCTCCGAGCTCTTTCGACTCAGGCATTGTATGCCCGTTTTGGGTGATAATCGCCAGTAAACTTAAAAAACCGGAACGCTATGAAGCTGAATTTACTGTTAACCGGCAACGAACTTATGGCCGGCGATATTATTGATTCAAACTCCGCGATGGTTGCCCAGCAACTGGCGCCACACGGTTGGAGAATACATAAAAAGGTCACGGTAGGCGATGACACCGCACTGCTGCAAAAGGAAATTGATCAGCTGTGTGACGAGGGCGATGTACTGATTATTAATGGCGGTCTCGGCCCCACCGTTGATGACTTAACCGCCGCCGTGCTGGCCCAGCTCTGCGACCGGCCACTTACCGAGCACCCTGAGGCCTTGGCGCACTTGTCGCACTGGTGCGAGAAGCGCGGTTTCAGTATGAACGCCTCTAACCGTAAGCAAGCCATTCTCCCCCAGGGCTGCGATATTATCGCTAATGCCCGCGGCAGCGCTGTTGGAATTCGGCTTATGTATCGCAACTGCTTGGTATTGGCGACGCCGGGGGTACCCAGCGAATTGCGTCAGATGCTGACCGACGAAATTCTTCCCCTGCTCCAGCAACGTTTTGAGTCGGACCATATTCACACCCTTCGTCTCGGCGTTTTTGGTTTAGGTGAGTCCGGCATTCAGGAACTTTTTGACCGCGAGCTACCCAATTGGCCCGACAATATCGAACTGGGTTTTCGCGCTTCAATGCCAGTGCTGGAAGTAAAGCTTACCGCGCGCGGTAAGCACGCAAATACGACGCTGGCCGAATGGCGCGCGCCCGTTGAAACACTTCTCGGCGAGCATTTACTCGGCGAGCTGCCGCTCAGCTTACCCTCGGTATTAGTCGACGAGCTCAACAAACTAAACCAAACCCTGTGCACGGCAGAGTCCTGTACGGGCGGGCTAATCGCCTCCCAAATCACCAGCATCGCTGGCGCATCGAAAGTCTTTCCCGGTGGCATAGTCAGCTATTCAAACGCGATGAAAAGCAGCCAATTGGGCGTGAGTGAGGCGCTGCTGCAACAGCACGGCGCAGTAAGCAAGGACGTTGCCTTGGCCATGGCGCAGGGCGCCCTACGCGTTGGCCACGCCGATGTGGCCCTGGCCGTCACAGGCATTGCCGGGCCCGATGGGGGCTCTGAGGATAAGCCGGTCGGCACAGTGTGGATAGCGTGGGGCAGCGCAGACCGCCTAAAAGCGGAATGTTTGGTGCTGCCTTTTGACCGCCAGGCCTTTCAAATCTGGGTGTCGGCGCTGGGTATGGAGCTGGTGCGCCGCCACTTACTGGGCATTGCCACGATGCCCAGCTTGATTCAGCGCTACTGCAAAAAAGCGCATTAAGCGCGCGACTTCAGGTGCTCGTCCACCCATTGCAAGAGCATCTCATAGGCACCGCGAATCATCGCGGCCGCCTCTTCGTCTGATGCGCCCTGTGGCGTTGCACGGCCATACCAGTCTACATGACAGCGGCCGTCATCAATGGCCGTCACCTTGGCATTGGCCGAATAATCGGTCACAGGCATGGGAATACCGCGAGGGATCGTATAGCCAAAACTCATATTATTGGCGTCCATACTTTCGAGCTGCTCATCAATCGGCTCCATGCCCGCCAAGTGCAAACGGCGAATCATGCCAATCCCCTCACCGATTACCTCAATTTTGTCGATACCTGGCGCCCAGTTAATGTCGCCAAAATCTTCCAACAAGGCCCAAACTGTTGCCGCGGGAAAATCTAAATCGCGCTCTACATGTACTTCAACCATCTGACTCTCCGAAGTTTTTTTATTCAGCGGCGATCTTGCCGCATAATAGGTGGATCAACCTCACCCGAACGGCTTAGTTAACCCTCGGCTTACTCATGAGCAAATGGCGGCGCAAGATGCGACAATAGCGCCATAATCACAACAAGGCATTCCACCCACATGAGCTCAGCGCACTCCCCTCGACCCGTTTGTTTATTCAGCATGGACTCGGACGGCTTTTGGGCTGTTCCCACCACAACGGGCGGCTTGAAAGCGTATTACCAGCACTACGGCAATAACCCAGCTGGCAACGACATACGCCTGATACATTTTCGCGACAGCGACGCGGCTGACGCCTGGAAAGCCACATGGCCCGAGCTTAGAGAGGAATTCATCGCCTGCATCGCACGTGGCGGTGTACCGGTGGTGGGCTTCAGTATGTACACCTGGAATGCAGCGGAATTTCTCGAGCTGATCGCGCTAGTTAAGTCTGACTGCCCGCAAGTCCTTTGCATTGCCGGCGGGCCTCACGTACAACAAGCCGAAGACTATCTGTACGACGACCCCATTGATGTTATTGCTCTGGGCGAGGCAGAAACCACCTTCGCCCAGTGGCTGGATTGCGAGAGCCGAGAGCAGTGGCAAGACGTGGATGGCCTCGCGTATTTGCGCGATGGTGAACTGGTAAAAACTGCTGAGCGCAAGCGCCGCCAGGATCTCGACGCCCTGCCCTCGGCCCTCGATGTAGTGCCGCTGTGTGACGATGCGGGTAAGCCACTCTACGACTCGGTTTCCTACGAAAGCAGCCGTGGCTGCCCCTTTAAATGCGCGTTTTGCGAATGGGGCACCGGTGCTATCGGCTCGAAAATGTACCAGTTTTCCATGGAGAGGATTGAGCGAGACTGGCGCAAAATTGTGGCCGCTGGCATCAAGGATATCTGGCTTGCCGATTCCAATTTTGGCGCATTGAGAGAAGATTTGGACAAGGCCAAACTCATTTGCGAACTGAAAAATACCACCGGTCTACCCAGCAGCTTCGCCACCTCGTGGTCAAAGAAACATAGCCCGCGGGTGCAAGAAATTGTCTTGCTGCTTAACCAGCACGGGCTACTGCCGCACTATCAACTCGCCCTGCAAACCCTAACACCAAAGGCCCTCGAGCTTAGCAATCGCAAAAACATGGCCGCCAATAAATACGAGCCCATTGCCAAAGATATGGCCAGCAAAGGGGTGCCTATTGCCGCCGAACTCATTTGGGGGCTACCCGGTGACAATCTCCCAGATTTTGAGCGCAATCTCGATGAACTGCTGCAGGTTTTCCCCAATCTCAATATTTTTGCCTACACCCTGCTGCCGGGTACCGAGTTTTACGAAAAACGCCAGGAATATCAGATTGAAACCATTCCTGTGGCCGGCTACGGCAAGGCGAAAGGCGAATACGTGGTCGCCTGCCACAGCTTCAGCCGTGAACAGGGACTGCAGGGCTACCTATTAATTACCGCACACATGTTATTTGCTCACGGCCATATTCTACCCTACAGCATTCGCTACATTGCCCAGCAAGAGGGTATTACAACCGCAACACTGATGCGCGAGCTTCTACTGGCTGTGTGCCGGGAATTTCAGGACGCTTTGCCTAGCGTTGATGTTGACGATGCCCTTACGGTCTATGAGTCGCGCAATGCTATCTTCACTGAGTGTCTGCGCGACCCGCAGCGCCTGTATCAGTGCGTGCAAAGGGTAATGAACCACTATGTGAGTGATTACGCCGGTGCCAGCACCACACTGCCGATCAAGGCGCGTTTGCACAGGCTGCTCGAGCTTGACCAGGCACTTTCACCTCGCTGGGGAGAAGCCAGCGAACGCGAAGTTACCTTTAGCTTCGACGCGCTGGGCTGCAAACGAGCGCTGGACGAGATGTCATCGCCTAACGAAAGCTGCTTTCAGTCTGGCCCCAGCTCGGCGCGAATACGCACCCCGGGCGGCGTCGGTAGCATTCTTCACGAACCCGACGGCGGCGCCTGGCTACGCGGCGAAATTCAGCACGACACTGAAGAGCAAGTGGTACGCGTTATTCACCCCGGACAGGAAGCGCTCGCGCACTCTTAATCTGCCGCAAGTGCCTCACGTATTTTTTCTGCCTCAGCCGCCAGCGACGCAGCGTCGGCCATTTCAGCCCCGGCAAAGTCGATGTCGCGCATCTCGTCAATTGGCACGAGATGCAGATGGGTATGTGGCACCTCCAGACCGACGATCTGCAAGCTCACGCGACGACATTGATACACCCGCTTCTGGGCCTTCGCCAGTTTTTTGGACACCGTCAGCAAGTGAGCACTGAGCGCCTCGGGCAAATCGTCCCAGTGATCTATTTCCTCTTTAGGAATGACCAAAATATGGCCCGGCTTAATCGGCTGAATGGTCATAATCGCCACACAGTCATCGTCCTGCCAAACAAAATGTCCGGGCAACTCACCTGCAATAATTTTGCTGAAAATACTCGCCATGATTACTCCTGTTGATCATCGCCAGTGTCAACACCGGCAAAATACTGTTTTATTTGTCGCTCGCAATCCGCTCGCCCTGTTAGGCGGTACGCGGCTGCCAAAGCAAGCCAATCGCGGCTTTGGTACAAGCGTTCTACAACCAGCGCGGACGGCGATGGCGTAGCGCCAACGCAAACGCGCTTTAAATGCACCGCCGCCTGTTCAAAGGGCAGCTCCCCCGCCACATAGCGCTTTTGTTGCTGTCTGTCGTATTCGGTGCCCTGCACCGGCAGCGCTGTCAGTAAAGCGGCCAGCGCTGGTGCAGGCATGTCTCGGCGCAGCAGCTCTGTGCAGCTCAGCAACTCATTGCAAAGCACCTCACGCTGGGCATCAAGGTGTGGCCAGTTATCGCTGAGGGGGCGAACCACCATCAGTGAATAGCTGCCGCTACTGGTGTCTCGCCGACTGGCCAGGTGGACAACAGAAAAACCCTGCCGCCGCCAAAATGCCAGTAATTCCGGCTCGCAAGAGAAGCTGCTACTCAGGAACGCGCAGCCGCTCCCGCGAGCATTGCGCAGAAGCGCCGCTAGCAATGCGCTAGCAATCCCCGTTCGTCGCTCCCCTTCGCTCACCGCGATACGATTGATACGCAGGCTCGGCGCCACCAACCACTGTGTCTGCCCGCTCCGCTGTGCCAAGGCCTGGGCCAGCAAATGGCCTTTTAGCCGCCGCTGGCCGCGGCTAACCCGCTCACATTGCTCATCAGCCAGCGCCCCCTCCGGAAGCACCTGGCAAACCCCCACGATCGCTGTACCGATGCGCGCGATCATCAGCTGAGAATGAAGGTCGAGCAAGTATTGAAGATCCTGCGGCGTCGTTTGGTAATGCGCCTCCATCAATAACTGAAACACCTGCGCCAACGCCAATTCATCGTTCACCAGCGCAGCAGCGCTGACGCTGTCGACACGCAGCCTGCCGTTGCCGGCGTTGGGTGCCGCTTCGGCAGTGCCCAGCAAAAAAATGGTGTTTAACGTGGTCTCAAGAGGGTCGTCGTCAGCCCAGCGCAGCGGCGTCGATAAGAATTGTCGGCGCCACTGCGGCCTCAACCTGTCCAGGCAGCGCCGGAAACGAATATCGAATCCTCTTCCTGTGCCTTCGTATCCTGACACGGTTGTGGAGAATACCAGCCTCGGTAAGCGCCCTAGCAGCGTTTCCAGTAATGGCAGCGGCAAGTGAGCCGCCTCGTCAACCATCACCAGCTCGGCTCGAAAGTCTTCGCAGGCACTGGCAGACAGCAAGTCAGCCGGCGTGAGATATTCCAGCTCCGCGCCCTGCCACACCAGCTTTTCACCTTCGCGCACCGCGCCCGGCAAAACCTCCATGGCGCGGCGAAAGGCGATCTCAACCATGTCGGTTCTGGCCGCGGATATCACCACTTTTTGGCTTCCGCTGCGCAGCAGCTCTGCAGCGGCTATGCCGAGCGCTGATGTTTTCCCCCGACCGCGGTCGGCGCGAATAACAAGGGGGCGCCCCGACCGACCTCGCGCCGCGCGTACAATGGCAGTAACGGTGGATAATTGATCTGTACTGGGCACCTCGGCTCGCCAGGCATGTGCCTTGTCGCCGTTTATTGGCGCTGTGTCGCTCACCTGGGCAGACTCGCTGCCTTGCTGGATCAAACAGACTGCAGGCTGCAGGGGAAGCAACGTCGTGAGCCTGGAAATAAAGACAGAGTGCTCAACCGCGAAACCCGCCTCCTGCATTGCCGAGGCGTAGGCCTGTGGCCAATCCGCTAAAGGCGGCGTTAGTAACACCAGGGAGCCGCCGCCTCGCAATGTGCCGGCTGCTGCCAACCAGTGGTTAACCGAGCTATAGCGATGGCCATCGATAATGACCCAATCACTTTCGATGCCTAAGCTGGCGGCTTTACCGCTCGGCTGAAACCCCGCCAGCGCATTGTGTGCAACAAGTAAGACGCCATCCTCGCTGTTGATCGCTGCGGATAATAACGCCTCTGCCCAACGCTGTTCACCACTTAATACAATAAGCTGGCGGTGACCGCGGCGGACATTGCTCGCTCGCCGCGACGCGCACCACTGAGTAAAGGCTTCGGCCTGCACTATTGGTTACCGCCACTGGGATAAACCGGGGCCTCGTGCATGTGTAGATGCAACAGCAGTTGCCGGTCGTTTCGGTAAATGTCTTGCAAATTTTCGTCTAAGAATTCTTCAGCGAGACGAAGCAAATAGCCACGCAGCTCCGCCTCAGACACTAGCCCCAATTGAACCGCTGAGGCCATCGCACCTTCCAAGCGGTACAGGGTCGCAGGTGGCACATCCCAGCCCTGTGCCTGCTCGGTAAAGAACGCACGCAAACGCTTGTGCAAGTCGTCGATAAATGCCTGTGAGTCCACCGGGCTATCGCCTTAATCTAGATCGCGACGGGTCTGCACCAGCACCCAGGGTGCGACCACCACGGCCCATAATGATGCCTGCTCTTGCGTCCACTTCTGCGCCGACTCGGTGTCGACACGGCCAAGCTGACCCGACGCTAGTAACGGGCTAATGGTCTGAGTATCGTCGTTTGCCATGCCTGCCGCCACGGCAACAAGGTCGAGCTTGGGTGAAACCTCCAGTACGGCGCCCTGGGCGTAGAAACGTTGCAATTCCTCCCAGGGTATCTTGGCGGTTTCGCGATTCAGCTTAGTTAGCAGCTCGTCACTTTCTTGCGGGTCAGTCATGAACAGGTAGGTCTCAAAGTCGGTGTATTAAGCTCCCCAGGGGAGCTGCCAAGGTGGCGACCATTCTACCAGCGCCGCCTCAACAGCTCTATCGCCAAAGGCCTCACCACTACTTGGCTCACATATGAATGACATCGGCACGCCTCGGTAGTCAAAACGCAGCCCCCAGGCATGCAGGTAACAGCGATCCGCGGGCGATTTGCCATACCGCTCATCACCGAGAATCGGCACCCCTAAACCGGCCATCACCACGCGCAATTGATGCGTTTTGCCAGTGGCGGGCTTCAGTAGATAGCAGCGCTTGCCCGGCGCAATACTGGTGCTGATAAAGCGGGTCCGTGAGGGATTATTGCAACTGCGACTAAGCCGGTAACTTCCCCCGCGTGCTTTAATGATGTCACCCACCACTGCGCCCTGTTTCTTACGAGGCTTGCCAGGAGCAATGGCAATGTAAAACTTGTCGACACGACGCTCACTAAAGCTGCGCCCCAGCTCGGCTGCCGCCTCAGCATTACGGGCGATAAGCAGTAAACCCGAGGTCGCATCGTCAAGGCGGTGGACAAGGTGCAAGCCGGCTCCACCTCGCTCAGCGCAGAGGCGGTCTAACAGGCTTTCGCGGTGATGGTTGCGGTGCAAATTAGCACCGGCAGTTTTATTGAGCACAAAAAAATCACTGTGCTCATACACGAGTTCATACACGGATGGATCTGCTACTGGCCTTGCTGCTGAGTGCCGTGTTGATGCGCGTCATTGAGTTCACGCCGCAGGATATCGATCTCTCTAATAGATTCCTCCGCTAAACCGGCGAACTCCATTTGCAAGGCCAGTGCTTCAAAGTCTGTGGCCTGCCCCTGACGCGCGTACAGGTCAAGCAGTAGCATTTGTAGCTCGAGAGATTCGTCGTCGCGCAGGGCCTGCTCAAGGATCTGCTGAGCGCCGCGGTAGTCCCCCAATTCAATGCACGCCGCCGCAACCGCCTGCGGCGAGTTATCTTCCTCAGCCACACGGCCAGTCACCGCAGCAATAGCTGCGCCGCCAGACTGTTCTTTTGGGGTATCCCCCAGTTCCGCGAAAACGTCTTCAAAATGTGTTGCCGACGCCTTGGGGACAGCCGTGGCCACGCCAGCATAGTGAAACGCTTGCAAGCGGCGTTTTGCGGCAGCTTTACGGCGTCGATAAAACAATAGCCCGCCCACCGCTGCAACACCCAGTGACAGCAACGCCCAGGGGCTGCCGCGCCACTCAGCATTTTCAGGCAACGGCGCAGCTGAGGCCCCACCAATGGACGTCGCGTCAGTCTCTGTAACGCCAGATTGAACCGCCTCAGAGGCCGAGGCCACATCAGCACCACGCACAAATTCGCTTGATACCGTTTGATCCCCGGCCTGAGGCGCCTCGGCCAGGGGCTGCGCATCACTCACCGCCGGCACCACTACGCTATTTTCGGCCTGGATCGCGGCAGTTTGGCCCTTCAGGGCAGTATATTCATCCTGCAAGCTGAGCAGGCGCGTCTGTAGCGCCTGCAAGCGGCTATTCATTGCCTCGATATTCGCGCGTACGGCTGACACTTCGTCGGTCACCGCTGCCAACGAAGCCGTCAAGCGCTGCTCTTCGGTCATCGACTGGGCGGCGTTGGAGCCTACAACAGTGCTTTCTGTCGAAGCTTCTGGCACCGTTTCTGCTTCATTACTTACCGTGCTTTTCGGCGCAAGCGATGTTTGTTTGTCGGAACCACCTGGGCCGCCACCGGGTAGCAACACATCGGCAAGTGCTGCCGCCTCAACATTTAGCGAGACGGACTCCTTTAACATATCTTTTTCGCCGCGTACAAAGGCGTGGGGGTTTAGGCGATAGACCGCCTCCATCAGGGGCAGCTGCTCACCACCTCGGGCACGCCGAATGCGCGAAGCCACTCGCCAAAGGCTATCTCCGCGCACCGTTGTATACGTCGATACATCAGCGTTAATAGGCCGCCGCGGCGACGATTTCGCTGGGCGATTACCCTGTGCTGGTTTTACCGATGCTAACCGGGTACTCGCTGCGCCCGCTTGAACCACACTTGCCTGCTCCGGTGCCTGCGCAGGCAAGTCGAGTAGCAATGTGTATTCACGCTCTATCGTACCTGTCGGCCAGCGCACCGATAAAACGAAATTAAGGAAGGGTTCAACGATCGGCGTGGTGCTGCGTAAATAAATCACGCCGCTGCCAGAAAGGCTTAATTCACTGCGTACCGACAGGGTTCGGGTATCAAGCCCGCCCATTGCACTATCGCTCTGTGCATCCCACACCGGTTTCACATCAATCAGAATTTGTTCGGGATCCAAGCCCTCTGCACCGCTGATAACCACGCGTGCGGCCAATGGCTTACCTAACACCGAATCCAGCTCCGCACGACCTAAACCCATCGCTTTCGCATCGGGGCTAACGGCGACCGCTAGTAGCAGTGGAATAAAAGCAGGGGCTCGCAGTTTCTTCATTGCCGTATTCTCATTTCTTGTTGTGAGTCACTTCACATTTATCATTACCCTACAGCTTACAACATTTTGAGTAAAAGTCGCGCGGCAAACGCTGGTTAGTGGCCTGAGGCCTGAGCTACGCTTAATAACAGACTAGCTCGAGACTAAAATGAAAAGCTGGCGACATGCCATGAAAGAAAAGCGTCAGCGTCACAGCATTGTCACGTTACTGCGTTAGGATCACCGCTTATCCACAACAAGTTTTCCCCAGATACAGTGAATAAGCTTGTGGATAAGGCTGTTCAATTCTCCGCTGAGCAACGTCTCATCAACGCTGCCGCCACGCGCGTAGTTTTTGATCAACCTTTGGCGATCTGGCGGCGACGTGACACCATTACCACAATGATCAACGCCATGACGGCGGCTGCACAAAAGTACGGGTAGCTTGGCGCGATACGGTATAAGAAGCCCCCCGCAAGCGGCCCAGCAACAAACCCAAGCCCCGCCACCGAGCCGAGCAGACCAGCCAAACCGCCTTGCTCATGGGGCTCGACAACCAAGCTGGCACTGGCACCGTAGGCCGGGCCAGTCAAGCCCATACCAAAGCCGAACAAGCCCATCGCCGATAACAACATCGGCAACGTGTCTGACAATGCTAACAGCAAATACCCGGCGCAACTGAACGGCAGCCCCATAAACAGCAGGTTCATTGGCGACCCGGTGTAGCGCTGCACCACCACAAATTGCGCAAACAGCATGGCACCTGATGACACGATCATCGCGGCGGAAAACCACTGTGCCGCCGCGACGCCGTCGAGTGACAGTAAATCCTGAAAATAAAACCCCAGCGTCTGCTGAACCATGCCCAGCAAGCTGTAAAGCGCAAAACCGATGAGGATAAACAGACGGTACCTGGGGTCGAAATACGCCATCCGCTTCGGCCGCTTACCGCCGCTGCTATGCGCTGGAATGGCGGGCAAATAACGCCAGACCAAAATCGCAACCAATGCGGCCAGCGCCGCTTGTAAATATAGCGGCGTTAAATAACTGAAGGCGACAAACCACGCCAGCGCGGGCCCCAGCATTACCCCCAGTTGATTGAAGGCCTGCAATTTCGCCATCCCCTGCGCTCGCCGGGAGATATCTGTGACATCGACCATATAGGCAGCCGATGCCGGGTGGGTCGCCGACATCAACGCGGCGTGAATGCCGCGACTGAACATCAGCAGCACATACAGGAGGCCGCCACCGAGTATGCTAACAAGCCCCATCCACGCGACCGCGTTGAACAGCATGGTACCAATGGTGTAGCCGAATAGGCCGATAATAATGATCGGCTTTCGCCCCCATACATCGCTCTTTCTTCCCCAATAGGGAGAGGTCATGAAAAAAACGAGCGCGGTCAGTGCCGACAGCGAGGTGATTGCCATTTCCTTGGGCGCAATCGTCAGTTCGGTGAAGGGAAGTTGCCAGAGCATTTCATGCAGGGCCAGTTCACGCCCCAACATTGGCAGCACCGCAAACACCACGCTTTGGCCCATCCCCACCGCCATCATGGCGGCGTATAGCGAAATCATCGCCCGCCAGTCAGACCTCGGTGCACTGCCTGTTTCCGTCACTCAGCTATCCTCTTGCCATCGGTTTTTATCTGCCACGCCATCTGGCACACTTTGATACAGCGTGATCAAGGCTGGCTATCGTCCGTTCGCGGAGCATGCATTTTACACAGCCACTCCTTGTGCCAACACAAACCAAGTGGGAAACATGTCAAAGGTTCAGCAAGACGTACCATTGAGCCAGCGTTGGCTGGACCGAATAGAACGCACGGGCAATCGCCTGCCACACCCGGTGGTGCTGTTCGTTTATTTCTGTGCGATCGTCATTTTGCTGTCGGTATGGCTCACGGCAACTGGCGCTAACGTACAGAATCCCAGCAATGGCGAATGGCTTTACACGCGCTCTCTGCTGTCTCGCGACGGCCTGCTGTGGATGCTACACAATGCGGTTGGCAACTTTGTGAACTTCGCGCCTGTCGGCTCGGTGATCGTCGCCATAATGGGTATTGCCGTGGCGGAACACTCCGGCTTGCTCGGCCATGTGTTGACACAATTCGCGCGACGGGCGCCACCAAAGGCGTTGAGTGCGGTGATTGTATTCACCGGCGTATTATCCAGTATTGGTTTTGACTCGGGCTATGTTGTTTTAATCCCTTTGGCGGCGATCGTCTTTCGCGCCGCCGGACGCTCTCCGCTAGCGGGGATTGCCGCCGCATTCGCCGGGGTATCTGGCGGGTTTAGCGCAAATATTCTCCTCGGCCCAGTCGACGCAATTTTGGCGGGTATATCCACCGAGTCGCTACAGCTGATTGCCCCACAGGCTTCGGTGAGTGTCAGCGCAAACTATTACTTCATCGCCTTTTCTACCCTGCTCATTACCCTCGTTGGCGCATGGGTGACGGAAACATTGGTAGAGCCTCGACTGCAGCGCCCCGCGCAGACAGGGAGCACAAGCACGCCCCCGGATGCCTCTGCTAACGAGACAAAAGCGCTGCGCCGCGTGCTGCTTTTTAGCGTACTTTATATCGCGACGCTCATCGCGGCAGTAGTCCATCCACAGGGGCCATTGCGCAATCCTGACCCCAGCGGTATGGCAGCCCTGCCCCTGTTGCAGGGAATTGTGGTGTTTATTGCTGCATATGGCGCACTCGCCGGGATTATTTTCGGCTACAGCAGCGGCCGCTTTACACGCAGTAAAGACTGGGTAGATGCCATGGAATCAGGCATGAGCACCTTGGCCGGCTATCTGGTACTGATGTTCTTTGCCGCCCAGTTTGTTAATTATTTTTCCTGGACGGGCATTGGCGCGTTAACGGCAATTAAAGGCGCACAATGGCTTGCCGGGCTCGAGCTTTCCACTACCAGTCTGTTGATTAGCTTTGTGCTGTGCAGCGCGGCCATCAACCTATTAATCGGCAGCGCGTCGGCAAAATGGGCCTTGATGGCGCCGATATTCGTCCCCATGTTGGCGATGCTCGATGTGGCACCTGAGGCCGTACAAATGGCTTACCGAATTGGTGACTCCAGCACCAACATCATCACGCCGTTAATGCCATATTTTGGCGTTGTGGTGGCCTTTATGCAGCGCCACGATAGCAAAGCCGGTATGGGCACGCTGTTGGCATTGATGCTGCCCTACTCCCTGTGTTTTATCGTGAGCTGGTCCGTATTACTGGCGGCCTGGGTCGGATTGGGTATTCCCTTAGGACCGAAATAAAAAGGGCCGAAATAAAAAAAGCCGCCCTCAGCCAAGCTGGGACGGCTTTCAACTACTGGCGCCAAGCCTTATTTTTTCTCTTGGACAGCCGCACTCATCTCATCAATATTCACGTGGCGAACGTCCGCGCCCTTGGCCAAATAAATAACATGCTCGGCAATGTTGCGCGCGTGGTCGCCAATACGCTCTAGGGAACGCAGTGCCCACAGTACCTGCAAGACTGAGGAAATGGTGCGCGGATCTTCCATCATATAGGTCACCAAGCTGCGCATAGCGGTGCCGTATTCCATATCGACGGAATGATCTTCTTCTGCCACATCCAGCGCCATATCACTGTCTACACGGGCAAACGCGTCCAACGCGTTGCGCACCATGCTCAATACATGGTCACCAATGTGGCGAATCTCCAACACGCTGCGCGGCAGGCCACCCAGTTCACCCAGCTTAATTGCGGCTTCCGCAACTTTTGTGGCCTCATCACCCATACGCTCCAAATCGCTGATAATTCGGCTGATTGACAACACCAGACGAAGGTCGGTCGCTGCAGGCTGGCGGCGCGCCAAGATAATGGTGCACTCCTCGTCGATGGACACCTCCAGCGCGTTGACGATACGGTCGCCACGCTTCACTTCATCAGCCAGGCCACTGTCCTGACTCATGAATGCGGTGGTCGCATCGGCAACCTGTTTCTCAACGACCCCACCCATTTCCAGCATACGGGTTTTAATATCGTCCAGCTCAGAGTTGAACTGCTGAGAGATATGGTGAGCGTGTAAGTCTTTATCTTTCATTCCCGCATCCTATTGGCGCCGGGCTAATGGCCTAGCCTTAGCCGTAACGACCTGTTATGTAATCTTCAGTTTGTTTATTGGTCGGATTGGTAAACAAGGTATCGGTATTATCAAACTCGATCAGTTTGCCCATATACATAAATGCAGTGTAGTCAGAGACTCGCGCGGCCTGCTGCATATTATGCGTAACGATGACAATCGTGTACTTGTCTTTCAGCTCATTGATCAGTTCTTCAATCTTAAGCGTCGAGATGGGATCCAGCGCCGATGCCGGCTCATCCAGCAGCAGCACTTCCGGCTCAACCGCAATGGTGCGCGCAATGACCAAACGCTGCTGCTGACCACCAGACATGCCTAGCGCATTATCGTGCAGCCGGTCTTTCACTTCATCCCACAGGGCCGCGCCACGCAACGAGCGCTCGACCACTTCATCCAGCACCCGCTTTTTGTTCACACCTTGAATACGCAGCCCGTAAGCGACATTCTCATATATCGACTTGGGAAAGGGGTTTGGCTTTTGAAATACCATTCCCACACGGCGACGCAGGGTTGCCACATCGACACTGCGGTCGTAGATATCACTGCCGTCCAGGCGGATGGCACCTTCAACCCGGCAAGTATCGACCAGGTCATTCATGCGATTAAAGCAGCGCAGAAGGGTCGACTTACCGCAACCGCTGGGGCCGATAAACGCCGTGACCTTTTGACGAGGAATCTCCATATTAACGTCAAACAATGCTTGTTTGTCGCCGTAGTAAAGATCCAAACCGTCGACATTCAGAGTAATGTCCTCGTCGGCTATAGAGACTTCATTGCGCACCCGGCCGAGCGACTCCATATCGATTGCGTGACCAGCTGTAGCAGTTTTGTTGGTATCCATAAATTTTACCGTCATGGCTGTGCCAATTACATTTCCAAAGATTTGTATTTTTCGCGCAGATGATTCCGCAGTGCCACGGCACTGAGGTTCAGCAGCGCAATGATAATCACCAACAGCAATGCCGTAGCGTACACCAGTGGCCGCGCTGCTTCGACATTCGGGCTCTGAAAACCAACATCGTAGATGTGGAAGCCCAAGTGCATAAACTTTTGATCGAGGTGGAAGTATGGGAAGTTGCCATCCACCGGTAGCGACGGCGCCAATTTGACGACCCCGACCAGCATCAGTGGTGCAACCTCCCCGGCCGCACGCGCAACGGCCAGAATCAGGCCAGTCATCATCGCCGGGCTGGTCATGGGCAACACCACCCGCCACAAGGTCTCGGCCTTGGTGGCGCCCAGAGCCAGACTGCCCTCACGCAGATTGCGGGGAATACGCGCCAAGCCCTCTTCAGTTGCCACAATAACCACGGGCAGTGTCAGCAGCGCCAGCGTCACCGACGCCCATAGAAGCCCCGGCGTGCCAAACGTTGGCGACGGCAGTGCCTCGGGGAATAAGGCCTGGTCGATTTCTGCACCAACAAAATAGATGAAGAAGCCGAGCCCGAACACCCCGTATACAATCGAGGGTACGCCCGCCAGGTTGTTCACCGCGATGCGCACTATCCGTGTCATCAGCCCCTGCTTAGCATATTCGCGCAGATACACCGCCGCGATCACACCAAAGGGCGTTACCAGTACTGACATAATCAGCACCATGATCACCGTCCCGAAAATAGCGGGAAAGATACCGCCCTCGGTATTCGCTTCGCGGGGTTCATCGGTGAGAAACTCCGCAAACTTGCCGAAGTAAAAGCCGACCTTGTTGGCGAAGTTCATGGTATTGGGCTTGTAGGCGTGGACCACCGTCGACACGCGTTGCTCGCGCTGCTGGCCCTGCGCGGTCTCAACAATAAAGCTATCTCTGTTCCACTCGGCGTACAGTGCGTTCAGCTCTTTTTGTAATACTGCATAGGCGGCGTCTAGCTCAGCACGTTCGCTGTCGATCGCCAGCTGTTTTTGGGCGCGCTCAGCTTCCGGCAGCGCTTCATTGAGCTCCAAGCCGCGCTGGCGCAGACGCAGTTTTTCCAAGCGGTAGTTGATCGCGCCGATCTCTTTCTTTTCAACGCGCTCAATATCATGATGAATGGTTTCAGCACGTTCGATACTTTGCTGAAACGCCTGCCACAAGACCTCGTCATCGGCGGCGTCGATCGCCTGGCCATCGCGCTTCAAACCGCGCAAAAAGCCGTAGAAATTGCCCCACTCACGACGCTCGAGAACAATCGCCTGCTCTGGGTAATAGGTGTTCTGCAGGTAGCGACTTAACACCCATTTAAAGTCCGCACCACTGACATCGCGGTTACCCACTTTCACCAGCTCTCGCTGGATAAACGGCTCGTCCGTATCCAGCGTAAAACCAGCGCTGAGCAGCTGCTCGATAGCGACATCCTCGCTTTCAACCCGCTCGGCCATCACCACCGCCGGGGTTTCATCCGGCAACTGATACTCTGCGACAAATACATCGGCGGGCCAAAAGTGACTGAAACCACGCACTGCCAACAGTATTAACAAACCGATCACGGCCAGTGTGCTGACGGTCACCGCAGCGGCGTTCATCCAAATCAAGGGTTCGCCGCCCTTGAACCAGGCCGTCAGCCCCTGCTTTTCTTTATCCTGTAAATACATGATGTATCCCGAATCAATCAGAGGTTGCCGTAGCGCTGACGCAGACGCTGCCTGACCGTCTCCGCAACAGTGTTAACAACAAACGTAAACATAAATAGTACAAAGGCCGCCAAGAACAACACCCTGTAGTGACTGCTATCGACTTCCGTTTCACCAATTTCTACCGCGATATTTGCCGCCAGCGTCCGCATACCTTCGAAGATATTGGCGTCCATAATCGGGGTATTACCAGTGGCCATCAGAACGATCATTGTCTCGCCTACCGCGCGACCCATGCCGATCATCAGGGCTGAGAAGATACCCGGGCTGGCGGTGGGCATGACGACACCAACCAGGCTTTGCCAAGGCGTTGCACCGAGTGCGAGTGAGCCGTAGCTAAGGTGCTTGGGTACCGAGAAAATGGCATCTTCGGCGATGGAAAAGATCGTGGGGATAACGGCAAAACCCATTGCCACACCAACCACCAGGGCATTGCGCTGGTCGAAGGATATGCCCAGATCATTGGTCAACCAGGCACGCATATCACCCGAAAAGAATGCCCTCTCCATCGGCGCACTCAACTCAACACATGCGACGACCAGACCAATCACAACGGGTACCAACAACAAGGGATGCCAGCCTTCGGGAACACGACGACTCACACTCACCGGTAGGCGCGACCACAGCCAAGCGAAAATGAGAATACCCACCGGCAGCGCAATAAAGATACTGAACACCGCGGGCAAATTTCGCTCAATGAAAGGTGCCAGCCACAGACCTGCCAAAAAGCCGAGAATAACGGTGGGCAGCGCCTCCATTAGCTCGATTAGCGGTTTAACCTTGCGGCGCAGCGACGGCGCCATAAAGTAAGCGGTGTAAATCGCGCCGCAAATCGCCAATGGTGCCGCAATTAACATGGCGTAAAAGGCGGCTTTCAGGGTACCGAAGGCCAGCGGTGCAAAGCTGTACTTCGGTTCGAAATCATTGTCTGCCGCCGAAGACTGCCAAACATAATCGGGTTCAGGGTAGCTTTCGTACCACACCTTGCTCCACAGCACGGACCAAGAGACCTCCGGGTGCTCGTTTTCCACGGCGAAGCTGTGGATCTGCCCTCCCTGCGACTCGACAAGAAGGCGATCCGCCCGCGGCGAAATCGCCATACTAAGCACATTATTTAATTCCAGTTCTTCACTTAGCAAACGGCGCTGCGACGTGCTGTAGAAGATATCGAGGTGGCCGTCATCGGTAATGCTGACAAAGCCTTTGCGGCGGTGTTCGCTCAACAGCATTGCTGAGGGTCCGCCTGCGGTAAACTGACGAACAAACTGCAAGCCGTATTGTCCGCCCTGCTGCGCATTGCGAACCACGAACCACTGGGACACGCTGCCGTCCTCAGCGGCGGTAAGCAAAGAAATACCGCCTAACAAAAAGCGCACATCACTCAGTGCCGCGCCATCGGTCACTTCGCCGCGATCAACGATCTCCAGGCTGCGCAGGCTAATCAACCGGTAGCCACCTTGCTGGCTCAACACGTACAGCCACTGCTGGCGAGGCCCGATCAATAGATAGTCGGCGGAGATATCCAGCGTTGGCAATGCCAGGTTTTCTTCGACCAGGGTGATTTCTTCACTGAGGAAGTCTTCTTCTTTGGTCCAGCGGCGTCCGACCAAATGGCCGTCACTCACGGCGACCACCACCAGGGCTTCCTCACTGTCGCGCACGGCCAGTCGGCTCAGGGCCGCGTCGCTAATTTCCATGCCGGCTTTGCCATAGGGAAAGCGCAGAGACGGCGTAATCAGGCGTTGATCCTCGGGGTAGCTCACGCGATAGTCATGTTTGGCCAGCAGAGCTCGACCGTCTTCCATACCCACCGCGAATACGCGGGTTTCTTCTGACTCCAGTGCGAAGCTGCTAATCGCTGCAGTCGTTGGCAGCGAGCGCTTGAGAACCTGTTGACCATTCTCGGTATTAAAAAATACGGCATCCCCGTTTTCGGCAAGGCGAAAACCCACCTCGGCCTGTTCTTCCATGGCCAGATACAATGGCGCGGCGGCCACTGGCAGTTGGTACTGTTCCTCTGACTCGATGCCAGCCGAATTAAACAGCGGCAGAATTTCATACAGCAGATAGAAAAAGATCAGCAGAATGGACAGCAATACCCCAACACCACCGCCGGTGATAGTTGCTGTGGTCATGCCATCTTTGACTTGGCGCCATCTGCGTTGGGCCGATGCAGTTGCGCGCACCTCTGATTGCTTCATAAGTCTCGGGCTCTTTGAGGAACTGGCGGGGATTTTATGACGATAATGTTTCAGTTTTGTTACAGATAAAAAATGTGCCACAAACTCACGTTTGCAGCACATTTTACAGCGACATCATGTCGGCATTTTTACAGCTCTAGCTTTTTGCGAATTTTCTCTACAACGCTTGCTGGTAGCGGGATGTAGCCATCTTTGGCAACGATTTCCTGACCCTGCTTTGACAGCACCAGCTTAACGAATTCGCGCTCTAGCGGCGTAAACGGCTTATTGGGTGCTTTATTCATGTAAACGTAGAGGAAGCGTGACAGCGGGTAGCTACCATTGATCGCATTTTCCGGCGTGGCGTCAACAAAACTGCCCTTCTCATTCTTGGACAGCGGAATAGCGCGAACGCTTGAGGTCTGGTAGCCGATGCCAGAATAACCGATGCCGTTAATAGAGGTAGACACAGACTGAACCACTGATGCCGAGCCTGGCTGCTCATTTACACCATTTTTAAAGTCGCCTTTACACAGTGCCTTGCCTTTAAAGTAGCCGTAGGTGCCCGATACCGAGTTGCGACCGAACATTTGAATATCGCGCGCCGACCACGATCCATCCATGCCGAGCTGACCCCAGCGCTGGATATTTTCCGGGTGGCCACACTTGCGAGTGCTTGAGAAAACCGCATCGACTTCGGCGATGGTCATCCCTTCAATGGGGTTGTCCTTGTGGACAAACACCGCCAGGGCGTCAATAGCCACCGGAACTGCAACGGGTTTGTAGCCATATTTCGCTTCGAAGGCTTCGATCTCTTTGTCCTTCATCTTGCGGCTCATCGGCCCCATGTTTGAAGTGCCTTCTGTCAACGCCGGGGGCGCAGTAGAGGAACCGGCTGCTTGAATCTGGACGTTAACGTTTGGGTAAGCGCGTTTGAAGTCTTCGCTCCAAAGCGTCATCAGGTTTGCCAGGGTATCTGAGCCAACGCTGGAAAAAGTGCCCGATACACCCGCCGCTTTTTCGTACACAGGCAGCGCCGGATCAACTTCAGTGGCTGCCGCCACCCACATAGAGGAAAGGCCAAATGCGGCCGCCATCAGACATTGCTTCAGTTTCACAGGTATCTCCCGATCAATAAAATTGGTAACACGGCTGTCATTTTAGCGGCGCTAGATGACGGATTTATTACAATGAGAAATCAGTTTACCCGAGTGATTAATGAACGTGGAAATAAACAACTGAACGTACTGCCATGCCCCGGCTGGCTGGAGATTTTCATCTCGGCCCGGTGGCGCAACAAAACATGTTTCACGATCGCCAAACCCAAGCCTGTACCGCCGGTATCGAGGGAGCGACTTTGATCAACCCGGTAGAAACGCTCGGTTAGACGGGGAATGTATTGCGGCTCGATACCAATCCCGCTGTCCTGCACTTCCAACACACCGTGGCTGTCATCCTGGTACCAACGCAGCACAATTCGGTCATCCTCGGCGGTGTAGCGCGCAGCATTTACCGCCAAGTTAGACAGCGCGCTGCGTATTTCCGTCGCCTGCCCTTTCAGGGCAATGGCATCGTCACATTCGATGTCGATCTGGCGATTGCCCTTGGCGGCCGCGAGGGCTTCTTCGCGCACCATTTCCATCAGCGGGCGGATACGTATCACTTCATGCTCGCTGGCTTGAGGGACGGATTCCAGCCGCGACAACAGCATTAAATCTTGAATGAGGTGGTGCATGCGGCGAGACTGCCGCAGCATTTGATCGATAGCGCGATCCCAGCGCGGGTTGTCGCCACCGTGCTCAGAAAACGTCTCCAGGTAACCATTGATCACCGTCAGTGGCGTGCGCAATTCGTGTGACACATTCGCGACAAAATCTTTGCGCATTTTTTCGAGACGGTGGGTTCGTGTGACATCGCGGGCAAACAGTAAACGATTACCCTCCGCGAAAAAGCTGATGCTTAAACTAAGCTGTATCTCGCTGTTTACCGGCGACGCCATTTCAAAGGGCATGGCGTATTTTTCAGCTTCGTAGTAGGCAACAAAATTCGGGTTGCGCACTAAATTCAGCAGCTGCAAGCCGACATCTTCATCCCTGCGCAGCCCAAGTAGATCCATCGCCGCATCGTTGCACCATTCGATGTTGCCGTGACGATCCAGCATCACCACGGCATCTGACATCGATGCAAACGATGAATGTAAGTAATCAATAATTGCTTGTAACTGATCACGATCTCCCGACGCATGCTTCTGCATATCGTAAATCGTGTCGAAAATTTGACCCCACATGCCAATTGCCTCTGGCGGCTCGGTACCCAAGCCTCTATATAACCAGTCGCTCAGTCGTTGAAGTTGCCATAGCAGCCAGGTGCATATCACCGCTGCAACGATAAAAACGGGCCACACTCCAAGGTCGAACGCTGTTGCAAACACTGCCGCCGCTGCCAATGGCAGCACTACGCGAACAAGCTCCGTCTTCCAGCCGTAATACCGCATAGAGCAGCGCTAGGCGCTTACCCCCGTTGCGGAAAAACGGTAGCCAGTACCGCGAACGGTTTGAATCAGCTGCCCGAAGTCTCGCTCGTCGGTTAGCAGCGCTTTGCGAAGCCGGCGAATATGAACATCTACCGTGCGCTCTTCAACATAGACATTGGTGCCCCATACCTGGTCAAGCAGTTGACCACGACTGTAGGCACGCTCTTGGTGGGTCATGAAAAATTTCAGTAATTTAAACTCAGTGGGCCCCATATCCAAAGGCTCACCATTGGCAAACACGCGGTGACTGGCGGGGTCGAGTTTGAGGCCATCCACCTCAATGGTCTCTTCCTGCTCAGGCGAGCTGCCGCGGCGCAACACCGCCTTGATGCGCGCCATTAGCTCTCGGGAAGAAAACGGCTTGGTAATGTAGTCGTCGGCTCCGACATCCAGGCCCTGAACACGGTTGTCTTCATCGTCTTTAGCGGTAAGCATGATGACCAGCATATCCCGGGTTAAATCTTCCCGGCGCAAGCGGCGCAGCAGTTCAATACCGCTGGTGACTGGCATCATCCAGTCCAGCAGTACCAGATCCGGGCGCTGATCAACAATAATTCCGTGCGCTTCCTGCGCATTGCTCGCTTCGATGCAGTCGTAACCGGCAAGCTCTAGCCCTACGCGGATCATCTCGCGAATGGCGGCTTCGTCATCGACGATGAGGATGGTCTTTGTGCTCATGCTCTTCCCTTGTAGCCTGTGGATGCTTGAGCCTGCATTAAAACGGCCTTTAATGACAATTATATGACAACGACTCGATCAAGGCGCCAGCCGTTGCCCCCAAGCTTAGCCGAAAACGACAGTTTTATTACCGTGCACTAACACCCTGTCCTCAAGGTGATTGCGAAGCGCGCGCGCCAAAACACTCTTTTCAACATCCTTACCCAAGCGCACCAGGTCATCCTTACTATGACGGTGCGACACCCGAATGACATCCTGCTCGATAATCGGGCCCTCATCCAGCTGCTCAGTCACGTAGTGGCTGGTGGCACCGATCAATTTAACGCCGCGATCGTAGGCCTTCTGGTAGGGGTTCGCACCTATGAAAGAAGGTAAAAAACTGTGGTGAATATTGATCATTCTGCCGCTGTAAGCACGGCAAAATTCCGGGGGAATAATCTGCATATAGCGGGCGAGCACCACACAATCAGCGCCATAGTTTTCGGTCAGCTGCTGCACACGGGCGTGGGCCGGCGCCTTGTTTTGAGGGTCGACCGGTACATATTCAAACGGAATTCCGTGCCACTCGACCATGCTGCGCAAATTCTCGTGATTTGAGATCACACAGGGAATATCGCAGTACAGCTCGCCGCTATGCCAGCGGTGCAATAAATCTGCAATACAATGTGAGGCATGGCTTGCCAGAATCACCACCTTGCGCCGCCGCGCTGAGTCGACCAACTCCCACTCCATGTCATAGGCCTGCGCCAAGGGCCGAAACGCCTCACGCACTGCCTCAGCACCGATACTCAGTGAATCGGCTTTAATCTCGTTGCGCATGAAAAACCAGTTACTGTCGGCATCAGCGTGATGATTGGCCTCGGTTAGCCAGCCCCCTTGGTCGGCGACAAACTGGCTCACTTTGGCAACGATGCCGACGCGGTCCGGGCAGCTGGTAATCAAGCGGTAGGTATGTTCCATCTTTACAACAACATCCTTGCAAAAAAAATTCTTAACCCTTGTTTAGTATTGCCCGCACCGCCTGAGGCAGGTCTGCGGGTAGCACAACGGTCTTGGCATTGTCGGACGCCGACAGCTCACGCAGCGAGTCAGCGTATTTTTCACCCAGCAGATACAACACGGGTAGCTCATCACCTTTAACGGCCTCAGATACTAACTCAATCGCTGCACCGCTGGCCTTAGCCAACACCACTTCCGCCTGAGCGTCGCGACGCGATGCTTCCAAACGTCCCTCGGCTTCGAGGATCGCGGCCTGCTTTTCACCTTCGGCCTTGGTCACCGCCGCGCGACGTTGACGCTCTGCAGCCGCCTGTTCTTCCATCGCACTTTGCATGGTGGGAGATGGATTAATGTCCTGTATTTCCACCGTTTTAAGTGTGATCCCCCAGTCGGAAATATCGTCTGATATCCCCGCTTTGAGCTTGGCCTTGATTTGCTCCCGCGACGAGAGGGCCGAATCCAACGACATCTCGCCTACGATTGAACGCAGTGCTGTCTGCACCAGGTTTTGGATGGCAATGGTGTAATTCTCAACACCGTAGACAGCCTTCTCCGGAGAGACGATATTGATGTAGGCCACGGCGTTGGCGATAATCACCGCATTGTCTTCAGTGATAACCTCTTGGGAGGGGATATCCAACACAATGTCCTTGGTTGTCAGGCGATAAGCCACTTGATCCACATAGGGAATAATAAAGTTCAAACCGGGGTTCAAGGTACCGTGGTACTTACCCAGACGTTGCACAATGTGTTTGTAACCCTGGGGAACGGTCTTCACCCCCATCGACAACGTAACGACGACCAATACAAACAACGCCCCTGTAATCGCTAAACCATCCATATTCTTCCCCTAGATCCTCGTGAAATGAGCCTGCCAGCAACGGTATTATTCGGCAGCTTTGGCGCCGCGTTGGCGGCGTACTATCAATGAATTGCCTGAGATATCTTCAACAATAACCCGGTCTCCAACGATCAGGGGTTCGCGGCAAATGTAACTCCATTCGTCATTACCCAGCACCGGTATACTGAAGCGCACCTGCCCCTCGCGGTGGTCACCAACGCGCGTAACCATGCCCTCCTGACCCACAACCTGCTCTCGCGACATGCCCGATAAACTTTTATCTTTCATACGCGGATGCACAAATTTAAACCAGAGGAACAAGTCGACCGCCGACAGCCCTGCCCAGATCAACACTTGGACACTAAAGGGCAAATCTACGACAGCGGTGATCAGCCCTACCGCAATGGCACTAGCGCCGAACCAAAGCATGACAAAGCTGGGAACAAAGACCTCGCTGGCAACCAGTAAAAGCCCCAAAACCATCCAGTGCCAGTACTCTATCGAGCTATTAAGCCAATCCATTTGTGCGCTCCTGCTGCCACGCGATAAGTGAGAGGCATTATTTAGCCACGATCTCACTTAATAGCAAGCGCCAAAGCTGCAAATTCACACTTGATTGGGGCTGCCCCCACTCAGCAAACAGCTGTGATTTCCGGTACAATAGCCGATCATTCGAGAGTAGCTACGCCATGCCTTTACCACCGGCCATTTTTAGCCATCACCCCTACTGGGCAGAGTGCTTCGGCACCGCACCATACTTGCCAACCAGCCGCGAAGAAATGGACGCGTTGGGTTGGGACAGCTGCGACATCATTATTGTCACCGGCGATGCCTATGTGGACCACCCAAGCTTCGGCATGGCCGTTATTGGGCGCGTATTGGAAGCCCAGGGCTTCCGCGTTGGCATTATTTCTCAGCCGGACTGGCAGTCAGCAGAGCCTTTCACCGCACTGGGCAAACCTAACCTGTTCTTCGGTGTGGCCGCCGGAAACATGGACTCGATGATTAATCGCTATACCGCAGACCGCCGACTGCGTCACGACGATGCCTACTCACCGGATAACGTCGGCGGCAAGCGCCCCGATCGCGCCGTTATCGTCTATGCCCAGCGCTGCCGCGAAGCCTATAAAGACTGCCCCATTGTTATCGGCTCGATCGAAGCAAGCCTGCGACGCATCGCGCATTACGATTATTGGAGCGACAAAGTCCGCCGCTCAATTCTCATGGACTCGCGAGCGGATATTCTGCTGTATGGCAATGCCGAACGCGCCATTGTCGACCTCGCTCACCGACTGTCTCGCGGCGAGCCGGTAGAGCAAATTCGCGACCTTCGCGGCACCGCATTTATTCGCGATGCAGTGCCAAACGGCTGGACGGTTGTGGACTCCAGCGATATTGACCGGCCCGGCAAGGTGGATCCGATTACCAGCCCCTATGTCGACACCAGCGCTGACCCCAGTTGCAAAACTGAACAGGCAAAGGCAGCGAGCGAGTCAGACGCTGCGCAGACCATCACCATTATCGACCCGAGGCAGGCCCGCAAAAGCGACGCACCGGCAGAGCGAACGGTTATTCGCCTACCCGCTTATGAAACGGTAAAAAAAGACCCCGTCAGTTACGCCCACGCAGCGCGAGTGCTTCACCTGGAAACCAATCCGGGTAACGCTCGCGCACTGGTTCAGCGCCATGGCGACAAGGAAATTTGGCTCAACCCGCCCCCCATTCCACTCACGACAGAAGAGCTCGACTGGGTCTTTGAATTGCCCTACCAGCGCCGCCCTCACCCCAAGTACGGCGAGGCGCGGATTCCCGCGTATGAAATGATTCGCAACTCGGTGAATATCATGCGCGGCTGTTTTGGCGGCTGCAGCTTCTGTTCTATCACCGAACACGAAGGGCGGATTATTCAAAGCCGCTCAAAAGACTCTATTGTCAGAGAAGTGGAAAAAATTCGCGACAAAACGCCGGGCTTCACCGGTGTTGTGTCGGACCTCGGCGGTCCCACCGCCAATATGTGGCAACTGACCTGCAAAAGCGAAGCGATAGAAAAAAGTTGTCGTCGCCTTTCCTGCGTCTACCCCGGTATTTGCAAAAACTTAAACACCGACCAAACACCGCTTATCGAGCTGTACCGGGAAGTCCGCAACCTGAACGGTGTTAAAAAAGTCCTTATCGCCTCCGGCCTGCGCTATGACTTGGCCGTGGAAACGCCCGAGTACGTCAAAGAACTGGTCACCCACCACGTTGGCGGCTATTTAAAAATTGCACCCGAGCACTCAGAAGACTCGCCGCTGAGCAAAATGATGAAACCGGGCATGGGCAGCTACGACCGTTTCAAAGCCATGTTCGACAAATACTCCAAACAAGCGGGTAAAGAACAGTACCTCATCCCCTATTTTATTGCCGCGCATCCCGGCACCCGCGATGAAGACATGATGAACCTGGCACTGTGGCTGAAAAGCAACGGCTTTCGCGCCGACCAAGTGCAGGCCTTCTACCCCTCTCCAATGGCTAATGCGACGGCAATGTATTACTCGGGGAAAAACCCGTTACGCAAGGTAAGCCGTCGCAGTGAAAATGTATTCAGTGCCAAGGGATTGAAACAGCGACGTTTGCACAAGGCCTACCTACGTTACCACGACCCTGAGGGCTGGCCTGCGCTGCGCGAATCGCTGCTAAAGATGGGCCGCAAGGATTTGATTGGCTATGGCAAAAAGCATCTCGTGCCGCCGCGCCAACCGGCAAACTGGAAAAGTAAAAAACCGAAGCGCGGCCGCATGCTCACGCAGCACACCGGACTTCCCCCTAGAAAAACGACATAAAAAATTCATTTTATGGCTGGCAAAAGGCTTTCTATACCTATTCAGACTGTGTATATAATGAGCTTGCTGGCTATAGATGCAGCTTGGTTTTATGTAAAAGCACCACGAAGTCGTTTTTAGTACCTCGTTCTGTTTCATAACTACCCTGCCTATCTCAGCTCAAGCCATACAAGGCAAACTTATAGACAACGAGGTTTTAAGACATGTCCAGAAGCACTGGTAAAGTAAAATGGTTCAACGAGACTAAAGGCTTTGGTTTCATTGAGCAGGATTCCGGCCCAGACGTTTTTGTTCACTTCAGCGCCATTTCTGGCTCTGGCTTCAAAACGCTGGCAGAAGGTCAAGCTGTTGAGTTTGACGTGCAGAGCGGCCAAAAAGGTCCTCAAGCAGCGAACGTAACCGTTATCTAAGTAAAGAATGCGGTGACAAGAAGGCGGCGAAAGCCGCCTTTTTTGTGTCTGCGTTTTGACCGAGACACATAGCACTATGAAAAACATTGCCGGATTATTTTTCACTTCGACAGGGAAATACGCTTTAATCAGCGCTAACAACAAAAAGGATTCCGCATGAAAGCCGCAATAAAAGCTACAGCACTGACTCTTGGCCTAATATTTAGCCCCTTCGTCCAAGCTGGTGAACACGAATGGCGTTTTGGTGTACTGGCCCACAACAAAGGCCCCATTGCCAGCGAAACGGAAGACGGCCCCGACGTCACGCTGGCGTACTACCACCATTTAAAACAATACAATTGGGGCGGCTTGTTTGCTCACGGCGGCGCCGTTATTAACACAGCCGATGGCACCAGCTATCTCTACAGCGGACTCAACCCCAAATGGAACTTCGGTGAATCGCCAGTATATTTTGAGCTGGGCTTTGGGCTTGCTGTTCACGATGGTGACCTTGAGAAAAAGTCAGCCGAGCGCCGTGAAATGGGCTCTCGAGTGCTGTTTCACACCGAATTTAACCTCGGCTACCAAATTAACCCGCTATACAGTGTTGGCCTTTACTTAGACCACATTTCCAACGGTGGCATCCTCAACGACGACAACAACCGCGGGCTAGACACCTACGGCATTCGTCTCGGTCGTCGGTTTTAAGTAAGGTCAGGCAGACGCGCCCCGGCGGTGAGTAATGTACCAGCAATAATGTATGGGTTTACTGCGCCGCTTAAAATCCTCGTCTAGCGACCAAGTGCAGCGGTCCGCAATCTCCAAACGCTCAGCCAGCGCCTCATCCAGTATGAAGTCGCGCTTATTGGTAGAAAAGATCAATAAGCCGTCTTTGGCCAAACAGCGCATCGCCTGAGCAATCAGTTCGGCGTGATCACGCTGGGTATCCAGTACATCGTCCATTCTTTTCGAATTAGAGAAGGTCGGTGGATCGAGAAGAATCAGGTCAAACTCCTCCTCACAATCTGCCAACCACTGTCTGGCATCCCCCTGCTCGGTGCGGTGGCGCGCCTCGCTCAAGCCATTGAGTGACAGGTTTTGTCGCGCCCATTTCAGGTACGTGTGCGACATATCAACCGACGTCGTATGGCGCGCGCCCCCCAGCCCCGCGTGCACCGAGGCAACGGCGGTATAACAGAAAAGGTTCAGAAACCGCTTGCCGCGCGCTCGCTCGGCAATGTCTAAACGCACGGGCCGGTGATCGAGAAACAACCCGGTATCGAGGTAGTCGTATAGATTCACCAGTACCGTGGCCTGGCCTTCGCGCACTTCTAGCACCTTGCCTTGCGGGGCTTGGCGTTCGTACTGAGACTTACCGCGCTGACGCCGCCGTTCCTTTAACGCAATATCTGTTACGGGCAGCGAAAACACGTCAGCACAGGCCTGCATCACCTCGCCCAGACGGCGACGGGCATCGTCGTCATTGACCGATGACGGCGCGGCATATTCGCTGACATGCACGGCGTCACCATAGCAATCCACGGCAACGGCATATTCAGGCATATCCGCATCGTAAACACGAAAGCAGCTTATCTCGTTGCGGCGACGCCACTTATCCAGGCGCTTTAGGTTTTTTCGCAAGCGGTTGGCAAACATTTGCGCTCCGGCACTTAGTGCGGGCGCAATCGCTGCCTGTTGCTGCTCAGGTTGACGCTCGGTTACGAAATAACGTTGTTCAACCTCAAACAACAGCAGCTTGCTCGGTATGGTGCCGTTGAAAAGTTGATATTGCTTGCAAGCGCGAATGCCCATTCGCTTCCCGAGATCCGGGTTACCGGTAAACACCCCCGCCTGCCAACCTTGAAAATCCTCGCGAAGACTCTGACCCAAGCGCCTGTACAAGTGCAGTAACTCGGCTTCTTCGCCAAGGCGCTCGCCATACGGGGGGTTACAAATTAGCAGTCCGGGTAAGTCCTCGTTACCGGGTGGCGACAGCTCAGACAACTCGCCGCGCGCCACCTTCACGAATTGAGCAAGGCCCGCACGCCGGATATTGTCCTGCGCTTGCGCAATGACTTTACCGTTCGCATCATAGCCCCAAATTTGCGGCCAGTTTCGGCGGTGTGCCTGCCGCTGCAAGTCCATTGCTTCATCGTGAAGCTGCCGCCACAAGGCCTGCTGATGACCAGACCAGGCTGCAAACCCCCAGTGCTTGCGCTGCAGTCCCGGTGCAATATTCATTGCCATCATCGCTGCTTCGATCAACAGGGTACCGCTGCCACACATGGGATCAATCAACCCTCCACCGCGACTGGCAACCCCCGGCCAATCGGCCCGCAGCAACAGCGCAGCCGCCAAATTTTCTTTCAATGGCGCCAGCGCACCACTTTGCCGGTAGCCACGCCGGTGCAAACTATCACCCGACAAGTCGATAGCAACCAGTATCTTGCCCTTACGCAACCGCACATGAACACGAATATCAGGTTGCGATTTGGCGATATTTGGCCGCTCTTGCCCGGCCTCGACAAAGCGGTCAACGATGGCATCCTTGCAACGCAGAGCGCCGAAGTGGCTGTTGCGTATCTCGCGGCTGCGCCCGGCAAAGTCTACGAGAAGGCTGCTGCCCTCTCGCATATGCGCAGGCCAGTCGATGGCATGCAGGCCATCGTATAATTGCTGCGCACTGTCGCCAGGGAACTCCGCTAGTGGCAGCAGTACCCGATTCGCCAGCCGAGACCAAAGACACAGGCGATATAGCGTTTCAGGCGCAGCGTCAACCGTCACCGCGCCAACGGTTTCGCCGCGTTTCACGGCGCCCAAACGCTCCGCCTCGTCTCCCAACAACCCTTCGAGCCCCTTCGGACAACTGAGGATTAGCGACTGCATTTGACTCATAAATACCCACCCGGGACATTGTGATTCAGGTAATTCATATTGCTTCTCAATAGCTTAGCGACTTTATACGCGAACTCTATAAAACGCTTCTGCCTTATGCGAAATCGATCTTCGCGAGATTTATGAAAGTTTGCTTACATGGTAATTCGGTTGACGCACATCGCGCCAATCTGGGTTTGCCACGCTTTGCTCTTGGCGTGGTGAGTGCACGTTGAACAATGGAGGCTTATGCCCTATGAGAAGACAGAAACGCGACATGACTGAGCGCGCCTACCAACGTGGTTATCAGGCAGGAATCGCCGGGAAAAACAAAGAAAATTGCCCTCATACTCAGCAACAACTCAAGCAGGAATGGATCTCTGGATGGCGCGAAGGCCGCGTCGACCACTGGGACGGTATCGACACCGCCACCGCACTCCAAAAACAAGCGTTTCACTAATCCCGCGTCTCTATCGACATAGCAACAGCCAATCACTGGCTGTTGTGCAAAAGACCAAAAAGCCCGCCGTTTCGCGGGCTTTTTCTACTTAACGGCGGCTGCGGCGGCCCGGCTTGGCTTCTGGCTTGCTTTGCTCCGGTGGCGTCAAACCCGCCATTTCATAGACTTCATCTACCTCGCGATCCGGTAGCTCCGTCCACATTCCAACCTTAACTTTTGAGGGGATGAAAACATTGCCATAGCGCACACGCTTGAGGCGGTTGACCTGCAAGCCCTGCGATTCCCATAAGCGGCGCACCTCACGATTACGCCCTTCCATGATAACCACGTAGTACCAGTGATTAATGCCCTCACCACCACCATCTACAATATCGGTAAAGCGGGCGACGCCGTCATCCAACTGCACACCATCGACTAAGGCCTGCAAGTTATGCTCACTGGCGTTCCCCATTACACGGCACAGGTACTCACGCTCGATGGTTGTCGAGGGGTGCATCAACTTGTTGGCAAGGTCACCGTCGGTGGTAAACAACAATAGCCCGGTGGTGTTGTAATCAAGGCGTCCTACACAGATCCAACGCTCACCGGACAAACGCGGCAAACGGTCGAATACCGAGCGCCGCCCCTCCGGGTCTTTACGGCTGCAAATTTCCCCTTCGGGCTTGTTGTAGAGCAGCACGCGCGGCCGCTTGCTGCCGGTGTCCGCCTTAAGCGGGCGCCCATCAAATACAATACGTGCTTCTTTGTCTACACGATCGCCCAGTGTCGCGAGCTCGCCATTCACTTGCACCCGACCATCGCTGATCGCGCGCTCCATTTCGCGGCGTGAACCCAAGCCTGCACGAGCAAGCACCTTTTGTAACTTTTCGTCTTCGGCACTCATCAGTGCTTTATCTCTGTCATTGTGTCGTCCTCATCGACGAGTTTGGCTTCGGCTTCGGCTTCGGCTTCGGCTTCGGCTTCGGCTTCGGCTTCGGCTTCGGTAGTATTTGACTCGGCGCTGGCCTCGGCAAGATTTTCTTTGTCGAACTGCAGCTCTGAGTTCAAAGAATCTAAATCGGCAATCTCAGCCAGACTGGGCAGTTCGTCGAGATTACTGAGATTAAAATAGTCCAAAAACTGGCGCGTGGTCGCGTACATGGCCGGTCGACCCGGCACATCTTTGTGGCCAACAACGCGCACCCACTCTCGCTCCAGCAGCGTTTTAACAATGTGAGAGCTGACCGCGACGCCCCGTATTTCTTCTATGTCACCGCGAGTAATCGGCTGGCGGTAAGCAATCAACGCCAAAGTCTCTAGCAGCGCGCGTGAATAGCGCTGGGGCTTTTCGTCCCACAAACGCCCTACCCAGGGCGCGAGCTCTTCTCGCACTTGAAAGCGATAACCACTGGCCACCACTTTGAGTTCGTAACCACGGCCCTCACAATCCCGCTCAATTTGCGCCAGAGCATCGCGAATTGCATTGGTCGCAGGCCGCTGTTGTTCGTCGAAGAGTTCAGCCAACTGAGCGAGTGTTAGCGGCTTTCCCGCTGCCATCAGCGCTCCTTCGAGTATTCTTTGTAAGTGCTGCGCGTCAATCATCAGGTGTTCTTAGCTTTAACGTGAATGGGGGCAAAAGGCGCTGACTGAACAATTTCAACCAGAGACTCCTTAATGAGCTCCATAATAGCCAAAAAGGTCACAACAACCCCGAGACGCCCTTCCTCGGGTTTGAACAGTGAGACAAAAGGCACAAAGGTATCGCCGCCCAGCCTCGCTAATACTTCCGACATTCTCTCACGAGTGGACAGCTTTTCCCGCTCGACCTGGTGGCTAATGTACAAATCTGCGCGCTGCAAGACTTCACTGAGCACTAGCATCAATTCTTTCAGATCGACATCGGGTTCTTGCTTCACCTTTTTCATTGGCGGCGGAGCCACGTCGCTAAGGTAAGTCTCGCGTCCAACCCGCGGCAGCTGATCGATATTCTCCGCGGCCTGCTTGAAGCGCTCGTATTCCTGCAGTCGTCTTATTAACTGCGCGCGGGGATCTTCGTCGTCTTCCAGTTCTTCACTGGAGCGCGGCAGTAGCATCCGGGATTTAATTTCCGCCAACATTGCCGCCATCAACAGATACTCGGACGCCAACTCGAACTGCATGGCGTTCATCATATTGACGTACTGCATGTATTGCTCAGTGATCTGAGCAACGTTTATCTCCAAAATATCGATGTTCTGTCGCTTGATCAGATAAAGCAGCAGGTCAAGCGGCCCTTCGAAGGCCTCGAGGAAGACCTCCAAGGCTTCAGGGGGGATATACAAATCCTTTGGCAACTCGGTAAGCGGCTTACCCTGGACAATCGCAAACGGCATTTCACCCTGCTGGGGCCGACTGCGCAGCGCCTTGAGGCTAACGATGTCCATCGCGTGCTGCATGGGGGCACGGCGGGGCGCACCGGGCAGATTTTCTGCTACCGGCTGTTCGTTATCCTGACCGTTGCCCTGCTGCACGAGCGCCCCCTGTTTTAACTTAGCCGGCGATTATACGGCTATCTGCTCGAGCGTCACAGCGCTTGTTCAAATTGACTGACATCGCCAAGGCCACGGCGCAGCACTACTGGCACGTCATCCACGAGGTCGACCACAGACGTTGCTTCCATGCCACAGTAACCACCATCAATCACCAAATCGACGTGGTTCGCCAGCGTATCGCGAATGTCATAGGGGTCCGTCATCGGCAATTCTTCGCCTGGTAGAATCAGACTCACACTCATTAGCGGCTCATTCAGCTCCGCTAGCAGGTCCAGGCAAATTTGGTTGTCGGGTACGCGTAGCCCCACACTCTTGCGCTTGGGATGGTGAAGGCGCTTAGGCACCTCGGGCGTAGCACGCAAGATGAAGGTATAGGGCCCGGGAATAAGATTTTTGAGCAATCGAAAACTGCTGTTATCAACCCGGGCATAGTTACCCAACTCAGAGAGATCGCGGCACATCAGCGTAAAATTATGCTTGTCGTCCAAACGACGAATCGCACGGATACGCTCCAGCGCACTCTTATCTCCGAGGTGGCAGCCCAGCGCATAGGCCGAGTCGGTGGGGTAAGCGATCACGCCGCCGCCACGGACGATATCGGCCGCCTGTTTGATTAACCGTGCCTGCGGGTTTTCGGGGTGGATCTGAAAAAATTGACTCATAATTATCCTTAAATGTGGTCAGCTGGCCCTTAGCCAACGCTGCCATACCGGCTGACAATTTCCCACTACCTCGGCATCACAGCCAAGGTCACACCACTGACTTAAGTGGTGAAAATCACTGCCAGCCGACGCTTCAAACTCAAAGTGTCTGCACAGATCACGCAGATAGCGCAACTCTTGATCCGCAGGTCGGCCATTACACACCTCCAGCGCTTCGCCGCCCAGGTCTTTAAACTCTGCGAGCAAGCGACGCAGCTTTGCATTGGTCATTTTGTAGTGCATAGGGTGAGCAATCGCAGCCACACCACCGCCAGCATGTATCCATGACAGCACAGATGCCAACGATGGCCACATCGCTTTTACATCGCCAATTTTGCCAGCGCCCAAAAAGCGGTCAAAGGCCTCATTCATCGACCCCACATAGCCCTTTTCAACCATATAACGGGCGAAGTCTGGGCGACCGAGCGGCCGGTCAGCCACACTGCTGCGCAATGCCTCAACATCAATATCGATGCCCTTCTTGCTCAAACGGGCGGCAATTGTCTCGCTGCGCTGCTCCCGCGCCACCTTCTGCCCCGCGATGGCATCGCACAGCAGCGGCTCAGATACGTCTAGCCCTAAACCCAATACGTGAATGTTGACGCCATTCCAGTTGCATGAAAACTCCGCGCCACACACCAGCTGCAGATCGCTGGGAACGTTTTCTAGCGTCTGATAAGCATCGATCGTATCGTGATCAGTAATTGCCAACAGATCAACGCCGCGATCGACCGCGCGGGCGACCAACTCCTGGGGCGCCAAACCGCCGTCGGAGGCGGTGCTATGGGTGTGTAAATCGATTATCAAGCTTTAATACTCCAGCACCTCTGTGGCGCTCACTCCCTGCGCTAGTGATAACGCGGGAAAATGGTTATAGTGAGCCGCGCATTCGCGCAGACAATCCCGACCACAGGACGAACCATGCCCCCAAACAATCAGGGCAAGCCACGGCACAGTGCCGTGACCAACCTTTTATTCAATATTGTGATACCGACGTTGATACTCACCAAGTTCAGCGGTGAAGAAGACCTGGGGCCTAGCCTGAGCATCGTTATCGCACTGGCTTTTCCCGTAAGCTTCGGTGCATGGGACTACATAAAAACCCGCCGCACCAACATTTTTTCCATACTCGGTTTTGTCAGCATCTTACTGACCGGCGGGATCAGCCTGTTGGAGCTGGACCCTCAATATATCGCCATTAAAGAGGCGGCGATCCCCGGCCTGATAGGCCTTGCTACGTTGCTGTCACTATACACGCCCTATCCGCTGATCAAAACGCTGTTGTTCAACGACGAGGTTGTCGACACCGCACGTATCGAGAAGGCGCTTAGTGAGCACAATGCCCACAACGCCTTCAACATAGCCCTTCGCCGAGCAACCTACTTACTGGCTTTCTCTTTTTTCCTATCCTCGACCCTGAATTACCTGCTCGCCAAGTTTATTTTGGTCAGCCCTCCCGGCACCCCCGAGTACAGCGCCGAGCTGGGAAAAATGACCGGACTCAGCTTCCCAGTCATCGCACTGCCCTGCACCATCGTGATGATGGGCGCCCTGTTCTACCTAATGAATAGAGTTAAGAGCCTCACTGCACTGGAGCTCGAACAGATTTTTAGATTACACCAGGATCAAAACTAATCATGTTTTACGCCATTATCAGTGAAGACGTCAGCAACAGCTTAGAAAAGCGCCTGACCGCGCGCCCCGCCCACCTTGCGCGCTTAGAGGAACTAAAAGCCGATGGCAGACTCTTAGTTGCCGGCCCTCACCCCGCTATTGACAGCAACGACCCAGGTGAAGCGGGTTTTACCGGGAGCCTGGTGATCGCCGAATTCCCCAGTCTGGAAGATGCTCAGCGCTGGGCCGATGCAGACCCATACATTGCGGCCGGCGTGTACAGCAAAGTTAGTGTGAAACCGTTTAAAAAAGTACTGCCCTAGAAAAAGGCGCCAAATTGCAGTCTGCAACCATGTACATTACTCTTATTCATTAATACCTTACCGCAATTTTTTAAAGTGGAATTAACAGTGAAGAAACTCACCCTTCTCGGCCTTGTGACCGTCCTGCTCACCCTCTCTGGCCAACTGTTCGCCGAAACCCGCTACATCAGCGACAAGGTTTATGTACCACTTCGTGTTGGCGACGGCAGCAAATACCGAATCGTTCATCGCGGCCTACCCAGTGGCACTAAGCTCGAACTCATTACCACCAATGAGAGCACGGGCTACTCTAAAGTCAAAACAACAAGCGGTACCGAAGGCTGGTTGCCCAGCCACTATCTTGTCGAGGCGCCCGTCGCTCGCACACGCTTAAAAGAAGCGGAGGCTAAACTCAGCAAGCTCAATGAGGCAAACAAAGCCCTCCGCGAGCAACTCAAAAACACCACGCAAAGCAGTGAGCAGACCGCCTCCATTGTGGAACAATTAGAACGCGAGAACACCGCCCTCAGCGAGGAGCTGGATGCTATCAAACGCATCTCCGCCAACGCCATTAAACTCGACAGCGACAACCGCCGCCTGCTTGAGAGCAATCAGATGCTGAGCAGCGAGGTCGATGTGCTTAAAACCGATAACGCCCGCCTGCGTGAAAACAAAGAAAACGAATTTTTCCTAAACGGCGCTTTCGCTGTGCTTATCGGCGTAATGATCGCTCTTATCGTCCCGCGCATGATGCCTAAGCGTCGCTCCGAATGGGGCTAAGACGATGCGTATAACTGCTTTATTATGCCTTTTACTCTCACTGAGCACTGCTCCAGCTCAGGCCGACGACAAGCCCATTGTCACCCTGCACACCAGCAAGGGGGATATCCGCATTGAGTTGTTGCCAGACCGCGCGCCCATTACCGTGGAAAATTTCCTCAATTACGCGAAAAGCGGTTTTTACGACGGAACCATTTTTCATCGCGTCATTCGCCGCTTTGTCGTTCAAGGCGGCGGCTTTACAGCGGATATGGTTGAAAAACCCAACGGCGAACCGATTGTTAACGAGTCCAAGGCGAGCCGGCTGAGCAATCAGCGCTGGACGGTTGCCATGGCGAGAACCGACGACCCGAATAGTGCCCGCTCGCAGTTTTTTATTAACCTGCGAATGAATCTCTCTCTCGACGCACGCATGGGCCGCGACGGCTACGCGGTGTTCGGCCATGTCATTGATGGTCAGCATGTCGTAAGAGACATTAGCAATGTGCGCACCCAGCGCGTCGGCGACTTTGAGGACGTGCCCATGGAGCCGATTATTCTGGAGCGAATCAGCATCAGCAAGGCTAGCCCCGCCACTAAATAGCCAGAGGCCGCGATGACCGCACTCAGCATCAACCTGAACAAAATTGCCTTAATCAGAAACTCGCGCGACACCGAGTACCCAAGTGTCATCGAACACGCGAAGCGCTGTATTGCCGCAGGCGCACACGGTATCACCGTCCACCCTCGCCCCGACCAGCGCCACATACGGGCAGACGACTGCTACGCCTTAGCAGACGTGCTGGACGTGGAGTTTAATATTGAAGGCAACCCGCTGGCCGCTCCCATGAAAAGCGATCGGACTGGCGTCAGCGACTACCCCGGTTTCATGGAGATCATTCGCCGGACTCGCCCCGCTCAGTGCACCCTGGTGCCGGACAACAACAGCCAGCTAACCTCCGACCACGGTTTCGACCTCAAGCGCGACGGAGAAAAAATTGCGCCTATTATCGAAGAGCTTCGTGCAATGGGTGTTCGTGTCAGCCTGTTTATGGACCCCGATGCCGAACAAATACGCCTAGCCAAAACCTTCGGCGCCGACCGCATCGAGCTGTATACCGGCCCCTATGCCCAAGCCTATGGGAGCCCCCAGCAGGAGAACCGCCTCGCCCGTTTCGTCGACGCCAGCCGCGTTGCCGCCGAAAGCGGCTTGGGCCTGAATGCAGGCCACGACCTTAACCTGCACAACTTAGCGCTCTTCAAACGCAGCGTGGATCAACTGCTGGAAGTGTCGATCGGTCACGCCTTCACCGTGGACGCTATTGAGCTCGGCCTGGATCGAGCGATTGCCGCCTACCTGGACTGCCTTCGCTAGAACTGCTCCGCGAGGCGGCGTTATTAGCAGCGCGCAAACACAGGCCGCTGGAACGCCGCCGGGATGCCCACCCAAACGCAATAAACAAAGCATCAAAACATAACGCACGAAGACACGACGACCGTCGCGATGCTGTACGGCAAATAATTCGAGGAGAAAATTAAGACAATAAGATGGGGTGGCCGACGGGGCTCGAACCCGCGACAACAGGAATCACAATCCTGGACTCTACCAACTGAGCTACGGCCACCATAACGTATGACTTGACCTGTAATGGCACGCCCGACAGGATTCGAACCTGTGACCGACGGCTTAGAAGGCCGTTGCTCTATCCAGCTGAGCTACGGGCGCAAAAAGCGTCAAGAGTTGACGAAATGGTCGGGGTAGAGAGATTCGAACTCCCGACATCCTGCTCCCAAAGCAGGCGCGCTACCAGACTGCGCTATACCCCGAAACATGTGTAACTCATGCCCCCTTACAGGAGCTGCGCATGATACGCAGACACCTCTGAGGCGTCAACAATTTTAGAAAAAAAACTTACGACTTTATTGGCCAGTGCATTTTCGGCGTGCGACAATAACAGCTTATTTTCAATCATCTTTTTCGGAGACAACCGGGATGGCGGCACAAATTCTGGACGGCAAGGCACTGGCGGCAAGCTGGGAACAACAGCTTTCAACTCGAGTGGCAGCACTCAAAGAAAAGTCCGGTGGCAAAACCCCCATTCTGGCGACGATTTTGGTTGGCGACGACCCCGCCTCTGCGACGTACGTAAAGATGAAAGGCAACGCCTGCAGACGCGTCGGCATGGACTCCATGGCCGTTGAGCTACCCTCCTCCACGACCACCGAGCAGTTGCTGGCAAAGATCGACGAACTGAATAACGACAGCAATGTGCACGGCATCCTCCTTCAACACCCCGTGCCCGCCCAAATTGATGAGCGCGCCTGTTTTGACGCTATCGCCTTGCATAAAGATGTCGACGGCGTCACCTGCCTGGGCTTCGGCCGCATGGCAATGGGCGAAGACGCCTACGGCTGCGCCACTCCCAAAGGCATCATGCGCCTGTTGGAGCACTACAAGATTGATATCGAAGGCAAGCACGCTGTTGTCGTTGGCCGCAGCGCGATTCTTGGCAAGCCCATGGCAATGATGTTGCTGGAAGCCAATGCCACAGTCACCATTTGCCACTCCCGAACGCAAAATTTACCCGCGCTGATCAAGCAGGCCGATATTCTCGTCGGCGCCGTGGGCAAACCGGAGTTTATTAAAGCTGAGTGGGTGAAAGATGGCGCTGTTGTCGTCGATGCCGGTTACCACCCAGGCGGCGTTGGCGATATTGAGCTCGCCCCGCTGCACGAGCGCGCAAGTGCCATTACTCCGGTACCGGGCGGTGTTGGCCCCATGACCATTAACACCCTCATATTCCAAAGCGTCGATTCAGGCGAGAAAGCACTGGCCTAAGGCGACTCCGTGGCAAAACGACAACGCAAGCCCAAGGTTATTGGCCCGGGGCAGAAAGCAGCACGCGGTATTTTAATCGGTTTTATGCACGGGTTATTTTTGTTGACGCGCAGCGTGCGCTTTCGCAATAAACCCAGCATTGAAACGCCGTGCGTAATCGCGGTGTTTCACGACGAGCTACTGCCGCTGTGCAAGTACTTTGCACACAGCAATGCCAGCACGATCGCCTCGCAGAATCACTTTGGCTATGCCATCGGTAAAGCCCTGGAGCGCTACGGTTACCAAGTGGCACTCGGCTCACCGAGCCGCGGCGGCCGAGATGCGTTTTTCCAGCTGTTGCGACGAAGTAAAACGGCATCGGTAACGGTATTCACGGTAGACGGCTCTCGCGGCCCACGCCACGAAATGAAAGCCGGTGCGGTAGCACTCGCGAGAAAGACCGGGCTCCCACTCTACTTAATGCGCGTGGATTACAAAGGCTGGCGCATTCAATCAACATGGGACAAATTCAAGGTTCCCCTGCCCTTTACTTCGGTGACATTCCATAACGAGCGCTTCCCGCTTGAAGATTATTCGGCGGACACCGATGTGGACGCGATCACTAAAGTCGCCGAGCGCCGGTTGCAAGGGCTGCTGGCCGACGACTACCAGCAAGAGAAGGTATAGCCATGTGGCTTAAGCGCTGGCAGCAATGGCTGCTGCTATCCGTGTACGCCGCTGTCATCACCGCCCTATCGCTAACACCCGCAAGCACCATGCCGGACATCACGCTCTGGGACAAAGCCCAACACTTCATTGCCTACGCGGTGTTTATGGGCTTCGCCTATCCGGTCGCCAACACCCTGCAAGGACGCCTGCTATTCGCCATCGCGATTATTCTCTATAGCGCCGCCATGGAATACGGCCAATCCTGGATGCCCGGCCGCGCGCCATCAGGCGGCGACCTGCTTGCCAACAGCCTCGGCGTGATTATTGCCTTTGCAGCAATGAGCGCGGTTGGCGCAATGATTAAACGCCGACGTCGGCGAGCTTAGGCCCGCCGCCAGGTCGTCCCCTCGCGACTGTCTTCCAGCACCACACCACCTTCAAGCAGTTGAGCACGAATACCGTCGGCGCGAGCAAAATCCCGGTCCTTCTTGGCCTGCACTCGCTCGGCGATCAGAGATTCAATCTCCTCGGCACTCAATTCACCGGCACTGCCTGCCTGCAGGAAGGCCTCTGCCTCGCAACCCAGGATGCCCAGTATCGCGCCGAGCGAACGCAGCAGCGCCGCCTGTTCCGTCACTGCTGCGTCCTCGCCAGCTGCGCGGGCGTTGTTGAGCTCGCGCACCAGGTCAAATAGCACGGCCAGCGCTTCCGGTGCTGCAAAGTCATCACTCATGGCCGCATCAAAGCGCTGCACATAGCGGTTGTCCGCTGGCAATTCGTTGTATGGCGTTACCGGCTCGAGGGGCAGCCCTTTCAAGGCGTGGTAGAAGCGCTCGAGATTTTGCCTGGCGATTTGCAGGTTATCCTCGGAGTAGTTGATGGCACTGCGGTAGTGACTGGAGATCAGAAAATAGCGCACCACCTCCGGGTGATATTTGTCGAGAATTTCCCGAATGGTGAAGAAGTTACCCAGTGACTTGGACATTTTTTCGTTGTCCACACGCACGGCCCCTGCATGCATCCAGGTGTTCGCATAGGGCTTGCCAGTAGCCGCCTCAGACTGCGCGATTTCGTTCTCATGGTGGGGGAAAACCAAATCCGGGCCACCGCCGTGAATATCAAAATTATCGCCAAGGCAGCAGGTAGACATCGCCGAGCACTCGATGTGCCAACCGGGGCGCCCCTCTCCCCAGGGTGACGGCCAGCTGACTTCGCCGCGTTTTGCGGCCTTCCACAGCGCAAAATCGCGGGGGTCTTCCTTGGCCTCGTCAACCGCTATTCGCGCCCCCGACAACAATTCATCCGGCTTCTTACCGGATAGCTTGCCGTAGCCCTCGAAGCGACTCACACGATAGTAAACATCGCCGTTGTCTGCCGCGTAGGCAAAACCGCGCTCGATCAACTGCGTGATCATTGCCAGAATATCTTCTATATGCCCAGTCGCTCGCGGCTCGGCATCGGGAGGCGCAATACCCAGCCGCTCCGCATCTTCGTGCATGGCCGCTATAAAACGCTCGGTCAATGCGGTGTAAGCTTCACCGTTTTCGTCTGCGCGGCGAAGGATCTTGTCGTCGATGTCGGTGATGTTGCGCACATAAGTCAGCTCATAACCCTTGGCGCGCAAATAGCGGCTGATCACATCAAAGGCCACCAACACCCGCGCGTGCCCCAAATGGCAATAGTCGTAGACGGTCATGCCGCAAACGTACATCTTCACTTTGCCAGCGTCGATCGGTGTGAACGCTTCTTTCTTGCGACTCAGGGTGTTGTATATCTGCATACTGATGCTTTCGCTTATTCCGTCGGCGCCTTGACGGGCGCCGAGTATCTATTTAAGGGTAGTGACTATTAAAGCGTAGTGCCTATGTGGTGGCCTCAGGCCTCCGCCTTACCCCAACTATCGCGCAGCGCAATGGTGCGGTTGAATACGGGCTGCTCCGCCGAGTGCTCGTGACGGTCGGCAACGAAATAGCCGGTGCGCTCAAATTGGAAGCGGCTTTCCGGCGCGCAATTGGCCAAGCCCGGCTCTATCCAGCAGCCTTCCACAACACTGAATGAGTCGGGGTTAACATGCTCCAAGAAGTCTTCACCGCCGCGATCCGGTGAGGCGTGGTTAAAGAGCCGGTCATAAATGCGAACCGTCGCCCGACGGCCTTCACTGGCAGAAACCCAGTGAATCACCCCCTTGGGTTTTACGCCATCACTGGGGTCTGCACCGAGAGTGTCTGGGTCATAGCTGCAGTGAACTTCAACAATATTGCCCTGCTCGTCTTTGACCACCTGCTCAGCGAGCAGCACATAGGCATTGCGCAAGCGGACTTTTTTACCGAGCACCAGCCGCTTGAACTTCTTGTTCGCCTCTTCGCGGAAGTCATCACGCTCGATGTAAACCTCCCGCGTAAACGGTAACTGGCGCTCACCCAGGTCATCGCGATTAGGGTGGCCCGGTGCACCAAGCTGTTCCACCTGGCTCTGCGGGTAATTATGAATAACCAGCTTTAGCGGATCCATCACACACATTGCGCGCGGCGCATTTTTATCGAGGTCATCGCGGATCGCGTGCTCAAGCATCGCCATGTCGACAATTCCCTCACTGCGGGCCACACCCACCATTTCGCAAAAATGGCGCAGCGCTGCGGGCGTAAAGCCACGACGACGCATCCCGGCAATAGTTGGCATGCGCGGGTCATCCCAGCCAGCAACAACATTCTCGTCAACCAGTGCTTTCAACTTGCGCTTGCTGGTAACGGTGTAATTGATGTTCAGACGCGCAAATTCATACTGCTTGGGCTCGGCTGGCACCGGCAGATTTTCTATAAACCATTCGTACAGCGGGCGGTGATCTTCAAACTCCAAGGTGCAGATAGAGTGCGTAATCCCCTCAATGGCATCGGACTGACCGTGGGTGAAATCGTAGGTGGGATAAATGCACCACTTATCGCCTGTTTGGTGGTGGGTCTGCTTGCGAATGCGGTAAATGATCGGGTCGCGCAAATTGATATTCGGCGCTGACATATCGATTTTGGCGCGCAGCACTTTCGCGCCCTCTTCGTACTCACCGTTGCGCATCGCCTCGAACTCAGCGAGGTTCTCTTCAGGGCTGCGCTCGCGAAAGGGGCTGTTTCGGCCCGGCTCAGTTAACGTGCCGCGATACTCTCGCGCCTGCTCTGCGCTAAGTTCGCACACGTATGCCTTACCGGCGTTGATCAATGCCACCGCGTACTCGTAGAGCGTGTCAAAATAATCAGAGGCATAGCGTACTGGCCCCGCCCACTGATAGCCCAGCCACTGAATATCTTCCTGAATAGCATCGATGTAGGCCTGCTCTTCCTTGGCAGGGTTGGTGTCGTCGAAACGTAAATGACACTGGCCGCCAAAGTACTCGGCCAGACCAAAGTTCAAGCAAATCGACTTGGCGTGACCAATATGTAAAAAGCCATTGGGCTCCGGAGGGAATCGGGTGACCAGTGAACCACTCAGGCGGCCTTCCTCGATATCCTTGCGGATGATGCCGCGCAAAAAGTTATTACCAGTGACGTCTTGTTCACTCATTGAATCGCATATCTCTTGGTTTATTGCGCCAGTGACAGGCGCACGATGCATAAAGGTTGTCGACGGCAAACGTAGGCCCGGTTTCGCCGCCAATACAAAAACCGTATTATAGCGGCTTTAATTTCGGCTTATAAGCGAGAATCAACGCAAATGGTTATCTTTAAAACAAATTTTGGTGACATCAAGATCGAACTCGACTTCGAAAACGCGCCCAAGACCGCAGAAAATTTTAAGCAGTACGTTGAGGAAGGCTTTTACGACGGCACCATCTTCCACCGCGTTATCGACGGTTTTATGATTCAAGGCGGCGGTTTCGAGCCCGGCATGAAGCAAAAAGCAACCCGCGAGCCCATTGAAAACGAGGCAGACAACGGCCTCAAAAACACCGTCGGCACCCTGGCAATGGCACGCACCATGGATCCACACTCTGCCAGCGCTCAATTCTTTATCAATGTGAAAGACAACGACTTCCTGAACCACAGCGGCAAAAACATGCAGGGCTGGGGCTACGCGGTATTTGGCAAAGTCAGCGAAGGTATGGACGTGGTTGAAAAAATTAAAGCGGTACGCACTACCAGCGCCGCGGGTCATCAAGACGTTCCCGCTGAAGACGTGATCATCGAAAAAGCGGAGTGGCAAGGCTAGGCTATGCGCAGTCTGTTTATTTCAGACTTGCACCTAGACGAGCAGCGCCCGGATATCACCCGGGCGTTCTGCCAGTTTTTGCAAGACGACGCCTCCCAGGCGAACGCGCTCTACATTCTTGGCGACTTCTTTGAGAGCTGGCTGGGCGACGATGACAGTAGCCCCCTCATTGAACAGGTCAAAACCGCCCTCCTCGAACTCAGCAATACCGGCTGCCAAGTGTATTTTATGCACGGCAATCGCGACTTCTTAGTCGGTGATGCATTTTGCCAAGCGGTCTCGGCAACACGCCTCGACGACCCCTGCGTGATCGACTTACTCGGCGAACCCACGCTGTTGATGCATGGCGATAGCCTTTGCACTGGCGACACCGAATATATGCAGTTTCGGGCAATGGCTCGCTCGCCAGAGTGGCAGGCACAGGTGTTAAGCAAAAGCCTAAGCGAGCGCCGCGCCCTCGCCAAACAGCTGCGCGCCGCCAGCAGTGAAGCCAATAGCAACAAGGCCGAAGATATCATGGACGTCACGCCCTCAGAGGTAGAACGCATCATGACCCAGCATCATTGCCAGCGACTGATTCACGGCCACACTCATCGTCCCGCGCGACATGCATTTACCCTGAACAATAAGCCAGCCGAACGCATCGTACTCGGCGACTGGCACCGCCAGGGCTGGGTGCTCGATTGCCGGGATAACGAGATCGCGCTTCGCGCCTTCGACATTTAAATTACGCACCAATTTTGGGCGCTCGCAAGAGACCACCCCAAACTCGCGCACTTTTTTTCTGCCGGGGCGGTATGGCATGCTCGTCATTAGCGCCCACACTGCACAGCGTAATCCGAAAGGGCCCAAAAAGACTGGCATAAGTATTGCTTTATTACCCCGTAAATAACGACCAATACGGCAATATCAGGAACTCTCGGCATGCCCCACCCCACAACGGCAACACCGCCAGAAAAGCCGCGCCTGCGGCTGGGCTTCATCCCCCTTACGGATTGCGCCCCCCTGGTCATTGCCTTTGAGAAAGGCTACTTCGCAGCGGAAGGTCTTGACGTTGAGCTTTGCAGGGAAACCTCATGGGCCGCCATTCGCGATAAAGTAGGCTTGGGAATCCTGGACGGGGCGCAGATGCTCGCCTCCATGCCACTAGCCAGCCGACTCGGCATTGGCGGTCCGCGTTTCGATTTTGTCAGTGGCATGGTTCTGGATCTCAACGGCAATGCTATTACGCTCAGCAATGAGCTGTTCCAACACCTGGCCGCCATTGACCCCCATTCCGCCCGCTGCCCCAGCGCCGCCGCAGGGGCGCTAAAGCAGCACCTTCAAGTGCGCGAGGCGTCGGCGGCGCCTTTGCGTCTGGGCATCGTCTACCCCTGCTCAACCCAGAGTTTTGAGCTGCGTTATTGGCTGGCGAGCGCCGGCATCGACCCCGAGCGCGATGTCGAGCTGGTCGTGGTACCACCACCGAAGATGGTGACCGCGTTGAGCGAGGGTAATATCGACGGCTTTTGTGTTGGCGAACCGTGGAATACGCTGGCAGTTCAACAACGACTCGGGCATGTCGTGGCGACCAAATACCAATTGTGGAACAACAGCCCAGAGAAAGTTTTTGCCGTCACCAAACAATGGAGCCACCATCACCCCAACAGCCACAAGGCAGTGCTTCGTGCACTGCTACGGGCCTGCCAATGGCTGGATAAAAAAGAAAACCGTCGCCGCGCCGCCAAGATCATTAGTCAAGCAGCCTATATCGCGCTACCCGAGGACACTGTTGCGCTATCACTCCGCGGCTTTTCTCAGCGCCATCACGGCGAAGCCCCGGAAGAAGTGGCCGACTTCCATGTTTTCCACCGCTATTGCGCCAACTTTCCCTGGCTGAGTCACATCGACTGGTACATCTCACAAATGTACCGTTGGCAACTGTTAAAAACACCCATCAAGCTCGACGACACGGCAAGGGCCATTTTCAAACCCGACTTGTATCGCCAGGTAGCCGCGTCACTGGGTATTGATAGCCCGCAGATCGACCGCAAAACCGAGGGCAATCTGCCTCAGAAAATGCTGTTTTCAGACTCCCAGCAGTTGGGCCCCAATCAGTTTATAGATGGAAAAATCATTGCGGTGGGCGGGACCTTAACGTATCTCGAAGAGCTGCCGCTACCAGAGTCTGAGTTGTCGGCACTGCGACTTATGAACCCTCAACAGGCATCGGCACACGCATGAGAGCGCTACTTATCGACCTAGCACCGGAGGATGCCAAGCACTTGACGACGGCTCTCGCTCGCGCCGGTATCGAATGCAGAAGCACTAAAAAGGATAGCGACCTATACGATGAGCTAGAGCGCTGGCCACCGGAGCTCATTTTCGCCCGCACTGGCTCGTCGCGGCGCGATGTGCTCGAACATGTCGCCCATACCCGGCGTGATAGCCCCCAAACCATTATCAGTCTCTTCGGCAGACCATCTGAGGGGATCGCTCGGCTAGCCGCCGAACTCGATATCAGTCTTTACGCGATCAGCAGCCTTCGCGACAGCTTGTTGCAAGCGTTGATTGATATCGCGATTAGCGAGCTTCACAGCCATCAGCAGTTGCACACTGAAGTCGCCGCTGCACAATTTTCATCTAAACAGCGGCTGAAAACGCATGAAGCTATCACCTTTATCGTTGATAACTTTTCGCTTGCCCCTCACCAAGCCGAAGCCCTGCTAAAGAAAAATGCACAGCGACAAAACCGCAGTGTCGAAGACATAGCGGACCAACTGCTCTGCACCGGCGCAATGGGCTAGACCAGATCTCACGCTGCAAGCAACGGCCCGCTATGGAACCGGAATACCTCATCAGGCGTGAGAATCAACTCTTTCTCTCGCTCACAGAGCAGCGCGACACGGGGCGCGATGGGCTCGTCTGAATAGCGCTGCGCAAGGCTTAAATAGTCTTTGAAATGCCGGGACTCGGACTTGAGCAAGGAGAGGTAGAATGCACTCAGTTCGTCATCGAGTTCCGGTGCGATCCGCGCAAAACGCTCGCAACTGCGGGCCTCTATCAACGCACCACAGACCAGGATATCCACTAATTTACCGGGATCGCTGCTACGGCACAGCTCTCGCAACCCGTTTGCGTAGCGTGCCGACGAGATGTGTCGGTAGGCAACCCCGCGTTTTTTCATTATCGCCAGCACCTGCTCAAAGTGTCGCAACTCTTCACGAGCAAGCCGGGACATTTTGTTGAGAAGATCCAGCTTATCCACATAGCGAAACATTAGGTTCAGCGCAGTGCCCGCGGCCTTTTTTTCGCAGTTGGCGTGATCGATGAGCAGCTCTTCGGGGTGGGCTAAGGCCGCATCAACCCATTCATTGGGCGTCTCGCAGGAGAGAAAATCCAGAATTTCAGAAATGTCGACGGCCATACTCACTGCCCTGAAAAACGCGGAAGTATATCAGCACGATGGGCCGGCCTCAGCCCTCTTTTTGCATGTAACGACCGATGTAGCGCTCGTAGTGAGCCTGCGAAAGCAGATAGAACTCGCGGTCAATGGCCTCCCGCAATTCCATCAGGCTACTGTCGCGCCAGACACTATCGACAACAAAGCCATACTTTCGCGGCTCTGTTATTTGCCCGGCACCGGCGCGCAGCAATTGAAACAACCATATATAAGGGTCTTTCTGAGCGGGATAGCGCACACGTTGCACGCCCAACTGCCAGGCCAGCAGCTCCGCATTAATAATATGAAGTTTGTCCTGCATCACCTGCACCAGGAACTGGTCCAGGCGTTCGTCAATGATGCGCTTCTGCTCCTGGCTGTAGCTATTCCAGTGAATCACCTCGTGACAAAAACGCTTGCAGCCACGGCAAACATCGTCACCGATACCAGTAGAGCAAACACCAATACAGGGTGTCGCCACACGGCGTAGCAAATCAGACAAAACAACTCCCGAGAACGTTTTTAAACGAGGCAAAAGAGTAAGCGAGCGCGCCCCCTGAAACAAGGGTCAGCCCACTGCCAAAAATAGGTGAATACCAGTGCCCCCGCGCCGACCTTTCCAGGCGGGGCGGCACACTCACCACTTGCGGCACCAACGCCGCTATCGTCGTTAAGGTAGCCAAATCACTGCATTATTCACGTTTATGTTACGTCGGCGGTGGCTTTTTGGAGGAAAACCGCAGCAGTGGTAATAATCCTGTCGATATCCGCGCCCTATTCTTAACAAACCTTAACCTGGGTAGGGTTTTTCAGTATACTTGCCACCCCATTTCGCATCGATGACGGGCATCGATAGCCCCGGCCTCCGGCGATCCCGGACTACGGGTACCGAAACTGATAGAGAGAGGAGTTAACAGTGCTAGAAGCATATCGCAAGCATGTCGAGGAGCGCGCGGCGCAGGGCATCGTCCCCAAGCCCCTGAACGCAGAGCAAGTAGCCGGCTTAGTTGAGCTACTCAAGAATCCGCCAGCCGGTGAAGAAGAGACGCTGGTGGACCTGATCTCGAACCGCGTGCCACCGGGCGTAGATGAAGCCGCCTACGTAAAAGCAGGCTTCCTGTCTGCCATCGTTAAAGGCGAGGCTAGCAGCCCTCTCATCACCAAAGAAGAAGCCGTTAAACTGCTGGGCAATATGCACGGCGGCTACAACATCGCAACACTGGTTGAACTCCTCGACGACGCAGCACTGGCTCCTCTGGCTGCCGAAGAGCTCAAGCACACATTGCTGATGTTTGATGCCTTCCACGACGTGGAAGAAAAAGCCAAAGCCGGTAACGAGCTGGCTAAAGCGGTTATGCAAAGCTGGGCAGATGGCGAATGGTTCACCAGCCGCGATGACGTGCCCGAAAGCATTGTTAAAACTGTCTTCAAGGTGACTGGCGAAACCAACACCGATGACCTGTCACCCGCGCCAGACGCGTGGTCGCGTCCTGATATCCCGCTGCACGCACTGGCCATGTACAAAATGGAGCGCGACGGCATCAAGCCTGACGAGCAAGGCAAAATTGGTCCCTTGGCCCAAATTGCTGAGCTGGAGAAGAAAGGCCACCCAATCGCAATGGTTGGCGACGTTGTTGGCACGGGCTCTTCACGTAAATCTGCTACCAACTCGGTACTGTGGTTCTTCGGTGACGACATCCCCGGCGTGCCTAACAAGCGCGGTGGCGGTGTGTGTATTGGCGGCAAGGTTGCCCCTATCTTCTACAACACCATGGAAGATGCTGGCGCCCTGGTTTTTGAAGCCGACGTTGAAAAACTCAACATGGGCGATGTGATTGAAATTCGCCCCTATGACGGCGTGATCAAGAACGTTGAAACTGGCGAAACTCTCAGCGAATTCAGCCTGAAATCCGACGTCCTGCTGGATGAAGTGCGCGCTGGTGGCCGTATCAACCTGATCATCGGCCGTGGTCTGACCACAAAAGCACGCGAATCATTAGGCCTGGAGCCCTCGACTCTGTTCCGCGTGCCTTCGCAGCCCGCCGACACTGGCAAAGGCTTCACATTGGCCCAGAAAATGGTCGGACGCGCTTGCGGCCTGCCCGAAGGCCAAGGCGTACGCCCCGGCACTTACTGCGAGCCCAAAATGACTACCGTCGGCTCTCAGGACACCACTGGCCCGATGACCCGCGACGAGCTGAAAGATCTGGCCTGCCTCGGTTTCTCTGCCGACCTGACCATGCAGTCTTTCTGCCACACCGCGGCTTACCCCAAGCCCGTTGACATCGACACCCAGCACAGCCTGCCAGACTTCATTATGACGCGCGGCGGTGTCTCTCTGCGCCCCGGCGACGGCATCATCCACAGCTGGCTGAACCGCATGCTGCTTCCTGACACAGTCGGTACTGGCGGCGACTCTCACACCCGCTTCCCAATGGGTATCTCCTTCCCTGCGGGTTCTGGTCTGGTCGCTTTTGCTGCAGCCACTGGCGTTATGCCACTGGATATGCCCGAGTCTGTGCTGGTGCGCTTTAAAGGCGAAATGCAGCCCGGTATTACCCTGCGCGATCTGGTTCACGCGATTCCCTACCAAGCCATCAAAGATGGTCACCTGACGGTTGAGAAAAAAGGCAAGAAGAACATCTTCTCTGGCCGCATTCTCGAGATCGAAGGTTTGGAAGGCCTGACGGTAGAACAAGCCTTTGAATTGTCTGACGCCTCTGCTGAGCGCTCTGCTGCGGGCTGTACCATCAAGCAAGGTATCGAGGAAATTTCAGAATACCTGCGTTCAAACATCACCCTGCTGCGCTGGATGATCAGCGAAGGCTACGGCGATGCACGCACACTTGAGCGTCGCGCTCGCAAAATGGAAGAGTGGCTAGCCAACCCAAGCCTGCTCGAAGGCGATGCAGATGCGGAATACGCAGCAGTTATCGAAATCGACCTGGACCAGCTGACCGAGCCCGTGGTTTGCTGCCCGAACGACCCAGACGATGCCAAACTGTTGTCTGAAGTTGCCGGCGACAAAGTTGATGAAGTCTTTATCGGTAGCTGCATGACCAATATCGGTCACTTCCGCGCAGCCGGTAAACTGCTGGACGCCCACAAAGGCAGCCTCTCTACCCGTCTGTGGTTGTCGCCACCAACCAAGATGGACCAGCACACGCTGATGGAAGAAGGTTACTACAACATCTTCGGTGCCGCTGGCGCGCGTATGGAAATGCCAGGATGCTCGCTGTGTATGGGTAACCAAGCACGTGTTGCCGATGGAGCCACGGTGCTGTCTACGTCTACACGTAACTTCCCCAACCGCTTGGGTACTGGCGCCAACGTTTACCTGACCTCAGCCGAGCTGGCAGCGGTTGGCGCGATTGTTGGTCGCCTGCCTACGCCTGCAGAGTACTTGGAATACACTCAAAACCTGAAGAGCATGTCAGCGGACATTTACCGCTACATGAACTTCGATCAAATTGAGTCCTTCCAGAAAGGCGCTGAAGAAGGTGCGCGCATTGCCTCAGTAGAGATTACTGAAGTTTCTGCCTAAGCCATTGCGTTAAAATCAAGCCGCCTTCGGGCGGCTTTTTTTGTGCCTGCAAAACGCGAAAGTCTATTAGCGCTAATCGTCATTGCATGGGCTGCGGCGATAACCTCGCCAATCAACTGGGCGCGGCACGGAGAAACAAAGAAGTTAGCTACAAGGCATAGCGTAGTGGCTGTTTTGCCACAACTCAAAGGGCTAGAAGCGACACTCGCCTCCAGCGGCACGTATTAACCCGGTCTAGAAAGCCTCAGGGGAAAAGCCTGTCACCTCATCAAGCCCCATCTCGCGCCCCAGTGCGGTAAGCGGGTGCACAACCACCAAGCCTTTTACCGATTTTTTCAATTTACCCATGTCAGCTTGCTCGGCCTTGCTTAGCGCCCGCTTGAACTTCATTGCCTGCAACATTTCAGCCTTGCTGTTGTTACTGCGTGACTGCTGCCCTTTTATACTGGCACGTCGTTTTTCCAATGCCGCAATTTCACGGTCAAATTGAGCGATCAAGATATCATCACCCCGACTCACCGCCGCTTGACGCTTTCGGCGCTGTAAATCGAGCTTGTTATTAATTTGCTGAATTTCTTTATTGAGGTTCACTACCCGGTCCTTTTACCCACGGCTACGGCGCGCAGTGTAACAAAAGCGACGCCTTATTCCCCTTGAAACAATAACTGTATACATATACAGTTATAAAAAATCACTACAGCAAGAGGTGAACCATGGCGGTTGTAGCCAAGTGGATGTGCGACAGGGACAACACGATGTTTGACAGCAAAAAAGACGCGGACGCTTACGACAAAATGCTCGAGCTCGCCGAGCAATTTACCGCGCTACTACAGCGTGAAGTTCCCGGTGTAGACGATGCCAAAGCAGAGAATTTCGGTATTTTACTCGCCAAAAATAAGGATGCACTCGTTCAGGCCTGCAAGGGCAAAGTCGAAGCCTTAGAGACCTTGTCGCAGGAACAGGACGACAACGTTCATGCATTGGCTCAGGGTCAGTGAGAAAAGCCTAGCGGCTGCAAACAAGACAGCCGCTAGCCCACTCCTTCGCGCACACTAAAGCGGCGCTGAGAGCTGTTCTTTAGGCTCAGCTTTCAACTCATCCTCAGCCAAGCCGGGGAAGTATTTCATCAAGTAAGGACGGCGCAGCACCAGGAAGGTTGTGGGTACGAAGACCAGCGAAAGAATAGTGGTCAATACCGTGCCGCCAGCAAGCACCACCGCAAAGGGCGGCCAAAACGTCCCCTCAGCGATCAACAGCGGAACGAGTCCGGCTACCGTGGTAATCGTCGTCGAGGAAATGTGACGTGTACACTCAGAAACCGTTTCAACGATCTCTGCGCGATTGCCCGCCATCGCCAACGGCGATGCCTTTAGCTCCGTAAGAATAACAATCGCTGCGTTGACCGCCAGCCCCATCAGCCCCATCAAACCAATGATCGCGGTAAAACCGAAGGGATAACCTGCCAACCACAGGCTAAAAATACCCAGTCCCGCTGACTGAAAGGCCACTGCAAACACCAGTGCCGACAGACGGAAAGAGTTGAAGGCCATTACCACGGTCACGATCAACAACACCAATATGATACCAACGCTGCTCATCAACTTACCAACGGCCCGGTTGCGACCCTCAGCCTCTCCGCCGACCTCTAACTCGTAGCCCACTGGAACGGCAAAGTTGTGTTCATCCAGGGACTGGCGCACTGCTGCTAACACCACCGCTGGCAGTACGCCGTCGCGAATATAAATTTCAACCTTATTCATTCGCCGACCATCACGCCGGGTGATCTGGGCTTGCGCGGGACGCAGTTCTGCGCTGGAAATCGCCGACAATGGCCGCGACCCTGTCGGTAAAATAAGGGGGAAGGACAGGAAGCGGTCGACACTGGTTTCCTTCACACCTGCGCCTGACACCCTAACCGGCAGCTGCTCACTGCCATCGAGTAAACTGCTGCTAATCACACCATCGACACTTGCCGCGAGCAGTTGTGAAACATCTCGCAGCCCAACCTGACTACGCTGCGCCTCACTCTCTTCCACGTCCAGCCACAATTTCGGCACCACTTCGCCGAGAGAATCTCGCACGTGCACAACATCATCGAGGTCTAGCGCAATACGCCTCACTTCATCGCCAAGGCGTTTTAGCTGCGCAATATCACTGCCGTATATACGCAGCTCAACCGGGGCAATCGTTGGCGGCCCCTGGCCCAAACGCCGAACAATTGTCTGATACTCGGGAAATGCCTGGTCCAGCTCATCTTGCAGCACTGATACGAGACGGTTTGCATTGGTTGGGTCACTAACCGTTGTCATCGCCTGTGCGTAATTCGGCGTGCCGTCGCGATTATCTAACAGGTTGTAGTAAAACGAGGGAGCACTGCGTCCAACAAACCAATGCAGGGCCTCAATCTCACTGTGGCTATTGATCCACTCAGACATGCGCTCAGTGGCGCGCTGGGTTTCGCGTATGCCGGTACCTGCCGGTAAATACACCTCGATATCAATCATGTCCCGATCCGAGGGCGGAAAGAATTGCTCGGGCAGGGTTTTCAACACCATAAAGCCAATAAGCGGAAGCACACAGCACAACAATGCCACGCGTCGCGGCCACATCAGCGCGCGACTGAGAAATGCGCGAAACCAGCGGTTGATGACCGACGACGACATTCCCGGCGTCTGTTCGGCCGACAGCCAGCGTCCAGCAATAGGCGCGATGATAAAGAGCGAAATAATCCAGCTACCGAACAGCGCAAAAATCACCGAGTTCGCCAACGGCCCAATAAATTCGCCGGCGGAGCCCGGCATCATGGCAATCGGCATAAAGGTGAGCATGGTCGTTAGCGTGGAGCCAAGCAGCGGTACCCACAAGTGTTTAAATGCCTTAACCGAAGCAGCAACCGCCGAATAGCCGGATTCGCGATAGCGGCGCACCATATCAGCAACAACAATGGCGTTGTCGACCATGATGCCCAGTGCCACGATTAAGCCCGTAACCGACATCTGATGAATGGGCAAACCGCTGATATTCATGCAGGCCAGCGCGTAGAGCATGGTCAGCGGTAGCGACAAAGCGACGATTACCGCCGAACGCCAGCCCAGGGTAAATAGCAAAATGGAGAAGATAAACAAAAAGCCCAAGGCGATATTACTAACTAACTCGCTGAGCCTCGCACTGGTATAGCGCTCCTGGGAAAACAGCTCTTCAACAACAATTTCATCGGGGAGGTTCTTGGTAAACTCTTGCAATTCGTGGCGAAGATCCTCGGCCCACAAGTCCCCGCGCACGGTTGGCAACATTCGCACTGCAATGGCGATACTGCGCTCGCCATCAATAATCGCCAGCTCACTGGGTACCACCGGCTCACCGCGATAGACTCTGGCAATATCTTGCAACTGCAACGAGCCACCATCAGCCAGGGTCAACAGCGGTGTGCGACGAATACGTTCAATCTGGTCAAAGCCGCCAAGCAGCTCCATTGACAGACGCTGCTTGTCACTGACCAGCTCGCCAGCTGCAGTTTTCGCATCACTGTTGCCCAACAGCTTGGCAATGGCGGGCACGTCTAGCCCGACAGCGCCGGCCTTGATCACATCCACCTTAACTTGAACTTCCTCGGCCGGCGCTCCCCACAACTTAACAATATCGGTACCGTGAAGATTGCGCAGATGGCTGGCCAATTCTTCAGCATAACGCCCCATACGCAGTAAATCCGCCTGCCCCTCCCCCTGCCAGCGAAGGCTACCAATCCAGGTAAAGGCGTAGTTTCGCTCGTGATCCAACTGCGGTGGCGCCGCATCAGCGGGCAGATTTTTCGCTGCCTTTTCCAGTTTGTCGCGAACCTCAGACCACAAGCGGTCGGTATCATCGGGCTTTACTTCATCGGCAAATTCAATACTGATCGCGGCAACCCCGGATTTGGCCGTGGAATCCAGGTGGTTGATCTCAGGGATGCTGCGCAGCTCCGTTTCTATCGGTTCAACGATCAGCGTTTCCACGCGTTCGGCACTGGCACCGGGTAGGCTCGACAACACGATTCCGTGACGATTACCAAAACGCGGATCTTCCAGCCTTGGCAGACTGGCCACCGCCGCCAAACCGGCGACGAGGATCAACGCAACGCCGAGGGCGATGTAGCGCGGATTATTCAGCATCGACACGCTCCCCGCCCTGCCACAGGGTGACCTTTTGACCCGGTGCTAAGCGATGCGTGCCGGCCTCAACAAGCTGGTCGCCCTCATTAAGCTCAGCTTGCACATAAACGCGCCCGCGGTATTGGTAAAGAGGCTGCACCGAACGTTTGCGCAGGTGGTATTCACCCTCGTCATCTTGACTCACCTGATAGACCGCCCAAGTACCGCGCACATCACCCAACAGTGCACTCATCGGCAGCCAGAATCCCGCGCTTTTACGCACAACCGGCAGAATCAAATGCACGGTCTCGCCATCAACAAGTGGGGTGTCGTCCACCAACTTCACGCGAATGCTGCGAGTCTGTGTGCGCCAGTCCAGGTTTCGCGACACCGACAACAGTTTCACCGCCCACAATTGTGAGCCACGCCTGATCTGCATCTCTTGGCCGAGAACCAGGTCCCTGCCGAGCTGGTCGGAAACGCCAAATACCGCTTCGTTGCTGCCCGTTTCAACCAGCTGCATAACCGCCTGACCCGGGCCAACAACCACCCCCTCCTCAATTTGTAGCGAGGCAATCTCCCCGTCAAAAGGAGCCAGTAGCCGCGATTTTTGCAAGCGTAGCTTTACGCCTCGCAATTTTTCTTCCACTTGATTCAGCTGCGCGCTGGTCGCCCTTTGGCGACTATTGATATCGTCCATCTGCCCAGCGGACACATACCCTTTTTCCGACAGAGCAGTGAATCGCTCCAAGTCCCGTTTAATCTGCTGCAAGCGTGCCTGAACTTCTAAGCGAGCAGCCCTCAGCTCGCCCTGCTCGATACGCAGCGCCTCGGTATCGAGTTCGGCCAACACCTCGCCACGCATCACTGGCTGGCCATTTTCGACGTGTAAGGTCACTACCCGCCCGGCAAATTCAAAGCCTATATCCGCACGCTGACTACCGACAACACGTCCGGCAAATAATCGCTGTACCTGATAACTGTCTTGGCGTTCCACCACCACCGTTTTCACCGGATGCGTGTTCGCCATCGTGCAATCCGCCGCCAACATCAGCGATACGCCCATCAACAACGGCAGTAATACACTGGTCAGGCGGCAGGGAAAGTTCGGATATAACATAGGGCGGAACTCTAATTAGACTCGGTAGTCTAGAATATAGGGAAATGAGACTGGACTGTCTAGTCCATTTTAGTTACGGTATTTCAACAATCTAAAGTAAGGCCTAAGAAGTGAGTCAAGAGAAAAATCGCGGTCGTAGTAAGAGCGAGGAAAAACGCCGCTTAATCATTGATGCGGCAGGCGACCTATTTATGGAGCAAGGCTATGAAAATGCCAGCATGGACGGTATCGCCAAGCTCGCGGGCGTCTCTAAGCAGACGCTCTACAGCCATTTTGGCGGCAAAGAGCAACTATTTAGCGCCGCGATTGAATGCAAATGCGAGGAGTACCAACTCGACTCCAGCCTGAGCAACACCGACAACAACTACCGAGACAGCCTGCAGGAATTTTGCGAGCAGCTTGCCCGCCTACTGGTAAGCCCTGAGGCCTTGCAGGTTTTCCGTGTATGTGTGGCAGAGGCTGACCGCACAGAGGTCGGCAACTTGTTTTGGCAGGCAGGCCCTGAAAAAATCCGCAATCAACTGCACGTTTTTTTGAATAAACAATGTCAGTTGGGCAATTTGGTTATTCCCAATATCGACCAAGCCTGCAGCCAATTGATTGCCATGCTCCACGGTGAGGCTCATGCCTGCGCTCTACTCGGCATGCCCTGCGATGAAAGCAACAGAGACCTGTCGAATTACAGCCGCGCCTGCGTTGATATGTTTCTCTGCCGCTACGAGGCCTGATCGTCCTCTTTCAATGTCTTCGGCGGCGCTACCCACCCCGGCGGTAATTTAATCACCGGCTTCTGCAATAGCGCGCTATTCGGGTAGGTGATCGTGCCGCCGTCGTCGCGCCGAATCAGCACATGGAACGAGGCAATTTCCACTATCTCGCCGGAAATATCTTCATCGGCATCAACCACCTTTACTCGGTCGCCAACCCGGTACGGGAAGGCAAAGAAGATAATCACCCCCGCCGTTAAATGACTCAGAATCGACCACTGAGCAAACAGGGCAATACCAATTACTGCGAGCACAGAACTGAGGAAGATATATACCTGGTGATACCCCAGGCCCAGCACGAAACACGCCGCCAATATAGAGAGAAGCACCATAGAAAAGTTGAGTAGCTTGCGCAGCGCAAACACTCGGCGGCTCGCTATCGAGCGCCGCTCAGCAAAGTCGTCCACCAGTCGATTAAGGGCTCTATTGAAATAAATAAGGGCCACAACCACAGCAATGGCCAACAGTGCCTTAAGCATTTGCTATTTCCTTCTCACTGAGTTTTTTCGGGCGCTTTAATGCCCGCAACTGGGATAACGCGTCACTGTCCCGGCGGTACTGACAGCGCTCAAAGGCGCTGCTCAGCGCGGCAAACCACGGCGCCCACTCCGGTGCTTGCTCACCGACCCGCCGAGAAAAAGCAGCAACCGTTTCCCCTGGCTCACGCCGCAGGCCCGTTCGCCGAGCAAGTCGCCGACACGCCGTATGATAATAACGCAATGCTGGCTCGCGGCGAGACGCACGCCAGGCGGGTTTGAACATCATTAATGCCACAAGTGCCATCGGCAATGCACCAAATATCAATAGACCCACCAACATGCGCTTAACACTGATCCCACCCATCAGCGACGACAGCACACCACTCTGACGCTCGCTATCGTAATTCAGCACCCAATTTGCCCACGCGTAGTTCACGCTATCCAAGTACAGCCGTATGTCGCGCGCCCAGTCGAAGCGCCGCAAAGACAGCGGTGATTTACCGAGAAAGCCCTGTTGCGTACTCAGCAGAGAATCTGCACCCAATGCAACACGATCCGGCGCCACCGTCGATGTCGGATCAATTCGCTGCCAGCCTCGCGCTGGTAACCATACTTCGGCCCAGGCGTGGGCATCACTCTGGTGAACCAATAAATAGTTGTCGGTGGTATTGACCTCGCCACCTTGATAGCCCACTACCAGTCTTGACGGCACACCGGCGGCGCGCATCAAGAATACAAAGCTACCGGCGTAATGCTCGCAAAAGCCCTGCCGACTCTCAAAAAGGAACTCGTCGACATTATTCCGTCCCAATAACGCTGGCTTAAGCGTATATTCAAACGGGCTGTTACTGAAATACCGCAAGGCGGCAGCGACGCGATCAGCGGGGTCCGGATATTGTCGCGCCCACTGCAACGCCAGTTCCCGAGCCCTGGGGCTATCGTTCCCGGGCAGCCGCAGGTTTCGCTGCAATACGCGATTACTGGCCTCGGTTCGCGGTTGCATCAGCACAGAGTCCACGGTGTACTGAAGGCGCCCCGTCAGCGGCGCTTTTGGCAACCACTGATAGGCGCCAGCGTATCGGATATCCTCCCGGTTTACCCGCGCGACTGGCAAGCTGTAAAGCCACTCATGGGCACCCGGCTCCAGCGTGACCACGTAGCGCTGTCTCTCCCCTTGTAAAGGCGGTGGTGGTGGCGTTGTCAGTCGCCCCATGCGGTTAACCGTCCAGCGCTGGGAATCGTAATTTTCCAGCACCAATCCGCGCCAATAGCGCTGCGACGGGGGAGGCAATTGACCGCCCTCAAAGCGCACACGAAAGGCTAATGCAGCGTTTTGACTCAGCTCCGCAATATCCCCAAAACGCAGCTCATCCGACATACCGGTCTGGGCCTTTGCGCTCGGCAAAGGCATGGACCACAGCGGGCCAATGCGCGGAAACACCAAAAACAGGAAAAGCATTAGCGGTAATGCCTGAATCAACATCAACGCTGAAAGGCGTACACTCGCGGCAACAGCGGGCTTTTCTCGATACAACATTTGCTGGGCGGCAAGTATGGCCAGCAGTTGCAAAACGGCAACAGGCACCGCGTTGATTTGCTGCTCGAAAAGAAAGCGGCAAGCAACAACAAAATAGCACAGCAGCAGTACCAACCAGTGATCGCGGCGCTGCTTCAGCTCCAGGACTTTGAGAATGACGGCCAGTACCAGTGTCGCCACCATTGGCTCTAGTGCCAACCACTGGCGATATTGTAAGTAAATGCCTGCGACAGAGAACACCACCAACGCCACCTTCACCAGTGCCGACGGAAAGCTCCAGGCGGCTGTCACGATGCGCCAATACCACCACGCCACCGCCCCCCAGACCAAGACCATCCAAACAGGTATGGTTGGCGCCAAGGGCGCAATCGCGGCGAGCTGCGCCAGCAGCAGCCACATAACAGCGGGGGCAGAAGTCCTGGTCACCGGCCTGCCTCTGCGGGATAAATGGCCAGTTCGCGCAACACCGCAGCGAGATGGGCAGGCCCCTGGCCCGCCGAAATATCAGCGGTCGGTAAATGCAGGGAAAACGGCAACTCTCGGCGGTCACATTCCAGCGCCCAGGCACACAGGGTGCTCAACCGGTCCTCCACTGCCAATTCGGGCAAACTCTCCCAATCCAGCGATAAGTCATCGGCCCTGCTCTCTTCGTAGCGCTTGCTAAACAAGCCCTGCCCTTTGGCATATGCCTTCCAAAAAATGCGTCGCGGCGACTCACCCGGCTGATATCGTTCGAAGCCACTGAACTCGTCGCTGTCACTGCGCATATCGAACACCTCTCCGTGCCCATCACCGCGCGCGCTGCTCATAAGTGGCCGCAGCGCTTTCGGGCGCGGGTACACCAAGCAGTGCCAGTCCAGAGCCGGCATTGCCCAGCAACGAATCACACCCAATGGGTAGTCGGAGCGAATTTGCATGCGGCCGGGATAGAGCCGTCCGCGGCGCGGTGCCGGACAGGGCACCCTAATTTCAACGCCCTCGCCTTTAGCTAGCTCGCTCACCTGCTTGCGCTGCTGGGGGAAACCAACCTGCAACTGGAAGCGCGGGCGTTGCTGGCTGTTGATATGAACGTGAAAATGCGCGGTATCACCGGCGAAAACCGGCTCACAGGCACCCGCCCGAATCTGCAAGCCCGACAAATTGGTATAGGTGTGCAGAATCACCACTAAGAACAAGCTGAACAGCAGGAATGCCAGCGCAAAAATAAGGTTATTTTGGTAGTTAATGGCCAGCAGTAGCAAGCTGGATAGCATCAATAAAAAACCGAGACCCGCTGAGGATGGGAAAATGAAGATCTTATTTTGACTCAGCACCCACTCGTTGCGCCGGGGGTTTCGCTTATCCAGCCACGCTTCGAAGCGTCGCTGAATTGCCGAGCGCAATGCTGACATGGTTAGGCCAGTACCGAGACCCGCTCGAGCATCTTTGCAACCAGCTCGGCGCCATCGGCATTGCTATCAGCTGCAGGCTGCAAACGGTGCGCCGCCACCGGCTCTAACACAGCCTGCACATCGTCGGGCAGCAGGTAGTCCCGACCCTCGAGCAAGGCCCACGCCTTGGCACACTGCAGCAGGGCGAGACCAGCGCGCGTCGAGAGACCAAAGGCTATTTCGGCATCCTGACGGCTAAAAGCGATGAGGCGCTGAATGTAGCTGACAACGCTACTGCGCACCTCCACTCGTTTTACCAATTCCTGCAAACGCTGTATTTGCGCGTCATCGAGGCAACTTGGGAGCGTCGTCAGCATCTCTCTAGGGTCACCACCCTCCAGTAGCTGTCGCTCGGAGCGCTCGTCGGGATAGCCGAGAGAAATACGCATTAAGAAGCGGTCCAGCTGGGACTCGGGCAGCGGAAAAGTGCCCGACTGGAACCATGGGTTCTGCGTTGCAATAACGAAAAAGGGTTTCGGCAACGACCGCGTTTCACCTTCGGTGGTCACCCTGCCCTCTGCCATCGCTTCCAACAGCGCACTCTGGGTTTTGGGGCTCGCCCGGTTGATCTCATCAACGAGCAAAAACTGAGTGAATACCGGGCCGGGGTGGAAGTGAAAGGCGTTACTATTGCGGTCAAATACCGACACGCCAAGGATATCCGAAGGCAGCATGTCACTGGTGAATTGCACCCTGCGGTAAGCCAAACCGGTCACCGCCGCAAAGGCCTGGGAAAGGGTCGTTTTGCCGACACCGGGTAAATCTTCGACCAGCAGGTGCCCACCGGCAAGCAAACAACACATGGCCTGCTGTATCTGCCGATCCTTACCCAGCAGGACTTTCCCAATCTCTGCGCGCGCGGCGCTCAGTTGCTCCAGTTCAGACGGCATCTAGCCCTCTCTGCAAATCAGCCTTGAGATCGGAGAGCTCTTCCAAGCCCACGGCAAGACGAATTAAATTGTCACTGATACCACTCTCAGCGCGCTGCGCGTCACTGAGACGGCCATGAGTGGTGGTCGCTGGATGAACAATCGTGGTCTTTGCATCACCCAAATTGGCGGTGATTGACACCAAGCGGGTAGCATCGATAAAGCGCCAGGCGGCATCGCGCTGCCCTCTCACGGTGAAAGACAATACACCACCAAAGGCTTTTTGTTGCTGCGCCGCAAGTTTGTGCCCCGGGTGCGAAGGCAAACCGGCATAATAGACCGTTTCAATCTTATCTTGCTGCGCTAACCATTGCGCCAGTGCCAGCGCACTCGCACTGTGCGCCATCATACGCAGACGCAATGTTTCCAGGCCCTTTAAAAATACCCAGGCATTGAAAGGGCTCATTGTGGGGCCGGCGGTGCGGATAAACCCGAGGATCTCATCCATATGTTCGCGGCGCCCAACCACAGCGCCACCTACGCATCGTCCCTGGCCATCGAGATATTTGGTCGCCGAATGCACAACGATATCTGCGCCCAGAGCCAAGGGCTGCTGTAGCGCAGGGGTGCAGAAACAGTTGTCGACCACCAGCAAACTGTCGCTCGCTTTTGCAAGCGCTGACATCGCCGCAATATCGGCGACTTCGGCCAAGGGGTTGGAGGGCGACTCCAGAAACAGCAGGCGAGTCTGTGGGCGAATCGCATCGCGCCACGCGTCCATATCCAGCGGCGAAACAAAGCTGGTTTCAACGCCAAGTTTGGCCATGTACTTGCTCAGCAAGTTGGTAGTGGTGCCAAACACACTGCGCGAGCAAACGATGTGATCGCCGGCTTTTAACAGTGCGATACAGGTGCTGAGAATTGCTGCCATGCCCGACGAGGTCGCCACAGCCGCCTCACCACCTTCTAGCGCGGCAATACGCTCTTCAAATGTGCGAACGGTGGGATTGGTATAGCGGGAGTAGACATTGCCGGGCTGCTCACCGGAAAAGCGCGCAGCGGCTTCCGCCGCAGAGGCAAACACGTAGCTGGACGTGGTAAAAATAGGCTCGGCGTGCTCACCTTCAACGGTGCGGCGCTGCCCCGCCCTGACAGCCAGGGTATCCAACTCGCACTCAGCGAGCACATCGAGGCGCTGCTGTTGGTAATCCGGTTCTGTCATAGTTGGCGCTCCCTACGACACATCGTTGTGTAAGCCTACCAGGGCACCATCGCCCACCGCCGCGTTACGCGCAGTTTGCTTACTGTCGTTGCGATCGGCAGCCAATTTATCCAGATAGGCCTGGTCGACATCGCCCGTGACGTAATTGCCGTCGAATACTGCGCAGTCAAAGGCGTCGATGTTGGGGTTGCCCTCTGCGGAACACTCCACTAGGTCATCCAGATCTTGATACAGCAGCCAGTCTGCCCCTATTTCCTTTTCGATCTCTTCGACACTGCGATCATTGGCGATCAGCTCTTGCGCCGATGGCATATCAATACCGTAGACATTGGGGTAACGAACCGGTGGCGCAGCCGAGGCAAAATACACCTTGCGCGCACCCGCATCTCTGGCCATTTCAATAATTTGCTGGCAGGTGGTACCACGCACAATGGAGTCGTCTACCAGCATCACGTTCTTACCTTTGAATTCCAGGCCAATGGCGTTGAGCTTCTGTTTAACCGACTTCTTGCGCGCGCTCTGGCCCGGCATGATGAACGTACGACCGATATAGCGGTTCTTCACCAAGCCTTCACGGAATTTAACGCCAAGAACCGAGGCCATGGACTGGGCAGCGATACGGCTGGAGTCCGGAATGGGTACGACAACATCAATATCGTGATCCGGGCGCTCGCGCAGAACCTTCTCGGCCAGGCGCTCACCCTGACGAAGGCGCGACTTGTACACCGATACGCCATCCATGATGGAGTCGGGTCGGGCAAAGTATACGTGCTCAAAGATACAGGGGCGGCAATGCGTCTCCGCCGCGCATTGGCGAACGGTGATCTCGCCCGCATGACTTATATAGACCGCTTCGCCCGGCGCAACATCGGCCACCAGCTGAAAACCCAGCGCATCCAGAGCCACGCTTTCCGACGCGAGCATGTACTCCTTGCCCTGTGCGGTTTCACGCACGCCGTAAACCAGGGGGCGAATGCCGTTGGGGTCGCGAAAGCCAACAACGCCGTAGTTTGCGATCATTGCCACTACCGCATAGCCACCACGGCAGCGTTTATGTACGCCCGCGACCGCAGCAAAAATATCGTCGTCGCTGGGCACCAGTTTGCCCAACTTTTGCAGCTCGTGAGCAAAGACATTCAGCAAAACCTCCGAGTCTGACTCCGTATTCAAGTGGCGGAGATCCGACTGGAATAACTCTTGCGAAAGTTGCTCAGAGTTGGTCAGGTTACCGTTGTGGGCCAGGCTAATGCCGTAGGGTGAATTCACGTAAAACGGCTGTGCCAGCGCCGGGCTTGAACTGCCCGCTGTTGGGTAGCGCACATGGGCAATCCCCATGGTGCCCACCAGGCGCTGCATATGCCGCGTGTGGAAAACATCTCGCACCAGGCCATTGCCCTTGCGTTGGTTCAGGCGGCCATCCTGGCAAGTAACGATGCCCGCAGCGTCCTGGCCACGATGCTGGAGTACAGTCAGGGCATCATAGAGATCCTGATTGACGTTGCGTTTGGCGACGATGCCAGCGATACCACACATGCAGCCTTACCTCGTTGTTGCATATTGGTTAAATTAGCGGTGAGCATCCCACAATGAGGACACCCAGCCGACGAGATCGTGAAAACTTTGTTCAGACCAGTCTCTCATCAATAGAAACTCAGGAATCAGCGTCGACTCCTGCCACCATTGGTCGTTTTCAATGCCGGTAAGTAATGACGGCAGCAGCACCAGGGCCGCAAGCACCACAATCATTCCTCTGGTGGTGCCAAAAATCATGCCCAACAACCGATCGGTGCCGCTCAAACCACTGCGTTTAACGACTTCGGCAATCAGGTGAGTCGCCAGGCTCCCCAGTACCAGCGCCCCCGTGAACAACAGCACGTAAGCGAGAATATCGCGCAGGTACGGCTTATCGACCAGAGGTGCCAACACCTCGACCATTTGCATGTGGAATGCAACGGCAATAAAAAAGGCGACCGCCCATGACACAAGGGATAGCGCCTCGCGGACAAAGCCGCGCAGTAAGCTGATCAGTGAAGAAACAATGACGACAGCAAGGATGGCCCAATCAGCCCAATTAAAGCTCGTCAGCACCGCGTGCGACTCCAGCGACCCGTGAAGGGGCGAATTCTACCAAGCTGTGCAGCCCAGCCCAAGCGTTTATCCTTCAAAGCGGCTGAGTATCGACTTCAGTGAGAAGCGGCGGTTAATTTCCGCCTGCAAGGCCTCGGCGCGCTCGCGGCTCAGAGCCGGCCCGACAAGCACCCGATAAAGCGTTCTATCGCCGCGCTTCAAAGGCTCGCTGTAGGCTTTGTAGCCGCCCTTGCGCAGGCGCTGCACAAGGTTATCAGCGTTACTTTGCTGGCCAAAACTGCCACATTGAATCACCCAGGCAACAGGCAAGCCGCGTGCTTCCTTACTGGGTTCAGCGGGCGGTGTTTTGCTGACGGTTGGCGCGGCTGGCTTGGCGGCCGGTGCAGTTGGTGCAGGTCGGCTACCGATCGCTACTTTCTTTTTAGCGACTTGGTTTTGCGATACCGGCGGCCGCTCTGGCAGCGCCGCTGCCGCTTTTACGCCATCGCCACTGTAGCGACCATCGCTGGGCTCGAGCACTTGCTGCGGCTCAACGATCGGCGCCAACGCCGAGGGGATATCTTTGGGCTTCTGGGGCTCTTGGACTTCTGGGGCCTCAATACGCGGCGCTGGCGGGATTTGAGTGCTGCGATCCAATTTGTACTCGGCGGGTCCCGTAAAGAGTAGCGACCAAAGTATCACGCCACCACAAAGCAAGACCAAGGTTCCAACTAATCGCTGTCTCATCATTAGTGCAAAGTCTCAACAAAAGCGGTAGCAGGCATTGCCTGCATAACCGCCGAAACGGTAAAAAATGAGCCGAAGACGACCAAGCAGTCCCTCTCACACAACGTCGCCCGGATCGCGGGCAAGGTGCTGGCAACATCACCAACAGTATGTACTGCAGCGCTTTCAACACCTTCATCTAACAAGTGACGCGCCAACACAGCTGGCGCCATCGCTCGCACTACGCCAGGTAGTTCTGGCAGATACCACTGATCAATGTAGGGGCTTAATTCCCTCAAGCTCCCCGCTATTTTTTTATCTTCCATCACCGCCAGCACAGCTGTGCATTTGCCACTGTTGGGCATGTCGGCCAACTGCTTGGCCAACCGCGACAGGGCCGCTGGGTTGTGGGCAACATCAAGCAGCAAACCATGCTCACGCAAGGGAAGTACCTCCCCACGGGCAGCGATTTGAACCTGCGCCAAGCCCTCTCGAATCGCCGTTTCACTGACTGGTAGTTCAAACAGACAAACAGCTTGCAGGACTGCCGCCGCGTTGTCCAACATCACCGGCGGTAGCGGTAGTGACTGCAACGAGCGCTCAGAGCCATCTCGCCGCTGCCCCCGCCAATGCCAGCAATCTGCGCCCTCTTCGAAGGAAAACTCACTGCCCCGAGCATAGAGCGGCGCATCAAGTTGCTGCGCAATATCGACGACCGCCGCACTGCTGCGAGGATCACCGAAGATCAACGGCGTGTTCGCCCTGGCAATGCCGGCTTTCTCGCGAGCAATGGTTTCTCTGTCATTACCCAGCCATGCCTCGTGATCGAGATCCACAGAACTGATCAAGGCGAGGTCGGCATCGACAATATTGACGGCATCCAAGCGCCCTCCTAAGCCAACCTCAAGAATCAGGACATCAAGCTGAGCATCGGAGAAAAGCTGCAGCGCAGCCAGGGTGCCAAATTCAAAGAAGCTCAGCGGCATTGAGCCGCGAGCCCGATCGACTTTATCGAAAACTCGTACAAGGGCGGCATCTGCCACCTCTTCGCCATCAATACGAACCCGCTCGTTGTAGCGCAGTATATGCGGTGAGGTATAGGCCCCTACTCGGTACCCTTCTGCTTCCAAAATTGCCGACAACACTGCCACACAGGAGCCTTTGCCGTTGGTACCAGCAACGGTGATCACAGGCATGGTCAGCGCGAGATTCATTTCCTGAAAGACCGCTGAGACACGGTCTAGGCCGAGGTCGATCTGGCGAGGGTGCTGCGCCTCCATCCATTGCAACCAATCTTGCAATTGCACAAACCGCATGGGGCGCTTACCTTGTCTAGTTTTGGTAGAAAGTGAGGTTACCCAGCACTCTGGCAAGGGTATCGCGCATATCTGCACGACGAACAATCATATCTATGGCGCCATGCTCCAGCAAAAACTCGCTGCGCTGGAAGCCTGGCGGGAGTTTTTGACGAATGGTCTGCTCGATGATGTTCGGTCCAGCAAACCCAGCGCGAGCACCAGGCTCTGCCACATTGATGTCGCCAAGCAGCGCCAAACTGGCGGAGACGCCGCCATAAATCGGATCGGTCATTACCGAGATATAGGGCACGCCATTTTGCTTGAGGCGCTCAAGTACGGCACTGGTCTTCGCCATTTGCATTAAAGAAATCAGTGCTTCCTGCATGCGCGCTCCGCCAGATGCGGAAAAGCACACCAACGGACGACGCTCTTGCAGGGCGATATTCGCAGCCTGGGTGAATTTCTCCCCCACTGCCGAGCCCATCGAGCCGCCGTGGAAATTAAACTCGAAGGCCACCGTCACGACAGGTACGTCTTTAACTGTGCCTTTGTAGGCGATGAGAGCATCTTTTTCGCCCGTGCTTTTTTGTGCCGCAGCGAGGCGGTCTTTGTACTTTTTCTTGTCTTTGAATTTCAGGCGGTCAACAGGCTCGATGCCGCTGAGAATCTCTTCGCGACCCTGCTCGTCCAAAAACAGTGCAATCCGACGTCGGGCCCCAATGCGCATATGGTGGTCGCACTTCGGACATACATCCTGATTTTCTTCAAGCTCAGGCCGGTATAACACCGCCTCACATTTTACGCACTTCTTCCACAGCCCTTCTGGAACAACACCACCCGACTTCCGTTTTTCCGAAGGATCTGAACGGCGCACCCCTGAGGGCAGAATTTTATCAACCCAGCTCATTGTTATTTCCTGTCTGTTATCTGCTTTTAGTTTTTACTGTGGCGCCGCTTCAAGCGTCGGCTACCGCATCAATGGCTTTGCGAATATCGGCGATCAGTGACACCGCCTCCGCTATTTGTTTGTCAGTATCTGCAGCGTTATCCCATTTGGCAAGACGGTCTACCAGTGCACTACCGACCACAACGCCCTCACACAAAGGCGCAATCGCCGACGCAGACTCACCGTCTTTGATACCGAAACCAACGGTTACCGGCAGGTCGCTATGCTGGCGAATGCGCTGCATTTGTTCACGCACACTGTCTATGTCCAAGTGACCCGCGCCGGTGACGCCCTTTAACGACACGCAATACAGGTAACCACTCGCCAAAGCGGCCACTTTCGCAACGCGCTGATCACTACTCGTTGGCGCCAGCAAAAAGATGTTATCCATACCGGCGTCACGCAACAATCGACTGGTTTCCCCGGCTTCTTCAGGGGGCATGTCGACGGTGAGCAGCCCATCGACGCCTGCCTGCTTGGCGCGCTCAGCAAAATGCGAGTAGCCCATGTGCTCAACCGGGTTGGTGTAGCCCATCAACACCACTGGGGTATCCGCGTTGGTTTGGCGAAACTCGGCCACCATGTCCAATACTTGGGAGAGCGACACATGATGTTCCAACGCGCGCTCGTGAGCCAGCTGAATGGTTGGCCCCTCAGCCATGGGGTCTGAAAATGGCACCCCCAGCTCAATAATGTCTGCACCGCTGTCGACCAGCGCATGCATCAGCGAGACCGTATGCTTCGGCGCAGGATCACCCGCAACAATATACGGCACCAGGGCTTTAGCACCGCGCTCGGCAAGTTGTTCAAATACTTTCGCTAGACGACTCAATGTCCTTCCCCGTCAATCAATTCCAATACCGTCAATGCCGGCTACCGTATGAATATCCTTGTCTCCGCGCCCGGATAAATTCACAACAATGCTTTGATCTGGGCGCATTGTTGCGGCCAACTTCTCCGCGTAAGCGATGGCGTGGCTGGACTCTAGTGCAGGCATAATACCTTCAACCAGGGTGAGCTTACGGAAGGCATCAAGCGCTTCATCGTCATTAATCGCCACGTAGTTAACACGGCCAATGTCTTTCAACCATGAATGCTCGGGGCCAACACCGGGGTAATCCAAACCCGCTGATACCGAGTGCGTATGAATAATCTGTCCCGCCTCATCCTGCATCAGATAGGTGCGGTTGCCGTGTAATACCCCGGGGGTACCATCGCTGAGCGGCGCGGCGTGCTCACCGGTGGCAACACCGTGCCCACCCGCCTCTACACCGTACATTGCCACGGATTCATCATCGAGGAAGGGGTGGAACAAACCAATCGCATTCGAGCCACCGCCGACACAGGCCACCAGGGCATCGGGTAGTTTGCCCGTCTGCTCCAGGTGTTGCTCACGCGCTTCGCGACCAATTACCGATTGGAAATCACGAACCAGCATCGGATAGGGATGCGGACCAGCCGCCGTACCGATAATGTAGAAAGTATCATCTACATTGGTAACCCAGTCGCGCATCGCTTCGTTCATCGCATCTTTGAGCGTGCGTGAACCCGATTTAACCGAGATCACTTCGGCACCGAGTAATTTCATCCGATATACATTCAGCGCCTGCCGACGAATATCCTCTTCGCCCATAAAGACCTGGCATTCCATACCCAGTCGGGCCGCAACGGTCGCCGAGGCAACACCGTGCTGGCCGGCGCCAGTTTCAGCAATCACGCGCTTTTTGCCCATGTACTTTGCGAGCAGGGCCTGCCCGATAGTGTTGTTAACTTTGTGAGCCCCGGTGTGGTTTAGGTCCTCACGTTTCAGGTAGATTTGCGCCCCGCCTACTTCGCGAGACCAGCGCTCAGCGTGATACAGCGGCGATGGTCGGCCTACGTAGTAGGCAAGATCGCGATCAAACTCTGCCCGAAACTCAGGGTCCTGGCTCAAGCGCTGGTAATTCTCAGCAAGTTCATCCAAGGCGAAAATCAGCGTTTCCGACACAAATCGGCCACCATAAGGGCCAAAATGCCCCTCCGCGTTGGGGAACTGGCTAAAATCAACGTGTTCGTGCTGCTTACTCACTCAATACTCCCGTCGGTCTGCTTCTGCGACCGCTTGAAAAAACTGCCGAATACGCCCGGCGCACTTAACACCGGGCGCACTTTCCACTCCGCCACTGACATCCACTGCCCAAGGACGACAACTCGCAATCGCCGCGCCGACATTTTCACTGTTCAAGCCACCGGCTAACAACAGCGGAAATGCCCTTTGCTCCGGAATCTTTTGCCAGTCGAAGACCTCGCCCGTGCCACCTGGAACACCCGGCTTGTAGCTGTCGAGCAGAATGGCCCGGGCGCCGCTGTAACTTGAGGCAACACCACTCACGTCCATCCCTTCTCGCATTCGCAGTGCACGCATATAGGGATGTTCCAGCGATTCGCAGAACTCAGGCGACTCATTGCCATGAAACTGCACAAGGTCGAGTGGGCATGCGGCCAAGGTATCTCGCAATACCTCGATCGGTGCGTCGACAAACAAACCAACGCTAGTAACAAAGGCGGGCAGTTGCGCAATGATGTCAGCAGCCTGTTCAGGGCTCACTGACCGCGGACTCTTTTCATAAAAAACAAAGCCCAGCGCGTCCGCACCGGCGTTGACTGCGGCTTGCGCATCTTCCAGCCGGCGAATGCCACAAATTTTTACGCGGGTTCGAAACACTCAGATTCAGCCAAGCTATTAAAGGCTGGAAATACTAGCAAATTTACGGCCTGTCTGCCGCAAATTCAGCACCGAATGAGCGGATAAATTCCGGCCCTGGCGATAGCTGTGGGAGATCAAACTCGGAAGGGTAATTCACATCTACAAGATACAGGCCGTGGGGTTTAGCCGTGACGCCCCCTTGACTGCGATCTCGACTGGCAAGCACTTGTGCGGTCCAACCAGCGGGCTGCGCCCCACTTCCTACCGCCACCAGGACACCGGCGATATTGCGCACCATGTGGTGAAGAAAGGCATTGCCCTGAATATCTATCACCACGTAACGGCCATGACGGCTCACGTTGACGTAATGAATATTGCGCATCGGGCTCTGGGACTGGCAAGACGCCGCGCGAAAAGCGCTAAAATCCTGTTCACCCACTAACACTTGCGCCTCTCGATGCATCAAGGCTTCGTCCAGTGGCACATCGATATGGGTAACGCCGCCCACTAAGTGCGCTGAACGCCGCAGCTGATTCAAAATAACATAGCGATAACGGCGTGCAGTTGCGGAGAAACGGGCATGAAAATCACCGGCTACAGGGCGCACCCAGCGCACGGCGATATCCTTGGGAAGCAAGGCATTACAGCCCGCGTGCCACGCCTTTACACTGCGCCCCACCGGGGCATCGAAATGAACGACTTGATGACTGGCGTGAACGCCTGCATCGGTCCTACCCGCACAAATCAAGGTTACCGGGCTAGCCGCAACGGAAGACAGGGCCGACTCCAACGCGTCTTGAATGGTTGCAACCTTTGGCTTGTCCTGGCTCTGCCAACCCCGATAGGCGCCACCTTGATATTCCAGCGCCATAGCTATGCGCGTTCCTTCAGGTAGCGTTTCGGTATCGGCGCGCTCGAATGCTTGCGGCTCGAAACTAGGCGTGCTCAATGTTACTTCAACTGCTCCATTAATGCCTGGGCTGCCGCTTTCTGTTCGTCGCTACCCGCCTCCAGCACTTCATTAATAATATCCCGGGCACCGTCTTCGTCGCCCATGTCGATAAACGCGCGGGCGAGATCCAGCTTGTTCGCAATATCATCACTGTCTGACAACTCAGGCATGTCCTCCTCGGCCGAATCAGCAGAGAATTCATCAAAAACCAAGTCATCCAAATTCAGCGCACCGACCTCGTCGGCGTCACCCTGAGCTTCGTCGAGCGCCACGCCATCGGTTGACGTTAGCGGCTCCTGATCAGCATCGGCATCGGCGGCATCGACCAAGGCTTCAATGGCCTGGTCCTCGGTATCCGCGCCCGCATCCTCGGCCAGTGACAAACCCTCTACCTCGGCATCCAGGTCCGCCAATGCGGCGTCGAGATCATCCAGATCAGACAACTCCTCAGCCGCCACCTCCGGTTGGGGCTCGCTATCATCAGTGCTCAATATTGACTCACCGAGATCGCTGTCTTCTAAACTAAAGTCAAAGTCGCTGAGGTCTGCCCCTAGATCATCACCTTCAACAATAGTGTCGCTCTCTGCAACAGCGTCATCGCCAACGGATAACTCTCTCAGGTCTAGATCAGACTCACCAAGCTCTTCCAAGGCATTAAAGCTACCGTCGTCTAACTCAAGGTCGCTACCTTCTGTCGCTAATGCGTCCAATGCCAACTCGTCACCACCATCGACGTCGAGGCTATCATCGGAACCAAAATCAAAGTCCTCGAGCCCTCCCAAAACCGGCTCGTCGACTGCCGCTTCGCTGCCAGCGCTGGAATCATCACCCAGAGAGAGCTCCTCAGCACCAGCTGCCGAATCCGGATCAGTTTCTGGCATCAGCGTGGCGTCCGCCTCGTCGCCAAGGGCTGGTTCGGCCTCGCTGTCATCATCCTCGCGGTGATCTTCTCCATCCAGGAAGGCCAGCTCTTCATCTAGGTTATCGAGAGACTCCAGCTCTTCGGTCACCGCTGACGTCGGCTCCTCACTCAACCAACCGCTAACACCTTCGATAGCGGACATCGACTCTTTAACACGCGCCAGCGCATCGGCATCGCCGTGCATCTCTAGCTGCTGATAGGCCTCGAGGAATGCCTCTCGGTCGCGCGTATCCAGATAGATATCAAGCAACTTAACACGCAGCTCAGTGTTTTCCGGCTCATTGGCGATAGCGCTCTTCAGTAAGCTCGCCGCCTGATCGTAACGACCATAAGCCACATAAATTTCAGCCTCTGAAATCGCGTCGCCGGTCTGCGGCTGAACCGCCTCCTCCACCGAATCTTCTGCTGATTCGCTGCTGGGCTGCTCAGAAAAGTCATCATCTAAACTGTCGAAATCGAAATCACCGGCAACCTCTTCGGCCGCGGCGTCAGCCTCAATGCTCGGCTCATCGAACTCATCGGCAGGCGCTAATTCCTCAGCCGCGGGCGCATCCAGGTTATTGAGCGCACCGGCATCGGCGAGTGGTGGCTCGATCTGAGGCTCTGCATCATCGTTGGCGGCAGATCGGCGACGCACCAGTATTAGAAGCAGCAGCAATACCCCCAGCCCTGCCGCTGCGTATTGATATAGCGGTACTAGGTACCACGGCGTCTCGGCTGGCGCTGGCGAGCGCTTCTGTTCAGCAGGCATTGGGGAGACGGACTCTGCGGCTTGGCTCGCTACTTCGGGGGCGTCAGAAGCGGGCTCGCCATCACCGCCCTCTTCATTCGTATTCAGGGCAGTCGCGTCAAGGGCATTGCGCGCCGCCGCAGTAATCTCAGCTTCGCGCTCTTCCAAGGCGCGCTGATCTTCCTCGAGGCTGGCTTCCACCTCGGCAATTTCAGCTGCGATGGCGTTAGCTTCCTCTGCCGCGTCGGCAGAATTGGCCGCCAAGCCAGCCTGCAGCGCGGCAAGCTCGCGGTTTTTCAGTGCAATCAGCTTTTGCAAGGTATCAACTTGCTTCTCCATCTCTCGCACACGGCTCGCCATGGAGGCATTCTCAAGCTGTACTTTCTCAAGCACTTCTTGCTCTTCGACCAGTCGGCGACGCAGCTCATCAACCTCTTCACTGGACGCGGTGTCACCCGCACTACCAATACTGAAGCGCACGTCATCACTGGTCGCGGCATCAACCGGTGCTTGTTCTGCCTTTTTTGTTGCGTCGAGTTGAGGCGCCTTTTGCTCGGACGCAGCACCCGTCTCTGCGGAAACCGCGCTGGAAGTCCGGCGTTGGCGCCAATCTTTCGCTTGCTGCCTAATCGTCTTAAGCGCTGTTTCATGATCGAGTGCGTTAATCTCATCCTCACTGGGGACCTCGAGAACGTAACCCGACTTAACGCGGTTGATATTATTGCCAATGAAGGCCTCGGGATTTTTGCGCAGCAGCGCGATCATGGTTTGTTCGGTTGTTACAAAGGCGCTAGGGCGAAGCTTTGCCGCCACCTGCCACATCGTATCGTGATGTTGCACTCGGTATTGCCCGTCTTGATCACTCGACGGCAACGCGGTCTTTTTTTCTAGCGGCCGCGGCTGCAGGGTTTTTGCCGAATCATCTTGAACTGACGACACCGGAACCGGTGGCGCCACGCTAACGCTACCGCGCGAGCCACCAGGTTCGCGCTCAGTAACCGGGGAAGACGGCTGCGCCCGTGACGGCGAGATATTGGACGCCGGCACCCGTGCAGCCTGGGTAGGGGCAAGATCAGATTCAAAAACAGGCAAATCCAACAGCACCGTGTATTCACGGAGCATACGACCGTTCGGCCAGCGAACTTCTATAATAAAATCTAAATAGGGTTCAACAACGGGCTGGATTGTGGTGACAATAATTCGGCCGCGGCCGTTTTCGCCCACCTCGACAATAAAGTCCAAACTATTGAGAAATTGTGTGCGATCAATGCCTGCATTGTCGAAGGCCGACGCGTCAGCAAGATCAACGCGCAACTGAGCGGCTTCCAAACCCTCGGCCTCGCGCAACGGAATAAAGGCCTTGAACGGCTGGTTCAGCGAAGACGCCAGGGCGATGTCCCCTACCCCAAGTGCACTCACAAAACCACTTTGAATGGCGCCCACCAATACTGCTACACGGGCCAGACTCTTGCTCATATTTCCACCGTCTCGTTGCTGCACCGCGTCTGTCAATCTCGAAACGAGGCGCAGCGCGGCGTGAATATCGAATAGCTTCGCAGTGTGGACCGCAAACTACAGGCGTTGTTATCTAGAATTATTCTTCGATAGTAAGCGTAAATATTAGCTATGTGTCGGTTTTTATCAAGATTTTAAGCGCTTCAATAATGTTAAGTGCGGCACCTTTACGCAAATTGTCTGCCACAATCGTCGCGCGCAAAACACGTTCGTCGCGACGATCGACAGCCCACTCAGCAATATCTATCGTTTCACTACCCTGCAGACCCGCCGGACTCGCCAGTGCTTCCGCGCTGCCATCACGCAAGCGGAACCCGTCGCTTGCCAGCAACTGCTCACGCCATTGCGCGGCAGCCACGGCGTCACGAAACTCCGCTCGCAGCAACGTGCAATGGCCGTAAAACACCGGCGCCAACACAGCCTGACAGTGAACCTGCGCGATTTCACCCCGCTCCTGTGTCAACAGGGTAGCCAGATTGTGCTCAATATCTGCACTATTATCGGCAGTTAGCGGCAAAACATTAAAGGCTATCTGTGCTGGCAGCTGACTGGACTCAAGCGACTGTGCATTCAGCAGGCGCGCCGTTTCTGCCGCGAGGGTCTCAACACCATTGCTGCCCGCACTCGACACGGGTTGCGCGACCGCCAAGTCGATACGCTGCGGTGTCGGCAGCTGCGCAAGCAAAGCGTACACATGGCTACTCACCGCATCGGCAATCGCGACAATTTTTGCCCCATCAGCCAAGTCGCTGCCTGCACAAAATACGGGCACGTCACCGCGCTGAGACAACACATTGGCGGCATCAACGACCACGCAGCCCGCACACTCTGCGGCATCAACCAACTGCGGCAAGGGCTTGCCAGGCATAAATACCGCAACGTCCACAGCGCTGAAATCCACCTCTTCCAGAGGCCGAAAATCCAGCGGACGTCCACGATACATTGCCGGCTCAGCGTCATAAGCAGCAGCGCTGTATAGTCGCAGCGTTGATGGCGCAGCTTCCCACTCACCGAGCGCTTCGAGCAGGTGCTTTCCCTCCAGGCTATCGGCGGCAAAAATGGCATAGTGGGTCATTAGGCAATATCACCTCGGATAATGCGCAACATCCGGCGCAAAGGCTCAGCAGCGCCCCACAGCAATTGATCGCCAACCGTGAAAGCTGAGAGGTATTGCTCGCCCATATTCAGTTTTCGCAAACGGCCAACGGGTACGCCCAATGTACCGGTCACCGCCGTTGGGGTCAGCCGCTCAAGTGTTGCATTGCGCTCGTTGGGAACCACATCGACCCAGTCATTGGCGCTAGCAAGGATGGACTCAATGTCATCCATTGGTACATTTTTGTTCAACTTGATGGTTAATGCCTGGCTGTGGCAGCGCATAGCACCGACGCGCACACAGTTGCCGTCAATCGCAATCGGCGAGTCGTCGCGACCCAGAATTTTGTTTGTCTCAGCCTGACCTTTCCACTCTTCACGGCTTTGACCGTTCTCAAGCTGGGTGTCAATCCAAGGCAACAGGCTGCCGGCCAACGCATGACCAAACTCCTGTGTGGGGAAAGCATCACTGCGCATTGCCTCGGCGACCTTACGATCAATATCCAGGATATTACTGCGTGCATCAGCCAACTCCGGCGCCACCGCGTCGCGAATACTCCCCATCTGCGAGATCAGCTCACGCATATTTTTGGCACCGGCGCCGCTGGCCGCCTGGTAGGTTTGCGCACTCACCCACTCAACCATGCCCTCGCGGAACAGACCGCCAACGGCCATGAGCATCAAACTTACCGTGCAGTTGCCGCCAATGTAGTTTTTAACGCCACGCTGCAACCCCTGCTTAACCACATCGAGGTTAACCGGATCCAGTACGATGATGGCGTCATCGCTCATACGCAGTGATGATGCCGCATCAATCCAGTAGCCTTGCCAACCGCTGGCGCGCAAATCGGCGAATACCGCCTTCGTGTAATCACCACCCTGACAGGAAATAATGGCGTCCATGGCAGCGAGTTCAGTGATGTCGTGCGCATCCTTCAAGGGCGCGATATCGCGACCGATGTCCGGGCCCTGCCCACCGACATTTGAGGTGGTAAAAAATTGTGGTTCGATACCGTCAAAGTCGTTTTCTTCGAGCATGCGACCCATCAATACTGAGCCGACCATGCCTCTCCAACCAACAAAACCTACTTTCATTACTCATTCCTCCTTTCCTACATGGCGACCAGCCAACTCACTGGCGGGTGCCCCATTAGCCGCCGCAAGCGGCCAACGATGAGTGTTTACACTTCTGATAAAGCGGCCAAAACGGCATCGCCCATCTGCGCTGTACCAACTTTCTGGCAGCCTTCAGAGTAGATATCTGCGGTACGCAGCCCTTTATCCAATACACGGCTTACCGCGTCTTCAATGCACTGCGCAGCATCGGGCTCAGACAGGGAGTAGCGCAACATCATTGCCACCGACAGAATGGTCGCCAGCGGATTCGCAATACCCTGCCCGGCGATATCGGGCGCACTGCCGTGGCAGGGCTCATACATGCCGCGGCCATTCACATCCAGTGACGCCGAGGGCAGCATGCCAATTGACCCGGTCAACATCGCTGCGGCGTCAGAGAGAATATCACCAAACATATTGCCGGTAACGACAACGTCAAATTGCTTCGGCGCACGCACCAACTGCATGGCGGCGTTATCCACATACATATGACTGAGCTCGACGTCCGGATAATCTTTTGCCATCTCGTCGACGACTTCACGCCACAGCATGGTCACTTCCAGCACGTTGGCCTTGTCGACACTGCACAGACGACCTCCGCGTTTTTGCGCCAACTCAAAGGCCACCTTGGCGATCCGGCGGATTTGCGACTCGTTGTAAACGTAAGTGTTGTAGCCTTCGCGCTCACCATTTTCGAGCTCGCGAATGCCGCGTGGTTGGCCAAAGTAAATACCGCCAGTCAACTCGCGCACAATTAATATATCCAAACCGGCAACCAGTTCCGGCTTTAACGAAGACGCATCGGCTAACTGCGGATAAAGAATGGCAGGACGCAAATTGCCAAACAAATCCAAGCGCTTGCGAATCTCTAGCAGACCACCCTTTTCTGGACGCTCTGCGGGGGGCAACTGATCCCACTTTGGCCCACCTACAGCACCCAGCAAAATGGCGTCAGCAGCCTGGCATTTCTCGAAGGTTTCATCCGGCAGTGCCTTGCCTACCGCGTCGATAGCGGCGCCGCCAAGCAGCGCATCGTCTAGCGACAAATTGAGTTGGTGAGAGTTATTGATCGCTTCCAAGACCTTGCGGGCTTCGGCCATAATTTCCGGGCCGATACCATCACCGGCCAACATCAATACTTTGCGAGCAGTTTGTTCAGACACGTTTCTATTCCCGTATGTAGTTTGTCAGTGTGTTTACGCGCGATGCTCGCGGAACAACCAAGGAGATTTTTGCTGCCAGTTTTTCTCAAAATCGCGGATAGCATCGGCATCCTGCAGGGTTAAGCCGATATCATCCAGACCATTGATCAGGCAGTGCTTGCGAAAGGCATCAACGTCGAAGTTTATGACGTCACCGGCCGGTGTGGTAATCGTCTGCGCGGGCAGGTCAACCAACAAGCGATAGCCCTCTGAGCTGTACATTTCGCTGAACAAATTCTCGACAACATCTGCCGGCAGCACTATCGGCAAGATGCCATTTTTAAAGCAGTTGTTAAAAAAGATATCGGCAAAACTCGGCGCGATAACGCAACGAAAGCCGTAATCCTCCAATGCCCAGGGGGCGTGCTCGCGGCTTGAACCGCAACCAAAATTTTCCCTCGCCAACAACACTGAGGCACCCTGGTAACGAGCGTGATTGAGCGGAAATTCTGGGTTGATCGGGCGCTGACTGCAGTCTTCGCCCGGGCGCCCTTCGTCCAGGTAACGCAGCTCGTCGAACAAATTTGGCCCAAAGCCACTGCGCTTAATCGACTTCAGGAACTGCTTCGGAATGATCATATCCGTGTCGACATTCGCGCGATCCATTGGCGCCGCGAGTCCGTCTAATTGGGTAAACGCTTTCATTGTTTGCTCCTTATATCCACTCGCGCACGTCGACGAAATGCCCTGCAATCGCCGCTGCTGCCGCCATCGCCGGACTCACCAAATGCGTTCGACCACCAAAGCCCTGACGCCCCTCAAAATTTCGGTTAGACGTTGAGGCACAGTGCTCACCCGCCCCGAGCTTATCGGCGTTCATCGCCAAACACATAGAGCAACCTGGCTCACGCCACTGCAGCCCCGCCTCAGTAAAGATTTTATCCAATCCCTCTGCTTCGGCTTGTTTTTTGACTAGGCCTGAACCGGGAACAACCAGCGCTTCTTTCAAACTCTCGGCCACTTTTTTGCCTTTCACTACCGCCGCCGCCTCGCGAAGATCTTCAATACGAGAGTTGGTACAGGAACCGATAAACACCCGGTCGAGCGTGATATCGGTAATGGCTTGCCCCGCGCTAAGTCCCATATACGTTAACGCCCGCTCACAAGCACTGCGCTTGACAGGGTCGCTAAAGTCATTGGGAGCGGGGACTACCGCACCGACCGCCGCCACCATCTCCGGGCTGGTACCCCAGGTCACTTGTGGCTCGATACTGCTGCCATCAAGTTCAACCACCGCGTCAAAATGAGCATCGGGGTCACTGTGCAGCGTTTGCCAGTAACTTACCGCCTGCTCCCACTCTTGCTCATTGGGGGCAAACGGCCGGCCTTTCACATAGTTGATGGTCGTTTCGTCCACGGCAACCATACCCACACGCGCACCGGCCTCTATGGCCATATTGCAAATGGTCATGCGGCCTTCCATCGACATGTCGCGGATCACTTGCCCGCCAAATTCAATGGCATATCCTGTGCCGCCAGCAGTGCCGATTTTCCCAATTACGGCAAGCACGACATCTTTGGCTGTGACACCCGCACCGAGTTTGCCATCGATGCGAACCAACATGTTTTTGCTCTTCTTCTGGATAAGGCACTGGGTCGCCAACACATGTTCGACCTCAGAGGTACCAATACCGTGGGCCAGCGCGCCCAGCGCGCCGTGGGTTGCGGTATGCGAGTCACCGCAGACCACAGTCATACCCGGCAGCGTTGCCCCCTGCTCTGGGCCGACAACATGAACAATCCCCTGCCGCTCATCGTTGATCGAGAACTCAGTGATCCCGAACTCGTCGCAGTTATCATCGAGTGTTTGAACCTGGATACGCGATATTTCATCTTGAATACCGCTCACACCCGCACTGCGCTCAGCAAGGACTGTGGGCACATTGTGATCCGGTGTTGCGATATTGGCACTCACGCGCCAGGGCTGACGCCCAGCAAGCCTAAGACCTTCAAATGCTTGAGGCGATGTCACCTCGTGGACAAGCTGGCGATCAATGTAGATCAAGGCCGTACCGTCATCGCGCTCTTTTACCAGATGCGCGGCCCATAATTTGTCGTAAAGCGTTTGTGAAGCCATGAATGATCCCCCAGTCTTCTCTCATTGCCGGCAATTTTACGCAGACACGCAAAATAAAACAAATTCATATTTTTTATTATTTCAATTCCAAAAAGGAATGAATAAACTTAATCCCATGGACACACAATCACTACAAGCGTTTCTATGCGTTGCCGAATGCCGTTCATTCTCAGGCGCGGCCGAGCAGCTCCACCTGACCCAGCCAGCTATCAGCAAGCGCATTGCCACACTGGAAAAGCAGCTCAATGCCAAGCTATTTGATCGCATTGGCCGGCATATTCACCTTACCGAAGCTGGTCGCGCACTGCTGCCGGAGGCGCAGCGCATTCTTCAAGACATCCGCGAAGCCCGCCGACGCATAGACGACCTTCGCGGCAGCGTATCCGGCCGCCTATCCATGGGCATCAGCCACCACATTGGGCTACACCGCCTGCCGCCGGTGTTGAGGGAATTCAGTCAACGATACCCAGACGTCCAACTGGATATTGATTTTATGGATTCAGAACAGGCCCACCACCGCATACTCCATGGCGAGATGGACTTGGCAGTGATCACCCTATCTCCTAGCCAGGAGGAACATCTAAGCTTCCTCCCGGTGTGGCAAGACCAACTCACCGTGGCAGTCGCCAACGACCACCCACTGAGTGATGCCGGCGTGGTTACCGCCGAGATGTTGAGCCAGCACACCGCCCTGCCACCCGGACTGAACACCTATACCGGGCAAATTATCAAACGTCTGTTCGATGAGGCCGGGCTGGAAATGAATATTGGTATGTCCACCAACTACCTTGAGACCATCAAGGTCATGGTGAGCATCGGGTTAGGTTGGAGCATCCTGCCGCAAACCCTTCTAGATGACAGTGTTACCGCCCTGAAACTGAAGAACATGCAACTGAGTCGCACCCTGGGCTGCGTACACCACCGCAACCGCAGTCTGTCGAATGCATCGCGGGCCTTCATAGACCTTTTACCGAATATTGATCACGGCGGCGTGAAGTGAGGAGCCAACGCCAGCAATTGCTCTGGCGTATCGACGTCGCTGTAAATACCTGGGTCGCTGACATCGACAAACCGACGCGTCGACGCCGGGTCTTGGATTACTCCCTTCCCCCCCTGCGTACCGATTACCGCACATAGCGCCGGCCAATATTTTCTGCCAAAGGCCACAGGGTGACCGGCCCGCCCCTGACAGCGCGGCACGACAATATCGTCCGCACAGGCAGCATTAATAAGCTGAGAAATTGTGGTAATTCGCAGCAGCGGCAAATCCGCTGGCATGATTAATACGGCCTCAGGCAGGCTTGACGGCAGCGTGTGAGAGCGCAACTGTTCCTCCGTGCAGCCGAGGTGCTGCAACAACGCGCGCATGCCCTCGGCCAAGGAGAAGCCCATGCCTTCTTCCGCTCGGCGTGCATAGAAACACGGCGCATCGAGCTTTGCCGCAACGTTATTATGGCGGTCGGACTCGCTCAGCACCGCGAAAGCTTGCGCCCCCGCCTTACCTGCCCGCCGGATTAAGGCCGGCAGCATCTCGCCACCTTTGGGTAGCGGCGTAAATCGCTTGTCCTGTTCGCCAAAGCGACGACTGCGGCCAGCCGCCAGCAACAGTAACGGCAACGCGGCCATTACGCCGCCCGCTTGCCGCTGCGTAACTGGGTTAATTCTGCCATTACCGCCACAGCGATCTCCATCGCCGACTTACTGCCAATCGGCAAACCTACCGGAGCGTGAAGACGATCAATTTGCTCGGCGCTTAAGTCGAGCTGAAGCAAGCGTTGACGGCGCTTTTCAGACGTTCGCAATGAACCCAGAGCACCGACGTAGTAGCAGTTTTCGCGCAAGGCCTGCATCAAGGCCATATCGTCGATACGCGGGTCGTGAGTTAGGGTAATGACGATGCTATGAGCATCTGCGGCATGCTCGGCTACCACGTCATCAGGCATACCAGGCAACACCGTAACCGCAGGCAAAGACCATCGCTGGCGCCGGTCATCGCGCGGATCGCATACGAGCACGCGATAGTCCATCGCTAAGGCGAGCTCTGCTATACAGCGAGCCAGCTCGTTGGCCCCAACCAGTAATAGCTGAAAGCGGGGGCCAAAATCCTGCTGCAAGGTCGTCTCGCCCAGGCTCAACGTTTGGCAGTGCGCCACACCTTGCAGAGACCAATCCCCGCTTTGCAAATCAACCTGTCTGCGCACCGCCCTGCGCTCATCCAAGGCAAGCAAGAGGCGGCGAATATCCGCTAGATGACCGGCGGTAAGCGGCTCGACGAATATTTTCATACGGCCGCCACAAGGCAGACCGAAGCGCTCGTTTTCCTCGGGGCTAACACCATACTCCAGCAACTCACAGTGAGTCGCAGCGAGTTGCCCAGATGCCAGCTTCTCTAACAGGTCATCCTCTATACACCCACCCGACAGCGAACCTGTTAACGCACCATCAGCGGCCAAAAACGCCATCGCCCCGAGCGGCCTGGGCGATGCTCCAAATGTCGCTGCAATCGTGCACAGCCAGCCGCCCTGCCCCTCGTCAACGGCGCTCGCCGCAGCAGCCAAAACCAGTTGATCCGTATTTTTCAAATGCCATCCCCAGATTTACACAACCGCAAAATTCTCGAACATTATGAAACCAGCCATTTACAAAAGGCAAAAAAAAACGCCGCATAAAGCGGCGTTTATTAGGTGCGATCGCTAGATCAATACCAGCGGTACGTACCTTGGATTGCAAAACTACGTGGCGGCTCAACAAAGCCGTAGTGACTAACTGCACCAAAGATATTGCTCGACAGAGGTGTATCGTTGGAGTAAGAAATCACTGTCTCGTCAGTTAGGTTTTTAGCTAACAACGCCACTTCCCATCCAGCAGACACATCAGACAAGCCTAAGCGAAGATTGGTCTTCACGTAGCCATCTTGCTCCTGACTTGGGTCGAGGTTCTGTGATGAGTTGTAATCACCAGTAAAGACGAAGTCCGCGCCACCGCGAAACTCGATATCGCTGGTCAGCATCGTGGTGTATACAAAGGTCAAGTTACCTGAATAATCCGCGACGTACTGGTTGGTCTTACCTTTGTAGTTACAGTATTCAACGCCATCAACAACGCTGTCTGCGGGCTGCCCCTGGTAGCACTGACCGTTGTCGTAATCCGTGAATTCGAAGTCGAGGAATGCCAAAGCACCCGTCATCATCAAATTTTCAGTCAGAGCAATACGGCCATCCAGCTCGATACCCATGGTCGTCGCTGCACCGGCATTACCGACATTAAAGCCCAGCGTGCCGTCAAAGATACTCACCTGCAGATCATCGTATTCGGTGTAGAAGGCGGCGATATTCAGCTCAGCAGCACCATCGAGCAAAGTCGTCTTGGCACCGATTTCTAAACTGGTCGCTTGCTCTTCTTCGTACTCAAAACTACCAACAAGGATTAACGGATCACTGTCTGGGTTTTGCAGAGGGCGAATCTGGTTGTTGTCTGGAGACGCATTCGAACGCGCATCATAACCACCAGATTTAAAGCCGCGAGACAAGGTACCGTAAAGCATGGCGTCGTCATTGAGGTCATACTGCAAATTCAGCGACGGCGAAATATTCTCTTCCGTTCGTGAACCTTTCAAGTCGTGACGCTCTGCAGAAAAGTTTTTCGCGACAACCGTATCAATTTCACCCACATCCGGGCGCTCACCAGTGGCGCGATTTTCGAAGTCAAGGCGGCGGCTACCATCCTTGGTTTCATGCGAGTATCGCAGACCCAAGGTTGCGCGGAACAAGTCGGTGACATTCCAAGTCGTTTGCAGGAATGCCGAGAACAACTCTGTTTCAGTAGTAAAGTAACGTGGTGTACCAAGATCTCTGATCTCATCACCCGCATCACCAATACCACCAAGCTCCAATAAGCCCAGATCAAACAAAGGTTGGAACAGTGCCACAGCCTGAGGACCACCCAAAGCAAGCAATTGCGCCTGAGTCACGTCGTCCAGTGGACCTCCCTGCGTATCAAAAGGCGGACGCTCGCCACGAGCACCACCTTCTTGCAAGTCGGCGGCGTTAAGCAGCTGGGGCAGGATATCGCTGTCTACACGAATACTATCGAAGAATTCCAATTCACTCTTCTGATAAAAACCGCCAGCAATGAACTCAAACGTTTCGCCCACGGGTGATACCCAGCGGAATTCCTGGCTGAACTGGTCGTAGGTCTCTTCTGCTCCAACACTGAATACCGAGGCGCCGGTAAAGTCACAGTCACAAAGCTCTTCGGTTTCATAACCCAGCAAGCCAGTGATGAAGGTGAACTGATGGCCTTCACGGTAGTAGTCAACATTCAGCGTAACGTTCTGCGTATCGTTATAGCTGTAGTCGCCATTGGAGGAACGCTTAAAGTCTTGCTTGTTATTCAACACCGAGGAGTCAGCATCAACGTCAACGAGTGTTACCGGGCCAACGGCAATAGTCGTACGGTCGAGAATCTCACCGTAGGTGCGGCCGTTGAATGAGCCAGTTTCTGACGTCGACGGCTGATCGTTAATGATCTCAATTTGGCGACCATCTACATCAAACTTACCCGCCTCAAGTTTTAACGCGGCAACCAAGTTTTCAGTCGCATCCCACTCAAAGATTGCCCGAATGGTCCCCTCGTCGCGCGTTGGCTCATCGCGATTCAAGGTCAGGTTTTCCATGTGGCCGTCGATATCGCGCTTACGGACCGCAAGACGCGCACCCACGGTATCCGTTAACGGGCCAGACAATACCAAGTCAATAATTTGCTCGTTGAAGTCGGGCTCGTATGTCGCCGACACAGAGCCTTCAAACTCTTGTCCCGGACGCGCAGAAATCAAGCTCAGCGCACCAGCGATACTGTTTTTACCAAACAGAATATTTTGCGGGCCACGCAGAACTTCGACGCGGGCCAGGTCGAGAAAGGGTGCGCGCGTCAGCTGAGCACGGCCGTAGCTGACACCGTCAAAATACATACCCACGGACTGTTCGAAACCCGGGTTGATGCCCGAGCCGATACCGCGAATGTAAATGTTTGTACCAATACCCGTCTCCGACATTGTCAGGTTGGGTACGTACGCTTGCAGGTCTTCAACTTTGGCGATACCCGCCTCAGCCATTTTGTCGCCGCTCACAGCGTTCACTGATACCGGAACATCCTGCAAGCTCTCTGCCCGCAGTGTTGCAGTAACAATAACTTCTTCCAAAGCGGGCGCTGCAAACAGCGGTGTTGCTGCTACAGAAACCGCCGCTGCCAGCGCCGAGCGCCGAAAACGTGCTAATGATTTATTCAAGGTCATATGACCTCCAGATGCCTTGTTTTATTATGACTGACCCCACCGGCGCGAATGCTCCGGTAATGTCCCCTCCAGGATTCCCGCGTCGCATTGCTGCGCGCTAGGTAATGTAATCGCCGACAACATATACGAAATAAACTATCTTCGCAATGTCACGAAAGCTTATCGTTGAAGAGCATTTAGCTCAAGGTTAAAAGCAGAGGCGCCGCTATAACGCAGCGCCTTGGTGTAAGCCAGTTTGTGCTTACCAGCGCCAGCTTGCTTGAACCGCTACACTGCGCGGTCTTTCAATGAACGCATAATGGTTAACGCTGCCGAAGCTGCTGTTCGCCAAGGGCGTGTCATTGGAATACGACACCACCTCTTCGTCAGTCAGGTTTTTACCAACCAGCGCCAACTCCCACCCGTCCTTCACATCGGCAATCGCCAAGCGCATATTCACTTTCACGTAGCCATCTTGCTCCTGGCTAGGATCGAGGTTTTGCGACGAGTTGTAGTCATCGGTAAAGACAAAGTCAGTAGCCGCACGAAACTCCATGGCGTCGCCGAAGCTATGCGTGTAGTTGAAAGCCAAGTTGCCTGAGTAGTCTGCAACGTATTGGTTAGTCTTGCCCTTGTAGTCACAGAAGGCGACCCCATTTACCACCGAGTCTGGAGTTTGCCCCTGGAAACACTGACCGTTTTCAAACTCAGTGAACTCGAAATCAAGGAAGGCGATCGCTGCACTCATCACCAATTCATCGGTGAGCGCAATACGGCCATCGAACTCAATACCTTGGGTTTCCGCTTTACCAGCATTACCGACATTAAAGCCGAGGATACCGTCAAAGATACTCACTTGGAGATCATCGTACTCGGTCATGAACACGGCAACGTTAAGCTCAGCACGACCGTCCCAAAAGCTACTTTTGGCGCCGATTTCTAAGCTGGTTGCTTCCTCTTCGTCGTACTCAAATGAGCCGATAATCACATTCCCGGCCGCATTTGGCGCCGCACTGGGCGATGCATTGGAGCGTGCATCAAAGCCACCGGACTTGTAACCACGGCTCGCCGTTGCATACACCATCACTTCATCGGTGGCATCAAACTGAACATTGATCGACGGTGCGAGTTGATCAGTGTCTTGAGTGTCTTTCAAATCATGTCGCTCAATTTTAAACACCCCATCCAAGACACCGTCGACTGTGCCTAGCGGCCGTTCGTTGCCCTGCAGGTCAGCAACTGTCAGGCTACGTGAGCCGTCTTTTTCCTCTTCAGAATAACGAAGGCCGAAGTTGGCGCGTAAGCGATCGGTAACGTTCCAGGTGGTCTGCCAGAACACTGACCACAGTTCAGCGTCTGAAGTGAAGTAGCGTGGTGTTGTCGTATTGGCAATGGAGTTACCCGCCGCCTGCGAGCCGGTTCTCAGTGCTACTGCTGTAGGGATAATCGAACTGTCAATCACAATGCTGTCATAGAAATCGAGCTTGCTGGTTTGATAGTAAAAACCACCGATATGCTCAAGTGTTTCACCGACCGGGGAGGCCCAGCGAATTTCCTGGCTGTATTGCTCGTAATCTTCGCTGAACGGCACGCTGAAGACATTGGCGCCGGTGAAGTCGCAGTCACAGAGCTCGTCAAATTCGTACTCCAATGCGGCAGTGATGAATGTCAGCGTGCCCTCACCCAGAGCGTAATCCACATTCAAGGTAAAATTACGCGTACGGTTATTGCTGTAGTCCCCGTTGGAGGAACGCTTGTAGTCCAAACCGGTATTCAGCACCGAGGGGTCCGCACCAAACTGCGCGGCAAGAATTTGACTGTAGCTCGCGCCACCAAAGGCTGGGTTAGTTGAGGGCTGGTCGTTCACAATTTCAATTTGGCGGCCATCGACATTGAATTTACCCAATTCAAATTTCAGCATTGCCGTCAGATCCGCGCTCGCCTCCCAATCCAGAATCGCACGGAAAGTACTCTCTTCACGAGCAGGCTCATCGCGGTTCAGCGTGAGGTTTTCAATGTAGCCGTCCATAGAGCGTTTGCGCATCGCGATACGCGCACCTAAGGTATCGGTTAATGGGCCAGAGAGAATGAAATCAACGACTTCTTCCCCATGATCAGGTTCATACAAAACCGATATCGAGCCTTCCTGCTCGTCTCCAGGGCGGGCAGAAATAAGACTCAGTGCGCCGGCGATACTGTTCTTCCCGTAAAGAATATTTTGTGGACCACGCAGAACCTCGACGCGGGCTAAATCTAGGAAGGGTGCCCGTGTTAACTGGGCGCGGCTATATGAAACGCCATCAAAATACATACCCACAGACTGTTCAAAACCGGGGTTGATCCCAGACCCGATCCCCCGAATATAGATATTAGTGCCAATGCCTGTTTCCGACATTGACAAATTGGGCACATAAGCCTGCAAATCCTCGATTTTGTCGATACCGGCTTCCTGCATTTTTTCGCCACTGACCGCGTTAACCGATACCGGCACATCTTGCAGACTCTCGGTTCGCAGGGTTGCGGTTACCAGTACCTCTTCAAGCGCTGGGGCAGCAATTGCCGACGACAGCGGGCTTAACCCCGCTGTCATCGCCGCCGAAGCCAGACCAATGGAGCACACACGCATTATCTTCATGAACAGACTCTCCTAGGAGCTACTTATTGTTTTAAACATAACCTTACGCACTTTTTGTCGCGCACGATCATGTCCCAATGAAGTCTATATAGTCGAATATAGCTGTCTAATGTGGGATTTACCTATTCGTTAGCGTGAATAGTAGTAGTTTTTTAATAAATACCCATCTCCAGTCCCGCCACCATCGCTTCCGCGAGCTCCTCTACCCCCGCAAAGTCTTCAGCTTGCGGCGGTCCTTTACAAATAATCGCCTCGGCGACCGGCTTCAATACCATGCCTTTAGCAATGCGCTGAAGCGCTCGCACTGCACCTTCACCATCATTGCCGGTACACAAGTATGCCGCGTAAGGAAGAATCAGTTCGCGCGCACAGGCGGGGTAGAAACTTCTATCCAAAAAATCTTTCAATGCGCCAGGAAGCTGACCAAAATTTTCAGGAAAGATCAACAACAGCGCCTCAGCCCATATGACATCTCTGCTACCCGCGTCGCTCGCGCGAAGCAGGCGCACGCTAGCGCCGGCCGCCTCAGCGCGACGCGCTGCCGCGTAGGCGAGTCGTAAATTTCTGCCCGACTGACTGTGGTACACAACAAGCAAATTGCTTTTTGACACACTAACCCCGCCTGATATTTTGTTGATACTGTGTTCACTCTGCTCTGCTCCTAGCGGTAAGATAGCGCAGCACAGCCATCACCATCCATAGACCACGAATAGAAGTCAGAACTTATGAAGTATCTACATACCATGGTGCGGGTCGCGGACCTCGAGGCATCAATGCATTTTTACTGCAACCTGCTGGGCCTGACAGAAGTTGCGCGCTATGACAGCGAGCAAGGGCGCTTCACATTGGTTTACCTGAGTGCGAGCGCAGATAAAGAACAAGCAGAAAGGGAAAAGTGCCCCACGCTGGAGCTGACCTACAACTGGGATCCTGAAAAGTATGATGGCGGGCGTAATTTCGGCCACTTGGCGTACCAGGTAGACGACATTTATGCTTTGTGTAAAAAGCTGCAAGACGGCGGGGTCGTCATTAACCGACCGCCTCGCGATGGCCATATGGCCTTCGTGCGATCGCCAGACAATATTTCCATTGAGCTTCTGCAAGCGGGTAAGGCGCTGCCTCCGGCAGAGCCTTGGCAATCCATGCCCAACACCGGCGAGTGGTAGACCTTAGAAAAGACCGAAGAACCAACCGCCCTTTTTAAGGTCCTCTTCGCAACGTGCCAACTGCGCAGCATAGCTGCGCGAGCGCGCCGATACTTTGCCAGCAACACGCTGTAACCAAGGCTTGCCGGCAAAGGTCCGGCGTTTAAAGCCGCCGTGGCCTTCGTGGTAAGCCAGATACAATGAATAGGTATCGGTGTTGGCGATGCCATTGGTGCGTCGGCTGACATTGTTGTACCAGCCAATAAAGTCTATGGCATCTTCAAAGTCATCGCGATCGGCGCCCCAATTGCCCGACTTATCCTTGTACCAATCCCAGGTTGCATCTTTAGCCTGAGGATAGCCGTAGGCGTCAGACATACGCCCTGCAGGAATAAAGCCCAACCAGTATTTGCGTGGCGGCTTGGCGTCAGCTACGAAACGCGATTCCTGATACATAATCGACATCATCACTGGAATGGGCGAGTCCCAGCGTTTAGACGCCTCGCTGGCATCGTCATACCAGTCGTCTTTTTCGCGAAAAATCGCGCAAATATCACCGGGGTTGCGCGGGGGCGCCGTCGTACACGCCGTCGATAGCAGCAGTGCGAGAACCAAGAAAACATAGCGCATCAAAGCTTCTCCCGGTCGAACAGTGCCAGCAGCTCGGCCTCGTTAATTATTGAAATCCCCAGTTCCTCTGCCTTGCGCAGCTTGGAGCCGGCATTCGCCCCAGCGGCCAAACAGTCAGTTTTTGAGGACACGCTGCCTGCCACTTTCGCACCCAGGGTCTGCAACTTTTCCTTGGCCTGACTACGCGTCATCGATTCTAGGTTACCCGTTAACACCCAAGTCTGCCCGGCAAGCGGCTGATCGGTATCGCTGCGAGAAACCACTTCGGGCCAACAAACACCACAGTCGCGAAGTTGGCGAATAACCTCGCGGTTGTGATCACTCGCAAAGAAGCTATGTATATGACTCGCAACGATCGGGCCCACATCAGCAACCTCCAACAGCGACTCCTCAGAGGCCTCGGCCAGGGCGTCTAGTGTTTGGAAATGCTGGGCTAAATTCAGCGCCGTCGCCTCGCCCACTTCGCGAATACCCAACGCATACAAGAATCGTGCAAAGCTGGTGTCTTTCGAAGCAGTCAGCGCCGCCAATAAATTTTCCGCCGACTTCTTACCCATTCGCTCTAGCTCGACGAGCTGATCGAGCGACAGCTTATACAGGTCTGCCATGGTCTCGATGAGCCCAGCATCTACCAGCTGTTCCACCAACTTATCGCCCAGGCCATCAATATCCATCGCTTTGCGGCTGGCAAAGTGTTTAATCGCTTCTTTGCGCTGAGCCGCACAGACCAGGCCACCCGTGCAGCGCAACACCGCCTCACCCGGCGCCCGCTCAAGCTCGCTGTTACAAACAGGACAACACGCCGGCACTGCAATGTCTCTGACGCTGGCCTCTCTGCGCGCCAATACAACCTGCACGATCTGAGGAATAACATCCCCGGCGCGGCGCACAACCACCGTATCGCCAATTTTTACGCCGAGACGATCAATTTCATCAAAGTTATGCAGCGTGGCATTGCTGACCGTTACGCCGCCAACAAATACCGGTTTCAATTTTGCTACCGGGGTTACCGCACCTGTTCGGCCTACCTGAAATTCCACATCGCGGAGAACGGTAGTTTCTTCCTGCGCCGGAAATTTGTGCGCAATCGCCCAGCGCGGTGCCCGTGACACAAAGCCCAGTTTTTGCTGCAGCGCGACGTCGTCTACTTTGAAAACAATGCCGTCGATGTCGTAACTCAGGTGATCCCGGCGCGACAACAAGCGATGATAATAATCCACACAGGCGTCTACGCCCTCAACAACGGCCATTTCAGCATTGACGCGGAACCCCCAGTCGGCCAATCGCGCCAGCGCGTCACTGTGGCGCTCAAACCACGAGTCACCGGCAACAGCAACACCGTAGCAGCACATTTCCAGCGGCCGCTTGGCGGTGATTCGGCTGTCGAGCTGCCGCAAACTGCCCGCCGCCGCATTGCGTGGGTTAACAAAAGTTTTGCTGCCCTGCTCCCGAGCCTCAGTATTGAGCTTTTCAAAGCCCGCTCGGGGCATATAGATTTCGCCGCGCACTTCCAGTTCAGAGGGCCAGCTCTCCCCTTTCAGCTTCAGCGGTATTGACTGAATCGTTCTGACATTTTCACTGATGTCTTCGCCTGTTTGGCCATCACCACGGGTTGCCCCCCTAACCAGCACGCCGTCGACATATAACAGGCTAACGGCGATACCATCGAGTTTTGGTTCACAGACATAGCCGAGCGGACGCTCACTTTCTAAGCGACCGCGAATACGCGCATCGAAATCCCGCAGCTCCTGTTCTGAAAAAGCGTTGTCGAGCGACAGCATTGGCGTTTCATGACGCACCTGACTGAACGCTGCCAGCGGTGCTCCCCCCACCCTGCGCGTTGGCGAGTCGTCGCTACGCCACTCCGGATGCTGCTCTTCCAGCTCCTGGAGTTCGCGGAACAAGCGGTCATACTCCGCATCGGGAATACTGGGTTCGTCGAGCACATAGTAGCGGTGACTGTGCTCGTGAAGTTGCTCGCGCAAGCTTTCCAAGCGTGCGCGGGAAGAGGCATCGGACATTGATAAGACCGTAGTAGCGAAATTACATCAGGGTGAGTTGGCGGCGTTCAAAATCGCGAATGATCTGCCGGTAGTGCTCCAACGTTTGTTTCGTCGCCACACTGTGGGTTTGGTCTCGCAATTCACCACCGAGGTTTTTGACCAAGCAACGCGCGGTTTCCAACATGGCATCGAAGGCTTGCATGCTATCTTCGGGGCCCGGCATATTCATAAAGAAAACCACACCTGGGGTGGAGAAACCGTCGATTGCATCCAAGTCAAAATTACCTGGCTCGACTAAATTCGCAACACTGAACTGCTCGGCGCCACTGCCGTCGGCCTTCTCAAAACGGTGGAAAATATTCATGCGCCCATAGCGCAGGTCGCAGGCCAACAACACCTGCAATAAGTCGGCCCCGGCATAGGGTTTCTCCTCATCGGCAACAACATTCAGCACGATGAGTTCCTGGGGCTCACTCGCCGCCGCTTTTTCAGGCTCGCGGGGAGTAGGCTCGCGCTCTACCCGTCGCGGCGCAGACACCGCCTCGTCAGTAAATACCTCGTCCGGTTCGATAGCGGGCTCAGCTGGCGATGCCTTGCCTAGCGATGGCTCTGGATCAGGCACCTCTGGCGTCTCGGCCACAGGGCCCCGTGTCGTTTCCGATGCGGAATAATCACGCATCAATACGTCGTCATCGTCGTGGGACGCCTGCGGCCTTAGCTTTTGACTGGCGTCGCGCTGGTGCAAACTCGGCGCCTCGCGAACCGCAACGACCCTTGCCTCACCCGGAAGCTCGGGATTAACCAGCTCTTCTTCAGCTTCGCGGCGCTTTTTCGATGCGAGCCGCAGCGTGTCTTTACGCTCATTGCGCATCCGGCGAAAACCGTCTAACAAAACGGCTATCGCCAACAATGCACCTATGATAATCAACCAATCTCTTACGCTGAGATCCATTATTCGGCCCTTATCTGCCTGTTATACGGCCCGCTCAACACACTCGACACGGACTTCGTCCTGTTCGAGTCGCAATTGGCGATATTGTTCCACGCGGGCACCGAAATATCTAGGAAGCGATCATCTCTGCCGCTTTTTCCAAATCCACCGACACAAGGCGTGAGACACCCGGCTCATGCATGGTGACCCCCATGAGTTGGTCGGCCATTTCCATCGCGATTTTATTGTGGCTGATGTAGATAAACTGCACGTCGCGGGACATCTCTTTTACCATGCGAGAGTAACGGCCAACGTTGGCGTCATCCAGCGGCGCGTCAACCTCATCCAACATACAAAATGGCGCAGGATTAAGCTGAAAGATTGAGAATACCAAGGCAATTGCGGTGAGTGCCTTTTCCCCACCGGAGAGCAGGTGAATGGTCGCATTGCGCTTACCCGGAGGCCTCGCCATGATAGAAATACCGGTATCCAGTAGGTCGTCGCCGGTCATTTCCAGATAGGCACTACCGCCGCCGAACACTTTCGGGAACAGTTCCTGCAAGCCGTTGTTCACGCGGTCAAAGGTCTCTTTAAAGCGGTTGCGCGTTTCTTTGTCGATACGACGAATGGCATTCTCAAGCGTTTCCAACGCGTCCTCTAAATCGGCGTTCTGTGCATCCAGATAATTTTTGCGCTCTGACTGTTGCTTGTATTCCTCTATCGCCGCCAGGTTAATCGGCCCCAGGCGGGCAATGCGTCGACCCACCGCCTCTAACTGCTCCTGCCAGGCGGCTTCGCTTGCCTCATCGGGCAAGCTTTCGAGAACCGACTGAAGGTCAAATTGTGCCTCTTGAAGCTGGTCCTGCAGACCTTTGCGCCGTACCTGCAAGCCCTGATTCTCAACCCGGGCACCCTCGAGCTTACTGGCGACTTGTTGCAGGCGCTGCTCGATGTCGTGCCGTCTTTGCTCGTGCTGACGAAGCTTCTGGTCTACCTCTTCCAATGCGCGACGCGCGGCGCTGAGCTCTTCTTCAACAAGCAGGCGCTGCTCAAGGCGGGCTTCCAAATCCAGCTTCAAATCATCGATTGGCGAGTCATTGTCGTCCAGGTTCTCTCTGAGCTGTTCTTTGCGCTCGCGCAATTGCTCTAACTGTTCCTCTGTGCGGGCAATATTTTGCAGGGCGGCATCGCGCTGAGTTTGCAGCGACTGATAGCGCATCGCCAGTTGGTGGGCGTGATCCTTGCTCTGCCGCGCCTGTTGACGAACAGCATCGAGCTGCGAGCGGTTGTTGTCGCGCTCGCTAAGCAGCTGTTCGCGACGACCCGAGTCTTGCTCCATCGCTTCAATGGCATCCTGCAAAGTCATACGTGCATCGGCCAGCGATTCCTGCTCCATCTCAAATTGGTTGCGCAACTCGTGAATATCACTGTCCAAACGTTGGCGGCGCTGGCTCTGCTGCTCGCTCTTTGCTTGCTGAGCACTTAGCTGCGCCCGCAATTCACTCTGCTGCCGGCTGTGTTGCTGAAGCTCGCGCTGCACAGCTTCGCGATCGGCTTCCAGCTGCTTCAGCTGCTCCCGGCTTGCATCCAGCTGTTCGGTGAGCGCCTCTAGTGCCGTTTCGCCCTCTTCTATCGCGGCTTTGAGTTCTTGTAATTCTTCCTGGCGCTGCAATACGCCGCCTTGCGCCGTGTCTCCGCGCCGAACGCGCAGCCAATCTCTCCCCAGCCACAAGCCCTCCGGGGTCACCAGTGACTCGCCCGCTGCAAGACTTTTTCGACGCGCCAGGGCGTCCGCCAAACTGTCAGCCGTTCTCACATTCGCTAATACGCCTTGCAACGCCGGCGAGCCGGAAACCATCGCGGCGAGGCTATCCGCCTGCACGCCGACGTCGCCACTTTGTACCTGCTCAACAACGCAGAGCTGGCCCTCTTGAAGCTCTGATAACAGGCTCTGCACACCCTCCAGACTGTCGATGCACAGCGACTGCAGCTGCTCGCCGAGTACCGTTTCGACGGCGGTCTGCCAGCGCTCTTCCACTTGCAAGGTCTCAGCGACAATAGGCTTATCTGCCAAGCCATGTTGCTGCAACAATTCAGACAGAGCTTTATCACCCTGCCCTAAGGCCGCCTGTTGCAAGGCCTCTAGAGACGCCATCCGGCCACGCAAACGCTGCATTTCACTGCGCTGACGGTCGACCTCATCACTGGTTTCACGAATGCGCTCACGACATTGGCTAATTGACGGTTGCAGCTGGTCGTGACGTTCCTGCAAGGCCTCACCTTCGAGCTCAAAGGCTATTGCTTGTTCCTGCAGTAACTCCAGATCGCCGTCGTCACCTTCAGCCAGCCCGGCGCGCTCTCCTTCGGCTTTCTGAATACGCTCCTGCAGGCGCTGCATGCTCAGCTCTAAGTGCTGAATGCGAGACTGCTCCACTTCAGCCCGTTGACGCGGCCCCGCCGCATTCTGGTTAAACTCGTCCCAGCGCTGCTGCCATGACTGCATCGCATCTTCTGCTGCCAACAGGGACTCAGAGGCACTCTCCTCTTCTGCCTGGCTGATTTCCAGCTCAGGTTCGATGCCCGTTAACTCCTCTTCCCACAACTGAATTTTACTGCGGTCACCGTCCAGCAGCCCGGCCGTCTCCTGAATGTTGATTTCAAGCCGCTGCAGGTCAGCGTCCAATTGGCTGCGGCGCTCCTGCTGATGCTGGATACTCTGTTCTACGCGGGCGATATCGGCGCCAATACTGTAAAAGCGCCCCTGCACCTCATTGAAGGTATCATTGAGCTGAGTGTGCTCGTCGCGCGACTGCTCAATGGCAGTGCCCAGCGATACTTGTTCGGTGACAACCGCTTCCCGATCCAGCTCCAGCTCGCGTATCACGGCCTCTTTCTCGCTGACCTGGCCATCCAGCGCCTTCCACTGCAACACCTGCAGTTGCGCTCGCAACAGACGCTCTTCTTTTTTGTATTCGGTGTATTTTTCGGCGGCGGCGGCTTGGCGTTGCAAATGTTGAAGTTGCCGCTCTAACTCGTCGCGCAAATCTGTTAAACGTTCCAGATTTTCATGCGTTCTGCGCATGCGGTTTTCGGTTTCGCGGCGGCGCTCCTTGTACTTAGAAATACCCGCCGCCTCTTCGATAAACACCCGCAGTTCTTCTGGCTTAGATTCGATCAAGCGCGAAATCATACCCTGCTCAATAATGGCATAACTGCGCGGCCCAAGACCGGTTCCAAGAAAGATGTCGGTGATATCACGGCGCCGACACTTGGTGCCATTCAGGTAGTATTCTGAGGCGCCTTCGCGGGTGACTTTGCGCCGAATGGCAATTTCGTTATAACGGGCATATTCGCCGCCTAACTTTCCCGCCGTGTTGTCAAACACGAGTTCGATAGAGGCTTGGCCTACGGGCTTGCGGTTAACCGACCCGTTGAAGATGACGTCCGTCATCGATTCGCCGCGCAAATTTTTTGCCGAGCTCTCCCCCATTACCCAGCGCACTGCGTCGATAATATTGGATTTTCCACAGCCGTTTGGACCAACAACCGCAGACAGGTTGCTGGGAAAATGGGCTGTGGTCGGGTCGACAAAAGACTTAAAACCCGCCAGTTTGATACTTTTCAGACGCATAAGAACCGTAACCAAGCTTTTTGCCTATCCCTTTGTTGTTATCCGCAGAGTGCCTGCGTTGGGATAGGACCAGATGTATGCAAAGCGCGATTATAGCCCGAGAACCGGGCAACATCAGTAGAAATTCAACGTGTGGCGGGCTGCAGCTGATCGATAAGCAGACTGAGCGGCTGCGACGTGGCGTCACCACTCAGAGTAGCGGCTGCCGACACCCAGTCACCGGGGCTGCGCATCGCCACCCCTTTAACACTAATGTGGGCGGAAACGCGCAGCGAATCAAAATCACTGAGGGTCGCGCCCTGGCGAATCACGTCACTGTCTGTCACATACACCGTCAGCGGAAAGGCCGCCGTGCCAGCCCGCACTGGAATCCGCACTGCGGCAACCGGCATAGGCGAGCCACTGGGCTCTCGCACAACCACAAACAGCACGCCATTTGGGAAGTTGCCAAGCGACGGTGCAATATCCACACTTAGCTGCAAGCCTTCAATAGACCCAGCGTCAATTGCCAAACGCTTCGCTTCATTTAAGCCGGCGGCGATGACCATCGCCTCGCCCGTCTGTGGATCGAGCCCCATCTGAAGGCGCTGCCAATATTTTATCGCGTTGAGATAGTCACCGGCAGCGAACGCGTCGATACCGAGCACGCCCAGAGCCGTGCCCTGCTGAGGATTCACCGCCAGTGAGCGCTCGAGCAGGCTGCGTGTCTGCGCATCAATCACGCGGTTGGCCGACAAATAGCGCGCCTGAGCCAGCTGGGCGAGAATATCGGCATCCTGGGGAAATAAATCAAGCAGGCGCTCGTAGTACTGCGCCGCCTCGGCGTAATTGCCCTGCTGTCGGCGTATTGATGCCATCGTCATCAATAACTCCGCGTTCTCAGGCCGGCGAACTAAAATATCATCGACCAGCGCCTCGAAACGATGCAGATCATCTTCGCTGGGCTGATCGGCGGCAAACAACTGCTGCTGAACGTCGAGAAGCCGATAATCCAGCCGATAGCCAAGATAGTCGTACAATGGCAGGGCAAGCGCGGGAAGCAATAGCAATGATAACCAAAGCACTAGCCCGCGAGAAATTCCAGCGCGAGCGGTAAATTCTGCATTCTCTTCCAGCAACTGCTTGTCCAGCTCGGCGTTGAGCTCCGCCATTTGCTCCTCGCTGATCAAGCCCATCTCACGGTCTTTGAGTAGCTCACGCTGTCGCTGACGATAAAAATCGCGCTGCGCTTGTCGGTGCTGTGCTTTATCGTCACCGATCACCCGGCGCGAACGAAACGCCAGCAAACACAGGCCCATGGCTAGCGCCAATAGCAAGATTAAACCGAGTACAATTGGACTCATGAATCGCCCCCAGCGCGTTCAGAAGGCTTTTCTTCGTCGCTGAGCAACGAGTCGAGCGCAGCACGATCGTGATCATCCAGCGGCTGGATCGGCACGCGCCGGGCTCGCCGCGACGCCATCATCGCCCAGATAGCTAAACCACCGAGCAGCAAGCCCACCGGCAACAGCCAAAGAACCGCCGTCGCGGCATTAAATCGCGGCCGGTACAGAATGAAGTCGCCGTAGCGATCAACCATGTATTGCGTAATTTCAATGTCTGATTTGCCGGCCATGATCATGGCATGTAACTGCCGTCGAAGATCCTGAGAGATTGCCGAATCAGAACCAGACAAATTTTGGTTTTGACACTTTGGGCAGCGCAGCTCTTCGATAAAGGCATTGTAGCGCTGGCGCTGCAAATCGGTATCGAACTGGTAGGTTTCAATAACCGCCCAAGACGGCAACGCCAAAAGCAGCAGTACTGCGAGCAACACGCGGTGGTTCACGGCGACGCTTCCTCCAGTGAGCTGAGCATGGGCGCGAACTGCTCATCCCAGACTTCTTGATCCAGTGCCCCCTGATAACGGAAACGCACAATGCCCTCGGCGTCGACGAGGTAGGTTTCCGGCGCACCGGTCACCCCCAAATCCAAACCTAATGTGCCCTGCTCATCAAATAACGTCGCAAAGTAGGGGTCGCCTTTTTCCGCCAACCACTTCAGTGCGGGGTCGCGTCGATCCTTGTAGTCAACGCCTAAGATTGGCACGCCACGTTCCGCTAACTCCACCAAAAAGGGATGCTCATAATGACAAGTTGGACACCACGTTGCCCAAACGTTGACCAGCAACCACTGTTGGGGAAGATCAGCCCGGCTGAGCGACTCACCTTGCAAGGTTGGCAGAGAGAACTCCGGAAGGGGCTTATTGAGCAATGCCGATGGCAGCGCCGTGGAGCTGTAGTCACCGGTTTGCACTCGGCGCTGAACGCCGAAGAAAATTGCCACGAGTACTAAAAAGATAATAAGCGGCAAAAATAGTTTAATCCTGCTCACGCGTTCCCCCTCGAGCTACCAGTAATTTTTCCCCGGTAACGTTTATCGCAAATCGCTAACAAACCACCCAACGCCATAAGGATGCCCCCCAGCCAGATCCAGCGCACAAAGGGTTTAATATGTATTCTGACCGCCCAGGCACGCTCGGCAACGGGCTCGCCAAGCGCGATGTACACATCGCGCAGCACACCGGCATCGATCGCCGCCTCGGTCATCACCTGCGATGCGCGGGCGTGATAGCGGCGTTTCTCAGGTGTTAACTGCGCCAGTAGCGTGTCACCGTCATACAAACTAAAACGCCCCTGCTGGCCCTGATAGTTAGGGCCGTTAATGGCTTGAAGGTCGTCGAAAACAACCCGATAGCCAAAGGCGGTTTCGGTGCTCTCTCCCACATTCATACGCAGGTCGCGCTCGTCTTGAAAACTGGTCACCATACCCACGCCGATCAAGGCAAAGGCCAACCCAAGATGGGCCACAAGCATGCCGTAGTAAGACGGTGTCAGCCGCCGCAAGCCCGAAACAAAACTTGACGCATTGCGGGTCTTATCGCGCAAATTAATCAGCGTCGTCGCAACAATCCATACAAATAGCAACGCCCCGGCACTGGCAGCGAAATGAAATTCGCCGCCGTACAACCACGGCACCGCTACTCCCAACAGCATTGAGGCCAGCAATGCCGCAAGCATCGCACTCATCCAGCGCTGGGTATTGCTGCGTTTCCACTGCGTACTCGGCCCAATGCCGACCAACAGCGCGAGCAAGCACGTAATGGGTACAAACAAGGCATTGAAATAAGGCGGCCCCACTGAGTATTTACCCAGGCCGGCAAAATCCATAATAAGGGGGAACAGCGTGCCAAGTAGCACGGTCAATGCGGCAACCACCAACAAAATATTGTTAGCCAGCAGCAGCGCTTCTCGCGATAACAACTCGAATGGCTTGGCACTATGTTGCGACGGCGCTTTTAAGGCATACAGGGTTAACGAGCCGCCAACCACAACAACGAGAAAAGCGAGAATAAACATTCCTCGGGTGGGGTCTGCTGCGAAGGCGTGGACCGACGTTAGCACCCCAGAGCGGACCAGGAAGGTGCCGAGCAAACTCAATGAGAAGGCAAAAATCGCCAGTAACAGAGTCCAGGACTTAAAGATGCCCCGCTTCTCTGTGACCGCCAAGGAGTGGATCAACGCGGTGCCTACCAACCAAGGCATGAAAGAGGCATTTTCAACTGGGTCCCAAAACCACCAGCCACCCCAGCCAAGCTCGTAGTAGGCCCACCAGCTACCCAGTGTGATACCAATGGTTAAGAACAACCACGCGATATTGGTCCAGGGTCGTGACCACCGCGCCCAGCTGGCATCCATACGTCCGCTAAGCAGGGCTGCGATGGCAAAGGCGAACGCCACGGAAAAGCCCACGTAGCCGATGTAGAGCATCGGCGGGTGAATGACCATGCCAGGGTCTTGCAGCAGGGGGTTGAGGTCTTGGCCATCTGCAGGCGTATTCAGAAGATTGCGCGCAAACGGGTTCGAGGTAAACAAGGCAAAGCCGAAGAAGCCAATGGCAACCATGCCCATCACCGACAGCACTCTCGCCAAAATATCCAAGGGGAGTTGCTTGGAAAACACCGCCACGGCAACGGTCCACAGGGTCAGAATCTCCAACCACAATAACAACGAGCCCTCGTGCCCACCCCACAGCGCACTGAATTTATACGCGACTGGCAACTGAGAGTTGGACTGCAGCGCCACAATATTGACGGAGAAATCATCGCTGAGAAAAGCGTAAAACAAGCCGCTTATGGCCAGCGTTGTGAACAGGCACTGCCCCCAGGCCAGGGTCGCGCCGGCAGCCATTGCGCGCCGGTCTCCACGCCAGACACCCAACATTGGAACAACCGCTAACAGCAGCGCAAAAGCAAAACCTAGAATGAGCGAGAAGTGCCCCAGTTCAATAATCACGAGCCGCTGTACTCCTTGCCTGCTGTCGCCTCCTCGGCACGTGACTGCGCAGATTTTTCCAAGGCTTCGCTGACTTCCGGCGGCATATAATTTTCGTCGTGCTTGGCCAGCACTTCATCTGCGTAAAACACCCCGTCTTCTGCAAGTCGACCGGTAACCACGACGCCTTCGCCCTCGGCGAAGAGATCAGGCAAGATCCCTTCATAGGCCACCGCTACGCTGGCACTGTAATCCGTCACGCGAAAGCGAACTTTCAGGCTGTCAGTGGCGCGCTCCACGGAGCCCTCTTCCACCATCCCGCCAGCGCGAATCTTTTTGTCGAGCGGCGCTTTGCCCGCGACAATATCGGCGGGCGGATAAAACAGGTTAATATTCTCTCGCAAGGCGTAACCCAAGAACGCCGCCGCTGCCGCACTGGCAAGTAATATAAACACGACGATTCCAAGGCGTTGTTTACGCAGGGGGTGCATGGCCATTACAGCCTCCGTAGCATTAATTTAAAACTGATTTTCAGCCCGACGACGGCGGGCTGCCGCTGCCGCTAGCGCCCGCGCATTGCGACCGCGACGCCGCGATTCAAATACCAGAGCGCACAACACGATCGCGCTGGTGGCAAAACTGAACCACACGTAAGGGCCGTGACCATCCATTTGCCAAAGCTGTTGAAGATTTGCAAATACCACTACTACCTCCCCCTTACTTGCCACTCACCAACGCTTGCACCCAACGGGTATTTTTCTCTCGCTCAATAATCTCGGCGCGAACGAACAGCAACAGTACCCAGCCAAAAAACAGATACATGCCACTGAGCGTGGCCATCAACGGGCGCAACATCGTCGGGTGAATCGTTGATTCACCGACAAACTTGATGCTGGCAGGCTGATGCAAGCTGTACCACCACTCCACAGACCAGTAGATGATTGGGATGTTCACCGCGCCAACAATTGCCAGCACCGCGCAAGCGCGCGCAGCGGCGTCGCGGTTTTCAAAGGCTTGATGTAGAGCAATCAAACCCAGATACAGGAAAAACAAAATCAACACGGACGTGATGCGGGCATCCCACACCCACCATGTTCCCCAGGTGGGCTTTCCCCACACCGCGCCAGTCAACAGCGCAAGAAATGTTAGCGCTGCGCCAATCGGCGCCGCGGATTTCATGACGATGGCCGCCAGCTTCATACGCCATATCAAATGTACCGCGGCGGCGGTTGCCATCAGCATATAGCCGCCCATCGCAACGGCGGCGGCGGGAACGTGGATATAGATGATGCGGAAACTATTACCCTGCTTAAAATCAGCGGGTACAAAGGCGAGCCCCCACACGCAGCCCCCAACAAGCAGCAGCAAGGCGGGAATCGCCAACCAAGGCAACAGGCGCCCGCTAAATTGGTAAAACCAGCGTGGGGAGCCCCATTTGTGAAACCATTGCCAATTTGCCAAAGCCAGTCTTTCCTCAATTCAAACTAACACTTACTGATCCACGCTAATGCGCAGGGCACCGCCAATAGCCAGCGGCGCCAACGCGAGGGCCGCCATCAGCAGCGCCGCCAACACCGCCAGCGGCGGCAGATATGCCATGCCATCAATGGCGCTTTTCACCGCTGCACTGCCAAAAATCAACACCGGAATATACAGGGGTAAGACAATCAACGACAGCAATAGTCCCCCCTTGCGCAAGCCGACCGTCAAGGCGGCGCCAATCGCGCCAATAAAGCTCAGTACCGCGGTGCCAAGCAGCAGGCTCACCATCAATACGGCAAGCCCCTCTGAGGGCAACTGCAGGATGGTTGCCAACAAGGGCGACAACAGGCTCAGCGGCAAACCGCTGACCAGCCAGTGACCGAAGGTCTTTGCCAACACCAGAGGGTACAACGGTAGCGGGCTCAACAGGAGCTGCTCCAGGGTCGCGTCGTCGTAGTCTCCGCGGAACAGGCCATCTGTTGCCATCATCGACGCCAGCAAGGCCACCACCCAGATAATGCCCGGTGCTAACACGGCCAATTGCTGACGCTCTGGGCCGATACCCAGTGGGAACAAACTGCAAACCATTAAGAAAAACAGCAGAGGGTTGCTCCACTCGCTACCGCGTCGCAGCGCAGCCTGCAAGTCGCGTCGCAACACGGCAAACATCACCGTACTGGTACCCATTGGGGTCACGACGCTCCCCCCAGTTCTATGCGGCGCAATGGACGGGGCAAGGACAGCGGGTGGTGAGTGGTTAACAACACCATTCCCCCGTTGTCGGCAAAGTCGCAGATCCACTGCTCTATTTCCGCGACACCGCGCTGATCTATCGCAGTGAAAGGCTCATCCAATAACCAGAGCTGGGCCGGGCAGCAAAAAAGTCGCGCCAGATTTACACGTCGCTGCTGACCCGCAGACAAGCTGTAACACGGCTGCTGAATAAATTCCCCCAGCCCCACTTTAGTCAGGGCGCGATGCAAGTCGGCGTCGGCAACATGCTGCCCTCGCACCGCACAACTCCAACGCAGGTTTTCCAGGGCGGTCAGCTGCGCTTTGATACCGCTGCCGTGTCCCAGGTACAAACTGTGCTGCCGAAAGTCTTCGCGCTGGGTGATCAAATTCTCACCCCGCCAGTAAATGTCGCCCTCGTAACGCGAAGACAAACCGGCGAGAACCTTTAGCAACGTGGTCTTGCCACTGCCATTGGGGCCGGCCAGTTGCACAACGTCTCCAGCGCTAACAGACAGCGACAAGCCCGCAAACAATACGCGTTCATCTCGCTCGCTGTATAGGTTGTGTAACTTGAGGTCTGGTGGCGACAAACTCACTCTCGCTGCTCAAGGCCACCGCATTGCGGCAGTCCGATTTAAAACGCGGCTAAGTATATACGAAATAACATCGAAATCCGCGCCCGGAATCTAGCGCGGCAATTTGTCGCAGCGGCAACAGCTTCGCTGACAGGCCGATAAGAGCACCCACTTCGCGGTGATGATTACTGACCGCCGGATTGGTGGCGTTGTAGCCAGCGCTCCATATCCTGGGTCACTAGGTCGAGGTAGGCTAACGCCTTATTCAGTTTGTCGCCCTCACTCTCAGCCCGGAACCCCATCAAGCGATTGCGCACCCAGGCCAATTCGCTGACGAGGTCACTGATTTGCGGCTCGCTGACACGCGCCGCGGCGGGTGCCGATTTCAATTTCTTGTCCACCACCGAAGTCGCTGGGCTATACAGGCTATCCAGCAAGGTGTTCAATTTTGCATCGGATTGCAGCGCGCGACCGGAAGTGGCCGCAGGCCGTGCATTCACTGCCGATGACCGCCCTCCTGCTGCCGCGTCGAAAAACACATCTAGTAAGGCATCGCCACTGCGCGGCGCTGACCCCTCTAGCTTCGCTTTCGACTCGTCAATAGCCTGCCCTGCCGCCTTCAGTAGGCGCCCTCTGAGCTCGTCCGGAATGCGATTGACAGTTTGGTGGTTGATCAACCGGCTCAACATCACTTCTATCGCGCTTGTCGCGCCGACAATCAATGACACCAGGCTCGGGCTGAGGGCAATTCGCCGCGTTCTGAGCCTATCCATCACGCGTTCACTTAAACGCGCACACTCGGTTAGCTCGACCAGCTCCAAGACGGCAGCGCCGCCATAGAGGGTGTGAAAGCCGCGGTGGATATCATCCAGTATTCGCTGGCCATCATAGCCGTACTGCAGCTCTTCCAGCTGCGCAAACAAGCCCTTAACAATATCCTCGGCTTCCGCCAAAAATATCGCCAGGATACCTTCGTGTTCGTTTGCGTCCACAGTATGCACTCTATTGTTATTGATCTCAGACCAGCTGGATCAGCGAATCCGGATTCGTAATGGCTGGCAATTATGCGCAAAGTCTTGCAGTAACACTGTTGGCCCGGTCACAAAGGGCCAATTTTGTAATCAAATGGTCATATTTTCGACGTATTCGTGCAAAACAGCTCACGAATTTTGCTTTCCAGCATTGCCGCCGTAAACGGCTTAACGATATAGGCATCAACCCCAGCCTGCGCAGCGGCGAGGATTTTTTCCCGCTGCGCATCAGCGGTGACGATCATCACCGGTATATGCCTCAGGGCACTATCGGCGCGAATAACCCGCAACAGCTCCAACCCTCCCATTTCAGGCATCAACAGATCGGTAATCACTAAGTCAAAGTGTTGGTTGTGAAGCATGGGCAATGCCACGCTGCCATCATCAGCTTCACTAATGCGCGCATACCCCAGATCGTTGAGCAGATTGCGCATTACACGACGCATGGTGGCGAAATCCTCGACCACCAAAATTCTGATGTCGCGCAAGGACGACGCCCCCCGGGCGGGCGAGTCGCTGTCGACATCAGTGCTGGCAAAAGGATCGGGGGAGCGCTCATCACTCATGCGGCGCCTCCATTCCAGCGGGCTGCTGAATCAGGCTCTCTAGAAAAAACGCAAGCTGCCCAGACGGCTTGCGCGGCAGGGGCCAATCGCTCACCCGCATCGCCAAGTCTCGGAACGCCCGTGAGGCCGGTGCACTCGGGGCATAATCGACCACTGGCCGCTGTTTTTTCACCGCCTCTCTGAGCGCCGGATCAAAAGGAATGCTGCCGCTGTAGATGAGACTCACGCTTAGAAATTGCTCGCAGACACCTGCCAGCTTTTGCACTAAGCCGCGCCCCTCATCTTCGTCGCCAACCATGTTGGCCAGAATGCGGAAGCGTTGGCGACCGAAATCACGATTCAATAATTTGATCAGCGCATAGGCATCAGTCAGCGACGAGGGTTCATTACAGACCACCACCAGCACCTCCTGACAGGCGTTGGTAAAGGTTAAAACGGTGTCGGTGATCCCCGCTGCCGTGTCGACAATCAATACATCCAACTGCGCGGCCAAATCACTGAACGCTCGGATCACGCCAGCATGCTGCAACTCACTCAAACGAGTCAGCTGCCTGGCACCGGAAGACGCCGGGATAATGCGCACACCGGAGGGTCCGCTAATCATTGCTTCTTCCAGTGAGCATTCGCCACTAAGGACCTGCTCAATAGTCCGCGGGGCCGACAGCGACAACAAAACATCGACATTTGCCAAGCCAAAGTCGGCGTCGAGAATCGCCACACGCTTACCCTGGTGCGCCAGCGCCACAGCGGTATTGATGGCGACATTGGTTTTTCCTACCCCGCCTTTGCCGCCGCTTACCCCAATAACCTGAACCGTCATAAAGCGCCTCTCCCAGTAAGGGAGTTTTGCGGGTATCGATAGCTACCAAAATAGCGGTGCCGAGTATCGAGGTATCGCAATCCGATTTGGGCCAGCTCGCGTCTAAGCAGACGCTGATGAAGCGTGGGGCAATCAACAAATACCAGGCCGCTGGCACTCGACCACGCTTCCCGGTATGTCTCATACACGGGATTTACGCGCATGGTGCCGAGTAAACCGCCCAGCCAAAGCCCAAAGAAAATCAACGCGCTGGGCAGGGCGTAGCGAACCACTGCCTGCATCGCCCCGGAGAGCTCGCGGCTATATGGCCAGAGTACGGTAACCAACACCGCTGAAATGACCGCGGCCCAGACTGCACCACGCCAGCTGAGCCCAGGAATATCGCTCAGCTGCAGCTCATTAAGATGTGGCAACGACGCTGCCGGAGAACGCGTCTCGTCCCTCGCCCACAGTCGCAGGCGCCAGTGCGCCCCCTGCTCACACTGCATCTGCGCCCAACATTCCAGTGCAGACAGTGCGGATGCATCGGGAATAACAAATACCATTTTATTCATAGCTATCGCAGCGACTGCAAACGTTCGGTGGCGCTCACAACCTCAGTCAGCCGAATACCAAGTTTGTCATCAACCACCACCACCTCTCCTCGCGCAATCAGCCGACCATTGACGAGGACATCCAGCGGCTCGCCTGCTTGGCGGTCCAGCTCCACCACCGCGCCCTGCTGCAACTGCAAGAGGTCACGGATGGCCATGTCACTGCCCCCCACCTCCAGGGTGACGCGGACGGGAATGTCCATCACCATATCGAGGTCCGGCGCCGCCGCTGCGCGCTCTCGAAGCCGGGCCTGCCCCAGCAGGTCAGACGCTCCAGACGGCTCGCCCTCTTCCGCTTCTATTTGTTGGCGCAGCATCTCACGCTCTCGCCGCAGGTTTTCTGGCTCAGTCATTGCCTCACTCCTCACACGCTATGCGCGCCCTTTTATTTTTAACGCCAACTGCCCCTTGCTCATGCCGACACTGGCCTTGAGCAGCGATACGCCGGATGCACGAATTTCGGCTTGCTGACAACTCCCCAAGCTCAGCACATCCCCCACCTTTAAATTTGCCACTTGCCCCAGTGTCATCGCTTTATCTGCCAACACGCAGCGCGTGGGCAGCGGCGTGTCCAGCACGGCGCGCTGCATGGCGCCTTGCCACTGCGGGTCGGGCGCCCGGCTCTGCGCCAACTCACTCTGAGAGAGGCTCTCACGCAAGGGTTCGAGCATCGCCAGAGGAAAACACATATGCAGCTCACCACCGCCGCCGCCCTCGGCATCCAACTGAAAACGGCAAACCACAACGGTGTCTGCCGCGCCAACGATATTGGCCAGCGAGGGATTCAACTCGGTGCCCATCGGCTTACACTGAAGCGCGGCAACAGGCTTGCACGCTTCTTCAAAGTCAGCGTGAGCGCGGCTGAGGAGCTTGCCGATCAAACGCCGCTCGGAGGGGCTAAAATCGCGACCATCCGGCACCCCCTGGGCCTCACTCCCGCCGAAGTAGATTTCCACTAAGCGAAATACCAAGCGCGCATCAAAGACCATCATGGCCGTGCCCAGTAGCGGCTCGACGCGCATCAAATTCATACTTGAAGGGATATACAGCGAATGGAGATATTCCGCATAGGGCGAGAATTGTAGCTCCAGCAGGCTAACATCGACGTCCTGCCCCAGCACGTCGAGCAAACTACTGCGAAAATGTTCGGCAAAGCGCTTGCTTAGTTGCTCTAAACCCGGCAGGCGACGTGCCTTCGGTTGTTGTCGACTGGCCAGATCAAATTGGGCATAGTTGGGTTTAGGCTCGATACCCGGAACCGCTGGCTCATCCTTCACGGCGGCCAGTAACGCGTCTATCTCTGCTTGCGAAAGCAAATCCTTCATCAGTGCTGCAGCCCCCTCGGCCACGACCCGCCTGTATTAGTCAAAAAAATGACACGCACTCAACAACTCTCCCTGAGCACTCGAAGTGTTATTGCCAAATGTTCCTCAACACGCCGAAGCGCCAGGTTTGCCGCCGCGGAATCTGCGCTCTTAGCGGCACTCTCTAAGCCCTTGCACTCCTCGGCCAAGGCCAATGCGGCCATGCCTAGTGCGCCACCTTTTAAGGTGTGCGCAATGCGTCGCAGCCGTTCAAAGTCGCTGTCGGCGAAGGCTTCTTGTGCATCAGCGATACGCAGCTGACAATCGCGCTCAAAACTCGCGACCAACACGTCGATATCACTGCCCATAATCCGCCGAAGTTCGTCGTATTGTTGCTGGTCAATTGTTGTCATAGCCATCCCTGCAAAAGCCGATAAGCGGGTTAGTTTCCAAGTGATAATTTGCGACTATCGAGCACGATCTCGCCAACTCCCGCCAGCCGTTTAGCGGCGGCAACAAGCTCCTGTTTGGCGAGCTCTACTTCGCCGCTAGAGGGCGGCCCAGGCAGTCTCTCTTCAGGGTGCTGGCTCTGCAACGCGTCTTGCAATGCCGCACGTAATTCGCCGGTGGCGCCGTCAAGCGCTCGCAACGCGGTCTGCGGATTGAGCTGAGCTACCAGGCTTTTCATATCGGCCTCCGTTAAGCGCTGCAACTGTTCAAACCCAAACATCTGGTCTTCCACACGCTCGGCCAAGCCCGGACGATACTCCCTCAAGCCCTCCAACAACGCACTTTCATCGGCAACATCCAACTCATTAAGCAAAGCGGCTGCCAGACTTTCCCCGGTTAAGCGGCGACCACTGTGGCCGCGCGCGTTCAAGTATTCCTCAATCAACCAATCCAATTCCGCCAGCGCAGCGGTCGACAGGGACTGCAGCGACGCCAAGCGGCTGAGTAACTCCCTGCGTCGCTGGGGGTCAAAACAGGTAATAACGGCCGCCCCCTGCGCCGGTTCCAAACAGGCGATCAGTACGGCCTGTATTTGCGGATGCTCCCTGCGAAGCATGTCTGCAATGGTATCTGCTGCCAACCACTTCAATTTCGCGATCTGCTGCGACTGCCCCTGCAGTGCCAGGTTGCCCTTAACTAATGCTGCGCGCTCTTCACCGAGGGCCTCCTCGAGCAAGTCGCGAATATCCTCCGCCTGACTGGGCCGCACCAGGGAAAATTGCAGCATATCGTCGTTAAAGCGTGCCAATAATTGCGCTAGCTGCCCGGCATCCGGCGTTGCCAGGGTCGCCATGTAGCTGGTCAATATTTGAATTCGTTCCGGGCTGAATTCGCGCATCACGCTTGCGGCAACCTTCGCCTCCAGGGCCATTAGCACCATAGCGGCTTGCTCGGGGGAGCACTGTGAGGTTTGTCCATCCAGCCAGTGATCAATCACCGCTGCGACACGCGCTGGCTCATCCTCCGCAGTGGTGCGTAGCAAGCGTAAATGAACACCGTAGTCGACCCGTTTATTGTTTTTGACTAAGGGTTTGGCCGCAGGCTGCGAGGCAAGCTGAATAAATAGCGCAACGGCGAGGCTTGCGCCGCCAGACAACAGACTCACACTAAGCCAATCCGCCTGCTTGAGCAGCGCCGCGACCGCTGCACCGCCGAGCAATGCGACCAGCAGGAAAAACTGGAACGTAATCAGCACGCGCGGGGCTATTGCCATTGGCTAGCCCCTCCACTAAGAGTCATTTTTTTGACAGCGCTGATTTTCAAAGCAACCTAAGCCCAATTCGTCAATTTATTGACAGCAGCGCCTACGCATATACATTGTTTATCAATGACTTGCGCGATTAGCTGCCGCCCACACAGACGGTAATGCAGGTTTTAGGCCAGCTGAGTTTACAGCCTCACTTCGACAAAAGGCAGGGACTGAGGACCACCCGCATCAATGCTCTGGGCGGCATCAAAGGGGTGAGCTTCACGCTCGGTAGAGCGGTCAATATTGAGGTTGGCAAAGTCAAATAATTCGCGATCAGCCAGCTGTGAGGGAGCAATGTTTTGCATTGCTGAGAAAATTTTCTCTATGCGGCTACCATCCTGCTTTTCCCAGTCCAGGAGCATCTGGCGAATATTCTGGCGCTGCAGGTTTTCCTGCGAACCACAGAGATTACAGGGAATGATGGGGAACGCTTTATAAGCTGAAAAGCGCTCGATATCCGCCTCTCGGCAATACGCCAGCGGACGAATAATGACGTTGCGTTTGTCGTCAGATAGCAGCTTCGGCGGCATCGCAGCCATCCTGGAGCCATAGAACATGTTCAAAAATAACGTCTGTACGATATCGTCTTTGTGGTGTCCCAGCGCGATTTTCGTGGCGCCAATTTGCTCGGCAAAGCCATACAGCGTTCCCCGTCGGAGACGCGAACACAGCCCACAGGTGGTCTTGCCCTCGGGGATTTTTTCTTTGACGATTGAATAGGTGTCTTTGTTGACGATGTAGTACTCGATACCCAGCGTCTCGAGGTATTCGGGAAGGACATGCTCGGGAAAGCCCGGCTGCTTCTGGTCCATATTCACGGCAACCAGCTCAAAGGAGATCGGTGCACTCTTTTGCAGGTTCATCAGGATATCGAGCATGGTGTAACTGTCTTTACCTTGTATCCGGTAAGAAATCACAATAAGCACGATAAATTTCGAGGATAAAACAATTTTTCCATTATAAAGCAATAAGATAAGAAACAATTTACCCACACATATTGGGATATTTTTTTACAGCAATCTATTATTTCGTAAAGCACGAAACGGGGGCCCAATAGTAAGGGCTAAGAATGGGTCATACTGCCTAAATATCCTTTACAAATCTGAAGTCGAGCCAGCGGCTCTAATAGCGGCCTAATATAACTCTCTACCGGCGACCACCTACCAAAAGCGTATCGATTCACCCATAACTTGGCCGCTTTGGCCATCTTATGGTAGAAACCCGTGATGGCCAATTTATGGTAGGTCAGTTCCTGCCCAACGCAAGTAAAGTCGGCTGCTGGTAATAAGCGGACGGCTGGCCTGGACATCAATATGGCTGGTAGCAGCTCTTTCCAGACATTCCAACTATTTCGCTGGCGTGCCTGCTCCCGACCCATAGCAGCCATAGCGCGAACAGCCACGACTGGTTAAGGCGTGGCAATTAGACAACCCTGCGGCGTTCATGGCGTCATACTTTACGAATCATGGGTAGCTTTATCCACCCGCGCAGAACTGGTACGGGAATGCGCAAACCCTCTTCAGGTTTTAACTCAAAGCCAGGGAGCACGTCTACCAGATGCTCAAAGGCTATTTGTGCCTCAAGTCTTGCCAGGGCTGCACCCATGCAAAAATGCACTCCCTTTCCCAGTGACAAATGATCATTAGGGCTTCGCTCAATAATGAAACTTTCCGGGCTTTCAAAATGTCTCTCATCCCTGTTGGCTGAGGCGAACATTATCCAGACATTGTCATTTTCCCTAAGTTTCTTCCCTTTGTATTCAATATCTCGAGTTACTCGACGGAAGAGCCCATTTACCGGCCCTACGTAGCGAAGTGCTTCTTCGACAAATTGAGGAATCAGTGCTTTATTATTTTTCAGCTTCTCAAGTATCTCGGGTTGCTCCTGGAGTACAACCGCAGCGTTTGTTATTAAATTCGTGGTTGTCTCGTTGCCGGCAATCCACAACAATTTACAAAACCCTAAAAGTTCATTCGGCTTTAGCTGCTCGCCATCTTCATCGGCCAATTTAACGAGCGACGAAATCAGGTCACCTGCAGGGTTGAGTCGTTTTTCCTCAATGATTTCGGATAAAGTGTCGTTCATTTCAGTTGTGGCGTTAAAACGCTGTTTTTCTGTATAGCTTCCGCCGACACCAACTCCCAATGCCTCATTCCAAAATTTAAGCCGCTCGTAATATTCCAACGGTATTCCTAAAAGCTTTGCAATAACTGCCACCGGTAATGGACTTGCAAAATCTTTGTAGAGGTCTAACTCTCTTCCTTCGGAAGATTTGTTTTGTAAGTCAGAAATCAATTGATCGGCGATTCCACTTATCTCAGATTCCAATTGCGTTATGCGGCGCGATGTGAAGCTTCTGGCAAATATAGAGCGCAACCTGGTATGTTCTGGCGGGTCGTTTTGAATCATCGGCAAAAAGCCTACTACGTCCTCAGCTGAAGCATCATCCATTCGCAAACCACCGCCAGGGCCGCTCGAAGATGAAAAGTCTTCCGGCCGCTTTGCGAAATTATCCACGTCCTCATAGCGAGTAACCACCCAAAAGTTGAATTCCTCGCTCCAATACAGCGGGGCTTCCTCTCTCAGCTGTTGCCAGTACGGCTCAGGATTGTCGATATAATTCGGATCCAGCATGGGAAATAATTGTGTTGCCACGGCCTTCTAGCTCCTGCTAATCAATGTGTCGGACTTTCCAACTCCAAATATAGCAATAGAAACCTTGCGCTAAAATAGGTATATCTGACCGAATGATGGAGATGTGTGATCTGGACGCGCACCGCCTTTAAAGGGGGGCTTTCATGGTTTTGGCAACCCGATGTATCCCGCAGGTTTCTCCGACTTCGCGCAAATCCAGGAATACCCGTGGGGAGCCATAAACGCCCCGGCTTGCTGCATACGATGACCGGGTTAAGCCGGCACCCATAAATCTTCCATTGCCCCATCAGATAGCGATATTTGCGGCCATTGGTAGAAGCCGGCTCGTGCAACATTCAGTGAAAGACACATCGTTGTTACCGCAAATTCATACCGGTGTGCATTAACGAACTGGCGACTGAAAGTCCTTTGTCAACTACTTGGCGAACGGCCTCGTCCTTGAATTTCGGGGTATATCGTTGACTGCTCATATGACTTCCTCCTATGCTCAAGAATAGCGCGGAAGTGTCTATCTTTCTCGGGGAGTCCAAACATTCCTCCGACGAATGGTGTAATATGACCAATTGATGGCTATTTGTGATATACAATATAGGGTAGGCCACCCGATTATTTATGCTGGATAGAATAAGCCATCTTTTTTTAAAGCCAAGTACAGTTTATGAAAGAAGAAGGGAATTTCCGTGTAGACCTTGTCAGTTGCGAATATGTTTGGGTAGACAAGAATATTGGCAACGTTCCCATGAACACCAAAGAGTGGTGTCTTTACTACAATGCCGAGATTACCGCGGCTCTGCAGTATGAAGGTCGCCAAATTTTTCTTGAGCCAAATTGGATCTATTTAATACCGCCGCATACGGAGGTATACGGCACGCTACTTTCATCGTCTTTCCAGTTGGTACTTTATTTTTACCTGCCATCGATTCACCTCAATATAGAACCTGGTATCTATAAGGCTCCTGCGATTGACATAGTGATTGATCGGGTTACTCGGCTTAGTTCCATGGCAGAGAAAGATCGATACGGCTTAATTGGACAACTTTATAGCAACCTTTTAGTTAGTTACACCTTAAGCCAATTGGATATCACGTTATCCCAAAGAACGGTAATCGATCATCGCATTCAAAAATCAGTCACCTACCTGAATCGGTCTTACACACAGAATATCGCCATTGAAAATCTGGCTAACAGTCAGAATATGACAAGGGAGGCATTTAGTCGCTTGTTCAAGAAAGAGCTAGGTAGGCCACCTTTCGATTACATTAGCAACCTAAGAATGAACAAAGCACGGCTGCTTCTTCAGAATACAAATCAGTCGATTAAGTCAATCGCGCAAGCGGTGGGATACAGCGATCAATACAATTTTTCTAGGCTATTTAAAAAGCATTATGGCATGTCACCAAAAGCTTACAGGCTATCCCATCCTAAAGAATAAACTGGGGTATGAGATGCAAAGCATCTGCGAAGCTCGCTCGAACCCATGCCTCATACCACAGAAAAGTCCGGCGAACCACGCCAAAATTGTGCTGGTGCGATGGTTGGCCTACAGGGAGGCCCCGGCAGACGTATTACCCTAAACGCTTCAAATGCAGTGGTAGATCATCCGCTGGCTTGGGCAGTGGAACGGTCTGAAGTTTTTCACCGGAATCAGCCGCCAATGAGAACTCATAGCGACGCAGAAACTGGTGTAAAAAGTTCTTGGTCTGTGTCAACGCGAAGTGCATGCCGATACATTTATGAGCGCCGCCGCCGAAGCCGACAAAACTGAAGGGGTGGCGCTTGTGCTCGTTGCGAGGCTCCAGCCAGCGCTCAGGATCGAAGGTATGAGGATTATCCCAGTACTCGGCCATACGGTGGGTATACTGGGGCACCAGAAACAGAAGGGTGTTGGCAGGTATGCGGTAACCGCCGAGTTCGCAGTCGCGAATTGTTCTCCGCTGCGCCACCATCGCTGAGGGATGCAGTCGCAGGGTTTCCTTCACCGCCGCGTCGGCCAGTGGCATCTTTTCGAGATCGTCGTAATCCAGAAACTCCTTATCGATCGACGCCGCTTCCTCGCGCAAGCGCTGCTGCCACTCGGGATTCTCCCCGAGATGCAGCATCAAGTGACTAAGGGCACTGGTAGTGGTGTCGTGCGCAGCGAAGAGCAGGAAGCTCATGTGCGCGATGATGTCTTCGTCGCTGAAGTATTCACCGTCCTCAGTGGTTTCCCGGGTGAAGTAACTGAAGGTATCGATGCCTTTGCCGCGGCGTCGCTCCTCGATCAACGAACCGAAGAACTCCTGCAAATGGCGCTGGGCCTTTTTACCCCTGGCGTATTTAGTGCCGGGTATTTCCTTGGCGAAAAACCCCAGCAGGCCATTGGCGATGTCCAGGAAGGCATGATTCAAATTGGCGGCGCGATCATCGTCCTTGTCCAGCCCGACAAAAATTGTAGCGGCCACGTCCAACAGGGCCTGTTTTATGGCTGGGAAAAACAGGAAGTCTTCGCGACCGTCCCAGCCTTCCACAGCCTCCTTGAGCATAGGCCCCATAGTGCCGAAGTAGCCGCGCATGGCTTCGGTCTTGAACGCGCTCTGCATAATGCGGCGCTGGAAGCGATGCTCGCCGTGATCCCGCAGCAGCAGCGCTCCTTTGTAGAAGCGACCCAGAGTGCGCGCGTACCCCATCTCAGCGGAAAAATTCTTATCCTTGTCGAGGTAAACCTCCCCGTAGAGATCCGGCCCGATCAGCAGCACTCCCTTGAGGTACGCCACTCCTAGCCGCGATACTGGCCCGTAGCGGCAATACTGTCGGTCGATGGTGCCGTAAAGATCCGTCACCATCTCGAAGAAGTGCCCTATAACGGGAAGGCCAAAGGAGCCTGGAATGTGTTTCAGGTCGCGGTTGTCCGCGGCCTGCTTGTAGTTGTCCAATTCGGCAACGCTCATAATAGAATTCTTCACCTGTCTGGGGGTGTCGACACGGTTGTGCGGACACATCAAAAATTAGCTGCGGCCCTCTGCTTAAAAATCGCCTTCTGGCCCGCTGAAAGAGAACAGTTCACCGGGTCGTCCTACGAACTTTCCGTTTTCCCGTAATTGGTGACAGCCCAATGATTGGACTTGTGGATCCAATACAAGCGGGACTTTCGTCCTCAACTGTTGCGCGTACTGCGCAGGATCAACGGTATTATTGGGAACCAGCATGGGAAATGAATTTTGGCCATGCGCTTTTAGCTCGCGCCCCCAAAGTGTTGGCCTTTTCACTTGGGTAATCTAGCAACAGGCACCTCGAAAAAAATAGAGGCATTTGATCTAAAGATGGATACTTGTGATATGAAGGGTGTGGCGAGATGTGTTTACTCAGTCAGTAAAGATCACGCTTTGCCATGACGACAAAAGCAGTTTTGGTGAACGCTTAGGGCAACTCTTATAAAAATCCTCAATCGGGATTGCAATTGAAGTGGATGCCCCGGACTTTCTGCAGACCATGAGTTACTACTTTCCTGCGAACGTTAATGATGCGATTGCTGTTGGTTCATCCGGAGAGTTTTGCCACACAACAGCGCTGACCGTATGAACACGTTTTCCGCTTCGAACGACAGTGGCACGGCTAAACAAACTTTTATCACCTAAGGCTGGACGAAGGTAGCTCGTGTTTATAGAAAGCAATGCGCACTCTTTAGTCTTGGCAGAATTTATGACGGCGAGCGTCCCGGTCAGCTCAAGAACACCTGAAACTACGCCTCCGTGCCAGGCACGCAAAAGTGGGTTACCCGTAAAAACATTCTGCCACCGGGTTACGCACTCCGTCTCTGGTATTGAAGTAATTATTTCGGTCCCGTAGTTACGGGCATAAGGCGTTTCTTCAAGAAAATCGATAAGCTTTTGGTTTATCATTCGGCGTGCCTACGTTATTTCCATGCCAAGCACGGGGCCCGGCGTGTCAGATTTAAATATGCCAACAGCGTTGCAGCACATTATTTTTGAATTTACCTGATAAGCCGCCGCACCAACATAGATAAAATCCTCCGCATATTGATAGCAACTAGCTTCGATAACCAAGCCCCGCCCAGGCTCAGGTTTGCGCATGTAATCGATTCTTAGATTCACGGTCGCGATGGCTGCCGGCTTGCCGAGATGAAGCATCACCGCACAGCCGCAGGCGCTATCAATGGCAGTCGCTATTGCGGTTGTATGAAGACTGCCATTTTCTATTGAGTCAGCATGCTTACTCTGAAAAGGAAGATGAATTTTAGCGATATCTCCCTCTATATTTTGGAGCGTCAATCCAAGGTCACGATGCGTACCAACATGCGTGAAGAACATATCAAATAACTTTTCAGTGCTGCCAATACCAGTTTTTCCTTGCTCAAACACCATATTTTCCTCATTTAGATATTTAATAAGGCTCCGGATGCTCGAGGCATGCCTGGCATAGCATCGGCAGCTGCACGCAAGTCACAGCGTAGCGGAAATAATTATTACTAAAAGTTATTGCATCTTCTCTGTCTGCCCGAACCTGCAATCAGGTAAGCTCACGGACGCCGACCATGCGTGGCATATACGAATCCATTTCGCTAACACCATCATTTTCAATCTCTGCCTTACCGATTAAATTTTCGCGGACCTTGGCTAACATAGCGGTAAATTGCTCGCACTGCTTGACACTAAGCCCGCGCAGGGCGTCGGAGTAGAGTCGTATTGATTCTGCACGCATTGGCGCGACCAGCCGATCAAATGCTTTTGTGATGTAGATAAGATTGGCCCGCCTGTCTTCAGGGTGGGGACGTCGCTCAATTAAGCCCTTTTCCTGGAGGCGGTCGACAACTTTGCCCAGCGTGGCCCTGTCCATATCCGCCAGTTTCGCAAGATTAGTCTGGGTGTACCCATCTTCCCGATAAAGCTGTGCAAGCACAAACCACTGTGCTCGCGTCAAACCCAAGTGTCTGATTCGCGCATCGAAGGCCCGCCTCATCAGCCGCGCTGCATCGTCTAGCAGGTACCCTAAATTCCACTCCAAGTCCTCTCGCTTCATGGAATAACCTCTGTTTACATATGTTATGTATACTTATAGTATGTACAACGCCTTATTGCAAGAGGGTATTCCATTGCGCCTTATCAGCAAATCGATTTTTCTTGTGTCGCTGCCACTGATCGCCGCTTTTCATAGTGGCAAAGCATTTGCATCGGCAGAGAACGAAATTACTGAGCAAGCACCGCCATCCGAGCACTCTCAACCATCCCAATTCGCCTTACATACCGTCACTACTGAAAACGTTGTAAAACCCATTTTGGCAACCGGTACGATAATGGCTGCAAAATCCAGCAATATTGGCCCCAAGATCGAAGGAACGATTGAGGAAATCTATGTGCGCGTTGGCGATCGAGTGAAAGCTGGCGACGCCTTGTTTCGAACGCGAGACGTCGTACTCAGGTTACAAAAGCAGGAACTCGCTGCTTCATCCGCCCTATACGCGGCCGAATTTCGAAAGGCAAAGATTGAATTTAATCGGGTCTCCAATCTGCGCAACAAGGGAGTAGCTTCAGCAGCGCAATTTGACACCTCGGCCGCCGCTTTAGAAACTGCGAGAGCCCGTGTCGATATTACAAAGTCAAAACTCGCCCAGGTTGAACAGAGTCTTGAAGATGCTATTGCCCGCGCGCCCTACACCGGCGTAATCACCGAACGGTTTGTGGACGAAGGCGTTTTCATCTCAAGCCGAGCCTCAGGCATGGGAAACTCGGCCGTGGTCCAGGTAAAAAAAGCCGATCCTGTCGTAGCCGTCTGGAGTATAGCTGCCAAGTACTTACCCGAAATCACGTTAGGCACGAAAGTCGAAATCCGTATCGATGGTATACCGGATGTAATTGAATCTGAGATTCACATTATTAACGACCGAATCGATATAGCCTCTCGGTCGATTGACGCACGTTCAGTTATCACCAATGACGGCTACAAAATCAAACCGGGCCTTTTCGCGCGAGCCGAGATTTTTCCCAAGCCGCACAAAGTCGTTCTCCTCCCCCGTTCTTTATTGCGTGGCCCGCCCAACGACCCCTATGTCTTGCTCTACGAAGATGGCAAGGCAAGAATACGCCACTTAACAACACGTGACCACAACACTGATTCGGTTGAGGTGCTTAGTGGACTGGAGGCCGGCATGCGCGTATTGCCGAGCTCGCACCTTACTGACGTTTCTGACGATGTCGTCATGACCAGAAAAGAAGGATTGGAAAACTGATGTGGATTTCCGATCTGTCTATCCGACGACCGGTCTTTGCAACCATGCTAATCGGTGCACTGGTTGTACTTGGATCGATTTCGCTAGCACGTCTAGGTGTTAATTTTTTCCCCGAACTGGACATACCCTACGTATCTGTAACCACAGCGCTCGAGGGGGCATCGCCGGAAACTATTGAGACCGAAGTCACTGATGTCATTGAAGAAGCTGTAAACACCATAGCGGGCCTCAAACTTCTCCGTTCTGTGAGCTCAGAAGGACTGTCACAAATCTTTCTCGAATTTGAGATGGAGGACAACCTCGATGTTAAGGTCCAGGATGTCCGGGACAAGCTGGACGTTGCACGGCGTAATTTGCCCTTAGATATCGAGCCACCCATTGTTGAGAAAGTCGATCCTGCATCTGCGCCGATTTTGTCCGTCATGATCGCAAGTACGGTGCCAATCAGCGAACTGACAGTGTTTGCAGAGGACACCGTTAAGAATCGCCTCCAACGCGTTACCGGCGTCGGAACTGTAACAGTCGTTGGTGGACGTGAACGGCAAATACGAATTTGGCTAAATGCAGAACGCCTGCGCGCTTATGGTCTAACCGCCGATGAAGTAGTTCAGGCTATAAAGCGAGAACATGTGGAAGTACCAGGCGGCCGCATGGAAACCGAGATGAAAGATCGCGAATTCGGCGTTAAAACAAAAGGCGAGGTCGGTTCAATCCGTGAATTCGAAGAGCTCATCGTCGCATTTGACCGTCAAGCGCCTGTAAAGCTCGGTGATGTGTCCCGCATCGAGGATGGGTTGGAAGACGAGCGCACCTACGCGGAGTTAGACGGCCGCACCGGTATTTCCCTTGATATTCGCAGGCAATCTGGCACAAACGTCGTCGAAGTCGCCAACGCCGTAAAAGAGGCACTCGATGAGGTGCGGGCTTTAGCGCCAGAGGGAACAACTATCGTCACAGCTCAAGATGCATCTCTCTTCACCGAGGCCGGCATTCGAGACACATTTGCGGACATGATATTTGCCATCGGTCTCGTAGCTATCGTCACCTGGTTCTTTCTCCTCAGTATAGGGGCAACGCTGATTGTCTCTATCGCCATGCCATGTGCTTTAATTGCTACTTTTTTTGCCTTCTATACCGCAGACTTCACCATCAACATGATGACGCTGATTGCCCTCGCCATGGCCATCGGTCTTCTGGTGGACGATGCCATTGTTGTGCTAGAAAGTATTCAGCGGGAAATAGAAGGCGGCATGAGCCCGGCGAACGCAGCCTCCCACGGCGTCGATCGGGTGGGCGGTGCGGTCATTGCAGCGACAGTAGCAATCATGGCGGTTTACGTGCCCATCGCTTTTATGGAAGGGGTGATTGGCCGTTTTTTCCGTGAATATGGATTAACGGTAGTGTTTTCCATTGGAGTGTCGCTGCTCGTGTCGCTCACGCTCACACCTGCGCTGTGTGCTCGAATTTTAAAACCACAAGCGCACAAAGGCGCAATTAGCTCCCTAATCGATCGGGCTCTATCGCGCCTGGAAAACTGGTATAGCCGAATGCTGAGCATTTCCATTCGCTATCGCTATTTTGTGGTCGCGGCCGCGCTGGGTTCCGTGGTGATTGGCGTGCTCGTCGCTCAACGCTTGGCCATCGATTTTATCCCTTCGCTTGACAGGTCAGAGTTCATCGCCGACGTTGAATTGGAGCAAGGCGCAGGCATATCCCAGTCACGAGAGCTTGCGAAGCGCGCTGCCGCTGAGCTCGCAAAAATAAAACACGTTGATAACGTATTCTTCACCGTCGGCGGCAACCAGACCGAGCGGGTGAACGAGATTAGTTATTTTCTCAAACTTGTCCACAAAAAAGATCGCTTATCGGATCAATTTGACGTTATGGCCGAAGCGCGCCAGGTGCTCTACAAGGTTATACCCGAGGCCAAAACGATCTCTGTTTCTGAAATGCCCATCATGACCGGTGGCGGTCTTACGTCCTTTGATATGGAATATGCGTTGACCGGTTCAGATCTGGGGGAGCTTGAACGGATTACCGACGAGGTCATGCGACGTATGCGAGAAACCGGCATTTATGCGGATATACACTCTACGTACAAAATTGGCCGCCCAGAACTACAAATTGATGTCGATCGTGCCAAAGCGGCAGATTTAGGCGTCTCGATCAAAAGCCTTGCCAACAACGCGCGTATTATGCTGGGCGGGATAGAGGTCACTTCCTATGAGGAAAATGGAGAAAGGATCGAGGTGCGCGCCCAGATGGAGGAAGACGACCGCGCTGACATGCGCTGGGTCGAGCTCATTCAATCGCGGGCGTCGGACAGATCGCTCATTGATTTTGCCAATGTGGCCGACCTTCGCTTTGCTTCAGGCCCAGCCCAGATTGAGCGCCAGTCTCGATCCCGAAAAATTGGTATTTTCGCCAACACAAAGCCTGGCGTTGCGCTCGGGACTGCAACAGAGGAGCTAGACCGCATCGTCGCTGAGGTCGGCCTGCCCGAAGGTTATTCCGGCCTATACCTTGGTCAAGCCCGACGCATGCAGGACAGCACAGACGCGATTATTTTCGCCTTCGTTTTAGCCCTCGTGTCGCTTTACATGATCCTGGCGAGCTTATTTAACAGCTTTGTGCAGCCCCTAATTGTCATGGTCACGGCTCCCCTCTCTTTTATAGGCGCTTTCTCAATGCTCTATTTTTTCAATCAACCTTTGAACATTTTTGTTCAGATTGCACTCATTGCGCTCATGGGGCTTGTCATGAAAAATGGCATCCTGCTTGTAGACCTTGCAAATCAGTTCCGCGAGGCAGGGAAAGCGTCGAGGGACGCGGTGTTGAGTGCAGGCCCTCAGCGACTACGGCCAGTACTAATGACTGCTTTGTCCACTGTCTTGGGCATGGTGCCTGTGGCGTTAGCGAATAGCGACGGCTCTGAACTCCGTAATCCAGTCGGTTTTCTTGTCATCGGTGGTATGTCTTCGTCGACAATTCTCACGCTTCTGGTTTTACCAGCCGCCTATGTGATCGCGGACGATGCCGCACGATCGCTAAGAAAATTTAAAAGCGTAGCGCTAAGGAAGCGTGCGTGAAACATCCATTTATCATCCTGGTTACTTGCATCCGGCTAAGTACGCAAGTGCCTGTCGCAATCGCCCAACAGGCGCAATTAGTAGCGGCAGCGTTTTCCCCGTCACTTTTACCGGATAAACAGAGCGATAGCCCGCCATTACTGGGCATTACAGGGCGTGTTCGCATTACTGACAATGACAGATTCCTGAGTGAAGTGCTGGATTTAGCTGAACAAGCAAGAGGGCTCGGTGATCGTTCCGAATCCGGTGTGTTATTACTCGACTTCGAAACCGACTCTCTTATCGCGGAGATGAAAGAGCTGGATGGTCAATTCGCTACGGGTCGAGCTAATTTCGCGGTACTATTTGATGCGCCATTGCTACCAGAAGGTTGGCACCTGTGTGCTTGTGGCCAAGGGCGATTCGCCGGCACCTTTGTCTACGACCCCGAGGACGAACAGCGACTGCAATTGGCAACGATGACCGCGGGTCTCATGCCAGCCGATCTGGAATCCACGATAGAAACCGCCGGTGTAGCGGTAATCGATCTGGCTTTAATGAAACGCTTCAACGTCAACTGGCTAAAGGGTTTCAATTTCGGCGCCAGCTTCAAATACCAATACATTATCGTGCATGAACGAAAACTCCGATTGGTGGAGCACGAAGACGACGATCTTTTCGATCCCAGTCGCGACAGCAACGAGCATCATTTTGGCAATATCGATATAGGGCTAACCAAAAAATGGGCTTCATGGGATATCACCGCCGTATTGAGAAATCTCATTCCCGGCGAATTTGATGGTCCACTAACCGACTCCGGGTGGCAGTCCAGGCCTCATCTTGAGCTGCATGCGCAACGCCCCCTTTCGATCGGGTCTCTCTCGATATCGGGAGATATTACTGAGCGCACCGGCTTTTCACATGTACCCAAAGAACGCCGCACCGGTATTAAGCTTGTTTCTCCAATCCATCCAAAAATTAACTCGATTCTCGGTTATAAAAATTACGATAACAGCATCATGTAGTGGCATAGTGAATTTGGCCACCTAATTAGAGGTGATAGCATCACCTCATTCGATTACAGGTGACCCAATGACCAGACCATCACGCCCGACCTTCAGCCCCGAGTTTCGGCTCGAATCCGCACAGCTCGTCGTTGACCAGGGCTATTCAGTGAAAGACGCCGCCGAAGCCATGAACGTGGGCAAGTCCACGATGGACAAATGGGTTCGCCAACTCAAGCAAGAACGTTCTGGTGGCAGCTACGATGCCTCTCCTATGACCTCAGAACAGCGTC
>NZ_AULP01000005.1 GCF_000422345.1 Neomelitea salexigens DSM 19753
TGGTTCACTCGGATCAGGGCAGCCAATACACAAGCCATGACTGGAGCGAGTTTCTCAGAGAGCATGGCTTGGAGGGGAGCATGAGCCGCCGAGGCAACTGCCACGACAACGCGGTTGCGGAAAGCTTCTTCCAGTTACTAAAGCGAGAACGAATAAAGCGCAAAATATACGCGACACGAGATGCAGCAAGGAGCGATATATTTGATTACATCGAGATGTTCTACAACACAAAACGACAGCATGGTTCCAACAATGGGCTGTCGCCTGTAGATTATGAGCGTCAGTATTTAAAAGAGGCTGAAAAGCGTCTAGTGAACTAGTGGCGATTCACAACGAGAAGCAAATGCTATTCTCTAGTGAGACCATCATGGTCTCTAGCGGCCTTTCTTTAGCCCAATATGATGACCTTAAAAGTGCTTCAACCTTATCAAGCTGCACATCATTTCGGTCATCGCTTATGCGGTACTTTCCGTTTTCTTTGCTCATAGCTACCCTGAAATGTAAAGCCGGGCTCTGGGGCTGCATGAAGCGAAGCGTAGTGCTGTCCCTAGCAGCCGATTGTTATATTTTATTGGTAGAAAATCTCTCTTTTGGTTACAAGGCAGGTTCTACCTGTTTCAGAAGGCGTGAGATAGAAATATAGGTCCTTCTCATTATTTAGCGCCATTGTCGTTTCGTTGAGAGAGCCACCATACTTCATTTCGGAAAGCCGCTCTTCCCGAACAATTTGGCATGGTTTTTCGACTGGATATGTTTCGGTATATGACCAGTCGCACTGTTTTCCGCGAGGAATAACGGTGAGTGAGATATGACTATCACCATCTGAGTAATCTTTGATTATCAGGGAACTAAAGAATCTTTCATTTACAAAGTCTTTATTCCAGAAGTCGTGTGAAGCATGCGCATTTTGCTTGACAAGAAACTCAGCTAAAGTTTTTGTTGTTTCTAAACAATTTGTAAACCCTGCAGATTTTGCTTGTTCGTCTACCGTTGTTGCCATAGAGGACTGAGCAACCAACGAAAGCAACAGGGTGAGACCTACCTTTTTCATCTTTTCTCCTTGAGTTGAGTTTCACAAAATATAACAGCCTGCTTATGCGGCCTGTGGCCACATACTAAATATTATCGGGCGGCGTTCTATCACGCTGGCTCTTTTCCGCCCCATTGTTAACGCATTGTTTTTAATCGAGTATTTTTAACCCTGGTTTCGCCGCGACGAACAACAGGGCCATTTCACTGGCAAGAAGGGTTTACAGGGGTATGCGTACAGACTACTGACAGGGATTGTCATTATGAGCGCGTTACCATTCCTCCGGTCATATCGGGAGCACATGCTTGTGCGTCGCTATTGCTTACGTAAGATAAAGTCGTGCAGCTACGGGATCAAGTCTTTCATTATTTTTATGGCTAGCACCACCCAGCAGGGCCAGGTGGTTAAAGCAGGGCGCGCACGGCGTGCGCAGCCCCTTGAGTGGTTTGCTGGCTGAGGGCTGAGTTACTTCAGCAGACTAAGATCGACTTGTTTGTCGGCGTGGTAAGAGGAGCGCACCATCGGGCCGCTGGCAACGCTTTTAAAGCCGAGCTCTTCGGCGATGCGGCCGAATTCGTCGAATTCTTCCGGGGTAACAAAGCGGTCTACGGGTAGGTGGTCACGACTGGGCTGCAGGTACTGCCCGAGGGTGATCATGTCGATGTCGTGGGCGCGCATGTCTTTCATTACCTGAATCAGCTCGTCGGCGGTTTCACCGAGGCCGAGCATCAGGCCGGACTTGGTAAGCACGTCGGGGCGGCGCTCTTTGTATTTTTTGAGCAGGTCGAGCGACCATTGGTAGTCGGAACCCGGGCGGATTTTTTTGTAGAGGCTGGGTACCGATTCCAGGTTGTGGTTGAACACGTCGGGGGCTTCTTGCTCGAGTATATCCAGCGCCACATCCATGCGGCCGCGGAAGTCGGGTACGAGCACTTCAATGCGAATGCCTTCGCTGCGCTGACGGGTTTCGCGAATGCAGTCGGCAAAGTGCTGGGCACCGCCGTCGCGCAGGTCGTCGCGGTCCACCGAGGTGATGACCACGTATTTCAGCTGCATTTCGGCAATGGCTTCGGCCAGCTCGCGAGGCTCGTTTTCGTCCAGGGCATTGGGACGGCCGTGGGCAACGTCGCAGAAGGGGCAGCGACGGGTACAGATTTCGCCCATGATCATAAAGGTGGCGGTGCCGCCACTGAAGCACTCGCCTAGGTTGGGGCAAGCGGCTTCTTCACATACCGAGGCGAGTTTGTGCTTACGCAGAATTTGCTTAATACGGCTGATTTCCGGGCTGGCGGGCAGCTTGGCGCGAATCCAGCTCGGTTTAACCGGCAGTTCGACCGAGGGAATCACCTTGACCGGAATACGGGCGACTTTTTCGGCGCCGCGCAGTTTTTCGCCCTGCACCACTTTTTTGGCGGCGGGGCGTTTTTGGCCTTGGCTTGTCTCGCTCATTGCTAATACCTCTGCCGGGCTGCGACTTACAGCTCGGGTAGTTGATTGTCGTCCAGCACGGGGCTACTGCTGTAGCCCAGACGCGTGGCTAGGTGACGCGACAGGCTGTCCATCAGCCTTGCCATGTCTCTGTTTTGCTGCGGTGCCTGGCGAAGAATGTCGGTAACTTCCATACCGACATGGCCGCAGGGGTTGATGCGCTGAAACACCGACAGGTCCATATCGACATTCAGGCTCAAGCCGTGAAAGCTGCAACCGCGCCGCACACGCAGGCCCAGCTGGGCAATTTTAGCGCCGCTTTGCACATAAACGCCGGGGGCGTCGGCACGCGGGTGAGCGGCAATGGACAACTCGGCAAGGGCGTCGACAATGCTCTGCTCAATGGCGGTAACCAGGTCGCGGACACCAATGCCCAGCCGCCGCAAATCAATAAGCACATAGCCCACCAACTGGCCGGGGCCGTGGTAGGTAACCTGGCCACCGCGATCCACTTGCACCACGGGAATGTCGCCGGGCATTAAAATATGTTCGGCCTTGCCAGCCTGCCCCTGTGTAAATACCGCCTGGTGCTCTAAAAACCACAGTTCATCGGGACTGTCGGCATCGCGCTGATCGGTATAGGCCTGCATGGCCTGCCACACTGGCTGGTAGTCTTGCAGCCCAGCCAAGCGGCGCTGATAGAGGATTTTCTCGCTCACTACATTACCATTTTGACGACGCCGGTCGCCTTCAGGTCTACGTGGATGCGCTCAAGCTGGTCTTTGCCGGTGGCCACAATAGTCACGGTGAGCGACATAAAGCGCCCTTCGCGGCTCAGCCGCTCGGTAACACAGCCTTCGGCCAGCGGCGCGGCGTGCTGTTCCATCACCGCCAGTACCTTGCCCCGCGCTTCCTCGTGATTGTCGGCGATCACCTTGATGGGATAGTCGCAGGGGAATTCAATTTTCGGTGGTTCTTGCTGCGTCATGCTTTTACCCTCACGACACCAGGCTCAGGAAGAACAGCACGATGCTGTCCCACAGGCGTTTGAAGATGCTGCCCTCTTCCACTGACTCCAGTGCCACCAGCGGTACGCTCACTTCCAACTTGCCGTCCAGGCTCACTTGCAGCTCGCCGTATTCACTGTCGGCGGCGATGGGCGCAGTAAGCACCTCGTTAACAATCAACTGCGCATCCAGATCGTCGGCCTTGCCGCGGGGAATGGTCAGGTAGACATCGTCTTGCACGCCCAGCGCCACATCGGCACTGCCGCCCTTCCACACCTTGGTCTTGGTCAGCTCAGTGCCGGCCGAGTACAGGTGGTGGGTTTCAAAATACCGGAAGCCGTACGACAACAGCTTTTGCGTTTCGCGCTCGCGAACCCGCTCGCTGGAGGCGCCCATTACCACGGAGATCAGGCGCATGCCCTCACGCTTGGCGGAGGTCACCAAGCAGTAACCCGCTTCATTGGTGTGGCCGGTTTTCAGGCCGTCGACGCTGGGGTCGGTCCACAACAGGCCGTTGCGATTGTTCTGGCGAATGTTGTTGTAGACAAACTCTTTTTCGCTGTACAGCGCGTACTCATTGGGGAAGTCGATGATAGCCCGCGCCAGAATGGCCAGGTCGCGTGCCGAGGTGTAGTGCTCGGGGTGCGGCAAGCCGTGGGAGTTCACAAAGTGGGTGTTTTCCAAACCCAGCATTTGCGCGTGCTGATTCATAATGCCGGCGAAGGCATCTTCGCTGCCGGCCAGGTATTCGGCCACGGCCACACTGGCGTCGTTACCCGAGCTGATCACCACCCCCTTGTGCAGATCGCCGAGGGTGACTTGCTTGCCAACCTCGATCCACATCAGCGAAGAGCCGGCGAAGATGGGATTTTGCGCCCAGGCATTTTTGCTGATGGTCACCAGGTCGCTGTTGCTCACCTGCCCCTGTTCCAGCTCGTATGACAGCACATAGCTGGTCATCAGCTTGGTCAGGCTGGCGGGCGGCAGGCGCTCATCGGCATTGTGTTCAATCAATACCTCTCCGCTGTCGGCGTCCATTAGCAAGTAGCCAGACGCGGAGATAGCCGGTGGCGCTGGCACCAGATTTGGCTGGGCGGTAGCGTGACTAGCAAAGACCAGGGCAGAGACAATCAACAACACTAAGCGTTTCAAAACAAAACCTTTTTCGATGAGTTTTCGTTAGCTAATTTATCGCGACAGCGCCCTATTGACGCTCGTCGACCAGTAACTGCGGTTCACCAGACCAACGACTGCGCAACGCTTTGCGCGCCGCCTGTGCCGTTGCGTAGTCCGGTAGCGGGCCAATGCGCACGCGGTGAATCACCGGCTCCGACGACGCCTGGCTCGCGATGGATACCGGGTAGGCCATGCCGGCACCGAGTGCATCTTTCAGGGCCTGGGCGGAGTCCAGTTGCGAGAAAGCGGCCACCTGCAAATAGTAATCGGCAGCGGCTTTTTCTGCGCCGTCGATATTATCCGTGTCAATCACCTCAATTTCCACTGCGGCCGTGCCTTTGCGCGCAAAGCCGAGCTTAACCGCGGCAGCGTAGGAGAGGTCGATAATGCGGTCTGAATGGAATGGCCCGCGATCATTCACGCGAACAATTGTTGCGCGGCCATTTTCTAAATTTTTCACCCGCACATACACCGGAATGGGCAGTGTTTTGTGTGCCGCCGACATTTGGTAGAGGCTGTAGGTCTCGCCATTGGCGGTGGCTTTACCGTGAAACTTGGTGCCGTACCACGAGGCGATGCCGCGCTGTTTGAAGCCGCGATGGTCATCCACCAAGTGATAGGTTTTTCCCAGCACTTTATAGGGGTTGCTGTTGCCGGCCATGCGGATGATTTCCGGGCGCGGCGTGGCATCGGCGAGGCTATTTGGGTCGACGTCGTGCAGCGGGGCGCCGTCGTTCTCGGTGGGTGTTACCGGTGGTTCGACGGGCCCGCTTTGACGAATTGCCGGCTGACTACAGGCCTGCAGCAGCAGTAACAACAGCAGGCCATAAGATAAGCGTCGCGTCATTTCTGCGCGACTTCACTGCGGTAGGCCTCGGCCACTTTTTGGCTGAGCTGGTGCGCGGCCAATGCGTACATAGAGCTGTGGTTGTAACGCGTAATCACGTAGAAGTTTTTCAGCCCTACCCAGTACTCGTCGCCCTTGGCACCGTCGAACTTCATTGCCGTGGCCTTCATGTTTTCGTCCAGCGCTTGGTTGCTGCTGATCCCGCCCAGCTTCAACTCGGCAAGGGTTTTTACCGGTTTCAGGCCCGCATTAAACAGGGTTTCATCTACCGGTTCGCTCAATACCGCTGGCGTGACCACAGTTTCACCTTTGCGCCAGCCGTGTTCGGCAAAGTAGTTGGCAACGCTGCCGATGGCATCGACAGGATTGTTCACGATGTCCGCCTGGCCGTCGTCGTCGAAGTCGACTGCGTAGGCGCGATAGCTGCTGGGAATAAACTGACCATAACCCATTGCGCCGGCGTAGCTGCCTTTGAAGCTGAGCGGATCAAAGTCCTGCTCGCGTACCATTAACAGGTACTGCTCCAGCTGACCGAGGAAGAAGGTGCTGCGGCGGGGGAAGTCGAAACCCAGGGTCGCCAGCGCATCCACCACGCGGTAGCTGCCTTTATTGCGGCCGTAGCGGGTTTCCACACCGATAATGCCGACGATCATTTCAGCGGGAACGCCAAATTCTTTTTCCGCCCGCGCCAGCGTGTCGGCGTGTTCCTGCCAGAACTTCACGCCCTGCTTGATGCGCGAGTCCTGAATAAATATTTTGCGGTAGCGCGCCCAGGTCATTACCGACTCGGCCGGCCGCTCCATGGCGTCAATAATGGATTGCTTCTTTTCTGCCTGCTGCAGAATATTGACCACCCAGTCGCGGTCAAAGCTGTGTTTTTCGACCACTTTGTCGACAAATTCAGCGGCCTTGTCGTGCTGGCTGTAATCGGCCGACGCCAGCAGCGGCGTCGACATAGCCACGGCGGCAGCAAGGCAGCGCAGCGGCGAAGAAATCAATTTGCGTAAAATCACTGTGTATTCTCTCTTTTATTGAAGGCCCGTGAACAGCGGCCGATAGTGCGTTTACTGATGCACCAATCGCTCGTCGGCATAAATCCCCATCAAGATGCCAAAACCCACCAGCAATGTCACCAATGATGTACCGCCCTGACTGACTAACGGCAGGGGGACACCCACCACTGGCAGTAGCCCGGAGACCATGCCCATATTTACAAATACGTAGACAAAGAAAGTTAGGATAATACTCCCGCCTAATAAGCGACCGAAGCAATGTTTTGCCTGGGTGGAGATCCAGATGCCGCGGCCAATGATCAATGCGTACAACAGCAACAGCAGCAACACCCCGCGCAGGCCGTATTCTTCGGCGAGTACCGCAATTATAAAGTCGGTGTGACTCTCCGGCAGGAAGTCCAGATGAGACTGGGTGCCCATCAGCCAGCCCTTACCCTCGAAGCCGCCGGAACCGATGGCGGTTTTGGACTGAATAATATTCCAACCCGCGCCCAGCTTGTCGCTCTCTGGGTTTAGCAGCGTCAGGATTCGGCGGCGCTGGTAGTCGTGAAGCACAAACTCCCACATCGGCCACGCGGCGGCCAAAAGCAGGCCAAAGGCGGAGAAGATAAAGGTCCAGCTAATGCCCCCCAAAAACAGCACGAACATGCCCGAGGCGGCTATCAGGATGGAGGTTCCCAGATCAGGCTGGGTGGCAACCAGCACGGTGGGCACAAAAATAATCACCAAACTCGCCGCGGTATAGCGCCAGCTCGGCGGCAGTGGATGCGACGACAAGTACCAGGCCACGGTCATCGGCATAATCAGTTTTGCCAACTCCGAAGGCTGAAAGCGAAAGCCGCCGAGCGACAGCCAGCGCTGCGCGCCCTTCGCGCCAACCCCCATAAAATGCACGGCGATCAGCAGTAAAATACAGCCAATAAAGGCAAACGGTGCCCAGCGCTGTAACTGTTCCGGGTGAAGCTGGGCCACCAGCACCATCACCACAAAGGCAACGGAGAGGAAGCGGCCCTGCCGCAACACCACCGCAGCGTTTTCATCGCTGGCGCTGTACAGCACCATTAAGCCCACACCGCTTAACAACAACAGCAGGAACAACATTACCGGGTCGATACGCAGGCGCTGGGACAGTGTGCGCTGGCTGTACATAGGGCCTGCACCACTGGGCAACTGGCGCAGAAAATCGGACTGGCTCATTGCTGCTCTCCGCTCGCCACATCCGGCGAGTTCAATAAATACGCGTCCATCACCGCGCGCGCAACCGGCCCGGCCACACCGCCGCCACTCTCGCCGTTTTCAATAATCACGGCGACGGCAATTTCCGGGTCTTCCGACGGCGCGTAGGCCACAAACAGGGCGTGGTCACGCTTGCGCTTTTCCAGGGATTCCGAGTCGTACTCTTCCCCGGCGGCAATACTAATCACCTGAGCGGTACCGGTTTTACCCGCCATGCGATATTGCAGACCTTTGCGCAGCGAGCGACCGGTGCCGCGCACGTCGTAAATCACTTCTTCCATGGAATGCTGGATCGCATCCCACTGACTTTCCGGGACATCTTCCATTTTGCCCAGTAGCGGCGCCTCAACCGGTTCGCCACCGACGGCGGCTAACAGGCGCGGCGCACGCAGCTCGCCTCGCGACGCCAGCACCGAGGTGGCCACGGCGATTTGCAGCGGCGTTGCCAACATAAAGCCCTGCCCAATGCCCACGTTGATGGTTTCGCCGGGATACCAGTGGCTGCCGCGGGTGTCGCGCTTCCACTGCCGCGACGGCAGCAGCCCGCCGCGCTCGTTGGTGTTATCGATGCCAGTGACATCCCCTAATCCAAAGCGCGTACCAAAGTCGTGCAGGCGATCGATACCCAGCTTGTAGGCCAACTCATAGAAGTACACATCGCAGCTTTCGGCAATGGCCTGATCCATATTCACCGAGGCGCCGTGACCGCCGCGCTTCCAGTCGCGGTAGCGCCGGGTGTCGTTGGGCAAACTGAAGAACCCGGGGTCAGCGTAGCGCGTGGCCGGCGTTACCACGCCGTAATACATGCCAGCCAGTGCCCACAGCGGTTTTACGGTAGAGGCCGGCGGGTACTGGCCCTGTAAGGCACGGTTGTACAGCGGCAGGTCGTTGTCGTTTTGCAGGGCGCGGTAGTCTTTGCCACTAATGCCGCCAACAAATAAGTTGGCGTCGTAGCTCGGTGTGCTGAGCATGGCGATCACGCCCCCGGTTTTGGGGTCGATGGCCACCACGGCGCCGCGTCGTCCGGCCATAGCGTCGTAGGCAACTTTCTGCACTTGCGCATCAATATGCAGTTGAATGTCGCCGCCGGGCAGCGGGTCGTGGCGCTCTAACACGCGCAGAATTCGGCCGTGGGCATTGCTCTCGACATTTTGGTAGCCGACGGTGCCGTGCAGCAGGTCTTCGTAGTATTTTTCCAGACCAATTTTGCCGATGTGGTGGGTGCCGCTGTAGTTAACGGGGTCGATGGTATCTTGCTCGCGCTCACTGATTCGGCCAACGTAGCCCAGCACATGGGCAAATAACTCACCCTGAGGGTAGTGGCGCACCAGCTGGGCGTCGACATCGACACCGGGAATGCGGTGACGGTTGACGGCGATAATGGCGATCTCTTTTTCACTGAGGCGGAACTTAAGCGGTACCTCCTCATAGGGCCGACGCCGACGCAGACGCTTTTTAAATTGCTCGATATCGTCGTCGCTGAGCTCGATAAGCTCGCCAATGATGGCCAGCGTTTCATCCAGCTGGTCAACGCGCTCGCGAATCACCGTGAGTGTATAGCTGGGGATATTCTCCGCGAGCAGGATGCCATTGCGGTCAAAGATCAGGCCGCGCTTGGGCGCTATCGGCATCAGCTGAATGCGATTGCGGTCAGACTGTGTTTTGTAAATGTCGTAGTCGAGGATTTGCAGCTGGGTGTAGCGCGACACCAACACCCCGGTCATCACCATCAATAACACAATGCACACAAACATTCGGCGCCGGTAAACATAGCGCTCGCGGTAGGTGTTTTTTAGGGTCTGGCGTCGGGGTATGGTGGCCATGACTCAACGGTGATAGGGGTGATTAGCTAGGATAGTCCAGGCGCGATAGAGCTGCTCGGCAAACATAACCCGCACCAGTGGGTGCGGCAAGGTCATCGCAGACATCGACCATTTTTCACTGGACGCCGCCAGACAGGGCGCAGCCAAACCGTCGGGGCCGCCGACCAGTATGCTGACGTTATCGCCCTCCATGCGCCACGCCGCCAAGGATTTTGACAGCGACTCAGTACTGACCGAGCGGCCTTCCACATCCAGCGCGATGACCTTGTCACCGCGGGGAATCGCCGCGAGCATCGCCTCGCCTTCCTGGGCGATGGCGCGGCGAATATCGGTGTTTTTGCCACGCTTGGCCAGCGGCAACTCGCGAATGTCCAACTGGATTTCCTGGGGCAGGCGCTTGCGGTATTCCGCCACACCGGCCTCAACCCAATCGGGCATTTTGCCGCCGATACAGAGCAGGCTAACTCTCATCGCCGTCGTCGCTTGATTCGCTATCTGCCGCCGGCACTTGCCAGAGCCGCTCAAGATCATAGAACAAGCGTGCTTCGGGCAGCATCACGTGTACAACCACGTCGCCAAAATCAACCAGCACCCATTCGGCGGTCTGCTGACCTTCCATGCCCATTGGGGTAAACCCTGCTTTCTTGGCTTCTACCCAGACATTGTCCGCCAGCGATTTAACGTGGCGATTCGAGGTGCCACTGCACACCACCATGTAGTCGGTTACGCCGCTGATTCCGCGTACGTCCAGCGTCGTAATATCGCGCCCTTTTACTTCTTCCAGTGCGTCGATCACCAGCGTTTTCAATTGCTCAACGGCCATTAACTTTGTGTTCCTGTTTGCATGTTCTGATAAAGCCCCCAATGGGCGATACGCTCTGCCACAGCATCGGGCAGCAGATAGCGAATAGAGCGCCCGGCAGCAACGCGGGCGCGAATATCGGTGGCGGAGATAGGTAATTGGATCAGGCGGCTGCTGAAAAAACCACCGGCAGCGCTCGCGCGCAATTGCTCAACGCTGGCGAGCCGGCGGGCGTCCATGGCGGCAGCAACTTCGCCATCGGCCTGCAGTGGATGGTCGGCGCGCTCGATCACCCAGACATTGGCGTAATCGAGCAGAGACTGCCAACGGTGCCAGCGGTGCAGTTTGGCGTAGGCATCGCTACCCATCACCATCGTTAAACCAACGCCGTCACCCAGCTCAGTGCGCAGCTCGCGCAAGCTGTCAACGGTGTAGGACGCGCCATCGCGATTGAGCTCGCGGTCGTCGACAACAAAGCCCGGTTCATTGGCGGCGGCCAATTGCACCATTTCCAATCGCTGCCGGGCCGTGCCGCCGGGGCGGCCGCGCAGCGGCGGTTGGTGGCTGGGCATCAGCCTGAGTTCGTCGGCCTGTAGCAGCTCGCGCAGCTCAATAGCCGAGCGCAAGTGGCCGTGGTGAATGGGGTCAAAAGTGCCACCAAATACCAAACAATGCTTGCGCACAGGTGTCGTCAAGGGTGTTTAGCTCCGCACATGGCCATCGCCAAACACCACCCATTTTTGCGATGTCAGCCCTTCCAAACCGACCGGGCCACGGGCGTGAATTTTGTCGGTGGAGATACCGATCTCCGCACCCAGGCCGTATTCGAAGCCGTCGGCAAAACGCGTGGAGGCATTGATCATCACTGAGCTGGAATCGACTTCGCGCAGGAAGCGACGCGCCAGGGTGTAGTTTTCAGTAACAATGGATTCGGTGTGGCCCGAGCTGTACTGGGCGATATGGTCCATCGCCTCATCGATACCGGCCACCACCTTCACCGACAAGATCGGCGCCAGATATTCTGTCGCCCAGTCTTCTTCGCTGGCCTCAACGGCGCCCATCAATACCTGGCGGGTGCGTGGGCAGCCGCGCAGTTCAACACCGGCGGCTTGCAGATCTTCGGCGATGCCGGGCAGTAATTCTTCGGCGCGGCTCTCGGCAACCAGTAGTGTTTCCATGGTATTGCAGGTGCCAAACCGCTGGGCTTTGGCATTCAGGGCAATAGCGCGCGCTTTGTCGGCATCGGCAGCGTCGTCGATATAAACATGACAGATGCCATCGAGGTGCTTGATCACGGTTACCTGAGCATCGCGCGAAATGCGCTCGATCAAGCCCTTGCCGCCACGGGGCACGATCACGTCCACGTATTCGGGCATGGTAATCAGCTCGCCAACGGCGGCGCGGTCGGTGGTTTCCAGCACTTGCACCGCCGTTTCAGGTAGCCCGGCGACCGCCAAGCCCTGACGAATACACGCCGCCAGCGCCTGATTGGAATGAATAGCTTCGGAGCCGCCGCGCAGAATCGCCGCATTGCCCGACTTCAAGCACAGGCTTGCTGCCTCGGCGGTAACATTGGGGCGCGACTCATAAATAATGCCGACCACACCGAGGGGCACACGCATTTTACCCACTTGGATACCACTGGGGCGGTAGTTCATGTCGCTGATGGCACCAACGGGGTCGGGCAGCGCCGCCACCTGTTGAAGGCCTTCGATCACGCCGTCGATACGCGCCGGCGTGAGTGCTAAACGGTCCAATAATGCGGCATCCAGGCCCGCCGCTTCACCGGCCTGTAAATCTTTTTTGTTAGCGTCAGCAATGGTTTGCCGGGCAGCATCTACCGCCTCGGCAATGGCCAGCAACGCGCGGTTTTTTGCCCCGCTATCGGCCGCGGCCAACACCCGCGAAGCCGCGCGCGCTTGCTGTCCGAGTTGCTGCATATACTGTTTGACTTCCATCGACGCGAATCCCCTTGAATACTGCGCGAACTGCCCGCCCGTGCTGGGGCGGAAAAAACGCACAGTATACCGGAATGCGGCGGCACTCACTATCGGTGGCGATGCAGAGGCTGGCTATTGTGAAAGGCTCTCGAGCAGGTCGTGCAGGGCGTCTAGTCGATGCAGCGGTTCGTCTATCTCCAGCAGCGGATATACATCCTCTGGACTGAGCGGCAGCAACTGGGCAAGGCGGTTGACGAGCTCACCGGTGCCGCTCACCTCGGCACTAAAACCCATGCGTTGCACATGGGGGTGCTCCAACAACTGCGCCAACAAGGCTGACAACTCTTCAGCCTCTTCAGGCAGAGGGATGTCCGCCTGCTCGCTGAGCCACTCAACGCGGCCGCGATTCAGCCCGGCGTCGTCGCGATAGCTGTGCAGCAGGCGAAAACGCGGGCCGCCCTCAACCACCACCGACAACAAACCGTCTTCGGTTTGATCCCAGTCCACTACCCGGGCCTGGCAGCCCACGGCGGCGATACGCGGCTCATCGCCCTTACCGTCCACCTCACTACCGGCGTGCAGATGAACAATGCCGAAATGGCCGTCGTCGCGCAGGGTATTGCGCAGCAAATCCAGATAGCGGCGCTCGAAGATACGCAGCGCCATGCGGCCACCGGGAAATAACACACCGCCTAGCGGAAACAGTGGGTAGTGATCTTGTTGCTCAGCGTGCATTGCCTTCCGGCCCCAGTGGCTGAATCATCAGTATCAATTTCGGCAACAGCAACATCGCGCCCATTAGCGCAGCGATCATCGCCAGGCCCGTCAGCAAACCGAAGTAGATGCTCGGGGTAAAATTCGACAGCGCCAAAATGGAGAAGCCAAAGACGATAATCACTGAGGTGTAGTACATCGCCTTGCCGATACTGCCGTGGCAGCGATACATGGTTTGCAGATAGTTGCGGTCGCGGGGAAATTCATCCCGGAAGCGGTGCACATAGTGAATGGTGTCATCGACCCCAATACCCACTGTGATCGCGGCAATGGTGATGGTCATCATATCCAGCGGAATACCCACCAAGCCCATGCCCCCCAGCACCGCACCGGCGGCCAGCAGGTTCGGCGTCAGCGCGATCATCGCCAGACTAAAGGAGCGGAACAGCACCATAAACATTGCCAGGATGGCGACGAATACCGCCGCCAAGGTCAAAATTTGCGAGGTAAACAAGCTCTGCAGCATATTGTTGTAGAGCACCAGCAAGCCCGTCAGGCGCACCTGCTCTTCCTCAAAACCCAGCTCTTCGATCAGGTGCCTGCGCACCTCCTTAAGAAAGGCATCGCGCTCTAGGCTGCGGCTGGTTTCCTTCACCCGCAGGCTAATCCGCGCCTGATCCACCTCGGCAGACAAGTAGGGGTCGAGCAGAATACTGCTGATTGACGTCGGCAGTGAGCGCTGGGCGAGCGCCAATTGCAGGTCGTCGACATTCCCCATAATCATCTGCATCAGCTCGTAGAAGGTGGCCAGGGACAGCACTTTGCCGGTCTCGGGCAAGCTGTCCAGATAGTTGTGCACCTCTTGAATACGGCGCATGCCCGCCACCGTAAACCACTCGCTCTGGGGACTGGCAGCGCCGGTGCCAAAATCATCGCCGGCACTGAAATCGTCAAAGCCCGCATCAAAGTCGCCAGCGAAATCATCGGCAAAGTCGTCGCCCTGCTCAGCGGCAAAGCTGTCGTCAGCCTCGTCGAATTCGGCGTCGCCAAACAGGGCATCGAATTCTTCACCCGCTTGCTCGGCGGCTTCACTGTCGACAGGCGCATCATTAGCGACAGGCGCACCATCGGCAACCGGCGGCGCAGATGACTCACTCGGGCGATTGAGAATAATATCCAGCCCGATAGTGCCGCCCAGCTCGGCATCGATGGTTTCCATGCCCTGATAAATTTCGGTGTCTTCGTGGAAGTAGTCGATGAAGCGGTTTTCCACTTTAAGCTGTGAAATACCCCAGGCACTTACCGCCAGCAAGACTATCGACACCACAACAATGGTGCCGCCGAAACGCTCGGTAGCAACGGCAAAGTAGCGGGTAAAGGCACCCTCGTCACCGGCACCGTTTTTCTCTTCACGGGCGGGCAGGAGCATCAGCACACAGGGCAGTATCAGGAAGCTGAGTATCAGCGCCGCCATCACCCCCATGGTCATCATCCAACCGAAATCAATAACCGGACGAATGCCGCTGACCACCAGTGACGCAAAGGCCACCAGCGTGGTGAGGGCAGTGTAGATACAGGGCCGCGCCATTAGCCGAACGGTGTCACTCACCCGCTGCAGCTGGCTGCTTTGCGGCGACAGCGCCGAAATTTCCCGGTAGCGCACCACCAAGTGGATGGTAATGGCCAGGGTAATAATCAGCAGCAGCGCAACAAAGTTGGCGGAAATGACCGTGAGTCGCCAGTCCATAAAGGCCAGCAGGCCCAGCATGAAAGTGACCGTGGCCACACAGTTCAGCAGCGGAATCAGCACCCAGCGCGGACTGCCAAAAATCACCACCAGCAATACCACGATGAATACTAAGATCCCGGTACCGAACACTTTCAGATCGCTTTTTACAAAGTCGATCATATCCACGGTGATCATTGGCACACCGCCGAGGAACAATTTGGCGCCGTCGCGGTAATTGTCGAGAATGCTTCGCGCCTGAGCCACCAACTCCTCCTGACGCTCGTGAATCTCGGTGACGTAATCGTCAAAGGCCTGCTCGGCCGCTTCAAGCGCAGCCTGCTCGTCCACGGTCAGGGTGCGCTGCGCCGCGTCGGCGCGCAGCACATCGCGGGCATCCAGCAGCTCATAGAATTTTTGGTCGCGCTCCAGGTTCACCTGCAGAGCGGTGGTCGTGCCATCGGGGCTGGTCAGCAGCGAACGATAAATAGGACTGTTGGCAAACTCCTCGCGCGCCATGTCGACATTGGCAGTGCCGTCACCCAGGGTCGGGATCTCACCCGCGGTGACATCACCCAGGCTTACCGGCGGGCTCTGCAATAAGGGCACATCGAGAATGGAGTTAATGCTAGACACCCGCGGCAGCTTCGCCAGGTCATCGCGCAACTTGGCGATGGTTTCCAGCTGCTCGGGCGCGAACAGGTCGCCCTCGGGTTGGTAGGTAACCAGCAGGAAGTCCTCGGTCTGGTAGCGCTTGCTGATTTCGCGGAAATACTCCAGCGAGGTATCCCCTTCTAGCACCAAGGCCTCGGAGGAGGCGTCGAGCTTCATCGCGGGTATATGACTACCTAGGAATCCGGTCACCGCCATCAATAGCAGCAACACCCAGGTAGCATTGCGGAGAATCAGTGTCTGGTATGCGTTGGCAAGCCGCCCAGTCATGGTGTTTCCTTATTGTCATTCGGGCGCAGAGTCTCTGCGTCCGGGCCAGTAACGGCCGTTATTCACCCCAGCGCGGCAGCAGCGTTTGCGCTACGTTGAGGTGGTCCAATATTCTCGCGACGACAAAATCGACGATTTCATCCACGCTTGTCGGGCGCCGATAAAAGCCTGGCGACGCCGGCATAATGGTCGCGCCCATTTGGCTGAGGCTGAGCATATGCTGCAGATGAATGCTCGACAAGGGCATCTCTCGCGTCACCAGAATTAACTGACGCCGCTCTTTGAGCACAACATCGGCGGCGCGTTCAATTAAATTATTGCTGGCGCCACAGGCAATGGCTGACAAGGTACCGGTACTTGCCGGGCAGACCACCATACGGGTTGGCGCGCCGCTGCCCGAGGCCACGGCGGCCATCCAGTCTTCCGGCCCGTGCACCTGCAACTGATCGGGCGGGCAACCAAAGCGCTCCACCAGATGCTTATGCAGGGCCTGGGGTTTGGCTGGCAGGGGCTCGTCGGTTTCTGTTGCCACGACTAACAGCGCCGCCTTGGAGATCATAAAGTGAACCGGGCAGCCTGCGGCCAGCAGACATTCGAGCAGGCGCAAGCCGTATTGCGCACCCGATGCGCCGGTCATTGCCAAGGTTACCGCTTTCATAATTAGGCCCTGTTATTAAGCGCCGTCATCAGGCGCTGATGAATACCGCTGAAGCCACCATTACTCATAATGACCACGTGGTCACCGCTGCGCAGCATGGCGACAAGCTGCTGGAGACAGGCGTCGAGGTCGCGACTTAACTCGGCGGGTACGGGGCTGTTGGCGATCACGCCGTCAAGCGACCAATCCAGTCCGGGTGGCTGATACCAAATAACGCGATCTGCCGAGGCCGTCGAGGCTGCCAGGCGGTCTTTGTAGATGCCCATACGCATGGTATTCGAGCGCGGTTCTATCAGGGCAATAATTCGCCCGTTTTTCTGCACGCGACCGCGCAGGCCTTGCAAGGTGGTTTCAATAGCGGTGGGGTGGTGGGCAAAGTCATCGTAGACCGATACGCCGTCTACGCAGCCGAGCAGCTCCATTCTGCGCTTCACGCCCTGGAACTTGCTGAGCGCATCAATACTGTCAGTCGGCAGGACACCGACATGCCGCGCCGCCGCGATAGCAGCTAAAGCGTTGGCGACATTGTGCTCGCCGGTGTGCTGCCAGCACACCTGCCCCTGATCCTGCCCTTGATGCAGCACGCGAAACTGTGAGTAATCCTCGCTGCATTCACCGCGCTGCCACTCAGCAGTATCGCCGCTGACGCTCAGTTGTTCGCGCTCACTCCAGCAGCCCATTGCCAGGGTTTCGTCAATTGCGGGCACGCTCGCCGGGCTGATAATGCGGCCGCTGCCGGGCACCGTGCGCACCACGTGGTGAAACTGACGCTGAATGGCGTGCAGGTCATCAAAAATATCGGCGTGATCGAATTCCAGGTTGTTGATGACCAAGGTGCGCGGACGGTAGTGAACGAACTTGGAGCGCTTATCAAAGAAAGCGCTGTCGTACTCGTCGGCTTCAATCACAAAGAAGTCCGACTTGCCGATGCGCGCAGACAGGCCGAAGTCGGCGGGCACACCACCGATCAAAAAGCCCGGCTCATAGCCACAGCTATCTAATATCCACGCCAGCATACTGCTGGTGGTGGTCTTGCCGTGTGTGCCGGAACAAGCCAGCACCCAGCGCCCCTGCAATACATGTTCGCTCAGCCACTGCGGCCCCGAGGTATAGGAAAGACCTCTTTCTAAAACATATTCTACGGCCGGGTTGCCCCGGGACATGGCATTGCCCACCACCACAAGATCCGGCGCGGGGTCGAGGTGCGCCGGGTCGTAGCCTTCCATCAATTCTATGCCCTGAGCTTCAAGCTGGGTGCTCATGGGCGGATACACATTGGCATCAGAGCCGGTAACGCGGTGCCCCTGCTCGCGCGCAAGAATCGCCAACCCGCCCATAAACGTTCCGCAGATACCAAGGATATGAATATGCATTGCTTGTGCTTCGACCGTCGAATTTAGCTGGGCATGGTATCACTGGACCCGAGCAAGCTCTACGGCTGACTAGCGCCCGGACTGCAGGCCATCAGGCATAAAAAAACCGGCCACGGGCCGGTTTCTAATTCGCATTGCCTACACAGAGAGCTTAGAACGACGCGCCCAGCCAAAACCATAGTTTATCGGTGTCGACGGCTAATTCATCGGCAGAATAGGCGGCGTACTTCACTCCCACCGAATAGTGTTTAGCAAATTTTCGGCTGTACACCGCGTTGACTTCACTGCCGTAGGCATCGGCACCCGCGGCGTCATCGTCGGCGCGATAGTCATGGTAAATCAGCGCCCACTTCCCCCCGGCGACACTGCCACCGACTGAGGCATAGCGGTCCACCAAGCCCCCTGCCGGGGTTTTAAGAAAGATATCCGCCCAGCCGTTGAATTTATGCAGCGTTGCCAAGGGCGTGGCAAAACCGTAGCTGCCGTCGTCACTACCCAATACCTCGTAGCCAACTTTCGCGGTCAAGCCAGCGGCGGCGACCCCGGCTTCAAGCAACAGATACTCCGCATCGGCATCGAGCAGCGGTGTGTCGGCCCGCTGGCGAGCGAACTCGGCGTGGTAAAGCAGCTTTGCCTCGGCCACAGGCTTTGCCCCCTTCACGCTCACACCACTGGTATCGAGACGGTCTTCGCCCGCCTCATCCAGTTTTAACAAATAGGAATAAGCCGTCACCGTGCCCACCGCACTGTTGAAACGCAGGTTTAGCAAGTGGTCTTTGGACTGCTTGTCTGCCTGTTCGGCAAAGATGCCATTGCGCTGCCCCAGGTAGGCATAGCTCAGCGACAATGCATCATTGGCTTGATAGTTAATTGAGAGGCCATCAAAGGTTTGGCGATCCTGACGCCAACCCACGTGCCCAACAAAACGATGGCCATCGTAAGTGATAACCTGTCGCCCTAATTTGGCCGTTAGCCCGCCGTTTTGGTAGCGCAGAAAGGCCTGATCCAGCTCGGTCGTTTCCGGGTCGGCAATCACCGAGTACTGCCCGACTTTATACCCGGCTGGCGGCGCACTGAACTCGCCCTCTCCTGCGACGATGCGGCTATCCTCAAACTCCAGTTGCGCGGAAAAACCCTGATAGGCGGCGGTCTGGTATCCCAGCCGGCTACGCAGGGTAAGGGCGCTGGCATCGTCCAGGGCATTGTCCTGACTCACCGCTTCATAACGCAGCCTAAAGTCACCGTACATCTTGCCGTTTGCCAACGCGTCGGCAAGGGAATCGGCAAATGAGGTGGCCGGCAAGGTTGCCACCACCGCTCCTAGCAGTACGGCGTTTGTTATAACTCTCATGCAGTTCTCTCCTACACTGTTTTTCTCGGCCGACACAAGGTCGGCAGCACCACGACCATCAGGCCGAATTGAGAACGCCGTTATTTCTAACACCTATTATTGTGGGCATTCGATTTGGGCGACGTCGCCCATTGCAGGGAGATTTAGCAAGCGGTATGCCAGCCGCGAAGAAATCAAAAAAATTATTTTATTTTTATATTTTTCAATAGGTTAGCGCAAAGCAATTCGCTCAAAAAACCTCAAAAGCGAGGACCGCCCTAAAATACGACGACGCGCCCTTAGCGGTGCCTCATAACAAGACGGCCGCGCCCTAAAATATTGCTTGTAAAAGTGCGCAATCGGCAGGTTTGGCGCACCACAACGCTGCACGCCACCACGCCGCCCAGCAAAAGCCAATCGCTATCGACTCAAGCTCCATAGCAGCGCCACGAGCAAAACAGCGCTGACGCCCTGCCAAAACCGCAGGGGGTTGCGGTGTACCAAGGGCTGAAATTCCCCAGCCTGATAGCTGGGGTTGGGGTGATGAAGATCGTGCATAAACTCTGCGATATCGTGATACCGCAGGTCGGGGTTAATACTCAACGCTCGCTTGAGCGCGCGATCCATCCAGTAAGGAATATGCGGGTTGTAATCACTGGCAGAGACGTACTGCAGGCGCGAGTAATCACCGGCGCTGCGGCACTGCTCCAGCTTGCCCTCATAGGGCAGGGCTCTACTGAGCATTTCAAAAGCCACGACGGCCAAGGAGAACTGGTCAGCCCGCGCACTCGGCGGTTTGCGCAGTACGTGCTCCGGCGCCGAATACTGCGCAGTACCCAGAATATGATCACGTTCTAACGGCACCGCGATCTCAGCTAAGCCGGCCACATGGCAGCTGCCAAAGTCGATAATGCGCACCCTGCCATCACCGTCCATCATTACATTGTCGGGCTTAATATCCTGGTGGAGGGTATCGCGCCGATGCATCGCCTGCAGGCCCTTGGCCAACTGACTAAGCACCGCCACTGCCTCGCTCACTGCTGATCGGTCGCGCGCGGCCATCCACTGCGCCAGCGACTGACCGGGAATATATTCGGCAAGGTAGTACAAGCAGCTCGGCCGCTGGGGCGGCTCAACCACCGACACGACAGCTGGATGCTCCAGTCGCTTGGCGATCCAACTCTCCAGCACAAAGCGCTCGATGTAGGCCGGATCATCCAAGTACAGCAATGACGGCGTTTTCATTACTAACTGGCGCTGGTTGCGAGTGTCCACAACCCGATACAACTGGCTGCGCGGGCTGGCGTGAAGCTCTTCTTCAATACGCAAACCGTCGACCACCGCACCCGGCGGCAGCGGCGGCGGGAATGGCAAGGCACTCAGCTGCTGATAAACATCGTCGGCATCGGCCAGCGGCAGCGCCTCTACACGCAGCAGCTGACAACTGAGATTATCCTTGCTGCCCGCGGCCAATGCATCGTCAATCAACTGCTCACAGGCGGGCTCCAGCGCACCGGACGCCCCGGTAAGACGCCGGCGAATCTGCTCGTCAGGCAGCACGTCGTGAATACCGTCGGTAGAAAGTAAAAACAGGTCCCCACAGCAGATATCGACTGAGCGATAGTCGACATCGAGATTGACATCCAGCCCCATTGCGCGGGTCAAATACGCGTGCTCAGGAGAGATACGCCGAGCGTGGTCGCGCGTCAGCTGTTCCAGCACGCCGTCGCGAAGCCGGTATATGCGGCTATCGCCCACATGGAACAAGTGGGCGAGCTGGGACTTAAATACCGCCACACTCAGGGTAGACACATAGCCCTTTTCCGCCTGCGCATAGCCTTGACCCTGGGCAAACAGCCAGCGATTCAATGCGTTTAATACCTGTTGCGCGGAGCGCTTCACCGACCATGACTCGGGCGTTGAAAAGTAGTCATTCAGAAAGCCGGTAATGCAACTTTCCGCTGCCTCTTTGCCCGCCTCGGCCGCCGACACACCATCGGCAATAGCCGCGACGGCACCCTTGGTCGTCAGCAGCGACCCCTCGGGCACTCGCGCGCCGAGACTGTCCTCATTAAACGGCTTAAGCCCAGCGCTACTGCGCTGGGCTATGCTCAATTTCAGTCCACCATCCAGGTGCAAAACACCACTCCTTTTCGAGTTGAGATTGCAGACTAGCTCACTTCAATCAGCGCCACACTGCCATCGTCGTTGTATTCGGCAATGTGTCCCTGTGGCTCTTCCATAAATTGCACCGCAACAAACACAAAGGCAGCGCAAGCGGCGATCACCATAAAGAAGCTGGAAGCATCGACAAAGCTGAGGACGGTCAGGAAGATAACCGCACCCACATTACCGTAAGCGCCGGTCATACCCGCAATCTGCCCAGTCATACTGCGCTTGACCAACGGCACGATGGCAAACACTGCGCCTTCGCCCGCCTGTACGAAGAAGGAGCAACACATGGTCGCCAATACCGCCAGCAGCAGCGGCCACGTTGACGTGATCTGACTGAGTAGCATATAGCCCACCGCCAAGCCGCAGATCAAAATGCTCAGCGAGCGACGACGGCCAAAACGGTCAGACAGGTAGCCACCACTGGGGCGGGCGACCAGGTTCATGAATGCAAAGCCGGAGGCCAACATGCCCGCTTTAACGGCGGTCAGCTCAAAGGTTTCCATAAAGAACAGCGGCAACATCGACACCACCGCGAGCTCAGAGCCAAAGGTAACTAGGTAGGCAACATTCAGAATAGCCACTTGCTTGAAGGGGTATTTCTGCATTGCGGGGATTTCTACGTTGTTCAATACATCGTGGTTAACGCGCAGAATCTGGCTCACCTGCACAATGAACAGCACCACCAGCACACCGTAAAGCGCCATTGCTGCCACGCCATTTAACATACCCAGATTCGATGGTGACAGCTTCCAAGTCAGTACTGCCAAGGCCAGGTACATGGGGATACACATGGCAATGTAAAACACCAAATCGCGCTTGCTGGTTACCACCAAGCCGCCACTTTTCTTTGGCTTGAAGTAGGTAGAACCCTTGGGCGTATTGCGCGCACGTGAGTAAAAGAACACGCCGTAGATCATTGCCATCACACCTGTGCTGGCAATGGCGTAACGCCAGCCATCGTCGCCACCGAACATCAGCGCCAGGGTCGGCAGGGTCATCGCGGCTGCCGCCGAACCAAAGTTACCCCAGCCACCGTAAACGCCCTCGGCCAAGCCGACCTGGCGCGCGGGAAACCACTCACCAACAAGACGAATACCAATAACAAAGCCGGCGCCAATAAAGCCCATTAAAAAGCGCAGCAGTGCTATGGTTTCATAGCTGTCGGCAAACGCAAACGCGATACACATGGCACCGCCACTAACGAGGAGTGCCGAGTAGATAATGCGCGGACCGTAGCGATCCACCAGCATGCCAACCACCACCCGGGCCGGAATCGTCAGCGCCACATTGAGGATCATCAGGGCTTTCACTTGCTGCCCGGTAAGATCGAAGGCCTCTTTGATAGAGGCCAGCATCGGTGCGTGGCTAAACCACACAACAAAAGTCAGGAAGAAGGCAAACCAGCTCAGATGCAGCAAGCGGATTTTATCCTGCTTGAGATCGAGCAAATTTAATGTAGAGGACGACATAGTAGCTCCATTTAGCCAACGAGGAATTTGCTTGCTACTGAGCAAACGCCGTGCCAAACATCAAAGCCAGCCCACTAAACAATTGATATTGTTAACAAAAAATATGACTTAGCGACTGGTTAACGCGACCAGGTACGTGCCAGCCACCACAGCCAACCGCCTGCGGCCTGAATTTTCGCCCCCCGATGAAGCAGCGCGCCCCAGAAACAATCAGCCGCGCCACACCATAAAGCACCAAAATGCGCCCCAGGCTGGATCACAAAAATAAAAAAACCATAAAAATCAATCACATAAACAACATAAAAATCGCTGGCATACCTTTTGCTAGAAGCCTATTACACGCCCCAGGGCACATTAATAATGCAGCACTCCCCGGTGCTGCCAATGGTAGAAAGAAGCAAAGGACGTCACTATGAGCCATATACAGCGCTTGCTTGTTGTGGGCAACGGCCCCGTTGGACATCAATTCCTAGAGTCAATCGTCGAAAGTGGCTGCGCGACGGATTACCAAATCACCGTAATCGGCGAAGAGCCCCGCCCCGCCTACGACCGCGTACACCTGACGGCCTGGTTTGAAACACGACAAGCCGGCGCGCTGAACATGGTTGCCGATGGCTTCTACGCGACAAACAATATCGACGTTAGATGCGGTGAAAAAGTTGTCGCCATTGATCGCGATGCAAAAACCGCAACAACGGATTCAGGGCGCCGCTACGATTATGACCAGCTGGTGCTGGCGACCGGCTCCTACCCTTTTGTTCCCCCTGTTCCCGGCCACGAGCGCGAAAACTGCTTTGTTTACCGCACCATCGAAGACCTTGAAGCGATCACCGCGGCTGCAAAAAATGCCTCTGTGGGCGCCGTGGTGGGCGGCGGGCTACTCGGTCTGGAGGCCGCTAAGGCCATTAAAGACCTCGGCCTGAAAACCCATGTCATTGAATTCGCGCCGCGCCTGATGGCGGTGCAAGTCGACGACGGCGGCGGCGCACTGCTGCGACGTAAAATCGAAGACCTTGGCGTTGAAGTGCACACCCAGAAAAACACGCAAAACATCGGCGACGGCGAGCACTGCGTGCACAAGCTGTCCTTCGCCGACGGCGCAGAACTGGAAACCGACATTCTGGTTTTCTCCGCGGGTATTCGCCCGCAAGATGCGCTGGCCCGTCAGTGCGAACTGGAGATCGGCGAACGCGGCGGCATCGCCATTAACAATTACTGCCAGACCTCTGACCCCGCCATCTATGCCATTGGCGAATGCGCGCTGTGGAACCAACGCATCTTTGGCCTGATTGCGCCGGGCAATGAAATGGCCCGCGTCGCCGCTGCGCATATCCTTGGCAACCGTGACGACAAGCAATTCACTGGCGCCGACATGAGCACCAAGCTCAAGCTGATGGGCGTCGACGTTGCCTCGATCGGTGACGCCCACGGCAACACGCCCGGCGCCAAGTCCTATACCTTCATCGACGAACAGGCCGAGATCTATAAAAAGATAGTGGTTAGCGAAAGCGGCAAGCACTTGCTCGGCGCGGTATTGGTGGGCGATGCCGACGACTACGGCAATTTGCTGCAATTTGCGCTCAATGGCATCGCGCTTCCCGAACACCCGGAAGCGATGATTCTCCCCAATATAGACGGCAGTGCGAGCGTTGGCCTGGGGGTGGATGCCCTCCCCGACAGCGCGCAAATTTGCAGCTGTAACAACGTCAGCAAGGGCGATATCTGCGCGGCAGTGCAAGGCGGCGCACTGACCGTTGGCGATGTGAAAAGCTGCACCAAGGCCGCCAGCACCTGCGGCGGCTGTACCGCCCTGGTTGGCCAGGTGGTTAACGCTGAGCTCACCAAACTTGGCGTTGAAGTGAATACCGACCTCTGTGAACACTTCCCCTATACCCGCCAAGAGCTCTTTCACTTGGTACGTGTAGGCGGCATTAAGTCCTTTGACGAACTATTGGAGAAGCACGGCTCCGGTAAAGGCTGCGCCATCTGTAAGCCGACGGCAGCGTCCATTTTCGCTTCCTGCTGGAACGAGTACATACTGGAAAGCCAGCACGCCGGTCTGCAGGACACCAATGACCGCTTCCTCGCGAATATGCAGAATAACGGCACCTTCTCTGTTGTACCGCGCATGGCCGGCGGTGAGGTCACTCCCGATGGTTTGATCACCGTGGGCAGCATCGCCAAAAAATACAAGCTGTACACCAAAATCACCGGTGGCCAGCGGGTGGATTTATTCGGCGCCACCCTCGACCAACTTCCCGCTATATGGAAGGAACTGATCGATGCCGGTTTTGAAAGTGGCCACGCCTACGGCAAGTCGCTGCGCACAGTGAAGTCCTGCGTGGGCTCCAGCTGGTGTCGCTACGGTGTGCAAGACAGCGTTGGTCAGGCCATCGACCTGGAGAATCGCTACAAAGGCCTGCGCTCACCGCACAAGATAAAAATGGCGGTGTCTGGCTGTACCCGCGAGTGCGCCGAAGCGCAGAGTAAAGACGTTGGCGTGATCGCCACGGAAAAAGGCTGGAACCTCTACGTGTGCGGCAACGGTGGCATGAAACCCCGCCACGCCGACCTCTTTGCCTCCGACATCGATACCGAAACCCTGGTGAAATACGTCGATCGCTTGTTGATGTTCTACGTGCGCACCGCCGACCGCCTGCAACGCACCTCGGTGTGGATGGAAAACCTCGAGGGCGGTTTGGACTATCTGCGCCAGGTCATCATCGACGACTCACTAGGTATCTGCGACGAACTGGAGCGCGATATGCAAAGCGTGGTCGACAGCTACCAATGCGAGTGGAAGACCACCATCGAAGACGAGCAAAAACTCAAACAATTCCGCTCCTTCGTGAATGCCGATGACGGCGACAAAGACATTGTTTTCGTGGAAGAGCGCGGTCAAATCAGGCCCGCCAACGAAGAAGAAAAACAACTCAACAACAACTTAATTGCGGTTGCCTAACGGCCTCACTGACAGGAGCCAAATAGCGCAACGCGTTTCGGGACACCCCGAACAACAAGGAGAGCATTTATGAGCTGGACCACCGTCTGCACACTCGACGACATTTTACCCAATGCTGGCGCCGCGGCCTTAGTCGGCGACACGCAGCTTGCCGTCTTTCGCGTCGATGACCGCATCTTCGCACTGGACAACCACTGCCCCTTCAGCCGCGCCAATGTGCTGGCGCGGGGAATTGTCGGTAGCGTCGGCGAAACGCTAGTGGTTGCCTCACCACTGTACAAACAGCATTTCAGTCTAGAGGCGGGACACTGCCTTGAAGACGACAGTATCTCTGTGCGTCGCTTCCCCGCGCGCAACGAGAACGGCCTGGTGCAGGTCCAACTATAAAACGCACCTTCCAAGGATTAGTCTCCCCCTTGCCGGCTGCAACTCCCCGTGCAGTCGGCCCTTTCACTACCCCCCCTTTGCCAGGTGCAATTTGCCTACGCGCCGCGGCAACCGCTGGCCCGTCGCCACAAACTCAGGCCGAAGCGGGCAAAAAGCCGGCCGGCAAGGCGGTGAATCAAATTAGTGTTAACCCGCCCTAGCGGGTATAATCAGCGCGAATTTTTCACCTCGCACACAGCTGATAACGGAAACGACTCATGAGCTATAACTCGATCCCAGCCGGCAAAGAACTGCCACACGATATTTTCGTCGCCATTGAAATCCCTGCAAACAGCAGCCCCATCAAGTACGAAATTGAAAAAGAGTACGATGCGCTGATGGTTGACCGTTTCATGGCCACGCCAATGTTCTACCCAGCCAACTACGGCTACATCCCCAACACCCTGTCTGAAGACGGTGACCCGCTGGACGTACTGGTTGTTACTCCCTACCCCGTGGTTCCCGGTTCAGTAATCCGTGCTCGCCCTATCGGCATTCTGAACATGAGCGACGAAGCGGGTAAAGACGCCAAACTGCTGGCCGTTCCTCACGACAAACTGAGCGTGCTCTACAAAGACGTAAAAGAGCCCTCTGACCTGCCCGAGCTGCTGATCCAACAGATCGAGCACTTCTTCGAGAACTACAAAGACCTCGAAAAAGGCAAGTGGGTGAAGGTTGACGGTTGGGCAGGCAGCAAAGAAGCCCTGGCCGAAGTTGAAAAAGCCGCTGCTGCTTACAAAGGCTAAGTAGCCACGCTAAAAAAAGCCCGGCCTCTGAAAAGACGCCGGGCTTTTTTGTGCCCACCTTATCGCCATTTTTAACAAACCTACTGCCAAGCCTTGACCCTGTAGTAACCTACAAGCTCTATTCTGATCTCAGTAGCAACGGAATCAGGGGAATCACCATGGCTCAACTAAGGATTGGAGAACTCGCTAAAAAGCTCGATTGCACAGTGGAAACGCTGCGCTTTTACGAGCGCGAGGGCTTACTGGCCGCCACCGGGCGCAGCGCCAATGGCTATCGTTTTTACAACACCGCCTCTATTAAGCAGCTAAAGTTTATCCTGCGCGCCAAGAGCATGGGCTTCAGCCTCGACGATATTCGCGAATTACTGGCCATTCGCGTCGACCCGGAAGCCAAGTCCTGTGGCGAAGTAAAGGGCATTGCCCAAGAGAAACTCGCTCAGGTCGAACGAAAACTGAGGGAGCTGAAAAGCATCCGTGACGCCTTGAGCAAGGTAGTCGAGGCCTGCTGCGGCGGCGATGTTCCCGCCAATCACTGCAGCATCCTGCAAGCGCTCGATGACGAACTCAGTGCCCAACAGGAGCATCACGCATGAACTTCCTCAACAACCTCTACTTACTCAGCCTGGACGCTGCCCCCCTACTGGTTATGGGTTTGGTGCTTGCCGGCTTGATGAAAGCCTGGATTCCCAATGCCCTGCTGGAGCGCCAACTGGGCAAACCCGGCATTGGCTCGGTGATCAAAGCAGCGCTATTTGGCGCCCCCATGCCCCTTTGCTCGTGCGGCGTTCTACCAGTGGCGATGGGGCTTAGGCGCGCCGGCGCATCAAAGGGCGCCACGGTATCGTTTTTGATTTCCACGCCTGAGACCGGCGTCGACTCCATTGCCCTGAGTTACGGCCTACTGGGGCCGGTGATGACCATTGCGCGACCCATTGTGGCCATCGCCAATGCCATTGCCGCGGGCTTGTTAACCGGCTGGAACGATGGCAAACCCGCATCACAAGCCGAGGCCGCAACAACGTCTTGTTGCTCAAAGCGCTCTGCCGCGCCGACGAAAACCAGCTGGAGAGAGGGCCTTCACTACACCTTCGGGCGACTGCTTGAGGACATGCTGCCCTGGCTGTTGGTAGGCATGCTGTTTGCGGCGACGGTGCAGACCTTTGTGCCAGCGGCCTGGCTGGCCGAATGGGGCCGCGGCCCCCTTGCTATGGTCGTAATGGTGTTGGTCGGTATTCCAATGTATATCTGTGCCAGCGCGTCCACACCCATCGCCGCGGGACTGTTGATGGCGGGCGTATCACCTGGCGCGGTGCTGGTCTTTATGCTCGCGGGCCCGGCCAGCAATATCGCGGCTGTGGGAATGGTGCACAAGGAATTAGGACGCCGCGCGCTCGTTGCCTACCTGGGTACGGTAAGCACCATCAGTATCGCTGCGGGTCTGTTGCTAGACCAATTGGTGAGCCTGTTCAACTGGGAGATTAGCGGCGGGCAGGCACACCAGCACAGCATGCTGCCCGAGTGGTTGGCAGTGGCCGCGCTGGTCGTGCTCGCAGCAGCGGCGATTAAACCGCTGCGCCAGCATACCTTCGGCCGCTTACTTAACGCTTAAGATGCGACCTTGGGCTTGGCACTTAACAGGCGCTGATAGAGTTTGGAGTTTTTGTGAATCGTTTTATGTTTCGCATAGGCTTCCACCGCGCGATGCCAAGCCTCATCACTGCCGTGAGCATTGAGTGAAAAACTCGTGCACACGGTCTTTTTCTCGACCTTTGACGCCACACCCACCTGAAAGATCGGCGTCAAGTTGCCACTCTTCTCGGTCTTCAACAGATAGCTGATACCCCGCACGCTGCCGTCTGGCTTGAAGCAGCGCTCTTCCTTGGTTTCCTCCAGGAAGCGCTTTTGCTGCGCCTCTAATTCTTGATCGCGTTCCATCGCTTGCTTCTCTATGGCCTTTTGCGCTCGTCCCTCTAAGCGCTTACCGTCTTTCTTCAGGGAGAAATACTCCTGATAGAGCTCACCCGCCACTGTCCGGCGGACCCGGTAGCCATAAAAAGCTTTGTTATCCAGCAACTTAACGCTCACACGCACCCCTTATCTATGCTTTTTTTGTTTTCTTATGTCATCATCACGGCCGCTACGGCCGCAATGTCACTATTAGCAGACATTGTAATCTAAACATTCTGACGAAATTATCAAGCTGCTACGACAAAAACCGTGACACAGACGCATAAAAATCGTGCCTGGGCCTGCGGCTCAAAGGAGTATGGGCGCTAGCCGTCGCCGTTAATGTTCTGATCCATATTCAGGGCGGGAATTTCTCGCGACAGGCGCCCGACAGGCTTCGCGGGTACGCCCGCCACGGTGGTATGGGCGGCAACAGGGTTGAGCACCACACTACCCGCAGCGATCTTTGCGCCTTCACCGATGGTGATATTGCCCAGCACCTTGGCACCAGCAGCGATCAACACACCGTCTTCAATGTGCGGGTGCCGCGGGCCGCGACCACTGCCGCAGCCACCGAGAGTCACGGAGTGCAGCATGGAAACATTATTGCCAACCACCGCAGTTTCACCAATCACGACGCCGGTGGCGTGATCGACCATAATACCGCGGCCAATGCGCGCGGCCGGGTGAATATCGACATCAAATACGGTGGCGATGCGATTTTGCAAAAACAGCGATAACGACTCGCGCCCCTGCTGCCAGAGCCAGTGGGCAATACGGTGGGCCTGAATCGCCTGAAAGCCTTTAAAGTACAGAAAGGGCATGCCGTAGTGGTCACAAGCGGGGTCACGATCGTAATGGGCGCAAATATCAGCCACGGCGGCGGCGAGCACCTCCGGGTCAGCGGCATACGCCTCGCTTGCGACATCGCGTATCAGCATCGCGGGCACCGAATCGCAGCCCAGACGCGAGGCAATATGAAAACTCAATGCGGCAGAAAAGCTGCCGTGATTGAGAATACTGGCGTGATAAAAGCTGGCCAGCACGGGTTCATTGCGACCAAATGCCTTGGCCTCTTCCTGCATAGCGGCCCACAGCTGCGCGACGCTTAAATTCAATACTCTTCTCCTACGGCCAACAGCGGCGCATACGCTGAGGGGTATGCCTCTTTCGGCACGGCAACGTAGCGACGATACAACTCATCTAAGTGCGCCAGTATCGACTCTTTAAGTTCAATATCCGCCTCGGCGAGAACCTGGCGCAATCGCCCTGGCGTGAGTGCGGATTCGCAGCGTGCCGACAGCGGCGCATAGCTTAAATGCCAACGCTCCGGAGCGATACCCCCGCGATCTTCGGCATAGGGCCGGAAGAAACCGTAACTGGCACCGTTGGCAAGTTGATGGTCCAGCCAGTCGTGCAGGGGAGCAAAGGGGCCGCCTTCGTTCACCTCCTGCGGGCTGAGCTGTACCGCATAATCACTGGCCACCGCCGCAGCGTCATACACGTCGATATCGCTGCCCCAATGGTGGCGGGAAGCGCCGGGCAGGGCTGACCAACGCAAGATGGCGTCGAGCAACTGCTCACAGCTTAACTCGTTAAAGCACAAGGACTGGCCGTTGCTATCGAGCAGCGGGCGACGACCACTGGCCTTCGCATTCCAAATTGCCAACTGTCGGTCAAAGCCGCGGAACCCGCTGACAATTTTCAACTCAAAGCCTGCGCGCGCGGCATCTGATCGCAGCGCTTCGAAGGGCGCAACAATCGCGGGATGAACGGGACAGCCCAACACATCCACCATCAGCGATTCGTCTTGCCCACAAATGAGCGCTTCTGTCAGTCGGTAGTTGTCCATGTCGTCGCGGGTTCTGTTAGTGTCCACCTTTCAAGTCATGGCATCATAGTAACGCCATCAACTCAGTGGCGAAACCAGGAGCAAAAATACTGTGGAAGCTCACACCGCCGACCACAAAAAAATCGCTTTAGCACTGGGCAGCGGCTCTGCCCGGGGCATGGCACATATTGGCGTCATTCAACGCTTGGGAGAACTGGGGATCAAGCCCGATATTATCGTCGGCACCTCCATTGGCTCCGTGATTGCCGCCTGCTATCTCACCGAACATCTGGACGATTTTTCAGCCTGGATTCAAACACTGAGCAGCGCCCAGGTTTTCCACTACATGAGTGTTAGCCTGACAGCCGCAGGCGGTGTGGCTCACGCGACACGACTCATCGATTACTTCATCAGCGAATACGGCAACCCCAATATCGAAGACTTATCGCTGCCCTTTGCCGCCGTCGCAACAGACCTCCAACGCGGCCGAGAAGTGTGGCTGCAGCGCGGCCCACTGTGGGAAGCCGTACGCGCCTCAATGGCGGTGCCCGGTGTATTAACGCCGGTGGCTCACCGCGACTCCTGGCTTGTGGACGGTGGCTTGGTAAACCCCGTTCCGGTGTCGGTATGCCGCGCCCTCGGTGCCGACATCACCATTGGCGTTGACCTGAATAGCGACTTAGTTGGCCGCCGCAAAATTGAGCGAGACGCCCGCGCGCCCGACAATGAGCAGCAGCGCAAAGAGGAGATCGCCGAAGAGGAGGAGGCCGAGGAGGATCAACCCGCTATTGGGACCGACACCGACGGAGAAGGCGACGAAGAATCGCAACTCGCCGCCGCGTTCAGCCGTTTTGCCAGCAGCGTGAAAGAAGCGGCCAGCAACTGGCGCAGCCCCAGCGAGAAAAAGCCAGAAGCGCCCGGCACCCTGAGTGTGATGATGAGTTCCATCAATATTATGCAGGACCGCATTACCCGCTCTCGCCTGGCCGGTGAACCGGCGGATATTATGCTGTGGCCGCGCCTCGGGCACATCGGTTTGCTGGACTTTGGCGATGCTGCAGAAGCTATTGCCGAGGGTCGCGACGCCGTGGATCGCATGCTGCCTGCGATACGCCACGCCTTTAATAGCGAAGGTGATGACCGACTTGTCCACAGCGCCCCCGCCGGAGACCAAGACCTGTGACTGTACTTTGCCGCCTTGACGAGATCCCCGAGCCTGGCTCCAAAGGCCTCAGCTACCAAGGTCACTCACTGTTTGCGGTCCGCAGTAATGGCGGCGTTTACCTGTATCGCAACCTTTGCCCCCACCTCGGCATTGAACTGCACTGGCAGGAAGACCAATTCCTCGATGTGGAAGAAACACTGATCCAATGCGCAACCCACGGCGCGCTGTTTATTATCGAGTCTGGTGAATGTGTCTCTGGCCCCTGCTTGGGTCAGTCTTTGCAGGCACTGCGTTGCCGGGTAGAAAATGGCGAGCTATTACTCGACGAACTACTCGCCGAGCAGGTGCCCTAAGCCGTCACTGGCAGCGGTGCTTGCAGGCGCATCCCCTGCTCATCAATCTGCGCGCGATATGCCAGCAATTGCACGCCATCGCGCTGGGCTTCAGCCAATTCGCGCGCATAGGCAGGGTCGATATCCGCCGCAGCGGCCACCGCGTTAATCCCCTCATGCAACACCGCAAAAAGCAGCGCCGCTTGCCCGCCCGCCGCTACGTGTTCACGCAAGCCGCGAATGTGGCGACGCGCACGCGTGCTCACCGCATCAGGAAAACGACCGCCCCCGCCCTCGCTTAACAGGGTTACCGATTTAACCTCCACGTTACAGGGGCCATTTGCCGTCTCCAGGACAAAGTCGATGCGACTGCCATCGGGCAAGCGCTGCTCAGCCTGGTAGCCTGAACACCCCGCAAGCTCAGTTATCACTTGCTCATCCAAGGCCTCGGCCACCAGCTTATTGGCCAAGGCCGAATGGATACACACCTTGTTACCGTCTACCTCCACCAACTGCCAAGTGTAGGCATACTTGCGCTTGGGGTTGTCGCTGTAACTCAACCACACGCGGCTACCCGGTGTAGCGCACCCCGTCATGGCGCCGGTATTGGGGCAGTGCACGGTCAACTCGGTGCCGCACTCCAAGCGCACATCGGCGAGAAAGCGCTTATAGCGACGAAGCAGTACAGCGGGAGTCAGCGGAGACGGCCATTGCATAATCGGGCACCCTTTTTCATTTTGTTTTCTCTGCGACGTGATCGACGTTGCACATCTATCCTGAAGCTCTCACACTACCCCACTAGGATTGTTAATCAGGGGCAGCCCAGCGCACAATGTTAAAAAAATTGTTGCTTAGCGTCAGTGTTTTACTGCTACTCATCATCATTGGCATCACCGCCATTGTTATTCAGCCACAACTTCTGCAGGGCGCAATCGCGACGGGCGGCCAGCGTTTTGCCGGCCTCGACATCACCTTCGAGTCGCTCAGCTCCCACCGCAGCCCCCTACGGCTGGAGCTGAAGGGACTGGAACTTCGCAATCCCGACTGGCCCGAACCGACACTGTTACGCCTAGACACCTTGTCACTGAAGCTTATCGCCTCCCCCTTTGACGACGGCGCCTTCTGGTCGCTGCACAGCAAAGGACTCACGATTAATCTGGAGCACAACCGCGAGGGCGAACTCAACTGGCTGACCAGTAAACTGCGTGGCGACGGCGAAACCGCCTCGCCAGACGCTGAGCCTTCGACTCCTGCTCCCGTGCAATTGCCGGGCGATTTTAATTTTCAGGAAATTGTCCTGCTCGACAACCATATTCATATTCTGCGCGCCGACGGCGAGCGCTATCACATCGACCTGCCCGAGGTTAGAGGCGAGCGCAGTGAAACGGCTAACGGCCACCTTTCATTAGAGCTGGCCTATGCCCAACAGCATTTTGTGGTGAGTGGGGATATCGTGTTGTTTGATCCCAGTGCCGGTGTGCTGGACTATCAACTCGCCATTGAACATGAAGACGCTCAACTGAACAGCGAGGGCCGCCTATCGCTAAGCCCGGACCTATCCGGCAGCCGCATAGCCCTATCCCTCGCCTTGCAGCGTCTGGAAGGGTTGGCAACCATGGCAGGCTTGGAGCATGCACCAGCGCTACCTGAAAGCCACCTGGCCACAACCTTAGCCATCGACAATGGCTACCAACTCAGCGACACCACCCTGGTCCTTGGCGACAATACCCTGTCTGGCACACTGACTGTCGCCACTGATTTTTCGCGGATCGACGCCAAACTTAGCAGCCCTTCATTGAATATCGATGCACTGCAGGAAATTTTCGCGCCCGCCCCGCAGGAGGCAACACAGCCTGATGCGGCAGCAAAACCGGCCGAGACCGCGATGGACTGGCAGTGGTTGAGCAAGCCAGAAGTGAAGACAACACTTGCCATTGAGCGACTGGTTGCCAGCGGCTGGCAACTGGATGCACTGAAAGTCACTGCCACAACGGGCGAGCAGCTGTCCGCGGACTTTAGCATTGCCACGGTAAGTGAGGCGGCCAGCCAGCGCCAGCTAAACGACGTAACGGGGGAAATTCGCCTGACGCCATTGGCACCGCAGAGCGAAGGCGCTGATGCCCGATTAGAACTGGCACTGCGCGAGCGCGGTGTAAACGTCGATATAGAAGGTGACGTTAACCTCAACGGCAAGACTGGCAACGCGCTAAAGATCAGCGCACAGGCGCCACAGAGCGCACACCTTTGGGCGCTGGCGCAGCTGCCCTGGCAAGAAGCCGGCGCGCTGGCGCTAACCGGGGAGTTCGCCAGTGAAGCGCAGCGCTACACGGTAAACAGTTCCGCCTCACTGGGTGAGCAACAGGCCGATATGACGCTGCAATACAAAACGCCGGAAGCCTTGGAGTACGGCCACCTAGACGGCCAATTAACCCTTAAAAACCTCTCGATGGCCTTCACTTCGCCTGCCAATGAAAGCCCTTCGACACAAACCAGCACGCCGCGCCCGCGCAGCAAAAAATTGCTGAGCAAAGACCCTTTAGCCTTTGATGTCCTGCATAAATTCGAAGGCCAGTTAAACATTGACCTTCAAGATGTCGATACCGGCTATACCTACATCAAGCGTGCGTCTCTGGCGCCCAGCGTGAAGAAAGGTGTGCTGACCCTCAGCGACAGCCGCATTCTCACCAACGGTGGTGAAGCCCGGCTTTCCGCGCGGTTGGACGCCAACGGCGAGCGCCCACAACTGCGCAGTGAAATCCGTGTTGACGGCAGCGACTACGGCAAACTCGGTTTAGAAAAAGCGGCGGGCATTCGCGGCGGTACTGGCGATGTACGCCTCAATCTGCGCGCCAACGGAAACAGCCCCGCCTCCCTGGCCGCCTCCCTCAACGGCCAGGTCGATATCAAAATTACCGACCTGGAGGCCAAGGGCAATGCGCTGAACCTGATCGGTAGCGACGTGCTCACCGAAACATTTAACAAGCTCAACCCGTTTAGAGAAAAACGCAGCAACACCGAAATCGAGTGTCTCGCCGTGCACTTTACAGGCCGTGACGGCAAGTTTGTCAGCAACGACGGCATTGCCCTGGAAACCGAAACTAGCAAAATTATCGGTACCGGCCATATCGATTTTGCCAATGAAGAATTGCGATTTGGCATCTCGCCCATCGCTCGCAAGGGCGTTGGCATTAATGTTGGCGCCGCAGCAGGACTGGTCAGGCTGGGAGGCACCTTTAGCAAACCGCGCGTAGAGGCCGACCCCGGCGGCATGTTTACCTCGGGCCTCTCTACTGGTGCAGCCATTTACACAGGCGGCCTGTCGCTGGTCGCGCAGGGATTAATGAAGCGCGCGCTGTATTCGGGGAGTGCCTGCGATGGTGCCTTGGAGGAAATTCCCAGCGCTGACGAACTGCCGCCAGAATTACTGCAACCCGCTGGCAATCCCGCCGCACCGGCCAGCACTGAACAAGTAACGCAGCCCAAGCCCTAGGTGAGCCCGAGCCCTGGGCGGGTTAGTCAGCCATTTTTTTTAAGCGATATACTCGAAAGCCATCCTGTTCACTGAGCAGCTCATGCTCAGCGAACAACGCTGCGGCATAGCGCGGCAGGGGAATAAACTGGTTGACCACAAACAGCGCTTCGCCATTGCGCTTGAGCAAGCGCGCGGCGGCCTTTAGGAACCGCTCAATCAGGCCGCTTTCAATGGCAAAGCCCTGATGAAACGGCGGATTACACAGCACGACATCCACAGGGCCAGTGAGGCCATCAGCGCAATCGGCCAGCTGGATGTCTGCGGCGAGACCGTGCGCTTTTGCATTTTTCTCGCAGGCGAGCAGCGCTGTGGCATTGTTGTCGGTCATCAACCACTGGCAGCCAGGAAGTTGTTGGGCGGCCATAATACCGAGATAACCATAGCCGCAACCGAGGTCAGCCAGCCGTTTGGGGGGGCGCGCCATTGACGCCAACACGCCGGATAATTGCTCAATTAGCAAAGCGCTACCGCGATCGATTTTCTGCCAGCCGTAGATACCTGGCTTGCTGTACATAGCCGGCGACTCGTGGATCAGCCGCAGTTGTCGATAATCTTTATCTGGCAGCGTCGCATCACTTTCACCCCGTTTGGTCAGGGTGGCAACATAGGCACCGGCGTCGCATTTTTCGATGTGGCGCGAGGCATCGAATACCTTGGCAGCTTTGTCAGCGTAGCCTTTCACGCCATCATTCTTATAGCCGCTAAGCAGCAGGCGGCCGCCAACCGGGAGCGCCGACATCGCGGCGTTGATTAACATGTTGACCAACGGCCTTTCTTTCGACACGCGGTACACAATAGTCTGCGGCGGTGCCTCAAGCGTTGCGGGCACCTCAAAGTCACCCAACGACACGGAAAAACCCTCGGCAGAGAGCGCGTGAGAGGTATCACAGCGGTTACTAAAGACGTGACAGTCTCCCCGCGCGGCGGGCAGCTCTCCCGAGACCTGCTCGTCGGCAAACCACCAAACCGGGCCCGTGAGTTCGGGCAGGCGGTCATAGAGCTGTTGCAGCGGCCCATCATTCATGTGGTGTCATCACGCTTGCGCGCTCCTCAGCGGTTAGTGGGCGGTACTCGCCCTCGTTCAGGGTTTCATCGAGCTCAATACCCCCAATTGCCTCACGATGCAGCTCAATCACGGCATTGCCCAGCGCACCAAACATGCGCTTAACTTGATGGTAGCGCCCCTCGCAAATACGCAGGCGCGCTTCGCAGCTGGCGAGAATGTCGAGCTCGGCAGGTAAGGTACGCTGCTTGTCGTCTTTCAGGAAAATACCTTTGGCAAATTTTGCTATCGCGGCCTCGGCTATGGGCTCGGCCGTGCGCAGCCAGTATCGCTTCCAGCACTGCTGTTTGGGCGAGGTAACAGCATGAGACCAATTACCATCGTCAGTCAGTAACACCAGGCCGGTGGTATCGATATCCAAGCGACCGGCAACGTGCAGCTTCTCGGGATTATCTTCATCGAGCAAATCCAACACCGTTAAATGCCTGCGGTCGCGGGCTGCGCAAACGTAGTCCTGCGGTTTATTGAGCATAAAATAACGTGGCTGAGCACTGCGCAGAGGCTGTCCGCGCAGACGGACATCGGCATCCTCGGCGACCGCTGCTCGCGGATCCGACAATAGCGCGCCGTCGAGGCTGACCTCACCGGCTTTAATTAGTCGCTTGGCATCACTGCGAGAATAGTCAGTCACCGTTGCTAGAAAGCGGTCTAGGCGGATGGTTTTACTGGAAGACACCCAATATATCCTGTTCAGGCACAAAAAAAGGGGCTTGCGCCCCTTTAGTATTTTACATGCTTAAACGCGATATGCAGCGTCTGGTTTAAACGCCCGCCGGTACTTACTCGGCGCCCGCCTCAACGTTGGCGTTCACACGAATATTACCCAAGCCCTTAATCGCTTTTTTGGCATCATCTGCTTTCGCCTTTGCATCTGCTTTCGCCTCAGCTCGGGCTTCAGCACGTGCCTGGGCTTCTTCCTCAGCTTTGGCATCACGCTCGGCGCGCTTGGCTTCCATCTCAGCTTTTTTTGCTTCCATTTCTGCGCGCTTTGCCTCGCGTTTCGCTTCCATCTCAGCTTTCTTTGCTTCCATTTCTGCCCGCTTTGCCTCGCGCTTCGCTTCCATTTCCGCACGCTTCTCGTCAGCTTTCGCCTTCATTTCAGCGCTTTTTTCTTTGCCGTACTGATTCGCCTCTTCTGCTGAAGCGCCGGCATTTACTTCAGCATTTGCCTCAACACTCGCTTCGCTAGAGCCGCCAAACAAGCGCCCAAAGAAACCGCGATCGTCGTCAGCCAAAGCCACAGCGCTGCTAAACATCACGGTGGCAGCAATAACACAGTGTTTAATCGACATAATGTATCCCCAGATATTGGTATTTGATTTTTCGTATTGTTACGCACCACGACCCTAGGGTCGTTTTCAGCGCTCACCCAAATCGATGGGTGATCAACCACTTTCACAGTCTAGATTTGGCAGCTAAGAACTCAAGCGTCCTTAGCAGCAATATTCACCGCAACTAAATCCAAGCTGTATTGTCCGGCAGCGCAAAACGCCACCGAAAACGCAGCTTACACCACATAGCTGAATGGAATATGAACACTGACTCACAGAAAACAAACCGGGCGAAGCGATCGTTGCGCAGCAAGTACAATTGCCAAATTTTGGGAATACCCCTATCTTACTAACGTAATTGCAAAAGAAGACAAGAACACCAAGGAAGGAGTTCTCAATGCAACTAGCCAGACCTTACCTATTAGCGCTCGGGGTTAACCTTTCACTCTTGGCCTGCTCGGGCAGCAATTCTGCCGATACTAATGACGAGCCACTTACTGGCAAGCGATTCTTCGACTCTGCCGCCAGCAAATTTATTGCAGCCTCGCCCGGCATGACTCGCCGCCAAGCCAATTGCATTGTTTCAGCGATGACAGAAAGCGGAGAGATTGGCCTGGGAGAAATCAACGCCATGCGCAGCACCGAGAGCGGCTTGAGTGGCCGCCAGTCGCTGATGGAGGCCTACCAAAAGGCCGCCGACACCTGCAGCTAGTGTTCCCTTGTCGCGCGGAAGCGGACTTTCGGGTGGCGCTCTTCGGTCAATGACAGGTTTACCCTTGTCGGGGCCAGGTAGGTGAGGTGGCCACCACCATCGATGGCGAGATTCTCGGCGCATTTGCGCTTGAACTCATCAAAGGCCTTGGGATCATCGCAATCTACCCAGCGCGCGGTATACACGTTGATCGGCTCGTAGATCGCCTCAACTTTATATTCGTCCTTGAGCCGGTAGGCGACTACATCAAACTGCAACACCCCAACCGCACCCACGATCAAGTCACTGTTGCGCTGAGGCATAAACACCTGGGTAGAGCCTTCCTCAGACAATTGTTGAAGGCCCTTTTGCAGCTGCTTGGATTTCATGGGGTCACGCAGCCGGATTCGGCGAAACAGCTCAGGCGCAAAGTGGGGAATGCCGGTAAATTTAAGCTCTTCACCACTGGTGAAGGTGTCGCCGATCTGGATAGTGCCGTGGTTATGCAGGCCGATAATATCGCCAGACACCGCCTCCTGCACCAGGGAGCGGTCGCCGGCTAGAAAGCTCACCGCATCGGCAATTTTTACGTCTTTACCCAGGCGCACATGGCGCATCTTCATGCCCTTGCTATAAGTGCCTGAGCAGATGCGCATAAAGGCAATGCGGTCGCGGTGTTTCGGGTCCATATTGGCCTGAATTTTAAACACAAAACCGCTGAAGCCCGCTTCGCCCGCATCGACCTCGCGTTGATCGGTTTTGCGATTCAGCGGCGCTGGCGCCCACTCGACAAAACCGTCGAGCATTTCCCGCACACCAAAGTTGGACAAGGCCGTACCGAAGTAAACCGGGGTCAGCTTGCCCGCCAAGTATGCGTCGTGGTCGAACTCGTGACTGGCGCCGCGCACCAGCTCAATTTCATCGAGGTAATCTTCATACTCATCGGCCAGTAGTTCTCGGGCGGCGTCGCTCTCAAGCCCGTCAATGCGAATATCTTCAGCAATAACACTGCCTTTGCCGGGCTCAAAAACATGAATGGTATCGGTATAGAGGTTGTAAACCCCCTTGAACTCCTTCCCCATACCAATCGGCCAATTGATCGGCGCGGCTTCAATGCCCAACACACTTTCAATTTCATCGAGCAGCTCAATGGGATCGCGAATATCGCGGTCCATCTTGTTAACAAAGCTGAGGATGGGCGTGTCTCGCAAGCGGCACACGTTCATTAATTTAATGGTGCGATCCTCAACACCCTTGGCACCATCGATCACCATCAGCGCGGAATCCACCGCTGTCAGCGTGCGGTAAGTATCCTCAGAAAAATCCTCGTGCCCTGGGGTATCCAGCAGATTGACGATGCGGTCCCGATAAGGGAATTGCATCACTGACGAGGTGACGGAAATGCCCCGCTCCTTTTCCAAGCTCATCCAGTCAGAAGTGGCCGATTTATCGTTTTTCTTACCCTTGACCGTACCCGCAACCTGGATCAGCTGGCCGAGCAGAATCAATTTTTCGGTGATGGTGGTTTTACCGGCATCGGGGTGGGAAATAATCGCAAAGGTGCGACGCTTGGCGATTTGCTGATCTAGCGACTGCTCTGACATGACCTATCTTCTGCTGTAGGGAAAGAACCGGTACGCTCACCGGAAAAAGAGCGGCGATTCTACGCCATCGGCGCGCTATTTTCAGCAATAGCCTCAGCAAACTGTTCAAATATTAGGCATTTATCTGGTGCTAACCCGCGTTATCGCGTAAGCTAGCCCGCCGCCAAAACAGGCGGCTTTGAACACAGGGAGCCCCGCTCGACTGGCACCGGCCACTCGCCAACGCCGCTCCCCCATTGAGACGATCTATGCAGTTTACTTCCCTGGGCCTTTCGGCCCCGATCCTTGAAGCCGTTACCGATAGCGGTTATACCACTCCCTCACCAATCCAAGCGAAAGCCATTCCCGCCGTATTAGAAGGCCGTGATGTGATGGCTGCCGCGCAAACCGGCACCGGCAAAACCGCCGGCTTTACCCTGCCGATTTTGGAGATGCTCTCCACCGGCAAGCGCGCCTCACCCAACCAGGCCCGCGCATTAATCTTAACGCCGACTCGCGAACTCGCCGCCCAGATCGGCGACAATGTCCACAAGTATGGCAAAAACCTACCACTGCGCTCTACCGTGGTATTCGGCGGTGTGAAGATCAACCCGCAGATGATGAAGCTGCGCAAGGGCGTGGATATTTTGGTCGCCACCCCTGGCCGCCTGCTCGACCTGTACCAGCAAAATGCCGTGCGCTTTGACGAGCTGGAAGTGCTGGTGCTCGATGAAGCCGACCGTATGCTGGACATGGGCTTTATTCACGACATTCGCAAAATTCTGGCGCTGCTGCCCGCTAAACGTCAGAACCTGATGTTTTCCGCGACCTTCTCTGATGATATTCGCAAGCTTGCCAAGGGCATTGTTAACAACCCCGTCGAAGTGTCGGTAACGCCACCAAACAGCACCGCCGAACGCGTCGAGCAGTGGATATGCCCGGTCGATAAAAAACGCAAACCGGCGCTGCTGGCAAAGTTGATTGAAGAGAATGGCTGGCATCAGGTACTGGTGTTTTCGCGCACTAAACACGGCGCCAACAAACTCAGCCGTTTTCTCGACGACCGCGGCATTCCCTCGGCACCGATTCACGGCAACAAGAGCCAGAATGCCCGTACCAAGGCGCTGGCGGAGTTTAAAAGCGGCAAGATTCAAGCGCTGGTGGCCACCGATATCGCCGCGCGCGGTTTGGACATCAGTCACTTGCCCCACGTGGTGAATGTCGATCTGCCGAATGTGCCAGAGGATTACGTACACCGCATTGGCCGCACGGGACGCGCCGGGGCTGCCGGGCAGGCCGTTTCACTGGTGAGCGCCGACGAATTTGACCAACTCAGCGACATTGAACGCTTGATCAAACAGCTGCTGCGCCGCGAAGAAATAGAAGGCTTTGAGCCGACTCACGTCTTACCGGAGTCACGCCTGAACGCGCGCCCTGGACGCAGCCGTAAGCCACAGCAAAACCGCAAACCTCACTCGGAACACCGGGACGGACAACGCCCACCGCAGGCGAGACGGCGTCGCCGCCGCCCCGCCGCTGGCGGCAAAAGCAGTGCGCGGCCAGCGAGTGGAAATCGCTAGTCTCGACCGAGAGCGGCTCAGGTAGAGATGCCTGTCGCCGCTCGCTGTTTGCACCGGCGCTTATGCCTGGCGCGACGTCGTTTGGCGCGTCGCGTCAACCACAGATAGCCGCCAGTGAAGGCCAGCAGTAGCGGCGCCAATCCCAATACACTCCATATCACGCGACTGGTCAGTCCGGCGAAGTTACCAAAGTGCAGGCGCCGAAAGCTATCCAACACCTTTGCCCCCATCCCAGCAGTGCGAATATCGCTCGCCGCTAATACTTCACCCGTGTCGGCATTGAAACCAATGCTGCTCGCGTATTCGCTGAGCAGAGGGTTGGCAGAGCCAACATCCCCCCAGAAACGGATCGCCCGGCCGGGCTCCCAGGGCAGGGATAAGTACCGAGCCGTAAAGCCAGGCAGTTGCGCCTGACTCTCGGCAAGTAAGGCATCAAGCGATAGGTCGCGGCTATACATCCGCCCTTCGACTATCGGGTGCTCGTGGCCATCGGCATGCTCTTGGTATTCCTCAATACTGTGCGCGATATTCCAATAGCCCCCGGTAATGCCGAGCACCAACAATACCGGCGATGCCAGCGCACCACTCAATTTGTGCAGGTCGCTGTAGTACACGATACGCCGGCTGTGGCGGCGCAAGGTGAACAGGTTTTTCCAAAACTTGCGATGCAAAATCAGGCCGCTAATGCCAAGCAGGCACAGCACGAGCGCCACCACCGCACTCACCATAATGCCGGCATCGTCCAACAACAGGGTGTAGTGCAACTCCAGCAACCAGTCACTGAGGTAGTGGTCGGTCGCCACCGCTGGCGCCAATAGTTCACCTCGATAGGGGTCGACCAAGGTATACAACCAATCTCGGCTGCCGTGCGCAATCACATACACCTGATCGGCGCGCTGTGGATCATCAAACAGCGTCCAGCCTACGATTTCATGATTCGGCAAACCTTGGTGCAGCACCGCTTGCAATGCATCCAGAGACTGCCGCTGCCCACTGGCCTGAACCCGCACCTTTTCGGGCATCAGCAGGCGGTCAATTTCGTGCTTGAACACGAGAACACTGCCGGTCGCGCAGATAATCACCAACGGTACGCAGGCCGCCAGCGCCAACCAGCTGTGCCATTTGAACAGCCACTTATTCATGTCAATAGTTCCAGCGCACCGTCAGCGACGCATTGCGAGGCGCGGCATAAAACGCCTGGTCCCAATAGAGGCTGTTCAGGTATTTTTCATCACCGAGGTTATTGGCATTAATGACGATGCTCAGCGCCTCATCATATTGATAGCTGACAAAGGCATTCACAACGGAATACGCCTTCTGCTCAACACGCATTCCATCTTTGGTATCCCGACGGGTGTCATCCTGCCATCGCACCGAACTACCCAGCTTCCATTTCGACGCCCAGGGCAATTGATAGCTCAGCGCCGCGGCGAAAATACGCTTGGGCACAAAGCGCCGGGCGGTATCGCCCTCTTCATCCTCTATACGCAGCTGGGTAAGGCTGACATTCGCCGACAGGCCCTCGACGATCTGGCCGTAGACATCCAGCTCCAGGCCTTCGCTTTGATAGTCGCGACCAACATAGACATTCCGCCCCAGCGTTGTATCAAAACCATCCGACTCGGCAACGTGCTGGTGTTTGGCCTGGAATAGCGCCACGGCAACGGTTAGGCGCTGGTCAAAGAAGGCCGACTTTAAGCCTAGTTCGGTATTACTGCCTTCGGCGGGGTCTAATCGGTCATCATTGCGATCCAGGTCGCGCTGGGGCATAAACGTTTCGGTATAGCTCAGGTAAGCGCTGTGATTATCGGCATATTCATACACCACACCGCTGTAGGGCAGTATCTTGCCACTGGCCCGCGTCGCCTTGGACTTCCCGTAGCTATCGCCCTTGCTGCGCCAGTCCAACACCCGGGCGCCACCAATAAAGCTTAACTGCTCGCTCAGTCGAATACGGCTCGCCGCGTAAGCCGCCTGCTGAACATCCTGCCAGTCGCTGCCCGTAGGGCCATCGACAAAATTCGGCGTCGGCGCCCGCCCCCGCCACTGCGAAAAATCGCCTATCGCGGGGAAGCCATTGGTGTAGTCATACAGGGAAACATCTTCAATATTGCTCTGCGCATAGTTAACGCCGAAAACAGCGTCGTGTTCACGCCCCCACAGCGTGTAAAGCCCTTGCAAGTAGGCATCGAGCTGTTGGCGGCGATCATCCAGCGTGTATTCGCTGGCATACCCAATCATGCCAGACTCAGACGCCCGGTCCGGCAAGTTGTACATATAAAATAGGTGGCTATCGCTATCGGTGTCGTCGTATTGATACACCGCTTTAAACTGCCAGTCTTCAGCAACCGGCATCGACCATTCGACAAAGGCACTGCGGTTGCGATTATCCCAATACGCCCAATCTGCTGAGGTACTTGTCGACACGTCATAGTCTGTCTGGCTGCCATCGCTGTAGTTCATCGGCAACGCCCCCCAAAGCGGACTGTCTGCCTGACGGTCTTCAATGCTAAGCCCCGCGGTTAAGCGACCGGCACTGGCGAGGTCCTGTTCAATCACCCCGTAGATAACGCGATTGTAGGTTTCGTAGCGATCTAAATGCGACTCGCCTTTTTCAATGGCGGCGACCAAGCGGCCACGGGTGCCTGCGGCAAGCGCGCCACCAGCATCCACCTCTAAACGCCGTGTGTTCCATGAACCCAGCGTCGCGGCCACCGAGAGCGCGAGGTCATCACTCGGGCGCTTGCGAATTAAGTTGATCGTGGCCGAAGGATTACCGGCCCCCGACATCAAGCCATTGGCACCACGCAGCACGTCGATACGCTCGAAGAGCGCCGAGTCGACACTGCCATACACACTACCTGAGCTGAGCGGCAAGCCGATGCCGTCGCGTTGAAAATTGGTGATATCGAAGCCACGAGCCGTGTAGTAGGTACGATCGGTTTCGATACTTTGTACCTGAACCGTCGCCTGGTTTGCCAGCGCGTCATTGAGATTGTGCAGAGCGAAATCATCGAGTTGCGAACGGCTGATCGCGCTTAGCGATTGGGGGGGGTTCCAATACAGACAACCCCAGGCGGGTAGCCGTTTCGCCATCGCTAAGGCCGTACTGCGCTGCATCGCGCTGGCCGTAAACCTCGACGGTTTCCAAGTGGTCATTGGCAAAAATAGGGGGGCTAAAAGTAAGACTCAGGGCCAGTGGCCCGGTGTAAATCCGCCAAGACGACATACTGCACGCTCCATGATCTAACGAAAGAGCGCAGCATGCTATTGTAAATGATATTGATTATCAACTTTATTATTATTTACCAGCACCTTCCTCTAGCCAGCGCTTGCGTTGCACCTGGGCGCGCAGCAGACTAACCACCTCATCAAGCGCGGGGCCGAAATCTCGCGGCCTTGGCCGGCGTTCATCGACGAGGTCATCGATAACACTGCGCACCACGCCCTCCAATAATTCTCCACCCAGTGCCGTGCGGTTGTCGCCGTAACCAAACAACTCATCAATGGTGTCGCAACTGGCGCTGACCAGGATACTTTCCAATGCCTCGATAATGGCATCGCCGACGCCCGGCAGTCGATCCACACGCTGCGCCGCCGCATTGTGTGCGAGAGTGCGCTGCACAAGCTCGGTAACGTAGCGATGAATATCCTGGCGGCGCTGCCCGTAGACGGTATTTGCCGTTTTGCCGATACGCTCGGCCAGCGCCGATGACAATGGCTCCCGACGCGGCGCAATGACCTTCTGCAAAATTTGGTCGGGTAGCTCCGAGGCACCACTTCGCAGCTCAGACTGTACGCCGGAGAGCACATTGTCGACGATGCGATCCGAGAGCTCTTCGATCAAAATGCGGTAGTAACGCATCACGATGCCGTAGGCGGGCCACTGCTGAACATGAATCAGACCCAGACGCTGCAGGCGGAACAATATCGAAAACACCCGCAAAATTCTCAGCCAACGGAAGCCCGCCAGGGGTATGCAACCCAACACGTCGTACCAGTGAACGAAGGGGTAAAACCACCAGCGCTCATAGCGGCGCTCCCACGCTGCCAAGCCCCAGCCCAGAACGACGTCGAAGACAAACACCGCCACAAAAAGTAAGTCGATAGCCTGGAAATTAGCATGCACCTGATCGGTATAGCGCTGATGAAAAGCCGGTAACACGTCAGCCAACAACTGGTTAAACGGTGCGAAAATAAACAGGCTATCGAAGACGATAAGCAGCAGGTTGGCAGACACTAAAAATATCACCAACAGATCCCACAACAGCAGTAACTGCTCTTCCAGGCGGCTACTCTGTTGGCGGCTGTGACGGCTCTTCGCGGATTCTTCTGGCTCACTCATCGCGGCATCCTTTTTGGCGAGATCAATACTGTGACCGACCAAGGCCGCCAGGATTCAACCCGATTTGGCGGTGTGCTCTAGCTGGCTGCGCTGGCGAACCCGCTCAGCAGGAATACTGAGCTGGGCGAGCAAATATTCTTTGAACTCCGGCGGGTAGTCCTGCCGATCCAGTGCGCGCTGCATGCACCACAGCCATTGGTCTCGCTCTTCTGACCCGATTCGCAAATGCTTGTGGATATCGGGAATACTGATCGCACCGAAGTGCTCGCGATACAGGCGCGGCCCGCCCAACCAGCCCGACAGAAAGTAGCTCAAGCGCTGGCGCGAAGAGGACAGGTCGTCAGGGTGCATGGCGCGGATTACTGCCGCATGGGGCTCGGCGTCCATAACGGCGTAAAAATCATCGACCAGCGCAGTAATGCCCGCCAGCTCCCCCGCCGCTTTGTAGGATGCATCACCCTCGCCAAATGCCAATTTAAGACTCACACTCGCCCCTCAATATCATCGCCGCCGCGCATGCTCAGTCACAGTCGCTCTATGATAACAGCGGCGCCAATACCCGAGGCTCCGGTTGCAACGACCATTCCCAGGCGGCCATCGCGCTGCTCCAACGCATCCACCAAACACGACAATAGTACCGCACCGGTGGCGCCCATTGGGTGCCCTTTTGCCAGGTGGCCGCCCGCAATATTCACTTTACTGGGGTCAACCCGGTAGCGCTGTTCAAACAGCACCGGCACAACGGCAAAGGCCTCCATCATCTCGATAACATCGATATCGTCCAGCGATAAACCCGCACGACTCAGCACCTGCTCCATCGCCGCAAAGCCGCCTGTCAGGGACTCCTCCGGACTGCCGCAGTGCTCTGATAGTGCAATGAAGCGGGCGCGCGGCGCGCTTTCCAACGGCAAATTCGCCGGGCCGATCAGCGCCACGGCAGCACCATCCACCATGGGCGGCATATGCGCAAAGCTATGTCGCGCTTCCAATGCGCGGCCATGCAGCGTCTCTGCATAGGGCTTGGCAACGTCGGCAAAGGCCGGCGGCATCGCCGCCAGACTTTCAACAGAAAGCTGCGCCTGAATCGCTTCGTCACGATCCGCCAGCACACGGCCGTCGGCCGACGTCATTGCCACCAGCGACGCATTGAACGCCGCCTGTTGCTGCGCAGCCGCCGCTCGCTGGTGGGAGCGCAATGCCTGTGCATTGAGTTGCTCAACCGTCACATCAAACTGACTGGCCAACAGGTCAGCGGCCACCGGAACAGGAATGAATCGGCCCTTGCGCGGCAGACTAGCGTCACTGTAGTAGCTAGCACGGTCGGCCATAAAAGGTACCTGGCTTAAATTCTCGACACCGCCCGCCAGGCTCATATGACTCATGCCAGCCTGCACTGCCAGCACCGCCTGGCTAATGGCCGTGAGACCCGACACGCAGTAGTTATTCAGCGTGTAAGCGGCTGCACTGTCGCTAAGCCCAGCGGCCATCTTGCTGACCAGTGCGATGTTGCCCCCCTGGCTGGACACTTGACCGACGCAGCCCAACAGCAGCTGCTGAGCCGACTCACGCACGCCCGGATGACGCCCTTCCATGGCCGACAACAACTGCCTAACCATCTCGTGTGGCGGCATCGACGCCAAACTACCCTGTTCGGCTTTGGCCCTGGCTCGCGGGCTGCGCAAACAGTCGTATAGATACGCGTCCATTTCTGCTCCTTATTCCTCTCGGTTCACCGCACACGGGCGGGCAAGGAAAAGGTATCACAATGCAAGTAATAAATCTTACGCCGACAAACGAAGAAAGAAGACCGCTGCCATCACCAGCCCCACCACCACAATACCGCCGCGCAACCACGACGCCGGAATACGATAGGCCAGCGCAGCACCCGCATACCCGCCAACAATAGCGGCCAGCGCCATCGGCAAGAAAGATGCCCACACAACCATGCCACCCGCGGCATACACCAGCACTGCAATAGCGGTCAGCACCGCAGACAACACATTTTTCACCCCGTTCATGCTGTGTAGATTGCGCTGCCCGAGCAGGCCCAGGGCCGCCAACAAAATAATGCCCAAACCACCATTGAAGTAGCCGCCATAGAGACACACCCCAAACACGCTGCCAAGGGCGAGAGGCCGGCTAACCTGACGAACGGAAACCAGTAATGACGGGCCCAGCGCGAAGAGCGTCGTGGCCAGCAGTATCAACCAGGGTGCCAAGCGCGCAAACCACTGCGGGTCGCCGACCGTTAACAGCGCTGCGCCAAGGCTGCCACCCAGTAAACTAATCCCTAGTAGAAGTGGCCAAGACAGGCCCGCAGGCGCACGAATATCGCGGCGAAAGCGCCAGGCGCTCATGATATAGCCGGGCAGCAACGCCGCTGTGCCCGTGGCATTCGCCATCACCGGCGGCAATCCAGCAAACACCAGCGCGGGTAAGGTAACAAAACTGCCGCCGCCCGCCAGTGCATTCATCGCCCCACCGGCGAATCCAGCGGTGACAATTAGCAGTAGCTCCACGTAAAACCTCCAGTGCCGCCCGGTAAAATCAGAAGATGCAAATCAGGCGGCGATCGGCGCCCGGTAACCGCGGCTGCAATAACCCGGCGGTTATTGACGACGCTGCGGCGCCCTACGCGAATGGACCACCAGCCAAGCGCCCAGGGCAAGGTCCACCGCTGCGCAAAATGCCGGCCACCAGATTGGCACACCGGGGTTGTCGATAAGGCCGTCGTGGAGCATATCGAATACGCCGTGCAACGCAATGCCAATACCCACCCCCAGCGGCCAGTAAAACGCGGCAAGCAAGGCCGCCGCGGTAAACGCCAGCGCGACAAGTGCCTCCTCAAAAACAGCTTGCCCAGCCATACAGGCAAACAAAAGGTAGTAACTGGCGATCACAATTAACACGGTGGGATAAAAGCTTCTATCTCGGTCAAATTGCATCCAGCGTGCAGATGCCGCAATCACCACCGCAAGCGCGATCCCCAGCATAATGGGCATCATGCTTTCTTCCCACAAGCACTAAACGCGGCCGGCTCAGTCACTGAAATACGCACTGTGATCAGCCTCGTAAAATAAGCGGTCATTGGGGCGGGGAATGGCCGAGGGCAAGCCCGAGCCGCGCCGCGTACGCGCCGCGGTGTACTTAAAGCCGGGGCCGGAGGTTTTTTCGTCACACCACAAGCAGGCATTGAGCTTACCGGTTTTTTCATTCTCCAGCGGGCAACCATTGGCCTGCAGAGTGGCCCGCAACGCCGGGTCGTCACTTTCCACATCAGCGGGGCAGGCACTAAACTCGCCCTTCACCATGGTATTGAAAACGCCACGCAACAGCGGCGACAGCCAGGCATCGCGGCCGTAACTGCGCATACAGTCCAGAGCACATTCAGCGCCTGTATGAATGCCGTTGTAGGCCCAGCTCTCCGCGCACATTTCTGTGAAGCCCACTTCCTCGATAATGCACCGCTTAACGTCGTCCAGCTTGCTGACCTGCCCTCGCCCCTTCTTGGTACAGGCGCGCACTGGCGTCGTTTGATCGGGAATGCCCATGTATGCCGCTAAATCTTGTAGCGTCGAGCACGTGCCACAGTGGTACTGATGCGTAATGGTCCAACCCGCTTGTTTCGCGGCCTCGCCATTGGCGAAGGTTTTCAGCTCATAGCGCTGCTGCGCCGCATCGATAAACTTTACCGCACACACTTCCTGCGCTGCAGCCTTACCGTGACTCACGTCGCTGAACCACTGGCTGACGCGCCGTTGCTGGAAGTAATTGGGACGGCCATTTTCCAGCCCGTAACCTTCAGCAATATCAGCGTAACCCTCAGGGTTGTCAACCGTTTTGCCGTCGCGAACGACACTGCGCGGTTTGGGCAACGCGATCGAGACCTCCTCCGCGCGAGGATAATAGGGGTTGGCGCTTGCAAAGCCCTCGCCGCGATTCACACCACCCTGCAGGGCCAGCTCCTCAACGATATCAGCGTGATTCACCGACCGGGTGTTATAAAGGCGGATCACCAGTTCCCGCGTCTGGCTCTGGCTCAGTGCCACCCCGGTATTCGGATTGCGGTAGTGGATATCGGCGTCGAGGATATTGTAGCGGCCAATGTAGGTATTCGAGGCGGGCTCTGCCACCGCAAACTCAGCGGCCAGCAGCAAGCCAAAGCAGAGAAGAAGGGCTTTCATTCGCACAGTCTCTTGTCGACAAAAGCGTGATTAAAGCAGACGCTGCGCGTTGGCGCCCTCGTCTTTTTGGCGCTTGTGAGCGATTACATAGACATGGGATTGCGGGTGCTGATCGCGCTCGCAGTGGAGGATGGTCAGCCCCTCGCTCATTAGGACACGGAGATTTTCCGAAATACCGATAGAGCTGTAGAGAAAATCGCGACCGTGCCACTGGTCGATGTGGCTGCCCTCGGCGTCGCCGAAGCTGTATATCAGCACGCCGTTGTCATCGAGTAGCTGGCACAGTTTTCTCAGCACCGGCTCGTGCTCGTTGAGCGGTAGGTGAAAAAGGCTGTCCCAGGCCAGAATCAGTGCGAAGCGCCGCTGGCTCTGCCATTGGCAAATGTCGGCGCGGCAAAATCCCAGCCCCGGATGCGCCTGTTGGGCCAGGCTCAACATCCCCGCCGAAACGTCGATGCCCTCGGGCGTAAAGCCCGCTTGCTGAAGGGCGTCAATCATCCGCCCTCCCACGCCACAACCGACATCCAGTGCGTCGCCCACAATCGGGCAATAACGTATCGTGCGTCGCAGGGCGCTCAGTCCGTAGTCGGAATGCAGCATATCGCGCTGATAAAGCGGGGCAATGTAGTCGTAGGTTGCGCCAAGTTCCTGCGGCGTCATGGAGTCGTCCTTGCTGTGGGCCGGTATCAATAGGCAATGAAGATCACTTCAAACTAGACGCCCAGCATAAAATAAAGTTCCGCTTTAAAATCTGCGCTGCTTTGCAAAAATGCCGCTCAGTCCGCTAACGCACCCTATGCTCTCGGTGTCGGTACATCGTCAACGCCCACATCTTGCTGGGCAATCAAGGCATCCACCTCGCTGTCGGTATCGGCGTCGGCGTCCAAACCGGCATCCGCGCGATGCTGCTCAGCCACCAACACCAGCTCGGTGTACAAGGCGAAGTGGTCGGAGCCAAAGGCCGGCAGGCGGCCGATCTCGGCAACAGCAAAGTGGCTGCTGTGAAACACGTGATCCAGGGGCCAGCGCATGCCCGGGTATTTCGCGTGAAAAGTATTAAACATCCCGCGCCCAACCCGGGGGTCCAGCAGGCCGCTTTTCTTGCGGAACAAGCGCGTTGTCCGCGACCAGGCCACATCATTCAGGTCGCCGCACACCACCACTGGCTCACGGCAGGCATCTAGCTTCTTGGCGACTACCATCAACTCCGCATCGCGCTCCGCAGACTCGTCATTTTCTGTCGGGCTCGGTGGCGCAGGGTGCAGGCAATGCAGGCGCAGCCGCGGCCCAGCCGGCATTTGCAGCAACACATGTATCGACGGCACATCCTCTTCGACCAAAAATTCAACGTGGCTATCGAGCAGCGGCCAGCGCGAATACAAGTGCATACCGTATAAATTATCCTGGGGACATTTAACGCTATAGGGGTAGTCGACATCCAGCTCCGCCAGGGCGCTTTGCCACCAGGCATCGCTTTCCAGGGTCACTAGCACATCGGGGCGCGTCTCTCGCACCAACGATAAGAATTGTTCAGCATTGCGGTTGGGCGTGAGCACATTCGCGGTCATTAAGCGCAGCGTGGGAAGGTGCGTTTCAGCGGGAGCATCCGGTACTTCTTTGGGGTACAAGGGCGTGTAGGGAACAATCCACCACCACTGATAGACGGCGCAGGCTGCGGTCACCCCCACCATCGCCTGCACCCACTCCTGATTGCTATCGAGCAACAGGTATTGCGCAGCCACCAAGGCGCTGGCGAGCAGGGCAATTTGCATGCGCGGGAAATCAAACCCGCGCACCCACCACTGCTGTTTGGGCAGGGCAGGCAATAGCGACGCCACCACGCAAAACAGACTTAATACCACTACAACGGCGCTCATGAGGGCACTTCGGCTGCACGGATGTCCGCGCTGATGATGCGACCTTCTTGCAAGCGGTACCGCGCGTGTAAATACAGCACCAAACTGTCGCCCTTAGCAAAGGAGCGTCCCAGAAAATCTGCCACCGGCATTTTCGCGGTAAAGCGATCCTGAATATCCACGCAAAACTCGTCACCGCGCTGAACAATACGCGTCGGGGTCATTTGGTCGTAAAACTGCGCAATGATATGTTGATAGACGCCCAATATTGCTTGCGGCCCAGCAAACTCGCCCTCGGCAGTACGCAGCACCACGTCGGGATGGTAAAAGGCACTCAACGCCTCGGCCGAGGCCGAATTGTAGGTGCGGAAATAGTCTTCAATGACCGCCTTGCTCATCGCCTTCAGCCTCTGAAATGGCATCACTATCTGCCGAGCGCAATCGCCGTATGCGATAGGCCAGCGCCAGAGAAAAACATAGCACAGCGGGCACCACCAGGGCGAAGAAACCAAGGCCCGCATAGAGCCAGGCTCCCAGGCTGCCGCCGGAGGTAAAACCGAGAATAATCAATAAAAACAGGCTGGCTTTTCGTCGATCAAAATACTCGCCCCGCAGCGCCGCCCCCACCATTATGCCGAGATCCGTGAACAGCCCCGTTACATGGGTGGTGCGAACCACCGCGCCGCTATACCGGGTTGCCATCGCATTCTGCAAGCCACAGGCAGCCGACGCGAAGTAGTGCCCAGCCGCCTGCTGCCTCTGAAGAAATGCAATCGCTATCAGCAATAGCAACCCCTCCACAACCAGCAAGGTATCGTAGTGACGCCCCAGGCGCAGGGTTTCGCTGCGATTGAAATATCCAGAAATTGCGGCGCCCACCAGAAAGCTCAGCAGAATGGCCAACAAGTGCCCGGCCTCACTCCCTGTCAGCAAACCCACACCCAGCAGCGTAGCAGTGCCCGACAAGTGAGAAACCGACTGATGAGCAAAACCCAGCAGTCCTACAGCATTGATGATGCCCGCCAGCAGGGCCAGCGTGAAGGCGCCCAATTCTAACCAACGCGGCAGTGAAGAAATCAACGGCAACTCCCTTTATCTACCCGACGACACGCCTATTGAAGGGTGGCAGCACCACTTATCAACAAAGCGCTACGCCAACGGAAATGCACTTCGCCACGCCTTACCCGCGGTGACGCTATAACTAAGCCCCTTTTCGCTCGGAGCCCGGCATGGACTCGCCTGCCACGCCTCGACCAACACTTCGCAGCCGGGCGAGAAGTACACCCACAGCTCGCAGTGCAAACGCCCCTCTGACTCGTGTCGCGCCATCAAAACCCTCGGCGTGGCAGACGCTGAGTAGCGACGCTGAAAGTCGGCAATAAGAGCGGCATGCTGCGCCTCAGCCAATAGCGCATCGCCTAAATTCAAACAGTGCCAGCCACCGGCCATCAGCGGATTTTTCGCACCCGCACGCTGCGACCTTTCAACTTACCCGCCGTCAGTGTGCGCAGCGCCTGATCTGCCACATTGCGGCGCACCGCAACATAGGCGCAGTTATCAAAGATATGGATTTTACCAACATCTTTGCCCGCCACGCCGTCGTCGCGGGTTAGCGCGCCGAGAATATCGCCGGGGCGAATTTTTTGCTTTTTGCCCGAGTCCAATTGAATGCAGGCCATTGCCGGCTTGTAGCCAGGAGCACTGAGCACAGCCGGGCTAGGCAGCTCGGCGGGGCGAATTTGCAGCTGGCCATATTCCGCCAACCGCTCGATCTTTTGAGTTTCGCGGTCGCCGAATAAGCTGCACGCCATGCCCTTGGCACCCGCTCGACCGGTGCGCCCTATCCGGTGGGTATGTACTTCAGCATCGCGGGCTATATGGTAATTAATCACCATATCCAATTCTTCAATATCCAAACCGCGCGCCGCCACATCCGTCGCCACTAGTATCGAAATACTCTTGTTGGCGAAGCACACCAACGCTTGATCGCGGGCGCGCTGGTCGAGTTCACCATGCAGTGCGACAACATTTAAGTTGTAGTCGCGCAAACCCGCAGCCACCTCTTCAGTGTCGCGCCGCGTATTACAAAACACCACCGCCGAATCCGGCCGGTGTTCAAGCAACAGGCGCGCAACGGCCTCGGCGCGCTCAGTATTATCTTTCACATGAAAGAATGACTGGGCGATGGTGCTCGCACTGTGCTGTTCTTTAATTTGCAGCAGCTCTGGTTTATTCATCACTCGCTTGGAAATGGCGCGGATCTCATCGGGGTAGGTTGCGCTGAATAACAGCGTCTGGCGCTGCTTGGGCATCTTCTCAACAATGGCATCCAGTGTCGCCTGAAAGCCCATTTCCAACATGCGATCAGCTTCATCCAACACCAGCATCGATAAATTTTCGAGCTTCAAATTGCCTTTGCGCAGATGCTCTTCCACACGCCCCGGCGTCCCCACCACGATATGCGCTCCGTGCTCCAGTGAGCCTATTTGCGGACCAAACGGCATACCGCCGCACAGTGTCAGCACCTTCACATTGTGCACGCCGCGCGCCAGCTTTCTGAGCTCCCGGGCCACTTGGTCAGCCAGCTCTCGGGTGGGGCACAGCACCACCGACTGAACAGCAAAGCGCTTAACGTCGAGCTTTTGCAATAGCCCCAAACCGAAGGCCACGGTTTTTCCCGAGCCGGTTTTAGCCTGGGCAATTAGGTCCACGCCATCCAAGATACGCGGCAACGCCTGCGCCTGCACGGCGGTCATGTGTTCGTATCCCAGAGATGAAAGGTTGTTACGCAGCCCGCTTTTGAGCGACAGGCTGGCGAAATCGTAGTGATTCAAGATGTTACCTATGTAAAGTCGAGCTGGCTGCAATAGGGCTATCATGCCAGTTCAGCAATGTTTTAAAAGCCCAAAAACAAAAGGGCAGAACCTCTCGGTTCTGCCCTTTTTCGTCATTCGGCCAAGGCCGATGTCATGTCAGATCCGCGATGCGGATCTGAGCATTACACTACGACGATGTTGTCAGCCTGAGGACCTTTTTGGCCTTGGCTTACAGAGAATTCAACACGCTGGCCTTCAACCAGAGTTTTGAAGCCGCTGCCAGAAATAGCGCTGAAGTGTGCGAACACGTCTGGGCCATTTTCTTGCTCGATGAAGCCGAAGCCTTTAGTTTCGTTGAACCATTTTACTGTGCCAGTAACTGTAGACATATTTCTATCCTGAGTTTTCAAAAATAACGTTTTGCCTCAAAAGAGGCGGTTGTGCTGGAAGTGTTTCTATTACTTATGAGATCAGGACGAGAACTAAAGGTAGAACATCGAAATGGCGTGCATAAATATTAGGAGCTACTTTCTAGCTGATGACCACTATATAGACAAAGTGAATAGAGGTATAGCCCTTTTTCCTGTTCCCGCTCACAACAGCGGAAATCCCTTACCCCCAACGACCACTATCGACCTCGCGCTGGCAAATATTCGGCACACGGCATTGCAACCCACGTCTTCCTGTAGCTAGTATGGAAGTCACTGGCTGATACTCAGCAGGACCGCAAGCGTGCCGATAGCAAGCCTTGCCAACCCGCAGGAGGACTATGCCAATACAATGGCAAGACATCGTGACGGACGCTATCTCGCTACGTCGCGAACTGCATAAAAACCCCGAACTCGGCTGGCAAGAGACCCGCACGGCTGAACGCATTCGTACAATCTTATCTAGTCTGGACATTCCCTGGCGCCAATGCGCCGATACAGGCACCATCGCCTGGCTCAACCAACACGGCAAAGGCCACCACATCGCATTGCGGGGCGACATCGATGCCCTGCCTATCACCGAAAAAACCGATCTTGACTGGGCTTCTGGAACTGCCGGCTGTATGCATGCCTGCGGGCACGACGGTCACACAGCCACGCTCATCGCCAGCGCCCGTTGGCTCAAAGCGCACGAAGGGCAGCTGCCCGGGCCTGTAACGCTCATCTTTCAACCTGCAGAAGAGGGTGGGCATGGTGCCCGTGAAATGATTCACGATGGTGCCTTAGATGGCGTCGATGAAATCTATGGCTGGCACAATTGGCCAGCGATCCCCTTCGGAAAATTGGTTTCACCAGACGATATCGTAATGTGTGGCAACGGCACATTCAGCATCACCGTCAACGGCGAGGGTGGCCACGCCAGCCAGCCTGAGCTCTGCCGCGACCCGGTTCTTGCCGCCAGCGCAATCACAATGGCCTTGCAACAGGTCATCAGCCGGCGCCTGCCGCCGCAAAGCGCCACCGTACTTAGCGTGACGAGTATCGAAGCGCCCAGCGGCGCAACCATCATCCCCAGCCAGGCGAAGCTGGGGGGCAGTATCCGAATATCTAATGAAGCGAGCCGCGAACAGGTCAACCGCCTCATTCGCGAGATCGCAACACAAACCGCCACCAGCTACGGTGTCAGTTGCGTGGTGGATATTCAGTCTCGCTACCAAGCGACTATCAACCACCCCGCACCCGCTCAACGCCTGCGCAAACTCTGGCAGAGCCTGCACGGCACCAGCGCACTGCACGATGGTATCGCCCTCCCCATCATGGCGTCAGAGGATTTCAGCTACTACTTGCGAGAAATTCCAGGCGCCTTTGCTCTGATCGGCGCCGACGATGGCCGAGGCCACGACAAGCCCTGTCACAGCGACCAATACGACTTCAACGACCGCCTTATCCCAATGGTAACCCAACTCTTTGCAGGCCTTGCTGGCCTGCCTTCTCGTACCGACAACTAAGCCAAAAAGCACAACGCCGTCGCCGCATCGCGACAACTTTCCCCCAGGAGGAACTATGAGCATTTTTGATCAACGTGAATCCGACATTCGAGGCTACTGCCGAACGTATCCAGTCGTCTTCGATACCGCCTACAACGCTCGGCAAACTGATGAAAGTGGCAAGCAGTATATCGACTTTTTTGCTGGCGCCGGGGTGCTGAACTTCGGTCACAACAACGCCAACATGAAGCAGGCGATGATCGATTACCTGCAGCGCGACGGCGTCACCCACAGCCTCGATATGCACACCACTGCGAAGCGCGAATTTATCGACGCATTTGTCAGCACCATACTTGAACCGCGCAACATGCCGCACAAATTACAATTCATTGGCCCCACCGGCACCAACGCCGTAGAGGCGGCGCTAAAACTGGCTCGCAGGGCAACAGGGCGTCAAGAAGTTGTGGCGTTTACACGAGGCTTTCACGGCATGACGCTAGGCTCGCTCGCCTGCACCGCCAACCAATACTTCAGGGGTGCCGCTGGCGTGCCCTTAAACCACGTTAGTCACCAGCCCTATGGCTGCGAAACTCCCTGCCAAGGTTGCACACTGGGCTGTGGCCTGGACAGCCTGGAAAAACTTCGCGCAAATTACCTCGATGGCAGCAGCGGCCTCACTCCCCCGGCAGCGTTTATCGTCGAGGTGATTCAGGCGGAGGGCGGCGTAAACGTCGCCAGTCACCAGTGGTTGCAGGCCCTACAAACATTGGCAAAAGATGTTGGCGCACTGCTCATTGTCGATGATATTCAAGTCGGCTGCGGCCGAACCGGCACCTACTTCAGCTTTGATGATATGGGCCTGGACCCCGACATTATCTGTTTGGCAAAAGGTCTTGGCGGTATGGGCACTCCGATTGCCATGAATCTCATCAAACCCGAAATAGACAAACTCTGGTCACCCGGCGAGCACACTGGAACCTTTCGTGGTCAGGGACTCTCCTTCGTGGCGGGGCGCGAAGCCATACGCTATTTTGAAGACGACAAGCTGATGGATGAAGTGCGTGCCAAAGCCAAGGAGATGCGTGCAACCCTGTCCGGGCTCATCACCCACTGCCAGGGAATACAGCTGCGTGGCCGGGGGATGATTTTCGGGCTGGATGTGGGCTGCGGTGAAAAAGCAAAAGCCATTGTCGAGCAATGCTTTCAACAGGGCTTGCTGGTATCAGCCTGTGGCAGCGGTGGGCGCGTCATAAAACTTATTCCACCGCTCACTATTGACGACGACGACCTAAAGCAAGGGTTAAGCACACTCAGCAATGTGATTACCGATGTGTGGGAGGCAGCATGATCGAACGCGATGATATGACCTTTCCGTTTACCGAGTACCAGCGGCGACTCCAGGAGCTTCGCAAACGCATTGCCGAGCGTCGACTCGACGCCGTGGTCATCTCCGACCCCGAAAACATTATGTACCTCACGGACTACCAGACCACGGGCTACTCCTTTTTCCAGGCGCTGGTTGTGCCCCTGGACGATGAGCCCTTTATGATCACCCGCCAGTTAGAAGAGTCGAACATCCACGCCCGCACCTGGGTCGAGCGCACTCGCCCCTACCCAGACACCGGCGATGCCATACAAATGCTCGTCGACGCCCTGCGCGAATTCGGCCTGGCCGATGCCCGCATTGGCTACGAGCGCAACAGCTACTTCTTTCCGGCGTACCAACAGGACCGCATACATACCACCTTAACGGCCGCCAAGTTACTCGATTGTTTCGGCATCGTAGAAGAGGGGCGAATCTGCAAGTCGCCCGCCGAAATTGAAGTCATGTATCGCGCTGCGGCTGCCACAGAGGCCGGGATGCGCGCCGGGATACAAGCGGCCGTGCCCGGGGCAACCGAAAACGAAATAGGCGCAGAAATCAGTGCCGCGATGTTTCGCGCCGGCGGCGAGCCGCCAGCCGTCATGCCCTACGTTACTTCAGGGCCTCGCTCAATGATCGGCCATGCAACCTGGGAGGGGCGAACTGTTCAACCCGGCGACCATGTTTTTCTCGAAGTGGGCGGCTGTTACCGACGCTACCACACCGCCATGATGCGCACCGTGCTCACCGGCCCGCAAAGCGATGCCATGCTCCACGCGCAAGAGCGAATGATTTATGCCCTGGATATGGTGCAAGACGTTTTCCAGCCGGGGATGACGGTATCCGATGCCGACAACATGATTCGCAACATCATTTCCGACAACAATGTTGGCGCCCAGCTGATTACCCGCTCCGGCTATTCAATAGGCATTGCCTTCCCCCCAAGTTGGGACGAGGGCTATATCGTCAGCCTGAAACAGGGTGAGTCCACGGTGCTCAAAGAGGGCATGACGTTTCATATTATCCCGTGGATGTGGGGGGTGGAGGGCGACAAAACCGTCGGCATCTCCGACACCATTTATATTACCGACAACGGCTGCAAATCCTTTTTTTCAATGTCCAAAGAAATGACGGTAAAAGCGGCACTATCGGCCAGCCACGCCGATAGCAAAAGTGAGAAGGCAAACGAGAAAAAAACCGATAAAGACCAGCCCGCACCTGCAAAAACAGGTTCTTAATACTCCTAGGTTGAGAGGTGAATATGCTGATTGCGAGAAACCCGCTAACCGGAAAGATTATTGCCGAGTACCCTTCACTCACCACCGCGCAAATGCATGAGCGCATCGGCGATGCCTACCGCGCCTTTGAACCGTGGCAAGCCACACCAATAGCGGAGCGCGCTGAAGTACTAAAAAAGGTTGCGCAGGCATTGCGCAATGACAAGCCGCGGCTTGCCGAACTGATGGCCATTGAAATGGGTAAGCCGGTGAAAGAGGGCGGCCCGGAGGTAGAAAAGGCAGCGTGGTGCTGCGAGTTCTATGCCGACCATGCCGAGCAATTTCTGCGCCGGGAAGAGCTGCCCTCCGACGCCTCACTCAGTTACGTCTGCTATCAGCCACTGGGCACACTGCTTGGCATCCTTCCCTGGAATGCCCCTCTCTGGCTGGCCTTTCGCTACCTCGCTCCAGCGCTTATGGCGGGAAACACCTGCGTAATGAAGCACGACCCCAATGTGCCGGGCTGCGCGCAAGCGATTGCCGAGGCCTTTGAACGCGCAGCCGCCCCGCCGGACATCATGGTTAACCTCGCACTGGAAACCGACAAGGTCGCCGAGGCCATTCGCGACCCGCGTATTCGCGCGGTTTCTTTCACCGGTTCAGATACCGCTGGGAGAAAGGTTGCTGCCCTCGCGGGCGCCGAACTCAAACCTGCCGTACTCGAACTTGGCGGCTCTGACCCGCTAATCGTGTTGGCAGATGCCGACCTAGACACCGCCGCAGATGTCGCGACGCTGTCCCGTATTATCAACGCAGGACAGAGCTGTATCGCCGCCAAGCGCATTATTGTCGAAGACCCCGTTTACGACGCGTTCGTCGACAAAGTCCAGCCAAGGCTGAGCAAACTCCGTTTGGGAAATCCCCTTGAGCTGGATACCGACATCGGCCCACTGGCGCGCGCTGATTTGCGGGACAATCTTCACCGACAAGTCACCGCCACGATAGATGCCGGTGCAAAATGCCTGCTCGGCGGCGAACTGCCAGAGGGCGACGGCTACTTTTACCCGGTAACCCTGCTGACCGATGTCAGCGAGACAATGTGTGCTTTCAATGAGGAAACCTTCGGCCCGGTGATGTGCGTGAGCCGAGCGAGTGACGTTGAAGAGGCGCTACAGCTCGCCAACGAAACCGACTACGGACTTGGCGCTGGCGTGTGGACGGGTAATCAGGAATTAGCAGAGCAACTCGCGCTGCGCATCGAGAGTGGTCAGGTGGCGATCAACGGCATCGTCAAAACAGATCCGCGACTACCCAGCGGCGGTATCAAGCGCTCGGGCTTCGGTCGGGAGTTAGGGCCGCATGGCATCCGCGAGTTCGTTAACGCTAAACAAATTTGGATAAAGTAATCGTTATATCTGTTTCGTTGCCAAAGCCGACGGGCTTTGGCAGCTGACAATCGCCGGCGCCTTGTTCAGCAAACTGTCGTCGCGAAGCGCCGCGACCATAAAGCCAGCAAAATCCACCCGCCGCGTTTTATTGCTGGCCAAAATCGGGTCGCCGACGTGCTCGCTCCACACTGGCAGCCCCTGGCTGGGGCCTTCCTCTAAGTCGGAACCTCGCACTACCGTCCAGCGGCGGTCGCTGGCAAACACACGCCGACAGGCCTCCACTTGGTCGTCCAACTCAACCAGACGCAGCATTTTTGCGATCGCGCCCACCAGTTTCAACAACAGCGTGAAGTGCCAAGCGTAGCGATCGCGCCCATCCATAGTAATGTGCCAGCCACAGGAAAATATCAAGCGCGCTCCGGGCTCAGCATAATCCAGCGCGGCCTGCGCCGTACCAGAGGCATACTGCTGAACACCCCAGGGCACCAGTACAACCAAGGCACCATCGCAGCCGTGAAGGGCGCGACGCAGCACTGCCCGATCATTGGTTTTACCGGGAAAGACCTCAATGCGGCCGGCAAATTCGTCCAGCTTTTTCACGCTCTCGGGGCGACACACAGCGGCAACCTCATCACCCGCTTCCAACAGCTGCCGAACCATGTAGCGCCCCAACTTACCCGAGGCGCCCACCACACAAATTCGCATTTTTACCCCTCGCCTGTCAGCCTGACCTCAGCCCTGCAAACCCTCGTGGGCCATAAATTCTGCAACCCGTTGTCGCGCTTGCGCATCGCGATGTTCGTCGCCGCGCCGGCTGTCCATTTGGTCAATATAATGCAGCAACCCCACTTCGTTAAACGCATACATCGGGGTATCGCTGCAAAAGTCGGCGGCCTGATGCGACGACAGCAGGCTGGTTCGCGCATGGTACAAGTGATTGTGGTGACTATTATCGAGTATCAGTAAACCCGGCTGACGATTCAGCAGCAGACCACTGCCCTCTTCGAGACTGCGAGTCACCCACTGTTCGTGTAAGGCATCAACAGAAAGTTGTGGTTGCTGCCCCTGCAATTGGTAAAAGCGCTCAGCCATCGCATGGCCCATCACCCAGGTAGCAAAATAACGGCGCGGCGCATCCAACCAAAAGGCCGTCGGATACGGGGGAGTATCCTGGTGAGGGCTCTGACAAAAGTCAGTGAGATAAGGGTTGCTGCTGTATGCATGCTGCTGGGGTGCGCGCTGCGCCAGGGTGTAATTGGTGGGGTTCAGCGGCAAGCCGGGGAATTCGATAATGCCCCATTCAAAAATTTCCTTGCGCAGCTGCTGCATGAAGTCGTAGGCCGAGGCATTAAAAGGGTGGCAGCCGTGCAGCGCTTCCGGCACCACGATACGAAGCCCCAACAGGCGGCCATCCAGGCGATAGCACCCCCTAGTAACTGTGCATTCTGCAGCGATGTCATCAAAGCTAAAGGCTGGGCGGGACATACACACTCTGAACTATTCGCGACCGTAGGCCCGCCACATTATAATCAGCCTCCCCTAATTACCAGCCCGGGAATGCCAGCAATGAACACAGCAATGGCGCGCCACATCCTTGTCGCGACGGAGGCCGAAGCCTTGGATATCAAACGCCGCCTATCGAAAGGGCAGGCCTTTGATGTGCTGGCACGCAAGTATTCCAAGTGCCCCTCAGCGAAGAAAGGCGGCGATCTCGGCGAAGTTCGCCGCCGACAAATGGTGCCCAGCATCGACAAGGTGATTTTCAATAACGCCCTGCGCCAGACCCACGGCCCGATCAAGAGTAAGTTCGGCTATCACTTGGTGCAGGTGTATTTTCGCGGTTAAGCGCGGCGCCTGCCGGGCCGTGTCTGAAGGCGTTTCACAGCGATGATTATTGCGGTTATCGAAAAGCCAGCCCCCAACACCATCATCGCAATCACCAATACATCCCAGAGAGGGCGACGGTTCAGCAGCGGCAAAAAGTCCCAGCTATGCAAGCCGTTGTATAACCAGCGCCGCAATCGCTCGCGCTGGTTCAGCCTGCCACGCAGCTCACCCGTGAGCGGGTCAATGTGGAACCACGTTGCCTGAGGGTCGTCAAAATGCAGCCGCAGAACCGGCAACGGACGATAGCGCTGGTGGTGGCTGTAGTAGTACACGTCGTGCTCGGTCAGTACCTCAAGCCGGTAGCCGTGGCCGGGCAGCAGCTGCGCTGCGGCGTCGGCGACCTTCGCCGCCATCACCTGCTCATGCTGCCAGGACAGCGGCCGCAGCAGGTCTGTGTGGCGGGGGGAGCGCGAGCCAAGCATGTAGTATTCGCCGCCCAATCGTCGCCAATGCAGCTCTCTGTATTCCCCACTACTGAGAGCCTGTTGAAGCGCAGGCAGCGACGCCACCTCATCCGCGATTTCCCCGCCTCCGTAGTAGCGCTGCACTTGTCGTGAGTAGGGCTCGCCAGACGAAAAAATTCCCCACGGGCTCATCGACATCAAACCGCTGAACATATAGGTGGCGAAGAAGAATACGCAGATCAGCCCCAATACGTGGTGCCATTTCATCACCCCACGATAGGGGCTATAGCGACGCCCCTTGTAGGGTTTGTGCAGCCGCACACGCCAAACGCCGACAACGGCCCCACTGACAATAGACAACAGCCCCAATAGCGATAGAGCAATTACCAGCTGCGCCCACAGTTCTCCGTGGCGACGCAGCGCCGCCGGATAGAGCCAATGCAGGTTGGCCCCCAGCCAATTCCAGCCGCGTTCAAAGCGCGTGGTATCACGCAGCACCTGGCCCGTTTGCGACGACAAATAAAGCTGAAGCCCATCCTCGGCGCCAAGATCCACCCGAAAGAGCGGGCGATGCTGACGCAAGCTCGACGACAAGCTCCATTGGTCGTAGTCGATACTCGCCACCGATACCACCCTGGCGTCACCGGCAGCCAGGCGACCACTGCGCCGGGCAAAGGCCTGCGCAAGCCCGACGGCCTCCTCCGTAGAGATTGCTGCGACGGGCTCGGCTGTATCAGCGTAATACTGCTCTGTTCGGCCGTCGCTGAAACCGGCAACATAGACAGCGCGATTGCCAATGGAACGCAGACTGAGCTGAGTAACATCCGCCTCGCTCAACAACTGCCCCGGAGGAACGGCAACGGCAGAAGCCTGCAGCGGCGGCAAGCCGGCCAGTCGTTCCTCCTCGCTCAAGCCAGGATAAGGCACATACATCAATACAATGCCGCTGATGAACCACATGGCAAAGAGCAGGCACATGGCCACGCCCAGCCAGCGATGCCACAGGTATAAATACCGTTTTAGTTTCATCGCACCGCCCCTCAGAAGCGATAATTCACACTGAGGTCGGCAGCCCGTCCATCTGCCAGGATCCACTGGTCACCATAGGGTGCCAACACATAGTCGCGGGTGTCAGACAGATTTTTACCGCGCAAACTTATTTGCAGGGCATCACTGAGCTGCCAGTGAAGCGCCGCGTCGTAGACCCGATAGGACGGCAGTACCGAGGTATTACTGTCGTTGGCATAGCGCTTACCCACATAGCGCAGGCCCGCACCGAGCTGCCAGTGAGGGTGAAACTGCCAACGCAGCCACAGGTTGGCGGTTTTCTCGGCAACATTGCGCGGGGTGTTCCGAGAGAGATCATCGCCGCTTTTAACGAACTCCTCATAACGCGCCCGCGCCAACGCCAGATTAAAATCCAGGCTGACCGACTCGCTTAATTGTGAATACACCTCCCACTCGATGCCTCGGGAAGATTGCTCACCAATTTGCCGTTGCACGCCGCCGGGGTCTGCGCTCAACAGGTCGCGCTTAACGATATCGTATACCGCTAAACTGGTTTGCAAGCGCCCCTGCCAATGCTGCTGTTTTACGCCGAGCTCTACTTGCTCACCCTTGGCCAGCTCCACATCATCATTCACCGATGTCAGCACCGACCCAATCGGGTCGAGTGCGCGGCTGTATTGCGCATAGATAGAGGTTTCCTCTGACGGCTGGTAAACCGCACCAACACGCCAACTGCCGCCACTGGGCGAGGACGTGCTGCGCGACGCGCTCTGGCCGTTGCTGCGCGCAACGTCGTTGCGCTCGATCTCAAGCCGGTCATAGCGCAAGCCCAACACGGCACTCCATTGCGGCGTGATTTGCAGATGATCGTCGAGAAATAAGGCCACTTGCTGTGTATCACTGCTGAAGTCATCGCTGGTGGCACTCTGCACACCGTCGCGCCAACGGCCCGGCGCAGGCTGCTCCAGGTCGACGCTAGTGCTGCCTTGGTAAGGAGAGTTGTTGCGGTGGCTAAAGGCGATATCGTTCACTTCCAGACCGATGTTGAATCGGTTGTCACGCCCCAGTAGGGGTTGCGCTAAGGTGACATCCGCGCGATAGCCCAACTGCTCCTGGTCGTGCAGGATTTCCAGATAGAAACTCCGGTCCACCTCACCAGAGGCCGAGTTGTAGGCGTAACTCTCAACATTGCGCCAGTGGCGATCGGCACGCATGTAGTAGAGTTCACTGCGCAGTACCGCCGCCTCGCTGATCTGCCAAGTGGCAGAGAGCCGCGGCCACAAATCCTGGTAAGACACGATGGCATCGCTAACATTGTAATTGTTGCGGCGTGTCGACGGATGCACCCGACCATCGACCAGTGGCGTTCCCCAGTACGGCGCGGCATCAGTGTCGGCAATATCAACGTCAAACTGCCACGATAACTGCGCCGTCTGCTGAAACAAGACACCAACCGCCAGCGCCTGCCGATGCTCATCGGCGCGATCCACGTAACCATCGCTGCGGTGATCCACCGCATCAATGCGGTAGGCAAGTTTGTCGGATACCGCATCCCCCAGGCCCAGCGCAAAACGTCGCAAACCAAAACTGCCTGCACTGATATCAAGCTCATTCGGCGCCTTCTCGAAGGACGGTTTTTTCGGCACGTAATTCACCGTGGCGCCAATGGCGCCCACACCATTGATAACCGAACCAGGGCCACGCAGCACCTCAATGCGCGCCATTGTCCAAGTGTCGGCAGGGAAGCTGACCGTGCCACTGCCCACATACAAGCGCTTGCCATCATAGGTGCTAACCACCGAGCTGTGCCCGGCGAACCCGCGAACGGACGTGGCACTGCCGCCATTTCCCGGCGAGGCATTGGCGGCGAAGCCCGCCGCCCGCGTTAGCGCAGACAAGCCCGAGAAGTCGCCCTTTTCAGCAATGTCTTCTCCGGTGATGACCGCCACGCTGGCGGGAATTTCCATCACGGTTAAGCCCAGCCGAGACCCGGCCCGGTGTTGCTCATACAAGGATAAGCCCGCCGACGTGTCGGCTTCGGCGGTCACCGCCATTTCTTCAAGTTGAAGATGCTCCGCAAAATTTGGCGCGCACCACACCAGCCCGCTGCACAGCAGCAAACATCGCGCATTGTTCATTGTGAAACCTCAAACGTAAGTTAAAAAACGCATGAGGGAGGGGACGAGGGAATTCGACAGCGAGCCGCAAGGGCCAGAAGAAGTCCAACGCATGAAGCCCTCCGCTTCATTGCTGTTAACGTCTAAAGGCCGGTATCGGGCTCTCATCGAAATGATCACCGTTGCGGGGGCAGCGTTGGATTCACCTTGGCGGTTTACCAAACTTCCCGTTTAACCTGCCAGACCGATTGCTCGTATCGACAGGCACCTTCAGAGCGCGGGGGAGCATACCACAGCGCGCCCGCTGTACAAGCTTGTCAGGCCAGCAAGGCAAGAATCAGAAATAGCGCTGTGCCGGACAAGCTCAGCTGTAGGGTGCGTGTTTTCAGCCCTTTTGAGGCCAAACCCAAATACAAACCACTGAGCATAATCACGACCAATGCCATCGAGAATGCGATTTCAAACTGCTTATACAACGTGGGGCCGTGCCCCTTGTGCAGCTCGATTAAGGCGGCAATCAGATCGGGCTTGGCAGCGACAATATGCAGGCCATCGTCGCGCTGCAACAGCTGATAGAACTGGCGGTTGGTCGGGCGAGTATCCAGGTTTTCGCCGCGGTGCTTCAAATATTGGAAGTTGCTGTTAAGGCCCTGCTCTTGGAGTAAGTCGCGCACCTGTTGCTCGAGGCCGGGGCTTTGGGTATCGATCTTTACCGGCACAACGGCTACGGTCTCTTTTTCAATACTGCCCTTTACACCCAACAGGTAGAGACCACCTGAGAGCGCCATGATCACCACCATCGGCGCAAAGAACGCGGCTAAATACAGGTGGATATTGATAACTAGCTTTCTGGACATTACTGCACTCCCTTACAACCAAAAATGGCATGCCAGAATAGCATGCCATTGATGTCGGAGTTTGACCTAGCTCTATGACAGGCGCATTAAAATGCGTATTGCCAGCCTGCGGTTAGCGTCGAGTCCAGTTCCATTTGCGGACCGCCCAAGTGCTGATAAACCGGTTCGCCATATTCCAGCGCCAGCCGGTGCCCTTTCGCAGCCCCTTTCAGGAACAGGTAATTGAGTCCCAATGAGAGCTCGCTGCGCTCGCCGCCCTGCGCATCGGGGTCCGCCGTTGGCACCATCATCGGATTCAGGTCGTCTCGCGCGCCGTCGATATTTCCCCAGGCGCTGTGGGTTAAGCGCAGCGAAGCGCTCAACGCCGGAGAGAAGCTGTGCGCCAACCAGGCACTCACTTGGGCGCGGTTGCCAAGGCGGTAGTCGTTGTCGTTATAGTCACTGCGAATGGTCAACGCCAGCTGGGCGCCCCAGCTCAGTGACGCGTCCTGACCACTGTAAGTAACACCCGGCAGCAGGTCGACACTGCCACTACCCAGTTGCATGCGGTAGGGCAACTTAGCATTTTTCATTGCGGGCGTATCATCGCGCTCGTCAATGCTACCGGTTGGCAAGCTAAGCCCAAGGTTGGCGTGCACTCGGTGGGCATGATCAGCAGAGGTATAAAGCGTGACCAGCGCCGAGGCCTTCACGTCGCCCCAACCACTGCTCTCCGTCGTGAAGCGGCCACCCATACGCGTTTGGTGGTCCATTTCATTACTCAGATAGGGCAGCATAAACATCAGCGTTACGTCATCGCCGGGTGCATACATGGCACCAAACATATGCATTTCCATATCCATGCTTAGCGGCGCAACCATATAGGGGCCGGGGTTCATCATCGTGCCGGTAATCTCTCTGGCAGAGAGCGAGTCACCGCCGTCGAGGTTGCCTTCCATCTCCATCGCCATATAGCGATAGGAGAACATCCACTCACCCGCTTTGTGGGTGTGGTCGCCCATCACCCCGATAGGCCCATGCGAGGCGGCACCCAACGACGCGACTGGCGACACGCCTTCGTGAGCAAAAACCAAGTTTGAGCTTAACAGCGCCGCAGACAGCAGTGCCGTGCAAAGAGTAGAGCGGGACATAAAATTCGCCTGTTGTTATGACTAAGCCTAAAGTGGGATGCATGGTAGCAAAATCGCCGCCACTCTCTCTGCGACAAAATGTCGCAGTCATTCGCCTGCACTGCGACAAGCGCTATACTCGGCTCTTTACTTGGAGCCGCCTGTGAATTCAGACATCGCCAATATGCGCCGACTCTGCGCGATTCGCAGCGTTGTCATTGCCGGGCAATTCGGCGCCCTGCAGTTTGCCAAGTATCAATTGGGTTGGCTACTTCCCTACGTAACGTTAGAGCTACTGCTGGGGATCATTGCCCTATTCGCCGCCTTTTGTTGGTGGCGCAGCTATCAGCGCTGGCCTGTTACCGACTTAGAATTTTTCGTTCAACTCTGCATAGATGTCGCCGGCTTTACCGCCGTTCTGTATCTCTCCGGTGGCAGCAGTAACCCCTTTATCTCTTATTTGTTAGTGCCGCTGTGTATCTCAGCCACAACACTGCCACTGCGCTATACCTGGGGCTTGGTCATCGTATCGTTGCTGGCATATGGCCTGCTGCTGTTTTACTTCATTCCACTGGTGCCACTCTCGCCCCATGCCCAGCATATGCACAACGCGCCCGCCATCAATATGCATATGGTGGGGATGTGGATGAACTTCGTGGTCAGCGCCCTGCTCATCAGCTACTTTGTTTCCGCTATGGCGTCCAGCCTGCGCCAAAAAGAAAACGAACTCGCCCAGGTGCGTGAACGCCAGCTGCAAGACGAACAACTGCTCGCGGTCGCCACACTCGCGGCGGGTACGGCGCACGAACTCGGCACCCCGCTGGCCACGATTAAGGTGATTAGCGAAGACTTGCTGGACGAAATAGACGACAACTATGCCGACGATGTAGAGGCACTTAGCGAGCAGGTCGACCACTGCAAACAGATTCTCGATAAGTTGGTGAGCACCGCTCGCGACCTGAGCACCCAGCAAGCAGAAGCCACAGCAGTGGTTAGCTATATCGACGGTGTTATCGACCGCTGGCAGCTTATGCGCCCCGCTTGTGCTGTTGCGGTCACTATTGCCGACGACTGCAAGAGCCTGTCCATCAACTTAGACGGCACCGTCTCGCAGAGTATTCTCAACCTGTTAAACAATGCCGCCGACGCCAGCCCCGACGATGTTGCGCTGGCGGTTCATCGCGACGACATTCATTTATACATAACGATTTGTGACCGCGGCCCGGGCCTGCCGGGCGCGGAGGGGCGCATTCACCGCGCCTATGTCAGTACTAAAGGAAAGGGCCTCGGGCTCGGCCTATTGCTCAGCCACGCCACGGCCGAACGCTACGGCGGCCAGCTGCAGTGGCAGCGCCGCCCGGAAGGCGGCAGTCGCCTGGAGCTAAGCCTGCCACTGGCCGCGATTACTCAGCGAAGCTATTGAGGGGATACGCCATGACCGCTAAACGCTTTTTAGTCATTGATGATGACGACGCCTTTTGCACCGCCCTGCAACGCTCGCTAACGCGCAAAGGCTATGAGGTAAAGCTGGCGAATAACCTCGATGAAGCCCGCGAATGCTGTCAGCAATACGTTCCGCATTATGCGGTGGTAGACCTGAAAATTGACCAAGAGTCGGGTCTGAACATTATTCCTTATCTGCGCAACCGCTTCCCCGACATACGCATGCTGATGCTGACCGGCTATTCCAGTATCGCCACCGCAGTGGATGCCATAAAACTGGGTGCAGATAATTATTTGCAGAAGCCCGCCGGCACCGCCGCGATTCTCGCCGCGCTAGAGGAGAACTCAAAGCCTGAGCCAGGGCAAGCCCCTCCCCCCAGCAACGCACCGTCGCTGGAGCGTATGACCTGGGAGCATATTCAACAGGCTCTGAAGGATAACGATGGCAATATCTCTGCCACGGCGCGGCAGCTGGGAATGCACCGGCGCACTTTGCAGCGAAAACTACAGAAGCGGCCGGTTAAGTCTTAGTTAATTGGTGACGTTGCCGGCGTCGAGTTCGAAGATGCGTACATTGCCACTCACCTCGTTGCCAACAACAATGTAACCCACTCCCTCTTTCAAGAAGCCGGTCAGCCCCTCTGGGCCCACATCGCCCGTTTCGTTTTGCAGATCAGCCGCAAAATTGCGGTTGTTCACATACTGCACAAACTGCACGCCGTAGGGCGACGTCACGTCGTACACCGCAATGCCGCCGGTACGCTCCAAACCGATAAAGGCATAGACACGCCCCAGACTGGCGATCAGCGTCAGGCCTTCGGGCTCGGCACCTTTGTCGTCGCTGCGGGTGTCGCGATCGTTGGCGTTATTGCCCAGCAATGCGTGGGTCACGCGCAGCAAATCCGCGCCGGAGTCGAAGACTAAGTTGCCCTCTTCATCCCAGATCGCAAAGGACCGCGCACCGAAGGCGCTAATTTCTTCAATGTCGTTGTCAGCATCGGTATTGCCCGCTTCGCTGCTCACCTTCAAGCGGCCAAGTTGGCTGTCGTCAGCGGCAGCATTGGCGCTGGGGTTTGCCGGGTCGATATCCGGGCCACTCACACCATCGAGTTCACTGGCGCGCAGCTCCTCGGAAAAACCGCTGTAATCGCGGGCATCACCTTCGTTGGCGGTAACGAAGAAGTTCTTACCTGCAAACTGATAGGCCGCGATCGCATCCGGCTGGTACATGCCCACCACGCCCGGCCACAGCCCAAAGTTAATGGTGCCGTCGTCGTTAACATCCAGCTCATTGCCCTTCACACCAAAGTCTTTGGTGCCCAGCGCAAAAATCTCGCTGACCGATTTGCTATCGAAATCGATCACCGCTACCGCGTTGTTTTCCTGCAAGCTGACGAAGGCTTTGCTGTTGTTCAGCGCGACGCCTATGTACTCCGGCTCCAAATCCTGGGCGACACTGGCACCCGGCCCGAATACACGCACACCGGCGGGCAATTCGCTGGCGCGCGCACCGCCAACATTAAATTCACTGAAACCGATCTGCGTGACTTCCGCCGCATCAACACCGTCAGTCAGGTCAATCAGGGTTACGCTGCCTTCGGGGTCAATGCTGTAGTCGTCATTGGGCTCGCCTTCATTGGCGACCAGCAAGCGCTGCGCCAGCAGGTCAAAGGTCAACATATCCGGCCCTGCCCCCACCTCGAACGTCGCCGCCAGGGTAAGGTCTTCAAGGTTGTATAGCGCGGCAATGCCGTTTTGCTGACGGCCGCTGTTTTCAATAGCAACGGCAACGTGTTGTGTGCCCACGGCCACGCTATTGATAGCGCCCAGGTTCACACCGCTATCGGTGGCCGCCGCCGCAATATCGAGTTGCCCCAACAGCGTTGGCTGCAGAGGCGTTTCAATATCTAACACTTCGACAATACCAAGCTGGGCATTGACCACAAACAGCTGGTCATTGGTGGTATCCACGGCAACAATCTCTGCCGCGCCAGTGTCGGGTTGAGCATCAGGCCGCTGATAGCTCGCCGACTCTGCATAATCCAAGCTTGGGCGATAGGGCGGCGTGCTACTGATAATAAAGCTGCCCAGCGGCAAAATGCTGATACGGCTGCGCGCGCCAGCACTGCTTTGGTCATACACGCCATAGCGGTTATCCGACACCACGGCGACAAACGCCGAGCTGAGCAATGCCAGGCCTTCAACATTTTCGCCGAGCGCATCAATACCCGCCGGCAGCGGCATGCTCAAACTGTCAAAGCCCAATTGCTTCACGACAAAGGGCGCATCGCTGACAAGGAACTGCTCTTCCAGGCTGGGCGAGGTGCTCTCTTGATCCCACTGGCTACCCAGAATACTGGTCGCATTGGCGAGGTTGATTCGGTAGTACTTACTGACGTCGCGAGCCTGCTCAACCACCACCAAGCTGTCCACATCCACAGCGGCCGCTTCGGTTACACGCACCTCGCTTTGGCTGACAAACTCACCGTTGTCCAGCGCGCCTTTACCATCGTGTTTGGTCGCAAACTGTGAGGGTGTATCCAGGCGATACAGGTATTCGCCATCAACACTGGCAATGCTACCGTCGTCATTCAACGCCAGTTTAACGATGCGCACCACGCGTGAATCAGCTACCGCCGCCACACTGGGATTAGCCAGCGGCGCTTCCATCACAAAGTATAAAAATTCGTTGTCTGGCGTCACTGCCAAGGCTGAAATTCCGCGGTCGACTTGGCGACGAGCAAGAATACCGGGCAAGAAGCCTTCACTCACGGTATACCCGGCAGCAACGTAGTCGACGCCGCGCCCCAGGGGAACTTCGCGGCGCACAATGCGGCCGTCACTTTCTAATAACACCAGGCTGGGGCCGTATTCATCGGCCACCCAGAAGCGACCATTATTCAGCCGCACCAACGCTTCGGGGTCGAAGCCATTGGCACTGGTGCCCAGCTCATTGCCATTGGGGTCGTAACCCACTTCGCCAGACCCTTCATTCGGCAAGCCATTCACGCCAGAACCGTTCTGGGTGGAAATTTGGATCGTTTCAAGCTTCTCAATGCTGAGCTTGGTGCCCACGCCGCTGAGCTTCCACTTTTGAATTTGCGGCGCAAACTGTGGCAATGCGAAAACCGTGCCCGCATTCCCACCACACAAATTCGCTACACCGATAATTGCCTGGCTCTCTGAACAGTCAAAGGTCGGGCCGCGGTCACTTAAGGTGTAGAAAAAATTATTGCCCTCATCGGTCGAGCGAAACGCACTACTGCCGATCGACAGGCTGAGATCCAAGCTGGCGCCGCCTTGGAATTGCACGCTGCCCAGCGACTCCTCAACAAAAAATTGTCGCGAATTGAGTTCATAGGACAAGCTGCGGCTACTGGAGCTACTGTCGCCACTACAGGCAGCCAGGCCGAGTGCGGCAGCGGCAAGCACCGATAGAGTTTTTGCAAAAGCCTTGGTGGATCCCATCATCAATACGCCTTAAATCAGAGGAAAGCGCCGCAGCGCTATTTCATTCATTACTATTGTTGTTAAGTCACTGCTGCGCACAGCAAAAGGGGGCCTGCGCAGCCCCCTTACTCATCACCGCCCTGCCTTACAGTTGCGAGCGGCCTTTGTTCGCGGCGATGCGCAAGCGCAATGCATTGAGTTTAATGAAGCCTTCGGCGTCTTTTTGGTCATAGGCGCCGGCGTCGTCTTCAAAGGTGGCAATCGCTTCGTCGAACAAGGAGTTGTCTGACTTTCGACCTACTACGACCACATTGCCTTTATAGAGTTTCAGACGCACGCTGCCATTCACAAAGCCCTGGGACTCATCAATGGCAGTTTGCAGCATCCGGCGCTCGGGGCTAAACCAGTAACCGTTGTAAACCAGCTTGGCGTAGCGCGGCATCAGCTCATCTTTCAGGTGGGCCGCTTCGCGGTCCAGCGTGATCGATTCAATAGCGCGGTGAGCCTTGAGCATGATCGTGCCGCCCGGTGTTTCGTAACAACCGCGCGACTTCATACCCACGTAGCGGTTTTCAACCAAGTCCAGACGGCCAATACCGTTGGCGCCGCCAAGCTTGTTCAAGGTCTCGAGCATGGTCGCGGGGCTCAGCGCTTCGCCGTTCAGCGTAACCGGGTCACCGTTTTGGTAGCCGATCTCGATATAGGTTGGCTTGTCGGGCGCGGCCTCGGGACTAACACTCCAGCGCCACATGTCTTCTTCAGGCTCCCAGTAAGGGTCCTCCAGCTTGCCGCCTTCATAGGAGATATGCAGCAGGTTGGCGTCCATAGAATAGGGCGACTTCTTCTTTTTGCTGGAGAAATCCACCGGGATATTGTGGGTCTCGCAGTAGGCCATCAGCGTTTCGCGAGAGGTCAGATCCCACTCGCGCCAGGGAGCAATCACCTGAATACCCGGCTTCAGTGAGTACGCGCCCAGCTCGAAGCGTACCTGGTCATTCCCCTTACCTGTGGCACCGTGCGAAATGGCATCGGCGCCGGTTTCATTAGCGATCTCGATCAGGCGCTTGGCGATCAGCGGGCGGGCAATAGAGGTACCCAGCAGGTACTCGCCTTCATAAATGGCATTGGCGCGGAACATCGGAAACACAAAGTCGCGCACGTATTCTTCGCGCAGATCATCGATGTAGATTTCTTTCACACCCAGCGCCTCAGCCTTAGCGCGGGCTGGCTCAACCTCTTCGCCCTGACCGATGTCAGCAGTAAAGGTCACCACTTCACAGTCATAGGTTTCCTGAAGCCATCTAACAATGACCGAGGTGTCCAGGCCGCCAGAATAGGCCAGTACCACCTTGTTGATATCCGACATAACACACTCCGAAAAACGCCTGCAGGCACCTGGGCCGCAGGGTGGGAAAAAGGCCGCCATTTTAACGCTCTTTGCCCGCCGGTGCCATGCCGCAAGCCCGCTGGGGCAGGAATCATCACAATAAATGCCCCCGCCTCACCGCCGCGAACCGAAATTTAGCGAAAGCCGCGCCGCCTTATATCCGCGCTAGTCGTCCGCCGATACCGTGGCGAGGAAGTTTTTGTACTCCGTCAGCACCTCGCTGGGGGCTTCCACCTGCGGGTAGTGGCCGATGCGCGGCAGGCGCGCTAGAAAGTCCAGGCGGCACTCAAGCTGTTGGTAGCGCTGCACCATGTGATCACCGGAGACCGGATCAACCGAGCCATTAATCAGCGCCAGTGGCAGCTCTGCGCGCTGCAATGGCTCCAGCCAACGCTGCCGATGCTGCTTTCGGTCTCGCATATAGGTAATCAAATTATGGAAGATATGCTTGCCATCATTTTCGTTGATCAAAGACCAAAAGGCGTTTAACTCCGTGTCGCCGGGCTGAGTATCCGGGCCGAATACCCTGCTGAAATTCTTGCGAAATTGGGCAAAGCCCGACAGGCGATTCAGCAGCGGCCCAATTGGCGACAGCAATAATTTCTGCGTTAACAAGGCGCGGTGGGTTTCCGGGAATAAGCCGCCGTTTAAAAAGCAGCCGGACAACCACTGCCCGACGCCACTGCCCTCCTGCTGACGGGCTAGTAGTTCCTGCGCGACGGTGTCACCGTAATCGTGGGCCAGCACGTGATAGCGCTGCACACCCAACTCGCTGAGCACGGCCTCCACCAAATCAGCCTGCAAATGAATGCTGTAGTCGCGGCGATCGGGTTTATCAGAAAAACCAAAGCCGAGCATATCCAGGGTAATCAGTCGGTAGTCCGGGCGCAGCCCTTCCCACAAACCCTGCCAGTCCCAGCTGGATGTGGGAAAGCCGTGAATCAGAAGTATTGTCGGTTGATCTGCAGCGCCGTCATCGCGCACGAACAGACGGTGGCCCAGCACCGTTAGCATCTGCCCCTGCTCTCGCCACCGCTGCTTGCTGGCCTCATTCCACAGTGTTTTATCGTTTGCGACAGCCATTATTTCGCCCCTTGTTATTGTTGTTGCAATTACCGTAGCTAAATCCGAACTTGACGTCTAGTTCAATTTATACTGAACTAACCCTAGCCCCACAACAACACAAGGCCCACTAACACTCATGAAAGCCCTGCCCACACAACAGCGCGCACTCGCCAAACGCAATGCACTAATCGGCGCCGCTGAGCACTGCTTTGCCAAACTGGGGTACGAGGGCTGTACGGCAAAAATTGTTGCTGAACACGCCGAGGTTGCGACGGGAACCTTTTATCAGTATTTCGACAACAAAGACGACATGCTGCACACGCTGGCCGAGCAGTGGTTTTTCGAGCTCGAGCACACCCTTGATGACCACCAGAGCAGCCCGCCCACGACAGACATCGAGGCGCGCCTGGAAAACAGCCTGCGCTTTATCTACGACTTCCACGAACAGAAGCCCGAGCTCCACCAGATCTTCGAACACCGCCGCAACGTCGACGGCACGCTCGCCGACATTCTCAACCGCGGCGAAGCCAAACTGCAGCAGCACGTGGTGCAGTTTGTCCACGCGCTCAAGCTGCCCAATGCCGACCTCGTGGCCTACAACCTCTTTGCGATGGCTGAAGGCGTGGTTCATCGCCATGTATTTCACAGCGAAACGAAACAGGACAAAGACGCGGTTATTCAGCAGGCAGCCCGAATGCTCGCCAGCTATTTACACCACCCAAGCTAAACCAAAACGGGAATAACAATAATGACAAACCAACACAGCAGCATCGCCCCGACCGACATAGATACCCTGATTAAACAGGCCAAGGTATTTAACCGAGGCCATAACCCGGTTATCGAAGACATTGCCATCGGCAACGGCCGCATTGTCGCCCGCGGCTCCGCGCTCGAACCCGGACCAAACACCGAAGTCATCGACGCTAAGGGCCTGTGGGCCATGCCCGGACTCTTTGATATTCACACCCACTACGACCTGGAATTGGAGGTCGCACCGGGACTGCCCGAGTCCACCCGCCACGGCACTACCACAGTGGTGATCGCCAACTGCAGCCTGGGGCTGGCTTTCGGCGCGCAGCGCGAAAACGGCGCCGACCCCATCGTTGACTGCTATGCCCGCGTCGAGAATATTCCCAAGGGTGTACTGCGAGACTGCGCCGAGAAAGTCTCCTGGCAGACCCCGGCCGAATACCTGCACCATCTCGATGGCCTCGCACTCGGCCCGAATGTGGTCACCCTGCTGCCCCACTCCATGCTGCGCATTGATGCCATGGGCTTTAATGACAGCATTAGTCGCGACCCCAGCCAGGCCGAGCTCAGCGCCATGCAAAGTGCGCTGAAAAATGCACTCGCCGACGGCTACGTTGGCCTTTCCACCGACGCCCTGCCCTTTCACTACCTGGCGAACCAACCCAACTGCCACAAAACCATCCCGACACAATTCGCCAAATATGGCGAGCTAAAAGCGCTCACCCAAGTGGTGCGTGACGCCGGCGGCATCTGGCAGGCAACACCCCCTAAAGACAGCGCCCTGGGTACACTGAAAACGTTTCTGCTCACCAGCGGCCGCTTACACGGCCGCCCCCTCACCACCACCGTGGTCGCCGCACTGGATATCGCCAACAACAAGAAGATTGTTCGCCTGGCCCTGTTTTTGGCTCGAATGCTCAACAGCCGCTGGCTGAAAGGCAACTTCCATATGCAGGCCCTTGGCGCCGCGTTCAAAACCTGGGCCGACGGCGTCATTACGCCACTATCAGAGGAAATCCCCGAACTGCGCGCGCTCAATGAAACCGACTTAGAAGACCGCGCTGCGCGCCTCGCCATCCTCAATGACCCGGACTATATTCGCGCCTTTAAGCGCATGTGGATGAGCGGTAAACAGGGCTGGGGGCTGGCGCGCCTGAAGCGCAAACTCAAGCTCGAAGACTACGCCTTCAATCGCACTCTTGCCGATATGACCGTCGAGCGCTGCCCCATCGAAAACTGGCAGGGCAAAGACCTGCAAACCGTGTATGAGCGCGTAGTGGCAATATTGCAGCAGCGGCCACCGCAAGACCTCGGCGAAGAAGAGCGGCAGCTCGTCGAACGCGACTTCACCGCAATCAACGACGAAGCCGACTTTATGCTGCAATTGCTGCGCAGCTTTGACACCGCGCTATCGTGGAGCACGATCACCGCAAACAGGAGCCCGCAAAAGGTCCGCGAGCTGATTATGAACCCGCTTCTGTTGCCCGGTTTTAACGACAGCGGCGCCCACCTCACCAACATGGCCTTTTACGACGTGAACCTGCGCTGCTTAAAGCTGGCGGCTCAGGGCGGCGACAAGGACGTGAGCTACATGGTGAAACGCCTGACCTGCGACGCCGCCGACGTGTTCGGCGTGGACGGTGGCAGTATTGATATTGGCGACACCGCCGACCTGATTTTGGTTGACCCAAAGCAACTTGCTAATTACGACGGCCAAACCAATGTAGAGCGGCGCTACCGCGAGGAATTCCGGCACGAGCAATTGGTTAATCGCTCCGATGGCGTGGTAACACAGGTGTTTATTGGTGGCCAAAGTGCATGGCGCGACCAGCAATTTTCGCCGCAACTGGGCAAGCAAAAGTTTGGACGGCTACTGCGTCGCCGAGCGCATTAAGCCCTTCTGGCACAGGATGTTAGCGCCGGGCAAGCACGTCTAAGATGCTGTGCTACACTCAAATTGTGCATGGACCGCACACCTCTATTTCATCAACAAAAGGATTTGGATGATGAGCTACTCACTGCCACAACTCGCAACACTTATCAGTATGTTCTTTGTGCTGGCGCTGACCTTCTCAGCCCCAGCCAGTGCACTGAATATCAACACGGCCACGGCTGCCGAGCTCACCGAGCTGAAGGGCGTGGGCCCAAAACGCGCGCAAGCCATTGTGCGTTACCGAGAAAAACACGGCCCATTCCAAGACCGCGAAGCCCTGCTGGAGGTGCCCGGTGTTGGCAAAAAAGTGTTGAAGGAAAACCTCGCAATTATTGAACTCGAAGCACGCAATACCACCGCAAGCAAGTAAGGAAGGCCGTTGGCACTGGCAACGCTGCCAGTGCCCTGCCCCTTCGCAATGCCCCCTTTGCAACGCCATCTCTCTTTCTGCTTCACCAAGCCACTTTGTGAAAAGCGCTTGATCCAAGTCAGCACAGCCTCAGCCGCGGCCCCGTAGTGTTAGCTTTTGATTGATTTCAATGGGTAGCAGCATGCACTACAAAAAAATGGCCGGTACTGCCGCCGTATTCGTTTTTGCCGACCAACATGCCAACAAGCCCGTTGAGCGACAGGGCGAAATATGGAGCGCGCATGAACTTCATCTCGACACCACCCCCGCCACCCTTACCAGCAAACCCAGCATGGCCAGCAGCCTCGCCCTCGAAGGCCTGGAGAGCTACGACCCACCCCGCCACGGCGATGTGCGCGAGGTCAGCGCATTGAATGCGAGCTTCGTATACATTGAGGCCATCAAGGGCTGGGTGGAGTTAGCGTTGGATACGGAAAGCCCCTGACACAGGGCAATCCAGCCGCCCTATTTCGCCTTTACTTGGCGCGAGCCTGCGGCTTTTTTCTGATGTAAATCACCTTGCGCACCCGCGACACAAGTTGCTTGGAGGCATCGACAATATCGACGGTGAAATGAGCAAAGTACTTGTCGCCGTTTGCAGTGTTATCGCGAATATTCTGGATATCTTCATCTGAAATGGTCATCACCGCCGTGACTTTGGACTGCCCCGGTTTGATAAATTCGATATCTGCGGATTTATCCCAGACTAAATAGTCTTTGCCGAAAATCTGCATGAGCAGCAGCATAATGTGGGGGTCAACCATCGAATACAGGCTGCCGCCAAAATGCGTGCCCACCGCGTTGCGGTTATACCAGCGCAAAGGCATAGAGACCTGCAACTGCTGCCAATCCGGACTGACGTAGTCCACCTTTACACCCGCACCGATGTAGGGCGGATAACAATTAAGCATCAATTTAAATAGCCGCGGGGACAATTTCATATCGTCTACCTTACTGTCTGTAAAAAGCGGGAGAGGCGTGTATTTCCGCTCCAGCCGAACAAAGCAACGCACACTAATCGATTTATTAATGGCGCGATAGCGTCGCGCCTGCCGCTTGCGCGCTGGCTTTTGGGCCGGGCAAAGGGATTCAACGTACCCAAGGGCGCAGGGCCGTTTCCGACATAAAGTCCATAAAACAACGCACCCGGCGTGAGTCACGCAGATCAGTATGGGTAAGCAACCACAGCTCGGTGGTCACCAATGGATCATCGCAAACGGGCAAAAGCTCAGGGTAGCGCCTGGCGATGGGCGCCGTCATTAAGCCGAGCACAACACCCTGCCGAACCATTGCCACCAACTGACTGTTGCTATTGGTGCGCAAGGTGATTTGCGGGTCTTCGACCATATTGCGGAAGTAGCGATCGCCGTGATTGCTGTCAAAGGCCGCCTGCCAAATGCCCCAAGAGGCCTTATTCAACTCACCGTCGATGCTCTCCAGATACTCCCGTGTGCCATAGGCAAACAGGGAAATATCCGTCAGTTTTCGCCCAACCAACAACTCCGGCGGGTGGTCGGTGATGCGGATAAGAATATCTGCCTGAGACTGATTCAGGTTGTGTTGCGCAGAAGTGGCAAACACAGTGAGCTCGATATCAGGGTATCGCCGCATAAAATCAGCTAACGGCGCCGACAGATCGATCAATGTGGTCTCGGGAATCGACAGCGTTAAGGGACCGGCCAGCACATCGGACTGGCCGCGCATTTTCCGCTCGAAATTAATACAGCGCTCTTCCACCGCTTCGGCGTCGCTCATCAGGCGTTCGCCGGCAATAGTCAGGCGGTAGCCACTCTGGCGGCGGTGAAAGAGCTTTACCTTGCGCCGCGTTTCCAAGCGGTCGATACGGCGAGCCACGGTGACATGGGTCACACCCAGTTTGCGCGCCGCACTACTGAGCGAGCCGCTGCGCGCGAGCACCGTGAAGTAGCGAATATCATCCCAGTCCATTTGTACATTTTCTCACAATAATTGTTATTTCATTGAACTAACTATAACAGCGCAGTCTTTCGTAGACTGTAGCGATTCCATCAATTCTGGAGGTTGGTGTATGCACAGCGTGCAAGATGCCCAGGCCCTGGCGCTTCGCTATGCGCAGATTGTCGACGACCGAACGTTCGACGCCATGCGCGAGCTACTCGTCGACGACTTTACCCAGCGCGGCCCAGAGTGGCTTTGTGAGAGTGCCGATGCCTTTGTCGGCATGCTGAATCTACTCGCCGATAACTATAGCGCGACCTTTCATTTGGTTGGCAATCAGCTGGGCGAGTGGCAAGGCGACTGCTACGAAGGCGAAACCTACTGCATTGCCTCCCATATCTACGAAAAGGCCGGTCAGGGACGAAAGCTGGACATGGGGATTCGCTACCAGGAACAAGTGGTGTACGCCGAGGGCGCCTACCGCTACGCCCGCCGGGACGTGACCGTGGTGTGGACCAGCGATCACCCGCTCAATAGCTAAATTCCATTTACACGCACAATAACGAGAGCATAACTATGAATGTACTTGTTGTCGGTGGCTCCGGCTTGATTGGCGGCGACGCGGCCCTCTATCTGAAATCACACGGTCACAACGTGACTATTATGGCGCGCAACAAGCCAACAGCGCCGGCGCTGGCGGCCCTGCCTTTTTTGCAGGGAGACTACGTCAACGACGATATGGGCGACGGTCGCCTAAAAGGCTTTGATGCCATAGTCTTCGCGGCCGCAGCTGATATCCGACAACTGCCGATGGATGGCAGCGTCACGCCGGAAGACTTCTACCGGGAAGTGAACGACAGCGCGGTACCGCGTTTTTTTGCCGCTGCTCGCGAGGCCGGTGTGCGCCGCGCCGTATACATTGGCACCTTCTACCCGCAGGTGGCGGCGCATCGTATTGGCGAGTGCCCCTATGTGACGTCGCGCAGTAATACCGATGAGGCGGTGCGCGCAATGAGCAGCGACAACTTCAGCGTATGCAGCCTGAATTTACCCTTCGTGATGGGGCACATACCCGGGCTGGACATTCCCCATATTGGCGCGCTGGTGGCCTACGCCAGCGGCGCCTTAGAGCTGCCGGTGTTTGCCCCCAAGGGCGGCACAAACCACATTAGCTCTCACTCGGTGGCCCAGGCGACGCTGGCGGCCTTGGATCACGGCGAATCAGGCCGGGCCTATTTGCTGGGCGATGAGAATTACAGCTGGAAGGAATACCTCGAACTCTGGTTCGACGCAGCGGGCAGCCCGCAAACGCTCGAGGTCCGGGAGGACGACCACCCGCTTCTGCCAAATGTGATTATGTTTGCCGGCGCCGGTGCAACGGTTAGCTATGAGCCGGAAGCCGTTGACGAACTGGGCTACGACCGCCATCAGATCAAAGCGACGATCAACACGCTGATAAACGCCTACGGCGGGAAGTGATCGCTGTTCAGTAACAGGCCGTATGCGAGCGCGGCTGGCGGCCTGCTCATTGGGTCACCAATGATGTCGGGTAAGTGTGCGGGCGCTCCCCGCTCAACGCGTCACAACCAGAACGGGTCTTCCGCCGTAGATAAGAAGAAACGTTTACAAGGACCACACCATGTTTTCGCTCTTCAAAAAAGACCCCGTCGCCAAGCTCAACAAGGCGTATCTGGCCAAACTGGAAAAAGCGATGCACGCGCAGCGCAATGGCGATATCAGATCATATTCGATGATCACGGCTGAGGCACAAGCGATTGCGGAGCAGATGGAGGCACTAAAAGAAGCTAAGAGAAATAGCTAGCTTGCGCAGCATCGCTACTCTCATCACACAGCAGGTGCCCACTGGCCAGCCTCTGCGGCACTGCTTATATGCACTGATGCTGAGCTGACACGGCTTCCTGTAACGGCACTGGGCGACCAAGCAAATAGCCCTGCACCTTATCCACTCCCAGCTTCCTGAGGGCCTGAAAATCCTCCTCGGTCTCAAGACCCTCGGCAATAATTGAGCAACCGGCCGAATTCGCAAAAGCACATAGCGCTTTCGCAAGCGAATACTTTCCAGGCTCGGCATGGATATTTTGCGTCAGACTGGCATCCAGTTTGATGATGTCGGCATCAAGCTCTAAAACATGCTGAAAGCTGGCATAGCCCGCGCCGGCGTCGTCAATGGCCAGCCGCATACCTCCCTCGCGCAGCACCTCAATCGCTCGCGCCAACTTCGATTACGGCGCACAACTCGGCACCACAGGCTCTGTATTCTTATCATTATTATGCGTGTTTAATCACGGACTGGGCCGCGCTAGCAACCTCTTTGACCGCAGTTAAATCTTCATCTAATGCCAGTGCTATCGTTGCGCGCTTTAATGCTAAGTCTCTGTGATATTGCGCCGCTTTACTAATATCATCATTGCCGAGCGAATCCAGCGACGTTAAGGCTTTCTGCAGGCGTATGCACACTTCTACTGCGCCAGCGCCGTCGCGTGCGATGGCGGTAAACGCATCATCGAACATGTCGTCCACCGACACTTCCGGAACCGCGATCCGATCAAAATCCGGCTTACCCTGTTCTGGCTTCGGTCCTTCGAAAAGAGAGATCAACCGCACCATTGAGCCAATGACTTTTATCGCCGTACCGGGGTCATTTACCGCAGGGGAAAGCGCACGGGCAGCGATCTCCGACAAGGCGACTAAGCCAAACCGCGGGTCGTCCTCATAGGTGCGATCACTCCCCACCTCGAAAGACTCTACAAGGCAGCGGCAATCCGACTCTGCCAGCGCTGCACTCGCTGCATCAAGGTATGCAAGTGGCTGATTAGAACAAACAAAGGTACCCGGCAGCGCCGCCACCACCACTTTGACATCAACTTGCTCTGCCCAGCCCTGCAGCGCAGCCATATCGATGTGTTGCACGTAGCCAATCTTAGCGGCGTACACCGGCTGCCCGGTAATAACTTGCTTCGGTGCAACAACACCGCCGAGGGTTGGCTTGTCTCGCCGCCGAATGAGCGCGTCGCGTGTTGCGCTCTCGACCTTTTCAATCGTAGAGCCAACTCGGCCCAACCGCGCAATGTTGTCAACCCAGCGCACGAAGGTCACGATAACCACCGCAAACGTCATCACCGTCAGTACAAAAACAGAAAATAGACCCGCGTGCTGATAGAAATCATTTTTAACGGCAGTGAGCGCAACCACACTAAAGATAAACGCGCCGACAAATGTCGAGAGCGCATTCTGAGAGCCGTCATCGGCAAGTACCAAGGTAAAAGAACGCGGAGTTGCTGTGCCGCTGGCAGCGGCATAGGCCGATACCATAGCGCCCACCGAAAACGTGGCGATCACCAACATACTGGCCGCCAGTAACGACAGAAGGGTTTCAATTGAGTCTTTAGAAACTGCGGGAAGATAAGCGGCAAAGTGGAGGTCATCGACAAGGCTCGCCGCAAACACCACTGCAACTGACATACTGCACACCGCCAGTGGACGTACCCAAAGCTTCTCCTCGAAGCGGTTGAGCAGAAACCGGAGCCTATCCAAAGAAATCAACGTGTTCATAACACCACCCACCGGATGCTCGTATTTACCGCTAAAGCCAGCACTGATAACACCCCAACCCGCTTATTATTTTATTACTTGCTCTGGCTATTGCTTATGGGAATAAAAGCGAAATACCAAACTGTAACCAGTGTAGGCCACACCGCTAAAATAGCGAACGCGGCTGGCTATTAGTCTTGCTGACCTGCTACTTCCAGCTTACTCCGCCCTGCGCTCACCCGGACTACACGTCGACGACTTGAACTCAAGAGGCGCCGCTGGCCCAACCCACCCTGGCGGCCTTAACGTAACGCCTCTGGCAAATAGTGCCTCGCAGTTATTGCCGAAGTGCACAGTAAAGTTATCGAAGTCGATCGACCGCAACGTTGCAAGGACCTCCTCATGACTTTTAACGAAGTTAATCAATACCTCAAAGTCTCGCTCGTTTTGATACTCGGGCGCCAATGCTGCCATAGAGCTTAATGGCGACAAAACAACACTGACAAACGTCATCATTTTTTTCATAGACATCTCGATGTCCCGCAGATTGATTTGCTGAGCGAACACAATACGGACATTAATTATCAACAATAATCACATCATATTTTTCGTTATAGCTGTCCGTCGTCAGGGTAAATTTATTGCCGAAATAGAGTGTGGCTGCGCCCTTTTTATGGGCGCTCACCATACAGACCTCACCACCAAAGAGCATGCCTGGCTCACGAAAGGGCACCGCACTCCTGGCATCTTCGCAGTCAATACTGGCGATGTCTGAGGCAGATGAAATCACTCCCGGGTACATCCCCCACCAACCAGGAAAGCCATTGCCAACCACCAAAACCTCAACGCGCTCGCCCGTCGTTAAACGCAACACCGACGCGTCACCCTCGTCTTCGATCAGGCTTTTATAGCTATATCGAGCGCCCGCGCAGCCTTGAAGAAGGCAAAAAGCGCAGAGTAGATAAGCGATTTTATTCATGTCTTAACCTAGTGGGATTAATACAGCACTATCGCGGGTTCGCTAACGGTGCGCTTCAAACAATCTCAAGCACAGCCTTCCACATAGTGAATCGCATGCTCATAGCCCGAGTATATTTCTACTATGCGGTTTTTCACCACCTCAAAGCGCATGGCTATCGATCTGTCTTTTGAAAACAGTTTTATTGTTCGACTTTCCGGCCCTTGGTAATGATTGGACTGTTCATCCAATCGGTCACCGAAGGTGTTTTTCAACTTCGACAGGCTATCGCCAACACGAATACCCGATGGTGTAATCACCTGATTCAAGCTTGTCTCGATACGCACGACTCGGTCGTCATCGAGCATGAACGATAAACCATCACTCGCATAATAATAGGTGCAGCCCGAAGCCGCTTGAGGCTCGTTAACCGGCATCAGTGCACGCAAACGTGTGTACGCGTCACTCGCCTCCATGCCTATTTTAACTGGGCCATAACTATTCATCGTGAGCAGGAAATCAGAAGCCAGCGAAAAACTAGGCTGCAACAGCAATACCATTACCCACACACAAGCTGAACGCTTCATCGCACGCCTCCTTTCCCTAGGCAATTCAGACTACTGCATGCGTGCTGAAAAAGGTAGGTTGCCACCAAGTGGACCAAGCTGAACGCGTTTATTAACCGGAGTTATTCAGTCAAGGCGATCAAATAGTGATGGCCTAGCAGCCCACAACGCCTCAGCGCATCGCCACACACCTTGGCACAAATTCTGCTTACCTCTATCGCCTAGATTCCGACATTAGGACGCCACCTAAGGGCGTCGCCGTACCTTGCCTGTACTGGAGTGGGCCAATGCGCCATATATTATTAGTTAGTAGCGTTAGTGTTATTTTGTCTGCATGCGGCGGAGGCGGCAGCGGTGGAGGCTCATCTCCCGGCGACAGCCAGAACACCGGCACAAAAGTGACCGGCCAACTGATTGACTCACCAATCCAGGGCATACTGTATTCCACTGCACCAAACCCGACCGCAAATACCAATCTACCGATGACGGGGGCAAACGGCGACTTCGATTATGTCGAAGGCGACACTGTATCTTTTTATCTTGGCGCGCTAAAAATAGGTGAAGCACTCGGCGGCCAATTCATTACGCTTGATGACCTACTGCCCTCTGAAAACACCATCACCAATGTCGCACGACTATTACTAACACTTGATGAAGACCGCAACCCCGACAATGGTATTCGACTTTCTTCACAGGTTATTGAAAAAACACTGGCACTCGATATACCGCTGAGCGAATTCGATGTTGCCCCCGACGACTTCGACACCTCCCGCGCAAGCGCCTTTGCCGAGCAAGCAAACGAAGACCAACGCTCGCTCATTTCAGCACTAGAGGCCAATCAACATTTAGAAAAAACCCGCAAAGATCTATCAGATGGCAGTTATGATTTTGACGGAGGCGCAGACACCGACGACGACGGCGTTAACGACGCCGTCGACTCATGCCCCGAAACGCCAGCGGGCAAGGACGTTGATCAGAACGGCTGCGCACTCGCCGAAGCCGAACAAGACAATGACAAAGACGGCGTAAAAAATGCTGCTGACAACTGCCCCGCCAACGCCAATAGCGACCAGCTAGACACCGATAACGACAGTCGCGGTGACGCCTGCGATGCCGACGACGACAATGACGGCATACTCGACGACGATGAAGTCGCCAACGGCTCTGACCCTAAACTGGCCGACACGGACTCCGACGGCGTCCCCGATGGTGAAGATGCCTTCCCTTCCGACGACTCGGAGTTCGAAGACAGTGACGGTGACAGCATCGGCAACAATGCCGACGAAGACGACGACAACGACGGCCTGAGCGATGCCGAGGAAGAAGCATTAGGCACTAACCCTCGCCGTGCCGACAGCGACAATGATGGCGTATCCGACAGTGAGGACGCCTTTCCCACAAACTCCTCAGAAACCACCGATACCGATGGCGATGGCATTGGTAACAACACCGATGAAGACGACGACAACGATGGCGCCAGCGATGCAGAGGAGCAAGCTCAAGGTACAGACCCTCAGCGAGCTGACTCAGACAACGATGGCACCAAAGACGGTGACGATGCATTCCCCAACGACCCCTCAGAATCCACAGATTCTGACAACGATGGCATCGGCAACAACAGCGATGAAGACGACGACAACGACGGCGTCAGCGATGCCAATGAAGCCGACATGGGAACCGACCCACTAAAGGCTGACAGCGACGGTGATGGTGTATCCGATGGCCAAGACGCCTTCCCCAACGACGCCTCTGAATCTAGGGATACCGACGGTGACGGGATCGGAGATAACTCCGACGCCTTCCCTGAAGATGCCTCAGAAACGAAAGATACCGATGGCGACGGCGTGGGCGATAACAGCGACGCCTTCCCAGAAGACAACGCCGAACACGCCGATGCTGACGGCGACGGAATCGGCGACAATGCCGATATCGACGACAACAACGACGGTATTCGCGACGACCTATTTCAAATTGTCGAAGCGACCATGGCAGACGTTCACGCAGCGCTCGCTGGAGAGCTAGTCGACGAGAATGGTGATGCACTCACCTGCGTAGACATCACTCAGCAATACATCGACCGTATCCTCGCTTACAACAACAATCCACAACCCAATGGTGGCCTGCCTATCTTCGGTGTACTGGCGATTCTGCCCAACGCCATTGCCCAAGCCCAGGCCCTGGATGAACTCTACGCCAGCGACCAAGGCATTGGTGACCGATACCTCCATTGCATGCCGGTTTTGCTGAAAGACAACTACGACACCGTTGACTACCCCTCAACACAGGGGTCGTACTCAATGCTCGGCCACCAAGCCGGCGTAGACGCTAATTCAGTAAAAGGCTTACGTGAAGCCGGTGCGTTAATACTGGGCAAAGCCAACCAAGATGAATTTGCCTACTTCACTACTGGATTTTCAGCCCGGGCAATACAGGTGAGCAACCCCTACAACACCTCAGAAAGCCCAGCGGGATCATCCTCCGGCACCGGCGCATCCCTCGCGGCCAACTTTGCGCTGGGTGGCACCGGCTCTGATACCTGCCAGTCCATCCGCCATCCATCGTCTGTAGGCGGCTTGGTGGGCATTCGGCCCAGCTTAGGGGTGGTTTCCCAGCACGGTATTTTTCCGCTGGCCCACAGCCGTGACACCGGAGGGCCAATGACCCGCACCGTCACCGATGCTGCACTCATGCTCACCGCCATGGGCAAGTACGATTCACGTGACCCCAAAGCCGCTGCCTTTCCGGCAGAGCAACGCCCTGAAAGCTACACACAATACCTCGACCGCAACCAATACGGCCTCGCCGGCCGCAACATCGGCATTGTGCGAGACCTCGGCGGCAATACCGATGCCGCGGGAACGGGCACACAAGGAGAGTTGATTGCGGCAGCCGTTGCCGAAATGGAAGCACTGGGCGCCACGGTGTATGACGTGTACCTACCCAACTACACGTCGTTAGGGGCCGGCTCCAGCCATTACGACATGAACGAATACTTCTCAGTGTTCGAATCTGAAGGTGGGACCAGTGCCCGCCGCTGCGTTAGCAGCACTGCCATAGCACTTGATGGTGAAGAGTCCGCCCACGACCGTGACGACGAGTGCTACGGCATAGAGGGCATAGTTGAGTCCGGCCGGGTTGGCCCACGCACCGCGGGGCTGTTTGCCTTAACGGCACTGGGCGACCCCAACCAGCCCCCCACGCAGGCACAACTGCAAGCCATCGTCGATATGCGCGCCTATGTCACCGGCGAAATGGACATTGTCAAAGACGCTAATGGCGACCCCCTCATCGGCCCCGACGGCGGCAACGTGAGGGTCGACGCGCTCGTGTTTTCACCCGGCCCCTCCGGTGGGCGAACTTGCGACTTTGGCTCTACCACACAAATGGGGTCAATCGTCGTGCCCGTTGGTTTTGATGACTCAGTAGGGGTTCCCCGCGGTATGGAGATATTTGTTCGCCAGTTCGATGAGGGCACCGGCATCGGCATCGCCTATGACTACGAGCAGGCCACCCTGCACCGCGCCCCGCCCAATATTAGCCCTGCGCCTGCGAGCGACATCGACACCATTAGTGAGTTTAACGCCCGCGTTCAGGCCGCTATCGCCGCGTACGCAGCCTATCCACCGGAAGACCTGAACCCAGAAGCGTATCGCGACGCGTTAGAAGAGCTCGTAGGCCCGCTGCAACCACAACAGGAGTAAATACGTATCCATAATCGGCAAGCCCTTGCGAATTTCACGGGGGCTTGCCGCTTCACTTAACGAAGGCAGATACGACTAAATCGTCCGCCACTGAAACGCTAACGCGCGCCACACAATGCAGAGAAACCGCACGCGTAATGCAAACGGATTCGCACAAGCCCATTCGGATCGTCATTACGCTACCACACGTGTTTTGCTTTTCAAAAAACCAACCAAAACCCTAAACAGCCACCCCTCGACAAACAGGAAAAATTGCTAAACGTGGCGTCACAAAGCTGCGCCAATACAATACTCAGCTATCGGGCTTTACTTTCAACATAGCGCTTAAAATTATTCAGAATACACAACCAGCCATCTCGCTGCTGCGCGGCCGAGTTTTCATCTTCGGCGTCAAAGGTTTCGATGACCTCAACCCCTTCACTCGTTTCTACAAACGCGACGGTAACAAGGCGCTGGTCATCCAACTCAAAATGAATGGCCTTGTTCTCCTCCACCTTGGTATAAACCCCTGCAAAGTCAAAGCCCATAGATCCATCTTTGGCTTCCATTCGGTAATTAAAGCCCCTCCCCACTTGCAGGTTCACCTCTGCTTTCGGGCAGCACCAGTCATCAGTGGCATAGTTCCAGTTTTCTATATCCTCAGGCGTTACCCATGCGCGCCAAACAGCGGCAATGGGCGCATTCACCAGCGTTTTAATTTCAATCTTCATCCCTACCCCCAACAGCTCATCAACTCCCTAATCGGGCAAGCCACGAAGGCATGCCCCTGACCCGACGGACATTCTGCCACCATTTAAACCAAATGCTTATACACCCCAGCCCCCGTCTCAGCGCTGGATTACACAAATTGACCAGTAGTTTGAATATTCGGTCAAGTCTTACCCTGCCATCTCAGCCAACATAGCCCCATGTTTCAATGAGGCACCAGTCGATGAATACCAACAACACACAAACGCGGTTTTCGCTCTATCACTACCCGGCATGCCCCTTTTGTGCCTATACCCGCGCGGCGATCAAAAGCTTGAAGCTAGACGTGGCGCAACGGGATATTGCCGTTCACCCAGGTTATCGCCGAGAACTTCGTCAGGGCGGCGGCAAAACACAGGTTCCCTGCCTGAAAATCGAGAGTGGCGGCCAAGTGAAATGGCTTTATGAATCGCAGGACATCATCAACTTTCTCAGTCGTCAGGCCAACACTCATAAAAGCAACAAAGGGGTAAAGCGATGAATACATCCACGCCGCAAACAGAACACACCTCACCGATCTGGCAACATGATTGGGCCCTGGCCGAACGCCTAAAGCATGGCGATAGAAAGGCCTACGCCAGCGCCTACCGCGACTACCACCCCGCCATGGTCGGCATTGCCCGCCAATATGTGGAGCACAGCCTCGCCGAGGATGCCGCCCAGAGTGCCTGGGTCGCCGCACTAGAGCGAATGCATCAGTTCGAGGGTCGCTCAACGCTTAAAACCTGGCTGTGTCGCATTACCATTAACATGGCCCTCACCGCGCGCCGAAAGCGCCAGAAAGAAATTACCGTGTCGGCAGCTCGCTGGTCGGCCTTGGCCGACGAGAGCCGTCACGCTCACCCCGAAGAGGCGCTGAGTGCTCCTGAACTCGCTCTGGATAGCGCCCGCACATTGCACAACGTGGATGAAAAAATGCGGCGCATGAACCGCGCCCAGGCCAATGCGCTCTACCTCCGCGCCACCAGCGCCATCGATGGCAAACAAATCTCAGAGAGCCTGGCACTCTCTCACGCCAATATGCGCGTGATGCTGCACCGAGCGCGAAACCAGCTCTCAGCATGCCGATAAGGGCGAACTCATGATCAAGCGTCGCTCCCCACATGGCCAGCGGCGCCACAAGCACCACGGGGTTAATAACACACTCGGCGGGCAAGGAATTTGGCCTGTAGCCAACGCATAGGAGAATAGCTATGAAAACGATAACACACGGCGCGCACCACATAGGTTTAACGGTTTCCAAGCTAGAGGAAAGCGCCGCTTTCTTTACCCAGATTCTCGGCTGGAAAGAAGTGCATAGAAAACCCGACTACCCGGCCATTTTCGTCAGCGACGGCAACATTATGCTCACGCTTTGGGCTGCCAAATCTCCCTCGCCGGTGCCATTCAACCGCAACTCAAACATCGGCCTTCATCACTTGGCACTGGCGGTAAATTCAGAGCAAGCACTTAACGCCATTCACCAAACGCTGGTGGACCACACTATCGATATTGAATTTGCCCCCGAAGCGGTGGGCTCAAGTGAAGCTAAACACCTGATGTGCACCGAGCCAAGTGGCATTCGCTTGGAGTTCTTCTGGCCAGGTGCTTAAGCATTTCAGTGGATAGATATGCCACTACTCACTTGAGGCAGGCATAAACAAGCAGCCTGAATCCAGTAACTAATTTTTTACTACGCTCTGGTTCATAACACTATGAAACACTTACTAACGCGCCTATTCATTACCCTTGGCAGCGCGCTACTGCTCTCATCACACACCGCGCTTGCTGAAGAGTACCCACAAATCATTAAGCACATACTGGATCGTGGTCTGAGCATGGTCGCCGACTTCGACGCCACGCCCGACATGCGCGGCTACATTCTGGAATCGCAAGGCAAGCCGATCACTGTTTATGTCAGCAAAGATCAGCAGCACGCCTTTGTCGGCACCCATATCGACCAAGACGGCAACAATTTCTCCGCTGAAAAAATCGATGCCTTGTACTACCCCGTCAAGGCGCGTCAAACCTGGGCCGAGCTTGCCTCGAGCCACTGGGTCGCCGACGGCGATAACAGCGCACCGACCACCATCTACGCTTTCTACGATCCTAACTGCCCCTACTGCCAAGCCTTCCGTGAAGCCGCTAGCCCCTGGATTCAATCGGGGCTGGTGCAGCTCAGGCACATTATGGTTGGTGTACTAACGCCCAGCAGCTTGCCCAAAACCGCGACCATATTGGGTGCTGCAAACCCGCACACCGCGTATATGCAAAACGTGGCGCAACATAAACACGGCGGCATTGCGGTGCAGGAAAGCGCTCGAATACGCGGCGAACCACAGGTGCAGGCCAACAACCAACTAATGCAAAAACTTGGCGTGCCAGCCACGCCAGGCATCTACTACAAAGATGCCGAGGGTCGGCTACATAGGCACTTGGGCATGCCGCCAGCGCACACGCTAAACCTGATGATGGAGGGGGTAGCAAAGCCTTGAGGCGGTATGGCTGGCGCGACCAGAAAGCAAGCGATAGCGCACTTCACCAGCGCGGCCTATCCATTCAACAGCGCGTCGACCCACTCCAAAAAGCGCACGGCGCCGCGCGTTTCAAAGCTGTTTTTATTCGGCACGTAGTAACACAGACTGGAAGTCACCTCTCGCGTATCACAGCTTTGCAGCAGCTTGGCATCCACTAAGCGCTTAGCGAGCGTCGTCGAACAGAAAACCAGCCCGCGCCCGGCCATTGCCTGCTGAATCCCAAATAACTCCTGATCAAAGGGAACGCAGTTAAGTTTTGCCCCCTGCAACTCATTCTCTTCCAGCCAAGCAGTGAGTGGTGGCTCCGGCAAAGCAGTATTTTTCCACTGCGTGGTAAACAGGGTAATTCCCTCGTTCCACTCGCCATGAGCTGCCATTCCAGGAGCGCCAAAGACATTGAATGACTCATGTCGAATGATATCCGATGGCTCAACCCTAGTGGCATCGCCATAGCGAACAGGCAGAATGTAAGACTGGCTATCCACTGACTCGCCTGTCGATATTTCCAGAGAGATACCCGGGTTCGCCTGTTCAAATTCGTGCTGAGCAGGAATGAGCGCCATCGCCGCCAACGACGAGGTTGTCGTCACCCGTATCGCTGTGCCCGCCCTCATCACCTCATCCAAAGCATTATCAATTTTACGAAACCCCTCCGAGGTTGCCTTTGCCAGGCGCGCCCCTGTTGCGGTTAACGCAATCCGCCTGCCCTGACGATGAAACAAACTGACCGTTAAGCGCCCCTCCAAATTACTAATGTGATGGGAGATCGCCGTTGGCGTTAGCGACAGCTCCTCAGCGGCCAACTTAAAACTGCCCAGGCGGGCAGCAGATTCAAACGCTTTGAGCGCCTGCAACGACACTTGCAACGTGCACCTCCCCAACAGTAAGCAGCCAAACTATAGATGAGTTTAGCTCATCTGCAGGTGCATTTTTATCGTTTGTTCGCCCACCCACAGCGTCACAAAATACCCCTGTCATTAACTGAACGAGAGAACGACCATGACAACAATACTCCACATCGATTCAAGTGTAAGAGCGGCAAGCAACCCAAACCCCGAGCACGATTCCCTGTCGAAAAATATTGCGCGGCGGTTTATCGAGACATGGAAGAAGCACCGACCTCTAGATGAGTATATCTACAGAGACGTCGGCATAAACCCACCCGCATTTATCAACCAAGACTGGATTGGCGCGGTATTTACCCCCGAGCAAAACCGCAGCCCGGCGCAGCGCCAAACACTGGCCCTCTCCGACGAGCTGATTGCAGAGGTCGCAGCGGCCGATGTCATCGTTATTTCCTCGCCAATGTACAACTACGGCATGCCCGCCCAGCTTAAAGCCTGGTTCGACCAAATTGTGCGGATCAATAAAACCTTCGACTTTGACCTATCGCGCGGCGACTACCCCTTGCAGCCACTGCTATCTGGCAAAACCCTAATCATCGTGACGTCCACGGGCGAATTCGGCTTTGAAAAGGGCGGCATACGCGAGCACTCGGCCCATCTGGTTCCTCACCTGAAAACGCTCAGCAAATATTTGGGCGTGGAAACCAGCTATGAAATCGCCTCGGAATACCAGGAATTTGGCGACGACCGACACCGCCACTCACTCGCCCAGGCAAAAGCCCGTGCCGAACGCCTCGCAGCCGAGTTATGCGGCGCTATGCCGACGCAATCGCCCACCACGGAGGCAGAAAGTGCGTAATGCTCTCGAAAGCCGCCTGCAACAGCATGCAGAAAGCACCATCGAGCTGGCGATTCAGCACGCCAACGCCGGTGGCTTGCCCTTCGCCGCAATGATTATTAATGCGCAGGGGGAAGTCATCGGCCAAGGCGTCAATCAGGTCGCCCAACAGCTCGACTGCACCGCCCACGCCGAAGTTCAGGCAATACGAAACGCCTCACGCAATACGCGCCGCGTTGCGTTACACGGCGCGACACTCATTGCCTCCGGCGAGCCCTGCGCGCTCTGTTTTATGGCCATCCATATGGCCGGTATCAAAAACGTGATCTGCCTTTCGAGCCGCCATGATGCCGCCGACCACGGCTTCGACTACCGATGGACCTACCGACACATAAACACCAGCCTACTGAATGCGCTGAACGTGGTGATGTTGGAGAACGACAGGAAACTGCTGCCATTTCAGGTGGCAAAACAGCAGCTACGTAACAGTAATTAAGCCAAAAGCACCAAGGGGTGAGGAGAAACGGCTAAATAAAACCGAAAGTTGTAGCGACTGAAGTTACCAAAGCTCAGGGTCATTGAGCGCCTCAACACACCGTGTGGGGCCACTCATCGCCGGAACCGCGCCGCCATCAAGTGATTGCGCCAACCAGCCAATCGGCTGACTCAAGGGGCACGGGGCTTTTACAATCGCTTCAGTGATCTGCTCAAAGCCCACTTTGGAATAATAGCCGGGGTCGCCATAGGTAAACACCAACTCAACCCCAAGTGATTTCAGATGATCCAAACCGTATCGAATAAGCGCCTGACCAATCCCGCGGCCCTGCACATTCGTTGACACCGCAACTGGTGACAAAATAAAGGCTCGCTGCCCGCTCGGCACAATAAGCTGACTAAAGAAAATACCGCCAACAACAGCATCGCCTTCCCATGCAGTAAAGCCAATAACCGCAGACGGGGGTGTAGTTGAAATCAGATCCTTAACGAAATCCGCAATAACCTGCCCTTCTGCCTCTCCTTCAGCATCAGAGAAAACCCGCTGAAACAGCGCGACAACGGGCCCCATATCGGATTCATTGAATAATGCAAGTCTCATCAATCTAGTTGCTCTCAGTGCTACCGACTGCTTCAAACATGTGACGAATTCCGGTTTCTCTCACACTGTCGAGTCAGGCTCGGCATGAGTATTCTGCGTTAGCTACCAGAAAGCGCACATCAAAACCGGGGGAACGAGAGCCCGCCGGCTTGACTCGTTAATCGCCCCAATCATCGCGATCTTCGAGTAAGTAATTTCGGAGCTCACGTTCGCTGCGCAGAACATATAAGATGAAAATTTTCTTCCCGGCGTGGCGATAAAAAATTCGACAGGGATTGCATACAACTTCGCGATAGCGACTATCTGTCAGCTCCCCGGGAACCTTGCCAGAGCTTGGGTGTTCTTTGAGGCGCTCTACAGCAGAGAACACTCGCTGTACCAGTTCACGCGCTGCTGTAAGATTTTCTATCGCTATGTATTCCGCGATTTCGTTCAGGTCAGATAGGGCCGGTTCAGTCCAGATTAACTCAGCCATTTTTTCATTTTGGCTTTGGCTTCATTATGAGTCAGCGTCCTGCCTTCTTGAACAGCGGACTCTCCTCGAGCGATACCTTCCAAAATTGTCATTCTACGCTGAAGGGACTCAAAGTCTTCGACGTCAACAAGATAGGCAGATGGCTTACCATGCTCTGTGATTAGCACAGGCTCTTTGGATTTATGAAGTTCAGACAATATCTTGGTTGCCTGGCGCTTCAATGTGGTCACTAATTCAGTCTTCATGAAAGTGATACTATTCTATCACTCAATGCTTTACAAGGGCATTTATGCTCGGCACAAGAGCGGCTTACCCATAGCGAAGAGGCGGATAAACCGCCCCAGCCGCGCAGCTTTAGCGCGGTGATAGGCTTCTGCTTGTCAGGCGCACTTTGGGCGATTCACTACATGGAATTTCACGCACGCAGGACACAAAAGCCCATCACGGAAGCTCTCTCCAGAGCCGAGAAGCTCCAAACTCAGAGATTTTGCAATACTTGCCTACCTCCAGGTTGAGATAGGCGTCTACTAATTAGGGGGAGGTTCCTGCGGCTTTATCGCGTCGGCCGGCCTTTTCTTGTTATGCTTATTTAAGCTTAAGAAGTTTCCTGATCTCATTGAGTGCTTCCTTTACCGCTGGCAGTTCATCCTTTATGATTTTTTGGCCTCCGCATCCATCCGGTATATGCGCCTTTCTGTAGGCTCGTATATAGTTATCGTAAAGCCGGAACAATTCTTTCTGGTCTTTTTCCCTAAGCAGACATGCAACGGAATTTAAATCTTTTTGCTCTATTCCCTGCCAAGCCGTCCCGCTGTCTATACTTCGAATTGCATCAAGAATTCTTTCATGGATAGGGAATGCGCAGTTATTGAACTCGATCCTTTTGTCTCGGCCAATCGATAACCAATGACCAATTATCCCTCCGAGCAAAACTCCAATTATCCCACTGGCTAATTCAGACAACTGCTTCTCCAATCGATCACTGCTTGAACATAACGCCAAAAGCAGGCGCGCCGCTTTTTGGCGTCGCTCTGCCTTTTCTTGTTATGTGTTGATAAGTAAGCTGGCGAGCGCACCAACAACCCCAATTTTATAGAAGAACTGAAATGCGTAGCTGTTTGCAGCTTCTTGTATGGAACTCCCACCAAACGTTTGAATCTCCCAGCTCAGCTTGGCCAGAACTGCAACAGCAATAAAAACCGACGATGCGAACCGCAAAAACATTAAATTACTTTGGGAAATTCCACCGGAGCTATTCACTATGTACGCTAGCAATATGGCCAGTATTGCTAGTAAAACAATCGTTAAAATAGCAGTGGCGTAACTTTTCCTTATTTTATCGATTGCCTCCTTAGCCTGCTCCTCAGTATTGCCCTGCCCCTTCGCCAAACTCGCCAGCTTACTTGGCCAAAAAAACAACAGGAAAAGCAATTTCATAGTCTGAGCAATCCTTTACACATAACATTTGTATATCGCGCACGCTCGATTTACCCCAGCGTTAGCTAGTGCAAAAATCTCGTAACAGTCTGATTTAAAAAATAAACGACCGTTAACGCCAGAGGCGCTTAGCGGGCTAAACGCGCGTGCGCTTAAATCTTGTTGCTGGGGCCTCATAGATATTGCCCATATTTCCTTATGTGGCTGATTTGCCGCGCGTTTTTTACAATCGTTCTGAATTAACGCACATTCCTTGCTGGGATACGTAGCATAAAACCTGAACACCCAAAACACTAGCCACGGCAGTACATCAATTAACCAATGCGGCGCTTGCAGAAGGCTGCATTCGCGGGCCCAAATAAGACATAGAAGGGAAAATAGCGGCGCCTGGGCTTGAAGGCGGGGAGGATGCTTGACGCTGAGCAGCGCCAAGCGAATGAGCGTGTCTTGTTAACCCTGCATCATTTCAATAATGGCGGAGAAGTCTCGCTGGGCATTGCCGTCTTTGCCGGCAAAGCTAGCGTAAAGACTGCGCGCCAATGCGCCCATAGGCACCGCGCTCTGGGTTTTCAGGCTGTTTTCCATCGCTAGCCCAAGGTCTTTGAGCATCAGTTGGGCCATAAAGCCGGGCTGGTAGTCGTTGCTGGCCGGGGTGGCTGGCATAACGCCGGGTACCGGGTTGTAGTTTTGCAGTGACCAGTTGTCGCCGGAGCTGTTCTTCATAATCTCTGACAATACGCTGGCATCCAGGCCGTTATTTAAGCCCAGCTGCAGTGCTTCGGCGGTGCCGACCATATGCACGGCCAGCAGCATGTTGTTGCACATTTTGGCGATTTGGCCAGCGCCGTGGTCGCCAGCATGGAAGATTTTTTTACCCATCCCCGCCAGGATTTGCTCTGCGCGGGCAAAGCCCGCTTCGCTGCCGCCGCACATAAAGGCAAGTGTGCCCGCCTGCGCGGCTTTTACGCCACCGGATACCGGCGCGTCTAACATATCCAGCCCTGCGTCCTCGGCCGCCGCGCCGACTTCGCGGGCGGTTTCAGCATCAATGGTGCTGCAGTCGAGGATGAGCGTGCCTTTTTGCGCCTTCGCAATCAGGCCTGCCTCGCCAAGGTATAAACCGGCCACGTGCTTACCGGCGGGCAGCATACTAAGAATCACCTCGGCGCCGTCGATGGCCGCTTCAGCAGTGCTGGCACACTGCGCGCCCTGCTCGGCTAGCGCTTGCATGGCGGACTGAGACAGGTCAAAAACGGTCAGGCTGTGGCCTGCCTTGAGTAGATTGGCCGCCATTGGGCCACCCATATTTCCCAAGCCGATAAATGCAATGCTGCTCATGGTGTTCTCCTTATTGCGGCCCCTGGAAGGCGCGGCGGTATGATTATAAATCGTGCAGTGGATGTTCTGACCAAGGGGCTTCGAAGTAAGCGCCTACTTCGGCGCTGTCTATCGCTTCGTAGCTGCGGTGGCGCCACTGCGGATTTTTATCTTTGTCGATTAACAAGGCGCGCACACCCTCGGCGAAGTCGCTGTTACGCACCACATTGGTGGACAACACTAACTCGGCGCGGAATACCTCGCGCAGGCTCAGGCCGTCGGCGCGGCGCAATTGCTCCAGAATTAGGCGCGCACTCAATGGCGAACCCGCAGACAAGGTTGCCGCCGCTTTGTGCAGCCAGGGGTTGTCGCTGGATAGCTCGGTGATGGCCTTGATGGCGGCAATATCATCGCCCTCGCAGAGCTGATTAATTATTGGCGCCGCAGGCTCGACGTTGGCCTCGGGAAGCGCCGCTTGTGAGGCTTCTATATGGCTGGCCATCAGGCTGTACAGGCGCTCGTGATTGTCGCTGACATCGTCCGACCACAGCTCCTTGGCCATCGCTGCCAACACGTCGTCGCGGCGACTGTTTTCAATAAAGCCCTCGGCCAAGCCGAGGTACAGCGCGTCGCGGCCATTGAAAGACGCGCCGGTTAGCGCCAGGAAGCGCCCACAGTGGCCGGGCATGCGATTAAGGAAATAACTGCCGCCCACGTCGGGGTAGAGACCGATGGTAATTTCCGGCATGGCCAGGCGGGACTTTTCGGTGACAACGCGATAACTGCCCGCCGCGAAGATACCCAAGCCACCGCCCATAACAATGCCGTGCCCCCACACCACAACGGGTTTGGCGAACTGGTGCAGCGCGTAGTCGAGGCGATATTCCTGCTCGAAGAAGCGCTCGGCGTATTCGCAGGGGCCGCCCGGTGTTTCGGTTGCGGAGCGATACAAGGCCTGCACGTCGCCACCTGCGCAGAAGGCTTTTTCACCGGCAGCGGTAATAAACAGGCAGGCGATATCGCGGCGGTCTCGCCACTCGGCCAGCTGCATTAGCATGGCCTCGACCATGCCGAGGTTAAGGGAGTTCAGCGTTTTTTCTACATTGACGGTGACAATGCCCAGCTTCTGACCGCTGGCGGTGTCGCGCTCTTCAAATAGTACGTCCTGGCTTGTGCTCATTAGGCGTTTTTCCACTCCGGTTGCCGTTTTTCCAAGAAGGCATTCACGCCTTCTTTTTGATCGACAGTATCAAACAGTTGCACAAAACGCTCGCGCTCCAGAATCAGCCCTTTTGGCATGACGGCATCGCGCGCTTCGTGGATTAACGCTTTGCAGAAGCTGACGGCCACTGGGCTTTGCTGGGCAACAGCGCTTGCCATATTCAGCGCCGCCTGCAGCGACTCGCCTTGTGGCACTAACTCTTCAACCAAGCCGATGCGGTGCGCCGTTTCGGCGCTCACTCGTTCGCCACACAGAATCATGCGTTTGGCCCAGCCCGCACCCACCAGCGCGGTAAGACGCTGGGTGCCACCCGCGCAGGGCAACAGGCCAACCTTGGCCTCGGGCAGTGCCAGTTGTGCCTGCTCTTCGGCAATACGGATGTCGCAGGCCAGCGCACATTCCAAACCACCGCCCATCGCAAAGCCGTTAATGGCAGCAATGCTCACGCCGCGAAAATCGGCTAAGGCTTCAAACGCCTGACCAAACTTCAGGCCGATATCTTGCGCCACCGCTTTGTCGCCGCTGGCAAACATTTTCAGGTCGGCCCCGGCGGAGAAGAATTTTTCGCCGCTACCGGTGATCACCAAGGCGTAGATATTTTTGTCGGCGTTGAGCGCGGCAATCAGCGTTTTCAGGCCACTCAAAGATTCCGCGTCCCAGGTGTTGGCGGCGGGGTTATTGATGGTTACCACGGCTGTGTGGCCCTGCACATCAAGCTGTAATTTTTCGGTTGGGCTCATGCTCATTTAATCACCTCCAGTGCGCCTTCCATTAAGATTCGGCGGGCGATAATCACCCGCATAATTTCGTTGGTACCTTCCAGAATTTGATGCACGCGACTGTCGCGCAGGTGCCGCTCCAAGGGGTACTCACGTATGTAGCCGTAACCGCCGTGCAACTGCAGTGCGGCATTGCACACGTCAAAGCCCACGTCGGTGGCAAAGCGCTTGGCCATGGCGCAATAGCTGCTGGCCTCCGGGTGGCTGGTGTCGAGTTTAAACGCCGCCAGCCTAACCATTTGTCGCGCGGCAACAAGCTGGGTGGCCATATCGGCCAGGGTAAATTGGGTGTTTTGAAAGTCGGCAATGGCCTGACCAAATTGCTCACGTTCTTTCACGTAGGCGGTTGCCGTTTCCAGCGCGGCTTGCGCGGTGCCAATAGAGCAGGTGGCAATATTAATGCGGCCGCCGTCCAGGCCTTGCATAGCAATGCGAAAGCCCTGCCCCTCGTCGCCGAGGCGGTTGCCAGCAGGCACCCGCACATTGTCGAAGGTAACCGTGGCGGTCGGCTGGCTGTTCCAGCCCATTTTTTCTTCCGGCTTACCGTAGCTGATGCCTTCACTATCGGCGGGAATGGCAAAGGCGCTAATGCCTTTGGGGCCAGGCTCGCCGGTGCGCAGCATGGCAACCAACACGTCGGTGGCGCCTGCGCCAGAGATAAACATTTTGCTGCCATTCACAATGTAGTGGTCACCGTCGCGGCGAGCAGTGCTGCGCAGGCTGCCCGCATCGGAGCCGGCACCGGGCTCGGTAAGGCAGTAGGAAGCCAGCGCCTCGCCAGTCACCAAAGCCGGGCACAGTGCTTCAACCAACTCAGGCTGGCCGTAATGACCGATCATACTGGTGGCCATATTATGGATGGTTAAAAACGCCGCCGTAGAGGTGCAGCCGCGGGCCAACTCTTCAACAATCAGGCTGGTATCCAAACGGCTCATGCCCAAGCCCCCGGCAGATTCCGGGGTATACATACCCATGAAACCCAACTCACCGGCTTGACGCAGTGCGTCTTGAGGGAAGATGTGTTCGGCGTCCCACTTTGCGGCGTTGGGCATGAACACGCCCTCGGCAAACTGGCGCGCGCTCAGGGCGTAGGCCTGCTGGTCGTCGTTTAATTCAAAATCCATTACTGTTTTACCTTCACCACCACTACTAACTTATGCGCTGGGCGCCAAACCTGCGTCACGCTCGGCGGCAATCGCTGAGGCAAATAACTGCTCGTCGGCGGGAAGCTGTTTGGTTTGTGCCAACGGCCGCGACACCCAGGTAATGTTTACCAGGTCTTGCCAGCTAATATTATTGTTGGTGCCATTGCCGCCCCAACTGCCACAACCGAGCGAAAAGGTCTGGCGCATACCATTCCAAACATTACCACTATTCGACGGCGCTTGCGGCTGATTTACCATCACCCGCGAGGTAAACGTTTGCTCGGCGTAGCGCTGGATATTGTCATCGCTGCGCGAGTAGATGCCGCAGCTATGCCCCCGACCCTGATACGCCTGAATGGCATTGGTGGTGGCAATGGCCTCGTCCAGGTCGGACACGCGATAGAAGGCCATTACCACCGACATTTTTTCCCCTGAGAAAGGATGCTCCGCGCCCGCGCCGGTTTCCGGCACAATGAAAAACTGCTTGCCCTCAGGCAGGTCGATACCCGCCATCGCCGCCAACACCGATGCCGGCTGGGCGACAATTTTGCTGTTGATGTAGCCATCTTCCCAGATCAACACCTGCAAGCGCTGCTTTTCTTCGCTGTTGCAAATATAGCCGCCCTCGGCCTGAAGCTTGTCGAGCAGGCTGTCGGCAATGGCGTCAAACGCCACCACCGAGTTATCGGACGAGCACGACGCGGCCAAATCTAGCGTTTTTGAAAGGCGGATTTTTTCTGCAGCCATCTCCAAATCAGCGGTGTCATCGACAACAATCACTGCATTGCCCGCTCCCACGCCCAGTGCAGGTGTGCCGCTGGCATAGGCCGACTTCACCATTGCCGCGCCACCGGTAGCCAGAATGCGGTCGCACTGTTTCATGAGTTCGTTGGTGCTTTCCAGTGAGGGCTGCTCAATCGCGATGACCAAGTCCTCGGGAGCGCCCAGCGCGGCAATGGCGGCGCGCATGCGGTCGCAGATCATTTTATTGGTGAGCTTGGAGCGCGGGTGCGGCGCAATAATGATGGCGTTGCGCCCTTTTACAGCAAAAATAGACTTAATCACCGGCGTTGCTTCGGGGTTAGTGCAGGGTGCCAAGGCGCCGATCACACCGACTGGCTTGGCGATTTTAACAATATTGCGCTCGCGGTCTTCTTCAATCACACCCACCGATTTGTCGTGCAAAATATCGAACAGTGTTGCCCGCGTTTTCTTGGCGATTTTTAAATACTTGCCCTCGTAATTACCCAGCTGGGTTTCCTCTACGGTAAAGCGCGCCACCTCTTCGGCAACCCCCGGCTTGGCAACAGCCCACACCATGGCCGTGATCAATTCATCAACCTGCTGCTGGCTGTAGTGCGCAATTTGCTGCTGAGCAGCGCGCGACCGCGCCATCAAACCTGCAATATAGTCGGCGGCGTTGGCCTCTGCCTGTTGGGTTTTTTCCATGGTGTTTACCTGCTGATCTCTGTGCCCCAGCAACCGCGCATAGGACGAAATTGTTAACAGGCCGCTATAAAACCACAGCTCAGCTGGCTTCTGGATTGACTATATTGGGCTATTGATGGACTATATTGCTACACCAAAGAACCACTCCGGCTAGGCCATAATTATGAGCATCACCTCTGACTGGCCCCTTCCCACCGATGGCGTGCGCTTCCTCACGCCGCAGCGCGTCGCCCAACAACTGGCCTCCCACCCACTGAGCGAAGCCTTGTACCCACTGGCTATGGGCTACTACCCCTATGCCCACGGCCACCGTATGGAACGGGATCAGCACGACAGCTTTCTTTTAATTTACTGTATTGATGGCAGTGGTGTTTTGCGCAGTGGCGAGCGCCAGTTCACCATTACCAGCGGGGATTTAATTTTGTTGCCCAAGGGCATGGCGCACCAGTACGCCGCCGACGACGACACGCCGTGGACCATTTACTGGCTGCACTTTGACGGCCGATTGGCCGACGACTTTTATCGCCACAGTCAGCTACACACCCCGCATATCCATATTGGCGTTCAACCTCGTGTGGTACGCATTTTTGATGGCCTGTCAGAGTTGCGACGCAGCGCCTATCAACTCGCCGAATTTATTCAGGGCTGTCACCAGTTACAGGCTCTACTGAGCTACATCGCCTTGCTGGTTCGCCAGCAACCCTCACGTGGCGGCAAACGCCTGGATTGGGAACATATTCGCGCGGTAATGCAGGAACATATTCACGGCCAGCTGAACCTAGAAACGCTCGCCGCCAGCGCCAACATGTCGAAGTATCACTTTATTAAAAAGTTTAAAGCCTGGAGCGGGCAGTCGCCGATTCAGTACTTTATTCACATGAAAATACAGCGCGCTTGCTACCTGCTGGACAGCACGGCAATGTCGGTGAAGGAAGTGGCGGCCACGCTGGGTTATGACGATATGTATTATTTTTCCCGGCTTTTTAAAAAAGTGCTGGGCATTGCACCCAGCGACTACCGGCGCCATCGAGGCGCGATTCCGCCACAAACTTAAATCATCAGTTCCCCGGCCAATACGGTGCGGGCACTACCCGACAAAACGACCCGATCGCCGTGTATGGCAATACCGACATTACCACCGCGCGCGGAGATTTGCCGCGCATTAAAGCTATCGCGAGCGAGCTTTTGCTGCCAGTAATGCGCCAACGCGCAATGCGCCGACCCTGTCACTGGGTCCTCGTCAATACCGACAGCCGGTGCGAAGAAGCGCGAGACAAAGTCATGCTGCTCGCCGCGAGCGGTAACGATTAAGCCCCTTACATTCAGGGCTGAGATAGCCACGCTGTCAGCCGTAAACTTCTCCACCGCACGCTGATCCGTCAGCTCTAGCAATAGATCTTCGCCTGCGGTTGCCGCCGCTACGGCACCAACGGTGAGGCTGGCAGGCCAGCCGTCAAAGCGACAGCTTTGCGTCACACACAAGGGAAAGTCCATCGATAGGCTGTCGCCGCAACGCTGCACGCGCAACTCGCCGCTCAGGGTGTCAAAACGTAAGGTTTCGGCGCCAATCTGACACTGTTCCCATAAGGCGTGCGCACAAGCCAGCGTTGCATGCCCGCAGAGGGACACCTCCGCTTTCGGGGTAAACCAGCGCAGACTCCAGCGCTCACCCTGGCTGTCCAGCGGCTGGAGAAATGCGGTTTCCGAGAGGTTAAATTCCGCGGCGATTTTTTGCAGGTTTTCGTCATCGAGTTGACGGTTTTGTAAAACGACAGCAGCCGGGTTACCGGAGAACGGCTGGTCACTGAAGGCATCGACAATAAAACTTTTCATGTGTTGTTTTCCTTGTAGCGCATTAGTCGTAAGCGCCATTGAGTATGTCTTCACAAAGTTGTGGCAACACTACACTGGCCAGGCCCTGGCGATGCTCGGCAAATTCACTGGCGGGGCTCGCTGGCTCGATATTAACCTCAATACTGTGCGCACCGGAACGGCGCGCCTCATGAACGAAGCCAGCGGCGGGATACACCTGCCCGGAGGTGCCTATGGCAATAAATAACTGGCACTGAGACAGCGCCCGCTGAATATCGTCCATATACAGCGGCATCTCGCCAAACCATACCACGTGGGGACGCAGTGTCTGCGGCAAATTACAGCATTCACAATGCTGTGATGGCAGCAGATCCTGCTGGATCTCAAAACACTGGCCGCTAGTGGCGCAGCGCATCTTCAACAGCTCGCCGTGCATGTGCAGCAGCTTATTTGAACCGGCCCGCTCGTGAAGGTTGTCGATATTTTGGGTGACTAACAGCAGGTCACCAGCAAAGTGTTTCTCCAACTCCGCCAGCGCAATGTGAGCAGGATTGGGCGCGATATCCGCTAACAATAATTGCTGACGGCGACGGTTGTAAAAGTCATGGACTCGCTCGGGGTTGCGCGCAAACCCTTCCGGGGTGGCCACGTCTTCAATGTGGTGTTCTTCCCAGAGGCCATCGGCCGCGCGAAAGGTCTGTATACCCGACTCGGCGGAAATGCCCGCGCCGGTTAATACAACAATTCGTGACAAGGTTTGGCTACTCATCTATGGCGCCCTCCAAAGGCTTCTCCATAAAGCGCGCGCTGCCGTACTCCGGCCGCAATTGGTAGTCGACAAAACCAAAGCGCTGATAGTTCTGTCGAGCAGCGGTATTGCCTTCCAATACCTCCAACGTCAGCTTGCAGCAACCGCGCCTCTGCGCCAGTGTTTGAATATGCTTCAGCATGGCCGAACACACGCCGCGCCGACGCCAGGCGGGGTGCACAATAATGTCGTGGATATTCAACAGCGGTTTGGCTTTGAAGGTAGAAAACCCCACAAAGGCATTGATCAGACCAATGGCTTGCTCACCGTCCCAGGCGATGACACTGACCGCTCCCGGCTGCTCGGCCAGCGCATCACACAAACCCGATACCACTTCTGGTGCCAGCGCGTCTGAACCACCCATCGGGTCTTTGGCGTAGCACTCCATCAACAACACGATAGCCTTACGATCACGCTCACTGTCGTAATCAGCTATTTCGCACAGCCAATCCCTCATTTCCTTCCCCTTATATCGACCCACGTCACGCCGCTAAGCTGTCACGTCATATTCACACTTCTAGCGGCCGCGGGCGTTCCGTATACTCCGTGTCATAAACACCAATAAAGAGAACCGTTATGCCCCAGAAACTCTTGCCTGTACTCGGCATCAGCGCCGCGCTTTTGCTTAGCGGCTGCGGTAGCAGTTCATCCTCGTCGACGACCAATAACGGCTCGCCAAGTGGTAACGGCGGTGTTGCTGAGGCAAAAACCTTCAGCGACCAGGCCATTACCGCCGACGACGGCGAAACCATCGCCTTTACCGCCTATACACCGGAGAACCCGAACGGCAAAGCCGTACCGTTGATTCTGCACGGTCACGGTTTTGGTCTTTCCCGCGCAAAAAATCTGGAAAACCCCAATCCACTGGAAGCGTTCACAACTAAAGATGTTTCCGGTGATGTGGCTCGCCAAGCGTGGCTGGACAAGGGCTACTATGTGATCAGCTTCGACCAGCGCGGCTTCGGTGACAGCACCGGGAAAATTAGTGTGATGGACCCCGATGTGGATTGCAAAAGCATTTCCTCCATCATCGACTGGGCGGAAACCAACCTGCCGAATTTGAAGCGCGACAATGGCGACCCGCTAATCGGCTCGGTCGGCCTGTCCTACGGCGGCGGCTTTCAAACCGTGTGTTCAAGCGTAGATAAACGCTTCGACGCCATTGTACCGCTGGCCACCTGGAGCCACCTGCCCTATAGCTTGTACGCAGACAGCAGTCCTAAAACCAGCTGGCTGGACATATTGGGCATTGCCTCGATGGGCAACCTGGAAGACTACCTGTGGCCAGCGTTTCTGCAGGCCAACTCCACCGGCAATATCGACCAGTCGGTTATCGACAAGCTCGCGGGGCACGGCCCCCTGTCCTACTGCCTGGGTGAGCGTAGCGACGGCGGCACCTTATCCAAAGCAGACGCGCTGTTTATTCAAGGCGCTAACGATATCTTGTTCAATGCCAACGAGGCTGTTGAAAATTACGAGTGCTGGACCGGGCAAGGCCGCGACACCCATTTGTTTGTGCAGCGCGAGGGGCATATTTTGCCACTGCTGCAAGATGCCGGTGAAATGATCCTGTTTGGCACTGACGAGACCCTGTACTGCGACGACCAGCAATTCGACACCACCACCATCGCGCTGGGTTTCCTCGCCAATAAACTGATGGGCGAACCGCAACAAGACCTGCCCGACGTGTGCTTCAGCCACGCGGCGTCTCAGCAGGGTCGCAGTTTCAGCAGCGTGGTTCGCGGTGGCACCACAACCCTACTGCCGGCCAGCCAAGTGATTCCCGGCGGTGCTGCCTACGTGATTAATCTCTTGCAGGCCCTGCCTCTGAGCACCTTGCTAGAGGTATTAGCGGGCTTACCCGGCGAAACCGCGGCCGTGCTTGAGGCGGTATTGGGCGGCTTACAGGACCCAGCCTCCATCGCCGATTCCCTCAATGACATCCTGAATTTGATTCCCGCTGAAGTGATCAATAAAACCCTCGCGGCGGGTCAGTTTATTCCGCTGATCACGGTAGACAGCGACGGCTTGCTGGCCGGCATCCCCACTGCCAACCTGCTATTGGAGGGCGGCAATGGTGACGGCAACCTGCTGTATATAGGCCTGGGTAAACGCCGTGGCGGCGACGCAGCGCTGGTTAACGACCAGGTACGACCCGTGCGCGGTATCGGCGCCAAGCAATTGGAGCTTGTCGGTGTGAACGAGGACTTACAGGTGGGCGATGAACTGGGACTGATGGTCTACGGCATTCACCCTTACTATTTATATCCTGCGGGCTTGGTGCAACCGCCTCTGCCGGTTAGCGTGAATGGCACGGTGCAGCTCCCCATTCACACTCAGTAAGGACTCAGCCGGGGGCATTGCGCCTCCGGCTTATAGAGGTGCGACGCTAACCGATACCCACAAACGTCGCCAGCCAAAGGCTCAACAGCGTCATTGAGGTGACCGACGCAGCGAGAATCAGCAGCAATTTAAACGGCTTAAAGGGCTTTCGCTCGACGTCGTTGTAGCCGGCCTTTAAATACTCGTCGACCTTTTGCTGGTCTTCGGGATACAGCTTATTGTGTTCGTTTTCCATCAATTACCGCCCCAATATAAAAACGTTGCCATAAAAAAAGGCGGCCCCATTATCACAGGATGCCGCCTTCAACTCCAGCCGTCGCCGAGCAGTGCCCGGCTGGCTGTGTAATACGCGCGATTAAACGAACGCTTCTTCCGCAATATCCATCAACGTGCTGCTACCGTTACGGATCGATGCGCTCAGTGCGCTGGCCTGTGGCAACAGGCGCTGAACGAAGAAGCGAGCGGTTTGCAGCTTGGCTTTGTCGAACTCTTCACCCTGCTGGCTTTCACCGCTGAGCACAGTGCGACACATCATTGCCCACATGTAGCTGAACATTGTGAAGCCCATTACGTGCAGGTATTCGTTCGCGGCTGCGCCAATCGCGTTGGCATCGCTGCCCGCTTGCTCAAGTACAAACTTGGTCAGCGACTCGAGATTGTCTACGGCGTCGTTCAGCGGGTTAAGGAATTCATCCATGCCCGCTACCGATGCTGAGTCGGCGCTGAAGGCGCGCATTTCAGCGATCAGTGCCTGAAGGTTTTTCGCGCCATTGGCGGCAACCTTACGACCCATCAGGTCCATCGCCTGGATGCCGTTGGTGCCTTCGTAGATTTGCGCAATGCGCACGTCACGCACCAGTTGCTCCATGCCCCACTCACGCACGTAGCCGTGGCCGCCGTAACACTGCTGACCCAGTACGGTACCCTCGAAGCCCTTGTCGGTCAGGAAGGCTTTCGCAACAGGCGTCAACAACTCAACCATGCCGGCAGCTGCCGCTTTGGCATCGCCGTCGCCAAATTTAGACACATCCAACTGCTTGCCCACGTACACAGCAAATGCGCGACCCGCTTCAACCAGTGCTTTCTGAGTGAGCAGCATGCGGCGAACATCGGGATGAACAACGATTGGATCGGCGGGGCCAGCTTGGTTAACAGGACCAGTCGGTGCGCGGCTTTGCAGACGCTCACGCGCGTATTCGCAAGACCACTGGTAGGCAGTTTGCGCGGCGCTCAGGCCCTGAATACCTACTGACAGGCGCTCGTAGTTCATCATGGTGAACATGCCTTGCAGGCCGCGGTTGATTTCACCAACGAGGTAGCCTTCGGCACCGTCGAAGTTCATCACACAGGTGGCCGACGCATTGATACCCATTTTGTGCTCGATGCTGCCGCAGTTCACGCCGTTGCGCTCGCCAAGGCTGCCGTCGTCATTCACTTTTACCTTGGGTACCAGGAACAGTGAAATACCTTTAGAACCTGCTGGAGCATCGGGCAGTTTTGCCAGCACCAGGTGGATAACGTTTTCGGTCAGATCGTGGTCACCACCAGTGATAAAGATCTTGGTACCAGTGATTTTGTAAGTGCCGTCAGCTTGTGGCTCGGCCTTGGTACGGATCATACCCAGGTCGGTACCCGCGTGGCTCTCTGTCAAACACATGGCGCCAGCCCACTGACCGGAGTACATGTTGGGCAGGTATTTTTCTTTAAGATCATCGGAGGCGTGGTTGTCGATGGCCAGTGCCGCGCCTGAGGTCAGGGTCAGGTAGAGGCCCATCGCGATGTTGGAGGAGTACAGCATTTCCTCGAACAACAGCACCAGCATCTTCGGCATGTTCTGGCCGCCGTAGTTCGGCTCACCCGCCAGACCACCCCAGCCGCCCTCGGCCAGTTGTTTGAACGCTTCCGGATACCCTTTGGGTGTGGTGACAACACCGTCGTCCCACTTCACACCCTCTTCATGGCCAGACTGGCTCAAAGGGGCGATCAGGTTTTCATTGATCTTGGCACTTTCTTCAAGGATCGCATCCGCCAGCTCGCGGTTAACTTCCTCGGTTCCCGGCATGTTTTGCCAAAGCTGCTCGGCCTTAAATACCTCGTGCAGGACAAACTGCATATCACGCAGCGGCGCTTTATATTCGGGCATATCTGATTCTCCACATTCTTTCGCGACGATCAGTCGCTATCCATAACGCAATGCACAAACGCCCACCGAAGGGTGGGCGTTGCTCGTTTGGGACCTTGCTAATTTAGAACGCAAATGCCTCTTCGGGCATCTCCATCAAACTGTCAGCGCCGTTGAGCATGGACAATTTGTGCGATTCAGTACGCGGCAGCAGGCGATCGTAATAGAACTTCGCAGTCTGCAGCTTGGCTTTCAGGAACTCGTCGTCGGCAGCACCGTCTGCGGCGGCAGCGGCCATGCGTGCCCACATGTAAGCCAGCGAGATGTAGCCAGAATACATCAGGTAGTCCACCGATGCAGCACCGACTTCGTCGGGGTTCTGCATGGCTTTCTCACCCAGCTTCATGGTGACTTCGCCCCACTCTTTGTTCAATTCAGCCAGCTTGCTGATGAACGGCTCCAGCTCGGGATTCGATGCATTCTCTTCACAGAACTTGTGAATGATCTTGGTGAAGACCATCAGCTGCTTGCCGCCAGTACCCATTACCTTGCGACCCAGCAGGTCGAGGGCCTGAATGCCGGTTGTGCCTTCGTACAGTGTGGAGATGCGCAGGTCGCGAACGATCTGTTCCATGCCCCACTCTGAGATGTAGCCGTGACCACCAAATACCTGCATACCGTAGTTGGCAGACTCCAGGCCCGTCTCGGTAACAAAGGCCTTGGCGATCGGCGTCAGCAGTTCAGACAGTTCTTCTGCATCTTTACGCGCTTGCTCGTCGCCGCTGAAGTAGAAAGTGTCGACCAGTTGCGCCACCCAGTAGATAAACGCACGGCTACCTTCAGCCAGTGCTTTCTGAGTCAGCAGCATACGGCGCACATCGGGGTGCACGATCAGCGGATCAGCGGGGCCTTCTGGGTTTTTCGGGCCGCTCAGTGAACGCATTTGCAGACGCTCGCGAGCGTACTCCAGCGCGCCTTGGAATGATGCTTCACCTGCAGACAAGCCCTGCAGAGCAGTACCCAGACGGGCAGAGTTCATCATGTGGAACATCGCCTGCAGACCGCGGTTCTCTTCGCCGACCAGGAAGCCCTTGGCGCCGTCGAAGTTCATCACACAAGTTGCAGAGGCTTTGATGCCCATTTTGTGCTCGATGCTGCCACAGCTCACGCCGTTGCGTTCGCCGATATTGTTGTCTGCATCAGGCAGGAATTTAGGTACCAGGAACAGGGAGATGCCCTTGGTTCCCGCTGGCGCACCGTCAATGCGGGCCAGTACCAAATGAATGATGTTTTCCATCATGTCGTGCTCGCCACCTGAGATAAAGATCTTGGTGCCAGTCACGTTGTAGCTACCATCGGCGTTGGCTTCGGCCTTGGTGCGCAGAATGCCCAGATCTGAACCGCAATGGGGCTCGGTCAGACACATAGTGCCGCCCCAGGTACCGTCGGTCATTTTAGGCAGGTATTCGTTTTGCAGGTCTTCGCTGGCGTAGTTTTCCAGCAGGCGCGCAGCCGACTGAGACAAGCCCGTGTACATACCCCACGCCCAGCACGCTGAGCTGACCATTTCGGTCACGACCAGGCCAAGCGAGTTGGGCAGGCCTTGGCCGCCAAAGCGGGCGTCAGCAGTCATCGACGGCCAACCACCTTCAGCAAATTGTTGGTAGGCTTCTTTAAAGCCGGTTGGCGTCTTTACGCCGCCTTCCGACCATACACAGCCTTCCTGATCGCCAACTTGGTTAAGCGGCGACAGAACATTTTCAGAAAATTTGGCGCCTTCAGAAAGGATGGCGTCCAGCAGATCCTCGCTCACTTCTTCACGGCCGGCCAGGCTCGCAAAATGCTCGTTTGCGTTGAGCACATTTTTGAGTACGAAATTGATATCGCGTAGTGGCGCTTTATATTGCGGCATGATGAAACCTCACGTTAGTTACTGCGAGCGATGAATCGCTGCAATGTTGACGGTGACAACTATATCGATTTATCTACGTTGCGCAAGGCCGAAAAGATCAAGAATTTTGTCACCACGGCCAATAAAAAACACACCTAATCTATAAAAAACAATCACTTAGCAAAATTTTCATTCGCAGCTACGGAGTTCTACGGATGTAGACAAAAAAACAGATCGGGCTAACTTTGACACTATGTAGAGGAAAACATAGACCAAAAACTATGATTTACCGCGCTCACGGCGATCATCAATTGCACTGGCAAGACGATATTGTTATCGCCAAACTCCACGGTAGCTGGAATGAGGAAGCAGCCACTGAATACGGCAAGGCGTTAAGACAGCAGGTGCAAGCACTGCAAGGACGCCCTTGGTGCCGCGTGATCGATCTCAATGACTATGAGCTCCATACGCCTGAAGTGGTGAAAGCTGGCCAGCGCTTTGCACGCTGGGCGGAGGAGAATGGCTGCATTTTCCACTGCTACATTTTCTCCAACCTTCTCCAACGAGAGACCGTGAAGCAGATGTTCAAGCCTGCGGGCCAGCAACACCGAAACACCGTCACTATAGATGAAGCGCCCACCGTCGAAGATGCCGTAGCAAAGTGTCGATTCGCACTCGCTCGCAGTGCCTGCAAATCAAGATAGCGGCAGCGCTGCCAAGTCGATAAACGGTGCCACATCCGCACCACTTGCGCCCTTGCCCAGGTGCGGCACCACCCCGAGACAAGGTGCGGGAAGCATCGCCTTCAAGGTTTCAAGGTTCTCGTCAAAACGGGCCATTTCCGGGTCTACTCGGTTTGCCACCCAGCCCGCCAGTGGCATGCCGTCGCTACGAATTGCCTCCGCGGTTAACAGTGCATGATTAATACAACCGAGCTTCATTCCCACCACCAGGACCACCGGTAAATTTAGCTCGATGACCAAGTCCGCCAGGGTCTCGCGCTGGTTTAACGGTACTCGCCAGCCACCGGCCCCCTCTACCAATAACAGGTCAGCGGGGCGCATCATCGCGCCGCGGCAATAGCCCGCCAATTGGGCAGCGCTCAAGCGCCGTCCAGCCCGCTCGGCAGCGATATGCGGGGCAATCGGCTCTGCAAAAACCACCGGATTTACCTGTTCGTAGCTCATCGACTCGGACATCGCCGACATCAACGCCAGCGCATCGTCGTTACGCAACTCGCCATCAACCGGTTCCGCCCCCGCCGCGACAGGCTTCAGCGCCAAGGTGCGCAAGCCCTGCTGCTTGGCGGCTTCGAGCAGACCACAGGCGATCAAGGTTTTGCCCGCATCGGTATCGGTACCAGCGATAAACAGCTTTTGGCGGCGCGTCATCAGGGTGCTCCTCTAGGGTTGTTTATCCAGCTCTAGGTACCACACCTGGTAACTGGCGGGCAGCCCGGCCGGTTGGCGAAATTTTTCGTAGGCCTGCTGCAGCGCTTGCAAGCGTTTGCGACTAGCCAGCCCCTGAGGGCGGTCGCGATTCACATTGCTGACCCCCAGCTGTTTGAGCTCTCGGGTTAGGGCGGTTACCGTCGGGTAATACAGCACCTCGGTAGCCTGCCGCCACTGCACCCGCAGCCCCGACGCGGCAATGGCCGTATCCAGCGCCTGCTGGGGGATAAAGCGGTTCACGTGGGCATAGCCATCAACGTTTTGCCACGCCTCGCGAAGCTCGAACAATGTCTCCGGGCCAAGGGTCGCGATAAAGGCTTTGCCGCCCGGCGCCAATACCCGATCAATCTCCGAAAACAGCGCCGATACATTTTCGCACCACTGCAAAGACAGGCTGGAAAACAGCAGGTCGACACTGGCATCGGCCAGCGGCAGGTCTTCGGCATCGCCACATACCCATTGCTGGCAGTCGTCAGAGTGATGCTCGCTGGCATAGGCAAGCATCCCCTCAGCCAGGTCGACCCCAACAAGCTGGGCATCGTTAAAACGCTGACGCAACGCCGGCAAGCTGTAGCCAGTGCCGCAGCCCAGATCGACCAGCGTTTGTGGCGCACGCTGGTGGGCAAGCAAGCTAAATAGTTCGTCCGCGACTCGGCGCTGCAAGGTCGCAGCACGGTCGTAACTGTTTGCCGCGCGGGAGAACGATCGCGCGACATCGCGCTTTTCAAAATGGCGCTCAATACTCGGTGGCGTCGCCTCAGCGATACAGTCTTTTTCAAAGCCGATGATGTCGCTAACAAACTGCTCCGGCTGCGACAAAAAAGGAATATGCCCTGCTCCGGCGTAACACAGGCTGCGCGCAGCAGGCACCGTTTTCGCCAGGGCAGCGGGCACCAGCACATCGTCACTGCCGTAGATATTCATCACCGGGCACGACAAGCCCGTGTAGGTCTCGCGCTGATCCAGCTCACGCAGGCAATCCAGCCCCCAGCGCAGCGCCTCCGGCGCCGCGTGGCACGGCGGTAACAGTCGACGCAACGCGCGTGCGCTGACATCGCCCTGCAATTGCAGGGTATTGAAACGCTTACGTGTTTTTTCCGGCTGCTCCAGCAGGCCAGTGTAGAACGCGGCAAAATCTTCGGCAGGCATGGCCAGCGGCCATTGCTCATTGGCAACAAAACGCAAATTGCTGGCAAGGCGAACCAAGCCGCTCACTCGCTCCGGTGCAGCGAGCGCCAGCTCGCCTGCCAGCAGCCCTCCCAGTGACCAGCCCACATATAAGGCGCGGGCGGGCAACTGCGCCAGCAGCGCCTGCACAACAGATTCAACCGACATATCGGCCAGTAGCGGGCTGCGACCACAACCAGGCAGGTCGATAATCGTCACCGAGAAATTCGCTCGCAGTGCCGGCAACAGCGGCCGCCAAATTTCACTGCAGCTACCCCAGCCGTGCAGCAGCACCAGCTCTGCAGAGGCGTCCGAGCTCGACGGCAGGCGCTCCCGGTAGAGTGCACTCACGAATGAAATTCCAGCAATTGCGGCGCCACATCCCAACATGCCGATTCCAGCGTCGTTAACAGCTTTTCAATGTCTTCCCGGCTATGCGCGGCGCTCAAGGTGATGCGCAGCCGCGCTGTACCGAGCGGCACGGTGGGGGGGCGAATCGCGGAAACCAATACGCCTCGGGCTTCCAACTCACGGCTGAGCGCCAGTGCCAAGGCATCGTCATTCACCATCAGCGGCTGAATCGCGGTTTGCGATGCCATTAGCGGCAGCCCCAGGCGCTTCGCTTCCGCCCGAAAAAAGTCGATGTGCTCAGCCAAGCGCTGCCGACGCCAGCCCTCACTTTGCAGGAGATCCAGCGATGCCAGCGTTGCCGCCGCGACTGCGGGGGGCATGGCGGTGGTGTAAATATAGGGGCGCGCAAACTGGATCAGGCTTTCGATCAGTGTGGCGCTTCCGGCAACGAAGGCGCCAAAGCTGCCCAGCGCCTTGCCGAGTGTGGCCATGAGCACCGGCAATTGCTGGGTATCCAGGCCGAGCATTTCAGCCGTTCCTGCACCGCGCTCGCCCAGTACACCAAAGCCGTGAGCGTCGTCGGCCATCAGCCACGCATTGTGCCCGCGAGCCAGGTCGGCCATCTCAGCCAGAGGGGCCAGATCGCCGTCCATGCTGTAAACCGCGTCTACCGCTATCAGGCGCTGACCAGTATGGGGAAGTTTTTTTAGTCGGCGCTCAAGATCCGCCGTATCACTGTGTTGAAAGCGCTGCATTTTTGCGCCGCTCAGCAGCCCACCGTCCAGCAGTGAGGCGTGATTCAACCTATCTTCTAGCAGGTGGTCACCGCGCTGCATCAAGCCAGCAATGAGGCCCAAATTCGCCATGTAGCCAGTGGAAAAAAGCAGCGCGCGCTCCCGGCCGGTAAATTCGGCAAGGCGCTCCTCCAGCTCGTGGTGCAGGCTGGAGTGTCCACAGATCAAGTGCGATGCACCACCGCCCACGCCAAAGTCTTTGGCGGCAGCCTGCATGGCTTCAATGAGCTTGGGATGGCCGGCGTGTCCGAGATAGTCATTACTGCAGAACTGCAGCATAGTGCGGCCGTTGAGCTGGATGCGCGCATCTTGCGCACTCCCCAGCTCTCGGCGGTGTCGATACAAGGACTGCTCGCGACGCTCCGCCAGCCGCTGCTGTAGGTGCAGCTCCATGGTTGGCGTTGTCACCGCGTTTATGCTGTTGCGTCGTAGAAAAATTTGTCGTTGCGCGCTTTTTCCACCTCACCCAGCAGAGCCGCTTCCGTCGCCTCATCGTCGGCCGCAGCGCAGCGCTGCTCGGGTTTGATACCGAGGCGCTCGAACAACTGCAGATCCTTGTTGGCTTCGGGGTTTGGCGTGGTAAGCAGCTTCTCGCCGTAGAAAATGGAGTTGGCACCAGCAAAATACGCCAGGGCATGCATTTGCTCGTTCATCTCTTCACGCCCCGCCGACAGGCGCACGTGGGACTTGGGCATAAGGATACGCGCCACCGCGATGGTGCGAATAAAATCGAAAGGGTCCAGATCAACTTCTTCAGCCAGGGGCGTCCCTTCCACGCGCACCAACATATTAATGGGCACACTCTCTGGGTGCTCCGGCAGGTTAGCCAGCTGGATAAGCAGGCCGGCGCGGTCTTTCACAGACTCGCCCATGCCAACGATTCCTCCGCTGCACACTTTAATGCCCGCGTCGCGCACATTTGCCAGGGTGTTCAGGCGGTCGCCGTAGGTGCGCGTGGTGATAATTTCACCGTAGTACTCCGGCGAGGTATCGAGGTTGTGGTTGTAGTAATCCAGACCCGCCTCAGCCAGTTCCTGGGCCTGCTCACCGCTGAGCATCCCGAGGGTCATGCAGGTTTCCAGCCCCATCTCTTTCACGCCCTTCACCATAGCGGTCACGTAGGGCATGTCCTTTTTCTTAGGTGAGCGCCACGCCGCCCCCATGCAGAACCGGGTCGAACCCTGCGCCTTGGCAGCCCGTGCCTCTTCCAGCACTTTCTCCACTTCCATTAGCTTTTCTTTTTCCAAGCCAGTGTCGTAGCGGTTGCTCTGCGGGCAGTATTTGCAGTCTTCCGGGCAAGCGCCTGTTTTGATCGACAGCAGCGTGCTCACCTGGACGCTATTGGCATCAAAATTCGCGCGATGAACGCTTTGCGCTTGAAACAGCAGGTCGTTAAAGGGTTGTTCAAACAGGGCTTGAACTTCCTCAGGGCTCCAGTCGTGACGAATTGAAGGCGCTTCCATACTGCTCATATCTGACAATCTCTAGGGGCTTATCGAAAGGCTATAATGATACAGGCAGCCCCTTCACTGTCAACCAACGCAGGATGCCATGGTTTACAAGTCGATTCGCGCCTCACTGCAACTCCTCTTGCCACCCCAGTGCCTGCTGTGCCTGGATCACAGCGGCACTTCAAACGAGATCTGCCCTGCCTGTCGCGCTACGCTGCCCTGGCTAGGCCACCATTGCCGACGCTGCGCGCTGCCGCTCGCCACGACGACTGCCGAGCTATGCGGTCGCTGCCTGCAACGCGCGCCGCGCTTTCAGCAATGCCTGTGTGCGCTGAATTACCGCTTTCCGGTCGACAGCCTGCTTGCCGACTTTAAACATCACGCCAAGCCGCCCAGCGGCCGCCTGTTGGCGCAACTTTGGCTAGAGCGCTGCTCGGTCGCTGCAGCCGAGCCGCTACCCGATGCGCTCGTGCCCGTGCCACTGCATTGGCGGCGACGCTGGCAACGCCGCTACAACCAGTCGCTGCTTATCAGCCAATTTTGGGGAAACACGCTGGCGATTCCGGTCGCGGATCTGCTTCGCCGCCAGCATGCAACACCACCACAGCAGGGACTAACGGCGGCAGAGCGCCGCCGCAACATGAAAAATGCCTTCGGCGTCGTTCACCCAGAACGCATTCGCGGCAAGCACCTAGCGCTGGTAGACGATGTACTGACCACAGGCACGACAGCCAATGCGGCGGCCGCTATACTGCTGCGCGCCGGCGCAACGCGAGTAGACGTCTGGTGCCTGGCCCGGACTCCCGCGCCCGGCCAATGACTCGCCAACGGGAATACCATGAAGGCCAACGACAATACCGACCAGCAAAACTTTGCCGCTCTCGACCCCGACCGCGTTATTGACGCCGTCGAGTCGCTGGGGTTTGTCAGCGACCTACGCGTCTTCCCACTAAACAGTTACGAGAACCGAGTTTATCAGTTCGGCATCGAAGACGCCGAGCCTCTCGTGGTTAAGTTTTATCGCCCGCAGCGCTGGAGCAACGCCCAAATCAGCGAGGAACATCACTTCACGCAGCAGCTTTATGATGCAGACATCCCAGTGATCCCGCCCTGGCAAAACGACGATGGGCAGAGTCTGTTCGAACACGAAGGCTATCGCTTCGCGCTTTACCCCCGCCGCGGCGGTCACGCCCCGGCGCTGGATGACATGGAAAACCTGTTTCAGCTGGGGCGCCTGTTTGGCCGCCTTCACCTAGTCGGCGAAACAGAGGACTTCCAGCATCGCCCGACCCTGACCCCGCAGACCTTTGGCGAACGCAGCAGTCACTACCTGCTGGAAAATGACTTTATTCCGGGCAGCCTGCGCCAGGCTTACGAAAGCCTGGCCCGCGACTTATTGGCGTTAATTGAACAGCGTTTTAGCGACTGCCAAGCGCGCAATATTCGCTGCCACGGCGACGGCCACGTTGGCAATATATTGTGGCGCGACGGTGATACCCAGCTGGTCGATTTTGACGACAGTCGTATGGCGCCTGCGATTCAAGATCTGTGGATGTTTCTCTCCGGCAACACAGATGCTCGCCAAAAAGCGCTGATGGAGCTGGTCGAAGGCTACGAGGAATTTCGCAGCTTCGACAGCCGCGAATTAGTGCTGGTGGAGGCCCTGCGCGGGCTGCGCATCATGCACCACGCGGCGTGGCTAGCGCGGCGCTGGAGCGACCCGGCCTTTCCCCGCGCCTTCCCCTGGTTTAATACCGAGCGCTATTGGGGCGAGCACATACTGATGCTGCGCGAGCAGCTGGCACTGGTTCAGGAACCCGCCCTCAGGCTGAGTATGTAAATTTTTTTACCGCGTGATCCGAAGCAGATTAACGTTCGTAAAGATACGGGTTTACACTATCGCGGCAACGTCGCTGGACTGTGCGCTAGGTGCAAGCGCAGCGCGATCAAACACTCTACAATTGCCAAAGCACTCCACCGTTCCACACATAATAAGAGTGCAGGAGAAGTCATGTTTACAATCCGAGTAAATGGTGAAGATCACACCGTTGACGTACCCGCAGACAAACCCCTGCTATGGGTTTTGCGCGAAGATTTAAAGCTCACGGGCAGCAAGTACGGCTGCGGACAAGCCCTGTGTGGCGCCTGTACTGTTCATGTTGACGACCAGCCCACCCGTTCCTGCGTAATGCCAATTAGCGCCGCAGAGGGCCACAACATCACCACCGTGGAAGCGATTGACCAACAACAGATAGGTCGGCTGGTTCAACAGGCCTGGCAAGAACTAAACGTTCCCCAATGCGGGTACTGCCAGTCCGGGCAAGTGATGGCGGCCACCGCCTTACTCACGGAAAACCGCTCGCCCAGCGACCGCGATATCGACGAAGCCATGTCTGGCAACATCTGCCGCTGCGGCACCTATGCCCGCATTCGCAAAGCCATTCACAAGATCGCAGACGAACAACTGTAAGGGGGCGCGCATGAGCACTTCAGGATTTACCCGCAGACAGTTTTTACGCGTCAGCGCTCTCGCAGGTGGCGGCTTACTCGTTGCCTGTGGAGGCGGTGGTGGTGGCGGTGGCGGCTCCAACCCGAATAACCCCCAGCCCCCCGGCAATGGCGGCCCCAGTGATGCAGAGCAGTTTACTGTTAGTGAGTTTATGCGCATTGGCAGCGACGGCCGCATACATATATTGGTGGGCGCCTCAGAAATTGGCCAAGGCGCGCTGACATCGATGCCAATGATCGTCGCCGAGGAACTCGACGCCGACTGGGACCTTGTAACTGCCGAACATTCACCTGTCGCGGCACGCTTCAACAATCCGTACTTTGGCGGCCTGCTGCAATTCACGGTTGCCAGTGCCACCACACGTGGCTATTTCGACAATCAACGCCAAGTGGGTGCAGCGGTCAGGCAAATGCTGGTCAACGCCGCCGCCGAGCGCTGGCAGGTTTCCGCAGACAGCTTGCGCACAGAGCGCGGCGTGGTCTACGACGATCTCAATGGCCGCAGTGCCAGCTACGGCGAACTCGCCGAATCGGCGGCCAACCAACCAGTACCCAGTAACCCGCCGCTAAAAGACCCGGCAAGCTATCGCATTATTGGCCAGTCCAAGCAGCGCAAAGACGCCGCTGAAAAGGTCAACGGCACGCACCTCTACGGTATCGACGTCGACATTCCCGACATGCTTACGGCGGTGATTGCCCGCCCGCCACGCTTTTTTGGTCAGGCGCTGAGTGTCGACAGTAATGCCGCTATGGCGGTGCCCGGTGTGCGCGAAGTGCATACCATTCCCTCCGGCGTGGCCGTGGTCGCCGACGACTACTGGTCTGCGGAGAAAGGCCGCCAAGCCCTTGAAGTCAGCTGGAATGAGCTGTTGGCCGGACGCACAGATTCCAATGACACGCGCGACGAGTACAGCTTTAAGCTCAACTTACCCGGCGTGCCGATTCGTGTTGACGGTTTGGTTCCCGTGGCCCAACTCGCCGCAGCGGAAAATCGCAGCGCCGATTATTTCTTTCCCTTCCAGGCCCACGCGGCAATGGAGCCACTGAATGTTACCGTGGACTACACCGGCAGCAAGGCCGACATCTGGACGGGCAGCCAATCACCAACGCTGGATAAAACCTTTGCGTCGCTGATTCTCGGCTTACTTCCCAACCAGATCACGTTCCATACCATGTCCTCTGGCGGCGGTTTTGGTCGCCGCGGCAACCCGCTGGCTGACTACGTACGCGACGCCTGCCATGTGGCGAAGGCAAGCCAAAAACCCGTGAAGGTGATGTGGACCCGCGAAGACGACATGAAGGGCGGCTACTACCGCCCCGCCGCGGCCGTGCGCGTCGGCGCCTCGATGGACAATCAGGGTAATATCACTGCCTGGACGCACCGCGCGGTCACCCAGGATGTCACGGCATCACTGTATGCCGAGGAACTGCTCGACACCCTCGCGGAGGGTCAGTTGCCGCCGTTTAAGGAGTTAACAGACCTTGAGACCGGCATGCCCTACGACATCGACAATGTGTTGATGGACGCCCACCTGACACTCAAGCCGCAGATGCCGTCACTGTGGATGCGCTCGGTGAACAAATTCACCGACGTATTTGCTCAGGAGACCTTTATTGACGATATTGCCGTCAGCTACAGCCGCGACCCCTATCAATATCGACGCGGCATGCTCGCTAGTAAGCCCCGCCTATTAGCGGTATTGGACGCCGCCGCGCAAGCAGCAAACTGGGGCAGCACAGGTGGCGGTCGCAGCCAGGGGATCGCCGTACTGAACCACTGGATGAGCTACGTCGCTCAAGTTGTGGAACTTAGCGTATCCGACGATAAAGTCATTACCCTTCACCGAATTGTCAGCGCGATAGATGTGGGCACGGCCATCAATCCTGACTTGGTAGTGGCCCAGGTTGAGTCCGCGGTAATCTTTGCGCTGACCAGCGTTTTTTACGGCGAGATCGAATTGCAGGACGGCGTGGTTCAGCAGAGCAATTTCGATGACTACAAAATGCTGCGCATGTTCCAAGTGCCGCAAATTGATACCGTCGTATTGCCGAGCAATGAGTCGCCGGGCGGTGTTGGCGAATTGGGCGTACCGGCCCTCGGTCCGGCGCTGGCAAATGCTATTTTTGCGGCAACCGGCGAGAAAATTCGCGAATTACCCCTTAAAAACCTCGGCTACACCCTAGCCGAACAACACCCCGCATAACAGGAGCCGGAGCATGCTATTACTACGCAACTATTGGCTCGGCTTGAGCGCGGCGCTGGCCCTACTGGTCAGCGGCGGTGCTCTGGCGCAGTCACCGCTATTTACACCGATCTACGAGGTGCTTACCCACCCGCGGTGTTTGAACTGCCATACCTTGACCGACTTCCCGCGCCAAGGCGACGAACGCCGCCGCCACGACCAGCTGGTTATGCGCGGCGAAGATAATCACGGCGCGCCGACACTCCAGTGTTCAGCCTGTCACCAGGAACAAAACGTGGCGGAAGACAAAGTGCCAGGTGCGCCGCACTGGGGCCTGGCGCCACTGAGCATGGGCTGGGAAGGTATGGGGCCGCAAGAACTCTGCACGGTGCTGAAAGACCAGAGCAAAAATGGCGGTAAAGACCTGCAAGCCCTGCTCAAGCACATGGAGGAGGACCCTCTGGTGCTGTGGGGATTTGACCCCGGCGAGGGCCGGACGCTCCCGCCCGTGGACCACACGCGCTTTGTTGAACTATTGGAACAGTGGGTGAACGCAGGCGGCCCCTGTTAAGCCACACACCCTCACAGTGTGACTGCCGGGTTTGTCGCGGCAGTCACACCGTCATTGCTTAAGCCGATAACCGCTGCGAAACATCCAGGTAATCAAGGCCAGACATAACAGCAAAAAGAATACAGTCATCCCCAGGCTGACACCGACGTTCACGTCGGCAACGTCGTAAAAACTCCAGCGAAAACCACTGATCAGGTAGACCACCGGATTGGCCAAGGTAATGGTCTGCCACAGCGGAGGCAACATGCTGATTGAATAAAAGCTGCCGCCCAAAAACGCCAGCGGCGTCACGATCAGCATCGGCACTATCTGCAACTTCTCAAAGCCGTCGGCCCACACGCCAATAATGAAACCGAATAAACTGAAGGTCACCGCGGTCAACACCAGAAAACCCAGCATCCAAAATGGGTGGGCGATACTGTAGTCGACAAAAAGGCGGGCCGTTGCCAACATAATTAAACCGATGATAATCGACTTACTTGCCGCCGCCCCGACATAGCCCAATAGAATCTCTGGCAGGGCGACGGGGGCTGACAACAACTCGTAGATGGTGCCGTTATATTTGGGGAAGAAAATGCCAAACGCGGCATTGGAGATGCTCTCTGTCAGCAGCGCCAACATCACCAACCCAGGAATAATAAACGCGCCGTAGCTGATGCCGTCGATCGCGACCATTTTCGAGCCGATTGCCGAGCCGAATACCACAAAATATAGCGAGGTCGAAATCACCGGCGACGCGATACTTTGCAGCAGCGTCCGCCAGGCTCGGTTCATTTCAAACAAATAGATTGCGCGCACTGCGTGAAAATTCACTGCTCCACCTCCACCGTGGCTGACGGCTGATCACTGTCGGCAACCAGGCTGACAAAAATTTCCTCCAGCGAGCGCTGGGTTGAATGCAGGTCTTTGTAATCGATGCCGTGCATTTCCAAATGACGAAACAACTCGGCGATGCCGGTGTGTTCGCTTTGGCTGTCGTAGTGGTATACCAGCTCGTGGCCATCGTCAGTCAGGCTCAGTGGGTAGCCCCCGAGATCGGCGGGCAACTCGCTAAGCGGTTGCTGCAATTGCAGGCGCAGCTGCTTTTGCCCGAGCTTTTCCATCAAGCGGTTCTTTTCTTCAACCAGCACAATTTCGCCGCGGCGAATAACGCCGATGCGATCGGCCATTTCCTCGGCCTCTTCAATGTAATGCGTGGTTAAAATGATGGTCACACCGCGCTCGCGCAGGCCGTGAACCATCTGCCACATATCGCGCCGCAGTTCGACATCCACCCCCGCTGTGGGCTCGTCGAGAAACAAAATTTCAGGCTCGTGAGACAGGGCCTTCGCAATCATTACTCGCCGCTTCATGCCGCCCGATAGCGCCATAATCCGCTCGTCTTTTTTATCCCACAGCGATAACTGGCGGAGTATTTGCTCGAGGTAAGCATCATTTTTCGGCTTACCGAACAAGCCGCGGCTGAAGGTCACCGTGGCCCATACGCTTTCAAAACCGTCGGTCGACAGCTCTTGAGGAACAAGGCCAATAAGCTGCCTGGCACGCCGATAATCGGAAACAATATTGAAGGCGCCGGCGTGAATCTGCCCAGCCGTGGCATTCACAATACCGCAGATAATACTGATCAAGGTGGTTTTACCGGCCCCGTTAGGGCCGAGTAACGCGAATATCTCGCCGCGCCGAATATCCAAATTGACGCCGCGCAGAGCTTGAAAGCCTGAGTCATAGACTTTGCTGACGTCTTTCACACTAATAACCGAGGACACAAATGCTCCTAATTTACCCGCCATGCGGCGAATCGTGCTCGCCACGAGGCCAAAACGCTCCTTTCACGGTATGCTCGGTACACGACTAGCGCCCAACACATCACAGAGGGCGCGGGTGGTATGCGCAGAAGCAAAGCCGGAAAGATGCGGGGTTATAAAACACTGAGGTTTTCACACGCTGAGCGAAAGTGTCGCCCAGCTTGGCGGCGCGTTCAACCGCTAGTGTTCAGCGGCCGACACTGTCGCCAAAACATGGCGGCGGCTGTGTTACACATTTCTTCTACGGTTGAGCTATCCAGATAGATACCATCGATCAGCAAGCGACTCATACCGTGCAATGTCGACCAGCTTAATTGCGCGTAGCGCAGTGGGTCGAAATTCGCGGCGAAAATACCGCCTGCCTGCAGCTGGCGAAAGTGGTCAACATACTCGCGAAATGCGGTGTAGGCCTCCGCTTTGAGGCTCGCCGTCAACGCCGCCGACTTCCATAGCTTGCCGCCAAACATCAGGTCGTAATACTCGGCGTTACTTACCGCAAAATTGACATAGCGACGTACAAAGGCCTGCAAACTGGCCTCGCTGAAGGTGTCGACATTCCATAGTTCGGCGTCCGAATTGACTTGCCGAAAACGGCGAAAGCCCTCTTCGGCAATACCGCAGAGCAAACTGTGCTTGTCGCTGAAGTGATGATACGGGGCGGTGCGAGAAACCCCCAACTCCTGCGCCAGACGCCGCATCGACAACCCTTCCTCGCCCTCCTCACGCAGTAGACGCGCGGCGACATCCAGTAGCTGCGCTCGCAGATCACCGTGATGGTAGGCGCCGGATGGCTTGTTAGCAGGGGCTTGGGACATGGCGGCAATATATCAGCCACCGCCGATAGCGTCCATCTTGACAGCGTCAACATTTGCCTCTAGCCTTAGAATCTGGACAGCGTCAAGTTACGTCAATGAGAGGACACCACCATGAGCGCCTACCCCATTTTAATGCAGCCCTTGGATCTGGGCTTTACTCAGTTGAAAAACCGAGTCCTGATGGGCTCCATGCACACCGGCCTGGAAGAAGCTGAAAATGGCTTCGAGCGCATGGCGGCGTTCTTTGCTGAGCGCGCTCGCGGCGGTGTCGCGCTGATCGTGACCGGCGGCTTTGGCCCCAACAAGCGCGCCTCGACCCACGAGCACACTAAGATGCTGGAAACCGAAGCGGATTGCGAAGGCCACCGCATTGTGACCGACGCCGTCCACGCGGAAGGCGGTAAGATCTGCATGCAAATCCTGCACACCGGTCGCTACGCGTTTAACGAAAACCCCATCGCGCCATCGGCGATTCGCGCACCGATCAATGTCTTTACCCCCAAAGCGGCGACCGAAGACGATATCGAACAGGAAATCCAAGACTTTGTTCGCACCGCGACCCTCGCTCAAAAGGCCGGCTACGACGGCGTTGAAATCATGGGTTCCGAGGGCTATTTCATAAACCAGTTCCTGGCCACTCGCACTAACCAACGCGACGACCAGTGGGGCGGTAGCTACGAAAACCGTATGCGCCTGGCTGTTGAAGTGGTACGCCGCGTACGCGAAGCCGTTGGCGAAGAATTTATTATTATTTATCGCCTGTCGATGCTGGACCTGGTTGAGGGCGGCAGCAGCTACGAAGAGGCCGTTGAGCTGGGCAAAGCCATTGAAAAGGCAGGTGCAACGCTGATCAATACTGGCATCGGCTGGCACGAAGCGCGCATCCCTACCATTGCCACTAAGGTACCGCGCGCCGCCTTCACCTGGGTAACCAAGCGTTTCCGCGAAGCGCTCAGCATTCCGGTGATCACCTCAAACCGAATTAACACCCCGGAAGTCGCAGAGCGGGTGCTGGCCGAAGGCGATGCCGACATGGTATCGATGGCCCGCCCCTTCCTTGCCGACCCCGAGTTTATCGTCAAGGCAGCCGAGGGTCGCAGTGACGAAATCAACACCTGCATTGGTTGTAACCAGGCTTGCCTCGATCACGTATTTACCGGCCGCATGACCAGCTGTTTGGTTAACCCGCGCGCCTGTCACGAAACCGAGCTGAATATCGCCGCGACAAACTCACCCAAGCGCCTGGCAGTGGTCGGCGCCGGCCCCGCTGGCTTGGCCTTTGCCTGCACCGCCGCCGAGCGCGGCCATAATGTGACGCTGTTCGATGCCGACCCGGTTATCGGCGGTCAGTTCAATATTGCCCGCAAAGTGCCGGGTAAAGAGGAGTTTTCGGAAACCCTGCGCTACTTCGGCCGCCGCCTGGAACTGGCTGGCGTTGAGCTGCAACTCGGCCAACGCGTGGACGCCAATATGCTGAACGACGGCGACTTCGACGAAGTGGTGCTGGCCACCGGTATTGTGCCGCGTACCCCCGCCATTCCCGGCATCGACCACCCCATGGTAATGAGCTACCTGGACGTACTGCGCGACGACAAACCCGTTGGCAAGAACGTCGCCATTATCGGCGCGGGCGGCATCGGTTTTGATGTTGCCGAAGCACTAACCCACAGCAGCGACGCCAGCCAGAACGTCGAAACCTTCATGAAGGAGTGGGGCGTTGATATGACGCTGCAGGCACGCGGTGGTATCGAGGGTGTAGCCGCTCAACCCTCGCCCTCACCCCGCCAGGTTCACCTGCTGCAACGTAAAACCAGCAAAGTGGGCAACGGCCTAGGCAAAACGACCGGCTGGATTCACCGCGCTGGCTTGCAGCATAAAGGCGTAAATATGATCGCTGGCTGTGAGTACCTCGGTATCGATGACGAGGGCCTGCGTATTCGCGTCGGTGACGAGGAGCAAACCTTAGCCGTCGACAACGTGATTGTCTGCGCCGGCCAAGAGCCTCGCCGCGAACTCTGCGACGGCTTGAACAAGCCCGTTCACCTGATCGGGGGCGCCGATGTCGCCACGGAGCTGGATGCCAAACGCGCCATCGACCAGGGCACTCGCCTCGCCGTCAGCCTGTAATCATCGCCTCGCCCCCCTTCCTGCGTATACTGCACAGGAAGGGGGAAAGCACGATGCTCACACAAAACCACACAGCGGGGCGCTATCAGCGCTGCGCTGTCGTGTTACTTATCAGCCTGACACTGGCAATCGTAAACCCCCTGCATGCCGAGACGGCAACGCCGGCTCATCATGGCGAGGGTGAATTCCGCAATCCTCATTGGCCAACGTTCAACAAGAGCCTCTGGGAATTACTTCGACTGCGCTTTTTCTCCGACTTAACCATTGCCGACCAAGCCTCTCAAAGCCACCGCATTCGCGTTGTCAGCGAGGTCGTCGATCTTCATATTTCCCCGTCAGCCCCCCTGCAAGTAACATGGTTAGGGCACTCCAGCTTTTTACTGCAATACCGGGGATTAGCCATTCTGACCGACCCTATTTTTTCTCGGCGCGCGTCGCCGGTGCAATGGCTCGGCCCGGAGCGTTTGGTTGCCCAACCCATTGGCCCATCACAGTTGCCACCGATTGATGTGGTGATTATCTCCCACGATCACTACGACCACTTAGATGAACGCAGCATTCGCGCACTGGGCAATCAGCCGGTTTACCTGGTACCACTCAAACTGGGTCAAACCCTGCGAGACTTCGATATCGCCGCGACAAGAATCGTCGAACGCGACTGGTGGCAAGCATTCAAAATTGGCCCCTTAGTAGTCACCGCCACGCCGGCGCAACATTGGTCAGGCAGAGGCGTTGCAGACCGCTTCAAAACACTGTGGGCCTCCTGGCACCTGCACATTGATGACCGACAACTATGGTTTGGCGGCGACACCGGCTACAACCCAGTACAGTTCAAAGCCATTGGCGAGCGCTTTCCCGGCATCGACTTGGCCCTGATACCCATTGGCGCCTATAAGCCGAGAAGTTTCTTAAAGGAGCAGCATGTAGACCCCGCCGAGGCGGTGCAGATTCATCGAGATATTGGTGCAGCGCAAAGTATCGGCATACACTGGGCAACCTTTCAGTTGTCGTCGGAAGATATCGACGCCCCGCAGCGCGACTTGCGCAGCGCAGTTAAAAACGTCGGCTTGCCAGCCAGCAGCTTCGACACCATGCAAATTGGCGAAACTCGACAGCTTATGCCGTCACAAATTATTCATCCATAATCGGCACACTGACACCTTTTACTCAGGTCATTCTATGTCTCGTTTTCCGACCGTTTTATTATTCGCACTGCCGTTGCTGCTAGCCATAGCCGCCAGTGCAACTGAACGCCACTGGCAGACCCAAGAGTACACGCTGAATCAGCGCCCCTTGTCAGAATTGAGCGGACTTGCGGCGAGCGGCGCCCACCCCGGTTACTATTGGGCGCACAATGACAGCGGTGACCGCCCCACCTTGTATCTGATCAAGCCCGGCGAGGACAACCTTAAATTGGTGAGCGTGCGCGGTGCCAGCGCCGCCGACTGGGAAGACATGGCGAGCTACAGCGAGGGCGGCGCGCACTATCTACTCGTCGGTGATATTGGAGATAACCTGGCGATTCGACCGATGATCGATATTTACCTGTTGATAGAGGGCGGGTCCCCGCAGACACCATCACTAACCCTACTGCGGCGCTATACCCTGGTTTTCGATGGCGGCCCCCGCGATGTAGAGGGGCTTGCCGTGGACCCCGAGCAACGCATGGCCTACCTGCTGAGCAAGAGAGAACGCCACCCGAAACTGTACCGTTTTTCGCTGGACAGCCTGCCCGGCGAACCGCTGCTGCTCAGTGCACTGGGCGAGATCAAAAGCCTGCCCACCCCTGACTCACACTCCCCGCAAAGAAAGGGCGGCATTACCCAGCACTCCCCCACCGGCTTAGACTTCGCCGCCGATGGTAGCGCGGCGGTAATCAGTACCCTCGGAGAGAGTTACTATTTTGCGCGGCAGGAACAGCAAAGCTGGCTAAGTGTGTTGAACACGCCTCCCCAACCACTGGGCGCACCGCCATTGCGGCAAGCGGAATCGATCGCCATCAGCCGCGATGGCAATACAATATTACTGGGTAGCGAAGGCCTTCCAACAAAGCTGCTAAGCTTTGAGCCTACATCGCATTGAGCCCAGCGGGGCTCACACAGTATAAGGACGTCTGCCTATGCACCCCACAATAAAAAGTTGGCACCAACTGCTAAGCCGCCGCGATACAACCGGCTTGGAAAATTTACTCTCCGATGACGCCGTATTTCACTCGCCCATCGTCCACACCCCGCAGCGCGGCAAGGGCGTCACCGCACTGTATTTGTCTGCGGCGTTTCAAGTGTTGGTAAATGACAGTTTTCACTACGTGCGCGAGGTCGAGGGCGCCAATGACGCAGTGCTGGAATTCGCGGTCGTCATCGATGGCGTTCAGGTCAACGGCGTGGATATGATTCGCTGGAATGCAGAGGGGAAAATCACCGACTTTAAAGTGATGCTGCGACCACTCAAAGCGATTAATTTGATACACCAAAAAATGGCAGAGATGCTGGACGCGCTAGCTTCGTAAACTGTGATTAACAGGCGCTGGCGGCAAGGCCCCAGCGCCCAGGCCCATTACGGGATAATGCAGAACATGGTGATGACGACGCCAGCACCGGCAAACCATACCAAGCTGCGTAACGCCCCCCAGTTAAGTAAGTAGCAAGCGGTGTAAAGCACGCGAATCGCCACATAGGCCATGGCCAGTATATTCAGAGTATCCGCAGGCGCATTGGAAAAATGCGCAATGATGACAGCCGCCGCAAACAGCGGAAAACTCTCAAAACTGTTGTTCATTGCCGCAACGGCGCGCGCTGGGCGCCCTTCCAGTTGCGCTAACCACTGGCGTGGGTGATTGTTGTCGTAGGCCTTGCCACCAACCTTACCCCCTTTGGCCAGCAGGCCGGTCAGCGGTGACATCATCCCCGCAATCAATACACACCATAGTGCTATTGTCATTGTTTTCCCCCTTAGCGATTGATTAAGTGATTTATCGTTATTGAGGTGCCCTAATCATTGGGCCCCGGTTTCAGTAAACAGCGCAGCCAATTCAAGGTGCCATTTTTACCGAGCACCATTTTGTCTACACCATCAAAGAATTTTTGCAGCCCCTGCGGATCGGCAAAGTAGTCGGCGCGGGTTTTCATCGGGCGCTCGGGGTCGAGCTGCTTAACCACCTTGGCAGGATTCCCCGCCACCACAACATTGGCGGGTACGTCGCGAGTAACCACCGCCCCGGCGGCAACCACGCTGTTATCACCAATCGTCACGCCCTTTAGAACAGTGCTGTGGTCACCCAGCCACACATTGTTGCCAATATGAACCGGTTTGACTTCCTCACTGCGCGCAGTGCGATCGTAGATGTCGTGCCAATCGCTGTCGGTAATGTAGACGCCATTAGCCATCATCACGCTGTCGCCGATCACGATTTCATCGCTGGCAGAGATCCGCCCGCCGGGGCTGATTAATACATAGTCGCCTATACTGATGCGCCCCTTGTCGGGTTCGCGCCCCCACACGCCGATCTTCACCCGCGCCTCTGGCTCTGCGATCACAGTGGCGCAGCGGCCAATCGAGACGTTGGGCCCAGATATGGAGATATACCAGGGTTTCATAAACGTGGGATAATCACCCATCGCGTCACAGGCGGGCCGCAGAAAATGCAGGGTGTACCAATGCCTGAAACGCAGATAATTTTTCTTCACCCAGTAGGGGCGCCGATCCTGACGCATAGCGAACTCGCACTGTTGTTATTGCCGCACAGTGTCGCAGGGCTTGAAGAGGGTAGCAATTCCAACAAGGTTACCAATTCATGAAAAAAACCAGCGATGGCCGGCAGTCACGGCGCATCGAAAGCAGCCAGATCGCCATTCACGAGCGCTTGGAAGAGGTGGTGCGCAAACACCTTCACCACGCTTTTTTAAAGCCTTATGCCAAGCACAATCAGCAGGCGTTTGACGAAGCCAATACGTGGCTGCAACAACAGCGCAGCCCTCTTATTATCGATTCATTCTGCGGCGTCGGTGAAAGTACCTGGCGACTGGCTGAGCGCCATCCAGATTGCGCCGTTATCGGTATCGATAAATCCGCAGCCCGCCTCGAAAAGCATAGCTCGCACTGCCATCGCGCCCGAGACAACTACCTGTTAGTGCGCGCGGATGTGGATGACTTCTGGCGACTGGCCTGCGATGCCGGTTGGCAGGCCGACGCCCACTATTTGTTATATCCCAATCCCTGGCCCAAGCCCGGACAGCTTAGTTACCGCGTGCATGGCTCGCCCTTATTTCCCAGCCTGCTAACCCTGGGTGGACAAATCGAGCTGCGCAGCAACTGGCCGGTATACGTACAAGAGTTTGCTCACGCCTTGAAAATAGCGGGCAGAACCGCAGAACTCGGTACCTTTGTTGCCGAACACCCGCTCACGCCTTTTGAAAGAAAGTACCAGCTCGCTGGCCAAACGCTGTGGCGATGCACCAGCTCCAATTAAGCGCAAAACGATGCTGAATGCAGACGTAGGCGTTATACTCGGCGAGCAATGAATACAGATGACAACACCATGAGCAGCTCCGCCCCCGTCGACAAGGTTTGGCAAAGTATCCGAGAGGAAACCGCCACAGAAGTTGAACGCGAGCCTGTGCTCGCCAGTTTCCTGCACGCCACCATACTCAATCACGACCGTCTTGAAGATGCCCTGAGCTATCACTTGGCGCATATGCTGGACAGCCCCGCCGCGTCGAGCCTGTTGGTCCGAGAAGTTATCGACCAAGCATTTGCCGCCGAGCCCTGCATTCGCAAGGCATTGCGCGCCGACCTATGCGCCGTGCTGGAGCGCGATTCAGCCTGCAGCTTGTTGTCAGTGCCCTTCCTGTATTTTAAGGGTTATCACGCTCTGCAGTCCTACCGCGTTGCCCATTGGCTGTGGCGCCAGGGGCGCAGCTCATTGGCGCTGTTTTTTCAGAACCGCATAAGCTGTGAGTTCGGTGTCGACATTCACCCTGCCGCAAAGGTCGGACACGGGGTATTGATGGATCACGCCACCGGCATCGTGATCGGCGAGACCGCCGTCGTCGGCAACAATGTTTCGCTGATGCAGTCGGTGACGCTGGGAGGAACGGGTAAGGAACATGGCGACCGCCACCCCAAAGTAGCAGATGGCGTATTGATCAGCGCGGGAGCGAAAATCCTCGGCAACATTCGCATTGGCGAAGGCTCCCATGTAGCGGCCGGCAGCGTGGTACTAAAAGCGGTACCGCCGCACAGCCTCGTCGCCGGAGTTCCCGCTAAGGTGATTGGCAAACCCGATACCGAGGCACCGGCCCTATCCATGAATCACAGCGCCTGCTGCGACGATTAAGGCCTGTACGCGACAACAAATAGCCTGCTGCGACGATTAAGAACCTACACCCGAAAACATTTAGCCTTTTGCGGCACGTGCAGCTCAACCACAATTAGGGCGAATGCCCTGAGCGCGCGCCTGCTGGTACAGCGGCGCCGCTTTTTTCTGTTGGCGTTGCAAGTCGTTAATCCGGGTTTGGTGAGAGGGGTGGGTCGACATAAACTCGGGCGGCTGGCCATTGCCGGCGGCGCTCATGTTTTTCCATAAATCGATACTGGCTGCCGGGTTAAAGCCCGCTCGCGCCATCAGGTCCACTCCCAATACATCGGCTTCAGACTCCTGAGCGCGGCCGTAGGGCAGAACCAAGCCATATTGCGCACCGAGACCCAGCATACCCATTACCGTGGCTTTCTGTGGGCTGTCGCCCAGCAACACCGCCAGCAGCTGAGCACCAGTGCCGGTAACGCTTTGCAACGACATTCTCTCTGCACTGTGGTGAGCCAAGACGTGGGCGACTTCATGTCCGAGCACGGTTGCCAGCTGGTCGGCATTTTTCGCGACACTAAAGATGCCGGTATGCACGCCAATTTTCTTACCGGGCAGCGCAAAGGCATTGGCAGACTTTTCCTCAAACACCACCACTTCCCAACTGCCGCGCCACTGTGCAGGTAAACGCGCCGTGATTGCATCGGCAACACAGGTGACATAGCCGTTGACCTTGCCATCGCGATTGACCGTCATCTTCTGCTTCATTTCATCGAAGGCCGCGACACCCATCTGCGACATTTCGCCGTTAGAAAACAACATCATTTGTCGCCGCCCAGTGGGAGACTCAACGCAGGCAAGCAGGGTAAGTACGGCGGCAGCAAGGGCGACAATCCGTATTGTTTTCATTCCTTCTCTCCAAAAAGCGGCAATCTATGAGTACGTTTGATACGTTGTACATTATGGCACAGGCTCCAGCCTGGCTGGCAATCACCTTAACTGAGGACGCCCCGTGAGCGAAGTGTGTGACTGGTGTGGCAGTGACGAACAATATCGACGCTACCATGACGACGAGTGGGGAAGACCCTGCAGAGACGACCACAAATTATTCGAGTTTTTGATTCTCGAGTCCGCTCAGGCCGGACTCAACTGGCTAACGATACTGCGCAAGCGCGAAGGCTATCGCAGGCTGTTCGCCAATTTCTCCGCGCCGCATGTGGCGGCATTTACGCAGGCCGATATTGAACGCTTAATGGCCGACCCCTCGATTGTTAGAAACCGCATGAAGATAGAAAGCGCGATCAATAACGCCCAGCGCTTTCTTGAAGTACAGCAGGAATATGGCAGTTTCGCCCACTACCTGTGGGGCTTTGTTGAGCACAGACCGATTCAAAATCAATGGCAAAGCCTGGCCGATGTCCCAGCCACTACGCCACTTTCAGATAACATTAGTAAGGACATGAAGAAACGCGGCTTCCGCTTTTTTGGCAGCACCATCTGCTACGCCTATTTACAGGCGATGGGCTTGGTTAATGACCATATAGTCAGCTGCCCAGCTCACCAACAATGTGCCGCCCTGGCCTGATGCTGGCTCGGGCACTAATGGCCTCCAGCGTGGACTAATTACCGTATACTCTATTTAGGCGCGGCACAGCGCGACAAGAGGCCTCCACATGACAACCACACGAATTGCACTCAGCCTGCTCACTGCCTTGCTAGTCAGTGCCTGCAGCAGCACGGATGTACGCACCGACTACAATCCTCGCGCAAACTTCGCTAGCTATCAGCAGTACAGCTGGTCTGAAGACAGCGGTGCCGACAAAAGTGTCTCGCCGTTTATCGCCGAACAAGTGAAAAGCGCGCTGAAAACCCGACTGGATGCCGGCTTGTATAAGCTGCGCCCGGATGGCTCTGACTTCCTGGTACGCTACTACATTGCCCAGGCGGCCAATACCATTGACCGCAGCCCGCGACTGGGGATTGGACTGGGCAGTTTCTCCGGAAATTTCGGCCTCAGCACCTCTGTCGGCGTGCCGCTCGGCAAGGACAAGGTCAATCGCAATGTGCAAATTCTTATCGACTTATTGGACGGGTCCAGCAGAGTATTGAGCTGGCGCGGCTCATTGGTCATTGAGCTGGACGACCAAGACCCCAAGGTTAACCAAGCGCGAATAGACAGTGCCGTCGGTGAAATTTGGTCGCAATTTCCGCCGCGCTAACGCTGCGGCGCTAGCGACTGCGCCAGGGAAACAGGTCTGCCAGCGCCTCTGCTGACATTTCCCGCAGCAGGGCCATGTTGCGCTCGGGAATACCGTGGACATCAGGGTGACTGGCCACCGCCGCCGCTACGCTGTCCTCACGCAAGAGGTGGAGAATTGGCCACGGCGCCCGATTGCTGTAATTTGCCGGATCGCTTGCCTCGCAACCCTCGAAACAGTACTCGGGGTGAAAACTGGCCACTTGAAACTGTCCGCGCCAAGGACTGCTTTCCAGCAAGTCCTCAACAATGCCAACAAACTCCCAGTAATCGTCAAAACTCTCTTGTAATGCTGGTACCACCAGCAGGCTGGTTTCCAGTTTGCCAGGATCGGTGTCGGCCAATTTCATCAGCTCTGCATAACACCGTTCGAGCACAGCCTGCGGATCTTGCTCATCGGCAACAACGATGCGAATGCTTCCCTGCTGCCTGGGCTTCGCCGCAAAGGGGCACAACTGCTGAGCAATCACCACCGAGTCCAGCCAGTCACTCACTTCTGCCACTATTTGCGTCTTAGCCGCCGCGACGTCCGACATGTTCTTTTCTCCAACTATTCCGGTGGCCAGTATACCTTCCCGCCCTGCGTAATATAACTGATCGAAATTTGGCCAACCCGCGCTAGACGGATTCGCCATAAGTAGAGCCAAGCGCGTGCCAAGCGCGTAATGTAGGTACTGCTACACTTACATTGAGCACAACCGAGGTGTCAGCGGTTTAACACATTCGGCGTACTCGCCGCGAATAAGATTGGGAGCAGTCAATGAAAAGATATTTCTTTCTGGCGGACAATCTCGACAAGTTAGCCGCCATTGAACACGACCTGGAAGAGAACGGCCTGTCTCGTCCTCAAATTCATGTACTCAGCCACGATGATAGTGGTGTCGCTCAGCGTAAACTCAACGACGTGGAGGCGGTGCTGCGCAAAGATGTTGTGTTTGCCATGCAACGCGGAGCACTCATCGGCTTAGGTGGCTTCGCCCTTGTGTTAGCAAGCGCTCACTATACTGGGGTAACGCACATTGCCGGCTGGACACCCTTTGTTTTTCTGGCAATCGTGGTTCTGGGTTTTTTCACCTGGGAAGGGGGCTTATTCGGTATTCAGGAGCCTCACCACGACTTCAAGCGCTTTGAACAAGCCCTGAGTAGCGGACGACACCTGCTAATGATCGATGCGGGTAGTCGCGAGCAGAGCGCCCTAAACCGCGTGACCGCGCACTACCCAGAGCTGGAATTCTCCGGTACCGGGGAAGGCGCTCCGGCGTGGTTAATCGGCTTACAGAACCGCTGGCGGCATTTTGTTGAGGTTATGCCCTGAGCACTGAGCCGGCACAAGGCGGCCATAAAAAACCACGCTTGGCGTGGTTTTTTATGCTCTGTTTAGCGGTGGTATTCCGGCGACAGCTCTCTAACGGCGTTGATAAAGGCCCCCGCATGTTCGGGATCCACCTCTGGCGTAATACCGTGGCCCAAGTTGAAAACATGGCCCACACCACTGCCATACTCGGCGAGAATCGTCGCTACTTCTTCACGAATTCGCTTGGGTGAGGCGCGCAGCATAGCGGGGTCCATATTGCCCTGCAGCGCTACTTTGTCGCCAACCCGTTTGCGCGCCACGCCAATATCCGTCGTCCAGTCCAGGCCCAGTGCATTGGCGCCGGTATCGGCCATACTTTCCAGCCACTGGCCACCATTTTTGGTGAACAGAATTGCGGGTACGGCACGGCCGTCGTGCTCTTTGATCAAGCCGTCGACGATCTGCTTCATATAACGCAGGCTAAACTCTTGGTAGGCGCGGTGGCCTAATGCGCCGCCCCAGGTATCAAAGATCTGCACCGCTTGTGCGCCGGCGCGAATCTGGTCATTCAAATAAGCAGTAACGCTCTGCGCCAGCTTGTCCAGCAGGGCGTGCATGGTTTCCGGTTCATCGAACGCCAGCGCCTTGCAACGCCCGTGATCTTTCGAGCCGCCCCCTTCTACCATATAGGTAGCCAGGGTCCACGGGCTGCCAGAAAAGCCGATAAGCGGCACGCGACCATTGAGGGCGCTGCGGATCGCCCGCACGGCGTCACAGACATAGGTCAGGTCGTTTTCACCATCGACAACGGGCAGCGCCTCTACGTCAGCCATGCTGCGCACCGTTTTGCGAAAGCGCGGGCCTTCTCCGGTTTCAAAGTACAGCCCCAGGCCCATGGCATCGGGAATCGTCAATATGTCCGAGAACAGGATGGCGGCATCGAGTGGGTAGCGTTCCAGTGGCTGCAAGGTCACTTCACAGGCCAGTTCTGTGTTTTTGCAAAGCGACAGAAAATCGCCCGCTTTACCGCGTGTCGCCCGATACTCAGGCAAATATCTGCCAGCCTGACGCATCATCCATACCGGCGTGTAATCCACCGGCTGGCGCATTAACGCCCGTAAAAACGTATCGTTTTTCAATTCACTCATGGCACCATCACCTTGCTTCAAACACGACGACGCCGAGCACGGTCGGCACAGCAATGCTGCTACAACCGGGCTCGGCGTCCGTCGTTGGCTATACTTTCAGGTAGTCGAGAATACCTTCTGCAGCTTGACGACCTTCCCAGACTGCAGTTACCACCAAATCGGAACCGCGTACCATATCACCCCCAGCAAACACTTTGGGGTTTGTGGTCTGGAATTTAAACAATTGTTGCTCGGGCGCCTTCACGCCGCCCCAGGACTCCAGCTCGACCTGCTGATCTTTCAACCACTCTGGTGGATTCGGCTGGAAACCAAAGGCAACCAAGACCACATCGGCAGGAATAATTTCTTCACTACCGGGAATCGCTTCCGGGCGGCGGCGGCCATTCTCATCAGGCTCACCCAGTTGAGTGGTTACCACTTTTACGCCTTCAACTTTGCCATTGCCAACAATGGCAACAGGTTGGCGATTGAACAAGAACTCCACGCCCTCTTCACGCGCGTTTTGCACCTCGCGGCGCGAGCCAGGCATATTTTCTTCGTCGCGGCGGTAGGCACAGGTTACGCTTTGCGCACCTTGACGGATCGACGTGCGGTTACAGTCCATCGCGGTATCACCGCCACCGAGTACGACCACGCGCTTACCATTGACGCTAATGAAGTCACCGGCATCCTTTTCCCAACCCATGTTGCGATTGACGTTAGACACCAAGAACGGCAATGCGTCGTAAACGCCTTCCAAGTCTTCGCCCGGGAAACCGCCCTTCATGTACTTGTAGGTACCCATTCCCATGAACACGGCATCGTAATCGGCCAGCAGCTGCTCCATGGTGATGTCGGTGCCGATGTCGGTATTCAGGCGGAACTCCACGCCCATTTCTTCCAGCACGCGACGACGACGCTGCACCACAGATTTTTCAAGCTTGAACTCGGGAATACCAAAGGTCAGCAAGCCACCGATCTCAGGGTAGCGATCAAACACTACGGGCTTCACGCCGGCACGCACCAGAACGTCGGCACAACCAATGCCCGCGGGTCCTGCGCCAATGACGGCAACTTTTTTGTCAGTCCATACACGCTTGGACATATCCGGGCGCCAGCCCAGTTCCAACGCGGTGTCGGTAATGTATTTTTCCGTTGAGCCGATGGTTACTGCACCGAAGCCGTCGTTCAGGGTACAGGCACCCTCGCACAGGCGGTCTTGCGGACACACGCGTCCACACACTTCCGGCAAGCTGTTTGTCTGGTGGCTCAATTCCGCCGCTTCAAACAAATTGCCCTCACTCACCAACTTTAACCAGTTGGGAATAAAGTTATGTACCGGGCACTTCCACTCGCAGTAAGGGTTGCCACAGCTCAGGCAACGGTGCGCCTGATGCTGAACTTCCTCTTCTTTGTAAGGCTCGTAAATTTCTACAAAAGCCTCGCGGCGCTGCACCATATCTTTCTTGCTGGGGTCTTGGCGCCCCACATCAAGAAACTGAAATGTATTCTGCAAACGTTCAGCCATATCTTTTACCTCTTCGCTACGCGGCTATTTATTCCGGACGCCGTCTGGTGGTTTCCAGCAGGCGGCTGAGGCTTGCTGCTTTTGGCTTGATCATCCAGAACTTGCCGATGTAGTCGTCGAAATTATCGAGAATATGCTGGCCCCAGGCACTGCCTGTTTCCTCAACAAACTCTTCGATATTGCCGCGCAAATGAGCGCGGTAAGCTTCCAGTGGCTCAGAGGTGATCCGGCAGATCTCCACCAATTCACTGTTATAGCGATCTACGAAGGTGTTCTCTTCGTCGAGCACATAGGCGAAACCGCCCGTCATACCCGCACCAAAGTTCACCCCGGTGTTGCCTAACACGGTGACGTTACCACCGGTCATGTATTCACAGCAGTGGTCGCCAGCACCCTCAATAACCGCATGAGAACCCGAGTTACGCACCGCGAAACGCTCACCAGCTGTACCTGCCGCAAACAACTTACCGCCGGTCGCGCCGTAAAGGCAGGTGTTGCCGACAATAGACGTTTCCTGGCTGGCAAAGGCACTGCCACGCGGGGGGTATATCACCAGCTTACCGCCCGCCATACCTTTACCAACGTAGTCGTTGGCATCGCCTTCGAGGTACATATGCAGGCCGCCAGCGTTCCAAACACCAAAGCTCTGGCCAGCGGTACCCTCCAAGCGCAATACAATCGGTGCATCTTCCATATCCAGGTTGCCGTGACGCTTGGCAATTTCACCGGATATCCGCGCACCTATGGACCGGTCACAGTTATTGACGTGGAAGCTGTACTCGCCGCCCGATTTTGCTTCGATAGCGGACAATACAGCCGCCACCATCGCTTCGGCTTTTTCGCCTTTATCGAAGGGCTCGTTGAGGGCAACTTGGCAGAACTCCGGCTGACCTTCAGCATCGGCATCTTTGTGAAGAATTGGCGACAGGTCCAACAGTCCCTGCTTTTCCGTCTCGCCATCTTTCTGCACCAGCAAGTCGGTGCGACCGATCAGCTCATCCATGCTGCGCACGCCAATCTGCGCCATCCACTCGCGCGTTTCTTCTGCGACGAACTTGAAGAAGTTCATCACCATTTCAACAGTGCCAATAAAGTGGTCGTCACGCAGGCGCTCGTCCTGAGTCGCAACCCCGGTAGCACAGTTATTTAAGTGACAGATACGGAGGTATTTACAACCCAGAGCCACCATCGGCGTGGTACCAAAGCCGAAACTCTCTGCGCCGAGGATGGCCGCTTTCACCACATCCAGGCCGGTCTTCAGGCCGCCGTCGGTTTGCACCCGCACTTTACCGCGCAGGCCATTGCCACGCAGTGTTTGCTGAGCTTCTGCCAGGCCAAGCTCCCAAGGTGAGCCAGCATAACGGATAGATGTAATCGGGCTCGCCGCCGTACCACCGTCGTAACCGGAAATAGTGATCAGGTCCGCATAGGCCTTCGCCACACCGGCAGCGATGGTACCCACACCGGGCTCAGATACCAGCTTCACCGACACCAACGCCTGCGGATTCACCTGCTTGAGGTCGAAAATCAGCTGAGCCAAGTCCTCGATAGAGTAAATATCGTGGTGAGGCGGTGGTGAAATCAGCGTTACACCCGGTACTGAATGGCGCAAGCGCGCGATCAAGGCATTGACCTTGCCACCCGGCAGCTGACCGCCCTCACCGGGCTTGGCGCCTTGGGCGACTTTAATTTGCAGTACTTCGGCATTCACCAAATAGTGAGGCGTAACACCAAAGCGGCCCGATGCGATCTGCTTAATTTTTGAAACGCGCTCAGTGCCGAAGCGGGCGGGGTCTTCACCACCTTCGCCGGAGTTTGAGCGCGCACCCAGGCGGTTCATCGCCGCCGCTAGTGCTTCATGAGCCTCGGGGCTCAATGCACCCAACGACATACCCGCGGAATCAAAGCGGCTGAGAATTTTCTCTGCGGGCTCAACTTCGTCAAGCGGGATGGGGGCGACGTCATCGCTGAAATCCAACAGGTCGCGCAGGGTAGCAACCGGACGTGTATTCACCAGCTCCGCGTACTTTTTCCAGTCGGCGTAGTTACCACTCTTAACCGCTTCTTGCAGACGCATCACCACGTCTGGGTTGAAGGCGTGGTATTCCTTGCCGTGAACGTACTTGAGCAAGCCGCCCTGATCGATAGGCTTGCGCGGCAGCCAGGCGATGGTCGCCAGGGCTTCCTGATCTTGCTGAAGCTGAGCAAAGTTGACACCGGCGATACGGCTGGCCACGCCTTTGAAGCAACTATTAATCACGTCGTCGTCGAGGCCGACGGCCTCAAAGAGCTGCGCACCACGGTATGAGGAGATCGATGAAATCCCCATTTTCGACATGATCTTCAGCAGGCCTTTGTTAATGCCTTTAACGTAATTTTCGTAGGTTGTTTGCTCGTCACCGAGAATTTCTCCGCTGCTCAGCATGTCGCTCAGTACAGCAAAAGACATATAGGGGTAGACGGCGGTGGCACCAAAACCGAACAGACAGGCCATTTGGTGAGAATCGCGAGCGCTACCACTTTCGATCACCAGGTTGGCATCGCAGCGCAGGCCTTGCTTGATCAAGTGGTGGTGAACCGCACCGGTGGCCAGCAAGCTGTGCACGGTCAACAGGCCGGGCTCCACAGCGCGGTCGCTCAACACAAGAATCACATCACCACCGCGCACGGCGTCTTCTGCCGCCGCCGCCACATCGCGAACGGCTTGCTGCAGGTTCTTCTCTGCAGGGTCGTAGCAAAGGTCGATGGTTACCCGCGGATAACGTGGCGAGTCTACCGCCATCAATCGGTCAAACTTGTCTGGTGACAAAACCGGGCTGCTTAGAATCAAGCGGTCAGCGTGATCGGCCGTTTGCTCGAAAACATTTTGCTCGGCGCCCAGCAACGTCTCCAGACTCATCACGATAGATTCGCGAAGCGGGTCAATGGGCGGATTGGTAACCTGGGCGAATTTTTGCCGGAAGTAGTCGTACAGCGACCGCTCGCTGCGCGAAAGCACTGCCATTGGTGTGTCATCACCCATCGAGCCGACGGCTTCGTTGCCGCTATCGGCAAGAGGTGACAGCACTTGCTCGCGCTCTTCAAAGCTTACCTGGAAATATTTTTGTAGGCTCTCCAAGTGATCCGCTTCGGGCAACGCCGGGCGATTGCCCTGGCCGAGCTGCTCTTGCAGGCGGTTAGCGTTGTCACGCAACCACTGCTTGTAGGGGTGGGCACTTTTCAGCCGCTCATCGACATCTTTCGTGTGCAGGACTTCGCCAGTTTCGGTATCGACAACCAGAATCTGTCCCGGCCCGACGCGCCCCTTGGCAACAACATCATCCGGCTGGTAGCCGTAGGTGCCAATTTCAGAGGCAACGGTGATGAAGCCATTTTTGGTAATTACCCAACGGGACGGACGCAAACCGTTGCGGTCCAACATACATACCGCGTAGCGGCCGTCGGTCATTACCAAACCCGCGGGGCCATCCCACGGCTCCATATGCATGGAGTTATATTCGTAGAATGCCTTCAAGTCGGCATCCATGTGTTCAATATTTTGCCAAGCAGGTGGTACCAACATGCGAACGGCACGGAACAGGTCCATCCCCCCGGCCACCAACAGCTCCAGCATATTATCCAGGCTTGACGAGTCTGAGCCCGTGCGATTAACCAAGGGCGCCAGAGACTCTACATCGGGAATGCGGGGGCTGCTGAAATTCTTGGTGCGCGCATCCGCCCAGTTGCGGTTACCCTCAACGGTATTGATTTCACCATTGTGAGCCAGCATGCGGAACGGCTGAGCCAAGGGCCAGCGCGGCATGGTGTTGGTAGAGAAGCGCTGGTGGAAAACGCAAATCCCTGTTTCCAACTCTGGGTTGGCAAGGTCGAGGTAGAAATGGGGCAAATCCACCGGCATGACCAAGCCTTTGTATGACACGACATCGGCGGAAAGGCTGCAAATGTAAAACTCACTGTCTTCAGCCAGTGCCATTTCGACTTGGCGACGCACAATAAACAGGCGCGTGGTCAGCTCTTGGGCAGTCAGGCCTTCAACATTGATAAACAGCTGCTCAATGCGTGGCAGGCTTGCCAAGGCGATGTCGCCACACACTGACGAATCGACCGGCACAGGGCGCCAGCCCGCTTGTTGCAGGCCGTTTTCGCCAAGGATCTTTTCAAGAGTCGCGCGCGCAGCCGCTGCCTTGCCTTCGTCCTGACTTAAAAAGATTTGGCCGATACCATATAACTCGGTCAGCTCGCCGCCAAAGGCGTCGCGGGCCGCTTGGCGCAGAAAACTGTCCGGCTTCTTCAACAGCAAACCACAGCCATCACCGGTTTTGCCATCTGCCGCGATACCACCGCGGTGAGTCATGCAGGTCAGTGATTCGATGGCAGTCTTCAACAATTCGTGGCTAGCAGTGCCCTGCATGTGGGCAATTAGCCCAAAACCACAGTTGTCGCGCACATCTTCAGGTCTGTACAGGCCTGTACTCATAAAACGACTCTCACAAAATATATAAGAAAAACAAGCAGATAGTCGAAATGACAGCTCGGCGCACGCTTGCGTACCCGAAAAAAGGAGGGACATTCTACACGTATGCAGCAAGCCGGACAAACGCCGGCCCAAAATTGCTCAATTTTCAGCCAAAAATCTTATGACTGAACACCTGCATCGACCAATATCTGCGCGATTTGCTCCGGAGTCGCCGCCTCGGTAACCACCGCTTCACCCAGGCCTTGCAACAGCACTAGGCGCAAGCGTCCATCTATCACCTTCTTGTCGCGGCCCATCAGCTGCAGGAACTGCGCCACATTCATCACTGGCGGGGGCGATATCGGCAGGCCAGCCTTCACCATCAGCGCATTGCCGCGGTGCAATACGTCTGCATCCAACCATCCCAGCGATACTGACAAGGCCATTGCTAGCGACATTCCCGCGGCAACCGCCTCACCGTGCAGCCAACTTCCGTAGCCTTCGGCGGTTTCTATTGCGTGGCCGAAAGTATGCCCGAGATTCAAGATAGCGCGGCGCCCGCCCTCTCTCTCGTCTTCAGCGACCACTTTCGCTTTGTTTTCACAACTGCGAAACACTGCCTCAGCCAAGGCCTCGCCATCGCGAGCCATAAGCGCATCGATATTTTGCTCTAACCACGCAAAGAAAGGCGCATCGCAGATGAGTCCATACTTGATGATCTCAGCGATACCCGCCGCGTATTCGCGCTCGGGCAAGCTGTCCAACAAGCTCAGATCGGCTACCACACACTCAGGCTGGTGAAAGGCACCAATCATGTTTTTACCGAGCGGATGATTAACACCCGTCTTCCCTCCGACAGAGGAGTCAACCATCGCTAGCAGCGTGGTTGGCAGCTGAATAAAAGCGACGCCTCGCTGGTAACTCGCTGCGGCAAACCCGCACATATCTCCTACGACACCGCCACCCAGGGCGATCAACGTAGTGCTGCGGTTGTGGTTATCGGTGAGTAGACGATCAAAAACGGTGGCCATGACACCCAGCGTCTTATTCGCCTCGCCGTCGGGCAGAACCACCGTGGAGAGCTGCTTGCCTTCCAGCTGATTAGTAACCGCATCGAGGTAGAGAGGAGCCACGCGGTCATTGCTAACAACACAAGCCTGCTTGCCACCTATGTAACGCTGCCAGTCCAGGCCTCCGCCGGCCAGTAAATCGCGACCAATGAAAATAGGGTAGCTGCGCTCACCCAGCGACACCTGAAGCTGCTTCATGGAATTGCCCGATATTGTTAGTGAAAATAGGTAGGCGGGAAATTATATCAGCATCACGACGACAGGTCGCCGCTGCGAATTTTTTCAACCAATTCTTGCACTACTGTGCGCGGGCTTCGCTGATCAGTAGTAATACTGTAGTCGGCCAACTGCAAATAGAGGGGCTCTCTTTCGGCCATCAAGCGCCTAAGCGTCTCCTCTGGGTTGCCCTGTTGGAGCAAGGGCCGCTTGCGGTCTTTCGCTGTGCGCCGAATTTGTTCATCAACCGAGGTGCGAAGGTAAACAACCGTGCCCCGTGTCATCATCAATGCGCGATTATCATCGCGCAGCACCGCACCACCGCCAGTAGAAACTACCGCTCCGGGACTTTCACTGAGGTCGCTAAGCATCTGCGCCTCGCGCTCGCGAAAGCCCTCCTCGCCTTCCATGTCGAATATCCAGGGTATGTCTACCCCAGCGCGCTCTTCAATCTCTCGATCGACGTCGTAGAATTCCATGCTCAAGCTGTCAGCCAGCAGCTTACCAATGGTGCTCTTCCCTGCCCCCATTGGCCCGACTAAATATATAACTTCCGTTTTCCGCATTGCTCCATCAATCTATCAAACTGTCCGCGAGTATCCGTGGAGTAATAAAAATAAGTGTTTCCTGCTTCTCGCGAGTCACACTGGTAGATTTAAACAGGCGCCCCAGGAAGGGGATGTCGCCCAGGAAGGGTACCTTCGTTTCGGTTTCAACATCGAGCTGATCGTAGACGCCGCCCAAAACAACGGTTTCCCCATTGCTGACCAAAACGCGCGTCTGCAATTCGGTAGTATCAATCGTCGGCACCTGACCGCCGAGGCCGGTCGCGATCACTAGGTCCCCTACCGTATCCTGATTAATGATCAAATCCATAATAATTCGATCGTCAGGCGTAATAATTGGCGTCACATCCAGCTTCAGTACCGCTTCTTTGAAAGCAATTGTCGTTTCGCCACTGGCCGAACTCTCCGGGTAGGGAATTTCGGTACCCGCTTTAATGATGGCGGGCTCTTTGTCGCCAGTAACGATACGCGGCTGGGAGACAACCTCACCCCGGCCCTTTGACTCCAGTGCAGAAAGCTCCAAATTCAGCAATACATCTGAGCCGATATAACCCAAGGCAAAAGAGCCCGCCGCACCCGGAACCCCCAAGTCAGTCACCAAGCCAGGCACCGCATCGAAGCTGCTTGAGCCACTGACCAAGGCGTCGACAAAGTTATTCCGCGTGGCCTGATCGCTCTCCAAATCACCATTTGCAGAATAAATTTCATTGCCTTTCTGCTTCACATAGGCGCCACCCCAACGCACACCCAGGGCGCGATCGAAGTCCGACGAAGCGCGAACAATACGTGCCTCGATTTGTACTTGGCGCACCGGCACATCAATCAGCGCCACCAAACGGCGAAACTCTTCAAGTCGATCCGCAGTCTCAGTTATCAGCAGCGAATTGGTGCGCTCATCAACGATAACATTCCCGCGTGGCGACAAAATGCTCTTGGCAGAACCTTCGCCGCTACCACCGTCGCCATCACTCTCATTTTTAAATAGTTTGAAGAGCTCTGCAGCATCGGCATAGCGAATACGAATAAATTCACTCTGCAGCGGGGCCAGCTCCTCGACCTGTTTCTGCGCCTCAATTTCCTGACGCTCTCGCTCGGCGATCTCAGCCGCAGGCGCCACCATCAGCACGTTGCCAACTTGGCGCTTGTCCAAACCCTTTGTTTTCAGAACTAATTCCAGAGCCTGATCCCAAGGCACATTCTGCAAACGCAGGGTGATATTTCCTTTTACAGTGTCACTGGCCACCAGGTTGAGCTCAGTGAAGTCGGCTATCAGCTGTAGAACCGAGCGCACCTCAATATCCTGGAAGTTGAGTGATAGTTTTTCACCGACAAAGGCAAACTCTTTGCGACGCTCTTCCACCTCGGCTTTTGTCAGCGGCTTGACGCTAACCACATACTCATTGTCGGTTTGGTAGGCGAGATAGTCATACTCTCCACGCGCATCGAGCGATAATTTCGCGCCCTTCTCCCCCATGCGCGCGTCTATCAACTTAACCGGCGTGGCGAAATCAGCCACATCGAAACGCCGCTGGAGACTCTCTGGGAGTGCTACACCACTAAAATCAATTTTGATTCGCGGACCTTCGACAAAGACATTAATGTCCGCCTTGTCGTCAGCCAGCTTAATGACCAAACGGCCTTCACCGGCATCGCCGCGGCGAAAATCCAGGTCAGTGATGCGATTGCCGCTCGCTTCAGGTGCGGCTTCAGCCATCGACAAAACAGGGTTGTTATACTTTTCTTTGAGATAGGCCTTGCTGCCGCCACCACCTACCGCAACGACCAACTCGTTCCCTTCCACTCGCGTTTCGTAGGGCGCCAGGCTGACGAGATTCAGTACGACGCGGGTGCGATCCCGACCCTCCAGCACAATGGCACTGCTGGCATTGTCATACGCCAGCGGAAATTTTTTCTGGTCGAGCTGGTTCTTTGCACCAATTAAGTCCAATGCAATGCGCGCGGGCTTTTCAATGGTGTAGCCCTTCACTTCCGGTGCGGCGCCATCAAACTGGAAGCGCGCTTCAAAGCGACCGCCTTCCAGGGCATTGAATTCCACATCAGTTAGATTCGATGCCGACACAGCGGCCGACGCGAGCAGGGATATCAGCAGTAAACACTGGCCCATAAGTGCGCGATGACCTCGCGCCATGTACTGCACGGCGAGGTGCTTCTGCGTTCCGGTTTTCATGAATCTCTCCGCCTCTCGAATTCTCACTTGCCGCTACTCAGTTCTAAAGAGCGCGGCCTCTCCACCCAGCCTTCTCCACCGGTGGAAACAATTTCAACAACTGAAATAAAGTTGTCGCCAACTTTCATAATCTTGCCGTGGTTGCGGCCCAAATAATTACTCTCTTTGACTCGGTGCACACCGCCATCCGGGGTTTTCATCAGTGCCCACAACACCTTATTCAAGCGCACGGTGCCGACCATTTTCAGTGAATCAATAGAGAAACTTTCTAAATACTCTCGCTCACGCTCTAGATTGGGCTTCACATTGGAGGACGCTTCCAGTCGCGCAATCTCTTTGACGTCCACGGGTTGCGTGAAGGGGCCACGCAAGCCAGACGCGGTGTAAGTAAAAGCACGATAAGCCTTCAGAGCGGGAATCGGCTCAATAACACCACTCGGCGCTGCACGTTTTTCGGCAACAAAGGCATCTATATCGGCATATTGTCCGCTGTTGCTGCATGCAAAGAGCGTCGTGGACAACACGGGTATGGCGAGCCGTAAATATCTCATTACGATCCCCCGTCAATTTCTTTGTAGCGATAAGTCTTCGCGGTGATCGACATGCTTTGAGAGCCAAGCTGTTTGTTCGTTTTGATTTTATAATCATGGAGCGTCACGATTCGTGGCAAGCTCGCAATACCGCTCACAAAGGCCGCCAAATCGTGGTAAGTGCCCTCCACCTCAATGGCTATGGGCAGCTCAATATAAAACTCTTGCGTACGCTCTGGCTGCAGCTTGATGCTGTCGATTTCCAAGCCGTTATCCACGGCTTTTTCGGTCATATCCTCAAGCAGGCCTGGCACCTCGGTATCGGCCGGCAGCTGCCCCAGCAAAATACCAAATGACTCTTCCATTTCCGCCATTTGTTTTTTGAGCGGTTCAAGCTTCGCCGCTTTAAATGCTTTTTTCTCAAACTCTGTTTTTAGCTTAGCTTCCTTGGCGACGGCATTGTCCAGCTCCACCCGCAAGTCGGCAATCACGTAAAAATAGCCGCCCACCAATACCAGCACAAAAGCCAGTACCCAAAGCGCAGCGCGAACCAGTACCGGCCACGCTCCAACATTGCCCTCGTTAATATCATTGAAATCAAACTGCTTGACCTCGTCGATCCACTCCTGCCACTGCACAGCCATACTTATTTCTCCTCCTCAGGGGAAGGGGCGCTGATACGGAAGGAGAGCTTGAAGTTGCTCGCCTGATCACCGTATTCCTCCGCAGCCTTCACCGCCGTAAGGTTCGGCTCAGAAAACCAGCTGGAAGCATCCAGCTTGCGCATCAGGCTCGACACGCGGTTATTCGACTCAGCAATGCCCTCAACATCAATGCGGCTACCAGAGCGAACGACAGAGGTGAAAAACAAGCCGTCAGGCAAGGTGCGAACCATCTCATCAAACACCCGCACAATCAGCGGACGTGTGCCCTGCAGGTTTTGAATAATATTCATTCGATCAAGCAACTGCTGACGACGCAGCTCCAACTCACGAATTTCGGCCACTTCTTTATTTATGCGCGTAATGTGACTCTGCAAATACTGATTACGGCCTTCCTGGCCGCTAATGGCACTGTTAAAAATGCTCATCGTCAGCATGATCAGCAGTGCGGCAACCGCCATCGAGGCACCCAGAATAATCAAAAACTGCTTCTTGATTAGCTGGCGGCGCTCTTCACGCCAGGGCAAAAGGTTAATATTCGCCATCAGTCGAAACTCCTCAGCGCCAAACCGCAAGCCACCAGCATGGCAGGAGCATCATTACTCAAGCGCATGGCATCGACTCCTGAGGCAATCGCCATATTGGCAAAGGGATTCGCAACCACCGTATTCACACCCAGGCGCTCTTCGACCATTTCAGCCAAGCCCTGCATCGCGGCAACGCCGCCGGCGAGCAAAATAGTATCAACAGCACTGTATTGGCTCGCCGAAAAGAAAAATTGCAAAGACCTCGAAACCTGCTGAATAGCGGCTTCTTTAAATGGCGCCAGCACCTCACTGTCGTAGTCATCAGACAAGCCGCCCTGCTTCTTCGCCAACCCCGCCTCTTCGGCACTCAAGCCGTAGCGACGCTGAATTTCCTCGGTGAGCTGACGCCCCCCGAACAATTGGTCGCGCGTGTATACCGTCTCACCATCGACGATCACGCTTAGCGAGGTCATGCTCGCGCCGATGTCGACAATTGCGACAACGGTATTTTCGTCCACGCCAATCTGCGGAGCCATCAGCTCGAAGCTGCGCTCCACCGCGTAGGCCTCAACATCCATCACCTTCGGCTCTAAACCACCGATCTCCAGCGCTTCAACGCGGCTATCGACGTTGTCCCGACGGCAGGCCACCAGCATCACTTCGACCTGCTCCGGCTCGTCCTCGGCGACATCGACAACTTCGAAGTCCAACGCCACCTCATCGAGCGGATACGGGATGTATTGATCAGCTTCCAGGGAGATCTGCGCCTCCATGGCGTTATCATTCATATCGGCGGGCATTCGCAGCATTTTGGTAATGACCGCAGACCCCGGCACAGCGGCCGCGGCCTTGGTCACCTTGCTCCGCGAACGGTTGTATACGGCCTTAATGATTTCACCGACGGCTTCAACCTCAACCACATTTTTTTCAACCACGGATTGAGGCGGCAGCGACATTACGGCGTAGCTTTCAACGCGAAGTTTTTCCCCGCTGCGACTCAACTCCAGCACTTTTACCGCACTGGAGCTGATATCGACACCGAGCAAGTTGCGAGATTTTTGACCGCCTAACAAGCCATCTAGCACTGTTATTTTCCTATTTACATCGTGGACTTAGGGCGAATTCTTATATGCAAGATTAAATACCAGTGTATACCATTGCGCAAATAGTTATGAAAAAAATACCCGGATAGTGTCACAGATTTGGGTATCCTATTGTCCGCGTTTTAAAAGCCCATTGGCATAACTGGAAAAATATGGCTCGCACTACTTCGCTACTACGTTCTTTTAGCCTTCTAGCACTCATTGGTGCCTGTGGCGCTGTCATGGTGTTCTGCGCCGCCTTCCTGTACATAGCGCCACGGCTACCCGAGGCGGAGAAATTACGCGATGTCGAACTGCAAACACCTCTGCGTATATATAGCAGAGACGGCCAGATTATCGGTGAATTCGGCGAAAAACGCCGTTCACCGGTTAGCATTCAAGAAGTTCCCGACACATTCATCAAGGCCTTTCTGGCCGCCGAGGACGACCGTTTTTACCAACACCGCGGCGTCGACCTCACCAGCTTGCTGCGCGCTGCATCGCAGTTGATCACCAGCGGCAGCATTCAAACTGGCGGCTCGACCATTACCATGCAAGTCGCAAAGAACTACTTTTTGAGCCAAGAGCGCACCTTTACGCGTAAATTCACCGAAATTTTTCTCGCCATCGAAATAGAGCGCAAACTCAGTAAAGGCGACATTCTCGAGCTTTACCTCAACAAAATCTTTCTCGGCAACCATTCCTACGGCATTGAGGCCGCTGCACAAACCTATTACGGTAAGTCCATCAAGGAACTCAGCCTTGCCCAAATGGCAATGATCGCTGGCCTACCCAAAGCGCCATCGGCCTACAACCCCGTTGCCAACCCGGAGCGAGCCCGGATTCGCCGAAACTGGATTCTCGGCCGAATGTTTGCGCTGGGCTATATCAACCAAGCCGACTACCAAGCCGCAAAACAGCAAAACATCACCGCCCGCCGACACGGCACGCAACTCGACGTCAGTGCCGCTTACGCCGCCGAAATGGTCCGCGTCGAAATGCTGAAACGCTATGGCCGCGATGCCTATGAAAACGGCTACAGCGTTATCACCAGCGTCGACAGCACCCTTCAAACTGCCGCAAACCAAGCCGTTATAAACGGCGTAATCGAATACGATCGTCGCCACGGATACCGGGGCCCTGAACAACAGTGGCCACTCCCCGCCGATATCAACGAACAACAGCGCGAGCATTTTAGCGACAAGCTTCGCGACATCGGCGCCATCGGCCCCTGGCACCCGGCCCTTGTTCTCCACATAGAGAGCCAGAGCGCAACGTTCTTACTCGCCACCGGCGAGCAAACCACCCTTAACTGGGAACAGGGTTTTGCCGGCAGCGTTCGTTATATTAATGAAGACCGAAATAGCTACGAAGTGGAATCCGTAGATGAACTTATCGCCCCTGGCGACGTTGTCAGACTACGCATGAGTTCATCACTCCCCAAGCGTTGGATTTTTTCACAGCTACCCGCCATTCAGGGAGCCCTGGTTTCACTGGACGCAGACACCGGCGCCATTCTCAGCTTAGTAGGCGGCTACAGCTATCAGCGAAGCTCATTCAACCGCGCCACTCAGGCTGCCCGGCAACCAGGCTCGGCTTTTAAACCCTTTATCTACACCGCTGCACTGGCCAATGGCTTTACACCAGCGAGCATCATCAATGATGCCCCCATCGTATTCGACGACGCTTCGCTGGGGGGAACGTGGCGCCCGAGCAATTCCAACGGCAAATTTAACGGCCCGATGCGACTGCGCAAAGCCTTGTACCTGTCCAGGAACCTGGTATCGATTCGACTTTTGCGAGAGCTGGGAATCAATACTGCCATCGACTACGTCTCCCGCTTTGGTTTCGACGGCCGCACCCTCCCAAGGGACCTCTCTCTTGCGCTGGGCAGCCACTCGCTAACGCCACTTGACGTGGTTACCGGTTACGCCGCGTTTGCCAACGGCGGCTATAAGGTATCGCCGTGGTTGATAGAGCAAATCATCGACCGCGATGGCAACACCCTTTACCGCGCCGAACCAAAAGTCGCCTGCCGCAACTGCGAAGCCGGCCTGGACAGTCTCGGCGACATCGATAGCATGGAGGCAGATTCTTTGGATGACCTTCATGCAGACAGCGCCGCTGGCCCGCAGGATCTGGCAGAGAGGGTGGTCGACGAGGAAGTTGTCTTCCTTATCGACAGCATTCTCAAGGACGTTATATCGCGCGGTACCGGCCGCAAGGCCCGAGTGCTAAAGCGCGGCGATGCAGCCGGGAAGACGGGAACGACAAACGGGCCAACCGACGCCTGGTTCTCCGGCTACAGCAGCGGCGTGGTGACCTCCACATGGGTGGGCTTCGACCAAAACCAGAAGCTGGGTCGCCGCGAGTACGGCGGTTCTGTTGCCCTACCAATCTGGATCGACTACATGAAAGTCGCATTGCAGGGCCGCGAAGAGCGCTACCTAAAACAACCCGAGGGTATCGTGTCGGTGCGTATTGACCCGGAAACCGGCACCCTGGCCGCGCCGGGGCAGAGCAATGCAATCTTTGAATACTTCCGGGCAGAGAATGCGCCCACTACCATTAACACCAGCGGTGGTGGCAGCAGTCCTTATGGAGAAGACAGCGGCGAGCCGATAGAGCTGTTCTAAAGGCGCCGCAGCAAGGCCGCATTACATTGCCTCGATGGCCTCGGCAAGCGTGCTAACCGCGACGACATCAATTGCGATATCGCCGCGAGGAGCATTCGCCTTGGGCACGATAGCACGGCTAAAGCCGTGCTTTTTAGCTTCTTGCAGGCGCTCCTGCCCACTGGGCACAGGACGAATTTCCCCCGACAAGCCCACCTCACCAAAAACGACCAAGTCTTCAGGCAAGGCGCGATCGCGAAAACTCGATACGATGGCGAACAACAGCGCCAGATCCGCCCCGGTTTCCAGCACCTTGACGCCACCAACCACATTGACGAACACGTCCTGATCGCCGAGCTGCAATCCTCCGTGACGGTGGAGCACCGCCAGTAACATCGCCAAGCGGTTCTGCTCCAGCCCCACCGCAACACGGCGTGGATTGCCGTAATTACTTTCATCGACTAAGGCCTGGATTTCTACCAACAGAGGACGAGTGCCCTCCCACACCACCATCACCACACTGCCTGCCGCCTGAACGTCACCGCGATTCAAAAAAATCGCCGACGGATTCTTAACCTCTTTCAGACCCTGCTCGGTCATGGCAAACACACCCAGCTCATTCACCGCGCCAAAGCGGTTTTTATGGCCGCGCAGGGTGCGATAACGACTATCGCTACCCCCTTCAAACATAATCGAGCAATCAATGATGTGCTCCAGCACCTTCGGCCCCGCCAGCGCGCCGTCCTTGGTCACATGCCCTACCATAATCAACACCGTATTGGTCTGCTTGGCAAAGCGCGTCAACGCCGCGGCACACTCTCGTACCTGAGAAACACTGCCGGGCGCCGAACTTACCTGCTCGCTGTGCAATACCTGAATGGAGTCGACCACCAACACCGACGGCCGATGCTGATTCGCCTGCGCCAAAACCGCCTCCAGGCTGGTCTCGGAGTACAGCTGCAATTCCTCTGCCGACAAACCAAGACGGCGTGCGCGCAAGGCCACTTGCTGCAGTGACTCCTCCCCCGTGACGTACAGACAGCGGCTGCGCGCCGCCAAGCGGCACAGCACCTGCAGCAACAAGGTGCTCTTTCCCGCCCCGGGGTGACCGCCAAGCAGCACCGCCGAGCCCGGCACAAAGCCACCGCCGAGCACCCTGTCCAGCTCTTCAAAACCGCTGGCAATGCGCGGTAAATCCTCTATTTGAACGCTCGACAGACTTTGCAGCTCGCCGACAGCGCCAGCATAGCCTTGGCGCCCAGCAGGAGCCGAGGCGGCACTTGCCGCAGCCAAACGCACCTCGGTAAGCGTATTCCAGGCGCCACAGTCCTGACACTGGCCTTGCCACTTGCGATGGTCGGAACCGCAATCACTACAAACATAGGCTGTTTTGGCCTTCGCCATACTTAGTACTCCGCTGCTGTGCTGACAGAACAGGCGACTAGCCCGTACAATACTCTGCCAAGTGAGGATAATGATTCATGTCGGCGCCACTACTGGAAAGACCCCTACTGGTATCGCCCACTCTGGCAGCAACCATTGGCCTGGAGTGTGCCCTGCTATACCAGTTGCTCGCCGACTGGCAACCCCTGCTGGAAGTCCGTCCACGCCAGGGCCAAGACTGGTTACTTATCGACCGTCAGCGGCTCGAAGAACAACTGCCGTTCTGGCAAAGCGCCGATATTGACCGTCTGCTTCAACAACTCCACGACCAGGGGCTCATTATTATCGGCGGCGCGCTGATCAGCAATGCCCGCAACATTCGTTTTGCCATGCCCGCTCAGCAAACCGGTGCCCCCCAAAACGCCCCAGCTCGCCCGGCATCAACACGGCCCGAACCAACAGTGCGCAGCAGCGCACCCGCCCAAGCCGTTCCCGGGCGCCAGCTTATCAGCGCCGATTGGCGGCCCGACCCCGCTGCCGTTGAATATCTCACCCGCTTTAACCGGGTGAGCAACCAATTTATTGAAGCTTGTATACCCGAGTTCATCGCCCACTACCGCGAAAGCGGCGAAGCAAGAAGCTCTTGGAGCAGCACATTCAGCCAATACGTCAGCCGCCGCTGGAAAAAACAACAATACGCTGAAATCGAGCAAGCCCGGCATCAGGTCATTGACAATCACTGGCGGCCCAGCCGCGATGCCCTGGAGATACTGCTGCGCGACGGCATTAGCGAGCACTTTATCGAAGATGCTATTCCCGAATTCATCCTTTACTGGCGCGAGCGCGGCACGCAAGATAGCAACTGGAACTCACGATTTCTGCAACACATTCGGCTGCAGTGGGCGCGATACACCAATGCGGTCAGTCACGAAAAAGCCCATGTGCCAATCAGCAGCAACTGGCAACCGAGCCCGGAAGTGTTTGAAATTCTGCGTATGGCGCGGATTGACGCCGACTTTGCCCGGGAGCAAATTCCCGAGTTTATCTTGTTTTGGCGTGACAGCGGCCAAACCCAACGCTCCTGGAATACAAAGTTTCTGCAACATGTAAAATACCGCTGGGCCCACAGCCACCAACTGGACAAATACGATGCACGACAGCAAAAAGCTTCTGGATCAAGCCAAGCAGCAACTGGCTTCATCGACAAGCACACCGACCGAAGCTGGGCCGACGGCCTCTAAGCCACTGCCGGATAAGAGCGCTGTTATCGACGCCATCAACCGCATGTTTGCGGAGTTTGAGCTCGTCTATCACAACCAATACAACAAAGCCTTCGCAAACGCCGAAAAGCTCTCTTACGCCAAAAAACTGTGGTTCAGTAACCTTTGCCACATTCCACCAGAGCAAATTACCGCAGCCTGTCACCGCGCCATTCGCGAGTCTGAGTTTTTGCCGACGATCAAAGGCATTCTGAAATACTGCGAGCCCGATGACCAAGCGCTTGGCCTGCCTGACCCCCACAGCGCCTATGTAGAGGCCTGTCGGGCACCGTCACCGAAAAACGAATATCGCTGGTCCCACCCCGCGGTCTATCACGCCGGGCGAAAAAGCGACTGGTATTTCCTGGCAAACAACACCGAGCAGCAGGCATTCCCGGTATACAAGCGCCACTATCAGGCGCTATGCGAGCAAGTACGCAAAGGTCAGGCACTCGAACCCCCTCATCCAGAGGCACTTCCCGCGCCGGAGGCCAAGCCCCTGGACCCGGAAGAACAGCGCCGCCGAATGCGGGAAATGCGCAGCAAACTGAATATCTAAAACGGCCGTGCAGGCCGCCGTTACAGCGGATACAATAACGCCGCACGCGCGCAATCAGCGCCCAAGCCCCTCGGGACAAAGACTATGGCAGACGACAAAACAACCCACTTTGGCTTTAAGACCGTCAATCGCGGTGAAAAAGTAAACATGGTGGCCGGCGTATTTCATTCGGTCGCCGGCAAATATGACTTGATGAACGATCTGATGTCAGGGGGCATTCACCGGCTTTGGAAGCGTTTCACCATCGAACTTTCCGGCGTCCGACGCGGCAATAGCGTGCTCGACATCGCGGGCGGTACCGGCGATTTAGCGGCCAAATTCAGCCGCTTGGTCGGCAGTGAGGGCAAGGTTGTGCTCGCCGACATCAACGATTCTATGCTGCAGGTGGGGCGCGAAAAACTGACCAATCGCGGCATTGTCGGCAATATTGAATACGTGCAGGCCAACGCCGAATGCCTGCCCTTCCCGGACAATAGCTTCGACTGCATTACCATCGCCTTTGGCCTGCGCAACGTCACCGACAAAGACGCCGCGCTGCGCTCTATGTTGCGCGTACTGAAGCCAGGCGGGCGTTTGCTGGTGTTGGAATTCTCCAAGCCAACCAATGAATTAATGAGCAAGGTCTACGACCGCTACTCCTTCGATATTCTGCCTCGCATGGGCAAGCTCATCACCAATGACGAAGACAGCTACCGCTATCTCGCCGAGAGCATTCGCATGCACCCGGACCAGGAAACCCTTAAGGAAATGATGACCGAAGCCGGTTTTGCCGAGGTCCGCTACCACAATATGACGGCCGGCGTGGTTGCCGTTCACCGGGGCGTCAAGCCGTGATCCCCCCCATGATCAGCACTGCAGCCCTCTCAGGGCTGGAGGACGCGGTCAACCGAGCGCTGCAGCTCGACCCGAGTAGCGCCGCCAAACTCGCCGAGCTCGATGGCGAAAGCTTTGCCCTGGAACTGCGCGAGCCCGACTTGAATATCGGGCTCAGCATTAACGGCAAGCGACTAAAACTGGGGCTGCACGCACCACAATCACCAAGCACCGCACTGAGAGGGCACTGGCGAGACTTCGCCGCCGTCGCCTCCGCTGACGATCCGGCGGCAGCGTTGATTAACGGCAATATTCAAGTCAGCGGCGACACCGCGCCCCTGCTGGCATTGCGCAAGCTACTGGCCGAATTGCAACTAGACTGGGAACACCCACTGGCCGAAGCCTTTGGCGACGTTGCCGCACACCAAATTGGCCGGGGCTTGCGCGCCGGGCATCGCTGGCTGAGCGGGACCGGGAAAAACCTGCGCCGCCAGCTTGAAGACTTTTTACTAGAAGAGAGTCGACTCTTGCCCCACCCCCTGCAGGCAGAAGCGATGTTCAAAGATATCGACGACCTGAACGCCCGCAGTGAGCGTCTCGAAGCGAAACTTCGTCGCCTACAGCAGCGCCTGAAAACTCAGTAACAAAGGAATACCGAATGGGCCTGCGCCGGTTGCTTGCCATACTCATTATCGTCTGTCGCTATCGCATCGACTTGCTGCTTCCCCAGGACAAACTGCCACTGCGATTGCGCCTACTTCTGCGCTGCGGCCCCTGGCGCCTGTGCCCTGCACCGGCGTTGAGCCGAGGGCAGCGACTGCGCTTAGCCCTTGAGTCGCTGGGGCCGATTTTTATCAAATTCGGCCAACTGCTCTCTACCCGGCGGGACCTGCTGCCCGACGACATCGCCGAAGAACTCGCATTACTGCAAGACCGCGTACCGCCTTTTCCCAGCGACCAGGCGGTCGCCGTGATTGAAAAAGCGCTGGGCCAAAGCGTCGATGACGTATTTGCCTCTTTCGATCGCAACGCGCTAGCCTCGGCCTCCATTGCCCAGGTGCACTGCGCAACGCTGAAGACCGGCGAGCAGGTCGTCGTTAAAGTCGTTCGCCCCGGCATCGAAACCACGATTGGCAAAGACATCCAGTTAATGCAGAGCATTGCTCGCATTGTCCGCCGCCACCTCCCCGATGGCCGCCGTCTTCGCCCCGAGGAGATCGTTGAAGACTATCGTCACACCATCTACGACGAGCTGGACCTGCAGCGCGAAGGCGCCAATACCTCGCAGCTGCGCCGCAATTTCGCCGCCTCAGATATTCTCTATGTGCCCGAGGTCTACTGGGACTATACCCGCCGCAACGTGCTGGTCATTGAGCGCATTCACGGCATCCCCGTTACCGATGTGGAGACCCTGAACGCACAGGGCACGGATATGAAGAAGCTCGCCGAGCGCGGCGTGGAAATTTTCTTCACCCAGGTTTTTCGCGACAGTTTTTTCCACGCGGACATGCACCCCGGCAATATTTTCGTAGCCGAAGGCCGACCCCAGTCGCCGCAGTACATCGCTATTGATTGCGCAATTATCGGCAGTCTCAGCGACTTTGATCAGTACTACTTAGCGCGCAACCTACTGGCGATCTTCCAGCGCAACTACCGCGAAGTCGCAGAACTCCACGTCGAGTGCGGCTGGGTGCCTCCGCACACTAAAGTTCACGAGTTTGAAGCCGCCATCCGCAGCGTCAGCGAACCGATTTTTGAAAAACCGTTGTCAGAAATTTCCTTCGGCCAGCTGCTGGTATACCTGTTTCAAACTGCCCGCCGCTTCGATATGGAAGTACAACCCTCACTGGTGCTATTGCAAAAGACCTTGCTGAATGTGGAGGGCCTGGGGCGCCAGCTGTATCCGCAACTCGACCTCTGGGCAACCGCCATGCCTTTTTTGGAGCGCTGGATCCGCGACCGCTATTCGCCCCAGAGTATGCTGAAGCGCGTCGGCCATCGGCTGCCCGGCTGGCTGGAGCAACTTCCGCAATTGCCCGAAACCCTGCTTGAGCGCGGCCAGCCGCCGCAGCAGGCACAGAACGACGCACTGCGTCTGCAATTACAACAAGCGGAAAAACACGCAGAGCAACGCGATAGGCGCGCGCGCAATCAGCGACTGGGTATCGTCGCCCTGCTGGCAGCCGCACTGATCGCCGACCCGGAAATCAGCCTTGGCTTGCAGTCACTACCCACCGCGAGCCTCGCCTTGCTCGGCGCCGGTTTATATTTCTTAATTCGCTCGCGCTAATGTAAAGTAGGCGCACGCAGAAAACGAAGGCAGTATGTTTATGCAGCGGCAAGACAGTAAGCAGTGGTTAGACCAGGTCAAATGGAATGACGCTGGCTTGGTCGCTGCCATAGCACAAGACGTGCACAGCGGTCGCGTGCTGATGATGGCGTGGATGAATCGCGAAGCGCTTGAGCTGACCGTGAGCGAGCAACGCGCCGTTTATTGGTCGCGCTCGCGCCAGGCGCTGTGGCGCAAGGGTGAGAGTTCCGGCCATACACAAACGCTTCATGACATCGCGCTAGACTGCGACGGCGATGCAATTCTTATGCAGGTTGAACAACTAGGCGGCATCGCTTGCCATACAGGGCGTCAGAGCTGCTTCTATCGCAGCCTGAAAGAGTCGCAGTGGCAAACCCAGGAAGCGGTACTAAAGAACCCGGAAGAGATCTATGACAAGTAAAGCTAAAGCCGCTGACGCATCAATACTCAACCAATTAGATGCCGTGCTCGCCGAGCGTAAAAATGCTGACGCCGACAGCTCATATGTAGCCAGCCTTTACCACAAGGGGCTCAATAAAATTCTGGAAAAGGTTGGCGAAGAGTCCGTTGAAGCGATCATTGCCGCCAAAGATGCCGAACGCAGCGGCGATCATCAGGAAGTAGTTTATGAGACCGCGGATTTGTGGTTTCACACAATGGTTATGCTTCAGCACTTGGGCATCGACCACAGCGATATTTTACATGAACTGGCGCGGCGCTTTGGGCTTTCCGGCCATGATGAAAAAGCACAGCGCGGCAACAACAAACAATAAGTGAGGTAAGTAGCAATGGGACTTGGTGGTATTAGTATCTGGCAACTGTTGATCATTCTGGCAATTGTGGTGCTGTTATTTGGCACCAAGAAGCTTAAAAATATCGGCAGCGACCTCGGCGGCGCGGTAAAAGGCTTTAAAGACAGCCTCGACGGCGACGATAAAGCCAAAAACATTGAGCAAAAAGAAGCCGACAGTGAGGCGACCAGCGCTCAAGCGGAACAAAGCGAACAAAAAAACGAGTCAAAATAAACCATGTTTGACATCGGCTTTGCCGAACTACTGTTGATCGCTGTACTTGGCCTGTTGGTCTTAGGCCCTGAGCGTCTGCCCACCGCCGTAAGAACCATCAGCTTGTGGCTGGGGCGGCTGCGTAGAAGCTTTACCAGCATCCGCCAGGAGATAGAGCGCGAAGTGGGCGCCGATGAAATTCGTCGGCAGCTCCACAATGAGTCAATCATGGCGTCGCTGGAAGATAGCAAGAAATCACTGCAAGACAGCCTTGAAAGCGCGGCCGACGATATTCGCTCGGTCGAACGCTCGCTAAGCCAAGCCAATGCAAGCGCCGAGTCAGACGGCACAGAGGACGAACAGGCAGTGAACGAAAATGCGATCACTCCAGAGGTGCCACAGACTGCCTCGGATGCTAGCAGTGACACCAGCAATGACACCCCCACTAAAGAAAAAGGCAGCGACCCTGCGCCATGAGTATCGACGCTGACCAAGATCAAGGGCAGCCGCTAATTGCCCACCTCACTGAACTCCGTGACCGGCTATTGCGAATCGTATTGGCAGTACTGATTTGCGCACTGGGGCTAATGCCCTTTTCATCCGAGATCTATGCCTTTGTTTCTCAGCCCTTGCAGCAGTATCTGCCCGAAGGCAGCGGCATGATCGCAACGGAAGTCGCCTCCACCTTTCTAGCCCCGTTTAAACTAGTGCTTGTGTCGGCGGTATGCCTGGCCATCCCGGTGATTCTTCACCAGATATGGGCCTTTATCTCACCCGGCATGTATCGACACGAAAAGCGCATCGCCGCGCCACTATTGTTTTCCAGCGTGCTGCTCTTTTACCTCGGACTGGCCTTTGCCTATGTTGTGGTGTTCCCATTGGTGTTTGGCTTTTTCAGCAGCATCACACCGGAAGGCGTCTCCTACACACCCGACATTTCACGCTTTCTCGACACCGCACTGAAGCTCTTTATGGCCTTCGGCATTGCTTTTGAAATCCCGATTGCTACGGTCTTGTTGATTACCGCCGGCGTCACCAGCGCAGAAAAGCTCGCAGCCAAGCGTGCGTACGTCGTGGTGGCCTGTTTCGTCGTGGGTATGCTGCTGACCCCACCAGATGTTATCTCGCAGATGCTACTGGCACTGCCAATGTGGCTACTGTTTGAAGTGGGAATATTCTTTGGCCGCTTTATTCAGTCGCGGCCAGCGGAAAATGAGGAAGAAGAGCAACGCCCGTCTCTGTAAGCAGTGACGGGGCTTAAGGTCTTACCTAGTAGCCGGGATCTTCGTAATCGCCAAAGGCGAGATTCTCAAAGCGCGTAAATTTACCAATAAAGCTCAGCCTTGCGGTCCCGATGGGGCCGTTACGCTGCTTGCCGATAATAATTTCCGCAACGCCTTTGTCTTGCGTTTCTTCGTTGTAAACCTCATCACGATAGATAAACATGATGACGTCGGCATCCTGCTCGATCGCTCCCGATTCACGCAAATCTGAGTTCACCGGGCGTTTATTAGGTCGTTGCTCCAGCGCGCGGTTTAGCTGTGACAGTGCAACCACTGGGCAATCGAACTCTTTGGCAATCCCTTTGAGCGAGCGCGATATTTCGGAGATTTCCGCGGTTCGCCCCTCGCTCCCCTTGCCGGCCACCTGCATCAGCTGCAGGTAATCGAGCATGATCATGCCGATACTGCCATGCTCCCGGAGCACTTTGCGCGCTCGCGAGCGCACTTCAGTAGGGGTCAATGCGGCGGTATCATCGATAAACAACGGCCGATCTTTCAACTTACTTACCGCGGCGCTCAGCTTCGGCCAATCTTCTTCTTCCAGCTTGCCGCTGCGCACCCGCCCCTGGTCGATTTTGCCCACTGACGACAACATCCGCATCATCAGCTGACTGGCGGGCATTTCCATACTGAACACCAGTACGGGCTGCTCGTATCGCAACAGGACGTTTTCCACCAGGTTCATGGCAAAGGTTGTCTTACCCATCGATGGTCGCGCTGCGACGATGACCAGGTCCGACTTCTGCAAGCCAGAGGTCATCTCATCGAGTTTTTCAAAGCCCGTGCTTAAACCGGTAATTGCATCGTCGTTGTTGAACAGCTCGTCAATTTTATCAACGGCTTCCTTCAACAGCGGATTGATCGGCTCCAGGCCGCCCGCTTTCGGGCGCTCCTCAGCGATCTGCATAATGCGACGTTCGGCTTCGTCCAGCACCTCGTCGCTGCTTCGCCCCTCGGGGTTAAAGCTCGTATCGGCAATGGAGTTGGCCGCAGAGATCAGCGAGCGAAAGATCGAGCGCTCACGCACGGCTTGCGCATAGGCGCGGATATTCGCGACCGACGGCGTCCCGGTGGCAATTTCGGCAAGGTAGGCGGTGCCACCCACCTCTTTGAGCTGCCCGTTGCGCGCCAGGGTTTCTGCCAAGGTGACAACATCAATCGGCTGCTCTTGCTCGACCAGCTGACTCATACAGGCGTAAATCAGACGGTGCTCGGGGCGAAAGAAATCGCCCTCGCCAACCATATCGGCAACCGAGTCCCAAGCTTCACCGGCAATCATTAAGCCGCCCAGCACCGACTGCTCCGCTTCCAGAGAGTGCGGAGGCAATTTCAATTTAGCGAAGTCACCGTCATCAAATTCCGGCGGCGATTCAGATTCTGGATAGGCGTCAGCTTGCACAGCCACACTCACTGCTCAGGTTGGTTGGCCATTGTGGCAAAAAAAAAACGCGCCGACCAGCAAGGCCACGCGCGCTTTTTTCACTGCGCCCCATTAACAGGACACAGCATTGCGGGCAGTGCTCACCGCCCGCTGCTACCATTGATTGGCGAGTTATTACTCAGCAACAACCGTTACGGCAACGTTTTGAATCACATCACTGTGAACCTGGATAGCGATTTCGTAGCTACCAATCTCACGGATGGGACCTTCAGGCATACGCACTTCACTTTTGCTTACTTCAACGCCAGCAGCAGTGATCGCCTCAGCCAAATCGCGTGTACCGATAGAGCCGAACAGTTTGCCGCCTTCACCCGCATTCGCTTCGATGTTAACCGCAACGTCAGCCAGCTTCGCTGCGCGCGCTTCAGCAGTAGCACGCTTTTCAGCAGCAGCAGCTTCCAGCTCAGCGCGACGGGCTTCAAATGTCGCCACGTTGTCTTCGGTGGCAGGAACTGCTTTACCGAAAGGAATAAGGAAATTACGGCCGTAACCGGATTTCACATTTACCTGGTCGCCCAGGTCACCCAGCTTGCCAATTTTCTCAAGCAGAATCACTTGCATGGTTCTAACCCTCTTCTGCGCGTCTGTCTCGAGGCCTATTTGGCCGTCGGCAAACGCCGTCTGATATCAATCCAACTATCTACAATCGCTGCCAAAATTAACACCGCCCACAGCGGCCCTAACAACAACAGCGCGATATAAAACACCACTAGCCATACACGCCCTAAAGCAAGACGACCAACCACCCCGTGTACCAGTGACAGCCCCGCAGCAATCAGCGGCAACAAGCACATAACTCCCCAAAAGCGATACACTTCACCCAGTTGCCCCACTAACAGCATCACTGCTACCAACGCAACGGTAAGTACCGCCGGCAATCGCAAAGACCACATTTCTTCGCGAAACCCACCAGGGTTGTAAAGCATTGCCTGCCACCAGCGCGCCAACATTAATGCCAACACGCTCCACAACACGGTACTGCCGCCAATCACTGCCGCAATATCGCCGGTCAGTATCTGGGGCAACGCATTACTGGACTGCGCTTGCAGCTGGTCCAGCATCGGCTGCACGGTAGCCAAAATTCCTGCCAGGTATTCCTGTGCCCCGTTGTACAAGGCAAAGGCGCTGAGCATGCCGCCCAGCACAGCGCTGGCAAGCGCCAACGGCCAAGAGCGACTGCTACGCAACACTTCGGCGGCCGCCGCTGTGGTTAACAGCATGCACAGCGGGCCGACATCCTGGCCGTAGAAAGCAACGGCTATGGCCGGTAAAAGCGCCCAAAATACAACAAAGGCACCTTCGGTCATCCCCTTTCTCAGGGTAACCAGAGCGGCGGCTGATGCCCCCACCCAGGCAAACATCAAACTGCCTATCCCCAAGCCAGCAACTGCCACGGCCTGGAGGCGCCCTTTCATAATAAATTCTGCAAGGGGGCGCATGACTAACCGCTCAGCTTATTTATGGCTGTCGGTGTAAGGCAGCAGAGCCAGAAAACGCGCGCGTTTAATCGCGGTAGACAGCTGGCGCTGATACTTGGCGTTGGTTCCAGTAATACGGCTGGGAACAATCTTGCCAGTCTCTGAAACATAGGCTTTCAAAGTGTCCAGATCTTTGTAATCGATCTGCTTAACACCTTCCGCGGTGAAGCGGCAAAACTTACGACGACGGAAAAAACGTGCCATCTTTTAAATCCTCACTCTGTCCGCAATTATTCAGCGTTTTGCTCAGCAGCCGGAGCGGCTTCTGATGATTCGCGCTTCTCAGTTGGCTGCTCGCTGTCACGGCGCTCGCTGCGCTGATCACTGCGGCTGCGACGCTCACGGCTTTCTTTTTCCGCTTTCATGATCGGCGACTCTTCGGTAACCGCTTCATCCTGACGAATGATGAGATTACGCAGAACGGCGTCGTTGTAACGGAAGTTAGTAGTCAGCTCGTCGATCGCTTCTGCACTTGCTTCAGCGTTGATCAGCACGTAGTGAGCCTTGTGGATTTTGTTGATCGGGTAAGCCAGTTGACGGCGACCCCAGTCTTCCAAGCGGTGAACTTTACCGCCGTCTTTTTCGATAGCCTGGGTATAACGCTCGACCATACCAGGTACCTGCTCGCTCTGATCCGGGTGGACCAGGAACACGATTTCGTAGTGACGCATTGTATGCTCCTTACGGGTTAAGCCACCCTTTATGGTGTGGCAAGGAGGGCAAACCAGCTGCTTGGAGCGGGCTTACCGTTAAAACAAGAGCGCGAATTCTAGGCAAGCACCCCGCCAGATGCAAGCAATTCGTGCATTTTTTAATCAAAACACGCGCTTTACTGACGCTGCCGAACGGCCTCGAACAAACACACACCGGTTGCGACCGACACGTTGAGACTGCTGACCTCCCCGGCCATAGGCAGGTGAGCAAGATAGTCACACTGCTCGCGGGTCAAGCGACGCATGCCACTACCCTCGGCCCCCATGACCAGTGCCACAGGGCCAGACAGGTCGCAGTCATACAAAGACTGTGTGGCCTCGCCCGCCAAGCCAATAATCCACACCCCCGCCTCCTGGAGTTGACGCAGACTACGGGCTAGATTGGTGACCTGCACAAACGGCACTGCCTCAGCGGCCCCGCAGGCCACTTTGCGCACGGTTGCATTCAAGCTCGCGGAGTTGTCTTTGGGTGCAATCACGACTGTCACACCCGCCGCATCGGCGCTGCGCAAGCAGGCCCCGAGATTATGGGGGTCGGTCACGCCGTCGAGAACCAACACCAATGCGCGCTTGCCCGCTGCAGCAACGAGCTCCGGCAAGCGCTTTTCGTGGGTTTGACTCGGTGCTTTTGCATTCGCGACGACCCCCTGGTGCCGCCCATCCACCAACTCGTCCAAGACTTTTCTAGGACACTCATGCAAAGCGATACTATGTCGCTGTGCGAGTTCAAGGACGGCATGCAGGCGCTTGTCACGACGCCCCTCAAGCACCCATATTTCGCTAACGCTTTCCGGGCGGCGCTGCAATGCCGTGGTAACGGCATGCAAGCCAAAAATTTGTTCTTTCACTCTTTAACCTATTCACAAAAGCGCCCAGCAATTCGCTGTAGGCAGCATCAAACTCTCGCCTAGCGACGGCGCTTTTTATTCGCCGAGCTTTTCTTGGCTGGCCCTTTGGCCGACTCGGCCTTTTTGCCCGCACCACGCTTGGACCTCGACGACTTGGCACCTTTAGACTTAGGCACCTGCCCCTTGGCCAAGGCTTCTCGTACCGAGGGTTTGCGGCGGCGCTTGGCCTCGCCCTCAACCAGACCCAAGTCAACCTTCCGCTCTTCCAAGTCCACGCTCAGCACCTGCACTTTTAGCGAGTCACCGAGCTGGTACACTCGGCGGCTACGCTCACCTACCAAGCGCTGATGGGCCGGGTCGAACTGGTAATAGTCTTGCGGCAAGGCAGAAATATGCACAAGCCCTTCTATATATAAGTCCTGCAATTCGACAAAAAGGCCGAAACCGGTCACGGCGGCAATCATGCCATCGAATTCACTGCCCACATGTTCCTGCAGGAATTCGCATTTCAAAAACGCCATTACATCGCGACTGGCATCATCGGCGCGACGCTCAGCCATCGAGCAGTGCTCACCCAGGCCCAACAGCGCCGCCATATCATAGGGATAAATCTTTTCACGCGGCAGATCCGGTGCGCCTTTTACGGGTCGGAAGCACTTGGGTGCCTTGCCGCCACCATTGCGCAGCAGATAGCGAAGTGCGCGGTGCACCATAAGGTCGGGGTAGCGGCGAATCGGCGAGGTAAAGTGGGTGTAACCGGTATAGTTCAGGCCAAAGTGGCCATCATTATCGGGCTGATACACCGCCTGGCTCAGCGAGCGCAGCATCATTGTTTGAATCATCTGGCCATCGGGCCGGTCTTTCAAACTCGCCAATAATTTTTGATAGTCCGTGGGCGAGGGGTCGTCACCACCCTTTAAGCCTAGCCCGATCTCTGCCAGAAACTCTCGCAGGTTACTCAGCTTTTGCTCAGACGGGCCATTGTGCACACGGAATAGCGCTTCAAGCCCTGATTTTTCCAGCGTCTTTGCCGTCGCCACATTGGCGATCAGCATACACTCCTCAATCATTCTGTGCGCATCGTGGCGATGCACTGGCACGATCGCATCGATGCGCTTTTCATCATCAAAGACAATGCGCGTTTCGACGGTTTCGAAATCAATTGCTCCCCGCTTGGAGCGCGCCTGACGCAGCGCCCTGTACAAATTATGAAGCTCGCTCAACTGAGGAAGGAGGCTGCGGTGCTTACCGGTGTCCTTGGCAGGATCAGCGCCCTCGACACCAAGCATGGCACCCACTTCGTTGTATGTGAGCCGGGCATGGGATCGCATCACCGCCTCATAAAACTGATAGCCGCTGAGCCGCCCCCGCGCGCTGATGGTCATTTCACACACCATGCACAGGCGATCTACATCAGGATTTAGCGAGCACAGGCCATTGGACAGCGCCTCGGGAAGCATCGGCACCACTCGATCGGGAAAATACACCGAGGTCGCGCGACGCTGGGCCTCTTCATCCAACGCGGACCCGAGCTTCACATAGTGGGAAACATCGGCAATGGCCACCCACAGCCGCCAACCACCGAAACGCTTTTTCTCACAGTACACCGCGTCATCAAAGTCGCGCGCGTCTTCACCATCAATGGTGACCAATGGCAGCTTGCGTAAATCCACACGGTGCTTTTTATCCGCGTCTGCAGGCGCATTACCGAACTGCCTGGCCTGCTCCTCTACCGCCTCGGGCCACTCAAAGGGAATTTCATGGCTGCGCAGTGCAAGCTCAGTAGCAACGCCCACTGTCGCCCTGTCACCGAGTACTTCAACTATTTTGCCCCGTGCTTGCTGACGCAGTCCCGGCTGACGAGTGATAGACACCATCACAAAGTCATTTTCGCTGGCACCTGCCGTATCGTCGTCCTCAAGAGCGACCCAGTTTTGGATTCGGCTATTATCAGGAACAACAACCCAACGCCCGCGGTGGTCCACCAACTTACCCACTAATTGCTGGGTATTGCGCTCGAGCACATCAACAATGATGCCTTCCCGGCGCCCACGGTGATCGCTACCCGTAACCTCTACTGCAACCGTGTCGCCATCGAAGACCTGCTGCATCTGTCGGCTGTGCAGGTATACATCCTCTTCATCCTCAACCAACACAAAGCCATAGCCGTCGCGGTGCCCCTGAACGCGCCCTTGTATGGCATCCCCCACAACCGGAGCCATCAGCTTGCCTCGCCGTCCCTCTATGAGCTGGCCGTCACGCAACATCGCTTTGATGCGGCGGCGCAAGCCCTCTTCCTGCTCCTCGCCAGCTATATCAAGGCGTTTGCGCAGCGCCGCTGCGGTCATGCCCTGCTCTGACGACCTCAACTGGTCTAGAATGTATTCGCGACTGGGCACGGGGTTTTCATAGCGCTCGGCTTCGCGGGCGGCATGGGGGTCGTTATGTTGCTTGCGGCCTTTTGGCATGCAGTGGCAGTTCCTCTTAAATAGCTACAAAATTTGCGCCTAGTGTAACGCAAAGCGTTGACAAAAAAGCGCGATATCAGTAAATTGCGCGCCTCGGCAGCAATTGCCTTGGTTTTACCCCTGCCCAGGTGGTGAAATTGGTAGACACGCTAGCTTCAGGTGCTAGTGGCCTCACGGCCGTGGAGGTTCAAGTCCTCTCCTGGGCACCATATTTCAAAAAAGGCCTTCGTTGACTCAGCGAAGGCCTTTTTTTATGCCTCAGCATTTCAAGTACGCCCCCACGTCCGCACACCACCGAAAGAAGCAAACAATAGCTCTCGCCCCCAATAATTATAGAAATATTGCCGATTTTCGCAGCCACCCAGCAACGCATACCCAATTTGGGAGATGAGCTGTACCCAACTCTATGGTCCTCTAACGACTTTAGACATTCGGTACAGAAATCGGAGATACCATGAAATCAGCTCATTGGGGGCCGCTCGCCCTAGCCTTTACACTCACCGCCTGTGGTGGCGGTGGCTCCTCGTCTGGCGGAAGCAATAGTTCCGAGCCGGAGGTCCAGCGAGGTATTTTTACCGACAGCGCCGTTGCCGGTATCCGCTATCAAACCGCTCCCAGCGGCCAGTCAGGCAGCACGACTGAACTGGGTGAGTACGAATTTGTCGAGGGCGATAGCGTCACCTTCAGTATTGGTGGAATCACACTGCCTGAGGTTCCCGCCAGCGGCCGAGTCACCCCAGCCGACATGGACGGCGGCACGCCCAACCAGGTCACCAATATTCTGCGCTTGCTGCAGTCATTGGACGATGACGGCAATGCTGACAATGGCATTACCATTGGCGACGGGATTCACGGACTTCTTGCCGATGCACAGCTCAATCTCGGCTTACCGCAGTCAGAGTTTGAAACGCAATTCGACACCGAAATTGCGACCCCCACTGGCAAAAGCTTAGTCAGCGCGGACAAGGCCGAAGCCCATTTTGGCCGCTCACAACAGGCCGACCTGCGCGGCAGCTGGTTATTTGTCGAGCCGGCGGGCGAGAGCAGTAACGGTAAAGGGCCAAATGGCGAAGAAATCAGCGTACTGACTTTCCTGAGCGGGAATCGCTACATTGTCAGCCACAAATACGGCAACGATGACCAGGGTACCGCCACCGCAGAGTGGGGCTACTACGCGTGGAACCCTGCCGATGGCGTAATCACGTTCAGCGCCCAGGCACAGTCCAACACCGATGGCGGTTTCTGTGAAACGCTGGGCGAAGGCTGCGGCCAGGAAACGGTTCGCTTAGTTAACGATGAGCTACATTTTGGTAGCGAGGCGAATGCCGCCGCAGCGTTTAAAAGCGTCAAAAGTAGCAGTAATGCTTTTGTAGGTAGCTGGTTGATTGAAGATCAGGCAGACGAGTTCCACGTTCTTACGGTACTTGAGGATGGCAGCTACAACGTAGCCCACAGCTATCGCGACGAGGGTGACGCCTCCCTCCCCGCTGACGCACCTACCTCAGAATGGGGAAATTACAGCATTGATGGCAACCTGTTCAGCGTGACTGACATCGTTTCAGAAACCGACGGAGACGGCGGCTTATCCGACGGTGACGATGTATGCACCACCACCAAATGGGGAGATTTCAACTGCGAAAGCGACGCCGAGGAGGCATTCAGCTTCATGCGCGTGGGCCGCTTCACGGTAAAATTGCGAGTAGAAGATGACAACGGCAGCGCCATCTATAGAAAAACCGCTACCGCTGAACGCAGCGCAGAGCGCCTGTTTGTTGAGAACCAGAGCAAAGCCTTTACATACGCCTTTCCAGACGAGGCCGATAAAATTTCGGTTAGGCTCTACGAAAACGGCTCAGGCAGGGTGGATTTTGGCCCCGATGAGTCAAGCACGATCGAACACAGCTGGAAGGTCAATGCGGCGGGCAGTCTCGATTACTATGAAACCATGGACGACGACTCAACAGGCTATTGGCTCTTTGCACCCATCAAAGACAGCCGCGGACGTGACATGGCGCTGATTAGCTTTTCGCATAAGGACGGCACCACCTCCCATGAAAGTGCCTTTTTTATCAGCGAGTTGGTCGGAGAGATCGTTGCAAAATAAGCTCAATCTCCTGCGGGCATAAACTGCCCGCAGACACCCATTTCAACAGGCGCTATCGCAACAGCGCCGCCAAAATACTGCTCACCAACTCTCCCTGCCGGGTGCAGGCCGTCTTCTGAAAAACCTGCTTTAACTGGTAACGCACAGTGCTTATCTTGCGCCCCAAGTGGTCGGCGATAGCCTGCAAATCCATGCCCGCTACCAAGTGCTCGCACACCTGTGACTCCGCCACAGTAAGTTCAAAATAGCCGGCAATTTGCTCGGCATTTGGCAACTGCCGGTGACCGGGCTCATAAATGGTAAGCAGCGCTCCGCCCGCCAATAACTCGCTGCTCTCTATCGGCCGCAAAACAAATATCAGCGGTTGGCGACCCGCACGTTTTAAGAATAACGTCTCGGTGTAATAGCCCTCACGGCCAACACTGGCGCGCACAACCTGTGTCGAGGCGAGAAAAAACGCGGACTGCAGCGCCGTCTCTGAAAAACTCAGGCGCTCATCGCGTATCGCCAGACTGCGCTCGCGATCAAGCAATGCTCGCGCGGCCTTATTGGAGTGCAACACCGTGGAATAGCTGTCCAGCACTAACGTCGCATCGGGCAATACATCGATAACCGCAGCCAGCGATGACGACGCGTCGCTACGCGATGCTAACTGCCGATTGAGGCCCACAGCCTGACGAATATAGGGAGCAAGTCGGTTCAGAGCGCCAATTTCATGCGGCTGAAATGCACCCTGTTCCACAGTTCTTTGAATTGTCAGCAGCACGCATTCATCCGCTGAGCTTTCAACAACCAGCCAAGCGGCATCGAGCATGCCCTGCTCTTCTTCCCAGCGCACAGAGCCCTCATCGGGGTTAGTCTCTTCGACATAGGTAAGCGCGGTCTGAAAAGCGCCTGGCGCCTGACGAATTGCCGTATTGATGACGATATCCACGGCAATCATGTCGCTGCCGATGTACCACTGCAACAACTCCTCAGAAAGACCGTAGTACCAAACATTCTCCACCCGCAGGGGGTTGCGCCGAATCACCAACAGCTCAGCGGCTTCACCACCAATAGACAGCGTCAACGTCTCGAGAAAGTGATGAAAACCCGCCGGATCAATCAGGGCACCGTAAAGGTGCTGAATCAACGCTGGCTCGTTGCTTAATGGTAGTGATTGCATCCCAAGTACTTGCGTAATGCCTGCTATAGCGTCCCGTCATCAGACCTGCCAGCTCATCCATGACGCTTGGGTCGATACCATATTGAACATTTACTGCCCCCACTCATCCACCGTGGGCAACATGCCGCCGGATTATAGGCATGTGCCACTATGCTTGTCGCTGGCTTAGCAAGAAAAATTGAAAGGGGGAGAGAACTTACAATTGAAAAAGTAGGGGTTTCCTGCGACTGCGAGGACACAAAAATAGCGACGAAGCGTCGAGGGAACGGTTCAACGCTCGCTGGTTGCGAGCATTTTGCACAAAAGCGCCCGGCCTCAGCGTGGCACATCCGCACTGTGCGGTCACACCAATGACGGCTACCTGTTCGTGGCCGGCAAAGCCATTATCGGTGGAGACTATAGCGGGAGCTATTGAAGTAAGGCTTCATAAAATCAATAACTCCAACCTCGTGTATTTATTTGGCCCCTTTTTTTGTCATGACTTCATTAATTATGCATTAGTCACTCTATTGACTAAGGTCCGAAATCACTCTGCCAGCTTCCCGCTATCTGCCAGCGCCTCATATTTAACGGACATATAAGCGCAATTAGAAACCATATATCAAATAAATAACATCAAATGGCCTCATTGAGACCAATGACTCATACTTCCCGTAGCAATAGCCAATCGAGCACGAATAGATCCCATAGACAGCCAGTAAAAATACCGACAAAAATGCCACCAGCTTCGGCTTCCTGCCAGGAAAGTAATATTTTGAGTAGAGCGCCATTAAAAATATACCCCCGAGCAATACAACCTCTATATCATTTGATCGAAAAAATAATGGCAAAAGTGATGTCCAAAGCGGTACAGCAAGCTGCTCGCGCTCATTGAGAGCTCTCATTTATTCCCACCCCATAAATAAATAATCCCAGAGGTCTAGATTGACGCCGTCGCTGTTGGGCCTTCTACCCAAAAAACGGAATGAAGGGTGCATAGCCCAATACTTTTATTTCCACACCTGTATATTTTCACCATGCACCTCCCTCGGCTAAAAATTAAAATTCATAATTATCGGTAAGGAATAACGCCACTATCCTAATACACCACAGCCGGATTGGGTTTCGGCGGCTCGCCTAAAGTCTCCCGGTAGGAGGGGCGGACGTTGCCCTCGTCGGTTACGCCAAGTTTCCGCGCCAACTCTGCCCCGATCACGGTGTGGCCACTCAAGGCCTCTGCTTGGTTGCTGGCGGCCAAGGCATAGAGAATGCGACCGGTAAACTCCGGGCTCTCGGCAGTTTTGCTGAAGGCTTCGTATTGCGCTGGATTGACCTTGCTGGCAACAGCGGCGCGCTCAGTTTTGAGCGGCCCCATCCACACCGACAGAGTATTCACTCCCGAACCCCGCAAGTCTACGGCCATATCGTGGGCAAACTTATCCAGCCCGGCTTTCTGCGCGCCATAGGCGGGGCCGTGCATATAACAGGAGGCACCAAATGATGAGCCAAAAGCGATAAGGCCTCGCCCCTGCTCCACCATCATCTGCGCTGCATGCCAGCTGGCAATATAGGCCGAGCGCAATCCTACGTTGAGTATCTCGCAGGCCGAGATGTCTTTTTGCCAAAAGGGTTTCTGCTCAATGAGCTGCGGGTGCATATAGGTCGCGTTATTGACCAGTAGGTCAAGCCGCCCTTGCTCACGGCGAATTTGTTCAAACACCGCGGCCACGCGTTCGTCGTCACTGTGATCGCATAACACGGCAATACCTTTGCCACCCGCAGCCGTTACCGCAGCAGCAGTTTCCGCAACGGTGCCGGGCAATACCGAGCCATCCCAGGCTTTAGCATCGCCGGGCTCAACGGTGCGACCGGTAACATAAACCGTCATACCGTGAGCACCCAGCGCACGAGCGATGCCCGCGCCAGCGCCGCGACTCGCCCCTGTGACCAGCGCTACTTTTATCTCACTCACTTCGGGCCTCCTCATACTCTGTTAGTCGTTTCGCCGAGAAAATTCGGTGCCTTACCCGCCATCCCTGTGCGGTTTTCACCAGCCAGTCATAATAAGAGCCGAAGTGCATACAGTAGCCATCGCGACTTTTATCCTCGCGCGGCACCGGCGCAATAATGCGAAAAAATAGCCGCGCGCCATCACCGTCTTCCCGGGCATGGATGTTACACATCAAGTGGGCGAGTGGATGCCGCCCCTCCTCCGCCATATAACGCTTTATCTCTGCAACACCTCGCAACGTCACCAGGCCGCGCACTTCAAATACTGCGTCCTTGGTGAAGATGGAATCCATTTGCGCCCAATCCCGATCGTCCACTGCGTCGCCGTACCGCCCTGGCAGTTCATGTAGCGCCAGTCGGTCAGCCAGGCTTAGCTCGTGTTTGTCTTTATGCACCGTATTTCCCCACTCCCAGCTTATGCAACAGGCAATATAGCCATGCAGCAAGCGACACACATCGCCCAATAGCATCACAATTGACAACATTTCCATTCAAGACTGGCATCGCCCCTTCTAGAGGGTAAAATTGCGCCACCTGCCCCCAACAGCAGACGACACAAATAACCCACTGGAGCATTTTATGCCGCTAATCACTTTTATCTCTCACAACGGCGAGGCCCGCGAAGTCGAGGCCGAGAGCGGTCACAGCCTGATGCAAGCCGCACTCGACGGCGGTATTGATGACATTCTGGCCGAGTGCGGCGGCTCGTGCAGCTGCGCAACCTGCCACTGTTACATTGACGAACCCTGGCGCAGCAAACTGCCCGCAGCCGATGATATGGAACAAGGCATTCTCGACGGCGTACTCGAGCCCGAAGAGGGCAGCCGCTTAAGCTGCCAAATTGAGGTGCGCGACGACCTAGAAGGAATGGAAGTACGCCTGCCCGCCTCGCAATACTAAGCGCCTTGCTGACTGCCGCGATCGGCGTTACTGTGAAACGTAACAGCCGCCGACGCGGCCTTTAGTGGTATAGGCAAGTCACTGGAATGAAGCACCCGGCAAAAACAATAATACTGAGCGCCACATTGCTCTTGAGCAGCGCCTGCAGCACACAGCCTACGCAACTCGAGCAATTTATTGCTGCCCCGGATAGCGATGCGGTGGCACAGCTGCTGCACCAAGAGGCGCTGTTTAACCGGCAACCTGCGCCCCTCAACACCCCGGACCAACACATTCTCGCGGTGACCGCAGAGATGCGTTACTTCGTCAACGAGCATGTACCGCCGGTACTCACCCCGCGCGCCAGACTGCGCTATTTAGTCGATGCCATGGTGCGGCCCCAGCAATTGGGCATTCGCTACCAACCGGGTATTACCCAAAGTGCCGCGGACACCTTTGACGACCCACAGGGCGACTGCTTGTCGCTGAGTTTATTGTTTATAGCGCTGGCGCGAGAAGCAAAGCTGGATGTCTATTTTAATGAAGTCAGCGTGCCGCCAAGCTGGGAAATGCTGAGTAACAGCAGTTCAGCGATTTATAAACACATCAATGCCGTTGTCGACCTCGGCAATGGCCAGCGCGAAGTTATCGACTTCAGCGTAGATATTTACGACTATCGCTATCCGCAAAAGCGAGTTAGCGACGATATCGCCGCCGCGCAGTATTACAGCAACCTGGGCGTTGGCGCACTGAACAGCAAAAATTACGGCGACGCCTATCTCTACCTGCGCAGGGCGCTGTACCTCGGCCCTGAAGAAGCCTATATCTGGGGCAACCTGGGTGTTCTGTTTCGCAGAGAAGGGCATAACGACGAAGCCGAACTTGCCTTTCTAAAGGCGCTGAGTCTGGACCCGGAGGAGTCCGCATCACTCTCCAACTTAGCCCGCCTGTACCGCAGCAGTGGCCGCAAGGATCGCGCTAAGCAACTTGAGCAAGTCATTGAATCTCGACAGCGCGACAACCCTTTCTGGCACTACAGCCGCTCCCGCGCTGCCTTTGAAAGAGGCGACTATTCCCAAGCGCTGAATTCCATCAAACGCGCCATTCGACTGGACAAAAACGAGTATCGCTTTTACCAGTTTGCGGCCGTTATTTTTCGCAGCCAAGGCAATACCGACAAGTACCACGAATACGGCCTAAAGGCCGCTCACGCCAAACTCAAGCAGGGTAAATAGTCGGGCATCAGCGGGTCGCGTATTAATACCGTATAAAAAATTCCGGGCATAAAAAAGGCGCCACAAGGGCGCCTTAATAAGGTTACTGACTTTATTTAGAATTCATATTCAATGCTAGCACTAAAGGTCGTACCCACTTCCTCGCGGAACGTGGTCTTGCCGTCGCGCTCGATTTCCAGCTCTTCATCCAGAATATTTTTCACCTTCACCTTCACGATAACGGACTGGTTCGGGTAGAACGAATACGTGGCATCCAATGAGTGGAAAGGCTGCTCAAATGCGTCGGGCTCACCATTGCGGCCGGCAAAGTAAAGGCGCTCGCCAAACACATTGTAAGACAGTGTTGCCGCGTGCATTTCGTCTGCCGAGTCAAAACCGAGAATCAAGTTCGCCGCATAGTCTGAGGCACCAACCAGATCGCGCTTAGCATTGGTGGGCGCATCGGCATTGCTGCCGGCAACCAGCTCGGTATCCAGCAGAGTCAAGTTACCCTGAAGGAAGAAGGGGATAAGCGCATCGGAAAAGTCACCGAGGCTCTTCATAAACTCAACTTCTGCACCCAAAATCGTCGCGCTGTCAGCATTGACGATTTCAACAGCGGTGTTGGTGTCCCCTGCCGCAGCTTGGAACAACTCTATCGGGTCACTGATGTCCTTGTAGAACAACGATGCGGTGAAGCTGTCGCTGTTGCTGAAGAACCACTCGGCACGCAGGTCGTAGTTTTTAAACTGCGCCGGGCGAACATCGGGGTTACCAAACACCAGCGCGCCAGTCACTGGGTCCACGTAGCTGGAGTCAGCAATTTCACGCAGATCCGGGCGAACCGTCGTTTCACTGTAGCCAAAGCGCAGCTGGAAGTCCTCGGCCCAGAAGCCGGGCAGCATGTACGTTGCCGCGAGCGAGGCGAAGGTATCGTCGTCGGTAAAGACGGCATTTTCGAGCTCGTCGATGATCGCCTGCTGACCACCGGACTCATTGCTCACGACCGGAATACCGTCAAAGTCGAGCGGGTCCCAGGTCAAACCCACCTGCTGATAGTCTTCATAGCGCAAACCGGCAACAACGCGCCAGGTGTCCTGCCAGGTAACATCGAGCTTACCGTAGTAGGCATCAACGCGGTTGGCGGCAATGTAACTTTCGGAGTTACTGCCAGCCACCTGAATTTGATAGCCATTGCTGGGATCGAGAATATTCGCATCGCTGTAGACGCGATCCAGTGGGCCACTGCGCACCGAGTCTGGAGCGTTTACCGCCCCCAAGCCAAACTGCGTTTGCTGGTACGTACGCGCCTTTTCCCAGTACTCGTTACCGCCGCTCAGCTCAACCTTCCAGTCCATTGTTGAAAACGGCATTTTCACTTCCCAACCGTAGCTCTCAACTTCATCCTGAAGGTCGGTAAATCGGTAGTCGGCAGCCGTCGCGTTTGCGGCAACGGTGGTGCTGCCATTCGGGCCTTCTACATGACGCGCCTGCACCGCAACTTCGTTGGGAATCTCAGTCGTCGATTCACTGTCGGAATAGAACCAGTTGAATTTCAAACCTTCTGCAAAGGCCAATTGATCCCAGCCCAACTGCTCGCGGCTCAACTCACCGAAGGTGTGCTCGCCGCGAATTTGATTCACCACCAGCTCGCGCTGTTCAAAACGAATTCTGAACTGACGGTCCGAGATATCCCCGCCCACAGGCTGATCGTTGTCATAACTATCGGTGACTGAGGTTTTGTCATCGGTGTTGCGAAGATAAAGGCTGGTTGTTTCCAGCGAGTGATCTTCGTTCAAGCGCAAACCAAAATTCAGGTTGGCGGCAATCGATGTGTTCTGCGTTGTCTCGTTTTTGAACTCGGCTTCGTCCTCGTCGGATACTGAGCGCACTTCTGACGACTTATTGCGCCAGCTGCGGTCATAGGACAGCCCGGCCAACACGCCAAACTCAATCTCTTCTGCGTCGCCAAGATAGAAACGGTTACCGGCGTTAACTTCAGCAGAGAAGTTATCGTCGTCATCGGTTTCGTAAATATCGATATTGCGATACAGATTCAACGCCAACTCACGGTTGAGCTGTTCAGCATCAGCCAGTGTGGCATTGGGGTTTGACTGGCGCATATCGGCGAGAATATCGTTGCGATCAAGGCTGCCGCCGTATTGACGCAGTGCTTGCTTGAGCTTGTAAGAAAGCGCTCGCGTACCATCGTCGTTGCCATAAATATCATCACTGCCGCCTTTGTAGGTCAGCAGCCGGCCGTCAGAGGCGCTGTTGTAGTCAGTACCAATCTCAAGGCTAAACACCAGATCGCTGGGAATACCTTTGGTGCGGATGTCCACATTACCACCACCAAAAGCGGCCGGCATATCAGAAGAATGCACCTTCTGAACCGCCAGACTCTCAACGATGGATGTTGGGAAAATATCCAGCGGAATAACACTGCGCGTCAGGTCCGGAGAGGGAACCACTGCACCGTTTAACAAGGTGCTTGAGTAGCGCTCACCCAAACCGCGGACAAAAACAAACTTGTCATCAATTAAGGTAACACCGGGCACGCGGCGCAGCGCGGCAGCAACGGTTGAATCACCGATACGACCAATCGCCTCAGCCCCGAGAAAATCCACCGCGACTTCTTGCTCCAGCCGTTCAATCACCAGGTTTTCGGCGGTGCTCTTCAGGCGACCAACAACAACCACTTCTTCCAAGGGCTTGTTAAAACTGAGGTCGCTGTCGGCCTCTTGCGCCACCGCCGAGACGGCGAGGCTAAGAGCGCTCAGGCTAAATGCCGGCAGCAACCCTTTTTTAATCATCTGCTTTTTCATCAGTAAAGACCTACTCGTATTTGACCTGTCTTCAACAGAAAAGGCGCCGTAAGGCGCCCTCTGTTTTACGGCTCTGGCGTTAGACTCTGCGTTCGCTTATTCGAACCACAGGCCTTGGCCGCGGTTAGCGGGGTCCAAGCCGTAGGCCCAACCCGCAGTCCAGTCATCGTCTTCGGTGACTGCGCCGATGAAGGCACGACCGTCAGCAGGTGTTACTGTTGGGGCAGCACCATTCACTTTCATGTCGGCCAGTGGCAGCGAGTAGAAGCCTTTCAGGATTTCCAGATTGGCATTCGCATCGGCAGTGGGATCTTCACCCGCTTCCAGCGACTGGTAAGTGTCGTTGCTGGCCTGCAAGAACTGCAGCTGAGTGGTGCCGTTGGGCAGATCGTTGCCATCAGTCATGTCCTGACAAGCAATGATGCTGCTCTCAATTTTCAGATCGCCATCTTGAGCCGCTTTCAGGCCTTCGTTATCGATGCGTACACAGTAGTTGTAGTCGTCATCCGCCAGCTTCACATCGCCTTTGTAAGCGGTGGTAATCAAGGCATTTTGGATAGTTGGGAAATGCGCTTCACGAATACGCATGCCCTGACCGGGATCATGAGTACCAGTACCGTTTGGCTGACCACTCACCTCTGTCGCGGATACGATACAAGTCAGGTTCTTGATGGTTGCTTGCGAGTTCAAACCGCGAGCGATGAAGTCATCAATGGTTGCCTGGTCTTTGCTTGAGTAGCTGCCGATACCGTCAGACTCTACACAGCGGTTGCCATCGTTCTCAGACTGAATAACCAGTGCGTAGTCGATCGTGCCGCGGTAGCCTTCATCGATATCGATAGAGTCGTCACGCACGTACATGCCGATGTAGTGACCCACGTTTACCGCACCACCGAAGAACTCGATGCCGTCGTCGTAAGTTGAGTAGGCTTGCAGATAATCAACCGTGGTGCCCGATCCAACAGCGTTGAAAGAAATACCGTTCAGCTCGTTGTCTTCCTCAACTTCGAAACCGGTGTGCTTAACAATGAAGTATTCCAGCGTACCCGAGCTATCTTCGTTGTTGTCACCGCCGTAATGCGTTTGGCCAGCGCCCGCTTTACCTTCTGCAGCAACGTGACAGTCACTGGTCGCCAAGTTGTTGTTCGCAAAAGAGCCGGTGTAAGAACACTTATTGGTGACACCGAAGCCGTTAATGATCAAACCGCCCCACTGCTGTACGTCCTCAGGGTCAACGGAATCTTCCACAGCATCTGACACTGACGTGATAGTGATGGGCGCGTTCATCTCGCCTTCTGCGATGATTTGCGAACCGCGGTTAATTACCATGTAATCGTCGCTAGACTGGAAGGCCAAGGTAGTGCCCGCTTCGATTTGAATGCTTGCACCGTCACCACCTTTGGTGATGCCTGCTGCATTCAAGTCTGCATCGTTATCGTAGTTTTTACCCACTACCAGGCTATCGCGGAAGATGTGCACACCGCCGTTGCTCAGCTTGGCAAATACAACCGGGTTGCCGGCAGGCGTTTCGATCGGGTTGGTCAGGCTAACGAAGTCAGGACCGTAGATGCAGTTCACACCGTCCAGGCTGCCTTGCTGGGTTACGCCGTTATCGCTGTAAGACGCACAGGCATTGGAAGGCGTACCACCACCATTCCCGGTGCTGTTGTCTACAGAGTTGTTTTGGGCGTTGATATTAATATCACCGCCGCCACCACAGCCTACCAGCGCCATCGCTGAGGCCATTGCTGTCATTGCGAAAAGCTTTTTCATGGGAACTTATCTCCGGAACCTTTTAAATAGGGCATAGCTTGTTGTCGTTGAGGCGTATGTTAGGCAGGCAAAGTGACAACTCAGTGAATAAACTATGACGAAAATGTTTCAGCCGGTGTTTTTTGCTTATTTTTTAGACAAAGCCGCCATAAAAAGCTAATTTGTATTTGAATAACAAGGCCTTAGAGAACAACGCAGGGGCTCAGCGAGCCCCTGCCTGGTAAAAAACAGGGAGTAATGCCACCTGTAAGTCATAAAAATGTCATAAAACAGAAATACACTTGTCGCCGGTTTGTAACATAAGTGCCACTTCTTTCATTTTGGGTGCCTAAACAATGAAAACGATCTCTTCTTTAGCATGCAGCGCATCAATTGCCGCCTGCCTTGCAACCAGCCACGCCTTCGCCGATAACCAGCAGGACTCCGCCCTACTGAAGCTTCTACAAGAAAAAAGCATTATCAGTGCCGAGGAAGCGCAATCACTGCAGGCCGAACAAGCGCGACGCGCACAACAGCAAGCGACCGTCAGCATGGGCAGCAAAGGCCTGAAGATTGAAAGTGCGGACAAGCAAGCCAGCATACAAATTGGCGGTCGCCTGCACGCCGACTACGCCACACACGACCACGAAGCGTTCGCCAACCAGGAAGATGCAATTGACGGCACACAAATCCGCCGCGCTCGTCTCTACGCTAAAGGCAAACTGAACGGTCGCTGGAAGTACGTATTGGAAAGTGACTTCGCGGGCAACAAGGTCAGCGTTAAAGACGCCAACCTGAGTTACAAACTGACCTCTGCCCCGATCACACTGACGGTCGGTAACCAAAAGCATGCGGTCAGCATGGAAGTAGAAGAAAGCTCTAACGACATAATGTTCACCGAGCGCTCACTGGTTGCTGCACTCACCACGCCCTACTTTGACCGCGCCATTGGCATCACAGCAGCCAGCGGTGGCAGCAACTGGCACGCTAAAGCCGGTTTGTTCGGCGACGGCATTTCTAATAATGATGCCGATGAAGGCCACGGTTTCGGCGCGCGCGCCAGCTTCGCCCCGGTTCTGAATGACAATACCGTTGTCCACGTGGGTGCATCTTATGGCCTGCGCAAAACCAGCGACGACGGTTTGGCGAATGGCAAGAGCCCCTCGTTCTCATATAAAACCACTAACTTCTCTGACCTTAAGCCCGTTAACGCCAGCGTTGCCGATATGGATAAGGTCGAGGTAGGCGTTTTCGAATTTGCCGCCATGCACGGTGCCTGGTCGGTACAAAGCGAGATTGCAGCGAACAATGTTAGCCGCGACAGTGGCGACGACCTGAGCTTTTCCGCGCACTACGTGCAGCTCGGCTACAGCATCTTTGGCGGACAGCGCCGCTACAAAGCGTCTGAAGGCGAATTTAAGTACTTCAACGTGAACACGCCATTCAATGCCAGCACCGGCGATTGGGGCGCACTGGAAGTCGCCGCCCGCTTTGACCAAATTGACCTGGAAGATGACAATATCAGCGGCGGCAAAGCCAAGCGCTTTACCCTGGGCTTGAACTGGTATCTGAGCCGCAATATGCGCGTGCTGTTTGACTACAGCCGCAGCTACGATCTCGACGGTGGTGCGATCCAAAACGATAAAGGCGAGCTGGCCGACAACATCGACAGCTTTGCCATCCGCACTCAGTGGGCGTTCTAAGTTAACAACCCCGAAAACAAAAAAGGCCATGCAGCAATGCATGGCCTTTTTTTATCGCGCGGTCTTGGCTATGAAGCCGAAGACCACCACCGCTTGCTTAGGCGAAGGGGTGGCGCAGTACGATGGTTTCAACGCGATCTGGGCCGGTGGAAACGATATCGATGGGCACATTCAACAACGCTTCAATGCGCTTGATATAGGCGCGGGCATTGTCGGGTAGCTCATCCAGCGACTTGGCACCCACTGTCGACTCAGACCATCCCGGCAGTTCTTCATACACTGGCGTGATTTGATCGTAGTCTTCACAGTCAAATGGCGCAGAAATCGACTCGCCCGCAGCATTGCGATAATCCACGCATACCTTCACGGTATCCAAGCCATCCAGCACATCCAGCTTAGTCAGGCACAAGCCGGTTACACTGTTGATGCGCACTGATTGACGCAGGGCGACCGCATCAAACCAACCGCAGCGGCGGGCACGACCGGTGGTTGCACCAAATTCATGCCCTTGCTTGGCCAGGTGCTCACCCACGTTGTCGGACAACTCCGTCGGGAACGGACCACTGCCCACACGCGTGGTATAGGCCTTGGTGATACCCAGCACGTAGTCCAAGTACAGCGGACCAAAACCACTACCGGTCGCCGTGCCACCCGCGGTGGTATTGGATGAGGTGACAAAGGGGTAGGTACCGTGATCAATATCCAGCAATGATCCCTGAGCACCTTCGAACAAGATGTTGGCACCCTCTTCGCGGTAGGCGTGCAAGGCACTGGTAACATCGACAACCATCGGGCGAAGCTGCTCAGCCATTTGCAGGGCTTCATCCAAGGTTTTTTGGTAATCAACCGCTTCTGCCTTGTAGTACTGCGTCAGAGTAAAGTTGTGATACTCCATGACTTCTTTCAGCTTTTCGGCAAAGCGCTCGGCATTAAACACATCACCCAGGCGCAAGCCCCGGCGCGCCACTTTATCTTCGTAAGCGGGACCGATACCGCGGCCGGTCGTGCCAATTTTGGCAGCGCCACGTGCTATCTCACGGGCCTTATCCAAGGCGATGTGGTAGGGAAGAATCAACGGACAAGCAGGACTCAAGCGCAGGCGCTCGCGCACGGGTACGCCGCGCTCTTCGAGCTCGGCCATTTCTTTGAGCAGGGCTTCTGGCGACAGCACCACACCGTTGCCAATCAGGCAGGTGACGCCTTCGCGCAAGATACCTGATGGAATCAAGTGAAGAACGGTTTTCTCACCGTCAATAACCAGAGTATGGCCGGCGTTATGGCCACCCTGAAACCGGGCGACCGCATTGGCCTGATCCGTCAGCAGATCGACGATCTTGCCTTTGCCTTCATCACCCCACTGGGTGCCCAATACCACTACATTCTTACTCATATCCGCATCTCTGGATAACAGGTTGTGACTTAACCCAGTGGCTGTACTTGCCACTGGCCGTTCTGTTCAATTAATTGGCGATCACACGCTTCGCTGGGCTGCTGCCCCGGCAAGCCCGCGACGACCTTTTCGCCCGCGTCTCGCAGCTGCTGTATTGCTTGCCACTGCTCAGCCGAGTCGCTGTGCGCCGCGAAAATCCCCTTCACTTCAGCTGGTGCCGCAACCAGTGACAGCAAGGCTTTTAGATCAAGACTAAAACCGATAGCCGAGCGTGCGCGACCAAATACCTTGCCAATATCGTCATAGCGACCGCCGGAGGCCAGCGCCTGTCCGTGCTCACTCACCAGCGCCGAAAACACCAAGCCGGTGTGATAGTGGAAACCGCGGAGTTCGGCCAAGTCAAAGTAGAATTTGAGGGACGGCATGCGCTCAGTGAGGCGCTGCTGCAACGACTGCAAAGCGTGGATGGCATCAACCGCTGCCGGAATATCGGCGAATAGTTCAAGGCCGCGTTGCAACACATCGTCGCCACCGTGCAGGGCATTGAGGCCACTCAGCTGCCTGGCCGTTTCGCCATCAACCGCCAGTTCGTCTATAAAGGCCCCTAATTCGGCAACGGCCTTGCGCTGCAATATGTCGAAATAGCGCTGCTCTTGCTCGTCGCTGAGGCCCGCGGCATCGACCACCGCCTGATAGACCGCCACGTGACCGATATCTAAGGTCAATTCACTGAGGCCGGCAACACGCAGCGTTTCCAGCATCAGACAAATAATTTCCAGGTCACTGGCCTGGCTATTGTCGCCGTATAACTCGGCACCGAGCTGAATCGGCGAGCGCGAGGCGAGTGGCTTTTTGGGACGGGTATGCAGCACGCTGCCGGCATAGCAAAGGCGCACCGGGCCTTCACGCTTTAAGCTGTGGGCATCAATACGCGCCGCCTGGGGGGTAATATCTGCGCGCAGCCCCATCAGCCGACCGGTCAGCTGATCGGTGACCCGGAAGGTCATCAGGTCAATGTCGCTGCCCAAACCAACCAGCAAGGATTCCGTGTATTCCAGCATGGGCGGCACGATCAATTCGTAACCCCAACGCTGATAGAGGTCTAGCAGTTTACGGCGCAGGCTCTCTACCTGCTGAGCCTGTTCAGGCAGCAGTTCTTCCACTCCGTCTGGGAGCAGCCAACGATCAACCAGGGTCATAAATCCACAATCTCTTGAAGTCAGCGCAAGACGCTCAGCATTAGCAGGCCACTCACCATACTCAGCAGACCCACCCACCTAACAGAACGACTATCTAAATCAGCCATCCGATAGGCCAGCATGCGCCAGCGGTCAGGACTCAGAAAGGGCAAAATACCTTCAATGATCAGCACTAAGCTGAGGGCCACTGCCAATTCCTGCCACATTGATCCCACCCGCTAAAAACAAAAAATCCGCGCCAGGAGACGTGCTGCTTGCATGTCCCCTGCCCGGATTCGCGGATGATACCACAATCACCGCCGATGGCGGCATTGGCAGGACGCTTTCGACGCGCCGCTGCCAATTAGTCACATTACTTTACGCTGCCCTTTTTCAAATAACGGAAGAACTCGCTGTCGCTGTCCAGCACCAGCAGATCGCCATCACCAGAGAAGGACTCCTTGTACGCCGTGAGGCTGCGGACGAAGGCGTAGAACTCAGGATCAGCATTATACGCTGACGAGTAGATCTTTGCGGCTTGCGCATCACCCTCACCGCGAATCACTTCAGCATCGCGGTAGGCGTTGGCAGCAATGATCGTGCGCTGGCGGTCCGCCGTTGCGCGAATTTTCTCGGCCAACTCACGACCGGTAGAGCGGTGCTCACGCGCCTCGCGCTCACGCTCAGACTTCATCCGGTCAAACACTGACTGACTCACCTGTGAAGGCAGGTCGATACGCTTCACCCGGACATCAACCAGCTCGATACCAAATTCAGCCATGGTGATCTTGTTCAGCTCACTGGTCAGATCCGTCATCAGTAGATCGCGCTCACCGGACACCACCTCGTGGAAGGTGCGCTCACCGAATTTGTTCCGCAGGCCGGTATTAATGCGCTGAGCTAACAAGCCCTCCGCACGAATTTCCTCGCCGTTGGTCGCGGTGTAAAACGTTTCAGTGTCCGCAACACGCCACTTGGCATAAAAATCGACATCCAACGGTTTTTTCTCGTTGGTGAGGAAGCGCTGTGTCGGCGCATCCAGGGTTAAGATCCGACGCTCGAATTTGCGCACTACATGCACAAATGGCGTTTTCACTCCCAGCCCGACGGCAACATCTGGGTCGACGATTTCACCAAACTTGAGCATTACTGCCCGCTCGGTTTCTTTAACGATAAATAGCGAGTTGTAGCCGACAACCAGTACTGCCAGCGCCAATAGTAATACCGTAAATTGACGATTAGACATGATTAACGACCCTCCCGGCGACTGAACTGACTGTCACGGCGCAACTGCTCGACAACCTTGTCAGTAAGCTGGCGAATATCCACCTCTTGGTCACGCGTGGGGCGTGATGTTGAGCGCTGATTAACAATCTTGTCCAACGGCAAATACATCATGTTATTGCCACCTTCGACATCGACCATCACCTTGCTTGAGTCAGCATACAACTCTTGCAATGCGTCGATGTAGAGGCGCTCACGAGTGACTCTCGGCGACTTTTTGTACTCGGCAACCAGCTCGCTAAAGCGCTGGGCCTCACCTTCCGCCTTGGCAATAACTTGTTCTTTATATGCCTGAGCTTCTTCGAGTTGGCGCTGAGCAGCACCACGAGCCTCAGGAATAATTCCGTTGGCGTAAGCTTCTGCCTCGTTTTTCAAACGCTCACGGTCTTCCTTCGCCCGGGTCACATCATCAAATGCATCCTGCACCTGCGATGGTGGCTGCGCATCTTCAATATTGACCTTCGCGACTTGGATGCCACTTTGATAGGCAACCAAATAATCTTGCAAGCGTGCCTGAGTATCTACCGCCACTTGCTCACGGCCTTCGGTGATCACCTGATCCATCTTCGAGCTACCCACCACGTGGCGGAGGGCACTTTCCAGCGCGTGCTCCAAGCTCAATTCTGGGCGTTTCACTTTCAGCAAAAAGTTAGCAGGGTCAGATACGGTGTACTGCACAGAAACAGAGATATCGACGATGTTTTCATCCTCGGTCAGCATTTGACCGCGACTCGCGGCTGCCCGAACCTTGGTGACGTTAATAATGTTCACGTCGTCGATGATCGGTGGCGCCCAGCGCAAACCCGGCATTACCGTTTGCTGGTAAACCCCTAACCGTAATACCACGGCACGCTCTTGCTGGTCTACCTGATAAAAGCCGAACAAGCCCCAGACTGCTACCGCCAATAATGCCAGCGCGCCAATGCTGCCCATCCCCAGCTTTACACCGCCGCCATTTCCGCCTTGGCCACCGCTGCCGCCACCGAAGAGGCTGTTGAGTCGCTCTTGCAACTTTTTCAGCGCCTCATCTAAGTCCGGCGGCCCTTGATTTTTGCCACCCCAAGGGTCGTTATCGCGACCACCACCCGGTTCATTCCAGGCCATAGTTATCTCCTGTCGGTATGTCATTGCCCGCTTTCCGAAGAAAGCCAATGGCAGATTAAGACGCCAAGCTGTTGATTAGAGGGGCAGTCTAGCAGATTTACCCTGCCCTGCTAACGCCGTGTAGGCGACATTTCGTCACTGCTGTGCTGGATGTTAAGCGATGCCTCGCTTAGCGACTCAGCGGCCAAAAAACGCTGCCAATCGACCGACGGTAAGCGCAATTTCAAGTGAAAGCGCCCAGCTTCATCGAGCTGCTCAGACTGAATCGCATTGAGTTGATAGAGCCTGGCGCGCAAACGGCCGTCGCTGGCATTAAGCACAAGCTCTGGCTCCACGATATCGCCACTGAGGATTTCTGCTAGTGCGTCACCCAATAGCCCCAGCCCCTGCTGGCGCTGTGCCGACAACCACACCCGTATCACTTCACCGTGCTCGTTTCTTTCGATACGCGGCGTTGTACCCAGTAGATCGGTTTTGTTATAGACCTCCAGCACAGGAATGCTGTCGGCACCAATCTCTTCCAATACATTCTTTACTTGTCGGACATTGTCACTACGCTCCGGATCTGCACAATCGACCACATGAACCAACAAATCCGCGAGCGTCGCCTCTTCCAGCGTTGCGCGAAAAGCCTCCACCAGCTTATGTGGCAAGTGACGGATGAAGCCTACCGTATCCGCCAACACCACCGGCCCGACATCGTCGACTTGAATGCGACGCAGCGTAGGGTCCAGGGTGGCAAACAATTGGTCAGCGGCGTAGACCTTCGACTCAGTGAGCACATTGAACAAAGTGGACTTGCCAGCATTGGTATAGCCAACGAGGGACACCGCAGGGATATCGGCGCGCTGCCGCGCCCGGCGCGCTTGGTCTCGCTGACGCCGAACCTTCGATAAGCGCGATTGAATACTTTTGATACGTGCACGCAGTAAGCGTCGGTCGGTTTCGAGCTGGGTTTCACCCGGGCCGCGCAGACCGATACCGCCCTTCTGCCGCTCAAGGTGAGTCCAACCACGAATCAGGCGAGTAGACATGTGCTCGAGCTGAGCGAGTTCGACCTGGAGTTTACCCTCGTGGGTACGGGCTCGCTGAGCGAAAATATCCAGAATTAGACCGGTGCGGTCGAGAACGCGACACTGGAGTTCACCCTCGATATTGCGTTCTTGACTGGGGGACAGCGCGTGGTTAAACAGCACTAGTTCGCCGTCGTGATCTTGCAGGGCTTGGCGAATTTCCGCGAGCTTTCCCGAACCCACGAAAGATCGGGGGTCGGGGTGCTGACGCTGCCCAGTAATGAACGCAACGGGGTCCCCGCCCGCCGAGGTAACGAGCTGAACAAATTCGTCGGCGTCTTCGCGCTCATCCTCACTATTAAGGTTCAGGTGAACAAGTATTGCCCGCTCACCTGAATTGGGACGTTCAAAAAGCAAGAATGAACCTCAATAATACCGCGCGAATTATTCGCTTTCTTGCTCGTCGTCTTCTGGCGGGTGAGCCATCGGCAGGCGAACAACGCGAGAGGGCACGACTGTGGAAATCGCGTGCTTGTAGACCATCTGGCTTACGGTATTCTTCAGCAAGACAACAAACTGATCAAAGGACTCAATCTGCCCCTGCAGCTTAATACCATTTACCAGGTAAATGGATACAGGGATCCGTTCCTTGCGAAGAATATTCAGGTAAGGGTCTTGTAAGCTATGCCCTTTTGACATGGTAAGCCTCCTTGTCGCCCAACGTGGGCCAATAAAATCGAGAGAAGATGCAAGTTGTTGACTACTTAGGATAGAACAAGTTCGCGCATCAAAGTAATTAGTTGGCAGTATACCGCAAGTCAATCGCTTAAAGCATTGCCGAGCGCGCTTATAACCGTTTTTAATTGCTGGCCTCTGCTCGCATTTGTGTCGAGCCAACACAGCTCCGGCCACGCCCGCAGCCAGGTCATTTGACGTTTCGCCAACTGACGGGTCGCGATTAGCGCCTTTTCAAAGGCCGTATCAAGGTCAAAATCACCGCGTAAATACTGCCATACCTGCCGATAGCCCACCGCGCGCATAGCAGGCAAATCCTCTGTCAGGTCGCCGCGCGCCATTAAGGCCCGTACCTCATCGACAAAACCGTGCTCGAACATGTGCTGCAACCGCAGTTCTATACGGCGGTGCAGCTCGAGTCGATCGGATGGCGCGATGGCAAATTGATGACAATGCCAGGGCAGGGCGACCGCCTGTTGGCGTGCGCGCCACTCGGTCATCGTGACCCCGCTGACGCGATACACCTCCAGAGCCCGGCTAAGGCGCTGACTGTGATTGGGATGAATAAGGGCAGCGCTTTCTGGGTCGATTCTCGCTAGCTCGGCGTGCACGGCCGGCCACCCTCCCTCCTCGGCCATCAGCGCTATCTCGGCGCGCACCGCGGCGTCTGCCGCGGGCATATCGGCGAGCCCTTCGAGCAAGGCCTTGAAGTACAACATGGTCCCCCCCACCAACAGGGGGATGCGCCCGCTATCCTGTATTCGCTGCATTTCGCGCAATGCATCGCGCCGAAACTCCGCCGCTGAATAGGCGTGACTGGGCTCGCAGATATCAATGAGGGCATGGGGGTATCTGGACAACTCATCGGCACTAGGCTTAGCGCTGCCAATGTCCAAGCCGCGATAAACCAATGCCGAGTCCACACTGATTAACTCGCAGGGCAACTCGTCGCACAGCGCCATTGCCAGGTCGGTTTTACCGGAGGCGGTCGGCCCCATCAAACACAAGGCCGGCGGTAAATGATCAACGGCCACGCAGAAACCACTTGTCGAGTTCAGCCAAGCCTACCTGCACCCAAGTGGGACGCCCATGATTGCACTGCCCACTGCGCTCGGTGGCTTCCATATCGCGAAGCAGGGCGTTCATTTCCGGAATGGTTAGGCGGCGATTCGCGCGCACAGAGCCGTGACAGGCCATGGTTGAAAGGATCTCATTGATATGGGCGGCAATGCGGTCAGAGCTGCCATACTCCAACAGGTCGGCAATCACATCCCTCACCAGCTGCTCCACCTGACTGTTTGCCAGCATTACCGGCAACTCCCTGACCACCAGAGACTCTGCCGACGCCCGCTCCACCGACAAGCCAAGTTCGGAAAAAACTGCCGCGTGCTGTTCCGCGCAGTCGGCCTCGCGCTCACTGACCGCCAAGCTCTGCGGCACCAACAGCGGCTGACTGCGCAGGCCCTCCCCTTCTCGGGCTGCTTTCATGCGCTCGTAGGTAATGCGCTCATGCGCCGCATGCATGTCCACCAATACCATGCCCTCGGCGTTTTCGGCCAGGATATACACCCCCTTTAGCTGAGCCAAAGCGTAGCCCAGAGGCGGAATTTCAGCATCCTGGCTCTCTGCCATGGGTTCTTGTAAGCGCTGGTAGGCCGGCACCTGATCTGCAACCCTGCCCGGCGCAAAGGCATTTTGGCTTTGATAACCTCCACTGTGCATTGGCGGGTTCGGCGCTGTTGAAGGCGCACTGCCCTCCGCATCGCGCAAAGGCATCGCCGACTGCTGCTGGGGCATATCCCGCAGGGGTTCGGCAGTATTGGCCGGCAGCGCGGCATTTTGCGCCACGGTATCCGGGCGCACATCGGCGAGGGTTTTATGTAAGGTTCGAAAAATGAAGTCGTGAACACTGCGCCCGTCGCGAAAGCGCACCTCGTGCTTAGTGGGGTGTACGTTGACATCGACCAACGCGGGATCGAGCTCGAGGTAGAGCACAAAAGCAGGGTGGCGACCGTGAAACAACACGTCGCGATAGGCCTGACGCACCGCGTGGGCGACCAGACGATCGCGAATATAGCGACCGTTTACGTAAAAGTGTTGCAAGTCCGCCTGACTGCGCGAAAACCCCGGCAAGGCCACCCAGCCCCACAGGCGCAAGCCGATCGCAGAGCGGTCGATGAACAGCGCATTCTCCATAAACGCTGGGCCACAGACTGCCGCCAAACGGCGCTCTTGTTCGAGCTGGCTGGCGGCCGGCTTTAAACTGTGAACGGCCCTGCCGTTGTGGCGCAGCGAAAAGCCCACGTCAAAGCGCCCCAGCGCCTGCCGCTTCATCACCTCATCCAGGTGTCCGAATTCCGTCTTTTCGGTGCGCAGGAATTTGCGCCGCGCGGGCGTATTGAAAAATAAATCGCGCACTTCAACGGTGGTGCCGCGCGGGTGGGCCACCGGCTCGAGCACCGCGCTCATATCACGCCCTTCCGATCGCGCCGCCCAGGCGCTCTCGGCGTCCTCTGTGGCACTGCTAAGGCATAGCCGCGACACCGAGCTGATACTCGCCAAAGCCTCGCCGCGAAACCCCAGGCTCGCCACAGACTCAAGGTCGCTTAATTCCGCTATTTTACTGGTGGCGTGGCGACTGAGCGCCAACGGCAGATCGTCTTTCGCGATACCGCTACCGTCATCGCGAACACGAATAAGCTTAACGCCGCCATCTTCAACCTCAAGGTCGATACGGCGCGCACCAGCATCGAGGCTGTTTTCCACCAATTCTTTTACAACGGAGGCTGGGCGTTCTACCACCTCGCCGGCGGCAATTTGGTTTGCCAGGCGAGGGTCGAGCAATCTGATATGGGTCATTTTGTCGCTGGTATTTGGATTTTTTGACCGACGCGAATACTGCTGCCGGATAAACCGTTGTGACGCTGGAGGTCAGCAACGCTAATGTTGTGACGCGCGCCAATTGCCGACAGTGTGTCGCCGCTGGCAATCACGTATTCTCTCGCCCCTTTAGGCTTGGCGGCATCGCCACGCTTCACCGCAGCAAAGTAGGTATCGGGCGGCGGGCTCTCGCGAAAATAACGGTCGATGCCTTCGAATATCGCTTGCGCCATTTGATTCTGGTAGCGACTGGTCTTGAGCTTGCGCGCCTCACCGGGGTTGGAAATAAACCCGGTTTCAACGAGCAAGGACGGAATATCAGGGGACTTCAGCACGGCGAAACCCGCCTGCTCAACGCGCTTGCTATGCAGCCGGGAAATTTTACCCATTTCGCCCAAGAGTTGCGCGCCAACACTCAGGCTCGCATCGAGGGTGGCGGTCATCGACAGATCGGTGAGCACGCCGGCCAGCACATGGTCTTTGTCAGACAAACTGACTCCGCCCACCAAGTCAGCCTGGTTCTCACGCTTGGCGAGGATTCGCGCCGATGCACTGGTAGCCCCGCGCTTGGATAGGGCATACACCGAACTGCCGTTGGCGCTGGAATGGGTAAACGCGTCGGCGTGAATCGACACAAAGAAATCCGCCTGCGCCTTGCGCGCAAGCTGACGCCGCTTCGCCAGGCCCACATAGTAGTCGCCGTCACGAATCATCACCACGCGATAACCGCGCTTGCTTTTAAACTTGGCTTCAAGCTTCTTGGCGATGCGGAAAACCACATCCTTTTCCTGCAGCCTGCCCGGCCCAATGGCGCCCGGATCTTCGCCGCCGTGCCCGGCATCAATGGCAATGACCACATCGCGTTGGGAGCTTTGCTCAACGCTTTTGACTACCTTAGGCTCAGTGCCGCGCTGCTGATCGAGAAAATCGACAACCAAGCGGTCACTTTGACCCGCGCTGGCGGGCAGCAAAAAACTGCGGACCTGCACACTTTTACTCAGGTCAAACACCACCCGCAGCTTGCCATCTGGCTTCTCCGCGTGACGCAAGCGCACGATGGGGCTGTTTTCGAATTCGGGAATAGCGCCGTCCACACTGAACTGCGCCTTAGAAAGATCGACAACCAGTCGGTCGGGCTTATCGAGGGAAATGACTTCATGGCTAACGGGGGCAGACAGATCGAAAACCACTCGACTATGATCCGGCGCCCGCCAAAAGCGAACGTCGCGCACCTCTGCTGCACTGCTCAGCGTGGTGACCAGCATAGTCCAGAACAGAACAACAATATGGATGGGTTTCATAGCGCTTTTATCTGCGTAACGATACGACGACCACGCTCACTGAGAGCTTGCACAACAAGGCGGCGACCGACTCCCTGCTGCTCGATGTTAACCTGTATATCCGGGCTTGGCAAAACACCGGCACCGCGCTCTGGCCATTCAATTAACGCGATGCTGTCGTCGGAAAAATAGTCTCGAAGTCCCATATACTCCAGCTCTTCTGGGTCACCTAAACGGTATAGATCAAAGTGATAAACCGTGACAGTGGCAAGCTCGTAGGGCTCAACCAGCGTATAGGTGGGGCTCTTCACGGCCCCGGTGTGCCCATAGACATGCAGGACACCCCGGCAAAAGGTGGTTTTACCCGCGCCTAGATCACCATCGAGATAAACGACCGTTGCCATTTCCAGGCAGCGACCCAATCGTTTGCCCGCGGCAACGGTTTCAGCTTCGTTTGCCAGCTGAATTTCAATGTCCATTCATCACTCCGCGCAATTGCCCCACCAAGTCCATCGCCAGCAAGCCTCGCTCACCGTGTTGTGCCGCTCGATCGGCAGCGCGGCAATGCAACGCCGCCGCAAGCCGGCAAGCAGTAACGGCATCGAGGTGCTGGGCGAGCAGGGCCGCGATCATACCGCTCAATACATCCCCCATTCCACCGCTGGCCATTCCGGGGTTTCCCCCTTCATTCACCCAGCAGGTCGCGCCCTCACTAATGACCGTGCCCGCCCCCTTCAACAACACGACCGCCCGGTAGCGCTGGGCCAGGGCTTTGCAGCTGCCAAACCGGTCTGCCTGTACCTCAGCAACAGAACATTTCAGCAGCCGCGCCGCCTCCCCTGGGTGAGGTGTCATGACGCGAATTCTATCTGGCTGCTGAGCGCATTGCTCGTCAAAGCTGGCGGAGTTGGCAGCGAGGATATTGAGCGCATCGGCATCAAGCAATAACGGGGACTGCGCTTGCAGACAATCGTCGAGCAATGCCTTACCCCACACCTGCTGCCCAAGACCCGGCCCAACAGCGAGCACCGAGGCTCGCTCTAATGCCCCCGCCCACGCCTGTGCGTCTGCTCCCGGGTAGACCATTACCTCTGGGCGCTGCGACAACAGCGGCGCCACATGCTCTGGTCGCGTTACACAAGAGACCAGCCCCGCGCCGCAGCGCGCCGCCGCGGAGGCGGCCAATACCACAGCCCCAGCTGTGCCGTAGTCGCCACCCGCAACTAAGACATGGCCATACATTCCCTTGTGCGCCGCGACAGGGCGCCGCCCCCACTGGCGCAACTCGGCATCAACATCTGTGCGCCACGCCGACGGCTCTGTGTGCTCGAATATACGCGGCTCAATGCCGAGTCCATCGAGACGCAACTCGCCGCAATGCTGACTGGCCAGCCCGGTAAACAAGCCCTGCTTCCAGGCGATAAAACTCAGCGTTAGCGACGCCCTAATCGCTAAACCTTCGTGCATCCCGGTATCGCAATTCATGCCCGAGGGCGCGTCTATTGCCAGCACGGGGCAGTCAGCGGCATTAATCACCTCGATTGCGCGCTTGTACAGCCCCCGCAGCGGCCCTGAAAATCCAGTACCGAGCAAGGCGTCCACAACCACCGCACCGGACGCAGGCGACTGCCCGTCCCACAGCTGTACACTCACCCCGGAGTCGCAGGCCAACTCCCTGGCAATATTGGCGTCTCCCCGCGAGGTTTCGCTAAAGGCCCAACAGCGCACCGCCATCCCCGACTGGGCCGCCAATGCGGCCACAATATAGCCATCGCCACCGTTATTACCGCCACCACAAAAAATATCAATAGGACTATGCTGAGGCCAGCGCTGCTGCAAACAGGCGAACGCTGCCGCCCCGGCTCGGTGCATCAATTCAAAGCCCGGCGTACCTGCCGCGATCGCTTTTCGATCAAACTCCTGCACCTGCTCCGCTGTGTACAGGGCCAAAGACCCAGCCGCCGCACGCATTGATCGATCCATTTCCCGCTCCCAGGCGTGTAGAATATCCTTCCATGATAGCGCGCATCCATTTTGCAGGCAGCCTATGAGCAAAGTACTCAGCCCAGAGGCCCTGGCCGACCTCGCCACACAGCTAAAACAGTGGGGGAAGGAGCTGGGGTTTGCCCACATCGGCATTGGCCCGGCGGAGCCCTCACACCACGCTGAGCGGCTGACGCAGTGGCTAGCGAAGGGCTTTCACGGTGAGATGCACTACATGGCAGAGCGGGAATCCCTGCGCCGCAATCCTGAATCCCTGCTGCCCGGCACACTGCGCGTTATCAGTGCGCGCATGGATTACCGACCGGAGGCCAGCGATGCACTGCAAATACTCAAGCAAGCCGACAAGGCCTATATTTCTCGCTACGCGCTGGGCCGCGACTATCACAAGCTGATCCGCAAACGACTGGCACAGCTCGCTGATCGCTTAGGAGGGCAGCAACAGCGGGCCTTCGTCGATAGTGCGCCGGTGTTGGAACGCGGCTTCGCTGAGCAGGCCGGCCTGGGGTGGATCGGCAAGAACACAATGCTTATTAATCCACGGGCAGGTTCGTGGTTCTTTCTGGGGGAAATCTACACAGATCTCGCCCTTCCCATTGACCCGCCGCAGGAAACCGGTCACTGCGGCAGCTGCCGAGCCTGCTTGGACGACTGCCCAACACAGGCCATCGTCGCCCCTTATCAAGTCGATGCTAGGCGCTGTATTTCCTACCTCACCATCGAGTTAAAGGGTGCCATTCCAGAGGATTTGCGACCCGCGATGGGCAACCGCGTCTTCGGCTGCGACGACTGCCAATTGGTGTGCCCGTGGAATAAATTTTCCCAGCCAACCAGCGAGCCGGACTTCGCCCCTCGCCATCAATTAGATGACCGCGAGTTGCTCGACCTGTTTCTTTGGACCGAAGAGGAGTTTCTGAATCGCACAGCGGGCTCTCCGATACGGCGCATCGGTTACCAACGCTGGCTGCGCAACCTCGCCGTCGGCCTTGGCAACGCGCCGTTCAACCCCGACATTGTGGACGGCCTAAAAAAACAGCGGCCACAGGCAGAACCCATGGCCGCTGAACATATCGACTGGGCCCTGGCGCGGCAACGTCGCACCGACACCCTGGCCCACTCACACTGAGTTTATAGCGGGCGCGAGAAACTAAAGATCAGCGCTTCCCGACCTTCCGCCTCGTCACTGTACTCAACGCTGGCCGCAACACGGGAGCTACCCAGTGCCGCGCTGATACCAACACTCGCCTCGACGTAATCTTCACCATCTTCACGATACGACGGCATTTGATAATCACCGAAACCGAGGTTGCGATTGCGCCCGGTTACCGTCTCGTCATGATCTTCCATTTCCGTCGCGGCAAACACTTCGGCAAAGCCGCGCACACCGTCGCCCAGCGCCACCCCTGCCAACAGCCCGGCTCGGAATACCTGGCTGTCGCGGCGCTGCTCACCCCACTCGGTATTGGCCACCGCCGCCCCCGATTCACGATAGCTATCAACTTCGGCCTTCATCCAGCGCCAGCCGATAGCGGGCCGCAGGGAGATGCTACTGTCGCTGAGAACTTCGTAGCTAAGCAGGCCATCGAGGTGCCAGCCAAAACCGTTTGTACCGCCTTTGGCCGTTAAGGTCTGCGGCCCCAGTTTGACGTCCCGGTCGAGGCTGTCGTAATCCACCACGCTCAAGCCCGCGGCACCTTGCAACAACCAACCGCCATCGCGATAGCTCAATAGGCCGCTAAGCCCAACACTAGTCGCCGAGAAATCCGTTCGCGAGGATTCTGACTCGTGATCGCCAAAACTGAGCACCACCGCAGAATCCAGCTGCTCACTCAAGGGACTGCTAAAACCAATGTTCAAGCTGCGACTGTCATTTTCAGCAACGCGCTCTGCATCCAAGCCGACACCGCTGATCGTCCACCGCGATTCGCCCGGAGAGGCCTGCTGCTGTCGCCGCAATTCCGTTGTTGCACCGCGCTGACTGCGCATAATATCCAAGCCGAGTTCCGGAATTAGGCCAACATCTTGCGGGCCATTCACTACGCTAATGAGGTAGTCACCCGTAATTGCCCCCATCTGCGCCGTGGGGTGTACACCGTCATTGAAGATCAGTACATCCGGGTTGGGGTTGCTGCCATCAATACCGAATATCGGGTGCTCAACACAGTCATTGCCTGAATCGTCAAAACACATATAGCGCTGATCGAAACCAGCCAGCGACCCAAACGCGGGGTTGGTGCCGCTGACAAAGCCAAAGGCCTCGGCATTATCGGAAACGTAGCTGATCAGTCCCGCTAGATCGACGGGAACGAGGTTCGCGCTACCAAAAGCAGAAAATGCCTCCAGCGCGCTGTTATAGCCGGCAGCACCTGCCGAGGCGGCCGCCGCACTGCCCGGTGCACCAAGGTCTTGAGCTTGCAATGCCGCCGTCTGGCCGAGGTCTGGCAAGTTAGCAAACAGGATATAGTTCGCCCCTGCGTCGCTCAGCGCTTGTGCAGCCGCGAGCAAGGTGCGCGCAGAGTTAATAATAGATGCCTGATCAGTGGCCGTGCCGTTTAAAAAGTCGTTACCACCGCCATCAATCACCACCAGTGCATCGGGGTCGATACGCGGGGTCTCGTTGAGAAAAGCCTGACGTGCAACCGCGCCGCCGGCTGGCAGCGCCAGCCCCGTGCCGTTAATCGAGTTGAGTATATCTGCGGTTTCATAGCCGCCAACCGCCCAATTTGTGCCACCTGCAGCGGCCGGCGCACTCAACAGCGTTAAGGCTTCGCCGAGATATTGCGGCGCAATACGCGCATAGTCTCCGACGGTGAAGTCGCCATTGCCGTCGCCCACCCGGTTGGTAAATCGCAACCCGAGATTGCCGCTATCCAGCAGGCTATCGCCGAAGATGTATAAATTGCTGTAGCTGACTTCAGCATGCACCGGCAACGCCAGCGCAGCCGCTATGCTTAAAGGAAGGAGTTTTTTCATTGTGGTCCCCACGTATTATTGTTTTCACCAACACTGCTGCGCCCGACAATTCGCTGCACTAATAGCAACATAGCAGAGCTTTTCAACGATGCTTGGTTCTGTTGCCAGTCAACGCGACCGGCATACATTATTTAATACGTGGTTTTACTTAAACGGACTCGAAAAGCTTCGAAATAGTGTTGAGAAGCTGGGATATTCCAGCAATTACTGAAGATGAAGAAAATGCTCCCGGTAGTATTTCAGCTCGGCAATTGAGTCGCGAATATCATCCAGCGCCAAGTGGCTGGCTTTTTTGCTGAGGCCACTCATCAGCTCGGGACGCCAGCGCCGCGCCAACTCTTTGAGCGTGCTGACATCGAGGTTGCGGTAGTGGAAATACGCCTCCAGTTTAGGCATTTCACGCGCCAGGAAGCGCCGGTCCTGGCAGATGCTGTTGCCGCACATCGGCGAGGCGCCCTTGTCGACATGCTTATCGAGGAACTCCAGCGTCAGCCGCTCGGCCTCCGCCACCGTCATGCAGGTTTCCTTCACGCGCTTAACAAGCCCTGACTGCCCGTGCTGAGTCGTGTTCCACTCATCCATAGCCGCCAGCACGTCATCGCTTTGGTGGATCGCCAATACCGGCCCTTCGGCCAGCGTATTCAGCTCCGGGTCGGTCACAATGGTGGCAATCTCAATGATGTGATCGTTCTGAGTATCCAGACCGGTCATTTCCAGATCAATCCAGATTAAATTCATCGCCTTGGACATTGCTTCACCTCCACAGAACAGAAATCCCTCATACAGGGCAGTATCTGCTGGATTGTAACAGCTCATACGTTAATATGAGCGCTGTTCACGCAGGGTAAGGCATGAGTAAACGCCGAATAAGCCGCCAGCAAAGATGGCGCATAGAAAAAATTCAATCTGAACGCAGCGAACGCGCACGCCGCAAAGCCGCCGATACCGAGGCAGCGTTGAGCGAGGGTGAGCTCGGTGACGAACAAACCGGCATTGTTGTCAGTCACTTCGGCCAGCAACTGGATGTTGAAGGACAAACTGGCGAACAGCAGCGCTGTCATGTCCGCAGTAACATCGACAGCTTGGTCACTGGTGACCAGGTCATCTGGCGGCCGGGCAAGCCCACTGGCGTGGTGGTTGCTCGCGAACCTCGCCGGTCACTGCTGTCCCGCCCCGACAACTTCAATCGTTTAAAGCCTGTTGCGGCCAACATCGACCGTATTGTTATCGTGATTGCACCCGAGCCGCTGGCCCACGCCAATCTGATCGACCGCTACCTTGTCGCGGCGGAACACAGTGACATTACACCGGTACTGCTGCTTAACAAGTCAGATCTCATCGACCCGGAGGGCAACGTCAACTTGCTCAACATGGTGCAGCGCTATCGCGACATTGGCTACGACGTGCTCACCGCCTCCTGCGCCAGTGAAGGCGGCCTCAGCGACTTAAAGGCTCTGCTGGACGGGCATATCAGTGCTTTTGTCGGTCAGTCTGGTGTCGGCAAATCCTCGCTCGTCAACGCCTTATTACCCGGCACTGACAGCCGAGTCGGCGCACTTTCAGAAGCCACGGCCAAGGGTCGCCATACCACAACCACAGCGCGGCTTTACCACTTTCCCGGCGGCGGCAGCTTGATCGATTCACCGGGGATTCGTGAGTTTGCACTGTGGAACCTTGAACCGGAGCAGGTTCTACAAGGGTTTAAAGAATTCCGGCCGTTTATCGGCTTGTGCCGTTTCCGCGACTGCCAGCACCAACAGGAACCGGGCTGCGCGCTTCGCGAGGCTGTTGAGAGCGGTGACATCACCGCACAGCGCTTCGCCAGCTACCAACAAATTATTGCCAGCATAAGCGGCGATTAATGGCGGTGGCGCGCTCAGAAACTGCTGCGACAGAGGCGTCGCAGCACCGCCGCGCTAGCTGTTACAATCCGCCGAAACAGGAGGGAACGCTATGAGTGACTTACCACTACTTATTGAGACCGATGCGCTTGTATCCGCGCTTGACCAGCCAGATTTGCTGATTGTCGATACCAGTAGCCGCGACAACTACCTCCGCCACCATATCCCCGGCGCCGTGCATATTGCCCCCTCGGAACTACAGCGCGGCGAAAAACCAGCAGTCGGCAAAATTCCTCGCGAAGCGGACCTACAGGCGCTGTTCTCGCGCATCGGGCTGCGCCCGGAACACCACGTTGTTGCCTACGACGACGAAGGCGGCGGCTGGGCTGGACGCCTGATCTGGACCCTGGATGCCATTGGGCATCACAACTACTCCTACCTCAATGGCGGTTTGCACGCCTGGCTAGCCGGTGGCCACCCAACCGAAAACGGCGAACACGACGTGCCCAGCAGCGACATCAGCATCCATATTGACAGCACGCCAATCGCTGAGATCGAAGGCTTTATCCATCTTCTTGGCAATAGCCAGCTCGCCATATGGGACGCTCGCAGCGCCGAGGAGTATCGCGGTGAAAAAGTACTGGCTGCGCGGGGCGGCCACATTCCCGGCGCCGTCAACCTGGACTGGCTGGCGCTCATGGACAAAGACAACGACTTCCGCCTGAAAGACCTTGGCGAACTGGAAGCCCAGCTGCAGGCACTGGGCATTACCCGTGACCGCACCGTTATCACCCACTGCCAAACCCATCACCGCTCGGGCCTGAGCTATCTATTGATGAAGATACTTGGCTACCCCCATATCAAAGCCTATGACGGCTCGTGGGGAGAGTGGGGTAATCGCGACGACACGCCAATCAACACCGGCGACGCTCCCTAGAACATTCTTTTACACACTGCCAATGTAGAGGCGACATCGTGAACACTGTTTTTATTATTCTGCAACACCTGCTTCCCCAGCATTTATTGTCGCGCCTTGTCGGGCGGCTGGCGGAGTGTCGCAGCCCATGGCTAAAAAACATCTTGATCAGCCAATTCATCCGACAGTACAAGGTCAACATGGAGGAAACCGCGGCGGACAGCCCGCAGGACTACGCCAACTTCAATGAATTTTTTACCCGCGCGCTGCGCGATGGCGCGCGCCCGATCGACGACAAAGCGGAAAACCTATGCTGCCCAGCGGACGGTGCCATCAGCCAATTAGGTCGCATTCACGATGGCCGTATTTTTCAGGCTAAGGGCCAAGACTACAGCCTGAACACCTTGCTCGGTGGCGACGAGGCGCTCAGCGAAACCTTTCGCGATGGCAGCTTTGCAACCATTTATCTGTCCCCCCGCGACTACCACCGTGTTCACATGCCGATCACCGGCACCCTGCGCAGCATGACTTACATCCCCGGCAAGCTGTTTTCGGTAAACACCACTACCGCTGAAAACGTGCGCAGCCTATTTGCCCGCAACGAGCGGGCGGTGTGTATTTTTGATACCGAGGCCGGGCCTATGGCAATGATTTTGGTGGGCGCCATGATTGTCGCGGGCATTGAGACGGTATGGGCGGGCCAGGTTGCACCACCTCCACGGGAGATTACCACCCGCCATTACCAGGAAACTGAAGCGGCACCAGTACTGCAAAAAGGCGAAGAAATGGGGCGCTTTAAACTGGGGTCAACGGTGATTTTGCTATTCGGCAAAGACCAAGTGGATTGGCTGGAGCAATATGAAGCCTTAACCCCCACGCGACTTGGCGAGGCGCTAGCGCGTCGACGCTAGAAAACCCGCCCTCAACCAACGAGTCTGCCATCGGCTTTCGAGCCCGTGTAGAGCCCGCTGGATCACACCCGATCCAGCGGAAAAGCCACAACCTCGTCAATGCGCGAGCTGCTTGTCGCCAGCATTAATAAGCGGTCCACCCCCACGGCAACACCACAACAGTCGGGCAAACCGGCCTGCATCGCCGACAGCAGGTTGCGGTCGATCGGCGGCAATGTTTGACCGCTTGCCTTACGCTGCTGGTGATCGCGACGTATTCGCTGCAGCAACTCACCGGCATCGCGCAACTCGTCGTAACCATTCGCCAACTCTAAGCCGCCACAGAACGCCTCAAAACGCCGCGCTACCGACTGTCCCTGAGCATCGATGGCGATCTTGGCAAGGGCGGCTTGCGACTCGGGAAAATCAACCACAAAAGTTATAGCCTCATCGTCAAAGCTCGGCTCAACAACGGCCGACATGATCAACTGCAGCCAAGTATCACGCTCATCGCTCTCGAAGTTGATATCCATATGCTGTGACGCACAGTCTCGCAACGCATCGAGGCTGGCGGTATGCGGGTCGAGGCCTACCGCAGCTAAAAACGCCGACCGGTAAGTCATGTGCTTCACTGCTTTATCGCCAACGGCCAAGCGAATAACCGCAGCGACCTCATCCATCAATGATTCGAGCGGTACACCTGGCTCATACCACTCGAGCATGGTGAACTCAGGATTGTGACGAGCGCCGTGCTCGCTGCAACGAAACGCCTTACAGATTTGAAAAATCGCACCGCTGCCAGCAGCGAGCAGGCGCTTCATGGCATATTCGGGGGAAGTCTGTAAGTAGAAAGGATGGTCGCCCGACAGCGGATTTGCCGTGGCAATGGCGTCAATATGGGGGTCGGTTACCGGCGAAGATGCCAGCAGTGGCGTTTCAACTTCCATCACCCCGCGCTCGGCAAAGCGGGTGCGTAGCGCAGCGTATAGTGCGGCCCTGCTGCGCAGGGCCGCCATCGACGCACTGGGGCGCCAGTCTCTCAATTAGCTTTTCACCCGGCTGACGTATTCACCGCTGCGGGTATCAACGCGAATCACTTCACCCTGGCTGATGAACAGCGGAACCTTTACCACAGCTCCGGTGCTCAGGTGGGCAGGCTTGGTACCACCCTGCGCGGTATCGCCTTTCAGGCCGGGGTCGGTTTCGACAATTTCCAACTCGACGAAGTTTGGCGGAGTCACCGACAGGGGCGCACCGTTGTACAGGGTCACGGTGCAAACATCTTGCTCTTTCAACCATTGAGCGGCATCGCCAACAGCCTTTTCATCGGCTTGAACCTGCTCGAAATTGGTTGGGTCCATAAAGTGGAAAAACTCGCCATCGCTGTAGAGGTATTCCATTTCATGATCCATCACATCGGCGCCCTCAAGGGACTCACCCGATTTAAACGTACGCTCCCACACCCGTCCGGTGTTAAGGTTGCGCAGCTTCACGCGATTGAACGCCTGCCCCTTTCCGGGTTTTACAAATTCATTGTCTAGAATTGAACAGGGCTCACCGTCGAGCATCACTTTCAATCCAGAGCGAAATTCATTGGTAGAATAGCTGGCCATGATTATCCTCAGCGACTGGGCTTTAGCGTATTTTAAAAGGGCGACATGATACCTCTTAACGCGCCACATTGGCAGACTACAGATTGGCAACAGCAATACCGCGACATGATCCGCAGCCCGGAACAGCTCTGGCAGCGGCTAGCACTCGATCCCAGTGACCGCCCAGATATTCAGACTGCGCTTGCCGACTTTCCACTGCGCGTTACCGAGGCCTTTGTCGCGAAAATGCAGCCAGGCGACTGGGACGACCCTCTGCTGCTGCAAATACTGCCACAAGCACAAGAGCTGAATGAACAGCCCGGCTACAGCAATGACCCCTTGCAGGAAGCGGCCAGCAACCCATTACCCGGACTTATCCACAAATACCGCGGCCGTGTCCTGATGGTGACCACCCCCGCCTGCGCCGTTCACTGTCGCTACTGCTTTCGCCGTGCCTTCCCCTACAACGACAATCGCGCAAGCCAGGACGACTGGCGTGCGACGCTGGACTATATCAGCGCTCACCCAGAGATAAATGAAGTTATTCTAAGCGGCGGCGACCCCCTGTCGGCGCCGGATGACTACCTTCACCAGCTTGTTGATCGCCTGGCCGCCCTGCCACAAATCGATACCCTGCGGCTGCACACACGCCTGCCACTGGTTTTGCCGGCGAGAATAACCGGCGGGCTGATTGATGCCCTGACGCGACCGCAACTACACACCGTTATCGTTGTGCATGCCAATCACCCCAACGAGGTGGACAGCGACACCGTCACCGCGCTGCTAGAATTAAAGCGGGCCGGATTCACTCTTCTCAACCAGAGCGTGCTGCTTAAAGGAGTGAACGACTGCTCAAAAACACTGACGAGCCTGAGCAAACAATTGTTCGACTGCGGGGTTCTCCCCTACTATCTGCATGTGTTGGACAAGGTTAACGGTGCTGGTCACTTTCACGTTGACGATGCCAAAGCGCGACAAATTATGCAGCAGTTGCTGGCCTCGCTGCCCGGCTACTTAGTACCGCGACTGGTTCGCGAGGAGCCCGGTCAGCGCAGCAAGACACCACTTGCGCTACGCTAATTAAACGCGTAAAAACATATACTTATTTTCCATCGCAGAAGTGATGTATCGCGATTGATAACGGAATGCCATGAACAGCACACCAAGCCTGCTGGTACCGCTGCCGGAAATTAACCGGCACCAACACAGCCTCTTCAGCCTGACGGCATCAGCAGCCGGAAAGTGGCTAGAGACCCTGCCGCGCGCCAACCTTGGCGAAACCACTCGCCGTTTGTATCAAGCGCTGAGTGAGCTCAGCCATGTTCGCTGCAAGGGTCGCGACCGCTTTGAAGTGCTGGAAAAAATTCGCCCCCATGTGCATTACATTACCCGCGGCCTCTCGCAACACTACTTAAATAAACCCATTGTTCTGCCCGAGAAGTCTGAAAAAATCGTTCAGTTGGCAGACACCCTAAACACCTTGCTGGCACTCGGCTACTGCCAGGCCTATGTAAATTTGGAGCTTGAATCCAGGCTGCTCAAGCCTAAAGAGACGCTGGCAACCTGCTTGCATCGCGCGTTAACCGAGTACAGCTGCGTTTTGGTTCGCAGCTACCAGCTATACCGCACACCACCACGACGGTTTTGGCAAAACCTCCACCACATCTACCACAGCGCACAACTGCAAAAGCTCACTAAACATCGCATTGATGACCGCAGCCAAGGCGGCGGCACCGTCGATCAGGCCTATTTACGACCACTTATTTTGGCCTGCAGCCGCTGCTCGCAGCTTTCCCAGCGCTATATCGAACAAGTCTTTTTGGGTTTGCGATACTGGAGCAGCGAGATTGAACTGCGCAGTAAACGCCTTGAAAGCTGTGTTTTTTTACTCGACCCCGAGCAAGACGCTCCCCCGGTCTATCGCGAGCTGGCCGACAAAGCTCCCAGCCCCGGTTGGCTTGGCATCGACACCTCCGCCCTGCAAGGCGGCAGCGCCAAGTTGCTTAGCAAAATCCCTAGCAGCAAACTCAGCGTCGAATTTAAGCTACCTGAACACGTACTCAGCCAGTTGAGTATGGCCTGGAGCGCGGCGACCCTGCGAGCCGCAGAGCGCATTCCCTGCGACGAGACGGCACTCATTACCGTGGGCATGAACCCGACCCACTACTTCGCGGCAAATCAGTCAGATTTTGAGCTGTTCGAACTTGAAGGCAGTGACGCCAGTTCGAAAGCAGACCCCTATAACAACAAACCCCAAAGCTCAGACCGGTGGGCGGGCAGCGGCGGCCGCGACACGCGCGACTACGATAACAATGATCATTGGCACGATGGGCGCAGCGAGCGGGCCGAGATCGAAGACATTTCCTACACCTTGCCACAGACCCAGAATGGCCCCGGTAAGAGCGACAGCCACTACCACTACCAGCGCGCTCGCCTAATGGACAGCAGCACCTCCGGATACCGTATTGAGTGGCCGGATACTATTGAGAGCCGGATTCGCACTGGGGAAGTTATCGGCGTAAAAACTGACGACTATGAAAACTGGCGAATAGCCGTTGTTCGCTGGCTTAGGAGTGACGAGAGCCATCAAATGGGCGTCGAAGTGATTGCGAGCGCGGCAACGGCCTACAGCGCCAGAGCGATGCAATCCGGCCTGGCCTCAGGAGACTTCCAGCGAGCACTACTCATTCCCGGCCGGGACAGCGCTCCCCTGGTGATGTTAACCAACATCACTGGCTTTGCAACGGGGCAGACGGTAGAACTGATTCGCCCCGGCCACGTTATGCGTATAAAACTCGATGAGATCGTCGACAGTTCAACGGCATACAAGCTGTTCGCGTACACAGATACCATCCGGCAACAAACCAGCAGTGTCGATCGTATTGTGGCAAAACGCGGTGACGACGATGACAATGAAGGCGACTTCAACAAGCTCTGGGATATTTTGTAAGCGCCGTACCCGGCGACGTCAATGTTGAGAAATTATGGCCCGCACCTCCGCGATAAAACTGCTGCTTATCGGCTTCAATGACGACAATGCTGAAGACATCATCAGCACATTTCGCCGCGCCGGCAAGGTCGCCCATAGCAAGCTGCTTAACGATGGCAAAGAGCTGCAGGAGCAACTGAGCGGCAGCCGCTGGGACTTAGCATTCTTCGATGCAGTACACTCCAAATTATCGATCGCGCAGTGCGGCCAGATACTCAGGCACGCCAACGTCGACTTGCCATTTATCTACCTCAGTGACGACGAAAACATCCCATTGCCCGACACCTCCGTCAGTTTGGTGCTGAGCAACCAAAACCGCGCGCGCCTGCTGTTTTTTGCACAGCGAGAACTTGAGGCGCTGGCAATCCGCAGGGAGCTCGATGCCACCAAAGCGGCATTACTTGAAGAGCAACAACGCAATGCACTGCTGCTGGACTCGCACCAAGATGCGGTTTGCTATATCACTGATGGCATGATTATTTATGCCAATGCGCTGTTCTGTCAGCAAGTCGGCCATGAGGATCTGGACGGCTTTCCTATCGTCGATTTGATTTGCAACAAAGATCAAGATCGCTTTAAAAATGCCCTGAAAAAGCAGCCGGGCAACAGTGACAGCAGCACATTGGAAATTAGTTTCTTAAGTAGCGACGAACAAGAACTAAAAAGCTCAGTCACTTGCAATAACGCTAGCTACGACGGCGAGGCCTGCGTACAACTAACCCTGCACGAAGCCGGCAGCGGCGCTGCCACTGGTCACCTCGACGCAACAACCGGGCTGGCAAATCGCAAGCACTTCGTACAACTGCTACAAGACTTTGTCGACGCGCAGCGAAACAGCAATAGCTCACTCATCGTGCTGCAACTCGACAACTTCGACAAGTTCCGGCGCGACTTAAACCTGCACAATACCGAAACGCTAATTCAGGTCTTGAGCGAGCGTCTTCAAGCATTAATTCCGGCACAATACTACGGCCGCATCGCCGACGACCTGTTCGCGGTGATCGCCCACCATGTTCCCAGTCAACGCGCCTTAGAAACCAGCCAAGAAGCACTGAAGTCGATCGAGTCTGAGATTATTGAGGTAAAAAAACAGTCGCTGCAATGTCACTTTAGCGCAGCGATTATGCCCATTAATCACCTCACCACGCCTCACGCTGCGACCCTGCTTGATCAGTGTTTTGAGACGGTGCAAAACATCGCTGCCGATGGTGGTAACGCTGCCGAAATTTATCACCGCGATCGCCAGCAGCTGCAGCGCAGTGATGAGATAAGCACACTTATTGAAGAAGCCTTTGCCGACCAGCGCCTGCAAATCCTGTTTCAACCCATTATTAATCTCAGCGATGCCGAGGGGGATTACTACGAAGCCTCGCTGGATATTAGAGATTGGCAAGAAGGAGAAGTGACCGCGGGGGAAATGCTGCGCGTTGTCGAGAAAGAGCCAAACAACAATAAGCTCGATCGATGGATTGTGGTTGAAACAACCAAGGTCTTGGCGAAAAAGCGCGCCGCTGGCGAGGATACAAAATTAACCATCAACCTCAGCGGCAATGTCTTCCACGACAGCGAGTTTTGCTCATGGCTGAGCGTCGCCATGAAAGCCGCCGGCCTTCCCGGTAGTGCGCTGATATTGCAGTTTAGCGAAGAGAGCATTGCCAGCTCGCTGAAGCCTGCTCTCGATTGCTGTCGCCAGCTGGAATCGCTGGGGGTTGGGCTAGCTGTGCGCAACTTCGGCCGCAGCCAAGACGGCAATAAATTCCTGGAACACATTAAACCCGCGCTGATTAAACCGGGCGTGCGTAAAACCGACAGTCTGAGCGCCGATGAAATCAGAGAGATCATCCAAGGTGGTCGCCAACTGAATAGCCGTGTTCTGATCCCCAACGTCAGCAGTGCCGCCAGCTTGGCCGTGCTGTGGCAACTCGGCCCTGACTTTATTCAGGGCAGTTATGTGCAAGATCCATCCACGGAAATGTCTTACGAATTTGCTGCCTTCGGTTGAGCGGAAGGGCTGCTTAGGCGGTCACTGATTCCCAGCAGGTACAAAATGCTGTCTAAACCGAGGGTAGAAATCGACTGTTTAGCGTTCTCACGCACAATCGGCTTGGCGCGGAATGCGATCCCTAGGCCCGCGATACTCAGCATGGGCAGGTCATTGGCGCCATCACCCACCGCAATCACCTGCTCCATGTCGATACCCTCTCGCTGGGCAATTTCACGCAGCAGTTCGGCCTTGCGTTGACCATCAACCACTACCCCGCTGACCTCGCCCGTTACACGGCCTTCTTCAATTGCCAGTTCATTGGCATAGACATAGTCAATGCCAAGACGCTTTTGCAGGTAGTGACCGAAGTAGGTAAAACCACCGGACAAAATCGCGGTTTTATAGCCCAGTTTCTTCAAGGTGGATACCAGGCGTTCGGCGCCCTCGGTGATCGGTAAACTCTCGGCAATCCCCTCCAATACCGACTCATCCAAGCCTTTCAAAAGCGCGACCCGGGCAGCAAAGCTTTCTTTAAAGTCGATCTCTCCGCGCATCGCGCGCTCGGTGATCTCTGCCACTTTTTCGCCAACGCCGGCTGCGCTGGCCAGCTCATCAATCACCTCGGCTTCGATCAGCGTCGAATCCATATCAAAGGCGACCAGGCGACGCGTGCGGCGGAACATGCTGTCTTCTTGGTAGGCGATATCAATATCCATCTCGCTGGCGAGCGTAAGTAGCTCGCCGCGAAAATCCGATGCATCCGCCAAATTGCCTCGCACAGAGAGCTCCACCGACGCCTTCGACTGCTCGTCCACCCCCTCCAGCGGCACCCGCCCAGACAAGCGATCAATGCGGTCGATATTCAAACCATAGCGTGAAACGATCTCGGTGACGTGGGCGATATGCTGGGCGCTGATTTTACGCGCCAACAAAGTCACAATGTGGCGCTGCTTGCCCTGCCCGGCTACCCACTGCTGATAACTGTCGGCACTCACCGGCAAGAATCGCACTTGCAACCCCATTTCGTGGCAGCGGAATAATACATCTTTGAGAATACTCGCCGCTTCCGTTCCCGAGGGCAGGGACACCAGCAGGCCCAGTGACAGCGTGTCGTGGATCACTGCCTGACCGATATCCAACACCGCCACATCGTGGTCAGCCAGAATACCAGTAATGGAACTGGTTACGCCGGGACGGTCGTCGCCGGCAATATTGATCATGATAATTTCGTTCACACTGCCCCCTTGGTTTGGCGCTATTGTAGCGGGAGTGCCCCGCCTGCCCAAGCACTGCTGGCAGCGGAGGCGACTTTCTGCCATCGCTTTTGTACAAGATCTGCGGAAAATGCACTTTACCCGCTAACAGCCTTGTTATACTCCTGCCAGGCAACCACTCTCTCAGCGGATAGACAAACATGCTAAAACAGCTTCTGCGCCTACCCCTAGCGTCGAAATGTGGCCTTATCGCCGCGCTGATATGCGGCATTGCTGGCCTTACCTTGCTAATTACCAGCATGACCGCCAGCAAGCAGATCCTGCTGGAGACCACCCGCTTGATTGGCCAGCAGTGGACCAACCAACTTGCCTCCCAGAGCCAGCAAGCCCTGTTGCGCAATGACCGTGTCAGCCTGCAGGCCATTTTGCAGGACTATATCGAGAGCCCGCTCATCGTGTACGGCAGCATTCAAAATGCGCGCGGCGAAGCCGTAGCAGAAGCGGGAACCTGGCGAGACGACCACCTGAACTACCAGTCAGCCGTCGCTGCAGACGGGCGTCTCGGGCAAGTGAAGCTGTCGTTAAGCAGCGAGCTAATTGGCAATGAAATACGCGATCTGGGTAAAACGCTGTTATTGCTCACCGCCATTCTCTGCTGCTTAAGCTATGCACTGATCGCCGTACCCATGCTCGGCATCGAGCGCCACCTGGATCGAGCGCGCGCGCGTCTTGCGCAACCGATCAAAGACGATGAGAGCCTCTATCCCGGCCGAGATGCACTCGGCGAGCTGTTAAATGAAATACATAATCCCCAGATTCGGCTGATGCAGGCCGGTGAAAAACGCTATCGCGACTACTACATACTGCATTGCCATTGGCAGGCCTACGACGACCTGAAAGAAAAAATGACCGCGGAACGCTTTGAGCAGCAGCTGCAGACGGCGTTCGCCCGCAGCGAGGCCATTGCTCGCCTCTACCACGGCGAACTCATACTGACTCGGCACAACGCCGTCACACTGCGTTTATTCCAACTGGACGGCTGCGACGCGCCGCTATTTCGCGCACTTTGCGCCGCAGAGCTACTCCACAAGCTCGACCGCAGTTTAAAAATCCGCCCGGGTATCGCCCGCGTCTGCAGTGAGGGCAGTGACTGGCACTGCCAAGCTGATGAATGCGCGGCCATTGATCGGCTACATACCACCACCGCCGAAGGCGAAGGGATCTGGCTGGACAACAACTGCTGCAACCACGAGCGCCTCGATGCCTGGGCAAGCTGTCGAGGCAACCGCGTGGGAAGCCTCAAGTCGCCCTACAATGAGTTACTGGAGCGCCAGCACAGTCAGTTGAAACCGCTCGATCTGGAGCAACTGCAGCGTCGCCCCAATGGCGGCGCTACTGCTCCGCACTAATCAACTCAACGCCATCAACTTTCTGGAAGCCACGCGGCAATTTATGGCCGCGGCGACCGCGCTCACCCAAATAGTGCTCCAGCTCGGAGAGTTTTAAAGACAGGTGGCGCTTACCAGAGAGCACCTTAATGCTGTCGCGACTGCCCATTACCACCGTTGCCACCACATACTCTTCTCGGCTGGCGACGCGAGCACCGGGAATACCGATCAGCTTGTTACCTTTGCCACGCGCCATAATCGGCAAATCTGTGACGGGGAAAACCAACATACGGCCCTCGCTGCTGATCACCACGACAAAATGCTCTTCAAGCCCGGCAACCGCAACCGGCGACATCACCTGACCACCTTTAGGCAGAGTCAGGGTCGCTTTACCGGCTTTGTTTTTACTGTGTAAATCACCCAGCTTGGCAACAAAGCCATAACCCGCATCGGAGGCCAGCAGGTAATAGCTGTCGTCGCCGCCCATCATCATTCCGCAGAAGCTCACTCCCGACGGCGGGTTAATGCGCCCAGTCAGAGGCTCCCCCTGCCCGCGAGCCGATGGCAATGTGTGAGCGGCGACGCTGTAACTGCGCCCCGTGCTGTCCAGAATCAATACAGACTGGTTACTGCGCCCCCTTGCCGCCAAATTGAAACGGTCGCCCGACTTGTAGCTGAGAGCAACAGGGTCAATATCGTGGCCCTTGGCCGCGCGAATCCAACCCATTTCCGACAAAACAATAGTTACTGGATCAGCGGAGACGATATCCTCTTCCGCAAAGGCCTTCGCCTCGTTACGCGCCACCAGCGGTGAGCGGCGCTCGTCACCATATTCCTCTGCAGCGGCCAATAGCTCTTTGCGCACCAGCGTTTTCATTCGACGGGTGGAGCCAAGCGTCTGCTCTAGCTGGTCTCGCTCGGCCGACAGCTCTTCCTGCTCGCCGCGAATTTTCATCTCCTCAAGCTTGGCCAAATGACGCAGTTTCAACTCAAGGATGGCTTCGGCTTGCGTGTCGCTCAAACCGAAACGCTCCATGAGCACAGGCTTCGGCTTATCCTCTTCACGGATAATGGCAATGACTTCATCGATATTGAGAAACGCTACCAATAAACCATCGAGAATATGCAAGCGTTTCAGGACTTTATCGAGGCGGAACTCCAAGCGCCGGCGAGTGGTGTTGGTACGAAACTCCAGCCACTCTCCGAGAATACGATCCAGGCTCTTTACCTGTGGCCGGCCATCAATACCGATCATATTCATGTTGACCCGATAACTGCGCTCCAAGTCCGTGGTGGCGAACAAATGGTTCATTAGCGCTTCGGTATTCACTCGATTAGAGCGAGGCACAATCACCAGGCGAGTCGGGTTTTCATGATCGGACTCATCGCGTAAGTCGACCACCATTGGCAATTTCTTCGCCTGCATTTGTTGGGCGATTTGCTCCAACACCTTGGAGCCTGAGGTCTGATGGGGCAACGCGGTAATAACAATGTCGTCGTGCTCCTCCTGCCACACCGCCCGCATTCTCAACGAGCCGCGCCCGGTCTCATAGATTTTTCGAATTTCGTCAGCGGGGGTAATCAGCTCGGCATCGGTAGGAAAGTCCGGGCCCTTCACGTGCTCACAGAGTTCGGCAACGCTGGCTTTGGGCGCATCGAGTAGATGAATGCAGGCACTTACCACTTCCCGCAGATTATGGGGGGGGATATCGGTGGCCATACCCACCGCGATACCTGTGGTACCGTTCAGCAAAATATTGGGCACCCGCGCGGGCAGCATGGCGGGCTCATCGAGCGCGCCGTCAAAATTCGGCACCCAATCTACCGTGCCCTGCCCCAACTCGCTCAGCATGACTTCGGCGTAGCGCGTCAACTTGGATTCGGTATAGCGCATCGCCGCAAACGATTTAGGGTCATCGGGAGAACCCCAGTTCCCCTGACCATCAATCAACGGATAACGGTAGGAGAAGTCCTGAGACATCAGCACCATGGCCTCATAGACCGCGCTATCGCCGTGGGGGTGGAATTTACCGATAACATCGCCAACGGTGCGCGCCGACTTCTTGTATTTTGCGCTGGCCTTTAACCCCAGCTCACTCATCGCATAGACAATTCGGCGCTGAACAGGCTTTAAGCCATCGGCAATATTCGGCAGCGCACGATCAAGAATAACGTACATGGAGTAATCCAAATACGCCTTCTCGGTATAAGATTTTAATGGGATCTGCTCAACGCCATCAGCGCCGATCACGATATTGTCAGACATAGGTTTAGCCAGTTCCTCAAATGTTCAGCATTCCCGCAGAATGCCCCATACGTGTAATTACGAAGCGCTTACACTGCGGTGCCGTCATATACTTTTGCCATGTCACAAGAGGATTGCGAAATGGCAATGTCAAAAGTAGTCACGCTGTCAGAGTATCGAGAAAACACTCAGCAGATGCAGATCGACGACATTAGCGCACAGGCGTTCTTGTTTCTACAGGAACAAGCCTCAGAGAACAACGTTCCCATGCGAAAACTCCTCATGGAGCACCTGTTAGGGATCGCATGCGTGGTGAAAGCGGTGGAAGGCCATGACGAGGCTCAAAACTGGTTGGCACTGATCAGCGCAGAGTTAGACGAAGAGCTCGCACACTAAACTAAGCCCACGCGCTTAGTCGGCGCGGGTTTTCGTCAACCCACAGCGCTCACACTTATAAACACTCACCAGCCGCCCCTGCTTTACATCAAACTGCGTACGCTTTTCCACCTTCCATTTATGGTGGCCTTCCCGGCACAGGCTGCTTTGTTTGCGCGGCTTGCGTGGCGCAAATTTAACGACCTCCCCCATATTTTCGAACTCCTTTCTTGTTTTTCTACCCTAAGCCCTCATCAGCACTTATTATACGCGGCAAATGCTCTAGTGAGCCGTGGCAGTGATGATTGCAGGGGGATGTATGGAAATCGATACTAATTGTGTGGTGGCCTTCCACTATGAGCTGCGCGACAGCAGCGGCAGCGTATTGGAAAGTAACTTTGGCGAGACGCCCACCCTCTATTTACACGGTGCTAACAATATTATTCCCGGCCTGGAAAAAGCCTTCAGCAAACGCCAAGCCGGTGAAGACTTTGAAGTCACCCTCCCTCCCGAGCAAGCCTACGGCGTAGTGCAAGAGGGAAAACAGCAACGCATTCCCGCCAAGTACTTGAAGCACGAGGGTAAATTACGTGTGGGCCAAGTCGTGCGCTTCAATACCGACCAGGGCAGCCGTAGCGCTACAGTAGTGAAGGTGGGCAAATTCTCTGTCGATGTGGACACCAACCACCCACTGGCAGGTAAAACCCTTACCTTTACTATTCATATCGACTCAGTGCGCGCCGCCACCGCGGAGGAGCGTGAGCACGGCCACGCTCATGGCGAGGGCGGTCACCAACACTGACGCCGTTGGTTCACGTAGCTTAGCGCCCTAAGCTCTCATCAATAAAATCCAGTAGGCGCTGCCGCATGGCGGCACGGCGGAAACTTTCAATATGACCGCCGTCGTACAGGTAAAGTGACTTTGGCGGTTTGACGTGTTCATGCAACTGCTGCGCATGGTGCAGGGCGATCACTGGGTCGCGTCGGCCGTGAATAATGAGCACTGGCGCTGGCGGCAGCAATGGCAGCGCATCGATGGGGTCAAAGCCCGACGGCATGGCCCAGCCAGCTGGCCACTGCAACAACCAGGTGAGGGGACTCTTAGCAGCCTGCTCTCTCGCCACAGCAGAGTAGCGAGTAAAACCGGCATCGAGCACCAGCCCGGCAATATGTCCCGTAAGCGCCTCGGCCTCTCGCGCAGTCGCAGCAGCCATCAGGCTTGCCCCTAAGCTCTGTCCCAATCCAAACAAGGGCCAATCCCCCTGCTCAGCCAATAACCACTGCCAGCTCGCGCGTACATCTTCAACCGCCGCCGCGACACTGGGCACCCCTTCGGATTTACCGAAGCCGCGATAGTCAATTAACAGAACATTGACGCCCTCTTTCGGCAACCAATACACACTCGCCAAGTGGGTACTGATATTCTCGGCATTGCCGTGACTGAATAACAGCGTTGCGCGGGGCTGCTCAGCGGGCAGCCACCAGCCGTGGAGCGCTGTATTTCCGACAGGGATTCGCACATCCTGATACGCAAGGCCGACATCTTCCGGCGTGCGCAACAACTGCTGCTGCGGAAAAAATAACAGCGCCTCGCAGCCACTTAATAAAACAACGGCGACACACAACGCCGCCGCACGGCCTAAAAATGCTGGCGCCATGATAACGCTACTCCGTGAGAATGCCCCCAGGGCTGATCTCGATAGTCGATACTCAGACGCAGACTGCTATTGGCAGACCATACATAATTCCCGCTGAGCTTAAGGGTCTTCCTTTCTCCGGCGCCGGAAAAGTCCTGCCACTGGCCTGCCAGCTCTGCGGAATACTTCGTCCCTTGCCAAAGCTGGCCAATATTAACGCCCGGCGCCAACCGCCAGTCCTCGCGAAAATCCGCGTTATACTCAAAACGCAATGCCGGCATCAGGTAGGCCACCCCCTTCATCACTGGCCAGGTGCCACCGCCACTGGCATTAATTTGCGCTACAAGCGGCTGATTAGGGGCATCATCCAAACGCTCCAATCCCAGCTGGACCTGCCAGCTGATCGGTGAAAAGAACTCTCCCCGAGGAGACAAGGAACGGATGTCGACAAGGTCGAAGCGCTGCAGGCGCACGCCTTCCTGATCCTGCCACCGCAACGCCAAGTTACCCATTACCAAGCTGGCTCCCTCGGGATAACCTGCCATACCATCCAGGGCATCGTGGTAACTAATCCGCCAGTCCAGATCGACATACTCCAGCGCCTCGTTCCCTGCAGGCGCCTGCTCGGAAAACTCTCGATAACCCACGCCCAGGCCGAACATTGACGTTCTGTGCCCACGCTCCGGTCGCGGCGGCGTGCTGACTACCGGCGCGCTAAAGCCCCCTGGCTTACGTGCACCACGGAGTAAGCGAAGACTCCGCGCCGCCATTTCACTGGTTCGCGGTGCCGTATTCAGCCGATAGCGCAAGTATCGATAAGCCGCCAGGTAGGTTGCTCGCTGAGCGTCGGCATCAAGGCCGGTATCCGCTAAGTCTTCCTTTCCACCATCGGCCAATTGGCGAACCCAGACCCTTTGCTCGGCACTGAGAGCAGCCGTTAAGGTATCTAACTCCAACCGCTTTGATGGCCGGTAATCAATCTGACCGACTAATCCAGCGTCAACCACTTCGCGCACCGTGTCCACTGGCATTGCGGCATATTCGAAGGGGCTCGTTAGATCCAGACCGGGGCGCGCAACTTCCAATAGCTCCAACAAGCGGTAGGAACAGTTTTCGTCAAAGAAAAAATAGTCGAAGTTAACATTGCGCAACTCCCACACATGACTGAGCAAACGCTCTATTTCTTCATCCGCTAATGTCAGCCGATACTCCCACATATCGCGATTTTCCAGGCGGGTATACTCCTGAATTTTTTGATAGTAAGGCTGCATACTGAACAGCCCTGGGTAGCCACCGAATAAGCCCCGGTAGGCGTAGAGCAAATCGTTCTCACCTGGCGGGATATTCGCGCCGAAATTTAGCGCATACGATAGGAAGTCGCTGTCGCCGCGCTCGCCGGCAGGATCCAATCGCAAAAAGGTATGCCCATACATCGACGAGGGACTATTCAAATAACTTGAGGCGAGCACTAAAACAACCGCATCCACATTAAGCTTGTCACGCCATTGCCGATATTCTTCGCAGTGCTGAGCCGCCGGTGCCAACAGCTTTTTCTCGACCAGCCATTGCTCTCGCGCTGGATAGCGGCATCGCAACGACGGCTCCGCTGAAAACGCCGCAAGCGTTTCTGTTAGTTCTGCGAGTGGACTACTCCGGCCAGTCTCAGCCAGAAAAAAGCGCGGGTCGTCGACATAGCTCGGGCCTGTCGATGACTTTGGGAAGTGCAGCAACGCGCGCCACTGTGGCTCCGCGGCATACGCCTGCAGTGACTCCATCGTGGTCGCAAACAATGCTGAGCTGGCGCACATACCCAACAATATAGTCAGAGCTAGTTTTAGCTTCGCTCTCATATTTTATTTCTTCCATAAACACAAAACGGCCCCTCGGGGCCGTTAAGGTAACGCTAATGCCAAGCAATTAGGAAACGTATTTCGCCAGCTGCTTATCCTGCTTCATCAATTCCACAATAGAATTCATCACAGATTCTGCATTCACGTCAGCTGAGGGGAACAGGCTGTCGAAATTATTATGCAGTGTGGTTTTAAATACTGCGCGGTCTTCCTCAGCAATGCCAAAAGACACAGCAACAGCCGTCAGGGCCTCGCCTTCACCACGAGCGACGTCTTCAGAAAACTCGTCCATGATCTGACCGACGTTCACCATCGACTTACCACCATATGTCAGCGTGCCGTCGGCTGAACAACCGTTGGTGCCAGAGGTCATACCGAACGTCGCATTACCGGAGGTACCATTAGTCCATGAAGCCAGGAAGTGAGATGCCAGTCCAGACTGGCCTGAGAATAGCATGTTCCCCCAACCGCAATTTGGGCCACCCGGCGCGACAGCGAAACTTGCACTAGATGCCGCCAAAAAAGCCGTTGCCATCATTACTTTTTTCATAGATTTTCCTCTTGTTGTTGTTTGTATTCCATCAAACTGCACGTCGAGATTATCACAGCCTTCAAGCTTGTCTAGCGGCAATCTCCGCTATGTCACACTATATAAAAATGACTTTATCTCACGCATAAAAAAACCCCACCGGGGTGGGGTTTCGTTCACAGCGAGAGCGCTTATTCCGCTTCGGGAGCGGCGGCCTCTTCTGCTTCAACTTCTTTCATAGAAAGTTTAATGCGACCACGCTGGTCGACATCCAGGACTTTAACTTTAACTTCCTGACCTTCCTTCAAGTAGTCGCTGACATTCTCAACACGCTCTTCCGAGATTTGCGAGATATGCACCAGACCATCCTTGCCAGGCAGGATATTAACAAAGGCACCAAAGTCGACGATACGCGCGACAGTACCAACGTAGGTTTCACCCACTTCAGCTTCTGCAGTAATAGCAAGAATGCGCTCTACTGCTGCGTCACGAGAGCCAGCATCAGACCCGTAAACACGCACGGTGCCATCATCTTCGATGTCGATTTGCGCTTCAGTCTCTTCGCAAATACCGCGAATAGTTGCGCCGCCTTTACCGATGATGTCGCGAATCTTGTCAGAGTCGACTTTCATCACGTGCATGCTGGGGGCATTGTCCGACACGCCGTCGCGAGATACCGACAGCACCTGATTCATCTGACCCAGGATGTGCAAGCGCGCTTGTTGAGCTTGTTCCAGCGCCACTTCCATGATCTTTTGCGTGATACCTTCGATCTTGATGTCCATCTGCAATGCAGTAACACCGTCGGCTGTACCGGCAACTTTAAAGTCCATATCACCGAGGTGATCCTCATCACCCAGGATATCGGTCAGTACCGCGAAGCGCTCACCCTCTTTAACCAGACCCATGGCAATACCAGCAACGGGTGCTTTCAGCGGCACACCGGCATCCATCAGCGACAGGCTGCCAACGCACACTGAGGCCATCGAGCTAGAACCATTGGATTCAGTAATTTCAGACACCACGCGAATGGTGTAAGGGAATTCTTCAGCCGTAGGCAGTACCGCAGCCAAACCACGACGGGCCAAGCGGCCGTGACCGATTTCGCGGCGGCCTGTGCCACCCATGCGACCACACTCGCCCACCGAGTAAGGAGGGAAGTTGTAGTGCAGCATAAAGTTGTCTTTACGCTCGCCTTCCAAGGCATCGATGAGCTGTGCGTCACGAGTGGTACCCAGCGTCGCAACACCAATGGCCTGAGTTTCACCACGAGTGAAAAGTGCAGAACCGTGGGCCTTGTTCAGCATGCCCACTTCAACGTTAATGGGTCGCACAGTGCGGCCATCGCGACCATCAATGCGTGGCTCACCATTGAGGATACGCTGACGAACAATTTGCTTTTCCAGCTTACCGAATACTGCTTTCACGTCTTCGGCATCAAACTCGGCGTCATCACCAGAAGCCAGTTGCTCAACCGCTTGGTCGCGCAGCTCGCCCACTTTGGCGTAGCGCTCCATTTTGTCGGTAATGCGGTAGGCCTCACCCAAACCACCTTTAAAGCCATCGGCAACAGCGGCCATCAGCGCCGTGTTCTCAGGCTCTGGCTGCCAGTCCCAAGTGGGCTTGCCGGCTTCAGCGGCCAGCTCTTTAATCACTTTAACGGCGGCTTGCATTTCCTGGTGGGCGTACAACACCGCACCCAGCATTTGATCTTCGCTCAGCTCTTGCGCCTCTGATTCAACCATCAGAACAGCGTCTTCAGTGCCCGCAACAACCATGTCCAGCAGGCTTGTGCTCAGCTGGCTGTAGCTAGGGTTGAGGATATAGCCATCTTCTGCGGTGAAGCCCACGCGAGCGGCGCCGATAGGACCAGCAAAAGGAACACCCGATACTGCCAGCGCCGCCGACGTACCGATCAGTGCCGCAATATCCGGATCAACGTCTTTTTCAGACGACATGACGGTACAAACAACCTGCACCTCATTTTTAAACCCATTGGGGAATAACGGACGAATCGGACGGTCGATCAAACGCGACGTCAGCGTTTCTTTCTCAGAGGGACGACCTTCGCGCTTGAAGAAACCACCGGGGATTTTACCGACGGAGTAAGCACGCTCTTGGTAATGCACAGACAACGGGAAAAAGTCCTGACCGGGCTTGGCAGTTTTTGCTGCAACGACGGTACACAGAACTTGAGTTTGCTCGATTGTTACGAGCACCGCACCACTTGCCTGACGGGCAACGCGGCCGGTTTCCAATGTAACGGTTTGACCGCCCCACTGGAACGTTTTAGAAACGGGATTCACGAATTATTTCCTCCCTAAACAGGGGTTACAAAAAGTATGAGGGGGCCTGCGGCCCCCTCACTTATTCTTCTTTTAGCGACGCAGACCCAAACTTTTAATCAGTTTGCTGTAACGCTCTTGGTCTTTGCGTTTCAGGTAGTCCAGCAATTTACGACGCTGGTTTACCATGCGGATCAAACCACGGCGAGAGTGGTGATCCTTTTTGTGGCCTTCAAAGTGACCCTGCAACTTGTTGATGTTTACCGTCAACAATGCAACTTGAACTTCTGGCGAACCAGTGTCGCCTTCGGCAGTTTGGTACTGTTTTACAACTTCAGCTTTTTCTGCGGCAGATAGTGCCATAATAATTTCCTCTTACTGATATGCGTGAATAAGCAAGCCTGACCGTGCATATCTACAGACAGGTTTGGAAACCCCTTCGGGCATCATCAAACTTTACAACTGGCGTCACGTCATGCATCGCGAAAACCAGCGGCGTATTATCACATATTTGCCAGCAAACGACGAGGCGTAATCCGTCCGTCGGCCAACAATTCACCCAAGCCCATAAAAACCGGGCCAGATGGCGTTGTTTCGTACAAGCGAAACAACTCCCCTGAAGGCAACTGCGGCACAAATACCGCCTGACCGTTGCGCAAAAAGCCAGCGGCGACTTCACCGAGTCGCGCTGCCGGGATATGGCTCAAGGCGGTATCCAAGGGCAGCAACAAGGCGTCAAGCTCGTCAAATGCCTCTCGGTCACGCAGCGGCTGTAGCGCTTCGAAATCCAAGGCCTGGGACTCATCGAAGGGCCCCGCCTGCACACGCCGGAGGGCAGAGACATAGCCGCCTACCGCCAGCGCCGCGCCGATGTCTTCGGCGAGTGAGCGAATATAGGTGCCCTTGCTACAGTGAACCAGCAGATCGACTTCAGCACGCGCGCCGGGCCGAAACCCTTCGAGCTCAAGGCAGCTGATGGTAACGGGGCGCGCCTCACGCTCAACTTCAACGCCTTTACGCGCCAGCTCATAGAGCGGCTTACCGTCTTTTTTAAGGGCGGAATGCATTGGCGGCACTTGCAGAATCTCTCCACGAAAGTCCGGCAGTACTGCCTCGACGTCAGCCTCAGAAAGACGGCTAGCATCGAGAATGGCCACGACCTTACCCTCGGCATCGCCAGTGCTGCGCTGCTCGCCGAGCACAACCGTAGTGCGATAAACCTTGTCAGCATCGAGGAGGTATTGAGAAAACTTCGTCGCTTCACCAAAGCAAATCGGTAAAACGCCGCTGGCTAGCGGATCAAGCGCCCCGGTATGACCGGCTTTTGCTGCTTTGTAGATCGCCCGAGCCACAATCATGGCAGAGTTAGAGCTGCGCTCCAGCGGCTTATCTAATACAAGGATGCCGCTAACTTCGCGGCCTTTTCGACGACGCCCCAAGCTCAGGCCTCGTCGTCGTTGTCGGCCTGGCGGCTGCGGTCAGAATCGACGGCCTGCTGAATAAGCGAACTCAAACGCTGGCCTCGATCAATAGAAGAGTCGTAGAAGAACCGCAGTTGCGGCGTTGTACGGGCATTATTTACCTTGGCAACATGGCTGCGCAAAAAACCGGCGGCCTTGTTGAGCGCTGCCAATGACTCAGCGGCTTCCTCGGCATTGTCTTTACCCATGACCGTCACGAAAATTTTCGCATGACTCAAATCACGGCTCACTTCAGCGTCCGTGACACTCACCATGCCAATGCGCGGATCGCGAAGCTCAAGCTGGATCAAGCTACCCAGCTCTCGCTTCAAAAAGTCGGCGATGCGGGCGGTACGACTAAATTCCTTCATTATCGTGCCTCCCGCTCGTTCAATGCCTTACAGTGACCGGGCAATTTCTTTCACCTCGAACACTTCGATCTTGTCGCCAGGACGAACGTCTTTGTAGTTCTTAACGCCGATACCGCACTCAAGACCATTCTTCACTTCATTCGCATCGTCTTTAAAGCGGCGCAGGGATTCAAGCTCACCCTCGTATATCACCACATCGTCGCGCAGAACGCGGATCGGCTTGCTGCGATAAACGGTTCCCTCAACGACCATACAACCGGCGATGTCACCAAACTTCGGCGAACGGAATACGTCACGCACTTCAGCAATACCCACAATTTCTTCACGCATTTCTGGGCTGAGCATACCGCTCAATGCCGACTTCACATCGTCGATCAAATCATAGATGACGCTGTAGTAGCGCAGATCGATGCCTTCGCTTTCCGCCAACTTCCGCGCACTGCCGTCAGCACGTACGTTAAAGCCGAACATCACCGACTCGGAGGTCATCGCCAGGTTGACGTCAGACTCAGTAATACCGCCTACACCACCGGTCACAATATTGACGTTTACTTCGTCATTACCAAGGTCCAGCAATGATGCCTGGATAGCCTCGAGCGAACCGCGCACATCGGCTTTTAGCACAACGTTCAGGGTCTTGCGATCACCGGCTTCCATGCTTTCAAACATGCGATCCAGCTTGGCAGCCTGCTGACGCTTGATACGCTGCTCGCGCTCGCGCACCTGACGGAAGTCAGCCACTTCACGCGCCCGGCGATCGTTTTCAACCACCACAAAGCCATCGCCCGCTTCAGGCGTGCCATCCAAGCCGAGAATCTCGACGGGGATCGATGGCCCGGCTTGTTTAACCGGCTTACCGTTCTCGTCCAGCATCGCCCGCACACGGCCATAGCACTGACCAGCCAGAACGATGTCGCCTTGTTTGAGCTGACCTTGCTGCACCAGCACTGAAGCCACGGCACCGCGCCCTTTATCGAGACGCGACTCAATAACCATACCCTGAGCAGGAATATCGTCAGCGGCCTTAAGCTCAAGCAGTTCAGCCTGCAGCAGCACGGCATCCAGTAAGGCATCAATGCCCTCACCGCTGTGTGCAGACACATAGCAGAACTGTGTATCGCCGCCCCACTCTTCAGAGATAACCTCTTTCTGAGAGAGCTCGGTTTTCACCCGCTCGGGGTCGGCGCCCTCTTTGTCCATTTTGTTAACCGCAACGACCAGCGGCACTTCGGCTGCACGAGCGTGGGCAATTGCCTCTTCGGTTTGCGGCATAACACCATCGTCAGCCGCAACAACCAAGATAACAATGTCGGTACTTTTCGCACCGCGGGCACGCATTGCAGTAAAGGCCGCGTGTCCTGGAGTATCCAAGAAGGTGATCATGCCGTGACCGGTTTCAACATGGTAGGCACCAATGTGCTGGGTAATGCCACCCGCTTCGCCGCTGGCTACTTTTGCCTTGCGAATATAGTCCAGCAGAGACGTTTTACCGTGGTCAACGTGACCCATTACGGTCACTACCGGCGCGCGCGTCTTCAGGGTGCCCTCACCCGTCTGAGCAACCAGGGTTTCTTCCAGCGCTTCTTCTACCGCGTCATCAGAAACGATCTTGGGCTTGTGACCCATTTCTTCAACAACCAGCTGCGCCGTTTCTTGATCCAGAGGCTGATTAATGGTCACCATCATGCCCATTTTCATCAGCTCTTTAATCACTTCGGCCGCTTTAACCTTCATCTGTCCAGCGAGTTCGCTGGCCGTGCTGGTTTCACCGATAGATACCTCGTAGGTGATCTTCTCAGTGGGCGCCTGGAAAGCGTGGCGCTGCTGATCTTCTGGCAGCTTGAGCGTTTTCTTCTTGCGGCGACCGGCTCCGCGATCATTATCAAAATCGTCGCGACGCCCTTTGCCTTTTTTACCTTTTTTGCCCTTGCCGCGATCGTCATTATCGCTGCTTGGCGCGGCCCGCAAATGACGGGGACCGGCTGATTTCTTCTGCTCAGTTTCAACGCGCTCTTTGCGCTTGCGCTCACGCTCTTCTTCTTCGCGTTTTTTCTCCGCCAAGACGGCAGCACGACGCTCTTTCTCGCGCTCTTCCTCTTCTTTACGGCGCAGGATTGCACGCTGACGCAAAATTTCTGGATCGATATCCCGAGGGTCTTCAACAACCTCTTCGACATATTCATCCTGAACAGGGGCCGCTGCGACCTCGGGCTTCACTTCCGGTTCGGCTTCAACTTCCGCCGCCGGTTCTTCTACCTCCGGCTCTGGCTCAGGCTCAGCTTCCGGTTCGGGTTCAGGTTCAGGCTCTGCCACTGGCGTAGGCTCTGCCGCCTCGACAACCTCAGTTTCTTGAGGCACTGCGGTTTCAGGCACCTCAGCTGCAGGCGCCTCTTCTTTGACTTCCGGCTCAGCAGCAACCTCAACAGGCGCTTCATTGGCAGCCGCTTCCGCTTGCTCAGCTTCAGCAGCCAAACGCGCGGTTTCCTCAGCCTCTGCGGCCAGCTCAGCAGGGTCGCGTTTTACATACGTCCGCTTTTTGCGCACTTCAATGTTGACGGTTTTCTTGCCCGCACCCGAACCTGTTTTTAGCGTACTGATAGTCTTACGCTTCAAGGTAATTTTACGCGGCCCCTCGGTGGATTCACCGTGGCTGCGCTTTAGAAAGGTCAGCAGAGTTTGCTTGTCTTCGTCGGACACCTTTTGTTCCGCCGAACTGTGCGACAAACCGGCTTCTTTCATCTGCCTAAGTAGACGCTCTACTGGTGCGCCAACAACTTCGGCAAGCTGGCTCACGGTAACTTCAGCCATTCATTATCTCCCTAAACTGTACGACTCGCTTAGCTTGCTGATTCGTCTTCGTCGGCAAACCAGGGGGCACGGGCAGTCATAATCAGCTCAGCAGCCCGCTCTTCAGTCATATCTTCAATATCGAGAAGATCTTCAACAGCTTGTTCAGCCAGATCTTCCATCGTCACAATGCCACGGCTGGCGAGGATGAAGGCCAAGTGTTTCTCCATGCCATCCATCGTCAACAGGTCTTCAGCCGGCTCAGCAGCATCGAGTTGTTCTTCACTTGCAATTGCCTGAGTCAGCAGCGCGTCTTTGGCTCGCGCGCGCAATTCCTGAGCAATTTCTTCGTCAAAACCTTCGATCGCCATCATCTCTTCAAGCGGAACGTAGGCCACCTCTTCAAGGGTGGTAAAGCCTTCTTCCACAAGAACCTCGGCAACATCTTCGCCAACGTCCAAGCTCTCCATGAAAGATTCGATAACCTGGCCGGATTCCTGCTCGTGCTTCTCAGCCATCTCATCAACGCTCATTACGTTGATCGTCCAACCCGTCAGTTCACTAGCCAATCGAACATTCTGTCCGGCGCGGCCAATCGCCTGTGCCAGATTATCCTCGGCTACACCCACATCCATGGTATTGGTATCTTCATCGACGACGATCGACTCAACTTCAGCCGGTGCCATCGCGTTGATTACCAGCTGAGCCGGGTTGTCGTCCCACAGGATAATATCAACACGCTCATTGCCGAGCTCACCCGACACGGCTTGTACACGCGAACCGCGCATACCAACACATGCACCAACAGGGTCGATGCGACCGTCGTTGGTCTTAACGGCGATCTTCGCGCGAGAACCGGGGTCACGCGCAGCAGAACGAATTTCGATCACATCTTCAGAAACTTCGGGCACTTCAATTTTAAAGAGCTCGATCAGCATTTCGGGGCACGCACGACTCAGGAACAGCTGCGGGCCACGCGCTTCAGGGCGAACATCTTGCAGAATGGCGCGTACGCGGTCATTGATGCGGAAAACTTCCCGACCCACCAATTCCTCTCGCGGCAGAAGCGCTTCGGCATTGTTACCCAGATCAACAATGATGCTGTCACGGGTGACTTTTTTAACGGTTCCGTTAATCAGCTCGCCAACACGACCTGCATACTCTTCAACGACTTGCGCGCGTTCGGCCTCGCGTACTTTTTGTACGATAACCTGTTTGGCCGTCTGCGCCGCAATACGGCCAAAGCCGACATTCTCAATTTGCTCTTCGTAAACGTCACCCGCCTTAAGGCTCGGGTCACATTCATGAGCCTCTTCGAGTGTAAACTGCGTGCCGAGCAATGCCATTTCATCATCAGGCATAACTTCCCAGCGACGGAAGGTCTCGTAATCACCAGTCACCCGATCGATTACAACACGGATATCCGAGTCTTCTTCATAGCGCTTCTTCGTCGCAGTGGCCAAAGCCTGTTCCATCGCCTCAAAGATGATGTCCTTAGACACCCCCTTCTCGTTGGATACTGCTTCAACTACCAGCAATATTTCTTTACTCATCGTCCGCCTCTATTCCGTAGCCGGCTGTTATGGTTAATTGCCCGTCAGAAACTCGGGACAATCTGTGCTCTATCAATTTGCTCGAACGGCAACACGTACTCGTGGCCATCGAGCTGAATAACGACTTCATCGCCCTCAATCGCGACTAAGCGACCTTGGAATTTGCGCCGCCCTTCAAAGGCGATGCGCAAGCGAATATTAATATCACTGCCAATATACTCAGCGTACTGCTCCAAGCGATACAAGGGGCGATCCATACCCGGCGAAGACACTTCAAGCGTGTACTCACCAGTAATCGGATCCTCGACATCCAAAACACCGCTCACCTGATGACTAACTTTGGCGCAATCATCAACAGAAATACCGGCCTCTGCATCAATATAAATGCGAAGCATGCTGCGCTTTGCGTGGGACTGGTATTCGACTCCCCATAACTCAAAGCCCAAGGCTTCAATACCCGGTCTTAGCAATTCTTCTAGCTTGTCGCGCTGTGCTGACAAATTAATTACCCACCAATAAAAAATGGGCCCTAGGCCCACCATCGAAATTTCCTGTCGATCATCGCAAACTACACCGCGACGATACGAAAAAGCCCCTGCGTAAGGGGCTTTTAAAAACTTCTATAAAAGCAGATGAGTCGCCCTACGCACCCGATGACGGAAACTCTCGCCATCACCAGAACTGACCTGCTCCAAGGAGGCGAAATTATAGACAGTCGCCCGAACCAGGTCAAGATAAACACAGGCAAATACCCACATACGGGCGCACAGCCATGGCAACAAAGGGGCACAAAAAAAGGGAGCTGCCTTGCAACTCCCTTTTCGGTATTTGGTGCCGAAGGCGGGACTTGAACCCGCACGAGCTATGCTCACTACCCCCTCAAGATAGCGTGTCTACCAATTCCACCACTTCGGCTTTATTACTACTTACTGCCCCTGGGGCATGTCGCTGTCGCTCATCGTCGGCATGTCCGACGCAGCCGCCTCGGGGAGGTCACCCTCAGGCACAGGAGCGACTTCGCGGCTTTCCTCCAGAACAGGCACATCGATGATATCTTCATCAACGACACTGCGCTGCTTGGCTACATAAGCCAACGACAAACTGGTTACAAAGAACAGTGTTGCCAGGATCGCTGTCGCGCGGGTCAGCACATTACCACTACCATCGCTGCCAAACAACGTCTGCGATGCACCCGCACCAAAAGACGCTCCCATATCGGCGCCTTTACCCTGCTGAACAAGGATCAAACCGATAATGGCCAGCGCAGCCAAAACATGTACAACTAATATAATTTGTTCCATTTACTCCGCCGCCCGACATATTGCGGAAAATTCCTGCGCACTCAACGATGCGCCACCGACCAAGCCACCATCGATATCAGCCTGGCTAAATAACTCAGCAGCATTTGCCGCTTTTACACTGCCGCCGTAAAGAATCCTCATCTCATTTGAGAGATTGACATCTTTTTCGGCAAACACGCTGCGAATAAACGCGTGTACTTGTTGCGCCTGCTCCGGGGTGGCGGTCTTACCTGTACCAATTGCCCACACCGGCTCGTAAGCCACTATCAAGGAAACCAAGTCTGCCACTGACAGCTGATCCCACAGCGCATTAAGCTGACGCGCAACCACTTCAAGGGTTTGCCCGGCTTCGCGCTCAGACTCCGACTCCCCCACACACAGCACTGGCGTTAAGCCTACATCGAGAGCGCGCTTAACCTTTGTGACGACAAGCGCGTCACTTTCACCATAAAGCGCCCTGCGCTCAGAGTGCCCGGCAATCACATAACGACAACCGACATCGGCCAACATAGCTGCCGACACCTCCCCCGTGTATGCACCTTCACCGGCGTATTCACAGACATTTTGAGCACCAATGGCGACCGGACTTCCCTCGAGCACCTTAATCGCGTCATTGATATAAACCGAGCTTGGGAAAACGGCGATATCAACGCTTGGCTCAGAGGGCAATTCAGCTTTTAGGGCAGTCAGCAACTCACCGATAGCCGCACGATTTCCGTGCATTTTCCAATTACCTGCTACCAGTTTGCTCCGCATAGCACTTCCCTTAGCGCAAAATGGGCGCCAATCTTACATAAACTTATACACACATACAACATCAGCTTGCCAAGCTTTCGACGCGCTGCGCCAACTGTTCACAGAGCCGCTGCACCTGCTGTTCGTCATGCCCTTCCACCATGACGCGAATCAACGGCTCGGTACCCGAGGCACGCAGCAATACCCGCCCTCGATCACCCAGCTCCGCTTCCACATCGGCAACAGCCGCCTGCAGCGCGGCGTCACCCAGGTCGAAGGCGCCTGCTGTACGAACGTTTATCATCACTTGCGGCAACATCTGCAGCGGCGCGCGCAAGCTGGATAGCGAAGCGGACTGCGTCTGCATGGCTTTAAGCACTTGCAGCGCAGCCACTACGCCGTCGCCAGTGGTACTGACATCCGAGCAAATGATATGCCCCGAATTTTCACCACCCAGCGAGAAGCCTCGCTCATTCATCAAGGCCTTCACGTAGCGATCGCCGACTTTGGCGCGCGCAAAGGGAATACCAAGCTCGCCAAGCGCGAGCTCCAATCCCAAGTTGGACATAAGCGTACCCGCCACACCATCGCAGTGACCCGCGCGGCGGTGTTGATCAGCGGCAATGATGTACAGCAATTCATCGCCATCGACCAGTTCGCCATTGCTGTCGACAAACAATACACGATCACCATCGCCATCAAAGGCAATACCCAAGTCGGCTTTCTCTGCCACCACGCGCTCACACAGTGCCTTAGGGTCGGTCGAGCCATAACCGGCGTTGATATTTACGCCATCCGGCTCCGCACCAATAACAACGAGCTCGGCCCCCAGCTCGGCAAACACCGCTGGCGCCACATGGTAGGTCGCGCCGTGGGCGCAATCCAACACCAGTTTAAGGCCACTCAGGGAAAGGTCGGAACCGACTGTCGATTTGCAGTATTCAATATAGCGGCCCGCTGCATCATCGATGCGCTTGACCTTGCCCAGCCCCGAGGAGTCGACGGTGGTCATCGGCAGGTCCATCGCCGCTTCGATTGCACTCTCAAGCGCATCAGGCAACTTACTGCCCTCAGCCGAAAAGAACTTGATACCGTTGTCGTAATACGGATTATGGCTGGCACTAATAACAATCCCTGCGCGCCCCTTAAAGGTACGGGTCAGATAGGCAATCGCCGGCGTCGGCATTGGCCCAAGCAAACGCACATCTACGCCCGCCGCCACCAAGCCCGCTTCCAGCGCCGACTCAAACATATACCCCGAAATCCGCGTGTCCTTGCCGATTAACACTCGGCTGCGGCCTTCTTTTGCAAACACCTGACCAACCGCCCAGCCCAGCTTCAAAACAAATTCGGGAGTGATGGGAAACTCCCCCACCCGGCCGCGCACACCATCAGTGCCGAAATACTTTCTTGTCATTGTCAGAATCCTTTTAGCGCTGCGGCGACGGCTAAGGCATCGGCCGTTTCAGCGATATCGTGGGCACGAATGATAGCCGCGCCGCGCTCGGCAGCGAGAGCAGCCAGGGTAATACTACCGGGCATACGATCAGCAACCTCCCGTCCGGTAATATCGCCCACCATAGACTTGCGCGACACTCCCACCAACACCGGATAACCCCAAGCGCACAATTCTGGCAGGCGGCGGAACAAGGCCAGGTTGTGGGCTAGCGTCTTACCAAAGCCAAAACCGGGGTCCAGCAACAGGCGCCCCGCCGGTATTCCTGCGTCGGCGCAGGCAGCCACGCGTTCGCGCAAGAAGGCCTCCACCTCAATGACGACGTCCTCGTAATGCGGTTGGCGCTGCATATCACCCGGTTCGCCGCGCATATGCATCAAACAAACCGGCAGGCCGGAGTCGGCAGCCGCCGCCAGCGCACCTTCGCGGCGCAAAGCCCGCACATCGTTGATCAATCCCGCCCCTGCCGAGGCCGACTCAGCCATCACAGAAGCCGTACTGGTATCCACCGAAATCACCACATCAAATCGCTGCGCAACCGCTTCTACTGCGGGCAGCACCCGCGCCATCTCCTCAGCTTCTGAGATCGGCGCCGCTCCGGGGCGCGTTGATTCACCACCAATATCAATCATGCTGGCACCAGCGCGCAGCGCCGCATCGACCTGGTTCAGCAAGGTATCGAGGTGCAAACCGCCATCACGGAAATAGCGCCCACCATCGGAGAACGAGTCGGGAGTGACATTGATTACCGCCATTAACTGCGGTTTCGAGAGGTCTAAAACGCGATCGCCACAGCTCAGCTGTGGCGATTCGGGAATCTTCGATAAAGCCATCGGGATCAGTGATCGCTTACCGAATCAACAAAGGGGTCTTCGGGGCCGCGCTTGCGTGGCTGCTCGGCGTCGTCTTCCGCTTCGTCATCCACTACCGGGCGCTGCTGGCCGCCGCGACGATTTTGGTCGTCGTCCCAGCCCGCTGGGCTGCGTGGCTTGCGCCCCGCCATGATGTCGTCGATTTGCTTGGCATCGATGGTTTCATACATCATCAATGCTTCAGCCATCATATCCAGCTTGCTGCGATTTTCTTCCAAAATGCCCTGCGCCTTGGCATAGCACTCATCGATGATGCGTCGTACTTCCTCATCGATCTGTCTGGCTGTCTCGCCGGATACACCCTTGCCAGGCTGAGCGGCAGAGCGCCCCAGGAAGACTTCTTCGTCAGCATCGTCGTACATAAGTGGGCCCATTTTTTCTGACAGCCCCCACTTCGTTACCATTTTGCGCGCGATGTCGGTGGCGCGCTGAATATCGTTCGACGCCCCGGTAGTGACGCCGTCGGCACCGAGCGTCATCTCCTCAGCGATACGACCGCCAAACAGCGAGCATATCTGGCTGATAATATGGCGACGACTCAGGCTGTAACGATCTTCCTCTGGCAAGAACATGGTCACACCCAGGGCGCGTCCACGCGGAATAATACTCACCTTGTAAACGGGATCGTGCTCAGGCACAACGCGACCAACAATGGCATGCCCAGCCTCGTGGTAGGCGGTATTGAGCTTCTCTTTCTCCGACATCACCATCGATTTGCGCTCGGCGCCCATCATGATCTTGTCTTTGGCCAGGTCGAACTGCTCCATCGTCACCAGGCGCGAATTTGCCCGCGCGGCAAACAGCGCCGCCTCGTTTGCCAAGTTCGCCAGATCAGCCCCCGAGAAACCCGGGGTACCGCGAGCGATAACGGCGGCATCCACATCGTCACCGACCGGCAATTTGCGCATATGTACTTTCAGAATTTGTTCGCGCCCGCGAATATCGGGCAAGCCAACCACCACCTGGCGGTCAAAACGCCCGGGGCGCAGCAGGGCCGGGTCAAGCACATCGGGGCGGTTCGTCGCGGCAATAACAATAACGCCGTCATTAACCTCAAAACCATCCATCTCAACCAGCAGCTGGTTCAGAGTCTGCTCACGCTCATCGTGACCACCACCCATACCAGCGCCACGGTGGCGACCGACGGCATCGATCTCATCGATAAAGATAATGCAGGGCGCTTGTTTTTTGGCCTGCTCAAACATGTCCCGCACACGCGAGGCACCCACACCGACGAACATCTCGACAAAGTCTGAACCGGAAATCGAGAAGAAGGGGACTTTTGCCTCACCAGCAATCGCCTTGGCAAGCAGAGTTTTACCCGTTCCCGGGGGGCCCACCATCAATACGCCGCGAGGGATACGGCCGCCCAAACGCTGGAATTTTCCGGGGTCGCGCAGGAACTCAACCAGTTCCTGTACGTCTTCTTTCGCCTCATCGACACCGGCAACGTCAGCAAAAGTGGTTTTAATCTGATCTTCACTCAGCAGTCTGGCCTTACTTTTGCCAAACGCCATCGGGCCGCCTTTGCCGCCACCCGCACCGCCCTGCATCTGGCGCATGAAGAACATAAAAATCGCGAGAATAATTAAAATCGGGAAGCTGGCAACCAGCAACTGCGTCCACAGGCTTTGCTGCTCAGGCTTGCGCCCTTCTACAACAACATTGTGTTCCAGTAGGTCGTCGATCAGCTTAGGATCATCAAGCAAGGGGCGGACGGTTTCGAACCGGCTATTATCGTTACGCTGGCCGCTAATGACCAAGCCGTCGATCACCACCTTTTGCACACGCTCGTTTTGCACCTCAGTAATAAACTGGGAGTAATTGAGCTGCTCAGTAGGCGATTGCACGCTGAAGTTATTAAATACTGTCAGCAACACTGCGGCGATAACCAGCCACAATAATAAATTTTTAGCCATGTCGTTCAAAAACCGATCCTCATATCGCTCGCTGCGCAATGCCAGTTGGTCAGGCGCACAGTCCTAGACCCCACTCTACTACAGAAATTCCACGCTCTCTACGAACAAATGGCCGCAGTACCATCAGGTCTTGAGACCACGCCCCAGCAAGTAAACTTCACGAGAGCGCGGCCGCGATGCCGCGGGCTTGCGCGTTATCACCTTGTCAAAACGGCTGCGCATGTCTCGAAAATACGCCTCGAAACCTTCTCCCTGGAATATCTTTGTTACGAAGTCCCCTCCGGGGCGGAGCACATGAGCGGCCATATCAAGGGCCAACTCACATAAATACATAGAGCGGGGCTGGTCTACGTCCTTCACTCCACTCATATTGGGGGCCATATCGGAAATTACAAGGTCAGCCCGCTGGTCGCCCAGCGCGGCAAGCAGCTCGTTGAACACCGACTCTTCGGTAAAATCACCCTGAATAAACTCAACGCCAGCCAGTGTATCCATCGGCAGAATGTCTGAGGCCAACACGCGCCCTCGGTCGCCCACGAGCTCTGCCGCAACCTGGGACCACCCACCCGGCGCGCAACCCAGATCAACAACACACATCCCAGGCTTTATTAGGCGGTCTTTTTCTTGAATTTCCAGTAACTTATAACAGGCGCGCGAGCGATAGCCCTCCTTCTGGGAGCGCTTCACGTAGTGGTCATCAAAGTGCTCTTTAAGCCACGCACCACTAGAAGAAGATCGTTTTGCCACCGCATTTCCCTTTTTTGTAAGTAAACGGGCCAAGCCCCAAAACGGGCGTATCGCTAACAGTATACCTTTCCCGTACAATAACGCTCCCGTAAACCAACACAGCTAGATACCTATGGAATCACTCACCGCCAGCGACAAAAAACATCTGCGCAGCATTGGCCACAAACTCAACCCTGTTGTGATGATTGGCGACCGAGGCTTGAGTGAAGGTGTGGAGCAGGAACTGGAGCGGGCCCTGGAGGACCACGAACTGATCAAGGTCAAAGTCAATGTTGCCGACCCAGGCGAGCGGCGCGAATTGATCGACCAACTGTGCAAGGGGAGCCGCGCACAGCTGGTACAGGCTATCGGCAAAATAGCGCTGGTATACCGCGCTGCGAAAAAACCCAACCCTCGCCTGTCAAACTTGCTGCGCGCCTAAATCGGCGCGCTGTAAGGCGCTATTCCGCGAGGTGCTGCACCTGGTCGATTTCATATTCGATGTCACCACCGGGCGCAGCAACGACCGCCACATCACCCTCTTCCTTACCGATCAAGGCGCGCGCAATCGGCGACGTGACAGAGATCTTACCCGCCTTCACGTCGGCCTCATCTTCACCAACAATGCGGTAAGTTACCTCTTCGTCGGTATCGCAATTGATCAACGACACGGTGGTGCCAAAAATCACCTTACCGGTACAGGGAATTGTGGTGATATCAATCACCCGCACATTGGATAGCTTGCCTTCAATCTCCTGAATACGACCTTCGCAGAAACCCTGCTGCTCACGCGCAGCATGGTATTCGGCATTTTCTTTCAAGTCGCCGTGCTCACGGGCCTCGGCAATCGCCTGAGTAATGCGAGGGCGATCAATCGTTTTCAGGCGCTTGAGCTCATCGCGCAACGCCTGCTCACCGGCTACCGTCATCGGGGTTTGCTGACTCATTTTACCAACTCCTCATGCACATCCTGCAGGCGACGCACCGTACGCTCAGCACCGAATACCAGCGCCTGGCAAATGGCTTCCGCCCCCGCCAGCGTTGTGGTGTAGCTCACCTTATTCTGCAGAGCAGAGCGGCGAATCAGCGATGAATCGGCAATCGCCTGCTTACCTTCAGTGGTATTGATAATCAGATCAATATCGCCATTTTTGACCATATCGACAATATGCGGACGCCCTTCCATCACCTTGTTCACGCGCTGGCAAGCCAAGCCCGCGTCGACCAGGACTTTGTGCGTTCCGCGAGTCGCGCACAGTTCAAAGCCCAACTCCAGCAACTGCTTAGCCACAGACACCACACCCGCTTTATCGGGGTCACGCACCGAGATAAAGGCACGACCTTCGGTGGGGAAGACCTCGCCAGCACCGCGAGCCGCCTTCGAGAAGGCCTCTGCGAAGCTCTCGCCCAAGCCCATAACCTCGCCCGTTGACTTCATTTCAGGCCCGAGAATCGGATCGACACCGGGGAACTTATTGAAGGGGAAAACCGCCTCTTTCACCGAGTAGTAATCGGGCACACGCTCGGCGGTAAAGTTTTGCTCGGCAAGGCTGGTACCCGCCATACAGCGCGCGGCCACCTTGGCCAAGGACAGGCCAATACACTTGGAGACAAAGGGCACGGTGCGCGACGCGCGCGGGTTGACCTCGATCACGTAGATCTCGCCGTCCTGCACTGCCAGCTGCACGTTCATCAGACCGACAACGCCAAGCTCCAGGGCCATGCGCTTGACCATTTCGCGCATTTTGTCCTGCGTTTCGGCATCGAGCGAATACGGCGGCAGCGAACACGCCGAGTCACCCGAGTGAACACCCGCCTGCTCGATGTGCTGCATAATTGCGCCAATCACCACCTGCTTGCCGTCTGACACGGCATCGAGATCGACCTCTACCGCCGCATTCAGGAAGTGGTCCAGCAGTACTGGCGACTCGTTGGACACCTTCACCGCTTCGCGCATATAGCGCTCCAGCTCTTCCTCTTTGTAGACAATCTCCATGGCGCGACCACCCAATACATAAGATGGGCGCACAACCAATGGATAACCAATTTTCTGTGCAGCGGCCAATGCCGCCTCTTCAGAACGCACCGTGGTGTTGGGCGGCTGCTTGAGGTTCAGGCGCTCAATCATTTGCTGGAAGCGCTCACGGTCTTCAGCGCGGTCAATCGCCTCGGGACTGGTACCAATAATCGGCACGCCGGCAGCTTCGAGGTCGCGGGCCAGCTTGAGTGGGGTCTGCCCACCAAACTGCACGATCACGCCCTTGGGCTTTTCTTTCGCCACAATCTCCAGCACATCTTCAAGCGTCACTGGCTCGAAATACAGGCGGTCGGAAATATCGTAGTCGGTAGAAACCGTCTCGGGGTTACAGTTCACCATAATGGTTTCGTAACCGTCTTCGCGCATGGCCAGTGCGGCGTGCACGCAGCAATAGTCAAATTCAATGCCCTGACCGATACGGTTTGGCCCGCCACCGATAACCAGAATTTTCTCGCGTTCACTTGGCTGGGCTTCGCACTCTTCCTCGTAGGTTGAGTACATATACGCCGTAGACGTAGCAAACTCTGCCGCACAGGTATCCACCCGCTTGTACACCGGCAATACGCCCAGTGCGTGACGGCGGGCGCGCAACTGTCGCTCACTCACTGCCAGCAGTACCGACAAACGCTGATCACTGAAACCTTTGCGCTTGAGGCGGCGCATAAGCGCTTCGTCAATATCCGACAGCGCCACCTTCTTCAGGGCGTTTTCAGACTTAACAATGTCTTCAATCTGTACCAGGAACCAGGGGTCGATCCACGAATGCTCGTACACCTCTTCCACCGACATGCCCGCACGGAAGGCGTCAGCCACATACCAAATACGCTCGGGGCCGGGGTTGGTCAGTTCAGCAATCAACACATCGCGAGCGTCGTCGCGATCGACATCAATTTTGTGCTCGAAACCGGCAGAGCCTACTTCCAGACCACGCAGTGCCTTTTGCACAGACTCCTGGAAGGTGCGACCAATCGCCATCACCTCTCCGACCGACTTCATCTGCGTATGCAGCTTGGTCTGTGCTTCGCCGAACTTTTCAAAGGTAAAGCGCGGAATCTTGGTCACGACATAGTCGATGCTCGGCTCAAATGACGCGGGCGTTGCGCCGCCGGTAATGTCGTTTTGCAGCTCATCGAGGGTATAACCCACCGCCAATTTGGCAGCGACCTTGGCAATTGGGAAGCCTGTGGCCTTAGAGGCCAATGCCGATGAACGAGACACCCGCGGGTTCATCTCAATGACTACCAGACGGCCGTCTTTCGGGTTCATACCAAACTGGACGTTCGAACCGCCGGTTTCAACACCGATCTCACGCAAAACCGCGCAAGAGGCATTTCGCATGATTTGATATTCTTTATCGGTCAGTGTTTGCGCGGGGGCAACGGTAATCGAGTCACCGGTGTGCACACCCATCGGGTCGAAGTTTTCGATGGCACAAATGATGATGCAGTTGTCATTGCGATCACGCACCACCTCCATTTCAAACTCTTTCCAGCCGATCAGGCTCTCATCGATCAACAGCTCGTTGGTGGGTGACAAATCCAAGCCGCGGGTACAGATCTCCACGTACTCTTCTTTGTTGTAGGCAATACCACCGCCGCTGCCGCCCATTGTGAACGACGGACGAATGATCGCCGGAAAACCGATGGAGTCGAGCACCTGCAGCGCCTCTTCCATGCTGTGCGCAATCGCAGAGCGCGGCGTTTCCAGGCCGATACGCTTCATCGCTTGATCGAACAACTGGCGATCTTCGGCCATGTCGATGGCTTCTTTCTTGGCGCCGATCATCTCTACGCCGTATTTCTCCAGCACACCTTCGCGATCAAGATCCAGCGCACAGTTCAACGCTGTCTGCCCACCCATTGTTGGCAGCAGTACATCGGGGCGCTCTTTCTCGATGATTTTTTCAACCGTCTGCCAGGCAATCGGCTCAATATAGGTGGCATCAGCCATTGCCGGATCGGTCATGATGGTAGCCGGGTTGGAGTTCACCAGAATAACGCGGTAACCCTCTTCGCGCAGCGCCTTACAGGCTTGCGCACCGGAGTAGTCAAACTCACAGGCCTGGCCGATGACAATCGGGCCGGCACCCAGGATCAAAATGGATTCTATGTCGGTTCTTTTGGGCATGTTGTCTCCGCTTTACGCTCAGCGAGAGCGGCTTCTGCCGCCCCCGGTTGCGCAGGACGCAATCCGATAGTCTCAACCGGCCTTCTTGGCCTGGATTAACTCAATAAAGTGGTCAAACAAGGGCGCAATATCATGCGGCCCCGGGCTAGCTTCCGGGTGCCCCTGGAAGCCAAACGCAGGTTTGTCATTGCGCTCAACCCCCTGCAAGGAGCCATCAAACAGCGACTTGTGGGTCACCGTCATGGTCGCCGGCAAGCTGTCTTCATCCACGGCAAAGCCGTGGTTCTGACTGGTGATATGTACCACCTTGGTATTCAAGTCCTGAACCGGATGGTTGGCGCCGTGGTGGCCAAACTTCATCTTCATGGTCTTAGCACCTGATGCCAACGATAGCAGCTGATGCCCCAGGCAGATGCCAAAGACTGGCAAGTCGGCGTCGAGAATGTCTTTGATCGCGGCGATAGCGTAGTCGCAGGGCTCTGGATCGCCCGGGCCATTGGACAGGAAGACCCCATCGGGATTCATCGCCAGCACGTCGGCCGCTGGCGTGGTTGCAGGCACCACGGTGAGGCGACAGCCGCGATCGGCCAGCATGCGCAAAATATTGCGCTTTACGCCGAAGTCATAGGCGACAACATGGTGAGGCAAGTCGTCATCGCTAAGAACTTTATGACCTTCGCCCAGCTGCCATGTGCTTTCGCGCCACTCGTAGCGCTCGGCAGTGGTCACTTCTTTCGCCAGATCCATGCCTTTCAGGCCTGCAAAGCCCTTTGCCAATTCCAGTGCTTTGGCTTCATCTTCCGCGCCGAGATCATCACCGGCCAGCAGACAGCCACCCTGAGCACCCTTGTCGCGCAAAATACGCGTCAGGCGTCGGGTATCGATCTCGGCAATGCCGACTATATTGCGCGCACGCAAGTAGTCAGACAGGCTTTGCTCGCTGCGAAAGCTGCTCGCCAACATGGGCAAATCGCGAATAACCAAGCCCGCGGACCAAATTTCCGCAGCTTCTTCGTCTTCTGAATTAACGCCGGTATTGCCGATATGGGGATAGGTCAGCGTCACGATCTGACGCGCGTAGGAGGGATCGGTGAGAATCTCCTGATAACCCGTCATGGCGGTATTGAACACCACCTCCCCAACCGAGTGCCCGTGCGCACCGATTGCAACACCCCGAAAAATACTGCCGTCTTCTAGGGCGAGTATGGCTGTAACCGTCAAGATAACCTCCTGGATCAGACTTGCGGCCGAGAGTCACCGCCGACAGCCGTCGGAACGATAACCAGGGAACCACAGAGGAAAATACGCGTGCAAAAAAGCGAGATGCGGTGAATCCCCATCTCGCTTTTTTACGGGGTCTCGGGTGATTAAACCCGGCGCCCAAATCTGAAACGAAATTTTACGCGAAGTTGGCCGCAGAATCCACCGCGACCGACACGCTCACGGTGTAACTATTACCCTTTGAGAGCCGCAGCCATCTCCGCTGGCGCGTCGACAGCGCGCCCCAGCTCGGGAGAAACCACCAGATGTGCAGTTTTCGCCACCGCCACCGCGCGGCCGGAGCTCACATCGCTGACCCGGTAGGCGATATCAAAACCGCAGCGATGAAAGTCGCTGGCAGCAACATCAAAGCGCAACACCTCACCGTAATGCGCCTCGCTTAAATAGCGCACCGCCATATCGCCATTAACCATCGCTAGGCCATCTTCACGACCACCCTCGCGAACACCGCGACTTGCCAGGAAGCGCCCGCGCGCCTCGTTGAGCAAACTCACCAAGGCATCGTTACCCAAGTGATTGCCAGCGTTAATGTGGCTGCGCAACAAAGCAATATCGGTGCTGAACGGGAAGACCTCGGGCACCGCAAACTCTAGCTTTGCCATCGATTTAATCCGCGTTCAGGCCGAGCACATCCTGCATATCGTAGCGACCGGCGGCCTGCGACTTCAGCCACGCCGCCGCCCGCACGGCACCGCGCGCAAACGACATTCTGGAGCTGGCTTTGTGCGTAATTTCAACGCGCTCGCCCTCGGCGCAAAACATCACCGTGTGATCGCCAACAATATCGCCGGCACGCACCGTGGCAAAACCAATGGTTTCGCGCTCGCGAGCCCCGGTTTGCCCCTCCCGGCCATACACTGCGACCTTATCAAGGTCGCGACCCAGGGCATCGGCAACAACCTGCCCCATGCTCAGCGCGGTACCCGAGGGCGCATCAACTTTGTGGCGGTGATGCGCCTCATAAACCTCGATATCGACATCGTCACCCAGCACGCGGGCCGCCATATCCAACAGTTTGAAACAGAGGTTCACCCCGGTACTGAAGTTGGACGCCTGGCACACCGCTATCGGCGCAATAAGGCGCTCTAGCTCGGCTTTTTGCCCAGCATCAAAGCCGGTTGTACCAATTACCATGCCCTTACCTGCCTTTGCACACACCTCGGCATTGGCCAGGGTAGCCAGTGGCGCGGTGAAGTCGATCAACACATCAAAGTCATCAACAACTGCAGCAATATCGGCGCCCACCAGCACGCCGCACTTACCCAAGCCCGCCAGCTCACCGGCGTCGGCACCAATCAAGCTGCTTTCCGGGCGCTCCAATGCGGCACTCAGCTCGCAGCCCTCGGCCACGCTTATCGCCTCTATCAAGGTTTTACCCATGCGCCCCGCAGCGCCCGTCACAGCAATTTTTACAGTCATGATTTACCCAGTTGATTACTTGATTCTTCTAACTCTGGCGGCACCTGTGCCAAAGCCATGTCTTTTACACTTGTCTCGGCCAGTACCGACGACACCGCATCATCAATATCCTTGCGCACTGCCGCCACCCCGGTAACCGCTCTACGCGGTCGCGCCGCGGAGACAAAACCCTCGCCCCCCTCATTGCGAACCGCCTCCAGCACTTCTTGCAGGCGCACTTTTTCCAGCGGCGCATTGGGCAGGTAGCGCGGCGGATCATCGCTGTTTTCAGTAATAAGACCAGCCCGAGTCAATGCGCGAAGCACCTTTGTCACGCCCTGAATCTGCACCCGCAACCGCAGCACATAGTCCGAGGCCGACATTGGCCGACGCCCTTCATAATAGCGCTGCGCCAGCACCGCCATAATATTTAACGCCAAATCTTCCTGTTGGCGAATACTCATATCGCCGCTGCGCTTGGAAGGGACGACATATTCGGGATGTTGCACATAAAAAGCAACACTGCTGCCCACCAGCAGAATCAACCAACTGATGTACATCCACATCATGAACAGGATCAATATCGCGAAGCCGGAGTAGATCGCATAGGTACCGCTGTCGCTCGCCGACACCACCACGCTACCAAAGCCCCACCCCAAACTCTGGAACAACACCCCCGACACCAAACCCGCCATCGCGCCTGCGCGAAATGTCACCCGCGTGTTGGGAATAAACATATAAAAGAAGGTAAACGCGGCAATAATCATAATGTACGGCGCCGCCGTGGTGAGCAGTGATACCGCGTGGGTCACAAAGGGCAGGTATTCACTCGCCTCCTGCACCGCGCGACCGCTCAACACACTGGCGGACAGGCCTATCGCCGAAAATACCAACAAAGGGCCAATCAGCATGACACTGCCATAGTCGGCAAAGCGCCGACCGATGCTGCGGTGCTGCTCCAGGCGCCAGATATAGTTAAACGTTCCCTCAATCTTTTGAATCAGCGAGATCGCTGTGTAAAACAGCAGCGCGATACCGAAGGTTCCCAGCACGCCGATCTTCACATTGTCGATAAAGCCAATGATCTTTTGAGTGATCTCCACACCCTGCTCACCCATCGGCGCCAGGAACTGCAGCATGATCGGCTCCAGCTGCTTGTTGTGCATGCCAAAGGCCTTCAACACAGAAAAGCTCACCGCCAGCATCGGCACCAGAGAAAGCAGCGTGGTATATACCAAACTCATCGCCCGCAGCGTGAGCTCGCCTTTGGCCAGGTCATCCAGCACCACGTAAACGTAGCGCAATATATGCACGCACCGGCGCCGCCAAGGACTGTAATTGGCAACCTCCGGCGACCAAAGCGACTCAGCAACAAAGCGATTGAGGGTTTTTTCCATAGTGTGTCGTCCAACCCGGATACCAGGGTCTCAGGATGGAGAAAAATGCGAGGCAAGTCGAGGGGAGGCCACCCTCCCCTCAACTATTTACAGCTTCATGTCGTCAAAGAAGTCTTTAACGCCGTCAAACCAGCTTTTCTTGCGCGGCGACTGCTTGTCATCGCCATCCAGTGTCGACTGGAACTCTTGCAGCAGCTCCTTTTGGCGCTTGCTGAGCGACACCGGCGTCTCTACAACCACCTTGCAGATCAAGTCACCGGTGCTGCCACCACGAACCGGCGTAATACCCTTGCCGCGTAAGCGGAAAGACTTACCCGTTTGCGTCTCGGCGGGAATCTTCAGTTTCACACGGCCATCGAGGGTAGGCACGTCCAACTCGCCACCGAGCGCCGCGTCGGCAAAACCAATCGGCACTTCGCAATGAAGGTGCTTGCCGTCGCGCTTGAAAATAGGGTGCGGGCGCACCGACATTTGCACATACAAATCGCCAGCGGGGCCGCCATCGGGGCTGGCCTCACCCTCGCCACTCAGGCGAATGCGGTCGCCCGTATCAACACCCGGCGGCACTTTCACCGACAGCGTCTTGGTTTCCTCTACCCGGCCCTGGCCATGACAGTCATTACACGGGTCGGAAATAATCGTCCCGCTACCCCGGCAATTGGGGCAGGTTTGCTGCACAGCGAAGAAGCCCTGCTGCATACGCACCTGACCCACGCCATTACAGGTTCCGCAGGTGAGTGGCGTCGAGCCTTTCTTGGCGCCACTGCCATCACAGGTTTTGCACGACACCAGGGTCGGAATACGGATTTTCGCCGTTGTTCCGCGCACCGCTTGCTCCAAATCGATCTCAAGCGTGTAGCGCAGATCCGCGCCGCGCTGCGGGCCACGCTGACGCCCTCCGCCACCGCCGCCAAAGATATCGCCAAATACATCGCCAAAGATGTCGCTGAAGCCAGCGCCACCTGCGCCGCCACCGAAACCTCCGGCACCGCCACCTACCGCGTCGTGACCAAAGCGGTCATAAGCTGAGCGCTTCTCAGAATCCGACAGCACCTCATAGGCCTCTGTCGCCTCTTTGAAAATATCTTCCGCCTTGGGGTCATCCGGGTTGCGGTCCGGGTGATTCTTCATGGCGATACGGCGATAGGCTTTTTTAATTTCCTTCTCGTCCGAATCTCGGGACACGCCCAGTATTTCGTAGTAATCGCGTTTTGACATCGTCTCGCTTCACGCTGTGTTGGGCGCAGACAAACCCCGCAAGCCCAGTAAAAATTCAATCTCTCATCACACGCGAAACGGGAGCGGGCCAAACGCCCTGTAAAACCCTAAGGTTTTAGCGCCTCCCTTCTCCCGTTCACGCCAGCAACGCGGGGCAGAGCCCCGCCCACTGCTTACTTCTTGTCGTCGTCTTTGACTTCTTCAAACTCCGCATCGACAACGTCGTCGCCGGCCGCTGAGGCTTCAGGCTGCTCACCGCCCGCCGCTTCCGCTTCTGCCGCTTGCTCGGCGTACATTTTTTGCGCCAGGCCTGCAGAGGCTTCGCTGAGCTCTTTGGCAGCCGCTTCGATAGCCTCGACATCGTCGCCTTTAACAGCCTCGTCAACTTTCACCAGCGCTGCTTCAATGGCTGACTTCTCTTCGTCACTCGCTTTGTCGCCAGCTTCTTCCAGCGTTTTGCGAGTCGCGTTAGCCAGACCTTCGGCGTTGTTGCGCGCAGTGACCAGCGCCTCAAACTTCTTATCAGCTTCGGCATTCGCCTCGGCATCGCGCACCATTTGCTCGATCTCGTCCTCGTTCAAGCCGCTGGAAGCAGTGATGCGAATAGATTGCTCCTTACCAGTTGCCTTGTCTTTGGCCGATACATGCAAAATACCATTGGCATCGATGTCGAAGGTCACTTCGATCTGCGGCAGGCCGCGCGGTGCCGGCGGAATGTCTGCAAGGTCGAAGCGGCCGAGTGACTTGTTCGCCGACGCCTGCTTACGCTCACCCTGAACCACGTGAATGGTTACGGCAGTCTGGTTGTCTTCAGCGGTAGAGAACACCTGCGACTTCTTCGTAGGGATAGTCGTGTTCTTCTCGATCAGCGGTGTTGCCACACCACCCATGGTTTCAATACCCAGGCTCAGCGGGGTGACGTCGAGCAGCAATACGTCTTTTACATCACCCGACAGTACCGCACCTTGCAGGGCAGCACCCATCGCAACGGCCTCATCTGGGTTCACGTCGCGGCGCGGCTCTTTGCCGAAGAATTCAGTCACCTTAGACTGCACCAGCGGCATACGCGTCTGACCGCCAACCAGAATCACCTCGTCAACTTCAGAGGCAGACAAACCTGCATCTTGCAGCGCCGTTTTCATTGGCTCCAGCGAACGCTTCACCAAATCCTCAACCAGCGACTCCAACTTGGCACGGCTCAATTTAACAACCAAGTGCTTAGGACCGGTGGCATCTGCCGTGATGTAAGGCAGGTTAACCTCGGTTTGCTGACTGGAAGACAATTCGATCTTCGCTTTTTCAGCCGCTTCTTTCAGGCGTTGAACCGCCAGCGAGTCACCTTTCAGGTCAATACCGTTTTCTTTCTTGAACTCTTCCGCCAGGTAATCAATCAGGCGCAGGTCAAAATCTTCACCACCCAGGAAGGTGTCACCGTTGGTCGCCAGTACTTCAAATTGGTGCTCGCCATCCACCTCGGCAATTTCGATGATCGAAATATCGAAGGTACCACCACCCAGGTCGTACACGGCTACGGTGCGATCGCCCTTGGCCTTGTCCATACCATAGGCCAGCGCAGCCGCCGTCGGCTCGTTGATAATCCGCTTCACTTCCAGACCAGCGATACGGCCGGCGTCTTTAGTCGCCTGACGCTGAGAATCGTTGAAGTAAGCAGGAACCGTGATAACCGCCTCGGTGACTTTTTCACCCAGGTAGTCTTCAGCGGTTTTCTTCATTTTCTTCAGTACTTCCGCAGAGATCTGCGGGGGTGCCAGCTTTTCACCCTTTACTTCAACCCAGGCATCGCCGTTGTCGGCTTTGCTGATGGTGTAAGGCACCATCTTGATGTCTTTTTGAACAACATCGTCCTCAAAACGGCGACCGATCAGGCGCTTAACCGCATACAGGGTGTTGTCCGGGTTCGTCACCGCCTGACGTTTGGCGCTCTGACCAACCAGAATTTCATTGTCGTCAGTGTAAGCAACAATAGAAGGCGTGGTGCGACCACCCTCGGCATTCTCAATAACCTTTACCTTGTCGCCATCCATTACCGCCACACAGGAGTTGGTGGTGCCAAGGTCGATACCAATAATTTTACCCATAACTTTTCTCCGCATTCGCTGTTTACTGCGCGAGGCACCCAGGCCCCGTTAAACTCTGTTCTTGCTGTAGATATTGGTCCGTTTTTCTCAATTTCAAGCCGGTCATCAATATCTCAGTTGTGAATATTTGGCAGTTACTCCGCCTTCGCGACCACAACCATCGCCGCGCGCAGCAGGCGCCCGTTCAGGGTGTAGCCCTTTTGCATCACATCAATCACCGAGTTCGGCTCCGCACTCGGGTTAGGCACCATCGCCATCGCCTCGTGGAATTCCGGGTCAAATGGCTGACCGGTTGGATCGATCTGTTCAACATTGTGGCGCGCCAGCGCATCCAGCAATGATTTGCGCGTCAACTCCACGCCCTCAAGAATCGGCTTCAGCGCCTCGTCTTCGGTATCGGCAGCCGCAAGCGCGCGATCCAGGTTGTCCGCCACGCTCAACATATCCCCGGCGAACTTCTCCAGCGCAAACTTGCGCGCGTTCTCGGCGTCTTTCTCAGCGCGGCGACGCACATTCTGCGCCTCTGCTACAGCGCGCAACGCCTGCTCTTTGGCATTGGCCGCCTCTTCACGCGCTGCGTCCAGCTGCGCCTGAAGATCATCTCCCGCATCGGCGCCCTGCTCTTCAGCAACCTGCTCAACCGATTCTGCCTGCTCCGCTGCCTGCTCTTCAGCCGCGGCTGTCTTATCTTGTTCCTCTGCCACCTTAGCAGCCTCCTTCATTTCGCCGGACGGCCCAGCCGCCCAATAACTTCCGCACCCCGAGGGTGAGCTTCCCCGTGTATGGGGGCTCTGCCAGGTTTTTCAAGGCCGCCAGTATTTTTAATTCCCGGAACGCAACCAGGGCTTGAGCGGGCACAGCCAACTACTGTATAAATAACCATACATCTTCATTTTGGAGCCGCCACCATGCTGGTTCATTTAAGCGTCAGCAATTTCGCCATCACCCAAGCCCTGGAAATCGAGTTACAGCCGGGAATGACGGTATTAACAGGCGAGACCGGCGCCGGTAAATCGATCATGCTCGACGCACTCGGCCTGACACTGGGCGACCGCGCAGACAGCGGCGTTGTGCGGGCGGGCGCCGAACGCGCCGACATCCACGCCGAATTCGATATCAGCGATATTCCCCTGGCCCGCCAATGGCTGCAGGAGCGAGAGCTGCTAGCGGGCAACGAATGCCGGCTGCGACGAGTAATCACCAAAGAGGGACGGTCGCGCGCTTATATCAACGGCCAGCCCGCCACCGTGAACGACACCAAAGAGCTCGGCGGTTTGCTCATTGACATTCACAGCCAGCACGCCCATCAGTCCCTGCTTAAAAAGCCCTATCAGCGACAGCTGCTCGACGCTTTCGCCGGCGCCAGCGAACTGTGCAGCTCACTCGGGGAAGACTGCCTGCGCTATCAGCGCATCAGCAAACGCCTCAACGAACTCGAAAGCCACCTCGATGAGCAAAACGCCCAGGAACAGCTTTTGCGCTACCAACTCGACGAACTAGAGCGCCTCGATATTCAGCCTGGCGAAGTTGAAGAGCTGGAGATCCAACAAAAGCAGCTCGCCAATGCCGAGCAAATTCTGGCCGCCAACCACCACAGCCTGGCCCTGTGCCGCGAAGGCGAAGTCAACGCGATGGGTATTTTGCATCAAGCGCTCTCGTCACTGAGCGGCTGTCAGCACGGCCACCCAGCACAAGAAGCCGCCATCAGCCTGATTGAAAGCGCGCGCATTCAGATCGAAGAGGCCGCCAGCGAACTGCAGCGCGTCACCGACGAAACCGAACTGGACCCCCAGCGCCTGCAAGACGTTGAACAACGGCTCGACGCCATCTACCAAACCGCGCGCAAACACAAGATTCAACCCGAAGAACTTCCCGAGCTGCAACAATCGCTGCAACACCAGCTCGAGCAGCTCGACGCAACCGATGAAAAGCTCGATGCCATGCGCCAGGAGCAACAGCAGGCGCTCAGCAACTACCAGAGCAAAGCCAAGAAGCTGAGCAAGCTGCGCAGCGCCGCCGCGTTAAAAATGAAAAAACGCATTGAGGGCAAACTGGGCGAACTGGCAATGAAACACTGCCAAGTGGAGTTTGCCATTATCCCTCTCGCTGAAGATGAGCCGCACAGCCACGGCGCTGAAGACATCGAAATTCGCATCCGCAGCAACCCCAACGCCGCGATGGGCCCGCTGCATAAAATTGCCTCGGGCGGTGAGTTGTCGCGTATCAGCCTGGCCATACAAGTCGTCACTGCCCAGGTTGCCGCCGTCCCGACAATCGTCTTCGACGAGGTCGATGTGGGCATTGGCGGGGCGACCGCAGAAATTGTCGGCCAGCTACTCAACGACCTGGGCAAACGCAGCCAAGTGCTGTGCGTTACCCACCAGGCACAGGTAGCCAGCCAGGGAGACCACCATATTCGCGTTAAGAAAACCGGCAACAAGACGGCCTTGCGAACCGAGCTGGAGCCGCTGGCAGAAGATCAAAAAATCGAGGAAATTGCCCGAATGCTGGGCGGGATAGCGATAACCGAGAATACCTTGGCACACGCCAGAGAAATGCTCGGCATACGCCACTGAACGCGGGCGGCAGCGCCGCCCGCAAGATAAGCGTTACTTCTTGGGACGAACGTACAACACCAAGCTGTGATCGACGAGTTCAAAGCCGCGCTCTTCCACCAATTTGTGTTGGCGCTCCTCGATGACGTCGTCGTAAAACTCGATCACCTCACCACTCTCCATACACACGATATGGTCGTGGTGCTCGCCCTTGGCCAATTCGAAAACGGAATGCCCGGCCTCAAAGTTGTGGCGCACCACCAAGCCCGCCGCCTCAAACTGAGTGAGAACACGGTAAACGGTCGCCAGGCCCACATCTTCACCAGACTCCATCAGCGAACGGTAGACATCTTCCGCACTGAAGTGCTGATTTTCAGCTTCGGCCTGCTCAAGCAGTTGTAGAATTTTTACCCGAGGTAGGGTGACTTTAAGCCCTGCTTTGCGGAGCTCTTGATTTTCGCTTGACATAAACCACTGACCTTAGCGTTGTGTTTAGGTTTGCGCTATTATCCCTGCCTCTGCGAGTGATTGGAACCCTGACTATGTTTTTGCGTATTGCTACCGCCAGCCTGGTAATTTTGCTTGGCGCCTGCAGCTCTCTGGAGTTTCCCGGCGTTTACCGCCTGCCCATCGATCAGGGCAACATCATCACCCAGGAAATGGTAGATCAGCTTGAAATCGGTATGAGCCGCAGCCAGGTTGAATACGTTATGGGCACGCCGCTGATTCGCGACAGCTTCAGCCCCGACCGCTGGGATTATGTGTACACGTTGAATAAAGAAGGCAAGCCCGCCGAGCGCCACCAGCTCAGCGCGTACTTCCAAGGCGATAAACTGGTGCGCATCGTTACCGACGTTAAACCGTCAGCCGAGGGGAAAATTGGCAGCAGCGCCGAGGCCGACGCCCAACCCGCTAGCGAATAAGCAGGTCAAGACTGCTTGCGCGCCTTGGCTTTAGCCGCCCGCTGTTTGCGAACCTCTTTCGGGTCGGCGATCAGCGGCCGGTAGATCTCCACGCGCTCGCCGTCATTGAGCGCCTGCGCATCAGGCTTGCTCACCACCTTGCCAAAAATCCCCACATCCGCACTGGACAAATCCAGCTCGGGAAACTGGCTGTCCAGCCCCGACTGCATTACCGCATCGCGAACTGTCGACCCAGCGGGCAACTCTAACGCCACAATGCGCTGCTTATCCGCGAGTGCATAGGCGACTTCAACATGTACTGTTTGATTGTTATCCATATTGCTCTTTCGCACGTTTAACCAGGGCATCGACCAAATTATTGGCCACAGAATTAAATAATTGACGCGTCGCCGCACCCGCCAGCGCATTGCTCAACGCAAATCGCAGATGCAGGCTCACCTTGCAGGCTTTGTCACCCAGCGCCAATAGCTCCCATTCGCCGCGCAGCTTTTCGAAGGGGCCGTCGAGCAGCTCCAGCACAATGCGGCGCGGCGGCGTAAGCTGATTTCGCGTACTAAAGCTCATTTTGATCCCCGCTCGCGACAAATCCAGCCTCGCCTCCATCATCGACTCATCCGCCAGCAGCACCTCAGCGCCAACGCAGCCATCCATATACTGCGGATAAGCTTCAACATCGTTAATAAGCTGATATATCAATTCTGCTGAGTATGGCAGTAGCGCGCTGCGGCGAATATCGTTCATGCGGAGGGCTTCCGGTACTGGGTTATAGCTGTAAGCGCTGATACAAGCCTAGTGAAAGCAGGCAAAACAGCGCTGGCGGCGCAATATACCGCAACATACGCAACCAAAGCCAAAAAAAGCCCTGCTCCAGCCAGTGCTCCCGGCCACCGTAGACATTCTTGGGCACCCGCCACGCTGCAAATAATACAAAACACAGCGCGCACATCGGCAGCAGAATATTCGCGACCGCGATATCCAGCCACTCCATTGCCGTTCGCGAGAACCACTGCAGCGGTGACGCCACCTGCAGCGATGCCAGGGAAACCTCACCCACCGCGAACACCGACAAACCCACCGCAACCGCCGCCACCCAGCGCGGCAACGCCCAGCGTTCTACCAAATAGGCCACCACAGGCTCAAATAGCGCGACAACCGTCGTCAGCACCAAAATGCTCAACAACACATACAAGCCGGTACCGGCAATATCGCCAAAGGCCAGGTTGCCAAAGCTGTAAGGCAGGCTAATAAACAGCAGCGCCGGCCCCTGGCCCGCCACAATATGCTGGTCACTGACCAGGGCGATCAAGATCAGCCCGCCGAGCAACATCGCCAAGGTGTCGATAACGGCCAAGGCCAGCAACTGACGGGTAATGGAGCGCCCGGACGGGAAATACGCCCCGTAAGCCATGAGCGCCGCCGTGCCTAAACCGAGGGCATAAAACGCCTGCTGCAGGGCAGACAGCAACGCCTGCCAGGAAAAGTCTCCCGGCCGGAAATCAAACAACGCGCGCCACGCCGCGCCGTAATCACCCAGCTCATAACTGAAATACAGCAAGCTGAGCATTACCAACAACAACACCGGCAACAGAATACGCAGCACCATGGCCATACCGCGGTTAACACTGATCGACGACAGCAACACCGCCAGCGCCACAAAAAAGCCGTGCGCGCCGCGCGCTTCCTCGGGACTGGTCAGCAGCCGCTGGAATTCGCCGGCAATGGTATCCAGGCTCGCCGCCTCCATCACCCCCGACGACATTTTCATTATGTAGGTCAGCAGCCAACTGGCAACAACCCCCAGATTTGCCGCCAGCAACAGCGCCGTTAGCGCCGCCAGCTGGGTGACCAGCGACCAGTGGCGAAACGCGCCAGAGAAATGGGCGATTTGATCCACCGCGTGAATGGGGTTGGCGCGGGCGCGCACGGCGATACGCACTTCAGCGATAGCCACCGGCAACACCACCAGCAACAAGAAGACGAGGTAAGCCACTAGGTATACCGCGCCACCATTAGCGGCGAGCTGTTGGGGAGCCTTCCAAAAGTTACCCAAACTCACAACAAGGCCGGTCGCCGCCGCTAGAAATGTCCAGCGACTTGACCAGATACCCTGAACTTTATTCTTCTTGAGGGCCATAAACCGCCGGCGAAAGTCATCAAAGCAGCGCTATTTTTACCTGAGCGCCATAGGTTTTGCCAGCGAGTCACTCTATAATCGCCGCCATGAGCAAAAAGAAACCCAAGAACACCAGCAGCACGATCGCCCTGAATAAGAAGGCGAAGCACGACTACCACCTCACAGAAAAAGTTGAGGCGGGCTTGTCGCTGCAAGGCTGGGAAGTGAAAAGTCTGCGCCAGGGCAAGGTGCAGATCACCGACACCTATGTGCTGCTAAAAGACGGTGAAGCGTTTCTGCTCGGCGGCAATATCACCCCACTACTCAGCGCCTCCACCCATTTTGTGGCCGACCCCGGCCGCACCCGCAAACTATTGCTTCACAGCAGAGAACTGCGCAGACTGGAGGAAGCGACGCAGCAAAAGGGCTACACCTGCGTGTGTACCGCCCTGTACTGGAAAAAGCATTTGATAAAGGCGGAGATCGCCCTGGCCAAGGGTAAGAAAGACCACGACAAGCGCGAAACTGAAAAGAATCGCGACTGGGACCGCCAGAAACAGCGCATACTGCGCCAACACAATTCGTGAGTGACACACGCCCGAGCCGATGAAAACTCTCTACTTGTTAAGGCATGCCAAATCCAGCTGGGATGACGACCAGCTCAACGATGCCGAACGCCCGCTGACCCGCCGCGGGAAACGAGACTGCGGCTTGGTCGCCCACCAATTAGAGCGCAACCATAAAAAGTTTCCGCAGGTATTTTGCAGCTCCGCCAATCGCTGCCAAGAAACCCTTCAGCGCTTCCGCACCGAGTCGGATGTTTTCGACCACGCCGAGATACATACCACCGAAGACCTCTACACCTTCGACATGCAGCAGCTGCTCACCTGGCTCAAAGAGCTGGGCAACCAGTACGACAACGCCTTGATTATCGGCCACAACCCAGCGCTGCTCGACTTAGTGAATTACCTCTACGACGGCGAACTGGATCAGCTCGGCACCTGCACCTTTGTCGAGCTGGAAATCAACGTTGAGTACTGGGACCAACTGCGCCCCGACAGCGCCAAGCTGCAAGACCTAATACGCCCCAAACAGCTGCGCTAAGCCGCTGCACCAGGAAGCCATTGCCGCATGAGCGAGCCAGAAGTTCTCAAGAATATTCGCATCGTTCACGATGTTCTCATCCTCAAGAAAAGCCACAAACTTATTCGCCGTATGCAGCGCGCACTGGCCCAGCCAGAGATTCACGGCTACCAGGTGTGGGGTTCATCGTTTTTGATCATGGACTACCTGCTGCAACACCCTCCCCGCCGCGGCAGTAAAGTGATGGAAATCGGCTGCGGCTGGGGAATACTGGGTATTTTCTGCGCGCAGCAGTTCAAGTCCAAAGTGACCGCCATCGACGCCGACGAGCACGTCTTCCCCTACCTGGACGCCCACGCCCTGCTCAATGATGTCAGCATCACCCAGCGCGTGGCTCGCTATGAAGAGCTGACCGCCAACGACATGAAAGGCCAAAAAATGGTGTTGGGCGGCGATATTTGCTTTTGGCCAAAGCTGGTACAGCCGCTTTTCAATGCCATTGAAACGGCTCTCGCTGCCGGCGTGAAAACCATTATTATCGCCGACCCCGGCAGGCCACCTTTCCACAAGCTCGCACGCAAATGCGAAAAGGCGTTTGGCGCCGAACTGATCGACTGGGAAGTGAGCCACCCCAAAAAGCAGAGTGGCGAATTGCTTATTATTAAAGCCTGAGGCTTAGCCGCGCTTCTTCTTGGTTTTTTTGCTCTTATTGCGCGCCTTATAGTCCAGCTTCGCCAGACGCGGTAACTTGCCCGATTCCAGATAGCTATGAATCTGCAACTGAGAGCGCACCTTCGGCGCACTCTTCTTGCGCGGGCGAAAGGCGTTAGTCTGGCTGGGGTCAATCAGCCTCGCCTTTACATTATCCGCCCACTGAATATCGATAATGCTTTGAATGCGCTGCTGAAGCTCGGGGCTGTATATCGGGCAAGTGACCTCAACGCGGAAGTCGATATTGCGCGTCATTAAGTCCGCCGATGAAATATAGTAACGAGGCTTGCCGCTATTGCGGAATATATACACCCGAGGGTGCTCCAAAAAGCCGTCGACAATACTGATGGCTTCTATATTTTCACTCAAGCCCTTCACGCCCGGCACCAACGAGCACATACCCCGCACAATCAGGCGTATCGGCACACCGGCCTGACTCGCCTCATACAGCTTGTCGACCAGCTCCCTATCAACCAGATTATTGCACTTAAGCGTTATGCCGCACTCATCGCCGCGCTTGGCCGCATCGATCTCTGCCTGAACATTTTCAATCACTCTATCGCGGCTATTCAGCGGCGAAACCGCAAGGTGCTGGAAGTTGTGCCGCTTGTAGGTGTAGGCAATAAAGTCAAAGACCTTCGCCACCTCATCGCCAATGGCTTGATCGTAGGTAAGCAGGCTGAAATCGGTATATACCTCGGCGGTCTTCTCGTTAAAGTTACCGGTTCCCACGTGGCTGTAGTATTTCTGAACGCTGCCTTCCTGACGGCTAATAGAGATCAACTTGCTGTGCACCTTCAAGCCCGGCACACCCAAAATAACGTTAACACCACCGTCGGTCAGGCGCTGCGACAGCGCAATATTCGCTTCCTCATCAAAGCGCGCCTGCAATTCAACCACCACCGTAACTTCCTTGTGGTTGGCCACCGCATTGAGCAGCGCATCCACAACATGTGAGTTGGAGGCAACCCGGTACAAACTGATGCGAATAGACTTAACCGCCGGGTCGATGGCGGCGGTCTTCAACAAATCGGTCAGGTAGTCAAAGCTGTGATACGGATAGAACAGCAGAAGATCGCGCTCGCGCATGCAGCTGAGAATATTGTCCGCCGCATCAATCTCGGGCACGCGGATTTTCGGCAGCGACTTGCTGTCGAGGTAGGCCGGCCCCAGATTGGGAAAGCGCATAAAATCTTTGGAGTTGTGGTACCGCCCGCCGGGAATCATGGAGTCCAGACGACCCAGCCCCAGGCGGCGCACAAGATACTCCAACATGTCATTGGGCATTTGCGCATCGTAAACAAAGCGCACCGGATCGCCTTTGCGACGACGCTTCAAACTTTGCGTCATTTTCTCCACAAAGGTTTGCGTCACTTCCTCACCAAGCTCCAGCTCCGCATCGCGCGTTAGCTTAATGGTATAGGCCTCTGCCGAGTCCAGCGGGAACACGCCACGAAAAACCTGCGGCAGGCACACGCGAATCATATTCTCCAGGGCAATTAGCACCTTGCCTTTTTTACCGTTGCGCCCGGGAATGCGCACGAAGCGCTCGATCCGCGTGGTGGGCACTTCAAGCAAGGCAAAGCGCGTCTGCCCCTGATAGCTCAGCTTAATAGCCAAATAGATCGACGCGTCATTCAACTCCGGCATTGGGTTGGCTTCGTCCAAAACGATCGGCACCAACTCTTGCTGAATGTGGGCATGGAAATAATTGCGCACATACTCAATCTGAGAGTCGTCGAGCTGCTTCTCGTTGATAACGTAAATCTTGCGGCGGCGCAGCTCTTTAAGATTGGCGTTATAGGTCGACTCAAAGCGATGTTGCAGCTTCAACACCTTCTGGCGAATCTCTTCCAACAATTGCTTGTATTCTTCTTGTTTAGAGGGCGTGGAGAACGCGGCCAGACGACGCACATCGGCAACACGAACACGAAAGAACTCATCCAGGTTGTTGGAAAAAATACCAAGGTAGCGAATGCGCTGAATAATCGGCACCGACGGATCGGCCGCTTCCTGCAACACGCGATCATTAAACGACAGCCAGCTCAGCTCCTTGGCTATCCACGCTTTATCGGTGTTCGACTCCGCCATATCAGCAACCCTTACCCTTCAATAAAACACAACGTCGCGCGCGAGCTTAGTTGTTATACATGTCAGCAGTATTACAGTGTACGACGGTCGCAATTACCTTGCACAGGCCTTACACTCAGCCTTCGCATTGGGAATTAATACATGGCACAAAACTCCGATTCTTACGCTGCGCTGGACCTCGGCTCAAACAGCTTTCACCTTCTGATTGCCAGTTTTCAAGACGACAAACTTCGCATTATCGACCGCCACAAAGATATGGTGCGCCTCGCCGCGGGTCTAAACGACGACGGCGTACTGAGCGAAGACGCCCAACAGCGCGCCCTCGACAGCCTGGCCAAAGTCGCCAACCGCCTTCGCGGCGTGCCGCGCAGCCAAGTGAGAATAGTCGGCACCAATACCCTACGCGCCGCCAGCAACGCCGGCGACTTTATGCAGCGTGCCGAAGCCATACTCGGCCTGCCCATCAACATTATCTCGGGTACAGAAGAGGCCCGGCTGGTCTATCTTGGCGTGGCCAATGACCTCGCGGTAGAAAAACAAAAACGCCTGGTTATCGATATTGGCGGCGGCTCCACCGAGCTTGTTGCCGGCAAGCAAAACCCCAAGCTGCTGGAAAGCCTGCCGATGGGCTGCGTGAGCTACAGCATGCGCTTTTTCAACAACGGCGACATTAGCGAGAAGGCCTTTAAGCGCGCCGTCAACGCCGCCCGTCAGCTCATTTCCCCCTATGTAGAACAGTACAAAGACCAATGGCAGGAAGTGGTCGGCTCCTCCGGCACCATACGCGCCATCAGTAAAATCGCCGCCGAAATGGCGCTGTGCGACACCGGGCAAATTACCCGCGACGCCATGCAAGCCATCAAACAACAGCTGCTAAAAGCCAGCCACACCAGCGAACTGCAACTGCCCGGGCTCAGCGACGACCGCCGCGACGTTATCCCCGGCGGCTTTGCCGTGCTCTATGCCCTGTTCAAAGAAATGGACATACCCGAGCTGCATATCTCCAGCTACGCCGTGCGCGAAGGCATTATTTACGACCTGGCCGGCCGGCTGCACCACAAAGACCGCCGCGACGAAACCATTCGCCAACTGATCGAGCAGTACCATATTGACCCCCTCCAGGGTGACCGCGTCGCCCAACTGTGCAAACGCTGGCTACCCGCGCTGGAGCCGCGCATGAACAGCGACTACCAGGAGGCGGAAAAACTACTGGTCTGGGCCGCGCAATTGCATGAACTCGGGCTGGCCATTGCACACGGCGGCTATCACAAGCACGGCGCCTACATACTGAAGAATGCCGACTTGTCGGGCTTTTCCAGACAAGAACAAGCGCGGCTCAGCATGCTGGTGCTCAACCACCGCCGCAAACCCAAAAGCCTGGGTATTGCCGAATACGGCGTCACGCCCGACTGGGTAATGATCAGCCTACTGCGCCTGGCCTGCCTGTTTTACCGACGACGCCAGGCCTTCGAACTCACCCACGACATCACCCTGCAGAGCCCCGAACCCGACCTTATCGAGCTAAACGTGCCCCAAAGCTGGCTGGACGCCAACCCGCTCACCGCCGCCGACCTCTGCGACGAAGCCGAGCTGCTTGCCAAAAGCGTGAACATCCAACTAAAAATTCAGCCCCAAGACCCCAAGCAATGAACTTTGCTAGTGCCGCTGTAGTCGAAGTGGTACGATACGCTATTGCAGATTTCGGGGCCGATTTGGATTCGACGCCGGTTACAAAACTCTGTGGTGCATGCCGTGAGGACAGCGAATCACGTAAATCCAAAGCTGTTAACTTATAGTTGCCAACGACGACAACTACGCTCTAGCGGCCTAAACCCCGTTAGCGGTTGCTACCGGATGCTTGTAAACGGGACGCAACCGTCAGATAGAACAAGCTAGCTGTGACGTTTGTCTGAGACCGATCAGCGAAACCTTTAATCAGAATCGCCAACTACGTCCTGACCGTTGGGCTGTAAGCGGCTAAATCAATAAACGGAAGCTAAGCATGTAGAGCCCCGAGCGGCGGACTGGCGGACGGGGGTTCAATTCCCCCCGGCTCCACCAAATACGAAAAACCCTTTGAAACCAGGAGGTTACAACCTGGTCGACAAGGGTTTTAGTACCTCTTTCAGTACCAACACTTTCCCACTACAATGCCCGTCACACTCTCGAACTGCGTGTGTCCCAATGAAATACCTCTCACAAGATAGCTCTGGCAGATGGAAGCTAAGACTTCAAATCCCGGAAGCACTCCGAAAGTCCATAGGTAAACGTGAGTTCAAGCACTCCCTTGGCCATTTATCACAATCCGAGGCAGAAAGAAGAGCACACCCGATTCTCAATGATTGGCATAGACAACTTGATGCAGCCAAACAAGCAACCAATACAACCTCGCACAGTGCTGCACCCGCCACCTCTGCCTCAGACCGACAGAGATTACATAAAGATAAGTACACTTACGCAGCCGATACAGCTGAGCAGCCGAGAGCGGATCAGGTACATCAATTCGATTTAGACATTTACGAAGAAGCAGCCAGAGTTAGCCTAGCACGTCACAAAGGCCTCAATGCGACCCTAGCGTTTGTGGATGATGACCCTAAAATTCAGCAGTCCGCATTGGAAAGCACCTTGCTGGAGGGCGAATTATACGGGCATCTGCTAATACCCGAGAAACATCTTGAAGAATACGCGCAGACTGAACTGAAAGATCTACAGCCTAGATCTCGGGACCAAAATATTTCGAGGATTCGAAACCAGTTCATAAAAGATTTCCCGATACTATCTTCCACCACATTTACAACTGCAGCAGCACAAGATTGGCTAGACAGCTATCAACGCTCACCCTCACCACCGTCGCATGACACGCTTTCAAGCTACAGAAACCAAGCGAAAGCTTATGTTGCATGGCTTCGCAGAAAAGGGTACCTGACATTACCTAACGCCATTGATGAAACAACTCTCCCCAAAGTCGGAAAAAAGCCCAAATCATCAAGGAGAAGGGCGTGCACAGTAGAAGAGCTTAGTAAGCTTCACAAGGGGATGAAGAATAAAAAGAATCGAGATCATACGCTGGAAGCAATATTCATGATCGCTATCTACACAGGCTGTCGGATTGAGGAAATATGCTCACTCCGTAAGCAGGACATCCAAAAACACAATAACCGTTCCTATATCGTTATTCCAGAATCAAAGACAATGGCAGGAATAGGCCGCCAAATACCCATTCACCACAAACTAGAACCTGTAATCCAGAATCTAATAGAATCCAGCGAATCAAAGTATCTAATACCATCTAGCAGCAAGATGAAGTACGGTGAAAGGTCTAGTGCCTTAAGCAAGAAATTTGGCCGCTTGAAGACCTCCTTGGGGTTCGACAGGTCAGTTGTGTTCCACTCTCTAAGGAGAACTTTCATCAGCCAATTTGAAAGCATGGGAGCCGACGAAAGAGTTATCGCAGATATAGTTGGACATGAAAAAGGGACTATGACTTATGGCGTCTACGGCTCAGGAACCCCTCTTGACGAACGATTCGCAACCATTGATCGGCTTGACTACCCCGACCTGAATCTAATCTAGGTATCGACGCTGAATCCAATACAAATACCGTCTAAGTTGCACACTTATTTCGAGCACTCCTCCTCTGCAGCCCATGCCACATGGCGTTTTTGGCAGAAAACAAAACGGAGTATGAAGGAATAGTATTTTGCCCCCTAAATACTTAAGTGATATAGATAAGAAAATACTATCATCAAGAAGTTAATCAATGACTGAACCAGCAGATGAAAAAACTAGAAGAAAGTTCCTAGCCCACTTCGACTCACATGACTGGCAGTATCAGATAACCGTGTTTCTGCGCAGCCCTGACGATATAGAGGATGCTGTCGAATTGTTCGGCAAAGCCAGACAGCACTTTGCCAGAAAAAACCCAAACCACCCAATCCTGTGGAGAACCGGAGTCAAAGGAGTAATACCGCGCCATGTGTTCCCTACCTATAAAACCAAAGAACGAATAATCAATATGCCTTTCCTTACCCTCATAACGACAAAAGAGTTCGACTACACAGAAGCCGTGGCGCAATTCGACGGTCTTTCAGTAGTGGGCAGACTAGACATCCGGCAACGGGTCTTCGCAGAATCGAAACGTACAAGCTACCGGAAAGCTGTACAAAAGCAGAAAAGCCACGACCTTAAAGCGGTATTTGGAGATAGAAAAATCAACCGTTTTGGGATGCTAAATTCCAATCACATCTGATGTATTTTAATAAATTCAGGCAACAGACGCTGCACCTCCGAGCAATTCTCCGCATTAACTATTCCCGGATCTTGCTTAACTGCCGTTTCAGCTTTAATACCTGCCATCCTGAAAATCATTACAGCTCTAGCAGAAACCATCCCCTTCTTCTCCATTTCCATTAAGTCATCATCTAGCTCTTCTGAAGCCGTTTTAAAAACCCTAGGTATCATACCCGCGTCAGCACAATAGGCAGCAATTTTCGCAGCAAAACCATAGGACCGATAAGATTCCTCAATGTTAGCAATATCCGAATTTCCGTTTATCGGCGTTGTCGCCTTTGGAACCCCAACCAAATAGACATAAAAGCCAACAATGCTTTCAATATTTTTATCACAGACACCCTGAGTTAGCTGCTCAGGGTTTTTCTCATACAGCATGAAAACCCTATCACGATAGTGCTTAAAGCTTGAAAATTCTTCTTCACTCCAGCTATATACACCATACTGACTTTGGCTTGGGTTAAGCTCATTCTCTAACTCACTAATCCAGAACTTGGAACTATCTTTTACCAGCCCCCGCTGCAAACAATATTTCACTGTGCCTAAATGCAACCCCATAACCTCTTGAGCAGAAAGCTCCTGATTCAAACCAGACTCACCCGCCTTTAGCTCTGCCGATGAAAAAGTGCTCAAAAGAACCACTAAACAGCCAACTATCCATCCTAGATTCATAAACTCATCCCTTAATTATCCGCATGATTGTCGCCCTGCTTACACCATACTCCTTTGCTAGCTGAGACTTGGAGAGCCCAGCAGAGAACTTAGTCACTACCTCCTCTCTCGAAGTTTTATCAAGCTTGGTGGGGCGCCCCCCGTAATTGCCTGAAGCGGCCTTCCCCTCCTGAGTTCTGGTGATAATAAAGTTCCTTTCCAGCTCAGAAAACATCCCTAGAAGCTGAACCATTGCCTTAGCAATAGGGCTGTCATCACTCGTATCCAAGTTCTGGTCTATAGCTTTCAAATAAATACCTTTACCTGCCAAAAGTTCTATCGTACCCAAGACTTGAGACAGAGACCTACCAAGCCTATCAAGCTTGGTAACTATCACCGTATCCCCTTCCCGAACATAGCTCAAAAGCTCACTGAGTTGCTTTTTATTCGCATCCGCTTTGCCTGAATGCTTGCTGGAAAAGATCTTCTCACACCCAACAGACCTAAGCCTATCAAGCTGATAATCGAGATCTTGGCCTACGGTAGATACCCTCGCATAACCTATCAACGCCATAACACAACCCGTTCGAATCTTAAAAGATATGAACACACCTTAGACGTATGTACAAAACATATCAAGAATGAGTTATGAACATGCCCATAAGGTCACTGTAAGATACGAACACTTTAGGGATAAAAGCAGGGGATACTATCACTACCAAAAACCACGCCTAGAAAGCAGCACAGGGGCCCCAAACTAGCCCCGTACTGCATTACTTCGAACGACCAAGGGTTGAGAGCAGGGAATTTAACTAAAGTCCCTCAAGGGGGTATAGAGGGGGCTCACAGGCATTACTCTCTATGCAACACACCAACACAATATCTCATAGAAATTGTGTCTGTTTAGCGTATCCAAAAGCTCGACTTAGTACCAAAAGCAGTACCACAGGCTACCACAAGCTATTGATTTTATTATCAATCAAACACTTACTCCCAGCGAGGATAATATCCCCCCGGCTCCACCAATTGAAAAAGGCGACCTGATCTCAGGTCGCCTTTTTTATGCCTGCTCAGCGGCACTCCTTGTAGTATTTATCCGAGTAGTGGCGACGCGAACGCTTCAGGCGATTCCCTTCATCGCCACGATAGCCATCGCGCATTCTCTTCTCTATACGCTCAATCTCAGCTTCATAGCGCTTACACCTTGCACCACCCTGCGACCGAGGCGTCTTCTTAATAACGTGGGCGGTACTTCGCGCTTTGGCCGGGCTCTGCCTCGACTTCGGTACAGGCGTAGCCGGCACCACATGAACGGGCGGGGTATCAATATAGCGGCGCGTGTAGGGCAGCCCATTATTTGGCGGTTCATCTGAGAATTGCTTCCGCCCCGCCTCGTCCACCCACTCATACACAGCGGCTTGAGCAAAACCCGCCATTAAGACCACCGCTATCCATAGCCACTTCATTTCGCCTCCCTACGAACCGTCGCCAACTATTGCAGGCATAGTAGCGACTCAACACCGACGATACACCCATAAAAACGACAAGCGGCTTAGTATTGGGCGAGGTTTCGCTCCTTGGGATGCCTTGAGTTAATATGGGAAAACGCCTCCATTGAAGGAGGCAATGCCATTATCAAGGAAGCGCTCGTACATGGAAGACTTAAAGAACTTAAGACCTCATCAAACAAACGGAAAATCCAACCTAATCCAAAAGCTATCGGGTCGCCTAAGCAGCATTTCAATGCTCTGCTAAAGGCCAATTCATGTTTACCGACCCCAAGTTTGAGCAACTCTAAGCTCTTTTGAAAAGCGAAAATTAACCCAACCTAACAAGAAATAACCGCGGTATATTTCAGCTCTGCAAATTGTAGGGTACGCCAGATTCACTAATACTAAATAACCCCTAGGTTAGCTAGCGATCGGGAATTATGAGGACAGCACATGGTCGATGGATCAACCAAAACGAAATGCCACTGGAGCAATGATTGCCTGAACCGACAAGAGGAAGCCAGGCTCCTCTACCTTCATTTAATGCGAATCTACGACCACGGACAAAGAAAGTCACTAACACTGAATCTCAATGCGCCATGGGGCTTCGGAAAAACCTATTTCTTAGAAGGGCTATCCAAAGATTTAGGTGCGAAAAAGCATAAAACGGTCTTTTTCAATGCCTGGGAGAATGACTATTCTGAAGATGCCCTTGTCTCACTTATTATCGAGATAGGAATTCAGGTGTAGTGGCATAGTGAATTTGGCCACCTAATTAGAGGTGATAGCATCACCTCATTCGATTACAGGTGACCCAATGACCAGACCATCACGCCCGACCTTCAGCCCCGAGTTTCGGCTCGAATCCGCACAGCTCGTCGTTGACCAGGGCTATTCAGTGAAAGACGCCGCCGAAGCCATGAACGTGGGCAAGTCCACGATGGACAAATGGGTTCGCCAACTCAAGCAAGAACGTTCTGGTGGCAGCTACGATGCCTCTCCTATGACCTCAGAACAGCGTCGTATTCGGGAGCTCGAGCGGCAAGTTAAGCGCCTTGAAACAGAGAAAGACATTTTAAAAAA
>NZ_AULP01000006.1 GCF_000422345.1 Neomelitea salexigens DSM 19753
TGAACTCTTCTGGATAACGCTGCTTGCTCATAAACACCTCTCTTTGTGCCATTTTCTATGGCTAAAAGGTGTCTAGCAAACTGGGGGCGATTCACTCCATGCTCCAGAATCGACCCTCATACCGCTCCAAGATGGTCCTCACTTTGCTATTGCTAAAGTCCGACACGCTGCACACGAACTTCACAATAGTGCCTTTAGCTGACTCACCGTTCACCAGGGCGGTTTTGATCTTCTCGATGATCTCAGCATCCTCTTGACGTCGTTCCGCCTCCGCAGCAGCCTGCTGTGCGACCTCAGCGTCGCTACGGCTGGCGCGGCGCACGCTGTTGAACAGATCTTTATAGATGCCTGCCTTTTTCTTGATGTACTGAAACACCGCCTTGTCGGCAACAGCTCCCCGTGATTTGCTGCACTCGAACGCCACGGTATGCGTTGTTTGACAAAACCCTTCCTCAGCTCCCACGTGCTCGATGGTATAAACACAATCTGCGTCGTCGCGGATATCCGCTGTCCCGGTGTAGATGCTTTTGCCATCACCATCCTTGTGCTTGTTTACATGCCCCAGGCAGATCAACGATCCACCGGCGGAGACAAACGCACGGGCAATCACACCGAAGCGGGATGAGATGCGCTTATCCATCAAATCGGTAAATTTCTTCAGGGTGTCCAGCACGATAACTACACCACGCGCTTCACCCTGCTCCGCCATAGCCTCCATGGTGTTTAGCAAGGTGTCGCTTTTAAAATCCATTACGTTGGGAATGAGCATCTTGAATCCGAATTGCTCGGCGATCTCAAGCTTCTCGACGCCGCCCTTGTATGTATCATCGCAGTTGGCATAGAACACTTTGCCACCGTCAATCTCACCGTTGCCGATAGCCTCCTGCAGCATCCACAGGGTGAGCAGCGTTTTTCCGGTGTTCGGTCCAGCATAGAACACGGTCCATTGGCCAAGAATTGCGATGTCTTTTAGGATGAACTTGTCGTGGATCATTTGCTTTTTCATGTTGAAGGATTCCCCGTTTGCGCATTTATTTAGTAGGGCTTCCAGCGGTGAAGACGGCGCCGTTATCAAAGTCTCACCTGTCGCTGATGTAGGCTCTGCGACATCACCAAAGCTTCGCATGACCTGCCATTGCTTCAATCGCTCGCCGAAGCCCGGATCTAGCGATTCAATGACTTGCAGCAAATCCCCGCCGGTACGGCTCTCGCAGGCTCCGTGGTGACATTTGAAGCCGATGCTGGCGTCCTTGTTGGTAAATATTGCAGCGCCGTTGTCGGCGCCGCCTGTGTGCTCGTCTACCCACGGGCAGCGGACTTCGTAACGACCGTTGCTGTGGACCCTTTTTACGTGTAACCCCTCGGTGTGAAGCAAAGGATGATCAGGCATTGCTGCAGCGCCATCTACGCGCTTACCTGCGCGAGAGGCATCCAGGTCCACCCCAAAGGGCTCTGCTAATTGTTCGAGGTTGTATCGGCGATCGGGGCGCCACTCAATGACCTCACACCTAGGGGCGGTGCCACCATTCTCCGTGATACGTTTTGACTTCGTATTAACGCCTTCTGGCAGTCGAAGAAATCGCGTCACCCCTTTTTGTCCTGGGTCTTTACCGTCGGGTGCTAAGCCGTTCGTGATCAGGCCATCGTGCAGGTTGTCGATCTTGTGGGCGTCACACTCCGGTGAGGCCAACAGATAGAGCCACTGCTCTGAGTGCAGAGAAGACTTCAGTTTTATGCTTGGCGCAGGTAGCCTCATAACTTGATCAATGGGAAGCTTCTCCTTTACGTCATCCAGAGCAATCACATAACACGCTTTGAAATTAGCCTTCCTGCGGTTTGCCTTGCCGCTGTCGTCCGGCGTAAATAGGCTCACTGTGTAGAATTGATTAGAGTCAGCGATCAAAGGGGTGTCTTTGTAGTATCCCCCAGCCCAACACCGCCCCGACTCACCGCTGGGGATATTAGACGGATCTTGGGTGAAGCTGGTTACGTGAGAAAAAGGATATTGCTCACCGAAGATAGCGTGCAAAAACTCAGCGTTGGACTTGAATGAAGTGATAATCGCTTCATGCACGATCAGCCTCCTGCTCCGGCGTGCATTCAGGACTTGCGCCGGATTCCTCCCCGTATTTTCTTGCTATTCGGGCTTCATCTTCATTGCTCATTTTCAAACTCTCCTGCGTTACCGCTGGTAATGAATGTAACGTCCTCGCCGGGCACCAAAGCCCCCACTTTAATCTTGCCCAGAATCGTCAAACAGTCCTCAGGGAATAGTGTTAAATGGAAGAAGCTTTCCAGGGCGCTCGGTAAGGGGCTGACTTGGAAGCCTGCATTGGTCAGTAAGTTCAAGAATATGGCCCGCCGGTGAGGTGACACCGCGTAGGACAGGAGTTCACTGTAGGGGTCGAATCGGATGACGTTGGTTTCACTGGTGATGCGACTGGTAAACCGGATCGTCCTAATTCCGAGAAACTGCCTTATATCCCCAGTGTTAAGTATAGTGAAGTGGTCGCAGATGGTTTGCTTTTGAAGGATGGTCATACTTTAGTACCTCCGTCCTCTGCAATCTTTTCAATCGCTGCATCAATGTCGATTTCACGCCACACCGTCGTGCGAGGTGTTAGCTTGGTGGGTGGGGGTAGAATGCCTTGCTGAACAGCTCTCCAGACGGTTGATTCGCTCATGTCCAGCAGTTTGGCGACTGATTTGACTCTCAAATACTTCATGGCAGTAGTCCTTCCTAGGGTTAATTGCCCGCTTATGCGGGTACCTGAAACACAATAACGCCTTGGTGGCAGACGGAAGCGCGGTACCGTCTGAAAACTTTAAAATCATCAATACGGGCGTGATTGAGCTATGAAGTTGAGCGCGCTAGACGGGTATAGGGGTGTAATGAGGGGTATATTTTGCTGGGTTAATAAAATCTATTTATTTTTCAGTGCATTACGTGGAAGTGGGCGGCATGATGTAAGCCTGCGTACCCCGCAAAAAAAGCCCCGCAATGCGGGGCTTTTTTTTGCCTGGTCGCAGCGACAAGGGCCAGGGTAGATAGAGCCGAGTTTTGCCCTCAGCATTGGCGCCGTGTGGGCCTCAAGATTTATACTGACTCTTCCGGGCCCGCTACGCGGGTTTTTTATGTTTATTCGGTGGATTATTTTTGGAGCTATCATCAGTAGTGCCGTGGGGGCGATCCCTGACGGAATATGCAGCGATGTTTGCGCTGCGAGACGACGATCTAGAACGCAGCATCCTTGGCTGCGGTGACGGCACGGCGAGTTTTAATGCTGAGGTAACGGCGCAGGGCGGTAAAGTGCTGTCGGTCGACCCGATCTATCAGTTCAGCGCCGACGATATCCAGCAACGTATTCGCCGTGTCTACCCCGGTATGCTCAGCCAATTTGCGCGGCAGGCGGACCAATATGTATGGCGCCATTTCCGTGATCCAGGCCACTTGGGCTCTGTGCGCATGTCGGCGATGAACCGGTTTTTGGAAGATTACCCAAGTGGTTTGCAAGCGGGTCGCTATGTTGAGGCCAGTTTGCCGGAGCTGCCGTGTTTTGATGGCGAGTACGACTTGGCCCTTTGCTCGCACTTATTGTTTCTCTACAGCGACCACATCGATCTTCAGGCGCATGTTGAGGCAGTGCTTGAACTGTGCCGCGTTGCACGTGAGGTGCGTATTTACCCGCTGGTCTCAGTGGATGGCCGCGTGTCGCAGCACCTGCCCGCTGTTGTGCGGGAGTTGGGGGAGCGGGGGTATGACGTTGGCATGGAACGCGTGGATTACCAATTTCAAAAGGGAGCTAACGATATGCTGTGGGTGAGGTCTACGGCCGCCCCCGAGGAAAATACTGATGATTGATCTTCCCCGCGGAGTGAGGGTCAGCGATAGCCGCACTGAATATGGCAGCGAGCAGGCTTTGCCGCTAATTGTTGCAGAAGCCGCACAATGTCGGGCTGTGTTTGCGCTGCAGGGCGCGCAGTTATTGTCATTTGTGCCGACGGGCGACGAAGACTGGCTGTGGCTGAGCCCCAAGGCGGTTTTTTCCGACGGTGCGGCCATTCGCGGGGGAATTCCCCTGTGTTTGCCGTGGTTTGGTGTGAATCGTCGCGACGCTACCTTGCCCAAGCACGGGTTTGCTAGGCAGCGAGAGTGGCAATTGCTTGAGGCGAGTAGCGACAAGGATGGCTTGATCCTTCGATTTGCCATCGAATCTACCCCTGAAGAGCAGGCGCGCTTTCCCTGGGCGTACAGCGCGCAGGTGGCGTACCGGTTGGGGCGCGAGCTGGAATGTGACTTAGTGATTTGCAATCGCAGCCAGCAAAGCCTGCCCTTGAGTTTTGCTATGCATAGCTACTTTGCTGCAGATACGGCTGCGGCGAGTGTTCAGGGCTTGGGCGGTGGCGATTATTTGGATAACACCCAGGGCTTGGCTAAATGCCGACTTACCGCTGCCCAGCGCTTTGATGGTGAGGTTGATCGCGTATTTGAGCAAGTGGGTGGCGTTCAGGAATTAGTAACGGGAAAAGGGCCGCTGGCTATTGCGGGGCAGGGTTGTGATACCGTCGTGGTATGGAACCCGGGCGCAATCTTGGCCGATAAAATGGATGATGTCGCCGAGCACTACAGTGACTACATTTGCGTAGAGAGGGGTATGGCCTTCGCCGATGAATTATTATTGCCCCCTAAAGGCTGTCATCACGCGCAAATGCGTATCTGGCGCCCTTAAGTCTGTGGAGTTGCGGCAACTAGGTAAGGGTTTTTACTTATTCAGCTTCAGTTCAGGCGAGGCTAGTAGAGTACAGGTCGGAAAACAAAAAGCAGTTAGCTTTCACAAAAACGAGGAGATTTTATGCGTACCCAGATGATGTTTGTCGCATTGCTTTCAGTGCTGATGGCTGCATGCAGCAGCAGCACTAGTTACCAGCCCGCTGAAGAGCGTGGTGCATACGGCTACACCGAGACCGCTCTGGGCAAGGACCGCTACCGCGTGACTTTCACAGGGAATACTGTGACGGATAAGGAAACGGTTAACGATTACGCACTGCTTCGTGCGGCAGAACTGACTTTGCAGGAAGGTTATGACTGGTTCCAGCTGGTGAATCGCGATACGGAGAGCAAAAGCCGCAGCAGTAGCACTATTTCGGGTGTAAATGAGTTTGGAGGCAGTACTCAGGTATATCGTCGCTGTGGCTTGCTAAGCTGTGACACCGTTGTTGCTCAAACACCAGGGCGTTTAAGTGGTGGTGTTGCATCGACGACCACCCGTACCTCTTATCAGGCGTCTTTAGAAATTAAAATGGGTAACGACCCGATGCCTGAAAGTGCAGAGGCCTACAATGCGCAAGAGTTGGCATCGACACTGCGCCGTTGGATGGGCACGAAAGAAAAGTAAGCGTAGTTCGCTATGATAGCCGGGGCTTGCGCCCCGGCTTTTTTATGCCCGAACTAATTGGGTTGGCGAGTGCGGGCTTGGAGGGAAGACATGTCTGAACGGGTTGTGGTACTTGGGGCAAGCCCTAAACCGGAGCGATATTCAAACAAGGCAGCACGAATGCTCATCGAATACGGGCATACGGTCGTGCCGGTGAACCCCTATCACCGCTCGGTTGCGGGAATTCACTGCCAGCCTGATATTGCCAGTGTTGCCGGACCTGTCGATACCGTCACCGTGTATATGCGTGGCGAGCTACTGGCCCCTCACATGGATGCCCTGTTGAGCTTGGCTCCCAAGCGGGTCATTTTCAACCCGGGGAGTGAGGACGAGGGCTTGGCCAGTGAGTTAAGGGTTAAGGGCGCGCGGCATTGTTTGCGAGGATGCCTGTACCTTGGTGCTGTTGCGCAGTAAGCAGTTCTAGTGTGACAAGCCTTGCTAGAGGGGCTTAGCCTGGCGAAAAAAAGGGGGCGAAAGCCCCCTTTTTATATTGAGCCACGTGCTGTGGCCTCTTCGGTATTACACGTACTGAAGCAGTGCCACCATGGCCAGAGCCAGCGCGATGCTGCAATGGACAACGCCTTTGACCGTGGTCATTGGGCCAGTCTTGCCGAACAGGGCGTTCAGCTCGAGGAGCGCGATTAAGCCCAGGCAAATCCACAGACCGAGGCTAAGGTCGCCGCTTGCCGTTTTACCTACTTGGGCGAGAGCGGCATTGCCGCTGCCGTGGAAAGAGCCCAGCATGCCGATCAGCATTGGCGCTGAGAACAGGGTGTTGGTGCGAGAAGCCAGGCCAGCTTTTGGCGCGGCTTTAGCGGCGTCGCCCGGGGTAATGCCGCAGACAATCTTCTGGTTGGGCCAGATAATCAGCCAGACGTTCAAAAACATCAGGGTGCCCATCAGTGCACCGATGATGATGTAGCCATTCAACCCGCCGCGGCTCATTGTGAAGTGCAGCAAGCCCAGACCAGTCAGGAAGGTGAACATCGCTCCCCAGCGGAACCACCACAGCGCGCGAGGCGCCAGCTTTTGTACGGCGTCTGCCTTGGCAGAGGGCTCTGCCTCCTTGAAGTATTCAGTTTGTACAAAGTTGAAATAGTACAGCAGGCCAATCCAAACGATGCCGAACAGTACGTGCAGCCAGCGCAAGGCCAGATCCGCAGAAATGAACGCGTCCATAAAACCCCTCTCTCATCTTGTTGTCTGTTTTTTTGTTGGGACTCGCAGACTCCGAGGCCCAGGCTGCGCAAGTATAGCAAAGCCGCCGAGGCTGAACAGCGAAACTGCATGCTGGGGCTGGAGGCGAACGAGACAGACGTTCATAATGCGCTGAATTACCACGCTGATGCGCGAGTGTAGAGTGGCGCTTTAACTACAATTAATTGGAATACTGAATTGTGAGTACTGATAAACAAGAACCACGATTTTCAATTGCTGTTGACGAGGAAGATGTCGCACAGCGGGCGGCAGCAAGCTCGAAGGAACTACCCCCTGCCGCTGCTGCGAGTGGCGGAGGCGGTTTCGTCCTGTTTATGTTAACGCTGTTAATTGTTGCGCTGGCGGCCGCCGCTTACTACCTGTTTGATCAACTCACTATTGCTCAGGGTGACTTAAAGCAGGCTCAGCAGCGCCTGGAAGTGCTGGAGCAGCGCTTATCGTCCGCGGATGAGAGCCTGGAAGAGAACAGTGTGACCACGGCGGTGAAATTAAAAGAGCTGGATTTTGAAATCCGCAAGCTGTGGGACAACGTGTGGAAAAAACAAAAACAAGAATTGGCTGAGCACGATGCGCAGTTGGCGAAAAATGAAAAGCGACTGGCTGCCATCGAAAGCAGCCACCGCTCTCTAGACGCAAAGCTCAAGAATGCATTGCAGGGTTACGATGCCGACCGCGAGGCAATGGCTTCTATGTCTGGCAAGCTCGATCGAGTCATTGCCCAGTCTGAGGTGAACCGCAAGACGCTTCTGGAGGTGAATAAGCAGCTCACCGCGGGCGGCAGTCTGGATGCCCGGGTGAAGGCGGTTGAGCGCCGCGTACAGCAGAGTGAAGAATGGCTTGATTCGGTGAACGCCTTCCGCAAACAGGTTAATCGCGATATCGAAGCGCTACGCCAAACGGTTACGCAATACCACAGCGGTAGTCCCCAGGCCCGCTGACGGCGAGGCCGCAGCTGGTGTATACTTCTGCGCCGATTCCAGCTGTTGCGGCACATGGCTGCAACAGCACAGTGTGATCAGGTGCGGCAACCGTCGCACTTTGGCACCGACACCACAACGTTATCAAGGACCTCGCCCAATGACTGTTATCCGCCAAGATGACCTGATTCAGAGTGTTGCAGATGCGCTGCAATACATCTCTTACTACCACCCGGTTGATTTCATCAAGGCGGTAGACGAAGCCTATCAGCGCGAGCAAAACCCTGCCGCCAAAGACGCGATGGCGCAGATTCTGATCAACTCGCGGATGTGTGCAGAGGGGCATCGTCCCATTTGTCAGGACACGGGTATTGTGACGGTGTTTTTGACCGTGGGCATGAATGTCCAGTGGGACGCTGAGATGTCGGTTACCGGCATGGTTAATGAAGGCGTTCGCCGTGCCTACAACCTGCCTGATAATGTACTGCGCGCCTCAATTCTTGCCGATCCCGACGGTGCCCGCAGTAACACTAAAGACAACACGCCCGCGGTGATCCACTACGAAATTGTTCCCGGTGACACCGTTGAAGTGCACGTTGCGGCAAAAGGCGGCGGCTCAGAGGCCAAGTCTAAATTTGCCATGCTCAATCCCTCTGATTCTGTGGTGGACTGGGTATTGAAAATGGTGCCGACAATGGGCGCTGGCTGGTGCCCACCGGGTATGCTGGGTATTGGTATTGGCGGTACTGCCGAGAAGGCGATGCTGTTGGCAAAAGAGGCGCTGCTCGACCCTATCGATATTCACGATCTGCAAAAACGCGGCGCGGCAAACCGCTCGGAAGAGCTGCGTCTGGAGCTGCATGAAAAGGTCAATCAGCTCGGTATTGGTGCCCAGGGCTTGGGCGGCTTGACCACCGTCTTGGATGTTAAGGTTAAAGATTATCCGACCCACGCCGCTAACAAGGCGATTGCCTTGATCCCCAACTGCGCGGCAACCCGCCACGCCCACTTCACTTTGGATGGCAGCGGCGCCGTCGCCCTGACCCCGCCAAAGCTCGAAGAGTGGCCAGAGGTAACGCGCCAGTCTGGTGGCGACGTCAAGCGAGTGAACCTGGATACCGTGACGGCCGATGAGATCAAAACCTGGAAGCCCGGCGACACGCTCTTGCTCAACGGTAAGATGCTGACCGGTCGCGACGCTGCGCATAAGAAAATGGTCGATATGCTGAGCAAAGGCGAAACTCTGCCTGTCGACCTCAAGGGCCGATTCATCTACTACGTTGGCCCCGTTGACCCAGTGCGTGACGAAGTCGTTGGCCCCGCAGGCCCAACCACGGCAACGCGAATGGATAAGTTTACCCGCACCATGCTCGCCGAAACCGGATTAATGGGCATGATCGGTAAGTCCGAGCGCGGCGACGGTGCGATCGAGGCCATCAAAGAGTTTGAGGCGGTGTACCTGATGGCCACCGGTGGCGCGGCCTACTTGGTTGCCCAGGCGATCAAAAAGTCTGAAGTGGTGGCCTTCCCTGAATTGGGTATGGAAGCCATTTACGAGTTTACAGTTGAAGATATGCCCGTGACGGTCGCGGTAGATACCGCTGGCGACTCAGTGCATAAGTCAGGCCCGCAAATTTGGAAGGCGAAGATCGAAGCGGAAAATATCAACGTTAGCTAAGTAGGCGGCAGCGCCGTGCTGGCTTTGGGTGACGCCCCGGCCGGTGCATTGGCGCTGCCGTTTTTGTATCTGCTTCACAGGTGGCGAACTGAGCGATGAGTGAGACCTTTTACTGGCACGATTACGAAACCTGGGGAACTCGCCCCGCCCTGGATCGCCCCTCGCAGTTTGCTGGTGTGCGCACCGATGCTGAGCTGAACATTATCGGCGAACCGCTGGTGCAGTTTTGCCGCCCAACTCCCGATTACCTGCCCAACCCAGAGGCCTGCCTGGTCACTGGGATTACCCCGCAACAAGCTCTGGAAGAAGGCCTGAGTGAGGCCGAGTTTGTCGCCAATATCCACGCGGAATTGTCTCAGCCTGGCACCTGCACGGTGGGTTATAACAGCATCCGCTTCGATGATGAGGTGACTCGCTTTGCCTTGTATCGCAATTTCTACGACCCCTATGCCAGGGAGTGGCAAAACGGTAACTCTCGCTGGGACCTGATCGATGTGGTTCGGCTGTGCTACGCGCTGCGCCCCGACGGCATTGAGTGGCCCCGGCGCGAGGATGGCTCGCCGAGCTTCCGGTTGGAAGAGCTGACCGCGGCCAATGGCCTGAGTCACGAATCGGCGCACGACGCACTCTCAGATGTACTGGCAACGATCGACTTGGCTCGCTTGATCCGTCAAACCCAGCCGAAGCTCTACGACTATGCCTTGAGCCTGCGGAACAAGCGCACGGTGGCGGCTATGCTCAACACCGACAGCCAAGTACCGGTACTGCATGTTTCCGGGCGCCTGCCCGCGGCGCGAGGCTGTTCTGCATTGATGATGCCGCTGGCACCGCACCCGGTTAACAAGAACAGCGTGATCGTCTATGACTTAAGTGTTGACCCGAGCCCGCTGATTAACCTGGATAGTGACGAGGTGGCACGGCGAATCTTCAGCTCCAGTGACGAGCTGGGGGAGGACACGCCGCGCATTCCGCTCAAGGAAATTCACCTCAATCGCGCACCGATTGTTGCCACGCCTAAGTTATTGGACGATGCCAGTGCACAGCGTTTGCAGATCGACTTAGACCAATGCCGGCGGCACTGGTCGATGCTGCGTAAGGCCGAGGGGGTTAATGAAACCCTGGCATCGGTGTATGCCCAGCGCGAATTCAGCGAAAACTCTGACCCGGATACGCAGCTTTATGGCGGCGGCTTTTTTAGTGACGGCGATCGTCAGCAGATGGAACGCCTGCGAAAAATGTCGCCGGAGGAAATTGCCGGGCATTCCTTTAATTTTAGCGATCGTCGCCTCCCCGAGCTGCTGTGGCGCTATCGGGCGCGTAACTTCCCCGAAACCTTATCTGTAAGCGAGCGGCAGCGCTGGCTGGAGTTCTGTCGGCAGCGACTGCGTCAGCCCGGAGAACATCTGCACGGGTTCGACAGCTTTCGCCAGCGCTTAGTGGAGTTGGCCGATACCACCGATAATGACTTTCAGCAATTTGTGCTGCAGGAACTCAATGACTACGCCGATGCACTGGAGCAGGAGGGACTTTGAGCCAGTGGTGGGTGTATATGGTGCGCTGCCGCAGTGGCCGCTTGTATACCGGGATCACCACGGATACCGCGCGGCGTTTTCGCGAGCACTGTGGCGAAGGCGGTAAGGGCGCGAGATTCTTTCGCAGTGACCCCGCCGAGGCCATTGTCTACACCGAGCCAGCGGAAAACCGTTCAGTGGCATCGCGCCGTGAAGCGGCGATAAAAAAATTACCACGTAAACAAAAGTTAGCGTTGATCGATGCGGCGCTTTTACCTGCCGGGAATACGGGCAATAATGCGCGGCCAGAAGGAGAGGCAAATGGCTGAGCAACAACACAGTGAGCGCGGCACCGCAAAGCTAGGCGTATTAAGGGCGATGCTTGGGTTTTTGAAGCCCTATCGCTGGCAGGTTATCGGCGCCAGCGTGGCGCTGATCTGCACGGCGGGGATCACGCTGTCGATTGGTCAGGGGCTGCGTTTGCTGGTGGATAATGGCTTCTCCAGCAATGCCAGTGAGGCGGCGCTAAATCAGGCCTTGATGCTGTTTTTCGCGCTGGTATTACTGTTGGCGACCGGCACCTTTGTGCGTTTTTACTTGGTATCCTGGATAGGCGAACGCGTTAGTGCAGACCTGCGTAAAGCCGTGTTTGCCCATGTTGTCACCCTGCATCCCGGCTTTTTTGAAAGCCAGTTAAGTGGCGACATTCAATCCCGGATCACCACCGATACCAGCCTGCTGCAAACCGTCATTGGTTCCTCGGTATCGATCGCCCTGCGTAACGCGCTGATGTTCATCGGCGGTTTGATTTGGCTATTTGTCAGTAACCCGAAGTTAACGGCAATGGTAATGCTCAGTGTGCCGCTGGTGATTGTGCCCATTTTGGTATTTGGTCGCCGCGTGCGGCGGCTGTCGCGCAGCAGTCAGGACAAGATTGCCAGTGTTGGCAGCTTTGTGGGTGAGGCAGTTAAAAATATCAAGCTGCTGCAGGCGTTTAACCATCAAACGCTTGATCGCAAAGCCTTTGATGGCCATGTAGAGGTGGCCTTCGATGTTGCCATCGTGCGCATTAAGCAGCGCGCATGGCTGTCGACGGTGGTGATTGTATTGGTGTTAGGCGCCGTTACCGGCATGCTATGGGTGGGTGGGCACGATGTCTTGGCCGGCCGAATCAGTGGCGGTGAACTGGCGGCGTTTATTTTCTACGCGGTGATGGTGGCCGCCTCTGTCGGTGCAATTTCGGAAGTCTATGGTGACTTACAGCGTGCGGCGGGAGCGACCGAGCGGCTGCTGGAATTGTTGGCGGCAGAGAATCGTATATTGCCACCTGCAGCCCCGGCACATTTGCCGGTGCCAGTGCGTGGCGATATCGATTTTACATCGGTGAGTTTTGCCTATGCCTCGCGGCCGGAACACCCGGCGATAAGCAATTTTAGTTTGAGTGTGCCGGCGGGTAGCAGCTTGGCGTTGGTGGGCAGCTCCGGGGCCGGTAAGTCGACCTTGATTGATTTGTTGCTGCGCTTCTACGATGTGAGTGGCGGGTCGATTTGCTTTGATGGCGTGGATATTCGCAATCTGGACCCAGACGAATTACGTGCAAATATCGCGATGGTTCCTCAGCAGCCGGTGCTGTTCACTGGCTCGGTGGCTGACAATATTCGCTACGGTCGCCCCGATGCCAGCGATGCGGAGATAGTGTCTGCGGCTAAGGCAGCCTTCGCTCACGAATTTATTGAGCGTTTGCCTGAGGGCTATCAAAGTTTTGTGGGCGAGGGCGGCGTGCGGTTGTCGGGGGGGCAGCGTCAACGCGTCGCGATTGCCAGAGCAATATTGGCGGACCCTAAACTGCTGCTGCTCGACGAGGCGACCAGTGCCCTGGACGCAGAAAGTGAATACCAAGTGCAGCAGGCGCTGGAAAGGTTGATGGAAGGCCGCACGACGGTAGTGATTGCCCATCGCTTGGCAACCGTGATCAATGTAGACCGCATTGCGGTACTCGAGAATGGTGAGCTGGTCGCCAGTGGGCGTCACAGTGAGCTTTTGGTGCAGTCACCCCTCTACGCCCGTTGGGCAAGCTTGCAATTTGACGACGCCAATAATCAGGCGGCTTTGGCTGCCAGTGAATCATAGCGGCCGGGCCGCAGTATAAAGGGAGAGCAGTGTTGAAATTTGCCGGTAGTCATATTCTCTCTATCAGTCAGTTTGAGCGCGAAGATATCGAGCGCGTGTTTGCGGTGGCTGATCGCATGGCGCCCTATGCGCACCGCGAGCGTATTACCAAGGTGCTCGATGGGGCAATTCTGGGAAATATGTTCTTTGAACCCTCCACACGAACGCGGGTGAGCTTTGGCTGCGCCTTTAACTTACTCGGTGGCGAGGTGCGTGAAACCACGGGCTTTGAAAGCTCGGCCATTGCCAAAGGCGAATCGCTATACGATACCGCGCGGGTGCTCAGTGGTTACAGCGACGTGATCGTCATGCGCCACCCAGCGTCGGGCTCGGTGTCTGAGTTTGCAGCGGCCAGCCGCGTGCCGGTGATCAATGGCGGCGATGGCGCCAATGAGCACCCCAGCCAGGCGCTATTGGACCTTTACACTATCCGTAAAGAGTTGCTGCACCAAGGGCGCAGTGATCTGGATGGCCTGCGGATCGCGATGATTGGCGATCTGAAATACGGCCGAACGGTACACTCACTCTGCAAATTGCTGGGCTTGTATAACAATATCCACATTGTGTTGATTTCGCCGGATGAGCTGAAGATGCCCGGTGAAATTGTTGACGCCCTGCGCAGTGCCGGCCACACGGTGATTGAATCCGATGTGATGGAGGGCAGCCTTGCCAAGGTGGATATTGCCTATTCCACTCGCATTCAGGAAGAGCGCTTTGCAAGCAAGGCCGAAGCCGATATGTATCGCGGCCGCTATCGTTTGAATCAGGCTATCTATACTCGCTATTGCGAACCCAATACGGTGATTATGCACCCGCTGCCCCGCGATTCGCGTCAAGAAGCCAACGAGCTGGACAACGACCTGAATGACAACCCCAACCTGGCAATTTTTCGTCAAGCGGACAATGGCGTGCTGGTGCGCATGGCGTTGTTTGCCATGATCTTGGATGTCGTCGATCAAGTGGATAAATCGGCGCGGGATGTGAATTGGTACACCGAAAGGCGCTTCTGATGAGCCGCTTTGGTCGCGACGATGTCGAGGTGCTGGAAAAACGAAGCGCCTGGAAGGGTTTCTTTGAAATTCGCCAATTGCGCCTGCGCCACCGGTTGTTTGCCGGTGGCTGGGGCAATCCGCTAAATCGCGAGCTCTTTGTGCGCGGCGCGGCGGTTGGCATGCTCCCCTATGACCCCGAGCGCGATGAGGTGCTGTTTGTCGAGCAATTCCGTGTTGGTGCCCTCGACAGCGGCGACTCGCCCTGGTTGCAGGAGCTTGTGGCGGGAATTATCGATACCGATGAAGCGCCCGAGCAGGTCGCGCTGCGCGAAGCGCACGAGGAAGCCGGGTTAACAGTATCTGAGCTGGAACCGATAGCGGAGTATTTTTCCTCTCCCGGCGGCAGCGATGAATATTTTTACCTGTATTGCGGCCGCTGCAATCTGGCGGAGGCCGGTGGCCTTCACGGCTTGCCGGGCGAAGGCGAAGACATTCGCGCCAAGGTCTACGGTTTTGACCAGGCGATGCAAATGCTCGTCGACGGTGAGATTAATAACGCCCACAGCCTGATTGCCCTGCTGTGGCTGCAGCGCCACCGCCAGCGCCTTCGTGAGGCCTGGCAATGAGTGAGGCAGAGGCTTCTCGCGGCGGCGGACTATTGCGCTCCAGCCTGGTGGTGGGCGCCATGACGATGTTGTCGCGGGTGTTGGGTTTGGCGCGCGACGTGGTGATTGCGGTGGTGCTGGGCGCCAGCGCAAACGCCGATGCTTTTTTTGTCGCCTTTAAGATCCCCAATTTTCTGCGCCGCCTATTTGCCGAGGGCGCTTTTGCCCAGGCCTTTGTACCTGTACTTTCGGAATATCGAGAGCAGCGTGACCACGCTGCTGTGCGAGACCTGCTTAATCGCGTGGTGGGCGCACTGGGTGGGGTGCTGTTGTGTCTAACGATTCTCGCCGTGGTTGCCGCGCCGATGGTGGCGACGATCTTTGCGCCAGGGTTTCGCGACGACCCGCTGAAGTTTCAGCTGACCACCGAGATGATTCGCATCACCTTTCCGTATTTGATGCTGATTTCACTGACCGGTTTTGCCGGGGCTGTTCTCAACAGTTACGGGCGCTTTGCGGTGCCCGCGTTTACGCCGGTGTTGCTCAATGTCTGTTTGATTACCGCTGCCGTGGTGGCCGCGCCATATTTTGCCGAGCCTGCGATGGCGCTGGCCTGGGGTGTGCTGATGGCCGGTTGTGTGCAGTTGTTGTTCCAGCTGCCGTTTTTGCAGCGCCTGCACCTGCTGCCAACACCGCAGTGGCGATGGGGCGATGAGGGCGTACAGCGCATTGTGCAGCTTATGGTGCCGGCGATGTTCGGTGTATCGGTCAGCCAGATAAACCTGTTGCTCGATACCGTGCTGGCCTCTTTCTTACCCACGGGCAGTATCTCGTGGCTGTATTACTCGGATCGCTTGGTAGAGCTGCCGCTTGGTGTGTTCGCTATTGCCATCGCGACGGTGATCTTGCCCAAATTGTCTCGCCAGCGAGCCGGCGGCGACGAGCAGGCATTCTCGCAGACCCTGGATTGGGCACTGCGTGGCGTGCTGCTAATGGCATTGCCTGCGGCGGCGGCGCTGTTGATTCTCGCCGAGCCAATACTGATTACGCTGTTTCAGTACGGCGAGCTGCAAAGCCGCGATGTTGCCATGGCCGCGCTGAGCCTGCGCGCCTACACATTGGGGCTGATCGCCTTTATGTTGATCAAAGTATTAGCGCCTGGATTTTTTGCCTGCCAAGATACCAAGACACCGGTAAAAATCGGCATATACGCGATGGTGGCGAATATGGTGTTTAATATCGCCTTAGTCGTTCCCTTGCATTATTACCTTCAGATTGGCCACGTAGGGCTGGCTTTGGCCACCGCCATGTCGGCGTGGCTCAATGCCATGTTGCTGCTGCGTGGCTTGCTGGCGCGCCAGGTGTATCGCCCCGCGGCAGGCTGGCTGCGATACACCCTACAGCTCTGTGTTCCCGTGGTGCTAATGTCCGCGTTGTTGCTGCTGTGCCGCGCGCAAATCAGCGATTGGTCGCTGTGGCCTGCCTGGCAGCGGGCGGCGGTGCTTGGCGGCGTTTGTGCAGCAGGCGGCGTGACCTACCTGCTGGGTTTGCTGATTATGGGGCTGCGGCCCGCACACTTGCGCGGCGGCGCTAACCTGCCGACTTAAGCGTTTTTGTCACGTGGCTGAGTAAGTTATAATCAGCCGCTTTATTAATGCTCGGCGCATTCACTGGCGACTTTGTCGCGGTGCTGACAGCGGGGCGTGCATATGGGGTCGGCCACAGGCATGGAGTTAATCCGCGGATTTCACAATTTCCGCCCGCGTCATCGCGGCTGCGTTGCTACGATTGGCGCTTTTGACGGCGTTCATCGCGGCCACCAAGCGGTGCTGCGGCAGCTGATTGATAAGAGTCGGGAGTACGGCCTGCCCTCAACAGTGGTATTGTTCGAACCCCTGCCGCGAGAATTCCTGGCGCCCGATGCCGCGCCGCCACGGCTGATGTCATTTCGTGAAAAGTTTGAGGCGATTCGCGACCTGGGTATCGACCGGGTGGTTCGCATTCGTTTTAACGATGCGCTGCGCAATATGAGCGCCGACGAGTTTATAACCAGTCTGTTTGTTAAAAATCTGGGTGCGAAATACATCGTTGTTGGCGACGACCTGCGCTTTGGCCGCGACCGCAGCGGTGACTTCGATCTATTGCGCAAGTACGGCGCACGCGATGGCTTTGATGTGATGGACACCGCGACCTTGCTTCACGAAGGTGAGCGAGTAAGCAGTACGCGGATTCGCGAAGTGCTGGGGCAGGGCGACTTCGCCCTTGCTGAGCATCTGTTGGGCCGCCCTTACAGTATTGCCGGACGTGTCATTGTCGGTCAGCAGCTTGGCCGCACTATTGGTGCGCCGACGGCGAATATCCAGTTGCGCCGCCTGCGCTCGCCGCTGTCAGGTGTATTTGCCGTGCAAGTCGCGGGCGTGTCTGATTCTCTGCTGCCGGCGGTTGCTAACGTCGGGGTTCGCCCAACAGTGGGCGATTTGAGCAAGGCCATACTCGAAGTGCATTTATTGGATTTTGAAGGCGATCTGTATCGCCGCAATATCCGCGTGTTGTTTAGAGAAAAACTGCGCAACGAAATTAAATTTGATGGTATCGACGCGTTGAGCGAGCAAATTTCTCGTGACATCGCACAGGCGCGACGATTCTTCTCCCTTTAACTGTTCCCTATTGCCGGGCCTTTAAGACTAGCTTTTATGAGTGATTACAAGCACACCCTGAACCTGCCAAAAACGGATTTTGCCATGAAGGCAAATTTGGCGAATCGTGAGCCGCAGGCGTTAAAGCGCTGGTACGACGAGGACTACTATGGCCAGATTCGCCGTGCGCGCGCCGGGCGGGAAAAGTTTGTCCTGCACGACGGCCCTCCGTATGCCAATGGCGATATCCATATCGGCCATGCGGTCAATAAAATCCTGAAAGATATGATCGTTAAGTCTCGTACGTTAAGCGGCTTCGATGCCCCCTATGTGCCGGGCTGGGACTGTCACGGCTTGCCGATCGAGCTCAATGTCGAGAAAAAAGTGGGTAAGGTCGGGCGCAAGGTTGACGCTGCTACCTTCCGGCAGAAGTGCCGTGACTATGCCTACAAGCAGGTCGACGGCCAGCGAGAAGGGTTTAAGCGCCTAGGTGTGCTGGGTGACTGGGAAAACCCCTACCTGACAATGAGCTTCGACTTTGAAGCCAATATCATTCGCGCCCTGGGCAAAATTGTTGAAAACGGCCACCTGCACAAGGGCTTCAAGCCCGTGCATTGGTGTATGGATTGCGGCTCGGCGCTGGCCGAAGCCGAGGTGGAGTACAAAGACAAGACATCGCCGGCGATTGATGTGCTGTTTCCGGTGATGGATGCCGCGGATGCTCGCCAGCGCTGCGGGCTTGCCGATAGCGTTGACGGCGCAATGAACCTGGTAATCTGGACCACAACGCCGTGGACGATACCGGCGAATATGGCTGTGTGCCTGCATGCCGAGCTGGACTACGTTTGGTTGTCCTATCAACGAGACGGCAAAGCAGAGTTACTGCTTGTTGCTGAGGCCCTGCAGGAGTCCGTCACGAAGCGTGCCGGTATTACCGATTACGCGGTGGTCGGCCAGTGTAAAGGGGCGGCGCTGGAGAACCTCGCTCTTCAGCACCCCTTGTATGCACGCCAAGTCCCGGTGATTTTGGGTGAGCACGTCACCACTGATGCGGGTACCGGCGCAGTGCACACCGCGCCAGCCCACGGCCAGGATGACTTTGTTGTCGGCCAGAAATATGGTTTGGATGTGTACAACCCTGTTGCGGCCAATGGTACCTACATTGAAGGCACGGAGTTATTTGCCGGTCAGCATGTGTTTAAAGCTAATGAGCAGGTGATCGCGGCACTGCAAGAGCGCGGTAGTTTGTTGCACAACGAGTCCTACGAGCACAGCTATCCGCATTGTTGGCGGCATAAATCGCCAATCATTTTTCGCGCGACTCCGCAGTGGTTTATCAGCATGAAGCAGGGCGGTCTGCTCGACAAAGCCATGGCCGAAGTGGATGCGGTGAACTGGATGCCAGGCTGGGGCCGGGCGCGTATTGAGTCGATGATGGGTGAGCGGCCCGACTGGTGTATCTCGCGCCAGCGTACCTGGGGCGCGCCAATTGCCCTGTTTGTTCATAAAGAAAGCGCTGAACTGCATCCGCGAACGCCGGCACTGATAGAGCAGATTGCTGAGCGGGTGGAGCAGGGCGGCATTCAGGCCTGGTTTGACCTGGACGCTGCCGAGCTGCTGGGAGACGAGGCGCAAAGCTACGACAAGGTCGCGGATACCCTCGATGTATGGTTTGACTCCGGTGTCACGCACTACGCCGTATTGGCGCAGCGTGAGGAGCTGGCCTTCCCCGCAGATTTGTACCTTGAAGGCTCCGACCAGCACCGCGGCTGGTTCCAGTCCTCGATGCTCACTTCGGTGGCGGCGCAGGGCTGCGCGCCTTATAAGTCAGTGCTGACACACGGCTTCACGGTGGATGCCAACGGTAGAAAAATGTCCAAGTCCCTGGGCAATGTGGTGGCGCCACAAGAAGTGATGAATAAGCTGGGCGCAGATATTCTCCGTCTTTGGGTGGCGGCGACCGACTACCGCAATGAGATGACGGTATCGGATGAGATATTTAAACGCACCGCCGACTCCTACCGCCGTATCCGCAATACCGCGCGCTTCCTGCTTGCCAATATGGCAGGTTTTGAGCCGAGTGAGCATGCGCTGGCCAGCGACGAAATGCTCGCACTGGATAAGTGGATCGTCCATCGCGCTGCGGTTTTGCAAGATGAACTGCTGGCGGCCTACGATGCTTATCAATTCCACGTGGTATACCAGAAGTTGCACAACTTCTGTGTGCTGGAGCTGGGCGGCTTTTATTTGGATATTATCAAAGACCGCCAGTACACCACTCCGGAAAACAGCCAGTCGCGGCGTTCGGCGCAAACGGCTCTGTACCACATTGCCGAGGCGCTAACGCGCTGGATCGCGCCGATTCTCAGCTTTACCGCCGACGAGTTGTGGCAGGTTCTGCCCGGCGAGCATCAAGGGCCGGTATTTGCCGCTGAATGGTACCAGGGCCTGCAAAAACTCTCGGACGATGACGAGATGGGCGACGCCTTTTGGCAGCGTGTGCAGAGCGTGAAAACGGCGGTTAATAAAGTGCTGGAAAACGCCCGTAACGAGGGCATTGTGGGCGGCTCCCTGCAGGCTGAAGTGACGCTGTTTTGTGATGATGAATTGATCGAGACGCTGTCTGCGCTGGGTGATGAGCTGCGTTTTGTGTTGATCACCTCATCTGCCATGCTCGCACCGATTTCCGCGGCGAATGAAGCTGAGACGACAGAGCTGGAGGGCTTACAGGTACGCGTTGGCGCCAGTGAAGGCATGAAATGTACGCGCTGTTGGCACTATCGCGAAGACGTTGGTCAATCAACGACGCATCCAGAACTGTGTTTCCGCTGTATAGATAACGTCGATGGTGATGGTGAGGTTCGCCACTATGCCTAATAGCGGCGCTGCGCAGCAGCGGCGGGGGCGATTACTGTGGGTGATATTTGCCGCCGTTATTGTTTTAGTCGATCAAATTACCAAGGTTTGGGCCGACGCCAGTTTGGTTTATGGGCAGCCAAACCCCATTTTGCCGGTGCTGGATATTACGCTGCACTACAACCCTGGGGCCGCTTTTAGCTTTTTGAGCGATGCCGGGGGATGGCAGCGTTGGTTTTTTACCGTTATCTCCGCCGCGGTAAGCGTTTACTTACTTGTGTGGCTAATGAAGCTGGGCCGAGAGCAGTGGCTGTTGTCGATGGCACTGGCTTTAGTGCTGGGGGGGGCGCTGGGAAACCTGTGGGACAGGGTTCGCCTCGGCCATGTTATTGATTTTATTTCGGTGCACTGGGGTAACGCGTATTTCCCCACGTTCAATATTGCCGATGCGGCGATATCGGTGGGTGCCGTGCTGTTAATCATCGACACTTTTAATCATTCAGATGCCGGCGACCAGTAAGGTCGGCATAGCGCTAACAGAGAAGCGATTATGACTATTGCGATTGGTCCGGGAACCGCCGTCACCCTGCATTTTGCTCTGCTGATGGAGGATGGTAGCGAGGTGGACTCCACCTTCGAGCGCAGCCCGGCGAGTTTCGTATTCGGTGACGGTAATTTGCTCCCCGGTGTGGAGGCGAAGCTGCAGGGGTTAACGGCAGGTCAGCAAGCGACGCTGACACTTGCCCCCGAAGATGCATTCGGCCAGCGCAACCCTGCAAATATTCAGCGTATGCCACGCAGCCAGTTTGCTGATATTGAACTCAGTGAAGGCCTGGTGCTCAATTTTGCTGACGCAGCGAATACCGAGCTCCCCGGCGTAGTAAGCGCGATTGATGGTGAGCAGGTCGAGATTGACTTTAATCACCCCCTGGCGGGACAGCGGCTCGGTTTCCGCGTTGAGATTCTCGACGTGCAGGTCCATGCTGACGATGAAGAGGCCGGCGCGGAGTAAACTATGAAAATTGTTCTCGCTAACCCCCGTGGGTTCTGTGCTGGTGTGGATCGCGCTATCGAGATCGTGAATCGCGCCTTGGATGTGTTTGGCTCACCAATCTACGTGCGCCACGAAGTTGTTCACAACAAGTTCGTTGTTGAGAACCTGCGGCAGCGAGGTGCCATATTTGTCGATGAGCTCGATGAAGTGCCCGACGACAAAATCGTGATTTTCAGCGCTCATGGTGTTTCCAAAGCGGTTAGGAACGAGGCGGCGCGCCGGGGCTTAAAGGTATTTGATGCGACGTGTCCGCTGGTGACCAAGGTTCATATGGAAGTGGTCAACTACAGCAACGCCGGGCGCGAATGTGTACTGATCGGCCACAAGGGCCACCCGGAAGTTGAAGGAACGATGGGGCAATACGACGTTAGCCAAGGCGGAAATATCTACCTTGTTGAGGATGTTGAGCAAGCGCTCAAGCTCGAGGTTAAACAGCCGGAAAAATTGTCATTTGTCACGCAAACGACGCTATCCATGGACGATACGGCGGCGGTCATCGATGCGCTGCGGCAGCGCTTCCCTGCTATAGAGGGGCCGCGCAAAGATGACATTTGCTACGCCACTCAAAACCGACAGGATGCGGTGAAAACACTCGCCCAGCAAGCCGACCTAGTGCTTGTTGTGGGGTCACCGAACAGCTCTAATTCGAATCGCTTACGCGAATTAGCCGAGCGCTTTGGCTGTCAGGCACAGCTGATCGACAATGAGAAAGACATACAGCCCCAGTGGCTCAAAGAGGGCTTGCGAATCGGCATTACGGCCGGGGCCTCGGCGCCGGAAATACTGGTGAAAGCCGTGATCGACAGGCTCTGTGAGCTGGGCGCGTCAGCCCCTGAGGAGCTTGAGGGGCGCGCAGAAAATATTACTTTTTCCCTGCCTCGCGAACTGCGCTGGGTTGACGGGGCGTCGCATTAATCAGCGCGAGGCTGGCAGTCTGTGCTCGCTGCCGTCTCTCGGCGCAGGCGCCCGCCGATGCTTAAAATGAGTTTACGGCCTTCTCCGCCGGTTATTGGGCAGAGAGTGAGTGTACCCACTTGAAAGGCATTGCTTTTTAGGTGGGCACTACCATCTGAGCGGTAGCTCAAATAGTGTTGAACGTGCCGGTTCCCCGAGGCACTGACTCCCTTCAGTCTCGGAATCTTCCGCAATACTTCTTCATCGGGGTCATGTTTGCCGTTGTGGTTATGGTCGGTGAATATGATAGCGCCGGTTTCCCACGAGTCTCCCATGTTGCGTATGCTGACAGTCTCATTGAAGTAGGCGGCTTGCTGGCGGGCAAACAGCGCGGCGGCGTAAAGCGTGTTGGTGGCTGCGACTAGCTGCTGTTTCTGCTTTAAGCGTTGAAATGACGGGATTGCGCCCGCACTCATCAGCACGGCAATGCTGATCGCCACCAACAGTTCTATCAGCGTCTTCCCCTGGTCGTTCATCGTGGAATCCTTTCCATTCTGATGCTATATCTATAGTGGAGAAGTGCCTATTAATCAACCGGATTGTCCGAATATTACGACACGATGTAGCGGCATTTGCGTATTAATTTTGAGACCTAGTCGGCGTAATTTGCATAGAAACAATATTCGTGCAAAGTGTGAGACATCCATGTTTACTCTGTCAGAAAAGGGCTTCACTCTCATAGAGCTGATGGTAACTATTTCGGTAGTCGCCATTCTGGCTTCTGTGGCGGTTCCCAGCTTCAGCAATTTTATCGTTGACTCTCGGGTGCGTGCTGATATGCAGAACTTAGTTCGGTCTAGCGCCACGGCCCGGGCCGAAGCTGTGAGCCGTGCAGAAGATGTCTTGATTACTGCGACGGCTGAAGATTGGAGCCAAGGTTGGCGTGTCTGGGTTGATAGAAATAGCGACGGCAAGGTGGATAAGGGTGAGACGGTCAAGCTGGTACCACCTCTTTCCGAAGGGGCGTCGTTAGTAGTAAAGAGAAGTGGCACCGTGTTGACCGAGTTCAGTTTTAACCGCCAGGGCTTTTTAAATGATCCCGAGTCCATTGCGATGGCGTATGAGCTAGAAAAGGAAGGCTGTGCTCATTCAAGAGATATCAACATCAGCGCTAGCGGTCAGCTTTCTCTCGCTGAAGGGGGCTGCAAATGAATGCTTTGAAAAACACACAGCGCGGTACCACGCTGATAGAAGTCCTTGTTGCGATCCTTGTTACTGCGACAGGGGTAATGGGTGCCGCGTCAATGCAAATTAACTCTTTGAAATTTAACCAAACTGCCAAGTTTCGTTCGTCAGCGGTCTTCCTCGCCAATGATATTGCCGACAGGTTGCGCGCTAACCGCGGTCAGGCGCTAGGGGGAAGCTACGATATCGCCGTGGATGACGAGGCGCCCTCGGGTGATACCACGGCGCAGGTAGATTTGCGCGACTGGCTGGCCGAGCTCTCCCGCCGGATGCCGGCCGGGGACGGGGAAATTGTCCGCGACGGCAACCGTTTCGTGATTTCAGTGAGCTGGTCTGAAAGCCGGGTGAGCAAAACCCGTGAAAAGAGCGCTGATAACGCGCAAGTTTTTGAGTTCGTAACGGAGTTGTGAGTTGAGACGTCGCCAAACAGGATTTGGGCTCGTTGAGCTGATGATCGCAATTACTTTGGGCCTAGCGCTAAGTGCGGCTGTAATACAGGTATTTGTGGCTACACGGACCAGTAATCGGATGCAGGACTCGCTGTCGATGATCCAGGAAAATGCGCGTTTTGCGATGGCGTTCTTGGGGAAGGAAATTCGCATGGCGGGATATATGGGGTGCAGCTCGGTGGGCAATATTGAGCCGAATGTTATTGCTAAGCCCGCGAGTGATGTTGATTTTATCCCGGTTGTGGGTCAAGACAATGTTGCCGCGGGGCATGAAAGAGACGCCGTACCGGGCACTGACGTGATACGGATCAAGCGCGGCTCTGATGAAACCATAAAGATTACCGGCAACCTGTCGCCGAACAATGCAAACGTGCAGATCGAAAATAACAGCATTGATATTAAGCAAAATGATTATGTGCTAATAGCTGACTGTTCGACGGCAGATATTTTTCGCGTGACGAACTCGCCAAAGGGCGAAGGCAAGGGCAAGACAACATTGGCTCATGCTTCATCGAATAACAGCAACAATCGCTTGAGCAAAATTTATAGTGGCGATGCTGAAATTTTCGGATTTGAAACAACACACTTTTTTGTTCGGGATACTGGGCGGAAGACGGCCGGTGGCTCGCCAGTTTATGCGCTCTATAGTCAGCATAGGGGGCTTTCATCTGGAGGTGCGGAGGAGCCTGCGATAGAGCTGGTGGAGGGAATAGAGAACCTTCAGTTGAGCTATGGCCTTGATACTTCAGGTGACCGCGCCGTCGATGAGTACAAAGCCGCCGATGCCGTTGCCGACTGGCTGGATGTAGTAAGTGTGCGAGTGGAGTTAACGCTAGTCGGTAATGACGAAAATATTGTTGGCGAAGATGGTGATGCCGATGCCCAAACTGTAACGGACCGGGACGGAAACACCATTGCCAACGGAGATGGCCGCATGCGCCAGGTTTTTACCTCGGTGTTTGCTCTACGTAATAGGTTGCCATGATGAGTCAATTAGAAAACAGCCAGCGCGGAGCGGTATTAATTGTTGCCCTGGTCTTTATGCTAATTCTCACCATTGTAGGTGTGGCGGCGATGAGTAACGCCACTTTGCAGGAGCGGATGGCGGGGAATAGCAAAGATGTAAATATCGCCTTCCAGGCGGCCGAGGCGGCGATTAGAGAGGCTGAGGATTCACTGGGGGCGATTTCTGCGGCAGGTTTTATTGGCAAAGACGGCCTTTATCTTTCTTGTCCCGATCCGGACGATGATCGTCAAGAGTGTAATGTCCCAGACTGGCAGGACGAAAAGTCATCAGGCTGGATCGTTATGAACGATGCAGTGCCGGATGTTAGCCGGCAGCCAGAATATGTAATTGAACAGATCAGCGCGATCGATGACCCAGATGCTCCGCTTGACGCGGATAAGAAGGTGACTCTGAAAGGTTATTACAGAGTCATCGCAAGGGGGTTTGGCTTGAATGATCGCAGTATGGTGGTGTTGGTAACAACCTACAAACGCGTAGAGAGCTAAGCAAGGTGAAAATTATGGCCAATTTGGTTGGTAGGCAGCGTGTAACGAGCATGCTCGTGGGGTGCAAAGCTTTAGCCTTAGTGGCCGCCTTGCTGGTTTTGTTCATTCCTTCAGTAATGGCAGATGAATGCACTATTCAAGTCACTACTCCTGGGTTTCTAGGCAAAAATAAAACAAATCAAACCTACACATTTGACGAGCTCGATCGAATCAACCGTGTGGTCAGTTTTACACTGAAAAAGCCGACACACGTCTGTGGGGCAGATTCGTATTCGTACAATGCGAACCGGCTTACGGTAAAGAACAATAAGCTCAATCCGCTGAAATGCAAGGCGCAATTTACCGTTGAGGGCCAACAAGCGGGTTGCACCAGCTCTACGCCCGATAGTGAAATTGCCCAAATACCACTATTTCTTACGCAGCAGGCGCGCCCCAATATTTTGTACATATTGGACGACTCGGGTTCAATGCAATTTGAGTTGATGCCCACTGAGATTATTGGCGGAAGTTCGCGCTATATCTTCCCGCGCAGTAACGGTGTCCACGGAAGCTCGGACTATTCCAACTATGTCCCTACCGTTGATAGTAACAACCCCTACAATGCGCGCAGTCGTTCGCCGCAGGTGAACACTGTTTACTACAATCCTTCGACCACGTATGAGCCGTGGATCAAAGCAGATGGTAGCAGCTATCCCAATGCCAACATTCTTTGTGCACCCCATGCCCCGCTGAAAAGCTTTACCCTACAAACGCTTACCAATTGTCGTAACTTGACGATCAACAATAGCAACTTCAACGGTAACTCTTGGGTAAGCTGTGATAAGTCGGGTAGTTGCAGTAGGACGAGTAGTACGAAGACCTTCTGGCCCGCCGCGTACTTTTGGTACAAGGGCAGTGGCGATATGTGGCAGTGGGCCAACTATGAAAAAGTGGAGATCCGGCCTGGTCTAGATTACGTTGGACACGGGCGAGAAAGCCGTGACGACTGTTTGAACGCTAACACTGGCTCGTGCACTTACTTAGAAGAGATCCAAAACTTCGCAAATTGGTATACCTATTACCGCTCTCGGGTGGGCACGGCGAGGGCTGGCTCGGGCTTTGCGTTTGCCGAGCAAGGCAAAAACATCAGAATGGGCTTTGGCAGCTTGAATTCAAGTAAGCGAAACCTTGATGGGGTTGAAACTGCGGTGATTCGTCGAGGTGTGCGAACTTTTGAGGGCGTCGATCGCGATGATTTTTTTGACGAGCTGTATGGTTTGACTATTCCCGCGAAAGGCACCCCGCTGCGAAAATCCCTCGATGCTGCAGGCGAGTATTATCAGCGCCGAGACAACAAGGGGCCCTGGGGAGGTACGCCGGGCACTGATGATGGCAAAGAACAAACTGCATGCCGGCGAAACTATACGGTGATGGTGACCGATGGATACTGGTCTGGTGGGAAAGTCGGAGGCGATCCCGGCGATAACAACGATGGGGAAGACAATCCGAGCCACTCATCTCCAGCGGGTATGAGCTATACCTACAAAGCAACTCCTCCCTTTAGTGATTCGCGCGACGACACCTTAGCAGACGTGGCGATGTACTATTGGAAGAATGATCTCCGCAGTGACTTAGAAAATGTTGTCTCTGTGAACAAAAGAAATCCGGCGTTCTGGCAGCATATGGTCACCTTTGGTGTGGGGCTGGGCGTCACAGGGACGATCAATCCAGATTCGGCTTTTTCTGCTATCGAAACTGGCGCGACCATTAACTGGCCAGACCCCGAATCGGTGCAGGCCCACAAAATAGATGATCTGTTGCACGCGTCGGTGAACAGCCGTGGCGGCTTTTTTAGTGCTGCAAACCCTGAGGACTTTGCAACGGAGCTTTCCGATGCCCTTCAGGCCATCGTAAATGAGGGGAAGTCGTCTGCTTCAGCAGTCGCGGCGAACTCAACGCGCTTAGATTCGGGAAGTTTGGTTTACCAAGCCAGCTTTAACAGTTTGGAATGGAGTGGTCGCTTACTCGCCTACGAGTTGAATGACGATGGCTCGATAGGTGATGTTAAGTGGGACAGTAATCGCGACAGCTTCCCTGCTGAGTCGTCAAGGAACCTCTTTACCAGTGTTGGTGGGCTCGGCGACATTATCACAACAGCAACTTCTTTTACTTTGGCTAACTGGCTAAGCTTGGATCTTGCCCAGCGCACGCTGCTCAATAACGGTGCCTCTGAGCTGCTGGGTAAGGGGCTTTTGTCTTGGGTACGGGGGGATCGCAGTGGTGAGGGAACTACCTTTCGTCGTCGGTCGGGCGTGTTGGGCGACATCATTAACTCTGACCCAGCGTTTGTTGGCAATGAAGACGACTATGGGTTCCAAGTACTTAGTGGTAGTGAAGGGGATCGCTACCAAGACTTCATGAAGGCCAAAAAGTCGTGGCCCTCTATATTACTGGTGGGTGCTAATGATGGCATGCTGCACGGCTTCGATGCGCAGACGGGGAAAGAGTACTTTGGTTATATTCCAGTGGCTGTCTACCCGAACCTGCCAAACCTAGCTAGCGTAGACTACCAGCATCAATATTATGTAGATGGCTCGCCGCGAGTCAGCGACGCCTATTTAAATGGCGCGTGGAAGACGGTTGCGGTGGCGAGTACGGGAGCGGGGGGGCGCTCTGTGTTTGCCATTGATGTCAGTAACCCCAGCACCATCACCGCACAGAATTTTCTCTGGGAGTTCTCAACGGCAGCGGATGCAGATCACAAGCTAGGTGTGGCGATGAGTGAGCCGACCGTGGCGAGAGTGGATGCGGATAACAAATGGATTGCGGTATTCGGTAATGGCTATGAATCAGGCGATACCGTTAAATTAATGATTGTTGACTTAGAGACTGGGGAGCTGATTCGTGCGATTGATACCGAAGTTTCTGGTGTTAATAATGGCCTAGCCACACCCGTGCCGGTCGATGTAGATAGTGACCGGATTACCGATTTTGTCTATGCGGGCGACCTGCAGGGCAATCTTTGGAAATTTGATGTTCGGGGTAGTGACGCGGCTGACTGGCATGTGGCATACAAGTCTGGAAACAGTCCCGCGCCCCTATTTGTTGCTGTTGATGATGGAGGAGAGCGCCAACCGATTACCATGCGGCCTACTGTGGGTAACCACGATGATGGGGGCTACTACGTATATTTCGGTACGGGGCAGTTCTTCAAAACCAATGACTCAGTCGTCGGACCGTCGCCACAAGTACAGGAATTTTACGGCATTCATGATGACGACAAGGTGGTTAATAGGGGGGATCTGTTAGCCCAAGACGTGATTTACGAAGAGATTGGTACGCTGAAAGAAGGAGGCAACACCAAATTTCAGGTTCGTTTAGTCACCGCTAATGGCGCCGACAGTGTGCCTGCGGCTGGTTGGCGGTTGCCGCTCCAGCCACCCAATGACGCAAAAGAAGGGGAGCGCTCCGTGTCGCAGCCCATCCTGCGCAATGGTCGAATCATCTTTACCACGTTAATCCCGACTCAGGATGTTTGTGGTTTCGGTGGCAGAAGTTGGTTGATGGAGGTCGACGCTCAAACTGGTGGGCGCTACAAAGACCCGGTGCTCGACACCAACAGTGATGGCATGGTGGATGAATTGGATGTCATTCTCTATAACGGTGAATACCTGCCGATCAGTGGACGGGGTAGCGATGAGATCATCAAGACACCAGGCATTGTCAGTAAGGGAGAAATTGAGTACAAATACACCTCGGGCAGCAGTGGTACGGTAGGCGTTGTTGTGGAGAAAGGCGACGATGGTGGCATAGTGGGTCGCCAGTCTTGGAGGCAAATGCAATAATGAATAACGGTAGCGTGGAAAAAGGTTTTACCCTGCTAGAGCTGATGATCACCGTGGCAATCGTGGCGATTCTCGCCTCGATTGCTTATCCAAGCTACCAGGAGCAAGTGGCCAAATCTCGGCGCAATGAAGCAACAAATGCCTTGATGGTTGGCGCGCAGGCCTTAGAGCGTTATTACTCTGCTAATGGTCGTTTCACGACGACAGGTGGTGGTAGCGAATTACCCGCGGTTTTTCCTGTCCGAGTACCGGAAAATGGCTCAACGTATTATTCTATTTCTGCTGACGGAACGCCTACGGCAAATACGTTCACACTGATCGCCAAGCGCAGCGGCGTTATGGTCGGTGATAGCTGCGGTGATTTCACCTTGGATGATGCGGGTGAGATGGCGTTGAAAAATAAACCCTCTGGTTCAAAGAAGTCCTTGGCCGATTGTTGGCGTCGATAGTTATTAGGCCGGTCGCTTTTTGCGGTCTATACGCGTTTTTCTCTTATGTCGAATAGTCCGCGAATTTGTATTATTGCTTTGTACATGCTCGTTAAATCTGCGTATTCTCCCTCCTTGCCGTCAAAGAATTATAACTAAGTGTTGGCATAGCACGGTTGGCTAATTAGTCGTTTCGCCTTGAAATCTGACTGCGGAAGTCGCCGCGTCCTCTGCCTGACAATAACTTAGTAGTGTATTCGCTCAGTCGGCTGTAGCCATTTTCACGTCCAGGAGAAGAGGTTAAGTGCGAGGTAAATACATTTCAGGTTTTACGCTGATTGAATTGATGATTACTGTTGCAATCATCGGTATTTTGGCAGCCATTGCCCTGCCTTCTTATCAAGAGTACGTAGTACGAACGAACCGGTCCGCTGCGCAAAATTTCGCGATGGAAGTTGCGAATATGCAAGAGCGCTATTATCTCGATAACCGTGCATATGCGGCGGATTTGACTGCTCTGGGGGCTTCCCTGCCCTCTGAAATCAGTAGTTCCTATACCGTTAGTGTGACAGCCGACAACACAGCCAGCCCCCCTAGTTATATTATTAGCGCTGCGCCAAAGGGTGCGCAGGCAAGTCGTGATGATTGTGGCACGCTTACCCTGAACAACAAGGGAGAAAAAGGTTATGCCTCGGGGGCAACGCGATGCTGGGAATAACTAGGTTTAGAGGCTTTACGTTACTTGAACTGTTAGTAACCTTGGCGGTAGTGGCCATCGTGACCGCCATTGCGGCGCCGTCGTTCAACGACGTTATTGAGCGCCAGCGCGTTCGTAGCGCCTCCGACACCTTGCGGTCTACCATTGACCTGGCGCGCAGTGAGGCGGTTAAGCGCAACGCGGTGGTTAGTGTCAGTCGAATTGGCGATAACTGGAACAAGGGATGGCAGGTGCTCGATGGTGCAACTGTACTACAGGTCGCACCGTCTCAGCCGAACCTGACCATTACCAGCGCGGTCAATACGGTGCAGTTTAACGGCTCAGGGCGAAGCAATGCCGCGGCAGAGTTCAGTCTAGTGCCCGAGTCCGGGAATACCGCAAACGCCTACTGTGTGGATATAAGCCTCAGCGGCCGGCCGCGCAGCCGGAAGGGAGGCTGCTAATGCCAAAACGGGAAGCCGGATTTACCTTAGTGGAGATTCTTGTTGCCCTGCTTATTGTTCTGGTCGGCTTAATGGGCGGAGCGGGTTTGATAGCACGCTCTGTCCAACAGGAAGTGGAAGCTTATCAGCGCTTGCAAGCGCTAAATTTACTCCAGGATATGGTGAGCCGAATTAATGCAAATCGGCTTGTAGTGACTTGTTATTCTGCAGGTGCCACAGGTATGGTCTTAGGGCATGGTGCCTCCACTCCGCCCGCTTGTGCTCAAGGTTCTGCCGAGCAGCGCGAGACCGCAGACGAAGATCTTTCGCAGTGGAATGCCGCGTTGATTGGCTCGGCCCAACAAAATAAAAGTGACGAGAGTATCGGTGCGATGATTGGCGCCCGTGGCTGTATACAGCAACTAGACGCCGCCACGCGTCAATACCGCGTGAGTGTCGCCTGGCAAGGCCTGAATGAAACCTCTGCGCCCTCTGATAACTTGACCTGTGGGAAGAACCAATACGGTGACGAAAAGCAGCGGAGAATTGTTACCGCAATCGTGCGAATTGGAGATTTAACGTGAATCTGTCTAGGCGGCAGCAACGGGGCCTTTCCTTGGTCGAGCTAATGATTGCTCTGGGATTGGGCGCCTTTATCCTATTGGGAATTATTTCCCTAGTGGCCTCCGTCAGTCAGACCCGTACTAAGCTATCTTTGGTATCGGATCAAGCAGAGAGCGGGCGTTATGCCTTGCATGCATTGAATGAAGAGTTGGCACTGGCGGGTTTTCTCGGCACTTATCATCCGGGTGTTGGTGTGGCCGACTACCAGCTCGTTGACCCCTGCGTAAATAGTGGCAATGCGAGTGACCTAGGTTTTGACCCGAGTACGCTTGCGCTGCCGCTGGCGGTGTCTGGTGTTGTCAGCGGCGCGACAATGCCGGCATGTGTCAGCGCAGATAGTCCGGTGGCGAACTCGCCGATGCTGAACATTTATCGTGTGGACGTTGCAGAGGTGGACGTTGCCAGCATCGCGACGGGAAATACGACGCCCTACTTGCAGGTTTCCAACTGCGAGCTCGATGCTCTGCCTTATATACTGAATACAGACCCAGCGGCGCTTACCTTGCGGGCAAAGGGCTGCACGTCACTAGCCCGTGCTCGTCCTTATCTCGTTCGCAGCTATTTTATAAGCGATTGTGAAGATTGTGCCGATGGTGGTGATGGTCGCCCCACACTTAAAATGCTTGAGTACAGCAGTGGGGTTCGGCGCATACTTCCACTGGTCTCTGGAGTTGAAGATCTACATATCGAATACGGCTTGGATTTAGATGTCGATGGTGGGCCCGATTGCTATGTGAGTGACCCCGGTGCCGCCGTCGCACCCAGTGGCTGCCCGGCCGCGGAGTGGTCTGGTACGGCAACGGAAAACTGGCGGGACACCGTAGCTGTGCGCGTACATTTATTGATTCGCTCTGAAGAACCGATTTTAGCAGAGCCAGTTGACGACACCTTTGATCTTGGCCGTGCTGACAGGGTGGGGCCTTTCGACGACCGTTTTAAACGGCAAGTAGTGTCGACCGTTGTGTTAATACCTAATGTTGCGGGGCCGAGAGAATGATAAGTGTAAAGCGACAGTCAGGTTTGGTATTGATCGTAGTTCTCGTCATGCTGGGGATATTCAGCATTATTATTGTCAGCATGCTTAGCGGCAGCAATATTAATTTTAAAATAGCCGGCAATCAGCAGTATCACATCGAATCAAAAAATGCGGCGAGTAACGCCATAGAATCTTTTGTCAGTAACCCGGCTAATTTCGCAATTCCATTGCCAGACGAGAATACAGAGTTTGGCAGCGACTTCAATGGTGATGGCAGTGATGACATGGTTGCTGTGGTCGCTCCGCCAACCTGCTTGAGTACAGACCCAATAAAACAAGTTGAGCTTGATGTCGCCGACCCAGCAGATGCTCAGTGTCTGGGAACGGGCAAAAGTAATACCGGCGGTGTGCTGACGGATGACGATGTTGCCCTCCGAGGCAACTCCTGGTGTACCAAAATGCGCTGGGATATCGCTGCAACAGTGGGTGACGCTAAGACTGAAAGTCGTCTGGAAATGCACCAAGGGGTGTATTTGCGCGAAGTCATTGGGACGCCCTGTTTGAATTAATTTCCCGGTTTAGCCGGCGTTAGAAAGAGTGAAGGCCATGAAAACACTGATTAGTTGGATCTGTCTGTCGCTTATTTTTATAGCGGTACCTACGCTGGTACATGCCGAAGACATTGATTTGTTTGCCGGGATTACCCCTGGCGGGGCCAACCCGCCGACGGTTTTGCTTGGTTGGCACAGCAGCGCCAATTCTAATGCTAATGTCACTCATGGTTGCACCTATGCCGATGATGGTGCCGCGCCAAATTTAGGCGACACTGTTGGGGGCATGGAACAATGCGCGGTGGTGAATACCATGTTGTCATTGCTCGAACCAGAGTATGACTACCTTTTGGGGGCGATTAAGGTCGGGCTGATGGTGTTCAACGCCAACCGATTCAGTAACTTTGATAATGGCACCGGTCTTGGTAACGGTGATGATCGTTGTGGTTTTCTGCTATCGCCGCCAGCTTTGATGGATCGCGATGGTATTAGTGGCTTTATCAGCCGATTGAAGAGTATTGGTAAAAATCATTTGGCTAACCAGTCTCGTTTGGGGGATTTGATAGCTGAGAGCTGGGCTATGCTCAATGGTTTAAGTTCGTCATGTTCGGGGGTCGACTATTCCGGTTTGGCGGACATCGCAACTCAGTGTCGCGATGCTGTGTTGGTATATATCGGAAATGCGACAAAGCAGAACGCTAACGTTGCGGATGGTACCGGTAACCCTGACGTTCTGCTGAAAAGCCAGTTGACGGATGTTTTCTCTTACGCAACAAGTTCTTCGCAATACCAGTTCTTTGCTACCCCTCGAGCAGTGACACAGCTTACCAATTCAGACTCGCCCAATAATAAATACTGGGGGGATGAATGGACGCAATTTATGAATCTCGTGGATACCAGCGATAGCACCCAGTCTGACCGCAATGTCACTACGTACTCAATCGCGGTTTACGACCCTAACTTAGAAACAAAGTTGGCTGGCGAGATCAACTTCCTCGCAGACTTGGCGAATGTTGGCGGCGGCAAGGCCTTCAAGGTGACTGCCGATAATCATGCGGGTCTGGCAGAGGTGCTCCTCCAAATATTTAATGAAGTGCAGGATATTAACAGTGCATTTTCATCAGCGACGCTGCCCGTTAGTGCTAACACGCAAGGTACCTTTCTTAACCAAGTGTATATCGCCAGTTTTCGACCCGACAGCGATGCGGCACCTCGCTGGAACGGCAACGTTAAACAGTATCAGCTTGGGTTTGATGCGGGCGGGAATATTGTCCTCACGGACTCGACGCAGGATATTTCGGCTGCGGTGACATCGGTCACTAATCCCATCACGGGGTCGATCGTTGATGACGCGATAAGTTTTTGGACCACAAACACGCCCAAGGATGCGTCGGGTGCTGCGGTGGCGGACTGGCCACTGGATGGTTTTTGGCGCAATAGCCCGGAAGGTGAGGGCTTTGCCTTTGACCACCCTGACGGCGATTTAGTGGAAAAAGGCGGTGCGGGTCAGTTATTGCGCGTGAACAACCTGACCACATCATCAGGCCGCAAAGTCTATACCTGTAACAGTGTCGGAGGTTGTCCGAGCACGTCGGCTCTGCCCGAGTTTAAAACGACGAATACCACTCTGGTGTCTCAGCTAAATGCGGAGTTGGGCGCTGCTGAAGAGGGCGGCAATGCATCGATAAGTGTTGGCCGTTATGACGATGGCGAAACGATATCAACAAGCTGTTCGGGTAAAGGGAATAATATTACTTGTACTATCACTCACGATGGCAGTGGCGGTACGCAGTTAGATGCGGCAACAGACAAGGTGGTGATGCTGAACGCCTGGAATGAGTCCCTTCAGGCGAATAAACAAACTTGCACTTTTGCAACGCCATGTAGCATTAGTAATGTCACGGCCACCAGCTTTGATGTTAATTCAAAAAACATCCCTAGTGGCCAAACTTACAATGGCGCCGTTATTGTAGAAGTAAGCCGTGCCGCTCGCGTTGCGCAAACTGCCCATGGTTTGGGGTTGGGCGACCAGGTTGAGCTGGAAGGCTGCAGTGTTGGCTCTACTGATAATACCTATAACAGCCAACTGCTCAGTGGCACGGTACTTGGGAGTGTGATCGCGGTTACGGATGCCGACAACTATGTGCTAAGGCTTGGCGACTACGTGCTTGCGGAAAACAACAATGTAAGTTGTGGCAGCAGTGCGGTGTCACTTACTGCAGAAACCCTCATTGATTGGGTGCGTGGAGAAGACATCATCGGCAACGAAACCCGCCGCGGCCCATGCCCGCCGGAGCAGCGTGGTAGTGATTGCCCGATCACGGCGCGCGGTTCGATCCACGCCGATGTCCTGCACTCGCGCCCCGCGGTTATCAACTACGGGGGCACTACTGGGGTCGTTGTGTTCTACGGCTCCAACGATGGGCACTTCCACGCCATCAATGGTAATCAAACCGGTAATATAGCTGGTGTGCAACCGGGTGGAGAGTTGTGGAGCTTTGTTGCACCGGAGTTCTTTGGCAAGTTTAAACGGCAGTTTAATAACGACCCATTGGTGAAGTACCCCAATGTGCTCGACAGTCGCGCGCAGCCGCGCGATTACTTCTTCGACGGTAACACCACCATTTTGCAGGACAAGCGCACCGGTGAGCCAACGTCAGGGAAGTCCTTAATCTTTATGTCAGCGCGCCGTGGTGGACGGTTGCTCTACGCGCTAGATGTCAGCAATGTCGCTGAGCCCCGTTACTTGTGGTCGTTGTCAAATAGCCAAGTGCCTGAATTGGGGCAGACGTGGTCTCAAGCTCAATTAACGTTGATTAAGGGGCACAGTAACCCGGTGTTGGTACTGGGCGCCGGTTACGACCCTGCCGAGGACCAAGAGCCCGCACCGGCGACAAACAGCCAAGGGCGTGGGGTACTTATCCTAGACGCATTCACCGGCGGAGTACTGTGGGCCGCACTTGCTGATTGCACCGGTGTCACGCTGGCATCAGGTGGGCACTGTGAAACCGTTTCCGCGATGACAAAATCTTTCCCCGCTGATGTAACGGTTCTGGATAAGGACTTAGATGGGTTCACCGACCGCCTCTATGCGGCGGATGTGGGCGGGAATATATGGCGCATTGACCTTGAGGCAGCCAGCCCAGCGACAACCGCCTTTAGCGACATTGAAGTGAATAAGTTCGCAAGTCTGGGGGGCAGCGGCAACAGTGCTCGCAAATTCCTATTTGCCCCGGATGTCGTGCCGACGAATAACTTCGACGCTGTGGTGGCGGTCTCTGGTGACCGTGAGCACCCGCTTTATACCAGCAGTACCACTGCCGGACTTGCCTACAATGTTGAAAATAAATTTTTCATGATTATGGACAAAAATACCGGCAAATCGATGCCATCGACTCACTCCGCGGTGACCGTAAGTGACCTGGTTGACCAAAGCACGTTGCAGTGTAGTGACGGCAGTGGTGGCATTGTTTCCTGTGGCAGCGAAGGTGCGACCGAGTTGTATTTTAGTGGTTTGGATAGCGGTGTCGCAGGGTATTACTTTGACCTGCTAGTGGGTGAAAAAGGCGTTAACGCACCATTGGCTGTTGCCGGGAAAGTCTATTTTGGTACCAACCAGCCGGATGTGCCCGATGCTGAAAGTTGCAGTGCAAATTTAGGTAACGCTGGGGCCTATGTTGTGAATCTTGTGACAGGTGAGCGGCAGAGAAATGAATTTTCTGGTGGTGGACTTCCACCGTCACCTATTGCCGGGCTCGTGACGATTGATGGGAAAACCGTGCCCTTTGTGATTGGTGGGGCGGGGCCATCACCCTTTGACCCCAGCACCCCTGCGCTCGACTTGTCCGGTGGGCGAAAACGGACCTACTGGTATTACGAATAACTAAAAAGGCGGCCTCGGCCGCCTTTTTAGTTTTGTGAGCTCACTAGTCGAGGTTGTACTTCTTTAGTTTGTAGCGAAATTGCCGGAAGGTGAGCCCCAGCAACTTCGCTGACTCCGTCTTATTGCCCTGTTGGGCTTTTAGGGCAGCATTGATTATGTTTTGCTCAATACTGGCAAGATACCCTTCCACGTCTCCGATAGCGGCCGATAGGTGGTCGGTGTGTTTATCCGGGTTCACGCTGCTATTTGATGCCGGGAGCGATAGGTCCTTGGCAGTGATGGTCTCGTCGTCGCAAAGTGTTGCGGCGCGTTCAATAATGTTTTCCAACTCGCGAACGTTGCCGGGAAAGGGGTAACTGCTCAGCGCATTGAGAGCATCTTCACTGAGACGAGGGGCCGGTATACCCCACTCGCTAGCGATTTTCTCAAGCATAAAATTGGCCAATAACGGGATGTCGCTGACCCGTTGCCGCAGGCTGGGTACTGCGACCTCGATAACATTAATTCGGTAGAACAGGTCACTGCGGAAGTGTTCTGAGGCGACTTCGCGGGAAAGGTCTCTATGGGTAGCGCTGAGTATGCGAACGTCGACGGAAATTTCTTCATTTGAACCGATGCGCCGCACCGCCTTTTCCTGAATAGCGCGAAGCAGTTTAACCTGCATATTCAGCGGCAGGTCGGCGACTTCGTCCAGGAAGAGAGTGCCGCCATTGGCTGCTTCAAACAAGCCTTCCTTATCGCCATAAGCGCCAGTAAAGCTGCCCTTAACATGACCAAAGAATTCACTTTCGACAAGCTCGTCGGGGATGGCGCCACAGTTCACTGGGACAAAGGGAGCATTGCGGCGCGGCCCATTGGCGTGGATCATGCGCGCTACGACTTCCTTGCCACTGCCCGACTCGCCACTGATGTAGACGGGGGCCTGGCTGCGGGCAAGCTTGGTGATTTGCTGGCGCAGTCGGCTGATAACGTCGGTTTCGCCGAGTAAGCGGGTGTTGCGGCTACTGTCGATAGCGGTGGCGCTGCTACTCTCCAGCTGCAGGGCGGTTTTGATCAGGTTGCGCAACTGATCTATAGACACCGGCTTGTTGATAAAGTCGAATGCCCCCGCCTTTAGCGCCTCAACTGCTAGCTCTGTGCTGCCATAGGCAGTTAACACCGCAACGGCAGTTTCACTGCAGTGCTGTTGGATGTGGTGAACGACGTCCAAGCCCGAGCCATCTGGCAATTTGATATCGGTAAGACAAAGCTGAATGGTGTTTTGCTGCAGGAGTGCGATAGCGTCACTGACACAGCCGACCGATTCGGTATGAAGGCCCATGCGACTGATAGTAATTTCCAGAAGTTCGCGAATATCCGGTTCGTCGTCAATGATGAGTACGGTTTTCTGTGTCATATCGGCTTGTCAGTATCAATCGGGGAGCGCGCTGCGCTGCGGGTGGGCGAATTGTAATCGAAAACAGCTGTCGCCGCTGGGTTCCCGCCGGTAGCTAATGGCGATTTGGTTCGCCAGGCAAAGCTCGCGGCAGAGGTACAAGCCGAGTCCATTGCCCTGAGATTCCGTGGTGAAAAAGGGCTCAAAGATTTTGTCTTTATTGTCCTGAGAAATGCCGGGGCCATTATCCATGATATCCAGTGTTACGCCGCCGCTAATACCGTTGCTCAAACGGTAGCGGATAACGGCTGTGTCGGCCTCTGCCAAGCTATGACGAATACCGTTTTCCGTAATATTACTCAGTATCTGGTTTAGCTGGCTTTGGTCGACGTTAACCGTGTCATTACTGCATTGTGAGTCGTCAGGTAGCAGCTGTATCTTCCCCTGGTGAATGCTGTGCCAATCCCGGCAAAAGTGCTGCAGCCACGGCATTAGCGCGAAGGCTTCGGGTTTCGGTAGGCGGCCGCGAGACAGCTCGAGAACATTTTTTACAATATCGTCCATGCGTTTTGCATGGTTTTGGATAATGCCGACAAAGCGCGCATCCCCGTCGTCGAGGTGAGGGCTTTCGGCGAGCAATTGCGCCGCATGGCTGATTGCCGAAAGAGGGTTGCGTATTTCATGCGCGATGCTGGCGGTGAAGCGCCCAAGCGAGGCAAGCTTTAAGTTCTGAGCGCGCTGATTGATCTTGCTGATATTTTCAATATACAGCAGGAAATCTTCGTCGTTGTCTTGGTCCAGCTGGGCGATGTTGACATGTAACTCGACCCCAGAGGGCTGCAGCTGGATAATTTTCGACAAGCTGCTACCCGGTGCGGTAAGGGCGGTGATTTGCGGGGGGGCATAGAGTGAATCGGGGCGGCGTTGGTAGGGGACTTGCAAAAGTTCTGCGGCAGCGGCGTTGCAGAGCTTGATGCGGCCACTGCGTGACATGACCACAATGCCCGTCTGCATTCGCTGCACAATGCTTTGGTTGATTTGCGATAGCCGCTCTAAGTCACTGCGGCGACGCTCTGCCAACTGCTGAGCGGAAATAATTCGTTGGCTGAGGTAGCGAATGGCAATGGCTGTTGAAAAATAGGCCATCCCCATCATGCCCGCGACGATAAATTGCTGGGTTTCTACGCGCTCGTAAAGGGTATTGGCCGCGACCTCGGCAATGGCACTGATGGTCGCCAGCGAGGCTAGAGACAGGCACAAGCGGGCGGGTAAGGTCATGCTTGCTGCGCTGATGCTAACCATCAACAGTGAGGCAAGGCCAGAGTCGGCACTTGCAGAGCAGTAGCTCATCAGCATGATGCAGCCAATGTCGATGAAAAACTCGAAGAACAGCCCCGTGTCGTGATAGTGGCGACTGGCCAGCAAATGCTGGAACAAGGCGAGCAGTGAAAAAGCCAAGTAGGCAAAGGAAATCAGCGAATAGATGCCGGGGGCGGTGCTTCCCAGCACCGATTGACTGAACCCATAAATGAAGATGAAAAACAGCGCGCTGGCTAGCAGCAGGCGGTACGCTGCATATACCCGCATGACGGCGCGGCGTTGGCTGTGGTCGATGCTGGCGCTATGCATGATGCTCTCGTTCGGCTAATGCCAATAAGTGTATCTGGCAATTCCTGCGGATGCACATCGCGAGTTTTGATAGAATGCCAGCGCACTGCGGTAAGCCAACGCCTATTAACGGGGATACACAGATTCATGACCACGCTTCGTATTGTTACTGCTCAGATCAACCCGGTAGTAGGGGACATCGAAGGCAACACCGACAAAATTCTCAACGCCGTTGAAGAGGCAGTGCGGGCGCACAACCCCCAGCTTATATTGTTCCCAGAGCTTGTTGTGACGGGGTATCCGCCCGAAGACTTGCTCTTGCGCAGTAGCATTAGCCATCGGGTAGAGCGCGCTTTGGCGCGCATTGCCAAAGCGGCGAAAGAGACCTATATCGTTGTCGGTTATCCGCGCAGCCGAGATCAAGGTTTGTATAACACGGCTGGGGTGTTCTTCCGCGGCCGTTTGCTCCACGAATACCACAAGCAATGTTTGCCGAACTACCGCGTATTTGATGAAAAGCGCTATTTCAAAGAAGGCCGTGAAAGCGTCGTCTTTGACCTGTTTGGTGTGCCCACCGCGCTGAGTATTTGCGAAGACATCTGGCAGGATGGCCCCACCGCGGCTGCCAGAGCCGCCGGTGCACAGCTGATGTTGAATATGAGCGCCTCGCCCTTTCATGCAGGTAAGCAGATAGAGCGCGAAGCCCTGCTGGCGCAACGGGCCTGGCAAGGCGGAATGCCCATCGTCTACTGCAATTTGGTGGGTGGTCAGGACGAGTTAGTGTTTGATGGCGCGTCGATGGTGGTTTCCAAAGAGGGGGAGTTACTGGCGCGAAGCCCCGCCTATGTCGAGCATTTAGCCTGTGTTACGGCACATTGGCAGGACGGCTCGCTGAGCATTGATGAAGGGGCGGTGACCGACCTTAAACCGGTGCTGGACGATGTCTACGAAACGCTGGTGCTGGGGGTGCGCGACTACGTTGAGAAAAATGGCTTTAAGGGCGTGGTATTGGGTTTGTCAGGCGGTATTGATTCCGGTTTGACGCTGGCGATTGCCGTTGACGCACTGGGCCCTGAGCGCGTGGAGGCGGTGATGATGCCCTTTCGCTACACGGCGTCCATGAGCGTTGAAGATGCCGAGGAACAGGCGAATATGTTGGGTGTGCGCTACTCCTGTCTGTCGATCGAGCCGATGTACGACGCCTTCATGGCGACGTTGGCCGACGAGTTTGCCGGCACCCAGGTCGATACCACGGAGCAGAACCTGCAGGCTCGCTGTCGCGGTGTTCTGTTGATGGCGATCTCCAACAAAAAGGGCTACCTGGTCCTCACCACGGGCAACAAAAGCGAAGTGGCGGTCGGCTACTCGACGCTATACGGCGATATGGCCGGTGGCTTTGACGTACTGAAAGATGTCGCCAAAACCCGGGTGTTTGAACTGGCTCGCTATCGCAATACCCGCTCTCCAGCGATCCCGCAGCGCGTTATCGACAGGCCGCCCTCGGCCGAGTTGGCGCCAGATCAGAAAGATGAAGACAACCTGCCGCCCTACGATACGCTGGATGAAATCCTGGAGCGCTATATCGAGCGCGATGAAAGCGCTGAAGCGATTATCGCCGATGGCTTTGACCGCGACACCGTGTACCGGGTACTGCGCCTTGTCGATTTAAACGAGTACAAGCGCCGGCAAGCGCCGATCGGTACGCGCATCACCGAGAGAGGCTTCGGGCGTGACCGTCGCTACCCCATCACTCAGAAATGGCCGATTGGCGATTGATAGACCGGAAATAAAAAAGGGCGCCTATGGCGCCCTTTTTTTGTACCCCGCTGTCGCGACGACCTATTCTTCACTCTTGCTGCGGTTGTCAAAACGCGGCGGCTCATAGCGGTCAAACAGGCCGAAGGTGGCTTTATTGATAAATGAGCCTTCCTGTTCGATACCGACTTCGCTGATGAAGTTACCGTTCTTGTCCAGGTTGGGATGGTCGGGATAGTTCTTGCGCAACACGGCAAGTGACTGCTCCGCCAGATCATCCATACCTAACAGCAGATAAGCCTGTACCATTACCGCCAGCGCATCGGGAACAGCCGGCGTTTGAGGCAAATTTTCTATAACATAGCGCCCGCGATTGGCCGCGGCCAAATAGGCTTTGCGCTTAAAGTAGTAATTCGCCACATTGATCTCGTAGCGCGCGAGACGGTTTCGCAGGTAGATCATCCGGGCGCGCGCATCATCGGCATACACGCTGTTTGGGAAGCGCTGCAACAGCTGACGAAAATCTTCAAAGGATTGGATCGCCGACCCCGGGTCGCGCTGCGTCATGTCAGTGGGGATGAAGCGCTCCAGCAGGCCCTCGCCCTCGGTGTAGTTCGAGAGACCGCGCATGTAGTAGGCGTAATCCACTTTCTCGTGCTGTGGGTGCAGGCGAATAAAGCGATCGGCAGCGGCGATTGCTGCCTCGTTGTCACCGCCGCGATAGTAGGCGTAGATAATCTCCAGCTGCGCTTGTTCGGCATAGGGGCCAAAGGGGTAGCGGCTTTCCAAGAGCTGCAGGTTCTGAATAGCCAGTGAAAAGTTCTTGCTGTTCAGGTAGCCTTGCGCGGTTTCGTATATCTCCCGCTCCGACAGTTCCTGTCGTTCAGGTTCGCTGGCGCAACCCGCGAGGGTGGCGATGAGAAGGAGTGCTAGGAGCTTGTTAAACGCTTTCATTTACCCGTTCCAAATGGCGGAAGAACCCCGCATTTGCGAGGGCCTGCTATTTAACCACAGCGTGTCAGTGGTATAAAGAAGGCCTCGGAGAATCACTATGACAGAAACCATCAATCGCCAGGAAATCGTTCCCGCCGACCTCAACTATGCGCGTTTCGACCAGGCCGCCAGCGCCTTGTTCCCTGAATATTCGCGATCGCGCCTGCAAAGCTGGATAAAAGGCGGTCAATTAACGGCCAATCACAGCAGCTGCCGCCCCCGGGACAAAGTTCACGAAGGCGACGTGCTGACCTTGCAAGCGGAGCTGCAACCCGAGGGGCGCTTTGAGGCCGAGGCGATAGCGCTGGATATCGTCTATGAAGACGACGATATTATCGTGATCAATAAGCCCGCTGGCCTGGTTGTTCACCCGGGTGCCGGTAATCCCAGTGGCACCCTGCTGAATGCCCTGCTCAGTCACTGCCCGAGTATTGATAGTGTGCCGCGCGCGGGTATCGTGCACCGTCTTGACCGCGATACCACCGGACTCATGGTGGTTGCCAAAACGCTGCAAGCCCACGCCGACTTGGTGGCGCAGCTGCAAGCGCGCGATGTTCACCGCGAATACGACGCCGTTGTGATGGGCAGCATGACCGGTGGGGGTAAGGTTGAGGAGCCAATGGGGCGTCACCCCCAGCAGCGCACAAAAATGGCGGTGGTGCAGTTTGGCGGCAAGGAGGCGATTACGCATTATCGCCTGCAAAAGCGTTATCGCGACCACTGCCATGTGCGTTGTTTTCTTGAAACGGGCCGCACCCACCAGATTCGTGTGCATATGGCCCATATTCGCCACCCTTTGGTGGGCGACGCGACTTATGCCGGTCGGCCGCGCTTGCCCAAAGGCGCGAGCGATGAGCTGGTGAATATGCTGCGCAGCTTTCCCAGGCAGGCGCTGCATGCCCGTAAACTTGAACTCGAGCACCCCATAAGTGGCGATACCATGAGCTGGGAAGTGCCCTTGCCCGACGACATGCAAGCTCTACTAGCCGTATTGGATGCTGAGGAAAAGTTGTGATTCACGCCGCCTGGCCAGCGCCCGATAATGTGATCGCGCTGACCACAACGCGGCACGCGCCAGCGGGCACCATCGGTGCCAGTGAAGGGGCGTATGCGGATTTTAATCTTGCCCAGCATGTTAACGACAAGCCGCTGGCGGTCGCCGCAAACCGCGCGGCGCTTTTCCACCAATTACAGCCGCAGGGCTTGCGTCGTATCCAATGGCTGAACCAAACCCACGGCACCGTAGTGTATCGATCTCGGGCCGATGTGCAGGCGCTGCCCGATGCTGATGCGGCCATCACAACTGACATCGGCCAGGCGCTGGCCGTATTAACTGCCGACTGTCTCCCGGTATTGCTCTGCGACCGGCTGGGGCGCCAGGTGGCCGCTGTTCACGCGGGTTGGCGTGGCCTGTGTAGCGGTGTGGTCGCCAATGCCGTTGCCGCGTTTGATCGCCCCGCTCAGCAATTAATGGCGTGGTTGGGGCCGGCGATTTCCCCTCAGCATTTTGAAGTTGGCGAAGAGGTGCTGCAGGCGTTTGAAAGCCAATTTACCGGCCCAGATAGCGCGGCCATTCGCGCCGCCTTTGCGCCGATAGCCGGCCACTCTGGAAAATACCTCGCCGATTTGTATCAATTAGCGCGGCTGCAGTTGAAATCGCTGGGCGTCGACGCCATCTATGGAGGAGAGTATTGCACGGTGGCCGACGACGACCTGTTCTACTCCTATCGACGACAGCCCCAGTGTGGGCGCCAGGCCAGCATTATTCTGTTGCGGGATAACTAAAAATCTCTCCCGCCGGGCTTGAAAGCCAGCGGAGCACCCCCATCTAGTAAATAGAAAGACCTTATTAATAGTGCGGTTATCGCTCTGCGTGAGCTGGGCCGCATGGATGGAGAGCCGCGAATGCGTATAGATCGATTTACCAACTCACTGCAAACCGCGCTGCAAGATGCCCAATCCTTGGCGCTGGGACGCGACCACCAATATATTGAAGCCGAGCACCTGTTGGCGGCGATGCTAAAACAATCCGGCGGCGCGGTTAAACCCATGCTCAGCCAGGCTGGGGCGAATGCCGCTGCGCTGGACGCTGCGGTCAATGACGCCCTGGACAAGCTACCCCGTGTCGAGGGCAACCCTGGCGATGTTCATGTGTCGCAGGGCCTGGCACGGGTATTTAATATCAGCGACAAACTTTCCCAGCAGCGCGGCGATGCCTACATTTCCAGCGAGCTGGTGGTGTTGGCGATGCTGGAGTCGGCGACGTCGATTAGCAAAGTGATGAAAGAGGCTGGCATAGAGAAAAGCCGCCTTGAATCCGTGATAGAACAATTGCGAGGGGGGCAGTCGGTGAACGACGCATCGGCCGAGGAAAATCGTCAGGCCTTGGATAAATACACCATTGATCTGACCGAGCGCGCTGAGTCGGGCAAGCTGGATCCGGTGATCGGCCGCGACGATGAAATACGCCGCACAATTCAAGTGTTGCAGCGCCGTACCAAGAACAATCCGGTGCTGATCGGCGAGCCGGGCGTGGGTAAAACCGCCATCGTTGAGGGCTTGGCGCAGCGCATTATTAACGGTGAGGTGCCCGAGGGCTTAAAAGACAAGCGCGTGCTGTCTCTGGATTTGGGTGCACTGCTTGCCGGCGCAAAGTTTCGCGGTGACTTTGAAGAGCGCCTGAAGTCGGTGCTCAACGAACTCGCCAAGGAAGAGGGGCGGGTCATCCTGTTTATTGATGAACTGCACACCATGGTCGGTGCCGGTAAAGCTGACGGCGCCATGGACGCAGGCAATATGCTCAAACCTGCGCTGGCGCGCGGTGAACTGCACTGTGTGGGCGCCACAACGCTGGACGAATACCGCCAATACATCGAAAAAGATGCGGCGCTTGAACGTCGTTTCCAGAAAGTCTTGGTGGACGAACCCTCTGAAGAGGACACCATCGCGATTCTGCGTGGCCTGAAAGAGCGCTACGAGGTGCACCACGGCGTCGATATTACTGACTCCGCCATTATTGCGGCGACCAAACTGTCGCAGCGATACATCACCGACCGCCAGTTGCCGGATAAAGCCATCGACCTGATCGACGAAGCGGCCAGCCGTATTCGCATGGAGATCGACTCCAAGCCCGAGGTGATGGACAAGCTCGAGCGCCGCTTGATTCAACTGAAAATTCAGCGTGAAGCGGTGAAGAAAGACGACGATGAGGCGGCTAAGAAGCAACTCGCCTTGCTCAATGCCGATATCGATAAAGTGGAGAAGGAATTCGCCGATCTCGACGAAGTTTGGAAGGCCGAGAAGGCGACCCTGCACGGCAGCGCGCAGATTAAGAGTGAGCTCGAGCAAGCTAAGCTGGATCTGGAAGCTGCGCGTCGCAGTGGCGACCTAACCAAGATGTCGGAGCTGCAGTACGGCGTGATCCCCGATATGGAAAAGCGTCTTGCATCGGCAGATGCCGCAGAGCACGGCGAAATGCAGCTGCTGCGTAACAAGGTCTCGGACGAGGAAGTCGCCGAGGTGGTATCGCGCTGGACGGGTATTCCCATCAGCAAGATGCTGGAGGGCGAAAAAGACAAGCTGCTGCGCATGGAAGAGGCGCTGCACAAACGCGTTGTCGGGCAGGGCGAAGCGGTGGACGCGGTTTCCAATGCGGTGCGCCGCAGTCGCGCGGGCCTGAGTGATCCGAATCGCCCCAATGGCTCGTTCCTGTTCCTTGGGCCAACCGGTGTGGGTAAAACCGAGCTGTGCAAGGCGCTTGCAACCTTCCTGTATGACAGCGAAGAGGCGATGGTCCGTATCGATATGTCGGAGTTTATGGAGAAGCACTCGGTCGCTCGCTTAATTGGTGCGCCTCCGGGCTACGTCGGCTATGAAGAGGGCGGCTACCTTACTGAGGCGGTGCGTCGTCGCCCCTATTCGCTGTTGTTGCTGGATGAGGTTGAAAAGGCCCACCCCGATGTGTTCAACATCCTGCTGCAGGTGCTCGACGATGGCCGCCTGACCGATGGTCAGGGTCGCACGGTGGATTTTCGCAACACGGTGATTGTGATGACCTCGAACTTGGGTTCTGACGTGATTCAGGAAATGACGCGCGGCGGTAGCGACTACCCGGCGATTCGTTCCGCGGTGCTCGACGTGGTGTCCGGCCACTTCCGTCCAGAGTTTGTTAACCGCGTCGATGAGCTGGTGGTATTCGAGCCGCTGGACAGAGAGCAAGTGCGTGAAATCGCGCATATCCAGCTGGAGATACTCAATAAGCGGCTGGCCGAAAGGGAGTTGTCACTGGTGCTCAGCGATGCGGTGATGGATCGTCTGGCGGATGTGGGCTTTGACCCCGTATTTGGTGCTCGCCCGCTCAAGCGCGCGATACAACAGCAGCTGGAAAACCCCTTGGCGCAGCGCCTGCTGCAGGGCGAATTTACCCCGGGGCAGCAAATTTGCGCAGAAATTGATGGAGATCAATTGGCATTTAAAGCGGCTACGCTACAGTAGGCCTGCGACAAAACATACCCACCCACCCTTATCAATTGCCCGGCATTCACCGGGCTTTTTTTTGCCCTGTCCATTCAGCTGGTGATCGAAACGCTCGTTCATATCGTACGCGTTGACGGTAAACAATTATAAAACCGTGTACGTAATCGAGGTGATATTATGGGTTCCCCTGTCAAAAGTAGCCTGGCACTAGCTGTGCTCGGGACTATATTTAGTTCCCAAGTCCTAGCGTCAAGCCACCGAGAAGCGCCGTTCATAGCGTCTTCTCCCAAGGTTGACGGTACTGACTTCTACATGTTCCGCAGCTACGAGGCTGGGCGTGACGGGTTCGTGACGTTGATCGCCAATTATCAGCCACTTCAAGACGCCTACGGCGGCCCTAATTACTTCACTATGGACCCACAAGCGCTCTATGAAATTCACATAGACAATAATGGCGACGCTGTTGAGGATCTGACGTTTCAGTTCCAGTTCAGTAATGCCTACGGCCAAGCATCAGCGGCAGGGCTGATTGATGCGGGTAAGGTTAAAACCGGTGAGGACGATCAGGGCAATGACATTTTGGTACAGGTCCCGTTAGCCGCAGTTGGAGGTGGCAGCGGCACGAGTACGGGATTGCTGAATGTCGTAGAGACTTTCTCTGTGGAGCTGGTTGCCGGACCACGCCGCAGTGGTAACGCGACGCCGGTTTCGAACCTGGCTGACGGGTCTACAAGCTTCGCAAAGCCGGTAGACAATATCGGCAACAAGACCATTCCTGACTACGAAGGCTACGCCTCGCAATTCGTATACGATATTAATATTCCCGGGTGCATGTCTCCGGGCAAGATGTTTGTCGGCCAGCGCCAAGAAGGGTTTGTTGTAAACCTAGGGCAAGTCTTTGACCAAGTGAATCTTAACCCTCTGGGTGCTAGAGACAGTGCTTCAAATACTATTGGCGATAAAAACGTAACGTCGCTGGCGCTCGAACTGCCGATCAGTTGTGTGACCGCTGGCAGCGAAGCCGTTATTGGTGCCTGGACAACGGCAAGTAAGCCGCAGGCGCGACTGCTGAACTCCAAGCCCGTCGGGCCGACAGCCTCGGCCAATGGGCAGGGACCCAGTGTGGAAGGTGGTGCCTGGACTCAGGTGTCTCGCCTGGGTAGCCCGCTAGTCAATGAGGTGGTCATCGGGATCACGGATAAAGACAAGTTTAACGCCAGCCATCCAAAAGATGACGTTGAAAACTTCGGCGCTTATGTTTTGTATCCCACGCTACCAGTCCTGGTAGATGTTCTGTTCCCCGGAGCTACTGTCGTACCCGACACACCGCGAAGCGATTTGCTAGCGGCATTCGTGACCGGTGTTAATGGCTTGAATCAAGCAGATTCCGCACAGCCAGGCGAGATGCTTCGCTTGAATACCGCGATCGCGCCTACGGCGTTAGTGAGTCAGGGGGAGTTGGGCTTTTTGGATTGTGACTTAGCGGGTTTCCCGAATGGGCGCCGCCCGGTAGATGATGTCGTTGACATTGCTTTAAGTGTTGCCGAGGGCGCGATTACCGGGGCCAACCCCAATGGTTTGCAGACTTGCGACTTGTCAGGGGCGGCACCGGTGGTCGTGAATGCTGGCGCCGTTGTCAATGACGGGGCGAAGCCTGACCGCTTTGATTATCTCGGCGGTTTCCCCTATCTCGCTACGCCCATTGCGGGTTCACCCTGAATAATACGAGGACTTTACCTATGAAAAAGCGACTCGTAATAGCAATTATGGCGGCAGCGGTGTCGGCGTGCTCACTTGACGACGACGGTGATGGACCCGCGCAAGCCAAGCGCGATGGCGTCTTTGCTGTCACTTTTGCACAGGCCTTTTCTCAGGAGCCGAATGACGCGCCTGTGGAGGTCAACGATATTAAGCCTGAAACACTGGATAAGCAGTCTTTCGACGGCTTTATTCGCTAGCCAGTCTACGGGCAGGCATGGGCAGCTAGGCTGCCCTTTTTTATTATTGAGTAAATAATATGAAAGGACTCATCCTTACCGTTTTTATTGGGGTTTTTAGCGCGAGTCTTTACGCCTTTCCAGAGGTGTCCTGGCCCGCGCCGAGTACTGAATTAATTAAAGTTGAGGCTAAGCCTGAGTCTGTGGTCAGTGCGGATAGGTCGCCCGCAGAGCTGCTGGCCTTAGTGGAAAATTATCTCCAAGAATACCGACGAGAGGGTAATCCTCGGCGCCTGGGCGAGGCCAGCGCAGTATTAGCCAAGCTAGACACTTCGACTGGTCTTTCCCCTCTTCTAAAATGGCGATTTCACTTTTTAAAGGCTCAAATCGCCGAGAGTCTTCATAAGTTCAACGAGGCTCAGAAAGGTCTCGATAGGGCCGTGCAAGCGCTTCGCGACGTCAGTGAACTTGAGGTCAGCGCCCAGTATGAGCAAACGTTGCTTGCCCTCATGAACCTGGCCGTTGTGAGAGGCGAATACGATGGCGCGAAAGCGCATTGTAAGCAACTGGGCGTCGTCAGCCCGTCGTTGTATTCCCAAGCATGCCGCGAATACTTGCGTGGACTTACCAGTGATATTGAACAAGCTTTCGAGGCGCTGCAGGGGCTCGTAAGAGCAAAAATGCTGCAAGGCACAGGCCCCCAATTACACTGGTCATTGGTCAGCCTAGCTGACTTGGCTGACCGAGGCCGTCGAGCAGATGCGCTCGCGCTCTGGCGCTCCGCCGCTGCGCTGTTGCCGGATGATCAATACGCGCGTGGTCGTTTTTGCCTTGCGGCATTGCAGCAGCGCGAGTACGCGTTGGTACTGGATATCAGCGAGGGAGCGCTCTCAGATGGCGTACTCACTTGTCGGGCGGTCGCGCTAAAGAGTCTGGCAGCAACCAATGAAGCGGATTATACAAAGCAGTATTTACAGTTGAAGGCGGAACTCCTCGAAAAATTTGAGGATGCTCAGTGGCGTGGGGAGCGGCTCCACAAGCGCGCTTACGCGCATTTTTTGCTCGATGTTGTAGAGAAGCCGGACATGGCTTTGCGTGTTGCTAGCAGCAATTGGCAAGAGCAGCGTGAGTGGCCGGGCGAGCAGTTACTGGCGCGCAGTCGGTCGGCAGTGGGAGCACAACAATGAGTCGATGGCTTGTTCTCTTTCTTTGCTTTGCCAGTACCAGCTTATTTGCGCATAAAAATAGTGACAGTTATCTGTATATCGCTTCGGAGCAATGGCGGCTCGATATTGCCGTGGAAGATTTGCAGCGGATTTACAATCTAGATACAAATCCGGTGGATGGGCGGGTGACGGCCAAGGAGCTTCGCGGTGCGGAGGCGGGGCTTGAGGCGTCTATTCTGAAAGGCATCCGCGTGACGCGAGAAGGCGGGGGTTGCCCCCTCGACTTGCAACGCCTGGGTGTGGCGAGCCACAGCGGCGAGTATTATGCCGTGTGGGAGCTTAAGTCACCTTGCTTCTCTGAACCGGAAAGGCTGACGCTGAATTACGACTTACTCTTTGATGTCGACCCACTTCACAGGCTGCTCTACCGAAATGATGTGGCAGAGCAGCCGCAACTCGGTGTACTGACACCTTCTGAAAGAGCCCTGGGTATACAGTCTCATGGGCCCTGGGCGACCGTAACGGCCTTCTTCAAGGAAGGCGTTCTGCACATGGTGTTGGGCTACGACCACCTTCTCTTTTTGTTGGCCTTGCTATTGCCTTTGGTAAAGGCATCCTCCGGAGATGAGTCGCTTAGACCGTTGCTATGGCGCTGCGCAGGCGTCGTGACGGCTTTTACGGTGTCTCACAGTATTACGTTATCTGCAGCAACCCTCGGGTGGTGGCAGTTGCCTATCCAGCCTGTTGAAATAGTCATCGCGTTATCAATAAGCGTCGCGGCGTTGGCCGCTTTGGTCGGCGAACACCATCGCTATCAATGGCAGCTGGCGGGGGCGTTTGGGCTCATTCACGGATTTGGTTTTGCCAGTATGTTGGCCGGGTTAATGGATGAGGGCAGCAGTGCTGTTCTGGCATTAGCCAGTTTCAATATTGGTGTGGAGGCTGCGCAATTAGCTGTAACGGTGGCTCTGGTGCCTCTTCTCATGTACTGCCAGAAAAAGCCCCTTTATAGCCGCTGGGTGTATCCCGCTGTATTACTTGCGGTTGCCGCCATAGGTTTGTGGTGGGCGTGGCAACGTGTTTAACAGAGGGCGTTATTCGCAGTGCACGTTAATCGCGTCTTGGGCACGCAGCTTTTGCACCTCAATCTCTTCCGGCGTCAGATAGCGAACTTCGCCATTCTTCCCGGTTGCGCGAATTCGTGCCCCGGCGGCATTCAGTGATTGCATATTGCTTTTCGCCTGCTGGCAAATTGCCGGGTCCTTGGGCGGAAGCACTTCCATTTTTGCGTCCTGGGGTAAGTCTTGCTCGGACTCGGGTGGGTTCGTTGTTGAGTCGTTAGCGCTTTCAGTCGCGGCTGAGCGCTTTCCGGTTTGCGACTCGATAAACTCGTAGGCTTTCCCTACCGGAGGTTTTTGGCTGAAGTGCACCTCGCCCTCTGCATCGGTCCAGCGGTAGTAACCGGACTTGGCCGCAAGGGCGGCGTGGCTGGTCAATAAGCTCACACTTATCAGGGATAAAAACAGCAAATTTTTGCGCATACTCAGCGGCCACAACAACATAATTGATGGGCTGATTATGGCAGATTCTCCCTGGGTCGCAAAAAGCGCTGTCACAAAACCACAAAACAGCCAGATTGCCAGAAAAAACACGGTCTTGGCGACGCATTACCTTGACAAAAAACGGGCGAGGTTAAAAAATATACCGTCCTCCCAATTAGGGTGGCGATGGCTGTTTTCCGCGCTGCTTACCTGCGGCCAATATACAGAGTGTGACTAAAGCTGTTGCACTGCTACTCAAGGTAGTTCCATTCACTCTGCAGACACATGACCTGTGTTGCGAGATTGCCCGCTTTGCGTACCCCGCAAAGCAAAGATAGCCGCTAGCAGCGGCATTAGGCGATTCGCCCGAGCACCAGCAAATGTGCTCGGAAGGTATGTGTTTCGGCATCTAGGCGTTCACATTGAGCGTTTCCGGTGGGCAGCCGGAGGCGTGGCGACGGAATTTAAGTTTCAAACTGAAGCGAGGGTCTTTCAGTGGAGTTGTTATCTGGCGGCGAAATGATCGCACGTGCTTTGGAAGACGAAGGTGTTGAATTCATCTTCGGCTATCCCGGCGGTGCGGTGTTACATATTTACGATGCGCTTTTCAAAAGTTGTAAGGTGCCGCATATTCTGGTGCGTCATGAGCAGGCGGCCACCCATGCGGCAGACGGTTATGCCCGTGCCACGGGTAAGCCCGGTGTGGTGCTGGTGACATCCGGCCCCGGAGCCACCAATGCCATTACCGGTATTGCCACAGCTTATATGGATTCTATTCCCATGGTGGTACTTTCCGGGCAGGTGATGAGTCACCTGATCGGTGAGGACGCTTTCCAGGAAACCGACATGCTCGGTATTTCTCGGCCGATTGTGAAGCACAGCTTCCAGGTGACGAAAACCGAAGAGATCCCCGAGATGATCAAGAAGGCGTTTTATATCGCCTCCAGTGGTCGCCCCGGGCCGGTTGTTGTGGATCTGCCGAAGGATCTCACCAACCCCCACGACAAGTACGAGTACAACTACCCGAAGAAGGTGAAGCTGCGTTCCTACACGCCAGCGAGCCGTGGCCACAGTGGGCAAATTAAAAAGGCGGCGAGCTTGCTGCTGGCTGCCAAGCGTCCGGTTATTTACGCCGGTGGTGGTGTGGTGCAAGGCAATGCCTCGCCGCAGCTGCGCGAGTTGGCCCAGGAGTTGAATTTCCCTGTTACTAACACGTTGATGGGATTGGGTGCTTACCCCGGTAGTGATCGCCAGTTCCTGGGGATGCTCGGCATGCACGGCTTCTACGAAGCCAACAACGCCATGCACCACAGCGATGTGATTCTGGCGGTGGGCGCGCGCTTTGATGACCGGGTGACCAATACCACGAGCAAGTTCTGCCCGGGTGCCAAGATCATTCACATCGATATTGACCCGGCGGCGATCTCTAAAACGGTCAACGCCGATGTTCCCATCGTTGGCCCCGTCGATTCGGTATTAACTGAATTGATTGCGCTGGTGCGTGAGCTGCGTGCCGAGGAACCTACGCTGCCGGATCAAGACGCGCTGGGCCACTGGTGGAAACAGATCGATGAATGGCGTGACCACCACGGCCTGTGGACGGCGCCGCGCTACGATACGACAACGCCCTACATCAAACCTCAGCAGGTTATCGAAACGCTTTGCAAGGTAACCGGTGGCAAGGCCTTTGTGACCTCGGACGTAGGTCAGCACCAAATGTTTGCCGCGCAGTACTACAAGTTCGACGAACCGCGCCGCTGGATCAACTCCGGTGGTTTGGGAACCATGGGCTTCGGTCTGCCAGCCGCGATGGGCGTTAAGTTGGCCTTCCCGGATGCGGACGTTGCCTGCGTTACCGGCGAAGGCAGTATTCAGATGAATATCCAGGAACTGTCTACCTGTGCGCAGTACAAGATTCCCGTGAAAATCTTGAACTTGTACAACGGCTACTTGGGCATGGTTAAGCAGTGGCAGGACATGCAGTACGACGGCCGTTACTCAGAAAGTGTCTATGAAGACTCATTGCCAGACTTTATCAAGCTGGCCGAGGCCTACCAGCACTCGGGGGTTAAGGTCACGCAGCTGAGTGATCTGGAAGAGGCGATGAAAGAAGTCTTCGCCCGCAAGAATGAGTTGGTATTCATGGACATTCATGTTGACCCGCACGAGCACGTGTACCCCATGCACGTGGCCCCGAATGGCTCGATGCGCGACATGTGGTTGAACAAAACGGAGCGAACCTAATGCGGCGGATTATTTCAGTACTTATGGAAAATGAGCCCGGCGCACTGTCGCGTGTTGTCGGGCTGTTCTCTCAGCGCGGCTACAACATCGAAACGCTCAATGTGGCGCCGACTGAAGACCCAACGATGTCGCGGCTGACGCTGACAACGGTTGGCGACGATCACAAGATCGAGCAGATCACCAAGCACCTCAATCGCTTGGTCGATGTGGTGAAGTTGGTCGATTTGTCAGAGGGCGCACACATCGAGCGTGAGCTGATGTTGGTGAAAGTGCGGGCGACAGGTGCGCAGCGCGCCGAGATCAAGCGCTGCACTGACATCTTCCGCGGCCAGATCGTCGACGTCGGCCCCAGTGTCTACACCATTCAAGTGACCGGCGCGGCGGATAAGCTGGACTCCTTCCTGGAGGCCGTTGGCGAAGCTGCCATTATGGAAGTAGTGCGCAGTGGTGTGTCGGGTATTGCCCGTGGCGAGAAAGTGCTGAGTTTGTAGTTGCGACTTGGCCAGTAAAAAAAGGCGCCCTTGGGCGCCTTTTTTTTCGGCTGGAATGATTAGCTGGCCATATTTTCCGGGCCCCAAAAGGCGCGCATAGACACTACTTTGCCTTCGGCGTTGAATTTGAAGACATCAATCACATCGATACTCATGCCTGGCCCTTTCACTTGAAAAGGGAAAGCCACTTCGCTACCTGCACAGCGCGGCGTGCCGCTCAGTTGCAACTTAATCCCCGCGCTTAGTGCGCCCTCATAAAATGCCACAATCGCGTCGATGCCATTGTGAATATCGCTTCCCACAGGGTCTTCGACTGTCGCATCGGCGGCGTAGAGTTCTTTAATAATGTTGATGTCCGCCGTTTCAAAGGCATCGACATAGCGCTGCACGGCATTCAGTTTATCTTGGACTTCCATAGTGGGCTCCTGTCAGTGATTCGCCCAGTATAATCACCGCCACTCGGCACCGTAATGGCGAATACGGTCAAGGCATTGCCGATGGGGTGCAGTGTGTTTCAGGACAAGTGGCGCGCGATATATTCAGCCATATAGTCACGCAGGCACTTCGCCTTGGCGCTCAATAGGCGGCCGCTTGGCCACACCGCAAAGAGCTCACGCGGCTCCCCCTGCCATTGGCGCAACACCTGCACCAGCTGCCCGGAGTCGAGCTCGGGTTTCACCTCGCTGAGCGGCAGCAATGTGATCCCCTGCGCGTCGACGGCCATGTATTTGGCGAAAGTGGTGTCGTTAAACTGTGCGACAAAACGCGGGAGGATTTCCTGCAGGTTCCCTGTCTCAACGTGGCGCAGTGTCCATTTGCTGGAAATGGTGGTGCCGACTAAGCGGTGGTCTTTCAATTCGCTGGGGTGCTGCGGCTCGCCGGCCTTGTTCAGGTAGCTGGCTGCCGCCACTACCACCTTATCGATCTGCCTCAGCTTTTTTTGATACAGCGACGAGTCGGCTTGAGGGCCAATGCGCAGGGCGATATCAGCCTTGGTTTTGATCATATCCTGCAGCTGGTTGCTCAGTTGCAGCTCGAGTTGAATGTCGGGGTGGTCGCGGGTAAAGCCCAGCCACATGGGGCGCAGTGTGCCGTGAGAAATGTTGCTTGGCGCGAGGACCCGCAACTTTCCGCGCAGCTGTTGCATGTCACTGCGCAGCTGCTGCCGTGTTTGGTCAAATTGTTCGATTAATTCAGCGTAGGCTTGGTATAGCGCCTCGCCGTCGACGGTGAGCACACATTGGCGGGCTGAGCGCTGCAGCAGTTTATACCCCAGCTGGTATTCCAATTTTTGCAGCCGGCGGGTCACCGTGGCTGGCGGCAGCCCCAGATGCTTGGCCGCATTGCTGTCGAGGAGTTATTCAGTGAGCTAGGTGAAACCCAAGTGATCTCCGAGCTCGGCAAACTGAGCGTCTATGCTGCTCCACGCCTGGATATCTACTTGGGTGACATCATTGCGTTAACAGCGCCTTTACTCGGGGCGGTTGATGCCATCTATGATCGCGCCGCACTGGTCGCTCTGCCGGCAGAAATGCGCGAGAACTATACACAACACCTCATTCAAATGACCGATGCGGCCCCGCAGTTATTGGTGAATTATGACTACCAGCAAAGCGCGATGCCCGGGCCGCCATTCGCCATTAGTGACGACGAGCTAAATAGGCACTACGCGCAGCGCTATACCCTTAAGCCATTGCATTGTGAGTTGGTGCCTGGGGGACTCAAGGGTCAGTGCCCCGCACAGGAGAAAGTCTGGCTGTTGACTCCCTGAGGTTGGGGCGGATGTTACGCGCCGCAACCAGAGGATGAGGTCATGGCCGGCATGCGCCAGCAAAGGGTCGAGGTTAACGGGATCCACCTACACGTACGGTGTCAGGGGGAGGGCCCCTGGGTCGTGCTTTGCCATGGTTATCCCGGTCATTGGTCAAACTGGCGCAGCCAAATGCAGGTTCTGGCCGATGCGGGTTATACCGCTGTGGTGCCCGATATGCGCGGCTACGGTCAGAGTAGCCGCCCAGCGGATGTCTCGGCCTATAACATGAACCAGCAAATTGGCGATATGTGCGGTTTGCTGGATGCGTTTGGTATTCAACAAGCTGTGTTTATCGGGCAGGATTTTGGCGCATCACTGGTGTGGAGCCTCGCCCTGAGGCACCCCGAGCGCGTGCGGGCTGTGGTCGGTATTAGCGTGCCCTTTGATCACGATTACTACGGCCGCAGCTGTATGGGACATTTGCCTGCTGAACAACTGCAGGTGCTCAATGCCGACTCCCTGCTGGTGGCATCGCCACTACATCCACCCAGTGTGGGCTTTGCTGCGATTGCAGAGCAGCAATTTTTACACGCGCAGTATTTTCAGCGCCCCGGCGTGGCCGATCGCGAGCTCGGCCACAATGCCAGCGAATTTTTACGCCGCATATACTGGGCGTTAAGTGCCGAGGGCAGCCTCGGCGATTGGGCGAGCTTTCCCTGCCAGGGCACCGCGTATCTGGACGTGCTGCCACCGGCGCCGAGCTTGCCGTGGCCGTGGATGAGTGAGGGCGATATGGCGGTCATTGTCGACGATTATCTGCGCGCCGGTGCCGGTAATGCCTTCAGTGGTGCCTTGGCCAGCTACCGGGTCGCCGACGAAAACTGGCACATCGGCGCGGCCTACGCTGGGCAGAATATTACCGTGCCTGCACTTTTTATTGCCGGTGAAGCCGACCCTGTAGTGGCCTCGTTAGATGATGAGATGGTCGCGAGAATGCGTCAGCGTATTCCCGGGTTGCAGCCACTCGTTCTGGTGCCAGATGCCGGTCACTTTGTGCAGTTGGAAAAGCCAGAGCCAGTAAACGGCGCCATTAGCGCATTTTTAACCTTGCTACCGTCAGGGGCGTGAGCCGCTTGAAATCCGGTTTTTCGTCCCGATAACTACCGTTGTGGATGAAAGAGGAATTGTCGTGACGGCGAGCCAACAACTGCCATGCCCTGCGTGCGGGGCGATCAATCGTATACCCGATAGCCGTTTAGATGACGGCCCGGTATGTGGGAAATGCCGGGCGCCATTATTAGATGGACAGGTCGTCACGGCAGACGGTGCAACCCTTCAGCGCTTTCGACAGCACAGTAGCCAGCCGGTAGTTGTGGATTTTTGGGCGCCGTGGTGCGGGCCCTGCAAAAGTTTCGCGCCGGTGTACAGCAGCGTTGCCGCAGAAGAAGCGACGCGTGCGCGCTTTCTGAAGGTGGATACACAGGCCCAGCCGCAGGCAGCGGCGGCCTATCAAATTCGCTCCATTCCCACGTTGATTGTGCTTCACCAGGGGCGAGAGATCGCTCGCCTGTCAGGCGCTTTGCCGAAGGCGCAATTTCAGCAGTGGCTGCGCCAGCATGTGCCCACGGCGTAGCGTGAGCGACGATTTTTTCGCGGTAGATCAGTGGGCGCTGAAGGCCTGTACGCAATAGCCCTTGTTAATCGCCTCTTGAACTTGCGGGTCCTTCTCCAAGGCGGCGTCGACCTTAATCTGCCTGCGCTTAAGTACCTTTACATCGCGAAAGCCCTCGCGCATCACAAATAGGGTTGCGAGCTGCTCTGCGCCAAACAGGTCTTTAAAGTCGATGTAGACAATAAAGGGCACTTCCTCGTCTTTTTTAAACTCACCTTGGTCTTTGCGTGAGCTGGCGTTCATGGAAAAAAGAAACATCGGCGCTCTCCTGTCGGTGGCAACTTAGCTGATAATAGCCAGTCGCAGCGCGTGGGTATTTAGCCGCAAGGCCCCGAGATGAGTACGGCCCTGTTCGGTTTCACTATCGAAGCGTTGCACGGCCTGCTCGTCAATGTCTGGATTGCGCTCGGCAAGTGCCAGTAGCCTCGCGCGCTCACTGCTGCGCGCCTGCTCATAGGCGGTTAAGGCCTGCTCTCGCCACTGACTTTCCAGCTGTTTGGCAATGGCCTCCACGTTGTTTAGCAAAGTGGTTAAGGGCTCGCGGATTTGCCGCATCAACGCCGGCACCAGGCCTTTCTTAACGTGTTGGCAGAGGCCGTTGAGTTGGGCGTGGCTGACTTTGTCACTGAGTTGTCGGCCCTGAGTATCCAGCAGAATCCGCTCACTCTGGGCGGGCAGGAAGCGATCGAGTGCCAACGCTGCAGGGGCTTGCAGCGAAGGGTTAAAGAAGGTTTCCAGCAGCATACTGCCGGCGGGCAAGCCCTTCACCGCGAGTGTGCACATTGTGGCGCTGCCGAAATCGCCGTTGGCGATCAGCTCCATGGCATCGCGCAGTAGCGGGTGCTCCCAGGTGAGAAATGCCATGTCCTCGCGGCTCAGCGCGCGACGCCGGTCGAAAGTGCCGGTCAGGCCCTCCTCGGGTAACTGTGGAAAAACATCGCTGAGCATATGATCGCCGGGGCGAAGGATAATAGCCTGGTCACTGTGGTCTTCGTGCTCAAGGCCAAACTGGTCAGCCAGTTGCTCCAAATAGGCGGCCAGTTCCTCGCTGCGTTGCTCTTCAGCCACTTGTGCTACCAGCGCGTCAGCCTGATCGCGGCGGCAGGAATTTAATTCCAGCAGCTGATTGCGACCAGAGTGCAGCTCAGCGCGCAGGCTTGCTGCGGTGCTTGCCGCTTCTGACAGCAGGGCATCGACGGCTTCGGTGGACGCTTCCAGCGCCGCGACCAGCTGGCTTTCATAGCGCTGCATCATGGCGCTACCGATGGTGCACGGTTCGGTAAATATGGCCATGGCGTCGCGATACCAATTCAGCAGCGCTTGCTGCGCACTGCCGCTGTAGTAGGGCACATGAATATTGACATCCCCTTGACGGCCAATGCGATCCAAGCGACCAATACGCTGTTCCAGCAGGTCCGGGTTCAGGGGAAGGTCGAATAGAACGAGGTGTTCGGCAAACTGGAAGTTGCGGCCCTCGCTGCCGATTTCACTGCATACCAAAAGCTGAGCGCCGTCGTCGGGATCGGCGAAGTAGGCCGCCGCGCGGTCGCGCTCCATCAGGCTCATTTCTTCGTGGAATACCGCACTGGCAATGCCGCGTCGCAAACGCATGTAGAGCTCGAGCTCGCGGGCAGTATTGGTATCGGCGCAAATCAGCAAGCAGCGAGCGTCGGGCTGGCCGAGGAGAAATTTCTCCAGCCACTGCACGCGAGGGTCGATGTCCGGCCAGTCATCACCGAGCAGGGGCTCAGGGTGCAGACGGTCTTGGAGCGGCAGCTCATCCGCCGCAGCGGTGTAGAGTGCAGGGGCCGATAATGGGTGCTCGTGCAGGGCCCGGGCGGGGAAACCACCCACTGAGGCGCGGCTGTTGCGAAACAAACTGCGGCCGGTGCCGAATCGATCGAGCAGTGCATCGACGACCGCCTGGCGATGGCTCTGCGGGTCATTAGCAAAAGCGGTGAGCAAGTCGCTATCCAGGTAGGCGCGCAACGCGTCTTGTAAGCCGCTGTCGACACCGTTAGTGCGCACTCGGTTAATCAGCTCGCTAATGTCTGTGTAGTCGCGCTGCTCGTCGCGAAACGCCTGCAGGTCATTGTAGCGCTCGGGGTCAAGCAGACGCAGGCGAGCGAAATGGCCGTCGATACCGGCGTTCTCTGGGGTTGCTGTCAGCAGCAACACAGAAGGAGTGGCGCTGCAGAGGGTTTCCAGCATGGCGTAGCCCGGCGTTTGTTCGCCGTTCTCTTGCCATTGCAGGTGGTGGGCCTCGTCGACTATCAGCGTATCCCAGCCAGCGGCTTCAAGCTGGCTGACGCGGCGAGGGTGGCTGCCCAGCCAGTCGATTGATGCGATCAGCAGCTGCTCGCTTTCAAAGGGGTTTTGCTCGCGGGCTTTTTCTTCTTCCTCGTCGAAGAACACGCTGTCGGCGTCGTCGCGATACGGGTCGATTTCCCGGCAGCGGGCTTCGTCAAAAATACTGAAGTTCAGATTAAAGCGGCGGCGCATTTCTACCAGCCACTGGTGAACCAAACTGTCGGGCACCAAAATCAATACCCGCTGGATGCGTTCTTCCAGCAGCTGTTGGTGAAGGATAAGGCCAGCTTCAATGGTTTTTCCCAGGCCGACTTCATCTGCCAGCAGCACGCGTGGCTGGTGTCGCTGGGCGATGTTGCGGGCAATATAAAACTGGTGGGGCAGCAACTCGACGCGCGGGCCGAGCAGTCCGCGGCTGTGATTGGCGCGGGCGCGGTTGCGTTGTTCAAGCGTGCTTACGCGTAACTCGTAGCGTTTGGTGTGGTCGAGCTGGCCCGCTAGCAGGCGATCCCGCGCACTGTGAAGTTGAATTTGTGCGCTGAGGATTTGTTCTGGAATGGGCTGCAGTTCGCCGTTGCTGTCGGCGGCAAAATATACCAGGCAGCCATTGTGTTCCTGAACGTCCTCAACCGTCATTGGCGGCAGGTCGGGCACATTGATTTCATCGCCGGGCTGAAACTGCACGCGCGACAGCGGCGCGCGATCCGCAGCGTAGGTACGCTCTTCCTCGGCGGCGGGGAAGGCGATCACCACCCGACGGTTAGCTGCTTCAAGAATGATGCCGAGGCCAAGGTCTGGCTCGGGGGTACTAATCCAGCGTTGGCCGGGATAAAAAGTCTCTGGCATAACGGGCTTTGGTCTAGTCTCGTCGGGCGATTTTCGGGCAGGCATCTTACGCGTCGCAGCCGCTCAGGGGAAGGCTTGGCGCGCCTAGGAAGTCGGGAATAGGGCCACTTTTCGGCCATAGACTTTAGTCGCATGCACAGCCGTAAACGCTGGGGTAGACTGGGCCGTCGATAGCAATAACGAATAAGAGGCATACAGTGCCAGCAAATCAGTGGGTCATGCTACTGGCCTTTCTCTATTTTGGGGTGTTGTTTTTCATCGCCTGGTGGGCTGACCGTCGCGCTGAGTGGCCGCGCCGTTTTCGGCCGTTAATTTACAGTTTGTCTCTTGCGGTGTATTGCAGCTCCTGGACCTTTTTCGGCGCGGTGGGCGAGGCCGTGGAGAGTGGCTGGGGTTTTCTGCCAATTTACCTTGGGCCAATTTTGCTGTTTGTGGTTGGCTGGCCGTTTTTGCGCCGCCTGTCGGTGATGAGTACCCGCAATCGGGTAACGTCGATAGCCGACTTCATGGGCTCACGCTACGGCAAGAACCAACTGTTGGCCGCGCTGGTGACCTTTCTGGCGGTATTGGGGAGCCTGCCTTACATCGCCTTGCAATTGAAGGCGATTACTCAGGCGTGGACCAGTGTAAAGCACCTCTGGGATCAGCGCGCTGAGGATGTGGGCTCGCAGAGCTTTACCGGCGAGATGTTCGGTACGGTGTCATTTGTTGACCCCGGTAGTACCAGCTTTATTGCGGCGTTAATACTCGTGCTGTTCACCGTTGCATTTGGCACCCGCGTTGTCGAGAAGCGGCAGCGACATCGCGGCTTAATGGCGGCGGTAGCCATTGAGTCCATCGTTAAGCTGGCGGCATTTGTCATGGTAGGGGTATTTGCGCTGGGTTTGCTGTGGAGCAGTGACTCGGCCCCACTAAGCTGGGGACATTTCTCGCAATTACCGGATCTGACCAATTTTTTCACGCAGACGCTGTTGGCAGTTGCCGCAATTGTTTGCCTGCCCCGTCAGTTTCACGTGATGGTTGTCGAGCACCACAGTCGCCGTGATATGCGCCTAGCGCGGTGGATTTTTCCGCTGTATTTGCTGGCCTTTTGCGCAATGATCGCACCCATTGCGATCGCGGGAATGAGCTTGCTGCCCAGTGTGGGTACCGCCGACATGTTGGTGGTTTCGCTGCCATTGCATATGGGCAATAACCAGCTGGCGGTTATCGCCCTGCTAGGCGGGATGTCAGCCGCTACCGGCATGGTGATTGTCGCCTGTGTGACCTTGTCGGTAATGGTGTGTAATGAATGGCTGGTGCCACTCTGGCAGCGCTTTCGTCAGGGGCACGAGATCAACGCCCGGTGGTTGCAGCAAGTGCGGCGTATTGCCATCGCCGCAGTACTGTTTGCCGCCTGGCTGCTGGAGCAACAGCTCAGTGCATACGGCGGCCTTGCTTCACTTGGCTTGTTATCGTTCGCCGCCGCAGCGCAGCTGTTGCCCGGTATTATCGGCGCCTTGTACTGGAGTCGGGGGCATGCCAAGGGAGTAGTAGTCGGCCTGCTAGCCGGTGGCTTTTTATGGGCCTACACGCTGCTACTGCCGGCGGTGCTGGGACAGGGCCACAGTGTGGTGAGCAGCGGCCCAATGGGCTGGCAATGGCTGCGTCCGGAAGCACTGATGGGCTTTGATTTTGGTGACGCACTGAGTCACGGCGTGTTTTGGAGTCTGGCCGTTAACAGTTTGCTAATGGTGCTGATTTCCAGGCGCTGCCGTTTTAGCAGCATCGATATGCGTCAGGCGCGCAGTTTTACCGAGGTGCGGGTCGAGCGCCGCCAATTACAAGCGGAGTTGGAACTCACTGACATTGATGCCTGGCAGCTTCACCGCCTGTTAGTGCCGCTACTCGGAGACGGGCGCAGCGAGCGAATGTGGCAGCGCTTTGAGCAGCGACTGGGCCATCGCCTATTGCCTAGTGACCGAGTGCCGCGCTTTGTTATTAAAGATGTCGAAGAGTCGCTAGCTTCGATTGTTGGGGCGGTGTCGGCGCACCGAACACTGGAACTGCTGGCCAAGCGCAAGCCGCTGGATATCGATGAATTTGTGTCGCTGATCGGTACGACCTCACGGCAAATTCAGTTTGGCCAGGATCTACTGCAAATCACGCTAGAGACTATCCCGCAAGGGGTTAGCGTGGTGGATGGGAACCTCAACCTGGTCGCCTGGAACCAGCGCTATGTCGATCTGTTTAATTTCCCTGAGCGCCTGCTCTATGTCGGTTGCCCAATTGCCAAGATCTACCAATACAATGCCGAGCGCGGTTATTTGCACGATGCCGATAGCGATGTTGATGCGGCGATTCGGCGGCGCCTGGGGCTGTTGCAGGGGGCAAAACCCTATCGCCTGGAGCGCCTGCTACCCAATGGCTTGGTCATTGAAATTTGCGGCACACCGATGGCCAATGGTGGTTATGTAACCACCTATACCGATATTAGCGAGTACCGGCGAATCTTTAATGAGCTGGAAGCCGCCAAGTCGCAATTGGAGGAAAGGGTGGCTGCTCGAACCTCAGAGCTAGAGGCCGTGAATCAGTCCCTGGAAGAGGAAAATGCCACGCGAGCGCGCATTGAGCGGGAGTTGAATACTGTCTACGCCAGTAAAAATCGCTTTTTGGCATCGGCCAGTCACGACCTATTGCAACCCATCAATGCTGCCAGGCTCTTCACCGCCGCGCTGTCGGGAAAAGTGGAAGAGCAGGCGGCCGGGGCCAGTTCGCTAAGCAGCGATGTGAAACACATTGACGAAGCACTGGCCGGCGCGGAAACCCTGATCACCTCCCTGCGCGAAATTGCGCGCCTGGACTCCGGGAGAATGCAGCCCCAGCTCGAAAGCTTTGCCATACAGTCATTGCTCGACACGATGGGGCGTGAGTTTTCGGTGATAGCTCAGCGCAGCGGCCTGACATTGCGCGTTGCACCCTGTTCGCTTTGGGCCCGCAGTGACCGCCACTTACTGCGCCGGGTAGTGCAAAACCTGCTTAGTAACGCCCTGCGATACACCCCGCAGGGCACGGTGTTGTTGGGTTGCCGACGACAGGGAGAGCAACTGAGTATCCAGGTGCTCGATACCGGGCCGGGTATTGCCGAGCAGGACCAGCAACGTATCTTTGACGAGTTTGAGCGCGCAAACGACGCGGCTCACCGTGAAACGGAGGCCGGCCTGGGCCTTGGGCTATCGATTGTTCGCCGTATCAGTAGCCTGCTAGGGCATGACTTGAGCATGGTTTCTGTTCCGGGGCGCGGCACGGTTTTCTCTATAACGGTACCTATCGTCAATGCGGTTGCGGCGAGCGAAGCTGCTACGGTAGCCGAAGAGGCCCTGCAGTCAGAACTCGCGGGGCTAACGGTGCTGTGTGTGGACAATGAAGCGGCGATTCGCGCGGGAATGCAGAGCCTGCTCGCGCAGTGGCAGTGCCGCGTGTTTGCCGGTGCATCGCTCAGCGATGTGCTGAGTCAGTGGCCGCTGGATACACCGCCCGATATTGTGCTGGCAGACTATCACTTGGACGGTGGCGAGACGGGGCTGGAGTTATTGCAAACCCTGAACTATCACTGGGGCACGTCGCTCCCGGCAATTGTTATCAGCGCCGACAACAGTGATGCGGTTCGCCGGTCGGTCATCGATGCAGGTTATCGCTTCCTTGCTAAGCCGGTTAAGCCGGCGGCGCTGCGTGGCTTAATGCGTAAAATGGCAAGGGGCTGGGGTAACGCATAAAGGGTATTTGGCGACATAGTTGCTGTGTCATAAAAATGTCGTCAGAGTTTCATGGCCCTGCAATGGGGCTGTCACCATACGTAGGTCTAATGTCCGCTGTTTTTAAGGCAATTCACCAAAAACACCTCACAGCGGACTTACTATGACTTTCTCAATTTCCCGCCGTTTGCTCGGCGGTCTTCTTCTTACCAGCGCGCTGACGGCCTGTAACTCAGGTAGCGACAGCTCCAGTAGCGGTGATTCCTCGCCGGTGCGTGCCGAGCCATTCAGCATTGGTTTACTTCCGGATACCCAAGGCGGATCCGATGCGCAGGGTCAAGCGCACGTTGCGATGTACCCGATGCGGGAGGTGCTGAAACATCAGTCGGCCAAGGGCGTGGATCTAGTCATTGCTGTCGGTGACCTCACCGACAAGGGCAGTACGATTGAATGGGGCGAGTGGACATCGGTCGCCGAAGACTTCAGAGAAGGCGGCATAGAATTTTTGCCGGTGATGGGCAACCACGAAATGAACTATGCCTACACGACGGAGTGGATTGCCAATATGCGCAATTACATTCCCGAGGACGCGGTGCACATGCCCGGTTACGAATGGGTGAACTACTATGTTGTGCGCAGCAACGTACTCATTATTGGTCTGGCATACTACAACCTGCCTTTGGCGATCGACTGGATAAAAGACGTGGTGGCTGACAACACCGATGTCGAGCACATTGTTGTCGCCAGTCACGACGGATTGATCGGCGCGAAATACGGCCAAACTCGCGAGCAAATTGTAGAAGGTACCAAGGGCGATGACTGGGTATACGGTGTTCAGAAAGATATTCGCGAGTTCTTTGCTGAGCACGATGTCATTTATGTGCAGGGTCATGAGCATCAATATCAGCGCTCGTTGATCTCCGCAACGACCATGCAAACAACCTTTCCTGCAAGCTCCACACCCTCGGGAGGCAATTATCAAATGGGGGTGTATACCCAGATCATGGCGGGTAATGCCTCATACAAGGGCTATGAATTTCGCTATGGCGAGCGCGAGTTAGTACAAGCGATCGTGTCCCAGAAAAATGCCACGTACAGTGAAAGCAAAGGCTCAGATCACTTTGACGTGAATTCGTCGATATTGCGCTTTGATGGCGACCGCGTTGACTATCAGTCCTATTACGCGGAGCACCAGGCGCGCAGCAATGATCCAAGCCAGGACTTTGACGCGCAGTGGGTGTTGATGGATCAGTTCTCACGGGCCAAGAACCGCTGCGAAACCGTGGTCTATCCCAACTCGATTCCCGACGGCACGCGCTCAGTGCTGGTGTTCCAGACCGAATATATTACCGATACCTGTGTTGCTGATGACGGCTCGTCAGCGCGTTTGGTGGGTGGCGATAATGACACCTTTAACCGCACGGACACACGCACCCGCGATATGGAATATGTGCCCGGCTTCTCGCGCGCGGAATCCCTGATGGATTTAACGCGGCTCGCTTATCAGTGGCTTTACCAATACCACGAGAGTTGGACGCCGAACCTGAATAACCGCTATCGCGCGGTGCCTGATGAAGCCGAGAATGTGCTGCTGATTCCTGAAACGACGATCGACCTTAAAGAACACGTGACGCTCAGCTGGCAAGGCAAGACCGCAGACACCTTGACGGATCGGTTGCTTATCAGCGGCATGCAAAACCAAACAGGGGTTTACCAGGGGGCTTATGGTGGTGAGCGGGATATTGCCGCTGATACTGGCCTGCCACTGTCGCAACCAGATGGCACAGCCAAGGCGCCCACCGTGTTGCCCAGCAGCGCGACACAGAGCTGGGATATCAGCGCGGCCAAGGCCGACCCCTATGCGGTGGCTTTTACAGTGAATGAGTCTGTGCCCTTCGCCAGCAGTATTCTGGCGCAGAAAACTGCGCAAAGTTGGCAGGCCATCGCCACGCCGGAATGCGTCGTTGAAAGTGCCTGGCAGGAGGATTTTATCGGTGCCATGCCAAACCGCGCAGCGGCTTGTGAGAGTCAGCCCCTGCTGGGTTACGATGCCAACGCCAGACAGTGGTGGGCAGTTTTGGATGCCGATACCGAGATCGCGGTGATACGCCGCTAGGTCGCCGACGGTGCGGAGCCGCCTTGCGGCTCCGCTTACTCTACGCTCGGCGTGTTCACGTCTAATTGGCTCAGCATCAGTACGGCCTGTGTTCGCGAATGCACACTGAGTTTGCGAAAAATTTCAGTGATATGGGCTTTGATCGTGGCCTCGGTGACATTCAGCTCCCAGGCAATCTGTTTGTTCAGCAGCCCCTGTACCAAATAACTGGCAACGCGAAACTGCTGGGGCGTCAAGCTTGCCACGACCTCGGCGATCGATTTTTCATCGCTGCTACTGGCCTGCTGATAGCGCACATTTTCCGGCAGCCAGCGCTCTCCTTGCAGCACTTGTGCAATGGCGGTACTGATCTGTTCTGGCGAACTACTCTTGGGCAAAAAACCGCTGGCGCCGTAATCAATGGCGCGGCACATCACTTCCTCGGTTTCAGAGGCAGACACCACCATAATCGGTATTTCCGGGTGCTGGGCCTCCAGGTGGACTAAGGCACTAAAGCCCTGTGCGCCGGGCATATGTAAGTCCAGCAACAGTAGATCGATGTCGCTGTCTTCGTCGATGGCCTGTTGAAGGCTGCCGATATCGCCGACCTCGTCAATGCGTGCAGTCGGAAAGCTCGCGCTCAGGGCGCCGCGCATGGCCGAGCGGAAAAGCGGGTGATCGTCGGCGATCAGAAATCGCTGGGTCATGGGGCCTCATTGTTCAGTTATTGTTTTTCGATTAGGCCAGTATAAAAAAGCCCCGCAGTGCGGGGCAAGCGCTTAGGAAAAGCCTGTGGTAAAGACCCGGCTTCTCGGGGTGGAGGAGAGAGTCACCACCCCGCATCTGCACATTCAGTTTACGCAGCGTTTTCGTTGATGTGTTGATGTCCCTCAATAAGCCGTGCAACAACTGAGGGGTCGGCAAGCGTGGAGATATCGCCCAGGGCGTCGTATTCGTTGGCCGCAATCTTGCGCAGAATTCGGCGCATGATCTTGCCGCTGCGCGTTTTAGGCAGGTCGTCGGCCCACTGAATCACGTCGGGAGAGGCAATCGGGCCGATTTCGCGGCGCAGCCACTGCTTCAACTCTTGCAACAGGGCGTCGTCGCCTTGCTCGCCCTGCTGCAGGCTAACGTAGATATAAATGCCTTCGCCTTTGATCTCGTGGGGGAAGCCAACCACGGCGGCCTCGGTCACTTTCGGGTGGGCAACCAATGCACTTTCCAGCTCGGCAGTTCCCATGCGGTGACCAGAGACATTGAGCACATCGTCCACGCGGCCGGTGATCCAGTAGTCGCCATCAGCATCGCGGCGGGCACCGTCGCTGCTGAAATAGTAGCCGTTGAAGGTGGAGAAATAGGTATCGATAAAGCGCTGGTGGTCGCCAAAGATGGTGCGCATTTGCCCGGGCCAGCTGTCGCAAATGACCAGGTTGCCATCGGTGGCGCCGTCCAAGACGTTTCCGTCGTTATCCAGCAGTGCTGGTTGCACACCGAAGAACGGCTGAGTGGCTGAGCCGGGCTTCAATTCTGTGGCGCCCGGCATCGGGGCAATCATCATGCCACCGGTTTCGGTCTGCCACCATGTGTCTAGGATAGGGCAGCGGCCCTCGCCAAAGACGTCGTGGAACCAGCCCCAGGCCTCTGGGTTGATCGGCTCTCCCGCGGTACCGAGCAGGCGCAAGGAGCTGCGGCTGCTGGTGGCCGTGGCTTCCTCGCTCTTGGCCATCAGCGCGCGGATCACGGTGGGCGCGGTGTACAGGGTATTCACCTGATATTTATCGATAATCCGGCCCAGTCGCCCGCAATCGGGGTAGTTGGGGACACCTTCATACATGATGCAGCTGGCGCCGTTACTGAGCGGGCCATATACCGCGTAGCTGTGCCCGGTGATCCAGCCGATATCGGCCATACACCAGTAAACTTCATCCGCTTTGTAGTCGAACACCGTATGGTGGCTCAGAGAGGTGTACACCATATAGCCGCCAGTGGTGTGCACCGCCCCTTTGGGCTTGCCGGTTGAGCCAGAGGTGTACAACAGGAACAGCGGATCTTCGGCGTTCATCGGCTCGGGTGGGCAAACTGCAGACTGCTGCTCAACGAGGCTGTGGTATTCCACGTCGCGGTTGGCGCGCCAGTGAATATCGGCGCCGGTGTGCTTGAGCACCAGAACTTTTTCAACGCAGGCCGGAGAGCAGAGTTCTATGGCCTCGTCGACGTTTTGCTTCAGGGGAACCGTTTTACCGCCGCGACGACCCTCATCGGCGGTGATTACCAATGCCGATTGACCATCGCTAATGCGTCCTGCCAGCGCTTCTGGCGAGAAGCCGGCAAAAACCACCGAGTGCATGGCGCCAATGCGTGCGCAGGCTAGCATCGCGAAAACGGCTTCCGGAACCATTGGCATATAAAGAGTAACCACATCACCTTTTTTAACGCCCAGGCTCTTGAGGCCGTTGGCGAGTTTGCAGACTTCTTGATGAAGTTCGTTATAAGTGAATTGTCGTGAGGCCTGGCCCTCTTCATCCGGTTCCCATTGCAGCGCGAGTTTCTCGCCGCGCTCGCTGAGATGTCGGTCTAAACAGTTTTCAGAGGCGTTGAGTACGCCATCTTCAAACCACTTAATATAAAGATCGTTTTTATCAAAACTGCAGTTCTTTATTTTACTAGGAGCCTGGTACCAGCTGATTCGTTCCGATACTTGCTTCCAGAACGCATCGGGGGCATTGACCGATTGTTCATACATTGCCTGGTAATCGTCTGCGGAGATGTAAGCATTCTCGCGAATCGACTCTTTGATGGGGTAGCGTTGTTCTGTCATGGCTTTGCCCTCGGTTCAAGGTGTGCATTCTTGTTATGTCACACAGTATTCTCCGCGAGTGCATTTTTCGCTATTAGACCTTGGTCGAGCGACTGAGCACTCCCGTCATAGACTTTCGTCGATATTTGACTAATGGCTAATACGCAGCTTTGCAAAGTCGGCCTATAACCTCCAGTGACAGATAAAAACAACCGGGAGACACTCTTATGCAAAGCAATAAAAGGCGCACTTTCGCATCTCGATACCTACCTGCTCTTGCGGCACTGCCACTGGCTGTTGCCGCGGGTTCCGTTTCCGCGGAGTCGCTGGAGCAGCGCGTGCAGCGCTTAGAAGCAGCGCTGGCTGAATCCACCGCCCAATCGACCAGCAACACGACGTATAAATTTGGTGGCTATATCAAGTTAGACGCGATGGTAAGTCAGTACAGTGGAGGCGAGCGTGCCTTGGCGGCGGTGGGCGACGATTTCCTGGTGCCCTCCGTTATTCCCGTGGGAGGCGAGTCCGGCGATGCTCACTTTGATATGCAGGCAAAATATTCGCGTATCTGGTTCAAAACCGCGACGCAGACCGATGCCGGTACCATTTCTACCCACATTGAAATGGATTTTGGTGTCAACCAAATCGGCGATGAGCGACTCAGTAATTCTGCGGTATCGCGCATTCGTCATGCCTTTGTAAGCTGGCAGTACGACAAAGACAGCTCCTTCCTTGCCGGTCAAACCTGGGGCACTTTCTTTAACGTGGCGAGCCTGCCAGAGACCCTCGACTTTGTTGGCCCGGTGGCCACAGTATTTGAGCGCCAGGCGCAGTTGCGTTGGACCCACGGTGTGGGGAATGGCAGTTCGTTGATGGTTGCTGTGGAAAACCCGTCCACTGGGCTCTATGGCGGTACTAGTGGCGCCGCAGGCGGCGGTGATTTTGACAACAATAGTCTGCCCGATGTCGTTGTTCGCTATAACGGTAAATCAGGCGATCTGAGCTATAGCGTGGCAACGGTGCTGCGTGAGATTGCTTACAAAGAAAACTTTAGCAATAACCTCGCGCAACCCATTGAAGGTGACGAGAGCGAGATGGGTTATGGATTGAGTTTTTCGGGTAAATGGCAGCTGGGTCAAGATGACCTCAAGTTCCAGCTGAACGCCGGTAATCTTGGCCGCTACTTGGGTTTGCAGAGCTTCCGCGATGGTTACATTGAAAGCAATGGCGATATCGACCTGCTGGACACCGTGGGTGGCTTTATCGCCTACCGCCACTTTTGGGCACCCAAGTGGCGCAGCAGCTTTGTGTTGTCCGCTAGCGAAGCCGATCAGCCCAGCAACGCACCCGCTGGCACGCCAAGCGCTTACCGCAGTGCTCACGCCAACTTGCTGTATTCGCCGGTTAAGGCACTTACCTTGGGTGCTGAGCTGATCCACGGCGAAAAACATATTGAAGGCAGCATTAACGGCGACGACAGCGGTGAGTTGGATCGCTTGCAGTTTAGTGTGAAGTACGTGTTCTGAGCGTCCCGCTCTTGACTAAAGTCGAATGGATTGCGGCGACAACAAAGCGCATAAAGAGTATGTCGCCGTGATTCAGACGAATAAAGGAGAATAACAATGGCGTTTCAATCGAAAGAAATGGCGAAAGCATACTGGCGTGAAAACCTCACGTTAATGCTCTGGCTGTCAGTGATCTGGTTCATCGTGTCTTACGGATGCGGAATCCTGTTTGTAGAACAGCTCAATGCTATCAAGTTAGGTGGATTCAAATTGGGCTTTTGGTTTGCGCAACAGGGGTCTATTTACACCTTTGTGGCACTGACATTTATCTACGCAAAAAAAATGGGCGATCTCGACCGTAAATACGGCGTAGATGACGACGCATAATAAGAGGCAGCCATCATGGAACTTCAAACATTAACGTATATTGTGGTGGGGTTTACCTTCGCCATTTATATCGGCATCGCCATCTGGGCGCGCGCCGGTTCAACGAAAGACTTTTATGTAGCCGGCGGTGGAGTTCACCCCGTTGCTAATGGCATGGCGACTGCCGCTGACTGGATGAGCGCGGCGTCGTTTATCTCAATGGCTGGTCTGATCGCCTATATGGGCTACGGCGGCTCAGTTTTCCTAATGGGTTGGACGGGTGGCTTCGTGCTGCTGGCCATGTTCCTGGCGCCATACTTGCGTAAATACGGCAAGTTCACGGTACCTGAGTTCATTGGCGACCGCTTCTACTCAAGGACTGCGCGTATCGTTGCCGTTGTCTGCTTGATTATCTGTTCGGTGACTTACGTTATCGGTCAGATGAAAGGGGTAGGGGTGGCCTTCTCGCGCTTCTTAGAGGTCAGTTATGAAGTCGGTCTGCTGGTGGGTATGGCTATCGTCTTTGTCTACGCCGTTGTCGGTGGCATGAAGGGCATCACCTATACGCAGATCGCGCAGTACTGCGTGTTAATTTTGGCCTACACCATTCCCGCTTTTTTCATCTCCTTTAACTTAACCGGCAACCCCCTCCCGCAGCTTGGCTTGGGCAGCACGATCAGTGGTACCGACGTATACTTGCTCGACCGCCTGGACCAGGTGATTACCGAGTTGGGCTTTGCCGACTACACCAACAATGTTCGTGGCAGCACCTTGAATATGTTTGTGTACACCCTGTCGCTAATGATCGGTACGGCGGGCTTGCCCCACGTCATTATCCGCTTCTTCACGGTGCCTAAAGTAAAAGATGCGCGTACCTCAGCGGGTTGGGCACTGGTGTTTATTGCCATTCTCTACACAACTGCGCCGGCAGTGGCAGCCATGGCACGTTTGAACCTGCACAACACCATTGCGCCGCCAAGTGCTGAACAAAACCTTGCTTACGAAGAGCGCCCACAGTGGTTTAAAAACTGGGAAAAAACCGGTCTTCTTGAGTTCGAAGATAAAAACGGTGATGGCCGCATTCAATACACCGCGAGTGCGGAGACCAATGAAATGGTCAAAGTCGATCGCGACATCATGGTGTTGGCAAACCCTGAGATAGCCAAGCTACCCAACTGGGTTATTGCACTCGTGGCAGCGGGTGGTCTCGCAGCAGCATTGTCTACTGCGGCGGGTCTGTTGCTGGCAATTGCATCGGCGATCTCCCACGACCTGTTGAAGGGCGTATTGATGCCTGACATCTCCGAAAAAGCAGAGCTGAGAGCCAGCCGAATTGCTATGGCAGGTGCGATCGGCTTTGCGGGCTACCTCGGTTTCAACCCACCTGATTTCGCGGCGGGTACGGTAGCACTGGCCTTTGGTTTGGCGGCCTCCTCGATCTTCCCCGTGTTGATGATGGGTATCTTTAATCGCCGCATCAACAAAGAAGGCGCCATTGCTGGGATGATTGCAGGTATCGGTGTCACCTTGTTCTACGTGTTCCAGCACAAAGGCATTATGTTCGTGGCCAGCACCGCCTTCTTGGGCGATATGCCAGCGAATTGGTTCTTTGGCATTGAACCCAACGCGTTTGGTGCAGTGGGTGCCGTGGTGAACTTTGCGGTTGCCTTTGCGGTGTCTGCAGTGACCAAAGCACCGCCAGCAGAAGTGCAGGAACTTGTTGAGCACATCCGCGTTCCTGTTGGTGTTAGTGCGGCGCAGGATCACTAAGCCGACACTAGCGGTCGATACAAAGCAGGCACCGTCAGGGGCCTGCTTTTTTTTTCCTCGACGAGTATGGAAATTCATTCGACCAAGGATGATAGTAAAAGTCGAACACACAATAACAAGGGATCTGCGCAATGAGTGCGACATCAATTCTTACCAGCAAACACACGATTACCGCATTAATTGTTACGCCGATTTTGGCGATCATCGCTTATTTTGGTGTCGATAGAATGGTGAGCGAGCGGCCCCATAAAGCCGAAGCAGGCGCTGTATATAAATTGGCTGCGATGTCTAAATGCCGATATCAGAGTGGCGAATGCACCCTCAAGAACGGCAACTTTGCACTGACGCTGCGGCCGGAGTTTCGCAGTGAGCACGTGATTAAGCTGCGTTTAGAATCTGCCTTCCCCTTGCAGGGCGCTAAAATTTCCATTGCCCCGGACAGTGCCGTGGATTACCCACCTATGGATATGGAAGCCGAATCCGCCGATGGCAAGGTCTGGTTAATTCGCACCTCAGTACCTGCGACCGAGGCGCCACAGCTGCGCGTCGTGGCGACCGCCGATGGCGCACAGTACTTTGGTCAAACAGGGTTGGAATTTACCGTCTACCAAACCAGCTTTGAGCGAGATTTTCGCGGCGGCCAGCAGTAACACTTTCGATCCAGGGGGCGCAAATGAGTGATAAAGCAGAGCTGGCATTGGTGAGTGATTTTCTCGCCGAATGTTTGCCCTTTGATAGCCTTGACCCACAGACACTGGAAGACGTTGCTCGTCAGCTCCGTATCAAATATGTGCGACGCCATCACCGCTTTAGTGCGATGGATGGTGACGGCCTGTATATCCTGCGTAGCGGCGTTGTTGATGAACAGCAAGAGAGCGGCTTACTGCAGCGCTTTGAGAGTGGGGAAAGTTTTTCCCTGAATGGCCACAGTCGCGACGGCGAAGTCACACAGTCGCGCTATTTCGTTGCCATAGAAGATTGCTTGATATACCGCCTGCCGGACGATGCGTTGCGCAGTTTGCGGCGCCAACATCGCCATATAGACCGCTTTTTCCATGCGCGCAGTGAGCGGCTATTGCGTCGCGCCGCGCGCTTTCGCGGCCAGCCGTCGTTTTTAATGCAGCCGGTTACCTCGGTAATGAGTCAACAGCCGCTCGAAGTTGGCCCCGAGACTTCGATAGCGCAAACCGCGCAGGCAATGACCGAGCGCCGCGTGTCGTCGGCCTTTGTGACACGCGATGAAACCCTAATGGGCATCGTCACCGACCGCGATTTGCGCAGCCGTGTATTGGCCCAGGGGCTATCGCCCGATCAAACCGTGGCCAGCATCATGACCGAGAACCCCTGCGCCCTGGCAAGTGATGCAACGCTTTTCGATGCTGTGTTGGAGATGACCAATCGCGGTGTTCATCACCTGCCGGTGTTGGATGAGGCGCAACAGCTGCTCGGTGTGCTGACCACCTCCGATGTCAACGTGGCAAGGGAAGACGACCCGATCTACTTTGTGCAGCGGGTATCGCGGTTGAGCACTCTTACAGCGCTTCAGGAGCAACTAGCGCGCCTGCCGAACCTGTTCCGCCAATGGGTAGAGGCCGATACGCCGGTGACGCAGATTACGCAAATGACAACCGCGGTAAGTGATGCCTTGACGCGGCGGCTTATCGACCTTGCCGAACAATCGCTTGGCCCCGCTCCCTGCGACTACTGCTGGCTGGGCTTTGGCTCCCAGGCTCGGGGCGAGCAGTTACTTGGTGGTGACCAGGACAACGGTTTGCTGATTGATAATGCTGCAATCGACGACGACATGGCGTGGTTTGCGCAACTCGCCGACTTTGTCTGCGCTGGGCTTAATGACTGCGGCTATGACTACTGCCCGGGTGACGTGATGGCCAAGTCGGAAAAGTGGCGCAAGCGCGCCGCCGATTGGGAGGCGATGGTCGACGGATGGATGACCAGCCCCAGCGCCAGTGCAGTGATGCACATCAGTATTTTCTTCGACCTGCGTGCCATTGCCGGCAGCCGCAGCCTGGCTGAGGCCTTGCAGCAACATATGTTGGCTCACAGCCAGCGCAATACCATTTTCCTTGCCGCGCTGGCAGAGAATGTTCTGGCAAGCTCGCCGCCGCTGAGCATGTTTGGCCGTTTTCTGCTGGAGCGCAGCGGCGAGCACCAACACAGCCTCGACCTGAAAAAACGCGGTGTACTGCCGGTGATAGAGCTCGCCCGACTGCACTCGCTGGCCAATGGCATTCCCGCGGTAAATACCCATAAGCGCTTGCAGGCACTGGCGCGCGCTGGTCAGATGAGCTTGGCAGATAGTCGCAATCTTGAGGATGCATTTACATTGATCAATGGCATCCGTTTGCAACAGCAGGCCGCGCAAATTGCCGCTGGCGACGAGCCCGATAATTACTGCGATCCTCGCCAGCTTACCCGGTTGCAGCGCAGCCACTTAAAGCAGGCATTCAGGGTGGTCCATCAGGCCGAGGATATTATCAAGCTGCGCTATCGAGCGGGTAACTGACATGTCGGTGTTCTGTCAGGCGCTGCGCCTGCAATTCAAACGCTATCAGTATCGCCGGCGTGCCGCGCGCGCGTTGCGCGACTGCTGGCAGTTGTCACCGCCCTGTTGGCAGTCGCCTGCCAGAGATGCCGCCTACCTCGCAATCGATCTGGAAATGACCTCGCTGGACCCAAATACAGGGGAGGTCGTGAGTATCGGCTGGGTGCCGATTACTCATTGCGAGATCGACCTGTCGGCGGCGCGTCACCACCTTTTACGCGCTGAGTCGCTGGTGGGCGAAAGTGCCGTTATCCACCAACTGCGCGATTGCGACCGAGTAGACGGTGAACCCCCGGCGGAGGTGTTGCAAGCGCTACTCAAGGCCGCCTCCGGCCGAGTGTTGCTGTTTCACTGCGCTGAGCTGGATATCGCTTTTCTCAACGCACTTTGCCAAACGCACTTGGCGGCGCCTTTGCTGCTGCCCTATGTCGACACCCTGCAAATTGAGCACGGCCGCCGTGAGCGCGCTCATCAACCGGTTCGCAACGGCGAGCTGCGTTTGGCTGACTGCCGCGAACACTACCATTTGCCCGCCTATCCCGCTCACAATGCACTCAGTGATGCCCTGGCAACGGCCGAGTTGTTTTTGGCGATTAAGTCTCGGTAAACTGCCGCGCTGAATTGTAATGGGAGTTGGTATGGCTCTGGACCTTCAAGAGTTACGTCGCTTTGTGGATGTGGTACTGCAGTCGAACCCCGGTGATCACTTCACGACCTTGGGTATCGCTGTCGAGGCCGTCGAGCACCACCACGTGCAAATGAGTATGCCCTATCGAGAATCGCTTATTGGAGACCCCGATACAGGAGTGCTTCACGGCGGCGCTATCACTGCGCTGTTAGACACCTGCTGCGGGTTTGCCGCGGCCACCGCCCTTGATGACCTAGGCATGACGCCCACGATTGACCTGCGCATCGATTACATGCGCGCGGCGACGCCGGGCAAAAGCGTGATTGCCGATGCCGAGGTGTACCGCGTTAGTGAGAGCGTGATATTTACCCGCGCTCTTGCCCATCACGGTGATGTTCAACACCCGATCGCCTCTGCGGTAGGTAATTTCTTCCGAATGGAGTCAGCGCTGTTTGAGGAGATGCGCCGAGAGTTTCGACGTGCCGAAGCGACAGAGGGAGGGGCGTAAATGACAGACGATTTTCAAGCGCGTATTGACCGCGTGCCCTATGCGCGAACGCTGGGCATCCAAATGATCAACGAAGACGGCTGTTTTTTACTGCCAGCGCGGAAAAGCAATATTGGTAACCCGACTCTGCCTGCCTTGCACGGCGGCGCCATCGCCGGGTTTATGGAACTGTCGGCGATGATTCATGTGTTGAGCCAGGGAGGTAGCGACAGTACGCCTAAAATCGTCGATTTTGCGGTGGACTTCGTGCGCGCCGGAAAATTTGAAGAAACCTTCTGCCGGTGCGAGTTGGTATTTTTTGGGCGCAAAATGATCAACGTGAGTATCACTGCCTGGCAGGATGACCCAGGTCGTCCCATTGCCAAGGCGCGGGCGCAGTTCTTAGTAAAAGACTAGCGCGGGTGAGTTTGAGGCGAGCCGGGCAAAAGCCAGGCCGCCGTTACCCGTGCAGCGTGCTATCGGCGATGCTAGGCAACCTCATTCAGGTCCCGGCTGACGTTGGCAATATCCCGGTGCAGGCTTTCCAGTGCGGCACCGTCGGTGGTGCTAAAAGACAGGGTATTGTGGAAATTAACGGTAACCGATGCGCGGCGGTTTTCCAGCGTAATGGTGTAGCCATCGATCCCTGAACTCACCTTGATGGGGCCGTACTCCCGCCCCCAGCCATCACTGCTCGCCACGCCGTATTGCTGAACCAGTTCAAAGCTGCGTAACAGCTCGGCTGGCCTGAACTTGCGTTTTTCCATGGGAGGTCGCCCTTTCGTCGTTCAGTATTACTACGTCGCGAAGCGAAGGGCCGGATGTTACCGCCTTTGCCGCCCATCAGGCCGTGCCGGATCGCGTTGCTGGCGAGCAAACGCGGCGTCTGGCGTAGCACTACTGGGCGGCACTGCTGCGCCGCTGGCGCTGGCTTTGCCACCAGAGGCGGATATCGCTGTCGATGGCCAGCATCAGCGGCACGGTATACAGGGTGGTGATCGCGCCGACAATCCCGCCCCAGAACATCACCATGATCATCGGCGTCTGGGTGGGGTGCGCACCGGCAATACCGTAGGCTGCAGGGCCGAGTCCGGCGCTGGTGGTAAGGGCGGTAATTAAAATGGGGCGCAGCCGTACGGCGGCGGCTTCGGCAATGGCGCTGCGCTCAACAATCGCACCTGGCTGCCCACTTTGGTGGTGGAGCTTATTCACTTTATCCACCAGAACCAGTGAGCTGTTCACCAGCACGCCGGCCAGGCCAAGGAAGCCGACAATGGCCGAAACGCCCAGCACGAAACCGTGCAGGGTCAGCACGATCAGCACGGCGACAAAGGCCAGCGGGATGACCGCCATAATAATCAAAGGCTGACTGAGGGAATTGAACAGCAACACCATCAGGAAAAAGATGCTGACCAGTACAATCATCAGGCCGGTGCCCATCGACTCAGCGGTTTCGGCCTGTGCGACCAGTTCGCCGCCCAACTCAACCCGGACTCCCGGGTATTTCGCTGCAAATTGTTTTTCATCTAACCAGGCTTGTAGGCGGTGATTGATGTCCACCACCGACAGTTGGTCGCGGTTCACCTCCGCGCGGATGGTTTCAGCGCGGCGACCGCCGTAGTGTGCGATAACCGCTTGGCCCTGGCGCACCTGGAATTGGGCAATATTGCGCAGTGGCACTTGCTCGCCACTTGGGCTCAATACGGTGAGTGAGCGCAGTGCATTGATGTCGTTGCGGTACTTGTCCTGTAGCTCCAGGCGATAGCGAATGCGCTCCTCGACGGTTTGCAACTCTTCGACCAGCAGACCGTCGTAGGCAATGCGCAGTGCGCGGGTGACATCCGCGACTGCGATACCGGCATTGGCGGTTGCGGCATAATCCAGTTTGAGTTCGATCAGGTTTTTGCCGGGGGTGTAGCTGGTCCATACCTCGGTAACACCGCGCTGTTCGCTCAGCCAGGTCATCAGCGCGTCGGCAATTTCGCCGCGCACTTCGTCGGAGTGGGCAATCACCCGCGCTTCAACCGGCGTACCCACCGGCGGTTGCTCGTTTTCAATGTCGACGACAAAGCGTATCGCCTGTGTAAACTCCGGCCGCAGTTGCTTGAGGCGGTCGCGAATCTCGGCGGCGCTAAGCTCCCGGTGTCGCCCGGACACCAGGGTGAGTTGCACTTTACCCAGCGACGGAGATTTTACTTGGATCATATCGTCGCTATTTGGATCGTTCCATTCACCAACAACAGAGAAGTGGCCGGTGATAATGCCATCGGGAATGGTCTCCAGCGCGCGTTGCTCAATGCGGTTGATCACGGCGGCCGTGGTATCGATAGTCGTGCCTGCGGGCATCTCGATACCAATGGTGATGTCGGTGGCATCGGTGTCGGGGTAGCTTTCAAACTGCAGGTAATGCGAGAGCATGACGATGGACAGGAAAAAGAGTGCCAGCCCACCCGACATAGCGATCATAGGTCGCCTCAGCATGGGCGTCAGGGTGGCGGCATAGAAGTGTTGCACATGGCGAAACCAGCTTGCCTTGTCGCGCCCGGCCTCGGCGCGTTTCAGCGATTCGGCGATGTGGGAGGGCAGTAAAATCAAACATTCGAAAAGCGAGGCGAGAATAATCAGCACGACGGTTGCCGGGATCACCCACATAAACTTGGCGTCTTCCCCGCCGATCAGGAGCAGGGGCATCATGGCAAACACGGTGGTTAAGGCACCGGTAATAACCGGGCTGGAAACACTGTTTACCCCATTCACGGCAGCGTCTCGAATCGACATGCCTGACTCAAAATGGCTGTAGATGCTCTCGCTGGTGACAATGGCGTCATCCACGAGCAGGCCGAGCATTAGAATGATGGCGACGAAGGCGACGGTGTTGTAGGTCACGCCAAAGATCGGCATTAGCGCGATGCCGAGCAGCACGGCGACGGGTATGCCGACGACAACCCAGAAGGTCGAGCGCCAGGGGAAGAAGAACAACAGCACCAGGGTGATCAGGATCGCGCCCAGCATGGCGTTGTCCAGCAGGGTAGAGATCACCACCTTGGTGATATCGGCGCCGTCGTCGACGACCGATAACTGCACGGTGCTGGGCAGGTTTTTCCTAAATGTATTGAGCAGGCTTTTAATATCTTCCGACAGCGTCAGGTCGTTGCTGTCTGCCTGCGCGCGAACGGTGAGCACAATGCCCTGCAAGCCGCCCTTGTAATAGGAGACGGTGGCTTCGGAAAAGCCCTCGGTCACTTTTGCCAGATCTTTTATTCGCAGGTGGTTGCCGTAGCCGTCGCTTCGCACGATCACCGAGGCGACTTCTTTGGGCTCGCTAAACTCGCCCACCGCAACGATGTCTTGCTCCCCGACAAAGGAGGCCAGCGAGCCGCCCGTTTCAGTGACATTGCGGCTTTTGATGGCGCGTTCTATTTCTGCGTAGGACACGCCAAGGCGGTCCAGTTTCAGCGGGTCGAGTTGAATATGTATTTCGCGGTCGCGATAGCCCAGGCGGTCGACACCGCGAACTCCGCGAAGCGAGCGCAATTGATCTTGCAGCGAGCGCGCCAGTTTGCGCAGTGTGGCTTCCGGTGCTTGGCCGTACAGCATCACGATGGCCACAGGGAAGTCTGCTGACTTGGCTTCCACCAGCAAGGGTTTTTCCAGCAGGTCTGTCGGCAGGCGGGATTGGGCGCGGTCTATGGCGCGCTGCAGGTCTCTGGCCATTTCGGCCAGCTGCGCCTTATCTGCCTCGGGGTCGGCGTTGACCTGAATCAGCGACATGCCTTCGGCGCTATTCGAGCGCAGTTCGCGAATACCGTCGACAGACTCCAGCTCTTCCTCCAGCGGCACGGTAACGCTGAGCTCCATTTTCTCGGCGCTGGCGCCGGGCCGCAGCGTGGTGATGGAAAAGCGGCCGTTGGACAGGTCGGGGGCGCTTTTAATGGCGCCGGTTTGCAGGCTGTAAAAACCCAGCAAAATGCCCATGATCATCACCAGATTGACGATCAGGGGGCGGTCGATAAACCAAGCGTAAAAGGACTTCATGGCTGAGTCTCGACAGTAACGGCTAGCCCGTCGGTAATCAGTTCCAGGGGAGAAAGGATCAGCATTTCATCGGACTCGAGGCCAGACAACACCGGAATCTCGTCGCCACTGGGTAGGCCAAAGCGCGGCTCGCGACGCTCGGCGATTCCTTGGTTGACCACAAAAACAACCGCCTTACGGTGTCTGTCGACCACGGCTGTGCGAGGAATAAAGAGCACTTTACGGTTGCTTTCAACGTCTATGCGCACACTGGCTGACATGCCCTCTCTAAGCAGTACATCGGCGTCGGACAGGCGACACTTTACTTCAAAGTTTCCCGTGCGGGGGTGGGCTGACTGGGCAATCGCCTCTACTCTGGCGCGGTACACCTTATTGCTGGCATCGCTGCGCACCTCCACGGGGGTGCCCAACTTTAGCTGATTCACTTCGGCCTGGTTGACCCATGTGGTGACTTGCAGGGCTTCCTGAGCCTGAATTTCGATCAGTGCCTGCCCCGGTTGTACGCGCTCGCCTTGCTCTATGGGCTCACCGTCAACCACACCGGCGATCGGGCTGCGTATGTCTCGGTCGGCGAGTTCACGCTGCGCCAGCTCTAACTCCGCTTGCGCAGATTGGAAGCGCGCTTTCAGCGCGTCGTAGTGGGAGCGCGCATTGTCCAACTGGTCATCAGAGACCGCGCCGGTTTCGCGTAATTGGCTGAATTTTTGCCATTGCCGCTGCGCCTGATCCATATCGGCTTCACTGCTGGCGCGAATGGCACGGGCGCGCTCGACACGCAAATTTTGCTTCTCGTTGTCCAGGCGCATGAGCAGCTGGCCTTGCTGAACCGCTTGGCCTTCTTTGACGAGCACTTTTGTTACCACGCCGGCAGCCTCTGCAGCAATATCGACCGTTTCCGCCGACTGCAGTACTCCGGAGGTTTCCAGTGGGTAAGACCAGGGGACGGCGGGGAAGCGTTTTACGTTGACGGATAGCTGCTCAACGGCAGCCTCGGGCACGGGCGGTGGTGGCTCGGAACAGGCGGATAGAAAATTGACGATTGCCAGCAGCAGCCACGGTTTTATATTCATTGTTCGTCCTCTTCCTCAAGGGGGAGAGGATACCTGTTTACTTCACAATATAAATTACCAGTGAATTAATTATCCGTTTGCAAACGGGGGCCATAAGGCCGGAAGGGGTGGCGGGAAGCCGGAGAGCGGTTTCCGGCTATAGGGAATCTCTGTGCTTGAGCTGCCGCCAACGACCGGGCATTGGCGGCAGCGGCGTTATTGTGGGTTGGCGAGCAGTAGCTGGCCGGTGCGAATGCGCTGGGGATGGTTGCCGACGGGCACACTGGCGACCTGTTCGGCGGTTTCGAAGTCGATGACGACCACGCGATCCTGCTCGCTACTGGATACATAGCAGTGTCGGCCGTCTTCGCTTTCTGTAGACCAATACGGCTTGGAGCCAAGCGGCTGCTCTGACAGGGTAACGGTTTTGTATTCGAAGGTTTCCCGGTCAACGATCGCGGCATAACCGGACATGGTGGCCGCGACGCATAGCTTGGTGCCAGCGTGATTCAGCGCCAGCCCGTGGTGGGCGGAATTAAGCTGGTATTTGCGCAGTGGCAGGGCGGCAATTTGCGGCGGCACTGGCAGGTCGATGTGACGGGTGATGCGGTGCGCTTTCAGGTCGTATTCGAAGAAGCCATGAAAGAAGGAGATTTGCAGGTAGGCAAAGCTCTCATCGGGCATTACCGCCATCGGCCGCACTGCTGAGTCCACCCAGTCCATGCCGTACTCTTCGAGCTTTTCGCGCATATCAATGGTGTTGAGCACTTCGTAGCTGTTGGCGTCGGCTATCACAAAGCGTCGCTCGCCCTTCAGCCAATCCAGCCAGTCAGAAGTGGTGGGGACGAACACTCGGCCAATCGAGGCGTGATAAATGCGCTGGCCGTCTTTGGAGTAGTTGCTTTCATGGGGCTGATCACCGGGATAGAAATTGTCGACGATCTCACCGGTGGCGGTATCAATGGCATGTACAACGCCCCCTGTTGAGGCGGAAATCAGGAAAATACTGCCATCCGGCGACAGCGCTGCGTGATCGGAACGCACACCTTTCACTTTGGTGCGCCAGGCAATTTTCCCGGTCAGCACATCCAGGGCGATGGCATCGGCAAGGCTGGGGCGCGACACATAGAGGTAGCGGCCATCTTTAGATGGAAACAAGTCGTCGACCAACTGGTCGTTGCCTTCACCAATGACGTGGCGAATAAAACGAGCGGCAATTCGGCGGTACAGGCTGTCATTAATCTCGGCGAAGCGCTCGTCGATATCCGGCACTAAGTTAAAACGCGCCAGCACATCAAAGGTCTCCGGGTCGAAAACTTCGGCCGTTCCATCCCAGTTGCTGCCGACAACAACGGCGTTGCGCAGCGTGGTTGTGTCGGGGTTGATCGGCGTGTTTGCCGCCAGCTGCGGGCCTACGGGGCTCAACGGCCGGGAGAGAAGAAACAGTGCGATGGCAACCACCACCAGCAGTGACAGCAGCAAAGTCTTAAACAGTCGCATGATGAAACCCTTTAGTTATTAGTCGGGCGCAGCAATCGCGCTTTCGGGCTGAATCATATCAAAAGGGGCGGTGTGTAATTGTCGCCTTGGTGACAGTTCGCGGGGTGTCGCTAGGGCAAGCCTCTAACGCAGAGGGTACCCGCTTGCTTGATTGGTGGCTTCGGGACGAGAACCGGGTCGGTGCAGTTAATGTGGTGTAGGCTTAGCAAGTTATTGGGCATTAAAAGTTCATTATAATATTTGTCAGTTTCCAGCCAAAGTCGCGCCGGCTTAATACGAAAATACTTTGCTCTGCAGTGCCCTCATGCAGCGTGATATGAAAAGTGTCCCAGGCGGCGTATGCCAATTTAGCGTCTTTGAAATTTTCTCTGAATTCTGCTTTTTGCGCTTCTTGTTGTTCGCGGCTTTTGGCTTGCTGGCCCTCGTTGGTGTCGAGCATGCGGCCAATCGCTTCAGGGGTGACGAACGCATCCACCATGGAGTTGACGACCACCGAGCCAAATGCGGCGCCCATGGCGGCAAAGGGGTTGTCATTACCCGCGCTGGCGAGCTGCTGCGAAAGGGAGGCGTTTAACTGGCTTTTTACGTTTTCCCGCAGGATCGGGAATTCGATGTTTTCGGCCAGCGCCTCGGCATCCTTGTTTTCTGCAGACGTGAACAGTTGGTATGCGGTGAGGTAGGGCGATGCGGCGACATACGCAGCGAACACTATCGCGATGACGATAACTTTCTTCATGGGGGCTCCAATAAACATGCGGCGCTCGCATCAGTGCCTAGCCACTTCCTGCCTGGCTGATTTGCGCACGGGGGCGCATTGTAAACAAAGATGCGTTGCTGCACGACTCCAGCCAGTTCCCGGCAATGCCGTGAGAGTCGCGAAGAGGGCGGTGGCTGAACAGCCGTTGGGGAGGCGCCCTAGTCGTTTACCGGGCTGAGCAAGCGATAGCCCACGCCGCGCCGGGTCTCAATGATGGGCGTCGCGACTATTGGCCGAGCTGCCGCGAAAAAACCGGTCAAAGATATAGGGCAATTCCTGAGGGTCGATGCCCGGCCCCTGTTCTTCAACGGTGATCACAACGTTTTGGTCTTCGCGTTTTGTTTGCAGGTGAATGCGTCCCTGTGAGGAGCTAAAGCGTCGGGCATTGTCGATGAGTATTATTAATAGCTGACGAATTCTTGCCGGGTCGAGTAGTAAGTTGGGAATGGCAGGATCAAATTCGGTGTGTATCGCGACGTGGTTGTCGGCCGTTAGCACACTCGACGCTTTGACCGCGCTCTCCAGCAGCGTATTCAGCGCCACGTTTTCGCGCATTAAGCGAATTCGCTCGGCGCCTGTTCGGGCGATTTGATGGGAGCGTCAGACGCTGCGGATCAACACAACTGTCGCCTACATGTGTCCAGAGCAATTCCCTAGTGTATTTGGATAAGTTGCAAGCTTTAAGAGGGCGCTCGCCTAAAGAGATTGGGTGTGGATGGTGGGCCCGGACAGACTTGAACTGTCGACCTGCCGATTATGAGTCGGATGCTCTAACCAACTGAGCTACGGGCCCCGAGAGGGTGGTTGCCAAGCCGTCATTGATGCCAGCTTTTGACCAAGCGCGCATTATAAAGATGCCTTGTCTGCAATGCCAGCGACAGTCGAGCGCTGGCGTTATTCTCTGTGTAATTTTACAGCGGTGCTGCCATAATTGGCCTAACCACGCTGGCGCGGAGTCTATTTTGAAAGATCAACAACGCATAGAGAAGGCGTACTTGGACGATGTTCGCCAAAGCTTGTATGCCTCTTTGGCGGCGATGCGCAGCCGCTTGTCTTCGGTGGTCGCTGAGTTGCAGGGCCAGCCCGATGTGCTGGCGGATCTGGAGCGCGTGGTCGGTGCTCTGCAAGCGCTGGAGGCTTCCCTTAGCGCCGCTGGCGAACACGATGACGACACTGCATTGGCAAGGCTTCGCCATGACCAGCGCAATCATATTGGCGTGGTCGAAGGCTACCTGGAAATTGTATTGGATGACTTGGCCGACGATGCACCGCAGGCAGGGGCATTGCGAGAAATTGCTGACTTATCCCGACAATTCCACGTAGCGCTGGAAAAATTTCGCCGCCCCAACCAGCAAAGCGATGATACGGATCCGGTATCGGCAATTTTTAAGAGCTTTCGCCGAGGTTTGTCGTCGGGGCCGCGCAGCGCCGAGCCGGCGACTATTTTAGTGGTTGATGATAACGACAGTGGACGAGAGCTTATCGCGCAGCAATTGCAGCGCCAGGATTATCTGGTAGTGGAGGCGGCGAGTGGCGAGCGCTGCCTGGAGGTTATGCGCAGCGCCCGGCCGGATCTCGTGTTGTTGGACCTGGTGATGCCGGGGTTGAATGGCTACGAGGTACTGCAGGCTATTCGTGATGATGAGGAACTGCGACGCATTCCAGTGGTGGTGATCAGTGGTGTGCAGGATGAAGTTGGCGCGATTCATTGCATCGATGCTGGCGCCAGTGATTACTTGATCAAGCCCGTTAATGCCACGCTGCTGAACGCCAGGGTGTCGGCACTGCTGGAGCGCAAGGCCTGGCAGGATCGCGAACGGGAGTATCTCGCCGAGCTGGAGAAGAGCCAGCGGTTTATCCGCAAAGTCTTTGGCCGCTATTTATCTGATGAGATTGTTCAGCGCCTGCTGGATGACAACGATGGGCTGACGCTGGGCGGCGAGCTGCGCCGTGTGACGGTGTTGATGGCCGATATTCGCGACTTTTCCACCATTAGTTTGCAGTTAGAACCTGAGCGCTGTGTAAGCCTATTGAACAACTATCTGGCGGTGATGACTGAGGTGATCCAAGCATATCGCGGCACGGTGGATGAGTTTGTCGGCGATGGCATTTTGGCCGTTTTCGGTGCGCCGCTGCGGGAAGATGATGACGCCGACCGAGCGCTGGCCTGCGCAGTGGCCATGCAGCAGGGCATGGCTAAGGTGAATGCGCGCAATGTGGCCGAGGGCCTGCCAGCGATTGAAATTGGCATCGGCTTGAATACCGGCGATGTTATTGCGGGCAATATCGGTTCCGAGTTGCGCAGCAAGTACGGTGTGGTGGGGCACAACGTGAACCTAACCTCGCGCATTGAGTCGTGCACCGCTGCTGGCCAGATCCTCGTATCGCCCAGCACCCTGGCATTTAGCCGTGTTGAAGTACTGTGCGGCAAGCGTATTAGCGTATCGGTGAAGGGACTCGACGAGCCGTTGGAACTCAGTGAAGTGCTGGGTGTTGGCCTGCCTTACGACCTGTTACTGGAGGGCAGAGACGAGTCCTGGCACCAGTATGCGCAACCGATAGCAATGCATATGAGCGTGCTGGTGGATAAGCGTTTGGGGGCTGAGCGCCTCCCGGTAACCCTGCACGCATGTCGCGATAATGCGCTGCTGGTGGCCTGCGACACAGCGCTGCAATTGCCGGTCGACGTCTGCTTGTTTTCGTCCGACGGTGCGCTTTCTTTGTACGGCAAGATTGTCGGTAAAGAGGCGGGAAACTACGAATTGAGAATGACGGTTAACCCCAGTTTACACGCGCAGTTGTTGGCGCTGGATAGCCGCAATGCTAAGTAAGCCTATTAAAGAGATGTGATATGGCCACCCTGTTGTTGGTAGAAGACAATGAAATGAACCGGGATATGCTGAGCCGGCGTTTGCAGCGTCGCGGTTACGATGTATTGCTTGCGGTAGATGGCCAGCAAGGTATTGATATGAGCCGGGAGCATGGGCCAGACCTGTTGCTATTGGATATGAGCTTGCCGGTAAAAGATGGCTGGCAGGTGGCCAGAGAAATGAAGGCCGATCCGGCGCTGCAGGGCATTCCATTAATAGCGCTCACAGCTCATGCCATGGCCGACGACCGGATGCGGGCAATGGAGGCCGGTTGTGACGACTACGATACTAAGCCGGTTGATCTGCCTCGCTTACTCTCGAAGATCGATGCCTTACTCGAGTCCGGCGAATGAGTTTTACACGCCGCCTGACCTTTTCATTCGTCGCAATTTTGCTGCTATCGCTCGGCAGTGTGCTCGTGCAGGTATGGGGCAACGATAGCCGCCGCCGCAATGTCTGGCTGCTGCAAAGCGTGATCAATACCCAGGCAGAAATGAATGCCTTCAGCCAGCAGCTCTACGGCCTGCAGCGAAAAATGCGCGTGGTCGAAGCGCTTAATCAGTCCGCGGCCAACCAGCAATTGAGCGAAGATGAGCGCAACGAGATCTTGCAGGCCCTTGAGCAATTGCGCGCTCTGCAGCGCCAGCTTAGCCGCGACCTGAAGGAGTTTATGCGGCCTGAGGATTTCGCGCCGCTGCGCGTGGATACGCTGCTGGATGGGTGGCAGCGCTATGTGATGGCGACGGAGCGGGGTGACGGCGATGCCGAGGCCCTGCAGGCCCCCAGTGAGTTGGCGGAGTATTACCTGCGCATCAGCCGTCAGCTGAGCGAAAACGAACTCCTGCTCCTTATTCGCTCCGATGAAATTAATGCCAAACTGAAGGACATTGTTAGCCTCACCAACAAGGTGGCACTGGCGGTGTTTTTACTGGCACTGATTGTGACCTTCGTACTCGGGTATTACATGACGCGCTATACCCGTCGCTCTATCCGCCAATTGCAGAAAGGCACCGCTGAGTGGGGTAGCGGCAACTTTAACTACCGCATTGCGGATATGGGGCATGACGAATTCGGCCAGTTGGCAACCTCCTTTAACGAGATGGCGTCCAACCTGCGCAATGCCATGGCGCGGGTGCGCGAGGCCAGCCGCCGCGCCGATGCCGCAAACCAGGCGAAAAGCGGTTTTCTGGCGAATATGAGTCACGAGCTTCGCACGCCGATGAACGCGATTATTGGCTATTCGGAGATGTTGCTTGAGGAGATCGAGGACGACCCCCAGCTCCCGGCCGAACAGCTTCAAGCGGACTTAGAGAAGGTGCAGCTCGCCGGTAAGCACTTACTTACGTTGATCAACGATGTACTGGATATATCCAAGATCGAGTCCGGGCGCATGGCGGTGTTCTGGGAGACGGTGGAACTCACCTCGGTGCTGCGCGATGTTGAGGTAACCGCTCAGCCATTGGTCGCAAAAAATAATAACCGCCTTCACTGCAGTTATCACGTGGAAGAAACGCCGCTGCGCACTGACGTTACGCGCCTGCGCCAGGTGTTGCTGAATTTGCTGAGTAACGCTGCCAAGTTCACCCGCGGTGGCGATATTCGCTTGAAAGTCTGGGCGGAGCAAGAGGCGCCCGACGAGCTGTGCTTTGAAGTCTCTGACAGCGGCATTGGTATGAGCCAGGAGCAGTTGGAAAAAGTCTTCGACGCGTTTGTACAGGCCGACTTGTCGACAACGAAACAATATGGCGGCTCAGGCCTGGGCTTAACCATTTCGCGCAAGTTTGCCGAGCTGCTGGGCGGCAGCCTGAGCGCGGAGAGTCGCGAGGGGGAGGGCAGCCGCTTTTTGCTTAAATTGCCTGTTAACGGCGAGCAAAGCAGCGCGATGCAGGCTGCGGTGGTCGGTGAGGAATTGGCCGATGTGCTGGTTATTGATGACGACAGTAATACTCAGGAGATTGTTCGCCGCCACCTGCAGCGAGAGGGCTACGGTGTGCGCCTCGCTAGCTCCGGTGCAGATGGCTTGGCGCAGGCTCGCCAGCAGCGCCCAGACCTGATTGTGCTCGATGTGATGATGCCGGTTATGGATGGCTGGCAAGTGCTGCATGCGCTGCGCAGCGACGCAGAGCTGAGCTCGGTGCCGGTGCTCATGCAGTCGATGTTGAACGAGCGCGACCTCGGCCTGTTGCTGGGCGCCAATGAGTATCTGGTGAAGCCTGTGGAGCGCGAAGAGCTGACGGCGGCAGTGCGCGAGCTAATTCCTGCGGGCGCGGCCGGGAACCTAATGCTGTTGGAGCAGGGCGGAGTGCTGGCGAAGGTGATCGCCAAGTCGCCGGGTGCGCAATATTGGCGAGTGTATCAAGCGGAGTCGGTTGAACAGGCGCGCAGTATGCTGGCGGAGCGACCGTGGCAGTTATTTGTGGTGGGGCCACATGCCGACGAGCAAGGCGTTGGTGAGTTCTTGTCAGAGCTGCGAGGCGGTCAGTGGCGGTCTGTGCCGATCATGCTTGCACGAACCGAAGAAGACACCAGTGTACTTGAGCAGCAGTTGGCGCTTTATTTACGGCGGGCGGGGCAGTAGGGCGTTATTGCAGCGACAGCTGGCGGAGCTTGTCTAAGGCCAGTTGTAGGGCTTGAACTTCTTGCTCAAGCTGTTGCTGGCGCTGCTGAGAAATGTCTGCCTGGCGCTGGGCTTGCTCAAGCAGAACGCGGGCTTCAAGGGCATAGCCCAGTGCTTCAAACAATACGGTCTGTTCGTTCTGACGGCCGTTATGCAACACATTGAGCTGATCCAGGCTGCGGGTGGCGCGCGCGGTGCTGGCCCGTGGGTTGTCTTTGTTCAGGTAAAGCAGGGTTAGATAACTGAGCGCTTGCTGGCGGATGCGGGTGGCGTTACGCGGCTCGTGTGCGAGTGTGCTGAGTTGGTCTTCGGCCACGTAAAAGTGACCTTTGTTGACGAAGTTGATCGCAGTTTGCAAGGCCTCTTCCAGCTGCTTTGCTTGCACTGCATGCTCATCCATAACTGGTGGAGCGGGTGCCTCTTCCGGCGTTGATCCGCAAGCGGTAATAGCGAGCGTCAGGCAAACAGTAACATGGCGTAATGTGCGAGCTAACAAGGTCGTTCTTCCGCTGTTTTCGGGGCTGACAAGGGCGGCTCGCAGGAGCCGCCGCTACAGAGGTTTACTCGTCGAGGAAGCTGCGCAGATGATCTGAGCGCGTAGGGTGACGCAGTTTACGCAGCGCCTTGGCTTCAATCTGACGAATCCGCTCACGGGTAACATCGAATTGTTTGCCGACCTCTTCGAGGGTGTGGTCGGTGTTCATATCGATACCGAAACGCATGCGCAGCACTTTGGCTTCGCGGGCGGTAAGCCCTGCCAATACATCTTTGGTTGCTTCGCGTAGGCCTTCACCCGTGGCTGAGTCTACCGGCGAGGAGATCGTGGTGTCCTCAATGAAGTCGCCCAGGTGCGAGTCTTCATCGTCGCCAATTGGCGTTTCCATGGAGATCGGCTCTTTGGCGATCTTCAGCACTTTGCGAACTTTATCTTCAGGCATTTCCATGCGCTCGCCCAGTTCTTCTGGGGTCGGCTCACGGCCCATCTCTTGCAGCATCTGCCGAGAAATACGGTTTAGCTTGTTGATGGTTTCGATCATGTGCACGGGAATACGGATAGTGCGCGCTTGGTCGGCGATTGAACGGGTAATCGCCTGACGAATCCACCAGGTGGCATAAGTTGAGAACTTATAGCCGCGGCGGTATTCGAATTTATCTACGGCCTTCATCAAGCCGATATTGCCTTCCTGAATCAGATCCAGGAATTGAAGTCCGCGGTTGGTGTATTTCTTCGCGATAGAGATAACCAAACGCAGGTTCGCCTCAACCATCTCTTTCTTCGCGCGACGCGCTCGCGCCTCGCCGATAGAGATGCGACGGTTGATTTCTTTAATGTCGGAAATCGTCAGATCCTGGCGCTCTTCAATGGCCGCAATGCGCGACTGGATTCGCGCCAGCGTCGGCTTGTAGTCGGCCAGTGCCGGGTATTTGCTGCTGTGCTCGTCCACCCAGTCAGCATTGGCTTCGTTGCCCTGGAAGCTGCGGATAAACTCTTTGCGATCCATACCGACGTTTTTCACGCAGATCAGCATAATTTCTTTTTCGAGCGCGCGAATTGAGCTGAGCGTGGTGCGCACTTCTTCAATCAGCGGATCGAACATGGAGGGCGTCAGTTTGAAGAACTTAAACAGTTCGCCCAGTGCCGCCAGCTCTTTCGCGGTTTGCTTGCTGTAGCGACCGTTCTTGGCGATGCTCTTCTCGACTTTGTCTTGCTGTTTTTGCAAGGCAGTAAAGCGGACGCGCGCCTCTTCTGGATCGGGGCCAGAGCTGGTTTCTTCATCGTCGTCGCTGGACTCCGCTGCGGCAGCGGCCTGCGCCTGTGGCGAGGGCACGTTGTCGGCGGGGTCGAGGTAGCCGCTCATGATATCGCCCAAGCGGCGCTCTTCGGCGGCAACTTTGTCGTACTCGGCCAGTACGCTTGGGACGATGCCTGGGTAGTAGGCCAGTGCGGCCATCACATCGCGGATGCCTTCTTCGATGCGCTTGGCGATAACGATCTCGCCTTCGCGCGTCAGCAGCTCGACGGTGCCCATTTCACGCATGTACATGCGAACAGGGTCGGTGGTGCGACCTGTTTCGGTTTCCACTGCGGCCAGTGCGGCGGCAGCTTCGGCGGCGGCGATGTCGTCAGAGGAGTCGCCGCCGGTCATGATCAGTGTGTCTTCATCCGGTGCATGCTCAAAGACCTGGATGCCCATGTCGTTGATCATCTGGATGATTTCTTCAACCTGATCCGGATCGGAGATGTCCTCGGGAAGGTGGTCATTAACCTCGGAATAGGTCAGGTATCCCTGCTCCTTGCCTTTGGCAATGAGTTGTTTGAGGCGCGATTGATGAGTGGAATCATTCATTCTTGCAAAATACTCGTAGGTGCAGGTGAAAAAACAGCCGCGTATTATACCCCAGCTGTATGGTCTACGACCAGCAAAAACAGGCTCTGTTCAGAATTGCCTATCTATTTCTACCGCCGTCGCTTAGCGCTGGTGTTTATTGGCCAGCAGTTGCTGTACGTGTTTGAGCTGAGCTTTGGTGTCATCACTGAGTTCAGCGTAGTTGCCGTCGGGGCCTTTGTCGACTTCGTCGCGCTCGCGAAGGCTCTCCAGGCGGACTTCTAGGTCGCGATCGCGCTGGCGCTCCTCGAAGTAGTTGAGGGTGTCAAAAAAAGCCGTTTTGGCGCGCTGGTCATCCAGGGTGGCGCCCAGCAGTTCAATGGTTTTTAGTGCTTCGGTCAGCAGTAAATATTGCGGCTGGCCGTGCCAGTGCCCGAGCAGCATGGCTGTGGAGGACTCCGGGCGTTTTTGCAGCAGGGATAATATTTCTTCCAACAGCTCGCTCGTGCGCGAGGGCGGCGCGGCCTTCAGTGCGGTGGTGGAGGCGGCGATGGTCCCTGGGGCGTACAGCAACATAGCTAGTGCAAACAGTGCCGGGTCGCGCTTGTTGTCCGGCAGGCTGCCGAGCAGGCGCTCAGTGTCCGTGTTTTTAGGTTTGCGTTGTTCTGGTGATGGCGTTTCGTCAGCGGCACCCGGTTGCGCAGCGGTTTGGGCCTCTGCCTCGCTGCGCTCGCGCAGCTTGTCGAGTGCGGCGCGGCTCAGGCCGCTGCGTTTGGCCAGCTCATCGAACATAAGCTCGCGAAACACGCCGTCCGGCAATTGAACTAGCAGCGGTGTGGCGAGTTTGGCGAGTGCCGCTTTGCCCTCGAGGGTGGCTGGGTCAAGGCGGTCGTTGAAGGCGTCGAAGAAGTACTCCTCCAGCGGTGCGGCGCGGGCGACCAGTGCTTCAAAGCCGGGGCCGCCGACGCGTCTGACGGTGTCGTCGGGGTCTTCGCCCTCGGCGAGGAATAAAAAGCGAATGCGGCGGCCGTCTTCCATAGTGGGCAGCGCATTTTCCAGTGCTCGCGACGCCGCTCGGCGGCCGGCGTCGTCGCCGTCGAAGCAAAACACGATTTCACTGCAGTAGCGAAAGGCGGTGCGCAAATGGTCGCTATTGCTGGCAGTGCCCAGGGTCGCCACGCCGCAGCGAATGCCGTACTGCGCGAGGGCGACCACATCCATATAGCCCTCGACAATGATCACCCGCTCGAGCTGGCGGTTGTACTGCCTGGCTTCATAGAGGCCGTATAGCTCGCGGCCTTTGTGGAAGATGTCGGTTTCCGGGGAGTTTAGGTATTTGGGCTTGTCGTCGCCCAGTACGCGACCACCGAAGGCGACGACGCGGCCCCGGTTGTCGCGGATAGGAAACATAATGCGGTCGCGGAAGCGGTCGTAGACTTTATCGCTGTCCTCTTTTTCTACCAGCATGCCGGCATCCAGCAGTTGCTGGCGTGACTCGTCGTTGCTGCCAAAGCTCTTTAGTACATTGTCCCAGCCCGGCGGTGCGAAGCCGATGCCGAAGTCGCGGGCGATTTGTCCGCTGAGGCCGCGTTGTTTCAGGTAGTCGACGGCGCGTTGGGCTTGAGGGTGCTGGCGCAGCTGGTTTTGGTAGAACGCGGCCAGTTGTTCCATGGCGTCGTAAATCGTTTTGCGGCGCTGCTGGCGCTGTGCTTGCTGGGGGCTGAGCTCTTCGCGAGGAACTTCCAGGCCGGCACTATGGGCGAGGCTATCGATCGCCGAGGGAAAGTCCTGGCGGTCGTAGTCCATGATAAAACCAATGGCGTTGCCGGCTGCGCCGCAACCAAAGCAGTAGTAGAACTGCTTGTCGGGATTAACGCTGAAAGAGGGGGTTTTCTCTTCGTGAAACGGGCAGCGGGCAGTGTAGTTGCGGCCTGTCTTTTTTAGCGACACGCGCCGGTTAATAACATCGACAATATCCACCCGCGACAACAGGTCGTCGATAAAAGATTGCGGGATGCGTCCTTTTGCGGCCACTGGCGTTATTCCGAAGGCGGAATGGCTAGCCTAGCAGGCACGTGCTTGGCTAGCCAGCTGGCGATTATTGGCTGAGTCGCTCTTTGATTTTGCGGCTCACACTGCCCATGTCCGCGCGGCCTTGGGCGGCGGGTTTGACCAGTGCGACCACCTGCCCCATGGCTTTTACGGAGTCTGCACCGCTGTCGGCAATAGCCTTATCAATCAGTGCGTCTAGCTCCTCGTCGCTGAGCGGCGCGGGCATGAATTCCTGGATAATGGCCATTTCAAAGCGCTCTTGCTCGGCAAGCTCTGTGCGCCCGGCTTCTTCATACTGACTAATGGAGTCGCGACGCTGTTTGCACATTTTGTCGAGGACGGCCAGGCCGCGCGCGTCTTCGACCTCTATGCGTTCATCCACCTCGATACGCTTGAATTCAGCGAGTACCAAACGAATGGCGCCCAGGCGCTCTTTCTCTTTCGCCCGCATAGCCGCTTTCATGGCGTCAGTCAGCGATTGCTTAAGGCTCATGGTGTCTGTCCTCTGCAGTAGGGCGGAAAAGATAAATGTGTCAGGCACAAAAACGGGCGGCTTTTAGCCGCCCATTTATGGTAGCGCGTTGTCGCACTGAAAGCAGGTGCTGGTCGCACCCGCTGAGCAACTTAGTAGAGACGTTGCTGCTTTTTCATTTCGCGAGAGACTTTCTTCGCGTGGCGTTTAACCGCCGCCGCAGCCTGACGCTTACGAACCGCTGTGGGCTTCTCGTAGAATTCGCGACGGCGAACCTCAGCGAGTACACCGGCTTTTTCGCAAGAGCGCTTGAAGCGGCGCAGAGCGATATCAAAGGGCTCGTTTTCTTTGATCTTGACTGAAGGCATTCGTTAAACCTGTCCTGATAAAATTTGGCAATGAATTCTAATCGGTCCACCCAATTAACTAAAGGTGGCACTCCAAGGGCGCAGAATTCTAAACGCTCATTTGTGAAAATGCAAAGTAAAAAGCGCCTTATCTGGTGCCATTGTGTGGAAATCAGTATCATGCGCGCTCAATCGGTGGAGCAAATAGGTAGGCTGTGCGGGTACTGGGACTAGAAAGCTCCTGTGACGAAACAGGTGTGGCGATTTACGACAGTGAGCGGGGCTTGTTGGCCGATGCGCTCTATAGTCAGATTGCGCTGCATGCGGAATTTGGTGGTGTCGTCCCCGAATTGGCGTCCCGAGACCATGTTCGCAAATTGCTACCGCTGGTGCGCCAGGTGCTGGATAGCGCCAATTTGCGTGGCAGCGATATCGATGCCGTAGCGTATACCGCTGGTCCAGGGCTTGCTGGCGCGCTGATGGTGGGGGCCTGCGCCGGGCGCGCAATGGCATACGCCTGGGGCGTGCCGGCATTGGCGGTACACCATATGGAAGGGCATTTATTGGCGCCCATGTTAGAGGACACCGCGCCGGAGTTTCCTTTCATTGCGTTATTGGTGTCTGGTGGTCACACACAACTTGTTCGTGTGGATGGCATTGGTAACTATCGCTTGTTAGGCGAGTCGCTGGACGATGCCGCCGGCGAAGCATTCGACAAGGCCGCGAAGATGCTCGGCCTTCCCTATCCCGGTGGCCCCCAGTTGGCGAAGGCCGCTGCTCAGGGTGATGTGTCCCGCTTTACCTTCCCTCGGCCGATGGTTAATCGCCCCGGCTTAGACTTCAGCTTTAGTGGCCTGAAAACCTACACCTTAAATACCGTGGCCGAGTGTCGGGTCGATGGGCAGTTGAGTGACGGCGATCGCAACGATATTGCCGCCGCTTTTCAGGAAGCGGTGGTCGACACGCTGACTATTAAATGCCTGCGCGCACTGAAGCAGGAGGGCTTGAAGCGGCTGGTGATTGCCGGAGGGGTGAGCGCCAACACAGCACTGCGTGAGCGTTTGGAAGGGCGGCTGGCGACAATTGGCGCAGCTGTGTATTATCCGCGCCCTGCTTACTGTACCGATAACGGTGCAATGATCGCTTACGCCGGTTGTTGTCGCCTGTTGGCGGGGCAGAGCGAAACGCTGGCGGTGCAGGTTAAGCCGCGTTGGCCAATGAATGAATTGCCGGGTTTGGAGCGCTAGTCGTCATGGATACTGTGTATGTGCGTGGGTTGCAGGTGGATACCATTATCGGCATCCACGACTACGAGCGCGCGCATCGTCAGACCGTGATTCTGGACCTGGAGCTGGGCTATGACATCCGTGCTGCCGCGGCCTCCGAAGATATTGCCTTGACGCTGGACTATCAGGCCATAAGCGAGCGTCTGTGCGGGTTTATTCGCGGCAGTGAATTCAAGCTGGTGGAAACGCTCGCTGAGCGCTGCGCGATGCTTGTTCGTGAAGAGTTCGGTGTACCGTGGTTGCGCTTGCGGTTAGCCAAGCCCGACGCGCTGCACTATGCCGAGGAAGTTGGCATTGTGATTGAGCGCGGCGATCGCGTCTGATTAAGCTGCATTGATAAACTGCTGCAACTGCTCCAGTCGGGCGTTTCTCAGGGCTTTGCCCAATGCGGCGCCGGTTATCCCCTTGGCGATAAAGTCTTGAGCGTTAATCTTCGCTAAGGTATCAGCCGCTTGGGTCAGTAAATTCAGGTAGTCACCACTTTCGCCGCGCAAGTCGGCAAGCTGGCAAAATTCCGTCAATATCTGTGGGCGTCGCAGATAGTCTAGCTTCTCCAGTATCGCTAACACACACTCCGCGCTGGGCTGGCTGCCCAGTGCTGTAGAGAGCGGCAGCAAGCTCGCGCCGAGCTGCGCTAGCTGGCTAGCCGCTTTGCTGGCGTGGAGTTGTTTGCACAATTTTAGGCTAGCGGTGGTGTCGAGCTTGCTGCAGCTCAGTGCAAAGCGGACCTCAGGGCCTTGGAGTGGGGCGTTGGCAGAAGTGTCCAGCGCACCGAGCAAGTCGCTGTCCAGGCTGGAAGCCCATTGCGGATACAAGGTGGGCAGTGCCTGGCAGTCCAGTAAGGCGTTAAAGAAGGCAGTGGGTGTGCGTTCACTGAGCGCTTTGTTGATCTCTACCAATATGCGTTCCGGGCTTAAGGCCTGCAGCTCTTGCGGCGTCGACATTTCGCGCATCAGCGCGCGGGTTTCATCGGCGATTGTGAAGCCCAGGTGGGCGTAGCGGGCGGTAAAGCGCGCCACGCGAAAGATACGCAAGGGGTCTTCTTTGAAGGCGGGTGAAACGTGGCGAAGCAGGCGACGCTCAATATCCCTGCGGCCATTGTAGGGGTCGATAATGTCGCCGGCAGCGCTTTTGGCGATGGCATTGATGGTCAGGTCGCGGCGCAGTAGGTCATCTTCAAGGGAGACTTCCGGGCCAAATTCACACTGAAAGCCGTGATAGCCTGCGGCGGTTTTGCGTTCTCTGCGCGCCAGCGCATACTCTTCTTTTGTTTCGGGGTGCAAAAACACCGGAAAGTCTTTGCCAACTTGCTCATAGCCCTGTTTGAGCAAGGTCTCTGGCGTCGCACCGACCACCAGCCAGTCGCGTTCATGGAAGGGGTAGCCCAGCAGTTCATCGCGGACTGCACCGCCGACTAAATAGATGTCCATAGGGTGGCATACTCCGCTATTTCTTGGTTGCTGGGAAGTGGGGGCTTAATGGCTGGGGCAGTCGCAGCGGTGATGCTCGCCGCTCTCCATATTTAGCAGCGTCATGTGCCGCCCCCAGACGCAACCGCTGTCTAAGGCAATGATGTTCGGGTTTTCGGTGCGGCCTTCCAGCGCGGCCCAGTGGCCGAATAGTTGTATTTCGCTGCGCGCCGGTTGTGGCCATTCAAACCAGGGGCGGTAGGGCGGCGGGATGTCCTGCCTCGCGCCTTTGAATGTCAGTTCCAACTCACCCTGCTCGCTACAAATTCGCATGCGGGTCAGGTAATTGGTAATACAGCGCCGTCTGTCATGGCCCTGTAGGTCGTCGTGCCAGAGGGCGGGCGCGTTACCGTACATGTGGCGAAAAAACTGGGCCGCTTCAGTGGGGTTGCGCAAGGTGCTTTCCAGCTCTGCCGACAGCGCAAGTGCCTGCTGTGTGGTCCATAGCGGCGGTATCCCGGCATGGCTCATGACATAGCGCCCGTCATCGCTGCGGAGCACCAGCGCCTGCTGTTGTAGCCAGTCCATCAGCGTGGCGAGCTCTGGAGCCTTGAGTAAGGCCTCCAGGCTGGGGTGGCGCCCTTTTTGAGTGAAGCCACGGGCCAGCGCCAGGCAGTGGAGGTCGTGATTCCCCAGGGTGATCTTTACGCTGTCTTGAATACGGTACAGATAGCGCAGGGTGTCTAGCGAGTCGGGGCCACGGTTGACCAGATCGCCAACGAGCCAAAGTTCGTCGCGGGCAGGATTAAAGGCAACTTCATCGAGCAGGCACAGCAGTGGCTGTAGGCAACCCTGCAAGTCTCCAACTGCGTAGCGCGCCACGGGGCTCTTAGTGCAGCGCCGAGCGCTGGGCGAGTGAGAAGATACCGATGGGGGCGATAAAACGCCGACCAGAGGCGCTGATCATCTCGTAACTGCCCTCCATCGTGCCGACAGCGGTGTCGATAACGGCGCCCGAGGTATAGCTGAAGGACTCGCCTGGCTCGATGAGTGGTTGTTTACCGACAACGCCCTCGCCCTGCACTTCCTGAACCTGATTGTCGCCATCGGTAATGATCCAGTGGCGGTTGAGCAGGCGCACGGCCTCGTCGCCAGTATTGTTGATGGTAATGGTATAGGCGAAGGCGTAGCGCGATTCTTCCGGTGCGGATTGGTCGGCGAGAAACTCGCTTTCAACCTGAATGTGTACGGGGTTGCTGTCTGGCATGCGGGTCCTGATTAAACGGGGTTGCGACTAATATAATTGGCAATGGCGACGAAGTCTGCCAACTGGAGTGTCTCGGGGCGAGCGCCGGGGTTGAGGCCCAGCGCCTGCAGTTGTTCATCGTTGAGGGTGTTCTTTAGGTTGTTGCGCAGCGTCTTGCGGCGCATGGTAAAGGCCTCTCTGAGTACGCGCTGCAAGACGTTAACATCGTCTGCGGGGCAGGGCAGGGTCTTGTGTGGGGTGAGCCGAACAATAGAGGACATTACCTTGGGGCGCGGCGAAAACGACTCGGGGGGTACATCAAACAGGGCCTCTACCTCGCAGTAATACTGCGCCATGATACCTAGTCGTCCGTAGGCCTTGCTGCCCGGCTGCGCGGCCAGGCGGTCAACAACTTCCTTTTGCAGCATGAAGTGCATGTCGGTAATGCGGTGCTGGGCGCTGAGCAAGTGAAAGATCAGCGGCGTTGAAATATTGTAGGGGAGGTTGCCGACCACCCGTAGTGGTGCATCGCCAGCCAGCGCGGCAATATCAAATTTGAGCGCGTCGCCTTCGTGCAGATGGAAGTTGTCGCGGGTCGCGAATTTCTCTTCCAGGATCGGGATCAAATCGCGGTCCAGCTCAATCACATGCAGTTGGCAGCCGCTGGCCAGCAATTCGGCGGTGATGGCGCCCTGACCGGGGCCGATTTCCAGTAAGCGATGATTTTCTCGCGGTGTAACTGCACGCACGATCCCTTGAATAATGCCGCGGTCGTGCAGGAAGTTTTGGCCAAAGCGCTTGCGGGCGCGATGAGTACTCATAGTGTGTTGCTCGCTGCGTGGCCGGCCATATCAATAGCATAGCGCATGGCTGTTGCCATGCTGCCCGGGTCTGCGCGCCCGCTGCCGGCAAGGTCAAGTGCCGTGCCGTGGTCGACAGAGGTGCGAATAATGGGCAGGCCCAGGGTGATATTAACGGCTTGGCCGAAACTCTGATATTTCAGTACCGGCAGCCCTTGGTCGTGATACATCGCCAATACCGCGTCACACTGCTCTAAGTGGCGGGGTGTGAAGGCTGTGTCGGCGGGAAGCGGGCCAATCAATTGCCAGCCTTTGGCGCGATAGCTCGCCAATACCGGTTCTATCGTCTCTATTTCTTCCCGTCCCATGTGGCCGCCTTCGCCAGCGTGGGGGTTTAAGCCCAACACTAACACTCTCGGTTGTTGGCAGCCAAAGCGTTCACGCAACTCGCGGTGAAGAATATCGAGGGTACGCTCCAGTTCAAGGGAGGTGATCGCCGCTGGCACGGCGCTTAGCGGCAGATGGGTTGTCACCAGCGCCACGCGCATTGCAGCGCTGGCCAGCATCATCACCACTTTTTCTACCTGGCAGCGCTCGGCGAGAAACTCTGTGTGGCCGCTGAAGGCGATGCCGGCGTCGTTAATGACCGATTTTTGCACGGGCCCCGTCATCATGGCCTGGCACTCGCCGTGTAAACAGGCGTCGGTTGCCGCGCGCAGACAGGCTAAAACATAGTCGGCGTTGGCCGTATTCAATACCCCCTGTTGCGCCGGTGCAGCTAACGCAACCGGGGCAATGCTGATGCGTCCCGGCTGATGGGGGCGGGGTGACGCGGCGTCGAAGGGGCTGAGCGAGATGGGCAAGCCGAGCGCCGAGGCGCGCTCAGTGAGCAGCGCCGGGTCGGCGTAGGCCACCAACTCTGCGGGCCACTCTTGCTGAGCAATTTGAATAAGTAGCTCCGGGCCAACCCCTGCGGGCTCGCCCGGCGTAATGGCGATACGCGGCAACATTAGAGCTTGATATCGACGTAAGCTTCAGCGCGGATTTTACGCAGCCAGATATCCAGTTCGTCTTGGTATTTACGCTCGTGCAAGACATTGCGAGCCATGCGCTTGCGCAAGTCTTGGCTGACGTTTTGCTGGCGTCTATCCACCACTTTAATAATGTGCCAGCCAAAGTTACTTTTCACTGGCTCACTGATATCGCCGATGGCGGTGTCTTCCATGGCTTGCTGAAACTCGGGAACCAATTGCCCCGGCGACGTCCAGCCAAGGTCACCTCCTTCCTGGGCGGAGCCGATGTCTTCGGAGTATTCCTTGGCAAGGTCGCGGAAGGAGTCGCCATTGAGCACTCGCTGGCGCAGTTCTTTCGCCAAGCTGAGGGTTTGTGCCTCGCTGCGAATCGCCGATGGTTTTAACAAGATGTGGCTGGCGCGAGTTTGTGCGACGGTCTCGTTAAGGCCACGGCTCTCCAGCAGCTGAATAACGTGGTAGCCACTGGCACTTTGCAGGGGCTCTGATACGCCGCCATCGCTCATATTTGGGGCTACGCTGGCAAACAGCGAGGGCAGATCGGTCTCACGCCGCCAGCCGAGGTCGCTGGCGTTGACACTGCCTTGGGCGAGGCTGTTGTAGTCAGCGCCCTTACGCAGTTTGGCCGCTAGTTGCTGGGCTTGTTGACGTGCGCGCTCGCGATCGGCGTCGCTGGCATCAGACGCTACCGGCACCAATAAGTGTGCCAGGCGATACTCGGGCGATGTACGGGCGCGGCCTTCTTCGGAGTTTAAGTAGTTGGTGACTTCCTGGTCGGTAATTTGAATACGCTGGTTAACGTTGCCCATCTGCACGCGTTGCAAAAGCATTTCGCGGCGTATTTGCTCGCGCACATCGCGGTACGATGCGCCGCTGTCGAGCAGGGCCTGACGGAACTGCTCAAGCGTCATATTGTTTTTGGCGGCCACGCGGCCAACGGCAGCGGTGAGTTGCTCGTCGTCAATGCGCAGACCGACGCGGTCGGCCATTTGTAGCTGGATATTCTCCAGGATCAGCAGGTCGAGAATTTCACGGCGCAGCTGATCTTCCGGTGGCCCTTGCTGGCCGGAGCGGGCAATGTTTTGCTGGACGCTGGTGAGCCGCTCATCCACTTCGCTGGCGAGAATAATATCCTCGTCGACAATAGCGACGATGCGGTCCAGCCACTGGGTTTCGGCATGGCTAGCCACGCTAAACAGCAGCATGCACAGGGAAGCGAGCAGGGGTGTTTTCAGTTTATTCATTCGATTGGTAACCAAGGATGCTTTCTTTAAGTACGCTGGTAACGGCCGTGCCCAGACCACCCAGCCCTTTGAGCTGAAATTCAACTAAGATGGCAGAATTTGTTTCAGTGTCACTGGTATTAGACCTGCTATTGTCATCGGGTTCCAGTGCCTGCTGATAGACAATCCGCGTTAGCCAGCAGCAGTTTTGATACTCCGCGCCAATCAGGTTCTCGACCGAGCGGTTATCTTCCAAATCATATTGGGTTTTTGCAAATAGCTTCCACTGGTTGTTCAGCGGCATGGCGATTGAGGCGTCTACCTGCCGTACATCATTTTCCAGGCCGCCAAATTGGTTGCCTTCGCGGCGGATGCTGTAGCCGAGGTTGATGACGCTGCCGTCGTCATTGCGTCGATGGTAGCGCAGGTTGCTTTGATTGAGTGTGCCTTGGCGGGCGTCGTAAAGCAGGTCGGCATTGACGCTATGGCGATTGCTCGGCGACCAGCGCAACTGGCTGGCAATGTCGGAGTTACTGCTTTTGCGTTCGGGGTCGCCGGGTAGCTGAACGCGGCCTTCTTCAAAATAGTAGAGCTGGCCGAGGCTAAAACTGAGAAATTCTCTGCCGAGATTGTTATCGATAAAGCGGCTGCTCACGCCAATCGCCAATTGATCGGCATCACCAAGGCGGTCGTGGCCGGTAAAGCGGGTATCGCGAAACAGTTGCTGGTAGGTAAAGGTTAACGCGGCGCTGTCAAAGTCCGGCTGATCGCTCTGGTCTTCGTATTCTGCATTGCGGTAGTAAATGCGTGGCTCTAGCGTTTGGGTAAGCGCCTTGTCCGCTAGCTGGAGTTCGCGCTCAAAAAATAAGCCGGCGTCGACACTCAACTGATTAGAGCTGGCGCTGGGGTTGTCGTTGACGCCGATCTTGTCGGCGTCTTCCAGTTCGTAAGCGACGTGGCGGCTTTTCAGCGCCGGCTCGATAAAGCCCCAGCGCCAGCGCATGGGGAGGCTAACCCCAGCCGCCCCGTATACGCGCTGGCCGGTAATTTTATTTCCGCCGTCGCTCACCGCATCTCGGTGATCAAAGCGCGAATATTCAAATTCCAGCGAGGGCTCTAGCTGAAAGTTTCGCGCCGGTGATTGATAGTTGAGGGTGAGCTGCGGAAGTTTTTGGTAGGGGTCGTCAACGGCGGCGATGGTTTGGTAGCGCTGCACTTCCAAATGCCCGCTCCAATTGTCGCCGAGATAGCCCAGTTCCGCTTTTTGGTTGAGGTGGGTGCTGCGCTTAACGGCGAGGTTAGCGAGACCGAGGTCGTCGAAATAGCTGTCGTCGCTTACCCGCGTGTAATCGACCTTGCTATACCAGCTCTCACCCATAAAACCCTGCTCGGCAATACCGAGCAGCCAGCGATCATCCTTCTTGGTTTGGTCGTCTGGCAAATAGCTGCCATTGATGGACCACTCGGAGTATTTATTCAGGTAGCGAAACTCCCCCTCTAAGGCTTCGCCGCGGGTCTCGATATAGCGCGGTGCCAGGGTGAGGTCATAATTTGGCGCGAGGTTGAGGTAGTAGGGGGTCGAAATATCCAGGCTATTGTTGGAGAAGCCCAGCGTCGGAAACAAAAAGCCGGTGCTGCGGCGGTCGTCAACGGGAAAGTTTAAATACGGGGTGTAGAACACCGGTACATCATAGATACGCACGGTTGCGCCGCGCGCTACCCCCCGGCCGCTGTCGTAGTCCAGCTCAATGCTTTTGGCATGTAGTGACCAGGTCTCGTTGTCGGGTGTGCACTGGGTATAGCTGGCCGCTTCCAGTTCAAAGCGGTCGAAGGCGGGGCGTGCTATGCGCCCGGCGCTGCCTCGTGCGCCGGTTTGATAGCTGAGAATTTCTGCTTCGAGCAGTTCGCCCAGGCCTTGATTGGTATCTAGCTCGGCACTTTGGCCGCGCAGCATAAAGCCGGGCTGTCGCAGCACTACGCTGTCTCGCAGCATCACGCTGCTGTCGCTGCGTCGGTAGCGAGCATAGCCGGCGTCCAGGCTGAGATTGCCTTTGCGCAGTTGTACGTCGCCGGACATGGTGGCGCGGTCACCCACCGACTCGATGGTATCGGCAGAGACGACTAATGGCGCCTCAGTGGGGCTTAACTGCGAACCGCTCCAGTCGCGAGCGGGTTCCACAAAGCGACCGGCGCAGCCCGGCGCCATATTACAGCGCACCGATTCGGGCAGGTATTCCTGAGGTAGCCAGTTCCAGTGCTGGTAGTAGGCGGGCAGCTGGGAGATGTCAGCGTCCAGTTGTTCGCTACTGATCGGCCCACAGCGTTGTTCTGCCGCGCCTTGCGCGAGGCTGGCGGCGCCGTAGCTGCTGATCATCAGCAGTATGAGAGTGCGGAACACGGGCATGCGATACTGGCTTTAATATTTATTGCTGTAGGCCTGAATTGGCGAAGGCGAATAATAAAGCATTCTCTGCTAGGATGCCCGTTTCACAGCGATATTGACGAAAATTCTCGCCCTTGATGACAGCAGATAAGACACAGATAGCTGACGAGCTGAAACGTTGGAGCCTGCAGCAGCTAGGCCTACCCCCTGAAGAGCCCGCGACGCTGTCGGTGGTGTCGGGGGATGCGAGCTTCCGCTGTTACTACCGCCTGAGCTTGCCTGGCGACATGCATTTTATTGCCGTGCACGCGCCGCCAGAGAAAGAAGACAATCCGGCATTTATCGCGGTTCAGCAGCGTATGATGGCCGCCAACTTGCGGGTTCCTGGAATGCTGGGCTGGGATTTGGAGCGCGGTTTTCTCTTGCAGGAAGACTTTGGCGACCAGCTATTGTTGCCGTGCCTGGACTCCATAGATGCTGCCGATCGCTACTATCGCGAGGCCTTTACCTGCCTGCTAAATATGCAGTCGATGCCACTGGCCGACGGCGATCTGCCGGACTACGATCGCGCGCGCCTTCTGGAAGAGATGGCACTGTTTCCCCACTGGTTTGTCGAGCAATTGCTGGGCCACTCACTGAGCGATGCCGAATGGCAGATGCTGGCGCGTTTGTTTGATCGCCTTGCCGCGCGCGCCGAGGCGCAGCCGCAGGGCTTTGTCCATCGCGACTTTCACAGCCGCAATATTATGCTGTTGAACGATGGCGAGTTAGGGCTGATTGATTTTCAAGATGCGGTGCGCGGTCCACTCACCTATGACGTCATGTCCTTGCTGCGCGACTGCTACGTGCACTGGCCGCCGGCTTCTGTAAAAACCTGGTTGCTGGCGTACCGCCAACAATTGGTGGCGGCGGGGATCGCGGTGCCTGACGAAGACGCCTTTTTGTGGGACGCCGACTGGATGGGCTTGCAACGCCACATCAAGGTGTTGGGCATCTTTGCTCGCCTCAAATTACGGGACGGCAAGTCGGCGTACCTGGATGACCTTCCCCTGGTGATGGCTTATACCCTTAGCGTGGCGGAGCAATACGAGGACTGCCGCGAATTTGTCACGTGGTTTAGCGACACCCTGTTGCCGCTGGCGCGCCAGCAGTCGTGGTTCCGCGAGGTTATCTTGTGAAGGCAATGATCCTGGCCGCGGGGCTGGGGGAGCGAATGCGGCCGTTGACGGACCACTGCCCCAAGCCCTTGCTGACCGCCGCCGACAAACCGCTGATCGACTATCACTTAGAGAAACTGGCCGCCGCCGGCTTTGCCGATGTTGTGGTGAATAGTGCCTGGCTGTCTGAACAACTATGCGACTACCTCGGGCGCGGCGAGCGCTACGGTTTGCAGATCAGCCACTCAGTGGAAAGTGAGCCGCTGGAGACCGCCGGGGGTATCATTAACGCTTTACCGCTGTTGGGCTCGGAGCCTTTCTTGCTGATCAATGGTGACGTGTTCTGTGATGTCGACTTTGGGGATTTTTTGTCATGCCGGCCACAGAGTGCGGAGCTGCTAATGGTCGAGAATCCGCCCCATCATCCCGACGGCGACTTTTCCCTGAGTGCCGATGGCAAACTGAGTGAATCGGGCTCGCCGCGCTATACCTTTGCGGGAATCAGTGTCTGGCAGCCTGCGTGTTTTGCCGGGCTCGCGGCGGGTCGACGGCCGCTAAAGCCGATTATGCAAAATCTTATGTCACAGGGCAGCCTGCGAGGTAGGCTGCACAGCGGGCGCTGGTGGGATATTGGAACGCCGCAACGGCTCGCTGAACTGGATGCCTACCTGCGCTCTGCGTAAACTAGGACACGATATTTCCCTAAAGCTAATGGAATTTTTATGGCCGATTACTGGATAGCTCCTTCAATTCTCTCTGCTGATTTTGCCCGCCTGGGCGAAGAGGTCGACACGGTACTCGAGGCTGGCGCAGACGTCGTGCATTTCGATGTCATGGATAACCACTACGTCCCCAATCTGACTATCGGCCCGATGGTCTGCAAAGCCCTGCGCAATCACGGTATTAAGGCGCCGATTGATGTGCACCTGATGGTGTCTCCAGTGGATCGCTTGATCGGTGATTTTGCCGAGGCGGGCGCCAGTATTATCACCTTCCATCCGGATGCCTCCACCCACGTTGACCGGTCGCTGCAAATGATTCGCGATGCGGGCTGTAAAGCCGGCTTGGTGTTGAACCCGGCGGTAGGCCCAGAGGTATTGAAATACGTGATGGACAAGCTCGACATGGTGTTGCTGATGTCGGTGAACCCAGGGTTCGGTGGGCAGAAATTTATTCCCTCTACCCTGGATAAAGTTCGCGAAGTGCGGGCGCTAATCGACGCCAGTGGTCGCGACATTCGCCTTGAGGTAGACGGTGGAATTTCCGCTAAGAATATTGCCGAGATTGCTGCCGCAGGTGCCGATACATTCGTTGCGGGCTCGGCGATCTTTAATGCAGACGACTACACCGCAGTGATCGACAATATGCGCAGCGAGCTGGCCGGCGTATGAAGCTTCAGCAGTTGCTCGGCGAGGCGCCGCTGAAGGCTATTTTATTCGACCTCGATGGCACCTTGGTGGACTCGGTGCCCGATCTCGCTGCGGCAATGGATGCCGCCTTGATTCACTGTGGCTATCCCGGCGCAGGGGAAGAGCGGGTACGAACATGGGTGGGCAACGGCGCTGCCAAACTGGTCGAGCGCGCGCTCGATTGGGCGGAGGGTACATCCCAGCGCTCGGGGCCGCCAGTGCCGCACGGTGTTTTGTTAGATGCATTTTATCTGGCCTACGCCGAGGACAGCAGCTCCCGCAGTCAGCTGTTTCCGGGCGTGATAGCGGCGCTGGAATACTGGCAGCAAGCCGGTATCAAACTGGCGTGCGTCACGAATAAGCCCGAGCGTTTTACGCACCCAATTCTTGCGGAATTTGGTCTGCAGTCGTTACTGCCGGTGGTGGTGGGGGGCGATACACTTGCCGAGCGAAAGCCCGCCCCCGCGCCTTTGCTGCACGCCTGTGAGCGGTTGGGCGTAGCTGCTGGCAATACCGTAATGGTGGGCGATTCCTCTAACGATATAGACGCTGCCCACGCCGCTGGCATGCCCGCTGCCTGTGTTAGCTACGGCTATAACCACGGCGCCCCGATTGCCGAGGCTGGAGCCGATCTGTTGGTGGATGATTTTGGGTCGCTGCGTTAATTTTGCGGCTTGATATAGGCGTAGCGCCGGCACTGAGCCTGCCACGCCAATGATCGGCATTCACACGCTGGGGTGAGCATATCAGCCTGAATGCCGTTGAGCTCAATTAGCCTGTTTTCCAACTCATCCTCGCTCTCCAGTTCGCCGTCGTGGCTAAGGTGCAGGGTGTCCACAGTGTGCTGATGGAGAAGGTGGTGGCCAATTAACAGGCTGCGATGGCAGCTTGCCGGGTCTTTTTCTGCACACATCAGTGCAATCCGCAAAGGCTTGTTCAGGCCGTTAAATACTCGTTCGATACCGCGCTGGAAAAGCGCCGCTGTTTGCAGGCGGCTGAATTGCACCTGACCGTGCTCGTTGTAGTGCGCGGGGTCTTTTGAGCGCGGCCCCAGCTCCTCGCCCAAATAGACATAGGCAATGCCTGCCTCTCGCAAACGCTTTGCCAGTGGTTCGCGGTGGTAGTCATGGAAGGCGCGGCTGTAGGGAACAGAGCGAACATCGGCAATGGCATCAATGCGGTGTTGCTGCAGTTGGCGCAAAAATTCCTCTAGCGGTTTTGTTGCGTAGCCAATGGAGTAGAGGGCGTGCATAGCGTGCTCAAAGCCACCAGTTTACACGCCCACTTGGGCTTGGCTCTAGCGGAAGTTTTCCGGAATGGTCAGCTCGTAGGTTGTGCCAAACCACGGTATGCCGAAATTTACCGGGCCGCGTTGAGAGCTGAAGTACAGCCGGCTGCCGTCGGCGGTAAATGCCGGGCCAGTGAGTTCGCTTTTACCGCCGGGGACTTGCAGCAAAATCTTCGCATTGGCATTGGGGACCATTACCATCAAGCGCATCGCATCGCCATCTTCGGCGACGATAACGTCGCCGGCGGGGCTGACAACCAGGTTGTCGACATCGTCATAGGGGGTTTCGTCAACGGCGGTGAGCTGTTCGTTGTCGAACACCACTTCGATAAGATCGTTGTCGATATCCAAGGCATATACCCGGTTGTCGCCTTTACAGGCAAAGAACACCACAGCCCGCAAAGGGTGGCTACTGCCTGCAACGGTGCGACCGTCGGTAAAGCTTTGTATCCATATTCCCTCTCCGCCTTTGAAGACGGTTCCCGGTGCACCGGCGCCGGTTGATGCAATATCGGCGCGAACGTCAGCCTGGGGGCGTTCGGGAGATTGGACTTCCACCCATTTCACTTTGTGTAGCTGTCGTGCATCGCTGAGTGCGTCCTGATAACCGCCATTTTCGAAGCCCTCGATTTCCAGCACTTCGAGCAGGCCGTTATTCAGGTTGAGCCCCTGCCGCCCATTTATCGATGGGGCATCCCCTAAGGCGGTGTAGCAATAGAGCCGACCATCGCCGGCATCCTCGGTGAGATACACGGTGCGAGTGGGCAGGTCTACGGCCACTGCCTCATGGTTGAAAATCCCCAGCGCTGGCCGGGCCACGGCGCTGTCTGCATCGCCAAAGGGGTCGCATTCGTACACCAGGCCATCCCGGACTTCCTCGCAGGACAGCCAGGTTTGCCAGGGCGTGGCGCCGCCTGCGCAGTTGTTGCGGGTATCTTTGAGAATACGGTAGTTGTCGGTAATGCTGCCGTTGGCATCAAAGCGCAGAGCGCCCACCCCGCCGGGCGTGGACTCACTGTTGGATACGTAAACCCAGCCGCCGTCGTCGCTTTGGAATACCGCCCCGCCATCGGGGTTGCTGTGCCAGAGCGTGAAGTTGAGTGATGGCGAGAAGCCGGCGCGGGCCACGCGGCGTATGGAGAAGCCTTCGGGAATCAATATGTCGTCAACGTCAGAGGTGAATAAGTCGCCGATATTGGCTAGCGGGCCCGGTGACAGCGGCAGCTCGGTTGCCGGGGAAGCGGGGGGGTGTGGTGGCTGGGGCGTGTCGCCGTTATCTGGCGTGGTGTTGCTTGTGCCGCGACTCGAGCCTCCCCCGCACGCGGCGAGGCCAACGGCAGCGGCGCCGAGAAACATTGCGCGCAGCACGTCGCGGCGGTTCTTGATAAGGGGTGGCTGTGTCACCTGTCTACTCCTCTCACTGGCGCGTCTGCCTGGGGGCAGCAGGCCTTAGGCAAAGATTCACTAGGCCGCGAAAGGTAGAGCAAAACTGTGGCAGTTTAATGACACGGAGGGCGCGTTTGTGTCGCAGATAACGGCGTAGGTACTTTGCAGAAGGCGTGACAGGGTGGGGCTATTGAAGGGGCGGCTGAAGGGCCAATACTAGCCCGCAGCCGCCGTGCTCGCTTGGACTAGTGGTCGCCAAACAGAAAATTACGAATCAGCTCTTTGCCGCCCTCGGTCGCAAAGGACTCGGGGTGAAACTGGATGCCATGGATAGGGTGTTCGCGGTGCTGAACCCCCATAATTTCGAACTCACCGCCGCGCCGAACCTGGCTGGGGTCGCTAAAGGCATTGGGCGGGATGTCGCCGACTAGCGCAGTGACTTGCAGGCAATCGGGCAGAGACTCTGCCTCGGCGATCAGCGAATGGTAGCGCATGACTTCCAGTTGGTCCGGGACATTGGCAAACATGCCTTGGTCATTGTGGGTAATCGGGCTGATTTTGCCATGCATGGGCAGTGGCGCTTTGACCACCTTGCCGCCGAATACGTGGACGATGCCCTGCATGCCCAAGCAGACGCCAAGTAGGGGGGTGTGCTTGCCGAGCTCGGCGATCACCTGTGAGCACACGCCAAAGTAGTGTTCGTCATCCGGCGAGCCCGGGCCGGGTGAAACGATAATGCGGTCGGCATCGAGCTGGCGGATCTCGTCCAAACTTAATTCGTCGTTGCGTTTAACGACAATACTAAAGTCGACGAGCTGCCCGCGACTTTTTTCGCTGCTCAATATCTCGCCAATATATTGGTAGAGGTTGTAGGTGAAGGAATCGTAGTTATCAATGATGAGGACTTTCACGATTCGCCTCCTTTGCAGTCATCGACCATAAACTTATCCAGGACCTTTTTGGTGCCGGCAAACTTGCGCCGAATTTCCTCGTATTCATCGTCGGGGTTGGAGTCGTACACATTGCCGCCGCAGGTTTGCACATAAGCTTCTTCGCCATTGGCGAATACCGTTCGGATGGGGATGGCAAAGGTGCAGTCACCATTGAATGAAAAGTGCCCAACAGCGCCGCCATAGGGACCGCGTCCGTCGCCTTCCAGTTCGTTGATGATCCGCATAGCCTCGATTTTGGGGGCGCCGGTTAGCGTTCCCGCCGGGAAGTTGCTGGGCAGGGCCGAGAACATGTCTTCGCCCTCGGCGATAATGCCGACAATTTCGCTCGAAATATGCTGCACGTGGCTGAAGCGCTTAATGTCCATCAGACTGCGCACCTTCACCGTGCCAAACTGGGCCACACGACCAATATCATTGCGATGCAGGTCGACAATCATATTGTGCTCGGCGATTTCTTTGGGGTCGTTGAGCAGTGCACGGGCCAGTGCGGTATCCTCTTGTGGGTCGGCGCCGCGCCGGGTGGTGCCCGCCAGCGGGAAGGTTTCCATCTCGCCCTGGCGCAATCTAAACAACAACTCGGGACTGGCACCGATCAGTTTTTGCTCGCCGAATTTTACGTAGTACATCTGCGGCGAGGGGTTAATCTCACGCATTTCCTCGTAGATATTGATGGTGTCGCCTTCGAGGCGAAAGCGCTTTTTGAAACCCACCTCCGTCTGAAAAATCTTGCCGTCGATAATGTCCTGCTTCACCTTCATGACCGCGGCGCGGTGATCGTCGCGGCTCATGGTTTCGCCACAGGAGACTATTTTCAAGGGGCCGTTTACGACATCGTCTTCGGCGAGCAGGGCTTCAACATCATCCAGGCGGCTGTCGTGGTAGTAAAAATAAATGAGTTCCCCGGTCATCTTGTCGAGGATCAAGCCGTCTTTAAAGAGCCCAAATCGAAAGGCATCAAACAGCTCGCTACTCTGGATGCTGAGGCTGGGCTCAAAATAGTTCATCGCGTCGTAGCCGAGATAGCCGGTGAGGCCGCCGGCGTATTTCCGCGAAATAATGTCCTGCGGGACGATTTCCCGGAGCAGGGAGTAGGGGTTGTCGCTGGGGTAGTCGGCTTTGCTGCCGTCGCGCTCCTCAATAGTGAGCGTGTTGCCATTGGCGTAGAGCAGCTGCTCGGGGTCGAAACCGATAATGGAGTGGCGGGCCATATGGCTGTCCTCGCCGAGCGACTCCAGATAGAAGCAGTTGTCGTAGCGCTTCTCGATTTTCTTAAACAGTTTAAAAAAATCGCAGTCAGCGCTGATGGTAATGTAATGCGGCTTGCGGGGCAGGCGCAGTCGAGGGGGTAGTTGGCTCATAGGACGTCGGTGCTTAGCCTCGGGAGTGTTGTTTGCGGGCGCGTGAGCCACGGGTGACGGTGGCAATGCCAACACCCAGTTGCTCGGCGATTTGGCGCTGAGGTATTCCGGCATCGAGCAGCTTGAAAATTTGTAGCCGCTTGCTTACCTCGCTGAACTCCGACGGTGTGAGCAGATCGTTTAAGCGCTGATCTAACTCACTTTCGGATGTTGCGGCAAAGAGGTGTTCCAGCAGTTCCTGCCGATGACGGTCATCTTGTGTCTTGCGCGTCGTATTCATGTACTAGTACACTATCACAAAATGCTGTTGGGTCAAAGCATTCGGTCTAGGTGTTTTAGGTAGCGGCCTTGCGTACAATGCCCTGCTCAGTAGGCCCTGCCTACAGCCAATCACGAACTGTTTGAGGTGCGCTGCTGTTGTGGTGTTAATGATCGACAACTACGATTCCTTCACCTACAACTTGGTGCAATATCTCAGCGAGTTGGGGGCTGAGGTGGCAGTGTATCGCAATGATGAGTTGAGCATTGAGCGCCTGGCAGAAATGTCGCCGAGTCATCTGGTGATTTCTCCCGGGCCGTGTACGCCGAATGAGGCGGGCATTTCGATGGCGGCGATCCAACATTTTTCAGGGAAGTGCCCGGTGTTGGGCGTCTGCCTTGGGCACCAGAGTATCGCCCAGGTATTTGGTGCCAGGGTGGTGCGTGCGCGACAAGTCATGCACGGCAAAACCTCTGCGGTTTACCACCGCAGTGAAGGGGTTTTCTCAGACCTGAATATGCCGTTAGTTGCTACGCGATATCATTCTCTGGTGGTCGAAAAGCACAGCTTGCCGACTTGTCTGGAGATGACCGCGTGGACCGAGGACGGACTGGGGAATGTCGACGAAATTATGGGTTTGCGGCACCGCAGTATGGATGTAGAAGGGGTACAGTTTCACCCGGAGGCCATCCTGAGCGCACAGGGGCGTGAACTTTTGAACAATTTTTTGGAGCGCAAGGCATGAGTGAAAAAATGGACATTAAGGCGGCACTGGCGAGAGTGGTTAAACAGCTTGATCTGACCACGGATGAGATGGCTGATGTGATGCGCGCAGTGATGACCGGGCAGTGCAGCGATGCGCAGATTGGCGCCTTCCTGATGGGCTTGCGGATGAAAAGCGAAAGCCTCGACGAAATAGAAGGTGCTGCACGCGTGATGCGAGAGCTGGCGACGCCAGTCGATATCGAGGGAGTGGAGCACGCAGTCGATATTGTTGGCACCGGCGGTGACGGTGCCAACTTGTTCAACGTGTCGTCTGCCAGTAGTTTTGTGGTGGCTGCTGCCGGGGCGCATGTGGCTAAGCACGGTAACCGCTCTGTGTCGTCAAACAGTGGCAGTGCCGACCTGCTGGAGAAAGCGGGTATCGTGCTTGACCTGACACCCGAACAGGTCGCGCGCTGCATACGCGAAGTGGGGGTCGGCTTTATGTTTGCCGTAAACCATCACAGCGCGATGCGACACGCCATTGGCCCGCGCAAGGAACTGGCCCAGCGCACGATTTTTAATATTCTTGGCCCACTGACCAACCCGGCAGGAGTTAAGCGCTTGTTGCTGGGTGTGTTTAGCGCCGACTTGTGCCGCCCTCTAGCCGAGGTGATGGGGCGCTTGGGTGCTGAGCACGTAATGGTGGTGCACTCAGGCGACGGCCTGGATGAGATCAGTTTGGCAACGTCAACGCAGGTGGCGGAGCTGAAAAACGGTGAGATTCTCGAATACCGTCTACAGCCGGAAGATGTGGGTATTGCCAGCCAGAGCTTGATTGGTCTCGATGTGGACGACAGTGAAGCGTCGTTGGCATTGATCCGCAATGCGCTTGGCAAGCGGGATACTGCCGCTGCAGAGAAAGCCGCGGATATGATCGCGCTAAATGCGGGGGCGGCGCTGTATGTCGCCGGTGTTACCGGCGATTTGAAGGCGGGGGTGGCCCTCGCTGAAGATGTGATTCACGGCGGTCGAGCGCTGGAAAAAATGCAAGAGTTAGCGGCCTTCACACAGGGTATGACGCAATGACAACACCAACGGTTTTGAACCGTATCATTGATCGAAAATTTGAAGAAGTGGCCGAGCGCAGTGCGCGGCGCCCTATCAACCAGCTGCAAGCGGAGATAGCCAGCGCATCGCAGCCACGAGGTTTTGTTGCCGCCATGGAGGCGAAGTTAGCGGCGGGTCAGTCAGCGGTTATCGCAGAGATCAAAAAAGCGTCGCCCTCCAAAGGCGTGATCCGCGAAGACTTCCATCCGGCGGAAATTGCCCGAAGCTATGAACAGGGCGGCGCTGCCTGTTTGTCGGTGCTGACCGATGCCGATTTTTTTCAAGGTAGCGAGGCATATTTACAGCAGGCGCGTGAGGCTTGCTCGCTGCCGGTGATCCGCAAGGATTTTATTGTCGACCCTTATCAGGTATACGAAGCGCGGGCGATTGAAGCTGATTGTATCTTGCTAATAGCAGCCGCATTGGACGATGCGCAGCTTGCGCAGCTCAATGCCCTGGCCCACGAGTTGGGAATGGATGTGTTGATCGAGGTGCATAACGCTGAGGAACTTCAGCGTATTTTGCCGCTCGGTAACCGCCTGGTCGGCATCAATAACCGCAACCTGCACAATTTTGAGACCAGCCTGGACAATACTTTCTCGCTGCTGGCACAAATTGACGAGAACCGCATTGTGGTTACCGAGAGCGGTATTCACAGCGCTGACGATGTTGCGGCAATGCGCCAGCACAACGTCGATGCCTTTCTCGTTGGCGAGGCCTTTATGCGCGCGGCAGAGCCCGGGGAAAAATTAGCAGAACTGTTTGCTAAATAGGGGACTACGGGTCGGGGTATCGGCAGCCGCTGCTTAGCGGGTGCCGTACACCACCATCGTTTTGCCTTTTACGTGGACCAGCCCCTGTTCTTCCAGCGTTTTGAGTACGCGACCAACCATCTCACGGGAGCAGCCAACAATCCTGCCAATTTCCTGACGGGTAATTTTGATCTGCATACCATCCGGGTGAGTCATGGCATCTGGCTGTTTGCACAGGTCGAGGAGCGTTCGCGCGACGCGGCCAGTAACATCCAAAAAGGCCAGATCGCCAACTTTGCGAGTAGTGAGACGTAAACGTTTTGCCATTTGCTTGCCGAGGGCTAGCAGGATGTCCGGGTATTGATCCTGGAGTTCGCGAAACTTGCTGTAGCTAATCTCGGCAATCTCACAGTCGGTTCGGCTTTTTACCCAGGCGCTACGAGTAGGCGGGATGTCTTCGTCGAACACGCCCATTTCACCAAAGAAGTCGCCCTTGTTTAAATAGGCGACAATCATTTCACGGCCGTCGTCGTCTTCGATAATTACTGTCACCGAGCCGTCGATAATATAATAGAGCGCGTCGCTGTCGTCTCCAGCGTAGATCAGCGTGCTCTTGCTAGGGTGTCGGCGCCGATGGCAGTGCGCGAGAAAGTCGTCGAGATTTGGTATGTCGGGTTTCGGTGCCTGGAACACGGGCCACTCTCTTTTTTAGTTTGGTTATGGGCAAAGCGCTGTTTCATTCGCGTGTATTAGTATGCCGCGCTTTGCCGGCAATGGCGAGCCTGGATGCAGGTGCTGTGATAAGCTTAGCGGATTGACAAATTCTATCGGGGTAATGATGAAAGCAACGGTAAAGTGGGTTGACGGTGCAATGTTTTTGGGTGAATCCGGAAGCGGCCACAGTGTGGTTATGGATGGTCCAGAAGACCACGGCGGCCGTAATATGGGCGTTCGGCCTATGGAAATGTTGCTGCTGGGTATGGGTGGTTGCGCCTCATTCGATGTGATGAGTATGCTGAAGAAGTCGCGCCAGCAAGTGAAAGATTGCCGGTGCGAGCTGGTGGCCGAACGTGTGGATGCGGTGCCCGCCGTTTTTGAAAAAATACGCCTTCACTTTGTCGTTACCGGCTCTGCCTTGAAGGAGAGTCACGTGAAGCGCGCGGTTGAGCTGTCGGCTGAAAAATACTGTTCGGCGTCCATTATGATGGAAAAAGCCGGCGTGGTGATCGAGCATAGTCACGAGATTATTGAAGCGGAGTAGGATATATGCAGCGCCCCAATCCCCATGCGGGCATGCGCCACTTGGCGTTATTTGTAGAAAAGCTGGAGGAGACCGTACAGTTTTATACCGACCTGCTGGGTATGGCGGTCGAGTGGCAGCCCGACGAGGATAATTACTACCTTTGCTCGGGTAGCGATAACCTGGCCATTCACCGTTATCACGGTGCTGAGCGACCGGTTGCAGGTCAGCGCTTAGACCACTTGGGTTTTATCGTTCGGGAAGCTGACGATGTCGATGCCTGGCACGAGTTCCTCGTTGCGAATGGGGTTAGCATTAAAGCCGCACCGAGAACCCATCGAGATGGTGCGCGCAGCTTCTATTGCCTCGATCCCGATGGCAATCTTGTACAGATCATTCACCACCCACCTATCGCCAGCGCTGTATAGCGTCGCTGGCTGGCGCGCCTTTACACGTAGTAGGTCGTTCGGGTCATGACTTTTGAGAGAAGGGTCATGGCCTTCTTAACCGGTTTTGGAAAAACGCTACCGCCGGCTTCTATCGCTGCGGTGGCGTGAGCCGCTTCGTCTTCCAGCATTTGTTCCAAAATGGCTCGCGATTTTTCGTCGTCGTTGGGCAGGGAGTCCAAGTGGCTGCGCAAGTGCTCACATACCTGGTCCTCGGTGGCGGCAACAAACCCTAGGCTGATTTTGTCGCTAATCGCTCCCGCTGTCGCGCCGATAGCAAAGGAGCCGGCATAGAACAGGGGGTTGAGCAGGCTGGTGTGACTACCTAGCTCCTTCAGGCGTTGCTCACACCACGCTAGGTGATCAATTTCTTCGTCGGCGGCGTGGCTCATGGCTTGTTTAATATCGGGGCGCTTGGCTGTCAGCGCCTGCCCTTGGTACAAAGCTTGGGCACATACTTCGCCAGTGTGGTTGATGCGCATAAGGCCCGCTGTGTGACGAGCGTCCTGATGCTGGCTGTCGCGGCGGCCGCTGGCGGGGTTTTCGCGTTGCGGTGTGGCACTGCCGCGAACTAGGGTTTTCAGGCTGCGGTCTGCGCCAATCAGTAGTCGGTCCAAGGCGGAAAAGCTTCTGGTCATCATATCCTCCAATCTCGCCTTATTGTACGGCAAACTCAGTCTTTCTGATGCTGGTAGCCCGTCCAGCGCTGTATCGACTCGGCCAGCTCCCACAGGCGGATCGGTTTCACCAAGTGAAGGTCCATGCCGGCGTTGAGGTAGCTGTCGCGCTGCTCGTCCAGAGCGTTTGCCGTCAGCCCGAAAATCGGTGTGCGCTCGCGCTCCTCTTCCTGTTCAAATTGCCGAATTTGGCGCGCCGCTTCAATGCCGTCCATCACCGGCATTTCCACATCGAGTATAACTAAGTCGTAGTGGTCGCGAATAAAAAAGTTCAGGGCTTGCTGGCCGTTTTCCGCATGTTGAACAGTGATTCCCAGGCTTTTGAGCATGCGCGACAGCACCAGCGCGTTACTGGGGTTGTCCTCGGCGATCAGACAGCGCAGAGAATGATAATTCAAGGCGTCGCTGCTGTATTGATCTATGTCGTGACCGCGCTCGGCAACACGCGATTCGCCCAGTAGTGCGCTGCGCAGGGCAATATTGCCCAGCGGTTTACTCAGTACCCGCTGCACCCCTGCCGCTTGCAGCTCTTCTCTGCTATACGAAATATTCGCATGGGCAAGCAGTAGCACGCTGGGTTGATGGTCGGCGTTGGCGAATTCTTCTTTTACCCGGCGTGCCAGCAGCAGGCCGTTATCGCTTTGTCGGTGGTCGATCAATACAAAATCGACGGGGGCATTGATCAGGCGTTGGTTGCGCATGATGGCCAGCGCAGCCTGCTCATTGGTGGCGGAGAAGACACCCACCCCCCAAGGCGAGCATTGTTTATTGACCACCTCGCAAAAGGTGCGGTTGCTGTCCACCACCAGAAGGCGTTTATTGTTCAGCAGGTCGGTTGCTTCGGGGCTTGGCAGCTTATTGCTGATCACTCCCAGTTGCAGTGTCATACACAGGGTGTGTACGTCGCGACTGGCACTGCTACGCAAGCTAATTTGCCCGCCCATGAGGCTGACGAGACGAGCGATAATGGCAAATCGCGTGCTCATTGCGCTGTCTTTTTTATCAACCTTGGGGCGCTGAAGCGCCTGCCGCTCATCGCCAGTGAAATTGCTGCCACGGTGGGAGACTTCCACCTGAAGGTGGCCGGGGCGAGGGGAGGCCGGGCCAATTTTTAACAGGATAAAGCTGCCTTCGGCGTGTTCGAAGGCGCTGTTCAGGCTGTGAATAAGCAATTGGCGCAGCCGCGACAGGTCCCCAAGCAGCTGCATTGGCAGGGTGTTTGATAAGTCGCTGATCAACTCCAGGTCGCGTTCTGCAGCCATGTTTCGGAAACTGGACAGGGCGTCGCTGACCAATTCAGGTAGTGCGATGAGTTGGCTGTTGAGGTCGATATCGCTGTCGCTAAATCGTGCGGCTTGCCCCGCTTCTTCGAGCAGCTGCAGTAACTCATGGCTGGAGCGTTGCAGGCTGCGCAAATAATCTTCCTGGCTGGCGGTCAGTTGGGTCTCTTGAAGCAGTTCTGTCACGCCCAGCATTGCGCTGATGGGGGTGCGGATATCGTGCGTGATGCGCGCCAGCACTTCATTTTTTGCACGGTTTACCTCATCGACCACGGCGATGCGCTGAGCATCCTTGTGCTGCATGCGCCAGCGCTTACGGGTGCGGGTAATGAGCAGTATGGCGTGAGCGAGAGCAACGATCACAGCGGCCAGCGAGAGCAGGGCATTCATGTCGTAGATATCGAGAACGCCAAGCAAGTAGCTGAGGTGGGCCAACAGATAAATGACCAGGGTGAGACTTTTACCTAGCAGGTAAAACAACAGGAGCTGGCTGTAGCTGATAAAGTAGCCATTCAAGCCCGCAAACAGCGTCGACGCGGCGGTGAGTGGCACCAAAATGCTCAACAGAATGCCGCTGTAGTGGGCGTCGGTGATAATGCTGAAGGGCAGCGCTGCGACGAGCAGGAAAAGGATTCCGCGCAAGATGTTTGGCCAATGGCCTGGACGCTGCTTGGGGTACACGGGGAAGCCTAGCGCAAAGATCACTTCGGTCAGCAAGATGCCGATCGCTGAAATGAACATAATTGGGCTGTCCCAGGGGGGCAGCATACCGCGGGGTTGGCCAAGGTAGCCCCAGGCCATTAGCTGCGAGCCCATCACCAAGACGCCAAATATGCACAAATTGGCAAATAGCGGTTCCCTGTATACCAGGAAGGCAACCAGGCAGTAGATGCTGACGGTGCTGAGCACGCCAAGCAGAAAGAAATTCCCAATATCGCGTTGGCTGCTTTCTGAAATAAACGCGATATCGCTAAAGAGTTTGGCAGACACTCGGATATCGGCGTGCTTGTCGATGCGCACATAAATATTGGTAGCGCTGCCGGCGGGCAGGTTTAAGCGGTAGATTCGCTGGGGTCGCAGCATATCTTGCGGAGGGAAAACCGTGGCCCGCTCTTCGGCGGGCGTGCCGCTGCGATGGGCGTAGACGGTTACCTCGCCCAAATGCGCCGGGCGCAATTCCAGTATGCGGCGCAGGGTTTCGTTGTGGGTGTTGCGAAAGCGAAACAGCAGCCAGTAGGTTTGGGTGCTGCCATCGAGCATTAAATCGCCATTTTCAAGTGGCCGAAAGCTGCGCTGAAAGGTCGGCTGAAGCAGGTCGTCGATGGACAACTGACCGCTGCGATCCTCGTATATTTCGCCGGATTGACTGATGTCGACCCGCGCCACGGCCGGATCCAGGATGACGGCGGCGTGGCCAATGTGGCTTGTGGCAAGAAACAGTAGCAGGCTGCTGAGCAGCAGCCTCAAATCAAGGCGTATCGCGATGGGCATCCTGCACATAATCAACTGACCGCTATTCCCGAGCGATGGCGCGATAGGCGATGTCACTGCGGAAGAATACACCTTGCCAGTCGATCTGTTTGGCGACGTCGTAGGCCAGTGCCTGGGCTTCGCTAACGCTATTGCCCATGGCGGTAGCGCACAGTACTCGCCCGCCGTTGGTTGTCAGCTTGTCGCCGTCTAATTGCGTGCCGGCGTGGAAGACCTTGGTGCTGCCGGTTTCTGTGGGGATGCCGGTAATTTCATCGCCCTTGTTGTAGCTGCCGGGGTAGCCGCCGGCGGCGAGTACAACACCGACAGCAGGGCGTGGGTCCCATTGCGCCTCAGCATTGGCCAGCGTGCCACCGAGCGCCGCCTGACACAGGGCGACAAGGTCAGACTGCAAGCGCAGCATGATGGGTTGTGTTTCTGGGTCGCCAAACCGGCAGTTGTATTCAATAACTTTTGGTTCACCCTCGGGGCTGATCATCAAACCGGCATACAGAAAGCCCGTGTAGCGGTTGCCTTCTTCTGCCATGCCGCGAACGGTTGGCATAATAACCTGTTCCATAATGCGCTGATGAACCTCTGGCGTTACCACTGGCGCGGGTGAGTAAGCGCCCATGCCACCGGTGTTAGGGCCGGTGTCGCCATCGCCAACACGTTTGTGATCCTGGCTTGTTGCCATCGGCAAAACGTCTTCACCGTCGACCATCACGATGAAGCTGGCCTCTTCGCCGACTAAGAATTCTTCAATCACTACGCGGCAGCCAGCGTCGCCGAATGCGTTGCCGGACAGCATGTCGCGCACGGCCTCTTCAGCGTGTTCCAGTGTCTCTGCAACAATAACGCCTTTGCCCGCCGCCAGGCCGTCGGCCTTTACGACAATCGGTGCGCCTTGCTCGCGAAGGTAGGCAAGCGCTGGCTCGAGTTCGGTGAAGTTGCCATAGGCCGCAGTGGGGATGTTGTGTCGGGCAAGGAAGTCCTTGGTAAAGGCTTTGGAGCCTTCCAGTTGTGCAGCGCCCTGACTGGGGCCAAAGCATGGCAGGCCGCGTTTGGCGAAGAAATCCACCACACCGTCAACCAATGGCGCTTCGGGGCCGACGATGGTCAGCGCGATATCGTTGCTCTCGGCAAAGTTTGCCAGTGCTTCGAAATCACCTACGCCTATCTCGACATTTTCTATGCCCTGGTCCAGCGCAGTGCCGGCGTTGCCTGGTGCGACATAAACGGTTTCAACATTGGCAGACTGGGCCGCCTTCCAAGCCAGAGCATGCTCACGGCCACCGGAGCCAATAATCAATACGTTCATTTCAACTGCGTCCTATTTCTCTACGGCCATCACGGCTGCGTGATTTAGCTAAACGGCCTTGAGCAATGGTTGCTTCAAGGCCGAAGAAATTATCTTTTTTCTATCGATTCGGTGCTGGCGTCGCCGGCAGACAGCTGCCGGCGATATTTCAGCGTTAGTGGCGGAAGTGGCGCATGCCAGTGAATACCATTGCCATGTTGTGCTCATCGGCGGCGGCAATGACTTCTTCGTCACGAATTGAACCGCCCGGCTGAATGATGCAGCTAATGCCAACTTTCGCCGCATTGTCGATGCCATCGCGGAAGGGGAAGAAGGCGTCGGATGCCATCACGGCGCCCTCAACTTGCAGGCCCGCGTGCTCGGCCTTAATAGCGGCGATGCGCGCGGAGTTCACTCGGCTCATCTGCCCGGCGCCGACACCGATCGTCTGGCGATTTTTGGCGTAGACAATCGCGTTCGACTTGACGAATTTGGCGACTTTCCAGGCGAAGATCAAATCGTTGATCTCGTCTTCACTGGGCTGGCGCTTGCTCACCACTTTCAGCTCACCGGCAGTAATCATGCCGAGGTCGCGGTCTTGTACCAGCAGGCCGCCGTTGACGCGTTTATAGTCAAAGGCAGCTTGTGGGCTATCCCACTCTCCGCAGCTCAGCAGGCGCACGTTTTTCTTGGCGGCCACAACGGCGCGCGCGTCTTCGCTGACGCTTGGGGCGATAATCACTTCGACGAACTGGCGCTCGCAAATGGCTTGCGCCGTAGCGGCATCGAGCTCGCGGTTAAAGGCGATAATGCCGCCAAAGGCCGATTCAGGGTCGGTGGCGAAGGCCAGGTCATAGGCTTCGCCAATCCCGTTGAGCGACACCGAGACACCACAGGGGTTGGCGTGTTTAACAATCACGCAGGCGGGCTTGGTAAAGCTCTTCACACACTCAAGTGCGGCATCGGTGTCGGCAATATTGTTGTATGACAGCTCCTTGCCCTGCAGCTGCGTGGCGGTGGCAATGCAGGCTTCGCTGGGGTGGCGCTCAACATAAAACGCTGAGTCTTGATGGGGGTTTTCGCCGTAGCGCATTTCCTGGGCTTTAACGAACTGGCTGTTAAAGGTACGAGGGAATTTGTCGCTGCCGCCGGGAACGAGTCTGCCGAAGTAATTGGCGATGGCGCCGTCGTACGATGCCGTATGCTCGTAGGCTTTGATGGCGAGGTCGAAACGGGTGCTGTGCATGGTTGCTCCGTCGTTGGCACGCATTTCCTCGATAATGGCGTCATAGTCGCCCGCGTTTACCACAATGGCAACGTCGCGGTGGTTCTTCGCCGCTGCGCGAACCATGGTCGGGCCGCCGATATCGATATTCTCGATCGCATCTTCCAGGCTGCAATCTGGCTTGGCAACGGTGGCTTCAAAGGGGTAGAGGTTAACAACTACCATATCGATAGCGTCAATGCCGTGTTCGCTCATAACAGCATCGTCGGTGCCACGGCGGCCGAGAATGCCGCCGTGAACTTTCGGGTGGAGGGTTTTCACCCGACCATCCATCATTTCAGGAAAGCCCGTGTAGTCCGCAACTTCCGTGACGCTAATGCCGTTGTCTTGCAGTAGGCGGTAGGTGCCTCCGGTGGAGAGGAGTTCTACCCCCATCTCGGTAAGCTGGCGGCCAAAATCGACGATGCCAGATTTGTCGGATACGCTGATTAGCGCGCGTTTAACGGGGCGTGAAGTCGTCTCGGTAGTCATCCGGGCGGTGTTCCTCTGGGTGCGATGGCGGGTTTATAGCAGGTCGTATTGTTTCAATTTTTTGCGCAGCGTACCGCGGTTGAGACCGAGCATTTGCGAAGCGCGGGTTTGGTTGTTGCGGGTGTACTTCATTACCTCTTCGAGCAGTGGCGCTTCTATCTCAGACAACACCATATTGTAGACGTCGCTGACATCTTGGCCGTCGAGGTTTGAGAAGTAATTGTTCAGGGCGATAGCGACACTGTCGCGCAGAGTTTTGGCTTGCGAAATATCATCGGCCGGAGCGGTGCTGACTGGGCTGCTCTCGGCAGCGCTTAATGGGCTGAGGTTCATGCTGCTGCATCCTGTAATTTGTCGCTGTGCTGTTCAAAAAAGCTCTGTACAGCATCTAGTTGTGCACTCGCGTCTTCCAGGCGGTTGAAGTGGCGCCTGAAATCCACGTTGTTAAAGCCCTGCAAATACCACGCGCAGTGTTTGCGCGCGATGCGCAGGCCCTGATGTTCACCGTAAAAGTGATGTAATGCTTTGATATGCGAGAGCATGACCTCGCGCATTTCCGCAGTTTGAACGGGAGTGTATTCACCCCCTTCCAATGCTGCATTGATCTCCCGGAACAGCCAGGGTTTGCCCTGAACAGCGCGTCCCAGCATGACGCCGTCGGCGCCGGTATGCTGTAGGACCGCGAGTGCCTTTTCAGGGCTGTCGATATCGCCATTGGCCAGTACTGGCATTGATACGGCCTGCTTGATCGCCGCTATCGTGTCGTACTCGGCATTGCCGTTGAAGCGGCAGGCGCGCGTGCGGCCATGTACGGCCAGCGCAGCAATGCCACAGTCTTCTGCCAGGCGGGCTATATCGACGCCATTGCGTTGCTCGGGCGACCAGCCAGTGCGAATCTTCAACGTTACCGGTACCGAGACAGCAGCGGTGACTTCGCGAAGAATCGCCTCGACAAGTTCGGGTTCGCGTAGCAGGGCGGATCCCGCCGCGCGTTTGCAAACTTTCTTTGCCGGGCAGCCCATATTGATATCGATAATATGGGCGCCATCGTCCGCACAGCGACGTGCGGCGTCAGCCATCATGGCCGGCTCGGCGCCGGCGATTTGAACCGAGCGCAGAGCATCGTCGTCCTTAGCGAGGCGCAGGTGGCTTTTGCGTGTGTGCCACAAGTCGCTATTGCTAATCAGCATTTCCGATACGGTCAAGCCGGCGCCAAACTGCAGACACAGTTGCCGGAAGGGGAGGTCGGTAATGCCCGCCATCGGCGCCAAAACAGCGCGAGCGGGGAGCTTGTGAGGACCAATCCGGATCATCGCCATGCCCCGTTAAAGGAGAGACCGTGGGAAAACAGGGCAGCTATTCTACTCGCTAGATTTTGCTTTCGGTAGTCTTGCGCTCAGAAAATAACCAGTGTAACGACCCCGCTAAGGTCGACTGAAAAGGCGGAGTTCGTAGTTGACTGCATCGGCCGCCGGGGCGGCGATTTCCAAGGCAATATGCACGGGCTGGCCGCTTTCGAGCTGGGACAGGGCGTTCAGCTCGCCGGCCAGGTACTCGCTTGGATAGAACAGGCGGCTGGCTAACTCAATACCGTGAATATTACTGAAACGCAGTTGTAGCAGGGGGAAGTCGCGTGCGCCATCTGCCTTGTTGAGCAGAATGGCATCTACCTTGAAGGCATCGGCAACGTCGGGGTGGGGGCGAACAAGGAGCTTTTGGCTAATAATGTCGCGACTTGGCTGCGGTCCGGGTGTAGGTTGATTTGGCAGGCAGGTCAGCGCCAGCTGTGCACACTGGGATAACGCAAACGCTTTAATCTCTGGTGGCAGGTTTGGGTGGCTGAGTAAGTAGCTCCTTTGCCAGTACGTCCACTGAGCCAGTAGGGCTATCAGCGCCAGGCTATTTACTAGTAGCCAAGGCCAGCGACGTCGCGCTCGCGGTTGATGAAATTCAAAGCCGTGGTCGTTGGTGGACAAGCCTTCAAGCAGTTCGGGGCCGAGCTGCTTGTCGCTGCCAGCTGCGGTGGTTTCGTCCGAATTGTTTGAGTCCGGTTCGGGTGAGTCTTTTGCGGGTGCGGGGCTGGTCGTCGGCGCCACTAGCGCGTCAAAGGCCTCGCGCTGAGCGGGGGTTAGCTGCTCGGTGGCATTGAACACGTGTTGGCAGACGCCGCAGCGAAGCAGGCCATTGGCGATGGCAAGGTCGGAAAATTGACAGCGAAAGCGGGTGTCGCAGGCTGGGCAACACACGCTGTCGAGCAAGTTGTCGTTTGCGTTATGGGCGTCTGGCATATCTGTGGTGCCGGGGCTGGGCAGTCCTCACTGCGATTCGTGGAGCAGAGTATAGGGGCTGTCTTCAGTCGATGCTACTTGGCCGGCTCGCTGTTGCGCTTGCCGCTGATACGGAGCCATTCTTCCCGCTGTTCGCTAGCCAGGCCGACAAACCAGCGCTGGTAGCATTGCTTAATCGTGTCGCCTTGGCTGTCCAGTATGCCCGACAGGCAAATGGGCGCGCCAGGGTCCAGGCAGCCGGCAAGGGTCGGCGCCAACTCCATCAGCGGCCCGGCTAAAATATTGGCGAGCAACACGTCGCCGTGAAGGCCCGGTGGAACCTCCTCGGGGAGATAACACGCCAGTTTGTCGGGGTCGATATTATTGCGCGTGGCATTTTCGCTGGTGGCCTGCAGCGCTTGTGGATCGGTGTCGACGGCAATCAGTTTTTCTGCGCCCAGTAGCAGCGCGGCAATCCCGAGAATACCTGAGCCGCAGCCGTAGTCGACGACGGTTTTGCCGGTCAGGGGTTGGCTGTCTAGCCAGGCGAGGCACAGCCAGGTCGTCGGGTGGGTGCCGGTTCCGAAAGCCAGGCCGGGGTCCAGCAGTATATTTACTGCCGTTGGATCGACGGGTTCGCGCCAACTTGGGCAAATCCATAGTTGCTTGCCGCATTGAAGTGGTTGGTAGCTGTCCATCCACTCGCGAATCCAGTCTCGATCTTCAAGAATCTCGATGCGATGCTTGGGGAGCTCGCCTACGAGAGCGTTCAATTGTGCCAGGACCGTGACCATGTCTGTGTCGGCTTGGAACATACCGGTGACGCGGGTGTGCTGCCAGATTGGGGTGTGGCCGATGGGAGGCTCAAAAAGCGGTTGATCGGCATTGTCTTCAAGGGTCACCGATGCGGCGCCGCAGTCCAGTAGGGCATCCTCAAGGGCAGAGGCGGAGTCGGGGTTGGCGTCGAGGCGGATCTGTAGCCAGCTCATGTCAGGTCTCGGTAGCAAAAATAAAAAAGGGGCCTGTTGGCCCCTTGTCGGTGTCAATGAAAACCGGAGTAAATCAGATTTTCAGTTTCTTTTCGAGATAGTGGATGCTGACGCCGCCCTTGGCAAAGGCATTGTCGCGCACCAAATCGCGGTGCAGCTCGGTGTTCGTACGGATGCCGTCTACGACCAGCTCGTCCAGCGCGGTGCGCATGCGGCTTAATGCCGACTCGCGGTCGTCGCCCCAGGTGATGATCTTGGCGATCATCGAGTCGTAGTGGGGAGGCACGGTATAGCCGCTGTAGAGGTGGGAGTCGACGCGCACACCAAGACCGCCGGGTGCGTGGAAGTGCTTGATGTTACCCGGGCAGGGCATAAAGGTTTTTGGATCTTCGGCGTTGATCCGGCACTCGAAAGCATGGCCGCTAACCACGATGTCTTCCTGACGAAGGCTCAGGGGTTCACCGCCTGCGATCTTGAGTTGCTCTTTGATCAGGTCGACGCCGGTGACCATTTCGCTAACCGGGTGCTCAACCTGAATACGGGTGTTCATTTCAATGAAGAAGAACTGGCCGTCCTCGTAGAGAAATTCAAAGGTGCCTGCGCCGCGATAGTTGAGGGTTTTACAGGCCTCAACACAAGACATCGCCACTTCGTTGCGCACGTCATCGGGAATACCCGGGGCGGGGGCTTCTTCCAGCACCTTCTGGTGGCGGCGCTGTAAAGAGCAGTCGCGATCCCCGAGGTGAATGGCGTTGCCCTGGCCATCGGCGAGTACCTGAATCTCCACGTGCCGTGGATTCTCCAGGAATTTCTCGATGTATACGGTATCGTCACCAAAGGCCGCCTTGGCTTCCGACTGGGTAACATATACCGCGTTAAGCAGTGCGGCTTCGCTGTGAACCACTCGCATGCCGCGTCCACCACCACCGGCAGCCGCTTTGATAATTACCGGATAGCCAATTTTGCGGGCGATGCTCAGGGTGCGGTCATTGTCCTGCGTAATGGGCCCGTCAGAGCCCGGCACCGTGGGAACGCCGGCTTTTTTCATGGCCTGAATGGCCGACACTTTGTCGCCCATCATGCGAATGACGTCGGCAGTCGGGCCGATAAAGGTAAACCCGCTGTTCTCAACCTGCTCGGCAAAGTCGGCATTTTCAGCGAGGAAGCCGTAGCCGGGGTGAATGGCGACGGCGTCGGTGATTTCTGCTGCGCTGATAATGGCAGGAATGTTCAAGTAGCTAGCGGGTGAGGGAGCTGGCCCAATGCAAACCGACTCGTCAGCGAGGCGAACGTGCATCAGGTCGCGGTCGGCGATGGAGTGCACGGCCACGGTTTTTATTCCCAGCTCCTTGCAGGCGCGCAAGATGCGCAGCGCGATTTCGCCACGGTTGGCGATAACGACTTTTTTAAGCATGTGCTGTCCTCTGTGCAGTGATCGTGTGTGCGTGAATGGTGTGCTTACACGATGGTGATCAGAGGCTGGTCAAACTCCACGGGCTGCGCGTCGTCCAGCAAAATAGCTTCTACCACACCGGATTTGTCGGCTTCGATTTGGTTCATCATTTTCATTGCTTCGACAATGCAAACCACATCGCCGGCTTTAACGTGCTGACCTACTTCAACAAAAGCGGGAGAGCCCGGTGACGGCGAGCGGTAAAAAGTGCCGACCATGGGCGACTTAATAACGTGGCCGTTAATTTTTGGCTCGGCCTCGGCGGCAGGTGCAGGCGCTGCTGCGGCAGGCGCCGCTGCAGGTACCGCCTGGCTAACGTACTGCGGCGCCGCCATCTGCACGCTACCACTGTTGCGGCTGATGCGCACCGATTCTTCGCCTTCCTTGATTTCCAGCTCGTCGATGTTGGACTCTTCGAGCAGTTCAATCAGTTTTTTTACTTTCCTGATGTCCATAGTCACTCTCTTTTTTTAATGTGTTGTGAAGGGCTAGTCCTGCAGTTGTGACAGTGCGGCCTGCAGTGCCAGCAGGTAACCCTGTGGCCCCAGACCGCAAATCACCCCGCGGGCAATATCTGAAAAATAGGAGTGCTGGCGAAAGGGTTCACGGGCGTGAACGTTCGACAGGTGCACTTCGATAAACGGAATGTCGACACCCAACAGTGCGTCGCGCAGGGCCACACTGCTGTGGGTGAAGGCTGCCGGATTGAAAATAATAAAATTAATGCCTTCGGGCCGGGCTTGGTGAATTCGCTCGATCAGCTCTACTTCGGCATTGCTCTGTAAGCATTGGAGGTGATGGCCCGCGGCGCTGGCAGCGTCTTGCAGCTGCTGATTGATGTCCTCGAGGCTGTGGTGGCCGTAGACCTCGGGCTCTCTGGTGCCAAGTAAATTGAGGTTGGGGCCGTGCAGCACGAGTATCGATGCCATGTTTCACCGGGGTTTGCTAGAGAAATTTCGCGTAGTTTGCCGCAATTGAAAAAGCGAGTCCAACGAATTTGGTGAATTTTTTAAGATGGCCGCAAGTTTCCCGCAAGATTGCAGACAATGGCAGGTTTTTCCCCGAAGTAAGTGTTTTCAGTGCTAACACTGAAAACACGCCTTTAAGGACGCAAAATGGCCATTACTGTGTCTTTGCTGAGAATCTGTGGCAAGACCTGTGGCGGCTGGCTGAGATCGGCGGGGTAGTAGATGTACAGGGGGATGCCGTTGCGCTGGAAATCGGCCAACAGCTCGGTAATCACGGGGTCGTAGCGGGTCCAGTCAGCAACCACATAGCTCACATTGGCGTGCTCGAATGCGTCGCGGATGTCATCGGTATTGAGAACCAGCGCTTCATTGGCCGCGCATGTGATACACCAGTCGGCGGTGACATCGAGGAAAACGTTGCGGCCTGATTCACGCAGGCTTTGTATTTGGCTGCGGTCGAAACCGGTTTGGCTGTTTGCGGGCGCCGGGCGTTGCAGGCCGCTGTGAAGCAACAGCGGGATGGCCAGCGCGGTGATGGCTGCCAAGGCTTTCCCGCGTTTACCCAGGGGCCACAGCCAGATGCCAAAGCCCAGCAGGAGCCAGGTAATCAGCGTGGCTGCCATGGCATCGGCGCCGTTCTGACGACCGACCACCCACGCCAGCCAAATGGCCGTGGCCAGCAAGGGAAAAGCCATAAACTGGCGCAGATGTAACATCCAGTCGCCGGGCTTGGGTAACAACTTTAGCCATTGCGGGAAGAGGGTTAATAGCAGCACGGGCGCTGCCATACCGGCCCCCAAGCTCGCGAACACTAGCAGCGCGACGCCGGGTGGCTGGCTGGCGGCGTAGCCGATAGCGCTGCCCATAAAGGGCGCGGTACAGGGACTGGCAACCAGTGTGGCGAGCACGCCGGTGAAGAAGCTGCCGCGATAGCCGGGTTCGCGGCTGATGTCGGCGCCGACATTCATCCATTTGCCACTCAACTCAAAGAGTCCGAGCAGGTTGAGTGACAGCACAAAAAAGAGGCTGGCGAGCAGCGAAACAAATAGCGGAGACTGCAGTTGGAAGCCCCAGCCGATTGCTTGTCCGGCGTTTTGAAGGGTGATCAGTAATGCGGCGACCAGCACAAAACTCAGCACCACGCCGGCGCTGTAGATGAGGCCGTGACTGGCCGGGCTGCCCTGGTGAGCATTGCTGAAACTGAGCACCTTTAAGCCGAGTACCGGGAATACGCAGGGCATCAGGTTGAGAATCGCGCCGCCAATAGCGGCAAGGATCAGGGTGATCAGCAGGCCGCGGTTCTCAGCTGGTGCAGAAAGCGCTGCGGCGGGAGTAGGTGCCGGAGTATCAACTTCAGTGAACACGCCCTGGGCATCGCTGCTGAAGGTTTGGCTGCGGGGCGGGTAGCACAGACCTGCGTCTGCGCAGCCCTGAGAGACCACGGTGAGTTGGAGGTTGGCAGTGTCGCTGACGTCCAGCTGCAGCGTTGTGCCGTGATAGTAGACTTCGGTTTTACCAAAATACGGGTCGTCTTTGACCTTGCCTGGTGAAAACTCTACCGTGGCATCGACGGGTTGGCCATCGCGACTGAGGCTTACGGCAAAACGTTCGCGGTAAAGGTAGTAGCCCTCGGCGATTTGCCAATCGATGCGCAGCCCATTGTCACTGCTAATGCTGGCTTTGTAGGCTTGTTCTACTGGTAAAAACTGCGCGCCTTGAGCAAAGCCATTTGCACTAAGGTCGGTATTGCTGGAGGAGCTAAAGGGGTCGCTGGCGTAGCTAAAGAAGCTGGCACTGACTATACAAAACAGTAATAAAAACCGGTTCATAAATACTATCGCTGCAAAGTGGCGTTATCATAGGGCGCAATACGCGGCGTTGCCTCACGGCTTAAGCCTCCGACGGCGCCCATGGTAAGTCAGATCGAGGGTGCTGTCTTGCACCGCGAAACCTGGAGAACGTTATGACCCGCAAATGGCTGCTTTTACTCACCGCAATTTTGCCGTTTAGTGCAGCGGCTGTTGAGCTGCGCGATCCGGTGGTGCGCGGCCTGCCACCGGGGCAAAAAAACACTGCGGCGTTTTTTTCGGTTACCAATCCGTCGTCGCAAACGGTGACGCTGCGGGCCGGAACCAGTGACGTTGCCGGCCGCGTGGAAATTCACAGCAACTCGCAGCGCAACGGCATGATGGCGATGCGCAAAGAAGATAGTGTGGCGATTGCGCCGGGGCAAACACTGGATTTTGTGCCCGGTGGTAACCATTTAATGTTGATTAATTTGAAGCAGCCGCTGCGCCATGGCGAGCGGGTGCATTTCAGTTTGCTGATTGATGGCGATGTCGTGCAGGTGGAAGCGCCGGTGCGCAGCGTACTGAACGAGCCTGCGTCTGGGCATCACCATCATCACGGAGGAGCGCACTAATGTTAAAACAGCGTTTAAGCGACGGTTATTTTGCTGCTAAGGAGGCGCTGCAGGACTGGCTTGGCAACCGCAATGTCGCGCGTTTGGCCGGTATTGTCGGCCTCGTTTATGTTCTTTTGGTAACCGGTTTCGGTATGTATTGGAGCCTGACGCCGGATCACCCACCCCTGCAATACGACCGCGACAATGGCAGTCGCGCGGTGGTTGGCACTGCGACCACCTCTGCGTTGATTGACGTTGCTGAAATATTGCTCGACAAGCCCGGCGGCTTTCTCAGCAACGACATTACTCCCCCGGGCGTACTGATGGACAATATGCCCGCATGGGAATACGGCGTGTTGATGCAGGTGCGCGATCTGAGTCGAGCCATGCGAGAAAGTTACAGCCGTTCGCAGTCGCAGTCTCAGGAAGATCCCGACCTTGCGAAGGCGGAGCCGCGTTTCAATTTTTCCTCGAACAGTTGGGCGGTACCGGCTTCCGAATCGGAGTATCGCCAGGGTATTCGCTATCTCAAGGCCTACCGCAGCCGCCTCAGCGATGTCGACCAGCCTCAGGCGCAATTCTATGCTCGCGCCGATAACCTGCGTTACTGGCTGTCTGTGGTCGAGTCGCGGTTGGGCAGCCTCTCGCAGCGACTCAGTTCCAGCGTCGGGCGTCCGCGGGTTAACACCGACCTGGCAAATGATCCCAGTGCGCGCCAGTCTACGCCGTCGGCCTCTGAGCAACGGGTGAAAACACCGTGGCTGCAGATCGACAATGTGTTCTTTGAATCGCGTGGCAGTGCATGGGCCCTGATTCATTTTTTGAAAGCGGCCGAACAAGACTTTGCCGATGTGCTGGACAATAAAAATGCGACCGTCAGCTTGCGACAAATTATTCGTGAGCTGGAGGGAACTCAACAATTGTTGTTCAGCCCAATGGTGTTGAATGGCAGTGGTTTCGGCCTATTGGCGAATCACTCTTTGGTAATGGCGTCGTACATTTCTCGCGCCAACGCTGCCATTATTGATTTACGCGATCTGTTAGCTCAAGGATAAGTCATGGTTCTTTCTCGTGCAGTAGTAAACGTATCGACGGTGCTCGCTGTTTTGGTATTGGCAGCGTGTGCGCAAAGTCCGCAAAAAATTACCGTTGCGCCTAGCTTTGAGCAAGCGCCCGAGCAGCAGCTTGCCCAGGGCCAGCCAGTGCATGTGCGTGTCAGCGATGGACGCAGCAATAAGGTACTTGGCAGCCGCGGCGGTGCCTACCGGGAGACGGCGTTGATCACCCTGCAAAACAGCCTGTCGCTGGCCGTGCAGCCGGTGTTAAAGGCGCGAATGAAGGCCATGGGTTTTGAAGTTGATAGCCTGAGTGCAGACACCGTCGACCTGCATATTGTGTTTGAGTCGCTGGTTTACAATCACCCCGAGCAAGAAGGGGTTGGGCACGATATGGATATGTTGGCGGTGGTGAAGGCTGAGGCAACGCGCAGTGACAGCCGCTATGAAGGGCGTTACCGAGTCAAACGCAAAGAGAAGTTTTTTAATGCCCCCAGCGAACCCCACAATGAGGAGCTGGTAAACAGCTTGGTGGTTGATGTGCTGGAAAGCATGCTTGCCGACCCGCAGTTGCAGAGTTTTCTGCTTGGCAAATGATTGACGAGAAACAATAAAAAAGGCGCCGTGAGGCGCCTTTTGTCGTTACTGGCCAAGTACTTCTTGGCGCAGCTCGGCGTGCTTGGGGCCAGGCAGGCGAGGGCCGTAGTCAGACACCACCTCCGCTGCGGCGCGACTGGCAAGTTTACCGGCCGCTTCCGCGCTGTGGCCTTGGCTGATAGCGTAGAGGAAGGCGCCAGCGAACATATCGCCGGCGCCGTTGGTATCTACCGCGTTGACTTTGCAGGGCGCGATGGAGTGCAGCTGCTCGCCATCAAAAACCAATGCACCCTTGGCGCCCAAAGTGATGGCAAACTGTTTGGCAATCTGCTTGATTGCGCTCACCGCGTCATCCAGTGACTCGCTACCGGCCCACTGCAAGGCCTCGGCTTCGTTACAGAAAAGCAGGTCGACACCGTCGCCGAGCATGTCGCTGAGGCCGTCGCGGAAAAACTCCACCATGCCTGGGTCAGAGAAACTCAACGCGGTTTTAACGCCGTTTTGTTCTGCAACCTTGCGGCCGCGAATTGCCGCTGCGCGCCCTGAGTCAGAAGTAACCAAGTAGCCTTCCATGTAGTAGTAGGCAGAGTCGGCAAGGGCGGCCTCGTTGAGCTCTTTGACCGAAAGCTCCGCGCTAATGCCCAAGTGGGTATTCATGCTGCGCTCGGCATCTGGGCTGATCAATACCAGGCATTTTCCGGTAATGCCGCCATCGCGCTCGGCGTCGAAACCTGAATCAACGCCGGCGTCGCGTATATCGTTTAGGAAGAAGTCGCCGTGGCTGTCGGCGGCGACCTTGCAGGAATAGTAGCCCTTGGCACCAAAGTAGGCGGCGGCAACAACCGAGTTGCAGCCCGAACCACCGCTGGCCTGGCGAGAGTGAACCAGGTGGCCTTCAAGCTTGTCCAACAATTCCTGTTGGCGGGCCTCATCGACCAGTGTCATCAAGCCTTTTTCAACACCCATTTCAGTGAGTTCACTGTCTTGGACTTGAATTTCCGTGTCGACCAGTGCCGCGCCGATGCCGTAAACGTGATATTTTTTCATCTTATTTGCCAATAACTTGCAGTAAAGTGCGCGCTATTATCCGCGCCCACGTGGGATTTGCAATTCAACGAGAGTTTTCATGCCCCAGAAAAATAACCATCGGCGCCGCTTTCGGCTACCTCGCCCCGCCAGCTGGCGAGGACTGTTTGTCAAACTGGCAATCGCCGGGCTGGTTCCGCTGCTGGTCTTCTTTGCCTATTGCGACGCCAAGGTGCGCGGCGCCTTCGACCCGCAGCGCTACGACCAGCCAGCTAAGGTCTATGCCCGGCCATTGGTGTTGGCATCCGGCGCGGTGCTCACCAGTTACGAGCTGGAAGAAGAACTGCGAAATTTAGGCTACCGCCAGCTGCGTCTGGTGAATGAGCCCGGCAGCTATTTGCGCCAAGGCGACACGTTTACGATTTACCTGCGGCCTTTCGATTTTGCCGATGGTCATCGCAAAGCGAAAAAAATCACCGTGGAAATGGCGGCAACCACGGTACGCGTCGTGCGCAACGCGCTGGGCGAGCGTATCGCTGAAGAGCAGCTGGACCCAACGGTAATTGGTGGCGTCTATCCCGGGCGTCACGAAGACCGCCTGATGCTGTCTCTGGACGAGGTGCCGGAAATGTTGGTGGAAACCCTGTTACAGGTGGAAGACCGGCATTTCTATTCCCACTTTGGGTTGTCGCCGCGCAGTATTGCCCGCGCCCTGATTGTGAATATAAAAGCCGGGCGCACGGTGCAGGGCGGCAGCACCCTGACGCAGCAGCTGGTGAAAAACACCCTGCTTACCAATGAGCGAAGCCTGTGGCGAAAATTCAAAGAAGCGGCGATGTCACTGCTCACCGAGCTGCACTACAGCAAGGACCGCATCCTTGAAGCCTACATCAATGAGGTCTATCTCGGGCAAGAGGGCAATCGCGCGATTCATGGTTTCGGCCTCGCGGCCAGGCATTATTTTAACCGCCCCCTGCAGGAACTGGATCTCGCTCAGGTCTCGATGCTGGTAGGGCTGGTCAAAGGCCCCTCCTATTACGACCCCTGGCGTCATCCGCAGCGCGCCACGTCGCGCCGCAATACCGTATTGGCCGAGCTGGCCGAAGAGGGTTGGCTGAACGCCGAGCAACTTGAAGCCTGGAAAAAAGAACCGCTGAGTCTCTCCAAAAGTTCAGCGCTTGCCGGTGTGTACCCCGCCTATGTCGACTTGGTTCGGCGTCAGTTGAGCCGTGATTATGCGCGTCAGGATTTACAGAAAAAGGGCCTGCGGATCTTTACGCCCTTCGACCCGCTGTTGCAGCGCCGCGCTGAAGCGGCAACCGCCAAGGCGCTCTCGCAATTGGCTGAACGCAAGAAGGATCTGCAAGTCGCGATGGTGGTGACCGCCGTTGATAGTGGTGATGTGGTGGCAGTGATTGGCGGCCGACAACCTCGCTATGCCGGGTTTAATCGCGCCCTTGATGCACTGCGACCGATAGGCTCGTTAGCGAAGCCGGCGGTCTACTTAACCGCATTAAATCAACCTGACAAATACACCTTGTTAACCAAGTTGCGCGACGAGCCGCTGAGTGTTCCCAATGCCGATGGCACCCTGTGGCGACCGTCAAATTACGGTCGCAAAGCGCACGGCATGGTGCCCTTACACAAGGCCTTGTCGCACTCTTACAATCTGGCAACGGCAAACCTGGGCCTAGACCTTGGCTTGAGTGATGTTATGGATATGTTTCAGCGTCTGGGTGTACACCGGCCACTGCTGGAGGTGCCGTCCATGCTGCTGGGCGCCGCTGAGTTGGCCCCGATTGAGGTGGCCGCGATGTATCAAACCATTGCCGCCGATGGACGCTATACGCCATTGCGCACGATCTACGCCGTGTCCGATGCCAGGGGCAAGCCGCTGGCGCGCTACCCGCAGCAGCCCAAACAGGTGATCGACGCCGCGCCGGTGCACTTGCTGCAATACGCCATGCTGGAAACCGTGCGCGAGGGAACCGGTAAATCGGTTTACCGGGTTCTCCCCAAAGACTATCGCGTGGCGGGCAAAACCGGCACGAGTAACGACACACGCGACAGTTGGTTTGCTGGATTTGCCGGTGACTATCTGGCGGTGGTGTGGATGGGCTTGGATAACAATGCGTCAACCGGGCTGACCGGCGCCAGTGGCGCCCTGCGCGTGTGGCGGCAATTTATGGCCGAGGCCAGCACAGAGCAAATGCCCTTTGCTCAGCGCAGCAATATGGAGTACTTATGGGTGGATGCCGAGTCGGGCCTGCGCACGCAATCGTGGTGCGAGAACGCCCGCTATGTGCCTTTCATCAAAGGCAGTGAGCCACAGCAAAGTGGCGGCTGCGCACCCGACGGCGAGAAGATGTGGAATTGGTTTAAGGGTATCTTTGACTGATATTCAGCGCTCGCGAATAACCGCGGTGTAACCACCTGCTGCGGCGGCTTGCAGCATCAAGTGTTGATTGATGCAGGCCGGAATCTCTTCTTCCCGGTGGCTGACAAACAAGATCCGAGTCTGGCTGTGCTCGGCAATGTAATCGACGGCGCCAAGCAGGCGGGCTTTTTGTTCTTCGTCTAAGCCGATGCAGGGTTCGTCCAAAATCAAGATGCGGGGCGATTTAACCATTGCCCGGGCTAAAAGAATCATGCGCTGCTGGCCGAAGGAAAGGCGTTCAAAGCGCTGTTCGGCAAAGTCGCTGAGCTCCAACGCGGCGAGCCACTCGCGCAAGCATTGCTGCTGTGAGGGGCTGGGTTGGTCGTAAAGACCGACAGAGTCGAAGAAGCCGGAAGCGATCACATCGCTGGCCTTTACCCGTTTGAGGGAATTCAGTTGCATGCTGGTATTGAGCAGGCCAAATTGCGACTTAATATCCCACAGGCTTTCGCCGCTGCCGCGGGTCTTGCCAAACAGGCGAATGTTCTGGCCGTAGGCCTTGTCGTTTTCACCGCAGAGCAGTCCGAGTAGGGTCGACTTTCCCGCGCCGTTGGGGCCGCTTATCCAACAGTGGTGGTGGGGCATAAAGCGCCAGTTTATGTCGCTTAGCACCGACGTACCGCGAAAATTCACATCGACATGTTGCAGCTCGAAAAGCGCTTCACCTTCGGGCCAGGGCGCAATGTCTGCCAGTGGCAGCGCGCGGCTGAAATGTGGGCGCGGTGCAAACCTGCGCCTCGCCTCAGCGGGCGAGCAGTGGTCGGTAATACTGCCCTGAGACATAACCTGCACCTCGTCGATGCCGTCGGGAATGTCTGTCGCGCTTTTGGTGAGCAGCAGTACCGGGATGGGGGAGGCGACCAGCTCGTCAAGTAACTGGCGAATATCCGCCTGCGCCTGGGCGTCCAGCCCCTCTAGCGGATTGTCGATAATCAGCGCGGCGGGCTTTGCCAGCAAGGCGCGGGCAAGTAAGGTTTTTCTGCTCTCGCCGGTGGAAATAAAACGTATTCCCCGGTCCAGGATGTGCTCGATGCGCAGGCGTTGGCACAGCTGACCAAAGTTCTCATCGGCAACCCCGCCCTGCAAAATGGCGTCGCGCACGCGGGTGCCAACATCAAAGGCATCCGCGCGGGTTTCGCTATCGTCAAAGCGGCGGTCGTGCTCCATCAGCTGGCGGTGTTGGTCGAAGGAGATATGAGCAATATCCCCTGGCCCTATACGCTCGCCGTAGCTGCATTGGCCGCGGTTGGGGCGCAGCGTATCGATAATAAGCTGCGCGAGAGTGGTTTTGCCACAGCCATTGCTGCCGAGAATGGCGAGGTGTTTTCCCTTGGGCCAGCACCAGTTGAAGTCATCCAGAACAGGCTCGAGTTGGTGAGCAAAGCGGACGTTGTTGAGGCAAACGAGGTTGTCAGACATGGGCAGCAAGCGACTTTCAGACTACAGACAGCGACTATACCATAGTCGCTGTCCGGCAAGGCGCTAGCAGCTCGGGCATTTTCCGGGGCTGAGGTCGTAAAAATCAATAATGGTTTGCCAGGCTTGGTCGGCGTTGTCGACAACGCTGATCATATTGACGTCCTCGGGGCTGATCACCCCCTCGTCGCGGAGAAACTCCAGGTTTATCGCATGCTGCCAAAACTCGTGTCCCACCAGAATAATGGGGACATCTCTGGACTTGCCGGTTTGTATTAATGTCAGCGCTTCGAACAGCTCGTCGAGGGTGCCGAAGCCGCCGGGAAATACCACCACAGCTTTGGCGCGCATCATAAAGTGCATTTTGCGTATGCCGAAGTAGTGAAAGCGGAAGCAAAACTCGGGGCTGATGTAGGCGTTGGGATGCTGTTCGTGGGGAAGGACGATATTCAGCCCTAGCGATCGACCGCCAGCGTCACTGGCGCCGCGATTACTGGCTTCCATAATACCGGGGCCGCCACCGGTGACGATATGCAGCTGTTCCGCGCTCGGGCAATTCAGCGAATGTTCGGTAACCAGTCTTGCAAAGCGCTGCGCCTGTTCGTAATAGCGGCTGTTGCGTTGGTTGCGCTTGGCGGCGCGAATGGCTGCGGGGTCGCCAATGGCTTCGGCGGCGGCAAGGTTTTGCTTGGCGTCTTCGGGTGATGGAAAGCGCGCACTGCCAAATACCGCAATGGTGGATTCGATGCCGTGTTGGCGCAGAATCATTTCCGGTTTTTGCAGTTCCAGATGGAAGCGCACGCCGCGCAGCTCTTCACTGAGTAGAAAATCCTGGTCGGTGAACGCGAGCTTATAGGCCGGCGGATGGTCAGTTTCGCTGTGATCAAGCTCTTCCCGTGCGGAAGGAAAATTGGCATCGTGCAGGCGGTGTTTGTCGGACATATTGCGCTTCCTGTCGTCCTCGTGAGGCGAAATTGCCACACTTTCATATTGAGTATACGTCAGCCGACATAGAATGGACGGTAGGAGCGGAGTGATTTACCACGGTATGATAGTGTCTTGCGACGTATCGCTGCCGCGCACGGGTCGCACCACCGAGTTGTAAACAATGGAACGATGGAATGATTGAGCCCCTACTACTGGCGCTGGCATTTTTGGCTGGTTTGGTTTTTCGCCGGATGGATATGCCGCCGTTGCTGGGCTTTCTGGTTGCGGGCTTTCTCGCCGGGGCATTGGAGCTGGGAGATCCGGATGTCGTCAAGCTGATGGCCGATATCGGGGTGGTGCTGCTGCTGTTCACCATTGGTCTGAAACTGAAGTTGCGCGAACTATTGGCCCCGCAAATATGGGCGAGCGCCAGTTTGCACGCTCTGTTAGTGGTTCCGTTAACCACCGTGGTGCTGCTCAGCCTGCATTACTTGCTGCCCCACTATTCAGCGCTGCCGAGTCAAACGGCATGGATTCTTGCTTTCGCGCTGTCGTTTTCGAGCACAGTGTTTGCGGTAAAGATTTTTGAACAGCGCGGTGAGGGCGCGGCCCTGCATGCGCAGATCGCAGTGGGCATCCTGATCGTTCAGGATCTGATGGCCGTGGCGTTCCTGCTATTTTCTGCCGACCATCCGCCCAGTATTTGGGCGCTCGCGCTGTTGGCACTGCCGCTGTTGCGCCGGCCTCTGCTGAGTTTGTTGAACTGGGCGGGGCACGGTGAGCTGCTGGTGCTCTACGGTTTGTCGATGGCACTGGCAGGGGCGTGGTTGTTTGAGACGCTGCATTTAAAGGCCGGTTTGGGCGCACTGCTGTTTGGCATACTGCTGGCGAATAGCGACAAGAGTGTTGAGCTGTATAAGAGCCTGGTAAGTCTTAAAGACATTTTCCTCACGGCTTTTTTCCTCAGCATCGGCTATTACGGGCTACCATCGTGGGACATGGCGCTGATTGCCATACTGCTGGCGGCGCTGGTGTTGATCCGCCCCTTTCTCTATTTCGGCTTGCTGTTGTTGTTTCGGCTTAGAGCCCGCACGGGCTTGTTGGCCGGCCTGTCGCTGAGTAGCTATAGCGAGTTTGGCCTGATTGTTGCTGCATTGGCGGTACAGGAGAATATGCTGGAGCCGCAGTGGTTGACGATTTTGGCAATGGCGATGGCGCTGTCTCTCTTTATTGCCTCGTCGTTAAACCGTCGCGCCGGTGACCTATACAGCCGCTTTGGCGACTTATTGCAACGCTATGAGCGCCGCTGCTTGTTGCCGTCTGAGCGTCCGGCTGACCTGGGCGACGCCGATATATTGATTCTGGGCATGGGGCGTATCGGCAGCGGCGCCTACGATTATCTGGGACGCCACTATCCGGGGCGGATCGTGGGTGTGGAAGAAAGTGCCGACAAAGCCCAGCAAATGCGTGGTGAGGGCCTGCGCTGTGTAGCGGGAGATGCCAGCGATCGCGACTTTCTGGAGCGATCAGCACTGGCGCGCCGCCAGGTGATTTTAGTGTGTTTGAGCAACCATAGTGAAAATGTTCAGGTTGTGAAAATGCTGCAAAGCCTTGGCTATAACGGGAAAATTGCGGCGATTTCTCGCTTCCCGGATCAGCAGCGGGAACTGCAGGCGATGGGCTGCATTAGCTTCAATTTGTATGCCGAGGCGGGTTATGGCTTTGCCGAGCGGGTATTGGAAGAGTTAGAGATTGCCACGCGCTAAACGCGGCGGCGAGTGAGCAGGGAGCGAATTTCAACGGATGGACAGTCACAAACCTTGGTTGCGTGCTGAAATTGCGCAGTGGTTGCGCGATGGCCTCATCGACGACCAACAAGCAGCGCAGCTATACGCTCGCTATCCGCTGGCGCCTCAGCAGGCGCCGCGGGCGTGGGGTAAGCTGATCTTTGCAGCAATTGGCGCGGTGGTGTTTGGCTTGGGCGTTATTTTGCTGTTTGCCTATAACTGGGAGGCGATGCATCGCTATACCAAACTGTCTGCGGTTGCCGGCGGCTTTGCCATCAGTCATCTGCTGGCATGGTGGTGGCGCCAGGACTCGCGTCTGGCAGAGGTGTTCCACCTATTGGGCACCATGCTGTTTGGTGCGGCATTGTGGTTGATCGCTCAGATTTATCACGTCGACGTAAACTACCCTGAAGGCTTTATGCTGTGGTCTGCTGCGGCCTTGGCAATGGCTTGGGTATTGCCATCTACGGCGCACGGAATACTTGCCTGTCTATTGATTTGTGGCTGGACGGCGATGCAAGTGTTTGCCTTTGAGCGGCCACACCTGCCGGGCACGGCAGCTCTGTTGCTGGGGTTGTTGCCGCTGGCTTGGCAGCAGCGCTCTACACTGCTGTTGCGTGCGGTGTTGGCTTTGCTACCCGTTAGCCTGTTGTTCAATAGTTGGATTTTCGACAGCGATATTGTCCTGTTACACGCGGTATTAATTGCCGCGATCTACTTGTGGGCAGAGCGTTTGGCGCCGGTACTTCAATGGCGAGAGAGCGTTCCCGCGCTGCATCAGACAGGCCTGTTGTTGTGGTGGGCTTGTCTGTTACTGCTGAGCATTCAAGATGTCAGCTGGGCCTTTTCGGTCGGTCATCGCAGCGGCGATGCGCTGTTGGGGCTCGCCCCGGCGCAGTTGATCAGCGCCAGTATGCTACTGGTCATTTTGGTATTTGCGGGGCTCTGCTTTGGCCGTTCGTCGCTGCGGCCGCGCAGCGGGCCACAATGGCTTGAGTTGGCGTGCCTGGCGTTGCCGCTGCTGGTGCTGTGCGCGAGCTATAGTGTTTACCCAATGCCGGTGGCGGTGCAGATCTCGGCCAATATCGCCTTGCTGGCATATGCCCTACTGTTTATCTATCGCGGCACCGAATACCTGATGAAGGGCAGTCTGTCGGCAGGTGGCGTGCTGTTAACGCTATTATTGCTGCTGCGTTTCAACGACCTGTTCCACAGCTTACTCGCCAGAGCCTCACTATTTTTACTACTCGGCACACTGCTTATTCTGGCTGGGCTACGATTTTCCCGCCAGCAAGAGCGTCAGAAGTTGGGGGTGAACCATGCGCGCTAGTTGGTTAGGCATTGCGATTCTCGCGCAGTTCGCGCTGTTGGTGTGGCAGACCTATGGCTGGGAAAACCTTTTGCACAATGGCCAGAGCGTTTTTCTTCGTAGCATGCCGGTCGATCCTCGCGACCCGATGCGTGGCGATTATCTGCGGTTGAATTACGCCGCGAATAATATACCCAGTCACCTGTATCGCGGGCTGGCGCCGCTGTCGAGCCTCGAGCGCGGCGACAGCGTTTACACGGCCTTCGAATCCGTTGGCGGCGTCGCGGCGGTAACATCGGTAAGCAGCGAGCCGCCGTCGTCGGGCCTGTTCATCAAGGGGCGTCTGACGTGGTCGCCGCAGGGTGAAAGACTCGGTATAGCCTATGGCTTGGGGCAGCTTTATCGTCAGCAAGGCCGCGCCCTGGAGATGGAGCTAATGCAAGGCGGCGAGGAGGGTGTGCCTCGCAGTCTTGATATTGAGCTTGCGGTCGACGATCGCGGCCGAGCATTAATTCGCGGGTATCGCTGGGCCGAGCTGGGTATGGCCGTTACGGTGGTTAATGGCGACACGCCGGTGCTAGAGGTGCGTATTCGCAACTACGCGGACGACACCGTGTATATTTCCAGTGACGCCCAGCACTGTGCTTTTGACATTGTGTTTAGCGACCCCCAGCCGCAGTCATTAGCGATTTCCACTTCACTCTGCGACGCCCCGGGAGCGTCGTCGCGACAGGCAATTGCGGCGGGGCAGGAGACTCTGCTCCGCATTGATTTGTCGGCTGAGCGCTGGACCGTGTTGGGGAATGACGGAGCCGCACGGCCGCTCTGGTACCAGAGGCCCCTGCCACGTTTGCGCTTGATATACCAAGAGCGGCCTAGCGCTGCTGGCGGCGCGCAGGTACAGCTTTGGTCTCCGCCGTTTAACTTGCCGCGCTTGTCTGGCTCTGGGCAGGAATAAAAAAAGCGCCCTAAGGCGCTTTTTTACATCAACAATACTGAGGCGATTACGCCATCTGTGTATTGAGCATTTGCAGGCGTTTGCGCTGCATCTTCAATGTGTATTCCAGCTCTTTAAATCGGCTGCGCAACGTTGCGTGCTCCCAGGCCTCGGCCAGATTGTGCTGAAGCTGTTCTTTATGCTCAGTGAGGTTTTGTTGCAGCGCTGATTTTTGCGCGGCAAGTGACGCGCGCTTGGCGTCCATCCACTGCTGGCTAACGGTATTCCAATCGGCCAGTGTCTTGCGGAATTGCTGATATTCCTGCTCGAGAAATTCGCGCAGGTGGGGGGCGTCGGCAGTGCGGTTAAGCAGGGCCTGCTCGGTGCGCTTGAACTGCATGGTTAGCACGGCGCGCTGAATTTTGAAGTCGGGTACTTTTCTCAGGTCCCAGGTTAGGCCCACCCACGACGCCGACTTAATCAGCCATTTTGTGGGGTCGTAGTGCCACCAGCGAATGCCGTTCCGGTAGTCGTTTTGAAAAATGTGGTGGTAGTTGTGGTAGCCCTCGCCGTAAGTAAAGAGCGCCAGCAGGTCATTGTCGCGGGCGGTGTTTTCATCGGTGTAGGGGCGTCGGCCCCAGTAGTGGGCCAGGGAATTGATAAAGAAAGTGGTGTGGTGGCTAACCACCAAGCGCAGTACGCCGGCCAGCAGGATGTGCTCGAGCATATTGCCTGTGATAACGCCCAACGCCAGTGCTGGCAGGAAGTTCATAATGATCACCAGCGCCAGATAGTTACGGTGCTGCCACATGACAATTTTGTCGCGCTGCAGGTCACGGGCATTGGAGAAATCTTCTGCGCTGGCGGGGTAGTCGCGGAGCATCCAGCCGATATGCGAGAACCACAGGCCGCGCTTGGCTGAGTAGGGATCGTGTTCTACATCGTCAACATGGCGGTGGTGGCGGCGGTGGCCGCTAGCCCAAATAAGAATGCTGTTTTGTGTGGCAGCAGCGCCAAATAGTGCAAAGAACAGCTTCAGGCTCCAGTGAGCTTTGTAAGCGTTGTGCGCCCACAGGCGGTGGTAGCCGGCGGTGATAGACATGCCATTCGCACCCAATACCAACACAAAGCCGATCCAGCCCGCTGCCGTAAAGCCGTGAGTCAGGCCGTACCAGGGCACGCCGATCGCAGCGATCAGGAATGTCACGCTGAATAAAATGGTTTGCAGCCAGAGCAGGGGCGGTTTGCTATCGTTCTGCTGTGTCTGGGGAATTTCTTCAGGCATACGGTCACCGTTAAACGAAAGTAAAGACAAAATGGCACGGGCGTTTTTATTAGCGGATCAGTTTACCCAATGCCAGGAAGCAATGACAGTTACAAACAGATGACATTGGGTCATTCTAGGCTATAGTCTGGCGGGAGCCTGGTTGAGTGCCAATACGGGCTTTACTCAATAAATACTGTGGATAATGCAGGCGTTAAGGGAGAGATTGTGACAGTTACAGTCGGGATTGTTGGGGCGGGCAGTATCGGTTGTTACGTCGGTGGTGCGCTGCAGATGGGCGGCGCAGAGGTGCACCTGTTAGCTCGCCCGCGCATGGTGGATGAGCTGAAGGATCACGGTTTAACGGTTAGCGACTTCAGAGGCCTGCATCATCACTGCCCCCCACAGAGCTTGCATTTGCATACCGATGTGGCGGCGATGGCGGGATTGGACTGTTTGATCGTGACGGTGAAGTCAGCGGATACCGATGTCGTGGCTGCGCAGTTGGCACCCCATGTGGGCGCCGATACGGTGGTGATTAGTCTGCAAAATGGGATCGATAATGCGTCGCGCTTGTCAGCGGCTCTGCCCCAGTGCTGTGTACTGCCCGGCATGATCGCGTTTAATGTGCTGCAGCGCGGGCAGGGAGTCTTTCACGCGGGAACCGATGGCGCAATTATGGTTGAGCGCAGCGCGCGTATTGGCCATATCGATACGCTGTTTGCCGCCAGTGCCACCCCCTTTGAGTGGCATAGCGATATGCGCTCGGTGCAGTGGTCAAAGCTGTTGCTTAACCTCAATAACCCGATTAATGCGCTGTCGGGCTTGCCACTAAAAGAAGAGTTGTCTCAGCGGCATTACCGGCGCTGTTTGGCGCGCTTGCAGCGCGAGGCGCTGGCCGCAATTCGCCAGGCCGGTATTCCTCTGCAACGCCTGACGGCGGTGCCGCCGCGCTGGCTGCCACGCGTTTTGGATACCCCCGATTGGCTGTTTACCAAAATTGCCCAGCCGATGCTGGCGATGGACCCGCTGGCTCGCTCGTCGATGTGGGAAGATTTGGAGCGCGGGCGGCGCACCGAGATTGATTGGCTCAACGGTGAGGTTGTGAGGCTGGCGGCGCAGCACGGCACGCAGGCGTCGGCCAATAGCCGGGTACTCGACTTGGTAAAAAAAGCAGAGCAGGGGGGGCGCCGAGACTACAGTGGTGAGGAATTGTGGGCTTTACTCAGCGATTAAGTTGTCGCCCCACCACTACTGCGCGCTGATTCGAGTCGGTTCGACCGGTGACGTTACGCGGCGTTGACCGCCAGGGTAGCTCACTACCATGCGCCCACCCATAATGCGGTAGGTAAACTGCTCTCGCCATTCGCCGCGGTCATCGGCAAATAGAATCTTGCCATTTTCCGCCTTCCAGCGGTGGCTGTCGGCATGGCTGCAAGGGTCTTGGTAGCTGGAGGCGCGTCGGCTATCTATCATTCTCGTCGCCTCACAGGCGGTGCCGTCGGCGCGAAAGTGAATGCTCCACTGCTCGCCCATGTAGGGGTTGTCGATGCTGCCGCCGAGCTTCGTGTCACTGCTCCAGGTACCAATAAGCGCGTCGTCCACGGCGGCCAGTTGGTCATTGGCCGATAGGGTATAGCGCTCGCCGTCCAGCGTGAGTGCCACACTGTCCTGGCCAATGCGGGTTAGGCTGAAGGGTTTTTCTTCTGCCATCGCGCTGGCGCGCAGCGGTTTATAGCTGCCGGTAATGACCGTGCCGTTTACGCTGCCCAGCAAGATATAGCGGTTGAGCGCATCGCCCATCTGCAACTTGGCGCTGATCATCGACGGGAAACTACGCCCCGAATCGATGTGGAGCATCCAGGTTTGTCCGTCAACGTCTGAACTATAGCGCTCCCGAAAGCCCTCCGTGCTTGCCGACGCACACAGCGGCAAGAGCAACAGGCTCAGCAGTCCAAGGTGAGTAAGCACCGCGGGAATTGTCCGTTTCATTTGTCCCCCTAATAATTATTAAACGTCGGGGCAATTCGCATGGCACACTTTATAGCATTTGCGCCACAAAGCCGAGCCCCATTTTGGGGCGGCAATGTGTTGTGCGATCAGAGTGGTGTGCGGTCAGAGCTCGGGCTTACCGGATAACCAGTCACAAATTTTTTGTGGCTCGGAGGAAAAATACCAGTGTACAAAACTGGCGATAGTGCGTTTTTCACGCAAGATCAATTCGCCTTTGCGACCGTCTGAGTAGGCGCTGCGCGGCAGCTCGTCGGCATTGCTGGGCTCGTCGACAATACTGGCGTAATGAAAGCTGTGGCCGCGCAAACGGGTGCCGGGCAGAGACTGATAGCCTAAACCAGCCAACCGTTCATTCACCTTGGCGCGCAGTGGAAATATCCCGCACAGTGGCGCGCAGCGCTCGTCGTGGCTGAGACTCTCGAGCAAATAGAGCATGCCGCCGCACTCGGCCATACAGGGTTTGTCAGCCTCAATGTGCTGGCGAATGGCACTGATCATTGCGTGGTTGTTGGCTAGGGTCTCCAAGTGTAGCTCGGGGTAGCCGCCGGGCAGGTAGAGGGCGTCGCAGTCCGGTAACCGGGTATCTGAGAGGGGCGAAAAATAGTGAACCGTGGCGCCCTCGCGCTGCAAAAAATCCATGTTGGCGTGGTAGATAAAACTAAATACCGCGTCTTTGGCCACCGCGATGCGCATACCTTGCAGTCGCGGGCCCTCGTGCTGAACATCCGGCTGACTCAAGCTGTCTTCTTCAATGCGCAGTTTTCCCCACGGCAGCGATTGCGCGATCTCCGTCAACTGCTCGGCCATTGTTGTGGCGGCATGTTGTGCAGCGCTGCGATCTTCTGCGCCGATGCCCAGATGGCGCTCGTGGACGGCCAGCGCTTTGTCGCGTTTGATACTGCCGAGCATCGTCAGCGGCGGGCGTACGCTTTCTGCCAGAAGTGAGGCGTGACGGTCGCTGCCTACTTTGTTAGCGATCACCGCCGCAACGTTTACATCGGGATCGTAATTGGCCAGACCATACATCAGGGCGCCAAAGGTCTGTGCCATGGCGCTGGCATCGGCAACGATACACACCGGAATTCGGTAGTCGCGCGCCAGGCGTGCGACGCTGTGTTCACCATCAAACAGGCCCATTACGCCTTCGATGATAATGTCGTCCACTTCATTTTGAGCGCGGCAAAGTTCTGCGGCAATCTCTCTTTCGCCGAGCATCCAGTAGTCCAGCTGGCGAACCTCTAGTCCGGTGGCGGCCTCGATAAATTGAGGATCCAGATAGTCCGGCCCCATTTTATAGACGCGGATACGCCGCTTACCGCCGCCAAGGGCTTTGGCTAGCCCTGCGGTGACAAGGGTTTTCCCGTGGCCGCTGCCCGGGGATGCAAGGATAATAATTCTGCTCATTGCGCGTTACTCAACGTTCAGCGCGCCAGGCGCTGGAAAATTTAACGCCGCACTGTAGCAGAAATGTGTGAAGGAATGTCGAGTGTGGAAGTGCTAACGCATTAGCATAAGGGCGAGCCAGGGGCTCAGGTTAAAAAAGATGTAGAACACTTTAAATAGCATTAACCCCTGTGCGTACAACAGTTGCAAGCGCGCAGCAGGGATGTTCAATACGCGGCTTTGCAGGCGCAAAATCGCGGTGGGGCATTGCAGTGCCACGGCACTGCTAATGAGTAGTAGGCCGCCATTGATCAAGCAACAGTAATAGAGGATGGCTTCTAACTGAAGTAGCGTCATGGCGGCCTCCTTTGCTTAAAGCGCCAGCTTGCCGGTCAACAGATCTTTTGCCATAACCCAGTCGCCAATAAAGCTATACAACGGGTGCTGAAAGGTGGCCGGTTTGTTTTTTTCAAAGAAGAAATGTCCCACCCAGGCAAAGCCGTAGCCGACAACAGGTAGCAGCCACAGCAAGGCATATTGCGCGGTGCTCACGCTAAATGCCAGCAGTGCCAGTACTAACAGGCTGCCAATCAAGTGCAGGCGTCGGCAAGTGCGATTCTCATGCTCCGCCAAGTAGTAGGGATAGAACTCTGCAAAGCTGCTGAAGTGGCGTTTTTCACTGGTGTTTTCCATACGGTCCTCCTCAGGCGTCATAGCCGGGGTTTTGGCGATTCAAGCGGCGCAGCAGTCCCGGCCAAGCCAGATCACCGAATAGGCCTTTGGTAACGATGCGCGCGGCTTCTTTAACGCCATCGACAATCTCTGGCTGCACCGGTGTTAGCTCGCGGCCGCCAGCCAGGGCGCGTACCTGAATCATACAAGTTGCTTCGAAGATGTACATGGCTAAAAAGGCATCGGCGGGTGTCATGCCCACAGTGAGTAGGCCGTGATTGCGCAACATTAAAAAGGTGTTGTCCGAGAGGTCCGCGACAAGGCGGGGCTTTTCCTCCTCGTTTAAGGCGATACCCTCGTAGTCGTGGTAGCCCAATGATGCCAGTACCAGGGTTGCTTGCTGGGAAATGGGCAGCACACCTTCAGCTTGGGCAGAGACGGCGACACCGTTGATGGAGTGGGTGTGCATCACGCAGTGGGCGTCGTCGCGGGCGGCGTGCACGGCGCTGTGAATGGTGAAGCCAGCGGGATTGACGGGATAGGGAGACTCCATGACTTTCTCGCCATTCTGGTCGACTTTCACCAGCGAGGACGCGGTCACTTCCTCAAACATCATGCCGTAGGGGTTGATCAAAAAGTGGTTGTCGGCACCGGGCACGCGGGCGGAAATGTGAGTGAAAACCAGGTCGTCCCAACCGAATAATGCGACCAGACGGTAGGCAGCGGCAAGGTCGACACGCAATTGCCACTCTTCGGCGGAAACCTGTGATTTAATCTCTGCTGTCATGGTTGAGCTCCTGTTTACTATTATGATTGGGTCTCAGTTTGCCTGACGAGGCGGCATGGCAACTGTCACGAAATTGACAATTGGCTAATTATTCTCAATAGCCTGAGTGTAGCGGAGGAAGGGTGGTCGACAAGCGCGATATTCTGCGGGGTAACCCGATAATGGTCGGTTTGCCTGCGGAGTTGGTGGAAATCCTGCTGTCGCAGTGCAAAATCCGGCGGCTGAAGGATGGCGAGTTTCTCTACGAGCAGGGCGAAGCCGGCGAGGCGATGTACGGCGTTCTTGAGGGGCGCATCCGTCTGAGTAATAGCAGCCCCGATGGCCGAGAATTGCTGGTGATGTTGGCGGAGCGCGGCGACTGGATTGGCGAAGTATCGCTATTTGATGGCGAGCCGCGCAGCCAGGATGCCTATGCCCTGGGTGATACGCAGGTGCTGGTGGTCGCCAGGCATCAGCTTGATACCCTGCTGGACGCCCAGCCGAGGTTGTATCGTTATTTTCTTCTTATGCTGTGCCGAAAATTGCGCCTTGCTCTGTCCTATGTCGAGTCCGCGGCGCTGTACTCTCTGTCATCCAGGCTCGCGCAGCGACTGTTGGATCTGCAGCAGTACTACGGCAGCGAGGAGGGGGACGATATCAATATGCACCTTCCTCAGGAAGACTTAGCGAAAATGCTGGCGGTGTCTCGTCAGGCAGTGAGCCGGGAATTGAAGCGCCTGGAAAAGGCCGGATTGATTGCGTTGTCTTACGGTAAGTTGCGAGTGCTTGATCGCGAGGGCCTGCGCGCTGAGGCGCAGGCGGAGAGCGCGGGGCAATAATTGCCCCGCAGAGATTTTTAGAAGCTGTAGACCAGAGTCACTGCCGTTTGCTTGTCCATGTGGACGTTGCTGTTGGGCACGACTTCGTTATATTCCATGGTGTAGCTAATTTTTAAACCGAAGCCGCCGATAATCTTGGTCTTCAGCGCGGTAACGGATTTGCTCACCGTGTTCTTATCACCACCTTCAACTGACAGGCTTTGCTCGAATGTCGCGGTTTCGGACACCTTGGCTTTCAGATCGGTAGACAGACGCAAAATGGCTTCTTCTGTTTTGCCGTCGCCCTCGGCACTGCCGGTGTCGAATTCGCTAATACGGAAACCCGGGCCGACTTCAGCGTCCCAGACCACGCGGTCATTTTTCAAAAGACGGCGACCGTAGCCACCAGCGACAGTGGCTTGATACACGTAGCCGCTAAAGCGATCTTTGTCGACCGACACGTAACCGAAGCTGTAATTGAAGTCACTGATATCGTAAGACAGGCGGTCAGAGATAAAGTATTGCTCTTCCGAACGTACACCTTCTACTTCGCTGTTTTGGGCGTTGGCTTTTACCACATTGGTCCACAGACCGCTTCTGCGGCTGGCTGTGCCTTTGGCCAGCAGGCTGGTTTCGTTGCTGTTGCCATCGGTTTGATAGTAACCAAACTCAACATCCCCTTCCCATGTTGGCGTTTCATCTGCCTGGGCAGCATTTGCGCAGAGAAGGCTCAATACTATGCTTACGGGAACTCTCATCGATTTTCCTTATGTCTACCATGCGGGAATTTAGCGTGTGCATGGTAATCAGACCTGCGTTCAGGTCAACTAAAAAGGGCAGCGAATGCTGCCCTTTCTCTGGTATTCCTACCGTTTGCCTCAGTCTTCCTTGTGAAAGTGAACATCCATTTGCGGGTAGGGAATACCGATGCCGGCTTCGTCGAAAGCGAGTTTAATTTTTTCGGTGAGATCCCAGTATGTTGGCCAGTAGTCCTCGGTTTTTACCCAGGGGCGACAGATCAGGTCGACTGACGACGCCCCAAGGGCGGCAACCGCGATGCGTGGAGAGGGGTCTTTCAGTATGCGCTCATCGGCGTTGACCAGTCGTTCGAGCGTTTCCTTAGCGAGCTTAATATCAGCATCATAGGAAATACCCACCAGCAGATCGACGCGGCGACGGGGCTTCACACTGTAGTTGGTGATTGCACCGGACATAACCTGAGAGTTGGGGATCACGATGCGCTTGTTATCACCGGTCACCAAAATCGTCGAAAACAAGCTTATGTCTTCCACGGTGCCAGAGCAGCCACCGGCGTCTACCCAGTCGCCGACCCGGCACGGGCGGAAAGCGATTAATAACACCCCTGCAGCAAAGTTTGCCAGCGAGCCCTGCAAGGCTAAGCCAACGGCCAAGCCGGCGGCACCCAGTGCGGCGATCACCGATGCGGTTTGTATGCCAGCGTGCGCCAGAGCGGGAATCAGGGCGACGGCGAAAATAATAAAAAAGACTAATTTGCTGATGAAGGCATTCAGGGTCGGGTCGAAATTGCGCTTCTCTAATCCGGATCGTGTGAAGCCAGAGAACAGTTTCGCCATCCAGTAGCCCACCAATACAATCGCCAGCGCGCCCGCCGCGCGAATGCCCATATCGATTGCCTCGGGGCCATACTGTTCCAATAATGCTTGTGGATCCATGCAAACCTCGTTGTGAGTAGAATTAAACGCTGATTATAGACACGATGTGCTCCCCGCCATCAAGTGCGGGAAGCCGAAACGTATTGTAGTGAATATTGGATCAGTGGCTGCTAAAAAGGCCAGGTGGTCGATTCCGCGCCACCGTCAACTTCAATGATCTTTCCTGTTACCCAGCGTGCCGCTGGCGACGCCAGGTAAACGGCAGCGGCAGCAATATCCCGAGGCTCGCCCAGGCACTGCATTGGCGTTAGCGCCGACATTTTTTCGCGGGTATTCTCGTCGAGAAATTGTTTCAGCGCGTCGGTCATTATGGTGCCAGGGGAAATGCCGTTTACCCTGATAGTCGGCGCGAAATCGGCAGCCAATAAGCGCGTGAGTTGCGTCAATGCCGCTTTCGCGGTGCCGTAGCTGCTAAAGCCCTTTTGAGCGTAGCGCGCCGATGCCGACGTGATATTGATGATATTGCCGCGGCTTTTTTCAAGCGCGGGCTGGGCGAGCCGACAGAGGTTAAATGCGCTGGTGACGTTGAAGTCGAAATCGCGATTAAAGGTTTTGGCGTCGGTCTTCAGCGGATCGTTTGGCCAGGCGCCGCCGGCATTGTTCACAACGATATCCAGGCGATCAAACTCATTAACTGCGGTGTTTACAAGCGCTTGTAATTGCTCTTCCTGCGCAACATCGCATACCTGAGCAAGGGCGTTGCCGCCGGCGGCTTTGCAGCTTGCTACGGTCTTTTCCAAATCCTCCAGTGTGCGCGCAGCGCAAATAACGGTCGCCCCGGCCTGTGCAAAGTGTTCGGCAATGCCGCGGCCGATACCCCGGCCTGCGCCAGTCACAATGGCCACTTGTCCTGAAAGAGAAAATAGTGCGTCGAGAGACATCTGAAGTTCCTATTATTGTTGGCCTTAGCGGCGAAATTTATGCACAGCATTACTGTTCTTCGGTGGATGGGCAATGCGTTGCCTAAACGCGGTAGGCGGCGGTTTGTATTTTTGGACTTGAATTTACAAATGATAATCATTATCGTTTGTAGGTGTTGCCAGATTTGCTTTAGTCCAGGAGATAATGATGAGCATACGATTTCTATGTGAGAGTCACCGCCAGCAGTTGCAGCGCAGCGAGGCGGTGGCCAGCCAGCGTTGGGAAGAGTGGATGGAAGCCGGCAGAGAGGCCTACGCGCAGCGAGACTGGGTGCCGGCGCTGCGGTATTTGGGTTGCTGTTTTGAGCTGAGTGAATTGATGTTATCGGGTGAGCGCGAGTTGGCGCTGGAGGACGTAGACCGGCATATGCTGTCGGGCCACTACCTGTCGGAGTGTTTTGCCCGCTGTGGTGATCAGTCGTTACAGCAACACTGTTTACTTGCGGTCCATCATCGTCTGCTGCAAGCCCTGCGCAACGGTTTAGGCCGGCGCTTGCCGCTGTACAAAAATGTTGAGATCTCACTGCAAATGCTCGAGCGCTTTTACCGAGACGGTGGTCGTATGGATGAACTGGCTCACTGTCAGCGGGAGAGTCGTCGGCTACTGCGCAGCTGTTACCACTAGTGCCGTGTTCAGCACTAGCTAGGCGTGACGTTCGGCTCTTGCTATGCTGTAAGCCTGAAACACAGGAGCACGGTCATGGACCCAAAACATGTTCACGAGCAGCTTAACCGTCTGCAAAGTGAGATTGATGATTTACCGGTAGAGAGCGGCGAGCGGGCTAAATTGCACGCGCTGGTTGAAGATATCGACCGCGAGCTGGGCAGCGGCCCAGAGTTAGTGCTGGAAGACACCGGCTTGCAAGAGCGCCTTGATGAAATGGTGTCGAGCTTTGAGGTTGACCACCCGACGATCTCAGGCTTGCTAAAAGATATTATGGTTAAGCTCGCCAGCATTGGCGTGTAAGCGTTTTGCTGAAATCCGGGGTGTGCCAGCTCGCTTGGCAATGCCCCGTCGTTACTTCTTTGTTGCTGTTTCTTAAACATTATTTGCCCCTGTCACTATCTCTTCGCCACTATCTCGTCGCCATTGCCTTGCTCCCTGAATTTTCCGCCCTCGTTGCCGCTGGTATTCCTGCGCCCGCTGCGCTAGCTTGATCGACTCTGCTAAAAGCAATAACAAACGAGGTTGATATGTCTCTGCCTGACTCTTTGGCATCCCGCCTGCGCCTGCCCGTTGTGGCGGCGCCGATGTTCCTGGCTTCGGGGCCCGAACTTGTTATCGAAACCTGTAAGGCCGGGGCCGTTGGCTCGTTCCCGGCGCTGAACCAACGCAGCAGCGAAGGCTTCGAGGCTTGGCTTAAAGAAATTCAGACAGCACTTGCCGATTTCGAGCGCAGCTCGGGGCGCGAGGCGGCGCCCTATGCAGTGAACTTAATTGTGCACGCCAGTAATCCACGGTTGGAGGCTGATTTGGCACTGTGCGTGCAGTACCAGGTGCCGATTGTCATCACATCACTGGGGGCTGCCGCGCAAGTGATTGACGCGGTTCACAGCTATGGTGGTCTGGTGTTTCACGATGTGATTAACGCTCGTCATGCGCGAAAAGCGGCGGCAGCTGGTGTCGACGGCTTGATCGCCGTTGCGGCAGGAGCCGGTGGCCACGCGGGCAGTACGAGTCCGTTTGCGCTGGTGGCTGAAATTCGTCAGTTCTTCGATAAAACGCTATTGCTTGCGGGCGCTATGTCGTCGGGCTCGGATATCGCGGCGGCTCAGATGATGGGCGCCGATCTCGCTTATATGGGCACCCGTTTTATTTGCACACAGGAGTGTCAGGTCGACAGTGATTACAAGCAAATGGTGATGGACTGCCGTGCAGAAGATATTGTGTATACGCCGAATATTTCCGGTGTGAACGCGAATTTTATGCGCCCCAGTATCGTTGCCGCTGGCCTGGACCCCGATAATTTGGCTCCAAAAAAAGACATCGACTTCGGGGCGGAGTTGACGGTGGATGGCGACCAGCAGCGTGCAGAAAAAGCCAGCGGAGCGTGGAAGGCCATTTGGTCCGCCGGGCAAGGGGCGGGCAGCATTGATAACTGCCCCGGTGTTGCCCAGCTTGTAGATCGCTTAGCCGAGGAATACCTGCAGGCGCAGCAGCGCGGCAACCAAGCTTTCCAGATATTTGAGACGCAGTGAGGACAGGCCAATGTCAGATAATCGTTACAGTATTGATCCACGGGCGGCTGAATTAGGTGAGCTGCTGGCGCGAATCCCCAGTGACGAGCCGATTGTTATGCTTAATTTACTGTGTTTTCACGATCGCGCGCAGTATGCCGATGGCGACCGAGGGCTTACTGGTCGGCAGGCTTATCAACGCTACAGCGAATTAATTATGCCGTTTCTCAGCGCCGTTGACGGACAACCCCAGTGGTTGGCGGCGGCCCATGCGCCGCTCATTGCGCCACCCGGTGAGGACTGGCACAAGGTAATGCTAGTGCGTTATCCCAGCATTGAGCACTTTGTAACGATGCTGCGCAATCCGGACTATCAGGCAATCACCGAGCACCGCACGGCAGCGCTCATGGATTCGCGTCTTATTGCCTGTACAGAAGGCAAATAAATACTCATACCAGCCTCAAAAAATAATAAGGATGGCGGCATGAACTCTCAGCACTATCGCAGCGATGGGCGCGCCTATTACGCCCTGTTTATCTTGACCATTGTTTATAGCTTCAATTTTATTGACCGGCAGCTGCTGGCGATTTTGCAGGAGTCGATCAAGGCTGAATTACTGCTGAGTGATACCCAGCTGGGGCTGTTAACAGGTTTTGCCTTTGCGCTGTTCTATGTCACGGCAGGGATTCCCATTGCCCGCTGGGCCGATGCGGGAAACCGCAGAAATATTGTCGCCCTGGCGGTGTTTATCTGGAGCTTTATGACGGCCATCAGTGGCTTAGTCCAGAATTACCTGCAATTGTTAATGGCGCGAATTGGTGTTGGCGTTGGCGAGGCCGGTGGCAGCCCACCATCGCATTCGATGATTTCTGATATGTTCCCGGCGGAGCGCCGCGCTTCGGCGCTGGGTTTCTATTCCACGGGCGTCAGTATTGGCATCTTGTTCGGTTTTTTAATGGGCGGTTGGCTCAATGAATTTTTTGGTTGGCGGGTAGCGTTTTTTGTCGTGGGTGTGCCGGGGGTTCTGCTGGCAGTAGTGGTGCGCTATACCCTGCGCGAACCGCGTCGCGGTTTGTCCGAGAATCGCGATGACAACCCCGAACCCGTTGCCGTTAAAGAAGTGGTGGCGCTGCTGTGGTCGCGGCGCAGTTTTCGCCATATGGCCTGGGCGGGTGCCTTGAGCGCCTTTGCCGGTTATTCGGTCGCCAATTGGTCGGCGTCTTTCATTATTCGCAGTTACGGCATGAGCACCGGGGAGCTGGGTACGTGGCTGGCGCTCATTATTGGTATTGGTGGTGCGGTCGGGGTATTCGGTGGCGGTTTGCTGGCCGATAAACTCGCCGCTAAAGACACGCGTTGGTATGTGCTATTGCCGGCTTTGGCCGGTGTGATTTCACTGCCTTTTGCCGCCGGGGTTTACCTGGTCGACAATGTCTATGCCTCGCTGTTGTTGATGATTATTCCCGCCATACAGTCCAATGTGTTTTTAGGGAATACGCTGGCGGTTAGCCATTCACTTGTGGGCTTGCGTATGCGGGCGATGGCCTCGGCCATCCTGTTTTTCATCTTCAATTTGGTGGGCTTGGGTGCCGGGCCCTGGTCTGTCGGGCTGCTCAGTGACCTATTGGCACCGCAATTTGGCGATGAGTCGCTGCGCTATGCCATGCTGGCACTGGTGCCATTGATGGTGAGTTTATCGGCGCTGCACTTTTATCTGAGCAGCCGTCATCTTAAGCGCGACCTCGCAGCCGCCCCGCCGTGAGTCTGGCCGGTACCGCCATCGTCGGCATTCACGTACACTTTGCGAGCATGTATTTGAAGACGTGGCGATGAATACGATCGACCCCAATTGGACCGTTAACAGCACCAGTATCCGCAGTATTGCCCAGGCGATTGCCGCACTGGGTGGCGACAGTGAAGCGCTGCTGAGGTCGGTCGGTATCCTGCCGGAAGCCCTCAGTGACGCCGAGGCTCGACACCCCGTGTCGGCGATGCATCGCTTGTATGAGCTTGCCGCGCAGCACTGCGGCGAAGATATTGGCCTCTACACCGGCCGTGTGGACTATATCAGCCGTCTGAATATGCAGCTCTACACCTGTGGTGTGTGCGAAACCTTCCGCGACTACTTGAACCTGATGCCCAGCGTGCTGCACTTTGCCGGCGACATCGGCGAGGTTCGCATTCGCCGCGAGGATGAACGCCTGCGCTTGGACTGGCTACCCCTGTGGGAGGCATCGGGCCGTTGGCGGTATCAAAGTGACTGTCTGCTTACCACCTCTGCAGCTATTGTGCGCTCGCTGTGTGTGCGGCCAATTCCCGTGCTGCGCGCCCACTTCAGTTACCCGCAGCCCGCTAATACCGAGCTGTTGGAAAGCATTTTTGGCTGCGACCTGCATTTTTCCCAGCCGCGTAGCTCTCTGTATTTTGATGCGGCGAGCCTCGACTATCGCCTTGTTCAGTTGGACTCGGAATGGAGTATGTCGATCCGGCAATCTACCCAGCATTTATTCGGCGAAGGTGAGCCCGATCCGGTGTTGCGATCACTGCGCAACACCTTGATAAAAATGCTGCCGGCGGGTGGGGTGACTATTGATAAAACGGCGGCAGCGCAGAATATATCCCGACGCACTTTGCAGCGGCGACTGGCCGACAGTGGCACCCAGTTCGGCCAAGTGCTGCAAGAGCTGCGCAGCGAATTGGCATTGCAGTATCTCAGTGATGAGCGCTTGAGTATTACCGATATTGCGCTGCTGCTGGGCTACGCTGACCACGGCAGTTTTTCCAGTGCCTTCAAAGCGTGGTTCGGCAAGTCGCCGCGAGAACATCGCCGGAAATAACGCCTTCTGGCACCAAATATCCCCTAGTCTGGCACCAAATCCTAAGCGCGCCCCAACAGAGCTTATAGACTGAGTAGGCTAATAATGACTAACTCAGGAGTTCGCATGTCACTGGATTTTGACGGCGCCCGTCTACACAACCCCTACCTCAATGCCGAGCACGAAGCGTGGCGAGTACAACTGCGTAAATTTGTCGACGCTGAAATCAGCCCCTTTCTCGACGACTGGGAAGAGGCGGGAAAAATTCCCGATGAACTGTGGGCCAAAGCGGCGGATATCGGTTTGCTGCAGCTCGGCTACCCTGAGGCCTATGGCGGTATTTCCGAGGGTATTGACCAATGGCATATCAATATTGCCAACGAAGAGATTACGCGAGCGGGCAGCGCTGGGGGCTTGATCAGTAATTTGCTCGTTCATGGCATTGGCTTGCCACCCGTGACGAACTGCGGCAGTGATGCGCTGAAAGAAATGGTTGCACCGCGCGTGTTAGCCGGTGAAAAGCGAATTTCACTGGGAATTACCGAGCCTTCCGGTGGCTCGGATGTTGCCAACATCCAAACGACTGCCAAGCGCGATGGCGACCACTACATTGTGAATGGCAGTAAAACCTTTATCTCCGGAGTCATGGGAGCGGATTGGGTGAGTACCGCTGTACGCACGGGCGGTGAGGGCGCTGGTGGTGTTTCTATGCTGCTGATTCCCACCGACCTGCCCGGCGTTTCGCGCACCCCTCTGGACCGCAAGCAGGGTTGGTGGTGTGCCGATACCGGCACCATTTATTTTGACGATGTTCGAGTGCCCGCCGAGTATTTGATCGGGCAAGAAGGGCACGGCTTTCTCGTCATCATGAGTAACTTCAACCCGGAGCGATTAAGCCTGATCGTCACCATGGAAGCGGCCGCTCGCGCCTGCCTGGAGGATGCGGTGGAGTGGGCGCGCAATCGCAAGACCTTCGGCAAACGTCTGGCCGACCACCAGGTGATTCGCCACAAAATTGCCGCGATGAAACAGCGCATCAATGCGACCCAGTGCTACCTCAATTATTTAACCCAAGCCTATATAGAAGGGCGCTGCGACCCGGGTGACTTGGCAATGGCTAAGGTTCAAGCCAGCGAGACCATGGAGTTTTGCGCCCGTGAAGCCAGCCAAATTTTAGGCGGGGCCTGCTACTTGCGCGGCAACCGCGTTGAACGCTTTTACCGTGAAGTGAGAGTGAACGCGATTGGCGGCGGTTCCGAAGAAATCATGCGTGAGCTGGCGTCGCGCCAATACCGTTTGTAAGGAGTTGTTATGAGCAGTGAAAAACCCACGCTGTGGCACTGTTACCCGTCCCGTTCATTGCGGCCATTGTGGGCGATGGAAGAAATGGGTATCGACTACGAGCTGGTAAACCTTGCTTTTCCGCCGCGCATGTTCCAGCGCGAATACCTTGAGACTAACCCTCTGGGGACGGTGCCTTTTTTCCGGGACGGCGACGTGGAGATGACCGAGTCCTCCGGTATTTGTCTCTATCTTGTTGAACAATACCAGCGCTTCGATTTCGGTCTGCGCGTTAGCGACCCCGGCTATGGCGATTACCTGAACTGGTTGTTTCACAGTGATGCGACCCTGACCTTCCCCCAGACCATTGTTCTGCGTTACTCGCAGCTGGAACCGCCGGAGCGCCGCTTGCCCCAGGCAGTTGAAGACTACAGCAAGTGGTATCTGGCGCGACTAAAGCGCGTGAATAGCCATTTGCTCGACCGTGAATACCTGTGCGACGACCGCTTCACCATTGCCGATATAGCGGTTGGCTACGCGCTGTATCTGGGTAAGGGACTAGGCCTGGATACGTTCTACGAGCCTCAGGTTAAGGCTTACCTCGAACGTCTGATGGCGCGCCCGGCGTTTCAACGCGCCGAACCGATGGGCGCTGGACCAAACAGTTTCGTCCCCACGCCTTATCCCTTTGAAGGCTGTTTTTAAATAATTTTGCGTAGTTGGAGCGTTTTATGATTTTGACAGAAGAGCATCAAAAGTTGCGCGATACCGTGGCGCAGTTTGTCGACAAAGAAATAAACCCCCACGCCGATGCCTGGGAAGCGGAGGGGATTTTTCCCGCCCATGAGCTGTTTAAAAAAATGGGCGACTTGGGCCTGCTGGGCATTTCTAAGCCGGTGGAATATGGCGGTCTCGGTCTGGATTACAGCTACCAAACGGTATTTTCAGAGGAGCTGGGCAGGATTACCACCGGCGGTGTATCGATGGGCATTGGCGTACAAACTGATATGGCAACGCCGGCGCTGGCAAAGTTTGGCAGCGATGAATTGCGTCGCGAATTTCTCACGCCTGCGATAAGCGGGGACGCGGTGTTCTCCATTGCGGTGAGTGAGCCCCATGCCGGTTCCGATGTTGCGGCGATTAAAACCACGGCCCGCAAAGACGGCGACGATTACATTATCAATGGCAGCAAAATGTGGATCACTAATTCCACTCAGGCGGATTATCTCTGCCTGCTGGCCAATACCAGCGAAGGTAAAGCGCACAGCAATAAATCGCTGATTGTCGTGCCGACTAACACGCCGGGGGTGTCCTTTTCGGAGCGCTTAAACAAGCTGGGTATGCGTTCATCGGATACCGCGCAGGTGTTCTTTGACGATGTTCGCGTACCCCAGCGCAATCGCATTGGTGAAGAGGGGCAGGGTTTTATCTACCAGATGCTGCAATTCCAGGAAGAACGCCTGTATGCCGCTGCGGGACAACTCAAGGCCATGGAAGCCTGCATCAACCAAACCATTGACTATGCCCGCGAGCGCGAAATATTTGGTGAGCCACTTCTTAATAATCAAGTGGTTCACTTTCGGATGGCAGAGTTGCAGTCCGAGGTCGAAGCGCTGCGTGCGCTGACCTATAGCGCGGTGGAGGAATATATCCACGGAAGCGACGTGACCATGAAGGCGTCCATGGCCAAGCTCAAAGCGGGTCGCCTCGCCAGAGAAGTTACCGATGCCTGCTTACAGTATTGGGGCGGCATGGGCTTTATGTGGGACAACCCCATCTCTCGCGCCTACCGCGATACGCGGCTCACCTCCATTGGTGGCGGCGCAGACGAGGTGATGCTGGGCATTATCTGTAAATTGATGGGCACCCATCCGGGCCGCAGAAAGTAGTGCGCTAAAAGGACGAGTTTATGGCGATATTAGAGTCTTACATCGATCGACACAGCGATGCTTTTCAGCGCAATGCCAAGGTTATGGGCGCGGCCGTTGATGAGTTTCGAGACATCGAACAGCGAGTGATTGCCGCGGCCGAGAAAAAAGTACCGCGTTATCGCGAACGCGGTCTTATGCCGCCGCGCGAGCGTTTAAGTGCCCTGCTTGATGTGGGTACCCCCTTTCTCGAACTGTCGACCCTCTGCGGCTATATGCAGGAAGAGGATCGCGATGGCAGTGCCGCCGGCGGAAGCTGTATTACCGGTATTGGTTATGTGGCGGGCGTTCGCTGCATGATTATGGTCGATGATTATCTCACCAAGGGCGGCAGCATTACGCCATTGGGCAGCGCCAAGCGTCAGCGGATGATGCGTATCGCGATCGAGAACAAGCTTCCGGTGCTCACCTTGGCGCAAAGTGGCGGCGGTAATTTAAAGCTGCTCGGTGACTTTTTCGGGCCGTCTGGGGCCGGCTTTGCCGTGCAGGCAAAACTGTCGGCGATGGGTATCCCGCAAATTACCGTAGTGCACGGCAGCGCAACCGCTGGCGGTGCTTATCAACCCGGCTTGTCCGACTACGTCATTATGATACGTCGTCAGTCCACGGTGTATCTCGCCGGTCCGGCACTGCTTAAAGCGGCAACTGGCGAAGAGGCCAGCGACGAGGAGATTGGCGGCGCTGAGATGCACGCGGAAGTCGCCGGAACGGCCGACTATCTGGCAGAAAACGACGCCGATGGTATTCGTATTGCCCGCGAAGTTGCGGGCAAGCTCGACTGGGACAAACGCTTGCAGGCCAGTGCGGAAGCGGCCTATGCCGAACCGCATTTTGATGCTGAGGAGCTGCTAGGTATTGTGCCCGAAGACCCCAAAACGCCCTACGACGTGCGGGAAATTATCGCGCGCATTGCCGACGATTCAGACTTCCTGGAATTCAAGAGTGCCTTCGATATTGGCACGGTCTGCGGTCATATGGCGATTCAAGGTATTGCCTGTGCAGTGATTGGCAATAACGGTCCGATTACTGCCAAGGGGGCGGCGAAGGCCGGGCAATTTATTCAGCTTTGCGAGCAGTCGCAAACGCCGATTGTTTTTCTTCATAACACCACCGGCTTTATTGTCGGCACCGAAGCGGAACAGGGCGGCATCATCAAGCATGGCTCGAAACTGATTCAGGCGGTTACCAATGCGTCTGTGCCCAAAATCAGTATTGTTGTCGGCGGTTCCTACGGCGCGGGTAACTACGCGATGTGCGGCCGCGGTATGGAGCCGCGCTTTATGTTCGCATGGCCGCGCAGCGTGGTTTCGGTGATGGGGCCTGCCCAGGCGGGCAGCGTGATGCGTCAGGTTGCCGAAGCGAAAATGCGCCGCGCAGGGCAGGTGAGTGAAGAGATGCTCGATGCTCTTGAGAAAGACACCGTGGATACCATGGCGGCGAAGTCTCACGCCTTGGCCAATACCGCACGCATGTGGGATGACGGAATTATCGACCCTCGCGATACACGCAGCGTGTTGGGCTTTGTGCTTGATATTTGCCGCGATGCCGATGCTCGTCAGATCACGACCAACACCTTCGGCATTGGCCGTTTGTAGGGGGTGAGTATGTTACCGGAATGCAAAGAATTGCTGCTGTCGCTGGACGGCGGCGTGTTGTCGATCACACTCAACCGGCCACATAAACGCAACGCCATGAACAAGAGGCTTGTCGACGAAATGCGTGCGGTATTCGCCGCCATCGCCGATCACCGCAGCGTGCGCGCCGTGGTGTTGCGCGGCGCAGAGGGGAATTTTTGTGCGGGCGGCGATATCGCCGGCATGCACGACGGCGCGGTAGATGAGGAGGGCAAGCCCTTGTCCCCGGATAAGGCGGCCTGGCAGTTTAACCGTAGCTTCGGTCACCTTATCACCGAGGTAAATAAGGCCCCCCAGGTCGTTATCACGGTCTTGGAAGGCGCGGTGCTAGGTGGCGGTTTTGGTCTGGCCTGTGTCTCGGATATTGCGATTGCCAAAGCCGATGCCAAATTTGCCATGCCGGAAACTGGCCTGGGCATTGTGCCCGCGCAGATCACGCCTTTTGTGGTGATGCGGGTTGGATTGACGCAGGCCCGGCGCTTGGCTTTAACCGGGCAGCGCATCGACGGCGCTGAAGCGCAGCGCCTCGGTCTAGTGCATTTCTGCGCGGAAAGTAACGACGACATTGACGCGCAGTTAAACGACCAACTCTCTGCGTTGCGGCGTTGTGCTCCGGCAGCAACCGCGCTTACCAAGTCGCTACTTCTTGATGTCGGCACTACCGCACTTGAACCGCTTTTAGACCACGCATCAGATCTTTTTGCCCAATGCCTGAATGGGCCAGAGGGCAAAGAGGGGACGCAGGCGTTTATCGAAAAGCGCAAACCCAGCTGGTATTCGGAACGGGGAACAGCATGACCGCATTGCACAAAATACTGATCGCAAACCGCGGCGAAATTGCCGTGAGGGTAATACGCAGCGCCAAACAAATGGGCTATCGCACTGTCGCCGTATTTAGCGATGCCGACGACAATGCCCCCCATGTTCAGCTTGCTGATGAGGCCGTGAATATCGGCCCGGCGGCTGTGTCGGAGTCGTATTTGCGCGTGGACGCCATTATTGACGCCGCGACAAAAACCGGAGCAGATGCGATTCACCCCGGCTACGGCTTTCTCTCAGAAAATGCCGACTTTGCCCGTGCGTGTCAGGCGGCGGGTGTCACTTTTATCGGTCCGTCCAGCGACGCAATTGAATTGATGGGCAGCAAGCGCTTGTCTAAGTTGGCAATGATCGCCGCTGGCGTGCCCTGTGTGCCTGGGTATGAAGGCGACGATCAGAGCGACGAGCGCTTGGTGGCTGAAGCAGAATGCATTGGCTTTCCAATTATGGTCAAGGCCTCGGCGGGCGGCGGCGGACGCGGTATGCGGCTGGTTGATCAGGCGGCAGATTTACCTGAGCAACTGCGCAGCGCTCGATCGGAGGCGCTGTCAGCCTTCGGCAGTGATGAGCTGATTCTGGAGAAGGCGGTGCAGCAGCCGCGCCATGTCGAGATACAGGTTTTCGCCGACAGCCAAGGCAATGCCATTCATTTAGCCGAGCGCGACTGCTCGGTTCAGCGCCGCCATCAAAAGGTGGTGGAGGAGGCGCCGTCGCCCTTTGTCGATGACGCATTGCGCCAGCGCATGGGCGACGCCGCTGTTGCCGCGGCCAAGGCCTGCAATTACTGCGGTGCGGGTACGGTCGAATTTTTGGTTGATGCACAGGGCAGTTTCTATTTTTTAGAAATGAACACGCGCCTTCAGGTTGAGCACCCGGTGACGGAAATGGTTACCGGTGTTGACTTGGTGGAATGGCAGCTGCGTATTGCCAGTGGCGAGCCACTGCCGATGGCGCAATCCCAGCTCCGCCTCAATGGCCACGCGGTTGAAGTGCGCCTGTATGCCGAGGAGCCGCGCCAGCAGTTTATGCCTCAAACCGGCCGTATTGCCCGCTGGCAAGTGCCGCAGGAGCCGGGGCTGCGACTGGATAGCGGGATTGGCGAAGGGCAGCTTATCGGCGCCCATTACGACCCCATGCTGGCGAAACTGATTTGCTGGGCGCCGAGCCGTGAAGAGGCGCTGCGGCGTTTGGCGTCGATGTTGCAAGATACGGTATTGCTGGGCATCAATAACAATCTGCAGTTTTTGCAGGCGGTGCTGCGCCATCCGAGTTTTATTGCCGGAGAGGCCACCACGGCTTTTATCGCTGAGTATGGAGAGCAGTGCACGCCTCCGCCAGAGCCCGGCACTGCCAGCTTGGCAAGGGCAGCCGCGGTGCTATACGAAAGCAATGCCGCGGCGGCTAAAACAATGTCTGCCTGGCGGCGCAGCGCCCCGGAAAGTTGCGTTTTCACGCTTGCTTGGGAGGGACAGGAATACCGCGTCGACCTTGTTGCGACGGGCAAACAGCGCGAATTCGGTGTTGCCGGTCAGCGCCATACCTTGCAGGTGGCAGGTAGCGATGCTCAATCCTGTGTTATTGAAGAGGACGGCGTGAGGCGGCGCATCCACTTTGCGCGTGATGGCAAGCAGCTGTTCCTGGATGACGGCAGCGGCCACTTCATTTTCGATGATACCAGCCACGCTGCCGCCAAAGCGGATGCGACCGCCGGCAGCGGCTTGCTGAAAGCGTCTATGGACGGCGCCATCGTGGAGGTGCTCGTTGCCGAGGGTGAGAAGGTTAGCTGTGGGCAAACCTTGGTTGTGTTGGAGGCGATGAAAATGGAGCACCCGCTAAAGGCAGATATGGACGGCGCGGTAGCGGCTATCCACTGCCAAGCAGGCGATCAAGTGAAGTCGCGGCAGTTGCTTGTCGAGCTGAATGAGGAGGCGCTATGAGCCGTTCGTCAGTACATATTGGCTGTGCCTCGGCGTTTTACGGCGACAGTCAGCTTGCGGCGCGGCAGTTGGTGGACAAAGGCGAGCTGGACTACCTGGTGTTCGACTACCTGGCAGAAGTGACCATGGGGATTCTCGCCAAGGCGCGAGCCCGAGATGAACGGCTGGGTTTTGCCGTGGATTTTGTCACCGTTGCCATGCGCGATGTGATGGCAGACTGCGCTGCCAAAGGGATTAAGATTATTGCCAATGCCGGTGGCGTAAATGTGCCCGGCTGTATTGCCGCACTGCAGTCCTTGGCCGAGGAGCAGGGCCTGCAGCTCAATATTGCCGGTGTGTATGGCGACGACGTGCTGTCACGCAGGGAAGAATTTGCCCGTGAGGGCCTGAGCGACATGGAGAATGGCGCGCCGCTGCCCGACAAGCTTGCCAGTATGAATGCCTACCTTGGGGCTCAGCCCATCGCCGAGGCGCTGGCCGCCGGTGCCGATATCGTGGTGACCGGGCGCGTGGTCGACAGTGCGGTGGTGATCGCGCCACTGATGCATGAATTCGGCTGGAGCTGGCAGGACTACGATCGTTTGGCGCAAGCGGCCTTGGCCGGGCACGTACTGGAATGCGGCGCCCAGTGTACCGGCGGTAACTTTACCGACTGGCACCAAGTGCCGGACTTTTCCACGATGAGCTACCCCATTGCCGAGGTTGCGGCAGAGGGCGATTTTATTGTGACCGTTCCACCGGCGACCGGCGGTTTGGTCAACCGCGCCACTGTCGCTGAGCAGATCCTCTATGAAATTGGTGATCCGGCAAACTATCTGCTGCCGGATGTTGCCTGTGATTTTAGTGATGTGCGCTTGGAGGAGGTCGGAGAAAACCGGCTTAAGGTGAGCAATGCCAAGGGCCGCGCGCCGGGCGATAGCTACAAGGTTTGCGCAACCTGGGTAGACGGCTATCGCTTAATGGGCAGCGCCTTTATCGGCGGGCTGCGCGCTGCCGAGAAAGCGCGCTGTAGCCTTAATGCTTGGTTGCAACGCTGCAGTAGCGTCTTCAAAGAACGCGCTTGGGAAGACTTTCGCGATGTCAGCATCGAGGTCATCGGTGCCGAGGACACCTATGGCCGTCACGCGCGCAATACCGGTAGCAGGGAGGTGATGGCCAAATACGGTTTGCACCACAACAGCCGCGAGGCGCTTACCTTCGCCGCCAACGAGTTCGCCTATCTCGCGACCTCGGCGGCACCGGGCATGAGTGGCTTTGGCGCTGGCCGAGCCAAGCCCGGCCCATTGATTCGCATTCACTCGTCGCTACTCGCCAAAGACCGTGTTCCCGTCACCGTACAAATGGGCGATCAGCGCTTAAGCGAGCGCAGCTACCCAACGCCAGGTTCCAGCCCCGCGGTCGGTAGCCGTTACTCATCACTGGCTGTCAGCGAGGATGTCGACGGCCGCGTACCGCTGGAGCAGTTGGCCTATGCGCGCAGCGGCGACAAGGGTAATAACGCGAATATCGGTGTGATTGCGCGCCACGAGCGCTATTTGCCCTACATCGCCCAGGCCTTGTCGGAGAGCGCGGTGGCGGAGTACTTCGAGCATCTGCTCGGCGGCGGTGTACACCGCTTTGATGTGCCGGGTTTCCACGCCTTTAATTTTTTGTTGCGCGACGCGCTGGGCGGGGGCGGTAGTGCCTCGCTGCGGGTTGATTCGCAGGGCAAAGCGCTGGCGCAAATGCTGCTTTCAATGGAGGTCGATATTCCGCAACGTCTGTTGGATTGATGACTAAGGGTTTGAGCGCACTGGCTATCGCGAGTAGTATCCTTGAGCATCATATCTTCAGGGTTGGCGTGTGGTAGAGAGTGCATCGAGCTTTGGGCGGTTTTTAAAGTTTTGGCGCGGCGTGCATCGCCTCAGTCAGGAGCAGCTGGCCTTTGAGCTGGGCAGTTCGCCGCGCCATATCAGCCGCCTTGAAAATGGCAGCAGTCGCCCCAGCGAAACGATGGTGTTGGAGATCGCCAAAGCGCTGAAATTGGGGCGGCGCGACCAGAGCCATTTACTGATTGCAGCCGGTTTTGCGCCGCGCGACGATCGTGTCGATTTTAACTCAGCAGAACTCAAGTGGTTGCGGAGCGCCATGACCATGACGCTGCAGGCGCTGGACCCCTATCCCGCTTGCCTGGTGGATAATTCCACTAATATTCTCATGGTTAACCGCAGCTGGCTGGGGTTCTACTCCCGCCTGATGCCCGCCGATGAACTGCACAATATCAGCAATTTTTACGACTTTATGTTCAGCTCCCAGTCCGCCGAAAATGCCGTGAGCAATTGGGAGGACACACTGTCGGCAATTCTTATGTCGATCCAACAATCGGCGCTATTCAGTAATGACCCAACGGTGAAGGCAACCCTGGATCGGCTGCGAAGTTATCCCTCCGTACCTAGCGACTGGCAGCAGCGCGCCGCGTCGGTGGAACCGATGGCGAGCTTTCGCGTACAGCTGGCGATAGACGGTGTCATGCAGCGATTTTTCAGTGTGAGCACCACTGTGGGAGCGCTGGGGCCAACGGCCTTTGTTTCCGAGCCTCAGTTAACCGTTACCGCGCTATACCCGGAAGATCGTCAGCTAAATGTGGATGCCTTCGCTGACACCGACCTCAGTCACCCGCTGCTGTTCTACTAGTTCTGGCGCTGCCTGACATCAGATGTCGTGGCTGGCTCTGGGGGTGCTGGGCATACTGCTGTCACAATTCTTTTTCGATATGAGGTACTACCATGCCTGCTCCGCTACTCAACGAACGCGATCTCGATTTCATGCTGTACGAATTTCTGGACAGCGAGAGCATGTGTGCGCGCGAGCGTTATCGAGACCACAATCGCGAAAGCTTTGATGCCGCGATTGCCACTGCCAAGCAGGTTGCGGAAAAGTACTTCCTGCCGATTCGCGGCAAGGTCGACCGCAATGAGCCACGTTTTGAAAATGGCCGTGTGGAAATGCTCCCCGAGATCAAACAGGCGGTCGATGCCGCTACCGAGGCAGGGTTTGTCTCGTCAACGGCTGACTACGAAGTGGGCGGGATGCAATTGCCCCTGCCCGTGGCCACGGTCGCCAATGCGTACCTTACCGCCGCAGGCAGTACGACCCTGGGGTACTTGAGCTTAACCACCGCTAACGCCAGTTTGATAGAAGCGCACGGCACGCCAGAGCAGATTGCCAAGTGGGCCGTGCCCCAGCGCAGTGGCCGCTTTGCCGGCACCATGGCAATGACGGAGCCCGGTGCGGGCTCGGGCCTGGCAGACCTCATTACCAGTGCTGAGCGCGCAGAGGACGGCAGTTACCGCATTACCGGAAATAAGATCTATATCTCTGGCGGCGATCACGAGCTTAATGAAAATATTGTGCACCTGGTTTTGGCTAGGGTGAAGGGGGCGCCAAAGGGGACCAAAGGCATCTCGCTGTTCATTGTGCCCAAGTATCTGGTTAACGACGATGGCAGCCTGGGTGAGCAGAACGATGTGGCTTTGGCGGGACTGTTCCACAAAATGGGGGGACGCGGACAAACCTCTACATCGTTGAACTTCGGTGAGCGCGGAGGGGCGGTCGGCTATTTGGTTGGCGAGGAAAACCGCGGCCTGAGTTACATGTTCCACATGATGAACGAGGCGCGCATTATGGTGGGCACGGGTGCCGCAACCATTGCTCTCACCGGCTTTCAATACTCACTAAACTATGCCCGCGAGCGCCCGCAGGGTCGCTTACCCTCATGCAAAGACCCGCTGTCGCCACCGGTTAATATTATTGAACACGCCGACGTACGCCGCATGTTATTGGCCCAGAAGGCCTATGCCGAGGGCGCGTTTGCCCTCTGTTTGTTTGGCGCACAGTTGGCTGACGACCAGCACACCGCACCAACCGAAGAGCAGCGCAGTCAGGCTAAATTATTGCTCGATTTCTTGATTCCCATGATCAAAACCTGGCCCTCTGAGTACGGCCCTCAGGCCAATAGCTTGGCCATTCAGGTATTGGGAGGTGCGGGTTATATCAATGAACACCCCGTTGAAATGTTTTACCGCGATAATCGTCTGAACCCCATTCACGAGGGGACTACCGGCATTCAGTCCCTCGACCTGCTGGCACGGAAGGTACCGATGCAGGGCATGGCAGGCTACCGCTACTGTCTGGCGTTAATGAGCGAAACGGTGGCCAAGGCAAGTAATGTTAGCGGTTTGGTGGAACAGGCGGGGCAGCTTGAAGCGGCAATCCAACGGTTGGCGAAAACAACGGAGACGCTATTGGCAGCCATGGCCGATACCGATATCGATAAAGTATTGGCTAACTCGGTTATATATCTGGAGCTGTTTGGCCATGTGGTTGTGGCCTGGTTATGGCTGAAGCAAGGGCTTGTGGCTAGCGCAGCACTGGCCGAGAGTGAGCACAGTGATGAGCAAAATTTCTACCGTGGCAAACTGCAGGCCATGCGTTATTTCTTCTCAGTGGAGCTGCCACATACTAAGCGCTGGTCGGCGCTGTTAGAGCAAGGCGAAGACAGCGCTTTTGTGATGCGTGATGAATGGTTTTAATAAGCCCAAACAATAAGGATGAAAAATGGCGACAACAGTAGATAGAACGAAGGTGATGGAATACGTCGGTAGGGAGACACCGCCGACCCAGTGGCACACAGTCGATCAAGCGGCCATCAACGAATTTGCCGACTGTACGCTGGACCATCAGTTTATTCATGTTGACCCTGAGCGCGCGAAACAAACCCCCTTCGGTGGTACGGTTGCCCATGGTTTTTTAAGCTTGTCGATGCTGTCGCATTTCGCAGAAGAGTTTATGGTGATGATCGAGGGCACCCATATGGGCTTGAATTACGGTTTTGACAAGGTTCGTTTTATCGCGCCTGTAGCCGTCGATAGCCGCATTCGCGCCCGCGCTAAGTTTATCGACATCACCGAAACCAAGCCGGGGCAATTTCGCTTCACCACTCAGGTGACAATAGAGATCGAGGGTCAGGATAAACCCGCTCTGATCGCAGAGTGGTTGACCATGCAACTAGTGGCGTAAACATAAAAGGAAATAAAAATGGATGTGAGATTTGATGGTCAGGTAGCTATTGTAACGGGCGCGGGAAACGGCTTGGGGCGTAGCCACGCTCTGGCATTGGCGGCGCGTGGCGCCAAGGTTGTGGTGAATGACCTGGGCGGCGCCCGCGATGGCAGCGGCGCGTCCTCGGAGGCGGCGCGGGAAGTGGTTGCGACCATAGAAGCCAATGGCGGCGAGGCGATCGCCCACGGCGCCAATGTTGCGGTAATGGCAGAAGTTGAGGACATGGTTCGCCAGGCAATGGACAAGTGGGGGCGCGTCGATATTCTGGTAAACAACGCCGGTATTTTGCGCGATAAAACCTTTGCCAAAATGTCGCTGGACGACTTTCGTTTAGTGATGGATGTGCACCTGATGGGCTCGGTGAATTGCACCAAGGCGGTGTGGGACATTATGCGCGAGCAGGAATATGGCCGCATCGTGATGACTACGTCGTCGTCGGGCATGTACGGTAACTTTGGCCAGAGTAATTACGGCGCCGCCAAGATGGCCGTGCTCGGCTTTATGAATACCCTGGGCCTTGAGGGTGCCAAGAAGAATGTGCGGGTCAATGCGCTGTCACCGACGGCGGCAACGCGCATGACCGAAGACTTGCTACCGAAGGAAGTGCTGGATCTACTCACGCCGGAATCGGTAACGGCTGGTGCGCTGGTGCTGTGCCATGAATCTGCACCCAATCGCCATATTCTATGCGCTGGAGCCGGCGGTTATGCGAGTTCACGAATCTTTGAAACCGAAGGCGTGTTCTTGGGTGTTGAACAACAGACGCCTGAGGCAATCCTGGAAAACTGGGATGCCATTACCAGTGAAGCTGCGCAGCGGCCGCTAGAGGCGGGAAGTAAGCAAACTGAGAAATTCCTCGCCAAAGCCATGGCGGCGATGTCGGCGGATTAACAGGTCCTAGCGTTGTGGCATTAAGTCTCAGCTAGAGGGTCGGTGCTACTCAAACGGGCCGGCGGAGTATGCACCGGCCCGTTGATATCATAAGTTTCGATACCGGACCTTAGCTATTGGTCACGTCGAGTTTATCTTCCACTTCGGAAACGTGGTCGAAGCTCTTGGCGATCTCAATGGCTAAGTCGTGTGCGGCCTCGCTTTTCACGGTGCCGCGCAGGGTCACCACACCGCGATGAGTGTCGACATTAATCTTGGTTGCCGCAATATCATCGTTGGCGGCAAACTTCATATTGATCGCCGCGGTGGTACTCAAGTCATTCCACTTGCGGGCAAAGTCATTGCTGGTTTTCTCCAGCTTGCTGCGATAGCTCCCTTCAACATTTAAGTTGTTCTCAACCGATGTAACGCCGTCTACATTGCTCGCGAGCTGGCCAGCTAGGTCCTTTTCGATATCACTGCTCACAGTGCCTTCGAGAGTAACCTTGCCCTGGTCTACATCCGTGTCGATGTCAAAGTTATTGAGCTCGCCATTGAGCATAATTGCGGTTTCGACTTTCCCGTCGAGCCAGGCATCTTTGGTTTTGCCTTGCCAGCTGTCAGCCAGTACGGGAGTGGTTGTCAAAGCGCCCAAGGTGAGGCTGGTGATTAGCGTCTTCTTGATAGTCATAGTTGACCTCCATTTCGGTTCTAATCAAATACGATGCGTGCATCGTTGCCGGGTGCGAGTCACTTGTCATGGACTCGGTAGTGCCGATTCACGACACTTTTTCTTTAATTCTTCAAATTGCTGTTTCGCTTCATCGCGGGCCAGGCCGTAGCGTTCTTGCAATGCACCGATAAGGCGTTCACTGCTGCCGTCCACGCTCTCTAGTTCGTCGTCGCTTAATTCAGCCCACTTCTCTTTGATGCGACCTTTCAGTTGTTTCCATTTGCCTTCAGCGATATCTCGGTTCATAGCGTTCTCCTTAGGTGAACAAGGTGATGCAGTGAAGAGTTTTGGGCGAATTGCCCGGTGGATTTCTCCCGCAATGTGAGCGTCGCGGCGCTACATGTGGGGAGGTTTGCCGCGCAAGGCGCGCGCAAGAAGGGAGAGAAGCAATAATGCGATAAATATAAAAAACAGAATTTTGGCGATTCCAGTCGCTGCACCCGCTACACCACTAAAGCCCAAGGCGCCCGCGATCAGTGCGATAACGAGAAACATCAATGTCCAACCTAGCATACTGTCTCCATGTTGCTTCGTTACTGGATATGACAGCGCTAAGAAAAACAGTTCAATATTTTTCATTAGTGCGCCTTATGGGCGCTGAGTTTGCCGATGAAAAACGGAAACAGTGAATTTTTTGCGACGTGAATATCGTCGTATTAAGTGTGTTAGAAAGGCCGCTATTCGCCGCCGCAGGCGCGCTATTTCGCGGCAGGGCATCGCTATTCATTCCACGCACATTTGCACCATTTGCAAGGCGTAAAAAAACCGCATGGCCCGTGTGTTGAGCAATGCGGTTTAGCGGTTTCACTACGGAGCGTTTGCGCGCTGCGTGATGCTGTATATGTTAGACGTGGATACCTTTGAGTACCGCTGCCAAGGCGACCTGTTCTGACGAGGCTTCGGTTTTGCCTTCTTCCCCTTCGCCTTTTGCAGCGGCGGAGTCCGGGAAGGTGCGGAAGACGGTATTCATAATAATTTCCGTTGCCTTCGGCATCACTGCATTCAGTACTTGCATACTGATGCCCAAGCCAGTGGCAATACGCTTAGGACGTTTCACAATTGCCTCGCAGATCATATCCGCTGCTTCTTCTGGCGACAGTGTCGGCACAGCGTTATAGATAGAAGTGGGGCCTATCATTGGTGTGCGTACCAGCGGCATATTGATCGTAGTGAAGGCGATATTGCGGTCGGAGAACTCTGCCGCAGCACTGCGAGAAAAAGCGTCCAAGGCCGCCTTTGACGCAGCGTATGCTGAGAAACGCGGCGAGGTGCCTACAATAACCGCAATCGACGAGATATTGATAACATGCCCGGCTTTGCGTTCCAGCATCGACGGTGCCAAGCCCATAATCAGGCGAATTGCACCGAAGTAGTTGAGCTGCATAGTGCGCTCAAAATCGTGGAAGCGATCGAAGGTCAGCTCGAGCGAGCGACGAATTGAGCGGCCGGCATTGTTCACCAGCACATCAACGTGGCCGTGGTTTTTCAGCAGCGTAGCGACCAGTTCGTCGCAGGATTCAAGGTCAGATACATCGCATGTGTAGGCGTAGCTGGTGCCGCCAAGCTCTTCAATTTCCTGCTGGGTCTCTTTCAGTTTTTCAACCGTTCGGGCGACCAGTACAACCTCTGCACCGGCTTCGGCCAGTTTAAGGGCGCTCGCTTTACCAATACCTGATGAGGCACCGGTAATAACGATGACCTTGCCTTCAACATTGCCGCGCAGGCTGCGGTCTTTAAACAGGTCGGGGTCGAGGTTGCGTTCCCAGTAGTCCCAAATTTTGTAGGCGTAATCTTCCAGCGCGGGTAATTCAATACCGCTGCCACGCAGTGCTTTGACCGTTTCACGGTTATCAAAGCGCGTTGGCATATTCATGAACTGCAAGCCGTCTTCAGGAATTTGATAATCTGCCAGTATCGCGCTTGTGAGGCGTTTAACCGGCGGCATGTTTTTCACCAAACCGGTTATGGAAGAGGGGATAAAGGCAAACATCCGCGAGTCGATGCGCAGCGCCATTTTCGGTGCATGGGCAGCTTTCGAGAAGATGTTGAGCACTTCACCCACTTTATGCGCGTCGGGGTTAACGAGGTGGAAGCAGCGTCCGTCGAGCTTGGGTTTGTGGGAAATATGGTCAATAGCATCGGCGACATAGTCCACCGGCACGATGTTCATCTGGCCACCCTCAATGCCGATAATCGGGCACCATTGGGGGACACGATAACGCAGTTTCTGAATGAGCTTGAAGAAATAATAGGGGCCGTCGACCTTATCCATCTCGCCAGTCTTGGAGTCGCCCACGACCATTGCCGGGCGGTAGATGCGATAGGGGATTTTGCATTCCTTGCGCACTAGGCCTTCAGAGACATGCTTGGTGCGGAAGTAGGCATGCTTCAGGCCCTCAGCCTCTTCGAACATGTCTTCACGGAATACGCCGCGATATAGCCCAGCAGCTGCAATAGAGCTGGCGAGATGGAAGCAGCCGGCTTGCATTGCTTCTGCCGCGTCGATAGCGCTTTGGGTGCCTTGGATGTTAGTCACTTCCTGGCTTTCGGCATCGGCTTTTAAATCGTAGATGGCTGCCAGGTGGTAGAAGTGTTTGATTTCACCCTTCAGCTTGGCCATTTCTTTGGCACTGATGCCGAGTTTGTTTTTAGCGAGGTCGCCCCAAACCGGGACCAGCCGGTCTTTGCTGAGGCCGGTTTTTTCCAGCAGGTCGAGATATTTTTGTTTAGAACTGCGGCGAACCAGAACGTAAATAGTGCCCTTTCTGCGCGCAAGGCGTTCGATAAGGAATCGGCCGATAAAGCCGGTGCCGCCAGTAACGAAGTAACTCATAGTGCCTCTCCAGATGTTTTAAAAATTCTCCACAGCGTTGGGCCTTAAAACGGCCCGTCGCTGTTTTGCTTCCGTCAGTGAAAGCAGGGGATTTTTCTGGTTGTTTTATTCGGCCGGTTTAGCCAGCCGCCTTGTTATTGTGTTCGAGTAACTGCGGTGATACTGCGTTTTCGAGGTCTGCAAAGGCCTCGTGTATATAGTCACTCAATACCTCCAGTTTGGGTAGGGCGGAGCTCGCCACCAAACCAAACTGCAAACGTCCATCATAACTATATAGTGTGATATTTAAGTGGCAACCCGGAGGCAGTGCACTGATTGGGTACATCTCCTCCAGTCGCGCGCCCTTCAGGTAGAGGGGTTTCACCGGCCCGGGCACATTAGACACCAAGGTATTGCCAAGTGGGGGCAGCTTATCGTCGATGCCTAGCAGCTCAACAAGCTGCGCCAAACTGCCAAGTAATACGGTGTAGGCCATTACCGATGCCGGGGGAACGCCGTCGACCTGGTAGCGAACATTGCGCAGGGTAAAGCCAATTTCCCGCAAGCGCTCATAGGGGTCGGTGGTTTTGTTGGCCAGCTCAACCAATACAATGCCGATTTTATTGCCCATGCTGTTATCGCCTTGGCGACGCAGATTTACCGGCATTTGGATGGTGATGGGTTCATCGATATCCGACTCGCAATCTTGCAGGTAGCGGTGCAAGGCGCCGTCGATACAGGTTAGGGCAATATGGTTCAGGGTGGAGCGGGTTAGGCTGCGCAGGTGGTTCACGCGCTCCATTGGCACTGCTGCGGTAGCCACCTGTCGGCCCGGAACAACCTGACCGTTAAGGGGGGTGTTGGGGTTGGCTTGATAGGGAACGGCAACCGCATTTTTCGTCAGCTTCATCGCTTCCAGCGCCAGTTGTGCACTGAGTTTCGACAAGCCTAAGGCCGAGCGAAGATAGTCGGTAGAGCGGCCGCCCAGCTTACTCAACACTTTCATTATCGACACGCTATCGGCGGCGTTTTCGAGGCGCTTCTCGGGAATCACTGACCACATCGGCGTGGCTTTGCGCGCGCGTGAAGATTGACTCAGGCTCTTTGCGAGAATCGATGACATGGTCACGCCATCGGCATACGCATGGTGAAGCTTGGTGTAGATGGCAAAGCGTTTATCGTCGATCCCCTGGATAACATGGATCTCCCACATCGGTTGATCCCGTTCCATCTTCGGGCTATGAAGTTCACCGACCAACTCGTAGAGTGCGTCGCGAAAATCGTCACCCTCAAGTTGGTGGTAAAAAATATGGTCGTCGATATTGAAGTCGGGAGCGTCGGCCCAACTGGGTGTCGAGAATCGGCTGAACTTGACGATTTGATTAAAAGGAGGGCGAATGTCGGCATTGGTGCCAACGTATTCACGTACTGCGGTGTCGACGAAGTCCTTGCCTGCTTTCGCGGGCTTGCGGAACATCATCATGCCACCGACGTGTTTGGGGCTGGCTTCGGTTTCGGTTAAGAAGAAAGCCAAGTCCATTAGAGAGAGTTTTGCCATAGCCGCCAATACTTCCTATTGTTGTCGTAAAACATTTGTACAGGCGAGTTAATACAACTTTATTTAAATCGCTCTGGTGTGGGCTCCAAGATTGAATCCCAAAATAGTCTATGCCCTAATGGGCGATCTCGCTATTGCCGTGACTGCTCAAACCTCGTAAAAAAGGGTCAATGCTTACGCCTTACGCTAGCGCAGAATGTCGGCGCTGAACAGGGCGGCTAGTAGGATAATTATTCAATAATGACCACACAGACTATTTATGACATCACTTAAAGCGCTGGCCAAGCGCTTCTTTGTATTACCTTATATACTGCTCTGCGGGGCTGCATCGTTGCACAGTGCGTGGCAGTTGAGCAGCGGCTTTAGTCTGTCATGGTTTGGTGCTTGGTTAGCCGTCACCCCGGTGCCGTTATTCGTGGCACTGTTATACAGCGTAGCCTTTGTTCATGTCGGGCGCTTTATTGTTATCCAGCTAATTGCCGCGTTGCTGGGGGCAATGTTGGTGGTGGTAGAGATGGATATCGTGCCGACTATATACGGCTTAAGTTTGGGTCTTGGCGGCGTTTTCCTCTACGTTTTTTGGTATTCCTATTTGGACCGGGATGACAATCCCGAGCTGATTGTCGGTCGCGCGCTACCCCATTTTGAGTTGCAAAATGAGCGCGGTGAATCCGTTAGTTCTGAACAGTTTCAGGGTAGGAAAACCGCCTTTTTATTTTTTCGGGGCAGTTGGTGCCCACTGTGCCGGAGCCAATTACACGAGTTTATGGGCTATTGCCGCGAGTTCTTGGGTCACGGTGTTCGTCTGGTATTGGTGAGCCCGCAAACCGTTGCGGATAGTCGCAAACTGGTTGGTGACTTGCCTGCCGGTGTCGAGGTGTATAGCGACTCCTCACTGAATGCGGCCAAGGCGCTGCATATTGTCCATGCTGCAGGTATGCCCTTTGGCGTGCCCTTGGGTAGTCGCGATACTGTGCTGCCTACCCTGCTGGTGGTTGATGAAGGCGGTGTTATTCGCTATGCCGATCTGCCAGAAAATTTTCGTATCGGCCCACAGCCAAAGCGCCTGCTGTCGGCCTTGGAGGAACATTGGTTGTGAGCGACAAGGAAGCGATTCGTCTGGCGGCAACAGCGGTGGTATTACGGGACACACCCTCTGGGCTTGAGGTGTTGTTGCTGCGACGGCACGAGCAGTTAAAAGTGGGAGGCGGGCACTGGGTGTTCCCCGGTGGCACCGTGGACCCTGATGATGTTGCCGACGCCCAAGGCGATCGCATGCAGGCATTTCGCTTGGCGGCGGTGCGGGAAACCGAAGAAGAAGCGGCGATCAATCTGGCGCCGGAAGCGCTGCAACATATCTCTTGCTGGACAACGCCTGCACATATGGGGCGACGCTTCGAGACGGCGTTTTTCCTCGCTGACGGCCAGGGGATGGAGGTAGAAGTGGACGGCGAGGAAATGGATGCCCATCAGTGGGGCGCAGCCGCAGATTTTGTGCGGGCGCATTGCTCTGGTGAGTTGGCGTTGATGCCGCCGACCCTGGTGACCTTGTCGGAATTATCGCAGTGCGCGACTGTGGAGGAGGCCCGGTCATTCTATGCGTCGAGGGAGATCCCTGATATTCATCCCAAGCTTGCCGACCATCAGGGGGCGGTGTGCATGCTTTATGGGGGCGATGCCGGCTATTGTCAGCACGATCCCGAGGCCGTCGGCCCGCGTAACCGCTGTTATCTAGAAAACGGTGTCTGGCGCTATGAGTTTTTGACTTCTTAAACAAACTGAACTGCTCGACGCAAAAGAATGATTGCCATAGCGAGGGGTTTTGACGCAGCCGGTGTTTAATCAATAACGGCCGTTAAAACCCTTTTTTGTTTATGGAGTCACGACAATGAAAACGTCTAGCAAAATTTTGGCAGTATTGGCGATGGGTGCCGCAATGAGTGCTCAGGCAAAGCCGCCCGGCGGCTGCGAGCGCGGCGGAGAAGGCGGTCATAGCGTCGCTGATATGGTCGAAAAACGCAGTGCCCACTTTATGGCAATGGATCTGAACGGCAACGGCGAAGTTACCCGCGAGGAGATTGCAGAGTACCGCGCGAAAATGCGCGAGCAACGCACTGGGTCTCGGGCCGACCGCTTTGAACGGGCCGATACCGACAAAAACGGTAGCGTGTCTGCGGCCGAAGCGCGTGCAGCAGCCGAGGCCCGGTTAAGCAGGCTCGATAGCAATGGCGACGGCGAGTTGTCGCGCAAGGAAATGCGCAAAGGCTTTAAGCACGGCAAGCGTCATGCCGGGCCGTGGGCAGACGATCAGTAATTGAGAGGTGATACCGGCGGTGGTTGATTGGCAGCCAAGGCATGGAAGGTGGTGATGGTGTCTCGCGATGCCGCCCTGCTTGCGCGAACCGCCGAGGGCGATGCCCAGGCCTTTCAGCAGCTTGTCGACCGCCACAGTAGCGCGGTACTCAATGTGATCTATCGCATTGTGTTGTCGCGCGCAGATGCCGAAGACCTTTGCCAGGAAGTATTTGTGCGCCTGTGGAAACAGGCGCCGGCATGGCAGGACGAGGCAAAAGTTAGCACGTGGTTATATCGAGTGGCGAGCAATCTAGCGATCAATCACTATCAGCGCGTGCAACAGCGTTTTGTTTTGGACGGCGATCTTGCCGAACAGGTATCCGAAGCGTCAACGCCGCTGGACGACGAGCCGGGCGATTCGCCGGCATTGACGGCGGCCCTGTCAGCGTTGCCTGAAGAGCAGCGAGCGGCCATTGCTTTTCGCTACTATCGGGAAATGCCAGTGCGGGAAATTGCCGACGTGCTCGGCAATAGCCCCAAAGCGGTGGAATCGTTACTGGGGCGTGCGCGAAAGCGACTGCGGCAACTTTTAGGAGAGAACAATGACTAGCTATTTTCGGGCTTTGCAATGTTACGGCGCAAACCTCCGGGAGTGGCCGGCACATTTATGGCCAATTGCCTTGCTGGGGATGTTGAGTCGGCGTGGCCGTGCGGCTAGGCGGAATGCCCTCGCCGAAGAGGCATCGTGGCGGCGACAGTTGCAGAGCGATGGGCTGTCATTAGCGCCCAGCGCCGCCATGCAGCAGCGCTTGTCTGCCATTCCCGGTGCGCACCGCCAAGTGGTGCCCCCCCAGCGCCCCGTATTTTTGCCAGTAAGCATGGTGACGGCCGCGGCAATGGTGTTGGGTATTGCGATAGGGGCGACTGATTTAACATCGTCATCCAGTGTGTTTAGCGACGACTACCAAGCCTTTGCCAGCTTGGATATTGCGGGTAGCAGCGACGTTGCAGACTGGTTGGAGGGAGAGTGATGACAACGCGTAAAGGCCTGTTAATTGCGCTGGTGAGTTCGCTGGTGATCAATGCTCTGCTGATTGGTTCGTGGGTGGGCCACAGGTTGCACGGCGACCCGATCATGCATTCGATGAGCCGCCATATTTTGAAGCGCCCACCAGAAACACTGAGCGAACAGGCGCGAGAGGTGCTCAGGGCTGAGCGAGGCGCGATGCGCAAGGCTTATCGCAATCTGCGTGAAAAACGCCGTGGTGTGGCGGCGCTGCTGGCTGAGCAGCCGCTGGATACGGTGGCGCTGGCCGCCGCCTTGGCCGATGTGCGTGAGGCCGATGTTGCCCTGAAGCGGCTCAGTCACGAGGTGCTGCTGCAAGTGCTGCCGCCGATGCCACCGGAGGAGCGTTTGGCGATGTTGCGCCCTCACAAGCGCAAAGGGGGTCGGGCGTGCCCGACGAAGGAGCTTAGGAAGCCGCCGCAGCCACCGGTTCAGTAAATGCCACTGTAGTGCAGTTGGCCGTTGTACCAGCGTTTTTTCCAAGCGCGAAACACCCGGTCCGGATACCAGTTTTTGCCAAGGCTGCCGTTGTAGCGGGCCAGTGCGCGGCGCATATTGCCTTTCTCCCGCTTCAGATAGAACTGCAGAATCTGGCAGCCGTAGCGCAGGTTGGTGTCCATGTCGGTGAGGTTGTCGCTAGGGCGACCAATTTCGTTTTTCCAGAAGGGCATCACCTGCATTAAGCCCTGAGCGCCGACGCTGGAGATAGCAAAGCGGTCGAAGTAGCTTTCCACTTGAATGAGCGCCAGCACCAGTTCGGGGGGCAGGTCGGCGGCCTTGGCCTCACGGTGCACGCTGCGCAATAGCGCCAAGCGTTGCTCCGGTTCACGGATAATACTTGCCAGACGAGCTGACATATCTGTTAGCCAGACTTCAGCATCAAACCGGTCTTGGAAGCTGTCGTCGCGGTGCAGCGCTTCCTTCAAATACGCGGTTAGCGCGGCGCGCTCTGCCGGGTCCTGCGGCTGAGTCCAAGCGGTGCCCGCTATCAGCAGCAGGCACCCGGCAAGGGCGAGCTTAGACCAAGGCAACACGTTGCTGAATAACACGCATCAAGTCGTCGATAGCGATGTCTTCGTTGTCGCTAGCGCGGCGGTGTTTGTATTCCAGCAGGCCTTTGTCCAGCCCGCGGTCGCCAATCACGATGCGGTGAGGAATCCCCATCAACTCCATGTCGGCGAACTTCACGCCAGGACGCTCATTGCGATCATCGAGTAACACATCATAGCCGGCGGCTTTCAGTTGGCTGTAGAGCTGTTCTGCGGTGTCGCGCACACGCTCAGACTTCTGCATATTGAGTGGCACCAGGGCAATTTGGTAGGGCGCTATCGCGTCCGGCCAGATAATGCCCTTGTCGTCATTGTTCTGCTCAATGGCTGAGGCGACCACACGGGTTACCCCAATACCGTAGCAGCCCATAATCATGACCTGTTCCTTGCCTTGCTCGTTCAGCACGGTGGCGTTCAGGGCTTCTGAATACTTGGTGCCGAGCTGGAAGATATGGCCGACTTCGATGCCGCGCTTGATCTGCAGCTGACCCTTGCCGTCCGGGCTGGGGTCGCCGCTGACGACGTCGCGCAGATCGGCAATTTCGCCCAGCTCGACATCGCGCTGCCAGTTGACGCCGCGCAGGTGCATACCGTCTTCGTTGGCGCCGCAGATGAAGTCGCTGCAGTGCGCCGCGCTGCGGTCCACAATGCAGCGCAGGTTCAAGCCCACGGGGCCGATAGAGCCGGGTGCGCAATTGAGCGCCGCTTTAATGTCTTTCTCTTCGGCAAGGGTTAGCGGGCTGGCAATGCCAGGTAGTTTCTCTGCTTTGATTTCGTTGAGCTGGTGGTCGCCGCGCACGACCAGGGCGATCAAGGCTTGCTTGCCGTCTTCATCGGCTTCGCCGTATACCAGCAGCGTTTTCACCGTGCGCTCGGGCGCGCAATCGAAGAAGCGGCAAACGTCCTCAATGCTGCTCACCTCGGGGGTGGCTACTTTTTCCATGGTTTCGCTGGCAGCAGGGCGCTCGCCGGTGGGTGCTACGGCTTCTGCCATTTCTACATTGGCGGCGTAGTCGGAGCTGTCTGAGAAGGCAATGTCATCTTCGCCGGACTCTGCCAGTACGTGGAATTCATGGGAGGCGCTACCACCGATTGAGCCGGTATCGGCAATAACCGGACGGAAGTCCAAACCAAGGCGAGTAAATATCTGCGTGTAGGCGGCGTGCATTGTCTCGTAAGTCGCCTGCAGTGATTCCTGGTCATTATGGAAGGAGTAGGCATCCTTCATAATAAATTCACGTGAGCGCATAACGCCGAAACGGGGCCGAATCTCATCGCGGAATTTGGTTTGCACCTGATAGAAATTGGCGGGCAGTTGTTTGTAGCTGCGAATTTCATTGCGGATCAGGTCGGTAATTACTTCCTCGTGGGTGGGGCCGAGGCAAAATTCGCGCTGGTGACGGTCATTAATGCGCAGCAATTCCGCGCCGTACTGTTCCCAGCGACCAGACTCCTCCCAGAGTTCGGCAGGCTGCACCACAGGCATTAGCACTTCTTGAGCGCCTGCATTGTCCATTTCTTCGCGAATGATGCGCTCGACCTTGCGCAATACACGCAGGCCCAGCGGCAGCCAGGTATAGAGGCCGGTCGCCAGCTTGCGTATCATGCCGGCCCGCAGCATTAGCTGGTGGCTAATAACCTCGGCATCGGCAGGGGTTTCCTTTACAGTGGCAATAAGTGTTTGGCTAGCGCGCATGGTGGGTATCTGGCCTTAAAGCTGCGAATGAAGTCGCCGCATTTTACGATTGATAGCCAGCCCGGTACAGGGTGGGCCGCGTTTAATGGAGAAAGTAGATGTTTGAATTGCACCCACAACTGGCTGCCGACTGTGCTGTCGTCGGCGATTTGCCGCTCTGTCGTGTGCTGTTATTGAATGACAGCCAGTATCCCTGGCTAATTCTTGTGCCGCGTCAGGCGGGCTTGAAAGAGCTTTTTGAGCTGTCTGCGGAGCAGCGCACTCAGTACTGCCGTGAGTCCGACTTGGCCGCCGCCATTCTGACGCGGCAATTTAATGCAGAGAAATTGAATATTGCCGCCCTCGGCAATATGGTGCCGCAGCTGCACATTCATCATATCGCCCGCTTTACAGGCGACCCTTGTTGGCCCAAGCCGGTATGGGGGCAGCTGCCGCCGAAGGCCTACAGCGAGGCTGCGCTTACCCAGCGTCTGGGTGAACTGCGTCAGGCTTTTGCCGCAGACCCTGAGTTTTCAGCGGCCTAAACGTTGCCATGGCAGCACGCTACGACGTCATAGTGGTAGGCGCGGGCATTGTCGGTGCGGCGAGTGCCTGGCAGATTCTTCGTCAGTGGCCAGCGTGTCGCTTGTTGATCATAGAAAAAGAATCTGCGCCGGCCCGGCATCAGTCCAGTCATAACAGCGGCGTGGTGCACGCCGGCGTCTATTACCCGGCGGGAAGCCTCAAGGCGCGTATGTGCCGGGAGGGCTTACAGCAAACGCGGGATTTTTGTCAGCGTCACGCGCTGCCATTTCGTCAGTGTGGCAAGTGGATTGTCGCCGCGACGCCCGAACAAGTACCCGGCCTTAAAGCGCTCGAAATGCGGGCCAGGCAAAATGGTCTTGCGCCCACTTGGTTGAATGAGGGCGAGCTGCGCGAGCGCCAGCCAATGCTCGCCGGTGTAGCGGCGCTGTCGGTGAAGGAGTCAGCAATTGTTGATTACGCCGCTATTTGTCGCCAGTTACTACACGACGTACAGTACGCAGGAGGGGAGCTGCGCTGCGGCTTGCCGGTGGACCGTATCGATGAGCGCACCTCGGAGATCGTCGTGGGCAGTGGCGAGCAGACGTTTCACGCGCGACAGCTGCTCTGCTGTGCGGGGTTAATGTCGGACCGCTTGGCGCGATTGCAGGGTATAGATTGTGATTTTCGCATTATTCCCTTTCGCGGCGAATTCTATCGTTTGGCGCCGCGCTGTGATGATTGGGTGCCCCACTTGGTTTATCCGGTGCCCGACCCCACCCTGCCTTTTCTGGGTGTGCATCTAACACCCCGGGTAGGCGGTGGCGTGTTGGCGGGTCCCAATGCGATGCTGGCACTGGCGAGGGAGGGTTATCGCCGCAGGGATATCGATACTGCCTCACTGCGAGAAATGGGATCGTTCCCGGGGTTTTGGCGCCTTTTGGCTAGTCACTCCCGGGCGGGCTTGCGCGAGCTGCATAATGCGTTTTCGCCTGGTCATTACCTAAAAGGCTTGCAGCAATACTGTCCGGCGATTGAGTTACATGACCTGCTGCCTGCCCCTGCCGGGGTTAGGGCTCAAGCGGTTAGTCGACGCGGTGAGCTGCTCAATGATTTCCACTTTTTGCAGAGTGCTCGCAGTATTCATGTGGGCAATGCGCCGTCGCCCGCAGCGACGTCGGCCCTGCCAATCGGGGAGCATATCGCCGCCCAGGTGTTGGCTCGTCGATAAATTCCACGCAAAAAATAGGGGTTTTTGTGCGGATGTCGTATTTAAGCCTTGTTTTGCCGAGGCCAATCGACTATTAGTAGTGCGAGGCACGGCCTCGTTGTTGCGTGCACGCTTCTTTGCGAAGCGCCGGGCAGCGGCGAAGCGGTATCGGCTCAGTGCCAACTTTTACCGAGCAATAATAAACTTTCCCTGAACAGGACTGATCCCTATGGCGACACGTAAAACTGCTCCGAAAAAGGCCGCTGCCAAAGCAAAACCGGCGGCGAAGGCTGCCCCCAAGCGCAAAATGACGGCACTCAGTGAGAAGATGACCAAAACCCAGATCCTCAACGAGATTGCCACCAACACCGAACTTAGCCGCAAGCAAGTGGCCAGCGTGCTGGAAGAGCTCGAAGTGCTGATCGAACGCAGCATTAAAAAGCGCTCGTTGGGCGAATTTACCATTCCAGGCCTGATGAAAATTACCACCGTGAAAAAGCCTGCCACCAAGGCGCGCAAGGGTATCAACCCCTTTACCGGTGAAGAGACCACGTTTAAAGCCAAGCCCGCTAGTGTGGCGGTAAAAGTACGCCCACTGAAAAAGCTCAAGGACTTCGCCTCTTAAGCCCAGGCGTCAAAAGCCGCGCCGATACGTGCGATTCCGTCGTATCGGTGCGGCTTTTTTGTAGGTTTTTAACCCTTCTGCACTGATCGACATATTCCCGCTGTACTGCGTTTATCGCCGGCACTGCTTTGCGTTATAATCCCGCTCCTTTTTCTACCTGTGGTTGTGCCCGACGGTTTTTCCAGAAGGTCACGTTTTCATGATTTGTATTGGAGGGGATTCCAGTGCCCATTTATGAATATCAGTGTCAGGCCTGTCAGCACGAGCTGGAAGCCTTGCAAAAAATGAGTGATCCGGCGCTAGTTGAGTGTCCGCAGTGCCATGCCGACAAGCTGGTCAAGAAGATATCAGCAGCCGGTTTTCGCCTAAAAGGCGGCGGTTGGTATGAAACCGATTTTAAATCGGGTGGAAAGAAGAAAAATCTAGCTGGCGACGGCGGAGCCTCGTCGGGATCAGATAGCTAATTCAGGGGCCGCCAATTGCGGCCCGTTTATGACTTTACAAAAGCAGGAAAGAATCAATGCGCAGCCATTTTTGCGGGAGCCTCGGAAGCGAGCACATCGATCAGGACGTCACGATCTGCGGTTGGGTGGATCGTCGCCGCGACCACGGTGGGGTTATCTTTCTGGATATGCGCGACCGTGAGGGCATCGTCCAGGTCGTGTTTGACCCGGACACAGAAGAGCATTTTGCTACGGCAGACCGGGTGCGCAGCGAATATGTATTGAAGATTCGCGGCCGAGTCCGCGCCCGCGACGGCGCCACGGTTAACCCCAGTATGAAGACCGGTGAGATCGAAGTGCTGGGTAAAGAGATCGAGATTCTCAATGAATCCGAAACGCCGCCATTCCAGCTCGACGATCACACAGAGGTTGGCGAAGATGTGCGCCTGCGCTACCGCTACCTTGACCTGCGTCGCCCGCAGATCGCCGATAAATTGCGTTTGCGCGCCAAGGTGACCTCGGTATTGCGTCGCTACATGGACGAGCAGGGCTTCTTGGATATTGAAACGCCTATCCTGACCCGCGCAACCCCCGAGGGTGCCCGCGATTATCTGGTGCCCAGCCGCACCCACGGCGGTAAATTCTTCGCGCTGCCTCAATCACCTCAGCTGTTTAAGCAGCTGCTGATGGTGTCCGGCTTCGACCGCTACTACCAGATTGCCAAGTGCTTCCGCGACGAAGACCTGCGCGCCGATCGCCAGCCTGAATTTACCCAGATCGATATCGAAACTTCCTTTATGGACGACAAGCAGATTATGGCTGTCGCAGAAGGCATGATCCGCGATCTGTTCAAAGAAGTGTTGGACCTGGATCTGGGCGACTTCCCGCACATGCCATACGCCGAGGCAATGAACCGCTACGGCAGCGACAAGCCAGACTTGCGTATTCCGCTGGAGCTGGTTGACGTTGGCGATTTGATGGCCGAAGTCGAGTTCAAAGTATTCTCTGGCCCGGCAACCAACCCAAAAGGCCGCGTTGCTGCCCTGAAAGTGCCCGGTGGCAACGATAAGCTGAGCCGTAAGCAAATAGATGAATACACCAAGTTTGTCGGTATCTACGGCGCGAAGGGCTTGGCGTATATCAAGGTCAACGACAAGTCCGACCTTGAGGGCGGCCTGCAGTCACCCATTGTTAAATTCCTCCCCGAGCCAGTGCGCGCCGCGATTTTGGAGCGTGTTTCCGCCGAAAATGGCGACTTGATCTTCTTCGGCGCCGACAGCGCCAAAGTCGTCAACGAAGCCCTGGGCGCATTGCGTTGCAAGCTGGGTGAAGACCTCGATCTCTACACCGCCGAGTGGGCGCCACTGTGGGTTGTTGACTTCCCCATGTTCGAAGAAGATGACAAGGGCGGTTGGACCAGTCTCCACCACCCATTCACCGCGCCTTCGTGCAGCCCGCAAGAGCTGGAAAATGCGCCCGGCGACGCCCTGTCTATTGCCTATGACATGGTGCTCAACGGCACCGAGCTGGGCGGCGGCTCGGTCCGTATTCACCGCTCGGAGATGCAGGAAGCGGTATTCCGCGTACTGGGCATTAGCGACGAAGAAGCCAGCGAAAAATTTGGCTTCCTGCTCGACGCACTGAAATACGGTGCGCCCCCGCACGGTGGTTTGGCCTTCGGTCTGGATCGCTTGGTAATGCTGATGAGCGATGCGAAGTCGATTCGCGACGTGATCGCCTTCCCCAAAACGCAAACGGCGGCCTGTGTGATGACCGACGCGCCTGGCGTGGTAGAAACCCGTCAACTCAGCGAGTTGAGCATTCGTCTGCGTAAAAACGAAGAGTAAGTAACACGGCGGCAGGGTAGGGCCGCCGAGTGAGGGAGCTATGGCGGGTCACAGTAAATGGGCCAATATCAAACACCGCAAAGCGGCGCAGGACGCCAAACGCGGCAAGGTATTTACCAAGCTGATTCGCGAGTTAGTGGTTGCCGCCCGCGCGGGCGGCCCACAGCCTGAAGACAATCCCCGACTGCGCGCGGCGGTCGACAAGGCGCTTGGCGCCAATATGAAGCGCGATACCATCGATAAAGCCATCGCGCGCGGCGCCGGCAATGCCGAGGGTGACAACTACGACGAAGTCACCTACGAAGGCTACGGTGTTGGTGGTGTTGCCGTGCTGGTGGAATGCATGACCGACAACCGCAATCGCACGGTCGCGGATGTGCGCCATGCGTTTAGCAAGCGCGGTGGCAACCTCGGTACTGACGGCTCGGTCGCCTATTTGTTTGATCGCCTGGGGCAGATTCTCTACCCGCCGGGTGTTAATGAAGAGCAGGTGATGGAGGTAGCGCTGGAGGCCGGTGCCGACGACGTGATTGACCACGACGATGGCAGCGTCGAAGTGCTTACCCCTTGGGAAGAATTTCTGGCGGTAAAAGACGCGATGCAGGCGGCGGGTTTGGAGCACGAGTCGGCCGATGTCATCATGCAGCCTTCCACCTCTGTGACGCTGGACAGAGCCGGCGCTGAGAAGGTGATGGGCTTGGTGGACATGCTCGAAGACCTCGACGATGTGCAAAATGTCTATACCAATGCCGACATCCCCGATGCGGTGCTTGCCGAGCTGGAGTAAGCAAGTGTGATTGTCATTTCGCTGTGTGATCTGTGCATAATAGGCGCAGTTTTGAACAGTGATACGCTATGACAATTATTCTTGGCATCGACCCCGGTTCGCAGAAAACGGGCTTTGGTCTGATCTCGATTGAAGGTCGTCGTCACCGCTATGTCAGCAGTGGTGTCATTCGCTTGCCACAGGGCGCACTGCCTGAGCGCCTTAAAATTATCTACCGCAGCCTGTCGACCATTATCGGCGAGTACCGTCCCGATGAAGCCGCGGTGGAAGAGGTGTTTATGTCCAAAAGTGCTGGCTCGGCACTTAAATTGGGGCAAGCGCGCGGCGCGGCGGTGGTGGCCTGCGTGTCTGAAGATATCCCGGTTGCGGAATACACCGCGCGACAGATAAAAAAAGCGGTGGTGGGTACCGGCGCCGCAAATAAAGATCAGATCCAGCATATGGTGCAAGTCTTGCTCAAACTGCCGGCGGCGCCCCAGGAAGATGCCGCGGATGCTCTGGCCGCGGCCATTTGCCACGCCCATGCCCGGGAAGGCTTGCACAGTATGTCAGAACCCCTTACTGCCGCGCGCCTGCGCCGCGGCCGACTTAGCGCTAAGGTAAATTCATGATTGCTCGTTTGCGCGGTGTCTTGCTGGAAAAGCAGGCCCCGGAAATTGTGGTGGATATCAACGGCCTCGGTTACGAAGTCCTGGTGCCGATGACCACCCTCTATAACCTGCCGCCGCTGGGCGAAGAGGTGTCGCTCTACACTCAGTTTATTGTCCGCGAGGACGCGCAATTGCTGTTTGGTTTTAGCGACACCCGCTCGCGGCAGCTGTTTCGCGACCTGATCAAAGTTAACGGCGTCGGCCCCAAGCTTGCCTTGACGGTGATGTCGGGAATCGACAGCGACGATTTTGTGCGTTGCGTGCAAGAGGGCGACACCGCATCGCTGGTCCGACTGCCCGGCGTGGGCAAGAAGACCGCAGAGCGGCTGATCATGGAAATGAAAGACCGCTTGGAAAGCTGGGCGCCGTCGGCAGCGGCATCGCCCGCTGTGGCTGCGCAGCCCTCAGCTTCGGCGGTGTTGGCCGAAGCTGAGGCGGCTCTGGTAGCCTTGGGCTATAAACCCCAGGAAGCCAGCAAGGCGATTAATGCTCTGGACACCGAAGGGCAGACAAGCGAAGCGCTGATTCGCGCCGCATTGAAGAATATGGTCAGCTAATCACGCTGGAAAACACTATGATAGAAGTCGATCGCCTGATTGCCCCCGAGCCTGTGGAAGGCGCCGAAGAGCGTTTTGACCGCGCCATTCGTCCAAAAAGTCTCGAGGACTATATCGGTCAGCAAGCGGTTCGCGAGCAAATGGACATTTTCGTCGATGCCGCGCGTCGTCGCAGTGAACCCCTCGACCACACCCTTATTTTTGGTCCGCCCGGGCTGGGTAAAACCACCTTGGCCAATATTTTGGCCAATGAAATGGGCGTATCGCTGCGAACTACCTCAGGCCCGGTGCTGGAAAAAGCCGGTGACCTCGCGGCCTTGATGACCAATCTCGATGAAGGCGATGTGTTGTTCATCGACGAGATCCACCGCCTCAGCCCCCATATTGAAGAGATCCTCTATCCGGCGATGGAGGATTATCAGCTCGATATTATGATCGGTGAAGGCCCCGCGGCGCGATCGATCAAGCTCGACCTGCCGCCCTTTACTCTGGTGGGGGCAACTACCCGTGCGGGACTGCTCACTTCACCGCTGCGCGATCGCTTTGGCATTGTTCAGCGCCTGGAGTTTTACGGCGTCAACGACCTCTCCACCATTGTTAGCCGCTCGGCGGCGATCCTCGGTATGACCATCGACGACGACGGCGCCAAAGAAATCGCCATGCGCTCGCGCGGCACACCGCGTATTGCCAATCGCCTGCTGCGGCGTGTTCGCGACTACGCGGAAGTCAAAGCCGATGGCAATGTCAGTGCCGACGTGGCCGATGCGGCGCTGAATATGCTCAATGTCGATAATCGCGGTTTCGATCATCTGGACCGCCGCCTGCTGCTGGCCATGATCGAAAAATTTGACGGCGGCCCTGTGGGTATTGAAAGCCTGGCGGCTGCCATCAGTGAGGAGCGCGGCACCATTGAGGATGTGCTCGAGCCCTATTTAATACAGCAGGGCTACATTATGCGCACACCGCGTGGTCGCGTGGTCACTAACCACGCTTATCAGCATTTCGGATTGAGCCGGCCAGACGGGGCCGACCAATGAGCGCGGAATTCTCGCTGCCACTGCGGGTCTACATCGAAGACACCGACGCCGGTGGCATCGTCTACTATGTCAACTATCTGAAGTATATGGAGCGGGCGCGAACCGAATATATGCGCGAGCGCGGCTTTGCGAAAGCTGCTATGGCCGATGATGGTTTGCTCATGGTGGTTCGCGACGTGCAGGCGCGCTACCACGCCTCGGCGAAGCTGGATGATGTGCTGCGCGTCACGGCAAATATAAAATCTCTGCGTCCGACGGCACTAATGTTTGAACAGCATGTCTATCGCGACCAAGAGTTACTGTGCGAGGCAAGCATACAGATCGCTTGTGTCGACCCGCTTGTTGGGCGGGCAAGACGATTGCCAAAGACTATTTATCAGGTGTTGGCTGCCGAGGCCGAAACCGGTCAGTAACAAAAAATTCGATTCAGAGGGGAGCTGCTGTGGAGCAAGACCTGTCCATTATTACGCTGATTAGTCAGGCCAGCCTTTTTGTGCAGGCGATCATGGCTATTTTGGTGCTGGCATCGCTGCTGTCGTGGTATGCAATTGCCCAGCGGGTGATGTATTTCTCCATGGCCGAGCGGGAAATGAAGCGCTTTGAGGCGCAGTTTTGGTCGGGGGGCGATTTGAACACCCTCTATCAAGAAGGCAGTAACAAACAGGGCTTGGCAGTGGGCATGGAAAGCATCTTTCGCGCCGGCTTCAAAGAGTTCAGCCGCATGGCCCAGCGCAATATCGACTCCGACGCGGTGATGGAAGGCTGTCAGCGGGCGATGCGCGTTGCCATTTCGCGCGAAGAAGAACACATGGAAAAGAGCTTGCCCTTCCTGGCAACGGTCGGCTCCACCAGCCCTTACATCGGCCTGCTTGGCACAGTGTGGGGCATTATGGGGTCTTTCCACGGTCTGGCGCAGGTACAGCAAGCCACACTGGCGACGGTAGCACCGGGTATTTCTGAGGCGCTAGTGGCAACGGCAATGGGGTTGATCGCTGCGATCCCGGCGGTGATGTCCTATAACCGTTTTTCCGCCAAACTCGATTCGTATATGGGCAAATATGAAACCTTTGCCGACGAATTCTCCAGCCTGCTGCACCGCCAGGTTCACGTGCGCTAAGGGGCACAGACATGAGTCGTCGCAATAAACGCAAAGCCATGTCGGACATTAACGTCGTCCCCTATATCGACGTAATGCTGGTGCTGTTGATCGTCTTTATGGTGACCGCGCCGATGTTGGTTCAAGGGGTGCAGGTTGACTTACCCGAGGCCTCGACCGAGCCGGTACCGCCCACCGATGATGACCCGATCATCGTCTCGGTGGATAAGAACGGCCGCTACTATGTGAGCCTTGGCGACCCGGATAAACAGGGCGAGCCGGTGCCGCTGGCCGAGATCGGTGAAAAGCTCAGTAAAATCCTGCGCAACAAACCCAAAACGCCGGTGATGGTGCGCGGCGACAACGCCGTTGAGTACGGCGCGGTGGTGGCGGCTATGGCCGTATTGCAGGGCGCTGGCGCGCCATCGGTAGGTTTGATTACCGAAGAACCGCCGGCGGCGGGGCGCAAGTAAACATGCAGGGCTTCCGTTTAATTCCGGCAATGGTCACACTTTTGCTGCACGGCCTGGTGGCTGCCGTGTTGCTTATTGGCCTGCCCGGTATTAGCGACAGCCAGGAGCTTAAGCCAAAGCCAGTGGTGATTCAGGCGAAGCTGGTTATCGACAAAGTCCCGCCCAGTCGCGCTAAACCCGCGCAGCCAGCCAAGCCCAAGCCCGCGCCTAAACCAAAGCCGGTGGTGAAGCCTAAACCGGAAGTAAAGCCCAAGCCTGCGCCTAAGCCTAAACCCAAGCCGAAGCCTGCTCCCAAGCCCAAGGGGCCAACAGCGGAAGAAATTCGCCAGAAAAAAGCGGCTGAGAAAGCGGCGGAAGAAGCCAAACAGCGCGCGCTGCAGGAGCAGATTCGCAAACAGCAACAAGAGGAATTGGCGGCGGCGCTGGCGTCTGAGGATGCCGCGTTGGAGGAAGCCGAGCTGGTTAGCAGTTACGAGGACCTCATCGCCCAGCTAGTGGTGAACAACTGGTCGCGCCCGCCCAGCGCCCGCAACGGTATGTCGGTGACGGTTGCCATTCGCACATTGCCAACAGGGGAAATTATTAGCGCCTCAGTAGTCAAAGGCAGCGGCAACGAGGCTTTTGATCAATCTGCCTTACGCGCTGTCAAAGGTCTGGGAGAAATCGCTGAGCTGGGTGAGCTCGCCCAGCAAAATCGCGCTGCCTACGAGCGGAAATTCCGTCATTTCCAATTTAAATTTGAGCCAACTGATTTGAGACGATAATGCGAAAACCGCTAATAATAACGCTGTTACTGCTGCTGTGGACGCTGCCGAGCGTCGCTGACCTCACCATTGAAATTAATGAGGGCAAAGACGACCCCGTGCCCATCGCCGTTGTGCCATTTGGTTGGAAGGCCGGCGTGACCCTGCGCGAGGATGTGGCATCCATTGTTGAACGCGACCTGCACCGCAGCGGTCTGTTCGAGCCATTGAGTCGCGCCGACATGCTCAGTCGTCCGGCCAATGCCAACGAAGTCTACTACCGCGACTGGAAAAGCCTCGGTGTTGACTATGTGGTGGTCGGTGAGCTGAGTTTTGGCCGCGACAACAACCTGGTCGCCCGCTACGAGCTACTTGATGTGAATACCCAGCGCAGCATCCTGCAGGGGGAAGAGTCGCAGAGTTTTGACAAAGTGCGCTTTCTCGCTCACACCATTAGCGACCGCATATACGAAAAATTAACCAATGTTCGCGGGGCATTCCGTACTCAGCTGCTATATGTGTCGGCGGTGCGTGAAGGGGACAACCGTTTTCGCTACCGTTTGCTGAAAAGCGATATCGACGGCGTGGGTGAGGAGGTGTTGGCCGACAGCATGGAGCCAATTTTGGCGCCGACATGGTCACCCGATGGCAAGAATATTGCCTATGTTTCATTCAGAACGACGCGTCCTGCGATATATTTACATAATTTGCAGACCGGCCAACGGAAACAATTAACGAATTTCCGCGGTCTTAATGGTGCTCCGGCATTTTCGCCGGACGGAAAACAATTGGCCATGGTGCTATCTAAAGACGGTAGCCCTGATATATACGTGATGGATCTGGCAAGCCAGAGCCTTAAAAAGGTGACCAATCACTTTGCCATCGACACCGAGCCCGCTTGGGCTCCGGATGGAAAGTCGATCTATTTTACGTCGGACCGAGGCGGTAAGCCGCAGATTTACCGAGTAGAATTGGCGTCAGGAAGTGTCGAACGTGTCACCTTTGAAGGTGACTACAATGCCCGCGCCAGGATATTGGGCGACGGCTTGGGGCTGGTTATGGTACACAGGGTGCAGGGCAGGTTTCATATTGCCGTCCAGGACTTCAAGCGCAACCGAGTGGAGATACTAACCTCCACCGACTTGGATGAATCGCCCAGTGTCGCTCCCAATGGCAGTATGTTGTTGTATTCTACAACGTACAACGGCAAAGGGGTGTTGGCAGCAGTATCTGTGGATGGCGGTGTGCGTTACCGCTTGCCATCCCGGTTTGGAGATGTGCGTGAGCCGGCGTGGTCGCCTTTTCTGTATGAGTAGTGGCCGGATAAAATCCTGCAGATAAATGGTTTATCTGCAACTGAAAGTAAACTTTGCAAGTGGGGAAATACAATGAAATACCAATCTAAGTTGTTCCTGGGTGTTGCCTTAGCCGGTGCTTTGCTCACAGGTTGTGCGTCAAACGATACTGACAGCAGCGGCCAAACCAGCGATATGAACACCTACTCTGAGCCAACTCAGAGCATGGAATCTGATGTGTCGGCATACGAAGCGCAAGAGCCAGAAGTGGTTCTGGAAAACATCTTCTACTTCGAATTCGACCAAGCCACGCTGACCGCTGAAGCGCGCCGCAACCTGGACGCACAGATTGCCCGTCTGCAAAAAACCACTGGCCCTATTCGCCTGGAAGGTCACGCTGACGAGCGCGGTACTCGCGAGTACAATATGGCCCTGGGTGAGCGTCGTGCCAACTCCGTTGCCGACTACATGGCAATCAACGGCATTGCTCGCTACCGTATTGAAACCGTAAGCTACGGTGAAGAGCGTCCTATCGCTTTCGGTCAGTCTGAGTCTGCGTACTCTAAAAACCGTCGCGTAGAACTTAAGTAATAGAAATAAGGCAAGCTGATGCAACTGAAAAAAACCGTGATGATCGCCCTGCTGGCGTCTGGCCCTTCGGTATGGGCCCAGGCTCCGGTGGAGGATATCAATGACCCAAACCGGCGCAACAATGCCGGGGCGGGCCTGGAAGCGGGCATCTACCAGCAGCTTCAGCAGCTCCAGCAAGAGATTATGGCGCTGCGTGGAACGGTAGAAGAGCAGGGGCATCAGCTTCGTCAATTGAAGCAACAAAGTCTGGACCGTTATATCGATATGGATCGACGGCTCAGCAGTGTGGCGGGGGGCGCGGCGGCAGCTGCACCCGCTGCTACTGACGCGCTTCCTCCCGCTGCGGCGCCTGCGACAAGCACTGCACCGGCAGATCAACAAAGCACTGAGGCACCTGCTCCGGCAAGCACCGATAATGGCCTTACCGGCAAACCCTCGGTCGACTATGCACAGGCATACAGCCTGGTGAAGGCGCGCCAATACACCGACGCCATTACCGCCTTCGAAGCCTACGTAAAAGCCTATCCCTCCGAGCGCTACACGCCCAATGCCTGGTATTGGCTGGGAGAGCTCTATGTGGCGATTTCACCACAAAACCTGGAGGCCTCGTCTGCCGCTTTCCAAAAGCTGTTAGCCGACTACCCCGAAAACGGCAAAGTACCCGCCGCCATGTACAAGCTGGCAACGGTCTACTTCCTGCAGGATGACAAAGACAAAGCGCGTGAAATGCTCACCCACGTTATCGACCGCTACGGCAACACCGGTAATTCGGCGGTGATAAAAGCCCGCGAATTCCTACGCAAGAATTACTAACAGCCAAGAGTTGCTAATAGCCAATAGTGACTCATAAAGAGCCACCGCATTCGCTGCGCGTTGCCCTCGGGCGGCTCAGCTCTTAAAATAGCGCCCTTTGGGTTTACTAGCCCGTCTAACGGCCAGGCCGTTTCACCCGGAGCGGCACAAGCATGAGCGCCAGTCTGCGAATTACCGAAATTTTCTACTCTTTACAGGGCGAGTCCAAAACCATTGGCCTGCCCACTGTCTTTGTGCGCCTAACCGGTTGCCCGCTGCGCTGCACCTACTGCGATACCGAATACGCCTTTCACGGCGGTGAGCGTCGCAGCATCGACGACATTCTCACGCAGGTTGCCAGTTATTCGCCGCGGTACATCTGCGTAACAGGGGGCGAGCCGCTTGCCCAGCCGGAGTGCATAACCTTATTGCGGGCACTGTGCGATGCCGGTTACGAGGTGTCCCTGGAGACCAGCGGCGCCATGCCCGTTGCCGATGTTGACCCACGCGTATCGAAAGTCGTGGATCTGAAAACTCCCGCCTCGGGGGAACAACACCGCAATTTGATGGAAAATCTCGACCACCTTAGCGCGAACGACCAGGTAAAGTTTGTTATTTGTGATCGCGACGACTACGACTGGGCGCGTTTCCAGGTCGATCAGCACCGTTTGCCTGAGCGGGTCGGAGAGGTACTGTTTTCGCCGAGTTTTGAGCAGTTGCCGGCGCGCGACCTCGCCGACTGGATCATCGAAGACAACTTGCCGGTGCGCTTCCAGCTTCAGCTACACAAACTCCTATGGCAGGACGCCCCCGGACATTAAGTAATAGGCAGAGCAGTGACAAAGAAAGCAATTGTATTGGTATCAGGCGGTCTCGACAGTGCAACTGTGCTCGCTCAGGCCCGCGCCGATGGTTATGAATGCTATGCCCTGGCCTTTGACTACGGCCAGCGCCACCGCGCCGAATTGATTGCCGCCCGCCGCGTTGCCGATGCGCACGGCGCGAAAGAATTTAAGATTATCAAACTGGACCTGAGCAGCATTGGCGGCTCGGCGCTGACCGACGCCAGCATCGACGTACCCGATGCCGGTGGCGAAGGCATACCCATCACTTATGTGCCGGCGCGCAACACCGTGTTTTTATCCATCGCGTTGGGCTGGGCCGAGGTAATCGGCGCCAACAGCATCCACATTGGCGTGAATGCGGTGGACTATTCCGGCTACCCCGATTGTCGCCCTGCCTTTATCGACGCCTTCGAACACTTGGCGAATGTCGCCACAAAAGTGGGGGTAGAGGGGCAGGCCATGCATATCGCCACGCCGCTTATCGACCTCAGCAAGGCGCAGATCATTGGTTTGGGCACTGACCTGGGTGTGGATTACAGCCTCACCGTATCCTGTTATCAGGCCGATGATGAAGGCTATGCCTGCGGTCGTTGCGACAGTTGTCACCTGCGTCGACAAGGCTTTATCGAGGCCGGTGTCAGCGATCCGACGCGCTATCGTTAATCGGGTAAAAAAAACAATTTTTTTATGCTTATGCTGTTGTTTTTGATCTCAAAATCCGTATTATAAGCGCCTCTTTCGGGGCCGTTAGCTCAGTGGTAGAGCAGTTGGCTTTTAACCAATTGGTCGATGGTTCGAATCCATCACGGCCCACCATCAAATTCCGAAGAAAGCACTGCATTTGCAGTGCTTTTTTTTTGCCGCCCACTTTTCCGACACGAATTTCGCCAAGTGCGTATTTATTGACGAATAAAACGTCGATGTTGCTGCGCGGTCTCGGTATTCTTGGCGCGTTGCGCAACGAGACATGGAGTTATTGCGTAAGCGTACGACCCGCCCGAGGGCGGGGCGAACTACAACCGAAAAAGGCATGACATAGCGTTATGAGTATCAACGACAAGGATTATGTGCCCTACGAGGGCGAAGATATGCAGCGCTACATCGAGCGCGTAGTGGCGGTTGAACCGCCCACCCACCCCGCGCGGGACTGGGTATATAAACTGCTCAAATACCTGTTTTCCCCGACGTTTCTCGATGCCGACAAACTGCCGGACAAACCCTGCCTGTTTGTCGCTAACCATTCCATTTACGCGGTCGATGGCCCGATTCTCGGCCTGCCGATGCTGGCAGAACATGGCCGCTTTTTGCGTGCCTTAAGCGATAAATGGATGTGGAACAGCGTCAATGAGCAGTTCTTGCTGAATCAGGGCGCGGTCATCGGCCACCCAGAGGTGTGCAGTGCGCTGATGGAAGGAGGCCAGGATATTCTGGTATTTCCCGGCGGCGCCCACGAGGCCACCAAACCCGCTGACCAAAAATACACCCTGCAGTGGAAAGAGCGTACCGGCTTTGTGCGCATGGCCGCTAAGCATGGCTACACCATTATTCCCACGGCGGTAGTGGGCCCGGAGGAGTTTTATCGCCACTTAATGGAAGGTCGCGACCTGCCAAACTCGCTGTTGGGTAAATTGCTCACCCGATTTGGCTTGTTAAACGAAAACTCCCGCACCGATCTGATGGGGCCGATTCCGGTTGGCTTGTTCGGTACGCTGTTGCCCAAGCCCCAGCGCTGTTTTATTCAGTTTGGTGACCCCGTTGACCTCAGCGAATACAAAGGCAAAGTGCCCAGCAAAGCGCAGCAAATGGCGATTCGCAGCGATGTTGCTGAAACGATTGAAGGCATGATCTCCTCGCTGTTTCTCAAGCGCGCGCAGCAGCGCTTCAAAGATAAATTCTGGCGGCGAGTGCTCAGCGCTTAATACAAAATATGCCGGCTAAGCCCGGCATTTTTTTTGTTTGCCGATTTCTAGGTAACAAATATGCTCTATAGTGTCTTTGGCGGTGTGGGACACTGCGTGGCATTGGCAGACAATCCACAGCCCGGGTTTTGGGTCAGTATTGATCAACATAATCATAATAATGCTGGCGAGGCGCTAGGCTTGTCTCGCTGTGTAGCGGCTCGCTTTAGCATGGATACTCAGGCACAGCTCCCGCTCGCAACGAATCAATAACAATAATAAACAAGATAAGAATCCGCCCGGCAATTATCGGCCGGTGCGCTCTCAACGCGGAGAATCATCATGATGGGCTTGCGTGACCAAGTAGTGGCCGGGCTATTGATCTGTTTCGGTGCAATGTTAACGGCTTGCGGCGGCTCTTCAAACAGCGGCCAAACCACCACGGCCAATGACACCGGTTCGGCAGAAACACGAGCGTGGCAGCCCTACGAGCGTCCGCAGGAATTCAGCGCGATGGTGACCTTACCCCGCGAATTTATCGAAATGCGCGACGGCGTTCGCCTGTCCGCCCATATCACCTTACCGGCCGACGAGGCGGGGAATCCCGTCGAGACACCGCTGCCGGTGATTCTCACGCAGACCGGATACAACAGCAGTACCGGTGGCGTAACGGCTGCCAACCCCTATTTTGTTCAACGCGGCTACGCGCAGGTTTATGTCGACGTGCGTGGCACGGGAAATTCTGAAGGCGTGTGGGAAGCCTGGGGGCCGGTCGAGCAGGCCGACTACCTGGAAGTGATGGACTGGGTGGCCAGCCAACCGTGGTCAGACGGCAACGTGGGTACCTGGGGGCCATCGTTTATGGCCATCACGCAATTGCTTACCGCGCAGCACAATCACCCGGCACACAAAGCGCTGTTTGCAATCGTGCCGCCGGGGGATGTCTATCGCGATATCACCTTTGCCGGTGGTCAGATCAACGGTGCCTTTGTGCCTGCATGGTTAGGCCTGGTAACTGGTTTGTCGTTAATTCCCGCGCAGGAAAGTTTCCAGGACCCCGAGCAACTACTCAGCGTGTTTGCCGAACACACCGCCAACGCGGTGACGGAATTTCAGGCAACAACCTTGATCGGTGGCCTTACCGGCAATGATGAAACCGCTTACGACAGCGAATTCTGGCGCGTGCGCTCGCCCCTGACTCATATCGACAAAGTAAAAGTGCCCACCTTCGTGGTCGGCGGCTTGCGTGATATTTTTCAGCGCAGCGAACCAATGGCCTACGAGGGACTCAAGGACAACACCAATGCCAAACTGCTTATTGGCCCCTGGGACCATTTGCAGGGTTCCCAGTTAGAGGGGCTGCCGGTCGACGGCATTCCCCACGGCGACGATATTGCGTTGGCCTGGTTCGACCACTACCTGAAGGGCATGAATAATGGGGCAGAAAATATGCCCGCCGTCACCCAATATCTCTATGGCGAAGAGCGCTATGTAACGCTGCCAGACTGGCCACACCCACAGTTGCAAAGTGAGCGCTGGTATTTGCGTGGCGATGGCAGCTTAAGCCAGCAGGGTGCTGCCGCCGATGAGGGGAGCAAGGTTGTCTTGCAACAACCCTTCGCCGGTATTTGCTCAGATAGCACTGCCCAGTGGTCGGCGGGCATCCTCGGTTTGCTTCCTTCTCCCTGCTACGACGACAACCGAATAAATGAAACGCTGGAAGTCACCTACACCAGTGCGCCGATGGAGGAGGACTATTTTATTAACGGCCCCATTCAGGCCGATTTGTGGATCTCTACCACGGCGCTGGATGCCGGCGTGGTGGTGAGGGTGAGCGATGTCTCCCCCGACGGCGTATCCCGGCCGCTGACCAGTGGCTTGCTTACCGCGTCGGCGCGGGCGGTGGACCCTAACCAGTCGCGCTATGTTGCCGGCAATATGATTCAGCCCTGGCACCTATATACCGCCGACAGCCGTCAGCCCCTGGCAATAAACGAGGTGGTGGCCATCAACGTGGAGATATTTTCAACCAGCGCTGTGATTAAACGGGGGCACGCACTGCGCATCTCGGTGGGTGCCAGTGATTTCCCGCGCGGCATCCCGCCAGTGCTAGACCTTGTCGATCAGCTGGCGGGGGTGATGACGGTATACAGCGACGCCGACCGGCCTTCAAGTGTGGTGCTGCCGGTTATCCCTATCGAGGCCTTGCCTCCCGTCGCCAGTGGTGAATAGGCGGTGACTGGCTAATAAACAACTGACAAATAAAAACTCGTAACGTGATTAAAGGCCTTACTCATTAAGGCCGCTGATCCTCCATACCAAAATAATACAAACAAGGAGTGACTATGGGAGTTCGCAAATGCTGTATCGGCGCGCTGGCGCTGGCCGCATTACCTGCTGCGGCGCTGGCCGAGGAGGGCAAGTCCAGGCCGCAGCTGGAAGAGGTGATGGTCACCGCCCAGAAGCAGCAGCAAAGCTTGCAAGATGTGCCGATAGCCGTGGCCGCCGTCGATGGCGCTAAAATTCGCGATGCCGGTATTCAGCGCATTGAAGAACTCACCGCCTATGTGCCCAATTTTAAAATGGCGGTCACCGGGCAGGGCAATGCGGTGTATATTCGCGGCGTGGGCTCGGGTGACAATCGCGGCTTTGAGCAATCGGTGGGCATGTTTATCGACGGCATCTACGCCGGGCGCGGTCAGCAGTTCCAGTCGCCGTTCCTCGATATTGCCTTAGTGGAAGTACTAAAAGGACCGCAGGGCACCTTGTTTGGCAAAAACACCATCGCCGGGGCGGTCAATATCAGCACCGCCAAACCCAGTGATACCTTCTCCGGCGAATTCAGCGCCCAGCACAACCCGGAAATTGGCGCAGAAGAAGTGACCGCCACCGTTAATGTGCCGCTGGGCGATGCCTTTGCCGTGCGGGCAGCGTATAAGCGTTTAACCGAAGACGGCTACGTGAATAATTTTATTCTCGACCAGGATGAAACCGAGCGCGCCGAAGATGTGCTGCGCCTGGGTCTGCGCTGGCGCGCCAGCGATGATCTCGACATCAACCTCAAGCTGGAGCAGTCGGATTTTGGCCAAGTGGGCACCACCCACCAGTTGGTGGATAACACCGGCACCTTTTCGCTGTACCAGTCGAATTTCGGCTTGCCCGTCACGCCGCCTGTGTCACTGCCCGTGCCGCTTTACTCGGTAAATCTTGAAGACGAAATTGACCCCCGCGAAGACGGCCGCCTGGACCGCCGCAAGTCAGACCGTCAGTTCGACTGGCAACCGGCAGTCACCCAAAATAACAGCGAATCCGCCGTATTCACGGTGGAATACGCCCTGAGTGAAACCCTCACGCTTACCAGCGTTAGCGGCTATTCCCAGTTCGATTTTCGATTTAACCTCGACGCTGACTTCACCGACCTGCAGTTCATCGGCACCGAAAACACCGAAGACTTCAGCCAGCTCAGCCAGGAGTTTCGATTGGCGGGGAATATCGGTGACAACATCGACTTTATCGGCGGTGTGTACGCCCACAAGCAGCAGCTTACCAGCACGCTTTGGCTAAACCTGGACTTCCAGGCACTGGGGGTGCCCAGTTCCATCTCGCTGCCGGGCACCACCATTTCCCTACCCAGCCAACTCGCTACGTTTACCGAATACCAGCAAGATACCGACAGCGTGGCGGTATTTGGTCAGGCCACCTGGGCGATTACCGAGTCGCTCAGTGCCACCTTGGGTTTGCGCTGGGGGCAGGATGAGAAGCAGGCCCACAAGTATTTGGATATTGCCGAGTTCCGCAGCAAGGAGCGCACCCCGAATCCCGTGTATGCGGTGTTGGCTGGCGCGCTCAATAACTCGGAAAATCACGACATTAAAAACGCTCGCAAAGTCGACAATGTTTCACCGGCCTTCAATCTGCAGTGGTATGCCAATGAAGATGTCATGAGCTATTTCCGCTACGCCAAAGGCTTCAAAGATGGCGGCTTTAACGCCAACGACACCACCGCCAGTCAGGACGCCTTTGCCTACGAGGACGAAGAGGCCGACACCTACGAGCTGGGCATTAAAACCACCTTGCTCGATGGCGCTATGACCGTGAACGCGGCGCTGTTTTATACAGAGTTTATGGAGCGCCAGGTCAGTAACTTTACGCTGACCGGTTATGTGGTGGGCAATGCCGCCGAGTCTATTACTCAGGGCTTTGAAGCGGATATGCGCTGGGCGCTTACCGAGCGGCTGCTTGTTGGCGCCTCTGTGGCATGGCTGGACTCGTATTTCACGGCCTTTCCCGATGGCCCCTGTACCGCTGAGCAAACCCGCACGGCGTCGGAGCAGGGCAATAAAGATTGCCGTCAGGATCTCAGCGGCCAGGGCACCGATTACGCGCCGGAATACACCGGCAGCCTTACCAGTCAGTATCTGCAACCGATTGGCGACAGCATGGAACTGCGCCTGCAGGTGGATGTGAATTTCAGCGATGAATTCTTCTACACCCAGGACCGCGACGCCGCCGATATGCAGGAGGCCTATTACAAAATAAACAGCCGTCTGTCTTTGGCGCACTTCAATCAGGGTTGGGAGCTGGCCTTAGTCGGCAAAAACCTCACCAACGAAATGACCCGACCCGCGGGCAACGATGTACCGCTGTTTGTTGGCGCCCATTTTGCCGCCACCGACCCCCCGCGCAGCCTGGCCCTGGAAGGCGTTGTGCGCTTCTAACGGTTAGATATTGCCCCAGCGCTCCGGCTGTGGGGCGCTACGCAATTCCGGTGGGGTTTTATTGATACCGCCAGCTAATAACGGATGTGTCGCGCCGCGACACATCCGGCACCGTTGAACAATCTTCCTTGTGCCTGTTTGCGTCACTATGCTGGCGAATAACACTAATAAGGAATTGCTATGGTAAACCCCAGACGATGGTGCACTACCGCGTTGGCCTTGGCCGTGCTGCCAGCCGCCGGGTTCGCGGCTGATGGTAAACCTCGCGCCCAGCTCGAAGAAGTGATTGTCACCGCTCAGAAACAACAGCAGAGCCTTCAAGATGTTCCCATTGCCGTTGCGGCGGTAGATGGCGCCAAAATTCGCGATGCTGGCTTGCAGCGTATCGAAGAGCTCACCGCCTACGTACCCAATTTTAAAATGGCCGTTACCGGTCAGGGTAACGCCATCTATATTCGCGGGGTTGGCTCGGGTGACAACCGCGGCTTTGAACAATCGGTAGGCATGTTTATCGACGGTATCTACGCCGGTCGCGGCCAGCAGTTCCAAGCGCCTTTCCTGGACATTGCACTGGTTGAAGTGCTCAAAGGCCCGCAGGGCACCCTGTTTGGTAAGAACACCATCGCCGGTGCGGTGAACATCAGCACCAGCCGCCCCAACGACGAGTTAGGCGGTGAAATTGCCTACCAATACAACCCCGAGATCGGCGCGCGGGAAGTGACCGCCATTCTGAATACGCCGCTAGGGGGCAACTTCTCGGCGCGTGCTGCCTACAAACGCCTGGAAGAAGACGGCTATGTCGACAACTTTATTCTCGACCGCGACGAAGCCCAGCGCGCCGAGGACTCGCTGCGCCTGGCACTGCGCTGGGACGCCACCGACAAGCTGGATGTAAACCTCAAGCTGGAAAAATCCGACTTCGGCATTCAGGGCACCACCTTCCAGCTCACCGACAACACCGGTACCTTTAACCTGTACCAGTCGAATATTTCACTGCCCATCAACTTGCCGGTTAACCTGCCACTGCCGCTGTTGTCCTTCAACCTGGAAGACGAAATCGACCCGCGCGAAGATGGCAAGTTTGACCGCCGCAAGTCCGACAAACAGTTCGATTGGCAACCGGCCTTTACCCAGAACAACAGCGAAGCCGCTGTGTTTACGCTGGAGTATGCACTCACTGACACCGTGACCTTAACCAGCATCACCGGCTACTCTCACTTCGATTTCTTCTTTAATTTGGACGCCGACTTTACTGACCTGGAATTTATCGGCACCGAAAACACCGAAGACTTCACCCAAATCAGTCAGGAATTTCGCATCGCGGGTACGGTGGGTGAGCGCATCGATTACATCGGCGGTATCTACGCTCATACCCAAGACCTGACCAGCACCCTGTGGCTGAACCTGGACTTCGACGCCGTGGGGATTCCCAGCTCGCTATTGGGCCTATCGCTGCCCACCCAGTTAGCAACCTTTACCGAGTTTGAACAAACCACCGACAGCCTGGCGGTATTTGGGCAGGCCACTTGGAATATCACCGACACGCTAAGCGCCACACTGGGCCTGCGCTGGGGTGAAGACCAAAAAGAAGCTACCAAGTATTTAGATATCGGAGAGTTCCGTTCAAAAGAGCGCACAATTAATCCACTTTACGCGGTGATCGCAGGCGCATTGAACAACTCCGAAAACCACGATATCGAAAACGAGCGCAGTGTAGAAAACGTCTCACCGGCCTTTAACCTGCAGTGGTACGCCACTGAAGATGTGATGAGCTACTTCCGCTACGCTAAAGGCTTTAAAGACGGCGGCTTTAACGCCAGCGACACTACCTCCAGTCAGGACGCCTTCACCTATGAAGACGAAGAAGCCGACACCTTCGAGCTAGGGGTAAAAACCACCTTGTTTGACGGTGCCGCTACCTTCAACGCCGCGGCGTTCTACACCGAGTTTGCCAATCGCCAGGTGAGTAACTTCACCCTGACAGGCTACGTGGTGGGCAACGCTGCGGAGTCGATCACCCAAGGCGTAGAGGCGGACTTCCGCATGGCCCTGAGCGAACGACTGACCATTGGCGCGTCGGCAGCGTGGCTGGACTCCTACTTCACCTCATTTGAAGATGGCCCCTGTGCCGCCGTGCAAACCGATGCCGCCTTCCGCGCTGGTAACCCCGACTGCCGCCAGGACCTCTCTGGCCAGGGCACCGACTACGCGCCGGAAGTCACCGCAAGCCTCACCGGGCAATATGTTCGGCCCATCGGCGACAGCATGGAAATGCGCTTCCAGTTAGACCTGAACTACACCGAGGAGTACTACACCACCCAGGACCGCGACGAAGCCGACAAGCAAGACGCCTTCTATAAAATCAACAGCCGCCTGTCGTTGATGAGCTTCGCCCAGGGCTGGGAGCTGGCCCTGCTGGGGAAAAACCTCACTAACGAAATCACCACCTCACACGGCAACGACGTTCCGCTGTTTGTAGGCGCTCACTTTGCCTCTACCGATGCGCCGCGCAGCGTCGCCGTGGAAGGGGTGCTGCGCTTCTAAACCCCCCGCGTGTAAACCACCTAACAGGCCCTCATTCGAGGGCCTTTTTGTTTCCAGCATTGGCAATAAAGCGCAGCGTGCAAGCCGTTGTCTGCTGGCAAACTACCTATTCACGCCGCCTATAGTTTTTTGTGCGCCAAGCCTTTATGCTCGTATTTCCAGCAAGGAATGCGCGTTAATCCTGAGCGATTACCAAAAACGCGCGGCAAAACAGCCACATAAGGAAATACGGGCAATAGCTATGACACCCTGCCTTCAAGACAAACGCGCATGCGCGTTATTCCAGCCACCGACTTTGCGTGAGTACGTCGGTTTAGTAATAGATTCAATGCCTTGTGCCATTGGGCGGTCTAGTGGTGGTCGGGCAAACCGAGCGTGCGCTATGTATGAATGTTAGGCAATAAGGGAAATTATGAGCCTAGAAATCACATCGTTAATAAGCAATATTTCTGCTCCAGCAGTTGCTGGGGCAATTATAGGAATTGTTATAGGTATTATTCCCATTCTGAAGGGGGATATTGAAAATGCATGGAAGAAGCATTTTTGTCGTCAAGTTAGATCAGGGATTATCAAAGACCATCTATCGTATGAAGATATGCTGCATATAGCGGAACGGTGGCGTCAAGATAGAAAGTTGAATCGCCACTAGTTCACTAGACGCTTTTCAGCCTCTTTTAAATACTGACGCTCATAATCTACAGGTGTAGTGGCATAGTGAATTTGGCCACCTAATTAGAGGTGATAGCATCACCTCATTCGATTACAGGTGACCCAATGACCAGACCATCACGCCCGACCTTCAGCCCCGAGTTTCGGCTCGAATCCGCACAGCTCGTCGTTGACCAGGGCTATTCAGTGAAAGACGCCGCCGAAGCCATGAACGTGGGCAAGTCCACGATGGACAAATGGGTTCGCCAACTCAAGCAAGAACGTTCTGGTGGCAGCTACGATGCCTCTCCTATGACCTCAGAACAGCGTCGTATTCGGGAGCTCGAGCGGCAAGTTAAGCGCCTTGAAACAGAGAAAGACATTTTAAAAAA
>NZ_AULP01000007.1:0-58143 GCF_000422345.1 Neomelitea salexigens DSM 19753
AGAGTTGCCGTGCTCATCTACAACCTCTAAGTACCAGCCTTGCTGGCCTTCGAGTCGATATATTTCGATATTGACGGACGTGTTGCCAGCGGCTATCTCCTGAGTCAGTTCTGAAAACTTGATGTTCTGTTCTTCTTCCAAAATTATTGCCTCCGCTAGGTGCGCTGTATCGCCAGTGTCATACCTGACGTTTTACAGTAATTTCTTTTGGCCGAATAGGGTGCCCGAAGGTCGTAGTGCGTTGCGCTTGCCGCAGAGTAAATTTGGTGATGGGCACACTGTGGGCACAGAATGGGCACAGAGAGACTTTTATTTAGGCGATAAAAAAGGCGAATCTGCTAAGTGCATGATTCGCCTTTTCTTTTTTGGTAGCGGGGGCAGGATTCGAACCTACGACCTTCGGGTTATGAGCCCGACGAGCTACCAGACTGCTCCACCCCGCAATTGACTGGTTGTCTTGTTCTCTAAGACAGGTCGCGCATTATAGGGATGGCTTTGGGGGCTTGCAAGCCTTATGTGCGTTTTGTTTCAAATTTTTGAAAATACCGGTATTTAAAGCACATTAGCCGCTGTGGCGAATGGAGCCATCGACAGGTAGCACGGTGCCGTTGATGAAGGATCCCGCTTCACTCGCGAGCAAGATGACCGGGCCCACAAGCTCGTCGATATTGCCCAGGCGTTTTGCAGGCATGCGCTGTATATAGGCTTTACCAGCGTCGGTGGCGAAGAAGTCTTGGTTCATTTCGGTTAGGAACCAGCCCGGTGCGATGGCGTTTACGCGAATGCCGTGACGCATTAGGTCGAGTGACATTGCCTGAGTGAGGTGGGCGACTGCCGCTTTTGACGCGCAGTAAGTGGTTTGGCCACTCTGCGCCATAATCGCTAGTACCGAGGCGATGTTGATAATGCTGCCCTGTAGCCCGGCGGCGACCATGCGTGCGGCGCCTTCCTGCGCTACATTCCAAACCCCATTGAAGTTGGTGCCCATAACGAAGTCGCGAGACGCGTCGTCAATTTTAAGAAAGTTCTTCGGGTCGGCAACACCGGCGTTGTTAATGATGATGTCAGGCGTTCCCGACAGCGCTTCGGCGCGGTCATAGGCGGCATTGACGCTGCTGCGGTCGGCGACGTCCATGGCGACTGCATGGGCAACGCCGCCTGCGGTGCGAATTTCTTCCACGAGTGCTTGCAGTTTCTCTTCGCGGCGGGCACAGGCAATGATTTCCGCGCCGGCCTCGGCCAGCCCTTTGGCGATGCCGTGACCCAGGCCCGATGAGGCCCCGGTAATAAGTACTCGACGGTTTTGCAGAGAGAAACGTTGCAGGCTCATTCGCTTATCCTTCGCTGTTTAGTTATTGAAAGAGTGCCCGATTAAAGCGACTTTCGGCGCCGATAGGAAGCTCTTTTCATGCTCTGGTGTGTCATTGCGCTGCGTTCATGTCGCGTTAGGACTGTCGTGGCGCGGCTGCGCATCTTTTCAGCAATTGAGGTAGAATTCTGCCCTCAAATAATACCTCTCCCCCGATGGGGGATACTGCTTCGGCGCGACGACGCAGCCGCCGAGGTCTGCGATGAGTGAATACGATGGATGAATTTGCCGATATTCGGCCCTACCGCGACAGTGAGGTGCGGGAGGTGCTGGATCGCCTGTTAGTTGATGATGAATTACTCAACGCCGTTGCTGCGCTGCGCATGCCAAGAGCCAGCCGTTGGTTCCCAAAGTTGCTGCGACCGGTGATCAGTGCAATTTTGCGCCGGCAGTTTAAGCGCGTTGTTTCTGTGGCAGATTTTCAGCAGCGGGTGAAAAGCTATATGGATAGCATGATCGCTCGTTCCACCAGTGCATTCACGGTATCGGGGCTGGAAAACCTCTCGGCGGACAAGGCCTACCTGTTTATCAGTAATCACCGAGATATCGCTCTCGACCCCGCATTTGTGAACTATGCGCTCCATACCAATGGCATGGACACGGTGCGTATCGCGATCGGCGATAATTTGTTGTCCAAGGCTTTTGCTGCCGATTTGATGCGTATCAATAAGAGTTTCATCGTGCAGCGCAGTGCCAAGGGGCCAAGGCAGATGCTGGCCGCATTTAAGAAGCTGTCCAGCTACATTCGCCATTCTCTGCATCAAGAGCGCTCGTCGATATGGATCGCTCAGCGGGAGGGACGCGCAAAAGACGGCAACGATGCGACTGAAGTTGCGCTGCTAAAGATGATCGGTATGTCGCAGCGTAAAGCCGACGAGAGCTTCGCCGAATTTATTGCGGCGATGAATATTGTGCCGGTGAGCATCAGCTATGAATGGGACCCGCTGGATGCAGCCAAAGCTCATGAGCTGGCCCAGATAGAAGTGGATGGCAGCTATGAAAAGGCCGAGCACGAGGACCTGAAAAGCATCGCGACGGGAATTGTTGGGCAAAAGGGGCATGTGCATGTGCATTTCGGTACGCCGATGAGTGGCGACTACAGCGATGCCAGCGAGCTTGCCCAGGCCATCGATGCCCAAATCATCGGCAACTACCGGTTACACGGTAGCAACCTGTTGGCGTACATACGCTTGTTTAACGACGAACGCTGGCGCTCAGTGACCACGGCGGATGTGCCCGCCGCCGAGGTGGCGCACTTTGACGAGCACTTCGCCAATATGCCGCCCGACTATCGGCGCAAGGCGCTAGAGATCTATGCACGACCGCTGATTAACCAATTGGCTTTACAAGAGAGTACCTCTGCGTGAGGTTGTCGGGAGCCAATAGTGCTGAGTGATGCGCTAAAACAGCAGATTCAGGGCGCGTACCGCCAGTTTCTTGACAGCAAATCGCTGCGGCCGCGCCTCGGCCAGCGCTTAATGATTGCCCATATTGCGCGAGTGCTGGGTGGAATAAAGCGCAATCAAGACCACAAGCGCAGCGGCGGGGACCACCTGTGTGTGGTGGAAGCTGGCACGGGCACGGGCAAGACCCTGGCTTATGCGTTGGCGGCGATACCCATTGCGCGGGAATGCGACAAAACACTGGTGATTGCCACCGCGACAGTGGCTTTGCAGGAGCAGATTCTGCAGCGAGACTTGCCGGATATTCTTCAGCACAGCGGCCTGTCTTTCACTTTGAGTTTGTCCAAAGGGCGCCGCCGTTATTTGTGTCTCTCTAAACTTGACCAAATTCTCAGTGGTGGCGATGCCGCGACCCTACCGCTTTATCCTGATGAGCGCAGCGCCGCGCCGGATAACAGCGCTCTGGCGTTGTATACGCGTTTTGCCGATACCTTGGCGAGTGGTCAGTGGGACGGTGATCGCGATAACTGGGACAGTGTATTGCCGGAGGAGCAGTGGCAGCGCGTCACTACCGACCACGCGCAGTGCAGTGGTCGGCGTTGTAGTCATGTGAAGCAGTGCAGCTTCTTTAAAGCGCGGGAGTCGATGGCTCAAGCCGAGGTGGTTGTGGCAAACCACGACCTCGTGCTGGCCGACTTAGCGTTGGGTGGCGGCGCAATACTGCCGCCGCCGGAAGAGTGCATTTATATTTTCGACGAAGCCCATCACCTTCCCGATAAAGTCATTAATCATTTCAGTGCGAACTTTCGCCTCGGCGCCAGTGAGCGATGGCTGGAACAAGCGGAGCGCAGTATTGCGCCTATTCTGGCCATACCGGCCATGCAAAAGTCACTCAGGGGTCAGTTTGACTCTCTATTGAACCTGCTCGTTGCCGCGCGAGAGGCGCTGAACCCGCTCAGGCCGATATTGGTGGAATTGCTCGAGGGGGCCGTTGAGCGGCAGGGCAATAAGCAGCTGCGCTTTGAAGAGGGCAGGGTGCCCGAGCGACTGGCTGAGCGAGCGCGCGAGTTGCGCGTTGCCTTTGCTGCACTGGTGCAGCATTGCGAGGCCATGAGCGACACCCTCCAGGACGGTTTGGATAAGGGCACATTAGAGCAGCGCCGCGACGAGTTGGAACAGTGGTTGGGGGATGTGTCGGCGATGCGCTTTCGCTGCCAGAATATGCTGGCCCTGTGGCAGTCCTACGCCAGCGATAGCCGCACGGAAAAGCCGCCTATTGCCCGCTGGCTGATTCTGGTTGATGCCGGTCAGGGGCTCAAGGATATGGAGCTTAACAGCAGCCCTATTTTGGCGGCAAAGACCCTTCAGTCGTCACTGTGGTCGCGATGTTATGGCGCGGTATTGACGTCGGCTACGCTTACGGCGCTCGGCAGTTTTAAGCGCTTTAGTATGCGCGCTGGCTTATACGAAGATGCCAGCTTTGAGGTGGTACCCAGCCCTTTCAATCACGCCGATGCGGGGCAATTACATGTGCCTGCGATGAACTGCGATGCCGGCGATGCCCAAGCGCATACCGACGCATTAATTGAGATGCTGCCGCAGCTGCTGGACAAGGCGGCGGGAAGCCTGGTGCTGTTCGCGTCGCGAAAACAGCTTAATGCGGTCTATGAGGGAGTGCCCTTGTCGCTGCGCAGCTTGATACTGGCGCAGGGTGAATTGCCTAAGCATGATATTTTGCGGCAGCATCGCGAGCGTCTGGACGCCGGAAAGGGTAGCGTTATTTTTGGCTTGGCCAGTTTCGCAGAAGGGGTCGATTTGCCGGGTAAATACTGCTCCCATGTGGTGATCGCGAAAATTCCCTTTGCCGTGCCAGAAGATCCAGTAGAAGAGGCGCTGGCAGAGTGGATAAGCGCCAATAACGGCAACCCCTTTATGGAAATTACCGTGCCGGATGCGGCGGTTCGCCTTATTCAGGCCAGTGGGCGCTTGCTGCGCAGTGAGTCTGATCGGGGAAAAATCAGCATTCTGGACCGGCGTATAGTCACCCGTCAGTACGGCCGCAAAATGCTCGACTCAATGCCGCCCTACCAACAAGTGATAGAGTAAAGTTGTGAGTTTGTATTACCGCGTTTCCGCAACGCTGATTGATATTGAAGCTGAGCTGCGTCGCATCGGGCACTGGGAAAGCCAGCGGCCATCTGAGCAGGCTCTGCGCAGCGAGCAACCCTTTGCCGTGGATACCTTGTCGTTCAACCAGTGGTTGCAGTTTATCTTTATTCCGCGAATGCGCTTTCTTGCTGAGCAGAAGCAGAGCCTGCCGGGGGCGTGTAATATTTCGCCAATGGCGGAGGAGTTTTATCGCGGCCAGAATCTGCCTGTGACCGAGCTGCTGGCGGCGCTGCGACATATCGACAGCTTATTAAGTAATGGCGGTGACGCGCCGACGCGATAACTCATCGCTCCGGCGCGCAGAGGGGGGCTTAGTTTGCGCTGTTGTTGTCTTCGGCTGCCATTACCATGCGCACCAAGTGAGCCAGTGAGCGCACGCCCATTTTTTCCATCACCCGGGCGCGGTGAATTTCCACGGTGCGTTGGCTGATATCCAGGTCATAGGCAATGACCTTATTGGCCTTGCCTTCAATCATTAGCTCCATGACCTGTTTCTCGCGCGGGGTTAACTCGGCGAGACGCTCAATAATCTTGTGCTTTTCTTCCAGGTCGGCGCGGTTTTCAGCGTCCGCAGCGATCGCCTGCTGAATCTTGCCCAGCAGCTCTTCCTCTCGGTAGGGCTTTTGTACGAAGTCAACAGCGCCGCGCTGCATGGCTTCAACGGCCATCGGAACATCGCCGTGGCCGGTAACGAAGATAATCGGCAGAATGGAGTTTCGCATGTTCAGCTGGCGTTGAAGCTCCATGCCGTTCATGCCGGGCATACGGATATCCAGTACCATACAGCCGGCCATATCAGTGGAGAAGTCCTCTAAAAAGGCATCTGCGCGAGAGTACGCGGCAACGTGGTAGCCTACCGATTCCAAGACCATTTGCAGTGAGTCGCGAACAGCGTCATCGTCTTCAACCAAGTAGACAGTTGCTTCTTTTGTCATTATCCCGTCCTTGCTTTGTCAGGCGTCTGTTGCCCAGATTAGCCGAAATCTATGGGGTTTTGCCAGCTTCATGCAGAAATTCCTCACTGCGATACTGGCGAAGCGCGATCTGAGCCGATAAGCTTCTGGTTTATATGCCTTCGGGCCACCAATATGAAGAAGAAAGGGTGCGCATGAAATCGAAGCGCAGTTTAGTTCAGATATACCTCCTCAGCCTGGTTGCCTTGTCGGCAATTCCGCTGGCTGTGCTGGGTTACATCTGGATCGCCAAAGAGTACGAACGCTACACTCAGCAGAGTGAGGATTGGCGCGACAGTTATATCGAGTCACGCCGTGAACTGCTGCGTCGCGAGGTCGACAAGGCCGTTGAATACTTAGAATTTAGACGCACTCAGCTCAACCGTCAGCTTTACAACGACCTGCGCCACCAAGTGGCCATTGGCCTGTCGCTCATAGAGAACACGCGCAAGGAATATGTGGGTGAGAGCCGCAAGGAGCAGCTGAGCCGCTTGCGCACCACAATGAGCTCGCTCAGCTTTCACGACAACAACGGCTTTTTCTTTCTTTTCGATTCCGCCGGGCGGGCAATTTTGCCGCCCATGCATCCCGCTGGTGATAAACGCCTGAGCGACGGCAAGGTACTTAACGCCTTTGCCGAACAGATACGCTCGGTCACACAAAAGAAAAATTACGACTTTGTAGAATACCGAGTCACTGACGGTAGTCGCCCTGGCACCAGTGAGCGCAACTTCAGCTTTGTGTACTACTTCGAGCCGCTTGGCTTGTACATGGGGGCGAGTGTTTACCTACATGACGAGATTGCGCGCGTACAGAAAGAAGTTGTTGAGCGTATAGCCGCTGTGCCCGTCGATACCGAAAACTCAATCCTGTTTATGGTGGACGGCGATGGGCGGCAGTTGGTCAATGGCTATGACCCCGAAGCAGTGGGCCAGCCAATGCCCGATGTGCTTGCCGCCACCCAAGGTTTGGACGCCGAAAACAACAGCTTGTTTACCGAGCTAAGTTGGCGAAACCGGGAAGGCGGCCAGCAGCCGGTGGTTTCCTATATCCGTCGCTACCAGCCCTGGGGCTGGACCCTGGGCTCGGCAGTGTTTTTGGACGAGCTCAATGCCAAACTGTTGGCTGAGCGCTCCGCCCTGCAGAGCCGTGTAGAAGAACATATTTTATTCATCTTGGTCATCGCCTTTGGCCTGATGTTGTTCTCGATGATCGCGGCGCGCTGGTTGGCTCGGCGCAGTGCGCACGGCTTCAACATCTTTCAGCAGTTTTTTGCCGACGCCAGCAAGCGTTCAACATTTATCGACGTGGAGCGGCTGCCGTTTGCCGAGTTTCAACACTTGGCGGAAGATGCCAACTTCATGGTCGAGAAGCGCACCCAAACGGAGCGCGCGCTTAAACTGAGTGAACGGCGCTTCCAATTAGCCTTGGATGCCGCCCAAAACCACCTCTGGGATCTCGACCTAAGCACTGGCTTAGTGACTGTGGGTGCCAGCTTCTTTCGCTCGCTGGGCTACACCCCACCGAGCAAGCCCTATGCCGTGGCGGCATTCAAAGAAATTGCCTACCCGGATGATCTGCAGATTATCGCCTCTGCCGTTGATAGTTGGTTGGGTTTGGCAACCGGGAATAGCGTCGAGTTTCGGGTTCGCGACAGCGACGGGAATTACCACTGGATATACAGTCGCGGCGACGTTGTAGAAAACGACGAGCATGATCAGCCCCTGCGCGCGATGGGGATCATGACCGATATCACCGAGCGCAAGCGTATGGAGCAGGATTTGGTGGATGCGCGTATCGCCGCCGAAGATGCGCTCCATGCAAAGAGCCAGTTCCTTTCAAGTGTGAGCCACGAGCTGCGCACACCGCTTAATGGCGTACTGGGCTACGCGCAATTATTGCAAAAAGAGCAGGGCTTCCCGCCAGACAGCAAAGAGTATTTACGCGCGATCGAAAGCTGCGGCAAGCACTTGTTGAACTTGATTAACGATGTGCTCGATCTGGCAAAAATTGAAAGTGGCAATATCAATATCGTATGCGAAGCGAATGACCTCGATGATGTTATCGCCAGTGTTGGCGACATTGTCGGCCATCGCGCGAAGTCGAAAGGCCTGGAGTTCATCATTGAGGTTGCCGACGATGTAGAGCGCAAGCTGCAATTCGACGCCGTAAAGCTGCGGCAGGTATTGGTTAACCTGCTCGATAACGCCGTCAAGTTCACCAACAGTGGACAGGTGGGCCTGAAGGTTGGCGTTAACGAAGTTGATGATAGCTTGCAGTTTGAGGTTCGCGACTCCGGTATTGGTATTCCCGCCGACAAGCTGCGAGATGTTTTTGAGCCCTTCCGCCAAGTGAATCCTCAAGACGGTAAGGGAACGGGGCTTGGCCTGTCGATCTGTCGGCGCTTGGTAGAGGCGATGGGTGGCAGTTTGAATGTGCGCAGCGAGGAAGGTGTTGGCAGCTGTTTCTACTTCCACATCCCGCTAATGCCCGTGTCAGAGCAAAGCTCGCCGTTATTAGATGCGCCCGAAACGCCGGAGCCCGTCGCTGAAGAAGCCGAAATATCGGGTAATCCTGCGGTGATTGTTGCCGACGACGTGGCGGTGAATCGCCAGGTATTGCTGGGCATGTTGGAAGATATTACCGACGACGTTCGAGAAGCGGCGAACGGACTTGAGGTGATAGAGCGTTTGAAGGAGCGCGACGCCGCCGTTATTTTGATGGATTTGCGAATGCCGGAAATGGACGGCATGGAAGCAACGCGGATCATTAAGCAGGAAATGAAGCACGATGTTGCCATTATTATGGCATCGGCCACCACCGACGAGGGAATGGTGGAAGAAGCGCGCTCCTTCGGCTGTGATGATTTCCTTCCCAAACCGATTAGCATGGCGGACCTGTACAAGGTAATGGCGCGATTTTGCGATACCGCCGTGCCAGACGACTCACCGGTGGCGAGCGTTGCGCCGGCGGCGTTAAAAGCGGGATATATCGATGTTTATCCGAACGCATCAGCGTCTGAGGACGTGCCGCTGCCCGAGGAATTGCTGGAAAAATTAGCCCACGCCGTAGACCTCGGTGATGTCACCGGCTTGCGAGAACTGCTTGAGGTGCTGCGTAAGCGTCATCCAGAGCAGCGCGAATTGAGTGAAGAGGCCGAGCGCCTCCTGCGTGAATTCGACTTTGAGCGCTTAGGGCAATTGTTCAAGTCAGTAAATGAAGGAGCCGCCGTCGATGGCACCTGATCGCGGCGGAGAGCAGATACTGCTCGTCGACGACAATCCCACCAATCTCCAGGTATTGTTTAAGACGCTTGAAGGCAGTGGCTACCGGCTGTTGGCCGCGCGCGACGGTGAGTCAGCGCTCTACACGGCAAAGCGCGCCAAGCCCGCGCTGATACTGCTGGATGTCATGATGCCGGGGGTCGACGGCTTTGAGGTTTGTGAGCGCTTAAAAGCGGACCCCGAAACCGAAGATATCGTCGTTATTTTCCTCTCGGCATTGACCGATAGTCAGTCCAAAGTACACGGCCTGGCCATTGGTGGTGTCGACTATATCGCCAAACCCTTCCAGGCCGATGAAGTACTCGCAAGGGTGCGCACGCACATCAAATTGCAGCGCCTGGAGCGAGCGCTCGCCAAGCGGAATAGCGAACTGGAAGATGAGAATCAGCGCATTCTCAACGCCGTGGATGAGGGGATTTTTGGCCTCGACAGCGCCGGAAGGGTTTCCTCGATGAACGCGCGCGCCGCAGAGCTCACCGGTTGGCCGCAGGCTGATGCGCTGGGCGAGCCGCTGCTGGCACTGAAACTGTTCCCCGGCGACGACGGCTTAAACCAAGCCTTGTCGCTGCTCTGCGAAGCCGGTGTGAGCTTGCGCAAGAACCACGTTGAGCTAACCGGCAAGGACGGCGAGCTGGTGCAAGTGGCGTTGAGCGGTAGCGCTAGCGCAGAGGGTGGGGCAGTGCTGGTATTGCGCGATATTGGCGAGTGGCTGGCGAATCAACAGGCTCTGGAGGCGGCGAGGAACGAGGTAGACCACCAGCGTCAGCACCTGGCGCATATTGAGCGTTTGAGCACCGGAGGCGAAATGGCAGCGGGTATCGCCCACGAGGTCAATCAGCCACTTACCGCAGTGAGTAATTACGCCCGCGTTGCCCAGCGCCTGCTGGCGGATTTACCCGAGGCGCAGCGCAGTAAGCTGGACGATGTGCTGACTAAAATCGGCGTGCAGGCCGAGCGCGCGTCGGCAGTGATTCAGCGAATGCGCAGCTACGTGAAAAAGCCCTCGGGGGCGAAGGCGACGCTGTCTCTGAATGAATTACTGGAAGACGTGTTGGCGCTGGCAGAGGTGGATTCGAAGGTCAACCGCACTCGCGTAGTGTTTATGGGCGCCAATGACCTGCCGACGGTTTATGGCGACGAAGTGCAAATTCAGCAAGTCGCCCTGAACCTGATCCGCAATGCGATGGAGTCGACAGCCGCAGCGCAAAGCGCCAGGCCCGTTGAGGTGAGTACGTTTTTCGCCAACGGTCGAGTTGGCTTTCGCGTTCGTGATTTTGGTCTCGGTCTCGCAAAGGAAGTGGAAGAGCAGTTGTTCAGCCCCTTCGTCACGTCCAAAGAGGGAGGGATGGGGATTGGTCTGTCAGTGTCCCAGACGATTATGCAGGGCCATGGCGGCGATATCGCCTATGAGGCTAACCCGGGTGGCGGGGCGGTTTTCTGTTGCGAATTTCCCGTTGCACAAGATCCAGCGTTGACGGGTTCGCGTGACTCCTCCAGCAACTGAGCAGGGGCACTTCGAGCTAGAGGGCTTGTCGGTGCGCTACGTGGTGCGTCGCCAGCCGCAGCGCCGCAGGCGCCTGGCGTTGCGCGTCTCCCCGAGCGGCGATGTTGAAGTTCGCGTGCCGCAACATACTCCCCAGCGTGAGATTGATGCCATGCTTCGCCGTCACGGCCAGTGGCTGAGATCGTGTATTGAGCAGGCTGTGCCCGCGGCGCCGGCCCCTCAATATCGCTGTGGCGACTATTTTTCTTATCTGGGTGAGCGTTGGCAATTGCGCGTTGAGCCGGGGCGTGGCACGAGCAGTTTTCCCGAGCGGCGTTTGCTGGTTATCAAAGCCAGAGATCGAAGTCCGGAAAATATTCGCCACTTGTTTTTACGCTGGTTAAGCGAGCGCAGCCGCGACTATTTTGCTACTCGCCTAGCGCATCTGTCAGCGAGCTTGCCGTGGCCGCAGGCGCTGCCGCCGCTGCGTGTCAGGGCAATGCGTTCGCGCTGGGGGAGCTGCTCAAGGCGCGGTATTTGCTTGAATACCCGTCTGATGAAGGCGCCGCCACTGTGCATTGATATGGTCATTGTTCATGAGCTGTGCCACATCCGCGAGATGAACCACAGTAGCGCTTTTTACGCGCTGATGGATGCGGCCATGCCGGGCTGGCGAGAAGCGAGCCGACAGTTGGATGCATTGAGTGATCAGCTGCTGGTTGATTGACGCTGGTGATGTGCCGATACGGCGGTGAACAGCAGCACGCTGCTTTCTATTAACGACTCGCGGCTTTCGTGATAGCCATTTAACACCCAGCGCCGCGCCATTTGCACCACGGCGCCCACCAGCCCTGCATAGATCATACTGTCATTGGCGGGTTTGCTGAACTCGGCAATACCCAGCACCTGTGCAAGCTCACCGATCAATTCGGCGAACTCTTCCATCGCTTGATAGTAGAGCGTATCCATCGCTTTGCTCACGCCAAAGATCTCAAACAGGATGACCCGCGCCAGCTCCGGTTGCTTCTCCAGGGTCTCAAAAAACGCACTTAACCCGGTGCGCATGGTTTGCTCAGTCGATAAGCCGGGAGCGGCAATGGCGTCCAACATCGCGTCGCGAAGCAGGGCGGTTTGCTGTTGATACAGCTCGCCAAGCAGCGCCTCGCGGTTTGCAAACGACTCGTAGAAATAACGCTCTGTTAACCCCGCCGACGCACACAGACTGCGAACGGTTGCGTTGCTGTATCCCTGAGAAGACACCACTTCCAGTGCCGCTTGCAGAAGAAGCTGGCGGCGTTCAGCGCGTCGCGCGTCGGGGCTTTGGCCGCGATAAGAACGGCGGCGTGCGGGGCTTGAATTTGTCATGGGTAAAATTTTGACATGGCGCGTTGTCAAATGTAAAGTGACAACATGCATTGTCAGAATGGCATCGGTTCTGATTGAGAGTCTTTTACCAAAGAGCGGCGCAGCGGCGCTGAGTGAACAATGAGCAAACAACAAGACTACGATTTTGATTATTTGGTAGTGGGGTCGGGTTTCGGCGGTTCCGTTTCGGCTCACCGGCTTACGCAGAAGGGTTATTCGGTCGCCGTGGTTGAGTCGGGGAAGCGTTGGAATGCCGACAGCCTGCCCGCCAGCAACTGGCGTTTTTGGCGTTGGCTGTGGCGCCCCCTGCTTGGCTTAAAAGGCTTCTTCAATATTCGCTGGTTCCGGCATGTGTTGATCTTACAGGGCAACGCCGTTGGCGGCGGGTCGGTGACTTATGCCAACACGCTGTTGGTGCCCAAGGAAACGGTGTGGGATGACGGCAGCTGGGCGGGCCTGACTAACTGGAAGCAGGTTATGCCCCGTCACTACGACTCTGCCAGGGCGATGTTAGGGGTTACAGAAAATCGCATTCTTGGGCCCGCGGATCACGCGCTGAAAGAGGTTGCTGACGACTGGGGGTGTGGTGACACGTTCTACCGAACGCAGGTGGGCGTGTTTTTTGGCAACGAAGAGGATGAGCCGGGCACCCGCTATGACGACCCTTACTTTGGTGGCGATGGTCCGGCACGTAACAGCTGTATCGCCTGTGGCGGTTGCATGGTGGGTTGTCGGCACAATGCCAAGAATAGCCTAGATAAGAACTACCTCTATTTCGCAGAAAAGCAGGGCGCAAAAGTATTTGCCGAGAGCAAGGTCGTTGATGTGCGACCACTCGGCGATGCCCAAGGCTCGGAGGGCTATGAGGTCACGGCGATAAGCAGTACCTCTTTGTGGCGCAAAAATGTCCGCCGCTGGCGAGTGCGCTCGGTTGTGTTTGCTGCCTCGTCACTGGGCACTCAAGACTTGTTGTTCAAGCTGCGCGACGAAGGGTCGCTGCCAAATATTTCGTCGCAATTGGGTCGCCGGGTACGGACCAATGCAGAGTCGTTGATTGGTGTTCGTGTGCCGGGCAATCCGGAAATGGATAAGGGCATTGCGATTGGCTCGGGGGTGTATCTGGATGAGCACACGCATATCGAAGCAACGCGCTACCCTAAAGGGTCCGACGCGATGGGCATGCTGGTTACGGCAATGACGCGAGGCGATACAAGCGCCACGCGTATCGCTGTGTGGATCAAAACCGTACTCAAGCTTCTGCTAACCCGTCCCCTGCAGGGGATTCGCATGCTGATTCCCTTTGGTATGGCCTCGCAAACGATCATTTTTCTGTGCATGCAAACCCTGGAAGGGCATATCGATATGCGCTACCGGCGCCCTTGGTACTGGCCCTTTAGCAAAAAAATGCTCAGTCATGGCGAACGCATTCCCACTTATATTCCTCAGGCTAGCGATTTTGCCCAGCGGGCGGCGGAAAAGCTGGGTGGAATGGCGGGCAGTTTACTTACAGAGGTGCTCTTTAATATTCCTGCCACCGCGCACTGTATGGGCGGTGCGGCGATGGGGCGCTCTGCTGACGAGGGGGTGATTGACTATCGCAACCGAGTGTTCGGCTACCAAAACATGTATATCTGTGACGGTTCCATGCTGGGCGCGAACCTGGGTGTAAACCCCTCGCTTACCATCACTGCCTTGACCGAGCATGCCATGAGCCACATTCCTGCCAAGCGGGAGCTTACTGACGAAAATGCGGCACCTAGCAGCGCCGCTGCCTAGAGGTAGCCTTCGCCCTGAAAACAGGGTGATCAGGCTTAGAGTGGCAGTTGCAGTGACGCATGGCCGCCAAGCTCGCGTTTGCCTGCTGCCGTCATGCTGATCTCCGCCCTCAGCGAGCGGCCGAGGGTATATCGGATGCCGGCGTTGCCGGTATCCCGCTCGTAGCGGTGCTCGGCGTAGTTGTAACCCATAACGAGGGCAAATCGGCGGGTAACGTTCAAGCTCGCCGAGAGGTTGACGTCGCGACGCTGTGGTGCCTCGCCAAAGCGTGCCCTTGGCACGAGGTCACCCCGAATCTGCACATCTCCCCAGGCGCGTCGATAGTCGATCCCGGCGATCACCCGACTGCGTTGTCGGTAGATATCACCGCTGGCCCCGCGCAAGGATTCGGTATACAAGTCTTTTACTAATAGGTGCAGGCCGACATGGCCAATGGTATGCCGCATGCCGAGGTCGGCATTGATTTGCACGCGGTTCTTAATGTCGGTGTCCCAGTCGAACACTTTATTCTTTTCGTAGTCATCGTAATCGATGCGACGCTCCAGCAAGCTGATGACCTGTACCTTGCCCAAAATTCCAAACTCAGTATTCGGCAGTGCGTCTAAGCGGAAGTGATAATTAATGCCTGCGTGGTTTTCAAGCACGGCGGAGATATCCATGTAGGATTCTAGGTCAGGGCCGCCAAACAGGCCGGTTATTCCGGCAAAGCGCAGGCGATTTTCATCGCCCTCGTCATAGTAAAAGCGCGCAGTGCCGCGCAGCTCGCTGCCCACCCGGTAGTGAAACGGACTATCACTTGATGTTGCCAGAATAATCGCACCGCGGCTGCGCAGGCTGGTGGTGGCGCCATCCAAGGCTTCGAGCGCGTCGACTAAATCTTGTTCGTCACCCGGAATCAATAACAGGCCTCGCGACCTTGCTTCGAGGTTTTCGCCTTCTTCTTTTACTTCCAGTGCTTTGTCCAGCAGGTCGTCCCTGTCGTCGAAGTAGATCTCGCCGTAACTGTAGAGCAGGGTTTCTTTTGAATCGCGACTGTACTGTGCGTCAGCCGGATTGTTGTCCAGTGCGCGCAGGTCCACGGGTTTCGAGTGCTGTGCGATGGCAATGCAGCTGTACAGGTAGCAGGGGATAAGCAGTAGCTTAAAAAGTCGGCTCACTTTGGGCTCCGGTGTCGCGGCGCGACAGCTAGGCCGCGTAGTATGGTGTTTTGGCGAGGATAGCGGGGGCAGCTCAGGGCGGCAAGCGCCGGCGTAGATTCTTGTGTATGATTCTGAGCGTCGGCAATGACCGACAAATAACAATAACGATGTAGAGCGGCTCATGACTTCCTATGTTTCTGAGATAGCGCAGCGTAAAACGGTGTGCAGTTATCCCCGGGTTTTAGCAGCTATTCACTGCTTGGTCGGTGGCGTGTTTCGGCTGCGAGGGTGGCGTTTTCAGATGCCTGCGCCGGCGCCGCGCAAATATGTGATGGTTGTTGCGCCGCATACCAGTAATTGGGATTTTTTCTTGATGGTAGCGCTTGGCGCCGCGCTGGGGCGGCAGGTGCGTTTTATGGGCAAACACAGCTTATTTCTCGGCCCGCTTGGGAGTTTGCTGCGTTGGTTGGGGGGTATCGCCGTAGAGCGCACAAGTCGACATAACTTCGTTGAGCATATGGTTGAGCAATTTCACAATACCGATGACATGGTGCTAATTATTGCCCCGGAGGGTACGCGCAAGGCAGTAGAGCGCTGGAAGGGTGGCTTCTACCACATTGCCGCAGGGGCTGGTGTGCCCATTGTGCCGGTGTATCTTGATTACGCGGAAAAAAGGGTTGGCTTCGCGTCGCCGTGTGTGCTCACTGGCGATATGGAAGCGGATATGGTCGATATCCAGCAGTGTTATGAGTGCGTCACCGCTCGTCACCCCTCTGGCGATAGCAGCCATCCCACCAAAGGTAGGTAGATTACCCAATAACCCTAGACGGTGTGCTTGCTGACAATGTAATTTTGCGTAAAACGGCTACACTCAGCGCATTACCACAGCGAGGCGGCAAGTCATGAATGAGTTCTGGCGCAGCATCCTGGGGCCGGAAATGCCACCCCATGGTCACTGCTACCTTTGGAATGAACAGCTGGTGTTTCTGCACGTTCTTAGCGACACATTAATTACCCTGTCTTACTTCACGATCCCCATTGCGTTGATTGTGCTCGTCAAGCGACGTGAAGATCTCAAGTTTAACTACATGTTCTTGATGTTCGCGGTGTTTATTTTTGCCTGTGGCGCCACGCACCTAGTGAATATTCTGAATGTTTGGTACGGCGCTTATTGGTTGAGCGGCACTATAAAGGCGATAACGGCCATCGCCTCTGTCGGCACGGCAACAATGGTGTGGCCCCTGATCCCCAAAGCCTTGGCGTTGCCGAGTAATGCACAGTTGGTCGAACTGAATAGTCAGTTGCAGAATGAAATTGCTGAGAACCGCCGTAAACAGGAAGAAGTGGAGCGATTGTCGGAGGACTTAAAGAGTCTCGTTACACAGCGCACCGAAGAACTCGCTGAAGCGCGGTTGAATAAAACCCTTCTCGAAAAGACCAATGAGTCGCTCAGCGATAGCAATACTGCGCTGGAAGAGTTTTCGCGGGCTACTACCGAGGGTTTTGTCGAGCCTTTGAGAGTTATCGATGTATACAGCAAGCGCTTGCAGGAGCGCGCTGGCCAGGAGCTGAGCGAGGAAGCCCGGCAGTGGTTAAGCAAAGTCCGTGAGGCGAGCAACCAGGCGTCGCGCTTAAATGCCGGCTTGCAGCGCTATAGCCAGCTGCCTATGAATGAGCCCGTTGAGGAATTGAGCCTGGACAGCTTGGTATCGCGAATTATCGACGACGAGGCTATGGCCGATGTTGTGAGCATTCAGCCGCCTGGGTTGGGTCGCGCCGTGCTGCCGGGTGGAACGATGACCCTGGTTGTCAGAGAGCTACTGCGCAACGCCAAACGCTTCAGTGGCCAACGCCCATTGCGGGTGGATATTGGTCGTTTACCCGACCCTACTACGGGTGGCCTCGCGCTGTTTGTAAGAGATAACGGTCGCGGGATTCCCGCCGCCCAGCAGAAGCGTGTCTTTGCTCTCTTCGAGCAATTTCATTCGGAGGGTGAGGGCGTCGGTCTGGCTTCTATTCGCCGTCTCGTTAGTGAATATGGTGGCCGTGTCAGCGTTATCAGTGATGGTGAGAGCGGCAGCGAGTTCCGCGTTGAATTCCCGCTGCTATAATCCGTTCACTTTTTGCCCGCTGACTCGTCGATTTTGTCGAGAATGCGGGTAGCGGTGTCGTCATTCTCTTGCCAGAGTTGACGGGCTAACCTCGCTGCGGTGTCCCGGCTTGTTACTAAATGCTGCCGAAAGCGCCGACAGGGGCCGCAAATCATCAGGTGCATTTTAAATTGCAGGCCGGCCCAGCCGCGCGGCGGGTTATCGAGGTGCTCACTGGCCAAATGGCTTACTTCCTTGCAGCTTAGCATTCCCCCGTCTCCTGAAAGTGGTCGACAACATCTAGCAGTTTGAATCGCGCCCGGTGAAGTAATACGCGTACATTGCTTTCGCTTAGCAGCAATTGTTCGGCAATATCACTCAGTGGCATTTGCTCTAAATCACGCAGCATAAACACTGCTTTTTGGTTCTCCGGTAGCAAGGTTAGTGTGTGCTCGATACAACAGCGCAACTGGTCTTCCTCTAACAGGCGCTCCGGTGAGCCCAGCTCCCAATGAGCGGGCGGGATTTGCCAGTGGCCATCGGCGGCGAAACGGTTCTCTGCGAGCGCCGCAGGAAGCTGCTCGGTATCGGCCACATTCATATGGCGCTTCTCCTTGCGAAGTCGCGATTTGGCCTCGTTACTGACGATCTGAATCATCCAGGTCGATAGTGCAGAACGTCCTTCGAAGCGGTTTATCGCCCTGAATATTGAGGTCCAGGCTTCCTGTACCACATCCTCGGCAAAGACATCACCAATAATGGCGCGGGCCACAATGAGCAGGCGCTGATTGTAGCGAACAATAAGGTCCCTGAATGCGGCGTTGTCGCCGCTTTGCAGGCGTTCGAGCAGGGCGTCGTCTTGCGTTGCTTGTGACACGCGTAGTGGCCTTCGTTTTGTAGCTAAACGTAGGCCGTAGTGTCCCTGATAACGCGACCCGACGGCAATGCTTGGCGGTAAAATTGCTGACATCTTTAGCGGCGTTGTCGCGTCACATAACGGTGGAGGCCGTCATCGATACTCACGTAGCGCCCTCCGCCCATTTTGATCAGGGCCAGTAACATAATGAAATAAGTGGCTGCGAACTCGATGCCGTTGTTGAGGATCACGAAGTTGCCGCTCTCCGTCAGCCAATCGTAGTGGCCGTGTTCCTGGAGAATGGATTTTGCCGCCTCCAGTTTTTCCGCTGCGGCGTCAACACGGGCATTTGCAAAGGGGGCACTCGCATCGGCGATCGCCTGCCAGCCAAAGGACCAGTGCACGGTGGTGGCGGCCACCAGCATGGTAACGGCGAGCGGCACCGCTATCCAGCGTGTGGCGAGGCCAACGAGCAGCAGTGCGGCACCCGCCAGTTCAGTGGCAGTAGCCAAGCCTGCCATCAGTGTTGGCATGGGCAGCCCCAGGCCCCACTCGGGGTTGCCAAACCAGGCGACGGTGTCGTCGAAATGGCGGTACTTATTGCTGCCTGCCATCCAAAATATTGGTACCAGATAGAGCCGAATCAACAGTGGCGGCAGACCAGAGAGCGGTGTCAGCAGGCGCCCTAGTCCCTTGTGTGGGCGAGTGACCGTGTCAGTAGCGGTCTGGAGAAGCGTCATGGCGAGCATCCTTATTTTTACAGGTATGCGCCATAGACGAACCGCGCTCGTCATTGTTACACCGCGTGGAAATATTTCAGTGGTGCCAATAAAAATTATTAATTCGCTGTAACAACTTCCTCTGTGAGTCATCTATGCTGTAACGCAGGTGCTTTTCGCTGGCGTCAATTAAACTTTCTAAACGAGGTAGTACATCCATGAATAAATCAAAAATGACAGCACTGACCGCCGCCATGTTCGCTTCAAGTCTTGCTTCTGCTGCGGTGAGCGATAGCGGCAACCCCTTCAGTGCGCAATCGCTGAGCAGTGGCTATCAACAAGTGGATTTTGGTAAGCACGCTGAGGGTAAATGCGGCGAAGGCAAGTGTGGTGGCAAAAAGGCCAGCGACGAAGGTAAATGCGGCGAGGGCAAGTGCGGTGGTAAAAAAGCCAGCAACGAAGGTAAGTGTGGTGAAGGCAAATGTGGCGGCAATAAGGCCAGCGACGAAGGCAAGTGTGGCGAGGGTAAATGTGGCGGCAATAAAGCCCGTAATGAAGGCAAGTGTGGCGAAGGTAAGTGCGGCCACTAAATCCGTGGCGGCGATAGCGCCGCCCGCTTCTCTGTTCTGGTAAAGGTCGCCAGCGCTATTTATAGTGTTCGGCGGCTGGGCCATAGCGCAGCCTTATTCTCAGTATATTGGGCGGTGTTGTGGCAGATTTTCCTTTTCGATTTTCGCAAGACAGGCGGCGCTTAGCCATTGGCGTCGGCTTGTCCCTGCTCACCGTTTTCCTGTCGGCGACCGTTGCCGCGGTCGGTAAACATCTGTCGGGAATGCAGGTGCCGGTATCGGCAATGATCGTTGCCCAGTACAGCATATCCTTTGTTTTTACTCTGCCCAGTGTTGCGCGCGGCGGCGTTGCCAGCTTGCGTAGTGAGCGCCTGCCCATGCATTTTTTGAGAGGTTTAAGCGGAGTCGCGTGCTTCTACTTTTACTTTTTTGCGCTCAGTAAAATTTCACTGTTAGAAGCCACACTGCTTCGTAATAGCGCACCGTTGATGGTGCCGCTGCTAATATTTTTGGCGTTGCGAGAGCCGGTGAGCCGTCGCAGCTTACCGCCGTTACTGCTGGGTTTTGCCGGGGTGGTGTTAGTGCTGCGGCCGGGCTTTGCAGAGTTGAGTATCTGGCATTTGGTCGCGTTGGGCTCGGGCTTGGGCTTGGCCATCTCTATGATCACCACGCGTATGCTGGCGTCGACTGAGCCAGCAAATCGGATCTTGTTCTATTACTTTTCTGTGTCGCTGATGGTCAGCGTGCCGTTTTTTCTCTGGCAGGGCGGCGACGTGCATCTCTCGGCCTACCCTTGGTTGCTGTATATGGGGGTGGTGATCTATTTGTGCTTTCTGCTGTACACCTGGGCTTATCGTTATGCGTCGGCATCGGTGCTCGCGCCGACCAGTTATTTTGCGGTGGTCTTTGGGGGGGTGCTGGATTGGCTGATCTGGGGGCTGCTGCCAGATACGCTCACACTGATTGGCATTGCGCTGGTGATTCTTGGCGGTGTGATGGTTGTCGGCGGCCGCGACGATGCCAAAACATAAGTGGTGCTCATAGGCTTTTGTACAGTGGCGCTAGAGCCGGTTTGGCGGGACTCTCGGCCTGCTGCTTTCTATAGGTCGCTGCGGTTTGTAGCAACGCGGCGTAATCCACGCAGGGCTCGGCGGCGCGATAAAGTTCGGCGTTGATATTGTCAACGTGAGTGGCAAAGGCGGGTTCGTGAGCGGCGAGCTCCGCCAAATTGCGATAGCCGTCTTGCTGGTGAGAGGCCCAGTCTTGCAGCGCCGCTCTCGCGGCGCTGGCATCGCGCTGTTTGCAGGCCTTTTTCAGCCTTTGGTAAGCCGCCTTCTCTTGTTGATCATTCTTCTGCTCAGCATCCCGCTGGGGAGTCCCGGCAGTATCATTTCGACGGCGGAGCAGCGCCCACAGGCATAGAAGGTTGGTGCAAATTAATAGGGCAATAATTATCCGGTAGGGCGTCAGTGCAGTCTCTGCAGTGGTGTTTGTCGCGTTGCTGAGCGGGGCTGCTGAGGGTTCAGGCTGTAACGTGGCGGCCTCAGCAGCCTCATCGCCGGGCGCGCCCGGTGCGGGGCTTACAATTAACTCACGTGCGGGTAATACCGCCAGCTCGGCGCGGTTAGTGCGGGTGTTCCACCAGGCAAGTTTTATTTCCGGGAGGGTGTAGCGCCCGGCTTCGTTGGCGATAATCGCCGTGGATTCGCTGCGCAGGCCAACCAGTATTTGTTCATCTTTGTTATTTTGCAGAATCGGCTGGTCAGGGTAGAGCTTGGCCCCTGCCAGGTCGTAGCGAGGCAGTGCAGGTAGCTGCGCTGCCATCAGCCCCTCGGCGCGAATATCCACGCGACGGGTAATCGACTCGCCCACCTGCAGTTGTTCGGGGTCGCTGCTCCACTCTTCAAATATCTCTACGTTGCCCGCGGGCAGCCACAGTGCGCCGTCGAAGTCTATCGGGGGGGATTGAATATCAATTTCCATGGGCGGACTGCGACGTATCAGCAGACGGCCTGGGTCTAGCAGTGAAGGACGGTAGCTTTCCACACGCGCTTGCAGCGTCAAGGCAGGTATCTCCAATGTGCCGCTGCGCTGGGGGAAAACGGCGTAGCGGCGCTCAATAACCTGAAAGCTGCGGCCATCAATGCGTTGGCGGTAACGGCTCTCCCCGAGTGACTCGACCAGGGCATTGTCGACGTCCAGGGGATCCAGGGTGGCGTCGAGAAAATTCACCGAGCTGTATAGCTTGACGCTGTATTCAAGTATTTGCTGAACATAGCCGCGACGCGGCGTGATATCCGCTTCCAGCCATACTTGGCGATTGTCGGTGTTCTGGCGCCGCGTGCTGTTCGGCGGCGTAACATGGATGCTTATAGCCTTGGTTTGCTTATTGCCCATGGTGATGGCGGGTATGGTCAGGTCGCCTTCGCGCTTGGGGGCAAGCGTGTAGTCCCACTGGCGGCTGCTGCTAATGTTTCCGTTGACGATATTGGTGCGGCTGCTCTGCTGCCGGTTCAGAATATGGAAGTCATTGCTCAGCTCGCTTACATCGGGCTCGCCGCTGAATAAAATGCTGTCGGCTGACAACGTGAGGTTGAGGGTTTCCTCCAAGGCGACTTGATTGCGGTCAACCGTGGCACGCACTGTGGTCTCAGCCTGCGCGAGACCGCTACAGCAAAGCGCAAAAACGCTCAGCCACAAGGTCATTAGATACTTAATACGGGGCATAGTTTTCGGCCTCCGGCAGCTCGCCTTGGCGGCGGCGCTGATCATATTGGTATTGGAATTTGTTGCGAAGCAGCGTATCTGAGCTATCAGGAATATTTCTCAGCCACTGTTCTTGTGCTTGTTCTTCCTCTGACAGCGGCGCCTGAACGGCACCACCAGCAGACGCTGCTTCGGCATTTTCTGGGGGCGTAGTGCCGTCGCTTTGCCGGGCGACGGCGTCGTTTCGCGCGTCGTCATTCTCACCGCGCTGTTGCGCGTGCTGCTCGGCGAGAGCCTTCTGGTTCGCCGTGTTTTCTGAAGCAGGTGCGGCGCCGGAATCGTCGGTGCCTGGATCCTCTGGTGGGGGGGCTTGCTGTTTCCCAGCTGACGGTTGCTGGTTTTGGTCTTTGCTGTTTTTGCCCGCGTTGGCGGCATTGTTGTCAGCCGCCGCGTTGTTACTTTGCTGGTCGCCGCCCTGACTTTCCTGGTTCGGCGCAGCGGAGTCGTTTTGTCCTTGGTTTTCAGAGTCCTGATTTTCAGAACCCTGGCTTTCAGGGGCCTGGTTTTCAGGTCCTTGGCCGCCAGCTTGTTGCCGTTGCTCTGTTAATTGTTCTACTAATGCCTTGTTGGCTTTGGCATCGGCCATGTCGGGCTGGCGCTGTAACGCTTGATCATAGGCCTTCAAGGCCTCGTCCAGTTTTCCCGCCTTGGCCAGCGCGTTGCCGCGGTTATAGTGAGCGTCAGCGGAGTCTCGCTCTGCGAATGCCGCCGCCGCCTCGGCATAGTTGCCGGCGCGATAGTGGGCGCTACCGCGCCACATTGGGTCGCGGAATAGTTCGGCGGCTTCTGCGGGCGCCTCCTGAAAGCGCTGCATTGCTTGTTGATCGGCGGTTTTCCACGGGTGCTGCCAGTCCAGCGCATAGCCGTGCTCGGGCAGGGTAAGTATCGCGAGGAATATAAACGGCAGGGCGCCGCGCCGGAAGGCCAGCAGGGCAAAGGGCAGTAGGAGCACGGCTAACCACTGGCCGCCGTCTTGCCACTGCTCGAAGGTTTGCTGCTGCGTACTTTCTTCAAATTGTTGGCTGCCCGCTGCCAGTTTGCGCAGGGCGGAGTCGCTGCGGGGTGCGCTCAAGTTAATGTACTGCCCCCCGGCTTTGCGGGCCAAGGCCTGCATCAAAGCTTCTGGCATACTGGCGACAATAGTGTTGCCTTGTGAGTCCTTTAAAAATCCCCCTTCCGGCAGGGGGATAGGCGCGCCCTGTTCACTGCCCACACTGATAATCGAAACCGGGTAAGAGGATTGCTCGACAAAGCCCTCCAGTCCCTTTAGCTGCTGCGCAGAAAAGCCATCGCCGATAAGAAGAATGTGGCCGCTGGGGCTACCCGCATTGTCGAGTAGCTGCTGCGCCTGGACGAGTCCGCTAAGGGGATTGCTGCCTTGCACAGGCATCATAGCTGGGTGGAGGGAGGGCAGCAGCGTATTGAGGGTGTTGCCATCATCGGTGAGCGGCGCGACCACAAAGGCGTCGCCCGCACTGGCCACCAAGCCTGTTTGGCCGTCGGCGCGCAGTGCCAACAGGTCGCGTATGGCATATTTTGCCCGCTGCAGTCGCGATGGTTGTAGGTCTTCGGCAAGCATGGACGGTGACAGGTCCAGCACAATCGCCAAACCACCCCGGTCTTCCAGTACGGGACTGGGCAGGCGTTGCCAGCTCGGCCCCATCAGCGCTAGCCAGCACAACAACCCCGCCAAGAACACTGGCCACAGGCGCTGAGAATAACGGCCTTGCGGCTGCTCAAGGAGGTGGGGCAATAAGCTCGGGTCGATAAATTGCTGCCACTGCTGCGCCGAGCGCTGCTGGCGAAGGTGCAGCCACAAGCACAGTAGTATTGGCAGTGCGCTCCACACCCACTCGGGACGCAACCAGTGTAGCGTTATCATTGCGATCTCCTTTGCGCCAGGGCAATCGACAGCGCTGTTATTAGCGCAGCGGTCAATGGCCAGTGGAGGAGGGAGCGTCGCGGCCGAATTTGTTGCTGTTCCTGCTCAATTGGCTCTAGTGCGGCAATGGCATTGTAGGCCGCTTGCAGTTCTTCTGTGTTGCGCGCGCGGTAATATTCGCCTCCGGTTTGGTGGGCGATCTCCCGCAGTGTTTTTTCATCAAGGTCGGCAGAGGGGTTAATTTTTCGCGCCCCCAGCCGACTGCCAAAAAGCCCTGGCACTTCCATTTCCGTTGCCCCAACACCAATGGTGTAAATGCGGATATTCTCCCGCTGGGCTACGGCGGCCGCCTCTAAAGGCGGTAGAGTGCTGGCGGTGTCGGCACCGTCAGTTAATAAAATTACCACGCGGCTGTTTTCCGGACGTTTGCGCAGTCGTTTGATGGCAAAGCCAATGGCATCGCCGATGGCGGTTTGTTTGCCAGCGAAACCAACCTGGGCCTCGTCCATTAACTGGCCGAGAGTCGCCAAGTCGAAAGAGAGCGGAGATTGAATGTAGGCGCGCGAGCCGAACAAGATGAGTCCGAGCTTGTCGCCTTGGCGCTGGCGGACAAATTCGTTGACGACCGCTTTCACGACGGTAATGCGAGGCAGGGTGCTGCCCTGAACTTTCATGTCTTGTTGAGCCATCGACCCTGAGATGTCGACCGCCAGCATTAGATCCCTGCCGGTGCTGGGAAGCGCCTGAGGCTTGCCTACCCACTGTGGGCCACTGGCGGCAGCAAGCAGGCTGAGCCAGAGCAGCCAATGTGCAATGGCAAGGGGGCTTTTGGTGTTTTTTATGCTTAGGCTTTCTCGGTCGCGAAGCTGCATTAACTGGTGGTAAAACGGCACTCGCAGTGCGCCCCGCGCGGCCTGCTCGCTTGCGGACTTGCTTAGTGCTCTAACGATGAGTGGCAGGGGCAGCAGCAACAACAGCCATGGCCACTGTAAGCTCAGCATCCCTTTGATCTCCTGTGCGTGCGCAGCCATGTGCTTACTGACCGATGCAGCCCGTCGCGATCAGTCAACTGGGCCGTTGCCTGATAAGCGGCGGTCTCCAGTTCGGCAAACTGCTGGGTAGTAAATACAGGGTGCTTGCAGTAACTATTTAACAGCTCGCACCAGGCGTCGCCTCGCGCAGTGGCGGCGCGTTGACCATCGAGCTGTAAGGCGACCCGGCGCAGCAATTGATTGGCGCTTGCGGCGTAGAGGCTATCATCGTTTTGCTGCGCGAGCTTTTCGAGTTCGGCCAGCGCGGCGCGGCGATAGGCGTTACGGTTGTAGCGGCGACGCCAATACAGTGCACTGGCGAGGGCGAGCAATAATGCCAGTCCGAGCAGGGCAAACCAGCCCCAGGCCCAGGGAAAATCAGCTGGCGGTGGCGGTAGGTGAATGTCGGCGAGCTGGACCAATGGGTCTGTGGGCCTTGGCGTCATGTTAGCCGGATCTCCCTGCTGAGGATTTCCAGTAGGTCGTCATCGGTACTCAGTGGTAATAGAACAATGCCTAGCTGACGCAGTTGTTGTTGAAGCGTTTGCTGGGCTTGTGCAATGTGGTCGCGGTAGTGCTGTTGTAGCTGTTGGTCGATATTAATGACCGAACGCTGCCGTCCATCGCTGAGGGGCAGCGCGCCTTGCAGTGGCAAGCGCAGTTCGAGCGGGTCATTGATACCCAGCGCGACGATGTCGTTGTGACGTGACAGCAGCAGCAATTGCTTGTGGGCCTCGTCATCGTAGTCGTGAAAATCGCTCAAGATAAACACTGACGAGCCCGGCCTGGTGATACGCCGAAGCTCCTCCAGCGCTGAGGACAGGGCTTGTTGTTTATCCTCTGCGGGTGCTTGGAGTAGTCGCTCGCTGTACTCGCAGGCGCTGTTTAACAAATGCAGTACTGCTCGGCTGCTGCGCTTAGGCCGGAACTCGTTGTGGCGATCGTCGGAAAAAATCAGGCCGCCGACTCGATCATTGCTGTCCAGGCCATTCCATGCCAGCAGCGCTGCGGCGTGGCAGGCCATGACCGACTTAAAGCAGTGGCGGCTGCCAAAGGCCATCGGCCGACGCTGGTCCAGGCAAATAACAATCGGCCGCTCTCGCTCTTCCTCAAACACGCGGGTGTGCGGCTTGTTGGTGCGCGCGGTTACCCGCCAGTCGATGTGGCGAATCTCGTCGCCGCCTTGGTAAGCGCGCAGTTGTTGGAAGCTTAAACCGCGACCTTTGAAGGGCGCCGGGTGATTGCCGGTTTGTCGGGCGACGTGGCGCCGTTGTTGGCGCAGGCGAAGTTGCCGTGCGGTCAGTCTGGCGGCTATCAGCGCAGCGCGGTTAACACTCGCACCGCGAACTACGTAGTTCATCGATTCTGTTGAAGACGTCGCTTTGGCCATAGCGGTTTAGGCAACGGGTACGCAATGAATCAGTCGGTCTATCAATTGGTCGCGGGCAACGCCCTCTGCCTCGGCGGCAAAGCTGATAATTAAACGGTGGCGGAGCACGTCGTGGGCAACAGCTTGGACATCGTCCGGGCTAACGTAGTCGCGGCCGGCCAGCCAGGCATGGGCACGGGAGCAGCGGTCCAGGGCGATGGTGGCTCGCGGGCTGGCGCCGACATCGAGCCACTGGTCGAGTTGTTGATCCCACTGGCCAGCATTGCGCGTCGCGACGACCAGTTGCACGATGTACTGCTCCACGGCATCGGCCATATGAATATCCAAAGCCTGCTGTCTTGCCGAAAATATCGCCTGCTGACTAATTTGCGGGGCGGCGCTTTGCTCGCCCTGGGCCTCGTTGCGTACGCTGCGCAGTATGGCCAGCTCGGCTTCTGCGCTGGGGTAGTCGACATTGACATGCATCAGGAAGCGGTCGAGCTGGGCCTCTGGCAGTGGGTAGGTGCCCTCTTGCTCAAGCGGGTTTTGGGTTGCCATTACCAAGAACAAGGAGTCCAGGGCGTAGCTGTGGCTGCCGACGCTGACCTGCCTTTCCGCCATGGCTTCCAGCAGTGCGGATTGCACTTTAGCCGGGGCCCGGTTGATCTCGTCGGCCAGCAACAGATTGTGGAATATGGGGCCGCGCTGGAACTCAAACACGCCGGTTTCGGGGCGATAGATTTCGCTACCGGTGACATCGCCAGGTAGCAGGTCCGGGGTGAACTGAATGCGCTGGAAGCTGCCCTCTATTGCATCGGAGAGGGTTTTGATCGCCTTGGTTTTCGCCAAGCCGGGGGCGCCTTCAACCAGCAGGTGGCCGTCTGCCAACAAGGCGATAAGCAGGCGCTGGGTGAGTTGCTGCTGGCCGATAATCTGGCTGTTCAACCAGTCGTAGAGCTGGCTGATTTGTTGGTGTTCGGTCATTAAAGGTCTACCTGTGACAATATTCTTATGTGCCCGATGGTGGGGGCATTTGTGCCATTTTCAAGCGCTGCTGGGCCGTGGTCTAGCAATGCGCCGCGATCAATAGACCGCGGGCGGCCCTATTCATTCCCCGGGTCTTCCCCAAAAGCGCCATGGCAGCGCAATAACCGCAGCTCTACATCCAGGGTTAGTGACATCGGTGCACTGCTTAACAGCGCTTGCCGAGCCTCGTGGGTGGCGCGGTAGTTGTGGGGTGTCATGCTTAGCAGCTCTTCAAGCTCGCTGCGTGACAATGCGCGGGTTTGTTGGTGGACGCGCACTCGCCTGTGTAAGGGGCCGATAAGTTGTTCTGCCTTATCCAGGCTCGGTGGCTCGCTGCGCCGCAATTCGGCGTACAGCTTTTCCCGAAATTCCAGTAAGTGGTCGGGGCCGCTGTCCACCTGTAAGTAGTAGCCGCCGTCGCGCAGTAGCCGTGAAAATTCGCTGTACACCGGAAAACCGAAGGCGCAGAGGACAATGTTCTGGCTGGCGGTGGGCAGCGGCACGCTGCGATTGCTGGCAACAATGCCGTTTAGTGAGCGGTTGCGCTGCAGGCAGCAACGCAGCGCCCACTTTGAAATATCCAAGCCCGTTGCCGTGACGTTGCCGCCTCGGTCGGCCAGCGCCTGTGCGAGATTGTTGAGGTAGTAGCCATCGCCGCAGCCGGCGTCCAAGACGCTGCATGACGCTGCCTCGCCGAATTCGTCGAGCAATAGCTGCGTGATGGCATCGGCAATGGGCTGGTATATACCGCGATCCAAAAATTGCTTGCGCGCATTGACCATGGCTTTGCTGTCGCCGGGGTCCTTGGATTTTTTGTGCTGTACCGGCAGCAAGTTGATGTAACCTTGGCGAGCAATATCAAAGCTGTGACCGCGCGGGCAGCGCCACTGTTGGTCGCTGCGCTGCATGGCCTCGCCATCAATGGGGCAGCAGAGGTGTTGTAGAGCAAGTAAGGGCATAGTTGTTCACGGTTTGATACAGTGCGCAGCATACAGTGACACAGCTGGGCGACGCCATCGCTCTGACAGAGATTACGGGAATCATTACACAATGTTGAAAAAACTCCGCCAGGAAAAGCGCCAAAAACGCGCATTGGCCGAGGCGATTGACCGCCGGGTTGAGGCCTTAACCCAGCGCTTTGAGGCCGATGCCTTGCATCGCACAGAACGTGGTGTGGCGGAAAATACGCCGCGCCCCATCGTTGTTTCGCTAACCAGTTTCAGCAAGCGCATTCACGATGTTTACTTAACGATTGAGAGTCTGCTTCAGCAGTCCCACAAGCCGGATCGAATCGTGCTGTGGTTATCTGCCGAGGAGTTCAGCGATGCCGACATTCCGGCAATTCTAAAGCGTCAATGCGCGCGCGGGCTGGACATCGAGTTTGTTGAAAAAGACCTTGGCCCCTATACCAAGTTCTTCTACGCCCTGCAGAAATACCCCGAGGCGTTACTACTCACGGTTGACGACGATATTCTTTACCCGCAGGACATGGTCGACCAACTCTATCGCGCTCACTTACAAGCGCCCAATGAAATTCACTGCACGCGCGGCCACCGCATTCGTTTAGATGAAAAGGGCGAACTGTTGCCCTATAAGCAATGGTGGCGGCGCAATGATGACCGCGACAGCTCGCTAATGATTTTCCCCACTGGCGTGGGTGGTGTGCTGTATTTCCCCGGTTGTTTTGACGACAGTATTGACGACGTTGAGGCCTTTTCCCGCTTGGCTCCCAATGCCGACGACGTATGGTTGAAAGCCATGAGCCTGAAGGCGGGTACCGTGTGCACCATGTTAGAAGGCCGTGGGGTATGGATGCAGCGTTTTCCAGTGATCGCAGGCAGTCAGGAGGTGTCGTTAAAGCGGCGCAACAAGAGCAAACGCACCGGCAATGATGAGCAGATCAAAGCCGTGTTTGAGGCCTATGGCTTGCTACCTGTGCTGCGTGAGGTCGCGGCGCGCGAGCCCGGTTTGTAGCTTGGGGGCTAATCCGCGGGTACCGCGCGCTCCTTGCACCATTGGCGAAGGGCTTCAATACGCTCACTCATTGTAATGGATAGCGGCACAGTGTTGCCCAGTTCACCGACGATGTGGGCTGTGCTTAGCGCTTCATCGCGGGCGTTTGCGGTGTAGCCAGCGGCGACAATAGCCTGCTCAATCTCGGCGCCGGTAAACCCTGCGCTTTCCTCAGCGAGTACCTCCAAGGAAAAATTGTCGGCTGAGTAGCCGCGCTTTTCCAGGTGAACGGTGAAGATGTCTTCGCGTATTGCCGGTTTGGGCAAGTCGACGAAGAATATTTCATCCAGGCGTCCTTTGCGGATCAATTCGGGCGGCAGGTGTTGGATGGCGTTGGCGGTGGCCACAACAAAAACAGCTTGCCGACGCTCTGCCATCCACGTTAACAGGGTGCCCAACACCCGTTTGGCGGTGCCGCCATCATTGCTATCGGCTACAATGCCTTTTTCAATTTCATCTATCCACAGCACACAGGGTGACATGGTTTCGGCTAGCGCAAGCGCCTCGCGGACATTGCGCTCAGACTCGCCAAAATACTTGTTAAACAGTGCCCCCATATCCATGCGCAGCAAGGGCAGGCCCCACATACCGGCGACGGCCTTGGCGGCCAGACTTTTGCCACCACCCTGAACACCCACCAACATAATGCCCTTGGGTGCATCCGCTTGGGTTTGTAGAAATGCGGCTTCGCGCTTTTGAAGCCAGTCGCGCAGCTGCAGCAGGCCGCCGACATGGGCAAAACTCTCCGTGTCGTATTCAAAGCTCAGAACACCGTCCATATCTAGCAATTGAAACTTGGCTTTGTTGACGGCCTGAATATCTGACTCGGTGATGGCGCCGTCCTGGTAAATGGCGCCACGTGCCAGTTTTCGCGCGTCTTGCAGTGGTAGCCCCCTAAGATTGCTGACCAGCTTGTCCAATGCGCGGCGATCGGTGCGGACCTTACGTCCTTTGTCTTTAGCAAATTGCTGGGCTTCGCGATGAATCGCGGCGAGCAGTTTGTGGTCTTCGGGCATCGATAGCGTGAAGCGCGCCGTCATGCGCTTGAATTCCGCAGGAATCTGCAATGCATGGCTGATAAAAATAAGGCACTGCTTTGCCGCCTCAGCTTGCATGGCAATGTCTTTTATCAAGCGCACATTCAGTGGCTCATTGACCAAATACGGATGGAAGTCACACAGGGCGTATAGCCCCGGTGAATTGGCGGCGCGAATATGTTTGAGCGCAGCTTCCGGTGACGTTGTTTGCGGCAGCGATGGTGAGTCCACTAGGTCGGCACGCCGCAAGCCGTCGCTTGCAGACCAGGCATAGAGCGGTTTCGCGAGTTGTACGCCGAGTTTGCTCAGCAGGGTCAGTGCTCGGCGCTCCTCCCAGGTTTCGATAACAATAATCGGAATGCGCGACTCGATGATGAGCCGCAGGTCGTGGCTATTGTTCATAGTGCTGTAATGCGTGCTCGCGGTAACTTATGCCGGCTCGGCGGTACTGGCTAATGCGCTTTCGCGCAGCTCGTCGTAAGCGCGCTGAATGCACTGCCCGTAGAAGTCGGGGTCGGGCATCATATCGCGACAGGCGGTAAACGACAGGGCGATGATACCGCGCTTGTTTTGCACGCTGGAATAGACAATGTGGAACAGGCCGACGTTGGGCAACAGCGGTCCAAAGTTCATGCCATTCACTAAGCGGGCACCGCAAAAATACAGTTGCTCGCGCGGGCCGGGAACGTTGGTTATCACTGTGTTAAAGATTACCGCTGCCTCGGACAGGCCCGTGCTTGAGGCGGCGCGTAGCGCGAGCTGCAGAACGCCGCCATGCAATACATCGGTGACATCCACGGCGACACGGGGCCCCAGCGCGTTGGCATAGGCTTTGGACTCCAGCGAGGCTTGCTGAATGTGGGTCAGTCGTTCCATGGGGTCGGCGATAGTGCTGCACAGTGACACGGTCATAAAGCCGACCATGTTTCCGCCGCTGTTTTGCTCGGCGGCGCTGCGCACATCAATGGGGCAGCCGCCAACCAGGGTTTTTTCCGGCAATTCCCCCTTGGCACTGAGGTAGTGACGCAGCGCGCCCGACACGATGCACAGCATCACATCATTAATCGTGGCGCCCTCGCAGCGCTGTTTGATGCTGCGTAGCTCGGCGAAGTCAAAATTGACAGAGTCGACCACGCGGTGAGGGGACAGTTTCCCCTGAAAGCGCGTGCGCTGCTTGTCGTCGAGGCTTCGGAAGTCATTCTCTTTCCTGCCGCGACGTATACGCTGCCAAGCGGGCACCAAATTGCCCACCAATTTGGCGGTCTTAAGCGGTTTGCGCAGATTATTTGCCGCGGCCTTCTTAAGTATGTCGCCGCGAGAAAGCATGGATTCATGTTCAGCGTCGGGCACGGGGATATCTTCAACGGTTGGGCTGAGGTCATGCAGCAAGGGCAACAGACGCGCCCCCGTGGCGCCATCCATAGCAGCGTGATGAACTTTTAGCAGCACTGCGAAGCAGTTCTCCGGGAGTCCGGGGACGTTGTCCAGGCCCTCGATGACGTACATTTCCCAGAGCGGTTTTTCCATATCAAGCGGACGCGAGTGGATACGGGCAGCGAGAATACACAGCTGCCGCCAGTCACCTGGCTTGGGTAGCGCCATGTGGTGGATATGGCGTTCGACATCGGGGTCTTCGACTTCCTCCCACCAAGGCTGGTCCAAGCCCCAGGGCACGCGCTGCAGTTGACGGGTGAAGATCGGTGACAGCGGCGCCCGGGCGCTAATTAACTCAATAATCTGCTTAAAGCGAACCAAGCCGCCATCGGCGCTGGATTGATCGTAGATGCCGAGGCTACTGATATGCTGCGGTATGCCCGCTGCCTCGGTATGGATGAACATGGCATCTTGGCCGGAAAGCTGGTGCATAGTGCTACCCCTTGCTGAATTTTATTGTTGTGTATCGAGCCTTTTCTCGGCCCTTAGTCGCCTTGCCGTTGGCGTTGTTGTAGTGCCCATAGTTGAGCATAGTGGCCCTCGGCTGCAAGCAATTGTTGATGATTACCCTGCTCGACAATACGGCCCTCGTGCAGCACTACAATGGTGTCGGCATCGACAATGGTCGACAGCCGGTGTGCAATCACAAGCATACTGTGTTGTCTGGCGATGTCTCGCATAGCGGCTAGGATGGCTTGTTCGGATTTGCTGTCCAGTGATGACGTGGCTTCATCAAAGACAATAATCGGCGCGCCCTTGAGTAGTGCCCGGGCAATGGCCACACGCTGTTTCTCGCCGCCCGATAATTTTAGGCCACGCTCGCCCACCAGGGTGTCGGCGCCAGCGGGTAGGCTTTGAATAAAGTCTTCCAGGTGGGCAAGGCGAATGGCTTCGTCGATGTCTTCGTCGCAGGCATCGACCCGACCGTAGCGAATATTGTCGCGGATGCTCTGATTGAATAGCACGGTATCCTGGGGGACGATGCCGAGAACGCTGCGCAGCGACTGTTGGCTGATAGTGGCGATGTTCTGGCCATCGATTAAAATTTGCCCGCTGTCGACATCGTAAAAACGAAATAGCAGCTTCAGTAAGGTGGATTTGCCCGCGCCGCTGCTGCCGACGATGGCGACTTTTTTGCGGGGCGGCAGGCGGAAACTGATATCGCGGAGAATCTGCCGATCGCGGTCGTAAGCAAAGCAAACCTGGCTGAATTCGAGCTCCGCATCACGAATGGATAGTGCGGGTGCGTCGGCCGTATCGGTAACGCTGGCACGTTGGCGCAGCAGGGCGAACATCGCTTCAATATTCGCCATTGAGCCTTTCATTTCGCGGTAGACAAAACCCAGAAAATTCAGCGGCATGAAGATTTGCATCATAAAGGCGTTAATCAACACAAAATCGCCGATGGTCATGCTGCCGGACAGGGTGTGTTTGGCGGCCAGCAGCATTGCCGATGTCATCGCGGTTGCAATGATAAAGGCCTGTCCGGCGTTCAGGGCAAACAGGCTGAGACGATTTTGTCGTCTCGCGCGCTCCCACTGCGCCAGCTCGTTGTCGTAGCACTGGGCTTCGTAGTCTTCATTGCCAAAGTATTTCACGGTTTCGAAGTTGAGCAGGCTATCGACAGCGCGACTGCTGCTGCGCGATTCGGCAACATTGGCGCGGCGGATAAAGCCGGTGCGCCACTCCGTTGCAACCACGGAAAACCCGACATAACTCACCACGGCGAGGAATACGATCAGGGCGTAATACACGCTGTACTGCCAGCCCAGTAGTACCAATACCATGCCGATCTCAATAAATGTCGGCACGATGTTAAACACCATAAAGCGCAGTAAAAAACTGATGCCATTGGTGCCGCGTTCGATATCGCGAGACAGGCCGCCAGTGCGGCGGTTTAGGTGAAAATCCAGATCCAGTTGGTGCAGGTGCTTGAATACCGACAGACCAATGCGCCGCATCGCACGCTCAGTAACGCGACCAAACAGGGTGTCGCGCAGCTCACCGAATAATACGTTGGCAAAGCGCAGGCCGCCGTAGGCCAAGAGCAGGCCTATGGGCGCGAGTGTCAGTGCGTTCAGCCCGCTGGTGTCTAGGTAGTCGACAATATGTTTTAAGGCAAAGGGCAGGCCGACACTGGCCAGCTTTGCCGCGATGAGGCACAGCAGTGCCAGGCCTATGCGCGGCATATGGGGGCGGAGGTAGGGCACTAGCTCTAGCAGGGTGCGGGCGCTTACCCGTTGGTCTTCAGAATAGGGTGTGTGCCCGTGCATAGCTAGTGGAGTCTCTCGTCAGGAAGCCGGTGTGCCTGGAGCTCAATATTTTCGATGTGCTTGCCCAGAGTAATGATACGGCCCTGATAGCGCTCGTCACCTTGAGCACTGAATTCGAAATGATAGCGTCGCCACACTTGGATCCGCCCTCTGCGGTTGCGCTTCCACCACAGTGCGCGGAGCGCAATATTTTCATCGAGTAACTGCAGGTGTTGTGCGACCAAGTGTCGCTTCACCGCGATCAGGCAGCGCTCTCGTATGCCAACCGATGCCCAGAGGTGGTAGAGCACGATGCAGAGAATAATAAGGGCGATCAGGTCGCTGAGTTGCAACACTAAAATATCCAGGCAATGAATAACCAAAATATCAGGAAGAAGCTCACAAAGCCGCCGAGAATGAATTGCAGCTCACCGAGCAGGCCATCCCCTGCCGCAAAAGCGAACACGACTAAGGTGGCCACCGTGACAAAAAAAGCGATGACGGCGGCATTGCGCAAGTCGAGGCCTGGGGTGAAGTGCTGGTCAATGAAGCCAGCAACTAATGGCAGCATCATGGCTGTCGCAGCGCCCAGCAGGAGCAGCAATCCAAGTAGTAGGCCGCCAATTTTTAAGACTTGCTGGCGGTCTGCGCTCATTGTTCGTCAACTTGGCCGGCTTTTACCAGCTCCCTGAATACCTCAGGGCGGGGCATACCGCTAGCCTGTACCTCGGCCTTGTCACCCGCCGTAAAGATGCTCAGGGTACCAACGCCGAACAAACGGTTCATTAGAGACTGACTGATTTTAACGGTGCGAATACTCGACATGTTGAGCTCGGTGCGGTCTTTGTTCAGCAGGCCCTGCTCAAGCACGATCTCGTTGCCATTGATTTCAAGGCGAGTGGCTTTGCACTTAAGGTACCAATACAGCAGGATCAAAATGCCAATCCCAACGGGCACCAACAGCAGCGCGAGAATGAAGCCGAATGGCTTGTTACGAAACATAGCGGGGTGTTCTGCGTATTGTTGGCTCACTTGTGTCTCTCTTTATTGTGTGGGGTTGCTACATTCTACACGCTATCTGGAGGCTGTGAATTACGTTTCTGTGGTGATAACCGCTGGCCCGTAGCGCTCGTTAAATACTGGCGGCATGCGACGCGGCTTGCCGTTGCTCAACCGAATGCATACCAGCTGCCAGCGGGCCCGAAGAAGGGTAACGCCGTCGCGAGAGCGTCTTAATTGAAAGCGTCGCTCCATCGTCAGGCACTGGTCGTTAGCCGTTAACCACGTGGCCATTTCGCACTCTTCATCTAAAAAAGCTGCGGCGATATAGTCATACGCCGCATGCCGAATAACCATTGCGGCATCGAGCTGGTGGTAGTCGTCCAGGTTTAGCCCAAGCTCCACGGAATGTTGCCAGCCAACTCGCTGGCACCAGCTCACGTACACACCGTTGTTCACATGGCCGAGGCCATCAATATCATCGCGGCCAACACTCAGCCTTTGGGTGAACGGGGTGGGCAGATCCCAGACGGTGTTTCTAATGGTCATAGCCCTTCCCTTTGCCAAAAGGGTATTATGGCGGCTGCCGCGAAGAAGGGAAGCGTGTGAGCTGTGGGTTTGTGTCACAGTGAGCGGAGTGGCAGCTGAGTTAACTCGTTTTTTTGTGATGCAGGTCTCAAAAAGTACGGGGTTTTCCGCGTCTACTTCGGTTTTCCCTTACTTCGCCTATTTCCCACTACTGATTCAATGTACGCACATGCCCCATCAGTGGATGAGGCGCTTCGGCGTTGGCATGGCGGTGTGAATGCGCAACTCTCCCCCTATTGTTGGCAGGCACCTCGATACCTGTTTTTACGGAGTTACAGAACATGTTCAAACTTAATAAATTTAATCGCGCTGGCCTGCTCGGCCTAAGCGCAGCGGTACTTCTTACCGCTTGCGGTGGCGGCGGTGGTGGATCGAGCTCAGGTGGCTCGAGCGAGCAAGCGACCTACCAAGGTGTAGAAGGCCCATTAGACATGGTTCAAGAGCCGCTGTCTGAGCAAGTGCTGGGGCAAATTGCCTCCGCTGCTGAGGGTACCCCTTTGGAGGGGGCTGTGCAGTGCGTGGATCAAGTCGTTGTTCAAGACACGGTTGACGTGCTCGATAGTATTTTGGGAGCAGTTAACCCAGACTCTATTAACGATCCGCAGCAAGCGTTTACAGATGCTGCGACCAATATTCAGCTGGCTGTGAACGAGCTGTTAGCTGACCTTCCTGCATTACTGACTTCCCTGGCAGGACAGGGCGACTGTACCGGCCCGAGTGGCGCACCGATGGGCAGCAACCCGCTGGCAGGCACTCCCTTAGCTGCGCTGGGTGACGCGCTGGCTCCGCTGCTAACTGCAGCAGGCGGCAGCGGTTTTGGCAATGGTGAAAACCTGGATTTGACGGCGCTGCAGGCGCTTACAGACCAACTGTCTTCAGCGTTTAACGAAGGCTTGGCCAACCTGCCCGCAGAAGTGGCCGGCGCGCCAGTTCTTGGCGGTCTGCTGACCACTCTGCAAACGACCTTTAACGATTTGGATACGACTATCGGAGCCCTCGACGATGCCTCCGGCGACGAGACGGCTGGTGCTATCGCGACGACTCTGGATAACTTGCTCAGCAACTTGCTGACCCAGGTTGTTCCCGTTGAGTTCATCGAAGAGCAAGCTGGTCAACCGGGTGCGGTTAGTAGCCAAATTAAAGATGGTATCGGTCAGGTAACGGCGCAGTTGGACAACGGTCTTGGCGCGGTGCTGGATCCTGCTTTCGGTGCGCTGTTCGGCGGTGCTTTGGATCCGCTGTTTAGTGGTTTGAACATGCTGCTGACACCGATTGGTGAGGCGATTACTGGCGGTCTGGCTTCAGGCGGTGGTTCAGGTGCTGGCCCAACTGGCACACCTCTAGATGCCTTGCTGGCACCCCTGGAAGGTGTATTTGCTGCCCTGACTGGTGGCGGTAGTGGCGAAGGCCTGACTGGCACACCTCTTGACCTGTTGCTCGACCCGCTGGCTTCAGCGTTGGGCGGTGGTGGTTCTTGCCCCGTGGCAGAAACGCCTCTGAACCCGCTCTGCACCGTGGTTGACGGGCTGTTATCCGGCCTTAGTGGTGGCGGTAACCCGCTGGATTTGTTGACAGATTTGCTCGACACCATTCTGGGCCCCTTGTTGGGCGGCCTGGGCTAGGCGCTTCGCGTCAATGATGAAAAGGCGGCCAACAGGTCGCCTTTTTTTTGCCCGCGACTATGAATAACTCGGTTTTTCCGTACATCGAAAACAGTGCCGTATTGGTTGAATACAGTGTGGCGTCGGGAAGGGAAAACAATGATCGGCGCCGGGTGCAGAGCCTTTCTGTACCTAATGGCGACTTAAGGGAGTAAAGCCTATGTTGAAATTATCCTCATTCAATCGCGCCTTTGTGTTCGCATTCAGTGTCAGTCTGGCACTCAGTGCCTGCGGAGGCTCGAGCAGCAGTAGCAGTAATAACCCCGGTAGTATTCAAGATGGTGGTAATGGCGCCGGTGACGGCGGTTCGGGTGATGGCGGCAATGATGGTGGGCCTGATGGCGGCGGCTCGGGTTCCGACAACGGCGGCTCGAATGATGGCGGAGATGAAGCGGCCCGTTATCAGGGAGTAGAAGGACCGCTGGACGTGATTCAGCAGCCCCTATCTGAGCAGGTGTTTGGTGGCTTGGCATCGGCAGCTGAAGGCACACCGTTAGAAGCCAGCATCAGTTGCCTGGATCAAGTCGTCGCGCAAGATACCGTCGATATCCTCGACGCGGTGCTCGCGGCAGTAAACCCCGAGTCGGCGGCGGATCCGCAGCAAGCCTTTGCGGCAGCGGCGGAGAATGTGCAGCTGGCGAGCAACGAGCTACTGGCTGATTTGCCGGGGTTGTTAATGTCGCTTGCAGGGCAGGGTGATTGCGACGGTAGCGCCAGCCCGGGCGGTGACAACCCACTTGCCGGAACACCTCTGGCGCCCTTGGGTGAAGCCCTTGCACCCCTGCTGAATGCCGGTGGCGGCGGCAGTGGTGATGGCGATCTCGACCTGACTGCACTGACCGTACTCACCGGCCAGTTAAGCGATGCATTCGAAGAAGGTTTGAGCAATTTGCCGGCCGAGGTGATGTCGGCGCCTGTCTTGGGTGGCGCGCTGACAACCCTGAGTGTGACCTTCGCCGACCTTGATAATACCGTGGTGGCCCTGGACAGTGGCAACGGCGTATTGACGGCATTTCGCGTGTCGCAGACCGTTGAGCACCTGCTAAAAAATGTACTGACCGGCATTGTTCCGGTCACGTTTATCGAAGAGCAGGCCGGGCAGCAAGGGGTTGTGTCCGATCAGATTAATAGCGGTGTTGAGGCGCTAAGTTCACAGCTTCTCGGTGGTTTGGCGGTTGTGCTGGCACCCACCTTTGATCAGTTGTTTGGCGGTGCCGCGGCGCAGCTATTCGATGGTGTGAATACTATTTTGACCCCATTGGGTGACGTGCTGAGCGACAGTGTGAATGACGGCGGTTCTGGCGCTGGTCCCACGGGTACGCCCCTCGATGCTCTGCTTGCTCCACTCGAGTCGCTGGCGGCGGCGTTGCAGGGCGGCGGTAGTGACGGTGGGCTGACTGGCACGCCCCTGGACTTGCTGCTGGACCCCATTGCGTCGGCGTTAAGTGGTGGTGGCGCCTGCCCGCTTGAGGGGACGCCGCTGGCTGTACTCTGTTCAGCAGTGGATCAGCTTCAGTCGGCAGTCTCTCAGCAGCCGGGGGCAGACCCGCTGGCGCTGCTGACGGATACCCTGCAAGGCCTACTGGGTGGTTTGATCCCGTAAGCTTTTCAGCGACCTTCTGCAGGGCGGCTTGTTAGCCGCCCTTTTTATTGCTCTTGCAAAAAGCGGCGGTGGGCTTCTTCAACAACGATGGCGTGTCGTCTGGCCAGCGCCTGGCGGTCGTCGTCGTAACCACCGCCAATCACTGTTGCCACCGGGATGCCCGCCGAGCGGCAGCGCTCGATGACCATGCGATCGCGCTGGCGAATGCCGTTTTCACTGACCTTTAGCAGGCCCAATGGGTCGCCGGCATAGATATCTACTCCAGCATCGTAAAGCACCAACTCCGGGCGGGCGATGGCCAATGCCGTTTCCAGAGTGTCGGTGACAGTGCTCAGGTATTGATCATCTTCACAGTTGCTGGCCACCTCGACGTCCAGGTCGCTGCGGGCTTTGCGAGCGGGAAAATTTTTTGCGCCGTGCACGGAGCAGGTAAAGGCGGCGGGCTCGTCAGCGAGAATGGTTGCCGTGCCGTCGCCCTGATGAACATCGCAATCAAAGATCAACAGCCGCTTCACCCGGCCTTGGGCGAGCAGGGCTTTAGCGGCGACAGCCAAGTCGTTGAATACGCAAAAGCCAGAGCCGAAGTCGCGATGGGCATGGTGAGTGCCTCCAGCGAGGTGGCAGGCGATGCCGTGGCGCAGGGCCAGCTGCGCAGTCAATAAGCTGCCATTCGGCGAGATCCAACTGCGCGTAACCAAGCCTTCACTCCAGGGGAGCCCCAGGCGCCGCGCGGCCTGTTTGTCCAGGGTATTTTTGGTGAAACGGGTGATGTACTCCCCGCAGTGAGCGAGTTGCAACAGCTCAGGCCGGGCTTTTCCCGGACGATAGACGTTGCTTGGAGAGAGTATATGTTGATTGGCCAAATACTGATTTAGCAGGCCAAACTTTTCCATCGGAAAGCGGTGCTTTTGATCAAAGGAATAGCTGTAGACAGGGTTGGTGACCAATGGCAGTTGCTTCATAGGGAAGGGTAATCGTTCTGTCATTATTGGCACATATCGTGCGTTGCTGGTGAGCGAAGGCGCACCGCAACGGCCTTGGATCTGTCGGGCGGTGGTCGCGAAGATTGTCCCGATGGTCAGTCTTTGTGTAGTATTGCCTCATTTTTCGGATCTTGCTCGCGGTTTTTGAGCAGGTGGACACGCTGGGGCGCCCCGACTAATTGCGCCCTAAATCGGTGCAGCGATGACAGGTTGGCTATGCGGGATCACTACCAAATAACCGTTACGAGTTTTGAGCGAACGCGGCATTATCGCGTACCACAAATTATTAGGCATTTTGCCACGGGCTTTGTTGCTGTGCTTGGGCTGTTATTTGCCGGCGGTGTTCTGTCTATCTACGTACTCAGCAATAAGCTCGATGCAATGGACCAGGAGCTTTCTCGGCTTCATGTTCAGCAGTCCGAAATTCGCGCAGAGAATACCGCCTTACTGCAAGAGCAGCAACGACTGCAAAATTCCGTTGAGGAAAAAGTGGCAGCCCTGTCGATGATGGGCGAAGAATTAGGCAGCATTGAGGCGATGATGGGGCTGTCTCCCAATCCGGATGCGGAGATTGAATTTCGCTTAGACACTGCAAGCCAAACAGCGCAGGAAAAGCGCTATATGCTCACCGCCATCCCCAGTGGCTACCCTCTGGAGGAAGCCAAAGTCACGAGCTTCTACGGTATGCGAAAGCACCCCGTATTAGGGAAAATGAAGTTGCATGGCGGGGCAGATTTGCGCGCCCGCGTTGGTACCCCAGTGTATGCCACGGCCAATGGTGTCGTGGAGTGGTCAGGGTACAATGATGGCGGTTTCGGAAAGATGGTGAAATTGAGCCATAACTTTGGCTTTACCACGGTATACGGGCATTTAAGTAAGTCGACAGTGGCCGTTGGCGACTATGTAAAGCAGGGAGAGCTAATTGGTTACAGCGGGAATACAGGCTTGTCCAGCGCTCCCCATTTGCACTACGAAGTTCGCCACTTGCATCGGCGTCTCGCTCCGAGAAGTTTTATGGAGTGGTCGCTGGAAAATTATGACGGGCTTTTCACGCGCGAGGAGAGGATAAAGTGGGACTCATTAGCAAAAACAGTAAGAGATCAGATAGCCCTACCCGAGCGACGATTATCGCTGCGGGGACCCATTTCGTCGGGGACTTCGAGTTAACAGACAGCTTTCACCTAGATGGCTCGGTAGACGGCAATATCACCTCGCAGGCTGATGTAACCATTGGTGTGAGCGGGCATTTTAAGGGCGATATAAAAGCCAAGCGCGTGCTGGTGAGTGGCAGGCTCGATGGCAAGGTCGATGCTGACTACATTGAAATTGTGGCGTCAGGGCAGGTGAATGGCGATATCCGGGTGCGCGAGCTGGCCATTGAGTCGGGAGGCCAGTTTATCGGCGCCAGCCATGTTAAAAAACACGACACGCCGGTGCTGACACCCGTCGACGGCAGTGCTGACGCAGACAGTAGCGACCGCGCCGCTGGCTGATTGTCGTCGCCTTCACCGCAGCTGTTGCAGATCGTTTATAATGCGCGGCTTTTGCTTGGAGGCAATCATGGCAATCGATCAGGCGTTAATGCAGCGCAGCCAGGGACAGTGCGAGCTGTGCGGCAGTAGTGATGGGCTCAGCGCGTATGAGCTCAGCGGTTCAGAGCAGCCGGCGTCGGTGGTGGTTTGTGGTGAATGCCATGCGCAGATTACCGGTGAAGATGCCCTGCAAGCGGCGCGCTGGCACTGCCTGAATCAAAGTATATGGAGCACTGAGCCCGCTGTGCAGGTGCTCTCCTACGGGATGTTACATCGCCTGAGTAGTGAGCCCTGGGCGCAAGACCTGCTGGATATGGTGTTTCTTGATGAGCCCCTTCAGAAATGGGCCGACGCAGGGCTAGCCGATAGCGACCAAGTGGCAACCGTCGACGCCAACGGTGCGGTACTTCAGGCCGGAGATAGCGTTACCCTGATTAAAGACCTTAACGTCAAAGGCACCAGCTTTACTGCCAAGCGCGGCACTGCCGTTCGCAATATCTCCCTTAGCGACAACCCCGAGCATATTGAAGGGCGTGTAAATGGCACGCGCATTGTGATCATTAGTAAGTTTGTTAAGAAGTCGAGCTGAGTCTCTCCCCGTGCTCCGGGTTAGAAGCCAAGAGCACGGGGTTGGTTCCTATCCTAAGCAGGGTTAGATTCCGCTTCCTGAGCGGGCTGCTCTTCAACGACGACTTCGGGCTCCACGGTGAAGCTGACCGTGCTTTCTTCGCCGGCAGTGACCGTGGTCGATTGCACTTCCGTGAAGTTGATATCGTCATCAGTACTTGGCTCGTCATTTGCGGGTTCGCAGGTATAGGCGACACTGTAGGGTGCTTCGCGTGCCTCAACAAAACCGATGGTGAAAGTGAATTCGCCGCTTTCGTTCTGTCCCACTTCGGCACTGGCAATAGGTCGTGCGCCGGTTGCCAATTCGCTATCGAAGTAGTCCTCCGGCATAGCCTCACCCGTGGTCAGGTCTTCGTCGTAAAGGTAGACCGCGCCATTGCCCTCGTTTAGCAAGCATTCGGGGTGATTGACTACGGTCGAGCTGACGGAGCCACTGATACTGCCCACTTCGAGGTTATTTACTAAGCGCATGGCTGGCTTGAGTAAGTAGTAGTCTTGGTTGGCTGGTTTGGTCAGGCCCTTGCGTAGAACAAAGTCGATAGTGAAATCTGACTTGCTTCCCGCGGCGACCGTGAAACCTGACACAAGGCGCAGAAACTGTGGGTTGCCGTTGCTATTGCCATTTTGTTGGCCTGGAATATACAGGTCGGTTTCATTGCCGCCCTCTGGGGTGACCGTTGAGTTGGGGAAGCCGCCATCAACAAAAATACGCAGCTGGTTGTAGTCGCCGGGAGGAATGCTCGCATCTGAGAGAATAGGTGTTGAAGCGTTACCGGTCAGGTCGAGCAGGTTTTCAATGGTGACGGGCTCATCGAAGGTGATGGAGACGTCATTTTCGGTGCCAGACGCGGCCTTAAGGTCAATGCGTGTGAAAGTGACTTTTACTGCCTCGACATCGTCGACCGGGGCATCGGTCACGGAAAATGTGGTGGTGCTTGAGCCGCCAGAACTGCTAGAACCTCCACCGCAAGCGCTCAACATAATGGCGCTGGTGATGGCAATGGCTAGGGGTTTGTAAAAGGGCGCTTTATCGTCTTGTCTCTTCATCGTGCTCTCCAGCGTTGCGTGGGTATTATTGTCGCCTCCTTGCTATTAATCGCGGAGTTGGTTTGCCGCGTCATACCGGTTTAGTAATACCGTAGTTCAAAAAGTTCACCTTTTCTGTCACTTCGGTGAAGTGTGTGGACTCTGACTCAAAAATTTACCCTTCTATTATATTTATGGCGCCATTTTTCTAATGAATTTTTGATATCGCTATGCTGTAATCGCCACTAACAAGACGTTTTCGCTTCCTCAAACCCGAATAAGAATAGTATTTAGGGGGAACATTGAAACCGACCGACGTAAACGACCCAGAGTATTTCCACAGGGTGGTAGATTGCCAATATGCCTGTCCTGCTCATACCCCCGTTCCCGAATATATTCGCCTGATCGCCGCTCAGCGCTATACCGATGCGTATATGGTCAACTGGGAGTCGAATGTCTTTCCCGGTGTGCTCGGGCGCACCTGCGACCGCCCCTGTGAACCCGCGTGCAGGCGCGGCAGGGTGGAAGAGGAACCTGTTGCCATTTGCCGGTTGAAGCGCGTTGCTGCCGATAATAAGGCGAATATCCAGGACCGCTTGCCGGTTATCCCGAAAAAGAAAAACGGCAAGCGAATTGCCTTGGTGGGGGCCGGGCCAGCGTCGCTGACGGTTGCCCGCGATCTCATGCCTCTTGGTTACAACATCGACTTATTTGACGAGCAGCCAGCGGGTGGCGGATTCATGCGCAGCCAGATCCCGGCGTTCAGGCTCCCTGAGTCGGTGCTGAATGAAGAGGTCGATACTATTTTAGATATGGGGGTGGTCAGCCACTTTACGCACTATGTTGACAGTTTGAAGGCGCTGCTTGAACAGAGCGATTACGATGCTGTGTTTGTTGGCAGCGGCGCGCCCATGGGACGCGATATAGATATCTCTGGTCGCGAAGCCGCCGACGCGAATATCCATATTGGTATCAATTGGCTGGCCAGTGTGGCGTTTGGTCATGTGCAGGCAGTTGGGCGCAGAGTGCTGGTACTCGGCGGCGGGAATACCGCCATGGACTGCTGCCGAACAGCCCGTCGCTTGGGAGGCGAAGACGTGCGCGTGGTCGTGCGCAGCCCCTTTGAAGAGATGAAGGCCTCACCCTGGGAAAAGGAAGACGCCCAGCAGGAAGGCATTCCGATCTACGACAACCATGTCCCCAAGGCGTTTCTTGTTGAAGATGGCAAGCTGGTTGGCATGCGCTTTGAAAAAGTGAAAGCCGTGTACGAAGACGCCAAGCGGCAGCTGATACCCACCGGCGAGCCGCCAGTCGATATGGCTTGCGACGATGTGCTGGTCGCCATCGGTCAGCAGAATGCGTTTCCCTGGATTGAGCGCGATATTGGTCTTGAGTTCGATCAGTGGCAACTGCCCGTTGTTGATAAGGACACCTTCCAGTCGACGCTGCCCAATGTGTTTTTTGGTGGCGATGCCGCCTTTGGCCCGGAAAATGTCATTACCGCGGTTGCCCACGGCCATCAAGCGGCGATCTCCATTGACCTGTTTTGCCGTGGCGAACCGGTGACACAGCGCCCGCCGCCGGGGGTGACCCTAGTCAGCCAGAAGATGGGTATTCACGAATGGAGCTACGACAATCAAATTGAGGATGACGCACGTTATCGCGTTCCTCATGCCAACCTGGATCAAGCATTGTCCGACCGCAGCTTGGAGGTCGAGTTAGGCTTTGATGCCGAAACAGCCTTTCACGAGGCGCAGCGCTGCCTGAATTGCGATGCGCAAACCGTCTTCACCGAGAAACTGTGCATTGAATGTGATGCCTGCTTGGATATTTGTCCCACCAGTTGCCTGAGTTTTGTTGTTAACGACGACGAAGAAAGCGCACTGCGCCAGAAACTGCGGATGCCCGCGAACAATCCTGATCAGGCCATTTATGTATCCGACAACCTCGCAACTGGCAGGGCCATGGTTAAAGACGAAAATGTCTGTCTGCACTGCGGTTTGTGCGCTGAGCGCTGTCCTACTGCGGCTTGGGATATGCAGCAGTTTTACTACAGCGTTAGCAAAGCCGGCGAGGAAGCACAGCCATGAAGCGTATCGAAGCGGTCAATGATTTTGTCATCAAGTTCGCCAACGTGAACGGTACCGGCTCGGCGAGTGCCAACAATATGTTTGCCAAGGCGCTGTTCCGTATGGGACTGCCGGTGAGCCCGAAAAACATTTTCCCTTCGAATATTCAGGGGCTGCCAACCTGGTTCGAGGTGCGGGTGAACGAGAAGGGCTTTCTCGGTCGCCGTGGCGGCATCGATATGATGGTCTGCATGAATCCGCAGAGCATGGCGAAAGACATCAAAGAATTAGAGTCCGGGGGCTACTTCCTCTATGACTCCAGCAAGCCTCTCGACCTGCGTTTACTGCGCAGTGATATTACCTTCATTGGTATTCCGCTGCGCGATTTGTGCCGCCGAGAATTTAGCGACCCGCGTCAGCAGCAACTGTTTCGTAATGTGGTCTACGTGGGGGCGCTCGCCGCGCTGCTGGATATCGAGTTTGATGTGCTTACCGGCCTGGTGGCCGACCAGTTTCAGGGCAAGGAAAAGCTAATTACTTCCAATGTGCGGGCCCTGGAGTTGGGTTACCACTACGCTGCGGAGAACATCGACTGCCCGCTGGGCATTCGCGTGGAGCGTCGCGACGCCGTCGGAGACGCGATCCTTATCGACGGGAACACGGCATCGGCGTTGGGGGCCATCTATGGTGGCGCAAGTGTTGCGGCCTGGTACCCCATTACGCCCTCGACCTCGGTCGTCGATGGTTTTGATAAATACTGCAAGCGCTTGCGCATTGACCCCGCCAGCGGCAATAAAAACTACGCCATCGTGCAGGCTGAAGATGAGCTGGCGGCAATTGGCATGGTGATTGGCGCCAGCTGGAACGGTGCCCGCGCATTTACGGCAACCAGTGGCCCGGGAATTTCGCTAATGAGTGAGTTTTTGGGACTGGCGTATTTTGCCGAAATTCCCTGTGTGCTCATTAATGTTCAGCGAGCCGGGCCATCTACAGGTATGCCGACCCGAACGCAGCAATCGGATGTGATGGCTTGCGCCTATGCCTCCCACGGCGATACCAAACACGTGCTGCTGTTTCCGGCCACGGCGCAGGAGTGCTTTTCCATGACGGCGGAGGCTTTCGATTTAGCCGAAGAGTTGCAGACCCCAGTGATTGTGATGAGCGATTTGGATCTGGGTATGAATGACAGTATGTCGCCGCCGTTGAGTTGGGATGACCAGCGCGAATACCGCCGTGGCAAGGTGTATAGCGGCGAGCAACTAGAGGCGATGTCTGAGCGCTTTGGCCGGTATCTCGATACCGATGGCGATGGTATACCCTATCGCACCTATCCCGGAGCCCATCCGGAGAAGGGCGCATTCTTCACTCGCGGCACCTCCCGAGACGAGTACGCTGTGTACACCGAAGACAGTGCGCAATACGAATTGAATATGCAGCGCCTGCTTAAGAAATGGCAAACGGCATCCGCCAAGGTTCCCTGTGCGGAGGTGTGCAACGCGAGCGGCGCTGCGGATGTGGGAGTGATTTACTACGGTACCAGCCACGAGGCGGCGCGAGAGGCGGTAGACAGTCTGTCGCGAGCAGGTATAGCCGTCGACACGCTGCGGTTAAAGGCCTTTCCCTTCGACGATGGTGTGGTCGCGTTCATTGATAGCCACAAGCAACTTTTTATTATTGAGCAAAATCGTGACGCACAAATGCGCAGCTTAATCGTCAACGAATGCCTGGTCTCACCGCGCCGCTTAGTGCCTATCTTAAACTATGGCGGCATGCCGATTACCGCTCGGCAGATTGAGAGCGATATTTGCCGCCACCTTGACGAGAACAAAGTACAACCGCTGCGCGCCGCAAAGGAGACTGTGTAATGACGTATTTACGCCCGAGTTTCCGCCACCCAGAGCAGCCGATTAACGAGCTGGGTTTTACTCGCAAGGATTACGAAGGCGCGCTGTCGACACTCTGTGCGGGTTGTGGTCACGATTCGATTAGCGCAGCGATTGTGCAGGCCTGTTTCGAGTTGTCCATTGCCCCTCACAAGGTGGCCAAACTTTCCGGTATTGGCTGCAGCTCGAAGACACCCACCTACTTTCTCGGGAATTCCCACGGCTTCAACTCGGTTCACGGCCGGATGCCATCAGTCGCGACCGGCGCCAATCTGGCGAATCGCGACTTAATCTACGTTGGCGTCTCCGGGGACGGCGATTCGGCATCCATTGGTATGGGCCAGTTCACCCACGCCGTGCGTCGCAATGTGAATATGATGTACGTGGTCGAGAACAACGGCTGCTACGGTTTGACAAAGGGGCAGGACTCCGCGACCGCCGATGTTGGCTCGGCCAGTAAAAAAGGTGAGCCCAATCCCTTTGAGGCCATCGACCTGGCCAGCATCGCTTTGCAGCTCGGTGCCAGTTTTGTTGCGCGAAGCTTCTCGGGGGATCGCGAGCAACTCGTGCCGCTGATCAAGGCAGCGATCAGTCACCGTGGTTTCGCCTTTATCGATGTGATCTCACCCTGTGTCACCTTTAATAATAATCCGGCTTCGACCAAGGGTTATGAGTATGTGCGCGATCACTTGGCGGCAACGGGGACGGTGGATTATGTTCCCTTTAAGCAGGAAATTTCGACCAGTTATGCCGAAGGTGAGAGCAAGGCGGTAACGCTGCACGACGGCTCAGTGGTACAGCTTCGTAAGGCAGATCCAGAATTGGACTTAAACAGTCGACGCTCAGCGTTGCGCTTGATAAAGGATTACCGAGCCAAAGAGCAAATTCTCACCGGGCTGTTGTATATGGATGAGGATTCCCAGGACCTGCATGAAATCATCGGTACCAGCAAGACACCGTTGCAGGCTTTGACCGAGGCTGAGCTTTGCCCCGGTCAGAAGGTGTTAGACAAGCTCAACGACAGTTTGCGCTGAGCTTGTCGGCGGCTTACCAGCGGTAAGAGGCTTGCAGGGCAAGCGTCCGGGGTGGGTTGGTAAAACCGTGGTGGCTGGTGGTGCCTGCGATGACTTTCTTGGCCACGGGGGTGTCAACCGCGTACAGCACTACCAGCTCGTCGGTGAGGTTTTTGCCCAGCAGCGCCAGCTCCCAGGTGCCGTCTGCCGCAGACAGTGATACGCGGCCGTTGTACTGAATAAAGGCGTCTTGTTTTACGCGCTCATCCAGGTTTGGCGATGGGTGGTACTCGTCGCTGAAGATGGCATCCAGGTTTGCCCGCAGCATTAAACTGTCACCCAGTGCACTTTCGTACGCGAGCAATAAGTTGCCCGAGAAGTCGGCGGCATACTGGTTGGTTTTACCGGAGTAATCGCAGTTGATGCCATTGGGGTTGTCGGGGGCCTGATCCTGAATACAGGTGCCGAATTCGTGGTTTTGAAACTCGAAGTCCAAAAACGCTAAGCCACCGGCAAGCATTAGGTTTTCACTCAGTGCGATACGGCCGTCGAACTCAATACCCTGGGTCACCGCACTGGCAGCATTGCCGACATTGAAGCCCAGGGTGCCGTCAAACACACTGACCTGAAGATCGTCGAACTGGGTGTAAAACAGTGCGGTATTTAGCTCGGCAACACCGTCGAACAAGGTGGTTTTTAAACCTAACTCGTAGGACGTGGCGCGCTCTTCCTCATACTCAAAGCTACCGATTAACACCTGCGGGTTAGGCCCAACGGCACTGGGGTTACTCGGTGTGGGGTCGGCACTAGGCGAGGAGTTTGAGCGGGCATCGTAGCCGCCCGATTTAAAGCCTCGGCGAGCGGAGAAATAACTCATTGCCGCGTCGTTGATATCCCACTGAATATTTACCAGTGGTGCAAACTGTGACTCGGTGCGCTTACCTTTTAAGTCGTGGCGCTCGGCGGCAAAGGTCACGGCGGCGGCGGTGTCGGTTTCACCGATGGGCAGGCGAGAGCCATCCGGCAGTCCAAACTCTAGCTTTCTGCTGCCGCTTTTCTTCTCGTAGGTATAGCGGCCGCCCAACGTCAGGCGCCAACTCGGGTTGATAATCCAGGTGCCTTGCATAAAGGCCGAGGCAATAATCGAGTCGCTTTTAAAATCGCGCGGTGAGCGAATATCGATCAGCGAGTTACCCGCATCGCCAATACCCAGTAGTTCAAAGCCGCTGCTGCCATTGGCACCGGGGTCGATGTCGCCGCGTGCGCCGCCTTCAAGTAGGTCGGCAGCATTGATCAGCTGGGGAACCAACGTTGAGGGCAGAACAATGGAGTCGAAAAAGTAGACATCGTTGTACTGGAAGTACGTGCCAGCGATCATGTCGAAGTTCTCGCCCGCGGGGGATATCCAGCGAAACTCCTGGCTGAACTGCTCGTATTCCTCTTCCATGACCACCTGAAAAAGGGGTGAGCCGGTAAAGTCGCAGTCACACTCCTCATCGTACTGGTAAGCCATGTAGGCGGTAATCGACGAGAAGGTGTGCCCATCTTTATACCAGTCCATATTCAGGGTGACGTTTTGCGTATCGTTATAGCTGAAGTCGCCATTGGCGTGGCGCTTGCGATCGGCCTTGGTGTCGAGCACCGAGTCATCGGCCTGCATATTCAGAATAGAGCCGTTGTCCTGCAGTTGCAGCAGGTTGCGCACCGGCGCTGGCAGGGCAGCGAAAACGCCGCTGGCGGCGCCGAAGTCCGGGAATACGGTGTTGTTGAGAATCTCACCATAGGTGCGCCCGGTGAAGATAAAGATGTCTGAGTCAGAGGGCGTGTCGTTAATAATCTCCGACTGACGCCCCACCACATCGAAGCTGCCAATTTCCAGTTTCAGCATGGCCTTGAAGTCATCGCCGGGATCCCAGCCGACTTTCAGTCGATAGGTTGCCTCGTCGCGCTCGGCCTCATCGCGGTCGAGAACCTGGTTTTCCACAAAGCCGTCGATCTGGCGCTGGCGCATTGCAAAGCGCATGCTCAGTGCGTCGGTCAGTGGGCCAGAGGCTACAAAGTCAATCACTCGCTCACCGAGGTCAGGCTCGTAGGTGCCCTGGATAAACAGCTCGGGTTCCTGGCTGGGCGAGGCGGTGCCGACATTGATAGCGCCGGCAATGCTGTTTTTACCCAGCAGGATATTTTGTGGGCCACGCAATACCTCGACACGCTCGAGGTCGAGGAAGGGCGCGCGCGCCAACTGGGCGCGGCCGTAGTACACACCATCCACGTACATACCAACCGATTGCTCAAAGCCTTGGTTTTCACCTGAACCGATACCGCGAATATAAATATCGGTGCCGATGCTGGATTCGGTCATCGTAAAGTTGGGGACGTAGGCTTGCAGGTCTTCTATTTTTGCCAGCCCGGCTTCCATCAGTTTTTCGCCACCGATAGCGCTGACTGAAACTGGTACATCCTGCAGACTTTGTTCACGCAGCTGTGCGGTAACGATTACCTCTTCCAGCTGTGCGGCAAAAAGCTGCGGGCTGTGGCAGAGTCCGATAGATAGCGCGCTATATAGTGCTGTCTTTCTTATCATTATGATTCTCCATAATTAAAAACCAAGGCGCCGCCTGTGCGGCGGCGACGGTTGTTTTCGTATTGTGTTAGGCGGCGAGGCCCTGAGTACTCTGGTAGCGCTGCTTCAGCTTCTGCGCCTTGCGTGGGTGCAGGTTCGCTTGGCTCAGATTGCCACGGTGATGGGCGACAACTTTAGGGTCCATCACGCGGAACCACAGCGGTGGAAAATAGGCGAGTATCATCATCGAGGCGTAGCCAGAGGGCAGCTGCGGGCTATCGTTAAAGTGGCGCAGCGCTTGAAATGCACGGTTGGGGTGGGCGTGGTGGTCGGAGTGGCGTTGCAGTTGGTAGAGCAATAGGTTGGTGACGATATGGTTGCTGTTCCACGAATGCTTGGGCAGGCAGCGCTCATAGCGACCCTTCTCGTCTTGCTGTCGCAGCAAGCCATAGTGCTCTACATAGTTGATGACTTCCAATAGCGACGCGCCAAGGGCCGCTTGAATCACCAAAAACGCCAGGGCAGGCCAGCCCAGCCAGAGGGTGCATGCCGCGAACAGTACAATGGTCATCGACCATGCTTGAAGTACGTCATTGCGCCAAGTCCAGAATCCGTAGCCTTTGCGCTCCAGGCGCTGTTTTTCAATTTCACATGCTGAGCGCAAGCTGCCAATGACGGTACGGGGCAGAAAGCGCCAAAAACTCTCACCCATCTTCGAGCTGGCAGGATCTTCGGGTGTCGCTACTTTGCGGTGGTGACCGAAATTATGTTCGACATAAAAGTGGCCGTAGGCGACTGGAGCCAGGGCCAGCTTTGCCAGGAACTGGCTAAGCGCATCGCGTTTATGACCGAGCTCATGGCCGGTGTTGATACCGATACCGTTCACGTAAGCACAGCTTAGCAGGGCGCCAGCAATGCCCCAGGGGCCGAGTTCGGTGCACGCAAACCACACCGCGATCAGAGTACCGGCATACTGCAGAGGGATGTAGGCATACACGATATAGCGGTAGTAGGGGTCTGCCTCGAGCTGCGCGACAGCGCTCTCTGGTGGGTTGGAGCGGTCAGTGCCAATAATGAAGTCCATGGCGGGTATCACCAGGTACACCATTATTGGCGCAAACCACCAGCCCCAGATTTGCCCCGTTTGTAGGTAGATGGCCGCGCCAACGATGGGGAACAGAGGAACCAAAAGGCCTATGGCCCACAGGTAGCGCTTTGGGTCGCGCCATTTTGAAGTGTTTGCAGACATCCGAAATCGCCTCTTATTAAAGTTAACAAGTGTTAAGATGGACTTTAGTTCATTAACTTAACGGGTGTCAAGATTTTGTGCGGGGCACTGGTGGTTACGTGAAATGGGCTATTTTTGTTGTGTTATCAACGGTTTGTGTGAATGTTGTTGGGCGGTAGTCGTGTGATGGTGTTAACATTTGTAAAAATGCGTTCACAGTTGAGGAGAAAATGAGCGAGAGCAAGCCCAAACAGAGTCGCAAGGGGAACAAGGAAAAGTTGATGAATGCGGCCCTGAACCTATTGGCGGAAGATCAGAGTGGTTTGTCTGGTATCAGTCTGAGACAGATCACCAAGGCCTGTGGTTTGAGTCCCCCGGCGTTTTACAGCCACTTTTCCTCGGTGGAGGAGCTGGGGTTGGCCTTGGTTAGCGAGGTAGGTAGCACGTTGCGCCAAGTCTTGAAGGGTGTTCGCGATGCTGAGTCAGAAGAGGCGGTTATCGAGGCTTCTGTGCAAGCGGCCTTTGGGTATATCCGCGGTAACGAGCCACTGTTTATTCTTATTGCGAGGGAGCGCGCCGGTAGCTCTTCGCTGTTGCGAGGGGCAATTCGCAACGAGGTTCGTGAAATTGTTGAAGATATGGCGACCGATTTCCATCGACGCGGGCTGTTTGAGCGTTTCGATCTCGATAGCAAGTATGCCGCCGTGGCTGCCATTGTCTCGCTGGGCCTTAGCCTGATCCCTGATATTCTCGATGTGTCGCGGGACTCACCCAGCGACGGCGACCGCCTGCTCGCTGAGTTTGAAAATCAAGTAAAGCTCATCTTGTTTTAGCGGGGCCGCCTTTTTTGGCGACCCCGCCAATTATTTCAGAGAAATGGTCATATTCGGCGCACTTGAGCTGGCGTCATCCTCGGGCCAGCGCGCGGTAATGGTTTTTGTCTCGGTGTAAAACCGAACAGCTTGTTTGCCGTAGGCATGCAGGTCGCCCATGAATGACTTTTTCCAGCCGGTGAATGAAAAGAATGGCAATGGGACGGGAATGGGAATGTTGATACCCACTTGGCCCACTTCAACCTCACTTTGATAGCGTCGAGCGGCGGCGCCAGAAGCGGTGAAGATCGACGTGCCGTTGCCAAAGGGGCTGTTGTTGACCAGCGCCAAGGCTTCGTCGAGGTTGGCGACCTGCATGGCGCACAGTACCGGGCCAAAAATTTCTTCCCGATAGATGCGCATATCGGTGGTGACATCGGCAAACACGGTGGGGCCAAGCCAGTTGCCGTCGGGGAAGCCCGCAACCTGGCACTGGCGGCCGTCGAGTTTCAGGTTTGCACCCTCATCCACGCCGGCGGCAATTAAGGCCTCCACGCGCTGTTTGGCCGCCGGGCTGATTAAGGGCCCGTAGCCGGCCTCGGGGTCTTTCCAATGTCCGGGGCGAATGGCCCGGAGTTTCTCTGTAAGTTCGTCCAGCCACTGAATGGCATCGCCCACGAATACCGCCACACTTATCGCCATGCAGCGCTGACCCGCAGCACCGACAGCGGCGCCCAGCAAATTATTGATCACGGTATTTTTGTCGGCATCGGGCATGATCACCATGTGGTTTTTGGCACCGGCCATGCACTGCACGCGTTTGAGCTGGTGGCAGCCGCGGCGATAAATATGCTCACCGACGGGGACAGAGCCCACAAAGGAAATCGCTCGGGTCAGCGGCGCATCAAGTAGTGCGTCGACCTGTTGTTTGCCACCGTGAACCATTTGCAAGACGCCTGCAGGGCAGCCTGCCTCCTCAAAGAGTTCAACAAGTCGCAGCGCGGTCATCGGTACTTGTTCAGAGGGCTTGAGAATGAAGGTGTTTCCGCAGGCGATTGCCAAGGGGAACATCCACAGTGGAATCATCGCCGGGAAATTAAACGGCGTAATGCCTACGCAAACACCCAGTGGCTGGGTGATGCTGTAGGTGTCGACATCGCGAGCGACATTCTCAACGGTTTCGCCCATCAGCAAGCTGGGGATATTGCAGGCTTGCTCGACAACTTCAATGCCTCGCCAGACATCGCCTTTGGCATCTTCAAAGGTTTTGCCATTGTCTTGGGCCAGTATCTCGGCTAGTTCATCGTGGTGGGCTTTAAGCAGGTGCTGATAGCGCAACATAAGCCGTGCGCGTTCGGGTACTGGCACTTTCCGCCACGATGCAAAGGCCTTTTCGGCGCCTTCAATAGCGCGTTCAATGTCGGCCTCACTGCTGTAGGGAAGGGTAGCAAGGTGCTGCTGTGTGGCGGGGTCGACAATGCTTTGCGACTCGGCGGATTGTCCCGGCAGGTACTCGCCGTTAATGAACTGCGGAATGATGGTCGTCATGGTTCACCTCGCTGTGGAAAGGGGCTCAGTGTAGCAAGGCCAGTGCGATAAAATGAATGCCGAGTGCGGACAGCGTTGATCTACAGCAGTTGTTGCTCGCTCAACCAGCGCCGGGTTATGGCGGCAACTTGTTCGTCATCCTCTTGGAGGGCCATATGGCCGACGCCGGCGATCACAGAGTGGTCGACACTGGGCGAACACCGCCGCGCGTGAAACTCAAATACGCTGGGTGGGTAGAGGTAACTGTGCTCGGCGCGTAGCAACAGCGTTGGCACCTTAATGGTTTTTAACGCCTGCCAGGGGGAGTCTACATGGCTGAAATTATGCGCTTCCCACTCGGGTAAATAATTCAGTTGGTAGCCATCGTCGCTAGGGCTAAGTACAGCGTTTGCGTAATCGATAAAAGCCTGCTCCGAAAAACGCTTATATACAGATTTTTGCGCGTGGTAGTCGATGAATTCGCGGTGGTCAGTCCACTGCTGCCGCCGCCCGCGTGTGCGTTTGACGAGGGCGGTATGGCGTGTGACCCACGGGGAAATCAGCTTTGGAAACTTAGGTAGTAGGCGGCCGGGCAAGGTGGCGGGGTCGTACATCACCAGTGCCTTGAATAAATCCGGCCGACGCGCGGCGGCAAGGGCGCTTACCGATGCGCCAATGGAATGTCCCAGTGCCACGACCGGGGCTGTTTGTTGGTGCTCGAGAAAGGCAATCAGGTCGTCGGCGTGATCTTGCCAGTTAAAACCACGCGGTGGCTGCGCGTGCGGCCAGGCTCCGCGGTTTTCCATGCCAAGCAGAGAAAAGTCATCGGCAAAGTGGCGTAGAAAGAACTGGTAGCTGGCAACGGGAAAGCCGTTTGCGGCAGCGAAATGCAGCGGCTGCTCGCCCTTTCCGCCGTGTAGCCAGGCCGCGGGGCCGCGGCCAAAATTGTGTTCTACGCGCGTTAACATGGCGCCCTCCCGGTTGCTGTGGTTTCCCATGTGGGCGCACCGGCGGCGCATCCACATGGGGTATTCTTACACGTGGGGTGGGCGTGGTTTCAGTAACTATGCGTGCAAGCCGTGCTCAATCGGGCACTCCCCACGAGCGAGTTTGCGCGCGCGCTCCACCAGTGTCTCTTCCATCGACTCGCGGCCAATCATAATCACAAAGTCGCCCTGATGCAGCCCATCCAGAGCAAACCGTGCCAATTCGTCCAGGTCTTGCACCGGCAGGTCTACGCCAATTTGCTTCATGCCCTCCATAAACTCGTCGAAGGTCATTTCTGCGCCTTCGGGGGCAGGCTTTTCTCGCGCGAGCTCAGCGGGGCGGTTGCGGCGTGTGGTCCAGATGCCCGTTGGCAAGATACCGCCGGACGGATAGAAGATGCAGGCGCGTAATTTGCTTTCCTGGCCGACAAGCTGCGCGTTCAGGCACTCTGTCATGATCGACACCCCGGCCTTGCTCGAGGCGTAGACAGATTGGTCTGCCAGCGGTGAAATGCCGCCGTCCCCAGAGCTGGTGTTCATAATAATGCCTTCTTCACCGGACTCCAGCATACGTGGCACAAAGGCCTGAACGCCGTGGGCGATGCCGCGCAGATTCACGCCTAATACCCACTGCCAGTCGTTGGGCGTGGTGTCCCACACATTGTTATTGGGCACGCTAACCCCGGCGTTGTTGCACAGCACGTGGCAGGCACCAAATTCGCTGAACACCGCATCGGCCAGTGCGTTGACGGATTCGGGTTTGGATACGTCGGTGACAATCGCGCGCACCACGCCCCCTTTGGCGGCTAACTCGGTTGCCGTTTTATCCAGTGCGGTTTTCTCCACGTCGGAGATCACCACTTTGGCGCCTTCCTCTAAAAATGCATTGGCGAGTGCGCGGCCAATGCCGCTGGCGCCGCCGGTAACTACAACGACTTTTTCTTTGAAGCTTTGCATGGTTTTCTCCTTGTTATAGATAGTGTGCTGACAGTGTTAGAACAATTGTCGAAGATCTAGGCCGAACATTCGGGGTTCGCCCCAGGCCTCGTTGTAAGTGCCGGATGAGTCGGCAACGGCGACGACACCGATGCGATAGCGCTCGTCAGTGAGGTTCTTTGCCCAGGCCGAAACGGTGAGATCACCCGCTGCGTTTTGCCAGGTAAGGCGCCCATCCAGCAATGCATACGCGGGCTGCCCGGCTTTTTCCGGCGAGTCCTTGTAGGCGGCATAGGATGCCGGATCAAAACCGTAGAAAACGTCGCTTTTGTAGCTGAGGTCGAGGCGAGAGGTCACTATGCCGATGTCGCCGGACCAGGTGTATTGCACGCCAAGCGAGGCTGACTTGTCTGGGGAGACAGGAAAGGTCTCATTGCTGCGATCAACAAATTTTTCTTGGCCAACAATGGCCGACTGCAGATCCAGCTCGGTGAATTCTATATACCGATAATTATTGATACTGAGGCTGGCGTTAATTTGCAGCGCCGAGCTGGGAAGCCATAACAATTCCAGCTCCGCGCCGCGAATTTCAGACTGGCCAGCATTGCCGAATACCACAACAACGTTTTGGGCAGAGTCTGATCCGACGGCAATGAGTTGCTGGTCGTCAAAGTCCATATGGTACAGTGCACCATTGAGCCTTAGGCTGCGCTCAAAGGCATCGATTTTAAAGCCAACTTCATGGTTGGTGACGACCTCTGGGTTGATCCTTTGCAGACCATCAATACCGCGCGGTTCGAAAAAGCCCGACTTAAAGCCGCGGCTCCAGGTGGCATACAGCATCGCGCTGTTTAGCAGCTCGCCGTCCAGCCATTGCTCGGGCAGGGTATATGCCAAAGACACCATTGGCGTTGCCTGGCTAAAGGTTTCGTCGCCAATATCTTTGCGACGGGTACTCGGGTCCAAGGGGTAGTCGTGCAGGGCATCGCCATTGGCGTCCGGGAACAGGGCTGCGGCAATGCTCACTGGGTCGTCTCGCCAGCCCAGGGGACCGAGATAGGGGAAAAAGCCGCCGGCACCGGGGCCAAACACGCCGACGCTCGTGCCGTTGCCGAACAAGCCGCTACCGAGTAGGCGCTGCTCGATTGCCGCCATATCGGCCTCGGTGGTGGTCAGCTCGGACTGACGGTGCTCTTCGGTTATGCGGTAGCCCAGTGTGAGTTCCAGCTGTTGGCTGATATCAAAGGAGGCTTGAGTAAAGGCGGCGAGGGTGGTGTTTTCCAGCTCGAAATCAGAGACAACAAGGGGCGCGCCGACAAAGCCGACCAATGGCACGGTGCCGCCTGGTGCCGGGCGCGTGGGCGACTGTCCCAAGGCCAGCTCAGCCAAGGTTTGCGAATCGATGCCGCGAAACACGTTCGATACAGTGAAGTTCTCGCTGTTGGTTTCCTGCATCGCAAATAGCCCGGCGGTGTAACGCAGGCGTTGCTCAAAGGCGGAACCATTGAGCTGCAATTCAAAGCTATAGGAGCGCCGGTCACTGTCCTCGGTGTTGATATAGCTGCTCCACAGCGCGGGGCCGCCATCGGGGTCGCTGGCCTGGATTGGGCCTTCCTTCTCGCCGCGCAGACCAATGACCGACTTCAGGCTCATGGTGTCGCTTATCTGCCAGTCAGCGGTCGCCGCGAGCAGTGCGGTATCAAGATCCTTCTGTAAGCGCGGGTTGGGGCCCTGATTCGACTTCAGGTCGCCCAAACGCTCGCGAGAGTTAGCGTCGCAGTTTTCTTGGAAGGCCCGCAGGTTTGCTGGGTCGGTGTCCCCGGGGTGGGCAACCCAAAGGCCTTGTATATAGAGCGCCTCTTGGCTGGGCACAGAACAGTTGATACCACTGAGATTTTCGCGAATTTTCCCCAGAAATGCCTGCGTGTCCAAGCTAAAGTTTTCGTTGGCTTCCCAGCGAGTTTGCAGCAACAGGGACTGGCGGTCATTGGTGGGGTTATTCTGGCCGGTGGCGACATTCTCGAAGTAGCCGTAAGTATCCCCATGTATTCGAGGTAACATATTGAATGTAAGTTTCCTACTAATCGTGTATTATTTGTCCACATACTTCAAAATACGATAG
>NZ_AULP01000007.1:58153-194288 GCF_000422345.1 Neomelitea salexigens DSM 19753
TATGTGCTAACTGCTGCATAAAGAATAGAAAAGAGCGTTTTAAAGTATTTTTGACTCAAATACCGCAAATACATACGAATTCCATGGTGACATAAAGCCGTAAGTATCCCCATGTATTCGAGGTAACATATTGAATGTAAGTTTCCTACTAATCGTGTATTATTTGTCCACATACTTCAAAATACGATAGCGTATGCAAAAGGTTCGGTCTAAGACATTTGGATGCGCCGTCTACGTGAGAGATGACCTCTCGCTTGTTATTCTGCCCAGCCTATTCAGCTACTCAATTTCTCGTAGTGGTTCTTACTACGTCAGCCAAAAGAAAACAAACAAAAACGGTTTTGTTGCAAATACCATGGAGCTGAAAGACGCGACATTAAAAACACGCCGCATGGTCGAAGACAAGCTTGGTAACTTCCTTGAGTGGGTAGAGAAGTATTCGGAAGGACGCATTGGGGGTGACGGGCTAAACCTTGCTAATCATCACAATGCCGATACATCAATACTAAATAGCTATATAAATGACGTGTTGATTGCAGAGCGAGGAGCTTCAACAGGATCGGCAGTTCAGCACATTATGGCACTAAATGCATACTATAATTATCTCGCGGTAACGGGCTTCACCGATGCTAAAAGCCTCATGATATTTGCGGATATGAAAGAGATCGCTCGTGCAAACGAAATACCAAGAACAGCAGTCAAATATTTAACGCCGGAATTGCGGTCTATTTTATACAGAAATGCGCCTTCTATACGAGATGAGTTACTGTTGAAAACCGCGGGGGAGCTCGGTGTTAGAAGTAAAGAAAACTTGGGGTTTCTTGTTGAAGATTTTTTCGTAGGAAACTCTCGCTATCCAGGATTAAAATCTCTATTTGAACGGGCCGAAAGAAATCCAAAACAACAGGAATTCGAATATTTTTTGCAAGGTAAATACTCCAAATCAAAAAGAAGAAAAGGTGGCGAATCAAGGGTTTTGTTTATCCATAGGGACTTATTATTGCGCATGCGGGATTATTACATTAATGAACGTCCGGATATAAAAAATAAAAGTTTTTTTGTTAATGCAGCGCCGGGCAGTTATGGAACGTCTATCGCGGAGAATAGGGCGACTAAGGTATTCGAAAAAATAAAGCGGGTTGTTTTGAGGAAACAAGAAAATGGGCTACTTCCTGAGCGAGGCCAGGAGCTTGACAAGAATCACTCTTATCACGTCCTAAGGCACTCTTTTGGAACTGATATGTTCTTTGGCCTTGCGGATGGCAGGGGGGTAAGATATGACGATGTTGTCTCAACCTCGCAAGTGTATCTTACAGTTGCTGCATTAATGGGGCACAGTGCTGCCGATGGATCTGCGCCAAAAACGACAGCCCAATATATTCGAAGCTGCCACCTCAAAACAAAATATATGCAGGATATTTAGTGGATAATAAAAGAAATTCCTGTAGTTCTGATGAAACAAGCGAGCAAGAGATTGTTGTCGTTGAGCAGAAAAAGATGGTGCGAGAATTTAGGTCCCGTACTAAAACTCCAGAAGAAATCCCTTATGACCCGGACGCGATATCTATTGTCATACCAGTTACGGGTAAAAAAACCACAGGAAATACTCGCCGGTTTACTTTAACAACTCCTGGCGAGGACAAATACGTCGATTTAATCTTCAAAGTCGCTAACGCAGCCGCTTACGTTATATTTATAAAATCTCCTCGTGAATATAGTCAAGCCGTTAGGGATAACTTTGCCGATGCAATAAGGCTTTTGGTGGAATTTATCAACCTTCGCAGCGCTTCAGAAGGAAGTGGAATTGCATTGTATAAAGAATTTGAAGAATGGAGATTAAATGATGGGAAGGTAAAGACCCATAGTAGCAGGCTATCCCAAATAAAAAAAATGATATTTATTGCTCTGGCCTTTGATCCATTCTCTAAAACAATTGATTCTAAAGAGCGAGCATATCTTCGCTCCCAAGGCGAAACGAATGCCGTACCAGCGAACCATTCAGACAAAGAGTCATATACAATAAATCGCTGGCTTAGCGAACATGATTGGCTTAGGGATGAAGTGGTTGGCGTGGGTCATGATACCTATTCCCTTTTGGCCTCCCCTAAAGTTGTCGTTAAGTCAATTAAGATTACAGCGGCGACGATTATGCTAGAAATGCAGCATTGTAAAATGGCATTGATTGATTTTTTCCGTGAAGAAAAGATTATCCTGAATGATCCGACCCTTATAAGTAACTCCGATTTTGGCAAACGATTTCAAGCTAGGCTCGCAAGGCAATACTGTAATGCAGAGAATGTGGCCTCTATACAGCGTGCCTATAATAAGAAGCGAAGATGCAATCCGTACCTAGACATGGCGATACGCATCTTTGTGCGGATGAGTACTAGTGATGGATATGACTATCAAGAACGCCAAATAAAAAACTTTTTTTCCAATCGGCCGTTCAAGGCAAGGCTTGATGGGGTAATGGTGATGGACTCAATGTTTAACGTTACCAATGCGTGGGGGTTTAACATCAAGTTCATTATGGAATTAATTGACTATGCAGCATTGCCAGGTGAAGTCGCGGAAATATCGCAAATACCGATTTGTGAAGGAGAAAACCTTTTATTCGGTTGGCTTATGGGGTCTCTAACGGTCCAGCAATCAGATATATATAAGCTGAAATACTCTTCTTTTACCTATATGCGAAGGCGTACAGGTCAGGTTACACACATAAGTTTGCGCTACTACAAGGGTCGTGCAAAACGATCACTCGATGTTGAAGATATAGATGCGAACAGCTTGTTAGGAAGAGCTGTTTTCGGTCATCTATCCGCCTTTGGTGCAAGTGCTGGGGTAGGTGCGTACGTATCTTGGAGTCCAAAAATGAAAGAAGTTAATGGCGAATTCTTTCGAATGATCGAAAACTTTAATCATGAATTTAGGCCGAAAGTACTTGCTAGTCTAAAATCCGAGGGCTCAGTGCCTGTTTTTCTAAATTGTTTATCGGCTTTGGTATCCAATGGCGAAAAATACTGCGCGAAGACCAGGGCTCATGAAAATTCAAGTACTCCTTTGAAAAAATCACTGTTCGCACCAAACTCTATAAAAACTGCGGCAGTGTACGCTCGCTCAGATACATTCGATCCATCTTCTCTTATGAATTACCATTCCCATTCCGATCGTACTGAAAGAAATGCATACTTAACCAAAGAAAATGAAGAGTGGATGAATAATGCTGGGCGGATTACAAGGGCTGTAATGCAAGATTTTGCTATTAATTTATTTCGGCCATCCAAGCAAGATTTGCAAAACTTTAATTCGGAATTTTCTAAAGCACTAAAGACAATAGATTCAAGATCTAAGGAGGCTCTGGTCAGGATGAAAGTGGTAACAGGTAAGAGCTCTGGTGATATTAAAAACTTCGGTGTTGCAGAATCATACCAGATGCAATCAAATCGAGAGCAGGAAGTATATATATTAGATGATGCGTATTCTATTGTTAAATATATGCATTTTCTTGCGCAGCTTGATGAAAAACATAAATTATTAATTAGGCGTTCGCCGGAATTTCTTTTTAACGAGGCTCTTCCTACTGCAGAATGGATAGAGCAATTGTTTGATAGAAAAGTTTTTAGCATGGAATCTATTTCCAAAGCTGAAGTTATATATTCGCAATATAAAGATAGCTTGCCCCCATTGTTTTCTTCTCAAATAAGAGTTTGATATGTCTGATCATGACATCAAGAATAGATCATTAATGCATGAGAATTTTGTTTCTCAGATGGATCTCGAACTGAATCTTTGGGGTATACGGCGCGGCCAATGTTTTTCTGACAACCTTTGGACTCTAACGGGGCTGAGGAATAGGTGTGTCGACTTGGATTTTAATCTTCCGGGTGATGTTTATAAAAATGCGTCTTCTAGTTTGAAGATAGATTTTGATGGCGAGCGAATTTCTCTTAGCCCTATAGATGTGATAAAGCTTATAACAGTTAAATTAATAAGTCGTTATTATTATTCTGGAGGGGTGGTTACATCATTTAGGTTTTTAAAATTAGTGTTTTTATATCTATATGAAAGCAGGAAGACAATAATTTTAAAAGAAGATTTGGAAGATTTCTTCTCATATGCACTATTGCATGATTGCGAGAAATATCCTCCCCGTAAGCGTATTCAAGTTCCAGCCCATGGGACAATATTTGGTGGAATAAAGCTGTATGAAATAAGCGCTATGATGAGCGCATACGGCGCAGAATGCGTTGTTGCTCCAATAAATCGTTCAGTGGCTCTTGAGGCTTTAAATAGTACTTGTATATCCGTTATGAATATGACTCTTAGTGATTATTCAAAAGGTGGGAGTTTTAATTTTTTAACTTTGGATGTAGGAAAGCACTATTTAGATCATTGTGCCAATATCTTCGAAGATGAGTATCAGGCTGCCAGAGCAATGGATCTTACTCTGCCGAAGGCGAGGGAATATTTAGAACATCTATTTCCTGGGGTAAAATCCAAAGACTCTCTAAAGGCGGCTGTATCTGAGCTAGTGTATCCGCTGCTGGCCGGATTTTCGGCCAGCGATATTAAAGCGCTTCCCCATCGAGATAGGCTTAACCAGCTATCCATTGAAGAAATACAGAAGTCCATAGATTTTCTGTATAATACTTTTGAAAAACACTTTAATGAGACTGCGGAAATTGTGTCTGCGTTCAGGCTAGACTCAACTAGCAATATCCTCGAAGAGAGCGGGTTTCCAGAAAGATATGATTCCCAGGAGTTCGTTAGGTCGGTCTTGTTCTCTATTTACATAATAAAAGAGAGCGATCGCACAGAAGAAATATTCAGGAGATACAAATCCGCTCTTGCTAGCAATGGTGATTACTCTAAAATTGAATTCAGTGAATTTATTATCTTGTGCAAGAAGGTGGTTAAGAGGAATGCCAAAAGGCTGTCGAGCGCAGCCGATACGTCATCTCTTTTAACGAATATATTCGAGAAGGAATCAATTCTCTACAAGCATGTAAGACCGTCGTCGAAAAAACTATTTTCATCTTTTCCTGCGAGTTTCGTAAAGCGCGTTTTGTGCGCAGGCATTGTTCAAATTGCTGGGCTAACTGGATGGCGATCAAGTGAATTTGGTTTTAACTGCAAGTCGATTGATATATCAAAAAATGAAGACATTCTTGATAATCTCTATACCCCCTGGAGGTTCCATGTTCGGTGGAAGGTCCCAAAGACTGGCGGCGCATCTAAGCAAGAGAGAGAAATAACTCTCCAAACATATATTATTCTTTTTCAGCTAGACAGGTTTGAAGAGCCTGCAGGCGATACGCATAAATCAATACTTGAGCGCTGGCCGTTGGGGATTTCAGTAGCGCAGCCCTGGCCAGACTTCGTACTAAACTATTCCCTATTTGCTAAGCTTGCTGATGTCGAGCCCTCGAATTCCGAATCTACTACTTCGAGTCGTGGCGTCGGGCAAGCCACGACCGCATCCACAAATGATGCAGGGCGAAGCAGAAAAAGCGAGATGCAACAGCTTATTTCTACAATGGAGGAGCTTCGGCAGGATCTTCCCATCTACACGGCAGTCTCTGCAGTATTCGGTAATAGTTTTTCTGCAACTATAAGATGTTGGTTAGATGAATATTGGGAGAACAGAGGGGCATTATTGTTGGATACGCTCCTAAATGAAGAAGAAAAAACCTTTATTAGAAGCGTGAATGGAAAGCTTGATAAGCAAAGCTCTAGATCGATCACCCGAAGATTGCTTGAGAATATGAGGTATCCAACACCACATTCTTTTAGGCATATTTGGGCTGAGGCGGTGTTATGTCGTTATCGTGGCGATGTTGGTCGATTCATTCGAGCGAATTTCAAGCATATGGACGAAAGTTTCTTTATGGCCTATTTGCGGGACAAGGAAACGAAGATAGTTATGCAGATAGCAAAGCGCACTGTAATTAACAGAACTGTAAGAAGTCAAATTTTGTCATTGGCAGATGAAAATAGAGAATACGCTGGCGGTTTCGATCGTTTTTTGGATAAAGCGCTTCGTTATACACATGTTGTTTCGGAGGAGGATGTTTTAAAACTGGCAAACACTATCGCTGAGGATAGGGTGGATGATATCCAACCCAATCCCTGGTCTTTCTGCTTGCTAAGACAGAGCACAAAGAAGACTGCACGCTGCTCACAGGATGGTGAACCAAGGCGCTATCTTGCAGAACCAAAGTTATGTCTGTCTTGTATTAATGCCAGCATAGACGAAGGAAATTATGAAGGGATCGTTATATATATCAAAAATGATATTAAAGCGTGCCTTAATGAAAACTTGCCAGCCTTTTTTAAGATTGAGCCACTTCGGATCGTTAGATCCGCCTTGCGCAGGGTGAGGGAGCTTCAACGAAAAGCTTCCCCGGGCAAGTATGGAGATTTTATCGTTCATCTTGAAAAGGCTATAGCTGTAGCCGATGAGTCCATCTCAAAGGAATTAATTGAGGTTTCGCATGATTGATGATAGTTACTTGGCACAGTTTATAGATGCTCAACATCCTGAAAATATAGAAGCTCTGCCAAAGTGGGTAAGCTCAAAAAATAGTTCTTTGAAATCCTATCAGGTAATTTGTGAGTTAAAAAAATACAAGGACAGATACATTCGTTCGCATGGTAATAAAACCGACTACACTCTGCGGTCAAGTTATCAAATTACAAAGGCAGAGGTGGCGAAAATTGTCGGGGTGAATCCGCAGCCTTTATTTAACAGCAATAGTTACTCTCGCGATTTGACTAATTATTTTGATAGTGTCAATAAGGCTCTCGAAGATAAAAAAATAAAACGGCTTGCTAAAAAACAAGGTGGCCTTAAACAAAAGCAAAAGGCGGAACTTATTAAGCAAATACAGGATGATAGAAAACGTAATGCAGATGCTATGGAAAAGACAGTCGACGAACTTTTTCAGAAAACGCTCGATTCAATGAGCCTGGATGTAAAGCGAAAGCTTGGTTTGGTTTAAGTGTATGCTAAGTGGTGGGCTGTATTGACCTTTCCCCCGATTTTAGAACCATGACCAAGATGAGATTTCCGGTTAACCTAACGGGATGGAGATCTCAGTATGAAGAAGCGATACAGCGACGAACAAATCATCAAGGCCATCAAAGAGCATGAGGCTGGAGCCAAGGTAGATGGCATCTGTCGCAACCTAGGTATCTCGACGGGCACTTTCTATAACTGGCGCAGCAAGTTTGCCGGAATGGAAGTCAACGAAGCCAAACGGTTACGAGAGTTGGAGAGCGAGAACAACAAGCTCAAGAAACTATTAGCCGACAAGCTCCTTGAAGTCGAAGCGATGAAGGACGTTCTGTCAAAAAAGTGGTAAAGCCCGCCGGCCGCAAGCAGGTAGCCAAACACATGATCGCAGAGCATCGTATCTGATATTAAAGAAATCGACCCGAGTACGTCACCTAAATCAGGTAAAAAGCGGCACTTTGTGAAACTGGGACGTAGCGGACTAAATTTTGATGTAGAACTGGATACTCGACGCAGCCCACGACATGTTCGAGCACTCCCTCCAATGGTTGAGTCCAACCTTGATGAATTAGAGGAACAAACACCCGAAGAATTAGGAAGCTTGCAGAGAGGACGCGACAATGGCAACGGACCTAGGGCAGATGTAGAAAATCTAGATCCTCCAGAGCTCGTAGACGCTCCTGAGAAAATCGTGCTTTTCCAAGCAATGCTGCAAAAATTGAAAGAGGAGTACGGTTGGAGGATAGAAGACAAAATGGGTGCCGTTCCTAAAATGAAATGCCGAAGCCAGCATTTGATTGATGGCCGACCTCGCCGATATTGTCATGCAATTATTTATCGAGATGAGTCTACGACCGTGCAGGTTTTGGAGATTGAGCTGACGTCTAAGCTTAATAAAAAAGGTGAATTCGAACCAGAAAGTCTGTCAACTTTATTCTTCCGAGCCGGCGACACTACTTCGACTTTCCTTGCTATTCTTGATGAATTAATGACCTCTTACGGAAAAGAAGGTCCTAAGGCAATGAATTGGAAAAGGAGATTTGTTTCTCAAAATACGAAAATTCGAGAATATTTAGGGCATCCTGATAACAAAATCAAGATTGAGTTTGATGCACTGGAATCCTGGGTCGAACGTGCGGCAGAGAAAGTGAAGGGGTTCTAAACCTCAGCAGGATTGGCCACTCAAATTGGTGTTAGTTCCTCCGCATTTTTGTCCTGGTGACTGTGATTAGGGTGCCTATTGAAGCTAAATCTATCAGAATTAAATACAAGATACATAAGTGTTTTGCCTCTCTGCTGAGGGTGCGAACGATGTCCACTTAACCTCGCTTTTGAGCATCAGCTAAAAATGGGAGGATTACCAGGTACCCGATGGCAGCGCGACGGCCAAAGCAATCCAATACAGCTTGAAACGCTGGGATGCGCTCACGCGCTACCTTGATGATGGCACTGTGCCCATCGACAATAACTGGGTGGAGAATCAAATTAGGCCTTGGGCGCTTGGCCGTTCGAACTGGCTGTTTGCGGGTTCACTGCGCAGTGGTCAGCGTGCGGCTAACGTAATGACCTTAATCCAGTCCGCGAAGATTAATGGTTTAAACCCACAGGCCTACCTAAAAGAGTAATGGAAAAGCTACCGACTCAGCGGGCATCAAAGATCAGCGAACTATTGCCGCATAATTGGCGGCCGTAGCAATGTGGGTTTGCCGGACGCTTACTCCCATTCAACGAGTAAGCGCAGATGAAACTCAATTAACAACTCAGAATCATCCTCACTCAGCAACCTATCAGCCCCACCTCGACTGGACCATCCGCCTCAATTCTAATATCAGGAAAACAACTCAAGCCCGCGCGAGCGGGATCTATTTGCAGATATTTTACATTTCGAGCCTTTATATGTACGCGATCGGTAGGCGGAATTGCAGTGCTCGAACTCCAACCACGCTGACGACGGACATAAGGCGCTGGCTCGTGGCTACCTCCAGAAAGGACACCGACGTTTGAACTGAGCGGCGTTGGCTCACCCTGAGCCACACCAAGCCCCTCTGTAACAATATCAATTTCGCCAGTTAAAAGTTGCTCATCATTAAGCTCTATATTAGAAACCCAATACGCTCCACTTGGTGCAACGACTCCCGCGCGCGGACTATCTTGCGAGCGATCTATAATATACCGCACCCTAGCCGGGTTACGTTCTACCAAATGCTCCCCAAGAAACTCAGTTGCCTGGGGATAGTAATCATAGGTTGAGGGGGAAAGGTGGTCCCAGGTTGGGAAGCTTAATACATCATATCTTAAGCCAGCACTGTCTAGCGCTTGCACTGTAAGCTCAGTTAACGGCAATGATTGCAGCTCATCCAGAACTGAAACCCACATCATAACGGGGACATTATGCATACTCGCCACGAGGTGCTCGACTGGTGTGGTCGCGACTACCGGCGCAATTCGAGCAAATAAATCAGGGTAGCGTGACGCAAGGCGGAAACTTCCAATGCCACCCATAGAGATCCCGCTCATAGCAACCCATTCTGGGTCAAGTTTATAATGACGCGCAACATCAGCCCAGACTTCGAATACATCAGCTTCAGCCATGTCGATGTAAAAACCATCAGGCCCTCGCGCCGCAGGCGTTATAACAATACTACCGCGACCGCGCTCACCATACTGCTCTGCGTGCCGACTACCTAAATACTGATTAAAATTAGCCGACAGGGCATGTAGTAATAATGTTAGGCCATAACCCTCCACGGATGGGGGCGTTCGCGGCACATAGATCGCATAGGGCTGCAATTGCCCAATAAGAGGCCCATCACACTCCCCCGTCGTTCCAATTCCACATTGACGAGCGTAATCAACGCCTTGCCCGTACTCAAACCTACTAGCAAAGATTCGGTTCATGTGCCCCGTTAACGGCACACCGGATTCATCCGTGATGGAGTCCATAAGTTTTGCAAAATCGACAACCGCATAGAACGCGCTTATATCGCCTGAGCTGAGCGCATCTGCCTGCGCTCGTTCCCGCCAAAAATGCGCTTCAGCTAACGCCTGCGCAGCAGCACCAACAATTGTTCTACCGCTCTTGGCAGTAAATTGCGGCATGGGTTCTTCACGAAATGCTACGTTATACAGTGCCGCCCCAGAAATGGCTGCGCCGCCTGGCGTAGTGTCATTTGCGATCAACCCCGGCTGAAGATACTGGCCAGACTCCAAATCCCATAATCCTACACCCGCAGCCAAACGAACTTTACCTCGACCTGGACGCCATATACCGTGGGGAACTCTTACCTCAATCTGACGCCGCACTCGATCCACATTTACAGTGATATCAGCCTCTATAACAGTTAAGTCACTTGCTTTATGGGCAACCGCTTCATTGCCATGTACTGTGACAAAGATAACTGCAGGCGACCTAACGCCCGCGCCGAGAGGCCAATCTACAGGTTCATCGGAGGCGCCAATCGCAAGCGTGAATGCGGAAAGCTCTGGCTCCATCATTGTATTTAGCGTTAGCCGAAAAGCCGTCGCATTGTTTAAAGCTCGTACCCGCAGCTCAACGAGATCGGCAGCATTATTGGCATAAGCCGAATTCGTCGGATAGGTTAATGTTCCCGCTTTACGAGAAAAAATATAGCTGGTGCTCCCCAGTCCTTGAGGGTCTGTGAAATCCTGAGTTCCAGCAGCACCGTGATCGTCAAACAGCCAATCCTGATAGATAAATTCTCCTGAGCGATAAGCAGTCGCGCCGGAAATCAGAATAGGCTGCGCATTCCAAACACCGGTATTGCTAAGCTGTGGAGCGACTGGCGGTGGCGCGTAAAGAATTGGCGGGCCAGGTCTAGGAATGATATTTGATGGCAAACCAGCCAATTGATCGACATCAATCGACTGATTTTCATTAATTTTATTATTTTCCCGACAACCTTGAATTGACAATACAGCGAATACAAAAAGCGCGAAGGGCCTTACCTTCCAGACGTTTAAAAACTTAATCATGGCGGAATCCATTCTTATTGTATAAAACTCATATCCTTATCGGATTTATACGTTTTTCTGTTCAGCCTAAATTTTTACAAAAATAGCCGCGATAGCTAAATAACGCGCCCTGCAAAAACTTAACTATAACCTCGACCTCACAAAGTAACCAACTGGTGACGCCCAGTAATATAACCACTAGAGCACATAATTGTCAATATGAGTGGCGTTGTGATTTAATTCGACCGACAAAATAAACAGGACAACAGTGTGAGTTCAAGTGATAAAGTTGAAAAACCCCAGCCCAGCAATATCCGCAATCCCATTGGCGGACGTGACCGGCTACTGAAGGCGGCACTGCGGCTTGGCGAAAAGCATCGATCAATTTCAAATATTGGACTACGCGAGCTAGCACGCGAGGCCGGCATGCACCACACAGCAATTTATCGACACTTTCAATCAATAGATGACATCGCCCTAGCACTAGTAGAGCTGCTAGCTAGCGAGCTCAGGGCTGAACTTCAACTGGCTGCGAAAGCCTTTGGAGGTAACACCCAGGATATGATTAGAGCCTCAACACAACACTATTTTAACTACGTCAGCGAACATCCTCTAGGCGTAATATTCTGCGCTAGAGAAATACATGGCAGTTTGCCGAGCTTAAGAAGAGCACTACAAAGCATGCTGGATGATTTTGCGCTAGATAGAGCGGAGGATCTAAGCAAACTTGGTCAAAACGACTCACTACCAAATTTCGAAACACTTTTAATACTGACACGCCTAATAGCGCAACATACACTATTCGCAGCCTTAGATTACTTAGAAGAGCCCAAAGATAGAGAGCGAATAGTAGAACAAACAATTATTTTCGTCGGCTGGCTTATAGAGGGCGCTAACTCATATTCAAATCCTAAAATCACCCAGACTCCTAAAGCCTAACTCTATCCAGAAACCCACCTCTACTTTGCAAAAATTATCCCATACTCAATTAATCGTAATTAACTTTCCCGCTGCGGCCTTGAGCGCTCCAGTTCAATTAACCGCCTATACCGGTTTGGGGTAGCGCCATGCCATTGTTTAAATGCACGACCAAAGGCGCTTTGCTCAGAATACCCCAATAATTGAGATATTTCCGCCAATTCAAGCTGACTATTTGCCAAATACTGCTTTGCCAATTGATAACGCAGTGTTTGTAAAAAGTGCCTATAATTTATACTCCGCTGATCTAAGCGCCGATAAAAAGAACGCAACGGCATATCTAATATGTTTGCAATAGCAGAAGCCGACACATCCCCCTGAGGAATTGCTCTAAGAATATTAATTTCAAGAGCTTTCAAAAATGGATCTGGTCGCGGCGTTACCTCCATAAGCGAATCAGCATGGAGTTTGAATCGCCCCCAGTTTACTAGATACCTCCCAGCCAGAGAAAATGGCTTAAAGAGAGCTATGTATGAGCAACAAGCGTTACCCAGAAGAATTCAAGATAGAAGCGGTCAAACAGGTTACCGATCGCGGTCACAGTGTCGCGGAGGTTGCCAGCCGACTTGGCGCCACAACGCATAGTCTGTATGCCTGGATCAAGAAGTACGGACCTGAAGCCAACGACTATCAGGCCAAGGCTGACGAGCAAGCTGAGATTCGGCGATTAAAGAAAGAGCTCCAACGAGTCACGGAGGAGCGCGACATTCTAAAAAAAGCCGCGGCGTACTTCGCCAGCCACCCCGAGTGAGGTACGCCTTTATTCGAGAGCAGGCTTCCCGGCTACCGGTTCTCACTCTCTGCGGACTTATGGATGTTCATCCCAGCGGATACTATGCCTGGCTTAAACAACCCAAATCCAAGCGCCGCAAGGCCGATGAGCGCCTGACAGGTCTGATTAAACAGTTCTGGCTGGAATCCGGTGGCGTCTACGGGTATCGCAAGATACATAGCGATCTGCGTGACCATGGAGAGCACTGCGGGCCAAATCGAGTACACCGACTCATGAAGCAATCAGGGCTTCGGGCTCAGGTCGGATACCGGAAACCACGAGCGCCAAATGGTGCCGTACATATTGTTACGCCCAATCGCTTGCAACGACAGTTCAATCCTGAGTCGCCGGATCAGAGCTGGGTGACCGATATAACCCATATCCGAACTCACGAAGGCTGGTTGTATCTTGCTGTGGTTGTAGACCTGTTCTCACGGCGAGTGATTGGCTGGTCTATGCAATCGCGGATTACCAAAGAGCTGGTGCTTGATGCATTGCTCATGGCGATCTGGAGGCGCAATCCCACGACGATGGTTACAGTGCATTCAGACCAGGGGAGCCAATATACAAGTCATGACTGGAGCGCATTTCTGAAAGCTCATGGCCTTGAAGGCAGTATGAGCAGGCGAGGTAATTGTCACGACAATGCGGTGGCGGAAAGCTTTTTTCAATTACTGAAACGCGAGCGGATCAAACGCAAAATCTACAACACACGAGACGAAGCTCGCAGTGACATATTTGATTACATTGAATTGTTTTACAACAGTAAGCGGCGGCATGGTTTTAATAACCAGCTCTCGCCTGTAGAGTACGAGAGGCAACACCACGAGAGGCTGGCGAGTATCTAGAGGACTGGTGGCGATTCACCTTTCTGCCATATCGGGTCCCTCTGTTCCCTGTTACGAGGTTTGGTATCTTCAGTTAACAAGGATAACGTATGCATAATTATCGCGACGGCACTGATTAATTTCGGATGAATATCGAATCTTAGATTTCGTATGTGCTAACTGCTGCATAAAGAATAGAAAAGAGCGTTTTAAAGTATTTTTGACTCAAATACCGCAAATACATACGAATTCCATGGTGACATAAGTTTGTCGTCTTTGGTGATGTTAATCGCCGCGCGGGTGAAAAAGTGATCACTGATTGGCCAATTGACGCCAGCTTTTAAGCGCCGCTGGGCGTAGTTGCCGACGCCTGCTTCGACGTAAGCAGCGGGTTCTGAGTCGGGTTTTTGCAAGCTGACCACCATGGCGCCACCGGTGGTGTTTTTGCCAAATAGTGTTCCCTGTGGGCCACGTAATACCTGAATGCTGGCGATGTCGACGGTATCGAGTAGCTGGCCGTCTGAGCGGGGTAGGAATAAATCGTCTAAATACACGCCTACCGTGGGGTCAACGCGGGCAAAACCGGTGCGCTCACCAATGCCGCGAATGTAAATTTGATTGGCTTGACCCTTGCGAATCTCGAGGCTGGGAACTGACTTGGTTAACTCGCTGGTGTTGCTAATGCCGCGCTCGCGGAGACTATCGGCGCTAATCGCCGTAACGGCAATAGGGATGTCCTGCATACTTTCACTGCGCTTTCGCGCTGTCACCAGCACCTCTTCCAGCACACCTTTTTGTGCAGGTTTGGCAGCGGCTGGCTCGGCGGCACTGGCGAGCGGGCTAATACTGAGGCCGAGGGCGATGCCCCCGGCGATAGCACTGAGGCTAGGGCGTGTAAAATAATCCACGATGACTCTCCGGCGAATGGCGGGCTGCAATACGCCGCCGTTTATTTATTGTTATAAGTAGTTTTTCTACCTTGAAGTATTTTTACACCATAGTGTAAAAATACTTCAAGTGCCGGCGCTATAACTTTTTGTCATGTAGGCGCGAAAGCGGGGTTGGCAAGCATCTACAAGCCACTCACCAGGCTGCTGCGTTGTCATAGCCCTGTTTTTCCTGGCGAGACCTTTGTCGGGCTAAAGGCTTATCGGTGCGCATAATCCAATTGCGGGTAGTGCGCTAGGCATTGGCGTGTGAGCTTTTCGAGTTCAACGGCGATATTTAGGTCTCGAGATGAAAAGCGGCGACGAATGCCATTTGCCAACTTGAGGAAAGTAAATAGTGCGTTGGCAGGCCAACTAAATTGGTAGTGTTGCCTTAGAGGGCCTGCACTGAAGTGGCGGATATAGTCCGCTACGGCAGGGTCGCTATTATTGTTCCACTTCTTAGAGAGTTCGAAAAAATGGGGCTCGTCCTTCAAACAGTGGATTACGTGTCCATTTTCTCCCCACCCTACGTCGTCACCGTCAGGAATCGCTTTGCCACGCATGCCGATAACACGATCTAAAAAAGCGATGCTTTCAGGGCACGATAGCAATAACAGCACTCCTGAGTTCACTCTGTTGCTGTAGCCCTTCGCGGCGTAGATGCTATATCCATCTTGAACGGCTTCGTTTAGAGGAGGGCACTGCGGCTGAATGTATGCATCTGCATCAACAAATAGTACTTGTTTATAGCCACTTAGCATGGCGTAACGAATCAGGTGGAGCTTTAGCCATGCGACCTCCATGCCCAGTGGGCTGTAGTACGGACGTGTGACCGCTTGGTAGTGATAGTGATTGCGCTCGGCATAACGGCGCTGGCTCGCGATATTGCGCTGATAAAGCAACCCGTAACCATTGATAGCAATCGTCATCACTAAGGTGTCTTCTGGTTGGGGGTTGGGGTGACTCATGGCGGATTCCTGGTGATTGGGCGGTATCAATTAGTCGCGAAATCAATGCCCTTCAGTTGAGGTTAAGCCAAGCAAGATTAGGCTAAAAACTCTAATGGAGGATATAGCGATGAACAAGACATTTAGAGGGGCGTCCAGAAACTACCTCTTGGCGGGGATTGCGCTGGCACTAGTTGCCGTATTTGCCACGCCAAATCACGCTCAGGCCGATAATGCAGACGTCGCGGCGGCGGTTTTGTTGGGGGCTGCCGTTGTCTATGCCGCGCACGACAGTGACGTGAGGTATGTACACCGCCACCACGCGCACTGTGGTCACGCGGTAGTCAAACACCCCAATCGCCGACACGGCTATCGCCACGCCTACCGATCCGGTTATCGCGATGGTTATGACGACGGCGCCTACCATTACAGCCGCCCCCACTATGGTAAATACCACCACAAACGCGATTACTGGCGTCACCACAACAGTCGCTACGACCGTCATCCCCATAAGGGCGGCTATCGTCCCCACAAAGGCCTCCGGGTTCATGGTAAGGGCAATGACTGGAACACGCGGGTGATTATTCGCGAATACTAATACGCTTTTGTTGCCCGGGGTGACGGCGCTTGCGGTCGGGCGGGCGGCCTATCAGGCAGCTGCTAGACTCAGGTTGAGCGGCTTTTCTGATAGGCCGCTTTGCTTTTTTGTCGAGTGAGACCGGTGATATGACAAACCTGAATGTTAGGCAGCAATTACTAAAGCGTATCTCGACGGTTGCGGATAAACAGCTAGATGGTAGAGACGCGAAGGTTTTTCGCCAGTTTCTCGATCAGGTGGTACATGTTCACCCTGACGAGAGTCAGCTGACTTGGGAGGCAGATGCCAACTTCGGTTTGTTGTATGGCTTATATGACTTTGTCTCCCAGCGCGCTGAATCGGAGTCATTGGTCAAAGTATTTAATCCGGACCTGGAAAGCGACGGCTGGTTGAGTAAGCACACGGTAATCTATTACTGCCAGCCCGATCGCCCATTTCTCGTTGATTCTCTGCGTATCGCGCTGAATAACTCCAACTTAAATGTGCACGTGTTTGAGAGCAATTTAATGTGGGTGGAGCGCAGCCCTGAGGGAAGGTTAGAGTCGCTATCGACGAGCCGCAATAGTGACGCCTGTTGCGAAAGTGTTGGCTACGTATTGATAGACACCTGTAGTGATCAGAGCGTGCTCCACGCATTGACTTCTGATCTGCGAGCGGCGAGCAACGATGTTGAGCGAGTTGTCGAGCACTTCCCGTCGATGCTTGAGCGTTTACAGGCCTGTATAGACGAAAGTGAGCAAACCTTTGGAGCAGATAACGAAGAAGCTGTGTTTCTGCGTTGGCTACGCGATGGCAATTTCACGTTTTTGGGAATGTCGGACTTTCTTCTCTCTAGCCAAAATGATCAACCCTACATTGCCGAGGTGCCGAATAATCAGTTGGGCTTAATGGGCAAACGCGCGCCGCTGCCCGCTGTTGCATTGAATGAGTTGTGTGAAGGGTTTGCCGGTTTTTATGCTCAGCGATCGGCATTGGCGTTTACGAAAACCTCGCAGAAATCTACGGTGCACCGCCACGTTTACGCCGATTATATCGTGATAAAACGTTTCAATGAGCAGGGTGAGGCGGTTGGAGAGACACGGGTGCTCGGCCTGTATACCGCAGGTATGTACTACCACAGTGTCGAGCGAATACCGCTGCTGCGTAGCAAAGCGCAATGGTTGCGACACCACTCCCAACTCGATGGCGCCAGCCACAATGGCAAAACCTTCGCGCTGATCATTGAGCGCTACCCCAGAGATGAGCTCATTCAGGCTGAGCAAAGCGACCTGCTCGAAGCGCTATTGGCGATTTGGAAAATTTACGAGCGGCGGGCAGTGAAATTGGTGCTGCGCGTTGATCGCTTTGAAAAATTCGTGAGCTGCATTGTTTACTTGCCGCGCGAAGCGGTAAAAATGGAAAAGGACATCGAGCGACTGCTCGGGCAAGCCATTGGCAGTAGCGATTGTGAGTTGTCCACGCAGTTTCTGTCGGAATCGGTGCTGGCGCGCATGCAGTTAGTTTTCCGCATTCACGATCAACAATTTCGGCAGCTAGATCGCGGAGCGCTGGAAGCTGAGATTATTGAATTGTGTCGGGACTGGCGTCAACGCTTTACCGAGCTGTGTATTGAGCGTCATGGCGAGGAAACCGGGCGCTCGCTAGCCATGCAATACCAGCAGGCATTTTCTGCCGCTTATCAGGATCGTTTTTCGCCGCTGCTGGCGGTGAATGATATCGAGCTCTGTCGGCGCCTTACAGACAGCAGCGATATCAGCATTAGCCTTTTTCATCAGGCCGGCAGTGACGATAATCGCCTGCGGCTAAAGCTATTTCATCGTGAAGAATCCTTGCAGTTGTCAGATATATTGCCGATGTTGGAAAAAATGGGCTCGCGGGTAGTGGTGGAGCACCCGTATCAAATTTGCCCGGACGGTGAAAGTGATATCTGGATGCACGACTTCGTGTTGGAGCACGACCTGGGCGGCGGTAGGAAGCTTAATCTGGAGTCAGTGCGCGACAGCTATGAAGACGCCTTGCGCGCGATCTGGCAGGGCAAGGCCGAGAATGACAGCTTTAATCGTCTAGTCATTGGTGCCAGGTTGGACTGGCGTTCTGTAGCGCTGATTCGCGCCTATGCGCGCTACATCAAACAGCTCGGCTCACTGCTGAGCTTAGACTTTATCGCCTCGGTATTGAGCAGCAATGTCGATATAACTCGGGATTTAATGGCCTTGTTTCGCTGCCTGTTTGACCCGAGGCGCGGCGCACAAAAAAGCAGTGAAGAGCGCGAAAATAAGCTACGAGACGGCATTCTTCATGCGCTGGATGAAGTGCAAAACCTCAATGAGGACCAGGTGCTCCGGCAATACCTTGAGTGTATCGACGCCACGCTGCGGTGTAACTTCTTTCAACAGGATGACGCGCTGCAATACCGCGATTGTATTGCGTTGAAGATCAGTACTCGCGATCTTAGCTTTGCGCCAGCCCCCCGCCCTGAATACGAGATATTTGTGTTTTCGCCGCGTGTGGAGGGCGTCCATCTGCGGGGCGGCAAAGTTGCGCGAGGCGGCATACGCTGGTCTGACCGCCTGGAGGATTACCGCACCGAAATCCTGGGGCTGGTAAAAGCGCAGCAGGTGAAAAATGCCGTCATAGTTCCCACCGGTGCTAAGGGGGGCTTTGTCGCCCGACGCTCGGCGCAGCTTGAGTCGCGTGAAGAGTTGTTTTCCGAAGGCGTGGCCTGCTACAAATTGTTTATTGGCAGCCTGCTGGATATTACCGATAACCGCGAGGGCGATCGTGTGGTGCCGCCCGAGTCTGTTGTTTGCCGTGATGATGACGATCCCTACTTAGTGGTTGCAGCGGATAAGGGCACGGCGAGTTTTTCCGATATTGCCAATGATATTGCCCTCAGTCGCGGCTTTTGGCTGGGCGATGCCTTCGCCTCTGGGGGCAGTAACGGTTACGACCACAAAGCGATGGGAATTACCGCCAAGGGCGCTTGGGTTGCGGTGCAGCGGCATTTCCGTGAGCTTGGCATTGATGTGCAGCGCGATCCGGTGACGGTGATCGGTATCGGCGACATGGGCGGGGATGTATTTGGTAATGGCATGCTGTTATCCAAGTCGCTGAGGGTGGTTGCCGCCTTCAACCACCTGCATATTTTTATTGATCCAGCGCCCGATGCCGAAACCTCCTGGCAGGAGCGCAAACGCTTATTCGAGCGGCCCCGGTCAAGTTGGGCCGACTACAATACCGAATTAATCTCGGCGGGCGGTGGCGTATTCTCGCGCAGCGCCAAGCAGGTGCCATTGTCGCCGGAAATGCAGCAGTTATTAGCCTGTGATGACGCGGCACTCACACCCACGCAATTGATTCGCCGCCTGCTGCAGGCGAAGGTGGATCTGATTTGGAACGGCGGCATTGGCACCTATGTAAAAGCTTCTGAGGAAAGTCATGCTGATGTCGGTGATCGTGCCAATGATCCCTTGCGGGTAAATGGTAGCGAGTTGCGTTGCCGGGTATTTGGTGAGGGCGGAAATCTCGGCGTTACCCAGCTCGGGCGTCTGGAATTTTGCCGCAATGGCGGTATTTGCAATACCGACTTTATCGATAACGCTGCTGGCGTGGATTGTTCCGACCACGAAGTAAATATAAAGATTCTGCTCAATGCACAGCTAGAGTCTGAGGACTTAACGTCCAAGCAGCGCAATCAGTTGCTTGCTGATATGACGGATGACGTGGCGTCCTTAGTGTTGCATAACAACTACCGTCAGACCCTGGCGATCAGCCTGGCCAGCTATAGCCGCGAAAAGCACCATCACGACTACCTTCGCTTTGTCGAGCATCTGGAGGAGACGGGGGCGCTGAATCGAGAGCTGGAGTTTTTACCTGACAACGAGCGTATTAACGAGCTGCACAGCGAGGGGAAAAGCTGGACGCGACCGGAATTAGCGCTGCTGGTTTCCTACGCCAAAGTTGAGCTTAAGGAACAGTTAATGGCGCTGGCGGATACCGACGACCCCTGGCTACTTGAGCGTGTATACCGCGCCTTCCCTCAGCGTCTTCGTCGCGACTACGCGTCACAAATTCGCGACCACCGTCTGGCCAAGGAAATCATTGCCACACAGTTGGCCAATGAGCTGGTGAATATCATGGGCTTTCGCTATAGCCATCGTCAGGAAATCTCCCTGGGGGCAACAGCGGTAGAAACAGCCTGTGCGTTTGTTACCGTTGTTGAGCTGTTTGGTATTGAAGCGCTGTGGCGCAACGTAGAAGCGTTAGACCAACGTGTTGATAGCGCCGTGCAGTACGCCTTGTTTCACCAGATTATGCGCCTTGGGCGACGCAGCACGCGCTGGTTTTTACGAAATGTCCACCATATACAGCCATCGCGGCAGATAGAGAAAATGCAGCCGGGCTTCGCCGCGCTAATGCCAGGGGTGGTCGAGAATCTGAGCGGTGTATGGGCGGAGGAATACCGCAGCAGAAGCGCCCGCTGGATGGAGGCCGGGGTGCCGGAAGAATTGGCGACCACCATTGCGGCGTTTGATGCCTATTTTATGCTGCCAGGCTGCGTGGATGCCGCCCTGGAAGTGAATTGTCCGGCGGAGCGTTTTAGCAAGTTGCAGTTTGCTCTGCTAGAAACCTTGCAAATGGATTGGGCGTTGCAGGTATTAATATCCTGGCAGCCGGGCGGGCGTTGGCAGGATCTGGCGCGGGAGTCCTATGTGGATAGCCTGGAGTCGTTGTTGCGCCAGCTAAGCATTGGCCTATTGAGCGATGCACAACGGAGTTTGTCTGACATACTCGATAGCTGGCAAACTGACAACCAGACGCGCTTGAGTCGTTACCGTACCATCATCGATAGTGTCAGAATCGCGGCGGCCGAGGATTTGTCGGTGTTCACTGTCGTGTTGCGAGAGCTTCAGGATCTGGTTGACGCGTCGCTGGCTCAATTGCCCGATTCGTCGCCGCCACACGCCACTGGCTAAGCGCCCGTGAGCCTTAAATAAGGCGCCGGTGAATCGAAATAAACACTAAGGGGAAATACTCTTTTGAAACGCACGTTGGTTTTTGTTTTTTCTGCGCTGTTGCTCTGCCTGATCCTGATTGTTGCCAGTCCGTTTGTCTTGATTCAATTCGGCTCGCCAGGGATGGCAACGGCCTCTCGGGCCCTGTTGCATGCGGCAGTTGGCTACAGCGATGCCGAGTCGACGGGTAGCGGTACTGATCTCGCGGTTGCGGAGGGGTATCGCGTTGATGTGTATGCCAGCGGTCTGGGAAATATTCGTTTTCTTGCCATCACCTCAGATGGCGATCTTTTTGTCAGTCGCCCGCGCACCGGTGAAGTGCTGCGTCTTGCTGCAGACCAAAATGGCGATGGCCTGCCCGACGCTCAAGAGGTCGTGCTGGCGGGGCTGACGCGGCCGCATGGCTTGGCATTGCGAGATAATCACTTATACGTTGCCGAGTCGAATGCAATTGGTCGCGTGGCGCTGGATAGTGGTGGCCGCATTCAAGGCGATTACCAGCGGTTGGTGAGCGGGTTTGGCGACGGCGGCAATCATTGGACAAAAACCATAGCGTTTGGTCCAGATGGTTGGCTGTACCTCAGTTCCGGGTCCACCTGTAATGTGTGTGAAGAAAGTGATCCGCAGCGCGCGACAATCATGCGGATGCAAGCTGATGGCAGTGGTCTGGAAATTTATGCGCGCGGTCTGCGCAACAGTGTTGGCTTTGACTGGACGCCCTGGGATCAGCGGCTTTTTGCCACCGATAATGGCCGTGATTTGTTGGGTGACAACTTCCCGCCCTGCGAGCTGAACGAGGTTGTGAAGGCCGGTTTCTATGGTTGGCCCTATTACAATGCGGATCAGCTGGACCCTGAATTCGGAGAGAAAATTCCGCAAGGACTGCCACAAAACAGGCCACCTGCCCATAATTTCCCCGCGCATAATGCCCCACTCGGTATTCGTTTTTTGCGGCACCAGGATGGGCCGTACGCGCGTTCTGCGCTAGTGGCTTTGCACGGCTCCTGGAATCGCAGCGAGCCAGATGGCTATAAAGTGGTGTCACTCCACTGGCAGCAAGACGGCAGTATTGTCCAGCGCGACTTTTTGAGTGACTTCTTACAGTCCGACCGCTTGCTGGGTCGCCCGGTGGATATTGTCGAGGCGACAAGTGGGGAGATATTTATCTCCGATGATTACAGTGGCCGGGTCTATCGTGTGCACCGCGGTGAAGCCAGTCGCGTGGCTGTGAATACCGTGCCAGAGCGCGACGAAGCAGACCCACTGCGCGACTATAGTCAGCGCGATCGTGAGCGCCTCGTCGCAATGGGGGGCAGCCTGTATGAACGCTATGCCTGCGCCGAGTGTCATGAGGGCAAGGGGTTACGCCCCCTGCGCGGGTTGGGGGAGCGTTATTCAGCGCAGAGCTTAATGCGCTTTTTTCTAACGCCAACACCACCGATGCCTCAGCTAAATTTAAATGAAGCGCAGCGCGAGGCGCTAATGGTGTATTTATTCACCGAAGTGAAGTAGCTTCTCTTGGCACACTATCATGGAGCGCTCTCTGTCCAAGCGTCTCAAGCCTGCTTGAATGCGTGCACGAAGCTCTTCGCTGGCGGCGGGCTTGCAGATAAAATCGTCAGCGCCCGCGTCCATGGCTGCGATCATGTCCGCCCGCTCTTTACGCCCCGTTAGCATAATGAAGTAGGGCGCCCCCATTGCGGGGCTATGACTAATGGTTTGGCAGAGCTCCAATCCACTGACCTTAGGCATTTGCCAGTCGCAAAGCACAATATCGATATGCTCAACCAGTAAAATTTGCAGTGCTTCGTTGGGGTCGTTACAGCATAGGGTCTCAAAATGGTGCCCCTTCAGTAGCGCCTCCATTCGGAACAGTTCGATAGGTGAGTCGTCGACGATGAGTATGCGAGACGACTCAATAGGGCTGGGGTGGTTGCCGATATTACGCATTTTAAAAGCTCCAACGCCATGTCTTGGGCGGTGTGTGAATCTCATAGGTGATTTGGTGCAAATTTTGTTCCTTAATTAAATAGTTGAAAATATTGAATATTTTTTTACCTCAGCGCCCGGATTTCAGCTTGCGTTGCAGCTTGCATAGCAGCTTGCATGGGGCGTGTTACCCTGTGCGAGCTTGGCGATCGTCGCATAGACTTTAGTGGTATTTATTTTGTGATTGGTGTTATTCATGTTTAGAATGACGGCGCTGAGAAGTTGTTTGTGCCCCTCCGATACGAGTCCATTATGAATTCTGAGAAACCGCTGTATATCTCTTACGCAGGCCCCATGTTGTTGGAAACCCCGCTGCTAAATAAAGGCTCGGCATTTACTGAAAAGGAGCGTCGAAGCTTTAATTTGATGGGGCTGTTGCCGCCGCGCTACGAAAATATCGACGAGCAAGTCGAACGTGCCTATATGCAGTACTGCAGCTTCGATGAACCGATTAATAAACATATCTACCTGCGGGCGGTGCAAGACAATAATGAAACCCTGTTCTATCGCCTGCTGAATGACCACCTCGAAGAGATGTTACCCGTTATCTACACCCCGACGGTGGGTGAGGCTTGTGAGCATTTTTCCGACATTTATCGCAGTGCCCGCGGCATCTTTGTCTCCTATGAAGACCGTGACTACTTGAATGACATTTTGCACAGCGTCAGTAAGGACCGAGTAAAAGTGCTGGTAGTCACCGACGGTGAGCGCGTGTTGGGTTTGGGCGACCAGGGCATTGGGGGAATGGGTATTCCGATTGGCAAATTATCTTTGTATACCGCCTGCGGCGGAATTAGCCCCGCCTATACATTGCCGGTTGTGTTGGATGTGGGCACGAATAACCAAACATTGCTCGATGACCCCATGTATATGGGCATGCGCCACCCGCGTATTGAAAAGGATGAGTACAACGCCTTTGTTGACCAGTTTATCGACGCGGTGCAACAGCGCTGGCCAGGAGTGCTGATTCAGTTTGAAGATTTTGCTCAGCCCAATGCCATGCCGATTTTGCAGCGGCATAAAGAGCGTGTTTGTTGCTTTAACGATGATATTCAAGGAACCGCTGCCGTGACTTTAGGGACGGTGCTTTCCGCGTGTAAGCGCAAGGGCGAACGACTGCGGGATCAGAATATCGTGTTCGTCGGTGCGGGTTCGGCCGGCTGTGGCATTGCCGAGCAATTGATTCGCGCAATGGTCGAAGAGGGCCTGAGCGACGCCGAAGCCCGCGCCCAGCTCTACATGATCGACCGCTATGGCTTACTGATGCAGCGTATGGACGGGCTGTTGGATTTTCAGTCGGCGCTGGCCCAGCCCGAATCGGTGGTATCGGCTTGGCAATATGATGGCGACTATCCCAGTCTGCAGGATGTTGTTAGCAATATCGATGTGGGCGTACTGATAGGTGTTTCCGGCAAGCCCGGTCTGTTTACCGAAGAGGCAATTCGCCGTCTGCATCAGCGTTGTGAGCGGCCCATCATCCTGCCATTAAGTAATCCGTCAAAGCATGTTGAAGCGCGGCCGCAGCAGATTCTTGAATGGACCAATGGACAGGCTGTCGTCGCCACTGGCAGTCCGTTCTCAGCGGTGGAATACGCGCAGCAGCGCTACGAAATTTCGCAGTGTAATAACAGCTATATCTTCCCCGGCATTGGTTTGGGAGTGGTGGCCAGCCGTGCCAGCCGCGTTAGCGACGAAATGTTAATGGCCGCCAGTCGCTGCCTTGCTGAGGCCGCTACCCAGTATCACGATAAACTAAATAGAGTGCTGCCGCCGCTAACTGAGCTCGCCGAGTTGAGTCGTGCTATCGCCTTTGCCGTCGCCAAAGTGGCTCAGGCACAAGGCTTGGCACGTGAGCGCAGTGACGAGGAATTGCAGGCGGATATAGAACGCAGCTTCTGGACGCCTAACTATCGAGAATATCGTCGTATTGCTGCACGCGCTCGTTGATACAACTGATTAGGAAGCGTTGGTCGGCTTGGGCGTAGCTTGCAGATAGGCCATCAAAAGGTTGAGTAGCTCGTCGCGAAATTCGTTACTGGCAAGCAGCTCGGGGTGCTGCTGAACGGCGATTCGCAAATTGCCCTGCAGGGTTTGACGCAGCAGCAAATTGCGCAATTTCGGGTTGCCTGTGCACTCATGCTTACATAGCCAATCATCCAGCCAAGTTTCCCATGACGGGTTGTTTAATGATTGTGTCAGTTGGTCGATGCGTTGGTGAGCGTCGAAATTGTGTTGATACTCTTTAAAAAATGTCGGTTCTAATTCTTGCAGAACTAATAGTTGCTCGCACTCCATATCAATAATCGCCGCAAGCCCCTCTCGTAGCGAGGCGTTTGCCCGCGCTTGAATTTCTGTAAAGCGCTGGCGGGCGAGCTGCGCTAAATCGTCCAGTGCAGCATCGTAGACATCAGATAGGATGGCCTCCTTGCAGGGAAAGTATTGGTATAGCGACGCAATATTCACCCCGGCGACATCAGCGATGCGCTGGGTGGTGAGTTTGTCGGCGCCTTCGTCACGCAAAATTTTCAGGCAGGCTTGCTGAATTGCGTTAACGGTAAATAACGATCGACTCTGCTTGGGGCGTTTGCGAGCGCGTGGAGGAGTTTTATCGGCCATAGTCGAACTCAAAAATATAAGTGCCAGCGTTTTCTGACTGATTCTTTCTGTTATTTATATATAAATCAATGGCTTGTGGTTCTTGCTTGTCTGTGAAAATGCCAGTTGTTTAGCCATTTGTATCTCGCCTAGTCTGTCACTTCACGCCGCAGATTAGGAGCCTTTCTGTGTACTTTGATGTCGATTATTACTTTCGCGTGCTGCGCCATGTCTGGTCCTTGCAGCAGTGGTCGGGGAAGCGGCGGACGCTGCTGCGCCTGCTAGTCATTGTGCCACTCACTAGTGGTTTCCACGCACTGTGTTTCCTGCTCGACTATGTGTTGTTTCCGCGCCTATGGCGACAGTCTGTCGATCGGCCGGTATTTATTGTTGGGCATGCGCGCAGCGGAACAACCTTGGCGCACCGCCTTTTGGCTGCCGACGCCAATCAATTTAGTTACTTTTTGTACTGGGAGTTATTCTTTCCTTCACTTCTGCAGAAAAAAGTCATCCGTGCTCTCGGCCGTTTGGATGCCCTGTTGGGAGGTCCGTGTTTAAAGCGTTTAAAGCGCTGGGATGACAAAACCTTTGGCTCCACTCGGCATATCCACAATATGAGCCTGTGGAATGCCGAGGAAGATCAATTCGTGATGCGTGCGGCGTTTGTCACCCAGCAGTGGGCATTGGACGTGCCAATGATGGACAAGGTTGACCTGTTTCATGTCGACCAGATGCCGGAGAAGAAACGCCGTCGCTGGATGCATCACTATCGGGAGTGTGTGAAGCGCCAGTTGTTGCTTAACGGCGGTCATCGTACCCATCTTAGTAAAAATCCATTGATGTGTGGTTGGGTTGGCGCCTTGCAAGAAGCGTTTCCTGATGCGCGCTTTGTGGTGATGCTGCGAAACCCAAACGAGTGTATTCCGAGTACGTTGCGCCTGTTGGAGCTGAACTGGAAGGGCCGGGGTTGGCGAGAGGAGCAATATCGCGACTCAATGCGCGTTATGACGGAGATCTCCTACGAATCGATGCGTCACCCTAAAGCTGTGCTGGCATCGCACGCTGCCACTGCCTTTGTCGATTATCGGCAATTAGTTTCTGAGCCGCGCAACACGGTACATGATATCTACCATCGCCTGGGGCTTGAAATTTCACCGGCTTTCGAAGCTTATCTCTGTGCTCAGCAGGAGCGGGAGCGCAGCCACAAGTCCGCGTTTACATACAGTATTGATGACTACGCAGTGTCAGTAGATGACATAGAGAGAGAGTTGACGACGCTTTTTGACGAGTACCAGTGGCCGCGACTCAGTGAACAAGTCGATGAGCCAAGCCCTTCGAAGCCCTAACCTTTACGGGAGCAAATGATGACTGCTGCGAATCAACATTCAAGAAATCAGCAAAGCCGGGAATTATTGCGTGAGGCATGGGACGACTTTATTGACAACATTCAGAGCGCCCGTGATGCCATTGATCAGTCGGAATATTTCCCGCCGGATGGCGATGACCGAACCCTGGCAGAGGGCTACCGCTATCTGGCTGGGTTTATGCACAGTGCTGTGGAGCGGGCCTTCCATGACGACGCAAATTTTCCGGCTTTTCGAAACGCGATATCGGTGTATAACAAATCGACCATCGATAATGCGGATGCCATATATTTCTATGCGGCTATTGATGGCCGCCAGTACTATCGAGTGCAGGCAAAGTTAGCAGACGCTCAACACTGGCGCGGTCAGGAGCGTGCCAGCAGCGGCGCATTGGCGCCTCAATACCTGATATTTGAGTTGCACAGTGGGCCGATGGCAGGCGATACGGGTGATCTGGGAGAACTGACTCCCGGCCGTCGCACCGGCTTTGGTAGCCTCGACAGCAGCGTTCTGCAACTTGGAGACGACGGCCAACTGGAGCTGCTTATAGGCCCGGAAAGGCCGGCTGGCTATAGCGGTAATTTTATCTGTAGTCGTAAGCCGCCCCGTGCGAGTGATCCTGACGGCGACGATCGCTACGCGGACTTTATTAGCGGTCGTCAGCTTTTTTACGACTGGTCCAGAGAGGAGGCCGCGCAACTCACTATTACCGCGTTGCATTCAGAGGGCCGTCAACCCGCGCCATTAGATAGTGTGCGTGCGGCGCGAAAACTGAGAAAAATGGGTGCAATCGTTCGAGGGCAAATGCACTTTTGGCTGGCCTTCTACGACCGAATTTTAAACAGCCGTGGCCGTCACCAAGAGGGCCGCTATGCGATGCCTGTGAATGGCTACAATCGACCCAACGCCGCTTCGGGTGATACCGGCGGAGGTATGAGCACGAATATATATGCGGGTGGGATATTTGACCTCGGCGAAAACGACGCGCTTTATATCGAGGCGCGCTACAGTGTTGAGCCGGTCTATACCAGCCTGCATCTCAGCAACTTGTGGGGCGAATCTCCGGATTACGCGAACCACCAAAGCAGTTTGAATGGTTTTCAGATGGCGATGGGCGCCGATGGCGTGCAGCGTTGGGTCGTTGCTCATAGCGACCCCGGTGTGCCCAACTGGATTGATACTACGGGCCTGCGCAGGGGTTATTTGTCGAATCGCTGGGCATACCCGGAGCTGCCCGACGAAGATCAGTGGCCAACTATCAGTGCTCGAAAGGTGGCTTTTTCAGACATCCCCGGCTGTTTTCCCGCGGATACGCCATCGCTGACCCCGGCCGAGCGGCGGACGGTAATTGCCGAGCGGCAGCGTCATGTGCAGCGGCGTTTCAGGGTATTTTGATTTACGTGCAATTCACGCGAAATTTAAAAGCGCTCGTGTCGGCGAGCACAGTGAGCAATATAAGAGGGCAGTAGTATGAAGGTATTGGTAGTGGGTGGTTCTGGGCTGATTGGCGGCGAGATATCGCTGTATTTACAGGCAAAGGGCCATGAGGTGACCATTATGGCGCGTAAGCCACCGTCCACTCCGGTATTGGCTGAATTGAGTTTTTTACAGGGTGACTACGTCAATGATGACTGCGCCGATGGCCGGTTGCTGGGGTTTGATAGCTTGGTGTTTGCGGCGGCGGCAGATATTCGTGCCCTGCCTCAAGATGGTTCTATCACGCCTGAGGATTTTTACACCAAATATAACGATGAGGCCGTGCCGCGTTTCTTTGCTGCTGCAAAAGCGGCAGGCATCAACCGGGCGGTCTATATCGGAACCTTTTACCCGCAAGTGGCACCGCATCGTATAGGCTACTGTCATTATGTGACATCGCGCCACAACACCGATGTTGCCGTTCGCGAGCTAAATAGCGAGACCTTTCGCGTATGCAGCTTGAATGCTCCCTTTGTACTCGGCCATATTCCGGGCCTAGAAATCCCCCATATCACAGCGCTAGTGCACTATGTGCGTGGCGACCTTGCTGATCTACCCCTTTTTGCACCGGTGGGTGGTAGCAACCACATTAGTTCTTATGCCATTGCCCAGGCCACGGCAAACGCGCTAGTGGACGGTGAACGCGGCAAGGCCTATTTGCTTGGCGGCGACAACCTCAGTTGGAAAGACTACTTGCAAATGTGGTGTGCAGCAGTGGGCCAGCCCCGCGAGTTGGAGGTTCGAACGGATGATCACCCGATGCTGCCAAACGCTATTATGTTTGCCGGTGCTGGGGCCACCATTAACTATGAGCCGCAGGGCGTAGATGTGCTTAAGTACCAGCCGCAGGATCTTAACGCACTGATAGCTAAGGTAGTTGCCGCTGTGGGCTAGGTGAGCTTTTTGAGAACAATTGCTGTACGACAATATCGCGACACGGCCGGGCGCGATAAACTGGGTGCTCTTTTTCTGAGCCGCCGACTGCGGTTTCGCTATTGAGGGCGCCATGAAAACTCCTAAAGCTCTATTGCCACTCATCGAAGACGGCATTATCGATGAGGCCGTTAGTCAGTTGATGAGTGGCAAGGAGGCCACGGTATATGTTGTGCGCTGCGGCGGTGATATTCGTTGTGCAAAGGTCTATAAAGACGCTGCGAAACGCAATTTTAAAAAAGCGGTTCAATACCGTGAAGGCCGAAAACAGCGCAGTAGCCGCCGAGCACGAGCCATGGAAAAGGGCTCCAGTTACGGGCGCAAGCAGCAAGAAGAGGTGTGGCAAAACGCCGAGGTGGATGCGCTTTACCGCTTAGCTCGCGCCGGAGTTCGGGTTCCGCAGCCCTATGGCTGCTTTGACGGCGTGTTGCTGATGGAATTGGTATGCGATGAAAGCGGGCATGTGGCACCGCGTCTCAACGATGTCAGCATGTCGCCCGAGCAAGCCAGAGAAGACCACCGAGACATCATGCATGACATTATGCGCATGCTCTGCGCCGGCCTTGTTCACGGCGACTTGTCTGAATTTAACGTGTTAGTTGACGATTACGGGCCGGTGATTATCGATTTGCCCCAAGCGGTGGATGCCGCTGCCAATAATAATGCCCAGAGCATGCTGCTGCGCGACGTGAGAAATATGAATGGCTACTACGGCCAATATGCGCCGGAGTTGCTCGATAGTCGCTATGGCGAGGAAATGTGGGCACTTTATGAAGCCGGTGAGTTACACGCTGACACCGAGCTTAGCGGTAACTATAGTGAACCGGGCGAGGCCGCTGATGTCGATGCCGTGTTAGAAGAAATTAAGGCCGTCATGGCTGAGCACGAAGAGGCGATTCTGAGAGCGCAAGACACGCAAGAGGGCGATTACTAAACGGTATTTCCCAGGCGATTTAGGCTCGCAAAAGCGTAATCGTCTACATTGTATCTAGACCTCAAAACCCATAAGCCAGGTTTTGATTTCATTGAGATATTGATTAGTAAGAGGGTGGGGCTGTGAAGTTTGTTATCGTCTTTTTTCTGTTGTCGTTGAGCTTTTCACCGGCAAGTGCCAATACACCTTTATCAACTACCATTGAGCGTATGCCACTCAATGCCAAGGCGTCGGTGTTACGCCTATACGGCGCGTCCTCGGTATTATTGTGGTCTCCGCAGCATTATCGTCAATTGGTTGCCATGGTGGATGCCAGCTTCGACGAGGGCTTACTCCCTGCCGATTACCATCGCGCGAAATTAACGATGAAAAGCATCAGCGATATCGAACGCGATATCCTTGCCTCGGACGCATATCTCAGCCTCGCAGCCCACTTTCTTGAGGGCAAAGTCGACCCTGTTTCTGTTGAAGTTGACTGGACTGCCAAGCGGCGTAAACGCGACCTCGTCGCTCATTTACGTCAAGCTCTCGATAGCGGCGAAATAACAGAATCATTAGCAATGCTATTGCCAAGCCAACCGCGTTACCGCGCGTTGCGTTTGGCGCTAAAGCGCTATCGGCAGCTCGCAGATGGTGAGCCATGGCCTACGCTTCAGCTTGCCGGTTTGTTGAGGCCGGGGGAGCGTTCGCCTCAGGTACCGGTTTTACGCGAGAGTTTGCAGCGGCGCGGTGATCTTGATGCGTCGCATGCCCCCGCTGATCCGCTGTTGTACAGCGATGAGCTGGTTACCGCGGTGAGACAATTTCAGCGCCGCGCAAATACAGAGCCAGATGGTGTAGTGGGTCCCGCGACAATACGGGAGCTCAATCTCACGCCGCGTGAGCGTGTTGAGCGTTTAAGAGTAAACATGGAAAGGTGGCGTTGGTTGCCAGATGATTTTGGCGACCGACATATTCGCGTCAATATTGCTGATTACATGTTAGAGGCGCATGAAGGTTCGGAAATCGTGGCTAGACACGATGTTGTGGTTGGCAGAAACCAACGAAAAACGCCCGTTTTCTCCTCGAATATGTCTTATCTTGTATTCAATCCCTGGTGGGAGACGCCATCTAAACTTGCAAGAAACGACCTCTTGCCAAAGTTCCAGTCCAAGCGGTCACTGGTTGGTGAACTTGGCTACCAGGTGTTGAGCCACGATGGGCGTGTTCTGGACGCATCGACCATCGATTGGCATCAGTATACTGCAAAAAATTTCCCCTACCGGCTTCGTCAGGCACCCGGTAAAAACAATGCCTTGGGTGCAGTCAAGTTTATGTTTCCTAATGAGCATGCGGTATACCTTCATGACACACCTGCGCGAGATTTGTTTAGCAAGACACGGCGTGATTTTTCATCGGGCTGCATTCGTGTGAAGGATCCTTTAGACCTTGCCCAGTGGGTGCTGGCGGGCAACAAAGATTGGTCGCGGCTGCGTATCGACGCGGTCGTTGATCAAGGCAAAGAAACCACCGTGAGTTTGCGTAATAAGATGCCCGTTCATCTGCTCTATTGGACCGTTGTTGTCGATGACAGCGACGGGGACTTGCGCTTTATTGACGATATTTACGAACGTGATAACCGAGTTCTGGCGGCATTAAATCAACCGGCGGTGTTGCGCTAATGAATGTGTTTATTAATGTTTTTTTGCTCAGTGTCACCCTGTGTTGCCAGCCATTATTCGCTCAGCAGCGCTTTGATGCTGGCAAAGCGCCGTTTAGCGTGGAAGTCGCCGGTGTGAATAACAGTTATCGCACGCTCGCTATTGCGGTTTTGCCTGCAGAGAAGGTACTAATCAAGGTGCCAAATGGGGTTGATATCCATGCTGGTGCCGGCGAGCTGGCGAGGTCGGATCCTGGTCAGTGGTTTTGGCAGGCACCCAGTGTTCCTGGGCTATACCCCTTGGATTTTCGCCAGAATAGCCCGGGTGAGATGAAGATAAATGTGTTTGTTATGCACCCTGCGTCTTCGGTGAAAGACGGTTATTTGAGAGGCTATCGCATTGGTGAGTACCCCAAAACGCCAATGCGGGGCTTGAAAGCATATCTTCCGCCGGCAGGCTTTGTAGAGGTAACGCCTGAAAATGCTCAAACGCGCGTGTCGCCACATTTCACCCTGGGGCAATTCGTCTGTAAGCAAAAAGCGCCCGGAACAAGTAAATACCTAGTATTGCGCCCAGAGTTATTTATTAAGCTTGAACGTATCCTGCAGGAAACCAATGCTCGCGGGTATCGCAGCGATAGCTTTCATATTATGAGTGGCTACAGGACGCCTTACTACAACCGAGCGATCGGCAATAAAACACTGTATTCGCGCCATTTATACGGTGGCGCAGCCGACTTCTATATTGATGAATCGCCGCGCGACGGGGTGATGGATGACCTCAATGGCGACGGCCGGATCGATAAGCGCGACGCCGGTCTGTTGTTTGAGTTGGTGGACAAGCTTAGCCGCGAGCAGGGCTGGCCACATCGTGGCGGCCTAGGTGAATACGGGGCGACGGCCAGTCACGGCCCCTTTGTTCATGTTGACTCACGGGGTTATCGGGCGCGCTGGGGACACTGATCTTGAAGCTTGAAACGAAGACATGAAAAAAGCCCCTTGAAGGGGCTTTTTTCATGTGCGATGGCTTAGATTTACTTTAGCGAACGTGCCAATACTCCTCGCTGTCGCCAGACCGCTGCCATTGGCTAAATGCTGGCTCGTTATCACCATTTAAAGCGAACACTACCGCAACGAGTGTTTCCACATCATTGGGAATTTGCAGCGTACGTTCAATCTGCGGTGACAGTGTCGCCTTCATAATACAGCTAGAGTAATCGACGTCGTAGCTGCCGTTGGCTTCGCTGAAGTTACTACACACAGACAAGTAGGCGTTTTCGCTGCCAAAATCTGCGGCATGGGCAGAAATGGTTAGCTGGTAGTCTTGCTCCAAATCAAAGCCGGTGGGCACGATTAGCTCCGAGGTTGTCGCCGCTTCGCTGGGCGTCGCGTTAGCGATTTCGTTGCTGCTGTCGCCGCTTGGGGTGGTACCAGTGGGCGCTGCGCTACTGGGTGATGAGGCACTTGGCGTTTCTGAGGCGGCGCTACTTCCGCCGCCTCCGCCGCCACCACAGGCAGTTAGCGTGGCTATAATCAGTGCGGAACTCAGTGTCATTGTGTTTTTCATTGTCGTATTCTCCTAGCGATTCTTGTAAAGGTTTTTCTTGTTTGCGCGTGATGATTTGTACCAGCTGCGTTGTTTGCTGCCGCCTGACGTTACATGCTCGTGGAATTCAGGGTAGGCGAATTTAATATCCATATATTCAACGGGGTGTTCCCAGTCGTAGGGAATGTTGAGTGCCCACGGCATACCGTTTTCATTGATGAAATACTCATCGCTACCGGGGTTTGAGGCATCGTCGCCGCGACCGAAGAAGTTTGATTGAAAGGCCTGTGTTGGGGCTTTGTCCTTCAGATGAATTTCAAAGCGGCGCCCTGGCGCTTCGCCGAATACATAGTTGCGGGCGTGCCCCTCGCTGCCGAATAGGAAGGGGTCAAAGGGAAATTCATCGAGGTCATCGGCTTTTAGTCCGCCTAGTACCGGAATGTCGAGCTGGAAAGTCATTTGAATTCCCGAATTACAGCCGTCTTCAGTTCGGTAGTACTTACACGTTTCTCCATTAGTAACGTAGTCGTGGAGGTCTTCTGCAATGATGGCGACCGCATCGCGATTGCCGGCTTCCATTGGTGAGTTAAGCTGCGGCACGCCATTGATAGTTAGTACTGTCAGTGCCTCATTGACTAATTCGCTGGGTAAGCCTGGGATATGGAAGGCGAAACCGTTGTGGTAACTGGCTCCCATGGCAACGACTTCGCCCTGGATGCGTATCGCTGTTAGCTCGTCGTCTACGCTGACCGTCTTCAGGCGGTACTTGATTACCACATCGTTCATGTCGTAGTCGCCCTGCAGAGGCCAGTTGTCTTCGAAGGCGAGCGTGGCATAGCGGTTTGAGGCAGGGTAGTAACTGCTGACGGTATTTAGCGCGTCAACGTCAACAAGATAATCTTCGACTTCGCCATCACTGGTGCCGCTAGTAGGGCCTATTTTTTCCGAGGAACTCAGGCGTACACGTATCCAGGTTTGACCCGTGAGGGTTTCCTTGGGCGCCTTGAAGTGCAGCAGGGAGGTACCGGCATCAATTGATTTGTCGGCAACGACCTGCTCGCTTTCGTCGAAGACGCCATCCTGATTCCAGTCGCCCCAGATATTCAGCTCACCAGCGCCCGAGGCAGTGACTTGGAAGTAGGTATATTGGTAGGGAGTGACGTTATTAATGAAGCTAATGCCATCGTTGTCTTCCGTTCGCTCGCTGCCGGACCAGCTGAAAGCATCGGGTTCGTAGCTGATTTCGGTTCCCAGAAACAATTCGCTTTCGCCGTGACGGGCGCCATTGTTGGCAAACCGTGTCCCGTAGCTGTCTGGGGCGTTGCCGAAATCACCGTTGGCCTGTTGGCCAGGAACAACGGGAGCCTGGGCGCAGCGTGCGCCGTCGTTGTTATTTGAGGAAGGGCCATAGCTGAACAGAGTGGCACTGGGGCTTAAGACATTAGTGTCAACTTTGTAAATATAGCCATCGCTGTTGCTGGTTATATAGAGGTTGCCATCAACGTCGAAATAGGCGCCGCCAAAGTAGCCCTCTATACCGATGTTGCCCTGGGAAATTGCGCTCCCAGTCTTCACGTCGATGCTCCACAGCTGACCTTTTTTGTCGACGCTGTAGGCTAGGCCGTTAAAGGGGTGAAAGGCGAAGTCATAGATGTAAAGTTCGAGGGTTTTACCGCTGACGACTTGTGTCGTTTGTAAGTAATCGCTGTCGCTGGGGTCTAGTGAAATGCGGAACAAGCCGTCATCGTCGCCGCCTTTGCGGTAAAGGTAATACGCATTTTCGTTAAGAGCAATGTCACCGCCAGCGAATTCAACGTCAGCTGTCTCAGCGATCACGTCCACATTGTAGTTACTGTCAATGCGTACAATGCTGTTGAGTTTGTGATTGTGGGCGTAGAGGTATTGGTCGTGGGTACTGAATGCCAACGCATTAAGTTCCATGTCGGTCCAGCCCAGTGGTGCGGCATTGCGATAAAAGCCGGTGGATAGCTCAATGTTGTAGAGCTGAGCATCAGCATCCTGAATTAGAAAAGCTTGTTGAGGGCAGCTGTCAAAGGTCTGGCTGTACACTGCTGACGTCCCACCAAGGACGGTTGCCAGTAGTAGAGAAGAAGTTTTCATTATCGTTTTCCTGCACGGTTTGATTGATGCCAGTTGTAGAGCAGGGTTTGTGCCAACAAAAAACCTATTGTTAACAAAGGCTTGTGCTGGCTTCTGAGGGTATTTCGCATTTTGCGAGGCATTGTAAATGGCACGCGACCAATGGGCAGTGTGGTATTACCTCAGTTAAATGTACTTTTGCTAGTACCTTAGCTAACAGGGGGCTGGTTCGTGGTTTAAGACTGTCAGTACGAGGGGCGAGTAAAACCCAACACGCTATGATTGGAGAAAAGGGTGGATAACATTGATTTGCGCAGACCAGTGAATTAGCAATACAGAGCTACTAAGGTTTCGCCTAGAACGCGCTTCGGATGCTAGTGTGCAAAAGCGCCGTTCGTAGGTTTCTATTAAGTTTAAAGTGCCTATATAAGAGATGGTCGCCGGTGGATAAGTTTGCTACTTGGCTGCGTTGAGCTGTTCCTGATAAAAGGTTATCTGGTCACTGACTGCCCGTTCAAAAGGCTCCTTTACATAGATGTCGAAATGCCCAATATCGTACTGCTTTAGTGTGGCCAGTTTGCCCAATTTCTTAGCTAGTCTGATCGCTGCTGAGGCCGGTGCCACTGTGTCGCGCAAGCACACTTGAATTAGTGCAGGGCAGTGAACGTTCTTGGCTTTCATCGTGGGACGGTACGTACCCAACGCCAGTGCTAAGCGAGCGGACATGGCATTTTTCCAGTCTTTGGGTTGAATCGCACGGTAACCACTCCAAGCGTCGTGGCTGCTCATGGCGGCAAAGCCACCGGGTTTGGCGATAATAGGCACCATCACCGGTGAGCCACCAAGGGCGGATTTGGCCAGGTCGGCCACGCCGTAGGCGCTGAGTTTGAGTAGTCGGCCTACCCCAGCGTAGTCGAGCATTGCCGAGACTGATGCCAGGCCATCCATCATCGGGCCTTGCGCGGCCACCGCGGCCACACGCTTATCGGCGGCCGCCGTACTGATCACATGTCCACCCGAGAACGAACTGCCCCACAGCGCAATGCGCTTGGCGTCAACATTGGGCAGAGTTTCAGCAAAACTGATGGCGGCGCGCCAATCCTGCAGCTGCTTGGGAATAGATAGCAATTGCCGGGGTTCACCGTCAGAGGCGCCAAAGTGGCGGTAGTCAAATAGCAGCACCGCAAAGCCCGCGTCGGCAAACCGCTGGGCGTAGGGCTCCAGGCCAGCATCCCGCGTACCGCCCAAGCCATGCGCCATAACAATGCAGGCTTGAGGCGTGGCCGTGGGGTAATGCCATGCGCGGCAGCGAGTGCCCTGGCTTAAAAATTCGACATCCTTGCGTGGTAGGCTCATGGCGTCTCTCTATAATTATGTAAAACGGACGATTGATCGGCTGCGCGCCTTGCCAAACAATGAGCGATCTCGCAGCGCCAAGCGCTAAACCTACCGAGGGTAAGCCATGTTTGACCATGTGAAAAAAGGACGTCTCACAACACTGGGGTTGTTATTCATCGCGGTATTAAACGCCTGTGGAGGCTCCTCGTCGGGCTCCGGTTCTTCCGGTGAGCGTTTTTCTGAGCCGACCTTTGAAACTGAAATGTCGGTGCTTAACGAGGGGCTGGTATGTAACCCCTTTACCGAGAGCGGGCCTGTTGTGCTGCTGGTGCATGGCACGTTTACCCACGGTGAGGAGCAGTGGACGTGGAATTACGAGCCCCTGCTGTTGGGCGAGGGTTACGATGTTTGCATTGTGACCTACCCCAACCGCGGACTAAGTGATGCGCAGATTGCCGCCGAATATGTGGTGAATGCGATTGATCAAATTGCCGACTCCGGACGCAAGGTATCCATTGTTGGCCATAGTCAGGGCGGAATGGGGCCGCGCTGGGCAGTGCGTTGGTGGCCGAGCCTGCGCGACAAGATTGAGGATATGATTCTTCTGGCGACGCCTAACCACGGCCTGGAATTTGCGCAATTAACGGCACTCGGTCTGCCCATGCCTGCAGTGTTTTTTCAGTTCGGACAAGAGTCGAACTATATGCAGGCGCTGAATAGCGACGATGAAACGCCGGGTGATATCGATTACACCAATATTTACACCCAGTTTGACGAGCTGGTGCAGCCGGTGTCACCAGTGCCAACCGCCGCGTTGGATTGGCAGCAGGACAACCCCAAGGTGGCGAATATTCTCATTCAAGACGTTTGCCCGGGGCGCGTTGTTGAGCATGCGACTATTGGTTTGACCGACCGTGCGACCTACGAGCTGGTGCTCGACGCCTTGGCCAATGACGGACCAGCCAGCCCAGAGCGGGCCGGCGGCGAGATATGTGGTTTACTGCCATTTCTACCAGAGCCGGCGCTATCGCCAAGCCTGCTTACCGATTTTATCGATGTATTTGCCAGTGAGGGCGGCCAGGGTTTCCCCGACCTATCACTGGTGACCGAAGAGCCGCCCTTAAAACCCTATGCGCAGTCGGCGGTGCAGCCTGAGTAGATGGCTGCAATCGTCCTAGCTGTTCCGCGCCACTCGGCGCTTCGCCAATTTGCGTTCGCCGATCATGTGCTTGGCGGCGCGGCGCAGCAGGCCGGTGTCTTCGACAGGTGGTTTGCCCTCGGCGAGGTTGATGATTTGTTGGTAGTACCACTGGGTCGCCAGACCAAAGTTCAGGGTGCGCAGGGTACGGTTGGGGCTGTTGGGGCCGAGCCAACCGGGGCCGATGCGCAGCTCTTTCTCCCAGGCGCGAAAACCGAGTTTTTCGCCACGCAGTAAGGGTTTTACATCGGGTTCCATGCACAGTGGCCGCGCAATGCCCACCACATCCATCGCGCCACTATCCAGTGCGGCTTGCATGGCGTTATAGCTGCGGAAGCCGCCGGTAACCGCCAGGGGTATTGAGGTGACGTCGCGAATACCTTTGGCGTAGTCCAAAAAGTAGGCTTCACGCGCTTGGCTGGCGGCGGCACCTTCTTCCTTGTCGCCCATCAGTGCCAGTTTTTCGTAGGTGCCTCCGGAGATCTCCAGCAAGTCAATGCCGGCTTCTGACACCCAGGCCGCGACTTGCAGACTTTCGTCGTGGCTGAAACCACCCTTGGAAAAGTCGGCGGAGTTGAGTTTCAGGGCTATCGGGAATTCGGGGCCGACCGCCTCGCGACAGCGGCGAATGACCTCCAGCAGGAAGCGAGCGCGATTCTCGAGACTACCGCCCCACTGGTCCTGGCGGCGGTTTGCCAGCGGCGACAGAAATTGGCTGATCAAATAGCCGTGGGCAGCGTGAATCTGCACGCCGCTAAAGCCGGTTTCCTTGGCGATGCCGGCAACGCGTGCATAGCCACTGATTGCACGCTCGATGTCGTCTTCGGTCATGGGACGCGGTTTGCCGAACATGCCGGCCAGATCAATGCCCACATCTGAGGGGGCCAGTGGCTGGTGCGATACGACCTTTTGGCACTGTCGCCCCGGGTGATTGATTTGCATCCACAGTTGGTTGCCGGCGACCTGTCCGGCTTTTGCCCAGTTTTTCAGCTGCTCTTCGCCGCCGTTGTGGTCGATCACCACATTGCCTGGGCGCTCTAAAAAACGGTGGTCGACCATCACGTTACCGGTTACCAGGGTGCCAGTACCGCCCTCTGACCATGCTTGGTAAAGTCTGGCGAGCCGCGTGGTGGCGTGATCGTGCTCGTCGGCGAGGCCCTCTGTCATCGCAGATTTCAGCAAGCGGTTGGGCAGTGTTGCGCCGCAGGGAAGCGTAAGGGGGTCGCTGAGTTTTGGCATGGCCGGGGTCCTGTGTTTATTGTTGTGGCAGTCTGTCGCGACGCTCAGTGTAGTCGGCGGGCGGAGAAAAATAAATTAACAAGTGTTCATTAGTCGCGATCCAAAGGGCTGGCGCCATTTGCCCCCAGCAGCTGTAGTGCAAAGAGGGTGAGCCGGCCTAGTATTGCCACAAAAAGGCGCTACTGAGTTCGCCCATGACCTCGTCAAAAAATACTCGTTGAGCAGGGCCACGGGCCATGCCTGCGCAGACCTGCAGTGGCATTAAATGCTCTGCGCGAGGGTGGCAGTGAAGTGCCCCCGGCGCGCGCTGCCAGTGGGCAAGTGCAGTTTGTCGGGTATCGTCGGAGAGCGTTTCGTCGCAGCACTGTTGCGCCAGCCAGTTTTCAAACTGGTGGTGGGCGTCGCGATCCATCGTGCCGGCAAAATAGGCTTGCAGGTTGTGATAGGTGGCGCCGCTGCCTAACACCAATAGTCGGCGGTCACGCAATACCCGTAAGGCGCGTCCCATGGCGATATGCTCGGCGCCATCGAGGCTGCTCAGCAGCGAGAGCTGCACAACGGGAATATCGGCATTGGGGTACATCAGCGTGAGGGGCACAAACATCCCGTGGTCGAAGCCGCGCGTTGCATCCAGATGAGCGGCCAGTCCCTCGTTGCTTAGGGCGCGCTGCAGCTCGCAAGCCAGCGTCGCATGGCCTGAGGCGGGATACATCAGTTGATAAGACTCCGGCGGGAAGCCGCTGTAGTCGTAAATCAGCTCGGGGCGAGCGGCGCTGGTGATCCGGGCTTGCTCGGCCTCCCAGTGCGCGCTGATCAGTACAATCGCTTGCGGCCTTGGCAGGCTTTGCCCCATTTGCGTTAGAAAGGCGCACAGCCGGGCATGGCCGGGGTCGCCCAGCAGGGGCAGCGGGCCGCCGCCGTGGGGAATAAACAGAATGCTCGCGCCAGCTGTGGTACTCATTGACTGCTCCGTTACGGGTAATACCGCCATAGTACGGAATTCCCGTGGGGCTGTCTGGCGCAAAAAATCGTCTAAAAGGGGCAGAAAAGCCAATACATCGCCTGTGCAGTTGTATTGAATCGGGCGGTAAAATGGCGATAATGGGGCGCAAAAATGCAAAAGCATACCCAAAAAAGTAGAAGCAACGCCGTTCCGCTGTGGCCTGTAACAGGCGTCAGTGACCGCTCCGTATTTTGTCACGTCGGCAGAATGGCCTGTCCCGAATAAACTTGCTCATCGTGTTCGATGAGAACTCGCACTAGGATTCTATGCCCAAGGCCGCCGCGCACGCCCCGCCGACACCTTCGCGACTGGCCCATACCCTCAATGCCTTGGGTGTGGCGGCGAGTGCTGCGCCGCGCGCCGGTTTTGCCGACAAGCTGGCCGAATTGATTGACCTCTCAGGGGCGATTGCCTTGTCGGAATCACTGCGCGGCTTACGACGGGTGAAGGCCACCGGCGAAGCCGCTGGCGATGATGCTCAGGCCCTTTTTATGGCGCGCCGCGCCGATATGATTGAGGCGATCTCCGCGAGTTTCACCCTCGACCCGGAGGCGATGGCCAACAGTCCAGCGGGATTTATTCTACCTTCGCCAAACGCCGACACGTTTGGCAGCGATGCCGCCGGGTACGCGCCTTATCAACGCTTTTATGCCCTGCATCAAAGTGAAATAGACCATCGGGTCATCAGCTTGCGCGGCGAGTTACGCAAGCTGTTGTCGGGCCGCTCTGAGGCGCTGGCGCAGCTGGCCGCGCTGGATACTATGATGGAGGGCACGTTGGCGGTATACAGCCGTCGCGCACTTTCTGTCTTACCTAAATTACTGGCGCAGCATTTTTTCGCGCTGCGCAGTGAGCAACAAAACTCCGATGCCGATACCGAGCAGCCAACTACCAGTGAGCAGTGGCTCGCGGACGGGGGCTGGCTCTGGCAATTTCATACCGACATGCAGAGTTTGCTACTTGCTGAACTCGCGCTGCGCCTGCAGCCGCTACAGGGCCTATTGGAAGCCCTGAACTCCGAACACGAGGACACTCCATGACACGATTGCTTTCCCTGGCTGCCTTTACCCTTGGCGCGCTGGTTATTCTGTGGATGGGGGTGGCCGTTGCCGCCGGCCATCTGCTGGCATCGGTAGTGATGTTGCTCATCGCGCTGGCCTATTTTACCGGCGGGGCCGAATTGCTGCGCTATCAGCAGGCGACCGGTGCGCTGCACGCGGCCCTGGCGCAGGGCGGCGATGTGGAATTGAACCGCTGGCTGGATGCCTTGCCCGCGTCGCTGCGCAACCCAGTACGTCAGCGTATCGAAGGGGAATACGTAGGGCTGCCGGTGCCCGTGCTCACGCCCTATCTGGTTGGCCTGCTGGTGATGCTGGGTTTGATGGGCACCTTCGTCGGTATGGTCGAAACCCTGGGCGGTGCGGTACAGGCTCTGGAGGGTAGCACCGAGCTCAGCGCCATTCGCGACGGCCTTACTACGCCGATCAAGGGCTTGGGCATGGCCTTCGGCACCTCGGTAGCCGGTGTGGCGGCATCGGCGATGCTGGGTTTTATCGCCACGCTTAGCCGCCGCGAGCGCATTGATGCGTCCCGCGAGTTGGATCAACAGCGCGACAGCCGCTTCCGGAACTACTCTCTCAGTCATCAGCGCCAACAAACCTATTCCGCCCTGCAACAACAAGCCGATGCTCTGCCCACCGTTGCCAGCCAGCTCACGGCACTGAGTGAGCGCCTCGGTACGATGGGCGAGCAGCTCAGCCAGCAATTGCTCGACAACCAGCAGCAGTTTCAGCAGAGCGTGCAGCAGGATTTTCAATCACTGGCCAATGCTGTGGCCGAGTCACTCAATCGCAGTTTGGCTGACAGCGGTCGTCAGGCTGGCGAAACCATAAAGCCGGTTGTAGAGGGGCTGCTGGCAGGGTTGGAGCGCGATCTACAGCAGCGCCACCAACAGTTTGACGAGGCCGCCAATGCGCGCCTTGAGGCGATGTCTAGTCAGCTCGAGCAAAGCGCGGCCACCATCGATAGCACCTGGCAAAAAGGCCTCGAAAATCAGCAGCGCGCCAATCGTGAATTGGCCGATGCGGTGGGTCAAAGCCTCAGCAGTAGCGCCGAGCAGATGGCCCGCGACAGTCGCCAGTTGCTAGACGATGCCGCCCAGCGCAGCGCCGAGGCGCTGCAAGCCCAGCGCGATGCCGAAGCCGAGCGGCTACAGCAGTGGCAGGCGGCCTTTGCCAATGCTGAAACCATGTTGTCGGCAGTGGCCCGCTCCTTGGGCGAAGATGCCGAAACCCGCAATGCGGCGTTGAACAGCGTCAACCAACAGTTACTGGAGCAGCAGCGCCAGCAACTTGAAGAGCAGCAAGCGGCTGAGCAGCGCTGGCAGGAAAGTGTGGCGGCGCGAAGCACACAGCTGATCGATGCCCTGCAGGGCCAGTTGCAAAAGCTGCGTGATGAAGAAGGACAGCGCGGCGACGCGGCGGTTAGCCGTTTGGAAACGCTGCAGGCAGCCATTGCCGAGCAACTGAGCCAGCAACAGGCCGCCGAGCAGCGCTGGCAAGCAACTGTGGCAGAGCGCAGCAGTGCACTGATCGATGCCCTGCAAGGTCAATTGCAACAGCTGCGCGACGAGGAGGCGCAGCGCGGCGATGCCGCCGTGAGCCGACTGGAAACCTTGCAAGCCGCGGTGGCGACGCAATTGGCCGAACTGGGCAATTCGTTGGAGGCGCCGCTGGCCAATCTGATCGAATCCGCGTCGGAGGCGCCGCGCGTTGCGGCTGAACTGATGGAGCAATTGCGCGGCGAAATTACCAAGAATATTGAGCGCGATAACAGCCTGCTCGATGAGCGCCGTGAGTTAATGTCGGAGCTGGCCAGTTTGACCGATGGCCTGCGCGACAGCAGTCAGGCGCAGCGCGAAGCGGTTGAGCAGTTGCTCGCTAACAGCGGCGATACTCTCAAGCAGCTGGGTGAGCGTTTGGGTGACAGCATTGAGCAGCGCGCCGGTCAGCTGGCCGAGCTTGGCGACCAACTGGCGGGTAGCGCGCTGGAGTTGTCTGGCGTGGGCGACACCTTTGCCGCCGCGGTGCAGCAGTTTGGTGACAGTAACGTCGAACTGCTGGCGGCGCTGGCCAGTGTCGAACAAACCCTCAAGGAAAGCGGCGAGCGCAGCGATGAGCAAATGAGTTACTACGTTGCCCAGGCGCGGGAAATTATCGACCACAACCTGCTCACCCATCAGGATATTCTGGCGCGCCTGCAAGCCCTTACCGACAGTGCCGAGCAGCTTGAGCTGAACATGAACGCCGAAGGGGCTGACGCGTGAGTCGCGAACTTGATGACGGCTTGAGCCAAGAGCCGCCAATCTGGGCGATCTTTGGTGACCTGATGACCGGCATGGTGGGCGTGTTCGTGCTGCTGCTCATTTGGGCGCTGGGCTTTCAGTTGGAGCTGGCGAAAAGTCTGGAGAAAGAAGTCGCCCAGCGAGAGGTGGAGCAACAGCGCCGCGCCGTGCTGGAAGAGGCGCTTGCTGCGCCCTTGGCCAGTGGTCGAGTGACCCTGCGCGACGGCCGCATTGGCATAAGCGGCAGCGTGTTGTTTTCGCTGAACTCGGCGGAACTTCAGCAAGAAGGCCGGGAACTGCTGCGCAGCCTGATCCCGCCGCTCAAATTGTTTGTGCAGGAAAATGAGCAACTGCTGATGGTAAGCGGCTTCACCGACGACCTGCCCATTCAGCAGGGCAATTTGCAGTTCTCTGACAACTGGGAGCTGTCTGCGCAGCGAGCACTAACGGTTACCCGCGCGTTGATCGACGAAGGCATGCCCGCCGACAGCGTGTTTGCCGCCGCCTTTGGCGACCAGCAACCGGTGGCTGCCAATAGTAGCGAAGATGGTCGCGCCCAAAACCGCCGCGTGGAAATGGCGCCCGTCCCCCGTGTGAAGCAGGAGGCGAAGTGACTCCCGCTCCCGGTATGCCACTGGCGGAATTGCAGGCAACGCTGGCGGCGCTGCAAGGACAGAGTCCTCAGTTTGACCCACCGCGCCTGCGCGGCGTGGAAAGTCTGTTGGAGAGGGCGCAACAGCAGCGGCCGTCAGTACAGGCGCCCCTGTTGCGCCGCGCGGCATCAATGCTTGCCGATTACCGTCGCGACTGCGAGCAATTCAGCGAGCAGCCGAGCCGACTGGCTGGTGTGCTGGCTACACACCGCCAGCAATTGGCGACTCGTCGCAGTGGCGCTGCTTCAGCCCTGCGGGCCCTGCAAGCGGAGCTAAACCGAGACACCCCGGATGACGCCGCAAGCGACGAAGCAAGTTCGCCGATCAGTGCCTTGCTCCGCCAGCAGGAATTTTCGCTGTTGGGCGCTTCCCAGAGCCATGCACCCGATAACGCGACCAGCGAGCCGCCAAAAGAACTGCGCGCATTGCGCCAATTGCGCAGCCGCCAGCGCCATCAGGATATCGAGCAGCGCATCGATCAGGCCATTCAAAACGCCCCCCAAGATCCCGGCCCTCTCAACCCGCAAATGCTGGCTATTCGCTCGCTGACCAATATGCGCGAACGCTCGCCGGCCTACCTGAAACAGTTTGTTGGCTACCTCGATACCTTATTGTGGTTAGAAGCGCAGCTGCCCGGCGAAGAAACTAGCAAAGCCGGCAAGGGCAAACGTCGCAAAGCGCGCTAGTGGCATCGCCTTCCTGTAGGCATTCTGTGCTAGGGTAGCGGGCAAATTTTATGAGGAAGCCATCATGAAAGCGCTCGATATCGCGACATCTGTTTTTGCCAGTTCCAGTCGTGCCTGGCGGGGCACCGCCGCCTTTACATCGACCCCGAGCAAGCCGGAAAAATTACTTGAGCTCTACGAGTATGAGGGTTGTCCGTTCTGTCGGCTCGTTCGGGAAGTACTGTGTGAGCTGGACCTGGATGCGATGATCTACCCCTGTCCGAAAGGCGGCATGCGTTTTCGTGGCACGGCAATCGATTTGAGCGGTGCCAGCCAGTTCCCGCTGCTGGTCGACCCCAACAATGATGTGGTGCTACTGGAGTCTGCAGAGATCATCGACTACCTCTATCACCAGTATGGTGGTGGTCGCCGTCGCGCCTCGCGGGGAGTATTGCGTCAGGTGGATATGCTGTCATCGCTGGCGGCAACCGCGTTGCGATCGTCGCCGAAGCCGCGCGGTATGTATGCGGCGGAGTCCACAGCGCCCGCTCAGCCGCTGGAGTTGTATAGCTTTGAGTCCAGCCCCTATGCGCGCTTGGTAAGAGAGCGTTTAAGCGAGTTGGAAATCCCTTACCGCCTGCGTAATTTCGCCAAGTCTCGTTGGCAGGAAATGGGGCCGCCAATTGTGCGTGAAAAATTCTTCCCTGATGCGCCAATAACCAGCGATAACCGGCTGCGTTTGCGGGAGCTAACCGGGCGCAGTCAGGTGCCGTACTTGGTCGACCCCAACACGGGGGTAGCCATGTTTGAGTCGGCAGACATTATCGACTATCTCAATGAAACCTACGCCGAATAACGGCTGGTTAGAAGGCCGCCTGGTATATACCCAGAATATCTTGTAGTGACAGTGTTCTGGGGTTATTTCGCAGTAAGCGCTCAACGCCGAGCGCCTCCTCTGCGAGGCTGGGCAGGTCTTGTTCAGGAATATTGAGTACTCGCAAATTGGCGGGAATGTTTACATCCCTGCAAAGGGCGTGCAAACGCTCGATGACTCGGTTTGCTGCGCTGTGGTGATCGAGGTCTGGTCTTTCCCCAAAGGCAGCGGCAATGTCGCTAAAGCGCTCTATGCAAGCCATTTTGTTTACCTGCATGACATGGGGAAGCAGGAGAGCATTACTCACACCATGAGAGATGTGGTAACGGCCACCGAGTGGGTACGCCAGGGCATGCACCGCCCCCACACCAGCGTTACCAAAAGCCAATCCAGCCAGTAAGCTACCGGTGGCCATGTCTTCTCGCGCCGACATATTTTCGGGCTTGGCATACGCTTTTGGCAGTGCATTGATGATTAGCGTCATTGCCTTAGTGGCGAGGGCGTCAGTAATCGGACTCGCAAAGTTAGAGAGGTAGGCCTCAATAGCGTGAACTAAAGCGTCTACGCCGCTAGCGGCTGTGACGGAAGGTGGGCAGGTGAGTGTCATTTCGGGGCTGACAATAGCGAGATCTGGCAGTAAATAATCGCTAACAATGCCTTTCTTAAGCTGTGCTTTCGGGTCTGACAATATCGCAATATTCGTGACCTCTGATCCAGTCCCTGCTGTTGTGGGGATCGCGATAAGTGGCACATTGCGCTGCTTTACCATTCCTTCACCAAAGAGCGATTCCAGCGGACCCTCGTGGCTAGCCATCACCGCGGTGCATTTTGCGATATCGATTGCGCTACCGCCGCCGACCGCGATAATGCCGTCAAAGTTGTGATTACCAAAATAGTTTGCGCAGGCTTTTACAACATCCACTTCAGGCTCTGCGGGGACCTCGTCGAAGATGTCCTTGTCACTAATGCCCGCGGCTTCGGTGATGTATGCAAGACTCCCTGAGTTGCGAACCCCCTTATCAGTTACGAGCAAAGGATGCTGGATATTTTGCGATTGTAAGTAGTCTTTGAGCTGATCTATCGCGCCAGAGCCGGTGAGTAGCTGTTGCGCGGATCGAAATTTGGCGACGGGCATGGGGCTGTCCTATTTGTTAAATCAAAGCGAGGCACTAACGGGGTGCTCGACTACCCAATATAGCATTGTCGTCATGGATTTTTTGTAGAGGCCTTGCGCCAAATGAAGCCGCTGGCATATAGTGATGGCGTTGCTAACGAATGTAGTATGTAAATTATGTATCAGTGGTGTTTCGCCAAATTTCTCGCTGCCATGCGCCGTATTGTGTGTGTGGCGAGATGGTGTGCGGCGGAGAATTGATACAAAGAAAATACCCAATTCCAAAAGGCCGCAGACATTTCATCTGCGGCCTTTTTCGTTGTGGGCCTCGGGGACATGTCTCGGCAAATACGTGAGTAAAGCGCCATGCTTGTACGGTTTGTCTATCTACTGGTTATTCTTATCTGGGCGACGACGCCACTGTCGATAAAACTTGGTGGCGATTCGTTGCCCCCCATCGCGGCATTGAGCCTGCGTATTCTTATTGCGTTTTTTGTCGGCAGTGCGCTGTGCACACTGTTTGGTGTGGCGGGTTTAAATATTCGCCGCCACTGGAAGCTTTACTTCGCCGCATCCATCAGCTTGTTTCCCAATATGGCATTGGTGTATTGGGCTGCGCAATATATTCCCTCGGGACTGATCGCACTGATGTTTGGCTTGTCGCCGTTTTTCACGGCGGCGCTGGCGTGGCCGATGTTGGGTGAGCGGATGTTGGTGCCGCGCAAGCTGTTTGCCATTGCGCTGGCAGCGCTGGGTTTGCTGTGTATTCTGGCCGACGATGTGGTGATCACCGGCGACAGTTACACCGGTATCGCGCTAATGCTGCTGTCTAATTTACTGTTCTCGGGCAGCGCCGTGTGGGTTAAAAAGCTCAACGCCACCATTGTTGTGTCGCCGGTGGAGCAGGCGCTGGGTGCAATGGCCTTCGCCTTGCCGGGTATGTTGCTGAGCTGGTGGCTGTGGGTTGGCTTTGAGCCACTGGTGTTCAGTGCCGTATCGCTGGCATCACTGCTGTACCTGGCCCTGTTTGCGTCGTTGGTCGGCTTTGTTGCCTATTACTACATTCTGAAAGTCATGCCAGTGGAAACCGTCTCGTTGATCCCCCTGGTGTCGCCGGTGCTGGCGCTGGTCATTGGCAGTGTGGTTGTCGACGAGCCGATCACGCCAGCGATGCTAATGGGCGCGGGCATGATTATTACCGCCTTGGCTGTTCATCAGGGCTTGTGGCGTCAGCGCTCGCCGATGAACACGATGATGGACACGCGGTCATAGCAGAAGGCCGGAGTACCAGAGATGTAACAAGCTATGTGCTCGTGCATCTATTGTGGCAAGGTAGGCTCACCGCGAGGTGCTGCGGTGAGCCATTACTACAACAACGTGGAGAATGTGTGTATGTCGGAATCCAAGCCCTATGTCCCCCCCAAAGTCTGGACATGGAACAGTGAAAGTGGCGGGAAGTTCGCCAATATTAACCGGCCGATCTCCGGTGCGACGCACGAAAAAGCCCTGCCTAGCGGCAACCACGATTTACAGCTTTACTCGCTGGCAACCCCCAATGGCGTGAAAGTGACGGTGATGCTCGAAGAGCTACTTGAGCTGGGTATCAGTAAGGCTGAATACAACGCCTATTTGGTGAATATTATGGAGGGCGAACAGTTCTCCAGTGGCTTTGTCGACATAAACCCCAACTCAAAAATACCGGCCCTGTTGGACCGCGGTACAACGCCGCCAACGCGGGTGTTTGAATCCGGCGCGATCCTGCTCTACCTCGCTGAAAAGTTTGACGCTTTTTACCCGAAAGATGTGGCGACGCGTGCCGAGTGTCAGTCCTGGTTGATGTGGCAAATGGGCAGTGCGCCTTTCCTGGGTGGTGGCTTTGGCCACTTTTATGCCTATGCTCCAGAGAAACTGGAATACCCCATTGAGCGCTACACCATGGAGGTGAAGCGCCAGTTGGATGTGCTAGATAAGCGCCTGGCTGAGAATACCTACCTGTGCGGCGACGAGTACTCGATTGCCGATATTGCCACCTTCCCGTGGTACGGCGCCCTGGTGCTGGGCCACCTCTACGATGCGGCAGAATTTCTCGATGTCACCTCATACACCCATGTTGTGCGTTGGGCCGAGCAAATTTCTGAGCGCCCGGCGGTGCAGCGCGGTCGCCGCGTAAACCGCGTGTGGGGGCCGGAAGAGGAGCAAATGGCTGAGCGTCACAGCGCTGTGGATTTCGACTAAATTTTGGTCTGACCATCCCTGTAGATTTTAGGAAAGCACTCCATTCGCGTGGGGTGCTTTTTTTTATGCTTGCTCCTGTGTGCTGGTTAGGCCTGGGGTGCTCCTTTCTCTGAGATGATGTTTGCAATAAGCCTTGCTCAGACCTCTGCCCGAAGGCAATTTATAGTCGAGATATAAAAAAGCTTGAATTTCTTCAGGCTAAAATATTTAATACCCCTACTTCACATTTTTAGCAATGAATGCATTAGGGGTGTTGCCTTTCTAGGAATAATGTGAGGCCTGTTAATAAAAAATCATAACAATGAATTTTCCATAAAGTTACCTTTTAAAAATATAACGAGGCATCTATGTTGCGACGAAAGCTCGCCCTTTTTAGGGTGAAAGGGATTTCTATTGCCCTGATTTCTGCATTGATCAGCGCCTGTGGTGGCGGAGGAGGTAGTGAGGGTGGTGCTAGCCAAGCTGCTGCACCGGTTATTCAGGGAGCAGGTGTTAAGGGACCGCTGGCGAATGCCTCGGTAAGTGCCTATGCCTTTGCAGAAGACGTGGAAAACTTCCGCGGTAGGCTACTGGGTAGTGCCGTTACCACAGAAACTGCCGCTATCAGCGGATTGAGCCTTCCGCAAAGTTATACAGGTGCAGTGATTGTTGAGGTTGTTGCAAACCAAGACACGATTGATATCACGACGGGTGAGTCGCCTGAGATTGGAAGGCTAATTACCATTGTATCTGTTGCGGAGGGAGAAGACGTCAGGGTTTATCCTTCTCCATTGACGTCGATAGCGTTCCACGTAGCAAAAACAAATGCCGATTCTATCAGTCATCCCTTTGTTGGTGATGGCAACGGGGTTGTGAGCGAGGAGGAGTTTCTTAGCGCGTTTGATGTCGCATCGCGGCAAACGGCCAGCACGTTGGGTTTTGGTATGAACGCATTTACCTCACTCAATACAACGGCTCCCTTGATAGACAGTACGGTAGATAGTGCAGAAAAGCAGGCGCTAGCGGCAAAGTATCGTACAGCTATAGAAGCAGTGAGTGCGGTCGCTAAGAGCTTGGCCGAAAATGCTAAGGGAAATAACAGTGAGAGTACCGTTTCCAGCTTAGAAATGCTTATGGCTATGGCAGATGACCTGAGTGACGGCCTTCTTGACGGAGAAAAATCGGGTGAGGCTATCTCAGTTTTTCAGCACGTTGATAATGTTGTTGGCCGCATCACGGTAGATCCATCAACCCTCAATATACCTGGTACGGATATTAAAATTACCGATATTGAGGGTGTGCTGGTTGACGAAAAGGAAAAGACCCAATCAATGGTCGACACGTCGGCGCTTGAAAGCGGTGAAGTTGATACCTCGCCGGAACCAGCGAAAACCGCACCCGATGTCGACGAGGATGGCGTCATTGATGCCGACGATAATTGCCCTTTAATCGCTAACCCTGATCAGCTTGATAGCGATTTCGATGAGATTGGTGATCCCTGTGACCGCGATAGGGACGGAGACGGTGTAAATAATAGTGACGATGCTTTTCCCGATAATGCCAATGAGTCTGTAGACACAGATGGCGACGGGACGGGCAATAATAGCGACACTGATGATGATGGAGACGGAACTCCCGATGATCGCGATGCCTTCCCCTTAAATGGCAGCGAGTCTGTCGACAGCGATGGCGACGGCATTGGTAATAACGCCGATGAGGACGATGATAACGATGGCGTGGATGATCAAAACGATGCCTTTCCGTTAAATCCGGAAGAATCTGCCGACACGGACAGTGATGGGATTGGTGATAACAGTGATGACGATCTCGATGGCGATGGTTTCGTTAATGAGGAAGATAACTGCCCATCGACAGCGAATAGTGGTCAGGAAGATGTTGATGCAGACGGAGTCGGCGATGCTTGTGATAGCGAAGTCGAGCAGCCTAATTCTGATGCTGTATGGGACGCGTTTAATTGGGATCAATCCAATTGGCAGTAGCACGCTTATCAAGAAATAGATAAAAAATTTAAGGAATGAATTATGACTATCAAGAAAATCGCCATTTCAATCGCCGCAGCCACTTTGCCGCTGGCGGCATACGCGCAGATAGAGTCGGGCGCACTGACCACGTTTAGTGCTAATACTCCTGCAAAAGCTAGCGAGGTGAACGCGAACTTTAGCGCTTTGGCAGAGGCAATTAACGTGCTTTCAGAAAGAGTTTCCGGAATTGAAGTAGAAACGCAAACTGCTCAGGTGGCTGGGAAATGCTATGAATTCGAAGCGACTGAAACGGAGCTTCGGACCACAAGCAACGACGGGTATATTAATGATCGAATCGTGCGTATTACCAAACAAGAAGGGCGGCTTATTTTTAATCAAGGTGGAAGTGGCGAGCTGCACCCGGACCTTGAGCGTTTGGCGACATTGGTCATAGATGGATACGGTGAGAAAGATTTTCAGCCCCATGACAATAATGATGTCACTAAAGATGAAAATGGAGTTTCAGAAACCTTTGTTGGCCGCAGTGATGGAGAGATTGATTCATTTACCTGGAGCCAGGCGGGTGGAAAAGTGGCAATTGTTTTCGAGGAAAGTGGCAGAAAGCGCGACCTTAATTACTATGTTGCTGGAGAAACGTTAATTGGTACCTCGACTTTTTTCTACAACGATCCGTTTACAGGAAGCAATGGCGCGACCTATGACGAGAAGCATGCCGTTCAGCATGTGATCGTTGGCACGGAGACGACCTGCAGTCAGTAGGTTTTATCTGCAGGAGGGGCTGGCTCGCTGGCTCCTCCTGAGTATTTTTCTCTAACTTCCTATCAGCGCCCGTGAATAACGGCCTAATATTTTTTTAAGTAGTATGCTCGCCGCTAAGGTCAACGCCGCACTACCCAGCATTACCAGCAGCCCCCCAGCAAACATCCAGCCGCTGTGCAGATGCGCTCGTAGTGGCTCGACGAGTAGTTGTGCCAGTAAAAAGATAAACACTAAGTGCAAAAAGTAAATCGCGAACGCGTAATCGCCCAGCGTGTGCAACAGCTTTGGTAAGCCACCCTCCAGGCAAAGGAAGGTGTGCAGAATTAGCGCGGTGATCGCCAGCTTTTGTATGTAGAACAGGCTTTCGGTGTACGACAGCCAGCCACTGCTTTTATAGCCATTGGCATAGAGAGCGAATAGCGCCGCCGAGGTTGCCAATACCAGTAAGAATAGATTGAGAGTGTTGCGGGTGATAGCAGCCTGAACGGCTTCATAGTGTTGGCCCATCAACATGCCGCAGAGGTAGGCACCGCTAAAATAGACAATCGTCTGCACGCTGACTGAGTTCGCCATGCCCGTACGCGAGATAAACAAAGGCAGAATAACGAGCGCTACGGCCAGCCAGCGACGTTGTGGGTGTTGGATAAGTGCGTCCAGTACCGGCGTGATCAAAAACAGCACTGCAAGCACCGGGATATACCAAAACTGGGGAAGTGTTTGCCCGAGTAGTAGCCCGCGTAGCAGGGCGGTGGCGTAGTCGGTGGGCAAGCCGTTGTCGGCGGCGTAGCCGACATACCAATCCCACAACGCCGTTAAAAAGAACACGCTCAAAATTGCATACGGCAGGATGACGTTCTTAAGCTTGGCGCGGTAAAAATTTGCCCAGGGTCGGCCGCGCAACACCCTGGTGAACAGCAGGCCCGATATCACCGCAAAGTACAGCGTCGCGTCGTGGAAAACGGTCTGTATCAATGAATACAGCACACGCATGCTGTCGGCCATTTCGTAGCCCCCAACCCGGAACATTAGCGATGTCCAGGCGTGGGCGCCGATCACATTCAAAATGGCGAAACCGCGAAAAGCGTGCAGATGAGCGATATGGTGCTGAGATGTTTTTGGAGAAGTCACTGGGCCAGCCTGGAAAATGGAGGCGACAATACTAAGAGCTGCGCCGTACTGTGTAAGTGATGAAGTAGACAATTTGGTGTAGTAGTGGCAGGCGTTTGTCGACGCGATGGGTAAGTTGTGCGCTAGCACACGCGGTCAGCGGTGATCCAAAGGCGGGAATTTTACATAAGAGTAAGTGCTTTTCATGACCCTGCTTCATGCCCCTCCCCCAGGGGCTTTTTTATTGAGGTTAGATATCGATGCCTCGACGCCGCCCCGCCCATCAGCCGTGCCAGCTTTGCGCAAGGCAGGTAGCGCTGACCTTTCACAATTTGATCCCTCGAAAACTCCATCGTCGGCCACGCTTTTACAAGCGCTTTAACCGCAATGAATTAAACACAGGGGTGTGGCTTTGCCGACCATGCCACAGCGGTATCCACCAGCTTTATGATGAGCTGACCCTAGGGCAACGGTTTTCAAGCATAGAGGCCTTGCGTGATGATGAAGCGATAGCCAGGCATGTGAGATGGGTGGCCAAGCAGCGCGTGGGCTCGTGACACGCTGCCTGGAGAAACGCGTTAGAAGCGGTAACGCAGCGCCGCTCCGACAGTTTGAAAATCGAAGTCGTCGTCGCTGCCCTGTGCGTTGGTGCCCCCCGAGGCGGCATTGCCAAAGGCGTTGAAGGCGCCGTTATTCTGCCCCAGTAAGTCCTGCTCGCCGCTGAAGTTGGTGGCGAAGTCAGCATCGCCGAGGTCGACATATTGATATTCGAAGGTGAGAGACAGTGGCCCGTTAAGTTTTACTTCAACGCCAATGCCAATGTGGTAACCAATGTTGCGGTCGTCCTTTCCGTTGTCACCACGAAAAGCGCCGGAGTTACCCTGCCAGCTGTAATCGACGTCGCCATAGGACGCGCCCAGGCTAAAGAAGGGCAGGATAGGCAGCTCGCTGGCATAGCCGATGTTGAACGAAGCATGGGTGAGTAGGTCGATTTCCCGGCGCTCGACATAGGTCGCGGGCGTGGCCGAGAAGGCGCTTTGATCCTGCGATAAATCGGCTGAGGAAAGGCTAAACTCGGCGCCATAGACCCAGCGATCCTGCTGAAATTTATAGCCGACCGCGGCGCCCAGTACGCTGCCTGCGTTAAATTCTCCGTTGAAGTTATCGCCAAAGGCGCTGTCTATTGCTGCGCGGTTGTCGCTGCCGTCCACGCGGCGAAATTCCAACTCACCATTGTCGCCTGGGTTAAAACCCGCGCCTGCGCGTAGGTCGGTGTAGAGTCCTTGCCAGTTTTCAACGGCCAGAACAGATCCGCTTGCTGCCATCATCGACAACAACGTTAATGTGGTTCTTTTCATAAATCCCCCAAACTATCTTGTTATTTACATCGCAAAACACTGCTACGTATGTCGTAGTGGCGTAGGTTTTGGGGCTGCCTTTCGCGTTTCTTACTAGAAGTACTCGGGCTAGAAGTACTCGGGCTAGAAGTACTCGGGACTTTACGTACGTGGGGAGTTAACTTTTCGGCGCTTACCGAGGTTTGGGGGCAATGCTGTCGTCGTTGCGGGGTAGATTCGTCGTGGATACACATTGCGGGCAATTTTCTGCGCCACGTATAGTGCGCTGGCATCGTTAACAATAGCTAAAAAAGGATGAGTCATGTCACCGGAATCCAGCAACGGCTGGCGTATTGCCCGCTATCTCGACAACACCCTGGCTGGCGACGAGCTGCGCTGGGTGAGCGAGCCGGTACCCGAGTTGGGGGAGGGGCAGCTTCTGCTGGAAACCTGCCTATTGTCGCTCGATGCGTCCAATTTACTGTGGCTTAGCGAGAAGCGCGATTACCTGCCGCAGTTGCAGGTGGGCGAATTGATGCGCGGTAATGTGATCGCAAAAGTGGTCGCGTCGCGCCACCCGGACTTCGCGCTGGGCGATTATGTGATGAGCCTGCAGTCGTGGGCTGATTACAAGGTGGTAAGCGGTGATGAGTTGCTTAACGACGGTTTTACGCTGAGGTTTTCTCCCCACACTGATATTCCACTGGATGCCTACATGGGCACGCTGGGGCTCACTGCCTGGTCTGCGCATATTGGCTTGATGACGGTCGGCCGTTTGCAAGCGGGGCAGCGGGTGCTGATTAGCGGGGCGGCGGGTGCTACTGGGTTAATGGCTGCGCAATTGGCCAAGGCCGCCGGTGCTCAGGTGTTTGGTATCGCCGGTGGCAGCCGTAAATGTGAATTCCTGACAGAGCAGCTGGGCTTGGACGGCGCCGTTGATTACCGGGCAAGTCGCGATTTGACCGCCGACATTCGCGAAATGATCCCCGAGGGCTTGGAGCTGTTTTTCGACAATGTTGGTGGCGAAATCCTCGATGCGGTGCTGCCCACAATGACTATCGGCGGCTGTATTGTTGCCTCGGGCAGTGTGTCGCAATACGGCAAGCATGACAGCTACGGCGTGAAGAATTTACCGTTGGTGACTCTGCACCGCTTGCGCATGGAAGGCTTTTTAATTCTGGATCACATGGCTGAAGTGCCAGCGATATTGCAGCAGCTCGAGCAGTGGTTTCTGGCTGGAAAACTGGTAAACCAAAATCAGCTCTTCCACGGTTTGGAAAATGCGCCTAAAGCCTTAGCGACGCTGGCAGAGGGCGGAAATACCGGCAAGCTGGCAGTCTATGTAGGTAAGTATTCACATACTGCCTAGTTAACGGCAGATGGCGCCGCTCTGGAGAGGGTATTGCTCAATGCTCTGAGTTTGGTCAACTTACGTACAACGCACATCAAACAGCAATGGAGTGTGACATGTTACGTATGGCCATCCTCGGACTATCAATGACAATTCTTTCTGCTTGCACCACGGCACGCGATGCTCTGCCTGCGCCAACTGCACTGGATCTTCAGCGCTTTATGGGAGACTGGTATGTGATTGGTTTTATTCCGTTGTTCCCCGAGCGCGATGCTCACAACGGCATAGAGAGCTACCAGCTTAAAGACGACGGCGGTATCGCCGTGGCGTACCATTTTCGCGATGGCAGTTTCGATGCCCCGCTCAAAACATATCGCCCCTCGGCGACAGTGGTGGAGGGGACCGAAAACACCCAGTGGAAGATGCAGTTCCTTTGGCCGTTCAAATCAGACTATCGGGTGGCCTACGTTTCTGAGGATTACTCAGAAACCATCATCGCACGGGAAAAGCGCGACTACGTGTGGCTGATGGCGCGCTCACCACAATTGTCGGAGACACGTTATCAGGAGCTGCTGGTGCGCATCGCCGAGATGGGCTACGACCTCAGCGAATTTAAGCGTCAGCCGCAACGCTGGCCAGAGGCTCAGCCGCGGCCGCCGGCTTTCCCAAAATAGCGCTGCACTCCGCCCGCTACTGCTGAGAGGGTTGACTGGGTACGGGGTGAATGGCAACCGGCAGGGCGCTCATACGGGGAATGCCTGAGAAGCGGTCGTAGTCATCATCCGTGCTGATCAATGCCGAGGTGTTGCTGCCCTCACGGAACAAAATGTCTTTCTGTTCAGGGGTATGCGCGTTTTCAGAAAGCGCCCCGTCACCGTAGGCATGGGCCATCGATAGCACGCCGGGTTTCAGCGTTTTATCCGCGTTGGCAATGCCAACAATCGCTCCATGCGCCGAGCGAATTTCAATGTAATCGCCATCAATGAGGCCGAGTGCTGCGAGGTCATCCGGGTGCAAGTAGGCCGGGTTGTACGGGCGTTTGGTTTTCACCAAGCGTGGCAGATCCCGCAGCGACGAGTTATACGCATTTTTCATCCGGCGCGACACCAATGTAAACGGAAAGCGGTCATCGCGTGGCCTGGCCGCCACTGCGGCGTCAAGCTCGGCCATCATATCGGGGTTACCAACATCCAGCCTGGCTGTGCAATCGGGGCGCTTGGCGGCCGCGACAATCTCCTCCGGGAACAGCGCGCCATTCGGGTGCTTTTTCACTTCATCCAAGGGAATGCGAGAGCGGTTGCACAACAGCTCCAGCATGTCGTCGCTGGTAGGTTTGTTGTCCATATCAAGCATGACAAAGTCGCGCTCCTCTCGCACCGTCGCCGTGCGGGATTGCATTGGGAAGCTGAATAGCCCAATGCCCAAACGCTGGGCCAGGCCGTAATAAAACTCCCACTCCTCGATCAAGTCGGAGCCCTCGGGTGTGTCCATCAAAGCCGGGGCATACATGCCGAAGGGCTCACACAGTCCCCAGTGGTAGGAGAAGTTTTCCAGGTGCTCGACGGCGAGCGAAATGGTTGGCACTTCGTAGCTGACTTTCGGGGCAATAATGTAGTCGGCCAGTTTGGCGGTGGCCGACATTTTGATATCCACGTGAACCAGCAGCTCGAGCTTTTTCATCGCCGCCACGGTTTTCTGCTGGTCGGGCCAGGCCGCCACGGGGTTGCCGCTGTTGACGATAAGCGCCTTCACCTGGCCTTCGCCTTCCAGCAAAATCTCGTCTGCTAATGCCGCGGTGGGCATGCCTGCCGCGCTCTGTGAAAGGCCGCGCACGCGCAATGCTTCGCCAACATTGTGATAGGGGGTGGGGTCGGCAGCTTCGGCAATGGGCGTTGCCCGTGGCAGTAGTACACCGGGGTTGGCGACGGGCTCGCCCTCGCGCACGAAGCGGCCGCACAGGGTGTTCAGGCACAGCAGTAAATACTCGGTCAGCGAGCTGTGGCCCGACATATTGGCGCCGGTTAGGCCCGTGGCGACGCCGCGCCTGGCCTTCGCAAATACCCGCGCAGCGTCAATAATTTGCTCAGCGGGAACGTCGGCGCGCGCAGCTGCATGCTCTGGGGTGTAGGGAGCGACGGCATTTTTCAGCTCGGTGAAGCCTTTCACGTTTTCGGTGATAAAGGCGTCGTCGTATAACTGCTCTTTGATGATGACATGCAGCATTGCCGCCAGCACTGCGACATCTTCGCCGGGCGTCGGGCGCAGGTGGATGTGCGCGCGCGCCGCGGTTTCGGTTTTGCGCGGGTCGATCACAATGAGTTTCATGCCATCTTTGATCTTGTCGGTGAGGCGTCGCGCGGGGTTTTGGCTGGGCACGCCACCGGCAATCGTCACCATGGGGTTGCCGCCAAGCATCAGCCAAACATCGGAGTCGGCAAAGGCCTGGGGGCCGGCTTTCCAGTGGCCGAGCATGGCGTTGGCAATATCTTTGCCCGGCTGGTCGATGGTGGCGCTGGCAAATATCATCGGTGATCCCAGCGAGGCCACCAGTGAGCCAAGCAACGTACCGGCGGCGGGGTAGGGGCCGGAGTAAGTGCCGAAGTAAGCGGCCAGTGCGCGAGGCCCGTGCTGGTCGACGATCGCCTGCAATTTTTCGGCAATTTCATCCATTGCCTGTTCAATCGCGATGGGCTCAAAACGGCCATCGGGCATGCGTTTCAGCGAGTGCAGCAAGCGGTCGGGGTGGCGAATATGCTCCACCGAGGCCTGGCCGCGACTGCAGCAAAACCCGTGATAGGTCGGGCTGGCCTTGTTGCCAGTCACCTTAACCGGGAGGCCACCTTCCATTTCCACAATGACTGGGCAGGCGGCGTGGCACATCCGGCAAATTGAGGCATGTTGGCTGCGCGAGGACATAGTCGACTCCCAAATTGGGTGGAGGTGTGGAGTGTGGCTGGACTATAGAAATGTACATGGTATAAATCAAATTATTAAATTTTATAAAAGATATAAAAATGAACGATATCATAAAGGCCGACTTGAATGCCCTGAAGGTACTGGATGTGCTTCTGGATGAGTGCAGTGTTTCCCAGGCAGCAAAGCGATTGCACGTGACCCAGCCAAGTGTCAGTTACACATTGCAAAAACTGCGCGACCTGTTCGACGATCCCTTGTTTGTGCGCAACCCCCGGGGATTAACGCCAACCTCCCGTGCTGAGTCATTGCGCCCTGCTATCAAGCAATTGCTCAGCGATGCTCAGCAGTTGATTGCACCGCCGGTGTTTGTCCCCGAGGACGCTGAATTCACACTGTCGATTTCTGCGAATGACTACCTGCAAATCGCCCTGATAGTGCCACTGGTTCAGCGGATTCGCGCATTAGCGCCAAAGGTGAAAGTCGCCCTGTTCGATCTGGACAGTAAAACGGCGGTAGAGCGGGTTCGCAGCGGCGAGCTGGATTTGATGCTGAGTTTTCCGCAGGCCCTGCCGGCGGACTTTTCCAGTGAAGAGCTTTTTACCGACCCATACATTGCGGCGGCACGACAGGGGCACCCACTGGCCGACCAGAAAGCCTCGGCGGAGTCGTTTTTACGATTCGACCATGTCATTGTTTCGCCCACCGGCTTTGCCTTTGAGGGAGGTTTGTTCCGCGACCTGCATCACTCGCCGTTACTCGACAGAGTGGCGGTGACGCTGCCCAATTTTGCGGTGTTGCCGAGTTTGCTGGCGGGTAGCGATCTCATCGCGATGATCCCGCGCCGGCTGTTATCGGTGATGTCAGGCCCGCTGAGTGAGGTAAAAATTGCGGCGACGATGCCGTCGATCACCGTCGCTGCGGCGTGGCATCCGCGCCTGGACCATGATCTCGCCCATGGCTGGGTGCGAAACCTGTTACGTGCAGAGGCGCTGTTGGCCTGAGCGAGAGCCACGTAATGTTATACGGCTGTCATATAACTATGCTAAAACCTATGAGCTTGTCATCTCGATGTCACACGGTTGCCATTATTCAGCGCTGGGCGCGGCGGCCAGGTAATAGAAATTAGTAGTTAGAAAACTAGAGGGGAAGGTTGGATGAATCCATTACTTAAAGAAGCGGAGCGCAAGGGTTGGTCGCGGCGACTATTTCTGCGCAACCTGTTGTTCTCGGCGGGCAGTGTCGCCACGGCAAGCTGGTTGACCGCCTGTGGTGGCAGTTCGTCCAGTTCCATCAGCAACGGTAGTGCGACGTTCTCCAGCAAATTCCGCAATATTGGTCCTCTGCAAGAGCCGAATGACGACGGCATTCGGCTGCCCCTGGGGTTCACCTCCCGTCAGCTGGCGGTATTTGGCGAGCCGCCAGTACCCAGTGTTGACCCACTGTTCTTCTGGCATTCGGACCCCGACGGCGGTGGCACCTTTAGAACCGACGATGGCGGTTGGATTTATGTCAGCAACTCCGAAGCACGCGACCTGACAACGATCCGCGACCAAGACCCGACTGGGGAATTTCGCCGCAATCTAGACCGCGATACCGCCGCGTTCTTGCCACCATTTTTCGGCGGCGGGGTCAGTGCCTTGCGCTTTGATGCGGCGGGTAACCTTGTCGATGCTTACCCCTGTCAGCGTGGTACCACCACGAACTGTTCCGGTGGCGCGACCCCCTGGGGAACCTGGATTAACGGCGAGGAAATCTGGGACGGCAAGATGTTTGAATGCAGCCCGCTTCGCGACGGCGGCGAGGCTGTCGAGCTGCCGTGCTTCGGCCGCAAAGCACACGAAATGGTGGCGGTCGATGCCGAGCGCCGAGCGATTTACCACACCGAAGATATCGACAGCGAAACCGACCGCTTTTACCGCACCGCCTGGACGACGAGCAGCTGGCCGGTAGCCAATGAGCGCCCCGATATGACTGCCGGTAAATTGCAGGTGTTGTATGTCCCCGCCGGCATTGATGCCGCTCGCGCTGGCCCGACACCGATTGTATGGAACGATGCCATTGACGACGGCCGCGCTCAGCCTGCAACGGTGGGTGAGGTCGACGCCACGATCTTTGGCGGTAATGAAGGCGTTTGGTATCTCAATGGCTTCATCTTCTTCTCCACGAAGAGTGACGACAATATCTGGGCTATTGATATTGAAGGCGAAACCATCGAGAGCATCTACGCACCTCGCGATGACGTGGCAGGCTCCCCCTTCGATAATGCCGAAGAGCCGCTGACAGGGGTGGACAATATTGCCATGACCTTAGACGGCGAAATGCTAGTAGTGGAAGACGGTGGTTTTATGCGCTGCATGGTGCTGTTACCGGACCGCACCACCATTCCACTGTTACAGCTTCCCGGTAACCCTAGCCTCACTGAGGTGACCGGCATTGCCATTGCGCCCACTGGGGACCGCTTATACGTGTCCGGGCAGCGCAGCCGTCCCCTGGGTTTGTTGCCGCCGGAATTGGAGCCCGGTTCGCCCATTCCAACCCGTGTGGCAGGCGTTACCTATGAGATTCAAATGCCGTTCAAAGTAAGAGTGGATCGCCCGCTGGCGAAGGCATTGAGCTAACGACAATTGCTTGTGTTCGATAGGCCGCATACAGCGGCCTTTTTTATATTTGAAACGAGTTTGATCCGCCTGTTCAAAGCTCAAATTGTAGTGATTGAAAGGTGTCGAGAATGGGGCTTGCCACCGCTTTCATAAAGCGCTGGTGGCTGGGGTGAGTAACATAGGTTTTTAAGTCCGCCTTGCAGCGAAACTCAGCCACTAACGCGTAGTCGGCATTGCCGCGATAAATGCCTGCATCGCTACCAAATTGATAGGAGAGTATCTCTGGAATCTCCTGGGGCAACTTCGCTAAACCCTCGGTTACCGCATCGATGTCGCTGGCACTGGTCCCGACTTTCCAGTTGAGTAGTACAATATGTTTTATCAAATTACGCTCCTGCTTCTCGCCCCATCACGAATTTCATTGCTTACCTCTTTGCCATCTCTTCGCCTTGACCGGCTTAATTAAGTCGGTATGATCGCTCCCTGTTCCAGGTGCCCAATTGTTATTTTACGTGGGTTAAACGGGAAACAGGTGCGCATACTGTGCTCATTGTAGCCATGCATGCTAGCCCTGTGCTGCCCCCGCAACGGTAATCAGAAGTAGTTTGGCACGGCCACTGTCTCACGACGGGAAGGCGTCAAACATTTGGAGAGATCCACTTCTGTAAGCCCGGAGACCGGCCTGAACACAGTGCGTAGTTGCGGTGGGCGACGTAGCAGGGTCAGTTTTCCCTTCTAAATTCCTCCCTATTCGACAACCGCGTTTGATCAATCACATGCGGGTGGGCATGCGAGCGCCATAGCTGGTTTTACCAGTTGTCGAGACGTCCACTTGCACGCGATATCACGGCCTTACTTTGGCTGCCGTATAGGAAGGGACTTCGGGTGAATCAGCATTTTAATGAGTGGCACCGGACTAAGGCGCTACTGGTATTTCTCCTGGCGCTGACAGCGAGCGTGTTGTGCTCGGCGGCGCAGGCGAGCCTGGTGATTGTCTCCGATCGCTCTTCCTCGGTGCTGGTGGCGGGTGCTCACCGCTATCTCGATAAGAAGCCGCAGGCCGATATAGCGATTCGCACTGTTAGCCAAGTAGAACGTCTGAACGACGCGGATTTACAACAGCTGCTGCTGAGTCATCATTCCTTACTTCTCGCCGGGGTGTTCGGCGAATCCGTCGAACGCCTGCTGGCAATGGCGTATCCGCGCGGTCAACGCCGCTTTGTATTGCACAGTGACAACCGGCTTATGGCGCTGCAGCGCGATGCCAATGGCCAGCCGTTTTCCAGCGCGGTTAGTCAGCAGTTTGTGGGCAGCGAGGGCTTGGCGCTGGATGCTGAGTCACTGGCGGCCAGTCAGCAAAAATTTCCTGAGTACAGCGCGTGGTTGCAGGCACGGGCGTATTGGATTCACCGTTCGGCGGTGAATGCCGAGTCGTTGATTGCGCTGCTGAATGACGGTGATGCCGCACCACTGCGCGAGCAAGCGCCGCTGCGTTTGGCCTTACACGGTAAACAAGGGGAGCGTTGGCTGACGAGTGACGAGTTGGATCAATCACTGTCTGCCGATAAACCCATTGTTTGGGTGCTCGACCACAATACCGGCGACCTCAACGGTGAATGGGCGTTGCATCGCGCCATTTGCGCAAACCCGCAGTGGCAGTGCGTCTCGTTATTGGCGGCATGGGGTGAGCCCAGCGTCGACGCTGTAGATACCATCGCAACGCTAATGGCTGGCAAGCGCGCGGCGACGCCCTCGGTCATTATTTCCCTGCAGGACTTTGTCGTCGGCGGCGGTGAAGGTCGCCAAGCGGTTCTCGATGCACTGCAAGCGCTTAATCTGCCTGTGTTGAAAGGCCTGCGGGTGCTGGACTGGGGCTATAGTGACTGGCAGCTTTCCGCTCAGGGTTTGCCGGCAGATTCGGTGCACTACCGTTTGGCCATGCCCGAACTACAGGGCATTGGACAGGCGCAAATTCTCTCGCTGGCGTCAGACTCCGGCATCGACCCGGCCACCGGTGCCAAGCTGCGTCGCAGCGAAGTGGTCGACGCTGAGTTGGCCCGGCAGCTGCGGCGGGTAGAGCGTTGGTTGGCGCTGCAAAACAAGCGCAACGCTGACAAGCGGATCGCCATTGTCTATTACAACCATCCTCCCGGTCGCCACAATATCGGTGCAGATAATCTAAACGTACCCGACAGTTTGCTGGAAATGCTGCGGGCATTGCAGTCTGCGGGCTATCACACCGGAAAGCTCCCAGAGAATACCGAGGCCTTGCTGAGCTTGCTGCAGGAACGGGGCGTGAATTTACCTGAAGACCGACAGGCATTGGCGGAAATGTCTGGCAAGGTCGCCAGCCTGAGTGCAGACGATTATCGGCAGTGGTTTGCCACGCTGCCCAAGGTCGTACAGCAAGAAATGGTGGCTGGCCCACTGGGTGAGTTACACCAGCGTATGGTGAGTCAGCTTGAGCGGCTCAGCGCACTTCAGGATTTTCGACTGCGCCAGAAGCGTTTAACGCTACTCACCGAGAGTATGCACAATACCGTCACGAATCTTCACCACGCCCTCGATGGTGTGCGTCAAAAAAGCCGCAATCGGGCGCTGGATTTGTTGGAGCAGCTAGAGCGCGAATACCAAGCGCAAATTGATGCCGTGGCCAGTGGTGGCCAAGCCTCATGGCGGGCCGCCGAGCAGCGTGTGGCAGCGCTGGTCGTACTGGGTATTGAAGGAATTCGCGGCTGGGGCGAGGCCCCCGGCAAGGTGATGGTCTGGGGTGAGCGTTTGCTGGTGCCAGGCGTTCGCTTTGGCAATGTCTTCGTCGGCCCGCAGCCACCGCGGGGCTGGGAACTGAATGAAGAGCTGTTGCACGCCAATTTGAGTTTTCCGCCGCCGCATCAGTACCTGGCGTTTTATCGCTACTTGCAGGATGACTTTGGCGCCGATGCGCTGGTGCATGTGGGCCGCCATTCCACCTATGAGTTTTTGCCGCGCCGGGGTGTGGGTCTGGGGGAAGACGACTACCCGAGCATTATCGCGGGTGATCTGCCGGGGGTGTATCCCTACATCGTCGATGGCGTTGGCGAGGGGATTCAAGCCAAACGCCGTGGCTTGGCGGTGATGGTGGATCACTTAACACCGCCTCTGGCAGTCACGGAGCTTTACGATGAGCTATTAGAAGTGCGGCAGTTAGTGGAGAGCGCCGAGGCCGCGAGTGACCCGTTCACCCGCAGCGGCGCACTGGCGCAGCTCAGGGCGAAAATCGATGAATATGGCCTGCGCGACGAGCTGGAAGCGTCGATGGATGAAGAGCTAAAAGTGCGAGGTATCGGCTTTGAAGAGATTGATGAAGAACTCTTTCTCCACGAAGTCGGTCACTATCTGACCCATGTTCAGGAAGACTTTATGCCGCTGGGCCTGCATGTATTGGGTCGCGACTGGAGCACGGCCGGCGTTGATACCATGTTGGCATCGATGGCCGACAGCGGCGCGACTGAGGCAGAAAAAGCGGCGTGGCGCAGAGACCTGACGCGTTCGCCGCAAGCCGAGATGACCGCGCTACTCAATGGCTTGAATGGGCGCTTCGTTGCGCCGGGTAAAGGCAACGATCCTATCCGAACCCCCGAGGCCCTGCCCACCGGGCGTAACTTCCACGCCCTGGACGGCAGTCTTATTCCCAGCAAACTCGGCTATCAGGTTGGGCGCCAGTTGGCTGATCAGGTACTTCGCGGCGAGCAGACCGACGAGGTTCTGCTGCGTGAAAACGCCCAGCGCGTTGCCGCTAAATACGGCGAGGCAGTTCCTGCCGATAAACAGGGCGTGATTCTTTGGGCCTCGGATGCGGTGCGGGACGAGGGGGCAATGGTGGCCTTCGGCCTCAAACTGCTGGGTATGCGGCCGGTGTGGAACAGCCGCGGTATTGTAAAAGGGTTGGAGCGCATCGAACTTGGCGAGGATCAGCCCCGGCGCATGGATGTACTGTTTACCGCCTCCGGGCTGTTTCGCGATTTATACGGTCGACACATGACCCTACTTGATCGCGCCGTGTTAATGGCACTGGATGCCAGCCGCGACACCATCGCAGAGCGATACCCCAATTTACGACCCGCACTCAACGCCGCGCTCGCGCTGATCGAAGACACCGCAGCCGGTGGTCGCGAGCCGCTGGAGAAAAACCAAGTAGCGACTAACTGGGTGACAGAGGCGCGCGCGATGCTCGCCGCGCAGCCGGGGATGCATGCCAGTGACGTGGGGCGGCATGCCAGCCTGCGGGTCTTTGGTATTGCGCCGGGCGGTTACGGCGCAGGTATTAACCGACTGGTTGAGCGTTCCGGTGCCTGGCAAGACCGGAAAGAGCTGGGTGAGGTCTACCTCAAGCGCATGGGGCATGCGTTTGGCGTGGGTTTACAGGGCGACGCGGCGCAGCAGGTGTTTCGCGACCAGCTGGCTGGCGTATCCAAAACCTTTCTCGGGCGCGCCAGTAACCTTTATGGCTTGATCGATAATAACGACGCCTTCGATTACCTCGGCGGTTTTAACTTGGCCGTGGAAACCGTCACTGGTCGCCAGCCGGAAAGCGCCGTAATCAATCATGCCCGCAGCGATGTGCTGCGTATGGATAGCCTACAAAAAACCCTCGCCACCGAGTTGCGCGGTCGCTTCTTCAACCCACAGTGGATTAAACCGCTAATGGACGAGGGCTACGCCGGTGCGCGCACCATGGGCAGTGAATTCGTCGAGTACCTTTGGGGCTGGGAAGTCACCAGCCCGGAGTTAATCAGCGACGCGGTGTGGAACGAACTAAAAGACGTTTACATCGACGACGGCCGCGACCTCGGGTTGGATACCTTCCTGAGTGAAGGCGACAAGCGCTATGTGCAAACCAATATTCTAGCGGTGATGCTGGTGGCCATCGACAAAGGCTTCTGGCAGGCCGGTGAGCAAACGACCGCCCAGCTCGCCCAGCAGTTTGCCAGCAATATTATTGAGCACGGCAACCCCGGCAGCGGTCACACCCATGCCAATCACCCTATGTATGAGCTAGTAAAAGCCCAGCTCAGCGCCGAACGCGCCGCTGAGCTTGAGGCCGTGTTGGCGCGCAGCCGCACGGTCGCCGAGCAACTGGCTGCCCAGCCCAGCACCATTCGTGAAGTGCACGTGGCGCCGAGTGAGCTAGCGCCCGAGCAGCGTGCCGAGGAGGCGTCGGCAGCGAAGGGTGGCGGTGAGCAGGCTGAGTCGGCGCGCAGTGGCATGTCGCCAACATGGTACTGGCTGCTGGCAATTGTCGTCGTGATATTTGGTGTGGGTATGCGGCGCGGTTTGCGCGCTAATGCGTAACCGTTAGAAAGGGAAGATCGCTGTGTTTTCGAGTTTATCGCTGGATGTTTTACATACGTTATCTGGCCTGCTGTTAGAGCCTGTGGTGTGGGCTCTGTTGGCTATGCTGGCAGTGGCCGTGTTTGAGTGTGGCCTGGCGCTGGGTGAGCGCTTTGGCGGCATTGCCCGCATGAGCCGCGCCGCGCTACTGGCAACGGGGCGGCGGCGCATCGAGCGAGCAGATTTTGTTACGCGACTCTCACCCATGCTCGGCCTCATGGGCACGCTGATTCCATTGGGGCCAGGGCTGGCCGCGTTGGGTGAGGGCGACTTGCAGGTGCTCACCACGGCGATGATCACGGCCTTTGATACCACGGTCATTGGCTTGTTGGCAGGCATGATCGGCTTTGTACTTGGCCGCTTGCGCCGCCGATGGTACGACCGAGCGCTGCTGGCACTAACGCCGTCGACAGACGCAGGGGAATAGTGCAATGGATGATTGGCGGCGCAGTCACTTCTTCGAGCACGACGACGACCCACTGGGGCCCATGGCGAACCTGGTGGACATAATTCTGGTATTTGCCTGCGGCTTGATCGCCGCGCTTGTCGCCTATAGCCCCGAGCTTCAGCAGCACTTTGACAGCACACGTCAGCAACGGGATTTATCACTGGGTGAAGAACTGCCGCAGGCGCCGGACAGTGTGCAATCACCGCTGCAAGACGGCAGCGGCTACGAATCGTTGGGCACCGTATACCGCGACCCTGAAACCGGAAAACTGATTCTGATCGGCGAGTGAAGCGGCCTGCGAACGCTTATTTGTTGCCCCAGATCTTGGCAACCGCGTTGTCTGAGCCCAAGGCGCCGACAAGCAGCGAAACAAAGCCAATGCAGAAGAACACCACTACCGGAACCAGCGCGCCAAGTTGGTCACTGTTGAGTGCCACTGCAGCGGACCCCAGCGATAGCAATACAAACAGTGACCCGACAATATTCAAAATCACCCGGTGAGAGGGCTTATAGTTGGCGGGCGCCTCAGCCGTTTCAAAAATCCTAAGAATTGGCCAGAAAATTTTCTTTAATAGTGATTTCACGCTTGCCCGCTTCGAACCCAAGAATGCCCCATGCTAGCAAATAAAGGTGGACTAAACGTGCACGTAGGCGTGAATTTATGTCGACGTTAGCGTTACCACCCTGCAAAGACACAGTAGAACGTTTGGCTATACTGCGGCGAGAGGCGATAGCTTTGCATCCTACTCATCATACCCTTTGATAATGTCTTCGTAGTTTCTTATCCGCTGTACATAGCGCACAGGCTCCAGACCACGTGCATAGCCATATTTCAGATCTTTGTAATAGCGCTTATCTGATAGCAACGGCAGTACTTCTTTCATATCTGACCATCGCGCGGGGTCCTTGCCCAATTTGCGAGCCAGGGTTTGCGCATCATGCATATGAGCACGACCGATATTGTAAGCAGCCAATGCCATGTAAGTGCGATCTGGCTCCGGGATAGCGTCGTCAAAGCGCTCTCGCATCTTATGCAGGTATAGCGCGCCAGCGGGAATAGCCTCTTTGGGGTTCAGGCGATCTTTAACACCCAGTGACTTCGCGGTGTTTTGCGTCAACATCATAATGCCACGCACGCCGGTGGGGCTTTTGGCATGAGCGTCCCAGTGAGACTCTTGATAGGCCTGCGCGGCGATAAGGGTGTCATCGAGGTTGTGTTGTTTCGCCGCACTCGCAAAAATCGATTCGTACTTGGGCAGACGGTCTTCGATGCGCCGCACTAACGTGCGTATATCGACGAAATCGAACTGTTCAATGTAGCTGTAATAACGGTCGTGGACTAATTGGGCAGTGGCCTTGCCCACGCTGCTGTCTAACCAGGTATTCACTGCAGACTTTAGTGCCGTGCTACCGCTGGGCATCATCCAGGCCTGCGACTTCTGCTCGCTTACATCCAGCATCACCACTAATTCCGGCATAAAACGGCGGTTTACATCGACAATGTTGGAATCGGCGATGGTGCAGTCAATTTTGCCGTCCCACACTTTCTGTAATAAGGCTTCGGTGCCTGTCTGGGTATTACTTTTCCAGCTCAATTGAGGGTTGTTAATCTTTAGGGTTTGCAAGGTTTCTTCGTAGCTGCTGCCAGCAACCACTTCTAGCGAGACCTTATGAAGCTCGTCTAGCGACTTCGCCACGTTCCCGCCACGGCGGCATACCAGTTGCTCGGTAACACTCTCTATTTGCTTGGAGAAAATGAACCGGGCTTCCCGTTGGTCGGTGACCGTGAGTCCCGACGCCGCCATATCGGCTTTTCCCGCTTTCAGGGCATTCAGGGTGTCGGTAATGGTTTCCTCAAGCACAACCACCAGTTTTACCCCGAGGTGTTCCGCAAACGCCTCCGACATCTGATATTCCGGCCCAGCGGCGTGGCTATTTTTGTCCAAGTAGTAAATCGTAGGCGCATTGCGCATCAGTACCCGCAGCTCCCCCGAGGTTTTAATGTCACTGAGTGTTCGGGGCTCGCTAGTGGTGGTCGACGTGCCGTCGTGACTGCATGCGATTAAGCCGAGGCACGCAAGGGCTGCGAAAATCAAACGTGTGCTCATTAATAGGCCTTATGGAGTTATTTTCTAGCGCTACGAAAGATGACGCTGTTCCGATTCAGTGGGTTTTCTGGTGTGCATAGTGCCGCCTGCGGGTTCTCTCCTGCTCGTTCTCTATGTAGGGCCGTAAGCTATTGTAGAACAGGCTGGACTAGTCTGGACGTGATATTCTCCCCGCAACGGACAAACCCTTAGGAGCCGCATTTTGCTCAAATGTGAAGTAATAGAACCGCAAACGACGGCAGATGCTGCTGTCATTTGGTTGCATGGTCTGGGTGCCAGCGGTCACGACTTTGTGCCGGTGGTGCCTCACCTTGGCTTACCGGAAAATCACGGCGTGCGCTTTATCTTCCCCCATGCGCCGGAGATTCCCGTCACAATCAATGGCGGCATGGTCATGCCCGCCTGGTACGACATACTCGCCATGTCGCTGGAGCGCGAGATCGATACCGAGCAGATAGAAGCCTCCTCTGCGGCGGTACGCGAGCTAATTCAGCGTGAACTGGATGCCGGTATTCCCAGCGAGCGCATCGTATTGGCAGGCTTTAGCCAGGGCGGGGCAGTGGTGTACCACACCGCGCTTTCCTACCCCAAACCGCTGGCAGGTTTGCTGACGATGTCTACCTACTTTGCCACCGCCAAAGAAGTCACCCTCTCGGAGGCCAACAAGGCCCTGCCTATCCACATTTTCCACGGCAGCCAAGACTCAATGGTGCCCGAAGTGATGGGCCATACCGCCGATCAAATCCTGCAAAGCATGGGTTTTAAACCCACCTACCGCAGCTACCCCATGCAGCATGAAGTCTGTTTGGAGGAAATAGTCGATATCGGCAACAGTCTTAAAGCGTGCTTGGGGTTGGACTGAGAGGTTAGCCAGAGGGGATAGCCAGAAGGCGGCAATTAATCACGCCTGCTCCGTTGGTACCAAGTCTGGTGATTCAATCCGGCATTGGTACAATGCGTTTGGCCAACTGTGGCACAAACGCAACCCCCGAGAGAGAAGCATGTCATACGAGCTCACCGGCAAAATTAAGCTGATTCAGGAAACACAAACCTTCAATAGCGGTTTTAGCAAGCGGGAAATGGTGGTCACCGTCGAAGACGGCAACTACCCGCAGGATATCAGCCTGGAATTCCTGAAAGAAAAGATCAGCCTGCTGGACAGTCTCTGCGTTGGACAGAACGTCACCGTGAGCTTCGACATTCGCGGGCGCGAGTACAACGGGCGCTACTTCAATAATCTGGTGGGCTGGAAAATCCAGTCAGACGCCAGTGCCGCTGACAGTGAACCCTACCCCCCGGCAGACAACACGCCATATGATCAATCCTTTAGCAACACGGATGACGACATTCCGTTTTAATTCAGTGAGTCGCCGGCCGTGCAGACGTTACCCGGGGACTATCGGGGCGCGGTAGTTATAGGTGGGTGGGCGTTAGAATCAGAATTAATGGCTTTGATCCTGTTGGTTCTCGTCACGGTGCCTGCTCCTGTTAGCGCTACGATGCCAGCGCACGAAGCACGACTTCAGGTTCTTTAGCGACGACATTCAATAGCACCAACGCTGGCCCTTGCGGGGTGCGATCTCCACGCTCCCAGTGACGTAGAGTGCTTACACTGATACCGAAAGCAGAAGCAAATTCGTTTTGTGACATGCCCACTTTTGCTCGAACTTTCTTAACATCCAGCGGGCCAAATTCATGGACAACAGCTTTGCCGGGCTTTCCTTTGGAAAACTCTGTTGCTTCCGCCAACCCCTGTTTAATACTTGAAAATGCATCAGTCATCATTGCCACCATAATGTTTGCGTAAAAGGGCAGTGAGCTTCGCAAGTTCGTTTCTCTCTGACTTGCTCAGGTTCGCTTTCTCACCTTTCCCGAATACGGTTAATAAAAACAGCGGCATCGTGCCATTGTGGTAGTAGTAAACTACGCGAACCCCACCACTTTTACCTTTTCCTTGGGCAGACCACCTCAGCTTCCGAATCCCACCCGTGCCCTGCATGAGGTCTCCAGATTGGGGATGAAAAGCCAAGTAATTGATAATGCTGGCTTTCTCTTCCTCGCTCAGAAGGCTCAGTGCTCGCTTGAGGAATTCAGGTAGCTCTACGATTGTCTGCATAACACCAAGAGTAATCCATTGGATTACTCTTGGTCAAGATGGCGCTAACGCCCACCTTTGGGGCAGGCAAAATAAGCGCAGCGTTTTTGACTGTCCCAGCCCCGTAGGGGCGACAACAGGTGCTTGTTAACCATTTACCCACTCGGGCCTTACGTAGATGACTTCTTCTACACCAGAAGTTTCTATCCGCACACCGTTTACTATTTTTGGAATGTAACGAAGCATAGCAGCAAGCTTTAATGCCTCAGCAACAGAACGCTTACTTGCATTACTTTTCTTCGCAACTATATTTATTGGTATTCCATCATCGTCAATATCAAACGTGACCGGGACAGAAATCGCGGTTTCACTTTTTTCGAGGTAGCTAAAATCGAGTATAAGTTTCGCTTCCCCATCCTTTTTATGCAACGCAACAGCATCAGGGAGTTCCTGATATGCCTCTCTTGCACATTCGTCCTTACGCATAGAAGCACATATCTTAATCAGAGTCGTTAAATCTCTAACTTCCAGGACGGCGTTGTCAGTTTTGATGTCTGACGCTTTACGATAGTAGATTATGGATTGTTCATAATCTTTGAGACCAGCAAGTATCGATCCTTTAAATCCATATATCATTTTCTTATCTATCGGATCTGTATACTTGCTCCCTATTCCTTTCTCTACTTGGTCAATACGCAACTTTGCTAGTTTGTAATCTCCTGACTGATAAATCTCTTCGATGGGAAGCAAATCGCCATATAAATTTTTAGATATCGCTGCCGTACAAGCTGTGCAGAGCAGAAACACAAATAAAATAACACTTTTCATTTAGTCGGACTCCGCCGGATTATGGTTAACGCCAACATCATTGGCATTTTTGGAGCGGGGAAAATTGGCGAAAAATGAGCGAAGCGAATACCAATTTTCGCAACGGAAAAAATGTGATCTTCCCCCGATAAAATGGATACCCATTTCAAATTACTACGCTGCGCTCATATTCTATCGGGGACAAATAGCCAATTCCCGAGTGTAACCGACATTCGTTATAAAACTTGTTGATGTAACGTGACAAGGCTTTACGTAATGTCTTCACACCATTGAACACGGTTCCCCGGATCAGCTCGGCCTTCAGACTGTGGAAGAACGACTCCATTCGAGCATTGTCAGTGCACTGCCCTGGCCGATTCACGCTATGCCGGATGCCTTTCGTTCTCAATAATATTTGGAACTCTCCATTCATATACTCAATCCCTCGATCCGTATGGAATACAAGGCCACACACCGGCTCCCGCTTTCTTAGCGCATATCTCATCGCTGATAACGTGAGCTCTGACGTCCTGCTATCTGATAACGACCACCCCAATATTCGCCGCGAGTAGTAATCCATCACTGTGGCCAAATACTGCCACCGGCCATTTAACTTTAAGTACGTCACATCACCCACCCACACCTGGTCAACACCGGTTGGCTCTGCCAAGGTACGCAACAGGTTCTTCCCCTGGGCTTTGAAGCGTTTCAAGCCCGGCTGACGCCGAGTAACGCGGACAACTCGACCTCGTAGACCTGCTTCCCGCATCAAGCGTTCAACGCGCTTCCGGCCTACAGCAACGCCTTGCGATCTCAGCACCTTATAGACTCTAGGGCTGCCATAGCGCCCTTCACTTTGATGGAATATCTTAGTGATACGCTTCAATAGCAATTCGTCTTCGCAGCAGCGTTTAGAGGCCGATCGCTTTGCCCAAGCATAAAAACCGCTGGGCGACACTTCCAGCCAACGGCAAAGCTTCGCCACACCTAGCTCTCGGTATCTTTGGATGAATCCAAATCGCTCTGATGGCGTTCCGCAAGATACCGTTGCCACTTTTTTAGCAGGTCATTCTCCTGACGCAGTCGTTCATTTTCTTTCTTGAGACGAGCATTTTCCGTCAGTGTCTTCGCACTCGGCGTTCGCTTTTCTTTTTCCACAGACACTCGCTTTCGGCCATCACCCTGAAGTTGCCCTTCACGATACTCTTTTCTCCAGCGAGACAACATGAAGGGATGAATATCCAGACCCTCGGCAACTTCTTTAACCTGAATACCTTCTTTTAAAGAGAGCCTGACAGCTTTAACTTTAAAGTCTTTTGAATACTCCCACGTCTTCCGTGGCTTTGTATATTTCGGCACTTCACTACCTCCTGAGGTATCAGAAGGTATCCATCAAAACGGGGGAACTACAAATGTCCAATGCATGTTCTTGTTAGGCTATGTTTGCAAGGAAGCCGCATAAGTAATTTATTTTCTGTACCCATTTAGTAAATCTACCATTACGCTTTGGTTTACCTGTATTAGCCCCCGCTTTGGTCGATCTAAATCAATAATTATAAAAACAATTAATGTAATTAATAATGACACCAATACTATTGGTGCAAATATACGTTTGCCACTAAGCCCAGCGGAATACCCCATTATTCCTCCAGACGAGATAAAAACAATAAATAAGAGTAGTAGTACAACCTCCGGTACTTGCATTTGAAGTAATGCGTTTCGTTTCCCTTGACTGTCTATAACATCATTAAGGGATTTGACATAGGTGCCTGTCGTAGCGGGGCGTGGATCAGCATCCGTTGCTGATATTGCTACCTCCCATAATTGATTCTGCAAATCGGCTATCTTTTTATTGTATGTAGCTCTCTCTTCAATCTTCGTAAGATTGATTTGGCCAATCTCTACGCGAAGCTGTATGTATTGCTTGAATAGTTTATTGGTTTCTTCTCTAAATTCTTCTGGCAGCAACTGGACCCTCAATACTGCAGTACCAATGGCATTAGCTTCATCTATTAAAGCCATACTGCGGTTATCATAGCGCTGCATGGACATACTGAAAGTAAAGCCAAGTAACAAGGCTAATAACCCAAGTATGCTAGCTTGAATGGATCCAGTTAGAGATTTTACTTCACTATCAGTGCGTGATTGGACAAATCGGCCCACCCTAAAGCCCATTTCATTAAATAGGATTATCATAGCGAAAAGTGCAACGACAATTGCAACACTGCTGTATCCGTAGAGAATTTCTTGTTGATTCATGAATGTTCCTTATGAGCCTAACAGCCTATTTATGAGGCCAGTTTGGCCTCATAATAATTATTGTCGGGCGGCCATCTATCACGTTTTTGTTTCCGCCCGGCGAAGGTCTATCCCATTGTAGGGAAAAGACTATTCCTAAAATAAATCGCCTCAATATCCATTAACAGGGTCATTTATTGTGCAGTTAAGCCTGTTAAGTAGGTCGTGCCGTTTCTAAAGGGGAGGTGGCGAGAAAGTAATTGGATTTGCACACCGTTCCTTGGGCAGTGGGGCAGTACATCCTTAACTGCGTTAGACGTTTACCATAAATTCGTAGCGCGAATCCCGCAAGCTTTTTCCGCCCAGCTCGTTCTTGGCTGGGGGCGATATTGGTGCTATCTGCAAGAGGTGGGTTGTTAGAGGCCCAATAAAAAAGGCCCTCATTTGAGGGCCTTTGGGTGTTTACAGTGTTGGCTTTACCAGCTCAACGCCCCACCTGTTTGATACTCAATCACGCGCGTTTCAAAGAAGTTTTTCTCTTTGCGCAGGTCCATGATTTCGCTCATCCAGGGGAAGGGGTTTTGCGCATTGGGGAACTGCTCTTTCAGGCCAAGCTGCGACAGGCGGCGGTTGGCGATGAATTGCAGGTATTCTTCCATCATGGCTGAGTTCATGCCGAGTACGCCGCGGGGCATGGAGTCTTTGGCGTATTCGATTTCCAGCTGCATGCCTTCCACGATCATTTGGGTGACTTCAGCCTGGAATTGCTCGCTCCACAGGTGTGGGTTTTCCAGTTTGATCTGGTTGATCATGTCGATGCCGAAGTTCAGGTGCATGGACTCGTCGCGCAGGATGTACTGGAACTGTTCGGCAACGCCGGTCATTTTGTTGCGGCGGCCCATAGACAGAATCTGGGTGAAGCCACAGTAGAAGAAGATGCCTTCGGTAACGGCGTAGAAACCAATCAGGTTACGCAGCAGTTCCTGGTCGTCTTCCGGGGTGCCGGTTTTGAAGTTGGGGTCGCCCAGTGCTTGGGTGTGTTTCAGGCTCCAGGCCGCTTTCTTGGCGATGGAGGGCAGCTCGCGGTACATGTTGAAGACTTCGCCTTCGTCCATGCCCAGTGACTCTACACAGTATTGGTAGGCGTGGGTGTGGATGGCTTCTTCAAAAGCCTGGCGCAGCAGGTATTGGCGGCACTCAGGGTTGGTGATGTGGCGGTAAACAGCCAGTACCAGGTTGTTGGCAACCAGTGAGTCGGCGGTAGAGAAGTAGCCCAGTGAGCGCATAACAATGCGGCGCTCGTCGTCCGTCAGGCCTTCAGGGTTTTTCCAGCAGGCGATGTCGGCGGTCATGTTAACTTCTTGCGGCATCCAGTGGTTGGCGCAGCCGTCCAGGTATTTCTGCCATGCCCAGTCGTACTTGAAGGGCACCAGTTGGTTGAGGTCCAGGTGGCAGTTGATAATGCGCTTGTCTTCAACGCGCAGGCGGGCAGCGCCCATTTCCAGGTCTTCCAGGCCGGCGGCAACGTCGAGGTTGTCGAGCGAGGCGCTGGCTTTTTCCATTACCGCTTGTGCGCTGGCGGCTGGCTGCTCGGGAGCCGCTTGGCTGGCTACAGCAGGCTTGGGCGCTTCAGGTGCAGGAGCCTGTGGGGCGGCGGCCTGCTGTGGTGCTTCTTTAGTTTGAGGTTTAGCCGCTTCTTGTGCGTCGTCTTTATCGAAATCGTCCCAGCTAAGCATTAGTGAGTTACCTCGGTATTAAGTGTGTGTTCGTTCGCTGCTATTTGGGTGGGGCGCCGTAACGCCCCGGGTGCTGCTAGTTCTATTACTGACAAGCTTCGCAGTCTGGATCATCCAGTGAGCAGGCTTGTGGTACGGGCGCGGCCTGTGGCGCCGATGGTGCCGCGGCGCTTGCCGATACCTTGTTCATGGAGCCTTGGCTTACCGTGGATTTCTCGGTAGAGCTGGCGGCCAGTGCACGGAGGTAGTAGGTGGTTTTGAGGCCACGGAACCACGCCATGCGGTAGGTAATGTCGAGCTTTTTGCCCGATGCACCGGCTATGTACAGGTTGAGTGACTGGGCCTGGTCCAGCCATTTCTGGCGGCGGCTTGCCGAGTCCACCAACCAGCGTGGCTCAACCTCAAAGGCGGTGGCGTACATGGCCTTCAGGTCATCGGGCACGCGGTCGATCTTCTGCAATGAGCCCTCGTAGTACTTGAGGTCGTTAACCATAACTGCGTCCCACAGGCCGCGCGCTTTCAGGTCTTTAACCAGGTGCGGGTTCACCACGGTGAATTCGCCCGACAGGTTCGATTTCACGTAGAGGTTCTGGTAGGTCGGCTCGATCGACTGCGACACACCGGTGATGTTAGCAATGGTGGCGGTTGGGGCAATGGCCATTACGTTGGAGTTACGCATGCCTTGCTTCTTAACCACGTCGCGCAGGCTGTCCCAGTCCAGAGTCTGGCTGTCGTCGACTTCGATGTAGTCGCTGCCGCGCTCTTCCACTAACAGTTTCAGCGAGTCGATGGGCAGAATGCCACGGCTCCACAGTGAGCCTTCGTAGCTCTGGTAACTGCCGCGCTCAGCGGCCAGGTCACTAGAGGCCTTAATAGCGTAGTAGCTGATCGCTTCCATAGAGCGGTCTGCAAATTCCACGGCCTCGTCTGAGGAGTAGGCGATGTGCTGTTTGTATAGCGCGTCCTGGAAGCCCATCAAACCCAGGCCCACGGGGCGGTGCTTCAGGTTAGAGTTTTCAGCCTGCGGCACACTGTAGTAGTTGATGTCGATAACGTTATCGAGCATGCGCACAGCGGTTTTGATGGTTTTTTCCAACTTGGCCAGGTTCAGCTCGCCGTCGATGATGTGCTGGGCAAGGTTGACCGAGCCGAGGTTACATACGGCAATTTCGTCTTTGTTGGTGTTGAGCGTGATCTCGGTACACAGGTTAGACGAGTGCACCACACCGGCGTGTTGCTGCGGGCTGCGCAGGTTGCAGGGGTCTTTGAAGGTGATCCAGGGGTGGCCTGTTTCAAACAGCATAGACAGGATCTTGCGCCACAGGTCAGCCGCTTTAACGCGCTTGTAGAGCTTGAGTTCACCGGTGCGGGTCATTTCTTCGTACTGTTCGAAGCGTTCCTCGAAGGCTTTGCCGTAGAGGTCGTGCAGGTCGGGCACATTGTTCGGTGAGAACAGTGTCCAATCGCCGTCTTCGAATACGCGCTTCATGAACAGGTCGGGAATCCAGTTGGCGGTGTTCATGTCGTGGGTGCGGCGGCGGTCGTCACCGGTGTTTTTACGCAGCTCGAGGAATTCCTCGATATCCATGTGCCAGGTTTCCAGGTAGGCGCACACGGCGCCTTTGCGCTTGCCGCCCTGGTTAACCGCAACGGCGGTGTCGTTGACCACTTTCAGGAAGGGAACAACGCCCTGAGATTTACCGTTGGTGCCTTTAATGTAAGCGCCCAAGCCGCGCACCGGCGTCCAGTCGTTACCCAGGCCGCCGGCGAATTTAGACAGCATGGCGTTGTCTTGAATCGCGCCGTAAATGCCGTGCAGGTCGTCGGGTACAGTGGTCAGGTAGCAGCTGGAAAGCTGAGGACGCAGTGTGCCGGCGTTAAACAGCGTGGGGGTAGAGCTCATGTAGTCGAAGGAGCTCAGCAGGTCATAGAATTCGATCGCGCGCGCGGTTTTATTCTCTTCACGCATGGCCAGGCCCATGGCAACGCGCATGAAGAAAATTTGTGGCAGCTCAATGCGCACTTCATTGCTGTGAATAAAGTAGCGGTCGTAGAGGGTTTGCAAACCGAGGTATTGGAACTGGTGGTCGCGCTCGGGCTTGATAGCAGCGCCCAGAGCGGCCATGTCGTAGTCGCGCAGCTCGGGCGACAGCAGCTCCAGCTCGACACCTTTTTCAATGTAAACCGGCAGTGCCTTGGGGTAGTAAACGGCCATGTCGTGCTGGGTCGCGCTTTCGGCCACGCCGAGGAAGCTCAGCGCTTCGGCGCGGAGTTTGTCCAGCAACAGGCGGGCAGTAACCAGGCTGTAGTTGTGCTCTTTTTCCACCATGGCGCGGGCGGCGATGACCAGCGAGGTGTTGATCTCTTTCTCGGACACGCCGTCAAACAGGCTCTTTAGCGCTTCGTCGAGCACGGCATTGGCTGAGACATCTTCTAGGCCTTCGCAGGCCTCGTTCACAATAAATTCCAAGCGACCCAGGTCCAGCGGTACTTCGCTGCCGTCAGCGCGTTTAACACGAATGCTGGGGTGGGTTTTCTCGGCCACTTCCGGGCTGTGTTGGGCGCGTTCTTCGGCGCGGGCCGCGCGGTACAGTACGTAGGCGCGAGCAATTTTGTGCTCGCCGCTGCGCATCAGGGCCAGCTCGACCTGGTCTTGAATTTCTTCAATGTGGATGGTTCCACCCGTGGGCATGCGGCGCTTGAAGGTGGCAGAAACCTGATCCGTCAGCTTGGCTACGGTTTCATGAATACGGGTCGAGGCCGCGGCATTGCCACCCTCTACAGCCAGAAACGCTTTGGTGATGGCGACACTGATTTTGTCATCGGTGTAGCTCACCACTGACCCATTGCGTTTGATAACGCGGATTTGCCCGGGTGCGGTGGCACTGAGCTCGTCTTGCTTGGGGGCGGTAGGAGGAACCGGCGCGTTGCTGGTGCTGCTATCTTGGGTGGTCTGCATGGTATTTAGGGCCCTTGCTATGCTGGTCGCGTGTTGTTGGTGTTGATGCCGCAAAAAAACGGATGTTTGCGGGGCGCTGCTTGGTTTATTTACCCGTATTCGGGCGAGTTTTTTTGTCTACAGCTTGATCTCAGGCGTTATTCAATGATAGGTGAATGTTGACGCCGCCACCCATATATGGGGTTTTTTGGAAATCGGGATACAAGATAATGCGGTTTTCGGGTGGGTGCAAGCACCATATGATGTGAATGAGCTGTGGATAAAGTGTGGGTAAGCAGGGGGTGAAATTTGCCTTGCTCGCAAGTGCCCGCCGGGCGGGCTTTAGCGCCGAGTGGCCACTAAAATTGCTGCGGCCACAGTCGCTAGACGGAATGTTTATAACAAAAAATTTTTTATGCAGCGCCGCTATGAGGCCGGGGGGCGTGCTCAAAATTTGCACCTTCCTGGGCGAAGGCGATGAGGTGTTCCAGCTCGGTGCTGATCTGTACCGTTTCGCCGAGTTGGAAGTCGCGGTGGCTGGGCAGTAAGGCTTCTACCACGCTACCGGTGGGTAAACGCAGGGTGTAGACCGTGGCGCTGCCCGAAAAGACTTTGCGCTCTACCGTTGCCCGTAGGCCGCCGAAGTCACTCAGCACGATATCGTCAGGACGTAGCAACACATCTACCGGCGTGCCGGTGGGCCAGGGATAGGCACGGTTGCCAATGAGGGCGCCGAGCTCGGTATTCACGGTGTTGGACTCGGTGCCGATCAGGCCGGGCAGGAAACAGCCTTCACCGATAAAATCGGCAACGATGCGGTTGGTTGGCTCGTGATAGAGATTAAAGGGCGTATCCCACTGCTGCAGATGACCGCCGTGCAACAGGCCAACCTGATCACTAAACGCAAAGGCTTCTTGCTGGTCGTGGGTGACCAAAATAGCGCTGATGCCCAGCTCTTTGAGAATATCCCGCACTTCCAAACTCAGTTTCTTGCGCAGTTCGGCGTCGAGGTTGGAAAAGGGCTCGTCCATTAACAACAGCTGAGGGTTGGGGGCGAGTGCGCGGGCCAGTGCAATACGCTGTTGCTGGCCACCGGATAACTCGTGTGGATAGCGTTTTTCCACGCCGTCCAGGCGAACGAGGGAGAGCAGTCGGCGGACGCGCTGCTGTTGCTCTTTATGCGACAGTTTTTTTAAGCCAAAACGAATGTTGTCGATAACATTCAGGTGGGGGAATAGGGCGTAGTCCTGAAACACCATGCCGATGTGGCGCTGTTCGGGTGGCAGCTGCATGCCGGGTTGGCTGAGGGTTTGCTCGTTGAGCAGGATCTGCCCTTTGTGAAGAGGCTGGAAACCGGCAATCGCGCGCAGGATAGTGGTTTTACCGCAGCCGCTGGGGCCCAGCAGGCTGCAAATATCACCGTTGTGGACGTGAAAACTGACGCCATTGACCACATTGTTGGTGTCGTAGCGGCAGTGAATGTCCTGAATTTTTAGCAAGGCTGCTCCTTCGCTTGCTATGCGGCGGGCCGATACGCCTCGCCGCAAGCAACAATCTACTGGGTGAGCAAAAATTCCATCAGTGCTTTCTGGGCGTGCAGACGGTTTTCTGCCTCGTCCCAGATCACGGTATCGGGGCTGTCCATCAGCTCGGCGCTAATTTCCTCGCCGCGCTTGGCGGGAAGGCAGTGCATATACAGCGCGTCAGGGTTGGCATGGGACATCAGTTCGGCATTGATCTGGTATCCCGCCAGTTTGCGACGGCGCTCGGCCTTTTCTTCTTCCTGGCCCATGGATGCCCAGACATCGGTAACCAGCAGGTCGGAGCCTTTTGCCGCTTCGGCGGGGTCGCGGATAATTTCCACGCGATCGCCAGCGGCCTCGACCAGGTCCGCGCGTGGGTCAAAGCCCTCGGGGCAGGCGATCTTCAATTTGAAGTCGAACTGGATTGCGGCATTGATATAGGACTGGCACATATTGTTGCCATCGCCAACCCAGGTGACTTGTTTGCCTTTAATGCTGCCGCGGTGCTCGACAAAGGTTTGAATGTCGGCGAGGAGCTGGCAGGGGTGGTAGTCATCGGTCAGGGCATTGATGACCGGCACTGACGAGTACTCGGCAAATTTTTCAATAATGCTGTGTTCGAAGGTGCGGATCATTACGATGTCGCACATTGACGAGATCACGCGCGCGCTGTCTTCAGTCGGCTCGCCGCGTCCCAATTGTGTATCGCGGGGTGACAGGAAGATGGCGTGGCCGCCAAATTGGGCAATGCCCGCCTCGAAAGAAATGCGCGTGCGGGTAGACGCTTTTTCAAAGATCATGCCCAGCACGTAGTTGGGAAATTGAACGCCCTGGCGGCGCTCGCGGTGCTCGGCTTTCAGCTCAATCGCCCGCGCAATAATGTGGTCGAGTTCCGCGGGGCTGAGGTCGTTAAGGGTTAAAAAGTGTCTCAAGGCCATAAGTGGCTACCTTTGCTGCATCGATTGCTGCCTTACGCGGCATCGGACTGGGCGGGCCACTGAAGGATCAGTGGACAGAGGATGTCGAGCAGCGCGTCGACTTCCTGCCGGCTAATAATAAGAGGGGGAAGCAGGCGCACGACCCGCTCTGCTGTAACGTTAATCAACAGGCCCTGATCAAGCGCCTGCTTTACCAAGCCTGCGCAAGGGGTGCTCAGTTCAATGCCGACCATCAGGCCGCGGCCGCGCACTTCGACAACATGCTGGGCATCGGCTAAACGCTCGCGCAGGCCATTCTGCAAGTAGTTGCCCACCTCGCTAACCTGGTTGCGCATTTGCTCGGTGTTAAGGGTATCTACAACCACTTGCCCGGCCGCGCAGGCCAGTGGGTTACCGCCGAAGGTCGAGCCGTGGTTGCCAGGGTGAAACAGTGACGCCGCTTTACCGTGGGCCAGACAGGCGCCAATAGGCAGGCCGTTGCCCAGGCCTTTGGCCGTAACCAGTACATCGGGCAGCACGCCATCGTGTTGGTAGGCGAAATATTTGCCGGTCCGGCCATTGCCTGTTTGTACTTCGTCGAGCATTAACAGCCAGTTGTTGCGGTCACAAAGTTCGCGCAGTTGTTTCAGGAAGCCTTCCGGTAATACGTGCAGGCCGCCTTCACCTTGGATCGGCTCCAGTAACACGGCGGCTACGCTGTCATTGTTGTTGGCAATGCTTTCCAGCGCGTCGATGTCACCGAAGGGCGCGCGAATAAAGCCGCGCACCAGCGGCTCGAAGCCCGCCTGGATTTTGCGGTTGCCGGAGGCGGTAAGCGTGGCCAGAGTCCGGCCGTGGAAGGCCTGTTCCATCACCACAACATGAGGGATGTCGATACCGCGCTGGTGGCCGTGCATACGAGCCAGTTTGATAGCCGCTTCGTTGGCTTCTGCCCCCGAGTTGGCAAAGAATACGTTGTCCATGCCGCTGGCATCGCGCAGGGATTCGGCCAGTTGCTGTTGGCGCTGCACATTGTACAAGTTGGAGGTGTGCAGCAGCTTGCCCGCTTGTTCGGTAATGGCTTGCGTAACGCCGGGGTGGGCATGGCCGAGTGCATTCACGCCAATGCCGCTGATGCCATCGATATAGCCCTTGCCCTGCTCGTCGAACAGGCGAACACCTTCACCGCGCACAAAGCTGACAGGCAGGCGGCCGTAAGTATTCATCAGTGCGGGCAATGTCATTGCAGCGTATCTCCTCTATTGGGGCCGTTGAGCGAACCCCAAAACGCAAAAGGGCAGCGCCTGCTGCCCGAGAATTAAGGGAGTAATCATATAAGGAAGCTTTTGTAAATTCCATAGCTCGGGGTAATTTGTCAATGGCGCTGGGCGATTGGTCAGCCGTGGTTTTGGGCGAAGCGGGTGCGGCTTGGATGGGGGGGAATTTATTGTTAATGTTTTACCTGAAAACATGGAGGCCGTAAAAGTGCAATACGGCAATCTCCGAGATGTTTGCTATAAGTAGATTGACTCAAAATGCTGCGCCAGTGTTTTTGGTGCCAATAATAATTGTAGTCGGGGAGACTTCTACAGATGACACACAAGTGTATGTTCAAACGATCAAAGCTTGCCCTTGCCATGTTGGCGTTGCCAGTGGCCGTTTCGGCCCAGGACAACGGCAATGTTCTGGAAGAGGTGCTGGTAACCGCGCGGAAGCAGTCGGAAACCTTGCAAGATGTGCCGTTTTCTATTGCGGCGATGACTGAAGGCAAGTTAAAGAAAAGTGGCGCGACAGATTTAGAATCGATGGCAACAAACGTGGCCGGTATATCGATTCAAAACCTGGGGCCGGGTCAGAGCCAGGTTGCCATCCGCGGGATTGCTGCCGGTAAAATTGAGCGGGACCAGCCTGGTGTTAAAGAGCAGGTTGGGGTCTACTTTGACGAGTCAGTGATCTCGATGTCGCTATTCACGCCCGACTTGGATTTCTACGACATCAATCGTGTGGAGGTGCTTAGAGGCCCCCAAGGAACCCTTTTTGGCTCAGGTTCTCTTTCAGGTACCGTGCGTTATATCAGTAACGCAGCGAATACCGATGCACTGAGCGGCTCGCTCCAGTTGGGTGGCGAAACCATCGATGAAGGCAGTGAAGGTGGCAATATTAAGGGGCATGTCAATATTCCGCTCAGTGACACCGTCGCGTTGCGCGCTGTTGGTTATGCCCAGCAATTTGGTGGCTACATCGATGCTCGACAGCCTGATGGCAGTGTCAATGAGGACGTGAATGAAGGAACGCGCAGTGGCGGCCGGCTTGCACTGAGTATTCAGCCGAGTGAGGCTTTGAATATTACGCCGAGGGTAGTTTTCCAGTCTATTGATATGGATGGCTTCAACCGCGAAGATGATTACAATATTTTGGCGAACCCTTATACCACCAGCCGGACGCCGGTACGTTTAGGCGACTACGAGCAATTCACTCAGTTGGAAGAATCCTTCGAGGACGACTTCTTGTTGGTCGACCTAACGGTTAACTACGATATCAATGACAATTTAAGTTTGACCTCTGTCAGCTCCTACACTGATCGAGATGTGCTGGTTATTCGTGATGCAACCGCGTTGAATGCCAGTGTGGTCGGGGGGAGCTTTGGTGAAGCCGAAGCTATCTACACTATTGATGCGCCGTTGTATGACGAAACAGAGGCCGAAGTTGTTACCCAAGAGCTTAGGCTTTCCGGCTTTGATGGGCCGCTACAGTGGGTTGCAGGTGTTTTTTACAGCGAAATTGAACGTCATTATGCCCAGTCGTTGCAGGTCAATGGCTTAAAGGCGAGTAATCCAAATAACGCGACCTTGCAGCAGAATACTGCGCAAAAATATGCGGCGACCGATGAACTGTATTATTCAGACATACCCTATGAACTTGAACAATATGCCGTGTTTGGTGAAATCTCTTATGACTTGAGCGATAAGACAATGCTGGTCGTTGGCGCCCGGTACTTCGACTACGAAGAGACGCGCGACCTGACCTTTGACGGCATTTATACGGCTCTGGTCGAAAATGAGGCGACTGTGTCTTCTGATGGTTGGTCGCCCCGGGTTATGTTAAGGCATGACCTGAGTGATGATGTGTCTTTAAATGCTCAGGTATCAAAAGGCTTTAGGTTGGGTGGGAATAATGACCCCCTAAATACGCCCTTGTGCAGCGCTGCGAGCAATGATGAGCAGATTTACGGTGGTAACCCAGATTTCGATGACGAGACGGTTACCAACTATGAGGTTGGTGCTAAAACACGCTTCTTAGCCGGTGCGGGTACGTTTAATATTTCAGCCTTCCATTCTGAAATAAAAGACCTCCAAGTTACCGTTGATGCTGGGAGCTGCTCGTCTCGCTTGGTGTATAACGCGCCAGAAGCCCACAGTACGGGCCTTGAGATGGAAATGTCGGTGCGCCCGAGCAGTAACTTTGAACTGGGCTTTTCTGCGAGTTATGTTCATGCGGAACTGGACTCCGATGTGGAATCTGAAGGCAGCATCAAAACAGTTGTAGGCGGGAATGACGGTGACAAGTTGCCGACTGCCCCAGGGTACGAGCTGGCGCTTTCAGCGACTTACTATTTCCCCGTATTTGAAACGTGGGAGGGCTACTTCAATGCGACCTATCAAAATGTCGGGGCGCGCTATACGAAAATTTCTGATCAATCTAACGGCTCTAAAGGAGTTGTGCAGTTGGATGCCGTGGGCGGTCCGTTGACACAGTCGACGTATGAATATGATCGCGAGCAGGGTGGTTATCAGCGCGTGAACTTGCGGTTGGGAGCTCAGAATGACCAGTGGGATACGGCGTTGTTCGTGAATAACGCGACGAATGAAAAAGCCGAGCTATCGCTGGATACGGAGCGCGGCGGTCGTGGTCGCGTGGGTCACCACGTCAATCAACCACGCACCATAGGCGTAAGCGCGCGCTATAACTTCTAGGTAGTCATCGACTGACGCATAATCCACTCAACGGCCCTTCGGGGCCGTTTTTGTTTGTCAGTTATCTAACGTGGTGTCTTAGCGGTTGGCGGGTGGTGTTTACTTGGCCTATTGCATAACCATTGGGGATAATAGTGTTTTGCTAGCCCTAACAGGATGATGGTATGACTCAAACCGCCCAGCTCGACCCCGTGAAACTCGGGCTCTTTGTAAGCCGCTTAGAAGCGGTGTGCGAGGAAATGGGGGCGGTACTGCAGCGGGCGGCTTTTTCGCCCAATATCAAAGACCGGCTCGATTTTTCCTGCGCCATTTTTGATGCCGGCGGTGCGCTGTGTGCACAAGCTGCGCATATTCCCGTTCACCTCGGCAGTATGGCCTATGCGATGGCAGATATTGTCGGCGCCTGCGACTGGTCAGAAGGCGATATGTTGGTGCTGAATGACCCGTTTCTTGGCGGTACTCACCTGCCCGATGTCACGGTAATTGCGCCGTATTTTTTGCACGGCGAGTTGCTGGCATTTGTTGTGAACCGGGCCCACCACGCGGATATTGGCGGCGCAACGCCGGGCTCGATGCCCTTGTCAAAAAGCCTGGATGAAGAGGGGGTAGTGATCCCACCGACGCTGTTGCAGCGCAATGGTGTTGTTCAGCGACACCTGCTGGACGAATGGTTTGGCGAGGGTGAGCACGGCGACTTTGTCGCCCAGCTTAGTGCGAATCGCTGTGGCCTGACGCGCTTAGCCGAGGTTGTCGAAGCGTTGCCGCTGCCGTTTCCTGCGGCCGTCGCCCAGTTGCAGGCGTATGCCGAGCAGTTGGCTACATCCCGCTTGAACGAATTACCGGCCGGGGAGTACCGTTTTCAAGACCTTATGGACGATGATGGCTTTGGTCAGAAAAACTTACCGATTGAGGTGTTGTTGTCCCTGGGTGGCGGTCAGGCGACGGTGGACTTCACCGGCACCGCTGAACAAGTGCCGGGCAATATTAACTGTCCGCGGTCGGTGGCTGCGGCGGCGGTGTATTACGCGTTTCGATGTCTGATGCCCAATGAGGCGCCGGTATGCGCGGGCTTGTTCCGTCCCATTCGTCTTCGTGTTCCCGAAGGTTGCCTGCTGAATGCACGGCGGCCGGCGGCTGTGGCGGCGGGCAATGTGGAAACCTCTATGCGCGCGTGCGACGCGGTATTGGGCGCGCTCGCGCAGGCTCTGCCGGAGCGTATTCCCGCCGCGGCGCACGGCAGCATGAACAATGTGGCGATGGGCTCGTTAGAGGGCGAGCCCTGGCACTACTATGAAACCCTGGCGGGGGGGAGCGGCGGTCATGCCGAGGGAGCTGGACTGAGTGGTGTGCAGTGCCATATGACCAATACGCTGAACACCCCGGTGGAGAGCCTGGAAATGCACTACCCGTTGCGCATTCGCCAATACAGCGTGCGCCGCGGCAGCGGTGGCGGCGGGCGGCATTGCGGAGGCGACGGCCTGGTGCGCGAGTTTGAATTCCTGGCGACCGCGCGCTTTACCTTGCTTACCGAGCGCCGCTATGTCGCGCCCTGGGGCTTGCAAGGGGGGGACGCGGGTCGCTGCGGGGAAAACAGCCTGAATGGCGAGCGCTTACCAGCAAAAGTAAGTGCGCTGGCAAAGCCCGGTGACCGCTTGCGCATTGCCACGCCCGGCGGGGGTGGCTGGGGGCAGGCATGACTTTTCGCGCCGGGAATTGTTAGAATAGCGCTCTGAAATGGTCCGGGCTTTTACTCATCGGTTTGCCGGACGCCGATACGGCAGGTACTCAATGGATACGATCGACGCAATTAAACAGCAAATCGAAAACAACCCCATCATTATCTATATGAAGGGTTCCCCCAATCAGCCTCAGTGTGGCTTCTCTGCACGCGCCTCTCAGGCACTGATGGGTTGTGGCGAGCGATTCGCCTTTGTGGATATTTTGTCTAACCCCGATATTCGCGCAAAACTGCCTGAGTACGCTAACTGGCCGACCTTCCCTCAGCTGTGGGTTAAGGGCGAGCTGATTGGCGGCTGCGACATCATTTGTGAAATGTATGAGAGCGGTGAGCTGAAAACGTTGCTGACAGAAACCTCAGCTGGCGAGGCCGCCGAAGGTTAATACCTTTTCCTTTTGGCTTGCAAGCACGCCTCTTGAAAACCCGGCCTCAGCGCCGGGTTTTTTTATGGGTATTTGCAGGCCCGCCAGACTCGGGGAATAAGTTTTTGATACTGGTAATGAGAATGCTTTTTATTTGAGTTATTGCTTGCTATTATCCATCGCGAATTAGAGTCTGCTAGGCCCACAGAGAGGGGCGGGCAGCATTGCCTATCGAGATTGGAGATACACCGAAATGAAAAAAACGGCGCTAGCAATAGCAATAACGACCGTACCGATGATGGCAGTTGGTGAGGTTATTGACACTAAGGTCAACAGTAATGATCAAAGTGTGGCACGCGAAAACCTCAAAATAGAGCATGTGTCTATTATCGGTGAGCGCGTCGAAAAAGTAGCGGGCTCGGCATATGTGGTGGATGAGCTAGAGCTAGAAAAGTTTGAGTACTCCGATATACACCGCATGGTGAAACAGGTTCCAGGTGTCTATTTCCAGGAAGAAGATGGTTACGGTCTGCGCGCCAACATCGGTATTCGCGGCTCAGGTAGTGGTCGCAGTGGAAAAGTCACTCTCATGGAAGACGGCGTTTTGATCGCTCCCGCTCCCTATGCGGCTCCCGAAGCCTATTACTTTCCTACCAGCGGCAGAATGTCGGCTATCGAGGTTCTCAAGGGCCCAGAACTGCTCAGGTATGGTCCTTTCACTGTGGGTGGGGCGATCAATCTAATTTCAACACCGATTCCTGAAGAAGCTGAAGGCTTTGTTAACGTTGAAATTGGTGAAAACAGTGCGCAGAAGTCCCATGTCCATTACGGGGCGACGCAGGGCCAGTGGGGCTTCCTTCTCGAAAGCTATCAAGAAGAAACACTCGGTTTCAAAGACATCGATCGTTCCAATCGTGACACGGGCTACGATAAAGAAGATTATGTCGCCAAACTGCGTTGGCGCAGTGCTGAAGGGGCCGAGCACCCGCAGCAGCTTGATCTAAAGCTGAACTATACGGAAGAGCAGTCGAACGCGACATATTTAGGGGTGACTGACCAACAGTTTAAGCGAGACCCTTTCCGTCGCTACGGGCTTACCGAACAGGATCAAATGAATACCCGCCAATCGGGTATATCTATCAACTACAACATTGCGTTGAGTGACTCTGTAGCACTGAACAGCATTGTATACCGCAATAATTTCGAGCGAAGCTGGTTCAAGTTAGATAGCGTTGGGGGGGACAGCATATCCTCGCTGATAAGCAAGGCGAATGCTGGTGATGCTGCAGCCATTGGTATTTTGGAAGGTAGCCTGGACGCGGCCGACGTGCGCGTAAAAGATAATGCACGAGAGTACTTTGGGCGCGGTATTCAGATCGAGCTGACCGGTCAATCTGAGGCAATGGGTGTTAGTCATGACTGGGTGATGGGCATTCGTCGTCACGAGGACGAGGTTGACCGTTTCCAACCGACGACGGTCTTTAATCAAGTCAATGGTAGCTTGCAGTTTGACTCTATTATCCAGCCAAGCTCTAGCAACAACCGGGTAGGTGAGGCGGAAACGCTGTCTCTGTGGTTCGTTGATCGCATTACAATGGGTGATTTTGATGTGACGGCGTCAATTAGACGTGAGGATATTGATACTAAACAAACGCGTTACGGCGATATCCAGCGCGCAACCGTTGCCAGCCGCCGTGACAATTCTGTCGATGAGATCATGGCGGGCGTGGGTGTGACCTATAACTTGGCTGGCGATTGGCAGATTTTGGCGGGTGTTCACGAAGGCTTTGCCCCTCCGGGAGGTGGCGCAAGCCGAGGCACTGGCGCAGAGGAAAGTGTGAACTACGAGTTTGGTGCCCGCTACCGCTCAGACCGTTTTTCTGCGGATGTGATTGCATTTTTCAGCGACTATGAAAATACCGTTAATAATTGTTCGGTTGCTAACCCATGCAGCAACGGCGCTAATTCAGGAACCGAGAGCTTTGGTGAGTCAGAAATTCAGGGCTTAGAGGTTAGTTTGCGCAGCGTGCTTGCGGAAGTGCGAGGCATTCAAGTTCCTCTGACGATGGCATATACCTACACTGATGCAGAAGTTACTCAGGATTCTGATACAGGCAGTGTTCTGAAGGGGGATAACCTTCCCTACCTACCTGAAAATGTATTGAACATCAGCGTGGGTGTCGAGGCAGAGGATGGCAAGAAAGCTTACCTGTCGGCAAGCTATGTTGATGAGATGTGTGTCGATAACCAATGTAATCGAAATGTCGATCAGCGATATCGCAGCACTGAGGACTATGTAACGGTTGATTTGGCTGCCAGTATGCCCATCGCGCAGGGTGTTGAGGTTTACACTCGGATCGACAACCTGCTCGACGAGCAAGCCATCGTCGCGCGCAGCCCAGCTGGAGCTAGAGTCAACTTGCCACGCACTGCTTATGCGGGTATCCGCGTAAACTTCTGATCGCTCAAAGAGTGTGGATAAGTTTGCCGCGACAAGGAGAGCCTTGTCGCGGCATTTTTATTTGTGCGTTGAATTTGGGAGAGGGCGGATTCATCTTCGATATTGCGTTGGCTTCATCGCGGGAGTTTGTAGGTTCGTGTCAGAAAAACCTTGGCTTTAAATACAAAGCGGATAGGCGCCTAAGTCAATGGTTTGCAATAGCCGCGGTGCTAGTCTGATGGCCTTGTTTTGGAGGCAGTATTATGAATTCTGTATTGAAAATGTGGCGTAAGTTGTCAGCGTATCCCGGTGGCAAGCTGGCTTTTTCTAAAGCGATTTGCCTAAAAGCGCCTTACTTCTCTACGATCTCTCCGCGTTTTGAAGAGCTGGGCGTTGGGTTTGGCGTTGTGCGTATTCGTGAGCGTCGCTCTATTCACAATCACATTGGTACGGTTCATGCGATCGCGCTTTGTAACCTGGCAGAGGTCGTTGGTGGCATCACCGCAGAGGTCTCCATGCCTAAGGGCATGCGTTGGATCCCCGCCGGAATGACGGTGCGTTATTTAAAGCCTGCAAAAGGCGTGTTGCGCGGCTATGCGAGTATGCGAGAAATAAAAGTGGGTGAAAAAGGCGAAGTACCTGTGCAGGTCGAGGTAAAAGAAGAAGATGGTACGGTCGTATTCACCGCTGAGATCGGCATGCATGTGTCGCCGGTGAAGCCGAAGAGTTAACGCGCAAAAAAAACCCACTCCAATAAGGAGCGGGCCCTTCTTTCTGTGCGGTGTGAGTTGGCGGCTTATGAGTCGCCAAGACCGCCCATAACGGACTGCTGGTAGTTTTGGATGCCCACTTTTTCGATAAGGCCCAGTTGCGTTTCCAGCCAGTCGATATGCTCTTCCTCAGACTCCAAAATTTCCTCAAGCAGCTCCCGGCTGCCGAAGTCACCCACTGATTCGCAGTATTTAATACCTTCTTTCAGGTCCGGTACGGCTTTCAGCTCCAGGCTGAGGTCGCACTCGAGCATTTCCTTGGTATTTTCGCCGATCATCAGCTTGCCGAGGTCTTGCAGGTTGGGAATGCCTTCCAAAAATAAAATACGCTTGATTAGCTTGTCAGCGTGTTTCATTTCGTCGATAGATTCATGGTATTCGTGCTCGCCGAGCTCTTTCAGGCCCCAGTCTTCGTACATGCGCGCATGCAGAAAGTACTGGTTGATGGCGACCAGTTCGTTGCCAAGTGCCTTATTAAGATGGGCGATAACCTGAGCGTCACCTTTCATTGCTATGTCCTTAATTAACGTGGCGTATGAATAGCCAATAGTGTGGACGCGCTATGGGGGTGAGTCAAGCTAAGTTGTTGATTTTAAATGGTATGTTAGAAGGGTAAAGCCAATCGTTCTCAATTACTTTTCGCCTTAGGCAACGGCGTAACAGAGGGATTCGTCATAGTTGCTGAGATGGGCGTCAAAGACGCTGCGAGCCAGGGAACCACATTTTCCGCACTGGCTGGCGAGGTCAAGTTCACGGCGCAATTCACGGAAGCTGCTGGTGCCATTGTCCATCGCTTCTCGAATTTGTGTATCGGTAATGCCTTTGCAGAGACAAACGTACATGTTGCTGGAACCTGTGTGGTGTCGTTGTGTTCAGGATTCTAAAGTTAATGAAAATGAGAATGCTTGTCAATTGTCTTTTTGAGCATTCGGTATTTTTTGTCGGTATTGTCATAGTTGCAGGCTATGGGGGCGATTAGAATTTTCAATGGGATTGGTTTGTGACGGCGTGTATGATTGCCGGTCTACTCCTTTTTAAGAGTGCGTGATTGCACTGTCTAATGAAAACAACCGGAGGTAAACATCATGGGTGTACTCGTAGGTAAACCAGCTCCTGACTTCACATGTGCGGCAGTACTTGGCAACGGCGAGATCGTTGATGAGTTCACGCTTAGCGAAGCGGCTAAAGGCAAATATGCGGTTCTGTTCTTCTACCCGCTGGATTTCACCTTTGTCTGCCCTTCAGAGCTGATCGCTCTGGATCACCGCATGGACAAATTCCGCGAGCTGGGTGTTGAGGTGATCAGTGTATCGATCGACTCTCAATTCACTCACAACGCTTGGCGCAACACTGCCATCAAAGATGGCGGCATCGGTCCTGTAACCTACACCATGGCTGCTGACGTGCGTCACGACATTTGCCGTGCATATGACGTCGAAGCTGAAGGTGGCGTGGCATTCCGCGGCGCGTTCCTGATCGACAAAGAAGGCATGGTTCGCTCTCAGCTGGTTAACGACCTTCCTCTCGGCCGTAACGTCGATGAGCTGGTGCGTTTGGTTGAGGCACTGCAATTCCACGAAGAGCACGGTGAAGTTTGCCCTGCTGGCTGGAATAAAGGCGACAAAGGTATGGACGCATCACCGACTGGTGTAGCGGCTTACCTGTCAGAGAACTCTGACAAGCTGTAATACGGCGACTCTGCGGCGCGAGCCGCAAGCTCCTAAAAAAGCCCGATGACCGCAAGGTGATCGGGCTTTTTTGTGGGTGACTGTCCTGGTGACGAGGGTGTAAGCGCGTATACAGAACCCCCGCGCTAAACGCGGTTGTGGCGACGTAGTCGTGAGGTGAGGGGGCGCGGGAGGCAGATACAAAAAACCCCACCGAAGTGGGGTTTCGCAACACGCTGTGTCGCGGGGATTAGGCTGCGAAGTTAGCGGCAGCAAATTCCCAGTTCACCAAGTTCCAGAAGCCTTCAAGGTACTTGGGACGCGCATTGCGGTAGTCGATGTAGTAGGCGTGCTCCCAAACATCGGCGGTGAACAATGGCGTTTGACCGTCGCGAGCGATAGGTGTGTCAGCGTCGTCGGTGTTAACGATTTCGAGGCTGCCATCGCTGTTTTTTACCAGCCAGGTCCAGCCAGAGCCGAAGTTGCCGACCGCGCTGGCGTTGAAAGCGGCTTTGAACTCGTCGAAGGAGCCAAACTTAGCGTCGATGGCTGCTGCCAGCTCGCCAGTTGGTGCGCCGCCGCCGTTGGGGCTCAGGCTGTTCCAGTAGAAAGTGTGGTTCCAAACCTGGGCTGCTTGGTTGAACAGGCCGCCACTTGCCGATTTGATGATTTCTTCCAGTGACTTGCCTTCGTTGTCGGTACCGGCCGTCAGTTCGTTCAGCTTGGTCACGTAGGCGTTGTGGTGTTTGCCGTGGTGAAAGTCCAGGGTCTCCGCTGAAATGTGGGGCTCAAGTGCGTTTTTGTCGTAAGGCAGTGCAGGTAATTCAAAAGCCATGTGGGTCTCTCCTGACGTTTAGTGGGTGTTTACGGTGTCGAGGGCGTATTTTCGCCCGCGTTATCTCTACGGTGTTGGACGCCGATCTGTGCCGGAGTTCCAATAACTTAATTTATGTCCAGCGCCAGCCGCCAAGGTCTTGCCAGCGGTTAACGATCTGGCAAAACAATTCTGCGGTCTTTTCCGCATCGTACGCGGCGCTGTGCGCTTCATTGTTGTCAAACTCAATATCGGCCAGTTGGCAGGCCCGGGCCAGTACTGTGTGTCCGTATGCCAGGCCTGACAAGCTAGCCGTATCCATCACCGAAAACGGGTGGAAGGGGTTGCGTTTTATGCCGCAGCGGTTAATCGCGGCCATTACAAACCCCAGGTCAAAGTGGGCATTGTGTCCTACCAGTACTGCGCGTGTGCAGTCGTGGGCTTTGACTTGCTGACGGATTTTCTTCAGCAGCTCGCCCATCACGGTGACTTCTTTCTCGGCTTGTCGGTCAGGGTGATGGGGGTCGATACCGGTAAATTCAAGGGCTGCGGCTTCTAAATTCGCGCCCTCGAAGGGTTCGATGTTGTAGCTGAGTGTCTCATCGGGTTCGAGGTTGCCGGCGTCATCCATTCTCAATAGGGTGGCAGCAATTTCCAAAATACCGTCGGTGTGACAATTGAAACCGCCGGTTTCAACGTCAATGACCACTGGCAGGAATCCCCGAAATCGCTGTGCAATCAAGCTTTTATCGCCATTCATTGCTTAAGCTACCTGCCAGCGCAGGGTTTCTCCGGCGCGGAGCGGACGTACCGTGTCTTCCCCCAATGGCAGCGCCTCAGGGGCTTGCCAGTCGGCTTTTTGTAAGGTGATTTGATCCTGGTTGCGGGGTAGACCATAGAAGTCCGGGCCGTGGAAGCTTGCGAAGGCCTCTAGTTTGTCCAGTGCACCGGCTGCCTCGAACGCTTCCGCGTACATCTCTATGGCCGCGTAGGCGGTATAGCAACCGGCACAGCCGCAATCGGCCTCTTTGCGATGGCGGCCGTGGGGGGCGGAGTCGGTGCCAAGGAAAAATTTCGGGCTGCCCGAGGTTGCCGCCGCAATAAGCGCCTGTTGGTGGCGGTTGCGCTTCAAAATGGGCAAGCAGTAATAGTGCGGGCGAATGCCGCCGGCAAGCATGTCGTTGCGATTGTAAAGCAAGTGGTGGGCAGTGATTGTTGCGGCGACGTTCTCGCCGGCATTGGCGACGAATTCGGCGGCATCTGCAGTGGTAATGTGCTCCAGAACGACTTTCAGCGAGGGAAAGGCGGCGACAATACGTTTGAGGTGGCGCTCTATAAATTCTGCTTCGCGGTCGAAGATGTCGATATCGGCATCGGTGACTTCGCCATGGACCAGCAGTGGCATACCCTGCTTCGCCATTTCATCCAGCACCGGCCACAGGCCATCGACGTCGGTGACGCCAGCGTCGGAGTTGGTTGTGGCGCCCGCGGGATATAGCTTCGCCGCATAAACCAGACCAGATGCCTTGGCTTCGGCAATATCGGCCGGCTGGGTGCGGTCTGTAAGGTAGAGCACCATTAGCGGGGTGAAGCTCGCTCGCTCGGCCGGTATCGCTGCGAGAATGCGCTCGTGATAGGCGCGTGCTTCATCGAGCTTGCGAACCGGCGGGGTAAGATTCGGCATCACAATGGCGCGGCCAAAATAGCGGCTCGCGTCACTTACTGTCTGTGTCAGGGCATCGCCATCGCGCAGGTGGATATGCCAATCATCGGGGCGGGTAATTTGCAGGGTTTGCATGCTTGAGCCTGTGCTGTGTAGAGCCGAAATGCTACAGGATTCAGGGGCTTGATTAAAGTCACGGTGGGGTAACAGCGCTTTGTTTTGCGTGTACTTCGCGCTCTGTGGCACTCTAGATAGCAGATTAGTAGCGGTAGCGAGTTCAGTGATCAATTCCCTTAGTCTTATTGGTATGCCTGCCTGTGGTAAGTCCACGCTCGGGCGGCATCTAGCCCGGCGTACGGGATTGAGGTTTGTTGATGGTGATCGGCTTATTGAGGAGCGCGAAGGCAAGACACTGGCGCAGCTGCTAGCGCAAAGAGGGTATCTAGGACTGCGTGAAGCCGAGGAGCGTGCATTATTAGCGGAGGATTTTTCCGGGGTGGTGCTCGCAACCGGCGGAAGTGCCGTATACAGCCAGCCAGTGATGGACAAACTGCACCGCCTGGGGCCCGTAGTGTTTATTGACGTGACGGAGAGCGAGCTGGCCAAGCGGCTGGGTAATTTTGCCGAGCGCGGCGTTGCCTGTGCACCCGGAACGGATTTATCGGCCCTGTACGCCGAGCGCCAGCCTTTATACGAGCGCGAGGCCGATGTGCGGGTGGCGGCGCTGGGCCGGGGCGAGCAGCAGTTGATGGAAGAAATTTTGCTGGCAGTGGCCGAATGGCAACAACGCCAGAGCGACACCGAAGAATAAGGAGGGGCTGATGCCCATCAAGCGACATACCTGTATTGAAATATGCAAGGAAGATCTGAAATTTTCCGGCGCCCATTTTACTATTTTTTCGGCGACGGACCGCGAGCGGCTACACGGTCATAATTTTCGGGTTAGTCTCGACCTGACCGCGGAGGTGGGCGAGGACGGTATGTGCTTTAGCTACGTGGAGATTAAAAAACGTCTGCGCAAGCTGTGCGCAGAGTTGGACGAGTACACACTGCTGCCCGCGCAGTCCCCGTATATGCGGGTCGAGGAACAGGGTAAGTACTACCGCGCCGAGTTTAACGGCGAGGAATTGTTGTTTTTAAAGGCCGACACCTTGCTACTGCCGCTGCGCAACACCACGGTTGAAGAGTTTGCTCGCTACGTACTGGAGCGCCTGCTCGACGATGCACCGTTCATTGATGGCAACGAAATCAGTGAGTTGGTGATGAAGGTTTCCTCAGGCCCCGGTCAGTGGGGCTCCGCAAGCTGGACTCGCGATTGATTCGACGACTGTTAATGGAAAAGTATTGTGAATAAATTAGTAGTAATCAGTGGTGGAAGCCAGGGCATAGGTCGCGCGACAGTGGAGCGCTTTTTGGCGGAGGGTTACCGGGTAATCAACCTGTCACGGCGGTCGCTGGACATTGAGGGTGTTCTCCAGTTGTCGGTGGACATGGGGCGCATCGATTGGCTAGAGGGTATGGCCGCGGAGGCGCTGAGTATTGCTGCAGAAAGTGCCGATGAAATCGTGCTGATCCACAATGCGGCGCGGCAGGATAGTGATACCGTTGCCACGCTTGCAGCCGAGGATTTTGCCGCCGTACTGCAGATCAATTTGGTCGCCCCGCAGCAGCTTAATGCCGTGCTGATTCCCTACATGAAACCGGGGTCCTCGATTTTGTATGTGGGGTCAACCCTCGCTGAAAAAGCCGTGCGTGGCTGTGCTTCCTACGTAGCCAGTAAACATGGTCTAGTGGGACTGATGCGAGCAACGGTGCAGGACTTGGCTGGCACCGGTATCCACAGTGCCTGTGTTTGCCCCGGCTTTACCGATACCGCCATGCTGCGCGGGCACATCAACAACGACCCAGAGGTGATCGCCGCAATCACCGCGAATGTGTCGGCTGGGCGTCTGATAGAACCGCAAGAAATCGCCGATACCTTGTATTTTTGTGCGCGCTCTCCAGTGATTAGTGGCGCGGTAATCCATGCCAATCTCGGCCAAATAGAGCACTAGCATCCTCCGCCCGCAGTAAATTTTACTGCGGCACTTTCCCCCCGTTTTTACGGTCTACACTAGTTGTAGGCCGAATGTTTTCCTCAGCACTCTATTGGCATATGCACTAGCCACACTTCGGTAATCGCGTAGTCTTTTTTTGTGGATCGAAGTAGATGATCGTTGCGTAGCAGAGTAGAGTGAAGACGCATACACATGAAACTGTCGTCGCGCTACATCGCGAGTGGAATGTCAGCGACGTGGCGTTAACGCAGAAAGGAGATTGCACCGATGGGTATCCTTGATAACGTCCGTGAGCAATACCTGAAGGCGAAGGACGAGGAGATGTCATTGACTGACTACCTCGAGCTTTGCCGCAGCGACCCGCTTGCTTACGCCACCCCGGCTGAGCGTATGCTGGCTGCCATTGGCGAGCCGGAACTTGTAGATACCCGCAGTGACCCCCGACTTTCACGAATTTTTTCCAATCGGTTGATCGCCCGCTATCCAGCCTTTGAAGAGTTTTATGGCATGGAAGATGTGATCGCGCAGATCGTCGCATTTTTCAAACATGCCGCGCAGGGCCTGGAAGAGCGCAAGCAGGTACTGTATCTGCTTGGCCCGGTAGGCGGTGGTAAATCGTCGATCGCCGAGCGGCTGAAAAAATTAATGGAAGCCTATCCGATCTATGCCCTGAAAGGCTCTCCCATTAACGAGTCGCCGTTGTCGTTGTTTGACCCCCAGCGCGACGGTAAACAGCTCGAAGAAGAGTACGGTATTCCCGAACGCTATCTCAGTGGCCTGGCGTCACCGTGGGCGATTAAGCGCTTGGACGAGTATGAAGGGGATCTTAGCCAGTTCCGCGTGGTGCGCATTCAGCCTTCAGTACTCAAACAAGTGGCGATTACCAAAACTGAGCCAGGCGACGAAAACAATCAGGACATATCCACCCTGGTCGGCAAGGTGGACATTCGCAAGCTCGAGAACTACGCGCAAGACGATCCCGATGCCTATTCCTACTCCGGTGGCCTGTGCCTGGCGAATCAGGGCATGCTCGAGTTTGTTGAGATGTTCAAGGCGCCCATTAAAATGCTGCACCCCCTGCTGACGGCAACGCAAGAGGGGAACTACAAGGGCACCGAGGGCTTCTCCGCGATTCCCTTCCAGGGCGTAATACTTGCCCACTCCAACGAATCAGAGTGGCAGAGTTTTCGCAACAACAAGCACAACGAGGCATTTCTCGACCGGGTATACATCGTCAAAGTGCCCTACTGTTTGCAGGTGTCAGAAGAGGTAAAAATTTACCAGAAGCTGCTGCGTCACAGCTCCTTGGCCGATGCGCCATGTGCGCCGGGAACGCTGGAAATGCTCGCGCAGTTCTCAGTATTGACGCGTCTTGGCGAGCCGGAGAACTCCAGCATTTATTCCAAAATGCGTGTTTATGATGGTGAGTCACTGAAAGACACCGATCCGGCGGCGAAGTCCTTTCAGGAATACCGCGATTATGCCGGTATCGATGAGGGCATGACGGGTATGTCAACGCGCTTTGCTTTCAAGGTGTTATCGGCGGTATTTAACTACGACAACGCCGAGATAGCGGCTAACCCCGTACACCTCATGTATGTGCTTGAGCAGCGCATTATGCGCGAGCAGCTGCCTGAGGACGTGCAGCGTACATATCTAGAGTTTATTAAGGGCTGGCTGGCGGTTCGCTACGCCGAATATGTGGGTAAAGAAATTCAAACGGCCTACCTGGAGTCATACTCAGAGTACGGTCAGAACATTTTTGATCGCTACGTGACCTTTGCGGATTACTGGATTCAGGATGAGGATTATAGAGACCCTGAAACGGGCGCGATCTTCGACCGTGCCACCTTGAACGGCGAACTGGAGAAAATTGAAAAACCCGCCGGGATCGCCAACCCCAAAGATTTCCGCAATGAAATCGTTAACTTCGTGCTGCGTGCTCGCGCTCAAAATGAGGGCCGCAACCCGAACTGGACGAGCTATGAAAAACTGCGCGAAGTGATAGAGAAGAAAATGTTCTCCAGCACTGAAGAGCTGCTGCCAGTCATTTCCTTTAATGCCAAAGCCTCCGATGAGGACCAGAAAAAGCACGAAAACTTTGTTACCCGCATGGTCGAGAAGGGCTACACACCCAAGCAAGTACGCCTGTTGTCAGAGTGGTATCTGCGCGTACGCAAAGCTGGCTAGTTAACGCTGCCACGTCGAAAGCAAGGTGCGAATATGTCGATGATTATTGACCGCCGCCTGAACGACCGCAACAAAAATGCGACGAACCGCGCGCGGTTCATCAGGCGATATAAATCCCAGCTAAAGCGCTCTGTGGCAGACGTTGTCGCTGAGCGCTCCATCACCGATATGGGGCGCGGTGGCGAGGTGGGAATCCCGGTAAAAGATATTTCCGAACCGAAGTTCCGTATTGGCCAGGGTGGCGACCGGGAAATGGTTCACCCCGGCAACCACAGTTTTTCCCCCGGAGATCGCATTGCTAAACCCCAAGGGGGCGGCGGCGAAGGCGAGGGCGGTGACGGCCAGGGTGAAGGCGGTGAGGGGCAGGATAACTTTATGTTTACCCTGTCAAAAGAGGAGTTTATGAACCTCTTTTTCGACGACCTGGAACTGCCACGTTTAGCGCGGAATGTGTTGGGTGACGCTAAACAGTTCACTTTTCGACGCGCGGGCTATACCCCATCGGGGGTGCCGTCAAACCTGTCGGTGCGGCGCAGCCTGCAAAATGCCATGGCCAGGAAGATCGCACTGGCTGCCCCGCTAAAGCGAGAACTGCGCGAGCTTGAGGAAAGTGGCGCTGATCCACAAGAGATTCAAGACTTAAAAGACCGCATCGATCGCATTCCCTTTTTGGATGAGTACGACCTCCGGTTCAGGCATAAGGTTAAGGAGCCCAAACCAATTAGTCGCGCGGTTATGTTTTGTTTGATGGACGTATCGGCGTCGATGTCGGAACAAAAAAAGGACCTGGCCAAGCGCTTTTTCACCTTGCTGTATTTGTTCCTCAATCGAAAATATGAACATGTCGAGCTGGTATTTATTCGGCATACGTCAAACGCCGAAGAAGTTGATGAACACGCGTTTTTTCACGACCCGCAAACCGGCGGTACCGTGGTGATGTCGGCGCTTAATTTGGCGGAAGACATCATTAAAGATCGCTATGCGCCAGACCAGTGGAATATATACGGTGCGCAGGTGTCAGATGGCGACGCCTTTGGCAGCGATCCGCAACGCAGCGCGGCTAAATTGCGCGATGATATTTTGCCGCACTGCCGCTACTACGCCTACGTAGAGGTGCCTGACAATGCCAGCAGCATCACCCCGTTAGGCGCCGCCTATAGCCAAATCCACAGCGAAAACTTTGCGGTCGCCAAGGTAATGGGGCGGCGCGATGTATATCCGGTGCTGCGAGAATTATTTCAGCGGGAGGCGGCGTGAGCGAAACGGTGAAAGACCGCGTATTATCCCGTGGCGGCGACTGGGATTTTGATCTGTTGCGCAGCTACGACCGCGAGATAGCGAGCATTGCCAAAGAGTTCGGCTTGGACACTTACCCTAATCAAATTGAGGTGATTGCCTCTGAGCAAATGCTCGATGCCTACGCGTCTGTGGGTTTGCCGATCAGCTATACCCACTGGAGTTACGGCAAGGAATTTATTCGTAACGAAGAAGCCTATCGCCGTGGAATGCGTGGCTTGGCTTATGAGCTGGTGATTAATTCTGACCCCTGCATTGCCTATTTGATGGAAGACAATAGTATGCCGATGCAGGCCTTAGTCATTGCCCACGCTTGCTATGGACACAATTCCTTTTTTAAAGGGAATTATCTGTTTAAGCAGTGGACAAGCGCCGATGCGATTGTCGATTACATGGTATTTGCTCGGAAGTATATTTTTGAGTGCGAGCAAAAATATGGCATTGATCGCGTGGAGGAAACCCTCGATGCCTGCCATGCCTTGATGGATCATGGTGTGGACCGCTACCACCGACCCTCACCACTGTCGGCGCAAGACGAGTTGCGCCGACAGCACGAGCGCGCGGAGCACGCGCGCAAGCAGTTCGATGATATTTGGCGAACATTGCCGCGCAAAGAAAAGCAGGGCGATGACGATGCCCCGGCTGAGGCAGCAAATTTTCCCCCTGAGCCCCAGGAAAACTTGCTGTACTTTATCGAAAAGTATTCACCCACCCTGGAAACGTGGCAGCGTGAGATCGTTCGAATCGTGCGCAAGCTGGCGCAGTATTTCTACCCGCAGGGTATGACTAAGGTGATGAACGAAGGGTGGGCGACATTTTGGCACTATACCTTGCTCAACACCCTGTACGACCGCGGTTTGGTTGATGACGGTTTTATGTTCGAGATTCTTCAGTCTCATACCAATGTGGTCATGCAGCCTGGCTTTGATCACCCCGCTTACAGCGGCATAAACCCCTACGCTCTGGGTTTTGCCATGTTCCGCGACTTGCGCCGTATCTGCGAGTCACCGGATGCTGAGGACCGCGCCTGGTTTCCCGATATTGCGGGGCGAGATTGGCGCGAGGTGCTTGATTTTGCGATGCGTAACTACAAAGACGAGTCGTTCATCGCGCAGTATTTGTCGCCAAAATTAATCCGCGAGTTCCACCTTTTTGCCATAGCGGATCAAGCGAAAAACGATTTTGTCGAGGTGGCGGCAATTCATAATGACGAGGGCTACCGTGACGTCCGGCGCCTACTGTCACGGCAATACAATCGCGATATTTTGGTGCCTGACATCCAGGTGCTTCGCTATGAGCACATGGGCGACCGCTCGCTGCTGCTGCGATACACTCGGCTGCGCGACAGACCGCTCACCGACGATGCCAAAGAGGTGCTGAAGCATTTGTCTAAGCTGTGGGGTTTTACGGTCAGCATGGAAGTGTTTGACGAGCGCGAGGGCGTTGTCGATCGCATCGATGTCAGCCCAGCGCGCTAGGGCCTAACAGCAAGTGCTAATTAGCGGCCGCTGAACTCGGGCGTGGTTTTATCAAAAAATGCATTTACCGCCACCATGTGATCCTCTGTTTGGTGGCACTGGGCCTGAACATCGGCGCAAACGCTCAGGAAATCGTCCAGCTCCTGGCGTTGTGCAAGCTTCATTAGACGTTTGGTTTGCCTAAGTGCTTGTGGTGGCTTGCTGGCATAGGTGTTTGCATAGCCTTGGGCGCAGGACAAAAGTGTGTCGTCTGAGACCTTTTCCAATAACAGGCCCAAAGCGAGGGCTTCGTCTGCCTCAATAATACGTCCGCTAAAGCTCAACTCGGCGGCACGTTGGTAGCCGACTAAACGCTGCAGAAACCAGGCCCCACCGTCACCGGGAATGATTCCCAAATTGATGAAGGTTTCACCAAAGCGGGTGCTGTCACAGCCAATACGCAGATCGCACATACATGCGAGGTCAAAGCCAGCGCCGACCGCAGCGCCATTTACCGCAGCGATGGTAACCACCTCGGCATTGTGCATTGCTCTTGAGATGCGTTGAATGCCATTGCGATAGTTGGCGCTGATTTCAGCAGGGTTGCCGCCAAACATACCTTGCTTGTCGCGCATTTCCTTTACATTGCCGCCAGCACTAAAGGCGCGGCCCTCACCAGTGAGAATTAAGCAGGAGATAGCGGGGTTTTGGTTTGCCCAGGTGACGGTATCGCAGATGTCGTCGATGAGCGCGCTGCCCGTTAGGGCGTTGCGGATGTCGTCGCGCTGGAAACACAGTAGTGCGACTCGTCCATCCACGTTCAAGGTTGCATCGCGCAGAGTTGGCATGGCCATTTGATCTTCTCCCTCGTTTACGTCGCGGCAATTATGCCATAGCGGCCGCCATCGATAACGGTGTGTTCACACGGATCGCAAAACGCCTTTTACCTTGCCTGCGTATACCTAGTCGGAGGTTACCTATGACGAAATGTGAATTTGACGACCTGAATCATTACCCTGTATCCGAGATCGAGGTGCATTCTCTCGATGGCGGCATGTATGTCCTTTCGGCCATTATTGGCGGCGTTAGTTTTCCGGTCTATGAGCGCGGCAAGAGAATGTTAACGCGAGACATAACAAGCTTGCGGAGACGTTTGGCCACCTGTCGTTGCCAAACATTTTTTCTGATTCAGCGCAGCGCCTATGACGAGATGTTGGGCCAACCAACGAAAAGCGAAGAGGTCGAAATGCGCATCTCAGTAGCGCCGCTGCGCGATGAGCACTTAATTTAGGCGGGGGAAGGCGACTGCCGCGTTAGCGGCAGCTCTGGCTTAGAAACTCATTTCGCGTGCTGGGGTCACTTTTAAAACTTCCACCCAGGGCAGTGGTTTGTGTACGTGAGTTAGTGTCCATTACGCCGCGACTTTTCACGCAGTAGTGAATCGCATCGATGGTTACTGCAACGTCTTCGGTTTCCAGCAATGTTTGCAGGGCGACCAACACTTGTTGGGTTAGGCGTTCCTGAACCTGTGGCCGTTGCGCAAAGAAACGCACGATCCGGTTAATCTTTGATAATCCAATCACTTTCTCGCCGGGAATATAGGCCACCGTGGCCTCACCATCGATGGTAACGAAGTGGTGCTCGCAGGTACTTGTTACGCTAACGCCACTGACTTTAACCATTTCTTCGACGCGCATTTTGTTGTCGATATTGGTGATTTTCGGGAAGTTGTTGTAATCCAAGCCACAAAAAATTTCATCTACATACATTTTTGCAATCCGCGATGGCGTTTCTTCAAGGCTGTCATCACTGAGATCGAGGCCGAGGGTTTCCATAACACCCAGCATCAAATCGGCGATCCGCTGCTTTTTTTGGTCGTCATTCAATGAGCTTCGGGGGCGCATCGGTGTTTCTAGGCCCGCTTCCAGTAATGCGCTGTGTACGGCATTGGCTTCCTTGGAAATCATGTTGTCGTCTCGTGTTGTTTTTAATCGTTTACGCAATTTACAGATATTTGGTTTCCTGTTCGGTAAATCAAGCTAGTACTCGCACTGGCTGGTTTGTGTCTCAGCCGCAAGCCGCAGTATTTGGGCCTACACTGGTAAGAGGATGGTGAAAGGTGAGGCGAAAAAATGGCCGAACAGAGCGAGCACTGGGCAGCGAACAGTGCCGATTACCAAAGAGCATGCTTGCTGGGCGGAGCGGTGGGTGATGCGCTCGGCGCCCCGGTACAGTTCTTTAGTCTCGACGATATTGTCCAGCAATACGGAGAGCAGGGCGTACTCGACTATATGCCAGCCTACGGCAGGAAGGGGGCGGTCACTGACGACACGCAACGCCTTATGTTCACCGCCGAAGGGATACTTCGCTACCGCGTGGCGAGCGCGCGAGGCGAGCAGCCTGATTTGCGAAGTTTTATTCATCGCGCGGACTTACGTTGGCTATCCACGCAGACCACAACCACCACAGGGCAGCAGGGCAGTTTCCTGTTGGCAGAGCGCGAGCTTTACAGTCAGCGTGCGGCGCGCGATAGCTTTCTGGCGGTGTTAACTAAAGGTCAGCAGGCCGGTGTAACGGCTGACAACCAATATCAGTTTGGTGCCGGTTTGAGTCGAATTGCGCCCCTTGCCGTGCACTTTGTTAGTGACACGCGCAAATTCTGGGGAGATGCACTGCGCGCTGAGATGTTCTCGCTCAGTGCTGATATTAGCGCCCTTAGCGATGGCCACATTAATGGTCGTTTAACCGGTGGTGCACTGGGTATACTGTTGCTCGGCTTGTTGTATGGTCACCCGCCTGAGGCGTGCTTGGCGCGGATTGACGAACAATTGCGGTCTAATAAAGATAGCCATCCCTTGCGCCGAGCCATTGATCACGCCGTTGAGTTGGCCAATGCCCAGCCAAACTCGGCCAGTGCCGCAGAATCCCTCTGTGGCGACTCTATGGCCCTGGACGTGTTTTCCGTTGCCTTGTACTCACTGCTGTGCGCCGAGGACTTTGCCTCTGGTCTGGTGCTGTCGGTTAATCACAGTGGTTTAAGTGACAGCTGCGGCGCGTTGGCGGGGCAGCTATTGGGTGCCTGGCGCGGCCTCGATGATATTCCACAGCATTGGCTACAAGACCTTGAGCATAAAGCGCTGCTAGACTGCTTGGCAGCGGACTTTTTGAAGTCCCCCGAAGACCCGCTAATGAAGCAACGTTATGGTGGTTAATTAAGGGAAGGGCGCTCTTTGACTCAAATTGACTTATCGTCGTTACAACACCCTGTTTTAGAAAAGAAACTCTACCGTCAGCGGCGCGACCAACTCCAGCTCGATCTAATGGCTTTGCAGCTGCAATTATACCGAAGCCGACGCCGTGCAATACTCGTGGTGGAGGGCCCGGATGCGGCGGGGAAAGGGGGCTTTTTGCGACGTGCCCTGCGGTATATGGACCCCCGAGGGGTGCGGGTCCATGCCATTGGGCCCCCGGATGCCATAGAGGCGGGGCAGCACTACCTGCAGCGATTTTGGCGGCGCCTGCCTACCTCCGGGCAATTGTGTGTATTCGACCGCTCTTGGTACGGGCGTATTCTGGTGGAACATGTCGAGCACGGATACAACGAGCGGGAGCGTGCGTGTCGCGAGATAGCCGAATTTGAAAGGATGTTAGTTGACGACCAGATTATGGTGGTTAAGGTGCTGTTTTACATCGATAAAGAAACGCAGCGCAATCGTCTGTTGACCCGTTTGGAAAGCCCGGAGAAGCATTGGAAGATCACCGATGCTGACCTGAATAGCTTTCCGTTTCATCATCAGTATTGCCAGGCCTATGAGTACATGTTGAAGCAGTGCTCCCAGCCGGTACCGTGGCAGCTTGTTGCGGCGAACGACAAGTACCATGCCCGGGTTGTCGGTATGGAGGCCCTGAGTGAGCAGTGGCGTCAGCACCTCGGAGAGCCGGCACACCCGCAGGCCAACGCGGCCTTTGTCGCAAGGGCTCGGCGCGTACTGGAGCGACGACGGGAAGACAGCGCCGATTGAATTCAAGGCGTTGTTATTGTGAGCGTTATCGCGCTGATTCTTACCAATATCGGTAGAAGGCTAGGGGCCAATACGAATACAGCTCTGCTGTGCGGCGGTGCACTATGTTTTAAAGGAGGGTGTGCGAGAATGACGGTAACATCCCGTTGTGACCCCTCCGGATGAAACAAAAGGATGCATGTTGATTTTTAAGCGCTTGAAGGACATCTACAACACGCTTGGCCCGCGATTACTCGCCGGTGTGCTGCTGGTCTTCCTCTGTGTATTTATTGTGATGTTTCCGCTGGCGGAGCGCCGTGCCTATCAACAGGAAGTGTCGGCGGTTGGTGAGGTGTTGAGCAGCCTTCTCGATGGCCGCGCGCGAGCGCTGGATAACCACATAGGCCAGTACGAAAGCGACACGCTTTTCCTGGCGAACACGCCGCCCATCTCTGGCATTATGCGCGCCTCGGAAAATTCCGGGGAAGACCCCGATACCCGCAGCAACCTGCAAGACTGGCAGCAGCGCTTACAAGAGATTTTTAGTGCCTACATGTACAGCCGCGGTGAGGTGCGTCAGCTGCGCTTTATCGGAATGGATGATGGTGGGCGGGAATTAGTGCGCGTCGACAGTGATGGCGAGTCCGTTCAAATTATTCACCAGTCTCAGTTGCAGCAAAAAGGCCACAGTGACTACGTTAAAGAATCGAGCAAGCTCAATGAAGGCGAGGTGTATTTTTCGCGGGTTAATTTTAACCGCGAGCGCGGGAAGATTGAGCGCCCGTTGTGGCCCACGCTGCGAATAGCGACGCCGGTTTTCGACGCGCAACAGCGTTTGTTTGGCGTGGTCGTGATGAATCTGGATTTTAGCTATAGCCAGCGATTGATCCGGGAAGACCTGCCGCAGGGCTACCGAGTTTACCTCCTCGATGAAGAGCAGCATTTTTTGTTGCATCCCTACAGTGAAAAAACCCTGGCCTACGAACTTGGGCCGTCCTATCAGTGGGGGCAGGCCTTCGATGCGCCGATGGCCGATGGCCTCAGGCCCTATCGTGAGCGCGGTGGGGAAGCCACTTGGTACTCACTGAAACAGCGATTGACCTACGATGACCGCCATTGGGTCACGTTGGTTGTCGCCGCCGATCAAGCGCTGGTTGATGATGCCGTATTTCGCATGCTGCGTTTTAATGCGGCGGTTTTTGTGTGCTTTACGCTGATCACCTTCATATTACTTCTTCAGTTCGTTGTGAATATGCGCCGACGCGACGAAGCCATTGAGCGAAATGCGGAGCGAGTCGCGATTATTGATGGCAGTAACGATGCCGTGATCGCGGTCAGTCTGGATGGCGTGGTGATTAGCTGGAACGCAGCGGCAGAGTTGCTGTTCGGCTATCGCGAAGACGAGGTGGTAGGGAAGACGACGGCGTCACTGATTTTGCCGGATGACTGCAGAGATGAAGAGCAGCTTTTTCTAAAGCAGATGCGCGCGGGTGTGCCTGTGCCGCATGTGGAAACGCACCGGAAAGATAAATCGGGTAACCGTATTGAGGTCGCTATTAATGTCTCGCCTGTGAAGGTCGCGGGCAAAATAACCAGCGCGGCGATGATCGTCCGGGATATCAGCCAGGAGAAGGAATCGCGCAGCAAATTGCGCCAGCTCAATGAGTCCCTTGAAGAGGTGGTGGCCCAGCGTACCAAGGACCTGAGTGAGACCTTGGCAACTCAGCGGGCAATTCTTGAAAAGGCCGGCTACGGAATTATCGCCAGCGACCCCAGGGGCAAAATCACCCTGTTTAATTCCGCTGCGGAAAAAATGCTCGGCTATCGCCAAGAAGAGGTGGTAGGCCAGCGCTATATCAACAGCTTCTTTGTCGGCGACGAATTTAACCAGGCCCTGCGTGAAAAGGCGATTGAGCAGGGCGGTGAGCTCGATACCTATTCGCTTTTAAAGGCGGGTTTCAGCGATGAACGAGAGTGGGTATTTCGTCGACGGGATGGGCAAGAGTTCCCAGTGTTATTAAAAACCGTATCGATGCTCAGCGACGAGGGGGATGTACTGGGCTTCCTCAGCGTGGCCGTGGACTTAACCACCCGCAAGCAAGAACAGCGCGAGCTGGAGCACGCCAGGGCGGTGGCGGAGGACGCCAGCAAAGCAAAGAGCGAATTCCTCGCCAATATGAGCCATGAAATTCGCACACCGATGAATGCGGTGCTGGGGATGCTAAACCTATTGGATCATACCGGCCTCAATGCAAGGCAGCGCGATTATGTGCAAAAAGCCAGTGGCGCCGCCGAGGCCTTGCTGGGGATCATCAACGATATTCTGGATTTCTCCAAAATCGAGGCCGGTAAGCTGTTGCTGGACCCTCACCCCTTTAGCGTGGACGAGGTCTTGCGCGATATCGCCAATATTCTGAGTATGAATGTTGACGAAAAACAACTGGAAATACTCTTCAATGTGGACCCGGCCATTCCCAGTCAGGTGTGTGGTGATGCCCTGCGTATCAAGCAGGTGCTTATCAATCTCGCCGGGAATGCCGTGAAGTTCACCGATAGCGGCGAAGTGATGATCAGTGTGGTGGTGCAGCACCAGCAGCGCCAGCGCATTGTTTTGGGTTTCAGCGTTCGCGACACCGGTATTGGCATGTCGCTTGAACAGCAGCAGCGCATTTTTCAGTCTTTTTCTCAGGCCGAGGCGGGAACGACTCGTCGATATGGCGGCACGGGGCTCGGCCTGGTGATCTGTCAGCGCTTGATCCGCATGATGGGTGGTGAACTCGAAGTCGACAGTGAGGAAGGCCGCGGCAGTACGTTTTCATTTAGCCTGTTGTTAGAAAATGTCGAAGGGGCAGAGCGCTCGGCACCGCGTGCGCGTGAACTCTCTCAGGGTTTACAGGGTCTTCGTATACTGTGTATTGATGACAACGCCAACGCGCGACAGATCATCTCTACCAGTTGCGAGTCGATGGGCTGGCACTGCGACGAAGCGGCGGATGGCGAGTCCGGCGTGGAAAAAATCCGCGCTGCCTCGGCGCCATACGACGTCGTGTTTATCGATTGGATGATGCCGGGCATGAACGGCTGGCAAACCGCTGAGGCGATCCGCCGCGAGCAGGGTGAGCGCTGTCCAAAACTGGTGATGGTGACCGCCCACGCGAAAGATGTATACGCGCAGGAAGAGCGCGAGGGCGGCAGCCCGATGGATGGTTTTTTGATGAAGCCGGTAACCGCCTCAGATATTCTCAATGCTGTTAGCGAAGCGCTGACACATGCTGTGGCACCGAGCTCGCCGGCGAGGGCCGAGCCGATAGGCGCAGTCTCCGAGGTGGGTGACAGCCACACGAACGAGGTTGTCAGCCCCGTGGCGAAGGGCTCGCTGGCAGGCATGCGTCTGTTATTAGTGGAGGACAACCTCACCAACCAACAAGTGGCACGGGAGCTGCTGGCATTGGAGGGCGCTGAGATCGAGTTGGCTGAAAACGGTTTAGAGGCATTGGAGCAAATACGCACGAGTGCAGCGCCCTTTGATGCCGTATTGATGGATTTGCAAATGCCGGAGATGGATGGCCTGACAGCGACCAGGAAGATTCGCCAGGAAATGGGCCTGGTAGACCTGCCCATCATCGCGATGACCGCCAACGCCCTGCCATCTGATCGCAAGGCCTGCTTAGACGTCGGAATGAATGATCATGTAGGTAAGCCATTTGAGCTGTCTGAATTGGTTGATGCCGTGTTAAAGGCTGCCGGGCGTGACGCAGTGGTTGATGAAGCGGTTGTCGTTGAGCGTGACGAGCCCGATTTGCCAGCGTCACCAGAGGGCTTCAATTTTAAGGAAGCCTTGCTGCGCATGGGGAATAATCGCGGCCTGCTGGCCACGCAGGCGCGACGATTTGCCGACAGGCATTGCGGCGATATCAAGCTGGTTGAGAAAAGTCTGCGTGGTAATAACGCGCCGCTGGCCACTCGTGAACTGCATACTGTGCGCGGCGTTGCCGCCACGCTGGGGGCTTCGACGCTGGCGCAGATGTTGGGTGACCTTGAAGATGCTTGTAAACAGGGGGCAAGTGCCGAGGCCCTTGCCGAGGATCTCCAGCGTGCAGACGCTGAATTAAAACGCGCGTGTGCCGTTTTTAGTGAGTTGGCGAACCAGTTGACGCCCGCGCCCAGTGCTGGCGATGAAGGGCGCACCAAGGTGGATGCCGCGCAGCTACTCAGCGGTTGTGAGGAGCTAGAAGCCCTCCTTCGGGACAGCAATATGCGCGCGATGGCCGTGCACGATACGCTCCGCGCGGAAGGGGGCTTGGCAGCGGTCGCCGGAGCCGAGATACTGGCAGAATCTATAGCGAGTCTCGATTTTGCCGGCGCCCTTGCTGCGTTGGAGCGTGTTAAGGCAGAGCTCGACGCGCAAAACAGGAATACGGAGCGGTAAACAATGACGGAAAAGGCACTCGACTGGGTGAAGCCGATGTTGCGGTCGCTGCCAAAGCTACTGCTCGTCGACGACCAGCCGGTGAATATCCAGACCCTCTATCAGATTTTCGCTGACGATCACGAAGTGTTCATGGCGACGAGTGGCGAGCAAGCTCTGGCGCTGTGTCGAGACAAACAGCCCGATCTGGTATTGCTGGACGTGATCATGCCGGGTATGGATGGCCTGGAAACCTGCCAACGCTTGAAAGAGGATGCCGATACCGCCCACATTCCTGTGATTTTTGTGACCTCGCAAAATAGCCCCGAAGAGGAGACCCACGGCCTGGAGGTGGGCGCTGTCGATTTTATTAGCAAGCCAGTAAACCCCGCAGTGGTTAGGGCTCGGGTAAAAACGCAGCTCACACTGAAAGCGCAAACCGATGCGCTGCGCATGCTTGCTTCCCTGGATGGTTTGACCGGCGTGCCCAATCGACGCATTTTCGATGAGCGGCTGAATGCCGAATGGCGGGCATGTCACCGTTCGGGTTCTGCCCTCTCTTTGCTGATGGTTGATGTTGATCACTTCAAACTCTACAACGACCACTATGGTCACTTGGATGGTGATCAATGTTTAAAGTCGATAGCGTCGGCGCTGGCCTCTAGTGTTGAGCGCGGACGCGATATGCTCGCCCGTTTCGGCGGTGAGGAATTTGTCTGCCTGTTACCGGATACCGACTTGGAGGGCGCCAAACATATTGCCGAGAAATTGCGTCAGGCCGTTGAAGAGCTGGCGATCCCCCACGTTGAATCGAAAACGGCGGCAACGGTAACGGTGAGTCTTGGGGTTGCTACCACCGCCCGGTGCGATGTACTAGAGCCGCCGGACCTGCTTAAAGTTGCCGATGAGCAGTTGTATCTTGCCAAGCAATCTGGCCGCAACCGCGTTTGTGGCGTGCAATTTCCGCAAGCCCAGCAAGCCGAGTCGTGATATGAACCCGCTAATGCCGCACCTTGCCCGGGTGCTTTCAAGTAAGTCCTTACTTTCCCTTAGGCGCGTCTACCACAGCGCGAAGCGGCGTTTGGCCGGTAGGCCGCATACGCTCGATGTGTTCATTCGCGTTGATGACCCCTACAGCTATTTGCTTTTGCAAGTGATGGACGATGTCTGCTCGCGTTTTAATGTCGAGGTAAAGTGGTGGGTGATCGTCGAGTCGCCCGAGGACATGTACCCGGAAAAAACCATGTGGCGGGAGTATGCCTGTCGCGACGCTGAACATCTTGCCAGGCTATACAACTTAGACTTTCCCTCACAATTGCCCGCGTTAGAGCAGGCCGCTATCGACCATACGGCGGTATCCCTGCTGTCGTTACCCGTAGACGATTTCCCGCGGCAGGCGCGCGCCTTGCTGGCGGCGCTCTGGCGGGGGCGGATGCCGACGCAATTACTCGCGTTGGATTCCTGGGCCCGTCAGTGCCTGGCGGAAAATTCTCAACGCTTACAAATGCTGGGGCATTACGCTGGGGCGATGATTTACTGTGCGCCGGAATGGTATTGGGGCGTGGACCGGCTGGATCACCTTGAACGGCGGCTTATTGCCGAAGGCGGTGCAAAGCGGCCGGACGAAAAGGCGGTGTATACGCGTAGCTACACCGGTTTTTGTCGCGGTGAGCGCTCCGATGTTGTCGATCCCGATCTGCCCTTAGTGCTCTATTGGTCTGCGCGCAGCCCCTATTCATACTTGGCGCTAGAGCAGGCGGCGCAGCTGAGTGAGCACTACGGCATCGCGCTTGAGGTGAAGCCGGTGCTGCCGATGATGATGCGCGGGATGCCTGTACCTCCTGACAAGAAAATGTATATTTTTCATGACACGGTTCGGGAGGCGGAAAAGCAGGGCCTGGAGTACGGTTTTGTTGCCGATCCGCTGGGCGATGCCGTGGAGCGTTGCTATGCACTTTGTGACTACGCGGAGTCTAGCGGGCGCTTGCTACCGTTTTTACTCAGTTTTGCCCGCGGCGTAAATGCCCAAGGTATTGATGCCGCCAGCGATCGTGGGCTCAAGCGCATTATTCAGCGCTGCGGTTTGGATTGGGAGGCGGCGCGACAGCAACTCGGCAATGAACACTGGCGGGGCACGGTGCAAAAAAACCTGGAAGAGATGTATGCCATGGGTTGCTGGGGCGTGCCGAGTTTTCGCTATGGCGAGTTAGTGCTATGGGGGCAGGACCGCATTGGCATTGTGGAAAATGCCATGATAGGTAGCGCGGCCCTGCACCGCTGCTAAGCGACCTGTCGCTTAGCTCAGGCGAGCAAATGTTTTTGCCAGCAGCTGTGATAACAGGCCGGGAAATGCGCCGCTGACAATTTTAAATACCCTCGCGTCGACGCCAATACAAATACTGCGCTTATTGCGTTCTATGGCGCGTACAATGCGCTGAGCGGCATAGTCCGCACTCACACCAACGCGCTGCGCCAGTCGCATATTTTTCTCTGCCTGCTGTACATCGTCCGATTCTTTGAGTGTAGCCAGAATCATATTGGTCTTAATGGCACCCGGGTGAATACAGCTGACGCCGATTCCCTCGCCACTCAGTTCCGCGCGTAACGAGTCACTGAATTTTTGCAGGGCCGCTTTGCTACTGCTATACGAACACTGGCTGGGAAGGCCGAAGAATGCTGCCATGCTCGAAAGATTGACGATGTGTCCTTGCCCGCTGTTTCTGAGCAGCGGCAGCAATTCTCGACTGAGAAACACAGCGCTAAAAAAATTCAGTTGGAAGACCTTTTCCCAATCCGCTTGGCGGTGATTTTCAGTACTTTTCTGCAGAGTGATCCCTGCGTTGTTTATCAGAATATCAATCGATGTGTACTGCTCTTTCAGTGCATCGACTAGATCAATCAGCTGATGGCGGTCGCAGAGGTCGGCGGTGTGACAAGAAATCGTGACACCTTGTCCCTCCAGTGAATCCGCTAATTGTTTGAGTGTATCGCCGTTGATATCAACCAGTGCGAGGTGGCAGCCTTTACTGGCCAGAAGCGTCGCCAGCGCACTGCCGAGGCCACCGGCGGCGCCAGTGATCAAGGCCGTTTTAGCTGTAACAGGATTCATCAATTCGCTCGTAAAAAAAAGGGCAGTGGCCGGAGGGTGGGCCGAACACTGCCGAATGACAGGAAGGTTAGAAGGTTTTACGAAGTTCTATGCCGTAGGTGCGCGGGTCGCCGAGCACGGTAGTGAGCGTGCCGATACTGTCTCCGGCGGCTACTGCACCAATGTCGTAGCGCTCGTCGGTCAGGTTTTTCACATAAGCGGCAATGCTTAAGTCATCGCGGTCGTTCGTCCAGCTGAAGCGTGCATCAAATAACACGTACGCGTCGGCGTAGCTGAGAGCCTCTTTGCGTTTTGATGCCTCCCAAGCGCCGCGGTCAAGGCCAAGGTAGACGTCACTTTTATAGCTGGCATCCAGGCGTGGTACAAAGCGGCCATAGTCAGTGTTGAAGGTGTATTGAATGCCGAGTGCGGCGGTCTCTTCTGGCGAAACAGCAAACTCTTCATCTGAGCGGTCGATGGGAACAAACTCACCACGAAGCGCCAGGGATTTCAGGTCGTTATCCATGAATTCTTCATAGCGATAATTGTTGTTGCTGTAAGTGAAGTTGACCATGGTGTTCATTGACGGGAACCACATTACCTCCAGTTCGGCACCTTCGATTACTGATTCACCCGCATTTTGCGAGCCAACTACCAAGGTGTTGTTCGAATCAACATTTACAGTGATTAGATGCATGTTCTCAAACGTCATGGAGTAGGCCGCAAGATTGATCCGCAGAGAGCGTTCTAGCGCATCGATCTTGATACCGATTTCGCGGTTTTCGAGCTCTTCGGGTTCAACTACGCTCAGGCCGTCTAAGCCAAATGGCTCCTGGAAGCCTGACTTAAAACCGTTGCTCCATGTTGCGTAAACCATCGCCGAGTTGATGATGCTGCCGTCAAGCAGTTCCTCGGGGAAGATATAGGCGGCAGAAGCCATCGGTGTGAATTGACGGAAGGTGTCTTCTCGCTGGTCGATTTTCGCATCGCCTAAGGGCGCTCGAATATCGCCAGTGAAACGTTCGCGCAAGATGTTGTTGGCAATGGTGAGTGGGTCTTGTGACCAACGCCCCAAAAATGCCATGGCCCCCATATCTGGCAATACCGGAACAAAGCGTGGGTCTGCACTAGAAATGATGGAGGTCACTTCAGCGAGGTCGGCGCTGCGGGTAACCAAGTAGGAGTCGCGCGTCTCTTCGGTGTAGCGCCCGCCCAGCGTAACCTCTAGGTTGTCGGTGATGTGCCATGTGGCTTGAGTAAACGCAGCAAAGGTTTCACCGTCGATTTCAAAGTCCTGAACGGTTGCCAATGGCAGTGCGCCCGCGACCAAAGGTAGTGTGCCACCGGGAACAAGACCAGTCAGTGTGTTGAGCAAGTCACCGACAACGCCAATGTCTACACCTTGCTGGCCAGCTGCCAAACCAAGAAATTTGGTGGGCTCGGCACCGACTAGTGGGTTGGCAGTGTTAAAGCGCTCGGACTTGTATTCGTCTTGCCAGAAGATACCCGCCGCGTAGTCGACACTGTCGAACAAAACGCCGTTGAATTGCAGTTCAAAGGTAAGCGATTCTTGCAGGCTGTCGTCGAGTAGGTCTGCTCGCAAAAACTCAGCTGGCCCGCCTTCGTCTGCGGTCGTTTGCGGGTTGAATTTCGTTGCGTCGCGGTAGCCCAGAATAGACTTCATGCTGTGGTCTGCACTGAACTGGTAGTCAAAGGTCAGGCCGAGCATAAGCTCGTCTTGGTCTTTTTTCTGACGCTGACTATCGCCTTGATTGGTGTGCAGGTCTGCCTGTGACTCGCGGGAGTTTGCCTCACAATTGTCTTTGTAGGCCGAGGGGTTGTTTGGGTCTGTGTCACCGGGCCAAAGTATGCCGAGGCCGTTCACAAAGAGGGCATCTTCGTTGACAATCCGACAGTGGTACGAGGGGAAATTTTCCCGCGTGCGGCCGACAAAGGCAAAACCGTCGATGGTTAAATCATCGCTTGCCAGCCAGCGCGTTTGGAAAATGGCAGACAGCCGATCGATCGACTGATTTTCCCGGCCGGTGGCGTCCTTCAGGAAGCCGTCGCGGCGGCGGGTGTTTACCGATATGCGGGTCAGCAATTCATCATTGATGGGTAAGTCGACCGCGGCCTGCAGGCGCTGCTCATTGTAGTTACCGAGACTGCCCTCAATATAGCCGCCGAATTCTTCTCCCGGTTTTGTCAGGGTGAAGACCAGGGCACCCCCGGTATTGTTCTTACCGAACAGCGTTCCCTGCGGCCCACGCAGAACCTGAACGCTGTCTACATCGATGGTATCCAAAAGCTGGCCATCCGGACGTGGGATGAAAATACCGTCTAAATACACGCTCACTGACGGGTCGAAGCGCGCAAAGGGCGCTCGCTGGCCGATGCCGCGAATAAAAATTTGTGGCGATGTGCTGTTATTGATTTGCAGGCTGGGCACCGACTTACTCAACTCCTGAGCGCCGAGTATGCCCTGCTCACGTAGCGAGTCCCCGGTGATCGCGGTGACGGCGACCGGCGTTTCCTGAATGCTCTCAGCGCGTTTTCGCGCGGTGACGATCACTTCTTCAATCACGCCCGCGGAGCTGCCTTGGTTCGCCGCCACGGCGGGGGGCAGGGTTGCCGCCATGAGTCCTGCCAGTGTGAGAGGAAGGCGGTGGTTTTTCTGCGTTTTCATAGAACACACCTTTATCATTATCTGCATAAGTTTAAGGGTTAAAGTTGCTTGAGCACCGTTGGCAGAAGCGGCCGCAATATCGGCCGAAGTGGCCAGAGTAGACGCCTGACGCTGGCAAAGAGCGTGTGTATTTCCTGCTGGTAGTCTTCGAAGCTGTGCCGTTGATAATTCAGCAGTGCCTGGGACTCGCGCGTATCCATCCAATGGGTGTAGAAATTTGCCTGTCCGTGAATACCCTCTGGTAGTGGCAATCCCACCGCTTGAAACGCGGTATTGATGAATTGCCGTTGATTGATTTGGCAGCGTTCCCCGCCACCGAGTAAAAGTGTTTTGGCTTGCGCGGCGGGGCAGCTCAGAGCTCGACTAATCGCTAGCGCGACATCGCGGGGGTGAATGTATTCCAGCGGCGTGTCAGGGTGAATCTCCAGCAGCTGTCGAAGCACCTCGCGATCAGTTCGCGTGGTGCGAGCGTCTACCGAAACCCCCACTCGCATAATCACCCAGGGAATAGTCGATTGCTGAAGGTACTGCTCAACCGCAAGCTTGTGCTCGGTGTAGTGGTCAGTGGCGATCACCGGGTCTGCACAACGGCGCAGTGGCGCCTCGCGCTGTGAGTGTCCGAACACGGTTACCGACGATGGAAAGATAAACAGCGGGGCCCGCGCCTGCGCTTGCGACTGGTCGATAAGTGAACGGCTAGCGTCGACGTTTACCTGATGAGCGACAGCGGGTGCACGCTCGGTTAAAGGGGGCAGCATTGAGGCGAGGTGGACGATGGCATCCATGTCGTCGACCAGCGCTGCGTGCTGGGCGCTATCAGTAATATCGCCCAGCAGGATTTCGCAGCGTGCTTGATAGGGTTTGGCTAATCGCCGCTGTTGTGGCGCATCTAGGTCGCAGCAGCGCAGCTGATGGCCGTCGGCCAATAGCTGTTCCACCACCAATTGCCCCAGGTTACCAAACGCCCCTGTTACCAGTACTTTCATCGGGCGAGGCCTTTGCCTTTACGGCGGTCTTGCGAACAGTGTAGCTGCATCATGTCTCGTTATTTTTGTAATTGGTTTACATAAGTTGCTCGGCAAGATATATAATTGCGTTACATAAGTCAACGTCGCGGCGTCGACGCCACGCTCGCCATACAAGGCGCGCATAGGAAGAAATAGGCTGGGTTAGACGAGATTAGGCGGGATAGTTTTTGCGAAAGGTGGCGGCGCCCATGGCGGCAATTTGGTAATCGATCATCTGATCGAAGGCGGCGAGGATGTCGGTATAGTTGCTGCTGTGGTCAAGCGCATTCAGCGCGGCCACGGCGGCTTCGATGGTTGACAGGCCGTCGCTGCGGGGTGACTTTCGGATGCGGTATTGGCTGGGTGCTGAAGGGGTAATAGCGAGGCAGGGCAGCTCTGTAAGCCAGGGGTTCAAGTGCAGCAGTCGCCGGACTTTTCGCCAGCTGCCATCCAGCAGCAGTATCTGAGAGAACTGACGCTGCTGCGCTTGCGCCGCGCTGAGCGGGTTTTCGCCGGGAAAGATTAGCAGGCACCGCTTGCGCCAGTCTGGGCCCAACAAGGCCTCGGGCTGAAAATACTCGCCGACGACTAATCGACTATCTTGTATGGAGCGCTGCAGTAATGGGGCCGAGGAGAGGGCGTGCCGTGCCTCTTTCGGGTCTTGTAGAATAATCAGCTCATATGCACAGCGGCGCGTGACAATAACGTCGCACAGGCAGGTTTTTGTTGGGCGGTTGCATGCGTCGCAGTGTGAGCGTGCCAAGGGAGCCTCCGGGTAAGATGTCGCGCGTCGTTGAGGCTACCACTATAGAGGAAAAGGAATTCATGGCGCACTGGACTCCGAATGAAATTGCCGACTTGTCGGGCAAAACTGTGCTGATCACTGGCGCGAATAGCGGCATCGGCTTTGAAACGGCGGTGCAGCTGGCGGCGCGCTCAGCACAGGTCGTGGTCAGTTGCCGCAGCCAGGAAAAGGCCAACCAAACGCTGCAGCGCATTCAGCAGCTTGTGCCTGGTGCGCAGCTGTCGGCCATAACCATGGAACTGTCAGACTTAGATTCAGTTGCCCGTGCGGCTGACGCGTTTTTGTCCACACATGGGCAGCTCGACTGCTTGGTAAACAATGCGGGGGTGATGGGCCTGCCACTGTTGCGCAATGCGCGCGGCCACGAAATGGTGTTTGCTGTCAGCCACCTTGGCCATTTTGCACTTACTGCGCAGCTGCTGCCGGCACTGCGTGCGGCGACACAGGCGAGGGTGGTAACGGTTTCCAGCCTCGCTGCGCGCAAAGGGCAGTTGCTAATGAATGATCTGAATTGGCAGCACACGCCTTACTCCAAAGTCGCGGCATACGGGCGCGCCAAATTAGCGAATCTGAGTTTTGCACTGGAGTTACAGCGGCGCTTTGACGCCGCGGGCATGGAGGCCCTCAGTGTTGCGGCCCACCCGGGCTATGCGGCAACCAACGTCGCCTATGCCAGCGATGCGCCGGCGGGGTTCCGGCGCCGCCTGTGGGAGTGGATTGCGTATTTGGGTAATCGAATCTTGGCGCAGCCAGCAGAGCAGGGCGCCTGGCCAACGCTGTACGCGGCGACGTCGTCAGCGGTGAGCGGTGGTGACTATATCGGCCCAGCCGGCCCCTTTGAATTTCGCGGCCCGCCCACCAAGGTGGCGGCGGTGGCGGCAGCGCAGGATCAGGTTTTGGCAGCGGAGCTATGGCGCCAGTCTGAAGACTTATGTGGTGTGAGGTTGTTATGACGGTTATACAGTGGCACGACGGCCTGCTAATGGCCTACGCGGCAATGTCGGTGTTGGTGTTTGTGGTACTACAGTTTTTTATTAAGGCATCGTATGGCCGCCACGATACCGAGGATCGCGCTTGGTGGTGGGGGCCGGGAGTACCGACGCGCGTGGCATGGGTCATCATGGAGGCGCCGTCGTCAATCGGCTTTGCGGTGATCTATTTTATGGGTGACAACGCCTGGCAGCCCGTGCCGTTATTACTGTTTGCGCTGTGGCAGGTGCATTACTTCCAGCGCAGTTTTATCTACCCGTTTAAGCGCAGCGTTAAGCCGGGCGATAAAACTCCCTTGTTACTGCCGCTGATCGCGCTGTTCACCAACTTTGGCATTTCGTTTCTCAACGCCAGCATACTGTCCTGGTCGTCGCTGGCGATGGATTACACCGCGGCATGGCTCACTGACCCGCGCTTGATCTTCGGCGTCGCGCTGTTTTTCGTCGGCTATTACGTCAATCGTCGCAGCGATGCCATGTTAGCCGCGCTGCGCAAGCCGGGAGAGAGCGGTTACAAAATACCGCGTGGCTGGTTGTATGAGTGGGTATCGTGTCCCAATTATCTGGGAGAAATCATGGTGTGGTGTGGCTGGGCGCTCGCAACGTGGTCATGGGCGGGGGCTGTCTTCCTGTTGTGGACCTTGGCGAATTTGCTTCCCCGCGCTCTCAGTAACCACCAGTGGTATCGGCAGACCTTTGACAATTACCCGGCACACCGCAAAGCGGTATTGCCGGGTATTTTGTAGAGGACGGTTCTGCCTTACTGGAGTTCCGGCAAGTCTTTGAAGAGGGCCAGCGCATCGGGGTTGGCCAAGGCATCGACGTTTTTCACGGTTTTTCCGTGAACCACATCGCGCACCGCCAGCTCGACAATCTTGCCGCTGATCGTGCGTGGAATTTCTGCCACCGCGATAATTTTTGCCGGTACATGGCGCGGCGTGGTTTCCTGACGAATGGTGTTGCGGATGGTATTGCGCAGGGTGTCGTCCAGTGTGCAGCCTTCACGCAGCACCACAAATAGGACAACTCGCACATCGCCTTGATACTGCTGCCCGATGCAGATGCTGTCGACAACGTCGGCAACCTTTTCAACCTGGCGGTAAATTTCCGCGGTGCCAATGCGCACGCCGCCGGGGTTGAGCACGGCGTCGGAGCGGCCGTGAATAATCATGCCGCCGTGTTCGGTGATCTCGCCGTAGTCTCCGTGGGCCCAGACATTGGGGTAGGTGTCGAAATAGGCCGCGCGGTATTTGGCATTGTCGGGGTCATTCCAAAACCCGATGGGGGCGCTGGGGAAGGGGCGAGTGCAGACCATTTCGCCTTTTTCACCGACAACGGCGTTGCCATCATCGTCCCAAACCTCTACTGCCATACCCAGGCCGAGACACTGAATCTCACCCTCATAGACGGGAAGGCAGGGGTTGCCGAGAACAAAGCACGACAGGATGTCCGTGCCGCCGGAAATCGATGACAGGCAAATATCCTGTTTAATGTGCCGGTACACATAGCGAAAGCTCTCGTCGGACAATGGCGAACCCGTTGATAACACGGCTTTTAAGGCGCTGAGTTGATGGCTTTCAGCGGGCTTTACCCCGGCTTTTTGCAGGGCTTCTATGTACTTGGCGCTGGTGCCAAAAATAGAAATGCCTTCATCGTCGGCCATGTCCATCAACGATTGCGGCTGTGGGTAAAAGGGAGAGCCGTCGTATAGAACAAGGGTCGCTTCACAGGCGAGGCCGCTTACCAGCCAGTTCCACATCATCCAGCCACAGGTGGAAAAGTAAAACAGCGTGTCCTCACTGCCTAGATCGGTGTGTAAGCGGTGCTCCTTCATGTGCTGAATCAGGCTGCCGCCGGCACTGTGGACGATGCACTTCGGTACCCCCGTGGTGCCCGATGAGTACATGATGTACAGCGGGTGGTCGAAGGGCAGCTGCTCGAACGCAATATCGTTTGGCGAATAGGCGGCGAGTGTCTCCGCCCACAATGTCGCCCCTTCTGGCAGCGGTATTTCCTCGGCGGTGCGGCTGACGGGGACAATGATCAGCGTCTCTATGCTGCTGATCTGCGCTTTAATCTGCGACACGCGCGGCAAGCTGTCGAGGGTTTTTCCGCCGTAGAAATAGCCGTCGCAGGCAAATAGTACTTTGGGTTGGATTTGGCCAAAGCGATCCATCACGCCATTAATGCCGAAGTCAGGGGAACACGATGACCAGACTGCGCCAATACTGGCGCTGGCCAGCATGGCGATGACGGTTTCGCTGGTGTTGGGCATAAAGCCGGCAACGCGGTCGCCGCGACCAACGCCAGCACTGCGCAGCGCCTGGGCTAACTGGCTGACTTGTTGGTACAGATTGGCATAGCTGATCGTCTCGCGCCGGCCGTTCTCCAGCCGTGAAACCAACGCGGTTTTATCACTGCGGTTACGCAGTAAGTTTTCAGCGAAATTCAGACGAGCATCGGGAAACCATCGCGCACCGGGAAATTGGTTCCCGTCCACCAGAACCTGGTCGCTCGTTTGTGAGGCGCGAATATCGCAAAAGTCCCACACCGATTGCCAAAAGGCCTCGGGAGATTCCACCGACCAGCGGTGTAGGTCGGCGTAGTTGTCGAACTGGCGTTGCTGGTCTCGGTCGAGCTGCTGCAAGAATTGGCTCAGTTGGCTGCGCTGAATGCGGGCCGCTGAGGGTTCCCAAAGACAGTTTTTCATTATTCGATGTCTCTATAGCTGGAGCGAATGATAGGGTAATTGACGTAGACTGCCTTGCTGAGATATTTTTATCAAATTGATAATAATTATTAATTGATAAGTTTAAATTATGAATGTCAGTGTTAAACAGTTGCGCGCCTTCGTTGCTGTGGCCGAGACAGGCAGCTTCGCGCAGGCATGTGAGCAATTGAATATATCGCAACCGGCGCTGAGCATGGCGGTGAAGAACCTCGAAGATGAAGTGGGTGGAAGCCTGTTTTTGCGCTCGACCCGGTCGTTGAGTTTAAGTCCCGAGGGCAGTGCGTTTCTGCCCACCGCTCAGCGCCTGCTGCGGGACTGGTCCGATGCCTTTACCGACTTGCAGCGTTTGTATAGCTTACAGCAGGGCAAGCTAACCATTGCGGCAATGCCCTCGTTTGCCAGCACACGCCTGCCTGCGGTATTGGCGACCTACCGGCAGCAGTTCCCCAATATTGATATCGCGGTGCGCGATATCGTCATGGAGGAGCTTATTGATGCCGTGCGCGCTGGCCGTGTTGAACTTGGCGTGGCCTTTGAGCCAGACGATAGCGAGGGGCTGGAATTTGAAGCGCTTTTCACCGACCGCTTCGTGGCGGTATTGCCAGAGGCACACCCCTTACTGGCGCGCAATCGCCTGCGGATAAAAGACCTGCTCGGCGATACGGTGATTACCCTGAACAGGGGCTCCAGCACCCGCCGCTGGACGGAAGCGGCCTTCGCCATTGAGTCACTTTCGCCCCCGGCGATCTTCGAGGCGTTTCAACTGACTACCGTGGGGGCAATGGTGGCCGCTGGCCTGGGTGTGGCGCTGGTGCCAGCGCTGTGTGAGGAGCAGATGCATCAATTGGGCGCCCGCTGTAAGCCGATAAGCGGACGATGTATCGAACGGCGAGTGGGGATTATCAGGCGCCGACGACAGCAGCTGTCATCTGCAGCAGTGGCCATGCGCGCCTTATTGATGGAAAACTAGGGGACTTGCCGAGGTGAGTGATGGTGGCAGCGCTACCTTCCCCAGCGGGGATACCCTAAAATACGGCCGCTGCTCAGTGATAACTGCGGTGATAACTGGGGTGATGACAACAATAGAGAGGAAGGACGGATGCTCGGTTTTTTACCGCCTGTGGTAAAGGGATTTCTCGCTGCGTGCCTGTTGGCCATGAATACCGTTGTGCTGGCGCCGTTTTTGATGGTGGTATCGCTACTGCGTTTTCTTGTGCCGCTAGCAAGCTTTCAACGCCGCTGCACGGCGGCGGCAGTGTGGATTGCCGAATTATGGATCGCGATCAACTCTCAGTGGATGCGCTTAACCCAGCCCATGCAGTGGGACGTAGAGGGTATTGAGCAGCTCGATAAGGACCAGTGGTATCTGGTGACCTCTAATCATCAGTCCTGGGCCGATATATTTATTCTTCAGAATTTACTGAATCGGAAAATTCCGATGCTCAAGTTCTTTCTAAAACAGGAACTCATCTGGGTGCCGGTAATCGGCTTGTGCTGGTGGGCGTTGGATTTCCCGTTTATGAAACGCTACAGCAAGGAATACTTGGAAAAGCACCCAGAAAAGCGTGGCCAAGACTTTGAGAGCACCCGCCGTGCCTGCGAGAAGTTTGAACATTTACCCGTGTCGGTCTTCAATTTCCTAGAAGGTACGCGCTACACCCCTGCCAAACACGACGCGCAGCAGTCACCTTATAAATGGCTGCTAAAACCCAAGGCAGGTGGCATCGGCTTTGTTGTGGGAGCGATGGGCTCAAGTGTCAAAACCTTAGTCGATATTACTATTGCTTATCCCGGCCACACACAGCCGTCCTTCGGCGACTTCCTTTGCGGACGGGTGGATAACGTTAAGGTTCGTGTGCAGAAACGAGAGATCCCCAGCGAATTTTTGGGTCGTAGCTACAGCGACGATGAGGACTTCCGCTATGAGTTCCAGCAATGGGTTAGCGCACTGTGGAAGGAAAAAGACCAATTGATGGAAGAGCTGCACCGATGACTCTCTGAGGTGAAAAGACCCATGGCCAATAACAATAAAATAGGGGTAGGCAGAATATGAAATTCGACTATGTAAAAACACGGCGTGAGGATGTGGCCAGTATTCCAGAGAGCTGGTCCGGCGCAATAAAGACCGTTATGCGTCACTACACCCGTTTCAATGTCTGGGTGTATAAGAAAAGTGGCGGGAGGTTGATGAAAAGCTTTCCCGGCGGTTATCCCATTTGTATTGTTGGTATGACGGGCAAAAAAACGGGTAAAGCCAGAGAGATCGCACTGATTCATCTGCCGCTGGGTGACAAGAAGCTACTGGTCGCTTCCCAAGGAGGCATGCCATCGCACCCTTTGTGGTATCACAATATCAAGGCGAACCCTGCGATTACGATTCAAGTTGGGCGCGAGCGTCTCGCCTACACGGCGCGAGAAGTGGACGCTGATACCAAACGGGAACTCTGGCCTCACTTAGTTAGCCTGTACCCCGATTTCGATGAATACCAAGCGCGTACCGACCGAGATATCCCCGTGTTTTGTTGCGAGCCGACAGCGCCATAAACGGCGCAATGGTAGGGGCTGCTTTACGCCCCTGATCCGTCGCTGCTAAGCCGCCTTCTTCAGCTTTTTCTTGAGTTTGGCGAGCTTGCCTTCGTGCTTGGCTATTTTCGATTTACGCTGTTTGATGGCTTTTTTCAGACTGGCGATTTTCTTTTTTGCTTTCTTGGACATGATGTCTTCCTCTGCAGAAACGTTACCGGGGAATGGCGGGAATAATCGCCTGCCCACCGATGCAAACGAGTAGCCGTATAGTCTAGGACATTCAGGCCGCTAGGTAGTGCGCGCATAAGCTAGATGCGCAGGGTTTAGTGGGGCAGTTTTATGCCGTGGCTGAGCAGCCACTCCTCGTCTAGCTTCCAGATAACGCGACTGATGCCCTCCTGAGCCATAGCGCGCTCTCTGGCGTAGGCCTGTAAGTCGGCCAAGGCTTGCTGAGCCTCAAAAAACCGCTCTTCGCTGACAGAGACGTTCTGCAAAGAAGGGTCAATAACCTTAATGATGACGGGCACCGGCACATCTGCTGAGCGCGGTGACGTCATTACCGCGACACCGTTTTTTACTGCCAGAACGCGAAAGTGGTAGGGGTAGCTATTGAGTTTGTCGTCCTGCTTCAACACCGCATTCAATGCGCGAACCTCTGAGGGCTCGTAAAAGATATTTACCATTACGGTAAGGGCGAGCGCGGCGATAAAAAATCCGTAAACCTTCATGCCTCGTGACATAGACAATCTCTTCAGCGGGGAGTGAGTAAACGCGCACTTTACCGCGTTTTCGCCGGAAGCATGTTGATACGGCTCAATGCAGAGAGGGTTAAAGGCTTTTACGCTTGCGAAAGAGGGACTTCAGTAAACCTTGCAGCGCCCGCCACCGGGTAATCATCAGTGCGAGAAATATCAGCAGGCAGCCTAGCAGTTGCGTTGCACTAAGGCGCTCGGTAAACCATGCCGCCGCGATCAGTGCCGTCCACACTGGTTCAAGCACCATGATAATCACGCCGTTGCTATACGGTGACAGGCTCTGTGCGTAGGTTTGTAGGTAAAAACGCAGCGCCGTGCCAACGGTTGCAGAGAGCGTGACCCACAGCCAGACCATCGGTTGACCGGCCAATTCGCCAATGTGCCAGGTCTCAAGGAATGTTGATAGCAGCCCGGTAACCGCCGCGACGGTGGTCAATACCAAGGTGGTTAGGGCTAATACCGGTACCTGTGGAACGTGTTGAGCGTGTCCGTTTTTATCGGCGCGTGACATGGGGTTGGCCGCGCGTGTGTTCAAATTGAAATACAGCGCAAATAGCGCTGCGGCGCAGAGCAATAGCAGTTGCGATAACTCCAGACGCAATTGCTGATTCAGAGAGAGGAGGGCGAGCCCAAAACAGGCGACTGGCAGTGCCACCCAGGTACTGCGCGGAACAGACTCCTTGAACAGCAGCGCAGCAATTACCGGTACTAGAATGACCCCCAAACTGACGATGAACGCCGCCTCTCCGACATGGTGGGAGGCCGCGAGCCCCTTGACCCATAGGCTCATGGCGATACCAAAGACCACCCCAACTTTTACGCATCGAATAAAGTGCACGCGGCTGAGAACCCGTAACTCCGTTTTTGCCACCATCGCCAGAATGACTGCGGCGATAAAGAAGCGTGCCGACATGAACAACAGCGGGGGCATGATGGCGACCGCTTCTTTGGAGAAAATCCAGCTAATGGCCGCCAGCAGGGTTACGATTACGAAAATGGCATCTGCAGGGAGGTGCCTAGATGCCGCGCGGGGACCTTGATTCTTCATGAAATCTAGACCTGAATTTGGCGCCCTGAGTCGAATTGAGGACTTGGTTCCAAGGACTTGTGTGGCGGGCTGGCTCGCTGGGGAGAAGCTGCTGGTCGGAATGAGAGGATTCGAACCTCCGACCCCTGCCTCCCGAAGGCAGTGCTCTACCAAGCTGAGCTACATTCCGATCGGCTTATTACAGCATGATCTTAACAAGCCAAAATGATACCAAAGCCTGGTATAGCGCTCAATCATCGGCGCGGGGCGTTTCTGTGTGACCGATGCCTTGGCTAAACGTAGGTGCCCGGTGGCAACAAGGCGCGGCCTTTTCCTCCCACAAGATCCTTATTTCTGCCACGCGGTCATTGTGAAGGCCCCGGCCTCAAATAGCGGATTATTATGCTTTGCATTTTGCAAATGGCAGGCGAGACTTTGCTGCCTTTGCTTTCCGTTCTTTTTTTGTAATCCCTAACGCACTGATACTAAAAGGAAAAAAAAGTGATTTTGCATTTTGCAGGCTCTGGCCTGCTTTCTGCAATTGACGGGTAAGTTCGTCAAATTTAAATGGGGTGGGGTCATGTTCACAAACTATACTGGGTGGGTAAAAGGCAGAACGCTATTGGCGCTTTTCGCTTTGAGCTTAGTGATTGCGTGTAGCCACATAGATACTCAGTACAAAGCTGAGCGTCGCAGTCAGGGGTGGCTTATTGCCGCCCATTCAGACAAAGATCGCGACGGCGTTATGGATTTCGGTGACCTCTGCCCGAAGACGCCCGAGGGCAGTGACGTGGATAGTTTTGGTTGCCATGACGTCGCCCTCCGAGCACTGTATTCAACAGCGCGTGCGGGAGAGCGTCACTGCGGGTGGGAACACTACTTGGCGGAGTGCCGCGCTGCGTCTCACAAGGAGCATAGAAACAATGATTAAGTCAGCAATTGCGCAGCGCCCCTTTCGTCTGCTTGGCGCCGCACTGGCGTTTTCGGTTGCGGCAGGTCTTTGCACCGCGTTGCCGATGACGGCCCATGCTGCAGAGAAAGGCTTGAAGTTCGTTGAGACGGCCGACGGCCGGCAATCTTCCAGAACGCGCGAGTTAGTGCAGTGGACCCATTCCCGTTTGGTTTTTGATAAGACCTTAAAGCGTGTCGCTGTTGGCCAGGACTCCACGATGGAAGTGGAGGTGTTGGGCAGTAATGAGGTGTTGGCACTCGCCAAAAAGGTGGGGCGTACCAGCATTATGGTGTGGTATACCGACGGCAGTACCGAAACGTTTCTGTTTAGCGTGGTGGAGGATTTGACCGTTCTTCGAGACGCGTTGCGCGATATACACCCCAACCTGAGATTGCAGTTAGCACCAGACCGAGCCGCACTGGTATTGCGCGGCCGCGTGCCGACGATGGATTTCCGTCTGGCAGCGGAAACGGCAGCTCGTGATTATCTTGATGTGGGCGCGGATCATGGCCAGCGCGCTGACCTGGTAATGAGAGGGGGCGCGCCCTCACTCATCGACGATGCGAATTTTCGTCTTCAATCGGCATACAGTGATGCGCGATCAGTGACTGATCGTGGTCGCAGCAATGCGAGTATTATCAACTTAATCCAAGTTGAAACCCTGCCGATGAGCGTAAAGGAAAAACTCGAGCGCGCCATTGCAGGTGCCGGGGGTAAAGACGTAAACGTACGGCGCCTTCAACGCGGCGATGTGGCAAGTAGTCAGCACGACACGCTGATTTTGTCCGGAAAGGTGGATACCCAGGTCGACCTCGTTCGCGTTCTTAACATTGCTTCGCGGGTGGTAACCGGGCACGACAACAACAGCAACAGGGATCCACAGCGTCAACAAGCCAATGTCGATGACAGTATTCGCGCCATCGCGAACGAGTCTGGCGGCTTGATGAGTGGGAAGGGGTTTGGCAGCGGGGTTGGTGGTCTGGGCAATAATGTCGGCGCGAATGTTGGCCGCGCCAAGATGGTATCGATTGCTAATGGCCGTATTTTATCGATGATCGAAGTGCGAGACCTGCCTCAGGTGCGGGTGTCCGTGCAGATGCATGAAGTGAGTCGTCGCCGCCTTAAGAACTGGCGCCCCGACGTTTCGCTGGTTACCAATGGCTATGACGCTAGCGGCCAATTCGGTCTAGCCGGGCGGACGCAAAATTCTGAATCGACGATCGAGAATGCCTTGCAGCTTCTTGGCGGTACCCTGCTTAATAATATTCAGATTGGTGGCAGTGATATCGCGTTTGACGCGCTGTTTGCGCTGCTCGAGGAAGAGGGTATTTCCAGGACCTTATCTCGACCCACGCTGACCGTGCTTGCAGGCGAATCGGCTAGCTTTCGAGCTGGTGGTGAAGTGCCGGTTCCCAATGCCTTTGCTCCCACCGGGCTGTCTGCCGATGACCAAGTTGGCAATAACCAAAGCGGGGTGTTCAGCGGTACCGACTTTAAATCCTTTGGTGTTGAGCTGGAGATTCGTGCCATGGTGGGTGAGGACGACCGGATTACCTTGGACTTGCGCCCCACGATCTCACTGCCGGATACGCAGCTCACACAAGATATCGCCAACAGTACAGGCTCAAGCTTAAATACGTCGGCCTTCAATGTACGCACGCTGCAAACGTCTTCCCGCCTCCGCGATGGTCAGGCCCTGGTCATTGGCGGCTTAGTGAGCCGAGACTTGGCTGATAACCAGAGCCACACGCCGGGGTTAAGCAGCATTCCTCTGATTGGCAATCTTGCTAAGTCGTCGGGGAAAAGTGATACCGACAAAGAATTAATCATCGTGGTGACGCCAACGATTGTACGCGAAGCTAAACACAGCGCTCAGCTTTGGCAGTTTGACGACGCGGCAACGCTGCTCAGACGCGCAGTAGCCGAGTCTATTCTTTCCACCCGCAGTCGTTATTAAGCGAAGGAATACCAATGAGAGCCTCAGTTATTAGTAAACGTTTTATCCAGCCCTTAGTCGCCGCTTGGGCCGTGTTGACACTGTCTGCATGCGTGTCGATGGATGCACATCGAGAGGCGACACCCGATCCCAATGCGCGCCTAGACAAAATGCTGGCACTGTACGAGCAGGAGCGGGAAAGCGGCAGCGCCTGCGCCGAATTGTGGAAGGCCTATAGCGCGACGACAGACTGTGAACGAATTTTGAATGAGGTAGAGCGCCTGTCGGTTGAGTTTCCACGCAACGCGCGTATTTTGCTGGCCAGTGCGGTGATGCAATATGAAGCGGGCAGAGGGGAAAATGCGCAGTTGATCTTAGACAATCTGCTAACGATGCCTGGCAGCCACCCGGAGGCCGCACTGCTACGTAGTAAAATCGCTATGCAGGAGGGAAGCACCACTCGCGCCCGTGCCGTTCTTGAGGCGCAGATTCTGCTGGCTCCCGACTATGCTGAACTTCGTGAAGCCTTGGCGGCCACCTATTACCTGGAGGGCAAATATGGTCAGGCGCAAAGGGCTTTGAGCATTGCGGGGCGCTTGGGGGCGCCAGGCTGGCGCTTGTCCTACCACCAGGGTTTGATTCGCGAGGCAAAAGAGGACTGGACAGCCGCGTGTGGGCTGTATGCGATGGCCTTAGAGCAGCGGCCTGACTTCCGTGAAGCCGCCGCGAGATTGGTGGGGCTAAGTCACTATGAGGATTGCCGGCGACTCGCCGACAGGCGCCGATAAGGCTTTCTTGAGTGAAAAAACCGGGCTAACCCCCGGTTTTTTTTTACCTGACGATATTGTTGCCGAATAGCTTCTTATTGCTTTAGCAGCGCTTTCTCCCCATTGAAAAGGCAACTCCCATCCCGTTGTTTTAGTTTTCGTTTTTCAATATGCGTTTAAACCGCCTTGCAAAATGCAACGGGTCTCTGCTGTTGACGATGTAGTCACTCGATGTGATTCGCTTTTGTCTTGTGCGCATCTCGTAACATATTGATAAATAATAACTTTAATTATTTTTTTTGATTTTTATAAAGTTGGTACGGCGCCTGCAATATCCCAGTCAAGAATCACCGCCTCGTACCGAACGGTTTGGATGGCAAGGGCGATTCGATAAGGACGCAGAGCGGCAGCGGTCGCGATGCAAAACATTTGAAATACAGCACCGTGTGCTGCGGCTATCCAAGCCACTACTTACTTTTTTGAGGAAGACATTATGAAAACTGCAATCAACACTTCAGCGAAAACCAAGAAACAAGGCGGCTTTATCATGACCACTGAACTGGTGCTGCTGGTCACCACCATGGTAGTGGGCATGATCGTCGGCTTGGTGACCATGCGCGACTCCGTCGTTGCCGAAATGGAAGATGTGGCCGAAGCGGTTGGCGCCCTGGACCAAAGCTACGCTTACAACGGTTTGCGTGAGTCTAACAGCGGGTCAGGCGTGTCCGGATCACAGTTCCTGGACAACCAAGATCTTAACGCTGGCGACGCTGCATCATTCAGCTTCGTGACGTCAGATGGTATCGAAGGCACCACGGGTACAGCAGCTCCGACTGGCGCGTATTCAACTGATGCAGCGCCGGCAGTACCGAATCTGTAACCTTGGCTGTAGGGAGAGGCGGCCTAATGGCCGCCTTTTTTATGGGAGAAGCTTTAGTATTAAAACGCTTCTTTTGTTTGTATGTGTTGCTAGGATGACGTCGAGACCTCGTGTTGTATAACCGCCAACCGGCAGGGAAGGAAAGTGTGATGGCCAAATATTCAAACCGGGTGATATCGAGCCGCCGACAGTCAGGGTTTGTGTTGACCACTGAGCTGGTATTACTGGTGACGGTTATGGTGATCGGCACAGTGATTGGCTGGGTCGCGATTCGCGATGCAACTGTTTCTGAAATGTACGAGTTTGCTGAGTCGATAAAAGCCCCGGGCAGTGGTTACGCGTTTAGTGGTCTTCCCACCTCGGTGGCGAGTGAAAACCCCGGTTCTTCTGCGGTAGGGCAGTCGTTCACCTTTGATTATATGGCTCCGAGCGATGAGGGTGGAATGAACCTCATGCCTGGAAGTGCGCCGGTTGATGCGGACAATAGCATTGGCGGCACAGGCGGCACAGGCGGCACAGGCGGCACAGGCGGCACAGGCGGCACAGGCGGCACAGGCGGCACGGGAGATGGCGTGCCGCCAGGGTATATCGTGGTTATTGTCGATGGTGTGGAGGTGTTAGTGCCGGTGACAGACCCCGATTCGGGTGGAGGAACAGGTACTGACCCGGTGACAGATGGTGGTACAGGTACTGATCCAGTAACAGGCGGCGGTACGGGTAATGACCCGGTGACAGACGGCGGCACGGGTAATGATCCAGTAACAGGGTGTAAGGGCAAAGGAAATTGCGACAAAAATAACCCGACTACCGACCCCGTCACAGGAGGCGGTACGGGTACTGATCCGGTGACCGGTGGTGGCACAGGTACCGATCCGGTGACAGGCGGCGGCACGGGTACTGATCCGGTGACAGGCGGCGGTACGGGTACTGATCCGGTGACAGGAGGTGGTATAGGCACTGATCCGGTGACAGGCGGCGGTACGGGTACTGATCCAGTAACAGGGTGTAAGGGCAAAGGTAATTGCGATAAAAACCGCTGACAGTCGACTTGTAGCGGTGACGGTCGCTGGGAATGCGCCATCTGGTCGCGGTAGTGCAGCTACCAATGCCGGGTTTTATAAGGTTGCTTTTCAAGCCGCTTTGCAAATTGCAAAAGCGGCTTTTTTCTTTCTGTTAAACCCTGATTTCGTTGGTTGTTTTTGTCAAAAAACGATGAGCGAAATTTCTTAACGTATTGAATAAAAAATAACTTTAATTATTTTTTTTGATTTTTATAAAGTTGGTACGGCGCCTGCAATATCCCAGTCAAGAATCACCGCCTCGTACCGAACGGTTTGGATGGCAAGGGCGATTCGATAAGGACGCAGAGCGGCAGCGGTCGCGATGCAAAACATTTGAAATACAGCACCGTGTGCTGCGGCTATCCAAGCCACTACTTACTTTTTTGAGGAAGACATTATGAAAACTGCAATCAACACTTCAGCGAAAACCAAGAAACAAGGCGGCTTTATCATGACCACTGAACTGGTGCTGCTGGTCACCACCATGGTGGTGGGCATGATCGTCGGCTTGGTCACCATGCGCGACTCCGTTGTTGCGGAGATGGAAGATGTGGCCGAAGCAGTCGGCGCCCTGGACCAAAGCTATGCTTACAATGGTTTACGTGAGTCTAACAGCGGGTCAGCCGTGTCGGGATCACAGTTCCTGGACAACCAAGATCTTAACGCTGGCGACGCTGCATCATTCAGCTTCGTGACGTCAGATGGTATCGAAGGTGTTCGGGGGATTGCACCGACCGGTGCTTACTCAACTGATGCGGCGCCTGCTGTACCGACTCTGTAATCATAAAGAACGAAGTGGCGGCCTTCCGGCCGCCACGAATCAATCAACGTAGATAAACTGTAAAGAAATTAGAGGTGCAGCATGAAGAGGAAATTAACAGGAAGCGCGACTGGCTCCATTGTCTTATTCTTCGCGTCAAGCATGCTGGCCTCAGTTCTCGGCCTGAGACAGATAGACCGATTGAATACTGAGACCGCCTGGGTGGCAGGTGGCGATATTCCGGCAGGGCAAATGGTTACTCGTGCTCTACTTCGCGAGGCGAAGGTAAAAGACACTAGCCACGCAATTATTGATCCGCGCCAAATTATCGGAAAAACACTCACGAAAAATAAGCGCGACGGTGAGACGTTTAATGCCAGTGAGCTGGCTGTGCCGAAGCGTCCAACCTTGGCCCAGGCTGTACCTGAAGGCCGTGTGCTGTATACGCTTAAACCAGATCCCACCAGTATTCCCTTCGCGCAATTGCGTGGTGGCGATCGTTTAGATGTATTGGTAAGAAATCGTCACGGTGTGCATACCGTGGCAACTGATGTCCGCCTGATCGGCGTTATGCGAAATGGGGCTGCCGCGAAAAACAATAGCGGTGATGTAATGAGCTTGCTCCCGAAGGACCGTTCGGCAACGGCTGGCGGTGCAAACGTGGCATCACTGGTGGTGGCGGTGTATCCGCAGCATGTTTATCCGCTTGCCAGTATCGGTAAGAGTGATAAGGTGAGTTTAGTGTTGCACAGTGCTCGCGGTGAGAAGTTGGCGGTGCGGCCAGCGGCAACCCACCGAGAAGTGGAAATGGTAAGCGGATTGGCTCGCAAGAAAGTGTTGCTGCGGCTTTAGCGGCAACTACTGGTAGAGGAAGGGATAATGTTTGGTTCGCCACGCAGCACAGATAAAAGCAAAAATACGGCGCCAAGTAACAATAGCGAAGACTACCAGCGTCGCTTGCGCACGTTTGTTCATAAACGTTTGATCGATTCTTTAGATGATGGCGGCGCCGATATCTTAGGGGATATTGAGCAAGTTCGAGTCCGCCTTGCCGACATTCTTGAAGACCTAGAAGAAGAGCGTGGCATAGCGGTTTCCGATAGCCAGCGCCTCCAGCTTGAGCAGGAAATTCTGGAAGAGCTCGGCGGCTTGGGCCCCTTGGCGGGCTTGATGATGGAAGATGACATCACCGATATTATGGTGAATGGGCCCTATGAGGTGTGGGTGGATAGAGGTGGTCAATTACAAAAGACCGCAGTGCGCTTTGATGACGACAGTCACTTGCGCCGATTTCTCGATCGTATTGTCGGTGCTCAGGGTAGGCACCTTGATGCTAGCAACCCGATGGTCGACGCAAGACTGGCCGATGGTAGCCGTCTGCACGCGGTGATTCCGCCGCTTTGCGCCAAGGGAGCGATCGTCTCAATTCGGCGTTTTCGCTGCGAGCAGCTTGATGAAGCGCAGTTGGTGGAGAGTGGTTTCCTTAGTCAAGACATGTTGGACACCTTGAAGCTGGCGGTGAACGCGGGTGTAAACGTGGTGGTGGCGGGTAGTGCCGCAGCGGGAAAAACCACACTGTTGAATTTACTTTCGAAAAGCATTCCCGAGAATCAACGTATTGTCACCATAGAAGAAACGGCCGAATTACGCCTGAGCCATCCCCATGTGATTCCCCTGGAATCAAGAGCAGGTAACATGGAAGGGCGAGGAAGCATCAGTTTACGCGAGCTGGTTCGTACGGCGCTGCGGATGCGCGCCGACAGGATTATTGTTGGCGAGGTCCGCGGCGGTGAAGTGATGGATATGCTGCAGGCGATGAACGTAGGCCACGAAGGCAGTTTGACCACCGTACATGCTAATAGCCTTTCTGATGTACTGCGCCGACTGGAGTCCCTGGCGCTAATGAGCGATGCCGATATTCCCAGAGAGTCGGTACGCGAGATGATTGCTTCAGCGATTCAGCTGGTCGTGCATGTGGTGCGATTTCGCGATGGTTCTCGCCGTGTTGTCAGTATGGGAGAGGTGCATAGTAACGATGGCGAACTGGGCGTGACGCCACTGTTTAATTTTAAAACCGCTGCGGTCGAGCAGGATGCAGTGATACGTGGGTGCCACGAATACACGGGCGCGCCAATGCATTTTTTAGATCATGTCGCTGCACGGGGTTTTTCGGTTGTGCTGCCATTTTTGGCGAGCGAGGTGACCGGTGCCCTGGATTAATCTGATCGAATGGGGGCTACTGATTTTTGCGGTGCTTGTCGCCGCAGTCGTCGCCTACCGCCAGTTATTACCTGCGCCATTGCAGGCCGACAGTGATGCGCTAGCAGACCCTGATACTGACGGCAGTGAAATCCGTTCGCCAATGCGAGCAAATATGCGCACATTGAACTTGCGCATAGAGCCCTTTGTATTCGTGTTGGTCACGGTTGCCATTAGTTGCTGTGTGTTTTTTGTCGTATTGGAATTGTTCCCCAATGCGCTGTGGGTGGCTGTGATAGCCGCTGTAGCTGTGACGATAATGAGCTTCTTTATGCTGGCTGATATCAGCCAGATGCTGCGTCGAAAGTTTGAAGAAAAACTCGTCGATGCTTTAGATCTTGTCTACGCAGCGATTCAAGGTGGACTGCCCCCACGACAAGCTTTGCAGGTTGCCGCTGACTCCTCTAAGGGTGCCGTAAAGCGCGAACTCAACGAAATAGTTGCGCGCCTTGACTACGGTTTGAGTGTAGAGAAAGCGGTAGAGCGAATTCGCAGCCGCTACGATACCGAGGCGGTGCGCTTATTCAGTCAAGCACTGGTTGCCAAGTGGCATTCAGGCAGTGATTTCGGCTTGCTAATCAGCTCCGTGACGGTGCTGGTACGCGACCAGATTCGCATGCGAATCATGATTAGCGGCCAGCTCTCCGGTGCCCGCTACGCGGCCATCTTCACCGGCGCCCTGCCGTATCTGCTCGTACCCGTGTTTATGTGGAAACAGCCCGATTGGTTTGAGCCACTGAGCACTAACCCGAACGGCGGTAGTTATTTAATGGTGGCAGTATTGCTTCAGGTTGGTGGGTATTTATGGTTGCGCCGTTTGCTGAGGGCTGAGTTGTGAATGACAGCTGGTGGATCGACTTTGTTTTTGTATCGTTACTGATCGGCATTGCCTACATTGCTTTTCGGCTGCGTGCCGCGAGTCAAGACCTCGGTGACGATACAGAGGTTGATTTTGAAGAACAGCAGCGCTTTAGCCTTTATCCGAGTAAGCGCATTCGGCAAGCGGGTCTGGCGCCAAAAACGATGCGGCTCAGCTATTGGCTGCTGAAATTCACGCTGCTGCTGCTTGGGCCTACATTACTGCTGGAACTGAGTGCTGGGCAGGTAGCGCTGTGGTTGTTGGCGGCGGTCGCCGTCGCATTATTTTTTGTGTTTGATGTTTGGTTGTTAATGGTTCGACGCAAGCGTCGTCAGCAGATTAGGCGGTCGCTGAATTTCTTCGTTAACTTGCTGGTGGTCTATCTTAAATCAGGAATGAGCTTGGGTAAGGCTTTTGACCAAGCCGCTGAGTACGGTTTAGGGAATAAAAACCCCTTGTCACAAGAGATCTCTTTGCTTAGTAAAGAAATTGAAGCAGGACGCGGCCGTGATGAAGCGTTCGCAAAACTTGCGCAGCGAACCGGCGTTGAAGACCTTGAAAAAATTGCCGCCGTGTTACGCGTGGGTTTTCAGGTTGGCTCGCCGGTGGCGGAAACCTTAGCCGCTCAAGCGGAGCTTCTGCGGGCCAAGCAAACACAGTTGGGCACCGAACTGGTGAATCGAAAGT
>NZ_AULP01000008.1 GCF_000422345.1 Neomelitea salexigens DSM 19753
AGGGCAGCCAATACACAAGCCATGACTGGAGCGAGTTTCTCAGAGAGCATGGCTTGGAGGGGAGCATGAGCCGCCGAGGCAACTGCCACGACAACGCGGTTGCGGAAAGCTTCTTCCAGTTACTAAAGCGAGAACGAATAAAGCGCAAAATATACGCGACACGAGATGCAGCAAGGAGCGATATATTTGATTACATCGAGATGTTCTACAACACAAAACGACAGCATGGTTCCAACAATGGGCTGTCGCCTGTAGATTATGAGCGTCAGTATTTAAAAGAGGCTGAAAAGCGTCTAGTGAACTAGTGGCGATTCAGAGAAAGGTGACAAAAACGCGTCTTTCTACTCCCTGATCGAGCAGCCTACCCCACCGGTGGTGACCTTCTACTGACAGCCAAGAATCCTGTTTTTCAGAGCCATACCGACACCCTGAAAAACGTAAAACTGAAAATGGTGCCAAATGTACAACACCGGGGACCCCCATGGTTACTGTGTTTTTTAGTTTTTTAAAATACTATGTTTTACGCTTTTTAGTGTGTCAGTGAATCAAACCTCAAAGCTGATAAACAGCCCCCGGTCAACATCGATCAGAGAGTGTTTTATGGAATTGGAACAGTACAACCTACAGCCTCAGGAACAGCTCGCAGTGAGCCTATACCTGAAGTCGATGAACAAGTCCCAAGCTGCCACCGATGCTGGCTTTGCATCATCCGCTGTTTTCAATAAACCCTCGGTGAAGAGTGCCGTGGCTGAACAGCTAAGCAAACGAGCTGAACGAATGCGTGTTGGCGGTGACTGGGTATTGGTAGAATTAAGGCGAGTCTACGAACGCTGCATGCAAGTGGAGAAAATCCTGGATCGTGACGGCCACCCCACCGGTGAAATCAAATTCGACCCATCCAACGCCCTGAAGGCGCTGGCGCTTATTGGTAAGCATGCTGACGTAAAGGCATTTGAGAGCGCCAATACCTCACACAATGACGAGATAGCCGCGCGACTGCGCCGAGCTAGGCAGCGAACACAAGAACGATCAATTAACAATCACCATGAAGAGGAAGGGTCAGGAGTGAGCTTCCTATAGCTGTATCGGCTCCTGACGAAAATTTCCGACACTTCAATTTTCCCACACTTGATTGACGGTTTCCGCCGCATCGCGAAAAATAGAGCCAGACAACGGTGGGCAACCCTCTGAGTAACCACTGCCACTGAATGAGGCGAGAGTCTTATTCTCCGCGACGTCGACCAAGTCCACTACTATGTAGTTGAATTTATAACCACCACCAAAGCACCGGTTTGCCTCGCCATAAAAAGTCGAACCTTCAACCCTAACAATATATCGAGTGGCCGCGCTATTGTATAAGTTTGTTTTATCCTCCGAGACCTTATCAAAAGTCTGATGCTGGCTAGCCCATCGCAACACAGTGAACCCCCTTCTTTTCAGCTGATGCTCAATTTTGAGCACCCAAGGTGATCGCGGCCCATGGAGTGCTACTTCCTTCGGACCTGTAATCTTTGTATTGTGATCGACATATATATCCGTGTGACTACAGGCTGAAAGAAATACAGCTGCTATCAGAATTACAATCGTTCCCCTCATAAGTAAGTCCCTTTTCGTCTGCGTTAATTATCAACAAGTACAATGCTATTCCGGCTTTCGGCCAGGATATAAGGAAACTACGACCTCTTCGCGGTACTTGGCTATCAATTCGTCCCGTCGGCGCCTACGCTGCGACAGGTTGCGAATATGCCTCGTAGCGAAGTTAGCTCGCGCCTCCGGTAAGTCAAACTCAGGGTCGTAAGCGTCCTTTGGCAGGCTCTTCACCGTAGTAACGCGGGACTTGGCCAGTAAATCCTTCACCCTTACTCGCGGGACGACGAAATGCTCCCAGTCATCATCACCCGTTATCTTGAAACCCTTTGGGTCATCATCATTTGCCATAACTACGCCTCCGCCTCCTGTAATAGCCTTTCAACCCTTTTATCAATTGCGCCCTTAGTCAAATTACGTCGCAAAATGTCGCCTGCAGCCTCACTAGACCAATTAACTATTACCGTATTTCGCTCCTTACCAATACTATCAATAACACCATCGTCTAGATCTGAGCCAGGGAGCTGCAAAAATACCTGATTTTTTATAACGGGGGGATCTTCACTCTGGACTTTCCCAATAATCTCTTTGATGATCGCATCAAGATCTGCAGAGTACCCTTTCCGCTTACTACCCCCTTTAAAACTTCTATCCCGGTGTGACTGAAGTGCCAATAACCAATTAGCATACCGATTCAATTCCTGCCCAGCTTCTGGCCCGGGACTGGGGTCTTTTTTGATCTTCTGACAAATAGCCCAAAGTCTACAAGCTACCCATATCGATCTATTTCGGTAAGTCAACTTATCGAAGTCCTTCACTGACGCACCAGTAGTACCCATCAATCCGCCGAATGAGCCATAATCACTCCCCATCAAAAGCTTACCCCTGGCGTGCTCCAAATAAGGCCTTGCCTCACCTTCAGCAGTAGCTACATCAGCCATGAGCATTTTTCTGCGCGCTTCCGTGATATCTTTCTTAACGTCGTATTTCTCATCCATGGCTGCGCGCCCCTATTGCGACAATGTCAGTGCCATCACGTAAAGCATCCAGATGATCAGCCCATGACTGCATCATCCTGGTACGCTCGGCGAGATACTCTGATCTGTTGTAAGCCCTTGAGGTAGCTGTACCGACTAGATGAGCTAGCTGGGTTTCTATCACATCATGATGCCAACCCCTCTCGTGCAGGATCGTTGAAGCAGTACTCCTGAAACCATGTGCCGATACCACATCAGCAGCGTAGCCCAAGCTACGCAACCGGTTCGTCATGACATTTTTGCTAATCGGCTTATCGCTATTGGACAGACTGGGGAAAACATACCAAGAGTAACTGGTTACTTTTTGAATAGCTTGCAACTGCTCGAGAACCTGATCCGCTAATGGCACAAGGTGATCACGGCTACGCTTCATTTCTTCAGCAGGAATGACCAACAACTTTTGATCGAAATCGATATATTCCCACTTGAGGCATCTTATTTCTTTAGGCCTTAGGAACAATCGAGGAATCAGTTTCAACGCCTCTACGGTGCAAAAACTACCTGAGTCGGTTTGATCAATGTCTCGAATGAGCTGACCCAAAGCTATTGAAGTAGTGATGGCTGCTCGGTGCGTCACTTTTGGCATTGGATTCAGAACATCACCGAGGGGTAAACCCTGAGCGGGATTGCTACGCGTGTAGCGGTGAGCCAGTGCATACCCAAATATGCGATTGATAAGCGATAGAATGACTGGAGCCGCGCGCCGTTTACCCGAGGCTTCTAGCGACAGCATTAACTCGGTGATATGACCTTGATCAATGACATCCACCGGCAGCTTAGCCAGCGGCTTCATATCAACGGTAATCCAGCGATTTATCTTTCTAGCGTGGTCGGCGGACCATGATGACTTTTGTCGCCCCCACCAAACTAGAGCAACGGCTCCAAAGACACGTTCACCTGTGGTTGAAACGCGCTTCCTCGCACGCCGCTCTTCCGCAGGGTTGATACCCTGCACTAGCTGAGCACGAGCGCGTGCAGCCATGTTTCGAGCTTCAACTAGGGGTATCGTTGGGTATCTGCCGAAGGCGAGTTCTTGATATGTACCGGAGAACCGATATCGAAACCGCCACAGCTTCGAACCATTGTTTTTTACTAATAAAAACAGTCCGTTACCATCAGATTTCTTACATAGCTTTTGACTTTTTGGGCAGGACGCCCGCTTTACTTCAAGCGCTGTGAGGCTCATTTCTTCCATCCAAGTAGGGGTATTATCAAGGGTATAGCGATGGAAAAAAGGTGATTTGATTGGTTGCCCAATCGAAGTAACCCCTACTTGTACCCATCGATACCTGCGTTTTACTGCACCATTATGCTACGTCCTGCATTCGAAAGGCAATAAAAAAGCCCGCAAACACTAGGCTTGCGGGCCTTCTTGACACTTACTGGGACTATGTCAGGACGCTTACATCATGCCGCCCATGCCACCCATGCCACCCATGCCGCCCATGTCAGGCATTGCAGGAGCTGCTTCTTCTTTTGGTGCGTCGGCAATCATGCACTCGGTGGTGATGATCAGGCCAGCCACTGAACCTGCAGCTTGCAGAGCAGTACGGGTCACTTTAGCTGGGTCAAGGATACCCATTTCCATCATGTCGCCGTAGGTGCCGTTGCCCGCGTTGTAACCGAAGTTACCTTCGCCAGAGCGCACCTTGTCGAGTACTACAGAAGCTTCGTCACCCGCGTTAGTCACGATTTGACGCAGAGGCGCTTCCATCGCACGCAGCGCCGCGTTAATGCCCGCCAGCTGGTCTTCATTGTCACCTTCAACCGCGGCCAAGTTGCTGATTGCGCGAACCAAAGCAACACCGCCGCCAGGAACAACGCCTTCTTCTACCGCTGCGCGCGTTGCATGCAGAGCATCTTCAACGCGGGCTTTTTTCTCTTTCATTTCGATCTCAGTGGCTGCGCCTACTTTGATCACCGCAACACCGCCAGCCAGTTTGGCTACGCGCTCTTGCAGCTTCTCGCGGTCGTAATCAGAGCTGGTGTTTTCGATCTGAGTACGAATCTCGGCAACGCGTGCTTCGATATCGCCCGCTTGGCCGGCACCATCAACAATCACGGTGTTTTCTTTGTCCATGGTTACGCGCTTAGCGGTACCCAAGTGCTCCAGAGTCGCTTGCTCCAGGTCGAGGCCAACTTCTTCAGAGATCACGGTGCCACCGGTCAGGATGGCGATGTCTTGCAGCATCGCTTTACGGCGGTCGCCGAAGCCAGGCGCTTTACACGCAGCCACTTTAACGATGCCACGCATAGTGTTAACAACCAGTGTTGCCAGGGCTTCGCCTTCAACATCTTCAGCAACAATCACCAGCGGACGGCTGGCCTTCGCAACGTTCTCCAGCAGCGGCAACAGCTCGCGAATATTGGAGATTTTCTTATCAACCAACAGGATGAAGGGGTTATCGTGCTCAACAGACATGTTGTCGGTGTTGTTCACGAAGTAGGGAGACAGGTAGCCGCGATCAAACTGCATGCCTTCAACAACATCCAGTTCGTTTTCCAGGCCCTGACCTTCTTCTACAGTGATAACGCCCTCTTTGCCGACTTTTTCCATCGCCTCAGCAATGATTTCACCAACGTGGCTGTCGCTGTTGGCAGAGATGGTGCCAACCTGAGAGATGGCCTTGCTGTCAGCACAGGGGATAGACAGCTTCTTAACTTCTTCAACTGCCGCCGCGATTGCCTTATCGATGCCGCGCTTCAGATCCATTGGGTTCATGCCAGCAGCAACTGCTTTCAGGCCTTCGTTAACAATGGCCTGGGCCAATACGGTGGCCGTGGTGGTACCGTCACCCGCGTCGTCAGAAGCTTTAGAAGCCACTTCTTTGACCATCTGCGCGCCCATGTTCTCCAGCTTGTCCTCAAGCTCGATTTCTTTGGCAACAGAGACACCGTCTTTAGTTACAGTTGGGGCGCCGAATGACTTGTCCAAAACTACGTTACGGCCCTTGGGACCAAGCGTCACCTTAACCGCGTTTGCCAGAGTGTTAACGCCAGCCACCATACGCAGGCGAGCTTCGTTACCAAATACTACGTCTTTAGCCATGATTGTTTTACCTTCCTACTAATTCGTTGATTCAATTGAGTGCTAAAAATTAGCCTTCGATAACGCCGAAAATTTCAGACTCACCGAGAACAATCAGCTCTTCACCGTCAACTTTAACGGCGTTGCCAGAGTACTGACCGAAGATCACGCGATCGCCAACCTTGACACCAACAGGGCGCAACTCGCCGTTTTCCAGCAGTTTGCCCTCGCCTACCGCCAATACTTCACCTTGATTCGGCTTCTCTTTGGCAGAACCTGGCAAAACAATACCACCGGCGCTGGTCTGCTCCTCTTCGCTACGACGAACCACTACACGGTCGTATAAGGGACGAATTTTCATCTTGATCAATCTCCATTAAACCAATGAACAGATTTTTATTTGACCGGACACTCCGGCGCCACCATGTAGACAACTTCTACTTGGCGACCTCCCTTTCACACGGATCGGGAATCATCAGGTTTCCCATCGCGCAGACTGGACAACCAGTCACCGTGGGCTGCTCTGGTAATTGGGGGCGGGAAAATACTTTTCAAGGGCCGAATGCGAAATTTTTTAGTCTTCTTTTCGGTATTCGCCTTCGATGGTGATATGGCCAGACTCGCGACGCCCTTCGGCGTCCGAAGAATTGCCGCGCGGGCCGCCACTGGCGCTGAAGCCACCGGCCTGCATCTGGATAACGCCACGGCGCAGTAACTGATCAATAACCGCGTTGCGCAGCGGGCGAATCAGGCAGACAAAGCCCACCGCATCAGTGATAAAGCCCGGTGTGAGCAGCAACGCACCACCGACTGCCAACATCAGGCCCTCGAGTATCTCTCTGGCGGGCAACTCACCGTGATCCAGGCGCTGGCGCGCACGCAATAACGTAGACACACCCTGCTGGCGCAGCAAGGTGGCGCCAATTAACGCGGTTAGCAATACACAAGCGATCGTAGGCAAGGCGCCGATCAGCCCCCCAACCTCGATAAGCAGCCACATTTCCAAAATGGGGGCGATGACAAAAATACTAAATAGGGCTCTCATAGTTATGCTGACCTGATGAATCAAAAATGGTGCCGTCTTTAGCCCCAATAAAAGAAAAAAAACCAAAGCGCCTAGTGCCCGCCTTGCTGACAACTTATTATGTCAGCAACGCCACTGCGACCTCTACCACCTTTGAGAGCTCAGCCCTATGCACCTCGCTCGCGCCGCCTTATTCCTGCTGCTAACCCTATATATTTCAAAAACTTACGCAGCACCTTCGGATGCACCAACTCCGGCGATGGATATGGAAGAATGTCTATCGCTGGCCACCCAGAGCGCCTCCGACGAGATCACACTCGGCCAGTTGCGCGAGCAGTGCCAACAGCGCCTTCAAGGCCCCGATGCTGCCGAAGCGCATATTCGCAAACAAAATAAGGGCGTTGTCGAAGAGCGCGTTGCATTAGAGCGCTTCACCGATGATAACCCCTTTGTCCTCACTCCCCACCGCGCCAATTACTTACTTCCCCTGTCCTGGCGCGACGATAGCGCCGATTACAGCTCATCCCTGCCGATCAAAGAAGAGAATATCGACAGCGTGGAGATGGAGTTCCAGCTCAGCGTGAAAGTACATATCGCCAAAGGAATTCTCGGGGGCGGTATTCTCAGCGGCGCCTATACCAACCGCTCCTTCTGGCAGGCCTACAATAAAGAGTTTTCTGCGCCATTTCGCGAAACCAACCACGAGCCCGAGCTCATTCTCAGTTACAGCAACGACTGGCAATGGAAGGGGGTTCGCAATGTAGGTAACCAGCTAATTTTCAACCATCAGTCCAACGGACGCGGCGAGCCGTTATCGCGCAGCTGGAATCGCATCATGCTCAATATGGTATTTGAGCACGACCGTTTCGCGATGACCTTTAAACCCTGGTACCGCATCCCCGAGGCCGCCGATGACGACGACAACCGAGACATCGAATTTTATCTCGGCCACTTTGAGTGGATGGGCTTCTATCAGTGGAAAGACCGCACACTAAGCGTCATGCTGCGCAACAACTTGCGCAGCGACAATCGTGGTGCGGTTGAAATCGGCTGGAGCTTTCCGATTAGTTCCAAGATCAAAGCTTATGTAAAATACTTTAATGGTTATGGCGAAAGCCTGATCGAATACAATAACTCGCTGCAGAGCGTCGGTTTTGGCGTGCTGATCAGCGATTGGCTGTAACACTCGACAGAAAATACATATAAAGGTAGATAATGATCAATGCTCAGGAAGCGCTTGCGCGTTTAAAAGAAGGCAACACCCGCTTTGTTGAAAAGCTGACTGAAAACAAAGACTACATATCGAATAAAAAACCCGAGTTGGTTGAGGAGCAGAGCCCCTTCGCCATTATTTTGGGTTGCTCCGATGCGCGGGTTCCCGCTGAGATGGTGTTCGACCAAACACTGGGTGACCTGTTTGTTATTCGCGTAGCCGGCAATGTTGTCGCCCCCTCCGGCATCGGCAGTGTTGAATTTGCCGCCCTTAATTTTGGTACGCCATTGGTTGTGGTGCTGGGCCACTCGCGCTGTGGCGCCGTCAAAGCCACAGTAGACGCACTAAGTGGCAACTCCAAAATCCCTACCTCCGCCCTACACTCCATTGTTAAGCGCGTGCGCCCAGCGGTGGAAACCCTGCTAGTCACCGAGCTAAAAGACAACCCCGAGGAGCTGGTTAAGCAGGCGGTACGCGCCAATGTACGTACCTCGGTAGAGCACCTTTGCAGCGGCTCATCCACACTGGAACAGCTGATTAGCGAAGGAAAGCTAATGGTGGTGGGCGCGGAATACTCGCTGGAAACCGGAAAGGTCGACTTCTTCTATGAAGACTACTGGGAGCGCATTCGCAACCTTGACGAATAAGTCCTCCGACCAGGCTCGGCGTCAGCTACTGCTGGCGCTGAGTCAGATCCCCTCTGGCCGCTTATGCAGCTACGGCGAGCTCGCCCGCCAAGCAGGACTTCCCGGCCGGGCCCGCTGGGTTGGGCGCCAGCTCAGCCAACTTCCCGACAAGAACACCCTACCTTGGCACCGAGTTATCAATGCACAAGGAAAAATCAGTTTTCCGCACAACTCTGAGGCTTATCGTCGACAGCTCTCACGACTAATTGATGAAGGCAGTGCCTCACCCGACGGCAAAATCGCGTGGCAGCGATGCCGGTGGCCTGATCAGCATTAACGCTCTGCCGACCACGGCGCGACCTTAATCAGCATCAACATACCGGGGATCGCCAAGCCGGCACAGAGCAAATAGAAGTTCGTCCAACCGACCACTTCAACAATAGCGCCGGTGGTGGCATTCGCAAAGGTGCGCGGCAGCGCTGCTAGCGCAGTGAACAAAGCAAACTGTGTGGCCGCATAGGCCGGTGTCGTTGCCCTGGCAATAAAGGCGGTAAAGGCAGCGGTGCCTAAACCCACCCCCAGGTATTCAAAAATAATCACCAAGGTTAATGCCAGGCGATTCGGCCCGATTTCCGCCAACGCCGCAAAGCCAAAGATGCTGAGCAGCTGCACCACACCAAATAGCCAAAGCGCGCGATTGATTCCCAGGCGAATCATAATCACGCCGCCCACCAAGCCGCCGATAATCGCGGCCGTCAGCGAGGCAGTTTTAGCGATCGTGCCAATTTCCGTGAGGCTAAAACCGATATCCAAGTAAAAAGGCGACGACAGCGCTGTGGCCATATTGTCACCGAGTTTGTACAAGAACAGGAACGTCAGCAGCCACAGGGCACTGCCCAGCCCGTTGCGCTGTACAAATTCCTTAAATGGTTCGACCACCGCCGCGCGCAGAGTAAGAGGCGCCGCGCTGTCATCACCGGCCTCACTTACCCAGAAGGTCATCGCAACACCGATGAGCATGAAGCCGGCCATCACCATGAACACCGTACTCCAGGGGAAGTAGTCCCCCATGATCACTCCGAGAGAGCCCGGCACCAAACCGGCTAAGCGGTAGGCCTGCACATGTATCGCGTTGCCCAGCCCCAGCTCCTTGTCCTTCAACAGCTCGCGGCGATACGCGTCCAGCACAACATCCTGGCTGGCGCTAAAAAAAGCGACCCCCGCCGCCACATAGGCAACCAGCCCGACAGACATTGTCGGGTCAATAAAACCCAGTGCGGCCATGGACAGCATGAGAGCAATCTGAGTGATCAACATCCACCCGCGCCGACGCCCCAAAAACGGCGGCACATAGCGGTCCATCAACGGCGCCCATACAAACTTCCAGTTATACGGAAAGCCCACCAGGGCAAATAAGCCGATCTCGGTTAGCCCTACTCCCTCGCTGCGCAGCCACGCTGGCACCAATTGAATAAGGAAATACAACGGCAAACCCGAGGCCAACCCGGTCAGCACGCAGATAAACATCTGCTGCGTAAAAATGGCTCGATACCATGGCAGGTCTGTGACGTCCGGTGACGGCTGGGGCTGCATATTGCCTATCCTTTATTGGGCTGCGGCCCAGAGGCCGGGGTCGGTGCAATCAATCGCGAAAATTATTAAATTGCAGGGGCTGCTCTAGATCAGCATCGCGCAACAGCGCCATAACCTGCTGGAGGTCGTCGCGTTTCTTGCCGGTGACCCTCACCTGATCACCCTGAATTTGGCTTTGTACTTTCAGCTTGCTGTCTTTGATGAGCTTAACGATCTTGCGGCAAAGATCCGACTCCAAACCATTTTTCATGGTCACCCTTTGCCGCACTTGCTTGCCGTAGCCTTCCATGTCGCCCAGTTCCATCGCCTTCGGGTCGATCTTGTTCTTGACCAGGCTGCTGCGCAGTATGTCTTCCATCTGAGTCAGCTGAAACTCCGCCTCGGCCAACACCGTGGCATTGAGCCCGTCGCGCTCGAAGCTGGCTTCAACACCGCGAAAATCAAAGCGGGTATCCAACTGACGGTTGGCCTGATCCAGAGCATTGGTAAAGGTGTGCAAATCCACTTCAGACACGATATCAAACGACGGCATTCAAGTTCTTCCTATACAAATTAACGGGCTCAAGTGTAACAAGGGCTGGGGCGCGCAAACAGCACCGTTGCTCCACCCCGCAGCCATCACGTAAGCTGCCACCATGACTTCACACAGCTCACATTGGCACATACTTGGCGCAGGCGCGATAGGCAGCCTGTGGGCCAGCTACGCCGTTAAACACGGCCTGCCAACCACCTTGCTGCTACGCAGCGACGAACGGCTTTCGCAGTTTAGAATGGCTGGGGGAATCCTCGCGACCCTCGCAGGGAGTGCTGAGCTGCTGCCGCTGGCGGCAGAGTCATGTCAACAAGACGGCCCGCCGATAGCGCGTTTACTCCTTACCACCAAAGCGCCAGACAGCTTGTCAGCCGTCGCGTCTATCAGCCCCCGCTTGGTCTCGGGTGCCTGCGTGGTGCTGCTTCAAAATGGCCTGGGTGTGCGTGAAGAATTGCTCAAACTTCGGCCCGACCTGCAGTGCTATCACGCCGTCACCACGGAAGGGGCGTTTCGCCCCGCCCCGTTTCAGGTCGTGCACGCGGGTCGCGGTCGCACGCTGCTCGGCGGCGGCTCAAACGATGAAACCCTTGCGAAGGAGCTCAGCGTCGGGCCGCTCGTTGTTACCGCCGACCCGAACATCGAGCAAGCCCTGTGGCGCAAGCTCATTATCAACTGCGCCATCAACCCCTTAACGGCGCTGTATCGCTGCCGCAACGGTGAGCTGCTGGACAACCCTCAGGCGCTTCAGCAACTGCACGGCGTCATCGACGAGGCTCTCTGCCTGGCGCCGCATTTGCAACTGGGCGATGTCTTTGACGGCCTGCGGGAGCAAGTCTTGGAAGTCGTCGCAAATACCGCCCTCAACCGCTCATCGATGTTACAAGACATCGAGTCCGGTCGCCGCAGTGAGATCGACTACATCACGGGCTATCTCTGTCGCGTGGCAGAGCAACACGGTATTGCCATGCCAATCAACCGGCAGCTGCTGGGGCAGCTTAAGGCCCTTCCGGGCCAATAAACCACAGGCTTCCGTGCCCCCGACTGCAGGTCGAGGTATTTGCCACCAAGCCCCCATCAAGGCTCCACAGGTTCGCGGCTAAAAATACCGATAATCGGCGTTTGCTCTGCGCGCAAAATCGGCTCAATTTCCCGGTGAACGGCGTGATAGCGATAAAACGGCACGCGGGGAAATAGGTGGTGGATAGAGTGCAGATTTTGTCCCAGCCAGAACCATTCAAATGGCTTCATCCAACGCGGCATGATCATACTGCAGGTATTGCGGTAGCGTTCAGCGTCGCGGTAAGGCAGGTGCGGGCGATACGCAAACCAGTAGGCAGTAAAGAAACCACCAAGGAAGTAGCCCACGATCAATAATGCAACAATCGCTGGCGTCGCCACCCACGCCACCAAGGCAATACGCCAGCTCACAGAAAACGCAATTTCACTCAAATAAATCAGCCGCTCGCGGCCAGACACCTTGTGCCAGCCGGTCGCATAAAGGAAGCGGTTTTGCAGCCAAAAAAACTGCAGTCCCGTCACCAGAAAGGCCCACAACCCGTCGCCCATTTTGTGGAGCATATAGTCCGGATCCTTACCCTGCTGATTGGTATAGCGGTGATGGGTAAAGTGCTCCACCGTGTGCGATGCGTAAGGGATCATAATAATGGGGGCAACAACAAACCCACAGGCATCGTTTAGCCATTTCAACGATGCATGATCACCATGAATATTCGCGTGGGTGGCTTCGTGCAAAGGCGTGTACGCCATGTAGGTGAGCGCAGCATACACCAGCGTCGCCAGCCACCAGGGCACCACACCGGCGATGAACAGTGCCAAATTCGCAATAAACGCGCCGACAACCAACATAGTGAGTAGCACCGTTGGCCAAGCAAACTCTCCCATGTAGCGCTTGGCCACCACAATAGCCCGCCGATTAGCTGTGCTATGATTCTTTTCCACCGATTATTCTCCGAGCATTGATGACAGGCCAGCACACTACAGACCGCTTCGCTCAACCAGAAGGGCATTTCTGGCCGTCATCAGGGCATCGCAGACCACCACACATTGCGTGCCGGCTGCAGCGGCAGACGGAGCTGGCCGGGCGATGACCGCGGATATTCTTCACCCAATCACCATGGCCCAGGTCATGGTGAACTTTGCAGCCGAGCGCGGCGTTAGCCAACAATGCTGCCTGCGAAACACCGGTATTTCCGGCAGCGACCTTGCCGAAACAGAAAGCCTGATTACCCGCGAGCAGGAAATGCAGGTCATCGCGAATGTGATGCATGCCCTTGGCGGCAGCCCCGCCATCGGGTTTGAACTAGGCCTGCGCTACAACATCGCCACCTTCGGCTTATGGGGCTTCACGCTTCGCACCTGCCGCAGCCTGCGAGACGCCGTGCAACATGCCATGCGCTATCTGCCGCTAAGCACTGCCTACTGCCAACTGAGCCTGATCGACAACGATACGCACTTCGGCGTTGTACTCAACGGCGATACGATCCCACTCGAGCTCAGGGAATTTCTGAAGCTTCGCGATTTGGCAACTGCGCTCAATTTACTGCGTGAACTCGGTTTGTCAGGCATTACCGTGCAAGCCGTGGAGCTGGACTTATTGCAAACCGCGGAGCTTGAGAAAAGCGAGACCTTAGCGGCCTGGAACCCCAATTTCGCTGCACCGCGAACCGCCGTGTTAATCGCCCCGGAAGACGCCGACCGACCGCTTCCCACTTACGACCCCCACCTGGTGAGAATGCTGGAAGACCAGTGCCGCAAGCAATTGGCACGTCGACAAGAAACCGGAACCGCCGGACAAGTCCGTCGCCAAATCCTCTGTCAACTCGGGCTAAGCGCCACACTGGAAGACACGGCGGCCGCACTGTCGATGTCACCGCGCAGCCTGCGTCGTCGTCTGGAAGAGGAAAACACCAGCTTCAGGCAACTGGTTGATGACGAGCGACGCTCACTCGCCGAGCAACTGCTAAAAAACTCCCTGATGACGTTGGAAGAGCTCGCCGCCCAGCTCGGATACCTGGATACAGCAAGCTTCACCCGCGCCTTTCGGCGCTGGCACGGCCAGTCTCCAGGTCAATACCGCAAGACCCACAACATCAAATAACCGCTTCGCAGCGCTGCAGCATACTGGAAACCCTAAGCAAATTCTTCGCACGCTAATAGCAACGTGCCGATGTATACAATTTGACAATGCCCCCTAGCCCGAATAGAGTTGCGCCGCCTGAGTTAGGTGCCTAAAAACTTTTGTTTGAGGGTTAAACGGGAAGTTCGGTGAGTCGATAACTCGACAAGACCGACGCTGCCCCCGCAACGGTAATCACCTTTGGTGAGAGCCCGGAACCGGCCTAATCAGTTATCACCCGATGTAGCGGAGGGCTTCATCAGCGGTCATATACTTGTATATCACCACTATCCCTCCCTCATTGCTTCCTTTTCTTAGCTTTGAGGTAAGTCATGAAAATCCGTCCACTTGCTGCGAATACTGCACTGCTTGCAGCCTTATCCAGCCCGCTGATTAGCAGCGCCGGCGAAATAGAAACTACCGTTGTCACGGCAACACGCACCGAACAAAGCATTGCCGAAGTACTGGCACCGGTCACGGTATTCGAGCGCGCCGATATCGAGCGTATCGCACCACTAGACTTGCAAGAGTTGCTGTCGCGCGCCGCCGGCATTAGTTTCGTGCGCAATGGTGGCCGCGGTTCTGCCACCAGTTTGTTTGTTCGCGGCAACCAAAGCAATCATACGCTGTTGCTGGTTGACGGCGTGCGGGTAGGCTCAGCAACACTGGGCAGCCCTTCGCTCACTAACTTGCCACCGGAACTGATCGAGCGCGTAGAAATTGTCCGCGGGCCTCGCTCAGCCTTGTATGGTTCCGAGGCGATTGGCGGCGTCATTAACATCATCACCAAGAAGTACCACGACACCGATGGCGTGAAACCTTTTGTACAACTTAGCGCAGGCACCCAGGGCACCGTTAAAACGGTTGCTGCCGTTAACGGCGGAAACGCTGACACTCAGTTCAGCCTGAGCGGTTTGTACGAGGAAACTGACGGCGTCGACAACACCACAAGCAAGGCCCTGCGCCACGGCGATGACGACGGTTTTGAGCAGCAGGCTATCAACGCCAGCGTGTCACATCGCATTAACGCACGCGCTAAAGTTCACGCGCTGTACCAGCACAGCGACAGTGAGAGCGAATACGACACCAACTGCTACTCACCGTTTCCCAATAACTTTGGCTGCGAGCCCTACACAGACAGTACGGTTACCGTCGCGGGTTTGCGCGGTGAATTTCAATTAGCCGACAACTGGGCACTGAAACTCACCGCGGGCCAATCTACCGATGAAAGCCAAATGCGTTATCGCTATCGCGACCCGGCGTTGGTTGCCGCGAATCTTCGCGGCGATGTATTCGAAACCACTCGCAAACAATTCACTGCCCAGAATGATTGGCAGCTCGGTAAACACCACGTACTCACCCTGGGTGGCGAGCATATTAATGACGAGGTCGACAGCACGCTGAGCTACGGCAAAGACGAACGTGAGAACAACGCAGGCTTTGCGCAATGGCAAGCCGACTATGGCCGCATCGACTACGCACTGGGTTGGCGCCATGACAGCAATGAACAATTTGGTTCCAGCGACACCCGCAACGCCGCCGCCGGATTGGACTTAGCCATGGGCATGAAATTGATCGCCTCCTACGGCGAGGGCTTCAACGCGCCCACCTTTAACGACCTGTACTACCCCGGCTACGGCAACCCCAACCTCGAGCCTGAAAGCTCAAAAAACCGGGAGCTTGAGCTGCGCGGCAAACACGCCTGGGGACAGTGGAGCGTCAACTATTTCATCAATGACGTGGATATGCTCATTCAATACAACCCCGCCACCTTCGGGCCGGACCAAATTGAATCAGCACGCATCGAGGGCCTGGAGCTAAGCTTAGCAACCGTAGTAAGACAGTGGCATATCGAAGCCAATGCAACCCTCCTGGATACTGAAGATAAAAATTCGGGCAAGGAATTGCGCCGCCGCGCCGACAGCCAGGTGAACATCGATGTTGACCGCCAATGGCAGCAATGGGGAGTCAACGCCAGTGTTCGCCTGACCAGTGACCGCTACGAAAACACCAGCAATACCGACGAATTGCCCGGCTACGGTTTGGTCGATGCCGGAGTTTCTTACCAAATCAATGACAGCCTCAAGTTGCAACTGCTGGTAAAGAACCTGTTTGACAAAGACTACGTTAGCGCCAGACACTTCAGCCTCGGTAACTATGAGTCAATTGGGCGTGAAGCCCTGCTAAGCGTGACGTACGCCCCTTAAGGCGAACGCTTAGACTGCGATGGAGCTCCGTCACAATGAATGAAGAAGAGAAGCGCCACCAACAGCGCATGCAGAAGAAGAAGGCACTGATCGACGCCAAGGTCGCGAAAGCGACCGAAGAGCGCGGCGTGCTGATCGTCTTAAGCGGGCCGGGTAAGGGGAAATCCAGCTCGGGCTTTGGCACCGTGATTCGCTGTATTGGTCACGGTTACAAGGCCGCGGTGGTGCAGTTCATTAAGGGGACCTGGGACTGCGGTGAGAGAAATTTCCTGCAACAGCGCTGCCCCGAGGTGCCGTTCATTGTGATGGGCTCCGGTTTTACCTGGGAAACACAAAGCCGGGAACGCGATCGCGAAGCCGCTCAGCAAGCCTGGCAGCAAACAAAAACACTGTTGAGCGATGCCTCATTACACTTGGTGCTGCTCGACGAACTGACCTACATATTGAAGTACGGATACATCGACGCCGAGGAAGTCTACGAAGCGCTGCGCAACCGCCCTCGGGAGCAGAGCGTGATTATTACTGGCCGCGGTGCGCCGCCGGCCCTCAAAGAACTGGCCGACACCGTATCGATGATTGATGATAAGAAACACGCCTTCCGCGCGGGCATTAAGGCCAGAAAAGGCGTGGAGTATTGATGCGCTGCCTGCTTGTCGTACTCAGCCTGCTGCTCGCGCATATAGCCAGCGCCGGCAGTGAGCGCTGCGTTGACGATGACCGCAACGTAAAAGTTTGTCTGGATGCCCCAGCCACGCGCATTATCGCCCTGTCACCCGGTGCGACGGAGCTGCTCTATGCCGCAGGAGCGGGCGGTAAATTGATCGCTGCCGTCAGCTTTAGTGACTACCCTGACGAAGCGAAAGCCCTGCCAAGAGTGGGCAGCTACAACCGTTTTGACCTCGAAGCGATTCTCAGCTTAAAACCAGATCTGCTAATTGGCTGGCACAGCGGCAACCCGACAGAGCAACTGGCGCAACTCGAAGCACTGGGGCTTAAGGTGTATTACAGCGAGCTGCGCGGCTTTGACGGCGTTAGTCGCACCCTGCGCCGTTTTGGCGAGCTGGCCGGCAGCGAGCCCGCAGCAAATGCCGCCGCCGAGCATTTTGACCAAGGCATCGCCGCCTTACGCAAGCAGTACCAGAGCGCGGAGTCCGTGCGCGTTTTTCAGCAAATTTGGGTCAACCCCTTAATGACGGTTAACGACCAACACCTAATTAGCGAAGCGACACGCCTGTGCGGCGGCATAAACGTCTTTGGCAACCTGCCGCGTCTGGCCGCTCGCATCGACCACGAGGCCGTGTTAGCGGCCAACCCCGAAGCCATTATCGCCGGCGGCATGGGAGAAGAAAATCGCAACTGGCTGGACGACTGGCGCTCCTACTCAGGCCTACTGGCCGTGCAGAGAGATAATCTGTTCTTTATTCCGCCCTCTACTCTGCAACGGCCAACACCAAGACTCCTCAGCGGCACCCGTATGCTGTGCCAGCATCTGGACACCGCACGTGGCCGCCGCTAGCTATCACACCCCGCGCCTGCTACCCGCACTCGCCGTGCTCAGCCTCGGCGCGCTGCTGGCCGTTGCGCTTAGTGTAAGCACTGGGAGTGTCGCCATTAGTACCGCGGAGCTGTGGGCAGTGCTGCAAGGAGAGGGGGAACCCCTGCACCGCACCCTGATATTCGACCTGCGATTGCCGCGCAGCCTCGCCGCGTTTGCCACCGGCGGGCTACTGGCCGTGGCGGGCGCACTTATGCAAGTGCTGCTGCGCAACCCGCTGGCGGACCCCTATGTGCTCGGCCTTTCCGGCGGCGCAGCAGTGGGCGCCCTTAGCGCCATGCTGCTTGGTCTGGGCAGTGCGGCGGTTTCAGGCTCGGCATTCATCGGCGCCATTGTATCGGCGATCACGGTATTCGGCTTAGCCCACGGCACCGGCAGCTGGACACCCACACGCTTACTGCTTACCGGTGTGGTTATTGCCGCGGGATGGGGAGCCGTGGTCACCTTTATGCTTGCCATTGCCCCCACCGAAAGTCTGCCCGGCATGCTGTTCTGGCTGATGGGGGATCTCGCCTATGCTCGCAGCCCCTGGCCAGCGCTGACGACCCTGCTCGCTCTGTCTCTGCTTTTGCTGCCACTCGGGCGCAGCCTCAATGCAATGGCCCGCGGCCCGCTGCAAGCAGCGGCGCTGGGCGTTGCCGTTAAGCCCATGGAGTGGAGTATTTATATTGCCGCCAGCCTACTCACCGCATTGGCGGTCACCACCGCCGGCAGCATCGGCTTTGTTGGCTTGGTCGTGCCACATATGCTGCGGCTGATATTGGGGAATGACCAGCGGCTGATTCTCCCCGCCTGCGCCTTGGCAGGCGGTGCACTGCTCACCTTGGCAGATACGCTGGCCAGAACCATCATCGCACCAGAGCAATTGCCCGTTGGCGTTATCACCGCCCTGCTCGGCGTTCCCACCTTCTTGCTACTGTTATACCGGAGCCGATAGTGAGCGAGGTCTTGTTACAAGCCGCCCAGCTTTGCATTGATGTGCCGGGTCGCAGCGATGGCAGCGAGCTTAACTTTGCGATTCAGCGCGGCGAAGTTTGGGGCGTTCTCGGCCCCAACGGCGCGGGTAAAACCACCCTACTCCATACCCTGGCCGGGCTGCGAAAACCTCGTAAAGGTACGGTATATCTCGCAGGTTCGGCCATTCAACGGCTGCGCCGGCGCCAAATCGCCCAGCAAATGGCGGTTGTTTTTCAGGAGCGCTCAGACAGCTTCCCGGCAACGGTCATGGAATCGGTGATGATCGGCCGCCACCCGTTTTTAAGTGCCTGGGATATGGAGTCTGCCGAGGACCTTGAGATCGCTCGCGCCGCACTGGCGCGCATGGAGTTAAGTGGCATGGAGCAGCGCCTGGTGAGCAGCCTGTCCGGCGGCGAAAAACAGCGCCTTGCCATTGCCACCGCCATGACCCAGCAAGCGAATATTTGGCTGGCCGACGAGCCCGGCAATCACTTGGATCTTCACCACCAAGTCGCCGTTATGTCGATGATGCGCGAACAGGCCGCGCAGGGAAATGCCGTTCTGCTTTGTCTGCACGATATCAACCTGGCAGCGCGTTACTGCGACCAACTCCTGCTGCTCTACCCCGACGGCAATGCTTGCTGGGGAGACGCCTCGATCATGCTGCAAGCCCCCGCCCTGGAAAAACTGTATCGGCAACCGCTTACCGTACTCGAAGACCAAGGCCAACGCGTTTTTATTCCCCGTACTCAGCGACATACTGGCAATGAAAACTGACTTTAGCCGCGACGATATCGACGCCATCTATCGTGTGATTGCCGCGCGGCGAGATATGCGTCACTTCACCGGTGGTGAGATTGACGACACCACGTTGACACGCCTGCTAAGCGCCGCACATCAAGCGCCCAGCGTTGGCTACATGCAGCCCTGGCGATTTATCCGCATCCGTAAACCCCGGCTCCGGGAACAACTCTATGAACTGGTGCAGCAGGAAATCACTGCCTCAGCCGAGGCACTGGAAGAACGCGGTAGTGAGTTTTTACAATTAAAAGTAGAAGGTATACGCGACTGCGCCGAACTCATTGTGGTGGCACTGTGCGACCAGCGAGAGCGCTACCTGTTCGGCCGCCGCACACTGCCGGAAATGGACCTGGCTTCCGCCGCCTGCGCCATTCAAAACCTTTGGCTCGCTGCACGCGCCGAAAACCTGGGCATGGGCTGGGTATCGCTATTTGAGCCAGAACCCTTGAAGGCACTATTAAAAATGCCGGAGGGTAGCCACCCCATTGCCCTGCTGTGTCTGGGACCCGTAGAGGAATTTTACGACCGCCCAATGCTGGAGACAGCGCAGTGGGATCAACGCCGCCCCCTCCACACACTCATTATGGAGGATGGCTGGCAAACCGAGCACGAGGCAGACGATGACTAATACGCTAATGGTTCAGGGTACCACCTCCGATGCCGGCAAAAGCGTTCTCGTTGCCGCACTGTGCCGCGCCCTGCACCGCCGCGGGGTAAATGTCGCGCCGTTTAAGCCACAGAATATGGCGCTTAACAGTGCCGTCACCCCCGATGGCAAGGAAATCGGTCGCGCTCAGGCGGTGCAGGCGCGGGCTTGCGGATTAGCGCCCCACAGCGATATGAATCCCGTTCTACTTAAACCCAATAGTGACACCGGTGCACAAGTCATTATTCACGGGCAGGCCCTGCGCAATATGGAGGCGCAGGACTACCACGGCTACAAAGCGACTGCGCGAAAGGCAGTATTGTCATCCCACCAGCGCCTTACTCAACAATACGACTGGGTTGTGGTGGAGGGCGCCGGCAGCCCTGCTGAAATCAATCTGCGCGCTAACGATATTGCCAATATGGGGTTTGCAGAAGCGGTTGACTGCCCGGTGATACTTATTGCGGATATCGATCGCGGTGGCGTTTTCGCGCATTTAGTGGGCACGCTGGAGTTGTTGTCAGCAAGTGAACAAGCGCGGGTTGTTGGGTTCGTCATCAACCGTTTTCGCGGCGATATTGCCCTGCTGCAATCCGGATTGGACTGGTTGGAAGCGCGCACCGGCAAGCCGGTATTAGGTGTACTGCCCTATTTACACGACCTGCACCTGGAAGCCGAGGATGCCATTGATACCCAGCAAATTCGCGAGGGTGTCAGTTTGCGGGTGGCGGTACCGGTATTGCCCCGCACCAGTAATCACACCGACTTCGACGCCCTTCGCCTGCACCCCAATGTTGACCTTTGCTTTGTGCGCAAGGGCGAGGCACTGCCGCCTTGCGACTTACTCATCCTGCCCGGCAGCAAAAGCGTGCGCGCTGACTTACAACAGCTGCGCGACAATGGCTGGGCCGATCAGCTCAAACGTCATTTGCGTTACGGTGGCAAAGTGCTGGGGATTTGCGGCGGCTTTCAAATGCTGGGAAGTGAACTGCACGACCCGCTGGGTATTGAAGGCCCAGCCGGTAGCAGTGAGGGCTTAGGCCTTCTTGATATCACCACCACACTGGCCAGCGAGAAAACCCTGCGCCAAGTCAGCGGGCACTGCTATCTAAACGGTAAAGCGACCTCAATTCGCGGTTATGAAATTCACGCCGGGGTCAGTGAGGGCGCCGGCCTCGAGCGCCATTTTGCCGATTTGGGAAGTCACCTTGATGGCGCCATTAGCGAAGACGGACAAGTACTGGGCAGCTATATCCACGGCTTGTTCGACGACGACCACGCTCGGCAACAGCTGCTCAGCTGGGCTGGTGCCACCGAGCAGGCTGCCTACAATTACGACGCGGTCATAGAAACGAATCTAGACCGCATTGCCGACAGCGTGGAGCAGCACATCGATCTCGATAAACTGCTCCGTACCTGCTCACTAGAATTCAGACAGTCCCGCTAAGGCATCAAACAGCGGTCGCAACAGCAGTTGATCCAGAGCGCCGATCAGCGGATCCAACTGAGACAACAGCAAGTTATCAATATGGAAGCCCAATTCTCGGGTGACTGCCAGCAAAGCGCTGCTCAGGAAGGCTGGCCCCAAACCGATGGCCTGAGTCACTTCAGCCGGCGCAAACTGCTCAATGGGGATCACACCCACGAGAATATTATTCAACAGGTCTTCCACGGTAGAAGACAGCACTTGCCCAAGCTCGCTAACGCTGACATTGCCGATGGCGTCGATGCTGCGGCCCACGTCCAGCAATAGCTCGGACAGCAGGGCAAAGCTGCCACCAACCACCGGGACGATACCGGCCTCTTCTTCAATGGCATCGACAATGCCCTGAATATTGCCAGCCAGGCCCCGCAGCGGGTCAGTCAAACTGCGCAGGTCCGCGGGCTGCTGCTCACCATCTTGGTTGTTGGCGGCTTTGAAAGCATCCAGTGCTGGCGCTAACTGGTCAAACGGTGCGGGTAAATCATCGCGGTCGGCAATGGCTTGCAACTGCTGCAACGAGTACAGCAATGCCTGCGACGCCCTGGCAGAACCCGCCAGTATCAATTCCGGGTTTTGCTCTGTCGCAGCAGCTTGGACGCCACTTGCCAGAGCGTCCACGACTTCAATCAAGCCTTCCGTCGCAGCGCCCAGAGAGGCAATCACTGCCGCCAAATTCTCTTCAGGTACGGCTGCAGCCAAGCCATCAAAACCAGCGCGCAATTGCTCCTGCACAGGGTCGAGATTGCCCTGCTCCGACGACACATCAAAGCTCGGATCACCCTGCAAAGGGTTGCTAAAGGCATCGCTTGCCGCCAGCCCCTGTGAGGGCTGTTGCGGTGTTTGACGGCCATACGCCGGCTGGGGGTCGGAGAGCGACCCCAGTCCTAAAGCAGGGCCATTGGGATCAACCTCATAGGCCTCACCACGCATGCGGTCGCCTTTGATTTCTACCCAGAAAAACCCGTAGCTGTCGCCGCGCTCGTAGAACACGGGGTTTTCGTCGCGCCGCACTAGGCTGCGGGTTTTACTTCCCGCGCCAGATAGAATGAACTCCGTCTTTCCACACGATGGCGTCGGCATTAGCCACTGCAGGTCGTGGTCGTGGCCTGCAAAGAAAAAGTCGGCACGGTCACACATGGTTTCTTCTAAGAAGGCCTTGTAGCGCTCGCCCGCGAGAACCGGCAGTAAGAAGCCGGGGACGCCGTCATAGTTACCGGCGTTACCGTGGCTGCCATTGGAAACATAAGGGTGGTGAGCAAAGACCATTTTCCATTTAGCCTGACTGGCATCGATTGACGCTTTCAACCAACGCGCCTGTGCCAGACCGTAACTGTTGTAGGCGTAATTTTCATCGCTATCGGGGAAACCGCCAGCCACCTGGCTGGAGTCAATGGCGAAGAACTCCACCAAGGGCTGGCCATTTTCCTGCTGCCCCTGAGTAAAACGGTAGTAGCGATCAGGCATCTTCCAGCGGTCACTGGCGCGGGGCGCATCGGGGTGTTCGCTGTCGCGATAATGGTAATCTACCTGGAAATCACCGTTGGCATTTCCCGCACCATCGCCACCGAAAAATTCGGTGTTGTCGTGGTTACCCAAAACAAAATAGAACGGCAGATCAACGGGGGCAAAAGGCTGTTCAAACTTTTCTTCGAACTGGCTATCCATCACCGAGCTCACCCCGGACTCATAGATATTATCGCCCAATCCCAGGACAAGGTCGCACCCCCTAGCCGCACAGACTTTTTCAATCGCCTGCCCGACTGCATAAGCACCATCGCTGCCGCTGCCGCTGTCACCCAGCAAAATAAAGCGCAGGGTGTCGGCGTTGCCATCAATGGCTTGCTCAACGCCGTTATCAACACTAGGCGTTGAACCGCTGTTACTGCTTGACGAGGAACCACCGCAGGCACTCAAGGCCACCGCTGCGCCAAATACCAGAGCGCGACCCAGTGCGTTGTACAAATGAGACATTTATCTACTTCCTCGGCTTAGCTACGCGGACGGCTCACTGGGGTATCTTCGACTAAGCGGCTGCTGCCGGCATTCACAGACAGTGTTTTAACCTTGTCCATTTCCACCCCGGACTGGTCAGCACGACTGATATCAGCGGCGTAGTAATACTCCGCCTGCGTGCGTTCACGAGTGACGTCCATCAAGATGAAACCCTTGTTTTTCAGGTCTGTATATTTCATGTGCGGGTTCGCCACGGGCAGCACTGCCGATACCAACTCAGCGGCGCCGTCCGGGAAACCGGGCGAGGTAATACTGCTGGTCACGAATTCGACGGCCAAGGGCTCATCCAATACACCGCTGGTCAAGATCGCACTGCTTTTATACACCTCGTTCGCCCAGCTGGTGTGGATATCACCGGTTAGAATTACGGTGTTTTGAATACCCTGCTCTTCGATAAAGTCGAGTATCTCTTCGCGCTCGGTGGGGTAGCCGTCCCATTGGTCCATATTGACGGCGATGAGCGGGCTGAAGTCGTTAGTGGGGACACCTGGCAGCAGGCGTTGCAGCTCGAGGATCTGCAGCTGCGCAAACATAACTTGCTGACCTACGAATTTCCATATCCCTTGAGACACCGCCAGCTGATTTTTAAACCAGTCTTTTTGCGTTTGTCCCAGCAGGTCACGCTGTTCAATGCGCGCCGGATCAACCGGGTTATCGAGCTGCTTTTCCCGGCCTTCTAAGCGGGTATCGAGCATGACAAAGTCAGCCAGGTCGCCAAAGCGGAAGGCACGGTAGATGCTGTCCTGACTTGCGGTCGGCGGGCGGATCGGCAGCCATTCAAAATAGGCCTGAATCGCTAAGCGTTTGCGCTCAAACCAATCGCCTTCGCCCTCGTTGTGATTGTTGGCTCCATCTTTATAAGAATTGTCAGTGGTTTCATGGTCGTCCCACACCGTAACAAAGGAGTGGGTGGCATGAGCGGCCTGAAGGTCGACGTCGCGACGGTATAACGCATAGCGGCGCCGATAATCGTCAAGGCTGACAATTTCATGGGCCGGATCGAGCAGGCGTTCAGGATGGTCGCCGTACTCATCCTGGCCATATTCGTAGATGTAGTCGCCCAGGTGCATGACAAAGTCGAGGTCGGCGCGGTTTGCCATCATGCGGTATACCGAGAAGTAACCGTGGGGATAGCTGCTACACGAGCACACGGCGAAGCGCAGGCGGTCAGTGTATTGACCAGGCAGGGGTAAGGTTCGCGCGCGGCCAACCGGCGAGCTGCTGTCGGCACCTTTAAACCGGTACCAGTAGCGTCGGTCAGCCAGTAGACCGGCAGCATCGAACTTTACTGTGTAGTCGCGATTAGCATTACTACTCAGGGCTTCTGAGAGCACGATGCGCTCGAAACTCGGATCTTCGGCGATTTCACACAACACCGTAATATCGCCAGTGTGGCCAAGCGCTGGCGTTGCTCGCGTCCATAAAATGACGCGGTCGTCCAAGGGGTCACCACTGGCAACACCGTGTTCAAAGCGCAGCCCGGCACTTGGCGTTACGCCACCACCGCCACCGCCGCTGTTATTGCTACCGCCTCCGCAGGCTGTCAGTATAGGTATGCCAATGCTGGCAGTAGTAAGCGCTTTGATAAATAGTCGGCGATCCATAGTGTACTCGTTGTCATCAAACAGGGCGTGAAGCATGCAAATCTCGCATGCGGAGGAGCCTACTGCCCAAAGATGACAGTTATGTTTCTAACGAGCTACCTATTTATGTGTATTTTTCCCTTTGCATTACGCCGCATTTTCGCAGTGTTTGCCGCAGCGATACTGCTGGCTGCCTGCAGCCAGAAACCCATCGCATTTACCGACTACACCGTGCAAGAATTGTTAAAGAAAAACATCGCCGAGTTGGCTGAGCCCGCATTTTTTGAGTTGGAGAGTGTCGAGGTATTGAATAAAAACGACGGTGGGGAGTCCGCTAGCGCAGACGTCTATGTCACGCTGCGTTTCCCTGAAGATTTCGACACCGTGGTCGGCATGCGAAAGCTCGCGCCTTTCAATATGGAATACAAACAGTACAAAAGCAGCTTTGGTAGTTTCAAAGCCGGGGAAACCCAGCGCCATCACGCTCGTTACCAATTTGTGCGCCGGGACGGCAAGTGGTTTATTGCAGGCAGTAAGGCGCTATCCGCCCCGAAAATTGAACGCCCGTAATCTGCACGACTGAACGCCTAGCCGTGGCTATGCAACTGCACCCATGGCTCCCGACCATCTTGGTGATAAATATGAAAGCGGCTAAAGCCGGCATAAGGCACCGATAGCCGCGTCATTGCGCCCATTGGCATACCCAACCAATGGCATATCATCACGCGGATAACCGCGCCGTGTACCACCAGCAATACCGACTGCCCACTGTGCTGCTGGGCAATGGCATCCAGTGCTCCCGTCACCCGCGCGCAAAAGTCACTCATCGCCTCACCATTGGGTGGGCTAGCGGAATCCGGTGACTGCCAAAACTTGCGCCACACCTCTGGGTCTCGCTGTTGGGCCTCACTGTGCGGCAGCCCCTCCCAGTCACCAAAATGGATCTCTCGCAAGTCATCGTTTACCGAAAGTGTAACACCGTGCTGGTTAGACAACTCTTCTGCAAAACGCGCACAGCGCTGCAACGGCGAGGTCACAATGTGATCCCAGTGAGGCTCGTCCACCCTGGCGACTTTGTCACGCATTTGCGACCAGCCGGTTTCGCTCAAAGCAACGTCGGTACTGCCGCGAAATATCTCGCCGCCCTCGCAGGCGCCGTGGCGCAGCAGATCAATGCGGCTGCTTGTCACCGTCACGCGTCGCTACCTCGGCTCACACCGGCTTCTTCAAAACTTGCCATATCGTTGTGCAGTCGACAGGCTGCACGCATAATTGGCAGAGCCAACGCTGCACCACTGCCCTCGCCCAAGCGCATATCCAGCTCTAGCAGCGGCTGCGCATCCATTTTCGCCAACAGTCGCTTGTGACCGGGCTCAGCCGAGCAATGAGAAAAGAACAGCCACGGTCGAATAGAAGGGTTCACCTTCACAGCAGAAATTGCTGCCGCCGTGCAAATATAGCCATCAACCAAAACAACGATACCTTTCTGCGCGGCGCGAATATATGCACCCACCAAGGCGTTAATTTCTAATCCACCGATACGCCGCAAGGTTTCGACACCGTCTTTCATATGCGGCAAGTGCCGCGACATTGCCCGCGTGACCACCGCTGCTTTTTTGGCTAAGCCCTGTTCACTAATACCGGTACCGCGCCCCACCATTGCCGTTGCCGACAGCCGCGTGTGCGCCACCGCAAGTGCCGCAGCAGAGGTACTGTTGGCAATGCCCATCTCACCGCCGAGAAAGATATCAATATCCCCCGCCTCATCAATGATATCCCGGCCCACGGCAAAGGCCTCCAAGCACTGCTCGCGATCCATCGCCTCGGTAACACACATATTTTGTGTTCCCGCAGCCACGCGCCGATCAACCACATTGGGCAGGTCTTCAATCGCGTAAACCGTTCCGGTGTTCACCACTTTAAACGACGCACCGACACTGTCAGCCAATACACTGATTGCCGCACCACCGCTGGCAAAATTACGCACCATCTCGGCGGTTACCGTTTGGGGATACGCCGACACTCCCTCGGCAGCGACGCCGTGATCAGCGGCAAAAACTGCGATAAATGCCCGATCAAGCTTGGGAGTCCGCGTGCGCTGAACCGCCGACAGTTGCACGGCAACATCTTCTAGCCGTCCCAGAGAGCCACGCGGCTTGGTCAAATTGTCTTGATGCTGCTGCGCAGCGGCGCGCATTTCTTCGTCCGGCTCTGGCGCCGCCTCTAAATACCACTCAGTCACGGTTATTTCCCTTTTAAAACTTGTTCCAAGCCTGCTGTAACAAAGACCACCCGGTCGGCTACAGCGGCGATATCCTGATGTAGGCGGCCCGCTTCATCTACAAAGCGGCGAGTCAGCGCTCCAGTGGGGACAACACCTTGGCCAACTTCATTGCTGACCAGTATCACCTGCCCCGGATTACGTTGAATACACTGCAGAAAACCGGCTCTTACACCCCGCCATTGCTGCTCATCATCTTTAATGAGCCAATTGCTCAACCACAGCGTTAAACAGTCTACCAATATGCACCGGTTCTCTGCGGCGTGTTCGGCGATGGCTTGGCAAAGCTGCTCAGGTGCTTCAACGGTGTGCCAACCGCAGCCTGCACGCTGCTGCCGATGATGGGCAATACGTGCCGCCATTTCAGCATCCCCTGCGGTTGCTGTCGCGATGTAGATCAATTCCCGGCCGCTGTCGCAGGCGCGCTGTTCTGCCAAGCGGCTTTTGCCCGACCGCGCACCGCCTAAATATAATTCCAGCACCCTGACTCCTATTATCGTTTTCATGGGCACTCGGCTGCCCAGTTTCTGCAAGTCACGTATACTTACGCCGGCAGCGAAATTCCGCACCGGCACGTCATTCTACAAGACAGCAGTCAGCAGAGGGAAATATGGGACACCGTTTATCCAAGATTTATACCCGCACCGGAGACGATGGCACAACGGGCTTGGGCGACGGCTCGCGCATTGACAAAGACCACGCCAGAATGGAGGCGATAGGCACGGTAGATGAACTCAATTCACAAGTGGGCGTACTGATTGCCGAACTGCCCGAGCACGACGACTACACTCGCCTACTGGCATGTATCCAGCACGACCTTTTCGACCTTGGCGGTGAACTCGCCGTACCGGGTTACACCTTGGTTAGTGCAGAGCGCATCGGCGAACTTGAAGAAAGCCTGGACACGCTCAATGAAGACCTGCCGCCATTGAAGAACTTTATCTTACCCGGCGGCAATAAACCGGCCGCCGCCTGCCACCTTGCCCGGGCCATTTGCCGTCGCGCGGAGCGCAGCCTTGTTGCCCTGCACCGCGAAACGCCCATTAACGACACTAGCAGGCAGTATCTCAATCGCCTGTCCGACTTTTTATTCGTGATGGCGCGATTACTCGCGCGCCGCAATGGCGACAATGAAGTGCTGTGGCAACCCGCCGATAAACGCTAACTCACCATAGCCAGGCCGCACCGCGAACGCCGCTGCTATCACCGTAGCGCGCGGCCAATAGTTGCGTGCGGCACTGGTCACTGAATACCCACCTGCCCCACAATTCAGGCACCCTGGTGTAAAGCAGTGGAATATTGGAAAGGCCACCGCCTAAAACAATCGCTTCTGGGTCGACCGTATTGATGACCGATGCCAGGGCTCTGGCCAGCTTTTCACAGTAATCGTCAAGCTGGGCACGGGCGCGCTCGCTACCCGCCTCGGCGTCAGCCACAACGCCTTGTACGTTCTCAGCACACCCCTGATTCCGCTGGTAACTCTGCAGCAGACCTGCGCCACTGAGGTAAGTTTCTATGCAGTCGCGGCGACCGCAATAACACTGACGCCCCTCGTCAGCGCCTGGCATAAGGTTGTGCCCCCACTCTCCCCCTATGGCATTTGCGCCCACGTGAAGCTGTTTAGAAAACACTAAGCCACCTCCCACGCCGGTCCCAATAATGACGCCAAAGACACTGCTGGCACTCTGCGCGGCGCCGTCAACCGCCTCAGACAAGGCGAAACAGTTCGCATCATTGGCTAGGCGCAACGGGCGTTGCATCAACGCCTCTAAATCCCGCTGTAGCGCTTGCCCATTCAAACAGGTGGTATTGCAATTTTTCATCCTGCCATCGACCGCCGAGGCGGCGCCCGGCGTGCCAACACCAACACTGCCCGTCTTGCCGAGCGCCGTTTCAACGCGCCCAACTAGGTCTGCAATAGACCGGAGAATCGAGGAGTAATTATCGCGAGGGGTCGGCGTTCGTTGCCGGTACAGAATGTCGCCGCCGTCCATTGCGACGGCCTCAATTTTGGTACCGCCGAGATCAATACCAATGCGCATGCCCTAGAACAACTGCATTAACGCCATCACGGCAATCCAACACAGCAGGCTGCGTGAAAGTAACTGCTGCACTTTTTGCAACTCTTGCGCTGCCTGCTGCACAAATTGATCACCATCGAGCTCAGCATTTACCGCTGATGCCATAGAACAGCTTCCCAGCTCATCCAGGTAAGCGTCGCTGGGCAGATCCCCCAACACCATAGCCCGCCATTTTCCAAAGCAGCCCTCGAAATCACCAATCAGTGCGAAGGCAAAGCCGAGAAGGCGAACGGGCAACCACTCCAGGTAGTAGAGTATGTTTTTACTTAAATCCCGCTCTTGCTGGCTGGCAAGGGCATCTTGCGCGGTCATGAATACCAAACGGTAGAGCAATGCCACTGCCGGCCCTAAGGCAAAAAACCAAAACACCACCGCAAACCAGCGCTCAAACCCCTGATAGAACACCGCCTTGCGCACGGCGTTGTGCATTTGCAAGGCATTGTCTGCACCGCTATCACAGAGCTCTTCGCTAAAATGTTGGCCATAGAGGAAGGCCCCTTCTAAATCTCCGCGCTGCCAGCTGTTTAGGTAGAGACGCAGCTGTATTTGAAAGTCTCCCCTTCCCAGACTGTATAGCAATACCGCCACGCTGATTAAGAACAGCGGCAAGCCAAAAACAAGCGGAGCAATCAACCACAATAGCAGCGCCAGCAATAACACTGGCACTAAAACAAACAGTCCCAAACGAAGAGCGGGACTGGCAAACCCTTTCAGCAGCTGGCGGTATTGCACCACCCAGCTATCTCGCTGGAACAGCTCCGCGCTACCCCAGAACTGTACCGCACCCCAAGCGATCAAAATCGCGAAAAATTCCATAGTTAATTTCCACTCATTACCGCTACAGGAAGGCGTTAAGCTAACAAGGCGCGCAATTTGTCCCAGTTAAAGGCCGGTCCCGGATCGGTTTTTCTTCCGGGCGCAACATCGCAATGCCCAACAATACGCTCTAGATTAATTTTTGGAAACCGCTGACGCAAGGCGCGTGTGACTGCCGCCAACTCGTGGTACTGCCGCTCGGTATAGGGGCGGTGGTCTTCGCCCTCCAGCTCAATACCGATACTAAAGTCGTTGCAGTTGTCTCGGCCACAAAATTGCGACACCCCGGCATGCCAGGCGCGGTCGAGCAGGGAGACAAACTGGTAGCACTCGCCTTCGCGGTCAATGAATAAGTGCGCCGAGACCTTCAACTCCTGAATATCGGCCAGCGCGGGATCCTGACTGCAGTCCAGAGTATTACAAAAAAACTGCGGCACGCAGCCTGTGCCAAACTGGCCGGGCGGCAGGCTGATATTGTGGATGAGCAGAAGGTCAATCTCTTCCCCTTCGGGGCGAGCATTAAAGTTTTCGGAGGGGGTTTTGCGGGCGTGTTCAAACCACCCATTCTTATCAATCGTGTACATCTGCTCTCCCGCGTTTCTGCGGGAAAGTGTAACAGGATAGAGCAAGTTTCGTGAGGCCGGGCAGGTCCAGCCACTCAGTACTTAAGGCACCTCTGATTAATTCGGTAATGGCTCAGCGAAGCCTTAACTTAGCGGCTTGTCGTGCATGTCGCGCAGGTTACTAATCACCGACTCCAGTGCTCGGTCGAACATTCTGTCGTCTTCAATCAGCACGATATCGCCATCAACCACAGCTGATCGCAGGGTATCCATATCGTATTCAGCGACTTTTATTCCAGCGCGATTGACGAAGATGTATTTACCAATGCCGTTAATCACTGCCGCCAAGCGGCAGCGCAGCATTTTTCCGTCGTCTTGACGCAAGTCCACCCAGTTGCCAACGCGCAAGGCGTCAAGCGCAGCGGCGGTGCTTGCAGCCTCCTCAACAGGCGGCTCATTTGAACTTAGTTCAGGCTCAGCCGCCTCATCAGTAGAAACGTTTTCCGCCGACACCACCGCTGGCTCATCCAGCTCTGCCAAGGCGGCGTCCAAATCTTCTAATGCTTGGTCTTCATCGGCCGTGCGCGGTGCCGACGGCGCCTCATTGCGACTTAATTTGGCTAGATGTAAACGCTCAAGCTGCTCGAACCACTTACTGGTATCAAACGCGTTTAGCGATACTCGGTTAAACCCGAGCCGAAGCGTTTCAATCAGCACGGGCAGCGCGGTAATCAGCTCATTGCGGTGCCCGGCTTCATTATTTGGGGCAACGCTCCACAGAAAGCGCTCAACAAATTGCACTTCGTCTTTGAAACTTGCGCTCTCAGGCCCGGACTGCACATAGCTTAGGAATAGCACCTTACTCCAGCCGTCCAGCAAGACTTTGCGTGCCACCGGAGGGTAATCTGCCCCGCTGAGCTTGTCCTCCAGCAGGCCGGAAATATATGAGCGCGCCGCCTGGGCAGTCGCCCGACCGCCCTCTGCGTTGATTGTGCGCTGCGCCACCAACTCAGCGCGACGCTGGGCCTTTTCTTGAAACTTGCCAAACTCCGTCAAAACATCGACGAAAACCTGAGTATCTACACCGAAGTCGCCCAGAATACGCATGACGACTTCTTCGAGCTTTTTATACAACGGGTCTTTTTCGGGCGTGGACACAGGCGACCAACCAATACCCGCGCCAACGATCGCACTGAGCAGCTTTCGGGCCGGGTGCTCTTCTCGACTAAAGAAGCTCTTGTCCAGCATCGCCATTTTTAGAATTGGGATCTGCAAGTGAGCCAACAAGCGCTTGAGCGGGTCGGAAAGGCCATCGCCTTCGAGCATGTACTGAAATAAGGTACCGACAAAATGGACGGTATCCTGATCCCTCTCAAGTGAGAGCGCTGACGCATCGTTTTGAGAAACTCGGCTCACCTCACGAAGGCGGGAGACTAACTTTTGCGATATTTCGTGGAATGCGTGACTGTCGTTGGCCGCCCCTTGCGTTTTCAAGTGGCTAAACTGCTCGTCCTGCATATCTTGCAGAGCGACCATAAACGACGGTTTGGAAAGGGTTGCCGCCTCATTCGCAGAAGCCTGTTGAAAGACCTCGTCCATGGCATCGACCAACTGGTTTACCAACTCAGCGGCCGGCCGGGCGCTATCTTCACCCTCTGCGCGGGAAGGCTCCACCGCCGCCGAAGACTCGTCTTTGCGTTGCTGGGATTCAGGTCGCTCTGACTCCAAGGCGACGCCACTGCTCTCCAACACCGGCAACATCACATCAAACAACTCGCCATAGCGAGAGATGATTTGGCCGTCGAAAATCTTAAACAGTATTAAGCGAGCTTTGATATCGATATTCAGGTCACGGCAAGCCTCGCTGAAAGCCTTGGCAATTTTCGCCGGCCCCATCGGCAATTCCGCCGCACTGATACTTTCGCCACCCACACTGTGTTGCCAGGCAACACTCAATTGCCACAATTGTTGCAAGTGCTGGCGCTCGGCCTTCTTCGCCATTCCCTCAATAGCGACCAACTCTTCCAGGGCATCTGACTCTAGAAGTTTTAGTTTAGCTCGCCCTCTGTCTGCAGCGCCGTTGACAGCCGTGTTCAGTTGATCAGTAAAATTGTCACAAAGTTTTGCACTGAAGTTCTGCTCGATTAGCTGACGATGAACGCGAATTTCGCGCATCGAGTCAAAATACAGGTGCTGCTCTTTGGCACTGCTCGCTTCGTCCGCAAGCTCAAAGAGCGTGTCATCGACATCGTCCAATAGACCGGTAAGACGTTCAGCCAAGAATAACTGACATTTCTCACGCAGGGCGGCCATACTGGCAGGCAACTCCGCCACACTGGCTTCGACAGCACTGGGCATCGGGTCTCTGCGTGTGGTTAAATCCACAACATTGTTGGGTTTATCAGTCATTTTGATTTCTGCCAGCCATCTGTCGAACTGCTAGTATTCTATTTTTTGTACGCTGTATCTCGATGTGCAGCGGCACTCCGTTGGAAACCCACCGCCCGGGATACTACCTTAGCTGTCCTTGCTTGCTTCAACCCTTCCTAGGTAACACAGTTATACCAAAGTGTCGTTAAGTCGTCAGTAGCGAATTATGCATATCTGCGCACTCAACTACACCTATACCTCCCATCTTGGTAAACTCCGCCTGCGTCGCGCAACAGCAACCTTTCACTTAAGCGTTTTATAGCAGCTGCCATTTCCCAGCGACCAGCGCGGGAAACTACCTAGAGGACTAGGGGCGACTGTGTTGTTGCTAGCGGAGTCGCCGTAAATCCTTATCAGCAAATTGCCATTGAGGCCTGCCCATGCCCCTTCCCACAGCCACTGAAAACGACGTTCAATCCACTGTGCGCGCAGCTTTGATTGAGGATATCGGCAGCGGTGACATCACCGCCATGTTAATCCCGGACACAGAAATCGCCGCTGCAAAAATTATCAGCCGAGAGGCAGCGGTTATATGCGGGCAGGCCTGGGTAGACGAAGTATTTCGACAAATTGATAACTCAGTCACAGTTACCTGGCACGTCAAAGACGGGGACCGCGCTGAAGCAAATAGCGTGTTATTTGAGCTACAAGGAAAAGCCAGAAGCCTGCTGACCGGTGAGCGCAGTGCTCTCAATTTTCTGCAGCTGCTTTCTGGCACCGCCACTACCTGCCGAGACTACGCCGACATTGTGGCACATACCCAGGTCAAACTTCTGGACACCCGCAAAACCATTCCCGGCCTGCGCACCGCGCAAAAATACGCCGTAACCTGCGGCGGCTGTCACAACCACCGCATCGGCCTTTACGATGCTTTCCTTATTAAAGAGAACCACATTGCAGCCGCCGGCAGCATCGCCAACGCCATCGCGGCTGCCCGCCAGCTGGCACCAGGCAAGCCTGTGGAAGTTGAAGTAGAGTCATTGAACGAGCTGGAACAAGCCCTCGACGCCCGCGCTGACACCATAATGTTGGATAACTTCAGCCTGGACGATATGCGCAAAGGCGTGAACCTTACCGCAGGCCGCGCCAAACTAGAGGCCTCGGGAAATGTTAGCAAAGCCACACTGGCAGGCATTGCAGAGACCGGTGTCGATTACATCTCGATAGGCGCATTGACTAAGCATGCCAGGGCAGTGGATTTGTCGATGCGGCTGATAGGCTAAAAATAGCGTAATAAAAAAGCCGCTCCCTATGCGAAAGCGGCTTTTTTGAACCCTGACAACCTATGTCAGGGCAAAACTACGCAACAACTAGCAAACGCCATTTGCAATGCAAGTACCAGTCTGCGCCCAAGTCAACGTACCGTTCACCGCGGTTGGGGTTAGAATGTAAGTTGAGGAGTTTGAATCTGAACCAGTGCCGGTGATAGCCGCTGTAGTTTCAGTAATAACAACGCTAGCCACCTCGGTCCCTGACTCGACATCCGTCTTGACCGCCCCTATCTCTGCGTAAGTATCGCAATTTGTGAGTGTTCTATCACCACGCGTCTGGAAGCAAGTGTCTATCGCTGTTTTAACACTGGACGAAGCTAGGACTACCTCCGTAAACCGGGCCTTTTCAGTGTAAGTTTGGTACGCGGGTAAAGCGACCGCTGCAAGAATACCGATGATCGCAACTACGATCATCAATTCGATTAAGGTAAAACCCTGTTGAGCTTGTTTCATAATTTACTCCAGCTATTTATTTTTGAAACGATTGATCATCATCAACCTACTCACTCTTAAGCACTTAACATGCCAAGTACCCCTCTCCTTTCTTAGAGGGCTAGACAATGGTAAAGCCGCTCAGCGCTGACAAAATTTGTCAGCGCTGCCATTTTATGTCACTTGGCCAATCTAAAAATCACGCCACAACTCGAGCAACCCCATTTACTCCGGAATCCATCGACCAAAGAACTCTCCAACTCAGCGACAGTGCATGCTAAGGTTCTAATCGATATTTACATCGCACAACATTAAAACAGAACCTGCTTATTATGAACTCTTCCAGTACGCCCTTAACCGGTTTGGCTCGCCGACTGGTCTTCGACGGTTTAATCGACGAGGCCGGCATTCGCAAGGCGCAAGACGCTGCGAGCAAGGAGAAAAAAAGCTTTGTCAGCCACTTGGTGGCCAGCAAGCTGGTAGATGGCATCGCCGTGGCCGAGGCAGCAGCGGATGAGTTCGGCGTTCCCTTTTTGGACTTGCGGGCTTTCAATATCGATTTAGCACCAAAAAAACTGGTAGACAGCAAACTGATACGCAGCCATCGCATTGTTCCTTTGTGGCAGCGGGGGAAGCGCCTCTACATTGGCATGTCTGACCCTACCAACCTTCACGCCTTGGATCAGATAAAGTTTCATACCAACCTCAGCACTGAGCCCATTGTTGTTGAGGAATCCGCGCTGAACGCAGCCATCGATAGCTATATGGCCGCCCAGGAAGAGTCTCTCACCGACAGTCTGGGTGAGATGGATGATATCGACCTGGAGAACCTCGACGTTCAAGCGGTGGACGAGGACGCTGCTGCTGAAGGCGATAGCAGCGGTGCCGACGAGGCGCCCGTCGTAAAATTTGTGAACAAAGTCTTGCTAGACGCAATTCGCGGCGGCGCTTCCGATATTCACTTCGAACCCTACGAAAAGACCTACCGCGTGCGCTTTCGCACCGACGGTATTTTGCAGGAGGTCGCCCGCCCGCCGGCATCTTTGGGCTTTCGGCTGGCTGCGCGCCTGAAAGTTATGTCGCAAATGGATATCTCTGAGCGTCGCATCCCCCAGGACGGCCGCATAAAAATGAAGCTGTCCAAAACCCGCGCCATCGACTTTCGTGTAAACACGCTGCCCACGCTGTGGGGGGAAAAGGTCGTGCTGCGGATTCTCGACCCGTCTTCCGCACAAATGGGCATCGACGCTCTAGGATATGAGCCTGAGCAAAAGGAGATGTACCTATCGGCCCTCAACCAGCCTCAAGGTATGATTTTGGTGACGGGGCCGACGGGCTCAGGTAAGACGGTATCGCTGTATACCGGCCTGAACATTCTCAATACCCCAGAACTCAATATCTCCACGGCGGAAGACCCGGTAGAAATTAACCTGGAAGGCATTAACCAGGTACACGTGAATACCAAAGTCGGCTTGGGCTTCGCCGAGGCCCTGCGGTCCTTCCTTCGTCAGGATCCCGACATTATTATGGTTGGTGAGATACGGGACCTGGAAACCGCCGAAATTGCCATTAAGGCCGCGCAGACTGGTCACTTGGTTTTATCTACCCTGCACACCAATAGCGCCCCGGAAACCTTAACTCGTCTGCTGAACATGGGTGTACCCGCCTTCAATGTGGCAACCTCTGTCAGCTTGATTATTGCCCAGCGTCTGGCTCGTCGGCTCTGCAAGGAATGCGCGAAACCCGCAGACATTCCCAAAGAAACGCTGTTAGATGAAGGTTTTACGGAAGAAATGCTAAGCTCAGCTATGATTATGGAGCCAGTTGGCTGTGAGCGCTGTAACAACGGTTTTAAGGGCCGCGTCGGGATATACGAAGTTGTTCGCATAACACCAGACATCTCTCGTATTATCATGGAGAACGGCAACTCATTGGAAATTGCCGACCAGGCGCAACGAGAAGGCTTTAATAATTTGCGCCAGTCTGCACTCAAGAAGTGCGCGCAAGGCGTCACCAGCCTCAGTGAAGTTAACCGCGTGACCAAAGATTAAAACAAGATTCGAGAAGCATTATGGCCGCACAGAATAAAGATGCCGTTTTTGTCTGGCAGGGTACCGATAAGCAAGGCCGAAAAACCCGTGGGGAAATGGTTGCTATTTCTCCGGCGATTGCCAAGGCACAATTGCGCAAGCAGGGCATTGCCCCCAAAGTTGTAAAGCGCAAGCCCAAGCCACTGTTCAGTAGCAAAAAACCGATCAAACCGGCAGACATTGCCATTTTTACCCGGCAAATGGCCACCATGCTAAAAGCCGGGGTGCCGCTGGTGCAAAGCTTCGACATTGTCGCCGAGGGTGCGGGCAACCCGACAATGACTGAGCTGGTCAATGACATTAAGAACGATGTGGCCTCCGGCGGCAGTTTTGCGGCCGCCTGTGCCAAACACCCCAAGTATTTCGATGATTTGTTTTGTAGCCTGGTCGAGTCCGGTGAGCAGTCCGGTACGCTTGAACTCATGCTTGACCGCGTAGCGACCTACAAGGAAAAAACCGAGGCGCTGAAAGCCAAGATCAAAAAAGCCCTCACCTACCCCATTGCGGTTATTGTCGTTGCCATCGTGGTCACCGCGATACTGCTTATAAAGGTTGTGCCCCAGTTTGCCGCTACCTTTGAAAGCTTCGGCTCTGACCTGCCAGCGTTCACCAAGCTAGTGGTTAGTATGTCGGAATGGATGCAGGCCAATTGGTATATTATGTTCGCCGCTATTGGCGTAGCGGTGTATGCCTTTGGTCAGGCGCGCCGGCGCTCTCAGGCTTTTTCAGACTGGGTGGATAGGGTCTCTCTTAAACTACCCGCTGTCGGCGATATTGTTTACAACTCGGTCATTGCCCGCTTCTCTCGCACCCTCGCCACCACCTTTAGTGCAGGGGTACCGCTTGTAGACGCCCTCAACTCTGTTGCCGGCGCCGCGGGGAATGCCGTATACAACAAAGCCATTATTCAGATACGCGACGATGTGACCACGGGGCAGACGCTGTATTCAGCCATCCGCTTTACCAATCTCTTCCCCACCATGCTGCTGCAGATGGTCTCGATAGGTGAAGAGTCTGGCTCGCTGGACGAAATGCTCGATAAAGTGGCGAATCACTACGAAGAGGCCGTGGACAATGCGGTAGACTCGCTGACTGCGCTGCTAGAACCCTTCATCATGTCGGTTCTCGGTGTGCTGGTTGGCGGCTTAATGATCGCAATGTACTTGCCAATCTTCATGCTGGGTTCCGCGATTTAACAATCTCGTGCTTGTTCATTCCAAACGCCGCTAGCCAACGCTGAGCGGCGCAATGCTAGGTTTTATTCATGTCTACCCTGAGCTACTTACACTCCAACCCAGCGCTAAGCATGGCGCTGCTCGCCATCTTTAGCCTATTGTTTGGCAGTTTTTTTAACGTTGTTATTTACCGCTTACCCAAAATGATGGAAGCGCGCTGGAAGCAGGAGTGCAGGCTCATTCTGGAGCAGGACGAGACGGATTCGCAGGAGCAATTTACCCTGTCTTTCCCCCACTCGCATTGCCCCCATTGCCATGCCCCCGTGAGAGCCTGGCAGAATATCCCCCTTATCAGCTTCATACTCTTACGAGGTCGCTGCGCCAACTGCAAAGCGGCAATCGGACTGCGTTATCCCGCGATAGAATTAGCAACGGCCATACTCGCCATTTTCGCTGCCGTTCAGTTCGGCATGTCTTGGCACACAGTTGCCGTCATTGTCTTCAGCTGGCTGCTGCTGGTGATGAGCATGATAGATATCGACCATAAGCTCCTGCCAGACAGCTTGACCCTGCCATTGCTCTGGCTCGGACTCGGGTACAACGCTTTGAGCGGGACGGTGCCACTTCAAGACGCCGTTTGGGGCGCGATCTTTGGCTATTTGTCTCTGTGGTCGGTTTACTGGCTGTTTAAGCTGACAACCGGTAAAGAGGGGATGGGCTACGGCGACTTTAAGTTACTGGCCGCCCTCGGCGCCTGGCTTGGTTGGCAGATGCTGCCGGTTATCATTTTGCTGTCATCGGTAGTCGGCGCGGTGCTCGGCGGTATGCTACTGGCGCTCAAAGGTAGGGACAATGCCGGTACCATTCCCTTTGGCCCCTACCTTGCGGTGGCAGGCTGGATCGCCTTATTTTGGGGACCAACCTTATTGAACGGCTATCTGACGTTCGCCGGGCTACCACCGCTTTGACAGACACGGAATTTCGATTGTGAGCAATTACATTGTAGGACTCAGTGGCGGCATTGGCAGCGGTAAAACCGCCGTGTCGGACCGCTTTGCAACGCGCGGCATTACCGTAGTGGACGCAGACGTGATCGCGCGCCAAGTCGTTGAACCGGGACGCGACGCGCTAAAGACTATTCAACAGCATTTTGGCGATGCGATTGTGGATGCAAACGGGGAACTCCGGCGCGCCGAGCTGAGAAAACGAATATTCAGCAATGCCGAAGACAAGCAGTGGCTAGAAGCACTCCTGCACCCGCTAATTGCCACCGAGACGCTAAACCAGCTTGAAAAAGCCAAAGCCCCTTACGTCATTTACGTTTCGCCTTTACTGGTAGAGGGTGGGCAGAAGGCGCTTTGTGACCGCCTATTAGTGATCGATGTTCCGGAGTCCGTCCAAGTTGCTCGCACGATGACACGCGATGACAACGACCAGGCCCAAGTCGAGCGAATTATGGCGAGCCAGGCCAGCCGTCAACAACGGCTGGATGCCGCCGATGATGTGATTGACAATAGTGGCGATATCGAACACTTAGATGCAGAGGTGGAAACACTACACCAGCAGTACTTGGCCTATGCCGAGGAGAAAAAAGCACAGTGAGCACAGCAAACAAGCCCACGACACTGAGCACCATCGTGCCCTGCCCAACCTGTGGCGCAAAATTAAAATGGGACAGCAACAACCCCTACCGTCCATTTTGCAGTGACAACTGCAAAAATCAGGACTTTGTCGCTTGGTCAAACGAGGAACACCATATTCCGGGGCAACCCGATTATGAAGATATTCTGAGTGGCGACTTAAACGACGAATACACGTCGCGCTGATTGGCTAGCGCCTGTTAACGGGCGCTGGCCAGTATGGCGTCTATAATCGCGTGATTCGCCTCGGGGAAGCGGTACTGATTCAAGTTCTGCGGCGCAACCCACATTAGGGGCTGCCCCTCTCGGCCCTCAGGCTGGCCGCGAAACTCCCTCACCCAGCACACCTCCAAACAGACTTGCTTATCCCCGTAGTCGTGCTCGATTTTGAGCAGCGGCGAGCACCGCTCAGGCACAAGACTAATCCCAATCTCTTCTTGTAGCTCCCGCTCTAACGCGTCTAACAGAGATTCGCCGCTTTCCACCTTACCGCCGGGAAACTCCCACAGGCCGCCTTGATGGCGGTCTGCAGAGCGCTTGGCAATCAGGATATTGTGCTGGTCATCGCAGACAACGCCCACCGCAACGTGCACGACCGCCACTAGCTGCGATACTCCGCGTTAATCTTGACGTAGTCATAAGAGAAGTCGGTGGTCCACACCGTCTCCCGCGCATCGCCGCGACCGAGATCAATGCGGATAGCAATCTCGTCTTTCTTCATCACGGCAGCACCAGCCTCTTCAGTGTAAGAGGCCGCACGGCCACCGCGCTCGGCAATCAACACCTCGTCAAGGTGAACCCTGACATCTTCAACCGTTAGGCGTTCGACACCTGCGCGCCCGATGGCCGCAAGGATACGCCCCCAGTTGGGGTCGCTGGCAAACAAGGCAGTTTTCACAAGGGGGGATTCAGCAACCGTGTAGGCCACTTTTAGCGCCTCGTCAGGCGTCCTCGCCCCACTCACTGCCACTTCTACAAACTTGGTAGCGCCTTCACCGTCGCGCACAATGGCATGCGCCAACTCCAGAAAGACCTCATCCAAAAGTGTTTGCAAGGCGGCCAATAATTCGGGCGTTTGCTCAGTCACTTCCAGCCCCGACTCACCGCTGGCGATCAGCATGCAGGCGTCATTCGTCGAGGTGTCGCCATCAACCGTGATGCGGTTAAACGAGCCATTAGCACAGCGCGTGACCATGGACTGAAGCAGACCCGGCTCAATGCGTGCATCGCAGGCCACGTAGCCAAGCATCGTCGCCATATTCGGCTTGATCATGCCAGCACCTTTGGAGATACCGGTGATCGTAATCGTGCTGCCCTGCCATTCTAATTGACGCGAGCAGGCCTTTGGACGGGTGTCCGTCGTCATAATACCGCTTGCCGCCGCCGCCCAGTTATCCTCAGATAGATCAGACAAGGCATCGGGCAACGCCGCCAGTATATTATCAACCGGCAGCGACTCGCCGATCACACCTGTTGAGAATGGCAACACCTGCTCGGGAGATACCGATGTCAGCTCAGCCAAGGCCTCACAGCAGCGCTTAGCATCGCGCAAACCCTGCTCACCGGTGCCTGCATTTGCATTGCCGGTATTCACCAGAAGGTAACGGCTCTCGGCACCAGCAATATGAGACTTGGCCACCGTTACTGGCGCAGCACAAAATGCATTCTGCGTGAACACGCCGGCAACACTGCTGCCCGGCGCCAATTCGAAGACCACAACATCTTTACGACCGACCTTCTTGATACCCGCACTGGCAATACCAAGACGCACACCTGGCACGGTGTGCAAATGCCCAAACTTCCCCGAACCCACTGCCATCACTGCTTCCTATTTTGACTGCCTCTCGACAAGGCTAAGGGTTAGTCCAACTTGCCGTGGCACTGTTTGTATTTTTTGCCGGAACCACAGGGGCAGGGCTCATTGCGCCCAACCTTACGCCCCTCTCGAACAAAGGTTTCGGGGTTTTTTGGCGTCTCGTTGGGCTCATCTTGCAGACCGTCATCATCCAGTGCAGAGCTTTCCGCGTGCTGGAATTCCATCGCGCGCTTTGCCTGTTCTTCGCGGCGCTGCTGCTCTAATGCTTCAGCGCTCTCATCTTGCTGCAGCTGCAAATGCGATAGGAAGCGCACAACCTCGTGCTTTAAGCTCTCCAACATTTGCTGGAATAACTCGAAGGCCTCGCGCTTGTATTCCTGCTTTGGGTTCTTCTGAGCAAAAGCGCGCAGATGAATCCCCTGACGAAGGTGATCCATTGTTGCCAGATGCTCTTTCCACAAGGTATCGAGCACTTGCAGCATAATGTGGCGCTCAATTTTGCGCATGTCCGGCCCAACTTGCGCGCACTTGCTGGCATAAGCAGCGTCGACAGCATCGATAATGCGCTGACGAACGCCCTCTTCTTGCAGCTTTTTGTCTTCATCCAGCCACTGCGCAATCGGCAAGTCCACTTCAAAGTCAGCCTCGATGCGGCGTTGAAGACCTGCCACATCCCATTGCTCTACCATGCTTTGCATGGGGATATATTCGCTGATGACGTCTTGCACAACATCGTTGCGAATCACCGCCAGCATCTCGCTGATATCTTCTGACTCCAGCAGCTCGTTGCGCTGTTCGTAGATAATTTGCCGCTGGTCATTGGCGACATCATCGTATTCCAGCAATTGCTTACGAATATCGAAGTTGCGCCCCTCGACCTTGCGCTGAGCCTTTTCAATGGCGTTGGAAACCATGCGGTGCTCAATGGCTTCGCCCTTCTCCAGACCCAGTGCCTGCATAATGCCGCGAACCCGATCCGAAGCAAAAATACGCATCAGGTTGTCTTCCAGAGACAAGTAAAACCGTGACAGACCGGGGTCACCCTGGCGCCCTGCACGACCGCGAAGCTGGTTGTCGATTCGGCGAGACTCGTGACGCTCTGTGCCGATAATGTGTAAACCACCCGCTTGAATCACCTGCTCATGGCGCAGTTTCCACGCCTCACGTAGCTCGCTGATTACAGCATCTGAAGGCGAGTCGAGCTGTTCAATTTCTGCATCGACGCTACCACCAAGCACAATATCCGTGCCTCGGCCCGCCATATTAGTTGCGATTGTCACAACACCGGGGCGTCCCGCCTGCGCAATGATTTCAGCCTCTTGCTCGTGATATTTCGCGTTCAATACCTTGTGAGGCATTCCCGCTTGTTTAAAGCGCTTGGACATTTCTTCCGACGTTTCAATCGAGGCGGTACCCACCAGAACCGGAGCCCCCGTTTCGACAATGCCCTTAACGTCCTCAACAATGGCGTCGTACTTTTCCTCTTTGGTTAGGTAAACCAAGTCATTCAGGTCGCGACGCGCATTGGGCTTATTGGTGGGGATGACGACCACATCCAAACCGTAGATTTGCTTAAATTCAAAGGCCTCGGTATCAGCCGTACCTGTCATACCAGCTAGCTTATTAAACAAGCGGAAATAATTCTGGAAGGTCGTCGACGCCAGCGTTTGACTCTCGGCTTGAACGGTCACGCCCTCTTTCGCTTCAATCGCTTGGTGCAACCCCTCAGACAGGCGACGCCCGGGCATTGTTCGACCTGTGTGCTCATCAATTAACACCACTTGGTCATTTTGAACGATGTATTCCACGTTATTGCTGAATAGGACGTGGGCCCGCAGCGCTGAGTTGACGTGATGTAGCAGGCTAAGGTTGCTTGCTGAATAAAGACTATCGCCCTCCTCCAACAAACCCGCCTGGATCAACCATTCTTCAACTAGTTGATGGCCTGCCTCGTTGAGCTCCACCTGACGCATCTTTTCGTCAACGGTGTAATGCCCTTCTGCAGGTTCGACACCCGCCTGCTGTTCGCCTTCACTTTCCGGCACAGCCTGTAGCTGGGGAATAAAGCGATTTATCTGTTTATAGAGTGCAGAGCTATCTTGCGCTGGCCCAGAGATAATCAACGGCGTTCTCGCCTCGTCGATCAGGATCGAGTCGACCTCATCGACAATGGCAAAATTCAATTCGCGCTGATAACGGTCTTCAATAGCGAAGGCCATATTGTCGCGCAGATAGTCGAAACCAAATTCATTATTAGTGCCGTAGGTGATATCCGACTCATAAGCGGCGCGCTTCTCTTCCGCGCCCTGCCCAGAACGAATGATACCTACGCTTAAGCCAAGAAATTCATAAAGCGGCCGCATCCAGTTGGCGTCACGCTGGGCGAGATAATCGTTCACGGTAACAACGAACACGCCCTTGCCCGCAAGCGCGTTAAGATACACCGGCAATGTCGCAACGAGCGTTTTACCCTCACCCGTGCGCATCTCAGCGATACGGCCCTCGTGCATGGTGATACCACCGATCAACTGCACATCGAAGTGGCGCATGCCGAGCACCCGTCGGCCAGCCTCTCGGGCCACCGCAAACGCTTCAGGTAAAAGCTGGTCCAAGGACTCGCCGGCACTCAATCGCTGGCGAAATTCCCCGGTTTTGGCCTGGAGCGAGGCATCGTCTAAGGCGGTTAGCTCCTCTTCCATGGCGGATATACGTGCAACAACTTTTCGCATGCGTTTCAGCTCGCGATCATTCTTGCTTCCAAATACCTTTTTGACTACGGATGTGATCATGATGAGTCGTTGCTTTCCCGGGGAATATGAGTTCCTGCGTGCTATTGGCAGCGCCACGCTAAACTACGTCAATGAGGGTCAGATGACAAAAATTCAAGGGCGTATCTATGAGGCCCTTTGCGATCGATTCCCGGCGAGCGGGCGCGCTAAGGAGCCGTGCGAGCACTGAACTACCGGGTCGCAATATCGCATAGATGAGAAAAGATTGCCATTCCCGGCGGGCGTTGCTCGCGCCGGAAATGGCCAGAAATTACGCGTTAACTGCGGCCGCAGCGGCGTAGGTGATGGGGGCGTCGGCGGGGTCTTCAAAGGTCACCCACTCCCAGGCGTCAGTCTCTTTGATGAGTTTGCGAAGCGAGGCATTATTTAAGCCGTGGCCAGACTTAAACGCCTTGAACTCACCGATAAGGCTGGTACCCAGGAGGTAGAGGTCACCAATAGCATCGAGCACTTTGTGCTTCACGAATTCGTCTTCATAGCGAAGGCCGTCTTCGTTCAAAATGCGGTACTCGTCCACCACGATGGCATTGTCGACACTGCCGCCCTGGGCTAGCCCCTTGGAGCGCAGGTATTCGATTTCATGCATAAACCCAAATGTGCGAGCGCGGCTCACCTCTTTAACAAAAGAGGTGCTGGAAAAATCCAACTCAGCGTGCCCTGTCCGATCCCTGAAAACAGGGTGGTCAAAGTCAATCGTGAAAGAAACTTTAAAGCCGTCAAAAGGGAGAAAACTCGCGACTTTATCGCCGTCTTTCACGGTAACTGGACGTTTTATACGGATGAACTTCTTCGGCGCATCCTGCTCTTCGATTCCCGCAGACTGAATCAAAAACACGAACGGACCCGCACTGCCATCCATAATGGGCACTTCTGAAGAGCTCAGCTCCACATAGGCATTGTCGATACCTAGCCCCGCCATCGCAGACAGCAAGTGCTCTACGGTCGACACGCGTACATCACCATTAACCAGCGTTGTGGAAAGCGTTGTATCACCGACATTCTCTGCGTGAGCATGAATCTCGACAACGGGGTTCAGGTCCGTTCGCCGGAAGATCACACCCGTATCAACGGGCGCTGGCTTCAGGGTCAAAAAGACTTTTTCCCCAGTATGCAAACCTATCCCGGTCGCCCGGATGGTATTGCGCAATGTTCGTTGTCTGATCATTTTCTATACTCTTTTAAAGACGCAAAGACGCCATCGCACGCTACGCCGACCCAAGGTCGGCGGCGCCCGCGCGACTAACGCTGCTGCGTATCAGTCTGCCTGACGGCGCAAGAACGCTGGAATATCCAGGTATTCCATGTCCTTGTCTTCAACGACAGGCGCCGCCGCAACCGCTTCGCGCGCTGCCGCCGCTTGTTGATTACGCATGATGGTTGGGCGGTCCAACTTGCGGTAGTCACTCGCGCGCTCAACAGGCTTGCTTTCAACGGCTTTCAGCGGCACTTCTTGCCCAACACCGTCCAGGCCTGTGGCAACTACAGTAACCCGCAGCTCTTCGCTCATTTCAGGGTCGATAACCGTACCAACCACCACGGTTGCGTCCTCGGACGCGAATTCCTTGATAGTATCCCCGACATCGCTGAACTCGCCTAGGGAGAGGTCCAATCCTGCGGTAATATTAACCAAAATGCCGCGCGCCCCTTCCAAATTAACGTCTTCTAGGAGTGGGCTGCGAATCGCCGCTTCAGCCGCTTCACAGGCGCGATTTTCACCGCGAGCGACACCGCTACCCATCATCGCCATACCCATTTCTGACATCACTGTGCGCACGTCAGCAAAGTCGACGTTAATCATACCCGGGCGGATAATCAGGTCGGCAATACCCTGTACAGCGCCGAGTAATACGTCGTTGGCGGCTTTGAAAGCGTCGAGCAGACTGGTGTTTTTACCCAGCACTGGCAGCAGCTTTTCATTGGGAATAGTGATCAGTGAATCCACATGCTGACGCAGTTCTTTCATTCCCGCTTCGGCAACGGTTAAGCGCTTTTTCCCTTCAAACGGGAAGGGTTTAGTCACGACTGCAACGGTAAGAATACCCAGCTCTTTCGCCACTTCAGCAACCACTGGCGCACCGCCGGTGCCCGTGCCGCCGCCCATACCCGCGGTGATGAACACCATATCAGCACCTTCCAGCGCTTCAGCGATGCGATCGCGGTCTTCCATGGCGGCCTGACGACCCACTTCTGGATTCGCGCCAGCACCCAAGCCCTTGGTAATCGTTGTGCCCAACTGCAGCACGGTTTTAGACATGACATCGGTTAACGCCTGCGCGTCGGTGTTCGCGCAGATGAAATCTACGCCGTCTACCGAGTTAGCGATCATGTGCTTAACGGCATTACCGCCGCCACCACCGACGCCAACAACCTTAATCACAGCGTTCTGAGGAACGTTATCTACGAGTTCAAACATGGTCTTTCTCCCTTTTACAATATTGGCCGTGCTGCCAAACACGACCCGTTACTACTTCGTTATCATCTGCGGCAACATCGGCGCCGCTGCAGATTCGTTAAAAATTATTTTGAAACCAGCTCTTGAGCCGCGATACGAAACCGTCTTGGCGTACGCGGCCATGACCACCACTTTCGGTTTGATGCTTAATGCCGTAGTGCAACAGGCCCACGCTGGTTGCATAGATCGGGTTGCGCACAATGTCGTTCAAACCGCGAACATCCTGCGGTGAGCCAATGCGCACAGGCATATGGAAAATTTCCTCGGCCAGCTCAACAACCCCTTCCATTTTGGAGGTGCCACCGGTCAGCACGATGCCCGCCGCGCACAAATCCTCGTAGCCGCTGCGTCGCAGCTCAGCCTGCACCAAGGTGAACAACTCGTCGTAGCGGGGCTCGACGACTTCCGCTAGCGCTTGACGTGATAACTCGCGCGGCGCCCGCTCCCCAACGCTGGGAACCTTGATCGTCTCGCCCTCACCGGCAAGCTGGGTTAAGGCGCAGGCGTATTTAATTTTGATCTCTTCGGCGTACTGGGTTGGCGTGCGCAAGGCCATCGCAATGTCATTGGTCACCTGGTCGCCAGCAATGGGAATCACGCCTGTATGGCGAATTGCACCGTCGGTAAAGATGGCGATATCGCTGGTGCCACCGCCAATATCGACCAGACAAACTCCCAGCTCTTTTTCGTCGTCGGTCAGCACGGAATAGCTCGATGCCAGCTGCTCCAGAATGACGTCCTCAACCTCCAGCCCACAGCGACGAATACACTTCTCAATGTTTTGGATGGCATTCACCGCACAGGTGACTAAGTGCACCTTGGCCTCGAGCCGAACCCCCGACATCCCGAGCGGCTCTTTTATGCCTTCCTGCTCATCGATAACGAATTCCTGTGGCAGGATATGCAGCACCTTTTGATCCGCAGGGATCGCTACCGCCTGCGCGGCATCGATAACGCGATCCAGATCCAGCTGGAAAACCTCGCGATCGCGGATGGCGACAATGCCGTGGGAATTCAAGCTGCGAATATGGTTGCCAGCAATCCCGACATACACACTGTGGATCTCGCAGCCCGCCATCAGCTCAGCTTCTTCGATGGCCCGCTGAATGGATTGCACGGTGGACTCAATATTCACCACCACGCCTTTCTTTAAGCCGCGCGATGGGTGAGAGCCAATGCCAACGATCTCCAGTTTGTCCTCGTCGTTAATGGCACCGACAATCGCCACGACTTTCGACGTACCGATATCGAGGCCGACGACCATTCTTCCGGCGTTTGAATTAGACATAGCTGCACTTCCCCCAAGCTCTGCACGGCGCATAGTGTGAGCGTGCTTTGCCGCTTACTATTTCCCCTAACGCACTGTGCATAGTTATCCCTTATCACTGTGTTGAGTCCGCGCAACCGCGAGACCATTTATGTAGCGCATATCAACCCGCGCAACGGTGGCGAAATCTGCCGCTAAATACTTGCGGTAAACCCACAGAAATCGCCGTAATTTTTCCAGTGGCTCCTGACGCCCTAACACCAGCTCCACATTCTCATCGATGCGGGCGGTCCAGCTGCCCCGCGCATCCATCTCCAGGTGTTGTAGGGTGAGCTGTTCATCACCCAGCAACTGACTCATCAACCGATACTGCCGCATTATTTCTATTGCGCTGCCCTTCGGGCCATCCAAGCGCGGCAAGTCTGTGCCGTAGTCGCTGCCATCCTGGGGAACGAAAATCCGCCCCCGATGGTTGAGCAAGCCGCCCCGCCCCCACACGGCTATCGGGGTTTCTTCAACAATGGTGATCTTCAGTTCCCGCGGCCAAAGCCGCTCCACCACTGCCCGATATACCCACGGCTCCTGTTCAAGCTCGGCCTGAATGGCCTCGAGGTCCAAGCCGATATACCCAACCGCTAACTGACCGGTAACCCGTTCAACCAACACATCGCGATCCACACGCTGCAAATCACCGGCGAACACCACCCGCTCCACGGGTATGGCATCCAATTTGGCCGACAGTCGCTCGACCCCGTAAACAAAACCAAGCACAGCAACTAACAACAGCAGCCTGTTGGCTATTCGGCCCCACTCACGGCGATTGCCGCGCTTACTGCGCTCTGTCTCTTTGCGAGAGCTTTTAAAGCGGTTTTGCTTAGCGGCCATTCGCGTCTGCCCCACCGGCAAGGCTGCTGTGCAACACCCGCAGCACCAACTGCTCGAAACTCATACCGGCTTGCTTAGCGGCCATGGGCACCAAACTGTGATCCGTCATTCCCGGCACGGTGTTGACTTCCAACAAGTAAAAACGGCCGTCGGCACCACGCATTACATCAACCCGGCCCCAACCTCGACAGCCAACGGCGTTGAAGGCCTTTAACGCGAGATCTCGCAACTCCGCCTCATCCTGATCGCTCAATCCCGCCGGGCAGTGATAGCGGGTGCTATCCGATAAATACTTGGCATTAAAGTCATAAAACGCCGCATCGGTTTCCAAACGAATAGCCGGCAAAGCCTCGCCATCGAGTATCGCCACGGTATATTCACCGCCGCTTACCCACTGCTCAGCAAACACCCGCCCATAGGGCTTGGCCGCAAGCCACGCCTGCTCTAATTCGCTGGCATTACACGCCTTCGACATGCCAATACTGGAGCCTTCGCAAGCGGGTTTTACAATGGCCTCACCCAGCTCGTTGGCGATCGCCGACCAATTGCTGTGCTCGTCCAACTCCACAAACTTCGGCGTGCTAAGCCCACAGCCCAGCCACAATAATTTGCAACGCAATTTATCCATTGCCAGCGCCGAAGCCATCACACCACTGCCGGTGTAACGTACTCCCAAACATTCCAGCGCACCTTGAACGGTACCGTCTTCGCCACCGGGGCCGTGCAGCGCCAAAAAACAGTGAGAGAACGTCGCAAGCTCACTCATCCAGGCATCGCCAGCGGTATCAATCTTAGTAACCGCCAAACCTTGAGCGGCTAGCGCGTCAGCAACGGCAGCGCCACTTCGCAGCGAGACTTCGCGCTCTGCGCTGTTGCCACCCAGTAGCACGGCGACTCTGCCGTCTGTCGCCTGCACAATGTCGTTGAGCACTACTTTCGTCATTACTTATGTCCAATCCTGATTGGCCAGTTGCTGCGCAACTGCGCCGATATTGCCGGCACCTTGCGTCAACAGCACATCACCGGGGCGCAAGTGAGGCTTGAGCTGCTCAAAAACATGCTCCGGCCCATCGATAAACAGCGGCTCAAGCGCTCCCTGCAAGCGAATGCTGCGGCACAGGCTGCGGCTGTCAGCACCGGGGATCGGGCTCTCACCGGCGGCATAGACATCCAACAGCGCCAGCGCATCGGCGCTGCCCAGTACCTTGACGAAATCTTCGTAAAGGTCGCGAGTACGGGTGTAGCGGTGCGGCTGATATAGCATCACTAAGCGCCTATCCGGCCAGGCCTGGCGCGCCGCGGCCAGGGTGGCGGCAACTTCGGTGGGGTGGTGGCCGTAATCATCGACCAACATAAAGCTGCCGTCGGCGAGTGCTTGTTCGCCGTAACGCTGGAAGCGACGCCCCACACCCTGAAAATTTGCAATGCCTCGACAGATGGCTTCGTCAGCCAAACGCTCGTCACTCGCCACCGCCACAGCCGCTGTCGCGTTAAGCACATTGTGAATACCCGGCTGCCCAATACACAGCGACAAGGCCTCGCCACTGCGACGCGCAACGGTGAAATAGCTTTTCAGTCCGTCTTGCTTGACGTCTTGAATACGAAAATCCGCGTCCTCAGAAAATCCATAGGTCAGCGTCTGGCGACCAATCTCAGGGAGCAACTCTCGAATCACCGGGTCGTCAACGCACACCACGGCCACACCGTAAAACGGTAGATTGTGCAAAAACTCGATAAAGGTTTTCTTCAAACGGCCAAAATCGCCGTCGTAGGTATCCATGTGGTCCGCTTCAATGTTGGTCACCACCGACACCATGGGCTGCAGATGCAAGAACGAGGCATCACTCTCATCGGCCTCGGCGACCAAATAACGACTTTCGCCCAGCGCCGCATTAGTGCCCGCACTGTTTACCAAACCACCGATAACAAATGTCGGGTCAAGGCCCGCTTCGGCGAAAATGGAGGTAATCAGACTGGTAGTCGTCGTTTTTCCATGGGTGCCAGCAACCGCAATGCCGTGCCGATAACGCATCAGCTCAGCCAACATTTCCGCGCGCGGCACAACAGGAATACGCAATTCGCGCGCGGCGATAACTTCGGGGTTGTCGCTGTTCACCGCACTCGAGACAACCACAACATCGCAACCGCCAATACGCTCGCCATCGTGGCCGAAAGCAATACTGGCGCCCAGGCGCTGCAGCCGCGCCGTGCTGGGCGATGCCTTCAAGTCCGAGCCAGAGACGACGTAACCAAGGTTAAGCAATACCTCGGCAATACCGCACATCCCCGCGCCGCCAATCCCCACAAAGTGAATGCGCTTCACACGCCGCATCTCTGGAACGATGAAAGGATGCTTAGTGACCATGGGCATACTCCATACAGTAGTCCGCAGCTACTTCGGCAGCATCAACTTTCGCCAAGGCCCGCGCCGATTTAGCTTGGCGCAGGCGCAAATCAGGCTGCGCTGCAAGGTCGGTTAAGCGTGCCGCCACGACCTCGGGGGTCAGATCTTTTTGATCGAGGATTTCACCCGCCCCACCATCGACAAACCACTGGGCATTGGCCCGCTGATGATCATCAATGGCATGCGGCAAGGGGATAAGAATCGCTGGCAAACCAGCGGCGGCAAGCTCTGCTACCGTCAACGCCCCAGCCCGGCATATCACTACATCCGCCCAGCTGTAGGCCTCTGCCATATCATCAATAAAGGCATCGGCGCGCACCTCAGCGCCGATGGCTTGGTAGGCCTCCCGCACCACACTTTCGTGAGCGCGACCGGTCTGGTGCCACAGCTGCACCCCGCTGAGCCCTGACAGCATTGGCCACACCTTGACCATGCAGTCATTTATGGCCTTCGCGCCCAAGCTGCCCCCAAGCACAAGCACCCTTAAGTCCTCTTCCCGGCCGGATAAGCGCTGTTCCGGTGCAGCAATATTGGCGATTTCAGCGCGCACAGGGTTGCCGATATAGCAGCTTTTTGCGCCGCCAAGAGCGATTGGGTAACCGGTCAGGCAGCGCCGCGCCAGCTTCGCCAACACCCGATTGGTCGTACCGGCGACGGCGTTTTGCTCGTGTATCAATACCGGAATGCCCAGAATTCTTGCGGCCAAGCCACCAGGGCCCGAGGCGTAGCCACCCAAGCCAATAACGCAAAACGGCTTGATCTTCCGCAGCAGTCTCATGCTTTGCAGCACCGCAGCCCCCGCCTTAAACAAGGCAGCAATGCGAAAAATCGGGTTCTTACCGCGCACACCCGCCATATTCAAACAATGCAAAGGAATATTCGCGGCAGGGACCAATCGCGCCTCAATACCCGCGGCAGTACCCAGCCAATGGACATCAACACCGCGCTCAGACAATACCCCGGCCACCGATAACGCCGGAAAAACATGCCCGCCAGTGCCACCAGCCATAATAAGTACACAGGGTTTATCGGCCATGCTCCCCCCTGCATTCACGTTCTATTCGCGCAACTAATGCCACCATGGCCATACACACCATCAAGCTGCTACCACCGTAACTAAAGAAGGGCAGGGTCAAACCCTTGGTCGGTAACAAGCCGGTATTCACTCCCATATTGATAAATGCCTGGGCGCTGATCATCATCGCCACGCCGTAGGCAACAAAGGCATGAAAACGCCTACTGGTAAGCTCCGCATGCCGACCTATTGCCAAGATACGCCCCACCAGCCCAACAAATAGCCCCAGGATGACCAAGGTGCCGATAAACCCGAACTCCTCGGCAAAAATCGCGAACACAAAATCCGTATGCGCCTCGGGAAGGTAAAACAGCTTCTGTACGCTATTGCCAAAACCAACGCCCGTCAGTTCGCCGCGACCGAAAGCAATCAATGACTGAGTAAGCTGATAGCCGCTATTGAATTGGTCTGCCCAAGGGTCGGTAAATGCCGTTAAACGCTTCATCCTATAGGGTTCAAAAATCACCAGCGCAACAGCGCCAGCAAGGCAGCCAAGAATGACCAATAAAAACTGGCCAAGTTTCACGCCACCCAAGAAAATCATCACAAAGGCAGTGCCGGCAGTTACCACCGTGGCACCAAAATCCGGCTCCAACATCAGTAGCAGAGTCAGCGCAAATAACACGGCCATCGGTTTGATAAACCCAGACCAACGCTCCTTCACTTCATCGCCGCGACGGACCAAGTAGCCCGCCAAATAAAAGATGACAAAGAGCTTCACAAATTCCGAGGCCTGCAGCGTCAATGGCCCCACCGCCAACCAGCGGCGACTGCCGTTTACTTCACGCCCTACGCCCGGTACCAGCACCAGCGCTAACAACAAGAAGCCAATCAGCAACCACAACCAACCGGTTTTCTCCCAAAAATCGATGGGGGTGAGATACATCACCGCACTCAATGCCAGCGCCAACGTAAAATGCATGCCGTAGCGCTTAGCGAAGAAGAACGTGTCGCCATAGCGACTAGCGGCATGTTCTACCGATGCCGAGGTCATCGCGATAAAGCCCACGGCCAGCAATGCCAATAACAGCAACTGCAAGTGCCGATCTATTTGCTGAACTTCCTGCCAAATCATTAGGGGCTTAACCATGGGCAAGCTCCCGCACGGCGGCACTAAACTGTTCGCCGCGATCGCTGTAGCTGCGGAACATGTCGAAACTCGCACAGGCCGGAGAAAGGAGTACAACGTCTCCGGCCTGTGCAAAGGCAAACGCGCCTTGCACGGCAGTCGCCATACTCTGCTCGCGGCGACAAGGTACGTGTTCACCGAGGCAGGCTTCGATCGCAGCAGCCGCCTCGCCAATCACCACTGCCGCTCGGCCACTTCTGCGCATGGCTTCAGCCAGTGGCGAAAACTCCCCGCCCTTGGCCAAGCCACCGACAATCAATACGATTTTCCCGGTCTCAGCTAAGCCTTCTATTGCCGATACCGATGCCCCGACATTGGTGCCTTTTGAATCATTGTAAAAACGCACACCATCGATTTCTGCCACAAACTCACAGCGATGCGGCAAGCCCGAAAATTCTCGCAAGGCGTCAAGCATTACCGGTGTATCAATCCCTGCTGCGGCACCTATGGCCAGTGCCGCCAGTGCATTGCTCAGGTTGTGGCGCCCCGCTATGCGCAATTCACTTGCCGCCATTAGCGGTTCGCGCGCCAGTGCTAAGTAGCGTCCACCCGGCTGCTCCAAAACGCCAAAGCGCCGAAAATCTGAGTGACCCAGCGAAAAGCTCCATACCTCGACATCGTCGGGCACCAGGGGCTGCGTGAGTGACTGGTCAGCATTGACAACGGCTTTTTTGCAGCCTTGAAAAATTCGGTGTTTCGCTTGGTGATAGTTGAGCATGCTGCCGTGGTGGTCTAAATGATCGGCACTGATATTCAGCACTGTCGCCACCTCTGCCCCAAGCATTGCACAGCGCTCTAGCTGGAAGGACGAGAGCTCCAATACATACAGCTGCACATTGTGGTCCAACAACTCCAGAGCAGGCGTGCCCAAGTTCCCGCCGACCGCAACGCGAATGCCGGCCCGCTCGGCCATTAAGCCCACCAGCGTGGTGACCGTGCTTTTCCCATTGGATCCGGTGATTGCCACAATCGGCGCACCGGCCGCTTGGTGAAATAAATCAATGTCACCGCTGACGCGAACACCCGCCGCCGAGGCCGCGGCAATCGCCGGCTCGCTCAACGGGATACCAGGATTCACCAGCAATTCGCCGGCGCCGATAAACTGGTCTTCAGAGAAGGGGCCAAGCTGCAGTTCAACATCGGGGAACGCCTGGCGAAAGGCATCGAGCCCTGCCGGCTGCTCTCGACTGTCGGCAACCGCGAAGGGCAAGCCACGCGCACTCAAATAGCGGGCAACAGAAAGCCCGGTGGCTCCGATCCCCACAATGACGCGTTTATTGTCCGACGCTATTACGCTCACCTTGCCTCTCTTATTACCGTAGCTTCAATGTTGCCAGGCCAAACAGCACCAGCATCACCGTAATGATCCAAAAACGTACGATTACCCGCGGCTCAGGCCACCCCTTTAATTCAAAGTGATGATGGATAGGCGCCATGCGGAAAATGCGCCGCCCCGTCAGCTTGAACGATGCAACCTGCAAAATGACCGACACCGTTTCTAATACAAAAATGCCGCCCATGATGAAAAACACGATTTCATGGCGGGTAATCACCGCTATACAACCCAGGGTTGCGCCCAGAGCCAGGGCGCCCACATCACCCATAAAAACTTGCGCTGGATAGGTGTTAAACCACAGGAAACCGAGCCCTGCGCCAGCCAGGGCGCCGCATATCACGATGAGCTCTCCAGCGCCCGCCACGTAGGGAATATGCAGGTACTCAGCAAACTTCACGTGCCCGGTAAGGTAGGCAATCAAGCCCAGCGCTGCGCCCACTAATACCGTGGGCAGAATCGCCAAGCCATCTAGACCGTCAGTCAGGTTCACCGCGTTGCTGGCGCCAACGATCACGAAGTAACACAGCACCATAAACAGCGGCCCCATTTGCCAGCTGAGATTTTTGAAGAACGGGAAGTACAGCGTAGTGTCGACAGGACTGTCAGCGGTGATGTACAAGAAAACCGAAGCGCCGATGCCCGCAACACTTTGCCAGAAGTACTTCCACCGCGCGGGCAGTCCACGGGGGTTGCGCTCGATAACCTTGCGGTAGTCATCGACCCATCCCACTGCGCCGAAAATAAAGGTGACGATCAATACGGTCCACACGAAGGGGTTGCGCAGATCTGCCCACAGTAAGGTACTGGTAAATATCGCGACCAGAATTAAGGCACCACCCATGGTCGGAGTCCCGGACTTACTCAGGTGGGACTTCGGGCCATCATCGCGAATAGCCTGACCAATTTGATAGAAGTTCAGCTTGCGGATCATCGCCGGCCCGACTAACAACGAAATGGCCAAGGCGGTTAACACCCCAAGAATGCCGCGAAAACTAAGATATTGGAAAACCGCAAATCCGCTAATATGCTGGCTCAGGTATTCTGATAACAGTAACAGCATGTCAGCTGTCCCCCTTGGACAATTGTTGTTGTAATACCTGCACCACGGCCTCCATTGCGGCGCTGCGGGATCCTTTAATTAGCAAGGCATCAATGCCCTGTGTGTCATCAGCCAGCTGCGATAGCAGCGCTGAGTTATCGCTATAAGCGCGCGCGCCCTCGCCAAAGCACGCCGCCATCGCATTGGCGTATTCGCCAACGACAATAAAACGCTCGATACCCGCTTTCGCGGCATACTCGGCAATTCGCAGGTGCTGATCAGCGGCGTTCTCTCCCAGCTCAGCCATGGTGCCGAGCACCAATGCACGTTGCCCCGGCTCACTGGCCAGCACATCAATCGCCGCTCGCACCGAGCCTGGGTTGGCGTTGTAGCTGTCATCGATAAGCGTGACACCTGCGATCGTTTCCCGCGACAGCCGGCCTTTGGCATTTCGTACCAGCCGGAATCCCTCGGCCAATTGCCCAAGCTCAACGCCCAGCGCTAACGCGGCCGCAGCCGCCGCCATGGCATTGGCAACCATATGGCGACCCGGCAGGGGCAACTCGACCGCTACGCTGCCCTCTGAGCAGTGCAACGTGAATCGCGACCTCCCTGCCTCCAACTGAATATCGCTGGCGTAAATATCTGCCGACGCAGACTCGACGCTAAACGTGACCTGCCGGCAATGAGCGGCCCTTTCCTGCCAGCGCGAGCAGTACTGATCGTCGGCGTTAATTACCGCAAGCCCATCAGCCGGAAGGGCTTCAAATATTTCGCCCTTGGTGTTTGCCACACCATCCAGCGAGCCAAAGCCCTCTATATGTGCCGGCTGCGCATTGGTCAAAATGGCAACACGAGGGCGAGCGAAGTCACACAGGTAGCGGATGTCGCCAGCCTTGGCAGCACCCATTTCAATCACCGCAAAATCGTGCTCAGCGGTCAGCCGCAACAACGTAAGGGGAACACCCAGTTCATTGTTGTAATTGCCCGCCGTTGCCAACACATTGCCGCGAACGCTCAATAGCGCCGCTAATATTTCTTTGGTTGATGTCTTGCCGCTGCTGCCAGTCAGCGCGACCAACGCGCCGCAGTATTGCCGGCGATTCTCCCGGGCAATAGCGCCAATAGCCGCATAGCTGTTTTCAACTTGAACGCATGGCAGGCGTTCACTCACTACATTCACCAGCGCTGCAGCAGCACCGTTTTTCGCCGCGGCGTCAATGAAGTTGTGGCCATCAACGTGCTTGCCGGGCAACGCGACAAAAAGACTTTGGTCACTGCTTCGGCGACTATCGATCTCCACCGAAGAAACCGCTACATCCTCGCCGTAAACGCGCCCCTGGCAAAGTGCAGCGATTGTCGACAGCGACATTGGCTGAATCATATTGCCTCCCTGCGACCGATAGCCCGATGGGCCACCGCTAGGTCGCTAAAAGGAAGCTGTTGACCACCGATATCCTGGCTTTGCTCGTGGCCTTTCCCGGCAATGACCACTACATCACCCGGCTGAGCACCGGTAATCGCCGCTAATATGGCAAGCTCGCGATCAACCTCTACCTCAACGCCACTAACGTCGGAAATACCAGCGCAAATATCATCGATAATGTCTTGTGGCGCCTCGCTGCGAGGATTGTCACTAGTAACAAAAAGGCGATCAGCCCCAGCAGCTGCAGCGCGCCCCATCAACGGGCGCTTGCCACGGTCTCGCTCGCCACCGCAACCAAACACACAAAGCAGCTGGCCACTGCATACAGGACGCAAGCTATCGAGCACTTTCGTCAACGCATCTTCGGTATGGGCGTAGTCGATCACAACCAGCACCCCGTCTTCGCTGCGCAAGCACTGCATTCGACCCGGTACTGGCTGCAGAGCCTCCAATACGTTGGCAATCTGCTGTGGAGCAATGCCCCGGGCGAGCAATACACCGCATGCGGCTGCCAGGTTGGCCAGATTGAAGTCGCCCAACAACGGCGTATCAATATCAATCTGCCCCCAGGGGCTGTGCAGTACGGCTCGGCTGCCGGAAATATCGCTCGCCAGCCGCTCAACATAAATCTGCGCAGCGGCATCGCTGAGGCTGTAATCAATTATCTGCGACGCCGATGCACTGGCTATCAATTGACGACCAAATTCGTCGTCGCGATTAATGACCGCCAGCCCCAGATTTGGCCAGTTAAACAAACGGGCCTTCGCCGCAGCGTACGCCGCCATACTGCCGTGATAATCGAGATGATCTTGGCTTAAGTTGGTAAATATCGCCGTATCGAAATGCAGCGCTTCAACGCGGTGTTGCGCCAAACCGTGAGAGGACACTTCCATAGAGGCCCAGCGCGCGCCGCCCTCACACCAACTGGCAAGCAGCGCCTGTATAGATACCGCGTCAGGCGTGGTATTTCCCGCTGGTTTCAAGTCTCCCAAGCGACCATTACCCAAAGTACCCACGATCCCGCAGGGCTCACCCATGGCCTCAAGCAGTTGCGCTAACATCCAACTGCAGCTGGTTTTTCCATTGGTGCCCGTTATGCCGATCAGGCGCATAGCTTGTGAGGGGTGAGCAAAGTACTTACCGGCAATTTCACTAACGCGCTCAGCCAGCTGGTCAACGGGCAACACCGGCAACGACCAAGCCGAGGTGTCGCAGGGCGCGTCGGCAATAACCGCAACAGCACCTGCCGCAACGGCCGCATTGATATGGTCACGACCATCGTGAGCGTGGCCTTTCAATGCCAGAAAAACCTGGCCCGGCTTAATTTTTCGGCTATCCAGGCACAGGCCACTCACGGGAATTGCCGCCACATCGGCACTGACGCCAGGCAGCAGATCACCCAGACTGCACTCACTCGGCTTACTATAGCGGGCTACAGAGGTCATGCGGCGGCATCCCCCCGGTCTTCGCCTTCAGCTTCAGGCTCAACATCATCCGGTGCAATATTCATCAAGCGCAGCGCATCCGCGACGACACTGGAGAATACCGGCGCGGCCACTAGCCCGCCAAAATAATCACCTTCCGGCTCATCAATCGTCACGACCGCAACAATGCGCGGGTCACTGGCCGGCGCCACGCCGGCAAACAGCGAAAAATAGCGATCTTCCGCATAGCCGCCAGCAACGGCTTTGTGCGATGTTCCAGTCTTTCCGCCAACGCGGTATGCCGCTACGCGAGCGCGTGTGGCTGTGCCGCCGGGCTGAGTAACCAGCTCCAGCATATCAACGACCTGACGGGCAACTTTAGGAGCAATCACCTGCCGATGCTCTGCAGGCTCCTGGCGCTTCAACATACTCACCGGCTGAAACACGCCGTGGTTAGCAAATACAGAATAGGCTTGAGCGAGCTGTAGGTTAGTAACGGTCATGCCATAACCAAAGGACAACGTCGCCCGTTCGATCGCTCGCCAATTCGGGCGGTTAGGCAATACGCCGCTGCTTTCTCCAGGAAATCCAGAGCCGGTATCACGACCAAAGCCGAATCGCTGAAAAACACGCCACACTTCTTGCTCGTCCAGCGACAGTGCAATTTTGGTAGTGCCGACCTGGCTGGATTTTTTCAATACTTCCGCCACCGTAAGTACACCGTAGTTGCGATGGTCTTTAAGTAGCTTAGGCCCCACCTTTATATAACCGGGGTGGGTGTTTATTTCAGTATCCGGCTGATAGCGGCCACTCTCGAGCGCAGCGACCAATGTCATCGGCTTCACCGTTGAACCCGGCTCAAACATGTCGATCACTGCGCGATTGCGCAATGCGCTCGGATTAAGTTGACTGCGGTTATTGGGGTTGTACGAGGGTTGATTCACCATCGCTAACACCTCACCGCTCTTACTATCGAGAATAACGACCGAACCGGCTTTAGCGCCGGTTCGTTTAAGTGCTGCTTTTAATTCTCGGTAGGCCAGGTACTGCAAGCGTAAATCTATGCTGAGTTGGAGGCTCTTTCCGGGGCTCGCCTCCTTCCCGGCATCGATCTCCCGAATAATATTGCCGTACAGATCTTTTAATACTCGCTTGCGCCCGGGCTCGCCGTTGAGCCATTCGTCATAGGCCAGCTCTAAGCCTTCCTGCCCTCGGTCATCAATATTTGTAAAACCCAGCAAATGTGCCGTGACCTCACCCGCGGGATAAAACCGCCGGTATTCGCGCTGCAGGTAAACCCCCGGCACTTTTAATGCGAGGATCGATTTCGCGTCTTGCGGTGCGAGATGGCGGCGCAGGTACATAAACTGACTATTGCTGTAGCGCTCCATTTTTCTCGACAATTCTGCAACCGACATCGACAGTGCGCGTGCCAGCCTCGGCCAGGCGTCTTTCTGCTTGCCCAGCTCTCTGGGATTAGCCCAAATTGACGCTACCGGCGTGCTAACCGCCAGCGGCTCGCCATTGCGGTCTGAAATCATGCCACGGTGGGCGGGGATGACTTCGCTGCGAATCGTCCTAGCATTACCCTGCCCCTGCAGGAACTCATAGCCGCGATCAACATCAAGCACCTGCAAGGTCAGGGTGCGCGCAAGCAGCATGGCAGCCAGCACCAGCAGGCCGGCCACAACAACGCGAAACCGCCAAGGCGATATCGGTGCTTTAACCTGCTTTGCCATAACCCCTAACCATTTTTACCTCACGCATATCAGGCGCTTTCATTTTTAATTTATCTTCAGCCAGACTCTGCACTCTATCGGGCGATGCCCATGTGCTCTGCTCCAGCAGCAGACGCCCCCACTCTTCATCCAACTGCATTGCGTCGCGTCGTAAATCTTGTAACTCACCAAATAGCTTGCGCGATTTGTGTGAGCTTTGAATCAGCGCCAACGCTGACACCAAAACCAGAACAAACAACAGCGGCACCCAAAACCCGCCAAAAGGCGCAATCTCGGCGCTCTCGCGCTGCTTTTTTTTCGGCTTGCCAGCGGCCGCCACCTAGCGCTCCCCCAGTTTTTCAGCAACTCGCATCACTGCACTGCGCGCTCTGGGGTTTGCTGCCACCTCTTGCTCACTCGGCTTCACTGCTTTGCCGATCAGTCGCATCGTCCGCCCTACCTGGTCATCGGTAACAGGCAAATACGACGGCACCGACTCGCCCTGGGCTTGTCGGCGCATAAAACGCTTTACAATGCGGTCTTCCAGCGAGTGAAAGCTGATAACGACCAATCGACCGCCGGGCCGCAGGCACCCAACAACTTTTTCTAGCAGGCGCTCTAAGTCACCTAACTCGTTATTGATGTATATGCGTATCGCCTGAAAAGCTCGCGTTGCTGGGTGCTTGTGCTTCTCCCAAGAGGGGTTTGCCTCCGCCACAATTTTTGCCAATTGCAGGGTTCTTGTTATTGGCTGCTCCGCTCTAGCCTCAACAATCGCTCGCGCGATACGCTTGGCGAAGCGCTCTTCGCCATAGACTTTCAGCACCCGCGCGATATCACTCGCTTCCGCCTCAGCCAACCACTGCGCCGCACTCTGACCTGACTCGGTATCCATGCGCATATCAAGGTCGCCATCGCGCAGAAAACTAAAGCCGCGCTCAGCTTCATCCAACTGCGGCGACGACACACCAAGATCAAGCAGTACACCGTCGACACCGTCGCGCCAACCAGCGCACTCCAACAATTCATTCAGCTCGGCAAATGAACCTTTGCGCATCTGGAAACGCCGGTCTTCAGCCATTAAGGCAACGCCAGACTCACAGGCACGAGGATCTTTATCGATCCCCATTAACAGTCCCGATTCGCCCAAACTTTCCAGAATTAACCGGCTGTGACCGCCACGCCCAAACGTTCCGTCCACATAGCAGCCATCACTTGGCCCCATGAGTGCCGAAACCGCCTCGCTACGCAGTACCGTCAGATGCTGTTCCAAAGCGCCCCCTTAAAGTGACAGCGACAGCATTTCTTCCGGCATCGACTCATCGTCATCGCCGGTATCGAGCTCCTGGTTCCAGCCCGACTCACTCCAAAGCTCTAATTTTTTCCCCTGCCCGATAAGCATCAATTTCTTTTCCAAATTTGCGTAATCACGCAGGGTCTGCGGCAATAACACGCGGCCATTACCATCGAGTTCAAGTGGCGTGGCATAACCAAGCAACAAGCGCTGCATGCGCCTAGCTTTGCGATGGATATTGGGTAAGGCCTCAATCTTTGGCTGCAGATCCAACCATTGGGGCTCGGGATAGACCAGCAGACAGCGCTCTTCTGTATGAGCCGTGACAACCAAACGCCCTTCACACACAGACGAAAGGGCATCGCGCACTTTGGCTGGAATCGCCATGCGCCCCTTTGCATCCATTGTGATTGCGTAGCTGCCGATAAACACGCTAGCCCACCTTTATCCCTTCAAAATCCACTCACACACCACCTGAACCCACAAAATGCCACTTTTCACCACTACGCGACACTATATGAACTGCGCAGCATTTATGTCAAGGAAGACGCACTGTAAAACGCAGGGATTTTTCGCAAATATGTCGTGAAATGGCAGGCAAAATCGCGGAACTTGCACAAAACAAGAAAACTAAAGCATGAAAAACAAGCAGATAAATGCACTACTTAAAGTAAATCCTTAAGTAGATGATTCGCTATCGAAGGAATAATCAGAAGGGAAAAAAATGAGTCGGCCTATAAGCCGGGTTCTGTCGTGGACGACCATTCATCTGGGGCCTGCGTCACCGCAAACCTCAAGCAGCCTACCCGAATCCACTGCGGGTCGCAGCGTAGGATTCCTATTTGGCCTTGCTCCAAGCGGGGTTTACCATGCCACGAACTGTTGCCAGTCGCGCGGTGCGCTCTTACCGCACCATTTCAACCTTACCGGCAGCCGAAGCTACGTAGGCGGTATATTTTCTGCTGCACTTTCCGTAGGCTCTCGCCCCCCAGGCGTTACCTGGCGCTTTACCCTATGGAGCCCGGACTTTCCTCCCCGCGCTTGCGCGCAGAGCGGCCGCCCAGCCGACTCAACTGTAAGAATAACCAGTAGTTTAAAAAGACACAAGCCCGAGATGCTATTTTTTTAGGGGTTGCTCTAATCCATATTGATAAAGACGGTTTTTCTTAACGCCAGTAAGCTTCGCAGCCATTGAAGCTGCCTGCTTCATCGGCAGTTCGCTGCGAAGTATATCGAAACAGCGCACTGCCTCCGGACTAAGGTCACCCTCCTTCGCCTGATACCCCGCCACTAACAACACACACTCACCCCGCTGCTGATTGCGATCGCCTGCCACCCAAGCCACTAGATCATCAGCCGGAAGCCTTGCCACCGTTTCATACAATTTAGTGAGCTCCCTCGCCAACACCACTACACGATCACCACCAAAGCATCGCGCTATATCCTGCACACAATCCAGCAACCGATGGGGGGCCTCATAAAAAATCATGGTGCGAGGTTCTGCCTTGAGGGCGTCCAGCTGCTTACGGCGTGCCTGCTCTTTGGCGGGCATAAACCCTTCAAATGTAAAACGGTCTGACGGCAAACCTGCGACCGACAAGGCGGCAATCAGAGCGCTTGGCCCCGGGATTGGCGATACCCGAAACCCCTCTGCTAATACCGCATCAACAAGGCGATAACCGGGGTCTGATATCAGCGGCGTGCCAGCATCAGAAATGAGCGCGATACTACCGCCGTTGCGCAGCATATCGAGCAAGCGCTCGGTATCCTTGCTACCACTGTGGTCATGGTAGGCGATCATAGGGGTAGTAATACCGAAATGCGCTAATAAAGGGGCGCTGCGGCGCGTATCCTCAGCCGCAATCCGATCTACCGATTGTAGGACTTCCAGCCCTCGGGGTACCATATCGGCGAGATTCCCGAGAGGTGTGGCAACGACATAAAGCGTGGGAGTCGACTCCAAAAGGACTATCCTCTAATGAACCAGCTGGCGAAGACTAACAACGGCATAATGATGAAGACAAGATTTTTCGCGCTCGCGATCATTGGCGCAGCACTCGCTGCCTGCTCCAGCGCACCAAGTTCGCCAACCTCTACGCAACGGCAACCCCTGACAAGCTACGATGAAATTCGCCAGCGCCCCAGCACCCCGATAAACCGGCAAGCACCAGAGTTTAACCCCGCCACAGCGAAATCCGAAGATGTTGAATTGTGGCTGCAACAGGCCATGAGCCTAGACCCAGAAGCCGCACAGGAGCTTCAACTGCGCGCGGCCGAAGTGCTTCTCAGAGACGGGGAAATGGGGCGCGCAGACGACACCGTACGAGATTTGGTCGCACCGGAATTAACGCCGAATCAAGCCCTTCGTCTGGCCCTTGTCAGGGCGCGGATTCACCGCGCGCACGCGGAGTTTAGCGAAGCGCTGATTCAACTGTCAGACCCATTAGTTGAGCAGGCGATGTTGGAAGCCCCCCTTCGGCGCCAACTACAATTCAGCCAACTTAGGGCGTCGCTGTTTGCCATTGAGGGGGACCACCTCGCCGCCGTCCGGGAATGGATATTTATCGATCCGCTGCTCACTCCCAGTCAGCAGGAGCAAAACCGCGACGCTATTTGGCAATCGCTGATGCAGATCCCAACGTCCGTACTGCTCGACAAGCTCGACAGCGCCAGCAACCGCGACTATCTCGGCTGGCTCGAACTTGCCTCCGTCGCCAAAGACAATCAAGGCGATATTGAAGCGCAGATTCGCCAGCGCGATACGTGGCTGGCACGCTGGCCCAACCACCCCGGTCGCGACCCACTGCCCGGTGGCCTGGATCAACTCGACAGCCTAATTGTCGACCAGCCGACGAAACTCGCGCTCATCCTGCCATTCACCGGACGCTTTGCCAGTTATGGCAAGGCCATACGCGATGGCTTTATCGCCGCCTACATGCAGGCGCAGGAAAACCAGGCCAGGACCCCGGAAATTATTCTCTACGATAGCGGTAGCGGCGACATCAACCGGCTGCTTGATCAAGCCATTAGCGACGGCTGCGAATTGGCTATTGGCCCGCTGCGCAAGGAAAAGCTCAATGAACTGATTAGTCAGCACCCCAAAATGATGCCGATCCCCACCCTGGCGCTCAATCGTATCGACGGGGATCAATTCCCCAGCGGCCTCTATCAATTCGGCCTGAACCCGCAAGATGAAGCGCAGCAGATCGCTGATATTGCCCGCAATAAAGGCCTACAACGCGCCATGATCATCACCCCGGAGGGCAACTGGGGCAGCAAGGTGGCACAGGCCTTCGCGCAGCGCTGGCAACAAGCCGGCGGATATATTAGCGACAGCACTAACTTCAATGCGAAATCAAACGACTATTCCAAGCGCATAAAACAACTACTTCATATCGACCAAAGTGAACAGCGTCGCCGTCGCCTGCAACAAATTATTGGCATGACACCTTACTTCGAACCCTATCGCCGCAGCGATGCCGACATGATTTTCTTGGTCGCTCGCCCGAACGAAGGGCGCGCGGTGAAGCCACTCCTGGCTTATCACTATGCGGGCGACCTGCCCGTCTACGCGACATCACACATCTACCGCGGCAACACTGACCGCTCCCGGGACCGGGACATCAACGGCATTCACTTTGTCGATATTCCCTGGGTGTTCAATAGTGACTCCGCCATACGCCAAGCCATCAATGCGCACTTTGCTCGCAGCGACGCCTTTCAGCGCATGTACGCCCTGGGCGTAGACAGCTTCCGTTTGCATATGCGTATTAATCAATTACGCACAGGCAGCGGGCAGGTGTTCGGCGAAACCGGCACACTCACCCTGAATGCCCTGGGCCAAATAGAGCGCGAACTCACTCTGGCCGAAATTCGCGGGGGTGTCGCGGTCATCGATGCATCCAACCAGGAATAAACTTGTTTAACCGCAAGCAAAAAGGCGATAACGCCGAACGCTTAGCCTGCGACTTCCTGCGCAAACGAGGCCTTATCATCGTCCAGCAAAATTTTCGTAGCCGCTTTGGCGAGATCGACATTATCGCTAAAGACGGCGAGACACTGGTGTTTGTGGAGGTCCGCTTGCGCAATAACCGTCGCTTCGGCGGTGGTGCCGAATCTGTCGACCGACACAAGCAACAGCGCATCATCCAAACGGCCTCACTCTACCTAGCAACCCACAGCCAGTGCGAACTTCCCTGCCGTTTCGATGTCATTGAAGCATCGGAGCAGCAAGGTAAATTCCAACTACACTGGCTACCTAACGCCTTTCAGCTATAAGGATTCCGCACTGTGGATCAATCAGAACACGTGGTAGACCTGTTTCATCGCCACATAGAGAGCTGCATGTACACCATGGAAGCACTTGGTGAGGGTATTGCGAAAGCCAGTGAAGGTATCGTCGAGTCCATGCTCAGCGAGAATAAAGTTATCTGTTGTGGCGAGGGCACTCAGGGCTTAATCGCCCAACATCTTGTTACCAACTTGCTCAATCATTTTCAGCACGAACGTCCTGCGCTTCCAGCAATGGCGCTAACGACGGATTCAGCGACCGCCACGGCAATCGCATCCCAGTCAGGTTACAACGATATATTTGCCAATCAAATCCGAGCATTAGGCCATCGCGGTGACTGCCTTTTCATCTGCTATCAGGGCGGCAGTGCGAATACGCTGCGCTGCATACAGGCTGCACACGAACGTGAAATGCGCGTAATCGGCCTCTCGGGGCCAGACGCCAGTGACGCTAGCGCACTGCTACAAGCTGACGATATTGAGCTGGTCTTCCCCGTCGACAATGCCGCCCGCTTAACAGAAATGCAGCTTGTCGCTGTTCACGCAATATGCGAACTCATCGACAGCCAACTATTTGGAAGTTATTGATATGAATACTTACCTACGCACCTTGCAGGCGCTCGCTTTGTCCCTGAGCCTGGCGTCCTGTACTCAGATACTCACCGCCACTAACGATGCACCGATACAGGAAGATCCCGGTAGCCGGAGCCTTGGCAGTTATATTGACGACCAAATTATCGAAACCAAAGCCACTGTTAATATCCGCAAAACCCGCCCGGAGCTTGAAGATGCGCACATTAACGTCACGAGTCACAACGGCATTGTGTTGCTCACGGGGCAAGTGGCTAACGCCGAGCTAAAACAGCAAGCCGCCGCCGTTGCCGACAAGCTCAAAAAGGTACGAAAGGTGCACAACGAACTCAGCATTGGCGAAGCCAGCAGCATGCTCACACGCAGCAATGACAGCTGGCTGAGCACCAAAGTCAAAAGCCGCTTATCCCTCAACGAACAGCTGGACGCATCGCGCATCAAGGTCGTTACCGAAAAGGGCGTCGTATATTTGATGGGCTTAGTATCAAAGAGTGAATCAGATATCGCGGCGCGCGTGACCAGCGAAACAAAAGGCGTGCAAAAAGTAGTAAGGGTATTTGAATACTACTAGGTAGGTAAGTAGCCCGAGGACTCGAGCCACGACTGCTACTTGACCACTTTCAGGCTTGGCCGCCCCGGCTGAGGCTTACTGCCCGACGTCGCGTCGGAGCCCGCCCCATCCGGCGGTGTTGTCGGCGGCTCTTCGGCATCAAACAGCATGCCCTGGCCATTTTCCCTGGCGTAAATTCCGAGCACAGCCGCAACGGGCACGCGGATATCTTGCGCAACACCGCCAAACCGCCCCCGGAAACCCAGCTCGTCGTTTCCAACATCAAGGCCAACAACAGCGGACGGAGAGATATTAAGAACGATCTGACCGTCTTGTACAAACTGTTGGGGCACCTCCACCCCCTCCATCATGGCATTTACCAGAATGTAGGGAGTGCAGTCATTATCGACAACCCATTCATAGATCGCTCGGATCATATAAGGCCGGCTGGAGTTCATTGCCATAGTGATTAAGCCGCGCTGTTTTCGCCGCGCATTTCACGCTCTTTCTGGGTCAGGCTCTCCTGGAATGAGGGACGCTCAAAAAGGCGAACCATGTATTCCAACAATGGCTTGGACTGACGCGTCTGAGGAATTTCCACGCCCAGCACTTCTAATCGCCACAGAATAGGGGCCAGGCAGCAGTCCACCAATGTGAACTCTTCGTTCATGAAAAACGGCTTTTCTGCAAAGATTGGCGCAATCGTCAGCAGGCTGTCGCGAAGCTCTTTGCGCGCTTTATCCTGCGCTTTTTGACTGCCGTTCTGAATTTCATCAACCAGGCGGCACCAGTCGCGCTCAATGCGGTAGATGTACTGGCGACTTTCTCCACGGGCTACTGGGTATACCGGCAGCAAAGGGGGGTGAGGAAAACGCTCGTCGAGGTATTCCATCATCACTTTTGACTCATACAGTGCCAAATCGCGATCCACTAAAGTAGGCAAGCTACCATAGGGGTTGAGCTCTACGACTTCCTCTGGAAGGTTGCTTGGATCAACGTCAACAATATCGACGGTTACACCCTTTTCTGCCAATACGATCCGCACACGGTGGCTATAGTGGCTGGCTGCATCAGAAAAGAATGTCATTGTAGAACGCTTGGCAACAACGCCCATTGAACTCACCTCAAACTATCAATCTATATGACAAGAAACGGGCAGACCTCAATTTGAGGCCGCCCGTCCATAAAACCCAGCTATTAGCAGGTTTAAATCAGTGCACGTCTTTCCAGTACTCGCGGTTAAGCAGGTAAGCAAAGACGAAGAACAGCGCAATAAACGCCAGCACATAAACGCCGATGCGCTTACGTTTCGCTTGTATAGGCTCTCCCATGTACTCAAGGAAGTTCACCAAGTCGTAGATAACGGCATCATACTCTTCCGGAGTCAAAGACCCTTCAGTAGCGTAGGTGAAACTGCCACATGGATTCAGTGCATTACCGTTCTCATCGAAAAGCACATCTTCACCGGTTAACGGGTCGCGCAGTATACCACCATTGGCCGCCTGCACCGGGCCCGGTGCGCACTCAGGCATACCCTGCAGCTCAGCGAGAACGTGAGGCATACCAACATCTTTAAACACGCGGTTATTTACGCCGTAAGGGCGTGAAGGGTCAGCGTGAAAAGTGCGCAGGTAGGTGTAAAGCCAGTCGGGGTTACGCGCACGCGCAACCAGCGTCAGATCCGGTGGCGCAGCGCCAAACCATTTCTTTGCTTCGGCCTCATCCATCGCATTGGTCATCAATGCACCGATTTTGGCCGACTGATCGAACTTAAGGTACTGCTCAAACAAGTCTTCGGGGATATTCAGGTCGTTGGCAGTACGCTGATAACGCCCGTACTGCAAAGAATGGCACCCCATACAATAGTTCATATAGGTCTGGGCGCCACGTTGCAGGGACGGCAAATTGGTAACGTCCGTCTGAATTTCATCGCAATCCATAGTGCCGCAGTTATGCGCCGACTCCGCACCGACCGCCTTCAGCGGAACGATGGTCAACAGCGCTACGACCAGCAGAACACCCATGCTCTTCCAGAAGCCCATGCCGCCATCGGTCACCCGGGTAGGCTCAGCTTTAGTCGCCTCCCACTTGGTCCAGAAAGGCATTAGCAGGAAGAAGGCAAAGTAAATCACTGAGCAAATTCGAGCCAACAAAGTACGGCCTTCGGTCGGCGCCTTAACACCCAGCACACCCAAAATCAGGAAGGCTGCCGCAAACAGTACGATAGCAACCTTACTGATCCGCCCTTTATAGCGAATCGACTTCACTGGGCTGCGATCAAGCCAAGGCAACAGGAACAGAATCGCTACAGACGCGCCGAATGCAACGAAGCCCCACAGCTTATCCGGAACTGCACGCAGCACCGAGTAAAACGGTGTGAAGTACCAAACTGGAGCGATGTGCTCAGGCGTCTTCAAGCCATTGGCGATTTCAAAGTTCGCAAACTCGATGAAATAACCGCCCATTTCAGGCATGAAGAAGATGATGCTACAGAAGACAAACAAGAACACCGCTACCGCCGTCAGATCGTGCACGGTGTAATAAGGGTGGAAGGCAACGCCGTCCAGAGGCACACCATTGGCATCCTTGTTCTTCTTGATATCAACACCGTCGGGGTTGTTTGACCCCACTTCATGAAGGGCGAGAATGTGCAGTACAACCAAGGCCAGCAGAATGATAGGCAGCGCAACAACGTGCAGAGCAAAGAAGCGGTTCAGGGTAATACCAGAAATCAGGTAGTCACCGCGGATCCACTGCACGATATCTTCACCGACAACCGGAATGGCACCGAACAGCGAGATAATTACCTGTGCACCCCAGTATGACATTTGGCCCCATGGCAACACATAACCTACGAAGGCCTCTGCCATTAGCGCCAGGAAGATGAACATACCGAATACCCAAATCAGCTCACGGGGCTTCTTATACGAGCCGTAAAGCAGGGCACGGAACATGTGCAAGTAGACAACAACGAAAAACGCCGATGCCCCAGTGGAGTGCATGTAGCGTATAATCCAGCCGTACTCAACATCACGCATGATGTATTCAACGGAGCGGAACGCCTCCTCAGCACTCGGCGTGAAGCTCATTGTCAGCCATACACCGGTCAGCAGCTGGTTTACCAACACCAGCAAAGACAAAACACCGAAGAAATACCAGAAGTTAAAGTTCTTAGGCGCATAGTACTTACCCATATGGGTATCCCATGCACGCATAATTGGTAGGCGGGCATCAACCCAGTCGCGCAGACCAATTAACATCTTCATTACGCAGCCCCCTGATCGACACCGATGACGAGTACATTGTCACCTTCGTATGAATATGGCGGAATATCCAAGTTACGCGACGCAGGTGAGCCCGCGTAAACGCGACCAGACAGATCGAAGCGTGAACCGTGGCAAGGACAGAAGAAGCCGCCTACCCAGGCATCGCCACCCAAGTCGGGAACACCCACTTCTGGACGGTGCTTAGGCGCACAACCCAAATGGGTGCACAATCCGATCAAAACGAGATACTCAGACCGAATGGAGCGAGCAACACCTTCAATGTACTCAGGCTGCTGCGCGCCTTCAGATGCGGGGTCTTTCAAATGCGTTTCGATAGTAGAAAGCTCTTCGACCTGCTTTTCTGTGCGGCGCAGTACATACACTGGCTTACCACGCCACTCTACTACGACCATTTGGCCCGGTTCTAATTTACTGATATCAGCCTTTACCGGTGCACCTGCCGCTTTAGCTTTGGCACTGGGATTCCAAGAGCCCACGAATGGCGTTGCCACCCCAACTACGCCTGCGGCACCGACCACCGAGGTAGCTGCGGTCAGAAAGCGCCGACGCCCCGTGTTTACGCCGTCATTACTCATGACGTTTCCCCCATAACATACGAATAATCAGACTAAACCGCCCCAAAAAGGGAGCGACAGCTAATTTCAAGTGGGCCAAATACTAATGAACTTGGCCCGGACTGACAATCAATTCCCTGCTCGCCAGCATTATCCCGCCTCTCAAACGGGCAAAAAAAAACGCCCACAGTTTTTCTGTTGGGCGTTTTCCGATAGCCGCCAAAGCGCCTTCCGGCCATTCGGCCGCAGTGGTTAACGCTTGGAGAACTGTGGCTTTCTACGCGCTTTACGCAGACCAACCTTCTTACGCTCAACTTCGCGAGCATCACGAGTCACGTAGCCGGCTTTACGCAGGTCACCACGCAAGGCTTCGTCATACTGCATCAGCGCACGTGTAATACCGTGACGAATCGCACCGGCCTGACCAAAGCTGCCGCCACCGCTGACGTTTACTTTGATATCAAACTTCTCAACCATATCGACCAGCTCCAGAGGCTGACGAACGATCATACGAGCAACTTCACGACCAAAGTATTGATCCAGCTCACGATCATTGACCGAAATTTTACCGCTTCCCGCCTTCAGAAAGACGCGAGCTGAAGAAGTTTTACGGCGACCAGTGCCGTAATATTGAGTGGCTGACATAGTACGCTTCCGTTAAATATTCAGTTCGATGGGCTGTTGGGCAGTGTGAGGATGCTCAGCGCCAGCATAAACTTTCAGTTTTTTGAACATAGCTCGACCCAGGGGGTTTTTAGGCAGCATGCCTTTAACCGCACCCTGAATAACTCGCTCGGGGGCTTTATCGATCAGCTTTTCGAAGCTGATTGACTTCAAACCACCGGGGTAGCCAGTGTGATGATGGTAAATCTTGTCTGTCGTTTTCTTGCCAGTTACGCGAATTTTCTCCGCGTTGACAACAACAATGTAGTCGCCGGTATCGACATGAGGCGTGTACTCAGGCTTATGCTTACCGCGCAAGCGATGCGCAATCTCACTGGCCAGACGACCCAATGTTTTGTCGGCGGCGTCAACCACGAACCAGTCGCGAGTGACATCGTTGGGTTTTGCACTAAAGGTTTTCATGAATCTCGCCTATGGGGACCGTACCGAACAAAGAGCGCGAATACTACATAAGCGCCAAATGATTTTCAAGCTAAAAACACAGCTTTCTTAAACAAAACCAAGAGAGTAAACCGCCGCTATGGGCGGTGCTCTCGCGCCAGATATTCCTTGGACTGCATTTCGAGCAAACGGCTCTGGGTACGCTCAAATTCAAAATCTAATCGTCCGCCAGCATACAGTGACGCCAACGGTGCGGCTGCAGACAATACCAGTTTTACATTGCGGTCGTAAAACTCATCGACCAAATTTATAAAACGTCGCGCCTGATCATCTCTTCCCGCGCCCAGTATTGGCACATTGCCAATCACCACTGCGTGGAAGATTCTCGCCAGTTCGATATAGTCGTACTGACTTCTGGGGCCATCACACAGCTCATCGAATTCAAACCACGCAACATCGTCAGCGACGTGTTTGGCTACAATATTTCGCCCCTCAATATCCAGCGCAACATTAGCCTCGGGCGCCTCCGGTGCCAAACTGGTGAAGCTGCGCTGCAAGCTGGCCTCCGCCTGGTCGTCCAGGGGGCTGTGGTACAACTCCGCCTGCTCGAGGGCCCGCAGACGGTAGTCCACCCCACCATCGACATTCACCACCTCAACATTCTCTTGAATCAAGGCGATAGCAGGCAAAAAGCGCGCCCGTTGCAAACCATCTTTATACAATTGGTCGGGAACAATATTCGAGGTGGCAACCAACACCACGCCGCGCTCAAACAAGCGTTCGAACAAGCCTGCAAGAATCATGGCATCAGTGATATCGGAGACAAAAAACTCATCAAAGCAGATGACCCTCGCCTCATCCGCTATGCGATCTGCCACCATGACCAGGGGATTTTTCTCCCCGGCCAGATCCTTTAGCTCGCGATGAACACGCTGCATAAATCGATGAAAGTGCGCGCGCAGCTTATCGTCAAACGGCAGAGTGTCGTAAAACGTATCCATTAAATACGTTTTGCCGCGCCCCACTCCACCCCAGAAATAGAGTCCCTTAATAGATGCGACCGGCGGCGCCTTACGAAACTTGGCAAAGACTCCCGCCAAACCGCGCCCCCGACTTCTCGGTGGTGCAGCAATCAGCTCCTCGTACAAACGCTGCAAACACGCAACAGCATGCGCTTGAGCCTGGTCATGGGAAAACCCGCCCGACTCAATATCTCTCTGGTAGCGCTGTAGAGGTGAAGACATACTGCTCTCCCTAGTTTTGACGGCGGCAACTTTACCCAGCGCAATGCCAATTGGCAATTTTTCCCCTCAGCTGGCTGCCCCAATCACCCGAGCCAGTTATACTGTCGCGAAACACGACAACATGTCGTGAGTAAGGAGGAAACACTGTGTACGAATTGAGCACCCTGATCGCCGTAGCCATTATCTGCCTGCTGATAGGCAGTGCCGCAGGCTACTTTATGCTCAGCCGCATCAGGCCAGAACAGCAGAGTCGCGCTGCCTTGGAAAAGCAGTTTAACGACATGCAAAAGCAGCAACAGGACTACCAGCAAGAAGTCAGCGGCCACTTCGACCGCACTGCAGAGCTACTCAACGACCTTGCAGAAAGCTACCGCAACGTTCACAACCACATCGCTAGTGGCGCACGCGACCTGCACAGCACAGGCATCAGTCCCCTGCAAACCCTTCCCGAGGGCCGCCCCGTCCTCGAGGGCAACCCCGCTGCCGGCAAACCTTCTCAGCAGCCACTGGACTATGCACCGCGACAACCGGGCAGCAAGGGCGCCCTCCACGAAGAGTTCGGCCTGGACAAGGAATCAGAACCCGAACAGGAGCCTAAACCGCCGGTAGCGCCCCACGCCTAACCCCGCTCACGCTGGGTTATCAACATCGATAAACTGATGCTCGATCCCCAGCGCCTCCGCTAGCGTGGCACCGAGCGCGCGCACGCCGTAGCGCTCGGTGGCATGGTGGCCCGCAGCAATGTAGTGCAGCCCCTGCTCCCTTGCGCTGTGAATGGTCGGCTCCGATACTTCGCCACTCAGGTAGGCATCTACCCCCAACTCGGCCGCACGATCAATATACGATTGCGCCGCTCCCGTACACCAAGCAATCCGGCAAATAGGGTGCTCCCCCACCGCCTCTAACAAAGGCTCTCTGCCGAGAACGCTGGCCACTTTGGCAGCAAAGGCGCGCGCTGCCATCGGCTCACTCAAACGCCCCACATTGCCGACCGGCCTAGCCGAGCCGTCCAACCCCGACTCCACCACAATACCCAGCTCTTTTGCCAACTGAGCGTTATTACCCAGCACCGGGTGGGCATCCAAAGGCAGATGGTAGGCAACAAGACTAACGCCACTTTCTAACAATCGCTGGAGGCGCCGGCGCTTCATGCCTTTTACGCATGGGTCCTCACCGCGCCAAAAAAAACCGTGGTGAACCAGCAGGACATCAGCGCCTGCGTCCACAGCAGCATCAATCATCGCCTGACTGGCCGTCACCCCGCTGACGATACGCCGCACCTCTGCCCGCCCTTCTACTTGCAGGCCGTTTGGGCAGTAATCCGTAAACGCCTCAGGCTCCATAATGGCGTTCGCTTCCGCCACCAACTCTTGCAAACTCGTCTCCTGCACACTCGTCGCCACATTTCCCCCTTGTTAATTCGGAATCGTTCACATTCGTGATAGGCTATCACGCCCCGCCGGACGCCAGAACCACAGCCCTGCTCCCGGCTAACGATTATGCTGGTGAAAATTGAGGCGCTGCGGTGAAACTGCACTTTCTGAAAACGCTTTTCTGGCCGAGTATCTGCGGACTGTTGCTCGGGCTATTCATCCTTTCTTATCAGCCAGGTGGCGCAGCACCGGGCGATTATTCAGCAGCCGTGGAGAAGGCGGCACCCGCGGTCGTTAACATCTACACCACCAAAGTGGTACAGCAGCGCCACCCTCTCGCCAACGACCCCTTGTTCAAGCACTTCTTCAACCGCAGCGGCAGGGCACGGCAACACTTGGAGCGCAGCCTTGGCTCGGCGGTTATCGTCGACAAGCGCGGCTATCTGCTTACTAACTTTCACGTTATTAAAGATGCCGACGAAATTTTGGTGATGCTGCAAGACGGCCGCCAAGCGCTAGCCAGCGTGATCGGCAGTGATTCCGACACCGATTTGGCGGTGCTCAAGATCGACCTGGAAAACCTAACCGCCATTCAAGCCGGGCAACCAGAGCAGGCGCGGGTTGGCAATATTGTGCTGGCCATTGGCAACCCCTACGGCTTTGGCCAAACCGTAACCCAGGGGATCATCAGCGCAACAGGGCGCTATGGACTGGGATTGAGCCAGCTCGAAAACTTTATTCAAACCGACGCCGCGATCAACCCCGGTAACTCCGGCGGTGCATTGATCGACCGCGACGGCAAGCTTCTGGGCATTAACACGGCTATCTATACCCAGAGTGGCGGCTCCACAGGTATTGGCCTTGCGATACCCACCGACCTTGCACTGCGCACCATGAACGACCTCATCCGCTACGGACGGCCGGTAAGGGGCTGGCTGGGGATTGAAGTTCAGCCTCTGGGCACGGGCACCAATGGCGTGGTTATCACAGGCCTAGCCAGAAATGGCCCCGCGGCCACCGCGGGTCTTCAACTGGGTGATATTTTAACGGAGATCAACGGCGAGAAAGTTGGCGACGGCCACGCTGGGATGAGACTCATCACCGACACCCGCCCAGGCGAGACCGTTCGACTAGGCCTGCTGCGCAGCAACAAGCCATTCTCGGTAACCACCAAAGTTACAATGCGCCCTGAGCAACAGGGCGGCTAGCGGGGAAAGCGAGCGTCGAAAGACGCCAACAACTGAGCGTGCTGCTCGGCAGTGCCCACGGTAATACGCAGATAATTATCGATACGCGGCTGCTTGAAGTGCCGCACAATCACCCCATCCTCTCGCAGGGCCGCGGCAATATCCGCAGCTGCCAGCGTCCGGTGGCGCGTGAACAAAAAATTTGCCGCAGAGGGCAGCGACTCAAACCCCCGCTGACTGAGCTCAGCGCGCAAGCGCTCACGCTCGGCAATCACCGCATCGCAGCACTGAGTAAAGTACTCCCGATCGTTAATCGCCGCTTCCGCCCCCGCTAATGCCAAGCGGTCCAATGGGTAGGAATTGAAGCTGTTTTTTACTCTATCCAAAGCGTCAATCAGCTCTGTTGAGCCAATCGCCAAACCCACTCGCAGGCCCGCCAAGGAACGCGACTTGGAGAAGGTTTGCGTTACCAGCAAATTGGGATACTCATTCACCAAACCAACTGCCGACTCGCCGCCAAAGTCGATATACGCCTCATCAACAACGACAACAGTTTCGTTATTCACCGCCAGCAAGCGACGAATCTCGTCCAAGGGGAGCAAGCGGCCAGTGGGGGCATTGGGGTTAGGGAAAATAATTCCGCCGTTGATGCCGGTATAGTCACTAACATCTATCGCAAAATCGTCCGTTAACGGGATGCGCTCAAAAGGAATGTTATACAGCTGGCAATACACGGGGTAAAAGCTATAGCTGATATCGGGAAAGAGCAGCGGGCGGCCGTGTTGGAAGAGACCATTAAAAATATGAGCCAGCACCTCGTCGGAACCATTCCCCACGAACACCTGGCCGGCTTCAACGCCGTAATAACTGGCAATCGCTGCCCGCAAGCTGTCCGCATTTGGGTCTGGGTATAACCGCAAATCATCGCCCAGCGCCGCCTTCATTGCCTCAATAGCCTGAGGCGACGGCGGGAAAGGGTTCTCGTTGGTATTGAGCTTCGTCAACTGGCTCAGCTTGGGCTGCTCGCCCGGCACGTATGGCTCAAGCTCCTTAACGCGGGGGCTCCAAAACCTACTCATCGCCACCCCCATCTCGGAGACGATACTCGGCACTTCGAGCGTGTGCCGTCAGCGACTCACCACGCGCCAACACCGACGCGGTTTCAGCGAGCACAGCTGCGCCGGCAGGAGAACAGTTAATCACCGAGGAGCGTTTTTGGAAGTCATATACGCCAAGCGGGGATGAGAAACGCGCAGTGCCAGACGTCGGCAGCACGTGATTAGGCCCTGCGCAGTAATCCCCCAAGGCTTCCGGGGTGTGCCTACCCAGAAAGATCGCCCCCGCATGACGGATCTGCGGCAAATATTGCTCGGGCTCGTCAACGGACAACTCCAAGTGCTCCGGCGCAATACGATTTACCAGCTCGATAGCTTCCGACATATCGGCCACAGCGATCAGCGCGCCACGGTCACTCAGCGAACGCCGGATGATATCCTCGCGCTCCATTGTCGGTAAAAGTCGGTCAATACTTGCCGCCACTTGATCAAGGTATTCCGCGCTGGGCGATATCAATAATGATTGCGCATCTTCGTCGTGTTCGGCCTGTGAGAACAAATCCATTGCGATCCAGTCGGGGTCGGTTTTGCCATCACAGACAACCAGTATCTCCGAGGGGCCAGCGATCATATCCAAACCCACGCTGCCGAACACTTGCCGCTTTGCCGTGGCGACATAGATATTGCCAGGCCCGACAATCTTATCCACCCTAGGAATGGTTTCGGTACCATAGGCAAGCGCCGCAATCGCCTGCGCACCACCTATCGCAAACAGTCGATCGACACCGGCAATCGCTGCAGCAGCCAAGACCATGTCGTTCGCTTGACCACCCGGCGTGGGTGACACTGCAACCAGCTCAGCCACCCCAGCCACTTTTGCTGGAATCGCATTCATTAACACTGACGACGGGTAGGTTGCCTTGCCACCGGGCACATACAACCCCACGCGATCCATGGGACGCACTTGTTGACCAAGCACCGTTCCATCGGCCTCTTGATATTGCCACGACTCCTGGCGCTGGTGCTCATGGTACAACCGAATTCGCTCTGCCGCCCGCTCTAGAGCCTGCCGCTGCTTCGCGTCAATACGCTGCAATGCGGCGTGCAACTGCTGCTGGCTGAACTCCAGCTCGGCGACTGATTCCGCCTCTACGCTATCGAAACGACGCGTGTAGTCCAACAGCGCGGAATCGCCATGTTCTCGTATCTCGCCCAGCACACTGGCAACCGTACTCACGACACCCGCATCCGACACAGAATCCCAGGCGAGCAAAGCATCGAGCCGGGCATCAAAGTCCGGCGCGCTGCGGCTCATTCTGTTGATCACTGCCTTGCTCATTTTCAGGCCTCCGCGGCTCGTGCGCTAACTGCCTTTTCCAAGTCGTTGATAATGCCCTGAATGACCGCGTGCTTGCGCTTCATTGCCGCCCGGTTCACCACTAACCGCGAACTTACTGGGGAGATCAGTTCCAAGGGCTCCATACCGTTCGCTCGCAAGGTATTACCGGTATCAACGATATCGACGATTAGATCGGCAAGATCCATCAGCGGCGCCAGCTCCATGGCACCGTAAAGCTTGATCAATTCCACTTGAATACCGCGCTCGGCAAAGTGGCGGCGAGCAACGTTTACAAACTTTGTCGCAACACGCACGCGCCCTTGAGGCAGAGGCTCACCCACCCGCCCAGCGGTCATTAGCTTGCACCGCGCGATGTTCAGGTCCAGAGGCTCGTACATGTCCTCAGCACCCAACTCCAGCAGCATATCTTTACCGGCGATGCCGATATCAGCCGATCCCAGCTTAACGTATGTCGGTACGTCCGTACCTCGAATCACGATCAATTGAATATGGGGATGATTTGTCGCGAAGATCAACTTTCTGCTACTGGAAATATCCTCCAGCGGTTCAATACCCGCCTCCGCCAAAAGAGGCAGCGTCTCTTTGAGAATACGCCCCTTCGTTAGCGCTATGGTAATTGGCTGATCCACGCTTACAACTCCCAAATTAGGCTATACCAGCAACACCTGCGGCAATGGCCAAACTAATATTTTTTAACTGCTTACTCGGCGAATGTCGGCACCGAGCGACAAGAATTTTTCTTCAATACACTCATACCCGCGATCAATATGGTAGATGCGATCCACGAGTGTCTCACCGTCAGCCACTAAACCAGCGATCACCAGACTCGCCGACGCGCGCAAGTCGCTGGCCATCACCGGCGCACCTTTCAGGCGTTCAGTTCCGGTAATCAACGCGGTATTGCCATCGACACTAATGTTCGCACCCATACGATTCATTTCGTGGGTTTGAATCAAGCGGTTTTCAAAGATGGTTTCGCTCACTTTGGCAACGCCCTCAGCCACCGCATTCATCGCCGTGAACTGCGCCTGCATATCTGTGGGGAATCCCGGGTAAGGCACGGTCTTGAAGCTCACTGCCTTGGGGCGTCGACCTTCCATATCCAGGCTAATCCAGTCTTCGCCATACGCTATTTTCGCGCCGGCCTCTTCAAGCTTAACCAGCACGGCATCTAGCGTGTTGGGATCGATATCCCGCAGTTTAATATTGCCGCGCGTTGCTGCAGCAGCAACTAAGTAGGTTCCCGCCTCTATGCGGTCTGGCATCACCGAATAACTGCAGCCACCTAACTTTTCCACACCATCAATGGTGATGGTTGCACTACCATGGCCGGAAATCTTGGCACCCATGGCGATCAAGCAATTCGCCAAGTCAATAATTTCTGGCTCTCGCGCCGCATTTTCCAGAACCGTCCGCCCCTCGGCCAAACACGCCGCCATAAGAACGTTCTCTGTACCGCCGACGGTGACCATATCAAACAAAATATGGGCACCCTTCAAGCGCCCGTTGGGGCACGTTGCGGTGATGTAGCCTTCATCGACTTCGATCTGCGCGCCCATGGCCTCCAGGCCACGCAAATGCTGATCGACAGGACGGCTGCCGATTGCACAGCCGCCGGGAAAAGACACTCTGGCGCGCCCAAAATGGGCCAAAAGCGGACCGAGCACAAGAATCGACGCCCGCATGGTTTTCACCAATTCGTAGGGCGCGGTGGTTTGCTTCGTCGTCGCGCCGTTGATTTCAACGCAGAGCTTCTCGTCGACCAACAGCTCAGTCCCCATGCTACGCAGCAGGGCGATCATGGTAGTAATATCGTGAAGATGGGGCAGATTACTAACTCTTACCGGCTCACTGGATAGTAGCGTCGCCGCCAGTATCGGCAGGGCCGCATTTTTTGAACCTGAAACGCGTATCTCTCCGCTGAGCGGACCACCGCCGCGGATTAATAATTTATCCATGAGAGCTCCTGCGCCGCCAACTACCTATTTGCCCATCAGGCTTCGGCAGGGGTCAGCGCCTTAATATTAATAGCGTGGAGAGAACCGTCTTTAATCCAGTCGTTTACGGCGGCATATACCAGCTGCTGGCGCTTCACCGGGCGAAGACCGGCAAAGGCATCGCTGATCACTTGCACATCGTAATGATTACCTTCCCCACTCACTTCAAAAACACCATCTGCGAAGTGTTCGCGGAGTCGCGCCAGGATCTGTTCTGCTTGCATGCCTAAGGTATTCCGTAAATACAAAAATTAGGCGGCGAATTGTACGCAATTGCGGCGGTCTTGGCGAGAAGACCACCGCAGGTCTTCACTTGGCGGCTTGCTCCATCACCTCTCTCGGAGCAACCGTCCAATTGTCGATCACTTTATCAATAGCGCCATCATAGGTCGCCACCGCGGTAGTAAACTGATTTTGGTAGATCAGCCCCAAATTCAGCCCCTCTATGATCACGTTGCGTAGCTTCCAGTCGCCATCGCGCCCACGGCGCAGGGTGTAAACTACTTCATAGGGCTCAGCACGCTCACCGTAGATGTGCTGACGCACGCCGACGCTACCCGATAAATCCGCATCGGCTGGCAGCGGAAGCACTTCTATCTTGTTGCCATTGAAGCCAAGCAGGCCCTTTGCGTAGGTATTGATCAAGCCGTCTTTGAAGTTCTTGGTAAAGCGAATCACATTGTCACGAAACTGCTCCCGCTCCTCTTTGGTGCGCAAGCTCTGGTAATACGCACGACTACCGTACTTACCCATTACCCCGCGAGCAAAGCTCTGAAAATCCACAACCTCATCCATAATTCGACGCACTTCGTCGTTAAAACGTTGCGGGTCTTCAGCAACGTACTCGCGCGCCTCTTCAATCACTTTCATCAATTCCTGCGTGGTACCCGCCACCACCTCATGAGGCCCGCGCTGAGCGTCAGCCGCCGACACGGCGCCCGCAAACACCACCAAACCCAGCGCCAAAAGCATTTGTTTGAACATTTTTTATCTCCGATAGTTAAGCCACGACCCGCATTACCGCGAATAGCCTGCCCTACACCCTTGCTAGGACAGCAGTTTACGGAATTGGCTCCCCGCACGACGACGAGGTAAACCTGTTAATTTTTCACATTGGAAATTATCATAGCGAAAATTAGCCGCCGCTTAACGGCATTATTGCAATAATGAGGTTTCCTCCCAACGATGGCATCTTCCTATCTCGACACTGCTAAACGCGTTATTCGCATGGAAGCAGAGGCCGTCGACGCGCTCGGCGAGCGTATCGACGACAGCTTTAACCGCGCCTGCGAACTTCTTCTTAACTGCAAAGGCAGGGTTGTTGTCACCGGTATGGGTAAATCGGGACACATCGGCAATAAGCTCGCGGCAACCCTTGCCAGTACCGGCACCCCAGCATTTTTCGTTCACCCCGGGGAAGCCAGCCACGGCGACATGGGGATGATTACCGCGGGTGACGTGGTTATCGCCCTGTCAAACTCGGGGTCAACTGCAGAACTGGTCACCCTGATCCCGCTGCTTAAGCTACTGGCCGTACCCGTGATCGCCATGACGGGGAAGCCCAACTCAGAGCTCGCCAGCAGTGCGGATGTCCACCTCGACGTCGGCGTAGAACAAGAGGCCTGCCCTCTGAACCTTGCCCCGACATCCAGCACTACCGTAACGCTTGTAATGGGCGATGCGCTCGCTATCGCGTTACTGGAGGCCCGCGGCTTCACCGCCGATGATTTTGCCTTCTCTCACCCCGGCGGCGCGCTGGGCCGACGCCTGCTGTTGAAGATCGACAATATTATGCACACTGGGGACGCCATACCGCACATCAATGCCGGCGCCAAACTCAGCGATGCGCTGCTGGAAATGAGCAGCAAAGCGCTGGGCATGACCACCGTACTCAATGAAGACGGCAGCCTGGCGGGTATCTTCACTGATGGCGACTTGCGGCGCGCGATCGACCGCGGCGTCGACATTCATCAGGCGAAAATAGACGACGTAATGACCACCAACTGCCGCAGCATCAAGCCCGGCATACTGGCCGCAGAAGCACTGCGCATTATGGAAGATAATAAAATCACCGTACTGGTCGCTCTAGACGACCACGCAAAACCCGTAGGCGTGATCCACACCCACGACCTGCTTAAAGCCGGCGTCGCCTAAAACAGGGAACACCATGCAAACCATTCTCGAAAAAGCAAAAACGGTCACCCTACTGGCAATGGACGTCGACGGCGTACTGACCGACGGCAGCTTATACTTTGGCAATAGCGGCGAGGAAATGAAAACGTTCAGCATCCTTGATGGACTGGGCATTAAACTGCTGCGCGACGTCGGTATCCGCCCCGCCATCATCACTGGCAGAACCTCTGAACTGCTGCTGCGACGAGCGCGAGAACTGAGCATCGACCTAATCTATCAAGGCAGGGAAGACAAAGGCACGGCACTTGAAGAACTGCGCCAAGACCTCAAGTTAAGCTACGATCAAATCGCCTACGTGGGTGACGATTTACCCGACTTAGCCGCGATTCGAGCAGCGGGCTTGGGCATTACCGTCGCCAATGGTCACCACTTCGTCGCCCGCCATGCCGACTGGCAAACGCGCGCTGCGGGGGGTAGTGGCGCCGTGAGAGAGATCGCCGAGCTTATATTGATGTCTCAAGGCAAGCTCAACGACGCACTCGAGCAGTTCCTGTAAATGGCTGCGCCGTCATTCAATATTAACGCCGCATCGGTCCTGTCGGTACTGGCCGCCATAGCGGGCACCGTTATCTACCTCACGCAATTCAGCGAGAGCGGCAAATTGAGCCTGACTGACAGCTTTGAGGCCATCCCCGATGTTGACTCCCACCTTCAGGGCATCGAAGGCTTGAAATACCGCCAAGACGGCAATGTGGCATATCGCTGGCGTGCAGACAGTGCCGAACGAATGATTTCCTCGGGTAGCATCCGCCTCAATCAGCCCTTCTACATCGGCAATATCGGCGAGCAGCGGCCGTGGACGGCGCAAGCCATTACCGGCACACTGTCACAAAACGGCCAACAACTGCAGTTGCGTGGCAGTGTTGTTGTTGAAGACTTAATTCGCGAAGCGCAAATCCACACAGAGCGACTCAGCATTGACCTGGAGCAAAGCCTGGTTGCGACGGATCAGCCACTGCGACTGCAACTACCCAATGGCGAAACCCAGTCGGAGGGCATGACGGCCGACCTCGTCAACGAGAAAGTCGAGCTGCTCGCGAAGGTAAAAGGACACTATGAACCGCAATAATCTACGCACCTTCGCTATTAGCGCCCTGCTCTGCCTCGCCGGCAACGTGCATGGTTTGCCCGATGACCGCCGCCAGGCCATCAATCTCAGCTCAGATAAAGCCACCTATGAAAACAATCGCGGCATCTACACGGGCAACGTCAATATGTCGCAGGGCAGCCTGATTATTCGCGCAGACAAGCTGATTATTGTCGAGGCTGACAGAAAAGTAACCAAGGTCATTGCCCACGGCAGCCCCGCCCATTTTGAGCAACAACCCCGAGCCGGGGAAGGCGTCGTGGTCGCCAGCGCAAGGCTCATTGAATACAGCCTAAATGCGGAGGAAATCCTGCTACAGAAAGATGCCACCATCCGGCACCAGGGCTCCAAGATCAGTGGCGACCGCATTGTATACAGCGGGCGCAAGCAAATGGTCATTGCCGATGGCGGCAGCCACAAACTCGATGGCAGGGTACAAATGACCCTACAGCCTCAGCAGGGCGTGAGTGATACCGATAGCCCCGCGCCAAGCACCACCCCCGAAACCCCGGAGACTCCCCGCTAACATGCCCGTATTGAAAGCCAGCAACCTCGCTAAAGCCTACAAGGGCAGAGAGGTAATCAAAGACGTCTCCCTGAGCATTAACAGCGGTGAAATAGTCGGCTTGTTGGGCCCCAACGGGGCGGGGAAAACGACCTGTTTTTACATGATCGTCGGCATTGTCAACGCCGACCGCGGCCGCATTCAGCTCGACGACAAAGACCTGACACCACTCTCCATCCAAGGTCGGGCCAAACATGGAGTGGGCTACCTCCCCCAGGAAGCATCCATATTCCGGAAGCTGAGCGTCGCGGATAACATCATGGCGATATTGGAGACCCGCAGCGACCTGAATCGTAAGCAACGCAAAGAAAAACTCGAGGCACTGCTACAAGAGTTTCACATTGCCCATATTCGCCAATCGCCAGGTATGGCGCTCTCGGGCGGTGAACGACGCCGAGTAGAAATTGCGCGCGCACTGGCCACCGAGCCCAGCTTTATTCTGCTCGACGAGCCCTTTGCAGGGGTAGACCCCATCTCGGTGAACGATATTCAGCAGATTATTCGCCACCTGCAGGCGCGCGGCATCGGCGTCCTAATTACCGATCACAACGTGCGAGAAACCCTCGATATCTGCGAAAAAGCCTACATAGTTGGCGAAGGCCGCATCGTTGCTGAGGGCAATGCCGAGGCCGTACTCAACAACCAGATCGTGCGAGACATCTACCTCGGCGACACATTTACCCTTTGATCAAAAAATCGGCACAGCAATTGCTTTAAACGCCTATTGCAGCGGTGCGGCTGCGGGACTACACTGATCCTGAAGCATCGTCGTTACATGAATAAATAGCGGCATTTAATCCCTCAGGTATGGTTGTAGTAGAAGTCATTGCCTATGAAACAATCGCTCCAGCTAAAAGTCGGTCAGCAGCTGACCATGACGCCCCAGCTGCAACAGGCGATTCGTTTATTACAGCTTTCCACCCTCGACCTCCAACAGGAAATTCAGTCGGCACTGGACTCCAACCCCTTGCTCGAAGTGGAGGAAGACAGCGACAGCCCGGAACCCCAGAGCAGCAACAGCCAGAGCGAGAGCAACGCCAATGAGGCTGAAGGAAAAACGACCTCTTCTGAGGAAGCGCCCAGCAACGACGCCGACAGTGAGTGGGCCGAGCGCAGCGACATCCCCGAAGATTTGCCGGTAGACAGCCAGTGGGAAGACGTCTATCAAAGCTCCGCGCCAAGCTCCTCCGCGGCCGGTAGCGCCGACGAGGACTACAACAACGACTATCGTCACGGCAGCTCAGAGTCACTTCAGGACCACCTGCGCTGGCAACTCAATCTCAGCAGACTCTCAGACCTTGATCGCATCGTCGCGGATGCCATCATCGACGCGATCGATGATAAAGGGCGGCTCACCGTCAGCCCCGAAGAGCTGGTGGACGCCTTCGACGACGACAATATCGAAATAGAAGAAGTGAATGCTGTCCTTCACCTCATCCAGCAGTTTGACCCCCCGGGTGTCGGCGGCCAAGACCTTCAAGAATGCTTGTTAATTCAACTTCGACAGCTCTCCCCAGACACCCCATACTTGGCTGAAGCACTGCAGATTGTCGAGCAGCATATGTCCCAGCTCGGCAACCGTGATTACAACCAAATCATGCGTCGCTGCCGGCTGAAAGAAGACCAACTGCGCGATACCCTGGCACTCATTCAAACGCTGAACCCCACTCCCGGCGACTGCGTGGGGAACGACGAAACGGAGTATGTGGTACCGGATGTATTCGTCAGCAAAAAAGAAGGCCGCTGGCTAGTTGAGTTAAACCCAGACATTGCCCCGAAAATCCAAATTAACAGCCACTACGCATCGCTCGCCAAAGACAGCGGCACCAGCAGCGACAAAGACTATATTCGCGACAACCTCCAGGAAGCGCGCTGGTTCATTAAAAGCTTGCAGAGCCGCAACGAAACACTGATGAAAGTCGCCACCAAAATTGTGGAATATCAGCGCGGGTTCCTGGAGTACGGCGACGAGGCGATGAAACCGCTGGTGCTCCACGATATCGCCGATGCGGTGAGCATGCATGAATCGACGATCTCACGGGTTACCACGCAAAAATACATGCATACCCCGAGGGGCATCTACGAACTCAAATATTTTTTCTCCAGCCACGTATCGACCGACACTGGAGGAGAGTGCTCCTCCACGGCAATTCGTGCACTGATCAAAAAATTAATTGCAGCAGAAAACCCCAAGAAACCGCTAAGCGACAGCAAAATCACCCAACTGTTGGCCGAGCAAGGCATCAAAGTCGCCCGGCGCACCATTGCAAAGTACAGGGAATCACTAGTCATTCCGCCCTCTAACGAACGGAAAAGACTAGTCTAATAAGGCCCGAACAGGCCCAAACAACGCGCCGGGAGGCGCCGGATGTTCTCAGCGATGAAGGAGCAAGATATGCAAATAACCGTCAGTGGTCACCATGTTGAAGTCACCCCGGCACTTCGCGATTACGTCAACAACAAACTCGCCAAGCTGCAACGGCACTTCGACAATATCACCAATACCGACGTTACCTTGTCAGTAGAAAAGCTGGTTCAAAAAGCTGAAGCCACCGTACATGTGGCCGGCGCCGATCTGTTCGCCACCTGTGAATCAGAGGATATGTACGCGGCCATCGACAGTCTCACCGACAAGCTCGATCGCCAGCTTATTAAACACAAGGAGAAAAACCTGGGCCGCTAAAGGCCCGGGAATGTTCCGGAAACGTAAACATGACCCTTGATTCAATACTCAGCCCCGGACGTACCCACTGCGGTACGTCTGTGGGCAGCAAGAAACGCCTACTGGAACAAATTTCTATTTTTGTCAGTGAGGATAATGCGCAATTCAACGCCGACGAACTGTTCAACGAGCTGCTCGCTCGCGAGCGACTCGGAAGCACAGGTATCGGGCACGGGGTTGCAATTCCCCACTGTCGCAGCCAGCAGTGCACCGAAATTACCGGCCTGCTGCTTAAACTTGCCGAGCCTATCGACTTCGAAGCAATTGACGACCAACCCGTAGACTTAGTGTTTGCGTTGATCGTTCCTGCCGAAGCGCACGACGAACACATTAAAGTGTTGGCGAGCTTGGCCAACGCCTTCAACGATGACGCTTTCCGCCAGCAGCTTCGCAGCGCAGACAGCGACAGCAACCTCTATGAACGTGCGGTAGCGAGCTAGGCGTGAAGCTTATCATTCTCAGCGGCCGCTCAGGTTCGGGCAAAAGCACGGCGCTGCACCAGCTCGAAGACGAAGGCTTTTACGCCATCGACAACCTGCCGGTGTCACTGCTGCCTGCACTCGTTACCGAACTCTCTCAAAGCACCCTGAAAGTCCATCAGCAGGTTGCTGTCTGTATCGATGCGAGAAACTCGCAGACGGAGCTCGCCCGCTTCCAAGAACTGTGCAAACAAGTTAGAAGCCTGGCCAGCTTGCGCATTCTTTTTTTAGATGCCAGCGACGACAAGCTCATTAAGCGTTTTAGCGAGACCCGCCGAAGACATCCGCTGAGCACCGACTCCCAGCCGCTTAGCGACGCCATAAAACAAGAGTCCGCTCTGTTGGAGCCCATTGTCGCCGAGGCATCGCTGACCATCGATAGCAGCGACATGACCGCGCATCAATTGCGCGCCACCATACGCGACCGCGTTCTCGGCGTCGACGCTAGCCGCATGGCATTACAGCTAAAGTCCTTCGGCTTTAAGCGCGGCCTACCCATTGATGCCGACCAAGTCTACGACTTGCGCATGCTCCCCAACCCTCACTGGGACGAGGCGCTGCGCAGCCTTAGCGGCCGCGACGACGCCGTTCAGCACTTCCTCGACGCCCAGCCTCAAGTCCAACAGATGTATAGCGACATACTCACTTATCTGCAGCGCTGGCTGCCTGAAATAGAATCTGCAGGTCGCAGCTACTTCACCATCGCGATCGGTTGCACGGGTGGACAACATCGCTCAGTATACATGGCCGAAAAGCTGGCTAAGGCGCTTCGCGACACCTGTCCTGGCCTGCAAGTTCGCCACCGCGAACTTCAGCACTAACCTGGGCTGGACAAGGCGATGCAAGAAATCCAAATTCCCATCATTAATAAACTCGGCCTTCACGCCCGTGCTGCGTCCAAATTCGTGACCACCAGCACCGCCTTTGCCTCTCGCATTCAGGTATCGGCTGGGCAGCAATGGGTCGACGGGAAAAGCATCATGTCGGTGATGATGCTCGCGGCCAGCAAAGGCATGACTCTGCACATTCGCTGCGAAGGGGAAGATGAACAAGCAGCCCTCGACGCTCTCGTCGACTTGATCGAACGCCGCTTTGACGAAGGCGAATAAATCAAATACTGCGCATTTCAGCGTGATTTCGTCCGTCTGCAATTGTTGCCCAGCGAAGATTAAAGGATAATTCTCGCCACACTGTGTGACTGCTATCCAGCAGAAAGCCGAACGCAACGCAGAGAGCTATATGGCCCAAACCGCAGAAAAGCCCCAAGCTGAAAGCCGCCTAGAGCTACTGAATGAAGCTCTGGGCTCCGGCGCGTTTCTGCAAATTCGGCGTATGCTCAACGGCCTGCCCCCCGTCGATGCCGCCCACCTTATTGAGTCGACACCGCAAAAAGTGCGGGGCGTGCTGTGGCAACTTGTCGATACCGAAAATGAGGGTGACATCCTTCAGCATCTGAGCGACGAGGTGCAGAGTCAGTTCCTGCGGCACATGGATGCCGAGGAAGTCGCCGCGATCACCGAAGGCCTCGAAACCGACGATATCGCCGACATACTCCAGCAACTTCCGGACCGCGTGATTCGCGAAGTGCTGGAGTCGATGGACCATCAAGACCGGGTGCGCGTTGAGCACATACTGTCCTACGACGAGGACAGTGCCGGTGGTCTGATGAACACCGACACCATCACTGTGCGACCTAACATCACCCTGGACGTCGCACTGCGTTACCTGCGGCGGCACGAAGAGCTACCCGCAATGACCGATAGTCTGCTGGTGGTGAACCGCAATGACCAGTTCATTGGCTCACTGTCGCTGCGAAAGCTGCTGGTTTCCGACCCCAGCGTTACCGTTCGTGAAATCATGGACACCGAGGTTGAGCCCATTGTGGCCTCCATGCCCGCGCGCGATGTTGCCAACCTCTTCGAGCGGCGGGACTGGGTCAGCGCCCCCGTGGTCGACGACAATCAATTGCTACTTGGCCGAATTACCATCGATGACGTCGTCGATGTTATCCGTGAAGAGTCCGACCACTCACTGATGAGTATGGCCGGCCTCGATGAAGACGAAGACACCTTTGCATCGGTAATGACCACCGCGCCGCGGCGCGCCATTTGGCTCGGCATCAATTTATTGACGGCCTTTATTGCCTCCGGTGTTATTAATCTTTTCGAAGGCACCATTGAAAAGGTCGTCGCACTGGCCGTGCTCATGCCCATTGTCGCGAGCATGGGTGGTGTCGCCGGTACACAAACATTAACCGTAGTGATTCGCGGTATGGCCCTTGGCCATATCAGCCGCAATAACAGTCGCTGGCTGATTAATCGTGAGGTTCTGGTTGGGCTCATGAACGGGCTGCTGTGGGCATTAATTGTCGCGCTGGCCGCCAGTTACTGGTTTAACGACCCCTTAATCGGCGCCATTATCGCAGCCGCCATGGTAATTAACCTGATCACTGCCTCACTGGCCGGCGCTATTTTGCCGCTGGTAATGAAGGCGCTAAACATCGACCCCGCATTAGCCGGCGGCGTTGTGTTAACCACCGTTACCGATGTTGTCGGCTTTATGTCCTTCCTCGGACTAGCCACGTATTTTTACGCTTGAGGCCCACTCAAGCCACGCCGATAGAGCAACCGTTATTGTGACCGATATAGACGATCAAGAACGCCCGAGTAAAACCGCGCTGAAGCGCGAAATGGAAGCCCTGCAAAAACTGGGCAGCCGCCTGGTGGGCTTAAGCAATGCCGATTTGGCCCGGGTTCCCATCAACGACCCCGACCTTGAGGAAGCCATTGCCACGGCGCGGCGAATTAAAAGCCGCGAAGGGCTTCGCCGGCAAATGCAGTACATCGGAAAATTGATGCGCCGCGTTGATGCCAGCGGCATTGAAGCTGCGCTGCTTGAACAGGAGCAAGGGCAAAAAGCATTGGCGCGACGCTTTCACGAGCTAGAGGGCTTGCGAGACGATATGCTGGCCGCCGGCGTGAAGGGCGTCGACGCGGCACTGCAACGTTTTCCCAATGCCGATCGACAGCGGCTTCGCCAATTACTCATGCAAGCTGGCAAAGAAAAAGCGGCGAATAAGCCCCCCGCGGCAGCGCGCAAGCTCTTTCGCTACCTGCGCGAACTTCAGCAGATTGCCAACGAAGAAGAAGGCCAGGCGTAGAACTAGAATCGCCGGTGTTGTGACACCGGCATTTTTTGGCGCAGCGCTCGCTGCGCCGCCATGTCGATCTCAGCTGTCGCAATGCCAGCGCCAAACCCGAGTTCGGCGAGTACGCGCCCCCAGCTGTCAATCACGCAGGAACCTCCGGATGTCTCTCGGCGCGTGCTGTGAATACCGCCCTGATTTGCCGCAATGACCGCTACCTGATTTTCAATGGCACGCGCCCTCAGCAAGGGCAACCAATGCGCCAGCCCCGTGCGCCGTGTAAACGCCGCCGGCAACGCCAACAGCTCCATCCCGTCATCGAGCATTAGACGAAACAACTCGGGAAAGCGCAGGTCGTAACAGACCGCTACGCCAAGCCGCCCCCAGGGGGTATCAATAACGCAGGGCCGCTCACCGGGAGCGTAGTGTTCCGACTCCCGGTAGCGTTGCTGTGCATCGCCAACATCGGCATCAAACAAATGTAACTTGCGATAATCGGCGACACATTCACCGCTGTCATTGAAGACCAGCGAGCTGGCATAACAACGACCATCCGCTGCAGGCAATGGCAGCGTTCCCGCGACAACCCACATCCCCAAACGTTTAGCCTGCTCGGCCAGCCTTCCCCGTATCTCTGCGTGCTGCTGCTCTCGGCAAGCCACATCCTTCAGCGCTGAACCGCTATCAAAACAGGCAAAATTTTCTGGCAGCACCGCCAACTGCGCTCCCTGACAAGAGGCCTCTTCCAGCTTCTCTAACGCGTCATTCAGATTGACGCTCACCGCTGCGCCGGACACCATTTGCACCGCCGAGGTACGCAGTATCATGGCGCAACCTGCGACGGCATCTCTTGCCCCTTTAACTCAGTGGGCGAGACGTCAAAAATCTTTTTGAAGGAGAGCTCAGGCTGTTGAACCGTGCCCCGAATGTCATACACCGCACTGGAGAAACTATCGACTTGCTCTTCGAACACCTTCGTTACCACATACGCTCCCGCAGCAGCCGGTAAGCCACCAACCAGCGCGGCGACCCAGGGCAGGTTACTGCCAACAGGCAGGGTGGCAACCAGCCGCATATCTAAGGCCTCCGACACGAGGTCGATATTACCGCTCATCTGAAACCGGCTCGACGGCCCACTGACTTCCAGCGGTTGAGTTAGCACCAGTTGCTGCTGGCCAAAACCCAGCTCACCGCGCATGTCGTCAAAATGTACGCCCTTGCGGAATACATCTCGAAAATCGAATTTCAAGCGGCGCACTATATTGGTCATATTAAAAATACCCAACACGCGCAATGCGCCACTGGCCGCATCCGAGGTCTTTAAAAATCGACCATTCTTTAAGGCAAATTTCACCCTTCCCTGGCTCGCGCTCATCGCCCATTGGTCCGGTGAGCCTGGCCAACTCACATTGACATCAAAGCCGCCGGAGCGCGTCTCTAGAGAGCGTTCATAGCCGAGCGAGCTGAGCACTTTCCCCATGTCGCGAACCGCAAATTTACCTTTGATCTGAGAACCTCGGCGGCCATTTTCCTGATACCACCAATGCAAGGCGTTTTGCCTGCTGGCGTCGCCCAAGTCGATTCCCAACACCTGCCCCCGAAGCGCTGAGAAATGCGCGCCAAACAGGTCTGTGCGAAGGTCAAAACCGACACGGCCATAGTTTTTACCGCCAATACTGAGTGATTCAATATCGACATCCAAGGCTGGGAACGACCTCGGATCAACATCGCCTAAATGCTCGGCAGCGGAACCACTGCTGCCAAGGCTTGGCAGCGCGAGACGCTCCAGCATCAACACGTAGGGGTCACCCAGCTGCGATGGCAGGGCAATATTCCCTGCAACCTCATCACTGTCGATACGCAGCGTCCAATCCCCCGCTTCAGACCGGGCACTGATATTTGCGGAGTGTAGTATTCGCCCGAGCACTTCCAGTTCATCGACCTGCAAGCGATCAACAAACACCGGGACTTCCCCTCCCGCCGTGGCAACGGGTTGCAGAGACTGCCATTCTAAATAATTGTCGAGAGCCAACTGCCACTGATCCATGGCAGCAAACGCCAGCCCCCCACCAATACTCAACGCCCCCTCGCGCAAGGGCGCTCGGTTGCCATCGCCAAGTGTCACGGAAATCGCGCCATCACGCTGGCGGTATTGCAAACGAAACGACTCGGCAAGCTCGACGCTGAGCGGCGCCCCTGAACCGGCAAAGGACTGATAAATTTTCAATGGCCGGGACTCATCGGCGCCCTTGTATAGCGGCTGTGGTAATCGCACTTCCACTCCGCGCATCGCCGACTCGACTTCAATCCCAGGGCGTTTGCCGCCGGCTTGCACATGGACACTCACATCTGTGCGCCCCTGCAAAAACCCGAGCGCAGGCTGCTGTAGCCATGCGCGCACGGCGGCCATATCCATCTTCCCGGACGCCTTCACATGAACGACGTCACCGCGCTGCTCTATGCGTCCTTGAATAGACTCCCCCAACACCGACGCCCGCAAGCCGGAACTATTCAAACCGCTATCACTGCGATACTGCAGAGGGCCACGGACGTTATTCAAGGACAAATTAACATCCGGCAAGGTAAGCTCAGACAGTGCTAAATCCGCTTGCACAGCCACCTCTGGCTGCGGCTCACCGACTAAGGGCATTGTCAGCGAGAAACTGCTGTCCACCACACCTTCCATGCGCCAGTCATCTAATACTCCCCCTGTCATTGCCCCGAGAGGACTGCGCTTAAACAGGTTCTGAACAGCCGTCGCTCGCACACTAGCCGCGGTATTCACCGTCAACACCGGGCCGCCATGATCATCTAGACGTACATCAACCCGCGGCAGCTGCATGCCCACGAAGTTTCCCGCATACGCCGTGGCCCACACCTGTCCGTCATCGAGGTACACCTGCGCCCGCTCGGCGGCAACCTCGGGCCACTCATCGTGAAAGGCCAACGCCAGCGCTCGCGTATCGAGCTTCAACTGCACCGTGCGCCCATCGTGGTCGCCACTGCGTAGCGACCCCCGGTAAATAAATTCAGCCGTGGATGCCCGGCCCGCGCGAATACTTTGATCCAGCCAGCGCCGCAAACCGGCGTCCAGTACGTCGGGAACATAGGCCTTCGCCGACGCCAGCGGCAATCGCTGCGCCGCTATCGCCAAGGTCATTAGCGGTGGCTCTGAGGCCTCTTTTGACAGCGGCAGATCTAACCGTAGCAGGGCTGTTAGCGGCGCGTCTGCGTCTCGCGCCTGCAGTGGCGAGCTTCGCAGTACCAGCCGGTCATTGTTCAGTTGCCAATGTACCTCACCCCTCATATTGTCGAGCGTGAAGGCTTGGGGATATAAATTGGGAAACGCCAGGCTAAGCGCGTCGGTATCGATCACCGCAGTTCCGGAATTTTCGTCGAGCTCCAGGTAGCCATTTACCCCCTCTGCACCCGGTGCCCCTTGCCAGGGCGCTAGCGCGACATTTGACAGCTCACTTCGCAGCGAGAAGCTGGATGTCTCACTGCGCTTAATATTCAAGTGAAGGTTTTTAAGCTGCCCCGATGGTTGCAAGGTATCGAGGGTGTCCTGTAGATCGCGCTTTAGCACACCGCTGTCGCTGAGCAGCGCCGTACTTGCAGCCAAATCCAGCGCGGGCAGAGAAAACGTCCACGATACGTCGCCCTGGTGGGTGAGCGATAGCCCCGCCAAATCCAACTGTTGGTCGCGCCACTTGGCCGAAAAATCGCTAAAGCCTATCTGCCAGAAATCACCGCGGTGATGGCCGACAAACTCCATTGAGACATCGTGAAATTGCTCGGTCGATCCCCACAGGGCACCCGCCGCCAGGGTATCTGCCCGAATCACCCCCTTTGCCACCATTCGGCGCCCCGCTTGCCAAGCCAGCCAAAGGCGGCCGTCCACCGGGTTGTGAATAATCTGCTGATTGCGAAACAAAGGAGCGAGGGCTGAGAAGCGACTGTCATCAAGCGATACAAATGCCGATGCCCGGAAATCGCGATCGCGCGGATCACCATAGGCTTCGGCAATAAGGCGGATCTCGCCGGTTTGATCCGCGCTCAGGCTGGCATAGCTGCGCCGGAAATGCCCATCGCTTGACCAACTGAAGTCGCGACTGCGCACCGAGGTTTTGCTGCCATCAGCAAAGGTTAAGCTAACATCCAGGCTTTGCATGCTCGCCCGGCGCACCGCGAGTACAACATCGAGCAGGGTGTCTAGATTTGTCCCGCCACTGCCCCCGGACATACCGGGGATCGACCAGCGCCCAGCCTTATCTTGAAGTAAGTCGAGCTCAATGTGACCGACACGCAGTTGCTTTAGGCGTGGACCAACACCGAGCAAACTGCCAATTGGGTCGAGCACCACTTTCGCTCGATCCAGCTTGATGGCACCGCCGCCAATATCCAGGCTTTCCAGCCTTAAGACCGGCGACAACCCCGACCAACTTCCCGTCAGCGCCTCCGCCTGAAGCTCAATACCAAGCGCCGCCTCAAGTTCATTAAAAATTTCCGTTTGGTAGCGCGACACTAAGCCGATGTATTGACGCCCCAAACTGACGTAGAGCGCCAGCAACACGAGTAACAGTAGTGCTAAGCTCCAGACCAGGGCGTAGGCTCGCCGCAACAATCCCTGTAGCATCGCGATCAAGCCACTCGCGCTAAAACAGCGGATTTACAGCAGCACAACATCGAACTGTTCCTGGGTGTACATCGTCTCAACCTGAAAGCGAATACTAGCACCGATAAATTCTTCTAAATCGGCAACGCTGGCCGACTCCTCATCTAACAAGCGGTCGACCACCTCCTGCGAGGCCAGCACTAATAGGCTGTTGCTTTCATAGGCTCGGGCTTCGCGCAGTATTTCCCGAAACACCTCGTAGCAAACCGTCTCTGGCGACTTCAATGAACCGCGGCCGTGACAGTAATGGCAGGTTTCACACAGCACGTGCTCTAGGCTCTCGCGTGTGCGCTTGCGCGTCATCTCAACCAGGCCCAGCTCAGAAACCCCGGTAATACTGGTCTTCGCGTAATCTTTCTCCATCGCGCGTTCTAGCGCTCGCAATACCTGCCGCCGGTGCTCGGCATCTTTCATATCGATAAAGTCGATAATAATAATGCCGCCCAAATTGCGCAGGCGAAGCTGACGAGCCAAGGCTGCCGCCGCTTCAAGGTTCGTTTTAAATATGGTTTCTTCCAGATTGCGATGACCGACAAATGCCCCGGTATTGATATCAATGGTGGTCATCGCTTCGGTCTGGTCGATAATCAGGTAGCCCCCTGATTTCAATTCAACCTTGCGGCCAAGGGCGCGCTGAATCTCGTCTTCAACGCTGTAAAGGTCGAAGATCGGCCGTTCACCTGGGTAGTACTCCAGCTTAGAGCGAATCTCCGGCAGATAGTCTTTGGCAAACTCATCGACACGCTGGAAACTCTCCCGGGAATCGATGCGGATTTTTTCCAAACCGGGATGCACCAAATCACGCATTGTCCGCATAAACAACGGCAGGTCTTCATATATTACTGAGGGTGCCGTATCACGCTTCATGCGACGCTCTACCGCCAACCATAGCCGACGCAAAAACGCGATATCTGCGCGCAGTTCATCCTCGCCCGCCCCCTCGGCAGCCGTGCGCAGAATGTAGCCATCCGTCAGTACTAGGGGTTCATTATCATCGCCGTCACGCAGGATTTTCTCCATCAAACCTCGCAGGCGCTGCCGCTCGTCTTCATCATCAATGCGATGAGACACACCGAGATGAGAGCCCCCTGGCATGTAGACCAAGTACCGCGACGACACCGACAAGCGGGTACTCAAACGCGCCCCTTTGGTCCCCATAGGGTCCTTGGTAACCTGAACCGTAAGCTGCTGACCCTCGCGGATTTTGCTGCGAATATCCGCGTGCTCACCGCCCTCCTGCTCAAGGGCGACAATATCCGAAGCGTGAATAAAACTGGTTCGCTCCAAGCCAACTTCAACAAACGCTGCCTGCATGCCGGGCAGCACTCTCACGACCTTGCCTTGGTAGATGTTTCCAACAATGCCTTTAGAGCGGGTACGTTCGATATAGACTTCCTGCAATACCCCGTTTTCAACGACCGCAACCCGCGTCTCAACCGGCGTTACGTTAATCAGTATTTCTTCGCTCATGCTTTCACTCTGCCAATGCTGTCGGGGGATTTATACCCACCTTGCGCAGCGCTTTACGGGTTTCGTATAGCGGTAGCCCTACCACCCCACTGTAACTGCCATTGATACGCTGAACAAACTGTGCGGCGCGCCCCTGTATAGCATAGCTGCCCGCTTTGTCATCGGCCTCTCCGCTGGCGAGGTAATCATTGATATCGCTATCACTCAAAGGGCCGAAAGAAACCTCAGTAGCCACCAGCTCACTATATTGAACACCGCCTTGCGACACTGCTATTGCGCTGAGCACTCGGTGACTGCGATCACTTAAGGCGCGCAACATCTTCGCTGCGTCAGCGCGGTCACAGGGTTTACCGAGAATGTGTCCGTCGAGGTCGATGGCGGTATCGGCAGCCAATACCACGGCAGAGGGGTATCGCTGCGCAATCACATTGGCTTTTTCTTGTGCCATTCGCAGCACGTAGTCATCGGGGAGCTCACCAAGTCGAACACTCTCATCGATGTCGGCAGGGCAAATCTCTGCCGACAACTCCAACTGCCCCAGCAGATCAGCACGGCGCGGGGACGCAGAAGCAAGGATCAAGGTCATATCAGTACGCCACAAATAAGCGCTGCAACCACGACATCATCGGACGCAGGAAAAACCAAAGTAAGGCGGTGGAAAATACCGGCAGAAAAACCAACCAATGCGTCTGAGAAACGCCGTTTAAATTTTGCGCCCACTGATCGACAAGAATGCGGAACAACTCCAGCAGGGCGATCAGCGCCGCCTGCTTTCGCAAACTAAACATCCGCAGCTGTTGGTAGGATATTTGAATAATATAGGCGACGACGGCCAGCGAAAACGCATTCTGCCCCAACACCGTTCCGAGCAAAATATCCTGGACTATGCCGCACATCCAGCACAGAGCGATGCCAACATTTTCGGGCATTGCGAGTAGCCAGTATATCAATACCAGCATCAACCAATCCGGCCGCAGCCAGGCCAGGCCAGCGGAAAGCGGCGCTATGGTAAGCACCAGTGCCGCCAGCAAACTTACCGCGACAAAAATCAGCCCCTGAGCATGAGAGTCCATGACTTACTCCACCGCAATTTTTTCGCTAAATACCAGCAACACATTGCGACTGCGGTCGAGTTCTGCCAAAGGGCGGGCGTTAATTTCAGCAAAGGGTTTACCCGGGTCTATGGCAACTCGGGTGACTTCGCCCACAGGGTAGCCCGATGGGAAGCGATCGCCGAGGCCCGAACTCACCAGTAAGTCCCCCACTTGTATATCCGTTGTCGCGGCAACATGGGCAACACTGAGCTCGTCGATACGACCACTACCCTCAGCCACCGCGCGCAGACCATTGCGGCTAATTCGCACGGGAATAGCATGGGCGCTATCGGTAATCAGCAACACCCGACTGTGGTAGACGCCCACGTCGACAATCTGCCCCAGCAGGCCCTTGGCGTCGATCACTGGCTGACCAACAAAGGCATTGTCGCGACTGCCTTTATCCACCACTAGCATATGCCGATTGGGGTCGGAGGCCACACCGACAACTTCGGCAACGACCACCGTGTCTTTGACACGCTCCGCCGAGTTCATCAGCTCGCGCAAGCGGACGTTCTCCGTACTGAGTTCAATATATTTCTGCAGCTTGGCGTTGAGGATCAGCGACTCGGCACGCAGGGCGCGATTTTCTTCAAGCAGTTCACTGCGGCTACTAAACACGCCGCTAAACTGAGCACTCAAGCGAGAAGGCACATCGGCCAGCCAGTAAAACGGCGCGGCAACAACAGAAAGCTGGGTGCGAAGGGGGGCCATAGACTCCAGGCGGGCACCCAGAAGGATCAGGGCAAGCGCGAGGCCGCCCAAAAAGACAAGTCGACCGCCCGATGAGGGCGGCTTGGAGAATACCGGTTTAATTGCCGCGCCCTCCCTCTGCTGAACACACGGTTACACGAGCACGCCTGTGTCGCAACGCCACAAGAGCTTGCTTATTCAGCAGACAATATATCCAGGTGGTGACGATCAACCATTTCCAGTGCCTTACCACCGCCACGCGCAACACACGACAATGGGTCCTCGGCGATAATTACCGGCAACGCACTTTCATCGGCAATCAGCTGATCGATACCCGTCAGCAAGGCGCCACCGCCCGTCAGTACAATGCCGGTTTCCGCAATATCGGCAGCCAGTTCTGGTGGAGATTGCTCCAAAGCGCGCTTCACTCCCTGGGTAATTACCTGAAGAGGCTCTTGCAACGCTTCGAGAATTTCATCGCTATTCAGAGTGAAGCGACGGGGAATCCCCTCGGCCAGATTGCGGCCGCGCACGTCAATTTCCCGCAGCTCGCTGCCGGGGTAGGCACAACCAATTTCTTGCTTAATGCGCTCGGCGGTCGCTTCGCCGATCAGGCTACCGTAGGTGCGTCGCACATGCGTGACAATGGCTTCGTCGAAACGGTCACCACCAACACGCACCGAGTCGGAATACACAACGCCATTCAGAGAGATAATCGCAATTTCAGTGGTACCACCACCAATATCAACCACCATCGAGCCAGACGCTTCTTCAACTCGCAAACCGGCACCAATCGCGGCGGCCATTGGTTCCTCAATCAACCGCACCTCGCGGGCACCCGCACTGAGTACCGATTCGCGAATCGCCCGGCGCTCTACCTGCGTACTCTTACAAGGAATACTTACCAATACGCGGGGGCTGGGGCGAATAAAGCTGTTTTGGTGGACCAGCTTAATAAAGTGCTGCAGCATTTTTTCCGTCACCTGAAAGTCGGCGATAACACCGTCTTTCAGAGGGCGAATGGCGGTGATATTACCCGGCGTTCTACCCAGCATGCGCTTGGCTTCAATCCCGACAGCCTCGACCGTTTTCTGACCATTGTGCACACGGATCGCCACAACAGAGGGCTCGTCAAGCACGATGCCCTGGCCGCGAACATAGATGAGAGTATTGGCCGTTCCCAAATCGATCGACAGATCATTGGAAAACATCCCGCGGATACGTTTTAACATTTGCGATTATCACCTTATACGATTCTGCGAAGACCGAGAATCGGGCTGGTAGGGCCGAAAACGCGGCGCAAAAGGCAGCACTGACCCCTAGATTAAAAACTTTGCCACTCTATCAACGCCGGGGATTCAGGGCAAGGCGCAAGTATGATAAGTTTACGGGCTTTTCCCAACCGCGCTCCGCATCCGCTCTCGGCTTGCGAAGCGCGCGTTATCAGCGCAACACGCGCCACGAAGCCAACAGGGTGAACCATGAGTTTAGAACAGGGCGATATCGCCAAACTGGCAAGGCTGGCTCGAATTCGCATTAGCGAAGAAAGCAGCGAAGAGCTGCGCCAGCGAATCAGCGACATTCTCGGCATGATCGACACCATGCAAGCCGTCAATACTGACGCCGTAGATCCGATGGCCAACCCCCACGATGCAACACAGCGCCTGCGCGCAGACGTGGTCAGCGAAGTTGACCAAAGAGATGATTTTCAGCGCATCGCTCCCGCCACCGAAGACGGCCTCTACCTTGTTCCCAAGGTTATTGACTAGCCCCTAGCCGCAGCCCCTAATTTAAGAGTACTCGACACCATGCCCAGTCATACCGTTGCCGACCTTCTTCGTGGCCTCGCCGCCGGCGACTTTTCCAGCGAAGAAATCACTCAACAATACCTCGATGCCATCGCCGACCGCGACGGCCAAATCAACAGCTTCATTACTGTCACCCGCGAACACGCGCTCGAACAAGCGCGCGCTGCCGACAACGCCAGGCAACGCGGCAATGCCGGTGCCTTGTGCGGGTTACCCATCGCCCACAAGGACATATTCTGCACCGAGGGCGTACGCACCAGCTGCGCGTCAAAAATGCTCGACAACTTCATCGCGCCCTACAGCGCCACCGTGGTAAACAACATGGCCAGCGCCGGTGCCGTTATGCTCGGCAAAACAAACCTGGATGAGTTCGCCATGGGCTCGTCAAACGAAACCAGCTATTACGGCACTGTGCGCAACCCCTGGAACACCGATCGCGTCCCCGGCGGCTCCTCGGGCGGCAGTGCTGCGGCCATTGCGGCGGGCCTCGCTCCTGCGGCCACGGGCACCGACACCGGCGGCTCCATCCGCCAGCCAGCGGCGCTGTGCGGCCTTACTGGCCTGAAACCCACCTACGGACGAGTGTCGCGTTACGGCATGATCGCCTTCGCCTCCAGTCTCGACCAAGCGGGCCCGATGGCGCGCAGCGCTGAGGATTGCGCCCTGTTACTGCAAAGTATGGCGGGCTTCGACGAGCGCGACAGCACCAGCATGGATGTTCGCGTGGACGACTACGCCGGCGCCTTGGATCAGGATTTGCGCGGCCTGAAGATCGGCCTGCCCAAAGAGTATTTTAGCGCTGGTCTCGACCCCGCAATCGGCGACGCGGTTCATGCCGCACTGGAAGAGTACCGCAAAATGGGGGCGGAGACGGTTGAAATCAGCCTGCCCCACACCGAGCTGGCGGTACCGTGCTACTACGTCATTGCACCGGCCGAAGCGTCAACAAACTTGTCACGCTTTGACGGTGTGCGCTACGGCTACCGCTGCGAAAACCCCGCCGACCTCGACGACCTCTACACCCGCAGCCGCGAAGAGGGCTTTGGCGAGGAAGTAAAACGGCGCATATTGGTGGGCACCTACGCCCTGTCGGCTGGCTTTTACGATGCCTACTATCGCAAGGCACAGCAGGTTCGCCGCCTGATTAAGCAGGATTTCACCGACGCCTTTAAGCAGGTAGACATTATCGCCGGCCCAACAACACCAAACCCGGCCTTTGGCATCGGTGAAAAAGTAAGCGACCCCGTGACGATGTACCTGGAGGACATTTACACCATTGCCGTCAATCTGGCGGGGCTACCTGCCCTCTCCATGCCCGTGGGCTTTGCCGGCGAGTTGCCTGCCGGCATGCAGCTGATCGGCCGAGACTTCGACGAGGGCCGCCTGCTGGCCGCTGCTCACCAGTATCAACAGCGCAGTGACTGGCACCTGCGTACCGCCCCAGAATGCGCGTAAGGAGAAGCCCAGATGCAATGGGAAGTTGTTATCGGGCTGGAGGTTCACGTCCAGCTCACTACCAAATCAAAGATTTTTTCAGGTGCCAGCACTGCTTTCGGCGCGGCACCCAACAGCCAAGCCTGCGCGGTCGATCTGGCCCTGCCCGGCACGCTGCCCGTTCTCAATGAACAGGCCGTTAACGACGCGATTTTGTTCGGCTTAGCCATTGATGCCGATATTTGCCGCGACTCGGTGTTTGAGCGCAAAAACTACTTTTACCCCGACCTGCCCAAAGGCTATCAAACCAGCCAGATGGACAAGCCGATTGTCGGCCACGGGGTGGTGGAAATTCGCCTAGAAGATGGCAGTACACGCAATATCCGTGTTCACCACGCCCACCTCGAAGAGGATGCAGGAAAATCTCTGCACGAAGACTTCCACGGCATGTCTGGCATCGACCTCAACCGCGCCGGCACACCGCTGATAGAAATCGTCTCCGAGCCCGACCTGCGCAGCGCCGAGGAAGCAGTTGCTTACTTGCGCAAGATTCACTCCATCGTTACCTACCTAGGCATCTCCGACGGTGACATGTCGCAGGGCTCAATGCGTTGCGACGCCAATGTTTCCGTGCGCCTAAAAGGCGAGGAAGAATATGGCACCCGCGCAGAGATCAAGAACATCAACTCCTTCCGCTTTGTCGAGCGCGCCATCAAAGTAGAAGCGCAGCGCCAAATCGACTTGATTGAGGACGGCGGCAAAGTCGTGCAGGAAACCCGCCTCTACGACAGCGACAAAAACGAAACACGCTCCATGCGCAGCAAGGAAGAAGCCAACGACTACCGCTACTTCCCCTGCCCCGACCTGCTACCGGTTCATATCGAGCAATCCTTGATCGACAGCCTGCAAAAACAAATGCCGGAGCTGCCAGACGCCAAACGCCAGCGTTTTGAAACTGAGTACGGTCTGTCGACCTACGACGCCAGCCTGTTAACCGCCGAGCGAAGTACTGCCGACTTCTTCGAAACATGCTGCAAAATCGCTGGCGACGCCAAACTCGCCGCCAACTGGGTCAACGGCGAACTGTCCGCCGCCCTGAATCGCGAAGGCAAGGCGTTAAAAGACAGCCCGCTCAGCGCAGAGCAACTCGGCGGTCTGATAGTGCGCATACGCGACAACAGCATCTCTGGCAAAATCGCCAAACAGGTGTTCGAAGCGCTGTGGAATGGCGAAGGCCAAAGTGCCGACGAGGTGATAGAAGCCAAGGGTTTGAAGCAGGTGTCTGATACCGGCGCAATAGAGGCGATGGTAGATGAGGTTATTGCCGCTAACCCCGCCCAAGTCGAGCAATACCGCGCCGCCGACGACGGCAAGCGCAAAAAGCTCATCGGCTTTTTTGTCGGGCAAATTATGAAGGCCTCTAAGGGGCAAGCGAACCCAGGAATGGTCAATCAACTTTTGAACAAAAAACTTAGCGATTAACACCGCTGCAAGGCACAACGGGATAAACAATGAAGAAAGACAAAGAAAAAGTATTGGATGAAGTGTGGACTGAGGACCGCGTGCGTGAGTTTCTCAACGTTGAAGCCAAAGCTGGCGTAGATGCAGACTTTCACCGCCTACTCAAAGCCTACCAGAGCATGCGCGCGGACGACTTTGAATTGTTCATCGGTATGTTTTTGGAAGCTGGCGGCAATATCAACGCCGTAGATAATTCGCAGCGCAGCGTACTGAGCTATGCCAAAGAACATCGCAACAGCGATGACTACATCGCGGCGCTGGAGAAGCACGGCGCCAGCCTGTAACGGCCGCGCAGCGCCATCAAACACTGCGGCCGCGCGTAAGCCGGTCGCGGTTTTCCTGTTTTTTCCTCTCGCTTTTACGCAGCAACACATAAACCGCCCCTGCTCCGCCATGCTGAGGCTGTGCACTACAAAAAGCCTGTACATCTTCGATTTGCGGCAGCCAATGGGCGACGTGTGACTTCAACAGGGCGACACCACTGTGATTCCCCCGGCCATGCACGATAATTAAACTGCGCAAGTCCATCGACATCGCTTCGCGAATGAACTCAAAGACCTGCTGGCGTGCACGCGCCACCGACATTTTATGTAGATCCAGGCGTGCTTCCGCCTCATAGCGAGCCTGCTTAAGCTTGCGATAGACACCGTGCTGCACACCCTCGCGCCGGAAATCCACCATATAATAGGGGTCTAGCAGCGGCACATCGTTGTCTGCCAGAAAATTCTTCACGCCCGGCTTGGCTTGTGCCGCCTCGCGGCGGGCAGCAAACGACGGGGCATCGACGGCCGCTTTTTTGAGCGCCACCCGCGCAGGCCTTTGCAAAGGTTTTACCCCCGCCATTTCTTCAGCAAATAGCTTGTCGTCGTCGCTCATTATTCAACCTCAACCTCATGCCTCTTCGCGGCGAACTGAGGTATTATCCCGGGATGACTACCGATACCGCAAACGCCGGGGCATGCCCTCTGTGCGAGGGAGAAAATCAATGCGCCATTGCAAAGGGCGAAGCGCCTCAGCAGTGCTGGTGCATGTCGACAACACTTGACCCAAGCGCCCTGGAACGCGCGGCAGCGCTACCCGGTGCGCGGCGCTGCATATGCGCCGACTGCGGGGCAATCAAAGACGCCGGCTAATAATCCGCTTGCAACGCCTCATAGCGTTTACATGCCGCCGTTTCTTCACCGCCATCTAAGGCCTCACAACTCAGCTTAGCCATCGAGCGCAAACAGGCGACAGCGGGGCCGTGCAAAGGGTGACTGCGGGCCGCCGCGTCAGTAAATGGCTCTTTCATGCTGTCGCACATCTGCATCAACTGCTGATCGACCAACGCGCGCATATCTGCACTGAGCTTCACACCGGCCATGCTCTGGCGCGCGCACTGGCGAGCTTTTTCACACATTGCCATGGCCGCATCACTGAGCTCATCGGCGTGGACATTTGCACCGCAAGCAACCGCCAAGGCCAGGATTGCTAATGTTTTACGCATTAGCTTTCCTCCGCCACAACTCGAACTTTGAGCTTAGTCGTTCCGATACGCTCAACAACGCGCGCGTGGACCACCTCCGGCCCGGGAATCACATCGATCAAACTCAGCGCATCACCTTTTCGGTAGGTATTCGCGGTACTACTCACCACAATTTCATCGCCCGGCGACAAACTGGCCAGCATTTTTACCTTGATCGGCTGCGCCGCGTGCGCCGCCCCAACCAGTGAAATCAGCAGCACCATTATCCAAATCTTCATAATTTCCTCCTGACAGCCTTTGTTTATTCTTCCCTGCCATTTAACGGGGACTCTGCGCCCAGCGCAATAAGCAACTGTGCCGACTCCGCGCAATGCTTTGCAAGCTCGGATATCAGGCTTACCATAGCCTTTTTTATTGCAAGGATTTGCACTATGCCCCCTGCATTACTCAGTGGCCCACAGTATCTCCATCGCGGTTTTCAGCTGTTGCGCCTGCCCGGCATTCGCCTGTTCGTGTTACTGCCGCTGTTCATTAACGTCGCTATTTTCGCTGCACTTAGCTATTTAACCATGTCCCGCTTCTCTCAGTGGATCGGCCAATTAATTGGCTGGCTTCCCGACTGGCTGGGCTTTTTGGAGTGGTTGCTGTGGCCCCTCGCCGTGATTCTTCTGCTGGCCATTGTGATGTATTTTTTCAGCACCATCGCCAATCTTATTGCCGCCCCTTTTAACGGGCTATTGGCTGAAAAACTCGAAGAACACCTCTGCGGTGAAGAGGTGGCAGGCCGCGAAACCATTGCCCAAGCGCTGGCCAGCTTTCCCCGCAGTATCGGTCGTGAATGTCGCAAGCTTCTTTACTATGCGGGCTTTGCCATCCTTACTTTGATAGCCAGTTTCATTATTTCACCCCTGGCCCCCCTGCTTTGGTTCGCAATGAATGCCTGGATGATGGCCATTGAATATTGCGACTACCCAATGGACAACCACCGGCTCAGTTTTTCTGAAGCACGTCGTCGGGTAGCCAGCCAACGCGGCACCAGTTTTAGCTTCGGCGCGTTGGTTATGCTGGGAACAATGATCCCCATCGTAAACTTGATCATCATGCCCGCCGCGGTATGCGGGGGCACGCTGATGTGGGTGGAAAGGCTAAAGGAGGAGGGAAATAAGCGCGCCTAGCGCGCTTATTTCAGCAGCTCTGCTGGCGGCTGCTCACAGGGCAGTTTCATGGCAAGCTCTGCTTCGATATCAGGCAACAGAAAGGCGTCGTCTTCACAGGCAAAGCTGATCGACGTCCCCGTCGCCCCTGCGCGACCAGTACGACCGATGCGATGCACATAATCGTCGGGCTCTTCAGGCAGCGTGTAATTCACCACGTGGCTAATACCCTTCACGTGGATGCCCCGCCCGGCAACATCGGTGGCCACCAGGCAGTTAATCTCACCGTCTTTGAATTGTTGCAGCGTTCTGGAGCGCTTGTTCTGAGGAATTTCACCGGAAAGAATGCCGCAGCGAACCCCCGCTTTGCGCAGTCGCTCATGTAAGCGACGTGTTTCATCACGCCTATTGGCAAAGATAATGACGCTGTTCACGTCATCTTGCCTGACAATGTTCAGCAGCAACTTAAACTTGTCGTGGGACTCAACAAGATACACTTTCTGGTCGACGCTATCCGTCGCCACCGACTCCGGCTCTATCTCAATTTTTACCGGGTCGCTCGTCCACTGTTCAGTAAGGCGAATAATATCGTCAGTAAATGTGGCGCTGAAGAGCAGGGTTTGTCGGTGGGTCTTTTTCGGGGTCAGACGCACAATGCGCTTCACTTGGGGGATAAAACCCATGTCCAGCATGCGGTCGGCTTCGTCAATAACCAGCACCTCGACCTGATCCAGGTATAAGTCGCGACGACCCGAGAAATCTAACAGCCGGCCCGGTGTTGCCACCACAATATCAACCAAGTCATTATTGAGCCGCTCTAACTGTTTTTGGTAGTCCATGCCGCCGATCAAGGTCACCACATTCAAACCGCAATGGGCGCCCAGCTGGCGAGCATCTTCGCCAATTTGCACAACCAATTCACGAGTCGGCGCAATCACTAATGCCCGCGGCTCTCCGGCAAAACGCTCGTCTTCCACGGGGTTGTTGAGCAGGTCGTTAAAAATAGTGATCAGAAACGCCGCGGTTTTACCGGTTCCGGTTTGCGCCTTACCGATAACGTCGTTGCCGCGCAAAGTGTGTGGCAGCGAAGCGGCCTGGATCGGGGAGCAGTACTGAAATCCGGCATCGGCAATACCGTGCATGAGGCGAACATCCAGCCCCAGGTCATGAAAACGCGTTTTACCCTCAACTTCAGGGACGTCAAACTGCTCAATACGCCATTCTGGCTGGGGCTTTTTAGGGCGTTTTTGCCGTGGTTTATGCTGTGAGCGCCCGGCCGCCTTATTACCGACTTGGCTTTCTGAACCCGCATTATCTTGCTTATCGGCTTCTGCAGTTTGGGGTGCGGGCGAGGATGAAAATAACTTTCTTAACAAAATGATCTCTTCTTTTACTGTGATTCTGTGCAATATTCGACCATTCTAGCACCAAACACCCGCACTAAGGTTAATAAAGTCAGCTTAGCGCGAGGGCGTTGGGTCGTCTGGGCTGGCGTCCTGAACCGCTTGGTCGCCCACATCAGCATCGGGGGCCTGGGGCTTCGGGTCGGGCATTGAGCCCTCGACGACCGGCGATGGATTTGATGGATTTTTTGTCGAGACGCTCGGTTCTGGTTGCAAATTTTGTGACGCTCGTTGCAGGTGATAGCGAGCAATCGCCGCCCGACACTGCCGGTCGAGATAAAAGTCCAGACTCAACCAGCGCCCAGCGCCACTAAACAATAGCGCCAGCAGCATAATGAAGTAGGTCGCGGCAAATTCGATACCGTTGTTAAGGACAACAAAATTTCCCTTCGCAGTAAGCCAGGGGTAGTTACCATGCTCTTGGAGAATGGCTCTTGCCCGCTCGAGTCGGCGCCCCACCTCAACACTGTTTTCCAAACTCTCCCGCGCGGCTGGCAGCCCAATATCGGCTAGCGGCTTGGCGGCGCTATTCAAAGGGTCACTGGGCGCGATCGCAAACCAGCCATTTGGCCAATGCACCGTGACCGCAGCCACGGCCATGGTAATTAACAGCGGAATACACGCCCAGCGCAAAGCAAAACCAAAAAGCAGGCAGAAGCCGCCAATCAGCTCGGTATATGCCGCCAGTTGCGCCATCAGCATTGGCTCAGGAAACCCCAGGCTGTGCTCAAACCACTGCGCCGTTGCATCCAAATGATAGGCCTTGTTGAGCCCAGCAGCGATCATCACCGGCGACAGATACAAGCGCATCATCAGCGGTGAGATAAACGCCAAGCGCTTGAGCAGAGCAACCACGCCGTCGTGAAAAAAATAATAGGCTCGCAATACGTGCACCATCGGCAATCCCTCTTTGTTATTAATGTTGTCGTGCCGGTTTATGGACGCACTATGCCATTATCGACCCGCACTGCAAACTGGGCAGCCGGGGTCACGTCCCAGCCGCAACTGGCGAATATCCATGGTAAGCGCGTCGATAATCATCAAGCGGCCGCAAAGTGTGCCGGGCAAGGCAAGCAGGCACTTAATTGTTTCAATCGCCTGCATGCTGCCCACCATACCGACCAGAGGAGACAACACGCCACTGTCGGCGCAGCGCAAATCATCCCCGCCTTCGTGATACAGGCAGCGATAGCAGGGGCTATCTGCCTGACGAAAATCATAAACGCTAAGCTGCCCTTCAGCGCGAATGGCCGCGCCGGAAACAAGCGGTACACCTGCGCGATAGCAGGCCTGGTTCACCGCAAACCGTGTCGCCAAATTGTCGCAGGCATCCACAACAATATCGACAGAACTCACCGCCACGTCGAGCACCTCACCCTCGAGCACCTGGGCATATTCGTGCACCGAGACATCCGGGTTCAGCTCGGCAACGCGCTGCGCCGCCGAGGCCACTTTGTGACGACCGATATCAGCGGTGGTATGCGCAATCTGACGCTGCAAATTACTGAGCTCAACGGTATCGCCGTCGGCAAGGTGCAGCTCGCCCACACCTGCAGCGGCCAAGTACATCGCCACGGGGGAGCCCAGGCCACCCACGCCGACAACCAGTACGCGGCTGGAGAGCAGTTTTTGCTGCCCCGCCACATCGATTTCTGGCAATAAGATATGCCGGCTATAGCGCAATAATTGCTGATCGCTTAACTCTTTCATAACTTGGCCTGCGCCACCTTCTGCCCCACAGTCATACGCTCGTTGCCGCCGTAATCGCGGTGCGTTTCCACACCGACAAAGCCCGCCGAAGCAAACAATGCCCGCACCGCTGATGCTTGCTGATAACCGTGCTCCACCAGCAAATAACCGTTGTCAGCCAGATAGGGCATCGACGAGCCAACAATGTGTCGCAGATCAGCCAAGCCACTTTCGGGCGACACCAGCGCGGAGGCAGGCTCAAATCGCACATCGCCCTGGCCCAGATGAGGGTCTTGAGCATCGATATACGGGGGGTTACTAATAATCAGATGGAACGGCTGGCTCGTGTCCAATGCTGTAAACCAATCCGACACCGCGACACGAACATTCTCCAACCCCAGTGCATGGCGGTTTTGTTCAGCGAGCGCCGCCGCCTCGGGAGAGCGATCCAGCGCCCAACAATGCCAGCGCGGCCACTCACTGGCCAGCGCCAAGGCCAATGCTCCCGTACCGGTTCCAAGGTCGAGCAGGCGACCCGCCTTATTATCCTGACAAAGACTCAGCGCCAGCTCTACCAAACACTCCGTATCCGGGCGCGGAATCAATGTATGCGCATTGACCTGCAAAGGCAGAGACCAAAATTCCCGATACCCCAGGATATGCGCTACCGGCTCCCCCGTGCGGCGGCGGTCAACAAGCGCGCAAAACTGCGCCTGCTGTGCTGGCTCTAATCGCCGCTCGGGCCAGGTGTAGAGGTAACTGCGAGGCCGGTCGAGCACATGGCAAAGGAGCAGCGAGACATCAAGCCCCGCCGTATCACTCACTGACTCAAGCTGGTGCTGGCACGCCAACGCATCGGCAATTGTCATTGCACCCGGCGCCACCACCGCCTTACTCAGCCATTGCAGCGAGCAGGTCTGCTTGATGCTCTTGGCGCAGAGGGCCGACGATTTGATCGACATCGCCCTGCATAAATTCATCAAGCTTATAAAGCGTCAGATTAATACGGTGGTCGGTCACCCTTCCCTGAGGGAAGTTGTAAGTGCGGATACGCTCCGAACGATCACCGCTGCCGACGAGGTTACGCCGCTGATCCGCCTGTGCCTGTTGGTGCTCACTGTTGCGCACATCGTTGATACGGGCCGCCAACAGCGACATCGCCCGCGCCCGGTTTTTATGCTGGGAGCGCTCATCCTGACACTCAACCACAATGCCACTGGGGATATGAGTAATACGCACGGCAGAATCCGTCTTATTGACGTGCTGACCACCCGCACCACTCGCGCGGAAGGTGTCGATGCGTAAATCGCCTTTATTGATTTCTACTTCTTCGGCCGCTTCCGGCTCGGGCATCACGGCCACCGTACAGGCCGAGGTATGAATACGGCCCTGTGACTCAGTTTCTGGCACGCGCTGAACCCGGTGGGCCCCGGACTCAAACTTTAAGTGGCCATAGACATCCTGCCCCGCAACACGGCTAATAATCTCCTTATAGCCACCATGCTCGCCGGGACGCTCATTGAGCACCTCAATCTTCCAGCCCTTGGACTCGGCGAATCGCGAATACATTCGGAACAAATCGCCGGCAAAAATCGCCGCCTCGTCACCGCCGGTACCGGCACGGATCTCTAAAAATACGTTGTGGGAGTCATTGGGGTCGCGCGGCAGCAGCAGGGTCTGCAATTCCGTTTCGAGCGTTTCAAGCTGCTGCTCGCCGTCGGCAATCTCTTCCTCGGCCATCGCCCGCATGTCGGCATCGTCTTCATCCAGCATCAATCGCGCTTCGTCCAAGTCATCACACACTTGGCGATACCGCGCATAGCTGGCCACTACCGGCTCAATTTCCGCATATTCCTGCGAGAGGCCACGAAACCGGTTTTGGTCGGCGATAATATCGGCATCGCTAAGCAGCGCGCCGATCTCCTCGTACCGATCAAGCAGGTTTTCCAGTTTGCTGCGAATAGACGCCTTCATAAAATCTCGCTTGGCTATATAGAAAAGTAAACGTGGTGGTGCAAAAGTCGCGGACGGTGCCGCGCTAGTTTTCACGGTCCTGGTCGCGCAGCTGGAGCAGCTCGCGAGCCCAGTCGACCAGGTCGTTACGCCCCTTGGCGCCGGCTTCTTTTATCTGCGTGGTGGGGCTGTGAATCAGTTTATTAGTCAGCCCCCGCGCCAGTTGTTCAAGCACCACGCCGGCATCCTCACCCTTGGCCAACTGGCGACGCGCACGCTCCAGCTCGGCATCGCGCAGACCCTCGGCCTTGGCGCGGAAGTCCTTGACGGTAGCAACGGCACCGCGCGATCGCAGACGTGCCTGCCACTCTTCAATTGCCGCAACAATTAACTGGTCCGCCTTGCGCGCCTCAGATTCTCGCGCACGCTTATTTTCGTCAACGATTTCACGAAGGTCGTCGACGGTATACAAATACACATCATCGAGCTCGGCAACCTGGGGCTCAATATCCCGGGGAACCGCTATATCCACCATCACCATTGGCCGGTGTTTGCGCTTTTTCAAGGCCACCTCAACGGCGCCTTTACCAAGAATCGGCAATTGGCTGGCAGTGGATGCCACGAGGATATCGGCATCGCGCAAATACGCCGGAATGTCAGACAGCATCACCGCCTCCGCCTGAAACTCCTCGCCCAGCTGTCGCGCGCGCTCGAGGGTGCGATTGGCAATAATGATGCGCTCCACCCCCTTCTCCCGCAGGTGACGGGCCACCAGCTCAATTGTCTCGCCTGCGCCAATCAGCAAAGCCGTACACTTGGATAATTTACTGAAAACATGCTGAGTGAGTGACACCGCTGCGTAGGCTACCGACACCGGGTTCTCGCCAATGGCGGTGTCGGTGCGCACTTGCTTGGCAACACTAAACACCTGTGAAAATAGCTGGTGCATGCCCGAGGCTGCCGTACCGGCCTCTGCTGCCAGCGCATACGCTGACTTCATCTGACCCAGAATTTGCGGCTCACCCAGGACCATAGAGTCCAGGCCGGCGGCGACTTCCATCATGTGTTGAAGCGCCTGGCTATCGCGACTGATATAGCAGCAGTCATCCAAATGGCTGCGCTCGACATGGTGAAAATGCGACAGCCAGTCGAGCATCTTTGCGTCGTCGACCGCATCGCCTTCACCGCCCAACGCGTATATTTCAGTGCGGTTGCAGGTAGACAGGATGGCAAGCTCCTCACCCAGACCACAGGCCAGGGCGTCCTGCAGTGCCAAGTGAATTTGCTCGGGCACGAACGCCACCCGCTCTCTTACCGAGAGCGGGGCGGAATTATGATTGATGCCAACAAGGAGCAATTTCATTCAGTTGGGAAGCCGAGTCAGGAGCGCAAAACTGACGCGGATTCTATCAAGTTGGCGTTCAAATGTGGATTTTATTACCAAAACAAGCGGGGTTTTCTCGGCCAGCCGGTGATCATTCCCGCTCGCAGCGGTCATAGATGGCACGCGTCGCCCCACTGGCGATAGAAATAAGGTAGGATTATTCCAGCCATTACACCGCGACGACAACGCGGCGCCATCGCAACAGGACAACAATGTCACAACGCTTACACTATACCCTCATTGGCCTATTTTTCTTGGCCTCCGGCTGCGCCTTGACACCGGCAGAACACCAGCCGGAGAAAGCCGTCGCCGCCGAAGACAAGAGCGTGCCCCTCAGAGCACTGCCGGAAGACAGCGTTTACGACCTGCTGCTCGCCGAATTGTCGCTGCGCAACCACGACCTCAGCACCGCCCTAAGCAACTATCGCCGGCAGGCTGACCGCACCGGCGACCTTGAGCTGACTGCCAGCACGGCACGGCTTGCCGACTATATGGAGCAGCACAACGTCGCCGCGGTTTACGCGCAGCGCTGGCTAAAACGCGACGCCGACGCCAGCGAGGCCCATTATATACTGGCCGGCGCGCTGTCCCGCCTGGGCGACCCGCTCAGCGGCCTCCCTCATATGACCCGCGTGCTCGAACTCGGCGATGAAACCAATTTCGCGGCAATGGCAGCCACGGCACTTGGCCGGCCCGATGCTGAAAAAAATGCCTTTTTCCAGGCCCTGCAAACCGTTCAGGGCCAACACCCCAACGATAACAGCCTGCGTATTGCCCTGGCGCTTATGCTGCAATACCGCCAGCGCGAGGAAGACGCCTTAAACCTTGTGCGCCTAGCATTGGATGAAGAGCCAACCAACCCCCACGCCCTACTCATAGAAACACGCACCTTGAGCCAGCTCGGGCGCGACGACGAAGCGATAGAACGACTCAAATACGCCGTAGACCAAAATCCGAGACACAAGCGCCTGCGCCATGACCTGTGCCGCAAGCTGGTTAAAGTCGATGTCTATCAAGCCAAGGCGCACTATGAAGTATTGGCCCGGCAATACCCTCAGGATCACGATATCTTGCTGGAGCTGATGCTGATAAACCGCGAACTCAGCAATACTGAGGAAGCCGAGCAACAACTGGAAAGCCTGAGCGCCAATCCGCAGCAACGCAGTCGGGCGCACTATGTACTTGGCCGCCTCGCCGAAGAAGAGCGCGACTGGAACGACGCCCTGCAGCACTACCAGCAGGCGACCCGCCTACCCGAATTCAATGAGGCCAGCCGACGGGTAGCCAGTATCAGCCTATCGACAGAAGGCCGCGAGCAGGCCCTGTCGCGCCTGGCTGACTGGCGCGAATCACTACCGGAACACGCTGAATTCATTTATTTGCTGGAAGCCGAAATTCTGCGCAAGGCCGATTTAGACGAGCGTGGCTTTTCACTTCTGACTCAGGGCTTACAAACACTGCCGGACAGCACCGAATTGCGCTATGCGCGATCACTATTCTCCGAACGCTTGGGCAACCTGCCCGCCGTGGAAAAGGACCTGCGCTACATTATCGACCGCGACCCAAACAACAGTGCGGCTCTCAATGCGCTGGGCTACACGCTGGCCAACCGCAGTGCACGACTGGATGAGGCCCAGCGCTTAATCGAACGCGCGCTAAAGCTATCCCCCGATGACCCCGCCATATTAGATAGCTACGGCTGGGTGTTGCTCCTCAAGGGTAAGACCGAGGCTGCACTCAGCTACCTTGAGCGCGCCTTTGCCCAAAGCCAGGATCACGAAATTGCCGCCCACCTCGGCGAGGCCTACTGGTTACTGGGCAGAGAGGATGCCGCCCGCGCGGCTTGGCAGAAAGGTCTGCAAGACACACCGAATAGCCCCATTATCTATGACACTTTACAGCGACTGAAACTCCTCGATGAATAAACACATTCGCCTGATCAGCATTGTCGCTGCGGCGATGCTCACAGCCTGTAGCAACCTGCCCCCCGCCACCCCTGGAGAGCAGCACTGGCATATGCAGGGCCGAATCGGTCTATGGCAAGGCAGCCAGCAAGAGAGCAGCCAAATTACCTGGCTACAATGCGGCGACAATTACGCCGAAATACGCCTGACTGGCCCAGTAGGTATCGGCGGCGCCGAAATCATCAGCGAACCCTCGGGCGCCCGGCTAACCTACAAAGGCGATGTTCGCCGAGCCGCCAGCGCCGAAGCGCTGGCCGCCGATATCGGCTGGCCCGTTCCCGTTTCTGCTTTGCGCCACTGGCTGCGTGGCCGCGCCGCGCCCAACGCACCACTGGCGGCGCAACTTTCAGCAACCGGGCAACTCAGCTCGCTGGAACAATTTGACTGGCAGATTCAATTTGCCCGCTACCAGCACGACAGCACCGACGCCCTGCCACAATTGATTGAAGCGAAACGCGGCGATACCCGGCTAAAGCTGATCGTTAAATCATGGCGCAATGGCAAACAGGAATGCGCACAATGAACACTCTCAGCCTGCCTTGCCCGGCCAAAATCAACCTATTCCTGCACATTACCGGCCAGCGCGACGACGGCTATCACGAATTACAAACGCTATTCCAACTTCTGGACTACGGCGACACCCTTCACCTGCAGGGGCGCACCGATGACGAACTGCGCTTCCTTACTCCGCTGGCCGGCGTAAGTGACGACAACAACCTGATCCTCCGCGCAGCGCGCCTGTTGCGAGAGCATGTGCAGCGCCCACTTGGCGCCAATATCGGACTAGACAAGCGCCTCCCGATGGGTGGAGGCATTGGCGGCGGCAGCTCTGATGCCGCATCAACCCTGCTGGGGCTCAATCACATCTGGCAGTTGGACCTCGGCCTCGACGAGCTTGCTGAACTAGGCCTGAGCCTCGGCGCCGATGTTCCGGTATTCATCCACGGGCACACCGCCTGGGCCGAAGGCATCGGTGAAAAATTACGCCCGCTGGACACCCCCGAATACTGGTATTTAGTGCTGCGACCTGACTGCGAAGTGAGCACTGCAGAAATTTTTTGCCACGAACAATTGACACGCAATGCCTCTCCCATCAAAATAGCGGCCTTTCTTGAGGGGGCCACCGGAAACAGCTGCCAAAACTTGGTGCGAAAACTGTATCCGGATGTTGATAAAGCCTTGAATTGGCTAGATCAATTTGCTCCAGCGAAGTTAACCGGCACCGGTTCCTGTGTGTTCGCTAGCTTCGACAGCAAGAGCACTGCGGAAGCAGTTTTGGCACAAAAGCCTGCATCGACATCGGGCTTTGTTGCGAAGGGTGTTAACCTTTCGCCACTGCACAAAACGCTGTCCACGGTGTAACGATTTACTGGGGTGTCGCCAAGCGGCAAGGCACTGGGTTTTGATCTCAGCATTCGTAGGTTCGAATCCTACCACCCCAGCCATATTACTAGAGCGCCGAAAGTAGTCGGCCCTCTGAAGGGGAACAGGCCGCACATCGCCTGATCCGGTAGGTTCGAACCAAGGTTCGATAAGTGCTTGCACTTAGGCATCGCGACGCGATGGCTGAAAGCCTAAGGCCGATAAAGGCCGCAGCCAATCCTACCACCCCGGCCATTTTATAGATTCCCGCCTAAATGGCGGGAATCTTGTTTATGGTTTACGGTTTCGGCGCAAAGCTTCAGTTGTGAGCAACACGAAGCTTTGCACTTTTAGTCCGAACCGTCACACCGCGAATCAACCTTCAGCCTCACAGGACATTGACCGTGCACAACATGATGGTCTTCACTGGCAACGCCAACCCAGACTTGGCCCGCAAAGTTGCCGAACACCTCCGACTGCCCCTAGGCGATGCGACGGTAAGCAAATTCAGCGACGGCGAAGTCTTTGTCGAAGTTAATGAAAATGTTCGCGGTGCAGATGTATTCCTCCTGCAGCCGACTTGTGCGCCGACCAACGACAACCTAATGGAGTTGGTTGTGATGGCAGATGCCATGCGTCGCGCCTCAGCCGGACGCATCACGGCGGTAGTGCCCTATTTCGGTTATGCCCGCCAGGATCGCCGCGTGCGCTCGCAGCGCGTACCCATTTCAGCGAAAGTCGTTGCAGACATCCTCAGTGGCGTCGGCATTAATCGTGTACTGACCGTCGACCTTCACGCCGAGCAGATTCAGGGCTTCTTCGACGTTCCCGTCGACAATGTCTATGGCTCGCCGATCCTGCTTGACGATATCAATCGCCAAAACTACCCCGATCAAATTGTCGTGTCCCCGGACATCGGCGGTGTCGTGCGCGCACGCGCGGTTGCCAAGCAACTGAACGACGCTGACCTGGCCATTATTGATAAGCGCCGTCCTAAAGCGGGTGTCGCCCAGGTGATGCACCTGATCGGCGAAGTGGAAGGCAAAACCTGCCTGCTGGTCGACGACATGGTCGATACCGCAGGCACACTGTGCAAAGCAGCGGCCGCTCTGAAGGCTCAAGGCGCAGCAAAAGTTGTCGCATACTGCACACATCCTGTATTATCCGGGCCCGCTGTTGATAACATCAGCGGCTCTGAGCTAGATGAGCTCGTGGTTACTGACACAATTCCATTGTCAGACGCCGCCGCCAACTGCCCAAAAATTCGCCAGCTAACCCTGGCAAACCTACTGGCCGAGTCAATCCGACGGGTCAGCAACGAAGAGTCAATCAGCGCCCTGTTCCGCTAAACCGCGCAACATAACGCTTTCTGACTTTCACCGCCGAACTGGTCGCAAGTTCGGCGGTTTTCGCTTTTTATGAGGAGACATTTATGTCCAGCGAATTTATTGTAAACGCCAAGGCGCGTACTGATGTAGGGAAAGGTGCGAGCCGCCGCCTACGTCGTTTGGCCGCCGAAGTTCCCGCGATCATCTACGGTGGTGACAAAGCCCCGCAAATGATCAGCATCGCCCACAAAGACCTGCTCTGGTTCCTGGAAGACGAGGCATTTTTCAGCTCGGTTCTGACCATGGACATCGACGGCAGCAAAGAGTCTGTGGTTATTAAAGACCTGCACCGCCACCCAGCCAAACCACAAATCTTGCACGCTGATTTTCTGCGCGTAAGCGCCGACACCAAAATCACGCTGCAAGTACCACTGCACTTCATCAACGAAGAAGCCTGCCACGGCGTGAAAATGCAGGGCGGCTCGATCACTCATGCAATGACTGAAATTGAAGTTCAGTGTCTGCCAAAAGACCTGCCTGAGTTCATCGAAGTCGACATGAAAGACAAAGAAGTCGGCGACATCGTTCACCTTTCCGACCTGGCCCTTCCCGCAGGTGTTGAAAGCATCGCTCTGGCACTGGGCGAAGATCACGACTCAGCTGTTGCCGTTGTGCAGGCTCCTCGCGGAGGCGCTTCTGACGATGAAGACGCTGCAGAAGGCGCTGAAGACGAAAGCAGCGAAGAGTCTTAATCTCGCTCTGAGCAGGCGCCCACGTGACCCGGATCAAACTGATTGTTGGGCTGGCCAACCCCGGCCAGCAATATCAGCCAACTCGTCACAACGCGGGCGCCTGGTTCGTTACTGAGCTAGCTCGACAACAGGGCTGCTCACTCACGGCCGAAGCTCGCTTTTTCGGCGACACCGGCCGCTGCTTTATCGATGGACAGGACATTCGCCTGCTCATACCCAGCACCTTTATGAACCGCAGCGGTCAGGCTATCGCCACCATGGCCGGGTTCTTCAAAATCACCCCCGAAGAAATCCTCATCGCTCACGATGAACTCGATCTGCCTCCTGGCAGCGCGCGCTTTAAATCGGGCGGCGGTCACGGCGGCCACAACGGCCTACGCGACACTATTAGCAAACTCGGCAACAACAAGAATTTCCATCGCCTGCGTATCGGCATTGGCCACCCCGGCAGCGCCGACAAAGTGACCGGTTACGTGCTGGGCAAACCCTCATCCGATGAGCGAATCGCCATCGATCACTGCATAGATGAGGCATTACGCAGTTTAGCCCCCGCCATTCAAGGTGACTGGGCAAAAGCGATGAATCAACTCCACAGCTACAAACAGGGATAACATCATGGGTTTCAATTGCGGTATCGTCGGCTTGCCTAATGTGGGCAAATCAACACTGTTCAACGCCCTGACCAAAGCTGGCATCGACGCAGAGAACTTTCCGTTCTGCACCATTGAGCCCAATTCCGGCATCGTCGGCGTTCCCGACCCACGCCTAAACGTTCTGGCAGAGATTGTCTCGCCAGAGCGCGTGCTTCCCGCAACGATGGAATTTGTCGATATCGCCGGGCTGGTTGCCGGCGCCTCAAAGGGTGAGGGCCTCGGCAATAAATTCCTCGCCAATATCCGCGAGACCGATGCCATTGCCCACGTGGTTCGCTGCTTCGACAACGACAATGTTATCCACGTGGCAAACAAGGTCGACCCCGCCGCAGATATCGACGTGATTAACACCGAGCTCGCCTTGGCCGACCTCGACGCCGTTGAGAAGCAACTACAGAAAGTCGTTCGCCCTGCCAAAAGCGGCGATAAAGACGCCATTGCCGCCAAGAACCTGCTGGAAAAACTTCAGAGCCACCTGGATGAGGGCAAACCGCTTCGCTCACTCGAGCTGGACGATGCCGAACGCGCTCGCATGAGCAGCCTCCACCTTCTCACCACCAAGCCGACGATGTATATCGCCAACGTCAACGAGGACGGCTTTGAAAACAACCCCCACCTCGACACCGTGCGGCGCATTGCTGAAGAAGAAGGCGCTATCGTTGTCCCCATCTGCAATAAACTGGAATCAGAAATTGCCGAGCTGGACGACGATGAAAAAGGCGAATTCCTCGAAGAGCTCGGCATGGACGAAGCCGGCCTCGACCGTGTCATCCGCGCTGGCTATGAGCTGCTAGGCCTGCAAACCTACTTTACCGCTGGCGTAAAAGAAGTCCGCGCCTGGACCATCCCGGTAGGCGCCACCGCCCCACAGGCAGCCGGAAAGATCCACACCGATTTCGAAAAAGGTTTTATCCGCGCCGAAGTCATCGCCTACGATGATTACACCAACTACAAGGGCGAACAGGGCAGCAAAGACGCTGGTAAGTGGCGCCTGGAAGGCAAAGACTACATCGTCAAGGACGGCGACGTCGTGCATTTCCGGTTTAACGTCTAAGCCCTCTCACTCACGCTTGACAAGGCCCGCATAAGTCAGGAAAATGCGCGCCTTCTCGACAGAGAACAGTGGCAAGGTAGCTCAGTTGGTTAGAGCACAACACTCATAATGTTGGGGTCGGCGGTTCGAATCCGCCCCTTGCTACCATTATTCTAAAAAAACCACCTAAGCGGTGGTTTTTTTTCGCCTTCAATAAATGTGCCCAAGCTGCCGGGCGGGTGAGAAACGCCGCCGCGGTTCGATGAAATGCGCTGCATTTCAGACGGCAACGCCGCCCGAAGGGGCAAAACAGGCCTTAGCCTGTTTTGATCCATCCGCCCCTTGCTACCATTATTCTAAAAAACCACCCAAGCGGTGGTTTTTTTCGCCTTCAATAAATGCGCTCAAGCTGTCAAGCGGGTGAGAAACGCTGCCCAAAGGGACAAACAGCCCGCAGTCTGTTTCCGTATATCCAGCTTTTCACCTCATTTATAACCGAGCCACCAACTTCAGTTGCTAGTCGCCCCTCTATTTCCCGGTCACCATTGATACCGTATAAGCCCATATAGGGTCGGAGAGGCAAAAACTCTATGCTGTTCACAACTTTCCCATACGCGCTAGCAAATAAGCTAATATGCTTTTATTGTTGTGGGCTTACTGAGATAAGCTAATCAACGACATACGGTTACCCAAGCAGTGCAGCAGTGATACTTCACCAATAAACAGCACTCGATAATAAAGAACAGAGGAAGAGGTTATGAAGTTCTTGTTCCGCGCCAGCCTGCTGGCATGCACCGTAACACTATTTGCAGGTTGCGGAGGTGGAAGTGACGGCGGCCCCAGCCTTGCCCCAGGAGAAAACAACAATGCAGGCGGCGGGGGCAGTACCGGAGGTGGCGGAACAGGCACTACTGCAGATCAAATTGTCCGTTTTGGCTCTATATCGAACGGCAACTTTAGCGCAGGCGTTATCGCCTCAAATAAATCTTCAGTTGAGGCCGGAACCAGCGCAAGCCTATCGGTAACACTGATAGACCAAAATGACAGCCTAGTGACGGATGCCACAGACATTCTGTTTTCATCGGCTTGCGCCGGGTCTGGCCTTGCAGAATTCCAGCCGGCTATTGCCTCTAACAACAGCGGCACCGTTACAACAACCTACACCGCCAGAGGCTGCAGTGGTGACGACAAAATCACCGCCCAAACAAGTATTGATGGGACGAGTTATAGCGCTACCGTCACCATACAAACCATTCCGGCACCTCTGGGCTCAATTAGTTTTGTATCAGCAAACCCTCAAACCATTGGCATAAAAGGCTCCGGGGCAATTGCTGAGCAGTCAGTTGTCACATTCAAGGTAACGAACACAGCTGGCGGGCCAGTTGCAAACCAAGATGTTAGCTTTGAACTCAACAATACAACTGGCGGCATCACGTTAAACGACGGGCAAAATACCACAGCACAAGCAACCACCGATGCCAACGGTGAGACCTCCGTTACCGTAGCTTCGGGCAGCGTTTCCACCTCAGTCCGCATTACCGCGACAGCGGTTCAGGGCACCAAGACATCCAGCTCGCAATCAAGCGCACTAGTAATCACCACCGGCCTACCGGACCAAGATAGCTTTTCACTGGCAGCAACCGTACTCAATATCGAAGGTTGGAATTACGACGGCGAGACTACAGAACTGACCATCCGAGCTGCCGACCGCTATAACAACCCCGCGCCAGACAACACGGCTATTGCGTTCCAGGCGGAAGGCGCAGCAATAGAGGGCAGCTGCGTACTACAAAATGGTGCATGCTCGGTAACACTTACCTCGCAGAACCCGCGCAGCAACCTTAGTGATGGACGCGTGACCGTATTGGCGACAGCAATAGGCGAGGAATCTTTCAACGATACAACACCCTCCAACGGCCAATTCGATGATGCAGAAACCTTTGCGGATCTAGGAGAAGCCTTCCGCGACGATGACGAAGACAATACTTACGATCAAAATACTGAACCCTTCGTTGATTTCAACAACAATGGAAGCCGAGATGGTCCCAGCGGCAAATTCGAGGGGCTTCTTTGTAATGGCCCCAACAAATGCAACGCAACTCAGACCACAACCACCATTAGAGAAGACTTGGTGATTATACTGTCGGGGTCTAGCTTCAATATAGACGGCCCCAGCAGCATCAGCCTCGGAGATGCAACCACAGCGGCCAGCGCCAGCTTCTCGTTTGAGATTTACGACGTCAATGGCCAGGTACCTCCCGCTGGAACTACTATCAAAGCGTCAACCGACCAAGGTGAATTGTCTGGAGTAACCTCATATGATGTCCCCTCGACAAACTATAACCAGTTGACCGGTGGAAACTTGCAATACGGCTTCACCATTAAACCCGGATCAAAGGCTGGCTCAGGCACATTTACCCTGACTATCGAAACTCCGAAAGGGATCATAAGTCGAGAAGTTGTACCGGTCACCCAACTTGTCGATAAGCCATAGAAATATCAGCGGCAGCCTCTGAATTAACGGGGCTGCCGACTTAACACGGCCGCATCCTGCGGCGCAACACCATTCATCTCCCGCCACTCTGCTGTTAATATCACTGCGCCTTAATCATTTACAGAGACCAACATGCGCCATTCGAATACCAAGCCCGTAATCTTGGCAATACTACTTTTTTACCCGCTCTTTTCTTATGCCGACAATCCCCGCCATTACTCGTACCTAGAAGTGGCATTCGCGCATCAAAGTACTGACTGGGGGCCTTACGAAGAAGAGGAGAACTTCACCTTCCTCGCCAGCGCCGAGGCGTTTGACTATTTCCACGTACACGCCCGCTACAACGATGGTGATACCTATATGCCGCGAGGCGTTATTCAAGATGGCTGGTGGACCTATGGCATTGGCGCTCACTACTATCTCAATAACAGCACCTCTGTGCTGATCGGTGCTGACCGCCACGAGATGGACTCCCAGAGCCGCCGACCCAATCAACGCGGCTGGGAATATAAAGTGGGTGTACGCCACGATATCAATGAACGCTGGCGCCTCACCCTGGAAGGCGGCGACCACAATATTGTGGTCGATGACGACACCACATTCATTTTTGAAACGCTGTACCACCCTCGCCCGGATGTCGGCTTCTCCTTTCGCGTAAGAGATTACGACAAGCTCGATCTTAGCTCCTACGAATTTGGCGCTCGCTGGAGCTACTAACAGCTATAACAGCGCTGAGCATTTGCTGGGCGCTGTGCTAAAATCGCCATCTTTATTCAGCGCCCTCCCATGAGCAAATCAGACAACATCTACGCAAAGCCTCAAAAGGCCTTGCAGCGCTTCGCCTTCGACGAGCAAGTTGTCGAGGTCTTCCCGGATATGATTCAACGATCGGTCCCGGGCTACGCGACGATAATTGCCATGACCGGCGTAATGGCCGGTCGCTATGCTCAACCAGGGAGTCACTGCTACGACCTCGGCTGCTCACTCGGCGCCAGCTCACTTGCCATGGCGCGGGAAACCCAGGGGCGCAATATCCAGCTCATTGGTGTGGATAATTCTTCCGCAATGATCGAGCGCTGCCGCGACTACTGCCAGCAGTCCGACACCGACATCACATTGCGCTGTGAATCCATTCAAGAAACAGAGATACGAAATGCCTCGGTTGTCGTGCTCAATTTTACGCTGCAGTTTGTCCCCGAGGCTGAACGCAATGCCCTGTGTCAGCGCATCAGCGACGCCATGCGCCCCGGTGGCGTATTGATCCTGTCGGAAAAAATCCGTTTTGCCGACCCCCACCTTCAGGAGTTAAATACAGAGCTTCACCACGCCTTCAAGCGCGCAAATGGCTACAGCGAAATGGAAGTCGCACAAAAGCGCAGCGCACTGGAAAACGTTCTTATCCCAGAAACCTTGAGCCAGCACCAAAGCCGCCTAAAAAACTGCGGCTTCACCAGTGTTGACGTCTGGTTCCAGTGTTTTAATTTCGCCTCGATGGTCGCCGTAAAATGAACCACCCGCGGATGAACTACCAGGCCTTCCTGGGCAAGCTTGCAAGCAACGAGAACCTCGCCGACTGGGCGAACCAACTGCCCGACCAGATTAACGCGGGCCTCAGCCCCAAACGCTACGGCGACCTACCCCGCTGGCAGCAAGCGCTGAGCGCACTCCCCGATCTCATACCGCGCACCACCGATATGAACACCTCACGAGTGGGCGCAATTGGCGACATCACTCCGCAACAAAGCGAGCAATTGCGCGAGGCCCTGATGGGCTTGCACCCCTGGCGAAAAGGGCCCTTTGAGCTTTTTGGCGTGCATATCGATACAGAGTGGCGCAGCGACTGGAAGTGGGAGCGCCTCAAAGACCATATTGCCCCACTCGCCGGACGAGCCGTTTTAGACGTGGGCTGCGGCAGCGGCTACCACTGCTGGCGAATGCGCGGCGCCGGTGCGGAGCTGGTCGTCGGCATCGACCCCACGCCCCTGTTTGTCGTGCAATACTTTGCCCTGCAACACTATTTGCAAGACCCATCAGTCGCGGTGCTGCCGATGGGCATTGAGGCCCTGCCGGAAAAACTGGCGGCCTTCGACACCGTATTCTCAATGGGGATTTTGTATCATCGTCGCTCCCCCTTCGACCACCTAATACAATTGCGAGAAGCACTGGTCAGCGGTGGAGAGCTCGTGCTGGAAACCCTAATCATCGACGGCCAACTCGGCGAATGCCTGGTTCCCGAGGGCCGCTACAGCAAGATGGGCAATGTCTGGTTCCTGCCCAGCACGGCCACGCTAGAAAGCTGGCTCAGTAAAGCCGGATTCAAAAATATCCGGGTAGTCGATGTTGCGCAGACCACCACGGACGAGCAGCGACGCACAGAGTGGATGCGCTTCCACTCCCTGGCGGAATTCCTGGACCCCGACAACCCTCAACTCACCGCCGAGGGCCACCCTGCGCCCAAGCGGGCCGTCCTTCTTGCTGAAAAGCCGTAAAAAGACGCAGCCAGCGGCAGTCCTACACGAAAACCCCTCACTGCGACACAGCGTTATTAGACATTGTTCATGCTTTGAGAAAAAATAGCCGTGGTGACAAGTGGCCATTTTTCAATCTATGGTACATTGCAGTAATGTGAAAGCCGCACTCATACCGGTGCTCGCTGACAATAAAGGACGCGCCCCATCCCATGGACGCAAAACAAGCGGATACAGTGATAGCGACAATGAGCTCGCTGACCAGCCGGTGGTTTGACGACCATCTGTACCGCTATTTGGAGCGCCTCCAAGACAATTTTCACCGCCGCGCATTAACTAGCAAGCACCCAGACGAACAACAGACTCTACTGACGCAGCAACAGCATATCCGCAGTGGTCAAGACGAAGCCTATCGACTGTTCTCGCGACACCTGCAGCACAATATTCGTGCCGCCCGCCCCTACAGCATGGGCGGGCATAGCAAACTGGACCAACTGCTCGCCCGCAGTCAACAGCTGGGTAACGATGAGCTGGAGAACGCCTGCGCAAGGCTGTGCCGCGCCATCTCCCCCATGGCATTGCTGGCCGCCTTCCAACACCTGGCCAAGCCACTGCGGATCGATCCCGCCCACCTCAGCCAATGCCTGTCGCTGTTTAATGTGCTGATATTGCGAGAAGTCCCCTTGCTCTACCAGCAACTGCTGGCAGAACTAAATGGCGGCAATATAGAAACAAGTAAGGGCCTGGAAGGCTGGATCGCCCATATTGAGCAGCAGCTAAAACAGCAAAATCTTAGCGCCCAACAACGCGCGCTCAACGAGCTGCGTTTACAGCGCCTCCGGGGCCGCAGCCGCCCACAGGGCGACAGCAGCACTCTCAGTGACCAGCAGCTTATTCGCGAAGCCGCCGCCATATTCGGGCGCAGCCATGTGAATCGTCGGCAGCTGTCCGCGAGTATCCTGGCCTCGCTGAACACCCTACAGACCATTGTCAGTAGCGTTGCACTGCGCGACCGCCAGTTATTTCTCAACCCGCTTCACCCAGCGCGCCAAATCAGTCATCAACTGGTCGCAAGCAGCGAACGCTGGCAGCACGCTGACCCAAGTTTGCAACAGGATTTTGAGCGCGCCACCCGCGATATCGTCAAACAACTCAGCGGGCAAACGCCGTCTAGCGCAGACTTCAATGCACTGCAGGAATCGGTGGATCAATGCTGTCAGCAATTGGTGCAAAGCGCGAAACTCAACGACCGACGAAAGCTGCACGCCGAAGCGGGTAAACGCAGAATTACTCGACTGCGCCGCAAGGTGCACGCCCTTATTGACCAGAAAACCCACGGCACCACACTCCCGGCCAGTGTCGACAATTTGTTGTACGGCCCAATGACCAGTATTTTGCTTTACCACTGGCTGCGCCACGGCAGTAACAGTGACGCCCTGCGCCGCAACCTCGGTCTGGTCGAAGACATCTTGTGGTATATCAAACCCCACCGCGACTGGGCCTTGCTGCGCAAGGCCAAAGACATGGGTGGCGACATTGAGCAGCGCCTACTCGACGGGCTCAAACGCATCAATCTCGACGACGACAGCGCCCGCTCCCTGGTAGACGAGCTCCACCAACTCAGACTCATCGCCTCCGGCATGTCGGGAATCAGCGGCCAAAGCGATCGACCTTGATCTGTGCCTTACTGCGGCTAGTTAAAGCAGTTATACTAAGCGGCCTCGATACACCCAGTGTGTCGCGCGACTATCCAGCCAACGCTTAGTGCATTTTAAGGTGACGATCTTGCAACTCGACCAAGCATCTACGGAACAATTACGCGAATGGGAAAGCGCTCTCAGCGCAGAGTACGAACAGCATAAAGCCGCAGGGCTTAGCCTCGACCTGACACGGGGAAAACCCAGCAGCGACCAACTTAGCCTGTCCGACGCTATTCTCGGCGTGCTCGGCAACGACCTGAGCAACGACGGCGGCATCGACCTGCGCAACTACGGCGGCCTGGATGGCATTGCAGAGTGTAAACGCCTCTTCGCGCCGGTATTAGACGTAAACGAAGACGAGATTCTCATCGGCGGCAACAGCAGCCTTACGCTGATGTATTTCGCGGTACTGTTTGCGTCACAAATGGGCTTTGGCGAGCTGGGTAAAGGCTGGAAAGCAAACGGCGATACCGTCAAATTCCTCTGCCCCGTGCCCGGTTACGACCGCCATTTTTCCGTTTGTGAACACCTGGGCATCGACATGATCCCGGTGGCGATGAACGACAACGGCCCGGACATGGACCAGGTAGAGAGCTTGGTGAAAGCCGATTCCAGCATCAAAGGCATCTGGTGCGTCCCCCGCTTCAGCAACCCCACCGGCATTGTTTACAGCGATGACGTGGTAGCGCGTATTGCCAAGCTGGCAACACTCGCCGGCGATAATTTCCGCGTATTCTGGGATAACGCCTACGCGGTACACAGCTTGAGCGACGACGCGCCTAAACTGGCCAGCCTCATGGCCGCGGCCCGCAAGGCGGGTACTGAAGACAGCGTGTACTTGTTTGGTTCGACCTCTAAGATTACCTACGCTGGCGCTGGCGTCGCCTTTGTCGGCATGTCTGCCGCCAACCTAAAAGCCTTTAAAGCCCACCTGGGCATGACCCAAATTGGCCCGGATAAAGTCAACCAGTTGCGCCATGCGCGCCTGCTTAAAGACAGCGACGGCCTGGCTGAACATATGCGCCAGCACGCCGCCGTGTTAAAACCGCGCTTCGACAGTGTGCTCAAGCACTTAAACGAAGGCATTGGCGACAGCGGCCTGCTCAGCTGGACAGCGCCCCAAGGTGGCTATTTTATTTCCGTGGATACCTTGCCAGGCCTAGCAAAACAAGTTGTGGCGATGGCAGCCGACGCCGGTGTAAAACTGACCCCGGCGGGTGCAACCTTCCCCTATGGCCAGGATCCAGAGGATCGCAATATCCGCATTGCCCCCAGCGTACCCTCGCTGGAGGAAATTGACCGCGCGATGCAGGTTTTCGTCAACTGCGTAAAACTGGCCTCGGTCAGGCAGCGCCTCGCCAACTAGGGCGATTATCGTCGCGATAAAAAAGGGGCCGATTGGCCCCTTTTTCAATTGTGCGCCCTACTCGCCTGAGGGCCCCTTTGGTATCGGCTGGCCGCCCATCGGAAAATGCCGCACATTGCTGCCACCCTCGGCATCGAGAATCTTGCCCGGCCCCTCTTTTTCCACTTCATCCACACGAATAATCGAGTGCATCGGCAAGTAACTGCGGGTCACACCACTGAACTCATTTTTCAGTTTTTCTTCACCTGGATTGACGACAATTTGCCCTGGATCACCAAAAACAAACTCTTCAACCTCAATAAAACCGTACAGCTCGCTTTGGTATATCGCGCGGGCATACAGCTCATACACTTGGTTGTTGTTGTGAAAAATCACCTTATAGATTGGGGACTTAGCCATAAAGCACACAGTTCTCTAGCAAACAGTAACGATCTCGCAAGCGCAAAAGCGACCGCTCGCGCGGCGGCGGATCATACCACATGTCATCTCAAAGCACCGAACTCATTGGGCTTTAGCCGTTGACACCGCTATAATGTCGGCCCATTTTCTATCGGCTTGTCGCCACACCATGACTGAAAAAACCAAAAAACTGTATATCAAAACCCACGGCTGTCAGATGAACGAGTACGACTCCGCGCGTATTCAGGATCTGCTGGGCGTCAGTCACAACCTGGAGCCTACCGACAATCCCGAAGAAGCCGACGTCTTGTTGCTGAATACCTGCTCCATTCGCGAGAAAGCGCAGGAAAAAGTGTTCCACCAACTTGGTCGCTGGAAGAAACTAAAGGACAAAAATCCCGACCTGCTGATTGGTGTTGGCGGCTGCGTAGCCAGTCAGGAAGGTGGCGATATTGGCCAGCGCGCACCCTATGTCGACGTTATTTTTGGGCCGCAAACCCTGCACCGGGTGCCGGAGATGATCGACCAGCGCAAACCCTACGGCCCAGTGGTGGTGGATGTCACCTTCCCCGAGATCGAAAAATTCGACAGTCTCCCCGAGCCCAGCGTCGATGGCCCCAGTGCCTTTGTCTCCATCATGGAAGGCTGCTCTAAGTACTGCACCTTCTGCGTCGTTCCCTACACCCGGGGCGAAGAAGTCAGCCGACCCTTTGACGACGTGATTGCCGAAGTGGCGCAACTGGCCGCCAAAGGCGTGCGCGAAGTGAATTTATTGGGGCAAAACGTCAACGCCTACCGCGGCGAAAACCACGAGGGCGAGATTGTCGATTTCGCCGAGTTGCTCGGTTTTGTCGCCCAGGTGCCCGGCATCGACCGCATACGCTATACCACCTCGCACCCGGTTGAGTTTAGCGACGCCTTAATTGAGGCCTACCGCGACATCCCCGAGCTGGTGGACCACCTCCACCTGCCCGTGCAAAGCGGCAGCGACCGTATTCTCGCGGCCATGAAACGCGGCCACGTTCAGCAGGAATACCGCGACAAAATCGCCAAACTTCGAGCAATCAGACCAAACATCAGTCTGTCCTCCGACTTTATTATCGGCTTTCCCGGCGAGACTGAAGACGACTTCAATGACACCATGAAGCTCATCGCCGACATCGGCTTCGACCACAGCTTTAGCTTCATTTACAGCGCCCGGCCCGGCACACCGGCGGCTCAGCTGGATGACGACACCCCCGAGGCCGTGAAGAAAGAGCGCCTACAACGCCTGCAGCACCGTATTCTGCAGCAGGCCAACCAGATCAGCCGCCAGATGGTCGGCACGCGGCAGCGCATTCTGGTGACCGGCGTTTCCAAAAAGGATCCAGGGCAGTTACAGGGGCGTACCGAGAACAATCGCGTCGTTAACTTTTCGGCGACCAATCACGCCCTGATCGGCGATTTTGTCGACGTGATGATCACTGAGGCACTGCCGAATTCACTGCGCGCCGAATTGCTGAACTAAGCATCGGTTTTTGCCGATTCTCGTCAGCGAAGAATCGGCGTATTCTTAAGTCATTACTACTTGATCGCCAATGCGACACGCGGAGCACCATTGACAGCACAAGCGACACAGCGCGTTCTTACTCTCGAGCCCAGCGACAGCCAGCATCTTTCGGCACTGTGCGGACGCTTAGATGAACACCTCAAATTGATCGAAGAGCGCCTTCAGGTGCACATCGCTGCGCGTGCCAACACCTTTCAGGTTAGCGGCGAAGAGCGCGCCGTTGACGAAACAGTGCAACTGCTCAAACACCTCTATCGCGAAAGCGTCTCCGGCACGACACTTAACCCCGAGGCCATTCACCTACGTATGCAACAGTCACACCTGGAAGAGCTGCCCCGCTCAGATAATGAGCCCGTCGTTATTCGCACCAAGAAGGGCAGTATCAAACCGCGCGGCGGCAATCAGCAGGGCTATGTGCGCGCCATTCAAAGTAACGATGTTAACTTTGGCATTGGCCCGGCGGGTACGGGTAAAACCTATCTCGCCGTTGCCTGCGCGGTTGAAGCATTAATATCCCACCAGGTACAGCGCATTCTGCTGGTCAGACCTGCGGTAGAGGCCGGCGAAAAGCTCGGATTCCTGCCCGGCGACCTGGCGCAGAAAATCGACCCCTATCTGCGCCCGCTATACGATGCACTCTACGAGATGCTCGGCAACGACACCGTCACCAAGCTGATCGAGCGCAATGTGATTGAAATCGCGCCCTTGGCCTATATGCGTGGCCGAACGCTGAACGACTCTTTCATTATTTTGGATGAGGCGCAAAACACCACCCGCGAACAGATGAAGATGTTCCTCACCCGTATTGGCTTTGGCTCTACGGCGGTCATCACTGGTGATGCCACACAGATCGACTTGCCACGCGGCACCCCCAGCGGCCTTACCCATGTGATGAAGGTTCTCGACAATGTCGAAGGGATCAGCCTCACGTATTTCCAAGCTAAGGACGTGGTTCGCCACCCCCTGGTGCAGAAAATTGTCGAAGCCTACGCCGCGTTTGACGATGAGACCGCTCGCTAGCAATGGCTGACGGCAACCAACTTGAACTGGACGTAGACCTGCAAGTGGCCTGCGACCCGCAGCCGGGGCTGCCCAGTGAGCAGCAACTGCGCAACTGGGCCAGCGCCGCACTAGCCAAGCGCCGCGATCAGGCGGAACTGACTATTCGCCTGGTCGACGAGCAGGAAAGCCAAGCCCTCAATCGCGACTACCGCGGCAAAGATGCCCCGACCAATGTGTTGTCATTTCCCGCCGACCTGCCACCCGAACTTGAGCTGCCGTTACTCGGCGACTTGGTTATCTGCCGGCAAGTGGTTGAACGCGAAGCACGTGAGCAGGGTAAAGCGGTGAGCGATCACTGGGCGCATATGGTAATTCACGGTACACTCCACCTACTCGGTTTTGACCACATTGACGATGATGAAGCCGAGGAAATGGAATCTCTTGAGACTGCGCTGTTAAAGCAGCTCAATATCAATAACCCCTACGAGGCGCAGTAAGCGCCGGGCGACTAGGCCACAGCGAGGACAGCACACAAAATCATGAGCGAAGACCGATCTAGCAGCGATCCGGGTGACAAATCCTGGATCGAAAAAATTGCCCATGCATTTTCCTCTGAACCCAAAACCCGCGAAGACCTGCTCGATGTATTAGCCGTTGCTCGTCAGAATGAAGTGATCGACGACGACGCCACCAGCATCGTCGAAGGCGCTATGCACATCAGCGAAATGCAGGCGCGGGAAATCATGATTCCCCGGCCGCAAATGGTGGTGCTGAAGATCGAGCAACCCCTCAGCGAACTGCTGCCGATCATCATGGAAACCGGCCACTCCCGCTACCCCGTTATCGGCGACACACTGGACGAGGTCTTGGGCATATTGCTGTCCAAAGACCTATTGCCCCTGCTGTGGAAAACCGGCAATACCGACGACATCGACCTGCGCAACGTGCTGCGTCCGGCCACCCTGGTACCAGAGAGCAAACGCCTGAATGTGCTACTGCGTGACTTTCGCGAAAAGCGCAACCACATGGCCGTTGTCATCGATGAATACGGTGGCGCTGCCGGACTGATTACGATCGAGGACATCCTCGAGCAGATCGTTGGCGACATTGAGGACGAATACGACGAAGAGGACGACCTGCCGATCCGCAAGATCGCCGATAACGACTTCGTGGTTAAAGCGCTCACCCCCATTGAAGAGTTCAATACGTACTTCAATGCAAATTTAAGCGACGACGAATTCGACACCATCGGCGGCTTGCTACTGCAGTCCTTCGGGCACCTGCCCAGCCGAAATGAAGTGGCCCAGCTGGATCATTTCGAATTCAAGGTGGTCAATGCCGACCATCGCCAGATTCATTTGCTGCGCATGCGTGAGTTGCCACAAGACGACGCGTAAAAACTTGAACTCCCCTCGCGCTTACGGTCTACAATAGCCGGGCAGCGCCGCCCAGGAGGGGAGTTTTATGCCAGACAGCAGTACACTTGCGTCACTCAATGCCATTGCCCACAGCATCATTAGCTACAGCGCAATGATAGCGGTCGGTTTAATTGGTGCCGGACTCATCTACCTCGCTGTGCTCTACTACCGCGACGTTACCCAAACCCAGCACGCCATTCGTCGAAACTATCCGTTGATCGGTCGCTTCCGCTATTTCTTCGAACATCTCGGCGAATTCTTTCGCCAATATTTCTTTGCCATGGACCGCGAAGAGCTGCCCTTCAATCGCTCCCAACGTTCCTGGGTATACCGCGCTGCAAAAAATATCGACAACACCGTCGCCTTCGGTTCTACGCGACCACTGAACCACAGCAACGAAGTGCTGTTTATGAACTGCCTGTTCCCCACGCTAAGTGAAGACGCCGCCCCCACCCACAGCGTAACCATTGGCGAAGGCTATTGCCGCGAACCTTTTAGCAGTGCCGCCATATTCAATATTTCCGGCATGAGCTACGGCGCTATTTCCAAACCCGCCGTACAAGCGCTGGCTGCCGGCGCGCGCGAAGCCGGAATCTGGATGAACACCGGCGAAGGCGGCCTCACCCCCTACCACCTGGAAGCGGGCTGCGACATCGTCTGCCAAATAGGCACCGCCAAATACGGCGTGCGCGATGCCGAGGGCAATCTCAGCGACCAACGCCTGGCCGATCTAGCCAGCCACCCACAAGTACGTATGTTCGAACTGAAACTCAGTCAGGGCGCCAAGCCCGGCAAAGGCGGCATTCTGCCCGGCGGCAAGGTCACCGAAGAGGTCGCCAACATTCGGGGCATTCCGGTTGGCCAGGACTCCATCAGCCCCAATGGCCACCCGGATATTCGCAGTATCGATGACCTGCTAGACACCCTGGCGCGCATCCGCCGCGTTACCGGCAAGCCGGTGGGTTTCAAAATGGTGCTGGGCTTCAGCGAGTGGCTGGACGAGCTGGGCGAAGCCATTCACCGACGCGGGCTGGAATTTGCCCCCGACTTCATCACCGTCGACAGCGCCGACGGCGGCACGGGCGCGGCCCCGCAGAGTTTAATCGACTATGTCGGTCTCCCGCTGCGCCGCAGCTTGCCGCTGGTGGTCGACAAGCTCAACGAGTACCGCTTGCGTGAGCGGGTAAAAGTGATCGCCTCGGGCAAAATGATCAACCCCGCCGAGGCGGCCTGGGCGATCTGCGTTGGCGCAGACTTTATCGTCAGTGCCCGCGGCTTTATGTTTGCCCTGGGTTGCATCCAGGCATTGCAGTGCAACAAGAACACCTGCCCAACCGGCATCACCACACACGACCCGGAGCTACAGCGTGGCCTTGTCCCCGCCGATAAAGCGGCCCGGGTGGCCAACTACGCCAAAAATCTAATGCATGAAGTGGGGGTTATCGCCCACTCCTGCGGCGTTCGCGAGGCCCGCTCACTGCAGCGCAAACACGTTTATCTGATAGATGAACGCGGCGTCCCCGAGCCACTGAGCCTGCGCTACCCGGATCAAACGCCGCGCCCCGAATACCTGATTGCCAGTACCGCCGACGAGGCACTTACCCCCTGACCCAGCGACCGATCGCGCCCCGGAGCCCCCACCGCCCATGAAACGGATTATTGCGCCGCTAGCCGGCGCACTTATCACACTGTCTCTCGCCCCCTTTCATTACTGGCCACTCGCCATAGTGTCGATGGCAGCATTGGCCTGGTGTCTGGATGACTGCACAGCAAAGGAAGGATTTTTGCGCGGCTGGCTGTTTGGCAGCGCCAGCTTTCTCGCCGGGGTGTCGTGGATCTATGTCGCCATGTATGTTTACGGCAATACCTCCGCGCTGCTCTCAGCAGTTATGACCATCCTGTTTTGTCTGGGCTTGGGGCTCGTCACCGGGCTGTTCGCCTATGTGTACAGCCGCTGGCTGCGCGACGGCAAGGGCGGCCGACTGCTGGGCTTTGCCGCCGCCTGGGTGATTGTTGAGTGGTTTCGCGGCTGGTTTCTCACCGGATTCCCCTGGCTCTACCTTGGTTACAGCCAGTTGGAAACCCCGCTGTCCGGCTGGGCACCCGTTGTGGGGGTGTACGGTTTAAGCTTTGCGGTCGCTCTCAGCGGCGCGGCGTTATGCCATCTACTCACCAGCAAACACAAGGCCAATCGCTGGCTGCCTGTTGCTGGCTGCATCGCATTGTTCGGTCTGGGCGCATCCATGCAAACCATTGAATGGACGCAAGCCACCCAGCAGCCCCCCCTCCGCGTTGGCGCGGTGCAGTCCAACATTACGCAAGAAAAGAAGTGGGCCTATAGCCATTACTGGGACACCCTCGAACTCTACGATGTCACCTCAGAGCAACTGTGGCCCAATGTGGACGTGGTGATTTGGCCAGAGGCTGCCATTCCCGCCCTGTATCGCAACGCTGAAACCTTCTTTGACTATATTCGCGAGCGCGCTGCCGCCTCGAACACCGCACTGATCACCGGCGTTCCCACCAAACAGGGCGATAACATCTACAACTCGGCAATGGTCATCAATGGCGGCGAAGGCCTGTACCACAAGCAGCGCTTGGTCCCCTTCGGCGAATACGTCCCGCTGGGTAGCCTGCTGCGCGGCCTGATCGGTTTTTTCGACCTGCCCATGTCCAGCTTTAGTCGTGGCGACGCCGACCAGCGCCCCCTCTCCGCCAAGGGTTGGCAATTTGCGCCATCGATCTGCTACGAGATCGTATATCCCAACCTCGTGGCGCGCGGCGCAAGAGACGCAGACATCTTATTCACCATCAGCAACGACGCCTGGTTTGGCGACTCGATTGGCCCCGCCCAACATATGCAAATGGCGCAGATGCGGGCACTGGAAAATGGCCGAGAGCTCATCCGCGTCACCAGCACGGGTATCACCGCTATCGTCGACCAACGCGGTCAAATCACCACGCGCATTCCGTCTTTCACTCACACCACAATGACTGGCGAGGTAAACGCTCGCAGCGGCCGCACACCGTTTAATTACGCCCAGTCCACACCGATTATCGCCCTGTGCTTTGCACTGGCTCTTACTGCGCTGCGCCGCCGCCCAGTGCAAGGTAGCTAAATGCTTGCGAATTCGCATGGGCGACGCCGCGACAAGCTGTTAAAATGCTGGGCTTTGTATCGCCGAGCCCTGCGCTTGCCAACCCCAGAGACCGACATCGCCAATGGACCAACATTACACCCCCCGCGACATTGAAGCTCGCGTACAGCAGTACTGGCAGGAGCACGGTAGCTTCACTGCCGTGGAAGATGACAGCCGCGAAAAATACTACTGTCTGGCCATGTTCCCCTACCCCAGCGGCAAGCTGCATATGGGCCATGTGCGCAACTACAGCATTGGCGATGTTATTTCGCGCTACCAGCGCATGTTGGGTAAAAATGTCCTGCAGCCAATGGGCTGGGATGCCTTCGGCCTACCGGCTGAAAACGCCGCGGTGAAAAACAACACCGCGCCGGCCAAATGGACGGTCGAAAATATCGACTATATGCGCGGCCAACTGCAGCAGCTGGGCTTTGGCTACGACTGGAAGCGCGAATTCGCCACCTGCAAATCCGACTACTACCGCTGGGAACAGTGGTTCTTCACCCGCCTTTACGAAAAAGGCATGGTCTACAAAAAAACCTCTGCGGTGAACTGGTGCCCGAACGACGAAACCGTACTGGCCAATGAGCAGGTTATTGATGGCGGTTGCTGGCGCTGTGACACACCGGTGGAGCGCAAAGAAATTCCTCAGTGGTTTATAAAAATCACCGAATACGCCGAGCAATTGTTGAACGACCTCGACCAGCTGGACGGCTGGCCAGAGCAGGTGCGCACCATGCAGCGCAACTGGATTGGCCGCTCTCAGGGCGTACAAATGCGCTTTGACCTGGGCGAAGCCGTCGCCGGCCACGACCACTTTGAGGTCTACACCACCCGCCCCGACACCCTAATGGGCGTGAGCTATGTCAGCCTGGCCGCCGAGCACCCCATTAGCCTGGCGCTGGCCGAGAACAACGCCGAACTGGCCGCCTTTATCGACGAGTGCCGCCACAGCTCGGTTGCCGAAGCCGATATGGCCACCATGGACAAAAAAGGCATGGCCACCGGCATCAACGCCCTGCACCCCATCACCGGCGAGCCGGTACCGGTGTGGATCGCCAACTACGTGTTGATGGACTACGGCACTGGCGCCGTCATGGCAGTGCCCGCGCACGACCAACGCGACTTTGAATTCGCGCAGAAATACCAACTGCCTATTCAGCAAGTGATTGCGGCTGACGATATCGATCTCAGCCAAGCGGCGGCCACCGAGAAAGGCCCGCTTATCAACTCCGGTGAATTCGACGGCTTGAATTTCGACGAGGCCTTTACCGCCATCGCCGACAAACTCACCGCACTCGGCAAAGGCCGCGTCACCACGAACTACCGCCTGCGCGATTGGGGCGTTTCCCGTCAGCGCTACTGGGGCGCCCCCATTCCGGTGTTCAATCTGCCCGACGGCGGCGAGATTGCCGTGCCCGCGGACAAACTCCCGATCCTGCTGCCAGAAGATGTGGAAATGGACGGTGTGCAATCGCCCATCAAAGCCGACCCGGAGTGGCGCAAAGATGAGCTGAACGGCCAGGCCGTCGAGCGCGAAACCGACACCTTCGACACCTTTATGGAGTCCAGCTGGTACTACGCTCGCTTCACTTGCCCCGACTACGAAGACGGCATGCTCGACCCCGTTCGCGCCAATTACTGGCTGCCCGTCGACCAATACATCGGCGGTATTGAGCACGCAATTCTCCACCTGCTGTACGCGCGTTTCTTCCACAAGCTGATGCGCGACGAAGGGCTGGTGCACTCCGACGAGCCGTTCACACAGCTGCTTTGCCAAGGCATGGTGTTAAAAGACGGCGCAAAAATGTCCAAGTCCAAGGGCAACACCGTCGACCCGCAGGCACTCATCGAAAAATACGGCGCCGACACGGTACGCCTGTTTATCATGTTTGCCGCTCCACCCGAGCAGAGTTTGGAATGGTCTGACAGCGCGGTTGAAGGTGCCAACCGCTTCCTCCGTCGCCTGTGGAAACTGGTTGCCAACCACCTGGACGCTGGCGCCGCGCCGACGCTCGACACTGGCAGCCTGACAGCAGATCAGCAGGCGCTGCGTCGCAAAACCCACGAAACCATTGCCAAAGTCAGCGACGACTTCGGCCGCCGCCAAACGTTCAACACCGCCATTGCCGCCGTCATGGAGCTGGTCAACGAACTGTCGCGCTTTGAGCGCAAGACCGATCAGTGCCTCGCCGTTGAACGCGAAGCCCTGGAAGCTGCCGTTGCCCTGCTGTCGCCAATCGTGCCGCATATCAGCCACGAACTATGGCAGCAACTGGGGCACAGCGAAGCCGTGATTGACGCCTCCTGGCCAACCGTTGACGAGTCTGCCCTGGTACGCAGTAGTATCGAAATGGTGATTCAGGTAAACGGCAAAGTCCGCGCTAAAATGGAAGTGCCTGCCGACGCCGATGCCGACACCATTAAAGAGATGGCCAAGGCCCAGGAAAATGTGCAGAAATTTATCGATGGCCTGACTATCCGCAAGGAAATTGTCGTACCCAAAAAACTGGTGAACATCGTTGCGAATTAATGCGCTCGTACTCATTGCTGCCACCCTGCTGCTAAGCGCTTGCGGCTTTGCCCTGCGTGGCAGCACCGGCGTTGCCAGCACGCTGCAACCGATTTACGTAGGCGGTAGTCGCGACAGCCAGGAGTTACAGCAGGCCCTGCGCCGGCAACTGCAAATCAACCAAGTGGGCACCACGCGCAAACGCGGCCAGGCTCAGCTTATCGCCGAAGTCCAACTATTGCGCTACGACAAGCGCAGTATCGCTCTGGACCGCGAAGCGCGCGATGCCGAATACGCCCTGTTCGAACGCGCCCGCCTCAGCCTGTTCAGCCCTCAGGGCCAGCTGCTCAAAGGCCCCGTTGTATTGGAACAGCGCCGGCTAGTGGTAAACGATGCCAACAACCCCGTCGGTGAGGAAACCGAATCCAGCATTGTGCGCGCCGAAATGCGCGAACAACTCAGTATTCGTCTCGCCCAGCAACTTGAATACTGGTCGCGACAGCTGCCAACGGACCCCGCCCATGCGACTGCGCACTGAGCAGCTTGCCGGCCAGTTAACCAAGCAGCTCCTGCCGGTATATTTGTTGAGTGGCGATGAGCTGCTGATTCAGCAGGAATGCGCCGACGCCATACGTCAGCACTGCCGCCAACAAGGTATAACCGAGCGCGACGTTCTGGAGGCCGAGCGCGGTTTTGACTGGAACGCCTTGCTAGAAGCGGGCCAATCCCTATCGCTGTTTGCCGACCGCAAACTAATCGAACTGCGCCTCGGCGGCGCTCGCATGGACCAGAAAAGCTCCGCAGCCCTGCAGCAGTATTTAGAACACGCTGACGGCAGCAATATTTTGCTCATCACCTGTGGCCGCCTCGACAGCCGCAGCCTCAATGCCAAATGGGTAAAGGCGATCGACCAAGCGGGCGCCGTCGTGCAAATTTGGCCGGTAGACCGCCGTCAGCTCGGCGGCTGGATACAACAGCGCCTCAAAGACAATGGCATGAGCGCTGACCGCGAGGCCGCCGAGCTGCTCGCCGACCGCGTTGAAGGCAACCTGTTAGCCGCAGACCAAGAAATTCAAAAGCTAAAAATTTTGCTCGGCGAACAGGCAGTGAGTCTTGAAACCGTGGCCGCCGCCGTGGCCAGCAGCGCCCGCTACGATATTTTTAAATTAATCGACGCTGCCCTCGCCGGTAACGCCGCCTATGCGCTGAATATGTACAACGGCCTGGTCGCCGAAGGCAGCGAAGAAATCCCCATGCTCGGCGCCATCAGCCGCGAGCTACGCAGCCTCTATAACTGCGCTGCCGCCATTGAACAAGGCAACGGCATCGATCGCGTACTCGACGGTGCACGGGTGTGGGACAAGCGTAAAAATCTCTACAAGCGCTGCTTAGGCCAACACAGCGTCGGCTCACTTTCTCGCCTGCTGCAACTCGCCGGCCGCCTGGATGCAGCGCAAAAAGGCCAGAGCGACGAGTCACCCCGCCTGCTGTTCACCGAACTGATCACCGGCCTCGCTGGCCAGTCTGTAATTAGTTACCCGCATTGACTCATGTATCGCGCATGCATTAGCATCGCCCGCCTTCACTCGCATGTATGCTCACAAATAAATTATATGGATGTATTATGAAACGCAGTTTGATTGCTCTATCCCTCTTCTTCATTGCTAGCTGTGCAACGATCATTAGCGGCACGAGTCAGACGCTAGTATTCTCATCAGAACCAATTGGCGCACAGGTCCTCTTGGATGGCAGACCCGTTGGTGTTACTCCATTAACTATTTCCGTAAAGAAAAACAGTTTCGACATTGTTGAATTTCGGAAGAAAGGCTATAAGTCCCAAACGCTTCCCATGGAGACGTCATTTGACGGGGTGACATTGCTAAGTATCTTTTGGGACTTAGGCACCACTGATGTTTTATCTGGAGCTGCTTGGGAATATTCTCCCGATCAATTTCATACCATACTCTCCGCGGACAGTGACTCTTACAGCGACATCAGCAACGATTATTTTGCGATTAAAAAGTTGGTTTTATCCTTTGGTGACGAGTTACGCTCTCAGTTAATTCTGGGGGCGCCTGGGGAAGAGTTAAACGCATTAATCACACTGTTAAGTGATAATAACCATGCCGCCGATGAAGGCGATCTATTACGTTTAGCAATGACCTCTGAACACGACTTAGCATTTTCTGAAAACATTATTAGCTTTTATCAAATTTCAAAAAATAATAGTTAATTGCTAATAAAGGGGGGGCGTTAACGACCTCCCTTCAACATTTTCTTTCGCTTGATTGATCACCCGCTCAACATCAGCCGCTTCCGGCATCGGCAATTGCACACTGCGCAGCGTCGAGGGATTGCCAGCCATTGCAGGCAAGCGGTATCGCAATACCAAACCCGGGCCGATATAGCCCATCTGCCGATACGCTCGATGGTAGGGGTTGGCTTCGTCCTCGGCGCGAGCGCGCGGGCACTGCCAAAGCGACGCGTAGTGGACGAGGTAGACCGCATCGATCTGGTCCATCGCAATCGATAGCGGCACAACGCTATAGCGGTCAAAAATTCGCAGCCCCGCAAGCACAGGTTCGCCCTCGCCTTGCCGCCATTCCAGCTCGCTGCACGTGACATAACCGCGCCGCAGCACTGCCACCACCACAACAAACATCAGCAGCCAGGCCCACCACCGCAGCGCCACGGGCTGAATCAGGGAGACCAACATCAGGCTCATCCCGAGTGACAAGAGCCCGCACAGCCACCACGGCGACTGCGCCCGCTGAACTCGCCTCATAAGGCCTCCACTTACCAATTGTGCCAGCGGGTTATTATAGCCATTGTGGGTGCTGCCGCGACGCGCCCCCTACATGCGCTTTGACATACTCACGGCCTTCTCAATATTTTATAAAACAAAAACACCGCAGACGGAGAGCCACCTGCGGTGTTTGGGTGAATGTGCTTCCCTGCCGACATCCGTGCCTAGAGCAATCCCTGCCAGTGACGCATCCCTATCTGGCCACTCGAAATTTACGCTACAGGCCTCGGCGACTTTGGTTGGGTAACTCAAGCAGCTTAACCGTGCCCTCGGCGGTGCCGTCTGTCATGTAGGCATGCAGGGTGGGTGTCGCCGAGTTGTCATAGGCTGAGAAAAACAACTTGCCAGCCACCTCGCCGCTTACTAAGGGCGCGTTTGCATAGCGAGCCAACAGCGGCCGTGGCGCCGAAGACAGATTATCGCCGGTGGTCAGGTCGTTAGTTTCTAGCGCCAGTGAGGTGCCTTCAGCGCTACCGTCGGTTTTCCATAGCTCTTCACCAACCGCCGTGCCGTCAATAACGGTGTCAGCCACGAAGTAAATGGTGCCCTCAACTTCGGTGAACAACTCACCGAACTGCGCCCGCGATTTCACGCTCTTGTAGGTAGTCATAGCGTCGCCCGGGTGCATGGGAGTATAGGTGAATTCCCCTTCTTCAAGCGCAGTGCGATACACGTAGTTGGTGGTCACAACGAACAAGCCCAGCGAGGTGGCGTAAAAATTCGAGGCAAAAAGCTCCTCGGGGAAATCACCACTCTCATGCAGCGTGGTGCCGTCATAGGCGTAGACATGGCGGGTGAAGGTAGCGGCATTGATACTGCGGTCAGCATAGAAGTACAGCGTATCGCCCACCACCGTTAAATTCTGAACGAAGGTCACGTCCTCACCCAGCTCGCGGCGCACATCACTGCCGTCTTCCGCCACGCTGTACAGTACCAACGAGCTTTGGTTGTTGGGGGCATTGTTGGCCAAAAAGAACAGCCGCCCGGCAAAGCTCGTTAGGCTATACGGTTTGATATTCGTGGGGTAGAAATCGTCGTCGGCCAGCACATAGGGCGTATTTGCTGGCGCTTCAGCGCGCTGCACCGCCAGCGACTCGGTCGGCTGCTTTACGGCCACACTACCACCAACCGGCTCACCTTCAACAAACACCAGCTGCGTACCTTCCTGGCTGCCATCGCTCACATACAGCGCAGGAACATTACGGCTATCTGATGTTATCCCTCGGCCAAGGATAAAGATTGAGTTGCCGACCGTTTGCATGCCTTGAATGTTTTTTGAGGCCACACCACCCACATCAATCTCTGTCAGCGTCTCCGCGTCGAGATCGTAAACAAAAAACTCCCGAGCAAAGCCCGTTGTACCCGCGCTGAACGCCAGCTTGCCATCCATCCACTGCAAATCCAGCGGACCGCTACTGCCTTCGATATCCACCAGCACTGATGTGCCGGCCTCGGTGCCGTCACTGACCCGCAGCTCACGCCCCTCGTTGGGGGATTGGGCACTAAAATAGAACTTTCCATCGCCAAACAATATCGGGTCTCGGCCATCGTAATATTGTTGCACAGCCGGTTGCCCTTCATTGAAGTCCTTCAGCAAGCCCGTGCCCTCAGCGCTGCCGTCAGTGGCGTACATGTCGAACTGACTGGGAATTGACGTGCTGTTCACAGGAAAGAGCAGGCGCTCAACACTTCCCGGAGTCCCCTCCGGCACACTGGTGGTACTGCCACCACCACTACCACCGCCACAGGCAGCGAGGGTGAACATTGCGCCCGCCAGGGCTGCTTGGAAAAAAACGGGTCTCTTCATCGTGCTTAAATCTCTCAGTTACCTAACAGGAACACTTGTCGTCGGATGAAATTTAAGCAAAGCCATAAAAATAAAACTTCACTCTGATGGGCGAAGCCAACAGAATGACAGGCTGCGACACTATGATCTGACCCTGTCTGAACGAAGCCCCGATGAAAGCACCTGCTAACGACTACTTACCCGACCTCCCGCCGGAAAGTCAGATCACCCGCGAACGGCACAATTTGTTTATGGCTGAAGTGGGGTCTCGTATTGTTGTCTCCGCAGCCATAGCCCTGGCGTTGCTGCTGCCGTTTAACGGCGCCATGAGCCGGGCTGATGCGCTGTTGTGGGCGACGCTGGTGCTAACAACCAGCGCCGTCTCACTGCTGGTCGTGAGCTTCTACAAACGTCACCGCGAGAGTGAAAGTGGCAAAATCAAGAAGTGGCACGCCATCAATATTGGCATGGCGCTGACGTGGAGCGGACTCTGGTGCGTTGCGCCCTATCTATTTTTTGACGGCGCCAGCACCGAGAAAATCTTAGTCTTCCTGCTTGTTATTACCCTGATCAGCTCCACGCCCTCTGTGTCCATGGGCGTGTACCCCGATATCTTCATTAGTTTTATTACGCCGCTGTTTATCTCTCTGTCGCTCTATCTGATCCGCTTTCACGCAGAGCAAAGCTGGTTCATCAAAGGCATCCCCTTACTCACCCTGTGCTCACTGACCGCGTTCAGCCTGTTCATACACAAAGCCCAGCTCAACAATATTCGTTTGCGCATCGAGGCCGATATCGCCCGGCGCGACGCCGAGCGCGCCAATCGCAGCAAGAATCAATTTATGGCGGCGGTCAGTCACGACCTGCGCCAGCCACTGCAAGCTGCGTCGCTTTACGCCTCGCTGATTAACGAGCAGGGCGATGCACCGAGCCGTGAGCTCAGCGAAAAAATCCTCACAGCCATCGCCTCCGGCGGGGAGTTGTTGGAGCAGTTACTGCTGTTATCCCGCCTGCAAAGCCGGCACTTCTCTGCCAAACCCCAGCCCTTCTGTCTGGATGAGCACCTCGCCAAGCTCATCAATGAGTGCTTACCTCAGGCCCAACAAAAAGGTCTGGCAATACACAATGATGTGCAGCGCCAATACTGGCTTAATACCGACCCACTGTTATTTGACCAGCTATTGCGCAACCTGCTTGGCAACGCCGTTAAATACACCGAACGCGGCACCGTTCGGCTTAGTAGTCACCACACAGAAAAACAGCTCGAACTCACCGTTAGCGACACCGGCATCGGCATTGACCCAATGCGCCACGACAGTATTTTTAAGGAATTTACCCAGCTAGCCAGTCGATCCAATGACGCCGAAGATGGGCTGGGCTTGGGCCTGAGCATTGTCCGCCGCGTCTGCGAACTGTGCGGGTTCACATTGCGCGTGGACTCCACTCCCGGCCAAGGCAGCCGCTTCACCGTCGCACTGCCGCTAGCGGAAAAGCCCAGTGCGGCGCCGGCAAGCGAAGGAGCTCCACTACCGCCTGGGCGCCAGCTGCGCATTATTGTTGTGGACGACGACCCACGTATTACTGATGCGTTGTCGATGGCGCTGGTGGAATGGGGCGCCGATGTCTACGCCTTTAACAGCCTGGCAGAAGCGCTTGCCGACCTGCCCGGCGCCGACGAGATGAACCCTGATGTCATGATTAGCGACGGCCAGCTCGCCAATGGCGACACCGCCAACGATGTATTTGCCGCACTAACATCGAGGTGGCCACAACCTGTGCCCAAAATCGTGCTCAGTGGCAATAGCCGCGGGCAGCATGAACAAACATTCAACGCCGATGCCCTGCTACTCAAACCCGTTGCCCTGCCCGAGCTGCTGCAGCGTATCGCCTCGCTGTGCGCGCCAGATACGATTACAAGAGCTTAAGGGAGCGGGCTTTTTCCAGGCAGGCGGTGCGGTTGGGCACATCCAATTTATCAAACAGCAGCCGTAGATGGGTTTTCACGGTGTTCAAACTCACCGACAGACTGCGCGCAATTTCCTTATTACTTTGCCCCTGCTGAAGCAGGGCCAATATCGCCCCCTGTTGGCGGCTGAGCTTGATACTAGGTGCGGCGGTTTGACTGGCCAACAGCCGGTAGGATTCCGAAAAATAGCCTTCGCCAGCCATAACCTTCGTCACCGCCGTCACCAATTCGGCAGCGGCCTCAGACTTGTCGACAAAACCATCCACCGACAGGCGCTGGGATTTTTCCACCACATCCTCATCGATGGCGCCAGAGCATAACAACACCCGCAGCGTGTGCCGCGAACTCGCCAAAATCCGTAACAGCGACAGTCCATCCAGGTCCGGCATGGCCACATCAACGATCAACAAATCGGCAGCGGCCAACGCAGCCTCATCGCCCAATAGCGCCTGCGCACAACCGTATTGCCCCACCTCACAGCCGGGCAGTTTCGCCTGCAGGGTCAGTGCCAGGGCCTCGGCAAACATCAAATGATCATCAACAATTAAAACCTTCAAGGAACTTCTCTATTGTTATTGGCGACGACATAGTAGCCCAGAATGCACTGGCAAAATAAGCTGGGGTTCACCCCTATCCGGCTTGGCACCGCACATCATTACGAGCCGTTAAGTTAACCCATGGCTCATGCAGTGATAGGCTAGGCGCAAATAATGGATAAGACCTATGGCACTGATACACAGCATTTCTCACAACGGCATCGAGGGCATACGCCTGGGCCGTGTTAACCGACGCGGCGGCTACCACCTTACCGCCAGTTGCATCGTCTACCGTTTGGGCGACACCGTCATCGATACCGGGCCGTCGCGCGAGCGCGAGGCATTGAGCGGGCACTTTGCCGGCATTGCCGTTCGCCAGGTGGTGCTGACCCACCACCACGAAGACCACAGCGGCAATGCCGACTATTTTCAGCGCGAACACGGCGCGGCGCTATACAGCCACCGGAATAATCACGACAGGTTAAAGGCAGGTATGCGTTTGTCGGCGATCCGTCGTATGACCTTCGGCAATGTTCCCGCTTGCCAGCCCACACAGCTGCCTGCGCATATCGACACCAGCAGCGGCCACCGGCTTATTCCCATTCACACCCCCGGCCATACCTCCGACCTGGTGTGCTACCTGGAGCCCAATGAGGGCTGGCTATTTTCAGGCGACTTGTATGTTTCCAGCCGGCTGAAATATATGACCATAGAAGACGATGTGGGCGAGTGGATTGCTAGCCTGGAGAAAGTGCTATCACTCGACTTTGATACGCTGCTCTGCTCTCACCGCGCAGTCGTTAAGAACGGCAAAACCGTACTTCAGGACAAACTGGAGTTTATTCGCGGCTTTCGCGATGAGGTGGCAGCCCTGCACCGTTCCGGCCTTAGTGAGCGCCAGATAACGCGCAAACTGCTCGGCCGCGAAGACGCCAATGCCCTGCTTTCGCTCATGCATATGAGCAAGCGCAATATGGTCAGCGCCAGTTTGGCCAGCCTCGGGCTGGCCTAGCGCCGACTAACCGGCCTAGCTTTCCACGCGGTGTAGCGCACACACCTTATTGCCAGAAGGGTCACGCAGATAAGCGAGGTACAACTTGCCAATTGCGCCCTCACGCACACCCGGCGCATCTTCACAAGATGTTCCGCCATTGGCCACGCCGGCAGCATGCCAGGCATCGGCTTGCTCTGGGCTGCTTGCGGCAAAGCCAATGGTGCTGCCGTTACCGTGAGTAGCAGGCTCGCCGTTGATCGGCGGAGTAATAGCAAATACGCCCGTTGCGGTGAAGTAAAAACAGCGGCCGCGCTCGTCCATCATTCCCGGCTCATAGCCCAAGGCACCAAGAATCGCATCGTAAAAACGCTTTGATGCGGCAACATCATTCGCACCCACCATGATATGACTGAACATAGCTATTCCTTATTGTTGAGCAAAACAGCGGGCACTATAGCGCCAATCAGGCCTGGCGTACGATGATAACTACGGACACACTAAGGATTTTCGGGTGTCGAGCATTCCAGAATGGGGATGGGGTAGCTAGCCCGCGCTGATAGCCTGCCCATCAATATACGACTGCATGTCAGCTTCCGCTGCGTCATAGGCGCTGTCGACGTTTTGCAGCAACACCTCTCCCTCTCCCCCGGCATTCGCATTGTCATTGGCGAGCCTCTCGAGCTGTTCACTGAGCGCTGCCACAGCCGTCACGCCCATAGCCTGAGAGATGGATTTCAGAGAATGTGCCTCCCGCGCTAGCCCCTCGGAATCAGCCGCTTGCTGCGCTTGCTTCATGGCCGTTATTAACGACGGCGCCGTTTCTATATAACTTTTAAAGAGCTCACAGAACAACGCCGGATCATCGTCAAAATTTTCTTTTAAATACGCTAAATCTATATGTTGCAGCTCAGTGCTTTCCGCTTTGTGAGTATGCGTACTCACCACGGCGCCAGAGGGCTGAAAGCCGTTACTTAGGATTTTTCCCAACTCATCGAGCATCACAGGCTTGGCCAGGTAACCATCTGCTCCCGCTGCAAAGTAAGCATCGATATCCTCTCTCATAACATTCGCCGTAACCGCAATCGCCGGCAGATAGCCACCTTGCTCCGCTTCCCTGCGACGCAAGCGCTTGATAAGGTCGACACCATCGAGCTCAGGCATCTTAATATCGGTAAGCAGTACATCGAAGTCGGCATCTTGCAGCCGCAACCACGCCTGCTCACCATCATTCGCAAACTCTACATCATGCCCTAACTTGGCGATCTGCAACTCCAGGACATGCCGATTAAGGGCATTGTCTTCAGCCACTAATAATTTGAGCTTTCGGGCACCGGCGATGTTTCGGCTAGGTTCCATCGCCGCTGTTGGGCGCGCACTCGGTTCTTCTGCCGCAATCGCATCAAGGTCTACAGCACTAAACTCAACCCAAAACCGGCTGCCTTTCCCTTCTTCACTTTGCACCCCGAGCTTACCGCCCATCATCTCAATTAATTCCCTTGTGATGACTAAGCCTATGCCCGTTCCCTGTATTTCGCTTAATTCAGCGCCGAGCCGCTCAAACGGCGTATACAACTTCGCGATTCCCTCTTCAGAGAGGCCACAGCCATCATCTTCCACGACCACCCTGAAGTTTGTACCGTCACAAGGCTCGCAATACACCCGAACGTGGCCGCCCGGCCGGTTATACTTCACAGCATTAGACAACAGGTTAAAAAACACTTGTTTCAGCCGCGTATAGTCTGCATTGACGTGTAGTTGCTTGCACTCGCGGTAATCAACATCCACCTCAACCTGCTGCTCCGCGGCCATTACCGCCACTAACGACGCACATTCTTCGATAACGTTTTTGATCGGCAGAGCACGCATTTTCAGGGATATATTCCCCGATTCGATCGCACTATGATCAAGTAAATTGTTAATCAGAGACAGGAGATGACTGCCCGCACTGTGAATACGACCGGCGTGATCTTTTTGCTCCTCGCTGGCATCGGGGGCCTCCCGGCACAATTCAGTGACCCCTAATATCGCATTAAGCGGAGTCCGCAGCTCATGACTCATACTCGCCAAAAAGTCGGACTTCGCCCGATTCGCATGTTCAGCTATGATCCGCGCCTTATCTAAGTTTGCTCGATCAGCAGCGACCTCATCACGCATCTTTTCAAAAGCCTCCATCAGCACACCAATTTCGCTGTTGGGCTTTTCCGGCAATGGGTAATCGTAGTCGGCGTCAGCGAGCTTTTTAAATGCCGCCATCAGCCCATCGATTGGGTTCACAATTACCCTGGACAAAATGAGCTGTAAGGCCAACAGCAGCGCGATAATCAGCGCGAGCTGGACTAGCTCCCAGCGGTATTGCAAGCTTCGCGCTACCGCCAAGTCGTCTTCAAAATCTACGACCAATTCGAGTCTGCCCAGCAAGCGTTCGCCAACCTTTATGGAGGTACTAATAAGAGATTCGCGGGGCAAAATATTTTCAGACCAATCGTCAAGAGGATAGAGCTGCGCGCCTTCGGCGCTGATCACCCGCACTCTGCGCCACGCGGGACGCTCAGCCAATTGAGCGTCGATACTCTCGTAAAGCTCTGCGTACTCGGCGGTTAATATCGGACTGCTAATGGAGACGGCAAGCTGCCTTAATGACCGCTCAGCAACCTCGGTAAGCCGCGAGTTTATGAAGGCCTCCTGACGGGGCATTGCCACAAACACGACAGAGCTGCTCAGTATCGCCGCGAGCAGCAAGGTCACCAATGTGCTTTGACGCCTCAGGCCAAAAAAGGCCCCCTTAGTTAACATAGAAATCGCTCAAACCGAGATCCTGTAGTCTAAGGTAGTCGTCAATACTGGATTGCGCCGCGTCCCGGATGGGGACCTCCGCCAATAAGACAGCGAGCTCCTCCGCCGCAGAGCCGGTCAAAAACACCCCCAACAGACTATTTACCAATTCCTCTGGCACCCTTGGGTGGACAACAAGCGGATGTGGGTTCACGGGCTGGGTCTGATACAACACCCGCAGCTTATCGCGCAGTGCAGGGCTCTGTTCAGCCAGTGTTCGCATTACTCCACCACCCGCCGCAGCGCTACCTAGCGCGACATTTAAATAGGCTGAGGAATGCGTACCAACGTAGCGCGGAGTAAACGTAACGCCATGCTCTCGCGTCAATTCTGCGCGCATCAACAGCGACGCCCCCAGTGCATTTGGCGCAGGGAACGCGATGTTCTTGCCATTGAGCTGCTCCAGGCTCTTTATTGGTCCATTTTTTTTGACCACCAAAATGCCCCGCAGCTTTCGGCTCTGGTCTCGTAAAATCGGGCGATACTGTTGAGCCTCGTATGCCATGACGGCGTGCCAGGGATTCATGTAGGCAATATCAAAATCACCGCGCAGAAAGGCTTTCTCAAATTCCGGAATCGACTCCGACTGTTCCAACCTAAATTCATGCCCCGTTTCTGCATTAAGCCGATTCAAAATGGGCTGCCAGATACGAGATATACGCTGCGCCTCAAACTGGGGAACAACCCCTACTCGGTATACCTCAGCGTTACTGTTTAGCGCGAAGACAGAGAACAACGCGATTGCAATCAGCTTCTTCATATCAGAACACCCATTCTGCGCGCAGCTGCGCGACCGCCGGTCGGTCGTCGCCGCTTAGCACGTAAATATACTCGCCAGAGAATCGAACATGCTGGGTCGCATAGACGTTCAGCGCCAGGGTAGCTTCTTTAAGCTTGCCGCCATCAATGTCGCCGTCGCTGAGATCGATACTACTTAACCGAGCGGCCAGCTCCCAAGCCCCCACACCCCCTCGGCCGATAGGTTGATTCGGTTTCACTGGAATGTAGCGCCCCGATTTATAGCGACGTCGGTCATTGGTTAAGAACACACTGCTATTCAGGTACCACCCCGAAAACTGCAGATCTGATGGCTCACGGTGAATATCCAAAGCGATATACTCCGCCTGAGCATTGAAGCGATTTGCGGTAATTGATGCCTCGAAACCACTTTGAAAGTAATCACTCGCGCCATTGATTGCGCCGGTATCGACGAGGTTAACGGAGCTTGTCCGACTTTCTGGCCCACTGCGGTAACGCAGCTGAGGCTGGTCACCCAGCGTGCCGTACAGCACGGCTGCGCCGACATGCAAAAAATCTTCGCCAGACCGTATTGGTCGCCCAGTTAACCGCAGCGCACCGACGGCCTCTCCGTCAGCCGCACTGTTCGCCCTTGCAGGACGATCGCCGAACACCCCGCCTTCCAGCAACCAATTTTCTCCCGGAATACGCGCAGCGGCGCCAACGCGCCAGCCGGGCGCAAACGCAAACGGTAGGGCTCTTTCCATAAAGGTATTCGCATGCGGGTTTGCCTGAAACTCTAGCGAAAATGGAACACGATAATTCCCCGCATACAGCTCTACCCCATCACCGCGCCGATAGCCGATGTAAGCATCTTTCAAGCCCTTCATGCCGCCATCGACCAAGTCGTAGTCCAATTTATACAGCCAATTGCCGTCTACCTTCCCCTTAATAAAAAACCGTGCACGCCTAAGAATAGCGCCGTCACCCATATCGCGTTGGTCGTCCTGGTACGCGGCAAAATGGGCCTCAACTCGCCCACCGATATGCACGCTATTGCCGTTAGGCGTCTTCAGCTTGAGCCCGCCAAAGGCGTCGCTCTCATTTTTCTCGCGATCAACCTCGGAAAGCGTCTCGTATTGCGCGGCTGAAATCGCACCGTTCTCCAACAAGGTTTTGAGCAGCGCCTCATTGGCGCCATCGGCATAGACAAAAAATGGCAGGCAAGAAAAAACTAGTGGTAGCGCTTTCATTGTAGGTCCTCTAAGGGGTTGCCCCCAATCATGGTTATGGATTGCATTTTGCAAAGCCGGTGCCAAGAAAACACAGAATGCGCATCATTCGCTGCGCGCCTACAAAGCCCGCTAAGCCACTGAGAAATATTAGTATTTTTTATCAATAGTAGGAGATGTTTAAAAACTTTGCGTTATCGCTGAGACAAAACACAAAAATAAAAAGCATTTTGCTAACTGTATTGCAAAGCAATCCAGGAATTCGGCGAAACACACGGCAGGAAGGAGGATCGCCCTTGCTTGAGCAATCCATGGGCTAGGCGCTAAAGGCCTTAAACCAGTTAGTTGTATCGGAGAGCACTTGCTCTTTTCCAAGCTCATTAAAGATTTCGTGATACATGCCATCGTAGATCTTTAGCAGTTTATTCTCACTGCCGAGCTGGGCAAAAAAGCGCTCGCTGCCCTCGCAGGCGCTGATGGCATCGGCGCCGCCATGCGTCACCAGCATCGGCAACTCAATGTTCGGCGCATCCTGCATCACCTGCTGCTGGGCCTCAATGAACGCCAAAAACATACTCGGAGTGACCTTACCGTGGTTATAGGGGTCGCGCCGCTGGCTCTCCCCCACGCTGGCATCGCGGCTCAATTGGGTTACATCTATCTCGTTACTTATAGGCAGGCTGGGCCACAGTTTCGCTAGCACCCGACTCAGTGCCAACTTCCAGGGCGCGGGCGCAAAACCCAACTGAAAGGCGGCGCAGCTTAAGAATACGCCATCGATATCCTCGGGGTTTTCGGTCGCGATAGACGCTGCGATCAAGCCGCCCAAGCTGTGCCCGCCAAGAAAGTGCACCTCAGGAGCGTGACTCCGCGTGTGCTGGATCGCCGCCCGCACATCATCACAATACTGCGAGAACCGCTCAATATGGCCGCGTTTTCCAGGGCTCTGGCCACTGCCGCGCAGGTCGGCCATCACCAGGCCAACACCCGCATCATTAAACGCCTTCGCTACATGGGCGTAGCGACCGGAGTGTTCGCTGGTGCCGTGGCTCAGAGTTACCCAGGCCTTGGCAGGCCCTGCCGGACGCCATTCGCGAGCAAATAGTGGCGTGCCATCAGCACTGTGGAGGCGCAATTCAGAATAGTGGTGATCGGGCATGAGGCGAGTCGCAGTCACAAAAAAGAGCGCACACCATACAGAAACGGGCGGGATGAATCACTATCCCGCCCGCACTGAGTTTGCCTTACTGCGCCACTATATTTATGGCTGCTGCCAGCCCGGCTCCCAGGTCTTGGCAAACGCGGGGCTCGCCCAACCCGCAGGGAAGTCAGCGGGCGTCATTTGCTCGCCACCGGTAATCACGTCGCCCTGCGCATCCTGGTATTTCAGCCAGGTGACCGTGCGCTGCCATTCCAGCGGGCGCTTGGTCCAATCGCAAACACCCGTTGCAAACGTTTCCTCAAGCGCCTGCCAGTCGCTTTCCTGCCAAACGGCGTTACCCAGACCGTAGTCGTCGTTGCGACTGAAGGGCCGAAGTTCACACTGCACCTGGTCGCCATATTTATCGGCGCCAGCCACCGTGCGCGGCGTGCCGAACACCATCATCAACTCCTCCGGGCACATTTCACCGGGAATGCCATTGCACTGGTCCTGCACATCGGCCGGCTTATTGGCGATAATTTTCTGTGCCAGTGGCGTGTCGCTGGTGTCGGCTTCAATAGCGTCCAGCCAAGAAGCCATAGCGACCAGCGACTGGTTCATATAATTCAGATCGCCTACCAGCGGCGTCAGCCCGCCCCAGTGCACAAAGTTGTCGCGGTGGCCGAACTCCCGCTCCAAGCGCCAGCGCACCCAGTAGCCGTGCACACTGTCGTGGGCCGCACCGGGATCAGGGCCCGTCATATTAATGATAGGCACCGTATCCATATTCACAATCGTGTTCATAATGCCTGTGCGATAGGCATTGGGCAGCGCCGGGTAGTCTGGCTTTAAACGCTCCTCGGTCACATTCAAGCTGGGGTCAACGCCGCCAATATTGGTGTTGAGTGCCAGGAATTGCGCCGGTGAAATAATGCCCTGCTGCAGGGCCGTTAAGCCGTACTGCACCCCTTCGTTACCCAGTGGAAAGCCAGAGAAGGCATAGCCCAGATCTTTCTCGATCTGGCTCCAGCGGTCGCGGGGATCTTCGGCAGGAAAGCGCTCCCGCTCGCCGATCATGTTCTGCATAAAGGTAAGCACATCGCAGCGCACGCCGCCGGGGTTTGTGTCCTGATCAAAGCGTTCCTCAGCACTCACTCCCCCGCAGTTAGACGCAGGGTCGACCGCTTCGGCGAACAACGCCGAGTCCGCCAACGAGGCGTTCACAATGCCGTTCAAATGGCCGTAAATGGCATTTTGCTGGGTAACAGTAAACGGCGTACCGTCGCGTGCAATTTGCGCACCGGCAACATTTTCCAAGTGAGCGATCAGGTCTTCCGGTGTATTGGGCTCGGTGGTATCGACGTTAAAGTCGAAGTACTTCAACAGAATGTGGTAGTCCGCAAACTGGGTCGCGGTGCTCATCACATCCGGGTAGGTACAGGTGGTCAGCAAACCCTGATACAGGCCGGGGTAGGCATTGGCGATCATATTTTGGGTAATCGCACCCCCTGAGCAGCCTGTGCCAACGGTGTAGCGCAGCTCGCCGTACTGCTCGATAAAACGCTCTTTGGCCATCAGCAGCGACTCGGCTTGATAGCTCAAGTTACAGTTATGCCCCAAGTTCAACTGAGCGGTGGACAGCACCGACCAGCCCAGCCCTAGAGCGGTAATATAGGACTGCTCGATCAGCGGGTTGCCGGGAATGGTGCCGGCATAATCGTCGGTGCGCGCCGAGCTCGTGTCGTGGTCACCGCGGCAGTTACCCCCGTGGGTCACCAACAGGCGGCGGTTCCACTGCGACTGCGGTTGCACTGGCGTCCAGTCTTCGCCGACTTTTTGCAGCGTAAAAATTGTGTACTGGTCGCGAGCCTGATAACCAATTTCCTGACGCACAATAAACGGCACGGTTTCGCCGCTATCCGTGGTGGTCATCGCCACATCATCGGGCGGATTATCCATGTCATAGGGCTGCAAACCACCCTGCAGGGAATTGCTGGATTTATACAACCAGCGGTACTCAACAGGCTGGTTACAATTCTCGTCCACGGCGCCGTCCTGACACTTCCACGGCTGGATATGGGGGCCGGTAAATACCGGGCCGCCAGAGGGGTGGTTCACTACCGTTAAGCTATTGCCAATATTGGTGCTTAGGGTGTTCTCGCCGACGCTCAGCCCATCGACTACCCCCAATAAGCGCAGCGGGTTATCTGGGTCAGCTTGTAACAGTTGGGTCACGTCGGTGTTGTTACGCAACAGTACCAGCTCGTCGACGGCGGCGGCATCCTCTGCAACCACCTCTATCAATACGTCTCCGGCAGAAACCAAGTCTGGCCGATTCGACAACACTTGCAGACTAACGCGATCATCCACCGTTCCGGGGCCGCCTGGGTCGCCGCCATTGCCGGGATCAGGATTACCACCCGAGTTACTGCTGCTTGAGCTACTACCGCCGCACGCGGCAAGCAGTAGGGTAAAAACGACTATCATTATCTTATTATTCACGGGTGTCCTCCTCCACGCTCCGGCTGACGCAACCGCCTAGCCGCGCAAACCGCTATGTCACTTTATAGACTTAACGTGCAGTGTCAAATGCAAAGACTGATTTCAGCATAGCGCAACAGCATGAAACGTGAACTGCCACTGACGAATTCACTTAGTAGGAAAACTAAAAAAGGCTCATACGCCACTAAATACGGCTTTTCCCGTGACTACATGCGAATTGCTCGATGATTTTCATTGAATTCAACCCGATACTCGCAGTGCCGGTGCGCAACGCGCCTTGCTGGCAGCCATGCAGGCGGTTTTGACCAAGGTGAACACACCCAATCAAAAGTTTGGGGACGACGGTTCCTAGTGAGTGATACTTTCCTATTTCTCAAGGAGAAAGCATGGAGTAGATATGAACGCCCGGAATCAAATAATGTGTGCTGCAAGTGGGTTCATATTCATAGTTGGCTTTTTTGTTGGCTGGTGGATTATTGCTGGACTGGTCCCCCCAATTTCGCCATCAGCCACGGCCCAAGAAGTGGCAAATTTTTACAGCCAGAACAGCATCCGCATTCAATTCGGACTCGCTACCGCAATGTTCTCGATGGCGTTTCTCATTCCGATGGCAAGCGCCTGGAGTACCCAAATACGGCGAATGGAGCGCGGCGAGCCGGTTCTAGCCCGTGCTCAGTTTGGCTGCGCTGTGGTCACAACGGGTATCGTGACCATAGGCGTACTCCTGTGGTCAGTCACTGCATTCCGACCAGACCGCGACATAGAGCTCACCCTCCTGCTCCACGACCTGTCATGGATTGGGTTCACTATGCCTGTATCCGGCATAATGGTCTGGATGCTTTGTGTCGGGTTCGCCATTTTAACTGACTACAATTCCGAGCCAATTTTCCCGCGTTGGATGGGATATTTCAGTATGCTCGCTGCCCTCCTAACGGCCCCCGGTTTTCCAGTGGTGTTGTTCAAAAGCGGACCGTTTGCCTGGAATGGGTTATTGGCATTCTGGGTTGCACTTAGCATTGTCATTATTTGGGCTTCAATGTTAATCGTCTTAACCATTCGCAACTTAAGCAGGGGCGATACTAACCTGAACTGATTTATATCGGGGTTCTGCAATGAATCAACCCTCCACAATACGCCAATCAGCGCCCGGTGAGTCCAGTGCCTGGGTTCTATATCTCGGCGATATGTCCGTCTTCGCGCTGTTCTTGGCAACCTACTCCTTCTACAAACAAGCATCACCAGACGCATTCGCTGAAGCACAGTCATTTCTCAGCCGCAATACGGGCAGCCTGAACACCTTTGTGTTACTGCTAAGCTCATTGACGATGCTGATTACCGTGGACAACTTGAAACGCGGCCTTCTAGTTCCGGCTCGTCTATTCACTGCCATTACAATATTATTCGGGATGGTCTTCATCGGCATCAAAGTACATGAGTACTCTTTGCTGCTTTCAAAAGTTGAAGAGGCAATTCGAGTCGAGTTTTTCACCTACTACTTTATGCTTACCGGTCTGCACTTGCTACATATACTCGTGGGCATGGGGTTGCTGATATCATTGCTCTGGCACATCAGCACCCGTATGAGCAGCGTCGTGGATATGCGTTTTGTCGAAGTAACTGCATGTTATTGGCACATGGTAGACCTACTCTGGCTGATCATCTTCCCATTACTGTACTTGACTTAATTCGAGCGTTTTTCATGCGAAAGACCACACTGATTTGGCTTGTCTTGATTATTGCTACAATCTACTCAATGAAAATTGGGCAAGATCAACATGCATTGAGCCGAGGGGAGGCCCCTTGGCTACACACCCAAATTATCGCGATAGCCATGTTCAAGGCGCGTATGGTGCTGATTCACTTCATGGGAGTTGGAGCGACAGGTGGAGCTCTACGCTACGTATGTGAAGCTTGGGTATTAATTGTTGGAGGCGCTCTGATTGGAATTCCAATGTTGTGGCCGCATGGGAGTATTGCATTAACTCATTGACGAAAAGTCACGAAGCCTACTTGGCGAGACTTCATACGCCGGTAGCTTAACCTCCTAGTCGTCGCAATACTGCGAATGTAATGCCGCTCTAATAACGGCTATTAAATGTCTTGTCTTTTCTCATCCGCCCTCAACTGATTCAGAAGGACGCTCGGGCTAGATATCTCGCTATTTAACGGAAAATAGTTGTCATCTTCGAACGCTCTACTAAGCGCCTACTAAACTATTCAATAGGAAGGTCATGCGTAATGTGTTGGTTGATTAGCTCTGCCGTTTTTTCTGCCTGCATTGTCATAAACAAATGCCCGGCACCACGCATGACGTACAATTCCGCACTCGGAATCAGGCATGCCAGTATGCGCCCGTTACCAGGATGAATTAGTGGATCATCATCGCCACAAATAATTAGCGCCGGACAATTCAGCTTATTCAACCAGGGCAAGCTCGTGAAGCCCCACATGGCAAGTAGCTGCTGGACATACGCCAGCCCTGTCGGCGGCATAACAAGTCGCGCGTGCTCAACCGCTTTGTGCGGAGAGTTGCGTAGCTCGCCGCCGTAAATAACACTGGCATTCTGGGCCATGTAACCACGCGACAAATAGCGCCGGGGCGTGGCCATCTTAAGAATGGCGCCGAACCGACCAGGAAGCATGATAATTCCTGGACTGGTGGCCATCAGTATCAAGTGGCTAACACGCTCTTTCTCTAGCTTCGCTATCTGCTGCGCCAGGCCGCCACCCCAAGATACACCAGCCAAAGCAAATCGCCCTGTGTAGCCTGCATGATCCAATACTCTCACAGCAAAGCGACTGTAACGTCTAAGGCTGGGCCAAAAAAGAGATGAATCGGACCCACCTGTGCCTGGTACATCGAGGACTACGACAGGACACTCCAAGCACTTCAGGAGCGGCAACGTCAATTCTAAATTGGCGCCAATTCCGTTGCACAACAACAAGGGCTCACCGATACCGGCTTTCACCGCATAACGTATACGAGCCCGACCTATCTTCGCATGCCGAATATCGATATTTGCATTACTCTGCGCCTCCAGCAGCCTGGAGCGGCGGGAGTGCGAAACTCGGAGTAGCCCCTGTTGTCCCTCAACCATGTATATAAGTTCCCGGTGCGGCCTCGATAGCCGGATAGGCGTCATTACCAACACTGTTGCCGACAGCCTTTTTTCGCCCTGAACGCTTACCCAGCCAGGCATGCCAATGTGGCCACCAACTGCCGTCAACATGTTCCGCCGCCGCACGCCATTCATCAGCATCAGCGACGGTTTCACCCCCAGCCCAAAACTCTGCTTTTTTCTTTCCCGGCGGGTTTAGAATACTCTGGATATGCCCGCTGTTTGAAAGTACAAAAGTACTATCGCCACCCAATAACTGCGTACTGCGATAACAGGCCTTCCAGGGCGTAATATGGTCGGTAGTACCTGCAACAATGTAGTTGTCGCAACTTATTTTAGTTAGGTCAACGGGAACGCCCTGTAGGCGTAACGCACCAGGCTTAGTCAGTGCATTATTTTTGTATATATCAAGGAACTGCGCGTGTAAACACGCGGGTAATCGCGTGCTATCCCCATTCCAGTACAGCACGTCAAACGCCGGAGGCGAATTTCCGAGGAGGATGTTATTAACCCAGTAATTCCAAATTAGATCATTAGGACGCAACCACGCAAAGGCGGTCGCCATTTCCTTGCCGTCTAGCACGCCTTTACGCTTAGACAAACGTTTCGCGGCTTTTAGAGCACGAGGGCTCGCAAACAAACCTAGACTGCTATCGCCTAAAGCGCCGGTGTCCAGCACATTCACTAACAGGCTCATCGAATTAATACGTGTATCGCCCACTGCAAGTCGGGCCGCCGCAAACGAAGCAAGTGTGATACCACCAGCACAAGCACCAAACAAATTGACCTTTTTCTGCCCCGTAATATTACAGGCCACAGAAACCGCCAACTCGATACCTGCCGAATACTCCGACAATCCCCAATGCGCATGCTCAGGCCCGGGGTTACGCCAACTCACGACGAACACTTGAAAACCTGCATCCAATAACCCCCTTACCACACTCTTTTCGGGACTAAGATCAAACACGTAATATTTATTGATCTGGGGAGGAACAATCAACAGGGGAATCGCGTGAGCTTTTTCCTGAGTAGCATTATATTGGATCAGTTCGAATACTTCAGTTCGAGCGACTACTGCACCGGGTGTATTGGCAACATTGTCGCCACGCTTAAAACGTGAGGTGTCTACTTGCGCAGGCAGTCCGCGATTCTCACGAAGATCTTTTAGAAAGTTTCGCAGGCCTGCTCTAGCGCTGGCGCCACGAGTTTCCTTCATCTTACGAAACGCAACAGGCTGCCATGGAAAGTTCGAAGGCGCGATAGCGTCGTTTATTAAACCAGCAAGAAACTTCAGTCGGTTTTGTGCGAACGGACTAATCTCCGACTGCTCATCGACCCAATGATTAATACCTTCGACCCAAGCCAGATAAGCCTGTAGCCATTGACGATAGGCTTTATTATCCATCCACTCAGGGTCTGCAAAACGAGTGTCGCGTTGCGCAGGAGAAAGGTCCGAATCATCCTTGAGGACTTTGATCCATTCATTTGCGATGTCTTTAGCGGCGATGCCTGTCAAGCGAGGCTGACGCAATGCAATACCAACAGCGCGAGCAGTTTCGCGAACAACATCTGTTGCACGGAACCCCACAATTGGGTTCGGGCCGAGTATCACATCAGCAACACTGCTATCGGGTTTATCAGACTGCTTCGTCATTCGAAACTCCCTTTTCGTGCGTAGCACCAAACACCATAACAGTGATATCGGCAATGAGAGCCGCATCTGGCTCGTTCTCCACCTCCAGGACATTATGGGTCTCAATTAGAAACCGCCCTTTTCCTTTATCTTGAACTACTCCAATTTTCACACGCGCACGAACACGCTTGCCTTCACGCACGGGACTAAAAAAACGGACATTATTAACGCCCACATTAACTGCCTGAGTAGCATCCACCGGAATCAGACCAACATCCATAAGCAATTTGGCAAGTAGAGACAGCGTCAAAAATCCATGCGCTATCGGCGCGCCGAAAGGGCTTTCCTTAACACATCGTTCAGCATCGACATGGATCCACTGGTGATCTCCAGTCGCGTCGGCAAAGCCGTCAATTATCTGCTGATCAACATTAATCCAGTCACTGCAGGCAAAATCTCGGTTTGCAAAATCAACCAATGTCGCCATTCTATAATTTACTACTTCCATGCACTCAACTCCTGTACTTATAACGAAGTACTTTCTTGATGCTGCCAGTAATTTTCAGATAGCTATGCTTCCTAGTACCAATACTCAGATTAACAATATAGGCTCCCTATATTGTTCGTATGCCGCTTCATATCGAAAGCGGCTCAACGCCACACTCGGTGTTCTAGGCACACATCACTGCAAGACCGCAGCCAGCAAGAGCGCCAATCTTCCACCGTCAACGGAGCGATGAAGCCTTTCGTAATTTCCCCCGCCCATCGGTTTTTAATCGTAAAGCGTAGCGCCTTAAACAACCGCTTGTGTAAAAAACGCTCACCATTGCTAAATAGATATATGGTCAACGTGGAATAGAAGCTAGATAACTAGCTTCCATATTTAGCCCGCAGTAGTTTCTTATCAATTTTGCCGACACTTGTTTTCTCGATTAACTCTACAAATAGAATTTTATCTGGTATTGCGTAGCGAGATATTTGGCCGTTTTCAACGTAAATAGCTAGATGCCGCTTCAACTCCTCTTCAGAAGCTACGCTACTCCCCCTTGCAACAACCAAGGCCAGCGGTCGCTCACCCCACTTTTCATCTGGCAAGCCAATTACAGCGGCCTCCGCTACTGAAGCATGCGTTGACAGAAGGTCCTCAATTTCTAAAGAGGACACCCACTCCCCGCCTGTCTTTATTACATCTTTTAGCCTGTCGGTTATCTTCAAATATCCTCGACTAAGAACACCGATATCTTGGGTGTGGAGATACCCACCCGACCACAACGCTTCTGAGGCTTGCTCATTTCCCATATACCCCTGTGTCAGCCAGGGAGTCCGAACAACCACTTCGCCGCTCACCTCGCCGACAACATCGTTCATCGATGTATCTACTGTTCGCATATCAACTAGGGGCGCTGGGACTCCAGCTTTACAGCGGTATTGCACCTCTTCATCCAGAGTTAACTCTCCCAAAGAGGAACGAAGTTGAGACAACGTCAAGAGCGGACATGTCTCCGACATGCCATACCCACCGAAAACATCAACCCCCTTTGACAGCGCTTCGCGCGCAAGCCCCTCTGACAGCGCAGAACCACCAATAATTACCTTCCATCCTGTCAACGAGTCTTTTTCGTCACACTCATTTAAAAGCATTTGCAAGATGGTTGGCACACAATGAGAGAACGTAACTCCCTCCTTCTTAATTAAATTAAGAAGCCTACTAGGAATGTACCTGCCGGGATAAACTTGCTTCACGCCGAGTAATAGCGCTACATACGGAATGCCCCACGCGTGAACGTGAAACATCGGCGTGATCGGCATGTAGACATCGCCACTATGAAAATTCTGGCCACGCGGTGATGAACCCAGCGCGGCCATCATAGAGAGCGAATGAAGAACTAGCTGGCGGTGGGAAAAATACACGCCTTTCGGGTTGCCTGTAGTGCCAGTTGTGTAAAATCTAGTCGCTATCGTATCTTCGTCGAAATCGGGAAACTGATAATCATCGCCAGACTTTTCTAGCAATGCCTCATACTCACCACATACACGCGAGTCAGTAGGACACGGCACTCCGTCGTCGCTTACCCACACGATTTTATCAACGAAATCTAATTTAGCGGATATCTCGTCGTAAATGTCCAGAAAGTCTGAGTTAATCACCAAGACTTTCGGCTTTGAATGGTCAAGCGTATACAGGATCTGCTCTGGAGACATGCGAATGTTAACCGTTTGCAACACTGAGCCCATCATTGGAACAGCGGAATAACATTCAAAGTAACGGTGAGAATCCCAGTCCATAACAGCAACGGTATCACCGGGAACAACCCCAAGAGACGCAAGCGCGGATGCCAAGCGGCCTACACGGCGTCGAACCTCAACATAAGTAAAACGAATATCCTCACCGTACACCACCTCTTGATCGGGAGAGTGTACCAAAGTTGAATTCCATAGCTGCTTAATAAGCAAAGGATAAGAATATGCCTCAGAAGCTCGACCAATATAATCAACATTCATAGTAAAACCCTTATTATTACTCTTACAAATAGTCTTTATCTTTATCGGCTAACGAATCCGCAATAATATTTAATGCATCATGGCGCAAGATGCTTTTGTTCACCTTGTAGTATTCAATTGATAGTTTTGATATATCATCGACAACCGCGCGAATACTGCTAGAACAGGACGCTAAACTACTCAACTCATCAATAAACCCTGCTTCAACTGAGTCCTTTGCCGACAAACGGCAGGAATACAGCATCACACGTTCTAACCAATTAACGGCGACTCGGTTTTTCAAGAGTTGAAATAAAACAGGCGGAAAAGGCATCCCTATCGCTGTTTCGGGAAGACAAACAGTAAAATCTTCATCAACACCGACACGATAGTCACACGCTAAAAGAATAAAACCACCTATCCCGACAGCATGCCCTGTACATACCGCCACCGTGGGGATAGGGCAGCTATATAATTTATACAAAAACTCAAAGCAATCTCGTACTAGGGAATTAGCCTTCTCATCCCTCAACGAGATTTCCTTCAAGTCAAAACCTGCACTGAAGAACCCTTCTCGGCCGGAGATTATTATCGTACTGGCACACTTAACCGCGTCATCAAATACCGAGTTAAGCCGCTCCAAAAGTGAACTACTTATTGCGTTAACTTTCCCATCATCAATCGTTATGTGAGCAACGCCACCTTCCAACCTCATTCCAACAGACATATTGAACCTGTACCTCTAATAATCTTAAGCTCTTCCCAGCCTGGACAGGGCTGCATGTGTTAAATAGCGCTTATAAGTACTTTCGTCGTTGACTTTGCTCTTATGACCACCATCAATCTCCTTAACATGTTCAACTCGGGTAATTCTTCCGCTTTGAAATTCATAGGCATGAAAGTAATTCCAAGACCAGTAAGGATGCTTGCCGTCTTTGAAAACATTTTCCCCATCAACAAACTGGCCGTAACAACCATCGAACGATCTAAATGGGACTCCCGCGCGGTCATAAGTAACCATTGCCAATGGCATTTGATTCCGAGCATCAAACCAGACACGCTTTTTACTAACCGGCGCTCTAACAAAACCTGTTGGCTCAGCCTCACAGATGATCGCCTCAGGAACCATCTCAACCACGCTATCGAAGAAACTCTCCCCTTTCGGCCCACCGTGAACACCGTTCTCCCAATTTTCCGAAGCCGAATTCCAACCAGAAGACACACCAGCGAGTAACGGCTGCCTGCCGACTACCTTGTAGTTCCCCCATGTATGCAAGGGATCGCCCGCGGCCCACGCATCGGACAAATACAGGGAGGAGCCGGGAACAAGTGGCTCGAAGCGTTGGTTGGTTGGAAACTGCCTTATGCGCTTAAAATAAGGCACGTATCCATATAGATCTGGAAACTTATTCTGATCATAGGGCCATATATTCAGATATGAAGCGCCTTTCTCAGCTTCAGGCGCAGTGTATACAACCGTGTTAAAGCGAAGTTTATCTTGGTGCTTACTCCAATATGGCTTCGAGTCGAGAACCAAGCGACCAACCGGCGACATTTCCGCCCATACCAAATCGTATTGGTAATCAACCACCCCCTCCGCGTTGACATCGTATTCTCTCATCGCGAAGACATCTGCGTCGTGACGCCCCCAAGACAGCGTTAATCCAGCAAAAAGTTCTATTGCAGAGGTCGCCCCCGGAAACGGATGCCCGCCAATCCATGGTTTGCCGTTGTCGACAACGACATTCCCGTCTGGTGAAAACGATGCTCTACCCTGATTCGACAGAGTCGCCATCTGGTACTCCCACGGGCCCATCTTCATCCAATCTAATGTCGTCTCAACAACCCTAAGTCGCCTACCAAGTTCCGTTACCTGCTTATACTTTGCTGGGTCTAACAGGTCTTTAACAAGGTGGACATTATCTTGCGTTATATAATCCCCAACAGAGATCGCGCCTTTTGTATATGCATCAATAGATATGAGTTCGTCTGGATATACATTCTGTATATTTCCGGACCTCGCTATCGAAGGCCAAAGAGGTGCAAGTATCCCCGCACCGGCACACGCCGTGCCGTACCTCAGAAAGTCTCTTCTACTTAGCCGAGAAGACCATTTTTGAACATACATAATACGTCACCAAAAAGGACCGGGCGCTCGCACACCCGGTCAAAGGGTCCCAAAGGGCTCTTGAAGGATTTGGTAGTGTTAAAACTGCTTGGTCAAACGAATAGAAAGCTCGTCTGCAAAATCGAGTGATGACAGCATGTTGGAGTATGGATTGTCCCCCCATGCATCACCATCAATATGCGTGTAGAAAGCCTCGACCTTGTAACCATCGCCCGGATTCCAGCGCAAACCTGGCTGGAATAGAACGCCACCATCAAGATCAACCAACGAAGCGAATTCAATTTCGAAAATTTTATTGTCCGTCGGCTGAAGGAAGCCAAAAACCAAGTAATTAGCGTTACCGGACTTCTCATGGGTAACGGTAGTCTGCTGACCTGGCGTGAGCCCCGACAAGTTTGATCGGCCATAGCCACTCAGATGGCGCCCAACCAAGTCGCTTCTATTCTTGGTAAGCGCTGTAGGTTCCAGGCAGATCATCGAAAAACCGATGCCATTTGTCCACGACCAACGCAACTGTATATTCGTCTTCCTTTATTTCATCTTGCGAAAGCGTCGGGTTCGTGAAAGTACGCTCCGGGGTATACTGAATTTCCAAATTAAATATCAGCTGATTCAGGAAATTATTTTCACTGTCGACCACGTAACTTGCCCCAACAGCAAAGTCGTTCTCTCTATGATACGTCCTTTCCAGATGTCCACGTAGCGAACCACCAGCAGCCATAAAGAAAGTATTTAGTTGAGCTACAGTCTCTTCGACTGTAGCACCGGGCGTCGCATATACGTCTCTACTCGCCTCAAATTCTTCGATCGCCGCATTTAAGCCGCCAATTGCATCTAGGCGAGAGTCTGCGGCCGATTGAAACCACTCGTCAGCGGTGTATACACCACCTGGGTTCACGGAGAATGGCGTATTTGCCATTGCTTCTCCGGAGTTTGCATACCGTCTGCAAAGGGCTGCTGTATACACAGGACATGCTACGGAGTTCGCCGGCAACTTAGCGTTGTAAGCAGTATTTATCACACCTCCTACGAATCCTGTAAGCGGTTTATTAACACCCGATTTAGTCCAGGCAAATGTACCTTCTGGCGCGTATCTAGAAACAAATGACGCCTGCCAGCCCCACTGCCCATAGTCCCCTTTTAAACGGATACCACCTGCCAATTTGTCGTCATATCCGCCCGACTCGTAGGTGTCGTGAATGGTAAATTGAGAAGGAATTATGTTGTAAGGTGTATTGGGATTGCCAAACACAGAAGGCTGAAACCTACCGATATAGCCGTCTACTAGGACGTTGCTACTCAGCTGATATGTCGTTCGAAGAGACAGCATGGGCACTCGCTTATCTGAAAACTCTTCAAGACCCATATCCAAAATTGAATGGCGCCGCAGGTCTAGCCCGTTCGGAGTATCAAAAACTCGGAAGAAAATCGCTTGGCCCCAAGCAATCTGCTGGTTCCCCAGGCGCATACTCAGGTCGCCTGACGCGTATTCAAGAAGAAATGTCGGGAAATAGACTTGGTAGTTTCGCCCAGCCCATTCCAAAGGATTCGGATTTCCACCTTCATCAGCGAGATAGTCAAAATAGCTAGGAGTTGATTCATATAACTCCGGCGCTGCATGAGGGCCCGCGTCTAAGCCCCCCTGGTACGAGGAAAGGGACGACGCGTCAAAGGCATCATATACCTCTGGATCGAACATAGCCCGCATGCGAGCTATAAAGCGCCATTCATAGTTGAATTGCATATTCATTTCGATTTCAGTACGAATGACAGCATAGTTAAGGTCGTTATCTGTGATTTCTACAAAATCACCTCGTCTTACGGTGTCATTGAAAGGAAGCGGTGTGCTGCCCCACGCGCCAGCGCCACCTAAGCCTAATAACGCACCGACACCTGAGACCGGGTTCAACGCTGGCGGCAAGTATGCTTGGCGTGAAATAGATTGATCGTTCTGAAGAATCCCACCCTGATTATTGGGATTTTCCTGACCACTAGTGGAAATTGCCGCTTCTGCACGAACAAAGCCACTGAAAGAAACATCAAAATCTTCAAACATTTCCGCCATTGAATGTGATGACACCAATGGCACACAAAAAAGAAGGCTCTTAATTATTTTTGACTTCATAAAATCACCATTATTATATAGAAATTTTTAGAATATTCGCTTTATTCCCAACGACATACATCGCGCTGGCACCGTCTGACATAGCAACAGACTGATACCAACCCGTTTCGATATCGAAATCGTTAATTGCTTTCCATGTCTTGCCGGAATCATCACTTATCAGCACCGTTCGCATTCCGGAAACCAACACCCGGCCTTCCCCATCGGCGACCACGCCCAGCAAATTTTGTCTGCTGTTTGAGTCCAGAAGCGTCCACGTATTTCCGCCATCCGCTGACCGAAATACGACGCCAGACTGCCCTACTGCATATGCGAGTCTGTCCGTAGCGAAGCTAATTGAAGAAAGCGTAGGGGACACTTTTTCATCGGTGTTAGTACCTGACATAAGCACACTGATCTCATCACTAGCGATATGCCCCCGTAGCATCAGAGATAGCTCACCAACAATGTAAAAGCTTCCGTCCTCCTTTACATACGCGTCATAAACATTCGGCTCAAAAAATCCGCCCAACCGCGACTCTGGGTCTGAAAACACCGACGCCCATTCAACCTTCACCTTTGCCCAGGTATTACCACCATCCCGAGACTTTACGACAGTGCCGAAGGCGCCGACGGCTACTGCTTCACCGCGAGAATTCATGGATACGCTAAACAGACGTTCGGTAGTATTACTTTCTACCTGTTTCCAATGTCCATCCCCAGAAACCAAAATTGTCCCAAGCTGGCCCACTGCGATCGTCCGATCACCATTAGTGGATACACCCAACAGGGCAAGCTGCGTACCAGAGTCATCCTTCTCCCATGTAGTCCCGCTGGAGTCGGTTTTAAGTATTAGCCCCCCTGCACCAACGGCTAATCCCGCTCCACCAGAGAACTTAACGTCGAACAACGCCGCATGAGGTATACCCTTTTTCAGTAGCTCTATCTCATATCCACTTGCTAGTGATGAGCTAACAAAAAAATACAAGGCAACAATGAGCCCGCGAAAGTAAATTCGTGTCATAGAAACATCCTCAGAAAAAGGCGCCGCGGAATAATCCGCGGCGCAATGCCTACACTTGACCTAGGCGTTGGAGAGCTTGCTGAGTAAAGAATCGGCTATAGGCTTTGTCGTTATCAAAGCTAAATTCTGACTTGTGACCACCTTTGTTCTCTTTCTGATGGGCGATACGACTCATACGCCTGGTTTGGGCGTCAAATGAATGTATATTTATCCAAGACCACGCTGGGCTTTTGCCGTCAGGACCAAGAACAACCTTGTCACCCAGTTTGTATTGGCCAAAGCTGGTTTCGAAATTCACCCAAGGCTTGTTTTGGCGGTCGAAACGGATATTTCCGCCATACATGCTGTTTCGCACATCAACGTACGCCAGACGACGGCCAACAGGCGCCCTCGGATAACCGGTCGGCTTAGACTCTAAGATCGCCACCTCTGGAGACAATTCATAGTCAGTATCCCAGAATGTGTCGCCATTCGGGCCACCATGAGTGCCGGCGCGCCAGTTGTCATCATCACCATTCCATTTCGCATTGAACGGCCCCAACATCGGCTTACGTGCGATAATCTTGTAATCCCCCCAGGTCAGCATTGGGTCACCTGCCGCCCATGGATCAGTCAAGAACCAAGTCACACCGGGAATTAATGGCTCAAATCGCTGATTAGTGGGGAACTGTCGTACCCGACGAAATTGCGGCAGGTAGCCGTAAAGCTCAGGGAATTTGTTTTGATCGTAGTACCAGGTAGAAAGGAAGGAGCTACCGGCCACATCCTGAGTTGACGTGAAATATACCGTTTGGAATCTAAGCAGATCCTTCATATTTCTAAATACAGTGCCGTCTAACCTTGACTGCACCTGTAATTCAGCCCATGTAAACTCGTAATCATAGGCCTTACTGCCATCGGGATTTATGACCGTGTCGTTAATCGCATATTGATTGTAGTCAGCCCGCCCCCAACTCATCGCGAGGTTAGCTTGAAGCTCGACTCCTGTTTTTGGGCTCGGGAACGGCAAACCACCAACCCAATTTTCCCCTTTTTCTGTCACTACATTTCCATTCTGGTCAAACTTAGCCTTAACGCCATTGTTCATATTATCAAGCGTCTTGGCGTAGAACTCAGCTGGAAACATCTTGCTAAAATCTGTAGTCGTTGGCCGAATACGTATTTTTCTTCCCATCGTCTTTATTTGATCGAAGACGATTGGATCTAATAAATCTTTCACGATATCAACGTTATCAGCAGTAATGTAATCACCGGTGCTGATTTTTCCCTTTGTTAACATATCTATCGAGAGCAGCTCATCTGGATAGGCTTTAGATAAGTCAGCGCCAGCAGCAAACAACCTATCAAGCGGCATTAACACGCCGGCGGAAAGCCCGAGCGCCATATTTTTAATTAACTTCCTACGCCCATAATCGTGATCATATTTTTTGATACGCATTACAATCTTCCTCTTTTGATTATTTTTGACACACCAACTTCAAACCGCTATCGCAGGATTTTCACTTACAGAATTTCTATCATTTTTTGGCTCTTTGAATATTGATAGATCGATTGATTCGCCGACCAAAATATCGTCACGCGACGCGAAGCTCGGCTTCAAAATCCACATAAGCAGAGGCAGCACAACAAGAGACAACACCATATTGATCAACATAATCGCCACCAGTAGAAGTCCCATGTCGGCCATGAATTTCAAGTCTGATAATAGATACCAGGGCATGATACCGAGCAGCATAATAGATGCAGTAAACATTATTGCCTTTCCGGTCGTTGTAATAGACTTGGTTAACGCCTTAGCCCAACCTACATCCGGCGTGTACTCCTCGCAGATTCTAGACATCAAATATATTCCGTAATCGATACCAACACCGACACCCAACACAGCGACCATTACGGAGTTAATATCTAAACCAATTCCCAATATATGCATTGTCGCTGAAAGCATGAAGTTGGAAAGGTTAACTGGAATTAAAACGACAAGAGAGGCAAGAAAAGACTTGTACGCCAAGGCAACAATTACAAAAATCGCAACATTCAGCATACCGAGTATTACCCAGTGATATCGGCTAACGACCGAATTCATAGCCTGTTGCAGCGCAATCGTGCCGGACCCCATTCTCACAGTAAATTCCGGGTGATCAACACCCACTGCATCAACTGCACGCTGAGCACTCGCCAACGCCGCATCAACGGTTTCCTGCTTATTGTCTTTGTACCAAAGGGAAATTGTAGAGTTCTGGAACTCATAGTCGGAGATATGAGAAAAGTTAACCGGATTGGTGCCAAAAACGACTGCGGTACCCGCGGCGCGAATCGCCGCTGCGGTTGGGTCGAGTGGCAACCACTTTGGATCTCCACCCGAGAATAGACGGTTTGCCTCCATCATATAATCAGCGAACGAAAGCGTAGCGCGCGGAGGTAGCGTTTCATCAGATTCAACAATACTCTGAATCGCCATCGAAGCCTGAACGACACCAGGCGTTCTCGCAACACGGTTGTCGACGTTAGTGTCCTTGGCTTCTAGTATTATTTCCAGGGTATTCACGCCAGGAAAGTGCGCGTTTATCGCCCTTATGGATGTGTTGTACTCAGAGTCTTCCCATAGGAGATTAGACCCTTCCACAGGGTTTCCTATTTCTATCCTAAATGAGATTAATATAGCCGCTGCACCAATCAACAATGTTACAAGAGAGGTGACCTTAGCTGGTTTACTATGCGTGCAGTATGCCAGCCCCTTCAAACACGCCAATTGCAGCTTTTGAAATCCGCGAACCTCACCCGTAGTTACCAGCTTATCTATGTTTCGCGGCGTCGGCAGATATGATAGTACGATAGAAATCAGGAACACTCCGGTAGGTATAATACAGAATGCCCAAAAACCGCAGAACAGCGCAAACCGCTCCATTGCAGGAATCGGTGCAATGGCGATGAAGATAATACCCAAAGCATCCGTGATAACCCCTAGTATCGAAGGAGCCATCATCACACCCATCGTAATTTCAGCCGACTTGCGCTTATCACCAATTTCAGAATAGATTTCGTAAAAACGCTCACTAAACTGAACGCAGTGCGAAAACGAACGTGCCACTAACAATAGGGGTACAATCATCAACAGCGGTTCGATCGGCGCCGATATCCAACCAACTAAGCCAAAACCCCAGACCGCCGCAACCGCACTACAAATGATCGGCGTTAATGTGCCGGCCAAATTTTTCATATACAGACCAAGAGCAACGATAAGCGCGATCAACGTAATCGCGAAAATCGCATATGTCTGGTTCTGAAGCTTATAGACCCAGCCTGTTAGCATCGGCTGGCCAACAACATACACCTCGTGACCATCGTCTCTGTAATTATCTGCTAGCTCATTAACCGATTGAAATACTACGTCATAGTCAAGGAGGTTCTCTAGGAATGCGGCAGTGATAATTGTTGCGCTTTCATCACGAGATACGTAGAAGGTCCGTACATTCGGGCTTTGCTCAACGCGTTTGCGAAATTCGTCTAGCGCTTCAGCACCGCTCGGAACTTTATCCCCCATAAGCGGCCGCATATCCACACCGTAAGGAGTTGCCTCCGCATACCGTGCTTTTTCGGTAGCAATGGAAATCAACGAGTCATGATTAATACCAGGAACCAAATCTATTTCCCTGGTGAAGTTCCAGACTTTGCTTAAGGTATCCTCGTTATAGATTGACCCGTTAACGTTTTTTATCATGACGGTAACAGTCAATGGATTACCGAAATTCGGGTGTTCGTCAAACACCTGAACATATGGATCATCTTTTGGAAGAAGGTCTGAGAAAACCGTTTTGATTGTCAAGCCTTTCATACCGTAGGCAAAAAAAACAGTCACCATTGCAAACATCATTGCAACATAAAATCTGTTTTTCATTACCCATGCAGATAGACGGAAGCGATAGTTATCCATTGTCGTTCCTATTTATAATTATTCCTGCCAGTGAAGCTTCGTACGAACTACACTACGACCTCAATTGTCTTGTCCTGAAGGATCTCTGTTACTGAAATTTGACAAGATAAGCGCTGAGGTCGATCACCTTCTGCTGTAAAGTCCAGCATTGAAGATTCCATGGCGTCCGGATCACCTAAAACTCCTTCGAGATCGTTGTCTGCATATATCCGGCAGGTTCCACAGGCACACCCACCGCCGCAATCAGCATCAATTCCAACAATGAGGTTTTCCTTAGCAACCTCCATGAGGATATCGCCTTTATTTGCCACAACATCTTTTACCGTGCCATCGCTCTCACGGAAACGGAAATTAATCTCCATTACAATCAAGACCTTATTATTAAGAAAGTTTTGCCAAGCCCATCATCTCAGCCATGCGATGATGGTCAATCTCAAGTACGTCGCCACCCTTTTTCTCATAGTTTCGCCACGCAACCTGAATCGGGTTCTGGCTACATGTAACCATCGGGTGGTTTTTTGGATGATAGTTTCGACTAAATACTGGAAGCGCCGACTTTAGAAACCTTAGGAGGCTAACTACACAGAAGCCCATTTTCTTTACCGCGACGAACGGATTTCTCAGCCAACGCTCCTTCTTGGCGATAGCCCAGTATGCTTTCAGCGTTTCTCCAGCGATGTGTATTAACGCAAAAAGCACCATCCATTTTCGATACCACTCATGCTCACCGTACAGATACTTATATACCTCAAAAGCAACAGCGCCGTGCTCTACTTCCTCGACCTGATGCCAAATCCAAAGCGCCTTCATAACGTCGTCGGCGTCTTTAAACCATTCATCATGCTTATCGAGTACAATCATCCCGCCCAAGAATGTGAACGTTTCATAGCCTGCGGTGAAACCGAGGAGCTTTTTAAGGCCATCCTTTTTTGCATGCTCACTAAAGTATTCTCTTGCCTCTCTATCCAGACGCTCTATCTCTGGATACCGCTCGGCGAGCCAACGGTTTACCGCGATAAAATTTTTCGCATGGTGGCCTTCTTGACCAATGATCGCTGAAACATCTTTCAGCAACCTATCATCCTCAATCAACTTCTTCGCCTTGGAAAGCGAAAGAATCAAGTACCTTTCAAAGTACGGCACGTGTACACCAAGGGCATTTATAAACGCCGAGAACTCCGGCTTAGTCCGGCTCCATAACGGATCACCATGCCTTACGTTCTCAAGCTGGAACTGCAGTGGCCTAACCGGAAAGTCATGCATAGGATGATTTGAATTATTATTCATCATAGCTATCGAACTCCTCTATAACGAGAGTTGATGATTGCATATACCGAGTCAAAGAATCACCAACCCAAAGTATGGAATTAACAATTAAATTGTTACCACTCCATTTAGATGTACCCATAAAGATTAAGCCGACAAGCCCGGAGAAGCGGGTGTTATGCGGCATCTTCATGCGCTATCTAATTATCCCTTCATCATCGATATAAGGCTTTTTGCCAACTTTGTGTAAGGCGGGTACAAGAGCTCAACACCCGAAAAGCCAAGTAGACTTCTTTGCTTTACGATTGGCTTGTTGTGAGAAAATGTTCTAAACCCCTCGTATCCGTGGTATGTACCAAATCCACTCTTACCGATGCCGCCGAAAGGCTGGGCAGGCTGAAGGTAATGAAGCAACACGTCGTTGATAGTCGTGCCACCAGCATGCGTTTTATACAAAACCTCGTCTTGCAAAGAACCAGAGTCACTAAACAGATACAAAGCCAGAGGTCGATCCCGGTCATTTACGAAATCAATAGCGTCGCCCACACTATCAACTTCGATAACTGGAAGAATTGGCCCAAATATCTCTTCTTTCATCAAGCGACTTTCTGGACTGGGGTTCAGCACCAAAGTGAGCGGGAATTTTCTCTTTGATATATTTTCTTCATTCGGCTGTTCGACCTGTATTACTTCATCAGCACACAAGTCTTCAGAGTCAATGAGCTTACTTAGCCGATCATAAGTTGCGCGATTGATTATCGACGTATAGTCCTCAGAGGCGATACCAGCCGGAAATCGTTCGCTAAATAGTCGCGTCATCCAGATGGAAAAATCTTTAGCAGTCCCTTTCGGTAGCAGGATATAGTCTGGTGCAATGCATGTTTGTCCGGCATTGTATGTCTTACCCCACAAAACCTTCTTCGCCACATGATCAATCGGGTAACCACTATCTACAATAACTGGACTCTTGCCACCCAATTCCAATGTCACCGGGGTCAGATTTTTAGACGCCGCTGCCATTATCAGTTGACCAACGCGCGTCGAGCCTGTAAACAAAATATGATCAAACGGGATTTCGGTAAAACGAGCAGAGGCGCTTGCATCACCCCCGACGATAGAGACATGATCCTCATCGAAGACCTCGGCAACAATCTTTCTAAGCACTGCCTCAGAATTTGGAGTGCATTCCGACATCTTGACAATACATCTATTTCCAGCCGCCAAGGCAGAAGCCATACACGATAGCGCAATATTAATCGGGTAGTTCCAGGGAACAATTATCCCCACAACACCTATCGGTTGCGGCATCAATCTATTGGACGCCGGCCAAAACCAAATGCCTGTATGACGTCTTTCGGTGCCCATCCACTTCGCGACGTTTGCTCTTGCGTATTCTAAATTTGAGATAGAGCTGGAAATTTCAGATAGTCGCGTTTCCTCTGTTGATCTAACACCGAAATCGGCATTTAAGGCGCCAATGATCTCCGGCTTATTTGCTTCTACCGCCTTGATCAGCGCCTTTAGATAAGCCTTACGCTCGCTGGACGATAAGTACTTATTCTTCTCAAAAGCGGATCTCTGCTTGTTGTAGATAGGTAGATATTCGTTTGTCTCTACACACATTGAAGTCATGTTCGTTGCCTTTTGTGTTCAATCTTTCTGCGTAGTTAATAGTGAATACACTGCGTAAATTAACGTTAGGGCGCCGATGAATGCGGGAATAAATGCCAGGACTCCGAACACACTAAATTCACCCAAACTGTTCCCCTCTAGCGTTACCCCTCTATTCGGCGCAAACATGCCAAACAGGTAGAACATACAGTTACCCCAAACCGCGATTACCGTACCCCACACCACCTTCTTCAACCTCACTTCAGGAACACCCAACACACTAGAGGCGCAACCAATTGCTACGGCCATGACACCATTTAGCATCATCCCTACGTGAACAACCCTCCATCCGTCTGGCGTACCTGGGATCGTTACATCTATGAGCACTGGAATTGGGCTAAGCGAAATTCCGCCTAGCATGCTGAAGATCATCACGAATCCAGAGATCAGCGAAAACAACATCGCTGCGAACCCGTGCTTGATAACGAGTATTGAGTAGTCTTTTTTGCCCCGAGCCATTTGAATCGCCCCCAGTTTGCTAGACACCTTTTAGCCATAGAAAATGGCACAAAGAGAGGTGTTTATGAGCAAGCAGCGTTATCCAGAAGAGTTCAAGATTGAAGCGGTTAAGCAGGTCACGGTATCGGGTCACAGCGTAGCCGATGTGGCCCAACGGCTAGGCACAACAACTCATAGCCTTTACGCATGGATTAAGCGTTACGGCCCTAACTCAGAAGCGCATCGCAAGGAGTCCGATGATGCTGCGGAGATCCGACGTCTACAGAAGGACTTGAAGCGCGTTACTGAAGAGCGTGACCTGTT
>NZ_AULP01000009.1 GCF_000422345.1 Neomelitea salexigens DSM 19753
CTTAACGCTGGCGACGCTGCATCATTCAGCTTCGTGACGTCAGATGGTATCGAAGGTGTTCGGGGGATTGCACCGACCGGTGCTTACTCAACTGATGCGGCGCCTGCTGTACCGACTCTGTAATCATAAAGAACGAAGTGGCGGCCTTCCGGCCGCCACGAATCAATCAACGTAGATAAACTGTAAAGAAATTAGAGGTGCAGCATGAAGAGGAAATTAACAGGAAGCGCGACTGGCTCCATTGTCTTATTCTTCGCGTCAAGCATGCTGGCCTCAGTTCTCGGCCTGAGACAGATAGACCGATTGAATACTGAGACCGCCTGGGTGGCAGGTGGCGATATTCCGGCAGGGCAAATGGTTACTCGTGCTCTACTTCGCGAGGCGAAGGTAAAAGACACTAGCCACGCAATTATTGATCCGCGCCAAATTATCGGAAAAACACTCACGAAAAATAAGCGCGACGGTGAGACGTTTAATGCCAGTGAGCTGGCTGTGCCGAAGCGTCCAACCTTGGCCCAGGCTGTACCTGAAGGCCGTGTGCTGTATACGCTTAAACCAGATCCCACCAGTATTCCCTTCGCGCAATTGCGTGGTGGCGATCGTTTAGATGTATTGGTAAGAAATCGTCACGGTGTGCATACCGTGGCAACTGATGTCCGCCTGATCGGCGTTATGCGAAATGGGGCTGCCGCGAAAAACAATAGCGGTGATGTAATGAGCTTGCTCCCGAAGGACCGTTCGGCAACGGCTGGCGGTGCAAACGTGGCATCACTGGTGGTGGCGGTGTATCCGCAGCATGTTTATCCGCTTGCCAGTATCGGTAAGAGTGATAAGGTGAGTTTAGTGTTGCACAGTGCTCGCGGTGAGAAGTTGGCGGTGCGGCCAGCGGCAACCCACCGAGAAGTGGAAATGGTAAGCGGATTGGCTCGCAAGAAAGTGTTGCTGCGGCTTTAGCGGCAACTACTGGTAGAGGAAGGGATAATGTTTGGTTCGCCACGCAGCACAGATAAAAGCAAAAATACGGCGCCAAGTAACAATAGCGAAGACTACCAGCGTCGCTTGCGCACGTTTGTTCATAAACGTTTGATCGATTCTTTAGATGATGGCGGCGCCGATATCTTAGGGGATATTGAGCAAGTTCGAGTCCGCCTTGCCGACATTCTTGAAGACCTAGAAGAAGAGCGTGGCATAGCGGTTTCCGATAGCCAGCGCCTCCAGCTTGAGCAGGAAATTCTGGAAGAGCTCGGCGGCTTGGGCCCCTTGGCGGGCTTGATGATGGAAGATGACATCACCGATATTATGGTGAATGGGCCCTATGAGGTGTGGGTGGATAGAGGTGGTCAATTACAAAAGACCGCAGTGCGCTTTGATGACGACAGTCACTTGCGCCGATTTCTCGATCGTATTGTCGGTGCTCAGGGTAGGCACCTTGATGCTAGCAACCCGATGGTCGACGCAAGACTGGCCGATGGTAGCCGTCTGCACGCGGTGATTCCGCCGCTTTGCGCCAAGGGAGCGATCGTCTCAATTCGGCGTTTTCGCTGCGAGCAGCTTGATGAAGCGCAGTTGGTGGAGAGTGGTTTCCTTAGTCAAGACATGTTGGACACCTTGAAGCTGGCGGTGAACGCGGGTGTAAACGTGGTGGTGGCGGGTAGTGCCGCAGCGGGAAAAACCACACTGTTGAATTTACTTTCGAAAAGCATTCCCGAGAATCAACGTATTGTCACCATAGAAGAAACGGCCGAATTACGCCTGAGCCATCCCCATGTGATTCCCCTGGAATCAAGAGCAGGTAACATGGAAGGGCGAGGAAGCATCAGTTTACGCGAGCTGGTTCGTACGGCGCTGCGGATGCGCGCCGACAGGATTATTGTTGGCGAGGTCCGCGGCGGTGAAGTGATGGATATGCTGCAGGCGATGAACGTAGGCCACGAAGGCAGTTTGACCACCGTACATGCTAATAGCCTTTCTGATGTACTGCGCCGACTGGAGTCCCTGGCGCTAATGAGCGATGCCGATATTCCCAGAGAGTCGGTACGCGAGATGATTGCTTCAGCGATTCAGCTGGTCGTGCATGTGGTGCGATTTCGCGATGGTTCTCGCCGTGTTGTCAGTATGGGAGAGGTGCATAGTAACGATGGCGAACTGGGCGTGACGCCACTGTTTAATTTTAAAACCGCTGCGGTCGAGCAGGATGCAGTGATACGTGGGTGCCACGAATACACGGGCGCGCCAATGCATTTTTTAGATCATGTCGCTGCACGGGGTTTTTCGGTTGTGCTGCCATTTTTGGCGAGCGAGGTGACCGGTGCCCTGGATTAATCTGATCGAATGGGGGCTACTGATTTTTGCGGTGCTTGTCGCCGCAGTCGTCGCCTACCGCCAGTTATTACCTGCGCCATTGCAGGCCGACAGTGATGCGCTAGCAGACCCTGATACTGACGGCAGTGAAATCCGTTCGCCAATGCGAGCAAATATGCGCACATTGAACTTGCGCATAGAGCCCTTTGTATTCGTGTTGGTCACGGTTGCCATTAGTTGCTGTGTGTTTTTTGTCGTATTGGAATTGTTCCCCAATGCGCTGTGGGTGGCTGTGATAGCCGCTGTAGCTGTGACGATAATGAGCTTCTTTATGCTGGCTGATATCAGCCAGATGCTGCGTCGAAAGTTTGAAGAAAAACTCGTCGATGCTTTAGATCTTGTCTACGCAGCGATTCAAGGTGGACTGCCCCCACGACAAGCTTTGCAGGTTGCCGCTGACTCCTCTAAGGGTGCCGTAAAGCGCGAACTCAACGAAATAGTTGCGCGCCTTGACTACGGTTTGAGTGTAGAGAAAGCGGTAGAGCGAATTCGCAGCCGCTACGATACCGAGGCGGTGCGCTTATTCAGTCAAGCACTGGTTGCCAAGTGGCATTCAGGCAGTGATTTCGGCTTGCTAATCAGCTCCGTGACGGTGCTGGTACGCGACCAGATTCGCATGCGAATCATGATTAGCGGCCAGCTCTCCGGTGCCCGCTACGCGGCCATCTTCACCGGCGCCCTGCCGTATCTGCTCGTACCCGTGTTTATGTGGAAACAGCCCGATTGGTTTGAGCCACTGAGCACTAACCCGAACGGCGGTAGTTATTTAATGGTGGCAGTATTGCTTCAGGTTGGTGGGTATTTATGGTTGCGCCGTTTGCTGAGGGCTGAGTTGTGAATGACAGCTGGTGGATCGACTTTGTTTTTGTATCGTTACTGATCGGCATTGCCTACATTGCTTTTCGGCTGCGTGCCGCGAGTCAAGACCTCGGTGACGATACAGAGGTTGATTTTGAAGAACAGCAGCGCTTTAGCCTTTATCCGAGTAAGCGCATTCGGCAAGCGGGTCTGGCGCCAAAAACGATGCGGCTCAGCTATTGGCTGCTGAAATTCACGCTGCTGCTGCTTGGGCCTACATTACTGCTGGAACTGAGTGCTGGGCAGGTAGCGCTGTGGTTGTTGGCGGCGGTCGCCGTCGCATTATTTTTTGTGTTTGATGTTTGGTTGTTAATGGTTCGACGCAAGCGTCGTCAGCAGATTAGGCGGTCGCTGAATTTCTTCGTTAACTTGCTGGTGGTCTATCTTAAATCAGGAATGAGCTTGGGTAAGGCTTTTGACCAAGCCGCTGAGTACGGTTTAGGGAATAAAAACCCCTTGTCACAAGAGATCTCTTTGCTTAGTAAAGAAATTGAAGCAGGACGCGGCCGTGATGAAGCGTTCGCAAAACTTGCGCAGCGAACCGGCGTTGAAGACCTTGAAAAAATTGCCGCCGTGTTACGCGTGGGTTTTCAGGTTGGCTCGCCGGTGGCGGAAACCTTAGCCGCTCAAGCGGAGCTTCTGCGGGCCAAGCAAACACAGTTGGGCACCGAACTGGTGAATCGAAAGTCTATGGAAGCCATGCTGCCAATGTTACTGGTTTGTATTCCAATGTTCGTTGTGCTGGTACTTTTCCCTGCCGGATCTCAGGTCTATGAGGTATTGCAGATGATGAAAGACTTATTTTGACAGGGTGATTATGAGAAGCATGCCGACGCCAAGAAAAGATACAGCCAACCGCCGCCGGTTACGCCAGCGGCAAGGGGGGTTTATCATTACGGTGGAACTCATTCTGATCACGACCATATTAATTATCGGGTCGTTCGCCGGCATTGTTGCGATCCGCGATGCACTGCGTGATTACAGTGCAGATAGGGCGGGTTCGGTCGCGCTAATCAGTGATGCCAATGGCGTTATATTAGGCCCGGCCGTCGATTACGACGAGCACGAGGCGCCCCGTATTCCCTATATCGACCGATCTGTACCGCCATTGGCGCCCGACCCAGAGCACCGTAATTATCGCGCGTTGATCGGCGTGCGCGATGATCGCTTTACCGGCCGGGAACCTGTCTATTATTCTGAGGCCAATTGCACTGGCACACCCTGCATCAAAGCACCCAGTGATGAACTGACAGATAGCCGCGGCTTAGACGGTAATTTGGGAGGCGGTTCGGTGGGGTATATCTATGCCCTGCAAAGTGGCCCGACCTACGCTATTGGCAGCTCGCCAGATGGCATCCAAGGCTTTTTGTATCGCCAAGCGCCTCAAGCGTGCCCGGTGGATTCAGCAGAAATTCGTTCACGCTATGTTTCTCAGAAAGTCGTGGCGGGCTCGCCGTGTGAGGCTTTTGATGGCGGTGGCCCGACCGAACCGCATACCGATTGTCTGGTTAGCACAACCGTTGTCGATGCTATTCCCTGTGAATGCCCCTCTGGTTATGAAAGTAAGGGGGATGTGTTAGATATTTATCTCGCTGATATTGAATCACTGGCTGACCGAGTGTTTGCACAAATTAACAACGATAATGTCATTGGTAAAACGATAGCAGTAGTAAATGGCGGGCCGCTGGTGCGGCCTGAAATTGGGAAAATATGCTGCCCGATTGGTGCGGCACTGGAATCCGGTAATATTGTCGACACGGTTGTTTACTTGTTGGTGTATAACTCTTTATTGAATATTACTGAGGACAACACGTTGACGGCCACTCTCGTGGAGAGAGCGGAAATCATCCTTGCTGCGCCGCCCCTCAGATTGGCCCCGGCTGATCTCAAGTGCCTGGCAAGTTTGAATTTTGCCCTAGCGGAACCCGTCCCCCATCCTGATGATGCGTCGTTAAACGCATTGGAGTTGTTTCAAGCGCCGTTCACCATGAGCTTACCTGCAGATGTGTCGACACAGTCCAGCGCTGGCTCGGGGAATTGGATTTATACCGCACCACGGAGTGAAACGCCGTGAGCTAGCCTCGGTTAGCACGTATCGCTTCGATGTTGATATTCTCCTAACGTATATCTTTAGCCTTTTCTTGGGCGGGGTGTCGTGCCCAGCCGGAGGCTGAGGAGAATGTCTATGAAAAAGGCGGTACATAGGGGTTGGGTGAAGAAAGCTCAGGCTGGGGTTGTGAGTGCAGAAATTGCCGCGTTTACCGCTTTACTCGCCACCGGCGCAGGGGTGGGGTGGACGAGTATGCGCGATGCTCAGATAGCCGAGGCTGACGATATTGCAGAAGCGGTGGGCTCCTTAGATCAGGGGTATTACTACAGTGGTTTGCGGGCAGGTCACGGCAGTGCGGCGGTCGCAGGCTCACACTACCGCGATGCGGTGGACGTAGCGGCTGGGGATGGTCAGCGCTTTCAGTTTGCCCCAAGCGCAGGCCGTGAAGGCCAGGGGCGACCGTAAATGCTCTTCATAATGCATTGCAAAATGCAATGAGAGAAGCTCAATAGATTAAGGTTCAGGGTTTTTTTGCGGCAAGGCCCCGAATTTAGAGCACTTTCGCTGCGCATTGCCCTACCTGTCTCTGCTGGCCCGACTATTGCTTTGTCCTTCCCATTATGAAAATCAATACATCGGGATGGCGGCATGTCTGCAGGTAATAGCTTTATAAAAAGTCTGAGTTGGCTCGCCACGGGTGAGTTGATGGTTCGTGTATCACGGCTGTTGACGACCCTTATCTTGGCTCGCTATCTGAGTCTTCAGGACTACGGTATCGCCGCCCTAGCTGTTGCCTCGGCGGAAATTGTCCGCATCCTCGCCGCCAACGGTGTTGGTAATCTTATTTTAAAGGCGGAGCAAGCGAAGCTGACGATCGTTACACAAACGGTATTCTGGCTGAACCTGGCCATCGGTGTAGTGATGTTCGGTCTGCAGTTTTTCGCCGCGCCATTGATCGCAGAGCTATATAATGCGCCGGTACTTGAGTCGCTACTAAAAGCCCTTTCATTTAGCCACCTGATCTACCCCTTTGCCATGGTGCAGTTCAACCTGCTTCAGCGAGACAGTCGCATGAAAGAGGCGGGGTTGATCATGGGGGCAACGGTAACCCTGGACAATATACTCTGTGCGGTACTCGCCCTGAGTGGTTTCGGGGTATGGTCAGTTATTTGGCCTAAGTTATTCGCTGCGGCACTCTGGGTAGCGGTAATTAATCGTCGCGTGCCTTGGTTGCCTCGTTTTCAGTTCTCGTGGAGAGAGTTGCGCAAAGCTCGACGCTACTCCGGTGGAGTTCTACTTGCTGAGTGTTTAAAGAATGGCCGCAATCAATTCGATATGTTTATTCTCGGCCGGCTCTTGCCCGCTGACATGTTCGGCTTATATGCCTTTGCGCGCAATGCGGGGTTGGGGATTAGTCTGTCGCTTACCAATGGCTTCAACACGGCGTTGCTGCCAAAGCTTTGCGATGCTCGCCGCGCCGGCGAAGCATTGGGTAAAAGTTATTTCTCTAGCTTATTAACCGCGATGAAATTCATAGCTCCCTTAATACTTTGCCAGGCATTGTTGGCGCCGGTTTATGTTCCCCTGCTGTTTGGTCAACAATGGGCGCCCGCAAGCATGCTGATAGTGGCGCTGTGTTTGTCGGCGATCCCTCGTATGGTGTTTGAGTCAGCGAGTATGTATTTTCGGGCGGCTGACCAGCTGCGTAGCGAAAATCAAGCTGCCATGGTTTTCACCATCATGTTTTGCCTGGTGATAGCGGCAGTGAGTGTGCTGGGAGCGCAGGCGGTCGCGCTAGCAATGATTGCCTGCTATGTCGTCGGTGCGGGCCTGCTATTGATCGTCATCAGCCGCAGCGAGCGAGTGGATGTCAATGCGGAGCTTGCCGCTGGTTGAGCCGGTCTCTTACCGTGGCAGTCCGTGGCGTTGATTGGTACAGCGCCTTCCTTTCAATATTTATCACTCCACATTTTTCCTAAATTAACAAATTAGTTCGCATAGCATTTTGCAAATCATTACTCCATTGAGCCTCAGGTCTATTTCTAATAACTTTTAAATTTACTTTAAAAACAATAGGTTAAAATAATTTTTGCTGTTGGCATACCGGTTGCAATTTCGAGTGAAAGCAAACTTCAACGGGATTACCGACATGCAAGCGATTAAACAACAAGTTAACAGCGTTTTCGCGCTTCTTTTCGCGACATGGTTTTCGTCTATCGATTTAGGCGTTAAGCAGTTTCTCCGCCGAGGCTATAAGCGCGGATACGATATCGTACTCAGCAGCCTGCTCCTTTTCGCTTTGTCGCCTCTACTGATCGTGACTGCACTGGCCGTTCGCGTTGAAAGCCGCGGTCCGGTGTTCTTTCGTCAGCAACGAGTGGGTAAAGACGGCAAATTGTTCAATATGATCAAGTTCCGCTCAATGACGACTGACGCCAAGTTGCATGCCGCCGTTGCAGAGATGGAAAGCGACCGGGACGGGGTTTGCAAGAAATTTGTTAATGACCCTCGGGTGACTCGCACTGGCCGCATTATTCGCAAGCTGTCTATTGATGAACTACCTCAGCTGCTTAACGTGCTTCGCGGTGAAATGTCATTGATTGGTCCGCGTCCCGCACTGCAAGAAGAAGTCGCACAATACAGTGATTATGATCGCCAGCGTCTTGCTGCACTGCCAGGTATTTCAGGCTTGTGGCAGGTATCAGGCCGAGCCGATCTAAGTTTTGAAGAGCAGATCGACCTGGATCTCCGTTACATCCGCGAGTGCAGCTTGTTTGCTGACCTACGCATTACCCTGCAAACCATTCCGGCGGTGCTGCGCGGCAGTGGCGCCTACTAATTAACTCGCAGCGATAAACTCTTTCACTGAAGGTGCTGAACATGACATTTCTAGAAGACACAAAAAACGTTGCGGTAGTCGAAGCGCGCACCGGCGCTCCCCTGGTGAGTGTGGTGATTCCGATGTACAACGCTGCGGCATATCTACAGGACTGTCTGGATTCGGTTTTGGCGCAGACCTACAAGAACTTTGAAGTAATCGCGGTTGACGATGGTTCGCCGGATAACTGTGCTGACATTATTAATGCTTGTGAGGACCCGAGGGTGAAGTTGGTGCGCCAGCGTAATCGCGGGTTGGCGGGAGCACGAAATACCGGGGTTTGTCGCGCCAGTGGCGAATACATCGCATTTCTCGATTCAGACGATATGTGGCGACCAGAAAAACTCGAGCTTCACGTCGGGCATTTACGCGCGAACCCTTCAGTGGGTGTGAGTTACAGTGCCTCTCAGTTTATGGATGAAAGCGGCGCCCTCATGAGTGTCGGGCAAACACCAAAGTGCGAGGGCGTGACGGCGGCGGATATTTTTTGTCGCAACCCAGTAGGCAATGGCTCTGCGCCAGTTATTCGCCGCCAAGCCTTAAAAGATATCGAGTTTATCCGCCCTGAACAGGGGCATTACGGTGCCATGTTTTTTGATGAGAGTTTTCGTCAGTCTGAGGATGTTGAATGCTGGCTGCGTATTGCCCTGTCGACAGACTGGGGCTTTGCAGGAATCGACCAGGCTCTGACGCTCTACCGCGTTAATGGCGAGGGGCTGTCGGCCAACTGGCAAAACCAGCTGGCGTCCTGGGAACGCTCAGTTGAGTGCAACCGCCGGATTGATGCCGAATTCATTGGTAAGTGGGAATCTCTGGCCCGCGCGTATCAATACCGCTACCTGGCTCGCCGGGCGGTACAATCGCGTGATGGCGCCAGTGCACGTAAATTACTGACTATGGCATACCGTTCCAACCCCAGCATTTTGCTGAGGGAGTTTGGACGGACCACCGTGACTACCGGGTGCACTGTGCTGCTGAGCTGCCTGCCTAATGACTATTATCACGCTCTGGAAAATCGCTTGATGGCGGCGATAGCTTAATATCATGGTGACGACGAAATTAGTGATAAAAAGGCGTCGCGTGCTAGAGATGCCCAGTATTGGGCGGTTGCTCTTGCCGCTAGTAATGAGCCTTGGAGCGCTGCTGTTGGCGCTGCTCGCAAGTCATCATACGGGGTTAAACCTGGCTGAAATTAGCGATGATGCGGCGTTGAGTGCCAAGCGCGGCTGGCTGATCGGCGCACTGTCCACGCTGGGAAATGTATTGCTGGCAATAGCGGTGGGTATGTCCTTGTTGGCAGTGTCATTGCGTAAACATCTTGGTGCGGGTAGGCGGCGAACCAGTGCCAGTTTTTGGTTGGGTTGCTGTAGTTTATTGCTGCTGCTCGATGACGCATTTCTCTTGCACGAGGGCTTATTTCTGCAGGTATTTGGTATTCCAGAGGTGTTGACCCAGATGCTGATTGGGGCGGTAGTCATTGGGGTATTGATGCTGTTCCGACAGGCGATAGCCGGGTCACTGTTCTTCGCGTTGCCTGCCGTGATTTGCTGGGCAATCTCTGTGCTTAGTGACAGTTTTTTAGACGGGCAGCAATTGGCTGCATTGGTGATCGAAGACGGTTTTAAATTACTGGGTATTTGCCTGTGGCTACAGTTTAGTTTCGATGTCGCCCAGCGCAACCTGCGACAGCTTGTAGGGGAAAGTAAGAAAATCTAATCAAGTAACAGCCATCGGCGCTGACACAAGCCGCGTCATACTAAAACCCCGGTGGAGAGGATAGGTGGATTTGCTATCCTATTCGTTATATTGTCGTCCTTTATGCAATTCAGCATGCCAAGCCAGCACCTTGCGGCTCGAAGGACGGATCCTCACCTATGCGTTCATGGTTTTTCTCAGTATTTCTTATAGTTTTATCTGCGGGGCCAGCCTACGCAGCAATCAAGCCGATTGTTGCGGACGTTTATTCGTACAACAGCGACGATTATTTACGCATCAAAATCCAGCCTGAATTTGCTGCGGATATGCTTATGGGCGAGCCACTTATCGCATGTCGCGCGAAATGGTCGATTCAATCAGCCCACATCAACGGCGAAAGCTACCCTGCAAACTATTTTCCTACTGATTCACTAAAAGAAGCACGTCTTTTTTCAGTGCAGCTTATATTTAAAATAGGCCAAGGCGGCTCTACTGCCATCCCCTGCGATCCCGGCTATCTCGGTGAACCCGGCAGCAACAAATGGAGTTATACGGTCACTGGGAGCCCTGCTTGGGGGAAATTGATCCGCACCGATCTTAAAAACACATTTACAAACGGCTTGCAGTCCCAATTTAATCTTCGCGCTGTGCGCAAACCTGATTACCTAGATGCCGATTCCGCCGAAAAAATCTACCACCAGTCCGTTATCGAAGCATCGGCATTGGAGCAGAATTGGCTGCGATGGGTCGCCATCGAAAAAGGGGAAGTCAATGTATGGCCAATGAAACGTTTCATACAAGAAAAACGTTTAGCCGATCGTGAAAGAGCCTTCAAAAAGCGTGACACCGAAACAAGCCCCGTAGTTGTTGATGACATAGACGCCCTATTTAATGACGCCACATTTGATGCGCAGCTTACACAGATCAGCAAGTTGGCCGATGATCGTTCGGCTCTGGACGCAATGGAACGCGACATTGAAAACAACGACAAGCAATCTCAAAGTAAAAATAACGCTTTGGCCAGACAATATCTTCTCGCTAAGCGCAGTATCAAAACCTGTATTGAAGAGACGCCGGATAAACTGACAACGCTATTAGCGAGAACACAAGAATGCCTCGCAAAATCTCAGAGACTCAAACCCTTTGAGCGCTATGGCCGTTACGGATACAAACTGGACGGTGATATCGTAATAGAAGCGCAGTACTCCGCTGCAACAGCCTTTAAAAATGGCTATGCACTGGTTAAAAAAAATGACCGGCTTCTGTCCATTACCCCCACCGGCGAAGAGCATAAACGGCTCTATGATATTAAGCTTCGGTCATCTTATTACTCATCTCAAGGCCTAATACTGGCAAGTGAAGACGGACGCTACGGCTTTATTAATTCTGAAGGCGAAACGGTGATCGATTTTCAATACAGCGACGCGGAGCCTTTTGACGACCTAGATCGAGCGATTGTAAAAAACGGTAGAGGCGCTGAACTTATCGACGAAAGTGGCACAGTGCTCGCTCGCAGTCCAATCAACTTTACGCTAAAAGATGGTCGCTATATTAGTAGCGAATCCTACGAGCGGGAACAAGGAAGCTGCGACGATGGCGACCTGATCAGTGGTACCCGGCAAGCCTACACGGCAGACGGTGAAAAAGTCGGTGGCCGAGAGCACTATAGCTATCGCCAGAAAAAGTTGTGTCTACAGCGTAATTGATTAACCTGACGACAACCCATGTATAAACGGTGTTAAAAGAAGATTCACAGCAGGTGAATACGAAGCGAGCAAAACTATAGCCAACAGCATCACGGGACCAAAAAATCATGGGTAAAATCGCAATACAAGCCGCTAAAGTCTTTTTTAGTGTGACGGTTCTGCTAGCAATGCAGGCGTGCGCTGCCCATAAAGAGCTAAAAACTGAATATGTCGGCGTGCAACACCGCTGGGACAAAGACTATAAAGCTAAGGACGACAATGTTCGCAATATAGAGCTAACTGACTTTAGTGTGCGTGAAGGGAAATTACATTTCTCCCGAAACACGCATTATGTGCTGGAAGAGTATAGTTTTGATCGCTATCAAAATTTAGAACGTACGCATCATGCGCCGAAGTGGAAATTTATACTTACGCCAGTCTTCGGCTGGTTCGCATGCCTATTTGACATACCGTATTGCGTTGGTCGCACAACGGGGTGGTACGACGCTGGCTATACAGATAAGAACGAACGCCCAACAGGGAATATCGAAAATAAAACCAAATCAGGGATACCATACGGTGCAATCTTAACTGGGAATTTATTTGGACAATCAGAGGCAGGGGAGCTTCGTAGCGAGTCCGAAACCTATTATCGTTCGATGAACGTTAAAAGCATAGTACAAAACTGGTCCCACAAACCTCGCACATTAACCGCACAATTTACTGTGCAGTATCGAGATGAAAAGTTTGAAACGGTCTACCACTTTACCGAAACGCAAATGGCATCGCTTGAACTGGAATCGGATAACTGGAATAGCCCAAAAGAGAATAAACACAAGTATTTCTATCGGTTGACCAGTGCGTTAAAGACCGGTAAGTACACAGAGGCTCTACGTGCGTTTAAAAAAATGGAAGAGATGGATTTCGAAAAACCGGAATCTTTTTGGTACCACTATGCGCGGAGTGCACGCGATGCAGGGAAGCATGTTTTGGCCGCAGCTAAGGCCGAGCGCTATTTGGATGTTTCAGTAAAACGTACTTATGAGGCAGAAGCCGCAGCTATGTTGTCGGGCGAAAAGTAGGCGGTGGGTACCGTCCTGCCAGTCGGTTTTATATAGGACTTCCGTTAAATATAAGATCGATCCTGTTTCTGCGTTCGCATCCTTCGAATGTAATTCACTGTGTTTGCGCTTTTTTCCTTCGTAGCCCGCCTTAACTTTTCGAACTCATACGTAGTTTCAGTCGCCACTTAAGCAACCTTTTGGGGAGCATCCAGCACCGTTGGTCTGCCAGTAATTGACGTGCGGCATCTCGATTGTCGGCGAGAATATTGAGTTGCGCGAGGTGGAGTAAATGATTGGCGGTCAGGCGTAACATGTCTCGCCGGCGCGGATCGTCGCTATATTTGCTGTGCTGAAACAGCCTTTGACTAAAGGGGCACTCCGTACTCGGAATATTTGCTACGCAGGCGCGGTTTTCCGCATCTTGCAAGTAGTAGCAATACACTTCATGCGAGTAGGCCATGGGGTAGTGGTAGGCAATGCGTATCCAAAGGTCTTGATCTTCGCCGATAGGTTCGCCTTCAGGAAAGCCGCCACACTGCTCTAATATCTTGCGGGGAATACAGCAGCTCGATGGCATTATAGGGAGCTCGCCGCGACTGGCGACTGCGAAAAAGTCGTAGAGGCAGTGGCGTTGTTTGCGTTGCTTGCGATTAAAGCGGGGTTTAACCGGTTTCTTTTCACCATCGGCGAATTGGTGGGCATAGCCGCAGGAGTAGGCGCCAGCCTCGGGGAAGCGCTTGATCAACTGGCGGATCTCACTGAGAAAAGCGGGATGCCAGAGGTCGTCCCCATCTAGGAAGCAGAGATAATGGCCCTTCGCTTCGCGGATTCCTGTATTTCTAGCTTTCGAGACACCGCCATTGGCCTGTGTAACTAAACGTATTTGTGAAGCCTGTTGTTGCAAGTGCTCGACAACTTCTGGGCCGTTATCTTTAGAGCCATCATCGACAACAATAATTTCGAAGTCCTGCTCATCCTGGGCCAACACCGACTGGATTGTGTCGGCGATATGGCTAGCTTTGTTGTAAAGCGGGATCACTACGGAGAATAGGCATTGATTCACGGCAGTGGTCTCCAGTTTTTCTGGGCCTTATTACAGGCGTCCTGCACGCTGAGCGATGGCGGTGAATAATCTCCTTGCCAAATGTTTGCAAGGGCAGTCTGCAAGACGTCGTTATCGATGTTGCCGCTGTCGGCCGTGTTGCTTGAGAGCTGGCCGATGTCCCGACACCAGTTGTGACATTTGGGGTGGTAATTCAAATTAAAACACGGTGTTCCCGTAAGGAAGGCAAAGATCGCCGCGTGCAGACGCATGGCGACAATGCCGCGTAGTTTGCTAATTTCATGTACGGCGGCGTAGGGGTTGGGGTTATAGGGGATGATTTTCACTGGCAAGCCGCTGAGCATGGCGGCGAGCTCGGTGTGAACGGCGTTGTCACCAATATCGGGATGACCGTTGAAGTCGATGAGGCGGATTTCAGCGCCGCTTTGCTGGTGGTGTTCGCGCAGCACCTGCGCAAGTTGTTTGAGCCGACGAGTTTCGAGATCGGCACGACCCTGAAAACGCTCTACCGGGCACAGCGCGACACCGATGGCGTTGTCAGTTGCGCTGGAGAGAGCGCCTTGGAATGGCTGGTCGAAACGTAGGCCAGGCGCGAGGTCGAACGTAAGCGCAATATTGGCCTGTGGGGCGATACACTGGGCAATTTCAAAGCTATCTCGATCTCGTAGGCCGGTGAAGTGGCATTCATTAAGAAATTTGGCGCAGGCTTTTTCAGCCGCACTGTCGACAAACGGCCCCAGGCCAACGCCGGCTGCGATATGGCGGCGCGAGTTTGCCAGTTTGAGGTAGTGTCGTTTTTGCTGGATATCTTTAGCGGTATGGAATACCGAGCCGCCTCCAATAATGATATGACGGCTTCGCAAAGCGCCTAGGTATTTCAGCAGACGGTCCTGCCCCTTAAAGCGTTGCTCGTTACTTTGAACCCCTTGGATCTCTTGGATCTTTCCGGTGGCGCTGTCTTTGGCCGCGGTAGCGCCGATATTACTTGCGCTGAATAGCTGCTTTGCCCCGGCAGCGGCGGCAGCCATGAGCATATCGTCGCCGGTATTTTGCATTCCATAAAAACCGACGAGCAGAGCATCAAAATTTTTCATACTGGTTGGGATCCACTGTTTTAGCGATAGTGTCAGACCGGAACGCGATACCGATTAATACCAGCGCGGGCCAAAAAAGGTAGGCGAGGATTTCTAGGTTCTCGCCAAAACTAAACATAAAAAGAATTAAGATGCAGCATAGTGCAGCCTGTGAAGTTGCGCAGCGCTGCGCCTTGCCAATAAGCAATACAAAGGTAACTAACATGGGGATCGCCAGCGCGAAAAATCCGACGATGCCTTTAACAAAGAGCAAACCGTACCAGCTGTGGTGGGAGCCGATAGGCATGTACTCCACTAAGTGTGGGCCGCGCTCTACAACGCCGTGTCCCCAGATTGGCGCTTCGTCGCGCCAGCGCTGTAAAGCAATACGCGCCAGCGCCGCGCGGACGCGGCTAGAGCCAGCGCGGGCGGCTTTGAACTCTTCGATCGATGATTCCGCGAATGCCATGAGTTGCGTTGCGATCACGGCCATACCGGCGAGGCCGACGCCGCCAGTTAACCAGAGCGCAGGTGAATTGAGTCGTGAGATGAAAAATACGGCCGGGGAGACGAACAGCATGGCAACCAAGCCGGCCCGAGATTGGCACATCAGTACCATGGCAATGCTTCCCACGATACCAATCCAGCGCCAGCGAATATTTTTTTCTTTCAACGCGAATACAAGGTAAAAATTGGCGAGCAGCCCAGCTGCAGGTGCCCAGGGCGTGAAAAATCGCCATCGTGGACCGAGAGATTCGGGGTTAATGCCGTACAGCTGAAATTCGAAGAACTCGGGCCCAGGGCCGCCTATTGCCTTTAACGGCGAGATGTAAATCGTGCCGGGGATTGGCGTGTAGGCCGCGATAACAAACAACGGGATAAGAAGTAGCGTGTGTAAGCAAATCACGCAGCAGGCGCGGTATATCAGCTCTGGTCGTATCGGTAAGGTAGCTCCGATAAGAATAAATACGGCCAGTAAAGCCCAGCCTTTTGCCCAGCCTATGGTTGATTTAATCGTCGCCGGTATGCCGAGATAAAAGTCGAAGTGGCCGAATACCAGCGCGACTTCCATCACTAACATCCCCGCAATCCATAGGATGACGACCGGGTGGGGCTCTGTTTGAATGCTGCGCGCACGCATCGGTGCGGGGAGCCACAAGTTGTAGGCCCAATAGCCAAGTAGCAGCCACCCCAGAACGGGGGCAACAATATACACGGCGCCGAGCACGTAGAATGGGTAGGTCAGTATTAGAGCGTACCAAATCCACTTTTCGATAATATTGTTTGGAGTAATTGCTTGCGCTTCCATAGCAGGAATAATCCGAAAAAGGCCATGCCACTGCCCATTACGCCGCCGACAACAGCGAGCACTTTGTTGGGAGAAGCTGGCTTGCTGGGCAGCGATGGCGCTGCGAGTACTTGAACCAGTGGATAAGAAGCAAAAATATCGGCTTTGCTCGTGTCTATCTGGGTAACAGCGGAAGTATAGACGGCCTCGGCAATCTCGTAGTTGCGTTCGAGCTCTTCCAGTGTTGCCGCTTCTTCAGCAAAGCGCTTGAGGCTTACGCCGTGCTGAGTAATGGCGCCATCGAGCTGCTTAATTTTGCCAACCAGACCTTCGATTTTTGCAAACGACATTAACAAGTCCTGGAATAAACCGGCGTTTTCTCCAGATTCATTTAAGCTTATTAATTTAATGGTGTTCATGTCGCTATGTCCGACGAGTGTAAAGCTACGCTGCTGTAGGGCCTTGAGTGTACTTTCCTGTTTGGCGTTTTCTTTAATCACAGAAGGGTGGCCTTCCCCCCACTTGCTGCGAAATACAGCGAGTGTTGTGGTGGCCGTCTGATAATTGGCAAGATGGTCGCGGAACTGTTGGTCAGCATTGAGAATGAAGGCGCTGGCGGCGAGTTGCGGGGTAATGCCGAGGTTGCGCGCTAGTTGGGCGACGTAGCCACTCACTTGATCCCTTTCGGCCAGAGCGCTCACGCGGTTTTCCTTTATCCGCTCCAAGCGCATGCTCAATTCTTCATACTGTCGGCCCGATACATATTCAGATGTTTGTTTGTGATCGATTAGCGCTTGCTGTGCCTCGTCCAAGCGTTGTTGATATACCGACAAGGCTTGGGCGATACCCTCTTCACGGCGCTTAAGTTCATCTTTTCGGAGCTCGGCAATTCGCTCGTTGAAAGCGTCTACGAGCGCCTTCGATTTGTCCTGTGCAGCAGAGGGGCTGCCACCTTTTACGGCCACTTGAATGATTGCGGTTTCGTCGACGAGCTTGATGACCGGTTTGCCAAAGTCTGCGTAGTCTATCTCCAGATCTTTTGCAGCAGTACCAATGACGGTGTCACTGAGCAACATCTCTTTATAATTGACGCGGGGGTTTATGCCCTTCGTGCCAAAGGGCGAAGCACTACTGGTGCTGGCCTCGCCAATGCTCTGCAGGTTGACTTTAGCGCCGCCCGATTTGCCGGGCAGAACAAAGGCAAACTTACTGACGTACTGCGGTGCCGACAGTAGATAGAGCACCACCATTCCCCAGATAGCGAGCATCGCAAGCACGCCGATAACGATGTAGCGCGTCCATCGCGGGCGGTCGACTGTGCGCTTATAGGGTACGGGAGCGCGATGTGGGTCGATGGTCGGTGACATTGCTTATAAGTCTCCGCTTAGCGCAATATTGAAAAAGGTGACGCAATTTCTACCACCGCACGAGCGATGTCGCGGATATTATTCAAAGTAGAGTCATAGCAGCTTACGGTGTCATTAGGCAATAGGTAGGGGTTGAGGCCAGGTGCGTCGGGGTTTCTTAGTAGCTCTTCGATATTGCGTTCAATGACTTCCGACTGTCCCGTAAGCGGATTTTTGCCGACTAAAACGACATACCGCGAGGAGTTGGTCATCCGTGTACCGCCAGTACAGTTGCCCGATACAACCGCCTCCAGCAGTCGCGTGCCGTAGGGCATACTGCTGGCATATTTGCCCACCGCAGCTGCGGCATTGTTACGGGCTGTGTCAGTTAGGTTTGAAATGAACACACGAACCCCTTTGGGCGTGATTTGAGTAGGGCGAATTAGTTGTGACTGAAGGCAGCCAGCGCTGGGCACGATGATTTGATCACCAGCGATTAGCGGCACATCCTGACTTTGGTGGCCAGAGAAAATCCCTGCTAGGTTAATTTCCTGCTGCCAGCCATCGCGCACTAAAATCACTTTGTCTACGCGAGCATCGGGCCTTACGCCCGCCGCTGCTCTCAGCGCCTCGCTAAGGAAGCGTTTGGTGGGGTAGTCGCCGGTGATGCGGGTTTTATTTTCATCGGTTTGCTGCGGTAATAAGTCGTTAATTAACACTCGCCCGGGCTGGAACACCGCTCCTGACACGGTAACCATTACCGGTGCCCACTGCATGGGGCGTACGCTTAGGCGCAGGGTGTGTGCCAGAAAGATTTGTTTTTCTATCAACTGAAGGCTCAAACGGGTTTCCACTTCTTCAGTATCCAGTCCGACCACTGTGATCGGCGGCAAGTAGGGCAGTTCAATACTGCCATCGTGGTTCACCACATATTCACCGCTGAACTCCTCACCTTCGTGGATGCGAATTTCTACTTTGTCGCCTGGTGATAACGGCAATAAACGACGGCTTTGGGTCAAAGTGCTGCGCGGGCTACCTGGGGTGCGGAATGAACTGGGTAGCTGAGTATTTGGGGTGATGAAGCTTTGGTCCCCTGCAAAGTGTGTGGCGTTCGCCTCACAGCGGTCAGTGAGCCGGCGGCTGTGTTCATCGGTCACAATGTGAGCGGGGTCCTGATTGTCGAAAGAGTGCACTGACTGATGCCGTCCAGCGGGATTGCCTGCGCAGCCGCTCACGCCGATGGCAATTAGTGAAGCGATGAGCAGTTTTGTCGTTGCTGTCCATGTCTGTTGGTGTTTCATTGTCTGCATCCTTTGGCGCTGTGCACATGAGTAATTGCCGTGGAACTTGCAGACTTTGTGCCAAACCTAATGGCTTAGTTAAAGTCATTAAAAACAATGGCTTAGGATGTTCTGGTTGATTGAGGGGAAATTGCAGAATGCCTTTTCTAAATTGGTTTGCAAAATGCAAGGCAAGTTGAATGGTGAGGCGCAAGCTGTCATGGCGCTGTGCATCTTGCGCCGTACTGGTAAGGCATGAGCGGGGCGGTTAAGCTCTTACTTATTGCTGTATTGTTCGCCCGCCCCGCCAGTAATACATTTTTCTTATGCTACCGAGCCAGTGTTTCTTTGCAGCCTCAGTAAAAACAGGGGATTGCCGATAACGTAACGTTTCCACATGCGGCTGGGCTCTTCTTTCAACCGCCATACCCATTCCATGCCTAACTCGCGCAACCACAAGGGTGCCCTTGACACCTTTTCTGCATAGAAGTCGAACAGTCCGCCAACAGCCATCGCGACAGGAATGGTAATTTTGTCGCGATGCGCCGCGAGCCATTGCTCTTGAATCGGTTGACCTAGGCCTACGAGCAACACATCGGCGCCACTGTTGTTGATCTCGGCAATGAGAGCATCACAGTCATCCTTGTCGAAGAAGCCGTGATGACAGCCGGCTGAGATTAATTGAGGGACGCGCTTTTGGATATTCTTCATCGCCTTGTCTGCAATACCAGGTTCGCCGCCGAGCATGAATAGACGCTGATTCTTTCTCGCCATTTGTTCGCAGAGGAGCGGCAGCAGATCCGTGCCATTAATATTGCCTTTGCGATGTATACCGCTGCGGCGGCATGCGATCTCTATGCCGCTGCCGTCCGGCAACAAATAATCGGCGTTGTTCAGTGTGCGTCGGTAAGTCGCATCGTTATAGGCTTGATTGAGTGTATGCGCATTGGCAAAGAAATAGCTTGTGCCAGCGTCATTGAAAATGTCGCGAGCAATGGTAGCCAGGGTTTTGTCCATGCTGAAGTTGTCGATACGAACGCCGAAGACGTTAAAGGCGTCGCAGTCGCGCAGTGGCGTTTCATTGCGATACATTGTCGCGGCAGCCAGGCTTCGGAAGAAGATCGCGAGACGCTGACCTAAGCTGCAGTTTTCCGCGAATTCCGCATTGCACTGTTGTTCATCGATAAAATCCAGGCCGGAGATGCGGCGTAACTCGTAGAGTGAGAACAGCCCCGGTTGGTAAAAGGGGGCGTCTGTGCCAGCACGACTGGCCGCCGAGCGTGGGCGTGTGCCGACAAGATCAATGTCGCCAGTCACCACATTCCACAGCATGGGGGCGCGCGACCAGGTATTGCGTTCGCTCAGGGTGATGACATCGGTGGTGCCACCATTTGCGCGATATATTGTTTCTCGTTTGATAAAGGGTTTTTTGGCGATGCGCTGTTTAACAGCGTGCGCGGCAAGTAGTGGACTGATAAAAACAAGGCTAAGCGCGGCAATGAATCGCTCAGTTATCGCGATAATGGTTTGTTTTTTCATAACGGTACCCTCGATATTAATGTCAGCGCAACGGCTGCTGCGGGGGGTATCGCAAGCTCTGTGCCATGGGGTTTAATTTCTTAACACGTTGATATTTAACAAAAATAAATTTTTACTAACTTGTTGACCGCAATGCGCTTTGCAATATGCCAAGCATGCTGCATTGCGTTTCCTGTTCTGGCTTGAGTTGACCTGGTCGCTAGATAGCTGTGTTAATACGGGAGGCGTCGATAGCAGGGAAAACGTTGAAGAAGGTGATGATTAATTCCGCTAAGCAAGATTGGTTGCGCAAATTGAGTTCTCGCCTGGGGGCCAGCATTGGCGCCCTGCTTATTGGCACCGCGGTCTTGGTGGGAGGAGTTGTGTTGGAAAGCGAGCACGCGCAGACAGTGCGCTCCACCGAGGTAGCAAAAATGCTGCGGGAGGTGTCGGTACTGAGAGCGAGGGTTGAATCTGCACTTAACGCTAAACTTTATTTGGTCCAAAGCCTTAACGCCTTGGTTCATGCCGAGCCGGAAATCAACGACGTAACATTTCAGCAGTTTGCAGAGGAGCTGGGCCAGAATATCCGTTCGATACGTAGCCTGCAGTTAGCTCCAAAAGGGATCGTAAGATATGTGTGGCCCGTGGAAACCAACAGCAAGGCAATTGGTCACGACCTCCTTGCTGACCCGCGTCGCAAAACAGCGGCAGAGCTGGCGATATCTACTAAAAGTATCTGGCTTGCGGGGCCGTTTGAGCTGATTCAAGGAGGGCAGGCGCTGGCTGGCCGTTTGCCGATTTTTGTTGCTGAAGATACGGAACAGCGCGAATTCTGGGGCTTTGGGACGATTCTCCTCGATATAGAGGAGCTGATCGAAGAGGTCGGGTTGGATGACTTTGCGCGTCAACATGACGTCGCCATACGGGGAGCGGACGCGCTGGGGGAAGTCGGTGCGACGTTCTATGGTGGTGCTGATCTATTCAGCAGCGATGCCATTCTCAGTGAGATCAAGCTACCGGCCGGCAGTTGGCAGATCGCGAGTATGCCACGCAACGGCTGGTCAACGACATGGCCAACGAAAGCACGTGACCGTTTGCTCTGGATGGTAGCGGCTGGCGTACTATCGGCCTTCGTCTATTGGCTGATGCGTTTGCCTAATAGTTTGCGAATGGCAGTGCAGCGTGCGGTAGCGGCGCTGGGGGCCAGTGAATCTCGCTTTCGTGATGCAATTGAAGCGCTGCCCGATGGCTTTGCTATTTACGATGCTGAGGGAGTGTTAGTGGTTGTCAACGAGCGCCTGCGCGAGCAGTTTTCAGCGGTCAGCTCAACAGTGGGCGTCGGCAGTACTTATGAGGACTTGCTAAGAACGGGCGTCGAGCTTGGTCAGTATAAGTTTAATAACAAAGAAGAGGTCCAGCACTTTGTAGAGCGCCAACTGGCACGCCGAAGCCAAGGGGTGTCCTACACTGAAAGGCAGCTGTCTGACGGTCGCTGGCTATTCGTGACAGAAAGTACGATGAGTGACGGTGGGCTGGTTGTTTTTTATAGAGACGTTACCGAGTTAAAGCAAAAAGAACTGCAACTCATCGAAGAGAAAATCGGCGCTGAGGCCGCCAATAGAGCAAAGAATGAATTCCTCGCAACGATCAGTCATGAGTTGCGAACGCCGCTTAATGCTATTCTCGGGTTGTTAGAGTTGCTCGGCGACGAGGATGGCTTAACTGCCCAGCAATGCAGCTTTATCGACACCGCCAATAACTCAGCGAAGCAGTTGCTAAACATCCTGAATGAAATTCTCGATATCAGCAAAATGGAGGCTGGCAAGCTCGAGCTTACTGAAGAGCCTTTTAATCTTGTTGACACGCTCGATGCGGCGGCGCGGGTAATGAAGGCCAATGCGCAAGCCAAGTCACTAAGATTGAGCGTTGAGCTTGCTCCTGCTTTGGCCGTGCCCTTATTGGGCGACGCGGGTCGCGTGCGCCAGGTAGTACTCAATCTATTGGGCAATGCGATTAAGTTCAGTAACGAGGGCGAGATAGCACTGCGAGCGCGCAGTATTAAAGAGACTGAGGCGTCGATGACGGTGGTGATCGAGGTCAGTGACCAGGGGATCGGTTTTGACAGCGAGCAGGCCGATAGCTTATTTGAACCGTTTTCCCAGCTCGATAACCGTTCCATACGTCCCCATGGCGGCACGGGGCTGGGGTTGGCGATTTGCCGCCGAATAATAGAGAAAATGGGCGGGGAGATTAGTGCGAACAGTCAGCTTGGCACGGGATCCTGTTTTACTATCGTATTGACGCTGTCAAAGCCTGATACACGCCCATCGGAACCCGCGCTCAACGTGCTGCTGCTAGAGCCCAGTCTTGCCGGGCGAGCGATCTGTGAAGCCATGTTGAATGATAACCAGGTTGAGTTGCAAAGTGTGAGTAACCGAGCCGAGTTGGACACGGCATTGGCCCAAACATATTTTGACGTGGTGCTTTTTGATTGTCCTTCTGTGCACGAAGGGCGCGAAACGCTGGAGGCTATTGTCAGTCGGCACGCCAGTGCGCGGGCAGTGGCTTTGTGTGATGGTGTGAGCGCCATGCCTGAGGGGGCGCATGGCTGGTTGAAAAAGCCTGTAGATAAACGTCGGCTTTATCATCTCTTGGAGGAATGTCGAAAAACTTTGCTGCAATTACATAGCTAATTTGCTTCGCAATTTGCATATGCTTTTGATGTGCTGGTCATTCCGATCGCAATGGCTATTTAAAAATACATAATAATCAGTATCTTACGATTTCTTCGAGTTGGCCCATGCTTTGCTGTATTCCAGGCAAATGAGGGCTGCTTTTACTCGGAGAGATTTATGTTAACGCCACACTGCACCAATGACGCATGCCAACCGGACGCCGATGCACCGTATCAGAATGCCGGCGCTATCCCAGATTTTTTAGATGAGGTGATCAATGACGCGCTGGCTGGCGACCATTTTAGAATGGTTTATCAGCCTCAATTCTCCATGACGAGTGGTAAGTTGATGGGCTTTGAAGCATTGATTCGCTGCCAGTCGCCCAAATTTGGCGTTATCTCGCCGGCAGAATTTATTCCCCATGCTGAAGAGAATGGCAGCATAGTGGAAATTGGTAATTGGACGTTCCAGCAAGCGTTGAGCGACCTCGCGCAAATGCGTAACAAGGGCATGGATTGTTATATGTCAGTTAACTTGTCGCCAGCTCAGTTTGGTGAGGGCGATGTGTTCGAAAGAATCATGTTGATGTTAGTTGAGTTGGACTTGCCCGCTTCTGTTTTGAAGCTTGAACTGACGGAAACCGCATTGATTCGCAATGCAAAAATGGCCATGCGCACCTTTCAAGCTTTTCAGCGAGAGGGCGCGCAAATATGGCTAGACGATTTTGGTACGGGTTTCGCTTCGCTGAACCTGCTGCGCGAATTTAATATTGACGGGCTAAAAATTGACCGCGGTTTTATTGAGGGTTTGCATCGCAGCGATGACGACTTCACGCTGTGCTCTGCGATTATTGCTATGGCGCAGCGCCTGGGTCTTTTCATCGTCGCCGAAGGTATCGAGAACGAAGAGCAAATGGCGATCCTCGGGCAATTGGGTTGCGATAGCGCTCAAGGTTTCTTACTTGGCCGTCCTGTGAGCTTGGACGAAACTTTGCAGACGTTTGCTTCTAACCTGGCGACAGGGTCGACAGGTAGATACTGATCGCGGCACGTGTCCCCTCGATGTAGGCGTTGCTTTTCTGGTGCAGCGCCTTGAGTTGATCTTGATCCAACAGGTCGCAGGCCGTTTCAAGCTGCTGGCAAAAACTCTGCAGTTGTGTGGCGCCGCAATATCCTGCACTACTTTTGCTTGAATGCGCAGCTTCACGAAGCTGGGCGATGGTGGCATTGCTATAGTCTAGTGAAGAAAGCTGGTCAGATAATTTATCAATCTCTTCGATGATCATGGCCATGATGGTGACCACTGCGTCGGGAGACGTGTCATCCACAAGCTGCTGGATAATGCCGGCGTCAAGCACTTCATCAGGCTGGCTTGTGCTGTTATTGAGCGCTTGACTGTCCGTTGCTTGGCCCGAGTTCAGCCACTTATCCAAACTAAGCAGTAGGCCCTGGCGGTCGACAGGCTTGGCAATAAAGTCGTTCATGCCCGCGTCTAAGCAGCGAGCGATATCACTGGCAAACGCATTTGCCGTCATCGCGATAATAGGAATATTTGCGGTATCGCTATCGAGCGCCCTAATGCGTTTGCAGGCCTCTATACCATCGAGCTCAGGCATTCGCAGGTCCATTAGTATCAAGCTGTAATTGCCGGTTTCCGCCGCTTCCACGGCAAGTAAGCCATTGTCAACGATATCGAGTTGATAGCCAGCGCGCTCTAGCATGGTTTTAGCAACCAATTGGTTTGCCTGATTATCTTCGGCGAGCAACAGCTTGTGTCTCTTTTCGGGGGAGCTTGTTGCTGGGAGTGGCTCACCTTGCGCCGGTGCTGAATTGGGCGACATATTTTTTATTCGCCCTGCCGCCAGTGTAGAGGGCTTGAGCGGGCGGTGGAGAACGTTGGGGAACCCCGCTGACGATGCTCCGAGTACGCTGTCAGTAGAGAAGGCTGGCGCGTAAATAATGACTTTGTCGGGGTCTATTCCTTTTACGGCACATTTGCGAGCGATGACACTGGGTGCCGAACTCGTTTGGCTAATATCGATAATATAGAGTCCCGCTTCGCCGAAATCGCTAATATCTGAAACGCACTGACAATCGTGTTGCCATAGGGCGGCTTGCTTCGTGATGGCATTTTTAAAAGATGGGTTGCTAGTGGCGACAGCAATGGAACAGTCCAACTTTGGTGAGCTGCTTGCAGGCAGAGCTTCTGTTTTAAAGGGCATAACGATACGAAATAGAGAACCCTGGCCAGGCTGACTTGTAAGATGGATATAACCGCCAAGTTGCTCGATAAGCTTCTTGCAGATAGCGAGCCCGAGTCCGGTGCCGCCGTAGTCGGTGGTGTCGCTGCTGTCCACTTGACTGAACTCTTGGAACAATTGGTGTTGCTTGTCTTCGGCGATTCCAATTCCGGTGTCACTCACTTCGAAAATAATGTCTGCGTGGTTTTCGGTGGCAGAGATTTCGCCGACAACAACGCTTAGGCAAACGCCGCCGTCGTGAGTAAACTTAACGGCATTATCCAGCAGGTTGGTTAAAATTCGGCGCAAAAAACTAATGTCACTTTGGACGGCACTGGGAAGGTTCGGATCCAGCACTACGGCAATATCGATATTTTTATTACCGGCTCTCACGGTGATCACATCGGCAACCTGCTCGCAGAGGTCCGCAAGTGTAATCGCCGTGAAATTTGCTTTGAACTCTCCGGCCTCAATCTTTGAGAAGTCGAGTATGTCATCAATGATGCCGAGTAAGCCCGCACCCGCGCTCATCGAGGTTTCAACCAGAGACTGTTGCTCCGGATTAATGCTTGAGTCTAACAGCAAGTCCATGCAGCCCAGTACGGCGTTCATCGGCGAGCGTATTTCGTGACTCATGTGTGCCAAAAAACGAGTTTTTGCTAAGTTACTGGCTTCTGCAATCTCCCTCGCTTTTTTCAATGATGCCTCGTGAGCGCGGCGCTCGGTGATATCCCGAATGGTAGCTGTAAAGTAGGTTTGCCCATCTATCGGCTGGGTGGGAACCACTGTTAGCTCGCAGGGAAAAATACTTTCATCGCGGCGCATGGCCTGAACTTCTACGCGGGTATTGAGCACGGGGCCGGTCAATGTTTCATGAAAATTCCGCATGCCGTCGTGGTGAGCTTGACGAAGTGCCGGCGGGATAATGATATCAGCGACATTCTTTCCGAGCACTTCATGGCGTTGGTAGCCAAAAAGTTTTTCCGCAGATTCTCCGAACTCGCAGATCAGGCTGTTTCCATCGATGGTGATGATTGCATCTAAGCTTGATTCGTAAAGGGAGCGCGAAATAACTTCTAAGCGTTGGTTTTTTTCGTACAGCTCACTCAAGCCGATGCTGTCTTTATAAAAAAGTAGTCTACGTGTATCTGGGATACTGCCAGCCGATGTGGTTACCACAACGAACTGGTCGTCGATATTCAGGAAGATGGTCGCCGGCTTTTCGTCGTGTTTACCGTGGGTGGAGTTTGTAACGTGCTCCGGAATATTTGGGAGTATATCGCGCAGGTATCGACCTTCCTGTTCCGCATTGAGCTCCTTGAAATCGTGGGTATTCAGCACAGTAAGCGCTGTTATAAGCCCGCTGGGGTCAAGAATAATTTCACAGAAGGCCTCGATGCCGGCGAGCTGTCGATCCTGAGTCATACACAATTTCCTCACTGCAGTAACTATTCAGTATTTTCTATGCTCGCCGTAAGGTCAACGACTTCGCTTTTTAAGCCATCGCGCGACGGAATGGCAGGATGACTTTCAATTTGATTTGCAATATGCAAATACTGGTCTACTCTTTGGCTATGGCAGGTAGCTAACACGGTCGTATATTCCTAATAGACTGAATTATATAGCTTTATTTTTGTCCGCTCGTTTTGGTTTGTATTTTGCTAACTAACTTGTCGTCCTATTAACTCAATGCTGATGTTATCTTTTCTATGGGGAGTGGTATGACGGTTCAAGAATCTTCAAAACGAGATACGGTTTTGCTTGCCGACGATAGCCTTCCCGGCTTGTTGACCGTGAAAGCCATGTTGACGAAATTGGGTTACCAAGTGAGTACGGTAGCAAATGGCGGGGAGGCGCTGCAGCTCGCAAGCCAACAGGCGTTTGACATTATTTTACTTGATGAACACATGCCAGTCCTACGAGGCTCCGAAGTGGTACGCCAAATTCGGCAAACCCGCGGCCCAAATGCTTCCACGCGGGTGGTTGCACTGAGTGGTGAAGCATCCGCTAGCGCATTGAGTAACATGCGCGAATCTGGGTTTGATGACTGTATTGAAAAGCCAGTTATAGCCTCTCAGTTAGAAAACCTTATGCGAGGTGATACCGGCGAGCCTGCGTCACCCACGTATTCGTCAGCGCTTGAACAGCTCTACGTGGACTTGGGAGAGGAGTCTGCCTCTCGATTACTCGGGCTATTTGTCCAAGAGCTGGCTCAGTTACGGGATCGATTACTCACGGCGCGTGACCGCGGAGATGAAACAGAAATACTGGCTGTAGCGCATATTCTCAAGAACTCGGCTGCGATGTACGGAGCAGCTTCGCTTGCCGAGCTTGCTCTAAGAATCAACGACGAGGGTGCACGCGGTGATGTGTCGCAAGCTGCGCCGCTAATAGAACTTTGTGATAAGGCGGCAGAAGCTGCACGGACTCGGCTGCTGCCGAAAGAGGAAAGTGATCATGAGTGAGACGCAAGAGCTGGTCTATGTGGTTGAGGACAGTTTGTCCAGTGGTGCTTTGTACTGCGGTTATTTGGAAAATGCCGGTTACCGCACGCGCCACTTCGTCGATGGCCATAGCGCGATGCTGGGGGTGAAAGAAGAGCGACCAGATATCATGGTGCAGGATGTGAGTCTGCCCGATGTCAGTGGTTTGGAGGTAATGCGCTTTGCTAAAGAGCGCGCGCCCAACTTACCCGTGATCGTGGTGACCGCTAACAGCTCAATTGATGTCGCCGTCGATGCAATGCGCCTAGGTGGTTTTGACTTCATTGAGAAGCCGTTCTCTAAAGACCGATTGATTACCTCGCTACATGCTGCCAGTGAGCAGCTGGCCGCTGACCGTACGCAAGACAATGACTCTACCCAGCCTGTAGCGCAGGCCGACGAGCGAACGTCGCCCAAGACAGCTGGGCAGCCTGTGGAGTCTCACTTTGTCGGTGAATCTGCGGCAATGAAAACGGTATTCCGTTTGCTTAACAGCGCTGCGCGTAGCAAAGCCAGTGTTTTTGTTACGGGGGAGAGCGGCACGGGTAAAGAGGTCTGTGCACAGTCTTTACACGATGCAAGCGCCAGGGCTAATGGCCCGTTTGTGGCAATAAACTGTGCGGCTATTCCGGCAGAGCTGTTTGAGTCAGAAATTTTTGGCCATGAAAAAGGCGCCTTTAGCGGGGCTGTAAGTCAGCGCTTGGGGGCAGCAGAACAGGCGAATGGTGGCACGCTCTTTCTCGATGAAATCTGCGAGATGGATCTGAGTTTACAGGCAAAATTATTGCGTTTTTTGCAGACGGGCACTTTTACCCGGGTCGGCGGCAATAAACTTCTTAGCAGCGATATTCGCATTGTGTGCGCAACGAATCGGGACCCGGCCAAAGAAGTGGGGGAAGGTCGCTTTCGCGAAGACTTGTTTTATCGCCTGAACGTGATTCCGGTGCAATTACCGCCACTGCGCAATCGCGGCAGCGATGTATTGCTGCTTGCCAAACATTTTTTACAGGAAAAGAGCCGGCAAAACGGCAAAAGCTTTTCCGGCTTTACTGCCGACGCGGAAGCACTTATTAATCAGTATGACTGGCCCGGAAATATTCGCGAGCTGCAAAACGTTATTGAGAATATTGTGGTTATCAATGATGCCGAGGAGATTGATCGAGGCATGTTGGCGGCGTTGACCACCGATGGGCAGCCTCCGATCGGCCGCCCAGCCAGTCCGCTCAGTAAAACACGTAGCGCGGGGGAGCAGAAAAACCCTGTGACCAGCCTTAACGGCGCAGAGGGCATACGCCCCTTATGGCTGGTAGAAAAAGAGGCGATCGAGTCCGCGATAGAGCAGTGCGAAGGAAATATCCCCTTGGCGGCCGCGTGCTTGGGCGTTAGTGCCTCAACGATATACCGAAAAATAAAGGGCTGGGAAGTGGGCGAGGTGTGACCGCCATTGTTGTGGCGGTGCGGCGATAGTGGTTAAGGCGTATCCCGACCGATAATAAGGCTGGCGCAGGTGGTTGCGCTGCCGCCGAGGTTGAAGGTCATGATATTTTTGGCGCCCGCTATTTGGTAGCCGCCAGCAGTCTGACGAACCTGTTTGCTGGCGTCCAAAGCCATGCGTACGCCGGTGGCTCCAACGGGGTGCCCGAGGCCAATTAAACCGCCACTCATGTTAACCGGCAGTTTGCCGCCGGGCGCGATATCGCCATTTTCAATGGCTTTCCAGGCTTCCCCCGGTGAATATAGGCCGCAGTGGTCGATAATCATATATTCGGTGATGCTAAAGCAATCGTGCACTTCCAGGCCGTCGACGTCATTGATATGCGTCATGCCCGCCCTTTGTAGGGTTTGGGAGAACAATTGCTGTATATGCGGGAAGATGGCCGGTTGCCCAGCGCTCATGCGCAGTTTTTCGGCGAAGCCGATAGGGGCATTGATGTGACCCCAGCCCTTGATATAGGGCAGCGATTCCAGGGCGATACCGCGCTGCGTGGCATAGTCCTTTGCGCGCTGTTCGCTGGCCAGAAACACCACGGCCGCCCCGTCGGTAATTTGTCCGCAGTCCTGGCGACGAATGTTGCCACTGATCCTTGGGTTAGCGGTGTCGTCGTCACTGAAGCTATCGGGGCCAAACTGCCAGTTTCGGCTTTGGGCATTGGGGTTGAGTTTGGCGTTGTCAAAATTTTGCTGGGCAATGGCGTAGAGGTGCTGTTTATCCAGGCCGTATCTCTGCTGGTATTCATCAATCATATTGTCAAAGGCGCAGGGCCACACATAGGGTGTGTCTTGCCATTCCTGACTCGCCCAGGCCGCTGGTCGCAGATTGTTGGCGGCGTCGTCCCCGGGCACATTGCGCATGACTTCGATGCCGACTACGCAGGCTACGTCGTAGCGCTCAGCCTGTAGGTCTGCCATTGCCGCGAGCAGCGCCATAGAGCCGGAGGCGCAGGCCGCCTCGTGGCTGGAGGCGGGCAGGGTTGCCATGGCAGGATCGACATGGCCGAAGAAGCCGCCCAGTTGAGACTGGCCGGTAAACAGCGATGAGACAAAGTTGCCTACGTGACCCACCTCTACGTCGGCTGGGTCGAGCGCGCAGGCATCGAGCCCCTGCCGAACCGTATCGATAAAAAGCGATGCGATATCACCGCCACTGCGGTAGAGGTTGTTGGCAAAATCACTTTGCGTCCCCCCTAAAATGTATACCCGTGGACGGCTCATGAACGTTAGACCTCTTCCGTTTCTTTACGCAGTTCCTTGCGCAGAACTTTACCCACTGGCGTCATGGGCAGCTCGTCGCGGAACTCGATGTACTTAGGGATTTTGTAGGCGGTTAGCTGCTCCCGACAATAGCTCAGCAGGGTTTCTTTCGTCAGCGTTGGGTCAGTGGGCACCACAAACAATTTGACGGCCTCGCCGGTTTTTTCGTCTTTCACTCCAATGGCCGCAGCCAGTTCCACTTGAGGGTGCTCGAGTACAACGTTCTCGATTTCATTGGGGAAGACGTTAAAGCCCGATACCAGCACCATGTCCTTGAGGCGGTCGACGATGCGCACAATGCCCTGCTCGTCGATGGTGGCGACATCGCCAGTGTGGAACCAGCCGTCTTCATCGATGACCTCGGCGGTGGCGTCGGGGCGTTGCCAATAGCCTTGCATGACTTGTGGGCCTTTCACGCACAGCTCTCCCGGTTCGCCCAGAGCTGTTTCCTTGCCGTCGCTGTCGACGGTTTTCAGGGCGGTATTGGGTACGGGTAGCCCCACTGATTCAGGGTTAATGAAGGCGCCTGCGCCACTGGCGCTAACCACGGGCGAGCACTCTGTCAGGCCATAGCCTTCCCCAATGTTGCAGCCGGTGAGTTCGCGCCAACGGCTGGCCGTGTCGGGAACCAGCGCCGTGCCACCTGAGTTCGTGGCCTTCAGCCCGCTGAAGTCGAGCTTGCGGAACTCGGGGTGTTTGAGCAGCGAAACAAAAAGCGTGTTGAGGCCGATGAAGACGTTGATTTTCCAGGGTTTGAGCGCGCGCACAAAGGTGTTTGCGTCGCGTGGGTTAGCGATAAGAATATTGTGCTGACCATTATATGCCGCTGACATTAGGTGCATGGAGAACGCATAGATATGGTACAGCGGCAGCGGCGCAACGATGTTCTCGCTTTTGGTTTTATCAAACAGCGGCTGCCCGTGTTCGTTGTGCTGCTCCAGAATGCCATTTATTTGCATCATATTGGCCACCAAATTTCCGTGGCTGAGCATTGCACCTTTTGCTGCGCCGGTCGTACCACCGGTGTATTGCAACATGGCCAAGTCGTCGCGCTTGGGTGAAACGGACTGGCGTGCTGGCGCTTTTTTGCCTTGTGCTAATACGTCGCGCAGCTGCAGTTGTTGTGGCAGGTGGTAGCTTGGCACCATCTTCTTCACGTGCTTGGCAACAAAGTTGAAAAGCAGGCGTTTACCGGTGGGCAACAGGTCACCGAGATTGGTGACAATCACCGTTTCAATGTCGGTGTCGGCGATGACTTCTGCGACGCTGTCACCAAATGTGCTCATGAAGATCAGCGCCTTGGCGCCCGAGTCTTTAAATTGATGACGCATTTCCCTGGCGGTATAGAGCGGGTTGGTATTCACCACCACCAAGCCAGCGCGCAGCGCACCGTAAATCACCACGGGGTACTGCAACAGGTTGGCCATTTGGATGGCAATGCGGTCGCCGGGTTTAAGGTTGGTGTTGTGCTGAAGATAGCGGCAGAAAGCGTCGCTAAGTTGATCAATTTCGGCGTAACTCAATGTGTGATTGATGCCCGTAAAAGCAGGGCGCTGGGCGTGTTCGGCAAAGGCCTGCTCAATGATTTCCAGCACATTATTGTAGGCTTCAGTATCTACGGTATTTGGAATACCTGGCGCGCGGAGGCCGTCCCAGAAAGCTGCGTCCATATGTTCCCCACTTTTTATTGTTGGTTGTTATGGCCGCTTGTCGGCGGCACGAACGTCAAGACTACCAGCGCTTCATGAATTTTGGTACGTGCGAATACTCTGGCCGTCGGCCCAAGTCGCGTGGGTACCGCTGCTAATGCGGTGGGGGAGAATAATTCGGCAAACGGGGCCCGCCTCAATGTCTTTGGCGTCGATCAACACGCACTCAGATCGGTCGGCTTTCATGTCGGTGATAAAGCTAACCAGGTAGCCATCGTCCTCGTCTCTGGCATTTACCCGTGGCGCGAACGGTGCTTCGCTACCGTAACGTTGTTCGCCAAAGGGCAGCTCCCAACTGTCGCCGGTTTCCAGGTCGTGTTTGACTATGCCGGAAAATAGAAACATGCCGGGTTCGTTCCATACGGAGTAGAGGTAGCGGGATTTGATGCCGGCATAGCGCTGGTTGAAGGTTCCGAATTCCAGGGCGCGCTCGTCCAGATGTTGCTCGTTGACCTCGCCGGTTTTCAGGTTGAAACGCCAGCGATGCAGCCGTGTTTTTAGCGAGCACAGGTCGATGTTGGCCATCATTTTACCCGCAGCGGGCGGTAGGCCCGGCAGCGGTGCTGGGTCGGGGTCATCCTGAAAGTAGCCGTCCAAAATAATTTCATCGCCATCTTCGTAGGCGTTCATCCAGTGCAGCACATAGGTGGGCGACGCTTCAAACCAAATGGCGTCTTCGTCAGTGCCATAGCGCGGCAAAATAGCAAAGCGCGTGGGTAACTCGGGGTGGTACTCCGCGTGATATTTGCCTTGCTCTAGCAGCGCGGGGTTCCAGAACATCGGCAGGTCGACCAGGATGGAATAGTTCTCTGTGAACGCCATGTCGTGCGGGAGGCGCGGCCCCGGTGTTGGCACCGGTGTGTAGTGCACCAGCTTGTTGTTGCTGTCTACCACGCCGTAATGTTGGTAGGGCGGATAGGTGGAGTAGTTGAAAAACAGCATTTCGCCACTGCGCTCGTCCACTTTCGGGTGGGCAGAGATGCCGTCCAGTGGTGTCCATCGCTCTGCACCGTGCTGTTCCAGGGTGAAAGGGTCGAGGCGGTAGCCGTCGCCGCATTGCCAGAAGGTGGACAGCACTTGACCGGCATGAACCACAACATCCGTCGATGAGGCATCTTTTAGATAGCCCTGCGCACCCCAGCCTGGGCGTTTGGATTTCTTCGGATTATTGGCGATGCCCGCCCAAATGGCCTCGCCAGCCTCTTGTTCAGCCTCAAAGCCTTTGGTGCGAACAAAGCGATTTCTGTACTCAGCTTTCCCGTCTTTAAACACCATCGCGTGCAGCATGCCGTCGCCGTCAAAGGGGTGATAGTGGCCGATAGCTTCGTGGACGGGGTTCTCGGTATTTCGAATATAGACGCCGTCGATATCGCTGGGAATGGTGCCAATCACCTCGAGGTCGGTGGCTGTGAGCTCGTCAAAGTTGGGTGTCCAGGCACCGTTGAGGTAGGGGTGTAGGCTCGGTTTGAGCGTGTGTTTGACGGTGTTTTTATAGCTTATCGTCACGGCGGTATTCCTTGTTGGGCGTGCCAAATCAATCGATATAGTGAGTTGCATTATGATACTGAATTTTGTGCTGTCAATGTTTTCGACTGTTGCGGCGGTGGCTTTGGTCCTATACTGCTGCTTCTCAGGTATAGAGAATCTATGAATATCAACCACTTAGTTGTTAACAGCAGTATTGCGCAAGGTTTGGATGTGATCGGCGACCGCTGGTCGTTGTTGATCTTGCGCGATGCTTTTTTGGGGCGCCAACGGTTTGAAGAGTTTCGGCGTCACACCGGGGCCAGCCGGGCGACCCTGAGTCGCCGGCTCAATGCCCTTGTCGCAGAGGGCGTGCTGCAAAAGCATGCCTACGGCGAAGGCTCCAGCCGCTTCGAATACCGCCTCAGCGAGAAGGGCCGAGCGTTGTTTTCCGCTTCACTATTGGCATGGCAATGGGAGTTGGAGTGGGGCGGGGCCGCCTATCGTGATGCCCTGCCTTACACATTGCTGCATACGCATTGCGGGCAGCCAATGCACCCGGTTGCCGTATGTGGACACTGCCATGCGCCGATAACCCTGGGCTCAATGGCTTTGCCCTCCGTGGCGCGAGATACCGAGCAACAAATCGCTGCAATTAAGTCGCTGAGCGGTCAGCGACGTGTGCGGGTTTCTCAGTCTACCGGTGAAGAAGATCTGGCCATGGCGGGGATTAGTGATCTGATTGGCGACCGCTGGACGCTGCTTATTCTCATTTGTGCGTTTTTCGGCACGCGGCGCTACGACGGATTTTTGAAGCAGCTGGGTATTGCATCGAACATATTAACGGACCGCCTCAACCTGTTGTCTGCGGTGAATGTGTTTGAGCGCAAAAGCTATCAGACCAATCCGCCGCGCTACGAGTACCACCTAAGCAAAAAAGGCTTGTCGTTGTATCCAATCATCATTGCCTTGCGACAGTGGGCGGTGGACTGGCGGCCACAGGGCGAGGTTCTGGCGCTAACGCACAAACCCTGTGGGCAGGCACTGAAAATTGATGTGCAGTGCGGCAGTTGTGAGATGCTTGCCAAGCAACAGGATGTGCAATTTGCTGCCAGCAGCCCCGCTGCGCAAGAAACGGAAGGGGAGCTGCCCGCATGAAAAACGCAATCTTGCTGCTAAGTTTGCTAATGATCACCGCCTGTAATGACAGTAGCACTGGCGGTGGCAGTGCAAACACTTCTTTCACGCCGAGCTGTGTCGCGGAGGAATGTCGCAGCAAGCAGCGTATATTGGAGATCCCCGGCGCGGAGAATGTGTTTTTTACCGACAGTGGCCGTTTATTTGTCACGGGTAACGCCAATATCTATGAAGTGGTAAAAGAGTCTGGTGAGTTTCGCGCGCTGCCTCGTTCGGTGGGTACAGCCGGTGGCAGTGGTTTTGGTGGTATGGCCCAGCGTGGCGACACGCTCTATGTCAACGTATTCGACGACGGCGGATTGTGGGCTGCGCGGCTTACCGAAACCCCTGAGTTTTCTCTTATCCATCCGCTCGGTCTGACTATGCCCAATGGCTTGGCTGCCGGGCCGAGCGGGGAGCTGTATGTTGTTAACGGGCCGGTTGAACTGGGTTTGACGCTGCCTGACCCCAAGGTGGTTAGGGTTCGATTTTCCGCCAGTGATGCCATGCAGGTTGTTGAGCAGAGCGACTGGCTCTCGCTAACAGGCTATCAACCCAATGGTATTGCGAGTGTCGGGCGCAGTTTGTTTATTACGGCAAGCCGACTACTGCCGCCAACACTCGGTGTGCTACTGCGGGTAGACATTGCCGCCGATGGCTCCGCCGGAGAGCCAGAAGAGCTTTTTCAGTTCACTAGTATTCCCGACGATTTGAGTGTCGCAGGCGATGCACTCTTACTCAGCTTGTTCAGTGAGGGCGCTATCGCACTGGTTAGTCAGGACGGCGAATTGCTTAGTCGCAGCGAGCCTCTCAGCTTTGATAGCCCCAGTCAGTTACGCCTGGGTCGCCCACCGCTTTTTGAGCCGACAGACATTCTCGTCAGTGAGAAAGGCTTACTGATTCCCAATCCCTTTCCCTACGGCAATGCGCTTTCTCTCTACCGGCTTATTCCCTAGGCGGGACTCATCCATTTTATAGCCGCATACGTACAATTGGTCGCGTTGATGCAGCTAATGCGCATCAATTGCACGTCGTGACTTACTTGCATTTACCGGTTCGCTGGCAAATGATGTATGAGCCTTGATTCAGTAATAATGGCGAAAAATAAAAGTCGAGGTATCAGGAAAATTGGCCGCTCGGTGTGCGCCTAAGCACACTGTTAAGCAGATCAATATCACTTTGAACCGCGGCGTTTCGGCAGCGTCATTTGGCAGCCGAATCACTGCCTGAAGCAGGCGATTTAATTGCTCATCACAGAAGAATGTAAGTAATTGAAGCCTGTTGCGCAGCCGGTGGATAGCTGAAGGAGATGCTCCATGAAAAAGAAACTAATTGCACTGGCAGTGATCCTGGTGTCGGTGCTAATTGCCGTGGCAATCGCTCTTGCTGGCGGTGATGGTGGCCTCGAGGTTGCCGGTTTTCCGTTGATGTTGGCCTGTGCGGGGTTGGCGTTTTTAGTGCAGTGGCTGATTTTTGTTCCATCGTATATTTTCCAAACCGAGCACTACTACGACCTTACCGGCAGTCTTACCTACCTTGCTGTGATTACGCTTGCGCTGCTGGCGTCGTCGACCTCATTGGCAGAGGCCGCTCCCCGATCGATACTGCTCAGTGCAATGGTATTCATTTGGGCATTGCGCCTCGGGCCTTTCTTATTTCGCCGGGTAAAACGTGCGGGAAAAGATGGCCGCTTCGACGAAATTAAACCTATTTGGTCTCGCTTTTTGGTTACCTGGACGCTGCAGGGGCTCTGGGTGTTTGTCACTCTTGCGGCAGCCCTCGCGGCGATAACCAGCTCGCGAGCGCCTGACATCGATGTCTGGGCGATTGCTGGTGGTTTGGTGTGGCTGGCCGGCTTGTCGATAGAAGCCATCGCCGACGCGCAGAAAACCCGTTTTAACCAGCAAACAGAGAACGCCGGCAAATTCATAAATATGGGCCTGTGGCGGTGGTCGCGTCATCCCAATTACTTCGGTGAGATTGTGCTCTGGCTGGGTGTGGCGATTGTGGCTATTCCCAGTCTGCAAGGCTGGCAGTGGGTGACGATGATATCGCCGCTGTTTGTGGTGGTGCTGCTCACGCGGATTAGCGGCGTGCCGCTGCTTGAGAAACGCGCTGACGATAAGTGGGGTGGTCAAGTGGACTACGAAGAATATAAAGCCAATACGCCGGTATTGGTTATGCGCCCGCCAGCGCGATAAGACTGAGGCCAGTGGATAAATGATGAAGAAGCGATTGCTTGCTAGTGTATTTTGTCTGTTGAGCACAGACTTGATGGCGCGCTCACCGGTGCTCGAAGAGATCGTCATTACCGCGCAAAAACGTGAAGAAAGTCTCCAAGAGGTGCCCATATCGGTGGTGGCGATGTCGGCGGAAATGATGGCGGATGCCAATATTGGCAATATGGAAGACATCTCCAACTTCACGCCTAATCTCAGCGTTTTTAGTCATGCGCCTTTTACCAGCCTGCAGGTGCGGGGCTTGGGCTCGCCCTTTGATAAAGGCTTTGAACAATCGGCTGGCCTGTTTTTGGATGGTGTCTACCTCGGTCGCCTGGCGTTTCTTGATGCGGCCTTTCTCGATGTGGCTTCAGTGGAAATTCTGCGAGGCCCTCAGGGCACACTATTTGGTAAGAACACTATCTCGGGTGCTATCAGTATTCGCTCTAACCAGCCCAGTCAGGAGTTGGAGTTCTCTGGTGAGCTGGTAACGGGCGAAGAAGACCTCGATAAGTACAGCGTAACCGCGAACATTCCTATTAACGATAGGCTGGCATTACGCGCCTCTGGTTTGATTAACCAGCGCGATGGCGCCGTGTACAACACCACCCTGGGTCGCGATGAAGGCAGTGTCGATGCGCGCATTGGTCGCCTGCAGCTGCGCTGGGATATTGCCGACTGGCTGGATGTTACCTTCGCAGCGGCCGATACCAATCAGGAATTTCGTCTCGGCAGTTTTCAGGTGCAGACCGCAACGCCCGAGCAGTTTCAGCTGATGCAGTTTTATGACCCGCGTGTTGAGCTCGACCCTTCCAATGAATTGAGCTCGCAGGACTACCCTGCTGAGACATACCAAAATGGCAATAAATACGATATCCGTTTCAACGCACAGCTGTGGGGGCATGAATTTGCCTGGATAAATTCGCTGACTACCATCGCAGAGGAATCCAATAGCGACTTGGATTTTTCACCCATTCCCCTACTGTATTTTTTGAACGCTGAGGATTATGAACAGCTGAGCAGCGAGCTGCGCATTGTTTCTCCGCTGGGCATGTTTGACGGCAAATTTGATTACGTGGCAGGTATTTACGCCGCCACCAGCGATACCCGTATTCGCGTGATTATCGATGCCGCGCCGAACCCTGAGGATTTGCTAACGGGGCTATCGGCAACCAGTGGACTGCTGGCGAGTCTCGACCCCATTTTGGCCTCAGTGATTGGCGGTGGTCCGGGAGAGAGGCTGTTGATTGACGGCTACCAGGAAAACCTCAGTACGGCGGCTTATGCGCAGGCAAGTTGGCATTTTTCGCCGGAGTGGACGTTAACTGGTGGTATTCGTGTATCGCGTGAAGAGAAGGACGTCGACCAACAGCTGCAAATGTTCACTGCCGGCACGGATCTCGATGGCCCCATCTTTACCCAGCTGGTAACCGCCGAGGAATATCGCCTTATCGATAAACGCGTCGATGAAGATGTTAGCCCCAAGTTGTCTCTCAGCTGGATTCCAGGTGACGATATTACGTTTTATGGCAGCGCGGCGGCGGGGTTTAAAAGTGGCGGCTACAGTGGTTCGGCGGTGCGCGCTGAAATAACCGAAGTAGAACCTGAGTCCTCGCTGACCTATGAGCTGGGTGCGAAAGCTCGTTTTTTCGGTGGTGCAGCCTCACTTAACTTCGCCACGTTTTACACGGAATTTGAAGACCTTCAACTTACTATTTTTGAAGGCAATGTTAGTCGTATCTCCAATGCAGCGGGGGCGATCTCCAAAGGTGCAGAGTTGGAGTCGGCCTTCGTGACGCCCTGGGGCATTTCAGGCAACCTCGCTGTTGCCTATCTTGATGCCAGTTTTACCGACTATGAAAATGGCCCCTGTCCCGCTGGTGAAGACACGCCCTGTGATCTAACCGGTCGACCGCTGGCGAATGCGCCGTTGTGGAAAGCAAACTTCAGTGTGAATTATTTTCATGACCTCGGTGAATGGCCGGTGAACGTACTGTTTGGTGTCGACGTGCTATATGAAGACGACAAGTACCTGCAGGCCGACCAGGATCCGATAGATTTTCAAAGCGAGTTTGGCACCTATAATCTGCGCCTGCGTGTCGCCGATGACGACGAGCAGTGGTCATTGCAGGCATTTTTGCGCAATGCCGGTGACAAACATGCGCTGGAAGGCAGCGGTGATATTCCAACACTTAGTGGCGCGCATTTTGGAAAGGCGATCGCGCCGCGTCAGCTAGATGTCAGCCTGAAATACCGGCTTTAATAACGGCGCCGCGGGGCGGCGCCGAATGGCTGAGTTAATCGCTGTTTCTGCGTTTTTCGCGCTTCTCGCGGCGTTTATCCTTCAGCGATTTTTGGGCGGTTTTTTTCGGCTTTTCTTTGGCCATGTTTACTCTCCCACGATCCAGCGCCATGCTGCGCCGCGTTGCGAGCGCTGCTGATCGCATTCATGTATGAATAAATAAGCGTGCGGCGCGATGAAAGCTCCATAGCGGGTTTCCCTCCACAGATGATTAGCGATAGAAGTGCAGCAGTCGGAACGTTACCGGGCGGCGAGCCATCTTGATGGACAGCTCCGCGCCGAGTGGCTGTTGATAAACGGCCCTGCCCAGCGGCGAAAGCACAGAAAGGTGGTAGTGCCTGAGCGTCACGTCTTTTGGTAACACCAATTTGACGCACAGTAATTCGCTAAATTCGCCGCATTCAAGTAGAACGTGATCACCCAGTCGCACCCGGTCATCTCCCGCAGGTGCCTGCTCGAGCCTGCACAATATTGCCAGTAACTCAGCGGGCTGGCTGAAAATTGGCGTGTCGGACAGAAGCCCGGATAAGCGTCGTGCAGGGAACAGCGATTCACGTTTGTCGGCGATGTTGCGCTTGATAGTTTGGGTAGTCTCGCGAGAAGACATGTCGACCCTCCAGTAGTGAAAACAAGGTGTTTGCCTTCATGCCGGAGAGCGAACTAACTCCCCGGCTTAGGAGAGAAATTTGAGTGGTGTTGTGCAGGTCTTGAGCTTGCGTTTCATGGTTGCCGGGAAGTCGATGAGTGAGCTGACAGCATAGCCTGGCCAAAATAAAAGGCAAGGGCTTGACTGAGAGTTGACGACATCTAAAAATTAAATGATAATAGTTCGCATTACCGTTTGGAGAGTTTGATGTGGAACCGGATCGCCGCTCAAGCCAGCGCTATGTCACGATTCGTGACAACGTTGTGCAGAGTTCGCAGTTGCTTTGCAAGGAAGGCCCGTTGCGTATTTTGCACGCCGGCGAGCAATATCAACTGCGAATTACTCGTCAGGGAAAATTGATTTTAACCAAGTAATTTCATCTCAAAATTAGGCCAGCCAGCACGTCGCCAGCAACGCCATCGTATTTGGAGCAACTATGCGAATTGCGCGACTGGGGCTGCTGGCAGGCAGTCTTACTATTCTTCCTGTGCTCGCCGATAGTCAAGGTGAGCCCGCCGATACGGCACTGCTTAGCACCGATAAATTAACCGTGTACGCGACCCGCTCAGCGCGCGACAGCCATCGCTTGCCACTGATGAGCAACGTTGTTGATGCGCGGTCGGCTGAGCATGCCTCTGCCTCACGAGTGGCCGATATTTTCGATAGCCTGGCGTCGGTAGAGGTTGCGGGCAGTGCGCGCCGCAATGGTCAAACACTGGTGATGCGCGGTTACGACAGCGACGGCGTGCTGGTGTTGCTCGACGGTGTTCGCCAGCGTTTTGAGTCCGGGCATGATGGTGCCTTCTTTGTCGACCCCGCGCTGTTGCGGCGGGTGGAGGTGATACGCGGAGCGAGTTCCATGCTCTATGGCTCCGGCGGGCTCGGCGGTGTGGTGGCGATGGAAACGGTCGACGCGGCGGATTTGCTGGCGCCGGGCGAGCAGGTCGGCGGTCAGCTGGCGGCGGGTTATCAGTCTGTCGACAATGAACGCAGCCAGACCGCCAGTGTATTTGGTCGCACCGCCGCCATGGATGGCTTGCTGTCAGTGAGTCGACGCGAGTCGGGTGACATCGATCTTTCTGACGGCAGCACACTGCCGGCCGATGATGAGGTGCTCAGCGGCTTGTTCAAGCTGGGCATAACACTGGCAGATTTTCACAGCTTGAAACTCAGTGCCCAGCACTATCGCGGCGACGCCGAAGAGCCTAACAATCCCCAGCTGGGAGTTGGCGACGATCACAGTGAGGAGCTGGTGGATAAGCGCATTGACTCGACCTTGTGGCGCCTCGGTTATCGCTATGAGAACCCAGACCACGAGGGCGTTAATCTCGACGCTCAGATCTATCGCGTAGACACGGACCTGGAAGAAACACTGACCGTCGCCACCGGCATGGGTGCGCAGGGTGACGAGCGTCGACGTCAATTGATCACCGATGGTGTGAAGTTGGAAAACAAACAGCTGTGGCAGTCGGGTGACAGCGTCACGGTGTATGGCATTGAGGCCTACCGAGAGGAGCAGCGCGGGTCAGATTCTGCAAACGGTGAAGCCAACGGTATCCCCGACGCCAAGGCGGACTTTGCCGCCGTGTACGCCCAGCAAGAGTGGCAGTGGCAGAATGCGGCGGGGCAGTGGTTGCTGCTCGCCGGTGCTCGCTACGACCGCTACCGCTCCAAACGTCAGGGCGAGGGGGCCGTATCGGGTGGCGCGGGCTGGCCGTTGCCATTTCCTCTGCCAGGCAGTGCGAGTGATCCGGATCCGGCGAGCTCAATTGATGCGTCCAAGTGGTCGCCAAGGTTTGGTATCAGTCTCGCGCCAAAGGACTGGCTGCTGCTGTTTGCCAATTATACCGGAGCATTTCGCGCGCCGACGATGACCGAAATTTATGCGACGGGAAATCACTTCTGCTTAAACATTCCCGGAGCGGGCGGTTGTAACCGCTTTGTGCCTAACCCAGACCTAAAGCCGGAAACCAATTTGACCGCAGAGCTGGGGATGGGCTTGAGCTTTCAAAATGTATGGCGAGCGGGGGATGCCCTGAATGTTAAAGCGGCTTACTTCAATGTTGATGCCGAAGACTACATCGACCTGGAGGTGAACTTCGTTCCGCCGTTTTCCGGTCAGCCCTGTTGCGGCACAACACAATCTCGCAATATTTCTGATGCGGTTATTCGGGGTTGGGATGCCACTGCCGACTACCGACTTGGGCCCTGGCAACTGGGTTTGAGTGTGGCATATAGCACGGGTAAGAACAGCCGAACCGACGAGTATCTGGTTAGCAATCAGCCGCGTACCGCCGCGATCAGTCTGGCCTACGAGGTCGCTGCGATTAACACCGAGATCGGTTTGCGTAGTCGCTTTGCGGACTCCACCAGCAAGGTGCCGCAGGACGAGCTGCGGCGGGATAGCTACCAGGTTCACGATGTTTATGCTCGCTGGTCACCGGTGGATTCGCTGACGGTTGATTTCGGCGTTAACAACCTTACCGAAGAGACCTATCAACGGCCTGTTGCACTCACTGCCGCGCCGGAGCGTAACCTAACGGCGAGAGTGAGTTATCAATGGTAGTGTCGTCGGGCACCTACCCAGCGCGGGTGTGCCAGGGGCTAAGTGCCGCTGGCGCACTTGCGGCGTTGTGGCTGCTGCAAGTACTTGCGCCGGCGTTGCTACCCGACACGGCGCCGGTTTCCGTCGCTGTTCCCGTGGGTGTAAATCTGGTGTCACCGTCATTTCAGCCGGAATCAGAAAACACGGCGGATAACGCAACAGCAAACGAGCCACCATCGCAGGCGTCGCCGCCGGTTCAACAAGCGCTCGCTGTACCCCCGCGAGAAAAATCGTCTGCACAGCCGGCCCGCCATCGATCGCCACCGGCACCGCGGCGCACCCGACGTGAGCCCCAACAAACTCAGCAGCGCGAACCAATATCACAAGCCTCACCGCAGGAAAGCGAGGTAGCCGATGCCGTTGCCGCGCAACAGCAAACCCAAAATCAGGCATCGACGCCGACCGCGTTGGCCGAGGCCGAGGTAGTTGAGCGACGAGCGCCGCGCTATCCGCGCCGCGCCGTTGAGCTGGGTATGCAGGGCATGGTGGTTCTGCATGTGTTGATCGACAGTGGTGGTGCGCTGCGCTATGTGAAGGTAGCCGAGTCCTCTGGCTTTGGTTTGCTGGATAAGGCCGCGCTTGCCGCGGTATCTCGGTGGCGCTTTGCCCCAGGCCCCATGCAGGGACAGTGGATGCGAGTACCCATCGAATTTTTACTCAATTGATATGGAGGGTGTATGAATACCTTAGTAAAGGACGGCCAGAGTTTGCTGCAGCGCTACGAAGCACTGCAGCAACAAGGGAAAACACTTCGTGCGCGCAATGCCGCTGAATCGCTGGGAGTGTCAGAGGCGGAGTTGGTCGCCAGTCGCATTGGCCTTGGCGTAACGCGTTTACGCAATGATGCGAAGGCAATACTGAAAGAAGTAAAAACACTGGGCGAGGTAATGGCCCTGACCCGTAATGAACACTGCGTGCATGAACGCAAAGGCTGCTACCAAAAAATCGGTTTTAACGGCAGCATGGGCCTGGCCGTAAACGATGAGATTGACCTGCGACTATTCATGCACCATTGGTCGAGTATTTTCGCGGTCGAGGAATCTGGTCGTCACAGTCTGCAGTTTTTTGATCGCTCGGGAACCGCGGCCCACAAGATTTATTTGACCGACGCCTCTGATGCCGCCGCGTATCGCGCCCTGGTCAGCAAATTTTCTGACTGTCCTCAGGTTGAGGAACTGGCGTTGGAGGCCTACCCCGAGCCGTCGCCGCCGCTCGCTGATAGTGACATCGATATCCAGGGGCTGGAGGGCGCGTGGCGGGCGCTGAAAGACACCCACGATTTTCACGCCTTACTCGCGACCTGCAAGGTGCAGCGTGAGCAGGCCTTGCGCTTGGTCAGCGACGATCTTGCGAAGCCGCTCGGCACAGAATCTCCCCGCCGCCTGCTTGAAGCGGCGCGCGACAGCCAGTGTGAAATTATGGTGTTTGTAGGCAACCGCGCCTGTATTCAAATTCACAGTGGCCCGGTCACTAATCTGCGCGCCACACCGGGGTGGTTTAACGTGTTGGATCCACGTTTCAATCTTCACCTTAAGGAAGATGCGGTCGCCGCGTGCTGGCTTACTCGCAAGCCCACTGTCGATGGTGTGGTCTCCGCGTTGGAGGTCTACGGCGCGGGTGGTGAGCTGATCGTCACATTCTTTGGGCGCCGCAAACCCGGTCAACCGGAATTGCCGCTGTGGCGCGAGTTGTTGCAGACCTTGGCTGACTGATGATGGCGATGTTTTCCATTGATACTCTCGGCGTACTCGCGTGGCCGCTAATCTGTTGCGCCTTACTGTTGTTCGCGGTAGCGGGAGAGCGATTGTGTTTTGCCGTGTGGGCGTTTTGGCATCGGCAACAAACCTATAGTGATGCCCTGGATTTGCTAGACCGTAACCGCGAGTGTGACAAAGCACTGCGCGACGAAGTGCTGGCCCTGCATTTACACATGCTCTCCACGCAGTGGTTGCGCGGCCAAAACGTATTGCGTGGCCTGGCTACGGTAAGCCCGCTGCTGGGAATGCTGGGCACCATCATCGGTGTGATGGCCGCTTTTCACCGTCTTAGTGAACACCGCGGTGCGGTGAATCCCGCACTGCTTGCCGATGGTCTGTGGCAGGCACTAACAACGACCGCTGTGGGTTTGTCTATCGCACTGTTTGCCGCCGTGCTGGCCGCGTTGCAAAACAGTGTTTGCCGAGTGGTGCTGCAGAACTGGGCCGCAAAACTCAATCAGCGATCGTTGGATATGGCTGGAGCCAAAGTGGCAGCACAGGCGCTGCGCGCGGAGCTTGCATGATCAAGCTGCCTGACTCTGCAGAGCCCGCGGCGATGGAGCTGATGCCGTTGATGGATATTCTCTTCATTCTGTTGCTGTTTTTCTTACTTACTGCCGGCGCTGCTGTTGCGCCAATGCCGGTAGCGCTGGTGGAGGCCCAGGGCAGCGAGTCGTCGCCTATGCCCGATACCCCGCTGCAGCTAAGTGTGGATGCGAAAGGCGTTTATGTATTGGACGGGCGTCGCTATGCCACCACCGCCGAACTGATGCCCAAACTTCTGGCGCGTTATCAGGCGAGCGCTGATGCCACCTTGCTCATCGCCGGCGACCAGCAGGCGCCGTTACAGGCCTTGGTCAGCTTGCTCGACGCCCTGCAAAAAGCGCAGGTCGAGCGCGTTCAATTATTACACCAAAGGGAAATGTTTAATGAGAATAAATAAACGCGCCGTGGCACTGGCCCTTGGCGCGGCATTGCTCTCCAGTCTGGGGAACGCGAGTGAGCGCCTGGTCACCTTGGGCGGAGATGTAACAGAAATTGTGTTTGCGCTCGGCGCCGGTGATCGCGTGGTGGCAGTAGATAGCTCCAGCGTTTACCCGCCGCAGGTGCGTCAGCTACCCCAGCTGGGTTACCTTCGCGCCCTGTCCGCCGAGGGCGTATTGTCGGTGTCGGCAGATCGTATCATCGCGAATGCCGACATTGGCCCGCCTGCAGTAAAGCAGCAGATCCTGGCCGCTGGTCAGCAACTGGAGCTAGTGGAGGCAACGCCGACACCTGAGCAGTTGTATGACAAGATTCGCCGGCTAGCATCGTTGCTGGGAACCGTGGCCGCCGGCGATGACATTATTGCAGGGCTCAAAGCGGACTTCGCTGCGCTTGCCGAGCGGCGTCAGCGTTTGTCGCATCGCCCTGGGGTACTGTTTGTGATGAATCACGGTGGTGGCGCACCGATGATAGCGGGGCGTAATACCGCGGCCGACAGCATGATTCAGTTGATGGGCGGGAGGAATGTTGCCGACGCGATACGCGCTTACAAGCCCATGACGGCAGAGGCGTTAGTGAGTGCGGCGCCAGACTGGATTGTGGTGACAAACCAGGGACTTGAGCAGTTTGGCGGTGTCGACGGCTTGTTGCGCCAGCCCGGTATGGCGTTAACGCCGGCCGCTGAGTCGCGGCGCATTCTCAGCATGGATGCATTGCTGTTGCTGGGCTTTGGTCCGCGCACGGCTGACGCCGCGACCACACTGTTTAATGCGCTACACGGCGAACTCGAAAATGATGCCCAGCGCGATTACTGAAACGCGTCACCCAAATGCGGCGTATCGCGTGCTTTGGCTATTAATGGCCTGTTTATTGGCAGCGTTGATGATGGCTGCCTTTGTCGGTGCGGCCCGAGTCGAGTGGCAGCACTGGCAGTGGCGAGCGTGGCAGAATCCTGAGGCCGCCATACTCTGGCATATCCGGTTGCCGCGCTTATGTTTGGCGGCCATCGTTGGGGCGGGGCTCGGGGCATCGGGCGCGGCGATGCAGGGCTTGTTTCGCAACCCGCTTGCTGACCCCGGCCTGCTGGGCATCGCCAACGGCGCGGCGCTCGCCGTGGCCATCAGCTTAATTGCCATTCCATCCAGTTGGGGTTTGCTGGGCCTGTACAGCATAAGCATCGCCGCATTTTGCGGCGGTTTGATTTGCTGCATCGTTATATTTCTTTTTGCTCGTCGCAGCGGCGGCGGTGTTGCGGCGCTGCTGCTGGCGGGGTTGGCGATAAACGCCCTTTGTGGTGCGGCGATTGGTTTTCTCACGTATTTGAGCGATGACCAGCAATTGCGCAGCCTCAGCTTCTGGACGATGGGAAGTCTGGGCGGCGCGCTGTGGACGCAAATCGCCGTGTGTTGCAGTGTACTGATACCGGCCTTGTTGTTGCTAACACGAAGTGCTCGGCAATTGGATGTTTTGCAGTTGGGGGATCGCAGCGCCGAATATCTGGGTATTGACCCCCGCCAGTTACAGCGCCGCACCGTCATACTGGCGGCATTAATTGTTGGTAGTTGTGTGGCAGTGAGCGGCGTTATCGGTTTTGTTGGTCTACTGGTGCCACACCTCCTTCGTATGCTTATCGGCCCTCAACATCGATGGCTATTGCCGGGCAGTGCCCTGCTTGGTGCATTGTTGCTATTGGCTGCCGACACACTGGCAAGGACGGTCGTTGCGCCTGCGGAGCTGCCGGTGGGCGTCATTACCAGCTTGCTTGGCGCACCGTATTTCCTGTATTTGCTACTGTCTCAGGGAAGGCGACTATGAGTTTGCTGGCAGAGAGACTGGGGTGGGCGCAAAAAGGCAAACAAATTCTTACCGATGTGAGCGGCGAGATAACGCCGGGAACACTGCTGGCGATTATCGGCCCCAACGGCGCGGGTAAGTCGTCATTGTTGCATTTGTTAGCAGGTGGTGAACGACCGGATAGCGGGACAGTGAGTTTAGATGGGCAATTACTTTCCAGCTATAGTGCAGCGTCCTTAGCACGACGCAGGGCGGTGTTGACCCAGGAGCAAAGCCTGCTCTTTCCGTTCGCGGTCAGGGATGTTGTGGCTATGGGGAGTTTACTCGCCGTCAACGACGAGGATATCGAACATTGCCTGCGATACTTTTCGGCCGCAGAGCTTATTGATCGCCAGTACTTATCCCTATCCGGCGGCGAGCGTCAGCGGGTACAGATAGCGCGGGTGCTGTTGCAATTGCTGCCATCATTAAAGGCCGGTGACCCCGCTTATCTGTTTCTCGATGAGCCGCTCAATGCCTTGGACCTGAACCATCAATTTGCGTTGATGGCCTTGCTTGAGTCGCTGCGAGATCGCGGTTTTGCGATCGCCTGTGTGATCCATGATCTGGTACTGGCGCGCCGCTTTGCCGACCAGGTTTGGGTATTATCCAACGGTCGGCTCGTCGCCAAGGGCGGTGCTGCGGAGGTAATTAACGAGTGCTTGCTCGACGAGGTGTTTATGCTGCCCGAGCAGCCCCGTAGAGTGATGGCCTCACTACTTGACTGTGCCGGAGCATAGTGGGGTGTTTGCAGCGCCGCTCTGGACTCAGGCTGCTGCCAATAAAGTAAGCGACATCAGATAAGCTGAAACGCCGTTTTGGCAGGCTAGAAATTTTCGGCGCAAAATCGCCGTGTATGAGGATGCTTTCGCCGCGATAGCTGGCGTGACATTTTGCCGAGTTTTATCGCCTGATTGATTGCCGCGCTCCGCGAGGACGAGTCCTCCAGGAGCGCCGTGCATTCTGTGCCTGCGTCGCTCGGCATTGCGTGATAAATAGTCGATGTATTTATGCAGGTCGATTGCTGCGTCCAGAAAAACGTGCGTGCTTGCGTATTTTCCCGTAGCTGGCAATAGCAGGCGCGCATTCCTCAGCGGTGCTGGCGTGGAGAATAACGCCGTCTGCGCCGGCCTTGAATTGCTCATCAATACGCTGTGCGGCGTGGGATGCCGTGCCGAAGGCAGCGGGCAGCCATTCCTCGGGAATCAGCGTCTGTATTTCCTGAAGTTGTTCAAGGCTGGCTACACTATCGATACCGCCAGGCATGCTCGCAACAGTAGGGTGAGCGCGGAAGGCGTCGAGTTGTCGCTGATCCCACTCGTTAATCGCAACTAGCAGTTCACCGTAGCCGGGGGCTTGTAAATAGGTTGCCATTCGAGCCACTGCCATTCTCAGGTAATCTTCTTCGCTCGGGTCTACGCCGCAGGCAAGTACACTCCAAACCTTCACACTGTCGGGGTCGCGCCCGGCGTGTTCCGCGCCTTGGCGAACCCGTTCACAGGCCCGCGAGAGTGCAGCGTCACTGAGAAACGTGTGCAGAATAACGCCGTCGAAGACACTGCCGGCAAAACTGAGACTTTTGGGGCCGAAGCCAACAAACAACTGGGGAATATCGGCAGTCACCCAGTCTGCCATATGAAGGTAGGGAAAGTTGCCCAAGCTGCCATCGTAGCCGGCAACGCGCTCGCCGCGCCACAGGCGTTTCATCATGTCACTGAAGTCGCGCAGCTGGGCGTTATTCACCTTCGACAGACCCCACAAGTCTTGGCGGATGCCGACACCACGAGCAATGCCCAGTGCGAAGCGGCCATTGGAGATATGATGGGCGGTGCTGGCCATGGCAGCGGTGTTCATGACATGCCGTGTATTGATGTTGGTCGCAGCGGTACCAACATAAATCCGCTCGGTCACAGCCGCCGCCGCGCCAACGGTGACCCCGGCCTCCTTAGCGTCGAATCGCTCTGATATCCAAGCAGAGCCCAGCCCCAGCCTTTCGGCATCGCGAACCTCGGTGAGCAGGTCCGCGGGCGTTTGGCTGTGGCCGGGAAGTAAATAGCAGCCTAGTTCGGGGTAATCTTGCATTGGTTGGTATCCTGCTTTGTTATTTTAATAACGGCGTTAACTTAATGGACAGTAGTTTATTAACATTGTTAAATAAGTCAATAACTTGTTTACACATCAGCTACCCGAGCGATCATGAATACGCGTCCTTCAATGACCAAATCCCGGCTTGGCCGACCCAGCGCCACGAGCAGGGGGGCTATTCTGGAGGCCGCGCGAGCGCTGTTACTATCGGAGGGACAGCAGGCACTTAGCATGCGGCGTATTGCGCAACAGCTCGGCGTGACACCGACCAGCTTGTATGGGTACTTTGCCAATAAGGCGCAATTGCTGACGGCGTTGGCGCAGGAGCTGTATGACGGCTTCGACGTGCAGCTGGAGACCGAGCTGCCTTGGCCGCTTGCCATTGAGCATTGGCTAAATCGTTGGCGCGACTGTTTATCAGGTGCCCCGGAGGCGCTGTTTATGGTGGGCATGATGGCGACCACGCCGCGCGGGCTTAGGGAGTTAGAGGCGGTGGCATCATTGCTGCGGCCGGTATTGGCCGACGACGTTCAAGCGGTGGCGCAGGCACAATCGCTGTGGTGGACGGTGCTCAGCTTTTGCAGTTTTGAACAGGATGCCAAACAGCCAGGTGTGCTGAAGCATTTGAAGCAAGCTCTTCCCCAGGACGGTGAGGCGAGTTGGCTGCAGGATCACCTTGCGGTGGATGATTACACCCAGATGTGGCGGGCTACAGTAGCGAGAAATATTGCCGGCCTGGAGGTGTTGGCCGGCAAGGTTGGCTGAGCTTAAACGGCGACCTGCTGGCTAGCTAGAAACTCTTCATAACTACCTTGGAAGTCATTGAGCTTCTGGTCTTTGATTTCGACAACACGAGTGGCCAGTGACGAGACAAACTCTCGGTCGTGACTCGCGAAAATCAATGTGCCTTCAAAATGTTCCAATGCGAGGTTTAAGGCTTCGATGGCTTCCATGTCCAAGTGGTTAGTGGGCTCGTCCATAATGAGCACATTGCAGTCCATCATCATCAGCTTGCCAAACAGCAGGCGGTTTTTCTCACCGCCTGAACAGACCTTAACCGGCTTTTTGAAATCGTCGGAAGAGAACAACAAGCGACCCAGCGTTGCGCGTACAATTTGGTCATCGTGACTGGGCTTCTGCCATTGCGCCATCCAGTCGAAAAGTGTGAGGTCGTTGTCAAAGTCGTTGCTGCTGTCTTGTGGGCAGTAACCGAGGGTGGCGTTTTCGGCCCATTTTACATTGCCTTCGTTGGCTTGAAGCTCTTTCATCAGGCAGCGAAGCAGGGTGGTTTTGCCCGCGCCGTTTTCACCAATGACGGCTAAGCGACTGCCTGCCTCAAGGATCATCTGGCCGTTGCTAAACAGTGGCTCATCAAAGCCGTGGCCGACGCTTTCTAGCGTCAGTGCTTGGCGATGGAGTTTTTTGTCTTGTTTGAAGCGGATATAGGGTGATACACGGCTGGACGCTTTGATTTCATCCAGCTTGATCTTGTCTATTTGCTTGGCGCGGGAGGTTGCCTGCTTGGCCTTTGAGGCATTGGCAGAGAAGCGGCTGACAAACTGCTGTAGCTCGGCGATCTGTGCAGACTTCTTGGCGTTTTGAGACTGCAGGCGCTCCCTGGCTGCGGTAGCCGCGGTCATAAAATCATCGTAATTGCCGGGATAGACACGCAGCTCACCGTAATCGATATCTGCCATGTGGGTACACACCGAATTCAGGAAATGGCGGTCGTGGGAAATGATCACCATGGTGCTCTTGCGCTCATTGAGCAGCTCTTCCAGCCAGCGAATCGTGTTGATGTCGAGGTTATTGGTGGGTTCGTCTAACAGCAGTACATCGGGGTCTGAAAATAGCGCTTGGGCCAGCAATACACGCAGTTTCCAGCCGGGGGCGACTTCACTCATCGGTCCGAAGTGCAGGCTTTGATCAATTCCGGCGCCGAGCAAAATTTCTCCGGCGCGGCTTTCCGCACTGTAGCCATCCATCTCCATAAAGCGGGTTTCCAGCTCGGCGACCTTCATACCGTCTTCTTCCGACATTTCTGTCAACGAATAAATACGGTCTCGCTCTTGTTTCACTTCCCAAAGCTCGGTGTGGCCCATGATCACGGTATCGATCACTGAATACTGCTCAAAGGCGAACTGGTCTTGATGCAGCTTGCCGATGCGTTCATTGGGGTCGAGAGAAACATTGCCAGAGGTGGGCTTGAGGCTGCCATCGAGGATTTTCATAAACGTGGATTTGCCGCAGCCATTCGCGCCAATAAGCCCGTAGCGGTTGCCGTTGCCAAACTTCACTGAGATGTTTTCAAATAGCGGCTTGGCACCAAATTGCATGGTGATGTTTGCAGTAGAGATCAACAGAATATCCAGAGCCTGCGCGATGCAGTGCGACAGTGATGAGCAGAGAGGCGCGCACTATAAGCCTTTCGGCGCGCGAGGTCGAACGGGCAGGGCTACTTTGGCGCAATATTTCCGCAGTCTCTAGCCTTTGAGGGGTTGTGCCAGAATCCACAGGCCGAAGCCGGTAAACACAATCATCAGTGCCAGCATTGGGAACTGACTGAGTGTGGCCTGCCGGCGGCTATTAAAGCAGCGCAGGGCTTCGACGTGAGCCAACCACACACTGGCGACGTGACCGATCAGTATCAGCCAAACCTGGCTATCCCAGACCACGCCCATGTCGGGAATGATGGGCAGGCGACCAGTAATAGCATTGCCAAAAATGTTCCAGCCCCAGCCAAAGGGGTCGGAGATCAAGCCGCGAATTTTCACTCCCTGATTCAGCAGTAAGGTGTAGTAGTGGGTGATGTGATAGACCAGCGCGATGGGCAGCAGGCTATAGCTGAAACGTGCGGTAAGCTCAGTGAGGGTTAGATCGCTGCGGCTCAGCGTCTTGCCCAGCCATAGAAAGCCGAGAAACAGGCCCAAATACAGCAGCGGCGACAGCAGCAACCAAAATACCTCGTAAGCGATGAACCAGGGCCGCAAATAGGGGTAGGCGTAGATTGGGTGTTCGCCGAGCAGCGGGGTGAGAATATTCCAAGGGTCTTTCCAGAATAGGTTGAACCACAGCTGCGTTTCTTTTAATCCGTCGAAGGCAGTGGACGACAGCATAAACAGAATGAATATCAGCAAACTCGGGTGCGTCGCGCGCTGGCCGATTAAGCCGGCGAACGGCCACTGCAGCACCCAACGCTGTTCCGCATTTTTTTGCAGCGGTGCCATGTGGCCGATTACACGAAATAGCACCGAGAACAGGTCGGCGTAGTAAAACCACTGGCGACTCCCGAACAGCCAGCTACCCAGCAGGGTTAAGGCTGTATACGCGAGCAGAATGACTGACAGTGAAAACGGCCGTGTATCGCCAAACAGCTCGATAATGATAAACACCATATACTGAGCCAGCGCCGGCCAGTAGGCGAGGCGTTTTGGATAGGCGATGTAGCCGCTGCCAAAAACAGGCCAGCGTTTTGACAGCACTTCTGCAGACACCTTCCAGGGATTTACGGCGTCGTACCAGCCACCCACCAGCGCACTCAGATAGCAGCCGCCCAAGGCAAACACGATCCAGAAGTAGGTCATGTTGATATTGCGATAGCTGTCCTGATTACCGATGAGGCCGGCGACGATGGCCAACACGATGCTGGCAAACATAACGGTTTGAAACAGCCGCCCTAGCCACGGCAGTTTAAGCTCGCCAAGCTGCAGGTGTCGCGGTTGCTGAGCGCTGGGGCTTTCTCTCAGAAAAAAGGCCAGCACAACAAAGGAAAGTGCCAGTGCCGCCATTGCCCCGTAGATGTACATCCAGTAGGGCATGGGGAGCTGGTAGGGTTGGGCGAAGGAGTGAGCATGCACGGTGGTGCTGCCCACACTGGCGGCGAAAGCCGTTGCGAGTCGATGTTTCACTGCCGAGGGTACACTTCCAAGGTGCCAAACTGCAGGTCGTTACCATGTAGCTCGAGCATAAAACGGCCAGTGCTATCGGCGGCGAACTCCAGCGTGGTTAGTTCGCCTGCCGGCAGCACTAAGTGTTTCTCATAGCCGTGTACGTGCATGGCATCGTCGCTGTCGCTGATGACGTCCAAACGCAAAGTATCGCCGACAAAAGCCGTGAGCGTTGCTGGTCCTTGGTATTGTTGGTCACTGAACAGCAGTGAGTACTGTCGCAACTGTGGTTCGCTCGGTGCTGAGGTGGTGGGTTTAAGCCCCCACCACAGCGCCGACAGAATCGCCGCACTACTGAGAATTAATACAATGGTGCGCATTGTGGCAGCCTACTGCGCATTGCGCGGGTTGTATGAGCGCTCCCAGGTCTGCAGATAGGCCTCTGCTGAGTTGAACAGGGCATCGATAGCTTCTTGACCGCCTTCGAGTCTGACCTCTTCAACGTAGTCGGCAACGAGGCCGTAATGGGCCATGCCCACTTCATCGATATGCCAGTACTTGCCGCTTTCGGGAATGGTCAGCATTTGCACGGTGACGGGCTCGGCGTCTTGGAACTGTGGCCCCCAGTCGTCACCCTGGAACAGCACAAAGGGATATTGCACCGGTTCAGAATCGCCACCGCGTGGCCCGGCGTGGCCGCCAAAGCCGTTGCCATCGGCGCCATAGCCCAATGCCATCAGGGAGTCGCTAACACCGGCTTTTTCGCGCCAGAATTTCAGTTTCTCCATAAACTCTTTGTGCTTAACACCGTTGCCCTTGTAGGGGTAGATTACGCCGCCATTTTTAAGGATGCGCGCAGCCTGGTCGCTGGTCAGGCCACCGTGGGCGTCGTGCGACGATACCATGGGGTAGGCGGGCGTACGCTGCTCAGCTAGGTCGAGCATAATATCCTTGCTGTGGTAGGCGGCGTGGTCAATATCCATCACCATGCCGCGGTCCATCATCGCGTTAAGCGCATAGTTACCCAGCTCGGTTACTGTGCGGGCGTTACAGCGCAGTCCCTCGGGGTAGATTGGCAATGCGCCGCCGGTGATGTCGAGCACCATGCTGGATAGCGGGTCATTGCCGCTGCCGGGCAGTGATGTTGCAATGGCGAGACCGGGGTCGCGTACGGTGGGTTCTTCGCTGGGGTAGTCGCGGCACTCTGAGGTTTTCCAGAAAGAGCCGGTATCCAGCAAATTGAGGAAGTTCATAATGTCGCTGAACAGGCCAGTGCCGCCCAGCGCTGTGTCGATGTCGTGGTAGGCGTAGAGATGGCGCACGCCAAGATCCCACAGCTCCTGTAGCTTGGCGTCGATCTGCGCTTCATCGCATTTGGGGATTTCGATATTGCCTGCGATCATGGTCATGCCGCAGTCGAAGACCTGCGCAGCTTCCATGCCCAGCACCACTGCCAACTTACCCTCGTTAATCACCTCGCGTGCCTGCTGGGGGCTGGTGACTATGCGGTACCAGCCTTTACCAGGGCCGCCGTGCTGGGCGTCGACGTAGTCCTGAATTTCATACATGTATTTGATTTGTTTGATGGCGATGCTCATATCGTTGCAGTCGGCATCGGGCGTCAGTGAATAAATAGAGCCCACGGTGCACAAACCAGCGATATTGGTGCCGTGGTTGACCATCAAGCGAAGTCCCGCCAGCCAAGCGCGCTCCACCCAGCGGTAATACAGCACGGTATGAGACAGAGACTTGTTGCGTGGCCAATCGACAAAAGTCGGCCAGCCCTGCGTTTCGTGGTTGGGCGATGCGCCGGTTTCCAGGATGAGGTCGGGGCCACGAATACCGTTGGGGCCGTGGAGTTCTTCGCAGTCTTCGAGTGCATGGGTCACACCAAAGCGATGGAAGGCCTCCCCGTAGAGTACGCCGCCAGCAGAGGGGCCAACGTCACCGGCGTAGGACAGCTCGCTGCTCATACCCATGTGATTGTGGATGTCGGCAAAGCCGATAGCGGGTTGGTCAACGCCGCGGCCTTTGAAGGTTTCGCCAGCCACCGAGGTGGGCATTTCCGGATAGTCACTGCAGCCCGCCGTGGGTGCAAACAGGAATTGGCTGGCGGTGCCGCTGGCGTCGCCTGTACTTAGCGCGCCATCGGCAGCAACGCTCAGTGTTTGTCCGCTGTGGCTTTGCAGGCTAAAGGTTTTTGAGCTGGCATCGCGCTCAATGGTCCAAATGGCGTCGTCGCTGGGTTCAGTCGCCGCGGTGATATTGCCGCCGCTGGCTGTAATAAAGCGCTCGTCGCTGGTGTATAGCAAGTATTTACCGAGTGTTGCCGGTCTCATATAGAAGCGTTCGGCGCTGGTTTTCGCGCCGTCCATACGCAAGGTGCCGTCGCTGAGAGCAGCGTATTGCTTAGTCGCATTGGATTGCAGAGAGTAGCAGCCGTTGGCCATGGCAAAGCGGGTTTCGGGAATACCGCGTTGGCTGGTGCTGTTATTGTTGTTACTCGATGATGAGCTAGAGCCGCCGCATGCGGCGAGCAGCACGGCGGCGAGAAGCGTGATAAAGAGCTTGGCGTTCATACGTATTACCCGGGTTGTGATGGTTTTGCCTTCCTGGCGCACTGCGATTGCAGTGGGCAAATTCTAAGCAATAAGAACTCGTCGATACCCTAGTGTGCAATAGTATGTTGTCACTGTCATCTATCTAACAGTAATTTAAAGTTTGTGGTTTAATTTTGCCGCTGCGCGGCAATTTTCATTTCTGTGGCAAGGGGCTCACCCAGGTAGCGGTCGATGGCGTAGTGCGCCGCATAAATTACCGGAGTGAGTGCAATGGCCATGGTAAATTTGTACAGGTAGTTCACCACACCAATGGCCAGCACCAGCGACAGCCCCCATTCGGCCCCCAAATAAAAGGCGATAAACAATACAACAAAGCTATCGATGAACTGGCTCACGAGTGTGGAGCCGGTTGCACGCAACCAGATCAAGCGCTCGCCGGTACTGGCTTTGATGCGATGAAATACCGCGACATCGATGATTTGGCCAATAAGAAAAGCGATGAGTGAGCCGATAATAATCCATAGGCCCTGGCCGAAAACCAGGCGGTAGGCGTAGTCGTAATCGGCTACTTTAGCCGCAATCGCTTGTTGCTCGCTGCTTGGCAGGGCGGGGTTGATGTGAGACTGCGGCCAGAAATCCGCTGGGGTGAGTTCTATGCCCACGTAGAACATCGCAAAGGCGTATAAAATCAGGCCGACGGTGAGGTAGGAGAGTAGCTTCACGCCGCGCTGTCCGTAGTATTCGTTGATCAGGTCAGTGAGCACAAACACAAAGGGCCACAGCAGTACCCCGGCGGTTAAGTTGAAGGAGAGGTTGTCGACGCCGAACAGGCTCAGAGACAGTGGCTCAACCCCCAGGCTGTGTTCCAGCGAGAAAATCTTAACGCCAATAAACTCAGCAATTAATGCATTGGCGACAAAAAAGCCCGCCATTAAGATGAAGAGTTTGATAGCTTTGTTATTAACGATATTGTCGATCATTCGTGGCCTGATGCTTGGGGTAAAATGAGCTCGGCAGAGCTGCCAAACAGGAAATAACATGACAGGAAGCGTTTCTGAGAACAAGTCGCCACTGCTGCTGATAAGCGGTGCCTCCCAGGGTATCGGCGCAGCAATTGCCCGGGAGTTTAGCCGCCAGAAGCCCGCTATGCGGTTGGCATTGGTGGCGCGCAATGCCGATAAACTGGAACAGGTTGCCGCGCAGTGTCGCGGTTCCGCACAGCTTGAAATCTACCCCTGTGACGTAAGCGATGCGGCGGCTGTGCAACGTCTTGGTCAGCAACTGCAGCGCGATATGGGCGCCGTCGATGTGCTGATTAATAATGCGGGCAGCTGGCACGGAGAGCCGGTAGCGGAGATGGCCGTAGAGGACTTTGACCGGATCATCGCCAGTAATTTACGCAGTGTCTTTTTGATGTGCCGCCAGTTTTTGCCGGCGATGCTGGAGCGTGAAAGCGGTGATATTTTTAATATGGCCTCTACCGCTGGGTTGGAAGGCTACGCCGGCGTGTCCGCTTACTGTGCAGCCAAGCATGGTGTACTGGGTTTTGCTAAGGCCTTGCGTGAAGAGGTGCGCGGTAAAAACATTCGTGTATGCAGCGTTTCGCCGGGGCCGACCTGGTCGCCGTCGTGGGAAAATAGCGGTATCGCCGAGCAGGCCCTGATGCCAGCTGACGATGTTGCGCGCGCGTTTTGGCATCTCTACGCGATGGATCGCAATGTCGTGACCGAGGACATTGTGCTGCGACCGCAACAGGGGCATATCAGCAGCTAAGCGACTCGTCCATTTGGGTTTTGCTGGCGGGACACTGAGCAGCGTAAGATCACGTTAATAACAATAACGTGACAAAAGGTTTTGCGTATGCGCGCTCAGTTGTCGGTGCTTGCTGCACTGCTGTTCGGCCTAACCGCTTGCGGTGGGCAGTCTTCCTCATCATCAAATACAGTCTCCCCAGCGTTAGACACAGCCCTGACTCGTGGTGCTGTACCCAGTGGCGCGCCCGCGGCAGCGTTTGGGGACATACCCCAGCTCCAGCCGCCGGCAAGCTGGCCCTTTGAAGAGGGTGCGCCGCGAACGTCCGGCACGGGCCGCTATGCTCACGGTGCCTATTACTGGACCGACTTTATTTACGACGCCAATGGTGCCAAGGGCCCCAATGTGCCGTTCTATCGCATTGGCACGCCCACTGGCGGCAGCCTGCATTACCCTGAGGCAAGCATGGCGGGTAACGGTGCCGATTTATTCGTTGTGGCGCTGGGCCGAAAAAATGGCGAATTATTTTTCCGCGTGGATTGGCAGACGCTAATTGACCACAGCGTGCCGGTTGCAGCCTTTGCCATCGACAACCAGGAAGGGGGCAGCGACGAGTGGCCGGGTATTGCAGGCCTGCGCAGCCTCGGGGTCGATGCCCTGCTGATGTTATCGGCTAATGGGGCCTTTATTGATTATAAAGATGGCAGTGGCCCACAGTTTGTGGCACCGGTCACTGTGGATATGGCATCGCGGTCGTTTATTGCGGCGCTGCCGCAGAGCAGCTTGGCGACGGACCAGCCGTGGACGCTGTACGTTGCCTCGGGCATCAACAATGGCGAAGGTGGTTTCCTTAATGACAACGCCGGCTTTCGCAGCCTGCCCAATCAGCCGCCGGTATTTAACCTGGCATTTCGCGACTACGACGATGAGCCGGCGTTATTTAATTTTTGGTTTGATGAAAGTCAGTCGACGGCGCTGAACACGGGTGATGTTTCCGCCTTTTCCAGGGAAATTGACTGGGCGCGAATGGGCGAGACGGAGCCCGAGCCGCTGCGCTATGGCTACAGCAATCGCTGGTATCTGTCCTCGGTATCGGGTGCCGAGCTCGGTGATGGGAGCTTCGCGGCGGGTGTTGATCGCAGCGAGGCGGGGGTGGTCGCCGACCCCGGTTACTACGATGCTGTTCAGCCCTACGGTATTTATATTCCCAGCAGTTACTCGCCATCTTCTGAGTCGCCGAGCCTGTTTACCTGGCTGCTGCACAGCTTTACGCAGAACCATAATCAATACAGTGCCAGCGTCCCGAACTACTTGTTAGCGGCCTGCGAAAACCTTCGCCAGTCAGTGTGTGTTACGCCGCTGGGCCGGGGTTCCGCCGGCTACTATGAGGCCGCCGCAGAGCTGGATTTTTGGGAGGTATGGCGCGATGTGGCGGCGCATTTCAATATCGACAGCGAAGCCGTGTTTACCACCGGCTACTCGATGGGCGCGATTGGCTCGATCAATCTCATGGTGAAATACCCCGAGGTATTTTTCGGCGGGGTGATTCTGGCCGGCTCCCATGCCAATGCCAACCTGTTGCCGTGCTCGCTGGATAACAACGGCTGCGTCGAGCCCAAGGGGCCGGAGTTGATGGAGAACCTGAAATGGAACGGTTACTACCAGGCCCACGGCACCTTTGATCAACTTGTGCCCTTTCCGGATGCGCGCGCCACGGCAGACGGCATGCGCGACTTCGGCTATCGCTATGTCTTCGACCACTACTTAGTTGAGGATCACATTGTCTGGACCCTGAAAGATGCCGGCTACTCTGCCTTTGAAAAAGCCGCGCAGTGGATGGTGGACTGGCAGGCTTCAGAAGGGCAGCGTCGCTCTGCCCCGGGTGAGCTGGTTTATCGCTGGGAGCCAGATAAGGTGAATACAGATTGGGGCATCGGGCCTACTGGGGCGTGGTGGCTAGAAGAACTTGAGGCAGTTGCAGGCGCCGAGTTTGCCGAAATTCGCGCCCAGTCCGGCGCCTTGCCCGAGCCCAGCATTTCGCCGGAGCCCAGCGTCGGCGAGTTGATTTTTCCCGATGCGACTACCCTGAGCCCCGCAGTACGCGACAGCCAGTTGTGGCAGCGAGGGAGTGCCGAGGCGGCGACCGGAGAGCTGCGGGCCAGCCTGGTTCAGGTGGCGGCGCTAACGATCAATTTGCGCGAGGCAGGCATTGCTGAGCGCGACGATAAACGTCTGGTACTCAGTAGCGATGGTCCCTACCAGCTTCGCCTCACCGGCCTTGATGATGGCCAAAGCGCTGAGGTTGAGGGCAGGCGCTGGCAGGTGCGTAACGGCGAGCTTGTATTGAGTATGCCGGCGGGCGACAGCCAGGTGGTGTTCCCATGAAGTGTGGTGTTTCCAGGAAGCGTGACTTCCCCGTTAGCTGGCTACTTTTTCTCGCCGCAGTGAGTGCCCTGTTAGCTGCCTGCGGTGGCAGCTCTTCACCCTCTGGCACAACGCCAAGCCCGGTAAGCCAACATTGCGGCGAGCTTAGCGAACGACCGTGGTGTGACGTCTCGCTATCAGCCGCGCAGCGCGCGGAATTGTTGGTGTCCGCAATGAACCTGGAGCAGAAAATTGATTACCTCGCGGGAGACGATCCCCAGGCCTCGGCCAGTGGTGACCCCTATGTCGGTATCGTCAATGGTATCGATGCCCTGGGCATCCCGCCGCTGAGAATGAGCGACGGCCCGGTTGGCGTGCGCGGTAGTCCGGCCACGGCGATGCCGATACCTCTGGCCTTGGCGGCAAGTTTTAACCCGGCGTTAGCGCGTGAAACCGGCGCGGCGATCGCCAATGAAGTGCGTAACAAGGGTAATGATCTTGTTCATGCGCCGGTGGCCGATTTAGTGCGCAACCCCTTGGCGGGTCGCAGCTTCGAAACCTTTGGCGAGGATCCCCTGCTGGCAACACGAATGGTTGTGGAGTGGGTGAAAGGTAGCCAAGCCCAGGGCGTAATGGCCAATATCAAACACTATTTGATGAACACCCAAGAGGGCATCGTTAGTGTGCCGCCCGTCGCTGCGGTGGTGGGTGGTCGCTCGGTGGTGAATGCGGTGGTGGATGAGCGCAGTATGCGCGAGTTGTATATGCCGCCCTACGAAGCCGCGGTGAAGGAGGCAAATGTTGCTTCGGTAATGTGCGCTTATAACTACGTGAATGGTGCTCCAGCGTGTTCTTCAGAGTACTTGTTGAAAAGCGTATTACGCGATGAATGGGGGTTTGACGGCTTTTTAGTTACCGACTACTTCTTTGCCCAGAAGGATACGGTGCAAACTGCAAATGCCTCGCCCATGATCGAAATGCCCTACGGCGTATTTTTCTCACAGCCTTTGTTACAGGCAGCTGTGCAATCTGGCGCAGTGCCCGAGCAGGTTCTGGACGACAACCTTACCCAGATATTTCGGCGCTTGTTCAGTGTCGGTTTTTTTGACCGCCCCCGTTATCAACGCAACGACGACAATATCGACCAGGCGGCCCATGCGGCATTGGCACAAGATGTTGCCGAGCAGGGGGCGGTGTTGCTGCGCAATGAAGGGGTGTTGCCGTTGAGCGATGATGTTCGCCGCATCGCAGTGATCGGCGCGTCGGCGCAAACGCGCCCGAGCGGCGGTGGTTCCTCTTTTGTCACGCCATTTCGTTTTAAAACGCCACTCGAGGCGTTAAGGGAACGGGCGGGCGAAGATGTAGAAGTTTCGTACTATGATGGCGGTGATATCGCTGCCGCAGTAGCGGGCGCCGCCGAGGCAGATGTCGCACTGGTGTTTGCCAGCAATTTGGCAACCGAGGGCAGCGACCGTTTTTGTTTGGCACTCGACTGCACACTCGCCGATGCGCCTGACTCCCTATTGCTAAACAACCTCCAAGGGGGAGCCCCCACCTTATTGGATCAGCTGACAGATCCGGTATTTGCCAGTTCGCCAATACGCGAGGTACTTGATCAACTGTTTGCGCCGCTGCTGTTAGGCGCGCCGTTGCTGCCGGTGTCTCACGACAACCAGGATGCATTAATCACAGCGGTGGCGGCAGCAAATCGCGATTCCGTGGTGGTGTTACAAAATTCGGGGGCGGTGCTCACGCCGTGGCGCGAGCAGGTTAACGCGCTATTGCAGGTCTGGTACCCAGGGCAGGAGGGCGGTAGTGCCATCGCCCGGCTGCTGTTTGGCGATACCGACCCCGGCGGCCGCCTGCCGCTGAGCTTTCCGGAAGAGGAGCTGGACAACCCTGTTGCCGGAGACCCTCGGCGCTACCCGGGCCTCGCCAATCAAGCGGAGCATAGTGAAGGGGTTTTTATCGGCTATCGTTGGTTTGATCAGCAATCGCGTGAGCCCGCCTACCCCTTCGGCTACGGTTTGTCATATAGCGAGTATTCGTTGACGGACTTGCGAGTTGAGCGCGACGAGGGTGGGGTTGTGGTAACGGCGCGGGCGAGCAATATCGGCGACCGCGCCGGTTGGGTGGTGCCGCAGCTATATGTTGGCCTGCCAAGCCCGGCTGCTGGTATTGAGCAGCCGCCGTGGGCGCTAAAAGACTTCTCCAAGCATTGGTTGGCACCGGGCGAGTCAGCAAGCCTGCGCTATCAGCTTAGCCCACGGGATTTGAGCTATTGGGATCAAAGCGGCAAAGACTGGGCCATGGTGGCCGGTGACTACCAATTCGCGCTGGGCTGGTCCTCTCGCGACCGTGTTATGCAACGGCAGCTATCGCTGGGTGGCCTGTGAGTGCAGTTTACGGCGCTTGCTGCTAGAGTGTATTCACTGAATACATTGTGCGCGATGGCGCGCAGATAATAATAAGCGTGTGCAAGAGAGGCCTGTTATGCCGCGATCCGGTACGTTTTATCGAACCTGTAACCTCTGTGAAGCCATGTGCGGTGTGGCGATAACGCTGGAAGAGGAGCAGATTATCGCGATAAAAGGGGATGAAAACGACCCTTTTAGTCGCGGCCATATCTGCCCCAAAGCGCTGGCTCTAAAAGACCTGTATGAAGACCCCGATCGCCTGCGCAAGCCGATGGAAAAGCGCGATGGCCAGTGGCATGAGCTGGAGTGGGAGGAGGCGCTGGATAAAGTTGCCGAGCGTATGCGCAGTCTCCAAGAGGAGCATGGGAAGGATGCACTTGGGGTCTATTTGGGCAACCCAAATGTGCATAATCTGGGTGGAACCCTGCTCAACGGCGGCTTTTTGCGCGCGCTGAAAACGCGCAATAAATTTTCTGCGACGTCGGTAGATCAACTGCCCCACCATATGGTCGCCTGGAAACTGTTCGGGCATCAATTGCGCATCCCTGTTCCCGACATCGATCGCAGTGATTATTTTGTCATTATGGGCGGCAACCCGCTTGCGTCGAATGGCAGCATTATGAGTGTGGCAGACGTGCGCGGTCGGCTAAAGCAGGTAAGGCAGCGCGGCAAAGTGGTGGTGATTGACCCGCGGCGAAGCCAAACGGCAGAGCTGGCTAATGAGCATCACTTTATACGCCCGGGTAGCGATGTACTGCTCCTCTTGGCCATGTTGAATCACTTGTTTGTCTCAGAGCAGGTGACGGCCGGTCACTATCGCAGTTTGCTCGATAGCGACCCAATGGCGCTAAAACCGCATTTTGATGCCTACACTCCCGAGCGGGTGGCGGAACATATTGGCATCAGTGCCGCCGATATTCGCAGACTCGTCGACGAGTTTTGCGCGGCCGAGGCGCCGGTGCTGTACGGGCGCATGGGCGTGTCGGTGCAGGAGTTTGGCGCGCTGTGTCAGTACTTGATTATGCTGTTCAACGTGCTGACCGGGACTCTCGATAGCCCCGGCGGCTTGATGTTCACCACGCCCGCAGCCGATATTTTGCCCCAGACTGGGCGCGGAAATATGGGGCGCTTTCACAGCCGGGTTCGTCAGCTACCAGAATTTAATGGCGAGCTGCCGGTCTCGACGCTGGCAGAGGAAATTACCACCCCCGGTGAAGGCCAGATTAAAGGCATGGTGCTGATCGCGGGGAACCCCGTACTGTCGACGCCCAATGGCGACCAGTTAGATAAGGCCTTTGCCAGCTTGGACTTACTGGTGTCGGTAGACTTCTATCTAAATGAAAGCAGTCGCCATGCCGATTTTATTTTGCCGCCAGTCAGCCCGCTTGAGCGCGAGCATTTCGATGTAATTTTTAATCTGTTGGCGGTGCGCAACAATGTTCGCTATGCGCCAGCATTATTTCCTCCCGGTGCTGATGCCCGCCACGACTGGCAAATTTTGTTGGGGCTGCGGGACCGCCTGGCACCGCCCCGCTCGCTGAAGGAACGGCTGAGCCGCCGCGTTGAACAACGCCTCGGGCCAAGCGGTCTGTTGGCCTTCCTATTGCGTCGGGGCCCCTACGGCGCAGGTTTGCATCCCTTTAAGGGACTGACTCTTTCCAAGCTCAAATCCGCCCCACACGGTATTGATCTGGGGCCGCTCCAGCAGCAGTTGCCGAAGGGGCTGTTTCACAAAGATAAGCGAATTCACTTGAGCGCGGCGTTTTTCCTGGCGGACCTACCCCGTGTTGAGCAACGCTTCTTCGAACAACAACGCGCAGCAACATTCTTACTTATCGGCCGCCGGGATGTGCGTAGCAATAATTCTTGGCTGCACAATAGCCAGCGCTTGGTGAAAGGGAAGTCGCGCTGCACGGTATTGGTTCACCCCGACGATGCCCGGCGCTTGAATATTGCCGACCATGACACCGTGCGAGTCAGCTCGCGGGTTGGCAGTGTTGAGTTACCGGCATCAGTCAGCGACGAGGTGATGCCCGGCGTGGTGAGCATTCCACATGGTTGGGGCCATCACCGCAGTGGCACGGCCTGGCGCCGCGCAGAGGCTAACGCCGGGGTGAGTGTTAACGACCTCACTGACGAGCAGTTTATTGACACCCTGTCGGGAAATGCGGCATTGAACGGTGTGCCGGTGAACGTAGAAGCGGTTGCATAGGCGATGGCACGGGATTTGCCTCGCAGGGTTTGCCAACAATAAAAAAGATAACCATGTCCCATCGAATGCTGGAGAGCTGTGAATGAAAACGAACAAAGCTGTGTTGTTCCCGCTGGCGATGTCTGCGCTATCGACGTTGTGTGTCGCGCCGAGTTTCGCGCAAACTGAAAATCGCGCCATGCTGGAAGAGGTAGTGGTCACCGCTCGGCGGCGTGAAGAGAGTTTGCAGGATACCCCGCTGGCGGTATCGGCGCTGGGCGCGGATATGCTTGAGCAAATGGGTATCAGCGATATTGAAGACGTGGAAACACTGGCGCCCAGCCTTCAGTTCTCGCAGACCAACTACAAAGCGCCGGCGGTCTTTATTCGCGGCATTGGCCAGCGCTCGGGCAATCCCGTGTTGGACCCTGGGGTGGGCATGTACTTGAACGGTGTCTATGTGCCGCGCTCTGATGCCCAGCTGCTCGATGCGGTTGATGTGGCATCGATACAGGTATTGCGGGGCCCTCAGGGCACACTGTTCGGCAAGAACAATATTGGTGGCGCCATACTGGTAGATTCGAAAAAACCGTTTACCGACGGCTTTGAATTTGGCGCAAAACTTGGCGCGGGGAATTACGGGCAGAAAAGTGCCAAGCTCGATGCCAACCTACCGCTCAGCGACAGCATCGCTATGCGTGTCGCGGTGAATGCCAAGCGCAGCGATGGCTCAATCGATAATGTCGCCGCTGACTATGCGCTGTTTGATCAGGACCGCATGGCGGTGTCATCGCGGCTGATTTGGTATGTCAACGATGAGTTCGAAGTCGACGTCTTCGGCTTTTTAAGTCGCATCGATGAGCGCGGCTCACCCTACAACTGCGTTTTTCAAAACAGCAGTGCCATTCTTGCGCAGGGCATTTACCGAGGGGCTGATGGTTCGGATTTACAGGCCGCCTGTAACGAGAGCTCTGAATTAGCGAAAACCTTTAAGGTCAGTCAAACCGCGGAGGATGCGGTCTATGCGATCGACAACCATATGCTGGCACTCACCTTGCGCGGCTCGGTTGCGGGAATAGATGTAGAGAGCATTACCAGCTACGCGATGCAGGACAATATCCGAATTAGTGGCGACTCTGATGGCACGGCGATTCGTGCAGTGGCGGTTGGCCCTGATGCCGGTTATCAGGTACTCAATGGCTCTGATGATCCGTCGGTCGGCGATGCTGTTCGCGAGCAATTCAGTCAGGAGGTGAAATTCAACGGCACCGCCTGGGACGATACCTTGAATTACACCTTTGGTGTGTTCTACGCCGAGGAGAGTTTGGAAAATAGCATTGACGGCACCGAGGTGGGCGACAACGGCTTGGTGGCGGTAGGGCCGGGCGCTGCGGTTGATCTGGGCATTCCGCTTCCCAATGCCCTGGTGTTGCCCGTGCAGGCCAACGCCGTTGCCTTGGCCGACTACGAAAACACCACTGCGGCAGTGTTTGCGCAGGGAACATGGGATATGACCGAGACCCTGCAGCTGACATTGGGTTTGCGCTATACCGAAGAAGAGCGCAGTACGGTGCAAATTCAAGGCACGCCGGACTACGATGAATACGCGACTCGGCTCAATGCCCAGATTGGTAGCAATCCCGCAATATTGCTGCCCGTCACCCATGTGATGGACGGTATTTTTTCGCCGGTGCCGCTGGCGCAGTATTTTGCCTATGAGGCGCCCTCGGTTCCTCTGCTGTATGCGGCGCCGCTGCGCGGTGATACGCGCTTCTCGGAATTTACGCCAGCGGTCACGCTCAATTACCTGGCCGATGATGAACTGCTTGAGTCCCTGAATCTCGACAGCTTTATCGCCTATGCCACCGTGAGCAAGGGCTTTAAGTCGGGTGGTTTGGATGTGCGCTCGACGCAGACCGATTCGTCGATCAAGCAGTTTGAGCCTGAGATTGTCGTCAACAAAGAGATCGGTTTTAAATTAGATGCCTTGGATAGCCGCCTGCGTTTCAATGTGGCGGTGTTCCAGATGGATTACACCGATCTACAGGTCGCGCTTTATGAGCGCGGCACCACTCAAACAGAAGTGGTGCAGTTTACCGGCAATGCGGGCGAGGCCGTGGTCGACGGGTTTGAATTTGAGATTACCGCCCTGCTGGGGGATTTCACCATCAATGCCAATGCCGGGTATACCGACGGCGACTTTATTGACTATGACCTGGGTACCAATACCGCTGATGGCTTTGCGATTGTTGACCGCAGCGGCGAGGCGTTTCCCCAGGTGCCGCAAAATGTTCGCGGCGTTGTCGTGCAATATGATTGGCACTCGCCGATTGGTCTGATTATTCCACAGCTGCAGTACTACTATTCCGATGAAATATTCATCGGTACGGATTACCTCAGCGGTGACTACGCGAGCTCGACCATCGGCCAGTACGAGCTTTTCAATGCCAGGGCGCGTTGGCAGATCAATGAACAGATGGGCGTATCGGCCTACGTGAATAACCTAAAAGATGACCCATACTTTGTTGGCGGGATCGCAGTAACCAGCGTGATCGGGGTTGCCAATCGCGTTCCCGGAACGCCGCGAGAGGTGGGCGTAGAGTTTAGCTACCAATTTCAATAAACTGTAATGCCGCCAGGCCCGAGGGTGGTTAAGCCATATACGGGCCTGCGTGTTGGTAAAGATGGACGCGGGCCGACAGTCGGCCCACTAGAAATGGACGAGGAACTATGAAGCGTATATTTGGCATGTTGCTGGGTGCAGTGCTGCTACTGACCGCGGTGCTGGTAATTCGCACACTGCAATTCGCGCCACCACAATTTGAGGCGAGCGAAATCTTGGCTGACGTTGATTGGTCAGAGGCGGAGTTGGCAGCGGGGCTTGCCGGAGCGCTGCGTTTTCCCACCATTTCGAATATCGATGCTGATGCCGTGGATCAGCAAGCATTTGAAGACTTTCAGGCCTATTTAAAACAGCGCTTCCCCAAGGTGTTTGCACAAATTCCCCACCAGCGCCTGCCCGGCGGTACCTTGCTGTTTCGCTGGTCGGGCAGCAGTGAAGCGTTAAAACCTATTATGCTGATTGCCCACCAAGACGTGGTGCCCGTGATACCGGGTACCGAAGATCAGTGGAGCTATCCTCCCTTCGCGGGGACCATCGCCGATGGTTACATTTGGGGGCGGGGAGCAATCGACGACAAAGCCAGTGTGATCGGTATTGTAGAAGCCACTGAGCGTTTGCTTGAAGAGGGTTTTGTTCCGCCGCGCACGGTTTATTTGGGCTTTGGTCACGACGAAGAGGTGGGCGGCAAGGGTGCACAGGCCATGGCGGCACTGTTGGCTGAGCGTGGTGAGTCGCTGGCCTTCTTGCTAGATGAGGGCGGGGTGATCGCCAAGGACATGCTACCCGGTGTCGCGGAGCGCGTCGCATTGATTGGCCCGGCTGAAAAGGGCTATGTCAGTTTGAAACTCAGTGCCGACGGTGGCGGTGGTCACTCCTCCATACCACCGCCGCAAAGTGCGGCGGGCATTGTTGCGGCGGCAGTGGCGCGCCTCGAGGCCAATCCGCTACCTGCTGATATGCAATATACGGTGGACTTTATTCGCTATTTGGGTGACAGCGTACCTTTTTACCAACGCTTGCTGTTTGCCAATAACTGGCTGTTTGAGCCGCTTTTGGAAAAAGTACTGAGCAGTCAAGCGCCGATCAACGCCGGTATGCGCACGACGACGGCCGTTACCATGTTGCAGGGCAGTGTGCGGGACAATGTACTGCCGATTATCGCCTATGCCGTGGTGAACTTCCGTATTCTTCCGGGCGATACGATTGATGGTGTGCAGCAGAAGGTGGCGGAGATCATTGATGATCCTCGCATTCGCATTGAGACCTACGGCGGCTTCGGCAACAATCCCTCTGCGGTGGCCTCGCCCGAATCGGCGGGTTTCAACGTACTCGCTGACCTCGTCCGACAAGTGAGTCCCGGCACCTTGGTAGCACCGCGGTTAGTGGTCGCGGCGACTGATGCCCGACACTTCGAGGAGGTATCGGAAAACAGTTATCGCTTTATCGGAGTAGAGGTTGGCCCAAAAGAAATGAAGGGTATTCACGGTACCGATGAGCGGGTCTCTATTGCCAGCTATGTTGAGGCGGTGCGTATTTACTATCATCTTCTTCGCCGCAGCGCTGAATTATAGGTGCTGCTTCTCGCCACTATTTCAGTGTGTTATAGCGGGTAAAAAAAGCCCGCTTTTTGTTGTTGACGACCAAAAACGTCTATCCGTTCTTGGATTTTCTTACCGCTATTCTTATACATTGCCGCCCAAAGCGTGAAGCAGCGCTGTTTAATAGCCCGAGAGACTCCACATGCGTTATCCCGTTGATCCCCATTTCCCAGTGCGCGATGAAGATGCGTCACTGAAAGCTGACCTTGCTGAGCAAAAGGTAAAGCCGATATTTATTATGGGCTTGCACCGTTCCGGCACTACCTTTCTCTACGACAGTGTGGCCAGGGCCTTTCCTCTGGCACAGCTAACCCTCTACGATTTTTTCTACTATGACCGTCTGCTCCGCAACCAACAGCAGGGCGGTGCGAAACAAGACGCGCAGCGCTTGAATGCCTGCTTCGCTGCACTGGGGATTAAAGACCGCAATATCGACTCGGTGCCCGTTTCCGCCGAGGAAGTTGAAGAGTACGGCTATCTCCTCAGGCGTCGCTTCGGCAGTTTTAAGCTCAACGAGCACAGCGCCGAGTTTTTTGAGGAAATGTGCCGAAAGCTTTTGACCGTGCACGCCGGTAGTGAGGCGGTCTTGCTCAAGAACCCCTGGGATACCGGTAATGCGCGCTGGATGGCGGAGCGATTCCCCGAGGCGAGGTTTATCTACATCAGCCGTGAGCCCATCGCGGTGCTCAATAGCATGCTAAACGCGCTGCTTTCCTATCTAGAGGGGCCGCAACATTATCTTGAAATGCTGTTGGACCGTGGGGACGGGCGCCGTAGTTATCGCGCTGGTTATATTGTGTGGCTGGGACTACGGGGACTGCGCAAGCTGATTGGTCGCCGTGCCATTGCCCGCCTCGCGAGGCCGCTGCTGGCGCGAACGGTGGCCAAACAAGTGGCGGCCTACCGCCGCGAGTTGGCGGCAATGCCGGGCCATCAAACGGTCGAGGTGGATTATTCCGCGTTGCGAGAAAACCCTGACGCCGTGATGGAGAGTCTTGCGCCACTACTGGCGGTATCGCGTCGCGCCAGTGATGAAAACATGCGAGCGGTCACTGCCGAGCGGCCCGTTAATCCGGTTTTGCGCGATTACGCCGAGCATCTGGATAGGTTAGTGGAGCGAGAACTGGGCGCCGCTTGATAAGGGATGCCCCCGTCATTCCCTCAAGGCCTGGAAACAGGCCTTATTCACCCGCAGATATTTCCCCTCATTGACAAAAAATATGCGCCATCGGCAGGGCGTTATTTACTTGTGTACGCATAAACCCCTATAGCTATTTTTAAGAGGCTGTATGGCAAGTGTTTTATTGCTCAAAAGCACGCTATGACACATTAGGTGCGAATTGACTATGTCACACTCGTTTCCCAGTGTGCTGCAAGGTATTGAAATATAAGTAAAAATTCTTATCTCCATGTTCTTATGTGTGACTTAAGTCACGCTGGTCGTTTAGTGATGTCCTTATCATCCCTGTGTGTCTTAGCGATTTACACATATAAAAATGCGGCTGCTTAACAGCCGAAATAAAAATGAAAAAATTAAGCAGGGGCTGTTTCCGATTCGTCGGTAGGTTTCCTGTTTAGTGCGATACCTAGCCAGAGAGACGAAGAAGATGGAAAAGTTACCCCGCTCGCAAAATTCGCGAGACCCGTACCTGAGAAAGGACCTTGAAGCCGAGCTGCATTTAAGCCGGGGTAAAGTTGCCACAGGCGGCGCACTTGAGTTGCCAGCCTCACCCGTTAGACCTCTGACGCAGGTTCCCCAACTTCTGCCAATTGCAACAGCGCAGCGCGGTATGTGGATGGGCGAGAAGATCGGCCCCGCCGATGCGGTATATAAACTTGCCGAGTATGTCGATATCCGCGGCCATATTGATGCCGCGGTATTTCTCCGCGCGACTTCCATCTTGACCCAAGAGGCGGAGTCAACGCGAGTACAGATTATTGAAACCGCCGATGGACCTCGCCAATTGGTGGCAGAGGCCTATATGGGAGAGTTGCCGGTTGTCGACTTCAGTAGCCATGCCGACGCCGAGCAGCGTGCATTGCGGTGGATGAACGATGAGCTGCGCCGCCCCGCAGACCTCGCAGAAGATGCACTGTGGTTCAGCGCGCTAATCAAGGTCGAGGATGAACGGTTTTTTTGGTACCACCGCTGCCACCACATCACCATTGACGGTTTTGGTGGCGGTCTGATCGCGCGCCGAATGGCAGAAATTTATAATGCGCTGCTCAGTGGCGAGGAGCTAGGTGAGTCGCCATTTTTACCCTTGGTAACCCAGTTGGAGCAGGAAAAGCTCTATCGCGAATCTGCGCGTTTTGAGCGCGACCGAGATTACTGGAAGCAGCAACTGAGTGGCTTGCCCGATGCAATTTCGCTGTCGCGTCGCAATGCCCAGCGCAGTGGTGGCCTGCGGCGCAGCGGTATTACCCTGTCGCTAGAGCACTCTGCGAAAATTCGCGACATCGCCCAGCAATATGGCGGCTCAGTACCGCAGTTATTAATTGCCATGCTCGCGGTTTACACCTACCGCATGACGGGTCAGCAGGACCTGGTCTTCGGTATGCCGGTTACGGCACGAGCAAACCGCACGCTGCGCAGCATCCCGGCAATGATGGCCAACGCCGTGGCGATTCGCCTGGCGATGGCCGACGATGCTAGCCTTGTCGACCTGCTTGGGCAAACAGCGAAAACCGTAAGGAATGCGCTTCGCCACCAGCAGTATCGCTATGAGGAGCTGCGGCGTGATCTCGGCCTGCTTGCACAGGGGCAGCAGATCTCCTGGATGGGAGTGAATATTGAACCCTTTGATTACGACCTGGGCTTCGGTGGCCACGAGTGCAGTGCACACAACCTGTCGAATGGCACCGTAGAAGACATGACAGTGTTTGTGTTTGATCGCGGTGCCAAGCAGGGCATGAATGTGGTGATTGACGCTAACCCCGCGCTTTACAGTCAGCGAGAGCTCGATGAGCACCGCGATCGATTGGCGCGATTAATCGAAGCGATGATTGCCGCCCCTGAGGGCGCGATCGGTGACTTTGACCTGCTCTCCGAGCAGGAGCGGCACCTGCAGCTGCAGGCCTGGAACGATACCAAGCAGCCGTTGCCGGACAGCCACTTGCCAGCGTTGTTTGACAAAAGTGTCGCCGCTTTCCCAAGCCACGCCGCGGTATCTGACGCCGGGCAAACGCTGAGTTATTCAGCGTTCGGGCAACAGGTCAATCAATTGGCCCGGGCATTGAATGTATTGGGCGTAGGGCCGGGTAAGTTGGTGGCCGTGTCCCTGCCGCGCACCGCGGCAATGCCGATGACGCTGTTGGCGATTATGAAGTGCGGAGCGGCGTATTTACCGCTGGATCCAGAAACCCCCGCTGAGCGCCTGGCCATGATATTGGACGACGCCAAGCCCAGCTTGCTGCTCAGCAGCGTTGAGACCGCCGAAAAGTTGCCTGACTGTGAAATACAAGCGCTGCTGTGGGAAGAGCTCAACTTAAACGCCTTTTCCGGCGACGATGTGCCCCTTGCTGATATTGGCGCAAACAGTCCGGCGTACATCATTTACACCTCCGGTTCGACGGGGCGCCCCAAGGGCGTGGTGATTGGCCATCGCAGCTTGATGAATTTTTTGCTGGCCATGCAGGATGCCTTGGCACTTCAACCCGAGCAGCGGATGTTGGCGCTAACGACCGTGTCGTTTGATATAGCTGCGCTAGAGATGTTTTTGCCACTGCTTGCCGGTGCTCAAGTCCATGTCGCTACCCGCGACATCGCCAGAGACCCGGCGGCGCTGGCCGCGCTGGTGAATGAGCAGGCGATCACGCATATTCAAGCGACGCCTTCGCACTGGCAGGCGCTGCTTGAAGATAATACCGAGGCCTTTACGGGTGTTCAACCGCTGGTGGGCGGTGAGGCGCTGCCGATGGAGCTGGCGCGCAAAATGCGTAAGCTCGGAGCGCCGATTATCAACTTATACGGCCCGACAGAGACAACGATCTGGTCCACGATGATGACTCTGGACAAGCTGGACGGTGGGACGCCGGCCATTGGTCGTCCGATCTGGAATACGCAGGTCTATGTACTGGGTGACGACCTTCAGTTGTTGCCAAATGGCGCTGCCGGGGAATTGTACATTGGCGGAGAAGGCCTCGCGCTGGGTTACCACAAACGTCCCGACTTAACCGCCGAACGTTTTATTGCCAATCCTCACGGCGAGGGCTTGTTGTACAAAACCGGTGACCTTGCGCGCTGGCGTGATGACGGTGCACTGGAATACCTGGGACGCAATGACTTCCAGATTAAAATTCGCGGCTTTCGTGTAGAGACTGAAGAAATTGAATCGCAGTTGATCCGCTGTCAGGGTGTGCGCCGTGCGGCGGTGGTACTGCGTAATGACCCCGCTGGCGTACCAAAGCTGGTGGCGTTCCTGCTCGGTGAGGAGGACTTCGATGCCCAGCACACTGCCTTGGAGGCTGCCACACTGCGCCAACAGATCGAGCGCAGTCTAGCGGAATACATGCTGCCCTCTCACTATCAGGTGCTGGATGATTTCCCGCTGAATGTGAATGGCAAGCTAGACCGCAAAGCCTTGCCGGAGCCTCAGTGGCAACTTGTTAGCGAATACACGGCGCCGCGCAATGCGCTGGAAACGCAGCTGGCCGAGTTGTGGTGTGAAATTTTCAAACTGCCGCGTATCGGCATCCACGATAGCTTTTTCGACCTGGGTGCTGACTCGATTACCGCGGCGCGTATGGTATCGCGTCTGCGTGATGTCGTGGGTAAAGACGTACCCCTGGCGGCCATCTTTGAGGCGACGACGATCGCTGAATTGGCGGAGCAGCTGGAGCGCGGTGACCAAATAGACCCCTTGGCAGGCGTGCAAGCCCTCAACCCCTTAGCCGCGCGTGGCGAGGGTGACGCTCTATTTTGTATTCACCCGGTACTCGGCTTGAGCTGGGGATTCGCGGGGCTAAATCAATACCTGCCTGAAGATACGGCCTTGTTTGGCATTCAGTCGCGTGGCCTCTCTGGCGGGCAAGAGCTGCCTGCGAGTATCGAGGAAATTGCCGCAGACTATATTGCATTGATGCGGGACCGCCAGCCACAGGGCCCCTACCGTATATTGGGCTGGTCGATGGGCGGCGTTATCGCCCAGGAAATGGCGCGTCAGCTGCGCGAGCTGGACGAGTCAGTGAGTTTCCTTGGCGCTTTGGATTCCTACCCCTTTGTGTCGCAGCAGCGTGATGACAAGGCCGGTCAGGTGCGCAGCATATTGGAATTTCTCGACATTGCGGTAGAAGGCGAGCTGCCCGATACCATGGAGGAGCTGAGTGAACTCCTGTGCCGCGAATACGACGTGCTTAACCTGGAGTTTGTCAAACAGTTGCAGGGTAAACAAAGCGCCTTAATTGACGATGTCAGTGCGGTGATTAGCAATAACCTGCAGCTGTTGCAGAATTTCCAGCCGCGACCTGTAGACGTGGACATGCATTTTTTCCAAGCGCTGCAAACGGCCACATCACAGCAGCTGCATCACCGCCCAGATGCCTGGCAGGACGCCGTCGCGGGTCTCAATATTTATCCGGTGGAATGCCACCACCAACAGATGCTGGACGCGGAACCGCTGGCAGTAATCGGACCCTTTGTTAAGCGCGCGCTGGCAGGTTGATAAGCATGAAAATCGCGATCTTCTCCATCGGCACCCAGGGAGATGTCCGCCCTTTTGTCGCGCTAGGCTTGGGCTTGCAAGCGCAGGGGCACCAAGTGTGTATTGTGACGGGCGACAGCTGTGAACAGTTGGTACGCCGTCATGGCCTCGATTACGCGCCGCTGACCGCCGACTTTTTGGAAGTAATGGCCAAGGACCCGGAAGTACTTCAGCGCGGCCTGAACCCCGTTGCGCTTTTGCGTACGGCGCGGCGGGAGTTGTTGGCAATGTCTGCAGACTGGGTCACACAGGCCACGCAGGCGGCGAACGGCGCTGACTTGTTGTTGGGTTGCGGCATGGTGGCCTCGCTGGCCGCCGCCATGGGCGAACGCTACGACATTCCGGTGGTCGAGACCCACTTGCAACCGGTGACGCCGTGTCCTGATATTCCGCCGATGATGTTGCCACCGCCGCGCCGCCCGCGCCCCGGTCTGGTAAACCAAGGCTTGTATCACGCCTGTCGCGTGCTGACGTGGCAGATGCTCAGCCCCGCCTATCGTCAGGTTCGTGAAAAACTCAATTTGGCGCCACTGCCCTGGTATGGGCCGTTTTACCGGCGTCGTCGGACTCACCATGTGTTGTATGGGTTTAGCCCGAGCATTATTCCGCCATCGCGTTATTGGCCAGAGTCGGTGCGGATAGCGGGGAACTGGTTTCTCGATGAAGCTCAGACGTGGCAGGCGCCGGAATCACTGGACGCATTTTTAGCCGCCGGGGACAAACCCATATATGTGGGCTTTGGCAGCATGCTCGGTGATGACAGTGCGGCGCTCAGTGAGGTGTTTTTAAAGGCGCTGAGAAATAGTGGCCGCCGCGCCATTTTTGCAACAGGTTGGGGAGGCTTGGCAGATGTCGACGACGACAATGTGTACTGCCTGACATCGGCGCCTCACGACTGGCTGTTTCCGCGAGTGGCAGCGGCCATTCACCACGGCGGGGCGGGTACGACGGCGGCAGCGGCAAGGGCGGGAATTCCGTCGATAATTATGCCGTTTTTTGGCGATCAGCCATTTTGGTCGTGGCGCTTGCAGCAACTTGGGGTGGCAACCCCTTCGCTGGATCGCAACAGCTTGAATGTCGCGGATGTTGAGCGGGCTATTGAGTCGGCAACAGACGCGGCGCTGCGTCAGCGTGCAGCTACTGTGGGTGAGCAAATGCGCGCCGAAGATGGCGTGGCGGCGGCCATAGCGCAGTTGTCCACGTGGGGCTACCTGTCCCCCGTCAGTGAGTCAAGCCCCGCCGTTGATCGCGACCTTACCGAGCCCAGCCTTGCGCAATAGTGGCGCGGACACGCAGAGCTTGTCATCACCCCTGCCCGCAGGTGGATTTATAGAGCAGGTCTCGTTGCTGCCAATGCCCGAATTGGCCGTCAACGCGGTTCACTGTCGTTTTAAACAAAGCCGTTATACCCGAGACCTGTTGGCGTCTTGGGGCATTGCATTACCAGCCTCTTTGGCGCGGGTGTCCGCCGTGCGCCAAGCGCAATTCCTTGCCGGTCGTTATGCTGCTTGTTATGCGCTGGGTTTAGAAAATGTAGAGAATCGCAGCCCAGCAAGGCGAGATACCGGCGAGGTGATATGGCCGCAGGGGATTACCGGTTCCATCAGCCATTGCGACGACAGCGCGCTGTGCGTGGTTGGGCGTGGAGGGCATTTGGGGATCGATATTGAGCCATTAGTCGCCAGCGATGCCATTGACGAGCTGTGGCGTTTGGTGGGTGATGACAAGGAGTGGCAGCTCCTATCTCGATTGCCTCGCGATTGCGCGTTAACTCTGCTGTTTTCTGCCAAAGAGAGCTTGTACAAAGCGCTGTTCCCGCGCTTGCAGCGCTACATCGATTTTTCCGAAGTGCGTGTTATCGCGGTCGACCTGGAGCGGCGTACGCTCCAGTTCAAGCCGCGCTCCGCACTGGGTTTGGCCTTGCCAAGGGGCTGCATATTTACGGTGTATTGGCAGTGGCTGGGAGAGCGCTGCCTAAGTTACACGCGCTGCGACTAGGCCTCTTCTATCGCTATGTTGAAGCGCATATACAGCATCGACATAAAGGGGCTGATCAAATTAAAAAAGCAAAAGGGCAGGTAGCTGAGCGTTGCAACGCCGAGAGCGGTGGCATGAAATGCGCCGCAGGTGTTCCAGGGAACCAGTACTGAGGTGGCGGTTCCGGCGTCTTCCAGCGTGCGGCTGAGGTTGCGCTGACTCAGCCCCTGCTGGGCGTACATGTCGCCGTACATTCGCCCGCCAATAAGAATGGTCAGATACTGCTCGGCCGCCGTGAGATTGAGCACCCCACAGCTGCCAGCCGTGGTTGCCACGAGCGACGTCCGGCTGCGCGCCAGTCTTTTTAGTCCGCTTGTAATGTCGCCGAGCAAGCCCGAGGCTTCCATCATGCCACCGAAAACCACGGCGCTTAAAATAAGCCATATTGTATTGAGCATGCCTGCCATGCCGCTGCTGGCCAGCAAGGTATCGCTAAAGCTGTGACCGGTGATGATCTCGCTACTTCCTACAATGGTTTGCACCAGCCCCTTGTACAGCCCACTTGCCGAACGCTCGCCACCAATTTGATAGACCAATTCCGGCTGCACATAGGCGGAGATCACCGTGCCGATGAGCGTTGCAATAAACATCACGGGCAGCGCCGGAACGCGTTTTACGATCATGACAACGACGAGCAGCGGCGCAAGCAATAGCCAGCCCGACAGGGTCATGCTGGTGCTCAAGGCATTCATAATCGCTTGCGTCTCGGCGACCTCCCTTCCACTGCTGTGGTGTATACCCAGCCCAACAAAAATAAGCAGGGCAATGGCAAACGAGGGCAGTGTGGTGAGGGCGAGGTAGCGCACGTGACTGAACAACTCGACATTGCACACACCTGCGGCCAGGTTGGTGGTATCGGAAAGGGGGGAGAGTTTGTCGCCAAAGTAGGCGCCAGAGATCACGGCTCCCGCGGTAATGGCTTCACTCATACCGAGCCCCGCCCCGGTTGCCATCATGGCAATGCCGATGGTGGCCGCAGTGGTCCAGGAACTGCCAATGGCCGTTGACACAATGGCGCAGACAATTGCCGCGGCAGCATAAAACCAACTGGGGTCGGCCAGTTGCAATCCATAGTAGATAAGCGTCGGTACAATACCGGCGACCGTCCAAGTGCTGGATAGCGCACCAATCATAAACAGCATTAAGATGGGGATGATCGCAACGCCGATTACTTTTAGCATGCCGTCTTGCAGGGTTTGCCAGGAGCGGCCGCGGTGCAGGCCGATAACGGCCGCGACGCCGCCCCCGAGCAGCAGTGCCAGCTGGTTGGGGCCTTCTATACCGGCATCGCCGTAGAGATAGACATTGAGACCGAGCAGGCCGATTACCAAGCATAGCGGGAGGAGTGCTATGCCGACATGATTAGAGCGGGCTGGGGTCATTGGCTACCACACATTGCTGTTTGTTGTTTGTAGTGGCCAGAATAGCGGGCGCGTTGCGGTGGCGCCACTTTGGCGCCACCACAGAGGCTTAGCGGTTGGTTTTTACCCGCAGGGATTTAAAGCTAATGGAGTTGTGGTCCTCCAGGTCGCGCTCGGGCTCCTCTGCCAGTGTGGCATTGGGGAACTGGCGGAAAAACTCGCGCATACTCAAGTAAAGCTGATGTTTTGCCAGCGCGGCACCGATGCAATAGCGAGGGCCATAGCCAAAGAGTACGTCGGGATTGAACTCGCGGCGTACATCCAGGCGGTAGGGGTCGTCGAAAAAATCGGGGTCGTGATCTTTTAAGTGGGGCATCATTAACACCATTTGCCCTTTTTTCACTTGCTGCCCAAGCAGTTCACGGTCTTCTGGTACGTAGCGGGCGAAGCCCATCTTCGAGTTGCCTGCCCAGCGCATAATTTCGCTAAAGGCATTAGAGAAGGTGGCGGTAGACTCCAGTGCCAGGGGGATCTGATCTGGGTTCTTCAGAAAGGCATAGGCCGACCACTGTTGAGCCATCAGTGTGGTGTCGGCGCCGGCGCCGATCAGTGCCAGGATCAAGGTAACGATATCCCACTCGTCGAAATCGTCATTTTCCGCTTCCACTTGCAGCAGCGCGCTGAGGAAGTCCTCTTCACCTACAGGTGACAGGCGGCGCTCGGCGATGACTTCCAGCAAGATGTCGATGGCCAGGTTGCTGTCTTGCTGGGCTTTTTCCCTGCGCTCATCGGAGATGGTCGGGTTCCAGGTTTCGGTAAAGGTCAGCACCGTCTGCTTGATCTGGGGCCAGTATTTTTCTGGAATACCCACCATGCGAGTGATGGAGATAAAGGGGATGTGTCGCGCGACATCTTCAATGTAGTCGAATTCATCGGCGTCTTTTAAGCCCTCGAAAAGGCGGACGATATCGGGCTCGATGCGTCGGTTGATGTTATCAACAACATTGCGAGAAAACGCCGGGGAGGTGATCTTGCGAATAAGGCGGTGGTGGTCAGGGTCAGCCAGCAGGCTGTGACCCACCAGGGCGCGCTCGAAGTTATTCCAGTTTTCTTCCAGTGGCCGTGGCGGCGCAAACTCCCAGTCGTAAAAGTCTGAACTCAGGTACTCATTCTTCCAGCAGTCCATGATGTCCGGCATGCGGGTCATAATCCAGCACATCCAGGGGGCGTACCATACTAGTCGGCCGCGCTCAGAAAGCGCTTTGCATTGGGGGCCGGGGTCCATGGCGTATTCCATGGAATTAGGGTTGAAGATCGATTCGATCGGGGGCAGTTCCTGCTGTTCAGTGGTTTGCATTGCGTACACTCCTTTATCTTTATTGTTAAACGCCGCCGCCAAGGCACGCGAAATACTGCGCTGTTTGCGAAAAAATATACTACCGTGTATTTTTATTCTCAAGTGACATTATTTTTAATTACCGCGCGTCGCGGCGATAACAATAAGGAGCAGTAATGCAAAACTTTACAGACAAGGTAGCGGTAATAACCGGCGGGGCCAGTGGTGTGGGGCGCGCATTGGCGCTCGCGCTTGCCGATGAAGGCGCCAGACTGGTGATTGCAGACATCGAAGAAAATGCCTTGCAGCGCTGCAAAGCGGAATTGGAGGAGCGCGGAGCCCAGTGTTTAGCGCAACGCGCCGATGTTACGCAGCCGGAGTCGATGGCGGCCCTCGCTGAGGCGGCGTTTACACACTTTTCTTCCGTGCACCTCGTTTTTGCAAACGCCGGTGTGGGGACGGGCGAAGGTGGCAATATGTGGGAGTACAGCGCCAATGATTGGGAGTGGGGCTTTCGGGTAAATACCTGGGGCTTGATCAACACCATTAACGCCTTCGTCCCGCGCTTGGTGGAGCAAGGTGAAGAGGCGCACTTTGTGGTGACGGGCTCAGGGAATGGTGCCTTTTTGGTGCTGCCAGACACACCGATCTACACCGCGACCAAGGCAGCGGCGCAGGCGATTACGGAAAACCTGCATTTTCAGTTGCAGGCCCAGCAATCGCCGGTGAAGGTCAATGCCCTGTTCCCCGGCCCGCATGTGGTGAATACCGGCATCTTTAACTCTGAGCGCAATCGCCCAGAGGATTTGCCCGTCGACCCGAACAAGCCCGATTCGGGTATTCACTCGGTCGATGATATGAAGGCGATCATGGCGCAATACGATATGGAGTTGAAAACCACCGAGCCGGATGAAGTTGCTGCGTTTGCGCTCAACGGGCTGCGCGAAGACAAGTTTTGGATTACGCCAATGTCGGAGAAGTCCAGAGCTGCCTTTATTGAGCGCACCCAGGGCATTCTAAATGGGGTTACACCAACGCCGCCGAACGTACTGTAGGAGGCATTCGCTTGATGGACCGGCTTACGCTACCATTCGATGCTTTGACAGAGATGGGAGAATCATCGGTGCCAGCGAGTCAGCTTGGGCGGCGAGAGCGCAAAAAGAAAGCCGTGCGCGACACCATTCGCAAAGAAACACTGCGTTTGATCGGTCGTCACGGTGTTGAGGGGCTGACGATTGACGCTATCTGTGACTGCGTGGATATCGCCAAGAAGACCTTCTATAACTATTACGCGACCAAACACGATCTCATGGTGGAGCTGTGTCAGGCTGAGTTGTTGCAGCGGACTGACCAGCTTATTGACGAAGTGTTGGACAGTGGTAAGTCTCTTGAACAACAACTCAGCCACATCGTTGAGGTATTTATTAACCGGGAGCAGCTGGCAGGAGGCGTTGAGCGAGAGCTGATTGCCTATTCGGTTGGCACCATGTCAGCTAACATCAGCCAAGGTGCCAGTCAGCTGGCGTTTATAAACAGCAGTTTTCTTCGACTGTATGAGCGCAATAGCAAAGACTTAAAGCCGGGGCTGAGCCCGGTGTTTTGTGCGGAAATGACGGTGGGCATGTTTAATGCCATTACGCTGAACTGGGTTCACGATGAGGATTATGATTCGGAAACCCGCTACCGTGAATTACTTGCCTTTATTCTAAGCAGTATGCTCGCTTAAAACGTCCCTTTACGCTGGCCCCAGCAGTGGTGGCCAGTGTTCTTATCTTCCTGCCTTACCAATCAGTAATCATTTCTCCGCTGCTCTCGCTTGACCGAAATAGGGAAACCGTATACTTTTTTTACATCACGGTTACCTTTTTTGAGAGAAGGGTCAGGAGGGAGAATGAATAATAGATATAAGAAGCCCATCCCATGTGGCTGGTTTGCCATTGAATACAGCAAAGAGCTCGCCCCTAAGGATGTGAAGCCGCTGAAGTATTTCGGCCGAGACCTGGTGCTGTTTCGCACTGAATCGGGTGAGGCAGTATTGCTAGACGCCCACTGCCCGCACTTGGGTGCCCACTTGGGGCACGGTGGTCAGGTGAAGGGGGAAAGCATCGCCTGTCCCTTCCACGCCTGGGAATTTAACGGCGAGGGCTTTTGTACCAAGGTGCCCTACGCGAAAAATATGCCGCCGAAAGTCGATGGCAAGCAGGCCATTGGCAACTATCCTGTGGTTGAACTGAATCAAATGATTTGGGCCTGGTATCACCCCCAAGGGGTGGCGCCGCTGTGGGAGGTTGAGCGCCACGCCGAGCTGCACTCCGACGAGTGGACGGAGATGGATGTCTTCGACTGGCAGATTAACTCTATCATTCAGGAGACCGGTGAAAATGCCGTGGACATCGCGCATTTTGTGACCGTTCACGACTCTCCGGAAATGCCGGATGGCCACGTCACCATCGATGGTTACAAGCGCAGCACGCTGATGGACAGCCTACAACACGCCATTGATGAAGAGGGCAATGTAGACCTGAGTGGCGAGAATTATGACCAGGGACGCTTGGAAACCTATTCATTTGGCCCGGGACAAACCTACCAAAAATTCTCTCGCATGTTCGATATTGTCATGATGGGCACTATCACACCTATCGACGACCAGAACATTCACATGCGCTTTAACTTCTCTATGCCTAAACAGCAGAGTGGTGAGCACAACCTATATGCCAATGCCTTCCGCGACGAGATCGTTCGCCAAGTCGGTCAGGATATCCCTATTTGGGAGAACAAGGTGTATCTGGAGCAACCTACTCTGTGTGATGGCGATGGCCCGATCGCAAAATACCGTAAGTGGTTTGAGCAATTCTACGCGGTGTAGATCGCGGTGCTCAACCCGTCCCAAAACCATAATAATGAGGAATAACTACCATGACTGACTCCAACGCCCCTATGGGTAAACCCGGCGATATTCTCAACTGGCCGATGCTAAAAATTCGCTATAAAACGGACGCTGAGGCGATAGCGAAACTTTTACCGCCGGGTATTGAGCCAGGTAAAGAACCGGGCGTGACCATTACCATTTATAACTTCCCAGTATTAAATGAGCCCGAGTATGGTTGCGTGGTCAACGTTGACGCTAACTACAATGGCATTGAAGGCGAGTACACCCTGGGTATTGCCATCGATCAGGAGGCGGCAATTTACGGTAGTCACGAGCGCTGGGGGCAGCCGAAGTATTACGGAGAGACCCAGTACTTCCGCTTGATGGACTATGTATCAGCAAAGGTAAGCCACCGCGGATATACCTTCCTGGAGTTTAAGGGGCAGGTTACCGGTGAGGGCGAGATTCCCCCTGAGCACGAAACGAACGAGTGGTGGATAAAACACCTGCGCGGTGTGGATATGGAAAACCCCAGCTGGGATTTCCCGCCTCATGTTGTGCGTGTTTACGCAAAATACGGCACGGCGCATATCGAGAAATTGCAGGGCCAGGTCACCCTAAATGACAGCCCTTGGGACCCTCTGGCCAGCAAACTGCCTATGCGAACGGAGGCAGAGGCATGGCTGTGGACGCCGATTTTCCTCGACCGCCGTATCACGCTCGAAGGCCCGCTGGACCCCGAGGGCTTTATGCCCTTTGCTGACACCATCGGCGGCTCTCGCTGGCCCGGTGAAAATGGTGGCCCCAAACAGTCGTAGAATTACCCTCGCCGGGTATCACCGCCCGGCTTTTTTCTCTTTTTCCTTTTTCTGTGAGCTTGTCGCGCCGATAAGCTGATCTCCCTCATCACTGTTGATTCAGGTCAATGGGAATGGCGTTGCCGCATATTATGATGCCTTGGCTAGAATAATATGGAGCGGGCCATGCATCCCATTTTTTTGCAGTTGGAAACGGACCATCAGCGCATGCAGCGAATGCTGTATGACCTCAATCATCAAATTGAGAGCTATTTCGGCTTACATGATGCGCCGGCAGATATTGACGCAATGATGCGTTGCCTGGATTACATCCAAATCTACCCCGAAGTATGGCACCACCCCATTGAAGATATCATTTTTAGGCAGCTGCTCACCAAGCCCGGAGTGAATCAATACGCCGTGGAGAATGTGCTGCGAGACCACGGCATGCTAGAGGCCTTGAGTGATCAGCTGTCGTTGATATTTTCTGAATTACGGCTGAGTGAAAAGCCTGTCCGGCCGGCAATTATTCGCTTAAGTAAGCATTATCACAGTCGTCAGATATCGCACATTCATGAAGAGCGAGGCATCTTTCAGATGGCTGGAGAGTTGTTTGGCGACGCTGATTGGCAGGCGATTGAGCGCGAGGTAGATGCCGTCATCGGGCCGCTTGGTCAGCATGAGCGAGATGACTATTTATCGACATTTACGCCTGAGCATGCGTCTTACTCTGGTACATTCAAACAGTAGTATTGAAGGGAATATACATGCCGACTGCCATCGCAAGAGAATTTGATAACGCCACTGCTATTGCTGCTGATATGGTGCGACGGTATGCGGTGCAGGGGCCGCGCTACACCTCGTACCCCACTGCACTGAACTTTAGCGAAGCGTTCAGCGATGGCGATTATGTGCGCTTTCTTGACGATGCTCGCAATAGCCCGTCGCCGCTATCTTTATATGTCCACATTCCGTTTTGTCGAAGCCTCTGCTACTACTGTGCATGCAATAAAATCATTACCAAAGACCCGCGAGCAAGTCGTCGTTATCTGGACCATTTAAATAGAGAGCTACAGCTCCTGTCACGGCATGTGGGCGTGTCTCGCCGTGTAAGTCAGCTTCATCTAGGGGGTGGAACACCCAATTACCTGGACAAGGCTGAAATGACTGAGCTCGTGCACCAACTTGCCAGCCACTTCAATCTCGATGACAGCGATGACCGGGAGTTTTCCATCGAGCTGGATCCGCGTTGCGTCGATGAGGATTATTTGGCCTTGCTTAAAGGCTTGGGTTTTAACCGTGTCAGTTTTGGCGTGCAAGATACAAACCCCGATGTGCAACAGGCCATTAATCGCGTACAGAGTGAGGATATGATCGCCGAGCTGGTGTCATTGGCGCGGCGTTTTAAATTTAGATCGGTGAGTGCAGATTTAATATACGGCCTGCCACTACAGACCGAGGAAAGCTTTAAAGCGACGCTGGACGCGTTAATTGCCATGTCGCCAGATAGAATTGCCATCTACCATTACGCCCATATGCCACAGCGCTTTAAATGGCAAAAGTCGATGGATAGATACCCAATGCCGGATAGCGAAGAGAAATTGAAAATTTTTGCTCTGGCGAGCCAGCGATTGCAAGCTGCAGGGTATTTGCATATTGGTATGGATCATTTTGTTAAGCCCGATGACGAGTTGGCCATCTATCAGCAGCAGGGCCGTCTGCAACGAAACTTTCAGGGGTATTCGACCTGCCATTCACCCGATGTGCTGGGGATGGGGGTGTCGGCGATAAGCTCTTTGGGGCGCTGCTATGCCCAGAATGAGAAAGACCTTGAAGCGTACTACGCTGAGATTGATGCTGGGCGATTGCCGGTGGCTCGCGGCTTAGAGCTTTCAGCTGAAGATATGCTTCGTCGCTACGTTATTATGCAATTGGCCTGTAACTTAAAGCTGGACTTTAAGGCGTTGTACGGTCGTTATCAGGTCAGCTTTAGAGAAAAATTTGCTGAAGCTCTGCCGTCGCTGGAAGAATTTCATAATTCAGGCGTGTTGTTACTCAGTGATGAGGGGATAAGAATAACCGAAGCGGGGCGGGCGGTTTTGCGAAATGTTTGTATGCTTTTTGATGAAAGGTTGTCTCTGCACCGCGGAGCGTATTCCAAAACCTTGTAGCGATTTACAGCCTTTTGGCGCGCTATTTTATTGTGTAGTAACTTTATCGCGACTACGCCGAAAGTAGACTTGACCCACCCGGAGATAAGGCGTTCAATGGCGGCAGTACTCTCCCCCGACATGTGTAAGGAGACCACATGCGACGCGCGGAAGCCCCCAAAGCCTGCCCACACAACCCTGCTGTTAGCTGTAACAATTGTCGACTAAGTGGCATCTGCTTGCCGCTGGCTTTGGAAAGCGATGAAATTGTTAAGCTGGATAATATTGTGCAGCGCGGTCGCCCACTGCCAAAGAGTCGTCATATATTTCGTGAAGGCGATGCGTTTACCTCTGTATTTGCCGTGCGCTCTGGTGCTGTAAAAACATATAGCATTACCGATGCCGGGGAAGAGCAGGTCACCGGTTTTTATTTTCCGGGCGAAGTTGTTGGCTTGGATGGTATAGGCCAAAACCGCTATGCGAGTTCCGCGGTTTCATTAGAAGTATCGGCGATTTGTGAAATTCCTTTTTCGCAGATTGAAGACCTCAGCGGCCAGTTGCCCAACCTTCAACGACACTTTTTTAAGTTATTGAGTAGTGAGATCGTTGATGATCAGCGGCATATTACTTTGCTCAGTAAAAATACGGCTGACGAGCGTGTCGCATCGCTGTTGGTGAGCATCTCCGCTCGCCAGGCGCGCCGTAAACTGTCAGCATCGGCTTTTAGGCTGCCGATGTCGCGTGCGGATATTGCCAGCTTTCTGGGGCTCACCGTCGAGACGGTAAGCCGCGTTCTGAGCCGTTTTGCAAAACAAGACTTAATTCGAATCGACAATAAGGAAATTAGCGATCTCGATGTCGAAGGCCTTAAGGCTGCCGCTAACCTTCAGTAGTAGCAGTCGCGCGTATTAAGGTGTAGTGCCCAAGGCTTGACTCAGATCAAGGGCCGCCACCTTTGGGTCGGTACACTCTCAGCAAATCTCCCCGGAAAGAGTGAGTAGGCTGTGAGTGCAATGATTAGCAATCCCTTAGGGTTTTTGTTCAGTCCCCGTAAGCAGTGGCGCATGGTTGCCGATGCCGGCGATGAGGGTTTGGCTGCCAAACTGCTGTACCCCATCATCCTTGCCATCGGGCCATGCGTGGCATGGTACTACGGTGCCAGCCAAGTGGGTTGGACAGTGGGAGATGGGGAGGTGGTGCGCCTGACGCAGGCCAGTGCGCTGCAGATTGTCATTGCCTTCTATTTTGCGATGTTGGGCTCGTTGGCGGTGATCGGTTATTTCGTTCACTGGATGTCAGAGACCTATGGCGCTTCCTCGTCGGTGCTCAAGGGCATCGTCTTATCTGGATACACGGCAACTCCGCTTTTCATTGCGGGGCTTTGCGGTTTCTTTCCTCTTTTCTGGTTTGATCTGACCCTGGGTATTCTGGCCTTGGGTTGGTCTGTATACCTGCTGTATTTAGGTATTCCGCTGGCGATGGGAATTCCTGAAGAGCGCGGCTTTTTGTACGCCTCGGCGGTAGTCGCAATCTGTATGGTGATATTTATGGCGCTAATGGGCGCGGTGGTTATTCTCTGGGATATGGGAATGACGCCGGTGTTCACTGATTAGCGGCATAAATGAGTCGGTAGGAAGGTAAATATTCTGCGGCATAGTGTCGCAGGTCTGTTTAGCTTTCTGTTGATCTGGGTCAGCATTGCGGCCCCCACCTGCTGGGACAATACCCACCTCCATCATGTCTGCCCGAACGGCGCTTGTTGCCGGGTCGCGCATAGTCCACCTGAGGTTCGTGAACTGTCATGACATCTTCGCAAGAACATCCAACTTACAACTACAAAGTGGTGCGGCAATTCACCATTATGACTGTGGTATGGGGCATCGTCGGAATGACCGTCGGCGTCCTCATTGCAGCGCAATTGGTTTGGCCGCAACTCAACTTCGATACACCCTGGCTCAGTTTTGGGCGACTGCGACCCCTGCATACTAACGCGGTTATATTTGCGTTTGGTGGCTGTGCTCTGATGGGGTCTTCGCTGTTTGTGGTGCAGCGAACCTGTCAAGCGGCGCTATTGTCGGACCGTCTCGCGGCCTTCGTCTTTTGGGGGTGGCAGCTGGTCATCGTGCTGGCGGCAATTACGCTTCCAATGGGGCTTACCTCCGCTAAGGAGTATGCCGAGCTTGAATGGCCGATAGATATTCTTATCGCCGTAGTTTGGGTGGCCTATGCGGTACTCTTTTTCGGCACGATCATGCGCCGAAAGATGTCGCATATCTATGTGGCGAACTGGTTCTACGGCGCGTTTATCGTGACCATTGCGGTACTTCACATCGTCAATAGCGCCGCGATTCCAGTGAGCATGTCTAAGTCATATTCGGCCTACTCCGGTGCTGTCGACGCCATGATCCAGTGGTGGTACGGGCACAACGCTGTGGGCTTCTTCCTGACGGCAGGCTTCTTGGGAATGATGTACTACTTCGTTCCTAAGCAGGCTGGGCGTCCGGTCTACTCATATCGGCTATCGATCGTTCACTTCTGGGCGTTGGTCTCTGTATACATCTGGGCTGGCCCTCATCACCTTCACTATACCGCGCTGCCTGACTGGGCGCAGAGCCTGGGTATGGTGATGTCGCTGATCCTGCTGGCACCCTCTTGGGGCGGTATGATCAACGGTATGATGACCCTCAGTGGTGCCTGGCACAAACTGCGCACCGACCCCATCCTGCGCTTCCTGATTGTGTCGCTTTCTTTCTACGGTATGTCGACGTTTGAAGGTCCGATGATGTCGATCAAAACCGTTAACTCTCTTTCCCATTACACTGACTGGACGATTGGTCATGTTCATTCGGGCGCATTGGGCTGGGTGGCGATGATTTCCATCGGCATGGTTTACCACTTGATCCCTGTGCTCTTTGACCGTAAGCAAATGTACAGCGTCAATATGATCAATACACACTTTTGGCTATCCACCATCGGTACCGTGCTTTACATCGCATCCATGTGGGTAAACGGCATCGTTCAGGGCCTGATGTGGCGCGCCTACAACGCCGATGGCAGCCTGACCTACAGCTTTGCTGAATCGGTTATCGCCAGCCACCCAGGCTACGTAGTGCGGCTGTTTGGTGGGTTCCTGTTCCTGGTCGGCATGTTGTTGATGGCTTGGAACGTTTGGAAAACCATTTCCAGCAAAGAAACTAAGGAACTGCTGGCAAATACTGCGGGGGCTGAAGCATGAATCACGACGTCGTCGAGAAAAATATCGGCTTGATGATTATTTTTATCATTGTCGCCATTAGTTTTGGAGCCCTGGTGGAGATCGTGCCGCTTTTCTTCCAAAAGCAAACGACAGAGCCGATTGCTGGCTTGAAGCCATTAAACGCGATGCAGCTAACCGGCCGAGATATCTATATCCGTGAAGGCTGCCACGTATGTCATTCGCAAATGGTTCGCCCTATGCGCTCTGAAACAGAGCGCTATGGTCACTACTCTGTTGCCGGTGAATCTGTTTACGAACACCCCTTCCTGTGGGGCTCCAAGCGAACAGGGCCTGATCTGGCACGTCTAGGTGGACGTTATAGCGACGAGTGGCACCGTGCTCACTTGTACAACCCGCGCGATGTCGTGCCTGAATCCATTATGCCGTCGTACCCCTGGCTGTTTAAGAACGAGATCGATGGCGATGAAGTAGGGAAGAAAATGCGAGCACTGCGCAAAGTGGGTGTGCCCTACACCGATGACGACATCGCCACAGCGGCCTCGCAAGTGGAAGGTAAGAAAGAGATCGACGCCATGGTTGCCTACTTGCAGCAGCTGGGAACACTAATCAAGTACAAACGTTGAGGAGGATGTATGTTTGATCAAGACAATCTGCGTGCGTTATCAACGTTGTTGCTGTTCCTGGCATTCATGGGTGTGTGTTTCAACGTGTATAGAAGAAGCCGTAAATCGATGTATGACGAAGCAGCTCAGCTGCCATTTGTAGACGAAAGTAAAGCCAAGCAGGAGAGCCGAGATGAGTGATTTTTGGAGTGGCTGGATCATTGTCTTAACGGCGGTCTCCTATGTGCTTTTGGCATGGCTTCTGCTCTCAAATCGCAAGATCAATCAACCCAAAGACGGTGCGACAACAGGTCACATTTACGATGGTATCGAGGAATACGATAATCCTATGCCATCGTGGTGGATCAAGATGTTTGTGCTCAGCATGGTGTTTGGTGCGGGTTACCTGTTGGCCTACCCTGGCATGGGCAAATTCCCCGGACTGTTGAATTGGACATCGGTTTCGCAGTGGCAGGGCAATGTGGATGCTGCAAAGCAAAAAAACGAAGCGCTCTACGCTGAGTTTATGGAAAAAGATGCCGAGGCCTTGGTTGCCGACCCCAAAGCGATGCGCATTGCCAAGCGGGTGTTCGCCAACAACTGTGCGATTTGCCACGGCAATGATGCAAAAGGAAGCTACGGCTTTCCGAACTTGGCTGACAACGACTGGTTGTACGGAGGCAGCCCGGATCAAATTGCTCACTCTATTCGCGATGGTCGTAGCGGCATGATGCCTGGTTGGCAGTCAGTACTCGGTGCCGAGGGTGTCAAGTCGATGGCGGCTTACGTGCAAAGCTTACGCGATGCTCAGGCGAGCGCTTCTGCGGAGCATGCCGAATCGCGCGAGAAGTTCACCATGCTGTGTGCCGGCTGTCACGGTGCATCGGGCGAGGGCAATATCGCGATGGGTGCCCCCCGACTGAATGACGACACTTGGCTATACGGTGGTGACACCGGCAAGATTATCCACAGCATCGCCAATGGCCGGTCAGGAAAGATGCCCGCTCATGCAGACAATTTGAGCGCAGCGAAGATCCACCTACTCAGTGCCTATGTTTATCAGCTTGCAGAAGAGGAACCATAATCTGCTATGAACACTCAGGAGCGGCAACCGGCTGGCGGGCGTGAAACAAACCCAGAAAACCTTGCGGTAGAAATTGTAGTCCCGGCGGAAGTTGGGGAAATCGACCTCTACCAAAAGCGAGAAAAAATATACACTCGCGCAATTGAAGGGTTTTATCAGCGCATTCGCGTATTCACCGGTTGGCCGCTGTTGTTGGGCTATATCATTCTACCGTGGTTGAATTGGGATGGCCGTCAGTCGGTCCTGTTTGACCTGCCCGCGCGGCAATTCCATGTTCTCGGACTCACCTTTTGGCCACAAGACATGACGATGTTGGCCTGGGTATTGATCATCGCTGCCTTTGGTCTTTTCGCGGTGACTAACCTCGCTGGTCGGGTGTGGTGCGGCTACAGCTGCCCGCAGACCGTATGGACCAGTATCTTTATGTGGATGGAGCAGAAGGCTGAGGGGACGCGGAACCAGCGTATCAAGCTTGACGCGGCGCCCTGGTCCTTCGAAAAGCTGCGCAAGAAGGCGTACAAACACGCCATGTGGCTGGGCTTTGCATTTTTAACCGGCTTCACCTTTGTCGGCTACTTTACCCCCGTTCGAGAGCTTGCCGTCGACTTTATTGACCTCTCAGCGAATGGCTGGGCTTTCTTCTGGATCGCGTTCTTTACCGCCGCGACTTACCTCAATGCCGGTTGGATGCGTGAGCAAGTGTGCATGTATATGTGTCCTTACGCGCGCTTTCAATCAGCGATGTTCGACCCCGACACGCTAATTATCAGTTACGACAGTAAGCGCGGTGAACCCCGTGGCTCAAGGAAACGGGAAGCGCAATCCCAGGACGTTGGCCTGGGTGATTGCATAGATTGCCAGTTGTGTGTGCAAGTCTGTCCTACCGGGATCGATATTCGCGATGGTCTTCAATACGAGTGTATTGGCTGTGCCTTGTGTGTGGATGCCTGTAACTCGGTAATGGATAAAATGGGTTACGAGCCCGGGCTGATTCGCTACGCAACGGAAAATAGCTTGAAGGGTAAGAAGACCCATATCATGCGTCCGCGCCTGCTGGGTTATGTGGTAGCGATGACCCTGATGGTGGGGCTGTTAGCCTATAATATTGCTGATCGCGATGTGATTGAATTAAGCGTGCTGCGCGACCGTCAGGCGCTATTCACCGAAGTGCAGGACGGCATGATTGAAAATAGCTACACCGTAAAGATCGCGAATAAAACGCAGCAGGAACATCGCTATCAGGTCGTTGTCGAGAGTGAGATAAACTTCGAAAACTTCCACAAGCAGGAAATCAGTTTACAATCCGGGGAACTCTTAGACTTACCAATGCGACTGCAGGCTCGCGCAGACAGCCTTCCTTCCAGTCGTTCGCCGATCACGATCAGCGTACGACAAATGGACAAGGAGAATAGTGTTGCCGAAGTTGAAAGCAGTTTCTTTGGTCCGGTTCCTCAGCGTTAAGGTTAAATTTTGCCTATGAATGCCGCCGCTAACACCCCTTGGTATCGCCAATTTTGGCCGTGGTTCTTAATCGTACTGCCAGGCGCTGTCGTGGTGGCGGGGCTGTCCACCGTCGCCATTTCGATGAAGCACGCCGATAACCTGGTTGCCGACGATTACTACAAAGAAGGTTTGGCGATTAACCAGCGCTTGTCGCAGGATCGCCGCGCCGCGGAGAGCAATATCTCGGCGGCGATCGATTTTGCTTCGGGTGGCAGTATTCTCCTCGAACTCTCCGGCAATACCGTGTCCTGGCCAGACCATGTGCAGTTGCTGCTACAACACCCGACCAGCCAGGAGCTTGATCACAGTGTGGTGTTGTCTCGGGAATCTCAGCGCGGCTATCGCGTTGATGTCGATACGCTTGTGCAGGGACGTTGGTATCTGACCTTGCAGAGTGTCGGTTTGCCCGAGGCGGAAAGTTGGCGCTTAAAGGGTGAGGTCGATTTGAGCAGCCGGCGGGACGCCCTATTGGTGAGCCGTATCGGTGGCTGAGACAAGCTGCTTTCATTGCGGTGAGCCGTTGCCAGCGAAAGGCCGTTACAGCTTAATTATCGATGGCCAAGAGCGGTTGATGTGCTGCCCGGCCTGCGTCGCAGTGTCGGAATGCATATTGGGAGCGGGTCTGGACGACTACTACCGAATGCGGGGCCAGCAAGCTAACCGCCCTGCGGCCAGCGCTGAAGATTATCTGCAATACGACTCCCCCGCGGTATTCGAGCAGTTCTCCCACCCCGATGGTGAATGTTGGCAGAGCCAGCTCAGTGTCAGTGATATGCATTGTGCGGCCTGCGCCTGGTTGATCGAAAACCGCCTCGGTGCAATCGATGGTGTCAACGCAGTCCGTGTCAATTTGCAGCGCGGCATGGCAACTGTAGAATGGCGTCCCGCCCAGGTTCAGCTCAGCGAGATTTTTGCGTCGGTTCATCAGCTCGGCTATGGCGTTCAACCCTGGTCCGCTGAGGCCCATCTCCAGCAGCTGCAAGAAGGACAGAAAAGCCTGTTAAGGCGCCTTGGTTTGGCTGGCGTGGCGATGATGCAGTTAATGATGACGGCCATCGCACTTTACGCTGGCGACTTTCAAGGCATCGACACCGATATCCGGCAATTGCTGCGCTGGTTTAGTTTGGCGATTGCCACGCCAGTGATTTTGTATTCCGCACAACCGTTTTTTTCCGGCGCGTGGCGGGGTATCAAGGCCGGCCGAGCGGGCATGGATGTGCCGGTTTCCATCGCGATGCTCGCCGCCTATGGTGCCAGCCTAAGGGCGACGGTGAGCGGGGAAGGTCACGTCTATTTCGATACAGTGAGCATGTTTTGCTTTTTCTTGCTGCTCAGCCGCTACCTGCAAAATGCGGTGCAGCTGCGCCGCGAATCCTCGATTCGACCGTTACTCCCCCTTACCGCCAGGAAAGTTTCGCCCGACGGTGCAAACCAGTGGGTGGCGCTGTCGGCACTCCAGGACGGCGATGAGCTGCTGGTGCAGCCCGGTGAGCTGGTGCCCGTAGATGGTGTGGTTGTCAGCGGTCAGAGTAGTGTTGAAGATAGCGCCTTCACCGGCGAGTTTATGCCGCGCAGTAAAGTGCCCGGCGATACCGTACTGGCGGGTAGCCACAATATTGATGGCAGCTTGTGCCTTCGTCTTCAGGGCCACCCAGAGCAAAGTCGCTTGTCGCAAATTGATCAGTTGCTCGACAGTGCGCGTCTTGCTAAACCCCCTATAGCTGAGCTCGCCGATCGGATCAGTGGCTACTTCACCTTGTTTGTGTTGTTCTGCGCAGCGACGGCCTATACCTATTGGTCTTTCAACCCTGGTCACAGCGCTTTTCTCACCGCGCTTGCGGTGTTGGTGGTGAGTTGTCCCTGTGCATTGTCGCTGGCAACGCCCAGCAGTTATTCTGCGGCGGTCAGCGGCCTGCGTCGTCGCGGAGCCTTGGTTGCCAATGCGGCGGTGCTTGAGAATTTGGCAGGCATCAGCCACGTTATTTTTGATAAAACCGGCACCCTTACCGAGGGTCGTCCTCGGCTGTTGAAAGTGGAGCTTGCGGGCGAGTTAGACCAATGCCAGGCGCTGAGTATTGCCGCCGCACTTGAAGCCCCATCCAGCCACCCTATTGCCGAGGCTTTTTCAGTCGATGCCCTCAGTGCTGCGGGGTATACGCTGATAGCACTGGCGCCCAGTCAGCTGGAATTGCAGGCAGGGCAGGGAATTAGCGCCGTTATTGATGGCGACAGCTATAAAATTGGCCGACGTGAGTTTTGCGGACTTGCCGAGCAAGGTGACAGCGATGAGCTGATGACTGTGTACCTTGCTAAAAACGGCAAACTTGCGGCGCGTTTTTTCCTTGAGGACACCCTGCGTGAAGGCGCTGCGCAAGCGCTGGCCTTTTTAAAGCAGCGCGGTGTGCGCAGTGTGTTGTTAAGCGGTGACAGCTCTGATCAAGTCGCCGTTCTGGCCAACTCGCTGGGCTTTGATGAGTATCAAGCGGGCTGCACGGCAGCCGATAAGCTGGCGCGTATTAGCTCATTGCAGGCGATGGGCGGCACGGTGCTTATGGTCGGTGACGGCGTCAATGATGCGCCGGTTATTGCCGCCGCCGATGTCTCAGTGGCGATGGCGGGGGCGAGTGATCTGACGCGCTCCTGTGCAGATGTGGCGCTATTGAGTGATCGCTTAAGCTTGATCGAGTTGTTGTTTACCAAATCAGCCAAGATGGGGCGTATTCTTCGACAAAATATATTCTGGGCCTTGCTGTATAACGGCACGGCCTTGCCGGCAGCCGCAGCGGGCTTGGTGCCACCGTGGTTAGCAGCAATAGGTATGTCGTTGAGCTCGCTGGTTGTGGTGTTAAATGCCCTGCGCCTGGATAGGCAAGAACAGCAGCGATCGCTGAACGCTCAGCATGTGGAGTTGGCCAGTGTCTAGTTTATATATTCTACTTCCGGTCGCGTTGGTGTTTTTCGTCGCCATTTGCGCACTCTTTTTTTGGGCGGTGAATCATCGTCAATTTGACGATCTTGACCGCGAGGCGCAGCGGATTCTCTACGATGATGAACGCCGCAATACGCGCGCAGATAAAAACGATGATTGATCCCAGTAATATCAATTACACCGCGGCGTTTATGCTCGGCTTGATGGGCAGCCCGCATTGCTTGGGAATGTGCGGCGCTATCAGCGCACTGAGCGCGGCGTCCAGCGCGGGGCGGTCGCCAATCTTAATGCTGGGCTTTCAACTTGGCCGGATCAGCAGCTACGCACTCATTGGCGCGATCGGCGGCGGTATTGCCGCGTGGCTTGGCGCGGAATTTATGGTCGTTGGCAAGGCATTGCGATTATTGGCGAGCGCGCTACTGATTATGGTCGCCGTCGCGCTGGCAGGCTGGTGGCGCGGTGGTGGTCTTATTGAACGCGGCGGCGCAAAAATTTGGCGGCGTATCCAGCCGCTTACTGTGAAGCTACTGCCGGCTGATCGTTTGCCCAAAGCCCTGGCGCTGGGTGTGCTGTGGGGCTTTTTGCCCTGTGGGCTGATATACAGCAGCTTGGCGTGGGCCAGTACCAGTGGCAGCGCGTCGCAGGCGTCGGCATTGATGTTTTTCTTTGGCCTGGGCACGCTTCCGGCGATGTTGGCGGTCAGCGCCGCGCAGCGCAGTGCTCTGGAATGGCTGCGCAACACCTTTTTTCGAAATACCGTTGCGGTGTTAATGATCCTGTGGGCGATCTTTTCCGCGTCGACCCTGTTTGGTTCCCACGGTGGTCACTCGGGGGCGAATGATGGTGCTGGCCAGTCAATGGAGCACCATCACCACTGATAATTACTGATCGCTATGTAGTTTGCTCCGTCAGCGCTTGTGCGGTTCGGGATTGGTTGGGGCGGCCCAAGGTCGCCGAGATAGCGTTACCAGCAGCGATAAGCGCAGACAGGTCAATGCCGTGGTGAATGCCGAGGCCGTTGAGTAGGTACACAACATCCTCACTTGCCACATTGCCCGACGCACCTTTTGCATAGGGGCAGCCCCCTAAACCGGCAACCGAGCTATCGATAGTCGCGATACCGCGCAGCATTGCTGTATAGATGTTGACCAGAGCCTGACCATAGGTGTCGTGACAATGCACGGCGAGCTGCTCGGGCGATATTTCGGCAAGCAAGCTGTCGAGTAAACGGTTCATCGACGCGGGGGTGCCCACGCCAATGGTGTCGCCTAGCGATATTTCGTAGCAGCCCATCGCCAGCATTTCCCGGCTGACTTCCAGTACTTTCTCCGGTGAAACACTGCCATCATAGGGGCAGCCGAGCACGCAGGATACATAGCCGCGCACGCGTATTTTGGCGTCGTTGGCCCTTTGCATTACCGCTTCGAAGCGCTTGAGGCTGTCGGCAATACTGCAATTGATATTCTTTTGCGAGAAGCCCTCCGACGCAGCGGCAAATACCGCCACTTCTTTTGCCCCAGCGGCGAGCGCGCGGTCGAGTCCCTGCAGGTTGGGCGTCAATGCGCTGTAACAGACCTCGTCGTCGGGAAGGGCGGCAAAAACCGCTTCGCTGTTGGCCATTTGCGGCACCCACTTGGGGTTCACGAAGCTACCGGCTTCAATATGCTTGACGCCAGCGTTTGCAAGCCGCTGAATCAAAGCCACTTTGTCGGCAACGCTGATGGCGTGTTTTTCATTCTGTAAGCCGTCGCGGGGGCCGACTTCTACCAGCTTTACGCTATTGGGGAGCATGGCTAGGCCTCCTCGAAACTGAGTAAGCTGGCGCCACCTTCAACCAGGTCACCTTCGCCGAAGTGGAAGCTGGCAACGTGGCCGGCTGATGGCGCGGTCACGCTGTGTTCCATTTTCATGGCTTCCATAATCATCAGTACATCGCCCTGTTGGACTGGCTGCATGGGCTCTACCAGCAGACTGACGATGCGCCCATTCATCGGCGCTAACAGCCCGCCATGTTGCTCGTCGCTGGCACTTTGATAGCGATGGGGCTCACAGCGCAATGCCTGGCCACGTTCGGTGAACAACAGACAATCGTCTTTGGTGCTGCGGCGCAGCTGTTTTCTACAACCATTGATTTCCACCGTCACACTGCTGCCATCGAGGTTACCGTTAACGTGGAAGCGCTGGCCATCGATGGTTAAGGCCCAACCATCACTGAGGTGGCTGACGCCAACATTGACTCGCTGCCCGTCGATCGTTAACGCGAGTTCACGTGAGCGGGATAAGTTCAAGCGCCAACTGTCCTGTTTCCAGGGTGAGTCGCTACTGCACTGAGTGCTTTCGCAAAGCAGGTAGTGGAGAGCGGCTAGGGCGTGCAGCTGGGGCTGCTGCTCCGCTTGACGCTGTTGCTCGTCGCGGCGCATATCGTCGTAGTGTTTGTCGATGAAGCCGGTGTCAAAGTCAGCGGCTTCAAAGGCAGTGTGGCTGGCCAGTTGATACAGGAAGTCTCTGTTCGTGGTCAGGCCATCAATATGACATTCACACAGTGCCTGTTGTAAGCGTTTGAGCGCACGCTCGCGGTCTTCATCCCACACGACCAATTTGGCGATCATGGGGTCGTAGTACATGCTGATGGTATCACCAGCGATGACCCCTGAGTCGACGCGAGTATGGGCGTTTTCAGTGGGAAAGTGCAGGGTGTTCAAGCGCCCCGTTTGCGGTAAGAACTGTTGTTCGGGGTCTTCGGCATAGAGCCTGGCCTCAAAGGCGTGTCCGCGAATTTGCAGGTCCTGCTGTTGGCAGGGCAGTGCCTCACCGCTGGCAACCAGAAGCTGCCACTCCACTAAATCCTGGCCGCTGATCATTTCAGTGACGGGGTGTTCTACTTGCAAGCGGGTATTCATTTCCATGAAGTAGAAGCTATTGTCGCTATTAAGCAGGAACTCCACCGTACCCGCGCCGCAGTAGCCAATTGCTTTAGCCGCTTGCACAGCGGCGTCGCCCATCGCCTCACGCAGTGACGCGCTCATCCCCGGGGCCGGCGCCTCTTCTATGACTTTCTGGTGGCGGCGTTGCAGCGAGCAGTCGCGTTCAAACACATGAACGGCATTGCCGTGGCCGTCACAAAATACCTGAATTTCCACGTGGCGAGGGCCGGTGAGGTATTTTTCCACCAGCATTTTGTCATCGCCAAATGCATTGATGGCCTCGCGGCGGGTGGCCGCCAAAGCGCTGTCAAAGTCCTCGGCTTGCCAGATAATGCGCATGCCTTTGCCGCCGCCGCCGGCGCTGGCCTTGAGAAGTACCGGGTAGCCAATATCGGCCGCCGCCTGCTTTAGCAGCGCGTCGTCCTGGTCGTCCCCGTGGTAGCCTGGCAGCAGTGGCACTGCTGCCTCGCTCATAATCGCCTTCGCTGCCGACTTGGAACCCATGGCCTCAATCGCGCTGACAGGTGGCCCAATGAAGACGATGCCTGCGGCATCACATGCTCGGCAGAAGTCAGCGTTTTCCGACAGAAAACCGTAGCCGGGGTGGACGGCTTCGGCGCCGCTGCGCTGTGCGACGTCGAGAATTTTGTCAGCGCAGAGGTAAGACTCAGCCGCCGCTGAGGGACCGATATAGTAGGCTTCATCGGCTTGTGCAACGTGCTGGGCGTCGCGATCAGCATCGCTGTATACGGCAACGGTTGCCACGCCCAGGCGTTTGGCTGTGGCGATGACCCGGCAAGCAATTTCGCCGCGGTTGGCGATTAGAATTTTATTGAACATTTTACTCTCCGCTATGCCAAGCAGCTTGGCGTTTTTCCAGGAAGGCGGTCAGGCCTTCTTGCCCCTCGGGGGAGACGCGAATATCGGCGATGCGCTGACAGCTATCTTCGATCAGTGCGCTATTGGTTTCGCAATTTTGATAGTCCAGGACTAGCTGTTTAGCGGCCCGCATGGCGCAGGGGCCATTGGCGAGCAGTTGCGCAACCAGTTGCTCCAGACGGTCGTCGAGTTGGTCGTCATCGACACACTCACTCAGCAGTCCGAGTTCGGTGGCGGTGTTGGCGTCGAATCGCTCGGCGCTAAGAAAGTAGCGCCGTGCTGCGCGCCCACCGATAGCGTTGATCACGTAGGGGCTGATAGTCGCGGGGATCAGGCCAATTTTTACCTCGCTCAGGCAGAAGCTTGCTCGCGTGTTTCCAATCGCCATGTCGCAGCAGCTGACAAGGCCGACACCGCCACCAAAGGCCGCGCCGTTTACCCGGGCAATGGTCGGATGGGGGAAGCGGTTCAGTACATCTAACAGGGCAGCTAATGCCCGAGCATCGCGCAGATTTTCCTCAACGCTGTAGTTGGCCATGCGCCGCATCCAATTGGCATCGGCACCGGCAGAAAAGCTCTTCCCGTTGGCGGCTAATATCAGCAAGCGCACCTCGGGGTTGGCTGCCAGCGTCGTCAGTGCGGCATGTATCTCTGCGATAAGGCTATCGTCAAAGGCGTTGTGAAGTGCTGGCCGGTTAAGCGTGAGTGTGGCGACGCCGCGTTGGTCGACGTCACAGATAAGTGTCGCGTCTGTCATTGGCTGCACTCCTACATTCGGAAGACGCCGAAGCGGCTGTCGTCGATGGTTTTATTTAAGCTGGCAGACAAACTCATACCCAGCACGCGGCGGGTATCTGCAGGGTCGATAACGCCGTCGTCCCACAGTCGTGCAGAGGCATAGAAGGGATGGCTCTGCTCGGCAAATTTATCCAGAATCGGCTTTTTGAAGGCCTGCTCCTGTTCTTCGCTCCAGCTCTCGCCCTGGCGTTGGTATTGCGCGCGCTTAATGTCGGCAAGTACGCCGGCCGCTTGTTCGCCGCCCATCACGCCGATTCGCGCGTTGGGCCACATATACATAAAGCGCGGCTCATAAGCGCGGCCACACATGCCGTAATTACCCGCTCCGTAGGAGCCGCCGATAACGACGGTGAATTTTGGCACCTGGGCGCAGGCGACTGCCATCACCATTTTTGCGCCGTGACGAGCAATACCGCCGGCTTCGTACTGCTTTCCTACCATAAAGCCGGTGATGTTCTGCAGGAAGATCAGCGGGATCTTGCGCTGTGCACACAGCTCGATAAAGTGGGCGCCCTTTTGTGCAGATTCACTGAACAGAATGCCATTGTTCGCGACGATGCCCACTGGGTAGCCGTAGAGCCGCGCGAAGCCACAGACCAAGCTGCTGCCAAACAGCGCCTTGAATTCGTCGAAGTCGGAACCGTCAACAATACGCGCTATCACTTCGCGGACATCGAAGGGCTTGCGGCTATCGTTGGGAATAACACCGTACAGTTCATCGGCGGCGTAGAGGGGCGCTTTGGTTTCGCATTGCTCCAGCTGTTGCGGCTTTTGGCGATTGAGCTTTGAGACGGCCTGTCGGGCCAGTTGCAGAGCATGCTCATCGTTTTCCGCGTAGTGGTCAGCAACGCCCGACTCACGGCAATGCACGTCGGCGCCGCCAAGCTCTTCGGCTGTGACTACTTCCCCGGTCGCCGCCTTTACCAACGGGGGACCAGCCAGAAAGATGGTGCCCTGTTGTTTAACAATAATGGTCTCGTCAGCCATGGCTGGCACGTAGGCGCCACCGGCAGTACAGGAGCCCATCACCACGGCGATTTGAGGAATATTTTTCGCCGACATATTCGCCTGGTTATAGAAAATGCGGCCGAAGTGTTCACGGTCTGGAAAAACTTCATCCTGGCGGGGCAGGTTGGCACCGCCGGAGTCCACCAGGTAGATGCAGGGTAGGTGATTTTGTTCGGCGATCGTCTGCGCGCGCAGGTGCTTTTTGACAGACAGGGGGTAGTAGGAGCCGCCTTTGACCGTGGCGTCATTGGCGACAATCATACATTCGATACCACAGACCTGTCCGATACCGGCGATGACGCCTGCCGCGGGCACGGACTCGCCGTAGACCCCTTCAGCCGCCAGCTGGGCGATTTCCAAAAAGGCGGCGCCGGGGTCCAGCAGGGCGTCGATGCGCTCGCGGGCCAGCATTTTTCCGCGTTGGTGATGGCGCTCGCGCGCTTTTTCACCACCGCCCTGGGCAATTTCTTCCGACTTGTTGCGCAGTGCCTCGACCTCTTTGGCCAGGGCCTGGTAGTTTTCCTGGAACTCAGCGCTGTGTTTGTCGACACGGGTGTTAAGCACGGTCATAGCAGGTCTCCAATCACTTAGCGGGTTTCGTTAAACAGTTCTCGACCAATCAGCATACGGCGAACCTCTGAGGTGCCTGCGCCAATCTCGTAAAGCTTGGCATCGCGAAGTAGGCGGCCTGTCGGGTAGTCGTTGATGTAGCCGTTGCCGCCGAGGGTTTGAATCGCTTGCAGCGCCATTTGTGTGGCCTTTTCAGCGGTATACAGAATGACGGCGGCGGCGTCTTTACGGGTCTCTTCTCCGCGGTCACAGCTTTTTGCGACAGTGTACAAATAGGCACGGCTGGCATTGAGATCGCAGTACATGTCGGCGACCTTGCCCTGCATTAACTGAAACTCGCCAATGCTCTGGCCGAATTGGGTGCGCTCGTGTAAGTAGGGCACCACGACGTCCATGCAAGCCAGCATAATGCCCGTGGGGCCACCAGACAGCACCGTGCGTTCGAAATCCAGGCCGCTCATCAAAATGCGCGCGCCGTCGCCCTCATTGCCCATGAGGTTTTCCGCAGGGACCTCACAATCCTGAAATACCAGCTCGCAGGTATTCGAGCCACGCATACCCAGTTTGTCGAGTTTGGGGGAGCGGGAAAAGCCCGGGAAGTCGCGTTCGACGATAAAGGCGCTGATCCCTTTGGAGCCGCCCTGCGGGTCAGTTTTGGCATAGATCACATAGGTGTGAGCGTCGGGGCCATTGGTGATCCACATTTTGTTGCCGTTGAGGATATAGCGGTCACCTTTTTTCTCTGCCCGCAGTTTCATGCTCACCACATCAGAGCCGGCATTGGGTTCTGACATCGCCAGCGCGCCGATATGCTCGCCGCTGCATAGCTTGGGCAGATACTTCTCGCGCTGCGCCGCGTTGCCGTTTTTAAAAATCTGGTTTACGCACAAATTGGAATGCGCGCCGTAGGACAGGCCCACAGAGGCTGAGGCGCGGCTGATTTCTTCCATCGCAACAACGTGCGCCAGGTAGCCCATATTGCTGCCGCCGTACTCTTCGCTGACGGTGATACCCAGTAGGCCCAGGTCGCCGAATTTGCGCCACAGGTCCAAGGGGAACTGGTTGTCCTTGTCTATGCTCTCTGCACGCGGGGCAATTTCGGCCTGTGCAAAGCGATACACCGTTTCACGGAGCATATCGATGTCTTCACCGAGGTCGAAGTTGAGGCTGGGGTAGGCGGTGCTCATATTAGGGCTCCTTAGCAGTGATGCTCTGGTCAGGCGAGGCGTTGTCTAAAGCGTCAAGGCATCGCGTCTCTGCGGCATCGAGTTCTTGTAATAGGGTTTGAATATCGTTGAGTTGTTGCTCTAACTGCTCACGCTTTTCGCGAATTTTGTCGATCAGTCTTTGCAACTGCGGGCTGTTGTCGCGCTGGGGGGCGTACATTTCAATAATGTCGCGGCTCTCCTCCAGTGACAGGCCCAGCCGTTTACCGCGCAGAATCAGTTTCAGCTTGGTGCGGTCAGCGCTGCTATACACTCGCGTTTGGCCCCTGCGTATGGGGCGCAGGAGTCCCTTCTCTTCGTAGAAGCGAATACTGCGGGTGGTAATGTCAAACTCCGAGGCGAGGTCGGAGATGCTGTACTGTTGCGTCATATTGAAGGGTTCAGGCGGCTGTGTTGCATGTTATAGATTACGTTTACGTTAACGTCAACTTTTTGTGTCACTTTTTCGCTGCGCTGTAACGCACTGAGCAAAGGGGGAGGGAGCCGCCGCTTTTACGCAAACGGCGCCAAGAGAGTAGCCTTAATTCAGCTGGATTTGGCCAAAGTGGCTAACGCACTGATGTGTTGCGTGATCGACAAGGTCACCGCTGCGCTGAACCCAGACCGTGCGCATGCCCGCTTGGGCGGCGGCGTCGAGCTCTTCAACAATGTCCGACAGAAAGAGCGTTTGCGCGGCCGGTATATCCAGTGCGCGGCTGATTTCCCGGTAGGAGGCGGCATCGCGTTTGGGGCCGGTGGTCGTGTCGAAGTAGTCACTGAATAGCTTGCGCAGGTCGCCCGCCTCGCTGTGCCCGAAAAAAAGCTTCTGAGCGAGGATCGAGCCCGAGCTGTAAACATAGAGGGCGATGCCTTGTTTATGCCACTGCTTCAGGGCGGTGACGGCGTCGTTGTAGACATGGGCGCGGAAGTCGCCATTCGCATAGCCGTGCTCCCAGATCAGGCCCTGTAAGCTTTTCAGTGGGGTTATTTTTCGGTCTTCATCAATCCATTGCTGCAGAACACGGATGATGGCCGAGTGGTCATCTGTATTGAGTTTGGCAATGCGGGCGGTTTCTTTAAGTATTCCACTGACTTTCGGCTCGCGATGATGCGCGATGACAAAGTCACCCAGGTGTTTGCGGGCGTAGGGAAACAGCACTTGCGTAACGAAGTCGATGGCGCTGGTTGTGCCTTCGATGTCTGTGACAATGGCCTTGATCATAGTGTGTCCAGGCGAGAGTAACGCTGGGCAATATCGCTACCGGTGTAGTGCGCCACCCAGCCGTCGGGATTGTTAAAAAATCGTATCGCGAGCAACGCCGGAGTCGGCCCTAGGTCAAACCAGTGTGGGGTGTTTGCCGGGACGCTAATCAGGTCGCCGCGCTCGCAAAGGACTTCGCAGACCATGGCACCAATATGCAGCGCAAACAGGCCGCAACCGTCGGCAAAGAAGCGCACCTCGTCTTCGCTGTGGCAGTGCTCAGATAAAAATTTCTCGCGCAGCGCAGCCTTGTCGGGATGGCTGTTATCAAGGCTGATAACGTCGACGCTTTGGTAGCCCTGTTGCGCAACCAGGGCGTCTACCTCGGCTTGATACGTTTTTAACACCGTCTCGGCATCATCGCCGGCTTTGACCTCGCTGCGCGTGCGCCACTGCTCAAAGCGCACGCCGAGAGCGGCGAGCTGATGTTGAATCTCGGTAGCGTCGGTGCTTTGGGTAACGATGTCGTCGCTGTTATCGTCGCGGTACACGCGCAATGCTGTCATGGTGTTGATCCTCGGCTAGCGGCGCAAGCGATGCATTTCCAGCTCGCAGTCCAGCATAAATTCAAGGGCTTCCAGGTGGCGTAAACAGTCGCTCAGGGTTTTCCCCCAGCAATACAGGCCGTGACCTTCTATCAAATAGCCTGGGCACGCTGGGTATTCCTGAAGGTACTGGTCTACTTCGATGGCTAACGCGGCGATGTCTTGCGTATTCGCAAAAATCGGAATATCAACCGACGTCGCGTGACTGTCAATGTTGGGAAAAGCCTTTAGCAACTCGTAATCACGCAGCGTAATTTTGCCGTCGCTGGCGTGGAGGCGGGACAGAATGGTGGCCGTTGCGCTGTGGCAGTGCAGGACCGCGCCGAGGTCTGCGAAGCGGCGGTACAGGGCGGTGTGGAGCAGGGTTTCTGCCGAGGGCTTGCCGTCGCTAAGCGCAGCGCCATCGAAGTCGACAGCGATGAAGTCAGTTGGGCCGAGCTGGCCTTTGTGTTTACCTGAGGCGGTGACCAGCGCGCTATCATTGTCCAGGCGGAGCGAAAAGTTGCCGCTAGTGGCTGGCACCCAACCGCGTTGATACAACTCGGCGCCCGCGGCAGCCAGCGCGATCGCTTTGTCGAAAAAGGTCTTGGTCTTTTTCATGAGGCGCCCCCGGTTGTTGCTTTGTCGAGATGAGCGGCGATGGTGTCTCGCCCTGGCTGATGTATGACACCGTGCTCGGTCACGATGGCATCAATGAGTGACGCGGGCGTGACATCGAAGGCCGGGTTGTGTGCCGGGCAGCCTTGCGGCGCAATGGCAGTGCCTTGGCTATGAGTGATCTCCGAGGCGCTGCGCTGCTCGATGGGGATGTCAGGGCCATCCATCGTGCGGTCAAAGGTGCTCGTTGGCGCGGCCACCATCATTTTTACGCCGTGGTGACGCGCAATAATGGCGAGGTTGTAGGTGCCGATTTTGTTGGCGACATCGCCATTGGCGGCGACGCGGTCGGCCCCGACAATGACCCAGCTGGGAGTCAATTCGCGCATTAATTGTGCAGCTGCACCCTCGGTTGCCAGCGTTACTGGGATAGCGTCTTGCATGAGTTCCCAGCTGGTTAATCTGGCACCCTGCATCCACGGCCGGGTTTCTCCGGCAATCACGCCGCGGATAGTGCCTTCACGCCATGCAGAGCGAATCACGCCGAGCGCTGTACCGTAGCCGCCGGTCGCCAGTGCGCCGGCATTACAGTGGGTATATACCAAGCTATCGGGTTCGATCAATGTTGCGCCGTGATCGCCGATGCGTCGGTTAATATCGATGTCTTCCTGGTGGATTTGCTGGGCCAATGCCAGCATCGCCGATCCAAGGCCCGGGCCGTTGCCGTACTGTTCCACGACGAGATCGCAACGTTGCAGCGCCCAAAACAGATTCACGGCAGTGGGGCGGCTGTCTGCGAGGGTTTGGCGGGGCGCCGCTAAGGCTTTTGTCCAAGCGGCAACACTGGGCTGCTCACCGCATTGCCTGCACGCCAATGCCATACCGTAGGCAGCGGTAATGCCGATGGCCGGCGCGCCGCGCACGACCATGTCGCGAATTGCGTGGGCAACGTCTTCAGCACGGTCGTAGCTCAAGTAAGCGCAGGTGTTGGGCAGGGCGCGTTGATCGAGTAGTTCTAGCTGGTTGTTGTTCCAGCGGATAGCATCTGGCGTAGACACGGCAAGCCTCCGTTTTTGGGGGCGTCATTATAAGACAGGGCGTTCTCCGCTGATAGCGGGTAAAATGCTCGCCTTTACGCAACGGCTTGGGGAAATTATGGAAGGCTACACAGTCTGGCTTGTGGCGGGCGCAGTGATCATTTTGGTATTGGCCAGTTACGCCGCGATACTGCTGATGCGGTTGCGCAGTCTGTCCAAAGCTCAGCGCGCTGCAGTGCAGTCTGCCGACGACGCAGTGGTAGAATTTCAGCCAGCGAGCAACGAGCACGCCTTGGGGGCGCGAGAGAGTATTCGCGTGTTGGCAAAGTGTTTTCTTGACGGACAGGTGGGTGGCAGTGAGCTGTGTTTGCGGGTCGCTGTGCTGGTTGATCAGCCGGCTATCGACGCCCAAGTTCGGCAGCAAGCTGGGGTATTTGTTGAAATGGCGGCAGAACTGGCAGATATCCCCACTCACGATGCCTGGAAGTCACTGGGCCGCACCGAGCGTGAGAATTATCGCAAGCATATGGCAGCGCTCGAGGAGAAACACGGCGCTGCGATGCGAGAGGCCGCGGAAATATTAGCCAAATAATGGGTTTATTGCTGCTCGGGCAGCAGTAAATTGAAGCCGTCGACCATATCGTGCTGCAGCTGCAATTGTGCCTCTAACTGTTTTGGCTCCATCGGGTCTATGCCAAAGATGGATTGATGTAATGGGGCCAGTGTCACGTAGCCCAAAATCATACAGTGGAAGGCCATCGCAGTGGGGGCGTGTATCCATTCGATATTGGGGTTGTTCGCGCCGTCGCTGATAAAGGCGAATATTTTCCGGTACCAGCGCTCGCTGAGCAGAGTCAGCGTTTCATCTTGAGCCAGTGTGGCGTGTTGCACCAGGCGAGCAATATTGGGGCGGGCGCTCAGGTCACTCATGATAGTGTGAATTTGCTCGCGGATCTCCAGGAAGTTGGCAGCCGTATGGAGTTTGCTGGTTTTTTCCACCAGGGGGGCCATCAGGCGCTCGCAAACTTCCTCGTAAATGGCGAGTTTGTTACTGAAGTGTTTGTAGATCCCGGGGCTGCTGATACCAACCTGTACGGCGATTTCACTGATAGAAGTCGCGGCGAAGCCCTGCTGTGCAAACAGTTCCTCTGCCACTTGTAAAATGCGCTCACGGGTGTTGCGCCGCGTTGTCATGGTGCTGGTCCTATACTGCGCCTATCGTCGACAGGTTTTCCTGAAGCAAAAGCCAGGCCACGCCAGCGGCGCAGCCCACACTCACTATCAACCATGCTAGCGCTTGCCAGCGGTAGCGTCGACTCAGGGATTCGGGTTCTGAGGTGGCGATGATAAACGGTTGTTGTCGATTGGGCGAGTGACGGAGCGTATTCACTGCTTGGCTCGGCAATCTTTTACGCGCTTCTCGCTCTGCCATGCGAAGGGCCTCCCTGCGCGCCAGCTCCCACTCATCCGGGTCTATCTCGCCATTGTTGTCGCGGTCAAAGCGCTCCACGAGTTTGTCGTAGTCCTGTTTCCAGTCCCTGAGAATTTCTGCCATTCGCGATTGATTGCGCTGAGCGTCGCTCGGCGGGTGGCGGGTTTCAAAAAGGCCAAGCGCGTAGAGTAGGTCGCCCTCGCAGAGAAGCTCTTCGGTATAGCGGTAGCGTCGGCCAAACAGCGAATGCTTCTGCCCCGAAATCGGGTAGCGGCTACTGCCATACCAGCTGCGTTTGCGGTGGCTGGATATATCTGCTTTGTCGGGGAAGATGTAGCAGCGACCACTGCCGTCGTTGAGCAAAAAAGGCTGCTCGCTGCTGAAGCCTTCTATTTTACGCCAGCGGCTGTTTTTGCCACTGCGCTCATAGCGGTCTATGCGATAGCGAAACCAAATGCAGGGGCTGGCCGACAACTTGCTGAGCAACGGCGTGGGTTGCTCCGGACGCTCGCCGCTACCGATTAGCTCCACATAGCCCTGGGGGGCTGAGCGGATCTTGGATGTGGGGGTGTCTTCAATGAGTCGAGCGCGTGCCAGCCGAGAAAAGCTGGCGGCGGCGGCAACCGCGCTTATGATGCCCAATAAGGCAATATGGAAAAGCCCTTCCATGTCGCGCTAGCTGTTGAACAAGGTGCCGATATTCACATCCTTCAATTCTGCTTTTTCGAACTGTAACAAGTCGAAGGCCTTGAAGTTAAATGCTCGGGCAATCAGTACGTCCGGGAACTGTTCTATGCGCACGTTGTTATTGTTGACGGCTTCGTTGTAGACCTCGCGCCGGTCGGCAATGGCATTTTCGAGCGCAGAAATGCGGGTGTGGAGATTTTGAAATACCCCATCGGCTTTGAGCTCTGGGTAATTTTCCGCGAGAGCGAAGAGTTGTCCGAGGCTGCTGCGCAAGCCATTTTCCGCTTGCCCGAGGCTTTTTATGTCGTGTTGAGCTTGTGCATCGGCGACTTGTTGGCGAGCCAGGATAACCTTTTGCAGGGTGTCCTGTTCGAACTGCATATACTGTTTACAGGTCTCGACGAGCTTGGGGAGTTCGTCGTGGCGCTGTTTGAGCAGCACATCGATATTGGCGAGGTGCTTGGCAACGTTGTGCTTGAGATTCACCAAGCCGTTATACATAAGAACCAAGTAGAGTACGGTAAAAACCAGTACTGCTAGAAATACCATTGTGCCTACGGCCATGGCGATGTGCTCTCCGTGTTGTATTGTTATTGCAGGGCTCAGTTTACCGGCCAATCTGGAGCGGGCAGGCCCATATTTTCCAAAAATACCGGGTTGTAGAGCTTACTTTTGTAACGGTCGCCATAGTCGCAAAGAATCGTGACAATCGTATGGCCGGGACCCAGCTTGCGGGCCAGTGCAACGGCGCCCGCGATATTAATTGCCGATGACCCGCCAAGACACAGGCCTTCATTGCGGAGCAGGCTAAAAATGTAGGGCAGCGCTTCCGCGTCAGCGATCTGGTGGGCGCTGTCGACCTCCGCCAAGCGTAAATTGTCGGTGATTAAACTGATGCCAATGCCTTCGGCGATTGAACGGCCTTCGCCCTGCAGTTCGCCGTGGGTGTAATAATTGTAGAGGGCAGAACCTTGTGGGTCGGCAAGACCAATGTGTATGTCCTTGTTGTGGGCTTTGAGTGCGCGACTGACGCCTGCCAGTGTTCCGCCAGTACCCACGGCGCAGATAAAGCCGTCAACTTGCCCGTCGGTCTGACGCCAAATTTCTTCCCCGGTGGTCTCCTGGTGAATTTTTGCATTGGCCGTATTATCGAACTGGCGAGCCCAAATGGCGCCGTTGGCTTCGCTGTCATTGAGGCTTTCAGCGAGGCGGCGGGCGGTATGAATATAGTGGTTAGGGTCGCTGTAGCTTGTGGCTTGAACGAGCCGTAGGTCTGCACCATAGAGATCGAGTAATTCAATTTTTTCGCGGCTTTGACTTTGCGGCATCACAACAACACTTTTATAACCCAGAGCATTGGCGATGAGTGTTAAACCTATACCCGTATTGCCAGCGGTGCCCTCGACAATTGTGCCGCCGGGACGCAGTGAGCCGTCGCGTTCCGCTTCGCGAATAATGCCGAGTGCTGTGCGATCTTTGACGGAGCCTCCAGGGTTAAGAAACTCCGCCTTGCCAAGAATAGTGCAGCCGGTGAGTTCTGATACTCCCTTCAGCTGTATTAAAGGGGTGTTGCCGATGAGCTCCGGCATGCTCTTATAGGTCATTACTACTTCTCCACAGCGAATACGTCCATGTTAACGAGCGGTGGACGCGGTCACAAGCGCCTGTATTTAGACTATTGTTGATAAGTGCCGTTAGCATCTGTGTAGAATCGGCCAGCGCAGTGCTAGGGTACACCTTTGCAAAAATGGAGATTAGGGTGAAGGCAGTAATTCGTGGCTTGATCTGTTTGTTCTTTCTAGCGGGCGGGGTTGCACATTTTCTGCTCGCTCAGGAGTTTGCTGCTATCGTGCCGCCGTTCCTCCCATACCCTGTTTGGATTGTTTGGTTAACCGGTGTATTCGAACTGCTGATTGCGCCACTGATATTTTTATCTAGTTGGCGCCAGCGAGTTGGCCAGATTATGGCGCTGTATTGCATCGCTGTTCTGCCCGCCAATATCTATCAAGCGATGGCGGGCGTGGCAGGCCCGGGCGGTGAGATGCCTGATATGGTTTTATGGTTGCGCATTCCGCTGCAGTTTGTGCTGATAGCCGCTATTTTGTGGGCAACATCAGGGATGATCCGTAATCAGTCCTCCAACGTAAACGAGGCCTCAAGAGGTTAATACATGGCAAAAGAAGCCACACAACAAGAGCGTACCGGCGCATTCTGGGCGGATTGCATGGAGCGCGTTGCCGGTGAAAGGGACAAAAAGAGCTTTATGCTTCTTTTTGACCATTTTTCACCCAGGGTGAACGCTTATTTGCTCGGCCAAGGGGTGGAAGCCTCGCTAGCGGAAGATCTGACGCAGGATGCACTGCTCGCTTTGTGGAATAAAGCGCATTTGTACAAGCGCGAAAAAGCTGCGGTAAGCACGTGGCTTTTTCGCGTGGCACGGAATCTGTGGATAGATCGTTTGCGTAAACAACGTGGGATAGCATACGAATCTGACGAAAATTTGACAGAGACCTATGAACCCGAGCCGAGCATTAACGCAGATGGGGACCGACTTTTGAGAGTCATTGAGCAGTTGCCAAATAACCAAGCTCAAGTGGTGTACAAGTCGTATTACGAAGGCAAAAGTCACAGTGAAATAGCGCTAGAGACCGGGATGCCTCTAGGCAGTGTGAAATCTAGTTTACGGCTGGCGATTCGGGCGTTTCGCCAGCACTTCGGAGATAATGAATGATGGGGCACATCGAGCATCATCCAAACGATGAAACAATTTTGGGCTATGCGGCCGGTTCCTTACCGGCGGCCATGGCGCTGGTTGTGGGTTGCCATTTGCAATACTGCAGCGCATGCCGTGAGCGAGTGGCGCAAGCTGATGCCGTTGGCGGTAGTTTAATGTCGCAGTTGCAGGAGAAGCCGCTCTCTGACGGACGACGCGAATCCATGATGGCGTTGTTGGACGCGAATCCGGATGGCGAAGAAAACCCAGCCTTGGCGCGCGAAAATACGCCTGCTTCGGAATCGCGGAGCGAGTTGCCTCGCTTGCTGCGCAATCTGGTGGATCAAGACGACTTCGATTCTCTGCCGTGGAAAAGTATCGTTCCCGGCATGAAACAGGTGGATTTGAAGTGCGGGGAGGGGGACGCCAAATTATTAAGAATTGCGGCTGGTAAGCAAATGCCCGTTCATTCTCATCGCGGCCACGAACTGACACTGATTTTGCGCGGTGGATATCGCGACAGTCTCGGGAAGTTCAACGCGGGAGACTTTGCTGATTTGGATGGCTCTGTCGAGCACCAGCCAATCGCCGATGCAGATCAAGACTGTATCTGTTTGGCGGGGATGGATGCGCCACTGGAGTTCCGAGGGTGGATCGCTAAATTGGTGCAACCTTTCATTAAGATCTAGAAGGAATTGCATCGTAAAAAAGGCAGCCCTTGGGCTGCCTTTTTTATTGCTTAGTAAGTGGGCGGTTAGAACTCGTAGATTACGTCGATACCATAGGTTCGAGGCTCTCCCCAGATAACGGCTCGGTCACTGTGTGGCAGGTTGTCGATAGCCGTGATTTCGTATTCCTCATCGCCGAGGTTTTTACCCCATAGGCCGATATTTAATGTACCAAATCGACTTACGGGCACTTGGCTGAGACTTAAACGGCCATTCCACAGTCCGTAGCTACCAATGAAGGTGTTGACGGCATTGGCTTCGCGCACACCGCCGTTGCGGTCGTCCATGAAGTTATAGCTGACATTGGCCGACAGCACGCCCCAATCCCAAGAGCCGATCGTCCAGTCCGCAGACGCCGTGTAGCTGTGCTCTGGCGCGGAATAGAACACGAAGGTATCGGTGACATCGTTACCGGCCTTGTCCACGGCCTTGGTTACTTCCGCGTCGAGGTAGGCGTAGTTGAGCATCAGCATCAAGTTGTCTGTCGCCATGAAGGTGATGTCAGCTTCGAGGCCGCGCATTTCCGCTTCACCTGCATTCGCCACCTTGGTGTCGGCAATGGTGCCGGCGAGGATAAAGTTGAGCTGAATGTCGGTGTACTCGCTGTAAAATAGGTTGGCATTTATGCGTAGCCGGCGATCTAGTAACTCGCTCTTGATCCCTGCTTCAATGGAGTCTACGTGTTCTTCGTCGAAGCCGTCAGCAAAGCCGTAGCCGTAGACGACGCCATCTGGTGCGGGCTGATCCGTGTCGTCACCGCGTCCCTCTGGCGTGGTCGGGCCGGAAGGCGTGCCTGTGGAGCCGCGCTGTGGGTCGCGTGTGTTGAAACCGCCTGATTTATAGGCCTGGATAAATTTACCGTAGAGGTTGATGTCCTCGGTCAGGTCAAATTCGGCAATAAAGCTGAAGGAGCTGTCGGTGAAATCCTTCGATGCGTAAATGTTATCGAAAGCGCGATCGCCCGGTAATAAGAAGCCACCTGCACCCAAAACAGGCTGCAATGGACCCAAGTTCTGCATATCTATTGCTTGGTTTAACGTGCCTATTTCTAGGTAAGTTTTATCTGTCTGATTCTTCAGTGCTTCGCGGGAGTCTTTGGAATAGCGAGCGCCAAAGGTCAGGTGTAAACGCTCATCGAGAATGCCTGGTGTCCAGGTAAACTGGCCGAATACCGCTTTGGCGGTGTTCTCGATGTCGTAGCGCTGCGACAACATATTGACGATCTTAACGTCGCCAGCTGTGAGTAGCGTGCTTCCCAGAATTTCTCCCAAGACAGGGATAGGAATAACGTTATCACTGATTTCCGAGCTGAACTGGTGGTGTAGCGGCGCGTTATTTTCTGTAGCCTCTTCTTCGAAGTAGTACGCGCCCACGATGTAGTCAACAGAATCTTTAAACAAGCTCCCTGCAAACTGCAGCTCGTGAGAGGTTTGTTCTTGAGAGATTTTCGGCACGACGAGAGGCAGGCATTCCTCGCCAGTTTGTGCCTCGACTGCGGGCCCGCAGTATTCATGTGAATCGGTGCGGTAGCGGCCTGAGCCTATTCCGCCGCCTAAGTCGGCATACGACGCGTCATACAATTCGCGATAGGCTGCGATGTATTTCACCTGAACATTTTCAAAATCTTTGGTCAGGATAAGGGAGTGGCCTTCAATCTCGGTTTCTGACGTCTCCATCGGGCGGAACGTTTCCATGGAGTCGAAGCGGTCTTCACTGTGCTTAGCTTGGCTTACCGAAAACTCTCTAACGGGCTCGGCTTGCCCTTTGTTTTGTTCGCCGGGGCGAATCGACTGATACATGTAGTTTATGTATTCATACTCGGATTTGTCATAGGCGTAATCCAAGGTCATGGTGTCACTGATATCCCAGCGAAAGTCGATGCGATAGCCCTCGACTTCGCGGTCGCCAAAATCACCGCCGGGGCCGGTGTTTTCGATGAAACCGTCCATTTCCGTCGTCAGATAGGCGACCTTGGCCGCCAAGGTATCGCTGATGGGAATGTTAGCGGTGGTTTTAGAGGTGAACTGGTTGCGGTTGCCAAATGTGAGTTTTTCTTTGAATTCGAAGGCCTCAGTCGTTGGGCGCTTAGTCACTAGATTGATGGCGCCACCAGTGGTATTGCGGCCGTATAGTGTGCCCTGGGGGCCGCGGAGTACTTCTATGCGCTGTAATTCAGCGACGTCTAGCGCCGTGCCTGTGGAACGTGCGATATAAACGCCGTCCACATAAATCCCGATCGGCGGATCCTGCGTTACCTGAACGTCAGACAGGCCGATACCGCGGATAAAAATTCGCAATGTTGCATTGTTGATCGGAAATGGCTCAATAGTCAGGCTGGGGACCTTGGAGCCGATATCGTTCAAATTATTGATGCCGTCAATTTCTAGGCGCTCTTCGCCGAAGGCGGTCAGTGAAATGGGCGTATCCTGTAGGGACTCCGCTTTTTTCTGGGCGGTAACAATCACCTCTTCCAGACCGCGAGGCGTATTTTTCTCTTGGGCGTAGCTTAATTGGGCGATTGAACTGGCGAGCAGGCACAGCCCTGCTGCAATAGGGGTTGTGTTCTTCACGTAGTGCTCCATTGGTGCTGATTATTGTTATGTTGCAGTGTGCAGTTAAAGCATATTCGACTACTGCACGCAACAGCCCATTTGTACTAGGGGCTGTTGGCACACCGCGCTGGGGGAGCGCGCCGCTACGATGTGGGGGGATTGCCGCAATGACGCGGCGATAACGTGCTCAGGGGAGGGGGCGAGCGAGAACCTCGGCGACTTTCTCCATAACGGCGGGATTCCAAGCAAAAGCGAGGTGACTGGACTCGACCTCGATATTGTCGATATTTGGCCCTTCAAGTCGGGCGATAGAGGGCGACACAATCCCGTCGCAGGGGCTATAGATCACCGTTGTCGGCACGGTGCGCGGCCCTGCATTCAGTTCTACCCACTGATCCGTGTTTTGCTCGTGGTCGGGCGTTGTGCTGCGATTGAGTAACTTGAGGACATTCCAAGCAGCGGTCCCTTTCGGGTCACCGTAGGGGGTGCCAAGGCTAATCACGCGACGGATTTTCTCCGGCTCACGCTGCGCCATGGCGTTGGCGTAAATGCCCCCCAGGCTCCAGCCAATAAGACTGATTGGTTGTCTGTCGCACAGTTCGTATAAATCATCTACGCGCTGCTGGATGCGGCTTAGCATATGCTCTTGAAACTCGTGCATGTGCTCCATTTGTGAGATGCGCCCGGCGGGAATATTTCGGCCCAGTTTCCACGGTTCAGCCTGGTAGTTCCAGCGCCGTAGCCAGTATCGCAATGCTGACATGCTGCCATCGTCGCCGCCATAGCCGGGGAGGGCGATAACAGGATGACCGTCGCCTCTGGGTAATTTTGCGAGCTGCCGATGGCGGGAAACTAGCAAGCTGCATTCCTTGGCGGCGCGACCAAATTCTCCGAGGGTGTTCATGAGACGCGGAGGCCGAATATCAGAGCCATGGCTCAATGTGAGACTGGGGCTAGGCATGATCATTTCCATTGTGTTGGTGTTACGGCGTTATACGCGACTCATGACGAGTGAGATGTGTTTTGGTGTTTTTAATTCGTCTATATTAAAACGAGCGCGGCGCCAAAGAAAGTTCAGCGCCTAATCACCATAGACGACGCGGTTACGGCCGGAATGCTTAGCGGTATACAGAGCCCGATCGGCCCGCTCAAACAGGCTTATGCGGCTGTCGCTACCGTCGTGCCGGAACTCTGTAATACCAATGCTTACCGTCATTGATATACCGAGCTGAGTGTCAACCTGAGCTGGGTGGTACTGCAGAGAGGCGCGGATACGTTCGGCAACGCCCCACGCAGAATCCTTGTCGGTGGAGGGTAGGATCACCACAAATTCCTCTCCGCCATAGCGCCCGACCTGGTCGTACTCTCGTAAATTGGTATTGAGAATATTCACCATATGCTTAAGGGCAACATCGCCGGCGGCGTGGCCGTGGGTGTCGTTTACTTTCTTAAAATGGTCGATATCCAGCACCATCAGCGACAGGTTTGAGGTTTTGCGGCGGGCTTCGGCAATCGCTGAGTCGAGTAGCTCATCGATCATTCGACGATTCCAGCACTGGGTTAAAGAATCGCGGGAAGCCAGTTGATTGAGGGTTTGCTCCAGGCGAACGATGCGGCTGCCTGCGGCGAGCCGAACCTTGAGCACGCGGTGATCAAAGGGTTTGCTCAAGAAGTCGTCGGCGCCAGACTCCATCGCTTCTATAACCGCCTCATTGCCCTCTTTGCCGGTGAGCATAAGAATGTAGAAGAACTGGCCGTCATCTCGCAGCCGTATATTTTCACACAGTTCAGGGCCACTCATTCCCGGCATCGACCAGTCGATGATAAGAAGGTGAGGCGGGCTGTCTTCATTCAGGATCTCGAGCGCTTGTTCACCACTTTTCGCGACAATGGGCGTAAAGCCCCAGTCTTCTACTGCGGCGCAAAGCGCGAGGCGAGTGATTGGGTCGTCGTCGACCAGTAAAATATCCATTGGCTAGAGGCCCGCTATATCCTTTAACTCATTTTCCAGTAATTGTAGTTTAAGGATGACTGTATCCCATTTTTCACGCCACAGGGATAGCGGTTCGTCAGACTCCTTGGCCTGGGCCTCCAATCCACTAACGTCGCGGTAGTATTCCTGCGTTGCGAAATTCCCCAGTGCGCTTTTCAGCCTGTGAACGGCCTGAGCGAGCTCGTCGCGCTCGCCCTTGGCATAGGCGTCATCGATACTTTGCAACATATCTGGAAGCTCATCGATAAAGAGCTGAGAGATGCTGGTGATGAGTGCAGGCTTGTTGCGGGTAATATCACGCAGGCGTTGTTCATCCAGTATCATGTGTCTATCGTCCTCTACCGCCGGTTCTGGCAACGACGTGCAGTCATCTATAAATGCCAGTGTAGCTGCTTGTGATGAGAGTTTCGCCGTTGCAGGTCTCATTCTGGTTTGCGCCGCTCGCTGGGCTGGCGGCTGTAGTTGATGTACGTTCCCACTCGCTGGCGAGCTGGACTCTATGTTTGCTGTGCTTGCATCGGCATGTTTGCCATTAACGTGATCCGTTCTCTGGCTTGCCAGTGGTGCTGGCTCAGCAACGAGTAATTCGGTAGTTACGGTGAATGTCGTGCCGCGGTTCTCCGTGCTGGTGACGTCAATGCGGCCGTTCATGATGGCGACGATGTGGGAGACAATGCTCAACCCTAAACCGTTGCCCCCGTAGCGGCGAGTGCTGCCACCGTCAGCCTGAACAAAGGGCTTGAAGACATCTTGTTGTTTTGATGGCGGGATACCGATGCCGGTATCGGTAACGGACAGGCAAAGCTGACCGCGAGAAGCAGACGTCGCCGACCAACTAATTTTAACGTCTATGTTCCCTGACTGGGTAAACTTCAAAGCATTGCTAAGCAACTGCTTTAACACCTGCGTAAGTCGTGTAGCATCGCCGTGCAAGGTGCGTGGCACATTGCTGGAAAACGCTACGGTAAATGCGAGCCCTTTCTCCCTGGCCGCATCAGCAGATGATTTCAGTACAGTGGAAAAGACATCGCGGGCGCTAAAGTCGTCGTTGTGAAGACAGAGTTGCCCGGTGTTTGCGCGCGATAATTCTAATATGTCATCGATAATGACAAGCAGGTTTTGCCCAGAGTTTTCGATGATGTCGAGGTACTCTTGTGTTCGGTCGTCACTGACCGACCGTTTTAGTATGCTCGCGATACCCATAATACCATTCAGTGGTGTGCGGACTTCATGGCTCATATTGGCCAGAAACTCGCTTTGTAGCCGGCTATTTTCCTCGGCTCGCTCTCTTGCAGACTCCGCCTCGAAGGTGCGCTGCGCGACGGCTTTCTCAAGCTGGGTATTATCGTCGATAAGCTGGTCGAGCATGCCGTTAATAGCGCGACCCAATACCGCCATTTCATTGTGACCGCACTCATCGGCCCGCTTGCGTAGATCACCTGTGCGAATGCGCTCTGCGGTTTGCGTTAGCTTCGCCACGGGGCGATGAATAATCGCTGCTGCACGCAGGGCAATAATTATGCTGAGTCCGGCAATCGCGATAATGAATATGTTGAGGCGGGATAGCATAGCCTTGGCAGGACCTAGTATCTCGCTGATATCGCGCTTAACAATAATTCCCCAGTTCAACTCGGGAAAGAATTGACCCACTAAGAGCACGGCTTCGCCGCGATAATCAAAAACGTCGTACGCCTCTTTGTGATTGCTATTAAAGGGCGGACGAAAGGGGTTGTAGGTCAAGTCGCCACGGTCATTATATCGGCGTTTGTGTAGCGCTTTGACTCGGAGGTCCTGGTCGGGTTGGATCAGTATTGATTCGCCGGTCTCACCCATGCCGCTGTAGTCGGTAAATATGTGCAGTAGCGGTTCAGCATTTGTGTACAGGCGAATCCGGCCGACAAATTTTCCACTGTGGTAAATGGGGGCTTCGTCGACGAGCAGCGCCTGCCCATTGGTGTCGTGGGATAACGAGATCTCAGAATATCGGCGGCTGTCAGTTGGTGTCTGCGCATTATATCCCGCACCAAAAACGCGACTCTGCAGTGTGTTTGCGGGGCCATAGATATGCGCTTCGGTCACGTTTGGCGCTAGGGAAAGCGCGTCTTCCAGTGCTGCCCCCAAATTATGGTTGTCGGCATCGCCCTGCCATACAGCGTAGGCTGCCTGCGTCAAAGCGGGTGCCTGGGCAATCATTAACATTTGTTGTTTGTGTTGATTAACCTGGTTGAGTAGGCGCTCTCGCTGGATGTCGCTTAGCGCTGTTAGCTCCCGCATAGCCGCGGCTTTGAGTTGAGCTACAGACATGGAATAGTCCACCGCACCAAAGAACAGCAGCGGCAGGAGCGCGAACGCGCATAAAATCAGCGTTAGTTGCTTGCGTAATGTCATACCTAATTAGCTGTGTTGGTGCCAGCCACTTAACGCTGCAGCGCTAAGAAGTAAGATCGCTAGCATAGCGATGCCGCTCATGATGCTAATTTCAGTCGGCGCGACAGCCGCACTCACGCACAGAAGTAAGACATTTGCAAAGATAGCGAGCCCCGTTGGTTGCTTGCGTTCCATAGCGGCGAATCCCTTGTGGCGTTCAGTGTGAATTAGAGTATCTGAGATGTTTGTCAGAGAAGGGATTCGAGTTTGTACCTAGCTGATATTCGCATAACGAAGTTGGGGCTTCGTAGCGTAGCGATGCCCTCAAATCATCGCGTGGGCTTGCGTACTGTCTGCGTGATGTCCCGCCCAGATTAGTACAATTACGAATACTTAGGCTTTCGTGAAGTCTATGTACTGACTAGCGTTGGGGACTCTAAAAATCAGCAGTGCAGCGAGTAAAAAGATGGAGCGGGGCTATGGCGAATATTTTAGCGGTTGACGATTCACCATCTATCCGGAAGCTGGTGTCTGCCACGCTGAGCAAGGCCGGCCATAGTGTGGAATCGGCAAGTGATGGTCAAGAAGGGTTGGAGCTGGCAGAAGCCAATGCCTACGACGTCGTCATTACCGACGTCCACATGCCGATAATGGATGGTATTACGCTGACTGAGCATCTACGCAAGCTGGATACCTGTCGGTTTACCCCCATTTTGATCCTGACGACCGAGTCGGCGTCTGATATGAAACTTCGTGGCAAACAGGCCGGTGCAACAGGCTGGATAGTGAAGCCGTTTAACCCTGAGTCGCTGATAAAGGTTATCGATCGCGTGCTTGGCTAGGAGTTGATATATGTCCATTGATTTGGATATGAAGGAAATCCACGATATTTTCTTCGAAGAGAGCGAGGAAGGTATCGATGTAATGGAGTCGGGGCTTCTGGGGCTGGAGCCTGGCAATGCCGACCCAGAGCTTATCAATACGATTTTCCGAGCGGCACATTCGATAAAAGGGGGTGCCGCAACATTTGGCTTCACCGCAATTTCAGAATTCACCCACGGTGTTGAGACGCTTTTAGACCAGCTGCGCAGTAATCAGCGAGCGGTGAGCGAAGACCTTATCGAAGTGTTACTCGGCGCCGTTGATTGTGTGCGCGGTATGCTCGCTGCGCTCAAGGATGATGCCGAGCTTGACTTGAATTCCGTGACGGAGTGCCAGGAGAAAATAAATGCCCTGCTGGGCAGCACGTCAGTCTCTGCAACGCCGGAGTCTGCAGCTGAAAGCAATGAGATTGTGGCTCTAGGATCGGGCGTAAAAGTCTGGGACATCGAGTTCAGGCCGGATGCGAATATATTCAAAACCGGCAATGAGCCCGTTCGCATTTTTAGAGAGCTGGAGTCGCTGGGAAAGCTACATGTCGTCGCTGAATTGTCAGGCGATACCGAGTTTGATTCCGTTGACCCGGAAAGTTGTTACTGCGGCTGGTTTCTGGAATTGGAAGCCGACGTAGACGCTGGGGCGATTGAGGCTGCGTTTGAATGGGTGAAGGAGCAGTGTGAGCTAAAAATACACTGTCGGAACCTGCAAGCTGACGTAACAGCCGATACGGGCGCTGTTGAAAGTGCCAATACCGTCGCCCAACTTGAGCCGCCAAAAAGTGAATCAAATGTCGCGAAGCCTGCTGCCGCTCCTGCCGCCGCTAGCCGGGACTCGGGGTCGATTCGCGTAAATATCGATAAAATTGATGCCCTGTTGAATCTCGTCGGTGAGCTGGTTATCACGCAGTCTATGCTGGCGCGGTTTGGCGAAGATGGCGGTGAAAGAGGTGCGAAATCCGGTCTGCGCGATGGACTTATGGTGTTAGAACGGCACACTCGGGAGCTGCAAGAGAGTGCGATGCAAATACGCATGTTGCCGATTAGCAGTAGCTTTAGTCGCTTTAAGCGCTTGGTACGGGATATCAGTAGTAAGCTGGGCAAGAAAGTAGAGCTCGTATTATCCGGGGAAGACACTGAGCTGGATAAAACCGTTCTCGAAAAGATGAGCGACCCGTTAGTACACCTGGTTCGCAATTCCTTAGATCACGGCATAGAGATGCCTGAGCAGCGCCTCGCGGCAGGCAAGCCGGAAGTGGGCACGCTTAAACTGAGCGCGTACCACGAAGGCGGCAGTATCGTTATTGAAGTTGAAGATGACGGCGCGGGTCTGAATGCCAAAAGAATTCACCAAATTGCGATAGAGCGTGGTGTGGTTAGCGAAACTGAGCAGCTCAGCGAAGAGCAAATTCATCACCTAATCTTCCAGCCGGGCTTTTCGACAGCCGAGGCCGTGAGCGATTTGTCTGGCCGCGGTGTAGGTATGGATGTCGTGCGACGAAACATCGCCGACTTGGGCGGTCGAATTGATATTCACTCCGAGCAGGGAAAAGGCTCCTGTCTGAAAATACGTCTTCCCCTCACGTTGGCTATTCTCGATGGCCAGCTCGTGCGGGTGGGTGATGATGTCTACATCTTCTCGCTAAGGTCCATTGTAGAAACGGTGCTTGTGCCGCCAAACCAGATAAAGCGTTTGGCCGGGGGCTCTGTTGTCTATCGGTTGCGGGAGGATTACATCCCCGTGGTGAGACTGCGTGAGCGCTTTAATTTAAATTGCTCCGCACCGAGAAAAACATATCTCGAGAGCGATGGCGAGTTGATGGTCGTCGTGGAGAGTGATGGAAAGCGCTTGGGGCTATTTGTCGACGAGCTATTAGATCAGCAGCAGGTCGTCATTAAAAGCCTTGAGGAAAACTACATGCCGGTCACCGGCCTTGCGGGTGCAACAATTTTGGGAGACGGCAACGTTGCCATGATTATCGACGTGCCGGGCCTGGTACGCGACGCAGGCGATGCCAAAGCCAATGACTCAAACGCCGCTTAAAAAGTAGGGGAAATCGAATGACAAGTGAATACAGCAACAGCCCTGACGATCAGTTGAGCGCCGGCGATGCCAACCAGTATCTGACCTTTGTGTTGAACGGTGAAGAATACGGCGTCGAAATATTGCGTGTTCAAGGTATTCAGGGTTGGGACACCGTGACACCTATTCCGAATTCGCCGGACTTTGTCCTTGGTGTCATGAATTTGCGGGGCGCTATTGTTCCAATTATCGACCTCCGAAAGCGTTTTAATATGGAGGCCATACCCCACGGTCCGACCACGGTGATTATTGTTGTCAAAGTCGAGAGCGCTGACAAACCCAGAACCATTGGTATGGTGGTTGACGGGGTATCGGAAGTGTATCGCTTAGATGATGCCAACATACAGGCCTTGCCTGAAGTCGGCGCGGGTGGCGTGAGTAGTGACTATGTGAAAGGTTTGTCTACCGTCGATGAAAAGATGCTCATTCTTCTAAATATCGACAAGCTTTTCTCTGGGAATGAACTCAACCATGATGCGCCGGCGCATATGGCGAAAACGGCGTGAGAAAACGCGATGGCAGATGAAGAATTTATTATTCTTTTGGGTGATGAGCCTGAAGAGGGTTCGGGCGCCGACGTAAACGGCCCAGAACAAGGTTCGGCGGCTTCGAACGCCGAAGACGACGGTTTTGTTGTTCTACTCACCAGCGAACAGAGTGAGGTCGGTGGTAGGTCACTTCCCAGTGAACTTGTTATTGCCAGTGCCGGTTCTCTCTATCAGGTTTTGGCTGAATTTGCTGCCGACACAGACGGCGATATCAGTATAGATGCATCGACCGTTGAGCAGGTCGATAGTGCCGGTCTGCAGTTATTGGCGTTGTTCCGACAGAGTCAGCAGAAAACCGGTCGAGAGGTTAGCTATCAAGGCTTTCCTGACGAAATCGATGCCGTGATACGTCGTGCAGGGTTCGCCTCGTTGTTGGCAGCATGACCCCTTAAGTGGGAACCCGGGAAAGAGGCTTTAATGGTGGTACTCAGTCGAGAGGTAAATCGCGGTATGTCACCGAGGTCGGAAGAGGACCGGCGAGTACTCTCTGTATATACGGCTCAATTGCGCGCGGTTGCATCGGAGCTCGAGGATGAAGCCTGTGACATTATTCTTCTGTTCATGGAGATTACTTCAGCACTGGATCGGATGGAGCGCGATGGCGGCAGTGAGCCTGAGGATGTTGAGGCGGTCCGCAACGCATTAACTGCCATTACAGAGCGCCTGCAGATGTTTGATAGCAGTGCTCAGCGCCTTGGTCATATTGCAGACAGCGCTGAGCGAATGAAGGCATTGGATAGCGAGCATTCTGAGCTTGCAACATTAGCTAGCAGCTACAGCTGCCCGGTAGAACATGACGTGCATCGCCAAGTATGTAATGAGGCTGGCGACGCACTAGACCAATAGTAGGGCCATAACAACGGGCGGAGCGCGTTTGCTTGAATATGCCAAATCGCAATCGAAGTGAAATCTCCGAACACTACCCTGGCGTCTCCTGCCACTGGGACAGTGTACACAACGTGTATGCGGTTCGCGTATTGCCAGGGCAATACTACGTTACAGACCGAAGTGATCAGATGATATCAACCGTGCTGGGGTCGTGTATCGCAGCCTGTATTCGCGATCCTGAGATTGGTGTCGGTGGTTTAAATCACTTTATGCTGCCCGGCGGCGACGTCGCTGCAGATGGTGTGGCGGCGCGCTACGGTATTTACGCAATGGAGCATTTGATCAACGATATTGTCCGTCGTGGCGGTGATAAAAGGCGCTTGGAGATCAAACTGTTCGGCGGCGGCAAAATAATGCGAGGACTCACTGATATTGGTGCAAAAAATATCAAATTTGTTCGAGAGTTCCTCAGTGTAGAAGGCTACCCGATAGCTGCCGCAGACTTGGGCGAGAGTTTTTCCAGGAAGGTGAATTATTTTCCCACTACGGGCCAGGTGTTAGTGAAGAGATTGCGTTCTCTGCATGCACAGCAAATTGCCAGAGAAGAAATCGACTACGGTAAAACATTGGTTGAGAAGCCGGAGTATGGTGATATTGAACTCTTTGACTAGGGCCTGTTAACACTGGATGAATCCCACCTATTGAAGGTTATTTTGCCGATAGCTAGGAGGAGTGAGCGACGTTAAGTGGGCCTAAATATTTAAGCAGAAAATGCCTGGAGAATGTCTTCAGCACTGGCTTTGATGTCGCCAATAATCTCTGTTGCCTGGCTTGGGCTCAGACCTAAAGTCTGCCACGCTGCGTCCAAAATCGGCGCCGCCTCAGAAAAATCGTTGCTGTCGAGTTCACATAACACAGCGAGGCTATTTGCGATATGCACCACATATACCAGGTCTGGAATGTCCTCTAGTTTACTCGGTGTGTGGTGAGCAAGAATACTCTCTTGAATGGACGTTGGCAGTGACCACTGACTGGCTAATTCGTAGCCGACGTCACTGTGGTCAAAGCCAAAAAAATCTTGCTCAGTTCTATAAGTTTCCAGACCGTCGTTGTCGAGCAGCGATTGTGAGAAACATTGTTCACCATGCTCTTTTGTCGCGTTATATAAAATAAGATCGCCAATATCGTGTAGCAGGCCTGCGGTAAACGCCACGCCGGGCTCCACTTTCCCGCAAATGTTGGCGATATTCTGCGCGATCAGTGCGGTATAAATGCTGTGGCGCCAAAACTCGTCAATGGAAAAGGCGGCGTTTTCGACGCCTTCGAAGCAGCGTGCAACCTCGATTCCCGTTAATACTTGATTGATCGTGCGAGAACCAATGCGGGTAATCGCTTTAGGGACAGTGTCGACCTCCGAGACACTGGGGAAGGCTGCGCTGTTTGCCACTCGAAGTAATTTTGCTGTTAAGGCAGGGTCTGATTCAATGAGTTTAGCGACGTCTCGAACGGAACCATCTTCGCTATTAATCACTTTGCCAACTTCAATGGCGATACTCGGAAAAGACACCAAGGAGCTCGCATTTGTTACCAGTGATTTTGCACTTTCCATTGGCGTAATCCCGGAAAAGTTATCTGTAAACAATCTCATTGGCAGCGCCTTTGCAACAATAGGTATGTTCACTAATTGGGGGTTTCGCGATGTGTGTGCTGGAATTATTAGCATAGAGGTATTGCGCAATTTCGATGAAAAAGGTGGCTAAGCATGAACATACTTGTGGTCGACGACAGTGCGGCGATGAGAAATATGATTATTAGAACATTGCGTCAAGCAGGCTTTGACGGCAATGACGTTTCTCAGGCTGAGGATGGCGCCGTGGCCCTGGAAATGGTGAAAGGGCAGTTGCCAGATTTAGTCCTCGCAGATTGGAATATGCCAAATATGACCGGCATCGAGCTTTTAGAAGCCATGAATGAGGAGGGGCTGAAAACCAAGTTTGGGTTTATAACCACCGAAGCCACTTCAGAAATGCGTGCCAAGGCGACCGCCGGTGGCGCGAAGTTCTTGATTTCAAAGCCGTTCTCTGTGGACTCCTTTCAAAAAGTACTAAGCGCGATCATGTAGAAGGAAAATTCCATGGCATCACTGTTAAAACCCAAGGCCGGTTCGGTAGCGAGTATGCTCGCCATGCTTTTCGGCGTCGATGACTTAGAGGTGGGCGACGGTGATGCGTCTCTGCCATCATCTGCGATAGGGGCGAGCTATGTCGATGATGAGGGTGCACTGGTTGCTATGCTCGTTGCCGATTATTCATTCGCCGCATTTTCGGGAGCCGCACTTTCAATGATTCCCAAAGGTGGCGCTGAGGATATGGCTAAAGACGAGGATCTCTCCGAGGGTGTGCGGGCTAACTTCTACGAAGTGGCGAACATTTGTTCGCGATTGCTGATGAATGATCAATCCACCCATATAAAGCTGGTGGAACTCGTCGAAGGGGCTGCGTTGGCAGATGCCGTTGGCACCCTAGAGGGTTCAGCGGTGGTAGGTTTTAACGTGCCGATCCCGCGCTATGGTAATGGCAAGTTATACTTCGTCGTCTCGTAGCGATGAAAGCGATAGAAGCGACTGGCGTCGCACGGATGTTTTATCTGTCTGCGGGGCTTCTGTTCCTGTTACTGGCATTGGCTGGTGTGTTTCTGCCATTACTCCCGACCACTCCCTTTTTGCTGCTTACCGCAGCGTGTTTTTCAAAGAGTTCTGAGCGCTGTCATCAACGTTTGTTAGCGAGTCGTTTGTTCGGCCCGACGATAAAGCGCTGGGAACGTCAGCGCTGTGTAAACTGCCGAACAAAATGGATCGCCGTCTTCTCTATGCTTGCCGTTGGAGGGTGCTCGGTTGTCTTTGCCGTCCCGACACTCGCCGGACAAATCGCCTGCGCCGCCTTAATGGCTGTTGGAGGCGCGGTGGTGATTTCTCTGAAGACCTGTATTTCTCATTGATGGTTATCGTAATTGCGGTAGGTGCCATTACTTATGGTCTGTGAGGCAATCGCTATGATGTACTCAGAGTGAAGTTTCAGTGCTTAACCTAGGGGCGTTGCTGTGAGTGCTGCGGAAGATCTATCTGACGTGAAGTTTGAATTTCAGTTCAAAGATCGCGACTTCGATAAGTTAAAAGAGATAGTGTACGCGCGCACAGGGATTACCTTGGGGGAGGAAAAGCGTCAACTCGTATACAGTCGCTTTGCCAAGCGTCTTCGTAAATTGAATCTTCGCAATTTCTCGGAATACATTGAGTACTTCGAGCAAAATGAGGAATCGGAAGTCACCGATTTTATCAACGCCATCACGACAAACTTCACCAGTTTTTTCCGGGAGCCGCACCATTTCGAGTTTCTTAAAGACTTTATTGCCAGCCGTGATATGGCGTCCAAGTATTGCCGGATTTGGTCAGCTGGATGCAGCAGTGGTGAAGAGCCTTACAGTATCGCGATGACGGTATTGGATAGCATCGCTAACCCAGACTCATGGGATCTGAAGATTCTGTGCACCGATATCGACACGTCAGTATTGCGCAAAGCAGAACAGGGTGTTTATGACGCAGCGCGCGTTGAAGGTATTGATGAGCGGCTGCTATCCCGTTTTTTTATGCGCGGAAAAGGCCCGCGCAAAGGATTCGTTAAGGTTCGCGATGACGTGCGCACCAATATGGTGTTTCGCCAACTGAATTTTTTAGATGAGTTCCCGTTTAAGAAGGGTTTCGATCTTATTTTTTTTCGCAATGTCATTATCTATTTTGATAAAGACACGCAAAGAAAAATATTTAGCAAAATTGCAAAACTACAAAAACCTGGTGATGTGTTGATCATTGGCCACTCTGAAAATCTCGCGGGGGTGACCGATAAGTACGCACTGATCGGCAGAACGATATATCAGCGATTAGATAATTAGCCGGCTCTCATGACCAGAGGTATGAGATAGGGCAGCATAGATAGGTTCAGGAGAAATCATATGGCAGCGCAGAATACAAAACCCGCAACGGCCCGCCGTACTACTAGCACTGCGAAGACCCCCCGTCGCAGCAAAGCCGATCAACAACAACTTCAGGAGTTGGCGCGTTGGCGAACTGCCGTCGGTGGGGCGATGACCGCTATCATGATGGTCGACCGCGACCTCGTGGTCACCTATGTGAATGACTCCACGCAAAAGCTACTTGCTAAGCACGCAGATGCCTTGGCGGCCACGTATCCAGGCTTTGATGCGAATAATATCGTGGGTACCTGCATCGATATTTTTCACAAGGATCCGGCCCATCAGCGCGGCTTGCTGGCGAACCCTGGCAACCTACCACACTCGGCCGATATTCATGTCGGCGAACTTATTTTCAATATCAACGTGACTGCGCAAATTGATGATAGCGGTAATTATATTGGTAACACGCTTGAGTGGTTAGACGTGACGGCTCAACGCGCTCACGAAGATAAGGTTGCGCGGCTACAAACGGCGGTAGATAGTGCGATGACCGCTATTATGATGGTCGATCGCGATTTGACGGTGACCTATGTGAATACGGCAACTGAGGCGTTGCTGCAAAAGCACGGCGCTGCGTTGGCGTCGGTATATCCAGGCTTTGACGTGCAAAATATCGTCGGCACCTGCATCGATATTTTTCACAAGGACCCTCAACACCAGCGGCGGTTACTGGCAGACCCTGCAAACTTGCCGCACTCGGCAGATATTCATGTGGGCGATCTCACCTTCAATATCAATGTGACTGCGCAGATAGATGGCAAAGGCAATTACATTGGTAACACCTTAGAGTGGCTCGATGTGACAGACGTTCGAGCTAAAGAAACGGAGGTTGCACGTCTGCAGACGGCTGTTGGCTCGGCGATGACAGCGATCATGATGATTGATCGCGATTTTAATGTCACCTATGTCAACGAATCTACGCAGACCCTATTGGGCAGTCATCGAGAGGCTTTGGCAGCGATATACCCAGGCTTCGATGTCGACAATATCGTTGGCACTTGCATTGATATCTTTCACAAGAATCCCGCTCATCAGCGCAAAATGCTCGCCGACCCAGCCAACCTGCCGCATTCGGCCGATATTCACGTAGGGCACCTGACTTTCAATATTAATGTGACCGCGCAAATCGACGCCAAGGGTAATTACATTGGCAACACCTTGGAGTGGCTCGATGTTACCGAGCAGCGCGCACGCGAAACGCAGGTGGCGGCATTACAGTCTGCAGTAAACGGCGCTGATGCGAACTTTATGATGTGCGACGCTGACCTGAATATTACCTACGCGAATCCCGCGGTAGTAGAAATGCTAAAAAACCGCGAAGCAATACTAAGGGAGCATTTCCCGGGCTTCTCTGCTGATAATCTTGTCGGGCAGTCTATTGACCAATTCCACAAGAACCCCGCGCATCAGCGTGGGCTGCTTGCCAATGTGGCCGCGCTGCCGGCGAAGGCGGAAATTAAAATTGCTGACCTGGAATTTGAGGTGAACGCCACCGCAATTTTGGATGCAAATGGCGACTACATGGGCAATATGGTCGAGTGGAAGGATATTACGGAGCAGAAGGATGCCGAGCGGCAGATTGCCAGCCTGATTTCCGCAGCGGCTGAGGGGCAGCTTGATCAGCGCTTGGATGCGGAGAACTATTCTGGCTTTATGCAGCGGCTTGGTAAGTCTGTTAACGGTTTGATGGATGCCATTGTCGATGATCAGAATAATGCAGAGCAGCAGATTAAAGAGCTGGTAGATAGCGCCATTGCAGGCCAGCTTGAGGCGCGGATTGACCTTGATGGGACGACCGGATTCCTACAGCGCCTTGGCGAGGGTTTGAACAGCCTTATGGACACCATTGCAGAGCCGCTTAGAGAAAGCTCGCGCGTCATGGAAGCGCTTGCTGAAGGTGATTTGATGGAAGTGATGGCCGGTCAGTATCAAGGCCAGTTCGCGTCGATGCAGGATGCAGTCAATACCTCTGTGGGTAACTTGAAGGACATGGTGGTGCAGATTCGAGAGGCCGCGATGGGTATTCGCAGCTCCGCGTCTGAGATTGCGCAAGGTAACCTCGACTTATCGAATCGAACGGAAGCTCAGGCCGCGTCGTTGGAAGAGACCGCATCCAGCGTTGAGCAATTTACTGCAACGGTTAAACAGAATGCTGAGAATGCCTCGCAGGCAAATACCCTGGCTTCCGGGGCGCGGGGACAAGCAGAAAAAGGCGGCGATGTTGTCGGCCGCGCGGTCGATGCAATGCGCGAGATTAATTCGTCTTCGAAACGTATTTCCGACATCATCGGGGTGATCGATGAGATAGCCTTCCAGACTAACCTGCTTGCGCTTAATGCCGCCGTCGAGGCCGCGCGCGCGGGAGAGCAAGGGCGTGGTTTCGCTGTGGTGGCATCAGAGGTACGTAATTTGGCACAACGCAGTGCGGAGGCCGCCAAAGAGATTAAAACCCTGATTAAAGACAGCGTCGAGAAAGTCGAAGAGGGTTCAAGGTTGATAGACGAGTCTGGCTCAACGCTTGAAGAGATTGTTCAAAGCGTGAAAAAGGTATCGGACATTATTTCTGAAATCGCGCTGGCCAGTCAGGAGCAGTCAGCCGGCATTGAGCAAGTGAATAAAGCGGTATCAGAGATGGATAAAGTGACCCAGGAGAATGCGGCACTGGTAGAGCAGGCTGCGGCGGCCAGTCAGTCAATGGATACTCTCTCTTCTGGCCTGAGTGACCGGATGAACTACTTTAAAATTGGTGAGCAGGCAGAGGCGCCCATGGGCCATGGCGTAGCGCCTGCAAGCAAGACGGTGGCACCGCTGCGTAGCCCCTCCAGAGCGAAGCCCGAGGCGGCGGGAAGCAGTGCAAACTATCACGGCGTAAGTGGTAAGCGCGTATCCGGCGGCGACGAGTGGGAGGAATTCTGAGTGTATTGAAAGTCACTCAGGGAAGGGGATAAGGCGTTCATTGGTTAGAGGTGTTTATGCCGGAGCAGCGTATTAAGGTATTGGTGGTTGATGATTCAGCGTTGATTCGGCACTTACTGACGGAAATTCTGTCTTCAGACCCGGGTATTGAAGTGGTTGGCGTGGCCTCAGACCCGTTTATCGCCAGAGAAAAAATTAAGCGGTTATCCCCAGATGTGATCACCCTCGATGTAGAAATGCCGCGCATGGATGGCTTGCAGTTTTTGCGCAATATTATGCGCCTGCGGCCGATGCCTGTGGTGATGGTGTCATCCTTAACTCAGGCGGGGGCAGCGGTCACTCTCGAGGCTTTAGAGCTTGGCGCGGTGGATTTTGTCGCGAAGCCAGAGGTCGATGTTGCAGAGGGGATCAAGGCCTATGCCGACGACTTAATTGAGAAGGTTAAGGCGGCGAGTGTTGCCAATGTAAGCCGCTTAGCGAGCGAAGTAGAGCACAAAAAAGTAGCGAGTAAAAAGGCGAACAAAACAGCCTTGAACTTTGGTACTACGGATAAGATTTTGGCGATTGGCGCTTCCACGGGTGGAACCGAGGCGATTCGCGAGGTCTTGCAAGGGCTACCTGCCGACACACCTGGCACGGTCATCGTTCAACATATACCTGGTATGTTTAGCTCGGCTTTCGCCAAACGTATGGATGGCTGCAGCGAGATGGCGGTATGTGAAGCGGAAGACGGCATGCGGGTGCTGCATGGTCACGTCTATATTGCGCCAGGGGGCAAACACTTGCGATTGCGGCGCGACGGTGCGCGCTATTATTGCGTGGTTGATGAGACGGAGCCGGTCAATCGTCACCGGCCCTCTGCCGATGTGTTGTTTGAGTCAGTGGCCCGTGAGATGGGCAAAAATGCAATGTGTGTATTGCTCACCGGCATGGGGAAAGATGGCGCCGCAGGCATGCTGGCGATGCGTGAGGCAGGAGCCCTGACGCTTGCCCAGGACGAAGCCAGTTCGGTGGTATGGGGGATGCCGGGTGCGGCATATCAATTGGGCGCTGTACAGGAATTACTGCCGTTGAGAAAAATTGCGCCTCGCCTCTCTGAGCTTTACCAAGCCTCAAAAGCCAGTAAGGAGCTGGCGGTGGTCAAGGGGCAGTAGTGTTGCCTGATATTATTCCGACCGCGACTCTTTTCGACGGTTGCTCCCCATCACAATTGTTGCATCATTCAATGCTCGCGTAACCTGTTTTTGCAGAGCCGCACGCTCTTCTTTGCTCATGTACATAAGCACATCAATAGCATAGCGAACATACTTTGGAGGTAGTGCGTTTAGCGTCAGACAAAAAAGGTCTTGCAGATAGTCGTTGTCATATTTGTCGGCCAGGCCACGCAGGGCAATCTCTTCCTCCACCAGCGTTTCCATATAATTTTGAATATCTTCTGCCAAACGCATCGTGCTCTCCTTGGATTTCGCTATCGCCCTGGGCCGTGCTAACGCTATGAGTGATAGTGTCAGATGCCTCGGGCGAGGGCGGTATACGGTATATCCGAGGGGCGTCGGGGAGAGGGGTTAATCGAACACTTTCTTGCGAAGGGCTTTGATGTTCCCCCGTTTGGTTTTGCTGTCCATCCTTTTTGCTTTGGCGCTTTTGCTTGGCTTAGTGGGGCGACGCGCTTTACGGGTAACAGCGACGCTGCGGATCAGTGCCTGAAGGCGTTGCAGGGCATCTTCGCGATTTTGTTCCTGAGTGCGAAACTGCTGGGCTTTAATCACCACGATACCGTCTTTGCTGATGCGTTGATCTTTCAGGGCCAGAAGTTCTGTTTTATAAAACTCAGGCAGCGATGACGCGCGAATATCAAAGCGGAGGTGTATGGCCGAAGACACCTTGTTGACATTTTGACCGCCCGCGCCCTGAGCGCGAATCGCACTCAGTTCAATCTCGTTATCAGGTAAGCGGACGGCGTTTGAAATTTCCAGCATTTTCAATAAGGCGCTATTGGTTGCGATTGTGTGGGCGACGGTAGTCGATGTCTGGGCCGACAGGTACGACCTGCGTGGGATTGATCATCGGGTGACTAACGTAATAGTGCCGTTTGATATGAGAAAAATCCACCGTATCGGCGACGCCAGGCCATTGGTACAGGTGGCGAAGGTAGTTTGACAGGTGGGGGTAGTCCTCAAGGCGCTGGCGATTGCACTTGAAATGCCCATGATAAACAGCATCAAAGCGAATAAGGGTGGTGAAAAGCCGCCAGTCTGCTTCGCTTATGGTATCACCGCACAGAAAACGCTGTGTGCCGAGCTGGCTTTCAATCGTGTCTAAGGTTGAAAAAAGGGCCTCGTAGGCGTCTTCATAGGCCTGTTGCGTTGTCGCAAAGCCACAGCGATATACGCCATTATTTACCTTGTTGTAGATCTCGTCGTTGATGGCATCGATATCCGCTTGCAGCGATTCAGGGTAGTAGTCCTGCGTTTTTTCAGCGAGGTCTGCAAAGGCGTAATTGAATTGCCGAATAATATCGGCGGACTCGTTATTCACTATGCGCTGTTGTTTTTTATCCCATAGCACCGGCACGGTAACGCGTCCGCTGTAGTCATGCTGGTTTCGGGTATACAGTTCGTGCAAGTACTGTGCGTTGTGAAGCGGATCGCCGCTGCTGCCCTGGTCAATATCAAAGGTCCAGCCGTGTTCAAGCATGATTGGGCTTACCACGGAAACAGAGATCAGCGTTTCAAGCTTTTTTAAGCGGCGAAAAATCAGCGCTCGGTGTGCCCATGGGCAGGCTAGCGATACATACAGGTGATAGCGGTCGGCCTCTGCCGGGAATTCATCGCTACCGATTTGGCCGCGGAACTGTGATTGTTCGCGCTTGAATTCTCCTCGATTGTTATCCGTATCGTACCAGCGGTCGTGCCATTTTCCGTCTATGAGTAACCCCATCGTTCTCTCCGTATCTCAGTGTTCACGGATAGTGTATGGCCAGAGCGATTAATTATGGGTCGTGTTTGTTGTTGAATCCGATCGAAAAACCCGATGCCTCATCTAAAGGGTTAGTTACAAGGTAACTGGCGTGTTTCCTGCAGGTGAAATGCTTACAAAGCGGCTGACGGGATGTCAGCGCGGTGTCATGTGGTCGTCAACTGTGCTTGCTAGCGTTAGAAGCCGATCAATGTGGCGTTGAAATTCGCGATAGGGGGCAATAAGGATGCGGGATCTGAATCGAGATAAGTCGTCGACGATAGCGGCCCTGACGGGTAAGCAGGTGCTGATTACCGGTACAACGGGGTTCTTGGGCAAGGTGTTGTTAGAGAAGGTTCTGCGCACGACGCCGGGCGTGGGCGGTATTTACTTGCTCATGCGGGGCAATCGCCATTTTCGTGATGCCACTGACCGCTTTCGGGAAGAAGTGATCTCCTCCTCCATTTTTGACACCTTGCGGCATGAACTGGGGCAGGAGGGCTTTGAGGCGCTGATTGCAAGTCGCGTTCACTGTGTGACGGGGGAAATTACCGCACCGCGGTTTGGTCTGACGCGCACAGTCTTTACGGCGTTGGCCGACAAGCTCGATGTGGTGATCAATTCCGCAGCGAGTGTAAATTTTCGTGAGGAGTTGGATCGAGCGCTGGAAATCAATACGTTCTCCCTGGAAAACGTCGCGAAACTCTGTGAGTTGGGGGGGAATATACCACTTGTTCACGTGTCCACCTGCTACGTAAACGGCTACCGGTCGGGTGATATCCACGAGACGTCCGAGGGCCCTGTTGGGCTGGAGTTACCTGAGGGGCCGGGTAGTTTCTACGAAACCTCGGCCTTGATTGAGCGCTTGCAGCGCCTTGTTGAGGAGTTGCGCGGGCAATACGAGGGACGGGCGCTGAAGGCCAAGCTCATAGAGCATGGCGCGAAGGAAGCGCAAGCTGCGGGCTGGAACGATACCTATACCTTCACCAAGTGGCTGGGTGAGCAATATTTGTACAAGGTGATGCGAGGCTACTCGCTGACGGTTGTTCGTCCGTCGATCATCGAGAGCACACTGCGCGAGCCAAGCCCAGGGTGGATTGAGGGAGTCAAGGTCGCCGACGCGGTGTTGATGGCATATGCGCGCGGTAAGGTTGCGTTCTTTCCCGGTAAGCGGGCCGGGGTGATCGATATTATTCCGGCCGATCTCGTGGCCAATGGGGTATTGCTCTCGACAGCCGAGCAGTTGCTCGAACCGGGCCAGCATCGCATCTATCAATGTTGTAGCGGTGGCCGTAACCCACTAATGCTGGGAGACTTTATTGACCACTTGGTGGCAGAAGCCAGCAGTCATCACGGTGACTACGACAAGCTTTTTAAGGCGCCGCCCCGCCGGCGATTCACGGCGGTGGATAAGCGTGTATTCAGTAGCGTCGCAATGTGCGTTCAGGTGGCGCTGACGATTGTTGGCGCGATATTGCGTCGTCTCGGACGGCGCGGCAAGCTTAGAGCGCGGCGAAATATCGACACGGCTGTCGAGCTCTCCAAAATATTCTCTTTCTATGCTCAGCCCAATTACTGCTTTCACGGCGACAAGCTGCTTTCATTATCGAAGTCGATGGGCGCTGTCGATCAGGAGCTGTTCCCTGTGGATGCCGGCGTGATTGATTGGCAGCACTATATTCGTCACGTTCATATGCCGGGATTAAACCACTATGCGCTGCAGGGGCAGCCCTCAGTAAGGTCACAGCAGCGGCGCGAGGAAGTGAAAACGGCGCCGAAAAACCTGACGGCGACCGAGGCTTGAGTGGGCCGGGGGCAATTAGAACCGATTTTTCTGGACTCTGTGAGAGAACCTTTTTTACAATCCAAGGGCCTCGGCGACCAAAAACGACGATTTTTCGGGCTTTTGGTATGATCTAGGTCAATAAAATAACAATCCGTTGTCGGAGTTCGTGGGGTGATGCGCCTCAGGTTTTCGCAAGGCAACGACTCGCTGTGCTGTTTAGGAGACTTATGCGACATACTGCCAGTGTAACTCTGGTGTTGGCCGCTATTTGGCTGGGGAATTCCGGTCATTATGATGCGCTGTTACTGAGCTTTGGGGTTGTTTCCATCGCCCTCGTGCTGTGGATCACACATCGTATGGATGTTGTCGACCACGAGTCACAGCCGCTTCATCTCACCACAAAGCTTCCTGCTTACTACTTCTGGTTGTTCAAAAAAATCGTCGCCAGCAATATCGATGTGATGATACGTGCCTGGCGGGGACCGTCGTCAATCAGCCCGCAGTTCGAGCGTGTGCCGGCGCCTCAGAAGACGGATATCGGCCGGGTGATTTATGCGAACTCCATTAATCTGACACCGGGTACGCTCTCCGTGGTGGTTGAAGACGATTACATCTTGGTGCACTCCCTGAGTAGCGACGGTATGGCTGAGTTGAAAAGCGGTGAGATGAGCCGACGAGTTTGCGGGTTGGAAGAATAATGCTGACAGTTACTACAGTGACGTTGCTACTGGTTATGGCCTTGGCGCTGTCCAGAGCGTTCGTGGGGCCCACCGTATTTGATCGCATTCTTGCAGCGAACATGTTCGGAACAAAAACCGTCCTGCTGATAGCGGTAATTGGCTTTCTATTCGGTCGGCCCGAATTTTTAGATATCGCGATGGTATACGCGCTGATTAACTTTATTGGTGTGATCGGTATGCTCAGGCTTATCGAGTACCTGGAAGATGAAAATCGCAATGCTCACGAGGACGATGTGTGATGGATGTCTATGAGCTGCTAAGTGCCATTTTGCTTGCCATCGGTAGCTTCTTGCTGCTGTCTGGCGGCATTGGGGTTTTGCGCTTCCCCGATGTGTACAGCCGTATGCATGCGGCTGGCATTACTGACACCCTCGGTGCATGCCTGATACTGCTGGCGCTGATGCTGCTTGCTGGTTTGAGCCTGGTGATGGTTAAGCTGCTGATGATACTCGCGTTTTTGTTGATAACTGGCCCAACCTCAAGCCATGCTTTGGGTAAAGCTGCATGGAAGTCAGGCGTTAAGCCGCTGATGGGCAAAGCGTTAAATCGCTGAAAGTGTGATAGAGGCCGGGAGGACTTCACCATAGAACTTTTTATTGATATCAGTTTGCTGAGTATGCTGGTTGCCACCGCGATCGGTATAGCGGTGAATCGCGATCTGCTGTCTGTGGTGATGCTGTCGTCCATTTACGGATTGTTGTCAGCGAACTTCTTCGTGACGATGGATGCCGTGGATGTGGCGTTTACTGAGGCAGCCGTCGGTGCTGGGATCTCGCCGCTGCTTATGTTTACAACCATGGCCATTGTCGGGCGCTACGAAAAGCTTCCCCACCGCTGGTCGCTGTCTGCACTGGTATTGGTGAGCATTACCGGTGCGCTATTGTTAGTGGCTACCATGGATATGCCCGCGTTTGGTGCGCCGGATGCACCGGCACAGCAGCATGTTGCGCCGCGCTACATCGAGCAGTCGGGGCAAGAGGTGGGTATTCCCAATATTGTTACGTCTGTGTTGGCGACCTATCGTGGCTTCGATACCTTTGGTGAAGTCACGGTGATTTTTACCGCGGGTGTCGGTGTGCTGTCATTACTGATGATTGGCGATAGGGCGACCAAACCGCTTTCCAGTCATCTACTGAAAGCCAGTCAGCACAAAATCCTGCGCATCGTCAGCAAGGTGCTTATTGCGCCTATTCTGCTTTTTGCACTGTATGTTCAATTCCACGGCGACTATGGCCCCGGCGGCGGCTTTCAGGCGGGGGTGATCTTCGCCGCGGCGATTATTGTTTACACCATGTTGTTCGGGCTGGATTCCGCGCGCCAGGTGATTGATCAAGGCTGGGTAAGGGTGATGGCGGCGGTCGGTGTGCTGCTGTATGGCGCCGTCGGTGTGGTCTCCATGGTCAACGGTGGCAACTTTCTTGACTACGATGTGCTGGCCAAGGACCCAATTCACGGCCAACACTACGGCATCATCGTTATCGAGCTGGGCGTTGGCATTACCGTTGCAGCAGTGATGGTGCTGATTTATTTCTCCTTTGCCGGGCGCTTGGTCGACAGGGGGCATCAAGATGACTGACATGCTGCTTACCCATTACAACTATTGGGTTGTGATGGTGTTGATGATGATTGGTTTTTATATCGTGATCGCCCAGGGCAACCTGGTCAAAAAGCTCGTGGGTTTGAACATCTTCCAGACCTCGGTGTTCATTTTGTATATCAGCGCGGGCAAGGTATCGGGCGGCAGTGCACCCATCTTGGATGACGCGATTTCGGTCTATTCCAACCCGCTACCCCACGTATTAATTCTGACTGCGATCGTTGTGGGCATTGCGACCACTGCACTAGGGCTGGCGCTGATCATACGCCTGCGCGAGGCATACGGCAGTGCGGAAGAAAAAGATATTCAGGAACAAAATCAGTGTTGAGTCACCTTCCCATACTGCAGGTTATTTTACCGCTTCTTGCGGCGCCGTCGTGCTTAATTCTTGGTCGCCCGGCGCTGGCGTGGGGATTTAGCTTTGCTACCAGTGCTGCCGCCATGCTCATTAGCATGCTATTGCTGCAACAAGTTTGGTTAGAGGGCCCCATCAGCTATTTTCTCGGCGGCTGGGAGGCGCCCTGGGGGATTGAATACCGCATAGACCTGCTCAATGCCTTTTTACTGCTGATCGTCTCGTCGTTAAGTACGGTAGTGTTGGCGGGAACCCGTCAGAGCGTGGCAGCGGAGGTCGAAGCGAATAGACAAACGCTGTTTTACGTGTCGTGGTTGTTATGCCTCGCCGGTTTACTTGGCATCCTCGCAACAGGCGATGCGTTCAATGTTTTCGTCTTCCTGGAAGTGTCGTCGCTGTCGACTTACACGCTAATCTCTTTAGGCCGTGACCGCAAAGCGCTGTGGGCCAGTTACCAATACCTGATTGTTGGCACCATCGGCGCCACCTTTATCCTGATTGGTATTGGTCTCATGTACATGATGACCGGCACCCTCAATATGCAGGACCTCGCACAGCGCCTGCCGGTTGTTGCGGACACTCGCACGGTTTTCGCTGCCTACGCCTTTGTGATTGTTGGCGTGTGTTTGAAATTGGCGCTGTTTCCGCTGCATTTGTGGCTGCCCAATGCGTATGCGTATGCCCCGTCGGCAGTGACTGCATTTCTTGCAGCGACAGCGACGAAAGTTGCGGTGTACTTGCTAATTCGCTTTAGCTTTACGGTATTTGGTGCCGACTTCAGCGCCATGGATATACCCCTTCATCAGCTATTTATCGCCCTGGGCTTGATCGCGGTGTTTAGCGCTTCGCTGGTGGCAATCCTGCAGATCGACATTAAGCGCGCGATCGCCTATTCAAGCGTCGCTCAGATCGGTTACATGATTATCGGCTTGGGGCTTGGCACTGCGGCGGGCTTGCAGGCAACCCTGTTGCATTTATTTAATCACGCGCTGATGAAAGGCGCGTTGTTTATGAGCCTGGCAGCGGTGGCGCTGCGTATGGGCAGCACACGTCTGGATGACTTGGCAGGCTTATCCCAGCGTATGCCACTTACTGCCATGGCATTTGTTCTCGGTGGCTTGAGCCTGATCGGCGTGCCGCTCACAGTCGGGTTTATCAGCAAGTGGTATTTGGTTATCGCGACGCTGGAAATGGGCATGTGGCCGGTTGCGGCACTGATACTTGTCGGCTCTTTACTTGCCGTTATGTACATTTGGCGCGTTGTTGAGGTGATGTACTTCCGCGACCCGCCGGCATCGACTCAGGTTTCAGAAGCTCCCGTCAGTGTATTGCTGCCGCTCTGGTTACTGGTGATCGCCAATATTTATTTCGGTATCGATACGGCGCTACCCGTATCCGTGACGGCTGATGCAGCCCAAGCGCTGTTGGGGTGGGGCAAATGACAATGACCACAGAGCTGTTGATCAGTCTAACGATCCTTACGCCTGTATTGGCAGTGCCGGGTATTTTACTGTTCGGCAACAAGCAAAACCTGCGTGAAGCGGTGTCACTCATAGCCGCCGCGGTATTGACCTGGCTTTCATTGAACCTCTTTCAGCAGTTGCAGGCGGGCACCGTGCTGGCCGCGCAGTGGTGGGAGCTATTGCCAGGGTTGACGATCGCTTTCCATATCGAACCCCTTGGGATGATGTTTGCGCTAATCGCGAGCTCGCTGTGGTTTGTGACAGTGGTGTACGCCATCGGTTATATGCGTGGCCATAACGAACAGAATCAAACACGTTTCTATGCCTATTTTGCTGTGGCGATCGCCGCCGTGATGGGGGTCGCTCTTGCCGAAAATCTGTTTACGTTATTTGTATTCTACGAAGTGCTGTCGCTTTGCACCTACCCACTTGTTACCCACGCGGGTACGGATAAAGCCAAGCACGGCGGGCGTGTTTATCTGGGCATCTTGTTGAGTACATCCATCGCGTTTTTTCTGCCGGCGATGATTATTACGTGGATGCAAAGCGGCACGCTGAGCTTCACACCGGGAGGCGTCTTCGCGGACGGCACATCCGTTGTTTTGCTGTCGGTGTTGTTGTTGCTATTTGCCTTCGGTGTCGGCAAGGCTGCATTGATGCCGTTCCACCGGTGGTTGCCGAGCGCGATGGTGGCGCCGACGCCGGTTTCAGCTTTGCTTCATGCCGTGGCGGTGGTAAAAGCGGGTGTCTTCACCGTGCTGAAGGTCGTGGTATTTATCTTTGGTATTGATGCGGTGCAGTCGCTACCGGTTACGCAGTGGCTGATCTATCTGGCATGTGCGTCTATTCTTCTGGCGTCGCTAGTGGCCATGCGCCAGGACAATATTAAGGCGCGATTGGCATATTCCACTATCAGTCAGCTTGGCTATATTACCTTGGGCGCCTTCCTTGCCAGCGCCAATGGCGTGTTGGGAAGTGCTCTACACATTGCCATGCATGCGGCGGGCAAAATCACCCTGTTCTTTTGTGCGGGTGCTATTTATGTTGCTGCGCATAAAACGTTGGTGAGTGAGCTGGACGGGTTAGGTCGAAAAATGCCCTATACCTTTGCGGCGTTCACTATTGCGGCCTTGTCGATTATTGGCTTGCCACCCACTGGCGGAACATGGAGCAAATGGACGCTGATGCTGGGGGCTGTTGATAGCGATCAGTTATTTGTATTGGCAGTGTTAGCGCTGAGCTCGCTGTTGAATATTGTTTACCTTTTAGAATTGCCGGCGCGGGCCTTTTTGCGCTCTGCTCCTGCTAGTGAAAGCGATCACCACCATGGTGGGGAGGCGCCCTGGCCATCACTATTGGCGCTGTGCGTTACAGCGCTTAGCTGTATTGTGCTGTTTTTTACCGCAGGGCCCATTATGCAGTTTCTGCAAGGAATTAGCCTGACATGAAGACATCGGATAAAAAAGCATGGCTGGAGCAGCCGGCCAATGTCGACAAGTTGGTCTACCTGGTCTATCTGATTTGTGGCGTCTTACTCGTCGCTGAATTTTTTTACGAAAAGCACCCTTATTTTGGCTTTGATGGATCTTTCGGCTTTTACGCGGGCTTCGGTTTTTTGGCGTATTGCACGATCGTTTTCTCTGCAAAGGCGCTGCGTCGTGTGTTGAAACGTAGCGAGGATTATTATGGCGAATGATTGGCTGATGAATCCCGCCCTGTTGATGATGTTGGCAGGGCTGCTGGCGATTCGCCTTCCCACCAAATTACTGGGCCCCCTGGCGGTAGTAACGCCGGCGCTGGGCTTGCTGATGCTTTGCCAGTTGCCCAATGGCGAACAAGGGATTGTTTCGTTATACGGTTTAACACTGACGACGCTGCGCGTGGACGGCCTCAGTTTCGTTTGGGCGGTGATCTTTCATATTGCTGCGATACTGGCGGGATTGTATGCCTGGCATGTGAAAGACCGCATGCAGCAATCTGCAGCGCTGGTTTATGCCGGTGCCGCCATTGGCGCCGTGTTGGCCGGCGACTTACTGACCTTGTTCTTGTGCTGGGAATTAACAGCCATTTCCTCTGTGCTGTTGATCTGGGCAAATCGCACGGCACGCGCTTATACCGTGGGTCTACGCTACCTGGTTATTCAGGTGATTTCCGGTTTGTTATTAATGGCCGGCGCGATTGTTCACTATCAAGCGACAGGCTCGTTGGCGTTTGATCACCTGGGTTTAGATAGCCCCGGTGGCTGGATTATTTTCCTGGCCTTCGGCATTAAATGTGCGTTTCCACTTCTGCACAATTGGTTGCAAGACGCCTATCCAGAGGCCACCGCAACGGGAACCGTGGTACTGTCGGCGTTCACCACTAAGCTGGCGGTTTACGCTCTGGCGCGGGGCTTTGCCGGCGAGGATATATTAATCACCATTGGCGCGGTGATGACGGCGTTCCCGATCTTCTTCGCGGTAATTGAAAACGATCTGCGGCGGGTACTCTCCTACAGTCTGAATAACCAGCTTGGTTTTATGGTCGTTGGCGTTGGTTTGGGTACCGAGCTGGCGTTGAACGGCGCCGCGGCCCACGCTTTTGCCCACATCCTCTACAAGGCCTTGCTGTTTATGTCGATGGGGGCTGTACTGCTGAGAGTCGGTACGGTTAAGGCCAGTGAGCTGGGCGGCTTATATAAATCCATGCCGTGGACCACGCTATTTTGTATTATTGGTGGCATGTCAATTTCAGCGTTCCCGCTGTTCTCTGGCTTTGTTACCAAGTCAATGATTCTTACCGCGGCAGCTGCCGAGCACCAGTGGTTGGTCTGGACGGTGCTCCTGTTTGCCTCGGCCGGGGTGCTGGATCACTCGGGCATTAAAGTGCCGTTCTTCTCCTTCTTTTATCACGACGCCGGGCATCGCGTTAAAGAAGCACCCTGGAACATGCTACTGGCGATGGGGGTGACGGCCTTCCTGTGTATTGCTATTGGTGTTTGGCCTGAACCCTTATACGCGATTCTGCCTTTCCCCGTGGATTACAAGCCCTATACCAGCTACCACATCATCACGCAGTTGCAGCTACTGATGTTTGCCGCGCTGGCGTTTTGCGTGTTAATTCGCAAAGGCTGGTACCCGGAAGAGATTCGCTCTACGAACCTGGATTTCGACTGGGTATACAGACGTTTGTTGCCGGCCGTCGTGAAGAAACTGTTGGCGTGGATGTGGCGACTCGACTCGGCAGTGCGTGCTGTGGTGATGAAGGCCGTTCATGCCGTTATTGAAAAAGTGGCGCAGAGCCACGGACCGGGCGGAGTGATGTCGCGCAACTTGTCTACGGGCACCATGGTAAGCTGGCTGTCGGTATTCTTGGCGCTGTATTTATTCTTTAGCTTTTACTGGTAAGCTGTTCCCAGATTAGGCGTTGTGACGGGAGCTTTGGCTCCCGTTTTTGATTGGGTGACCACTGGATAATTGAGGAGCGCCAGCCATGCGTAGCGTGTCATTGTGTCTGCTGATTTGTTTTCTGTGCGGTTGTACCTCGTACCCTGCCGGGGCGCCGCCGGTGGATAACTTTGTGCTCGATCGTTATCTGGGGCAATGGCATGAAATCGCTCGGCTTGATCATCGCTTTGAGCGCGGTTTAAGCAAGGTTACCGCCCAGTACGAGCGCCGTGAGGATGGCGGGGTACGCGTGATTAACCGAGGCTATGATGCTGAGGCTGGCGAGTGGAAAGAGGCAGAAGGTCGCGCCTATTTCGTTGGAGATACGTCGGTTGCGCATTTGAAAGTGTCATTTTTTGGTCCTTTTTATGCGTCTTATGTCGTGTTTGGCTTGGACGAAAACTACCAGCACGCCTTTGTTTCTGGGCCAGACCACGACTATTTGTGGTTGCTGGCGAGGGAGCCGGAGGTTAGCGAAGACGTTTGGCAGTCCTTTTTGCTCAAGGCAGAGCAAGCGGGTTTTGACACTGGCGCGTTGATACGCCCTTAATCGTGATCTAAGGTCGTCGGATAGCGATTGTGTTAAGTGCATCTATCAACAAGGAGTGGACGATATGACGCAAGCTGCGATGCCTTCATCGTCGGCGGAAAATATGGCCAAGGTTGTCTATGTGTTGTATCTGGTCAGTCTGGTATTTGGCATTACCGCTATCGTTGCGGTTGTTATTGCCTACATCAATCGCGATGACTGCGCCCCTTGGTTGCGAAGTCACTATCAGTTTCAAATACGCACATTTTGGATTGGCGCGCTTTACGTCACGCTGGGCACGGTATTGTCGTTGGTGCTGGTGGGCTGGCTTATTTTATTTTTTTGTCTAATATGGCTGGTAGTGCGCTGTATCAAAGGGCTCAAAGCTCTGGACGCACGCGAGCCATACCCGGATCCCCTCGGCTGGCTGTTTTAACCTCATTTAGATTTACTCCACAGACACGCTCGCAGCGCGAGGGTGTTCGCTACGTCGCATGTGTGGAAAGGCTGGACGTAACAAAGAGAGACATCATGGATATCAGGCCAAATATTACTATTTCATCCTTGGACGCGGAGCGTCTTGAGGCTTTGCTGGACTCGCCGGCGGCGGCCAATGCGCCGGGCTGCGAGGAGCTGGAGGTCGAGCTGGGACGCGCAGAAATTGTCTCGCCAAGCGACATGCCACCCTCAGTAGTGAGTATGAACTCGACGGTGCGCTTTAAAGAAGTCTCCACTGACCGCGAGTTCTGCATGACCTTGGTATACCCGCGGGATGCTGATGGTCAGGGTGATAAAATCTCGATTTTGGCGCCGGTAGGAAGCGCTTTGCTGGGGCTTTCTCAGGGGGATACTATCGAGTGGCCAAAGCCCTCTGGTGGTGTATTGCAGGTGCGAATAGAAGAAGTTATTTATCAGCCCGAGCGGGCGGGCGAGCTTCATCGCTAGTGCGACTGGAATCTATTTCAGCTATGAGGGGCTGTTGGCTATCACTATGCCGCCCCTAACGAGGACAATACGATGAACCTCTTTTCCCGAAGCAGTGCCGCCATGTTGGGCGTCAGCCTGATAATCGGTCTGGCCTCGCTGGGGGTGTTGCTTGCCGGTGCCGTTCATGACTTTAAACAGTATGAGCGCAGCGTGCGTGTGAAAGGCTTGTCTGAACGCGAGTATAAAGCTGATATTGTCATCTGGCCCATTCAATATACCTTGGCCAGCAATCAGCTCGGTGCGCTCTATGATCAGCTTGAAGCGAATGCGGCAGCGGTTAGCAGCTTTTTGCTTGAAAATGGCATTAGCGCGCAGGAGATCACGCGAGCGGCCCCCGTCATTATCGATAAATCGGCACAACAATACGGTGGCGGCGGGCGCGCGGAGTTTCGCTACACCGCGAATCAGTCGGTAACGGTGTATTCCACGAAGGTGGATGCCGTTCGCGAGCTGATGGGGCAAGTTTCGCAGCTTGGCAAGCAGGGGATTGTGTTAACGGGCGGTGATTACCAGTCACAGACCGAGTATCTGTTTTCGCGCTTGAATGAAGTCAAACCGTTGATGATCGAGAAAGCGACGACGAAGGCCAGAGAAGTTGCGCTAAAGTTTGCTGCAGACTCACAGAGCGTTCTGGGCAAAATCAAACGCGCGAGCCAAGGCCAGTTCTCGATCAGCGACCGCGATCGCAACAACCCACATATAAAGCGTTTACGGGTTGTGTCGACGGTAGAATACTACCTGTCTGACTAAGGTTCACAGTATGGGGTGTTGGCGCTAGTGAAGCGCTCTTTCTCCTGATACATTCTACATCGTGAGTCAGCGCGGCCTCCCTGCGCTGCCATAGGATATGGAACGCACTCTCAAGGACGATAACAATGAACACACCAATCAATAAAACTCTCCGCTCTTGTCTCGCTATGTCATTCGTTGTGGTGGGCGCGAATGTGACCGCCGGTACGGCAACTATCGAATCAGATGGGGAGCGAAATCTTCTGGAGTTTCGCGGTGAAGAGTACCTGCGTATGCAGGCAGACCGCGATGGCTACATGTTACACAGAAACGGCACGCTCTATGTTGTCAGTGGTGACGAGGGCGAGGAGACCGTTATTGACGCCTCTGCGGCGATGAAAATGTTCGGGGGAATGATACCCGATGTAGGCCCGAGCGCGACGGGCGTTCACAGTTTGCGAAATACCGGCCGAAAAGAAACGGTGGCAGGTGTGAAAGGCGAGGTGTGGATCGCCGATTACACTGACGAAGAGGGCCGGCATCAGGTGGAGATGGTGCTGTCAAAGGATGCCGCCGCCAGGGAAATGCGCGATGCGATGATGGGCTTCATGCGCAGTATGGTTAAAGCCAGTGGATCAAATTCCGATCAGGCCGATGAGATGTTCGAGCAACTGCGAAAGCGCGGCTATGGCTATCTTCGTGTTGGCAATGACATGAAAGTTGTTGCGTTGTCGGGCAAGAAGATCGATAAGCGCCGTTTTGTGTTGCCTGCAGAGCCGATGCAGATGCCTAACTTAGGCAACTTTGGTGCGGCGATTTCAGCAGGTGCTGAAGTGGAAGGTGATGAGCAGAACGCGCAGGGCAGTGCCGGCTTTAGTTTTGGCAGCATCTTTCAACAAAAGGCTGCACGTCAGCAAGAACGAGCGAAAGATAGAACGGAAGAGGAAGTCGACAAACAAACCGATAACGTTGTCGATAAAGCGTTGGATAAGGCGTTTAATAAACTCTTTGGTAACTGAGGCAACGCGCTGTCTGGAGGCTGGCAGGAGCGCAGGAGCGCTGCCAACCTCCGAGCGGTCATCAATGGGCTTGGCGGCGTGATTTCACCGCAAAGGTGAACAGGCGTTGATAGCCCGCCGGGAAGGCGCGCGCTAAGAAGTCAAAAACCCGGGCGTCCGGGCCGATCAGCACGCGGCGGCGATTTTTCTCCACGCCTTTGATAATTACTTTGGCAGCACTCTCTGGCGTATTGAAGAATAGCTTTTCAAACTGATTTACGGCGTCATTGGCGCTGTTGCCAGTGGCTTCGGCCACGCTGGCGTTCACCTTTGAGTGCTTTGCGATGTTGGTTTTAATCCCACCGGGATGAACGCAGGTTGCGCTAACGTTGGCGTCCGTCAGCTCCAGGTCCTGCCGCAGGGACTCGGTAAAGCCCCGCACCGCGTATTTACTGGCGTTGTAGCCACTCATCAGTGGTTGTGCGGTTAAGCCAAACACACTTGATATATTGACGATATGCCCGCTTCCGGACTGCTCCAGCAGAGGGAGGAAGGCCTTGCTGCCGTAGACCGTTCCCCAAAAATTAATATCCATTATCCACTCGTATTCTTCCAGGCTTAAGCCCGCTACGGTGCCTGACAATGCAACGCCCGCATTGTTGATGACGACATTCACTTTGCCGTGATCGCGCTGCACGGCGTCGGCCCATTTGAATACCGCTGCTTTATCGCTGACATCCAGCACTTGCTGAGTGACTTTTAGGTTACTGGCGGAAATAAGACTGACAGTTTCCTCGAGCCCGGTTTCATCGATATCGGCCAGCGCCAAGTGGCATTTCTTTTCCGCCAGTTGCAGGGCGAGGGCCCGACCTATTCCCGAGCCAGCACCTGTAAGCGCGACGACCTTGCCTGCTAGGTTTTTCATTGGGCTGACTCCGAGTATTTGGTCAAAAACTGTTGGTAGCGCGCAGCACTCTCTGCGGGAATTTCCAGCATGGGCATATGGCCGATGCCTTCCCACACAGTGACTTCCAGCGTAGGAATCGCCGTGCGCCAGGTGTCGACACTACTCACGTGGATAAGTTGGTCTTCACTGCCCCAAAGTAATAAAGCAGGGGAGCGCAGACTGGCCAATCGCGGTTCTAGCAAGGCGGTACTGTGAAAGTCATTGAAGATTTCAGCGAGTTCAGTACGACGCTGCTGGTAGTCTTCAGCCATTGCATCCAGTACGACGCCGGGCATCCATGGCGGTTTGGCCATCGTCATGGCATAGAACTCACGGAACTGATCGCGTTTTTCCACGAGGAAGGGATTGCGCCCTTCGGCGAGCAATTTTTGCATTGTACTGGGCTCTGGCGAATTCACTCCCGCCGGGTCAACGAGCCCGGTCGTTAATACGCGCTCTGGGTAGCTGAGTGAAAAGTCGGCACTGATGAAACCACCCATAGAGTTGCCGATGATATGCACCTGGTCGATGTGCAGTGCATCCAGCAAGCCTTGGAGGCGCCGGGATTGCGCGCTGATACTGTAGTCGCCGCCGCTGACAAACGCGGTGTCACCGTGACCGGCCATATCCGGGATAATAACGTGGTAGTCGTCGACAAAGTGCTTGGCAAAACGCAGCCAGACGTCCTTATCGGCGCTATAGCCATGCAGCATCAGCAGCGTAGGCTGCTCTGGATTGCCGCCTTGGTACAGACTCATCTCCAGTTCGCCGATATCGACACGGCGCTCCTTGAAGCCATAGATCGATGCCTCGCCCGCCATACTGGCGGTATAGAGGAGGTGCCCCAAAGCGGGGTAGCTGTGATAACTCCACAGTCCACCGGCAATCAGGGTGACAAATGCAATCAGTAGAAACTTTTTCACGAGCGCGTTCCTTTGTAGTGTTGGAATTATTATGGCGGGTTAACGTTGTTTGGGGTATTCGCTTAGGTCGATGACCGAGCGCATTTCGCGCCATATGATTCTGGTTAGCCACTTAAGTGGGACGAATCGCGCGCCCAACCAGGTTTTTCCCGACCCGTTGCCGTACACCAGGCGCGGCTGGTTACGGCGAATACAGGTAATAAGTTTGGCGGCAATTGCCTCGGGTTTGGTGCTGAGGAAGTGATCGGAGAAAGCGCGGCTGCGATCCTGGCGCGCAATATTGGTGTCGATGCCGCCAGGGTGCACGAGGTGGACTTGAATGGGACTGGTATGCAGTTCGGCCATCAGTGCTTCGGTATAGCCGCGCACCGCAAATTTACTGCCGCAGTAGTCACTGTGATTCGGGGTGCCCACCAAACCGAAGATGCTGGAGATGTTGACAATGGCACCCTCATTATTGGCCAGTAGTTGGGGGAGAAAGGCCTGGCAGCCCTGGATAACGCCGAAGTAGTTCACATCCATTACGCGGCGATAGTCACTAAGGTCTGTTGCCCAAGCCGGTTTGGCGCTGCCCTCGATACCGGCGTTATTGATAACAATATGTGCCGGCCCCAATTTGCTTTTCACCGCGTCGGCAAAATCCGTCATGGCCTCGTGGTCACTGACGTCTAGGCACTGATGAAAGACGTCTGTCGAGTTGGCGTCCAGCTGCGCCACGGTCTCGGTCAAGCCGTCGCTGTCGAGGTCACACAGCGCGAGTTTACAACCTTGTGCGGAAAAGGCATGGGCGTAGGCGCGGCCCATGCCCGAGCCGGCGCCCGTGATCACAACAACTTTGTTAATCAGGTTTTTCATTATGTTGCCTAAGAAAGTTGGTGGTCGTTGGGGCGGAAATTCCGTGTCCAGCGTCGATACGTAAAACTGAATCCCGGGAACATGGCGATGACATGGCCACTTTTACTCTGATACCAGCTGTTGCAGCCGCCGGACTTCCATACGGTGCGCTCCATTTCGCTGTGAATGTGCTCGGTGTAGCGTTTCTCCGCGTCGCGATTGACCTCGATAGTCTTACTATCGCTGCGTTGAACAGCGCGAATACTGTTCATGATGTAGTCCATCTGCGCCTCGATGATCACAATAGCCGAGGTGTGGCCGATGCCGGTATTCGGCCCTGTCACCACAAATAAATTCGGGAAGCCGGGCATACTGGTGCCGAGGTACGCCCGTGGGAACTCCGACCATGCCGACTGCAAGGTTTGGCCGCCACGGCCTTCAACGGAGTATGAGATAACACCGTCAGTGGCATCGTAGCCGGTGGAGTAGACGATCAAATCCAGATCCAGATCCAGGTCTTGGCCCTGCTGCGTGCGAATACCGCGCTCGGTGATCTCGGCAATGCCGTCTTCGTTGCTGTGAAGCGTGACGTTATCGCGGCAGTAGGCGGGGTAGAGGGTATCTGACAAGATGATACGTTTGCAGCCGATGGTGTAGTCCGGCGTTACTTTAGCGCGAAGCTCAGGGTCAGCAATCTGTTTGTTAATGTGCTTGAGAGCACGGCGTTTGGCGAGAATATTCAGCATGGCTTCTGAGTATTTAAAGCCAATAACGCGGCTCTCCAGTGCCCAATATACGGCTTGGCGAAGTAGCTTGTACCCCCAGCGGCGCCGCAGAATTGCGCGCTGCCAAGGTTTGAATCGATAGTCTGGGCGTGGAATCACCCAGTGGGGACTGCGTTGGAAGACATGCAATTGCGCAACGTCTTCTGCGATAGCGGGAATCACTTGTGCTGCACTGGCACCACTGCCAATAATTGCCACCTTTTTACCGCGGTAGTCGTAATTGTGATCCCAATTATTGGTGTGGAAGCTGTGCCCCTCGAAGCGCTCGCGACCTTTGAAAGCTGGAATAACCGGGGTGCTTAGCGGGCCGGAGGCGTTAATGATAAATTGCGCCAGAAAGCGGCGGCCATCCTCACAACTCACCTGCCACTGCTGTGACGCTTCCTGCCAGCGAATACTGCTGACATTGCAACCAGTGCGTGTTTTCTCTCTGAGACGGTGTTTATCGATGACGTGATTGGTATAGCGTTGTAGCTCGTCACCGTCGGCAAACATCTGTGACCAGTCGTAGGGCTCTGAGGCGATGGAGTAGAGCGCTGATTGCACATCTACCGCGGCGCCGGGGTAGGTATTCTGGCACCACGTGCCGCCCATAAAGTCGCGCCGTTCGAGGATGACGTAGTCATCGATACCATTTTTCTTCAGGTTTATTGCCGCGCACTGCCCCCCGAAGCCACTGCCAATAATCACAACCTGGTGGCGGCTTGCCTGCTGTTGTTCACTCATCGTTGTTTTTCCTATCTGTGAGCAGCCCATTCGGCTATATCTGATGACAAGTGTCTTCACTTTACTTTTGACGACACGTGATGTCAAATTGCTGTCATGGCAAATGACAGTGTGAAAACAGTTGCTGAAAATGCGACCGGTGGCCGGGTGTACGGCGGTGTAAATGCTGAGGAGAGGCGGGCTGCTCGGCGGCAGCAATTCCTCGAAGCAGGGTTAGAAATCTTTGGCAGTGAGGGGTTTCGCGCTGCGACGGTGCGCAAATTGTGTCGCCAAGCAAAATTAACCGATCGCTACTTTTACGAAAGTTTTGACAATTTACAGGCGCTATTAACCGAAGTGTACGAGCTTCATATGGGGCAGATACGCCAGCGCATTTACGACAGTGTGATGAATGCGCCGTCTGGCATGTCGGTAAGGCAGCTTGTTGAGCGAATGCTGGACGCCTACTTCACCGCGCTGGAAGATCCCCGCGTCGCGCGCGTATGTATGGTGGAGTTAGAGGGAATCAGCCCTGAAGTTGAGCAGTTGTACCATGGTTACATAATGTCATTTTCAGACTTAATTCTGGAGTTGGCTCGTTACGTCTACCCTCAGTGGCAGCTCGACGACGAGGAAGCGCTGATGCTGGGTATGTCGCTGGTTGGCGCCATGCGGCAGGCGGCAACGCACTGGTTGCGCAGCGATTATGCCATTGCAAAAGGGACCGTGGTGCGCGCCGCGGTGCGTTTAGTGATGGGGCTTATCGAGAATATTGCTGCCGAGCAGGCTAGCCCACACCGCGATGCATAGCATCGACTTCATCTTGCATTCTATGCCATTGGTTTATGAGTAGCTCGCGTCGGCCAGCGTCATCGGCAGGAATGCTACTAGCGGGTATGCGCCAGAACTTGAGTTTAACGGTGGTATCCATCCAGCCGCCGTTGAACAAACTGGCGAAGCTGGATGACTTCTCGAAGCCACTATGCGCAAAAAACACGAGGTCTTTGTCCGGGGCGCCGGCCATCAGTGCCAGTGCGCCGGCGGGCCGAATAGGCAAGAGGTGGCTCCACTGCTCGGCATTTCGCAGGGCTTTCTGATCGTTCTTTTTTTGAAAGGATTCAAGCAGCCGCTGGCGCTTGGCCGTCGAAAACCGCGTTCCTTCCATATAAATAATCAGCGTCTCTTGCTCGGAGGCACTGGCGGCCAAGGTGCTCAGAGCGCTGAGTTCGGGTCCCATGTCCTCGGCTACGCGGTTTAGGAAGGCGTTCGGTAGGCGGTTACCCACGATATCCAGGCAGGGGTCCATGAGCAGCTCGCGTTTTAAAACATAGCGCACGCGAAAAGCCTTCGGTATTGCATAAAAAGACATGGGCAATACCGTGTCGCCAATACTTGTATGCCGTGGCAGCAGTATCGCGGCGTTGCCTTCCAGGGCCTCCTGGCCGGCGATTTCGAAACGCAGGCGAAACAGGCGTTCTGCGCCGCGTCGCAAGGTGTCTGCCCACCAGTATTGCAGTGCGCTGTTGGCGCGTAAGTAGCCCTCGGACTGGGTGTTAGCGGTTATGGCGTAGCGTATCCACAGCCAAGTGCTGGCGATAATGCCAGCGACCTCGCAGAAGAGAAACAGGCTAATAAATGTAAGGCAACGCAGGCCCGACCGGCTTGCGGGAAAGATCCAACCGAGTAGCCAAAAGAGTGGCACCCATATGACGGCGGTGGCGAGCATCAGTGCGGCGAAAGTCGTGATAAGCAAAATGGAGAGGAGCCGGCGGGGAAGGGTGTGTTGGCTAAGCCAGGAAACCAAGGTGAGATCCTCTCTGTGATACAAATTGCGAAACCGTGTAATACGCAGTATAGGCAATGATGGATCTTGTTGGCAGTTGGCTTAACTGGCGGCGCGTACACACTCCAAAATGCCGTAGTCGTATTCGCCGCCAAGGGCCTCGTAGACCGGCTTTAGGCGCTTGTCTTCGCTGTGTTCGAAGGCAAAGCGAATTTCCTGCAGTTCGGCCTCGTCGAGGGCGACCACATCAGCGAGCTCCAATTCGCCCTCGCGGATGGCCTTTGCCAAGTGGCGGTATACGGTTGCGGTGGTGAGTTCTCTGCGGTGGGCGATTTCCAATGGGGTCATGCCCTGGCAGAGCAGAAGTACTGTCTCGGCATTGCTGTCACTGGGTTGGGGTTGGCTGCCAATATTCTCGTGAATAACCTCGAGAAAACTGTCTCCGTAGGCGTCGAGCTTGCGCTCGCCAATCCCGGAGATGCGTGCGAGTTGTTCACGGTTTTGCGGCTGCCTCTCCGCCATTTCAGCCAGTGTTGCGTCGTGAAAGATAACGTAGGCGGGAACGCCCTGCTCGTCGGCCAGTTGTTTGCGATGAGCGCGTAAAGCCTCCCACAGTTGGCTGTGGGCGGTATTGGCGAAGTTGCTGGAGCGTGTCTTACCGGCGCTCACCTTCGCTAACTTGCGCAAGGTTAAGGTTTGCTCGCCGCGCAGAACCGGTCTGGCGCCTTGGCTGAGTTGCACGCTGCCATGGCCATCCAGATCTACGCTAAGCAGGCGCCTAGCGATAAGCTGACGAAACAGGCCTCGCCATTGGCTGGTATTTAGCTCCTTGCCGATACCGAAAACCTTGAGTTTGTCGTGCCCGAATTGCTGGATGCGGCTATTGGCCTTACCTTGCAAAACGTCTACCAGATAATTTACGCCAAAGCGCTGGCCGGTCCGGTAGGCGCAGGATAGTGCTTTCTGCGCGGCAACGGTGGCATCCCATGTTTCCGGTGGTGATAGACAGTTGTCGCAATTGCCACAGGGCTTGTCCAGCTTGTCGCCAAAATAGTGCAGCAGGGCCTGCCGGCGACAGCTTTCCTGTTCGCAAAGCCCAAGCATGGCATCTAATTTGTGCCGCTCTATGCGTTTGTAGCTGTCATCGGCATCGGAACTTTCCTGCATTTGGCGCAGCGTGATGACATCCTGCAGGCCGTAGAGCATCCAGGCATCAGAGGGTAGGCCATCGCGCCCGGCGCGGCCGGTTTCCTGGTAATAGGCCTCGATGCTTTTGGGCAGGTTAAGGTGGGCAACAAACCTCACATCGGGTTTGTCGATACCCATGCCAAACGCGATGGTGGCCACGATAATTATGCCGTCTTCGCGTAAAAATCGGCTTTGGTTTTGTTGGCGAGTCTCGTTGGAGAGACCCGCATGATAGGGCAGGGCCCTAAGTCCTTTCTCACTGAGCCACTTTGCGGTGTCGTCGACACGTTTGCGTGATAAACAGTACACAATGCCGGCCTCGCCTTCGTGCTCATTGCGTATAAAGCGCAACAATTGCTCTCGGGCATTGCCATTATTTTCTGCGATGCGGTAGCGGATATTCGGGCGGTCAAAACCATTGTTGAAGACGCGTGCCTGTTCTAAGCCGAGACGCTGAATAATTTCCTGTTGGGTGCGCTCGTCGGCCGTTGCGGTTAAGGCGATGCGTGGCACGTCGGGGAAATGCTGATGAAGGATCGAAAGCTGGATGTACTCGGGGCGGAAGTCGTGCCCCCATTGGGATACACAGTGAGCTTCATCGATGGCGAATAAGGCGATCCGCACTTGCGAAAGCAAGTTCTGCATGCGCGGCATCATCAATCTTTCTGGGGCGATGTAAAGCAGGTCGAGTTCGCCGCGTGTTAACTGCTGCTCGACGTCGCGTACGGCCATACCGTCTAGCGCAGAGTTCAGGCAGGCCGCGCGAATGCCGTTTTGCTGCAGGGCATCAACTTGGTCTTGCATCAGCGCAATTAAAGGCGAGATCACGATAGCGGTGCCGCTGCGGATCAATGCCGGGATTTGAAAGCACAGTGATTTACCGCCGCCGGTGGGCATTAACACCAGCGCATCACCGCCGTCGATCAGGTGCTCAACAATCTCTGCCTGGTGGTTGCGAAAGTCCGAATAGCCGAATACCGATTGCAATACCTGTCGGGCATTGTCATGAGTGCATAGAGGGGTGTTTATCATTACCACATCAGGTCGTCAGGGATTTGGTAATCGGCGTAGGGATCGTCTTCCTCTGGCTGGTCGGTAGACTTGTCATTGTGCAGGACGATCACGCTGGCATCGCGTTGTTTAATTTTATCGGCGATGGCAGCAGGCACGAGCTCAAAGCTGTCCCGGACCTTGACGATGGCAAGCAGGCCTTTTACCAGTTGCTCCTGCAGAGCATTGGTGACGTAAATGCGCTTGATCTTCTTGCCATCGGTAAATTGGTAGGCGATATCGCCCTGTTTGCGATCGACCTTATTGATGTCGACTAACTGCAAAATTTGCGCATAAATAGCCTTTTTCTCCGCTTCGGCTTGGCGCTGGCGATTTATCTCGCGGTCGCGCTCGGCCTTTTCTGCCAGTGCGCGTTGCGCGGCGAGCTTGCCCTCATCGACCTGAGGCTTACCCTTGTTGGCTTTTTTGGCCTTGCGCTGCTCCTGCTTAATTTTTTTGGCTTTCTTTTCGTCGGCGATGCCTGCCTTAAGTAGCTGTTCTTGCAGCGATGCCATGCTGGGCCTCAAGCGTTGGGTAGAGAGGACGGTATTCTATCCTGTATTGCGCTGTGCTTCGAACACCCTAAACGTGTAATCCTGCGACATAACCTGAGGACCAGGCCCATTGAAAGTTAAAACCACCCAGCCAGCCGGTGACATCGAGGACTTCGCCGACAAAGTACAGCCCAGGCTGTGACGTTGCCTCCATGGTTTTGGAGCTGATGCCATCGGTATCAACGCCACCCAAGGTGACTTCTGCTGTCCGGTAGCCCTCGGTTGCAGAGGGCTTGACGACCCAGTTGTTCAGCTGTGCGGCGATGCGTCGCAGCAATTTCTCGCTGAGCCCGGCCATAGGGGTATCGGCGTTTTCGGGCCACCACAGGGTCTGACATTCGTGCACCAAGCCTTTCGCCAAGCGTTGCCCCAAGACACTGCGCAATAGTGATTTAGGCTGTTGTGACTTCGCCTCAATGAGCCATTGCTCGGCATTGATATCTGGTAGCAGGTCGATGTGAAGGGTGTCACCGGGGTGCCAATAGTTGGAGATTTGTAGCATTACCGGGCCGCTTAGGCCGCGGTGAGTGAACAGTAAATTTTCGCGAAAGGTCTGGTCATTACATGTTGCTGAGACATCAACAGCCAGGCCCGCCAAGCGTTCGCACAGCGCTTTGCTCTGGTCGCTAAACATAAAGGGCACCAGGCCCGCTCTGCGCGGTGTCACGCCAAGGCCAAATTGCTCTGCGAGTTGATAACCAACGCCACTGCCACCCAAGGTGGGTATCGAAAGTCCGCCCGTTGCCACAACAAGTGACTGGCAGTGCAGAGACAGAGCGGTGGTATCCTGATGGATATGCAATTGGTAGCCCGCGCTCCCCTCTATGGCTTGAACGCCATCCAGCTGGATTTTGCAGCGAATCTCAACACCCGCTTGCGAACACTCCTCAAGGAGCATGTTCAGGATATCTTTGGCAGAGTTCAGGCAAAAAAGCTGGCTGTGTTTGCGCTCCTCATAGGCGACGCCGTGCCGCTCGACCATGCCGATAAAATCCCAGGCACTGTAGCGTTTTAAGGCCGATTTACAAAAGTGCCGATTCTTCGAGATGAAGTTGTTTGCATCGACGAAGTAATTGGTGAAATTGCAGCGGCCGCCGCCGGACATCAGGATTTTTTTGCCGACCTTGTTTGCGCGTTCAAGCAGCAACACTCGGCGTCCGCGCTGGGCGGCTGTGAAAGCGCAAAGGAGGCCCGAGGCACCACCGCCAAGGACGATAACATCGTAATTTTGCGCGTTTTGCATAATTGCTGAGAGGCCGTTGAAAACGCTGAATTATCGCAGATATCCACGGTGATTGGGGGGACTCTTATCGAATTATCCGCTGGCGGCTTGCGCGCGGACTTTACGTATAGGCAGTCGCTGGATTTTTAACCACACTCGACAAGAAATTAATGCTACTGCTTTCCCTGAAACACCTATATAAATAATCAGGACGCATTGTCATGGCCCCCTCAGCACCCAGTCGAGATCAGCTGCTGCAGACCCTTGCGGCGATAGAAGATTCTCAGGCCGTCATAGAGTTTGACCCCGACGGCAATATTCTACGAGCCAATCATAATTTTTTAGACGTCTCCGGATACGGCAGCGACGAGCTGAAGGGCTCACATCATCGGCTATTTGTCAGCGCTGACTATGCTGCCTCGCAGGAATACCGCGCATTCTGGCAGTCACTTCGCGACGGGCAGTCGCAGAGCGGCGAATTTTGCCGCTATGCCAAGAATGGTTCGGTATTTTGGATTCAGGCCTCGTATAACCCGGTTGTCGATGGCGAGGGTCACGTTGCGCGTATTATCAAAGTCGCGACTGATATTACCCAGCAGAAGGCGCTCGACCTCGACTACTTGGGACAGATTACGGCGATCAGTGCCAGCCAGGCAGTTATTCAGTTTGACCCCCGCGGTACCATTCTCGATGCCAACCCGTTGTTTCTGCAAACGATGGGGTACCAGCTTGAAGAGATACAAGGCCAGCATCACTCGCTGTTTGTTTCGCCTGAAACGCGGAATTCTAGTGACTATGCGCTATTTTGGCAGTCCTTGGCTCGTGGTGAGGCGCAAGTAGGCGAATATCGACGCATTGCCAAGGGTGGCCGAGTGGTGTGGATTCAAGCCTCCTACACGCCAATCAGGGATGTTCAGGGTGATGTGGTGAAGGTGGTTAAATACGCCACCGATATCACTGAGCAAAAAATAATGCACGCCGATTTCAAAGGTCAGATCGATGCAATTAATTCGGTGCAGGCGGTTATCCATTTCGATGTCGACGGAACGATAATTGACGCCAATGACAACTTTCTTGCGGTGATGGGCTATTGCCTTGACGAGGTAGTTGGCAAGCATCACGGCATATTTGTTGACCCGGCTTACCGAGCCGGTCAGGAGTACCGGCAATTTTGGCTCGACTTGGCTGAGGGGCAGGCGAAGCTCGGCGAGTTTTGTCGGCTCAATAAACGCGGTGATGATGTTTGGATTCAGGCGTCCTATACGCCCATTCGCGATGTCGATGGCAAGGTGTTCAAAATAGTGAAATATGCCAGTGACATCACTCAGCAAAAGCGCGTGAATGCCGACTATCAGGGGCAAATAGAGGGCATTTCTGTGAGCCAGGCAGTTATCGAATTTGAAGTCGATGGCACGATCTTGTCGGCGAATGATAATTTTCTTCAGGCAATGGGGTATTCGCTGGAGGAAATAAAAGGCCGGCATCACCGGCTTTTTGTTGATGGCGAGTACGCCAAGTCAGAGGATTACGCGCAGTTCTGGCGTTCTCTGGCGCAGGGGCAAGCCCGTGTTGGTGAATTCAAGCGCTTGGCGAAGGGCGGCCGTGAAATATGGATACAAGCGTCTTATACCCCGATAAAAGACCTTCGGGGGCGCGTTTTCAAAGTTGTGAAATATGCGACGGATATCACCAAGCGCAAACAGGCAATGTCAGAGGTTGCGCGACTGATCGACGCCGCCCGTCAAGGCTACCTTGATGATCGAGCGACGTTAGATGGCTTCCAGGGCGATAGCTTAGAGTTGTTGTCGAGTATTAACTTTATGCTTGATGCCATAACGCTGCCGATCAATGAGGTGGCAGACGTGATGCAGGCAGTGGCGAGCAATCAACTTACGCGCAGAGTGAAGAGTGACTTTAAGGGGCGCTTTGGTGAGCTGAAGGGCTATGTGAACTCGGCGGTTTCCCAGCTGCGAAGCTCGCTCAGCCACGTGTCGGTGGCGTCGGAACAGGTGTCGTCTGCCGCAGGTTTGATTGCGTCGAGTAGTCACTCGGTGGCCATTGGCGCGTCGCAGCAGGCGGCCTCCCTTGAGGAAACCGGACGTTCCTTAGAGAGTCTCAGTGAGGAAACGCGCAAAAATGTGGATAGCACGCGATTAGCCAAAGACCGAGCGGCGCAGACCCAGGGGCTTGCTGAGCGAGGCAGCGAGACAATGGAGAAAATGCTGGCGGCGATGACGCGAATTAAAAGTGCGACGCAAGATACACAGGATATTATCAGCGATATCAACGAGATCGCTTTTCAAACCAATTTGCTGGCTTTAAACGCGGCGGTTGAAGCTGCCCGGGCTGGAGAAGCAGGGCGTAGTTTCGCAGTGGTTGCGGAAGAAGTGAGGAACCTGGCGCTTCGCGCGAAGACGGCGGCAGATAAAACGCAGTCATTGATTGCGCAGAGCGCCGAATCTGCGGAGGATGGCGGTGCGCTGTCGAGCGAGGTCAATAGTGGTTTTTCAAACATTATTTCGGCCATTGGCCAGGTGACTGAACTGGTGAATGAAATATTCAGCTCCAGTGAGGTCCAGGCAAAGGGCATTGATGAAATCACCAAGGCAATGGCGGCAATGGACAAGGTCGTGCAATCAGCCGCTGCGGACTCTGAGGAATCTTCCAGTGCTGCCGAGCAGTTGGCTGCTCAAGCGGAAGAGCTCAATAACATGGTTGGTGATTTCGATTTGGGGAGCGCCGTTGGTGCCAAAGATGAGCGGGCGGCGATGAACGCGCCGCGCTGAGATCAACGCGATTACTAAAGCATGCAGCATAAAAAAGGGCGCCTATAGGCGCCCTCTCGTCTAAGCCTTAACGGTGTTTAGACAATTTTCTTCATCGCCGTCATGTAGCTACGCAGTTTCTGGCCAACGACCTCGACGGGGTGGTTGCGAATTTCTGCGTTAACCGCGATCAGCTCAGCGTTATCAACACCGCCATCTTTGACGTTAAGGCCTTTGCCGATAACATCAGTAGAGACCTTGCTCATAAAGTCTTGCAGCAATGGGCGGCAAGCATGGTCGAACAGGTAGCAGCCGTATTCTGCGGTATCAGAAATAACCACGTTCATCTCATACAATTTGCGACGCGCGATGGTGTTGGCGATCAGGGGCGTCTCATGCAGCGACTCGTAGTAGGCTGACTCAGGCTTCATGCCGGCAGCAACCATGCATTCGAAGGCCAGCTCAACACCGGCTTTAACCATCGCGACTAGCAAAATGCCGTGGTCGTAGAACTCTTGCTCACTGATTTCCATGTCGCCAGAGGGCGTCTTTTCAAACGCGGTTTCAGCGGTAGCGGCGCGCCAGTTCAGCAGGTTTTTGTCGTCGTTGGCCCAGTCTTCCATCATGGTTTGCGAGAAATGACCGCTGATGATGTCGTCTTGGTGCTTCTCGTACAGTGGGCGCATGATGTCTTTCAGCTCATCGGCCAAATCGAACGCTTTGATTTTGGCGGGGTTGCTGAGGCGGTCCATCATATTAGTGATGCCGCCGTGTTTCAGGCCTTCGGTAACGGTTTCCCAGCCGTACTGAATCAGCTTGGAGGCGTAGCCGGGCTCAATGCCTTCTTCAACCATTTTGTCGAAGCACAGGATCGCGCCGGTTTGCAGCATGCCGCACAAGATGGTTTGCTCGCCCATCAGGTCAGATTTAACTTCGGCAATCGGAGAAGACTCCAATACGCCAGCGCGGTCGCCGCCAGTACCCGATGCCAGCGCTTTAGCAATGGCCATGCCTTCGCCTTTGGGGTCGTTTTCACGGTGAACAGCGATGAGCGTCGGTACACCAAAGCCGCGCTTGTATTCTTCGCGAACCTCGGTACCTGGGCATTTCGGGCAGCACATAACAACGGTAATGTCTTTGCGGATTTGCATGCCTTCTTCAACGAGGTTGAAGCCGTGGGCGTAGTCGAGGCAAGCGCCTTCTTTCATCAGCGGCATTACCGCGTTGACCACGGGGGTGTGCTGCTTATCTGGGGTCAGGTTCATCACCACGTCCGCGGTGGGGATCAGCTCTTCATAAGTGCCGACGGTAAAGCCGTTCTCCGTGGCGTTTTTCCAGCTTTGGCGCTTTTCTTCGATCGCTGCTGCGCGAAGTGCGTAGGAAACATCCAGGCCGGAGTCGCGAAGGTTCAGGCCTTGGTTCAAGCCTTGGGCGCCGCAGCCAACGATAACGATTTTCTTACCTTTTAGGTAGTTGCAGCCATCTGCAAATTCGCTGCGATCCATAAAGCGGCATTTACCCAGCTCTTCGAGCTGCAGGCGCAGCGGTAAGCTGTTGAAGTAGTTCTGACCCATGGTGAGGCTCCTGATACGTGCTCGTGTAATAAAGGGGGTTTTTAGTGCGACGCACTCTACCAAGTCTTTATTGTTGCGTAAATTGATATATAGTGGAAACTGTGTTGCGTTTTTCGATATTGAGGCCGTTGTGAAAACCAAAGAGCTGGAGATCTATATTCACCTGAGCCAGTCGCTGCACTTTGGTAAAACGAGTGAGGCAATGCACCTCAGTGTTTCAGCCGTCAGCCGGGCGATACAGCGTTTGGAAGATGAAGCAGGGGTGGCCTTGTTCGAGCGGGATCGACGCAGTGTCAGATTAACACCGGCCGGCAGAGAATTCTTGCGCTACGCCGAGCAGGCGGTGTTGAGTTGGCGCTCGCTTTCTCAGCGCCTGCGGCAACAGGGGGAATCTCTGCAGGGGGAGGTCAGTCTGTTTTGTTCGGTGACCGCAGCCTACAGCGTGCTCAGTACGATTTTGGAGACTTTTCGTCAGCGCTACCCTGGCATCGACCTGAAACTGCATACCGGCGACCAAGCTGATGCGGTAGACCGTATCGCTGATGGTGGGGAAGATCTAGGTATCACTGTGAGGCCCCCGCAATTGCCAAACAAACTTGATTACCTGCCGCTGAGCCGTTCTTCGTTACAGCTATTAGTACCGAATATACCCTGCGCCGTCAGTGAACAGATTGCTGGGCATGATGGTGAGCTCAGTTCGTCCTTGCTTGATACTCTGCCATTTATTCTCCCCGAGCGCGGTGTTGCGCGCACTTTGATAGAGCAGTGGTTTCGTCGCCAGCGCCTGCGGCCCAATGTTTATGCCCAGGTGAGTGGTCACGAGGCGATTGTCAGCACGGTGGGCCTGGGTTTGGGGATCGGTGTCGTACCAAGCCTGGTGCTCGATACATCGTTCTTGCGCGACAAGGTTCGTGTGGTCGCCGTCTCGCCCGAGCTGCCCAGTATGGATATCGGTGTTGTGGTGCGCCAGCAGCGCCTGGCCGATCCGTTGGTCAAAGCGTTTTGGGACTGTGCGCAATCATCGTACCGCAACGTTATTTAATTTATCATGCACTCTTAATTGCTGTTTGAACGGACAAGGACACTATGGCTGACGAGCAAACCGAAAAGAAGTCGATGCCGGCCTTTGATAAAGAGGCGTTGCTGCTAATTGATGATCACGAAGAGGAGGTCTCTGTTGACGGCAAAACGGTGCGCAAGCGTGGCATTTATTTGCTGCCGAATTTGTTTACAACCGCGGCGCTGTTTTCGGGTTTCTTCGCCATTGTTTCGGCGATGAATGGTCGCTTTGAAGCGGCGGCCATGGCGATATTTGTGGCCATGGTTTTTGACGGCCTCGACGGCCGGGTGGCGCGCTTGATGAATGCGCAGAGCAAGTTTGGCGCGGAATACGACAGCCTTGCCGATATGGTGTCTTTCGGTGTTGCTCCGGCGCTGGTTGTTTTCAGCTGGGGCGTTTCGGAACTCGGCAAGTTCGGCTGGGCAGTCGCTTTTGTCTATGTGTCTTGTGCGGCGCTGCGGCTCGCGCGTTTTAATACCCAAATTGATACCGCCGATAAAAACTACTTCACTGGCCTGGCAAGCCCGGCAGCGGCAGCCGTCATGGCGGGGGTGGTCTGGGTTTCTGCAGAAGAGGGCTGGATCGGCGCGGCGTTGCCCATTGAGTTAGCGGCGGCTGTCGGTGTGTTAATGGCCGTCGTTGGCATGTTGATGATTATGAACGTCCGCTACAACAGCTTTAAAGGCATCGACTTCCGCGGACGCGTTCCCTTTGTGGTGATGATATTGGTTGTGCTGGCCTTCGGCCTGGTTTCGGTCGACCCCGCGCGGATACTGCTGGGGATTGTCTTGCTCTATGCCTTGTCCGGTCCCGTACAAGCGATTTATCGACGAGTAAAAGCGCCAAACGTGTAACGCTGGCGCTGTGGCTGCGTCGTATCACTAGTTATGGTTGAGGAGTGCGACGATGCTGATAAAAAAGCCGGATGATATTGCAAGCAGCGAAATTACCCCGGAGGCGGTCTACCTCCGCCGCAGAGAGTTTATGCAGGGGGCTGCAGCGATGGCGGCAATGGCCGTGGCCCCGATGGCGTTTTCTGCGCCTTCGCCGCTGTCGCACACGCCGGTGGATGCGCGGGCGGGCAATCCCTTTTATACAGGTGAAACTCAGACGCCGTTCTCAGATGCCAGCCGGTACAACAATTTCTATGAGTTCGGCACCGATAAATCTGACCCTGCGAAATACGCCAGCGCTTTGACGGTTGATCCGTGGTCAATCGACGTTGAGGGTGAGGTTGATAAGCCGGGCAAGTATGCGCTGGAAGACATTTTAAAAAGTGTCGATATAGAGGAGCGGGTATACCGCTTGCGCTGTGTAGAAGCGTGGTCAATGGTTATTCCCTGGCTCGGCTTCCCCCTTAGTGACTTAATCAGACAGTGGCAGCCAACAAGTAAAGCGAAATATATCCAGTTTGAAACCCTGTATCGTCCATCTGAAATGCGCGGACAGCGCTCTGCATTCTCAACTATCGATTGGCCGTATATTGAGGGCTTGCGGATGGATGAGGCCATGCACCCCCTCACATTAATGAGTGTGGGAATGTATGGCAGAGAATTGCCAAATCAAAACGGCGCGCCGATTCGCTTGGTGGTGCCGTGGAAGTACGGGTTTAAGAGTGTTAAGTCGATCGTAAAAATTCGCTTTACCGAGCGTCAGCCCAAAACCAGCTGGCAGGGCATTGCGCCGCGGGAGTACGGCTTCTACGCCAATGTGAACCCCAAGGTGGACCATCCGCGCTGGAGTCAGCGCTACGAACGACGCCTTCCCAGCAGCTTGTTGTCCCCCAACCGCATTCGCACGCAGATGTTTAACGGCTACGAAGAGCAGGTCGCCGGTTTGTACAAAGGTATGAACCTGCGGCGCTACTACTGAAGGTTGGGTTGATGGTTGATGTGACAGACAGGGCGCGGCAACTGCGCGGAAAGGGGTGGGATAAGCCCTTGGTGTTCGTGCTATGCCTGCTGCCGCTCGCGGCGGTGGTTTATGGTGCCGTCCTTGGTGGCTTGGGGCCCGATCCGGTTAAAGCGTTAATCGTGATGACGGGTGACTGGGCGATTCGTGCCCTGCTGGTGGTTTTTTCGGTTTCCGCGCTGCGAAGTTGGTTGGGCTGGTCACGGTTGCTGCGGTTTCGGCGTATGTTGGGCTTGTTTGCTGGTTTCTATGCCAGCCTTCACTTATTGGTTGTTGCCACCTATCTGTTTGCATGGGACTGGACCATTGTTTTGGAAGAGCTCAGCGAACGCCCCTATATCATCGCCGGCTTCGCGGCGTGGTTATTACTGCTGCCGATGGTAGTTACCTCTAACAACTATTCGATTCGTCGCCTCGGGCGCCGTTGGCGTCAACTTCACCGGCTTATTTATCCCGTCATGGGCTTGGCGTGGCTGCATGTTGTTTGGCAGGTTCGCTCTAGCTATCTGGAGGCCCTAATTTATGGGCTGCTTATCGTGGTATTGGCCCTACCGCGTTTACGGCGCTTCCAGTTCACCCGCTAATCTGCTCAAGAGCTGATCAGATTGCTGCTGTTTTGACCGTTAATTGCTGTTGTTTTGATCGATTGTCATTTTTTTGTAATTAGTTTGTTGTGGCGTGTTGACTCTGGGGTTTGGGTCTCTATAATGCGCCTCCTCGCTTACGGAGACGGGCCTTTCGAGAAGTTTGGAAGGGGTTGTTGCTGAGGTTGGCGGGGGTGGTTTCAAGGTGCTTTTGAAGCGGTTTAAAAACTTTTTCAAAAAGCGGTTGACTCTACCAGGGGCGGCTCTATAATGCGCTCCCTCGCTTGCGGAGACGGGCTTTCAGCTGAGGTTGAAATTGCTGGTTGAAGAGGTAGGTGAGACGGCAAAACGGCTTTTGAAAACGCTTTAAAAACTTTTCAAAAAACGCTTGCCAAACAGGACGAAGTATTTATAATACGCGTCCTCGCTTCGGGGATAACTTGAAGCGGATATCAAAGCCCTGGCGGTTTTGAGTTATTTAAAAAGATGAGATCAAGTAATTCGTGTGGGTACTTGTTGATGGATATTGCGACATAAATATTCAGAGATAAGTAACTCGACAATTCAAGTATTTGAAGAATCGATTAACACATCTCTGAGCCGAGATTTTGGATGGTAAAGCAGGTTTTGCGTAACTGTCCCATCATGTCGAAAGGCTGATGTAAAAGATTAAACTGAAGAGTTTGATCATGGCTCAGATTGAACGCTGGCGGCAGGCCTAACACATGCAAGTCGAACGCGAAAGCACTTCGGTGTGAGTAGAGTGGCGGACGGGTGAGTAACGCGTGGGAATCTACCTAGTAGTGGAGGATAACTCGGGGAAACTCGAGCTAATACTGCATACGCCCTACGGGGGAAAGCGGGGGATCTTCGGACCTCGTGCTATTGGATGAGCCCGCGTTAGATTAGCTTGTTGGTGAGGTAATGGCTCACCAAGGCGACGATCTATAGCTGGTCTGAGAGGATGATCAGCCACATTGGGACTGAGACACGGCCCAAACTCCTACGGGAGGCAGCAGTGGGGAATATTGCGCAATGGGCGAAAGCCTGACGCAGCCATGCCGCGTGTGTGAAGAAGGCCTTCGGGTTGTAAAGCACTTTCAATAGGGAGGAAAGGTTGTAGTTTAATACGCTGCAACTGTGACGTTACCTATAGAAGAAGGACCGGCTAACTCCGTGCCAGCAGCCGCGGTAATACGGAGGGTCCGAGCGTTAATCGGAATTACTGGGCGTAAAGCGCGCGTAGGCGGCTTTGTTAGTCAGATGTGAAAGCCCTGGGCTCAACCTAGGAACTGCATTTGATACTGCGAAGCTAGAGTATGGTAGAGGATAGTGGAATTCCAGGTGTAGCGGTGAAATGCGTAGATATCTGGAGGAACATCAGTGGCGAAGGCGACTGTCTGGACCAATACTGACGCTGAGGTGCGAAAGCGTGGGGAGCAAACAGGATTAGATACCCTGGTAGTCCACGCCGTAAACGATGTCTACTAGCCGTTGGGGAACTTGATTCTTTAGTGGCGCAGCTAACGCACTAAGTAGACCGCCTGGGGAGTACGGCCGCAAGGTTAAAACTCAAATGAATTGACGGGGGCCCGCACAAGCGGTGGAGCATGTGGTTTAATTCGATGCAACGCGAAGAACCTTACCAGGTCTTGACATCCTGCGAATTTTCTAGAGATAGATTAGTGCCTTCGGGAACGCAGTGACAGGTGCTGCATGGCTGTCGTCAGCTCGTGTCGTGAGATGTTGGGTTAAGTCCCGTAACGAGCGCAACCCTTGTCCTTAGTTGCCATCAGGTAATGCTGGGAACTCTAAGGAGACTGCCGGTGACAAACCGGAGGAAGGTGGGGACGACGTCAAGTCATCATGGCCCTTACGACCTGGGCTACACACGTGCTACAATGGGCGGTACAGAGGGCTGCAAACTCGCGAGAGCAAGCCAATCCCTTAAAACCGTTCGTAGTCCGGATTGGAGTCTGCAACTCGACTCCATGAAGTCGGAATCGCTAGTAATCGCGAATCAGAATGTCGCGGTGAATACGTTCCCGGGCCTTGTACACACCGCCCGTCACACCATGGGAGTGGATTGCACCAGAAGTGGATAGTCTAACCTTCGGGGGGACGTTCACCACGGTGTGGTTCATGACTGGGGTGAAGTCGTAACAAGGTAGCCCTAGGGGAACCTGGGGCTGGATCACCTCCTTAACTTGAGCGCAAGAAGTTGGCAAGTGCTCACACGAATTACTTAGATCTCAATTGATTGAAAGCGATAATTTCACGGGCCACTGGGTTACGTGATAAAGCCCTCTGCATGAGAATGCAGAATTGCTTGGTTCAGCTGTTGATTAGCTGGATATGCAAGATTGGGTCTGTAGCTCAGGTGGTTAGAGCGCACCCCTGATAAGGGTGAGGTCGGAGGTTCAAGTCCTCCCAGACCCACCACTATCTCGCGGCATTTACTGAAAAGTAAGCGGGGTAGAGTTGGGCATTGACATGGGGCTATAGCTCAGCTGGGAGAGCGCCTGCCTTGCACGCAGGAGGTCTGCGGTTCGATCCCGCATAGCTCCACCACTTCCCACTTTGGGAAGGGTGACCAGATTATCGCCAAGAAGTCAGAAAGAAAAGCTTTTGCATGGTATGTGAAGAGTTTTTGTTTCTGGTTTTTACAATCAGATGTTCTTTAACAAGGTAAATAAGCTGAAATAAACACTGTTTTCTCAAGTGTTGTAATAATCCGGCGAAAACTGATTACGCAGCAAGTCGCGTGTAATCAGATAGCAGTTTCTTGATTGATATAACGATGGCTAGTCTATTTGCTTATATGGTCAAGCGACTAAGCGCATACGGTGGATGCCTTGGCAATTGGAGGCGATGAAGGACGTTGGAGCCTGCGAAAAGCTCTGGGGAGGTGGCAACCAACCTTTGATCCAGAGATGTCCGAATGGGGAAACCCACCTAACATAAGTTAGGTATCTCTTGACTGAATACATAGGTCTTGAGAGGCGAACCAGGGGAACTGAAACATCTAAGTACCCTGAGGAAAAGAAATCAAACGAGATTCTCTTAGTAGCGGCGAGCGAACGGGGATCAGCCAGCAAGTGATAGCTTTTGTGTTAGTGGAACGGTCTGGAAAGTCCGGCGATACAGGGTGATAGCCCCGTACACGAAAACACAATTGTGGTACTAAGCTTGCGATAAGTAGGTCGGGACACGTGTTATCTTGACTGAAGATAGGGGGACCATCCTCTAAGGCTAAATACTACCAATTGACCGATAGTGAACCAGTACCGTGAGGGAAAGGCGAAAAGAACCCCGGAGAGGGGAGTGAAATAGATCCTGAAACCGTATGCGTACAAGCAGTAGGAGCAGACTTGTTCTGTGACTGCGTACCTTTTGTATAATGGGTCAGCGACTTAATGTCAGTAGCGAGCTTAACCGTATAGGGGAGGCGTAGGGAAACCGAGTCTTAATAGGGCGAATTAGTTGCTGGCATTAGACCCGAAACCCGGTGATCTATCCATGGCCAGGTTGAAGATGCCGTAACAGGCATTGGAGGACCGAACCCACAAATGTTGAAAAATTTGGGGATGAGCTGTGGATCGGAGTGAAAGGCTAATCAAACCGGGAGATAGCTGGTTCTCCTCGAAATCTATTTAGGTAGAGCGTCGTGTCTTACCCTGGGGGGTAGAGCACTGTTTGGGCTAGGGGGTCATCCCGACTTACCAACCCCATGCAAACTCCGAATACCCAGGAGTACAATCACGGCAGACAGACAGCGGGTGCTAACGTCCGTTGTCAAGAGGGAAACAACCCAGACCGCCAGCTAAGGTCCCAAATCTACGTTAAGTGGGAAACGATGTGGGAAGGCTCAGACAGCTAGGAGGTTGGCTTAGAAGCAGCCATCCTTTAAAGAAAGCGTAATAGCTCACTAGTCGAGTCGGCCTGCGCGGAAGATTTAACGGGGCTAAACGTAGAACCGAAGCTGCGGATGCACCTAGTGCATGGTAGAGGAGCGTTCTGTACGCCTGCGAAGGTGAGTCGAGAGGCTTGCTGGAGGTATCAGAAGTGCGAATGCTGACATGAGTAACGACAAAGGGGGGGAAAAACCCCCTCGCCGGAAGACCAAGGTTTCCTGCCCCATGCTAATCAGGGCAGGGTTAGTCGGCCCCTAAGGTGAGGCTGAAAAGCGTAATCGATGGGAAACGGGTTAATATTCCCGTACTTGTTATAACTGCGATGGAGGGACGGAGTAGGCTAGGCGATCGCGGCGTTGGTTGTCCGCGTTTAAGCTAGTAGGCTGAGGACTTAGGCAAATCCGGGTCCTTAAGGCTGAGAGGTGATGACGAGCTCTCTTTTGAGCGAA
>NZ_AULP01000010.1 GCF_000422345.1 Neomelitea salexigens DSM 19753
GAAATCCGCTCAGGTCAGCCGTCATGCAGGACTGGATATACGCCTGCACCAATCCGGAAGCAGCGTTCATCAGGCCTCACGGATCAGTAAAGCGGGGAATGTGTACATACGCTCTGCGTTGTATATGCCTGCCATGTCAGCCGTGCGCTTTGATCCGAATGCCAAGGCATTTTACGAGGCCCTGGTGGCCCGCGGGAAAACCAAGTTACAGGCTCTTGTGGCTGTAATGCGTAAGTATCTGACAGGCCTGTGGGCCTGTATTAAGACGGATACTCCGTTCGATTCCTCGCTGCTTTTTAGTGATTGCCATGCGAAAAATGCTTGCGCTTGAACAGGGTATCTACAAAAACCACCACACTGCTCCAGCACACAACCTGACCTGTGCCTCATACCCTTTAGGAGCGGGGCTGACCGCGATTAATCCAGCCGCTAGCGTTCGTTCTGGTCGCCCTCAGGCGGGCTGGCCACAGCACTCGCTCCACTCGCGGGCCACACTGTCCTACGAAAAACACCCCCTGTTCCAGCACACAGCCTGATCCGTGCCTCATACCCTCTAGTAGGAGCGGTTTTAACCGCGATTGAGGCCCCGAAAAGGGTTCTTTGCTATCCGTGCTGCCGAATGTGGTTCGTAGCTTTGAACCTTCGCGACTGAAGTCGCTCCTACGAAACCACGTTACGCAATCAGGCACGTAGGAGCGGGCCTGACCGCGATTAATCCACCCCCTAGCGTTCGTTCTGGTCGCCCTCAGGCGGGCTGGCCACAGCACTCGCTCCACTCGCGGGCCACACTGTCCTACGAAAAACACCCCCTGTTCCAGCACACAGCCTGATCCGTGCCTCATACCCTCTAGTAGGAGCGGTTTTAACCGCGATTGAGGCCCCGAAAAGGGTTCTTTGCTATCCGTGCTGCCGAATGTGGTTCGTAGCTTTGAACCTTCGCGACTGAAGTCGCTCCTACGAAACCACGTTACGCAATCAGGCACGTAGGAGCGGGCCTGACCGCGATTAATCCAACCCCTAGCGTTCGTTCTGGTCGCCCTCAGGCGGGCTGGCCACAGCACTCGCTCCACTCGCGGGCCACGCTGTCCTACGGTACTAGCGCTGGCAACGCGAGCAAAAAACGGTACTGCGCTGGGCCTGACGAATTTCTTTTAGCGCCCCTGCGCAGGTTAGGCAGGGTAAGCCCGCGCGGCCGTACACTAGTAGTTCTTGTTTAAAGTAGCCGGGGCGGCCATCCCCGCCCACAAAGTCTTTCAAGGTGGTGCCACCTTGGGCAATGGCTTTCTCCAGCACTTGCTTTACGCACATGACCAGGCGCTGGTAGCGCGCTTTGCTGATACTGCCTGCCTCGCGGTCCGGGCGTATACCGGCCATGAACAGTGCTTCATTGGCGTAGATGTTACCCACGCCGACAACCACCCTGCCGTCCATCAACAGGGTTTTCACCGGAACCTTACGCCCCTTTGCTCGGCTGAATAGGTAGCCAGCATTAAAATCCTCGGACAGCGGCTCGGCGCCCAGGTGCGAAAGTAAATGGTGTTCTGAGGCTTCGCCGCCAAGCCATAACACCGCGCCAAAGCGGCGGGGGTCGGTGTAGCGAAGCAGTTGGCCGCTGTCGAGGGCAAAATCCACGTGATCGTGCTTGGCTGCAGGCGTTCCGGCTGGCACAAAATACAAACGCCCGGACATACCCAAATGCACCATCAGACTGCCCTGGTCCAGTTCGACCAGTACGTACTTCGCCCGTCGATTCACGCTGTGAACCGTTTGGTTGCGCAGTAATTCATTAAGGTTGTCGGGCACCGGCCAGCGCAGCTGCGGCTGACGCACCGTTGTCTGAGTGAAAACTCGCCCCTGTAAGTGGGGGCGGATGCCCCGGCATACTGTTTCGACCTCTGGAAGTTCTGGCACAGCGCTACCTCATATTTGCGTGGGCCAATTCTACCGAAAATATTGCTGATGATCTGTTGAGGTTTCCCGCGACGAATTTTCACGACTAACGGCGTGCTTTACGCAGTGTAGGAGCGGTTTCAACCGCGATAAGAACTCAGAGAAGGGTCCTTTGCTATCCGTGCTGCCGAATGTGGTTCGTTGCTCCGGACCTTCGCGACTGAAGTCGCTCCTACGAAAACAATGCCCTGCTCCAGCACACCACATGATCCGTGCCTTATACCTTGCGGGAAGGTGCCTGACCTGTGCTATCCAATAATGACTTATGGCGCTGAAGCCGCGACAATATCGCTTTTTTGGATACGCGTATTCCTATGTCATCACTGTGTCTATTGGGCGTCGATACGGGCGGCACGTTTACTGATTTTGTTGCAGTGGATGGCAGCGGCATACGCTTGCACAAATGTTTGTCGACGCCGGACCAACCCGAACGCGCAATCTTGCAGGGTATTCGCGCACTGGGCCTGGAAGACCGTATCCAAGATGGTTCGTTAACCGTGGTCCACGGCTCCACGGTGGCCACTAATGCCGCGCTGGAAGGCAAGGGCGTGCGCACGGCGTACATAACAAACCGAGGCTTTGCCGATGTGCTGAGCATTGGCCGACAAACCCGCCGCGAGTTGTATAACTTATGCCCGCCCCCGGTCGCGCCGCCGGTTCCCACCGAGCTGTGTTTGGAGGTGGACTGCCGGGTGGATGCCCAGGGGAAAGCGCTAAAGGCCTTGTCCGCATCGGAGCTGGAGACATTGCGCGAACAACTCGCCGAGCTACAGCCCGAAGCGGTCGCGATTAATTTGCTGTTTTCCTTCCTGAACGACGCCGACGAAAAAGCCATTGCTGCCGCCCTGCCCGACCACCTGTTTTGTTCCCGCTCCAGCGAGGTGCTGCCGGAATACAAGGAGTATGAGCGCGGCATGGCCACCTGGCTCAATGCCTGGCTGGGGCCAAAGGTGCAGGGCTATTTGCAGCGTTTGCAGGCGGCCATGCCGCGCACGCCACTGGCGATCATGCAATCGTCCGGCGGCACCTTAGATGCCACCAACGCGGCAAAACGCGCGGTGAATTTATTACTTTCTGGCCCCGCCGGGGGCTTGGCGGCAGCCCGGCAACTCGGCCGGATACTGAACCGACATACGCTAATCACATTCGATATGGGCGGCACATCCAGCGATGTCGCGTTGATTGATGGCGATATCGCGTTGACCACCGAGGGCCATATCGGCCCTTACCCCGTCGCGGTACCGATGGTGGATATGCACACCATCGGCGCTGGTGGCGGCTCTATTGCCCACTTGGATGAAGGCGGCCTGCTGCGCGTTGGCCCGGAGTCGGCAGGCGCGTCTCCCGGCCCCGCCTGCTACGGCAAGGGCGGGCTGCGCGCTACAGTGACCGATGCCAATGTGGTGCTCGGCCGCTTACCCGATGACGCCCGCCTGGGCGGAAACATGCCTCTGCAGCGTGACGCGGCAATTGCCGCCGTCGCCACACTGGCCAGTGAGCTCGGCTTATCGGTGGAAGACACCGCCGCAGGCATTATTGATATTGCTAACGAGCACATGGTGCGCGCCTTGCGGGTCATTTCCCTGCAGCGCGGCTACGACCCCGCCGAGTTTAGTTTGTGCTGCTTTGGCGGCGCCGGCGGCTTGCATGTTTGCGCGCTGGCCGAGGCACTGGGCACCAACGAGGTCATTATTCCCAACTATGGCGGGGTATTTTCCGCTTTGGGAATGCTGCTGGCCCCGAGAGAGCGACAACTTTCCCGAACGCTTAATCAGGCCCTGGCCACGCTTTCCAGCGATGCATTAGCGCAAGCCTTTGCCGACCTTCGTGATGAAGGCCAGAAAGCCCTCACCGATGAAGGGGTAGCAAGCGACGCCATACAGGCACAAGCCAGTTTGGACCTGTGTTATCAGGGGCAGTCCTATACTTTGAATCTGCCCTTTGACGGCAGTATTGAAGACTGCGAAGAGGCCTTCCACCGCGCTCACGCCAAGCGCTACGGCCACCGTTTAGGGCTGCCGGTGCAATTGGTGAACCTGCGTCTTGCCCTGCGCGCGCCCGCCGCATTAAAGGCGTTGCCGCCACACCAAGGGCAGGCCCAGCGCGAACCCAGCCACCAGCGCGTTGCCTTTATCGACCAGCCTGTGGCCCGCTACCAACGCGAACAGTTGCAGCCCGGCGACATACTGGCCGGTCCCGCACTCATTTGCGAGGCGGTGGCCACAACCTGGCTGGCCGAGGGCTGGCAAGCCCAGCTCGACCCGCAAGGTCACTTGCTGCTCAACCGCATCGCGCCATGACATCTGCGTTGGCTCACGCTACAGTGAAAGCCGTCACCCACGGTTTTACAGGCTTTTATGTCGGCAAAACACGCTCCTCAATCGCTCTTTGAGCGCGGCATTAGCCGGCAACGCATCGCCGATGTTCGCGAGCGTTTTCTGCAGCTGAACGCCGAGCGTCTGCTGCGCACCCGCGCCGCCCTGCAGGAACGTCAGCGCATCCTGTTCGACCTGATTCCATTGTTGTTCCATGTTAACCACCCCTCTCTGCCCGGCTACAGCAGCAAAGACACCCCCTGCGGCATCGATCGCTTTGAGCCAACGCCCAAACTGTTGGAACGCGCGCAACAATACATCGCCAGCGGTTTTCACTACCGTCCTCCCGAACACCACCTGATCCACAGCATCTTCATTATGGGCTCCTGCGGCAGTATCGCGCAGGCCGAAGACTCCGACCTGGATGTTTGGCTGTGCCATCGCAATGCCCTGCCCAGCGAGGCGCGCGAGCAGTTACAGGAAAAAGCCGAGCATATTAGTCAGTGGGCCGCCGAGCTGGGTTTGGAACTGCACTTTTTCTTGATGGACAACGAGCAGTTTCGACGCGGCAAGCGCGAGCGCTTAAGCGCCGAGGGCGCGGGTACCAGCCAGCACTATTTGCTGCTGGATGAGTTTTACCGCAGCGTGGTGGTGGTCGCCGGTCGCTATCCCATCTGGTGGCTGGTGCCGCCAGAGGAAGAGGAAAATTACGACGAATACACCGCCCTGCTCCACGCGCAACAGCATATCGGCCCCGATGAGTCGATTAACTTCGGCGGTGTTGCCGCCATTCCCGCCGGTGAGTTTATTGGCGCGGGTGTGTGGCAGCTCTACAAGGCCATCGCTTCGCCTTACAAAGCGCTTTTGAAGCTGCTGCTCACCGAGGCCTACGCTCGCCACTACCCGAACGTGCAGCCGATCTGCCTTTCCTTAAAAGCACGCGTGTACAACGGCGAATGCGACGCCGACCAGCTCGACCCCTATATCCTTGTATATCAACGCCTGGAGCACTACCTGTCAGAGCGTGGAGAGAAAGACCGTCTGGAACTGGTGCGCCGCGCTTTTTACTTCAAAACCGGGTTACACCTGTCGCGTCCGGCGGCGAGCAAGCAAGTCGAGCGCCATCAACGCATGAGCGCCCTCGCCAGTCAGTGGCACTGGCAGTCGGAAACCTTGCTCAACCTCGACACCCGCCACCGCTGGAAACTGCGGCGCGTGCGTGACGAGCACCGCTTTTTGGTGGCGGAGCTGACCAACAGCTACCGGTTTTTGCAAGACTTCGCCGCCCACAGCCAGCAGTCAGCGCTAATTAATTCAGAAGAAATGACCCTGCTCGGCCGCAAACTCTACGCCGCCTTCGAGCGTAAGCGACACAAGGTAGAGTGGCTCAACCCCGGCATCGCCCCCGACCTCTCCGAGCAGCAATTGTATTTCCACACCCTGGGCTTTGGTAATCAACGCCGCTGGGCAGTGAGTGCCAGCGCCCGCCACGACTTTGAAAGCGGCGCCGTACTCAAGGAAGACGAACACCTGAGCGGCCTGTTGTGCTGGTGTTACTGTAATGGCTTGGTCAAAGAGAATAGCCGCCTGCGGCTTAGCAGCCGTAGCCAGGGCGTAAGCGAGGCCGACTTGAACCGCCTGGCCACCTGGCTGCATGCCCACTTACCCAAACGTCTGCCCGCCGCAGACCCTGCCCAGCACGCCGCTTTTACTCGTCCCAAGGTGCCGCTGCACACCTTATTTTGCATCAATCTCGGGCAGGACAGCCTCAGTCAGTTGAGCAGTCAGGGCATCGGCCAGCACAGTAGCTGCTACCCCGTGGCCAATGTGGAGATGGTGGTATTGAACAGCTGGGGAGAAGTGTCGTCGATGGCGTTTACCGGTGGCGACGCGCTGCTCAACACGCTGCACGCCTATCAACAGTTGACGGTTGCTGCTGCCAGCGGCAGCGCAAGACCGCAGATCGATATTCTTTGTTTTAACGACCCCGGCGAGCGATTGGCGAGGCGCCTGATGGGACTGGCTGCGGGCGTGCAACCCTGCTTTGAAAATACTGAGGCCAACACCCGCTACATTCTGAAACTGGCCGATGGCTTTCACATTCTGCAACAGCGCAATAGCGAGCTGGATGTGGTCAATGCCGACAGCTATAGCGAGCTTATTCAGTGCCTGGAACGCGGCCAGAGCCGCTTTAGCCCGCTGCGCATGGACCGCCACTGCCTGCCCAACTCTGCCCTGGCCAGTATTATCGACACCTGTCGCAGCGACGACTGTTATATTTTTGTGCACCTGCGCGCGACCTTGGTGGATATTTTTCTGCGCGATGAACGCGGCTCGCTGATCTACCTGCCGGCAGAGAGCAGCGCCCCGGACGCGCTGGTTTATCAGCTGTTGCAATTTCTTCAGCATTCACGCAAGGAACAGGGGCTGCGCCACCGGGTTCGGCTCTACAAACTCATTCAGCACGACGGCCGCTGGCAGAGCCGCCCTCTTCAGGCACCGCCAGCACAGCAATCGCCGCTGTATCTGGAGGCAACCGCCCACGCCCGTCAGCGCGCTCGCCCGATATTTGATGTGCGCTGGAACAACCAGCAGCTGTATTATCGCGATGAGGGTGCCAAGCTGTTTACCCGGCTGGCAACGCAACTGGTGGAGCGCTACCCGAAACAGCGGCACTTTGCGATTGACCGGGTGAATCTGGGGAATAAACCGCCGCAGCAAACCACGGTGTACATGCGCTACAAACGCTATTTGGAAGAGCTTATTCAGCGAGAAGTGGACAGGCTCCAGACCTCGCAGCGACGTTAAATATCCAGCGTCTCGCCAATTTGATCCTGTGCGCAGTGCTGCAATAACTCACTCAGCGACTGCTGCTCGCGCTGGCAGAACCATTGCTGACCATCCCAACTAAAGTGATAACCGCCGCTGCGCGCCGCCAGCCACAGCTCCCGGTTCGCCGCCTGCCGACTAAAAATCAGGGCGCTGCCATCCGGGCATGTCAGGGTTAACACGCTGCCGGCGATCTCGCAGTCTACGTCGACCGACAACGCTTCCACGGCGTCCTCAATCGTTTCGTAGAGGGTATCCAGCACATCGTGAAATTCCACTTCATTCATTGCCATCACATCCTGAAAATTTGCCGGCCAGTATAGCAAGCTCAGCTCGCCACCGACGAGCGTTGTATACGCGCGCTGCGGTGCATCCGAGCGCGGGCAGCGCTATACTACGCGCTTATTTTTTCGGGGGTGTATCCATGACCACGCAACGCCGTATTTGCCTTGGCTGGGCCACTGCACTGCTGTGCCTCGCTCTAGCCGCGTGCGGGCAAACCGGGCCACTGGTCTTGCCCAGCGAAGACACCGCCCCCGCCAGCCCTCAGAATTAGAGATTACGCATGACTGCATTCCACTACCAGAACGGCGAATTATTTGCCGAAGACGTTTCACTGCGCGATATCGCCCAACACTATGGCAGCCCCTGCTATGTATATTCGCGGGCCTATCTGGAGCAGCGTTTTACGGAATACAGCGACGCCCTGCAGGGTCAGGACCACCTGGTCTGCTATGCCGTGAAGGCCAACTCCAACATTGCCGTATTGAATGTTCTGGCCCGCCTGGGCGCGGGTTTTGACATTGTCTCGGTCGGCGAACTGGAGCGGGTACTGGCCGCAGGGGGCCAGGCTGATCGCGTTGTGTTTTCCGGTGTCGGCAAAACCGCTGAGGAAATGCGCCGCGCGCTGGAAGTGGGTATTTACTGCTTTAACGTCGAGTCCGAGGCCGAGCTGGAACGCCTCAACGAGGTGGCTGGCGAATTTGGCGGCAAGGCGCCGGTTTCCATCCGCGTAAATCCCGATGTCGACGCCAATACCCACCCCTATATTTCCACGGGCCTGCGCGACAATAAATTCGGTATCGATATTGCCCGCGCCCCCGCCGTCTACGCGCGCGCCGCCAGCCTCGAACACCTCGACGTGAAGGGCGTTGATTGCCACATCGGCTCCCAGCTTACCGACACCAGCCCCTTTCTGGACACTGTCGACCGCTTGCTGGCCCTGCTCGATGAGCTGGCAGCACAGGGCATTCAGATCAAGCATTTGGACCTGGGCGGTGGCCTGGGCGTGCGCTATCGCGACGAAGTCCCCCCCTCCACGGCCGACTATATTGCCGCTATTCGCCAGCGCTTGGGCGACCGGGCGGTGAAACTGATGTTTGAGCCGGGCCGCTCTATTGCCGCCAACGCCGGTGTGCTGCTAACCAAGGTTGAGTTTTTGAAGCTCAACCCGCACAAGAATTTCGCCATTATCGACGCGGCCATGAACGACATGCTGCGCCCCTCGCTCTACCAAGCGTGGATGGATTTACTGCCCGTTAGCCCGCGCAGCGACGGCGAAGCCCGCCTGTACGACGTAGTGGGGCCGGTGTGCGAAACCGGCGATTTTCTCGCCAAAGACCGCGAGTTGCGCATTGAAAGTGGCGACCTGTTGGCACTGGCATCGAGCGGCGCCTATGGATTTACCATGAGTTCCAATTACAATAGCCGAGGACGCGCCGCAGAAGTGATGGTCGACGGCGACCAACACTACCTTATTCGCACGCGTGAAACTGTCGCCGACCTGATGCGTGGCGAAGCCGTACTGCCGGAGTAAACTCCGCACGCTGGCCCGCCCAGCAGCAGTGGCCCCCGCATCGTTGAACTGCGCCACCGGCGAGGCGCCGCACAGGACATACGATGCAGCTACGCTTTACCAAAATGCATGGCCTGGGCAATGATTTCGTGGTTGTCGATCTCATTACCCAGCGCTTCAAGCTCAAGCCCCACCACGTTCGCAAAATTGCCGACCGCCATTTTGGCATTGGTTGCGACCAGGTATTGGCGGTGGAGATCCCCACCCAACCGGAGGTGGATTTCCGCTATCGAATCTACAACGCCGAGGGCAGCGAGGTGGAACAGTGCGGCAACGGCGCACGCTGCTTTGCACGCTTTGTGCGCGACAAGCGCCTGACCGGCAAACCGCGAATTCGCGTGGAAACCCTCGCCGGTATCATCGAACTGGAAATTACCGAAAACCGCGAAGTGCACGTTGATATGGGCGCGCCGGTGTTAAGCCCTGCGGACATTCCCTTCGACGCGGCCGAGCAGGCCACAGACTACGCGCTGGAGATCGACGGCCAGACCTGGCAGGTCGGCGCCGTATCGATGGGCAACCCCCATGTGGTGTTGCCCGTGGAGAATGTCGACACCGCGCCCGTAGCGCGCGTTGGCCCCATTGCCGAGAGTCACCCGCGCTTTCCCCAGCGCGTCAACGTTGGCTTTATGCAAGTTGTCGACCGCCGAAATATCCGCCTGCGCGTCTTTGAACGCGGTGTAGGCGAAACCCTGGCCTGTGGCACTGGCGCCTGCGCGGCCGTTGTCGCCGGTATTGTGCAGGGCCGGCTCGATAATCAGGTGAATGTCACATTGCCGGGCGGCAAGCTCAGCATCGACTGGCCGGGGCCCGGGCAGCCCGTTATTATGACGGGGCCCGCGACCACGGTCTTTGAAGGGCAAATTCAGCTTTAGCAGCATGCCACCAGCAATAATAAGGATGCACTGTGGACACAGCCAAACCTAAAGAAGACGGTCTCCCCAGCGAAGACGATGTTGCGCGCTATCTGCGAAACCACCCCGGTTTCTTTTTGCAGAACGAAGACATTCTGGCCGAGTTAAAGCTGGCCCATCACAGCGGTAAAGCCGTCAGTTTGCTGGAGCGCCAAGTGGAAGTGTTGCGCGAACGCAATATGGATATGCGCTCACGCATGAGCAACCTATTGGATAACGCCCAGCACAACGACGTAATTTTTGAGCGCAGCAAGGCGCTGATTCTCGGTATGCTGGAAGCCCGTCGGCCGGAAGAATTGAGCAACACCCTGTGCCGCCGCCTGGTGAATGATTTCGATATGATCGACTACGCCAGCCTGACCTTATTCGGCGACCCATCCAAAATGGGCAACGCACAACTGCGGGTGGTCAGCCCGGAAACCGCCCAGCAACATATCGGCAGCTTGTTGCGCGGCGGCAAGGGCGTGTGCGGAGTATTGCGCGGAGAGGAGTTAAGCTTTCTGTTTGGCAAACACGCCGACCACATCGGCTCGGCGGCGCTGATCCCCATTAAACCGGGGAATATCGACGGCGTGCTGGCCATCGCCAGCAAGGACCCACAACATTTCAAATCCAGCATGGGCACCCTGTTCCTCGATTACATTGCCGAGGTAATCAACCGGGTATTACCGAAACTGATGCGCGGCCCGTTTATTAGCTAAGAATCGCGGTCAGGCCCGCTCCTACGCGCCCGACTGCGAAGTGGTGTTTTTGTAGGAGCGACTTTAGTCGCGAAGATTCGGAGTACTGAACCACATTCGGCAGCACGTATAGCAATGCGCATTTTTCGGAGCCTCAATCGCGGTTGACAGCGTGCCCCGCGACCGCAGGTAGTGCTTTGGGTAAACCGCTCCTACTACTGCTGCCTACTTATCAAGCTTTTTCAAAAATACCTGCACTTCGCGCTCGGTTTGTTTATCTCCCTTGCGCTCGGCGGCTTGCAGGGCCTGCTGCCAGGCCGCGCGGGCTGCGGCGACGTCGCCAAGCTGCTGGTGTGCGCGGCCAAGCAGTTTCCAAGCCGCCGAGTAATCGGCGTCCTGCTCCACACAGCACTGCAAATGTTCAGCCGCTTCAGCGGGCTGTTTGTCATCGAGCAAGGCTTTACCCAAACCGAACCGCAGCATGGCGCTGTCTTGGCCCCGCGCCAGCATTTTGCGCAGCGCATCGATATTCATGACTGGTGGCTCAAGTGCGGCATCGGCAAATCCGGCAATTGCTGCCCCTGCAAAAGCAGCCCCTCGCGCAGCATCGACGCCGCTAGTTCGGCTTCACCGAGATGCTCCAGCAAGCGCGATAATTCAAAGCACACCGTCGCCGAGGGCGCGATGCTGTGGGCGCTTTCCAGGTATTCTCGCGCTTTGCCCCACAGCTCATTGCGCAGGCAGATACGCGCCAGCGCCAGCAGCAGCTGAGGGTTGTTAGGCTGCTCTTTCAGCCATGACTCGGCAATGCGCAGCTGTCGGGCGGGGTCGTCATTGATCGCCGCAAACAACAACACCAGCTCGTCGCGCCACTGCTGTTTAATGGCAGCACGAACTAATTTACTGGCCTCGCTGCTGCGCCCCAGCGACAGCAGCGCCGGCACCATGTCTTCCAGCAGTTCACTGCGGAAGTGGCTGTTTCGCCCCAGCTGCTGCCACCATTTTAGCAGCGGCTCGGCATCGCCACCGTGGCGCAATCGCAGCAATTGGCCGCGCAGGGCTTCTAGCTCCAGCTCTCGCCGCGCCGATTCCTGAAGCAATTTCCGCTTGTTCAATTCTGGCAATAACGCCAATAACTCTTGCCAATCACCCAGGCCACGATAGGCCCGCGCAAGCAGCAACAGCGTTGTAGGCTGGCGCTCGGCACTTTTGCCCAAACGGTTTAGGGTCGCCAGCGCCTCTTCCAACTGGCCGTTATCAATTTGCAGCTCCGCCTGCGTCAGGGCCGCAGCCAACCCCGCTTGGGCACCACAGTTCTTTGCCTGACTCAGTGCCTGGAGCGCGCCACGCTCATCGCCCAGGCGCTGGCAAGCACGCGCCGCCAGTAAATAATTAATCAACGGTTTGTCGCTGCTGGCACTCGACAGCAGCAAGCGTTTTGCCTGTAACCAGTTGCCCTCGGTGTAGGCGATAACACCGCGATGGCTGCGCTGCCGTTCGCGCTGCAGGCGCCGCTGGCCGCGCAGAGCGCCCAACTTATCAGACAGGCGCGCGCTGCGGCGCAACAGGCTGAACAGCAACCACACCAAAAACAAGAATATCGCCAGTAGTGCCAACGCCACCCACAGGGTCATTTCGACCGTCGTGTTGCCGTAGGCCAGCAGCACATAGCCGCTGTCGTATTGAATCGCCACTGCAATCGCAGCAGCAGCGGCCAGCGCAAACAGTGCTGCGAGGAATACAATCATTGGCCCACCTCACGCTGCCAGCGGCGGGTTTTGCTGTAGTCCTTTAAGGCGCGCAGCGAGCTGGAAATATCCGGGCGCTCAGCGCGGATCTCTGCCGCACGCAATTCTTCCAACGCCTCTGCCAACGCCTGACTGCCATCATTCAGCGGGTAGTAGCGCTCCAGCCATGCCAGCGCCTTATCCAGCGAACGGCGGTACAAGGCGGGGCGCTCTGCCAGCAACGCCAATTGCGCCTGCTCCAACATCATCCGCAAACTGGCGCGTAGGGCGGTCGCCTGCTCCGGCGCCAACTCGGCTTTGAATTTTTCATCGTGCTGACGAATGCGCACATAGCTGCGCAACTTCGCCCAAGCGCGTTCAAAGCCTGCTTTCAAACCTTCCTGCCAAGAGGCGTCCCTCGCTGGCTGTGGCTCGGGCTGGTAACTGGGGGCCTCGTAAACCGCCAGCTCTTCAGCCGCTTCGGCCAAGCCCTGAAGCTGCAGGTATGCACCTTCCAGGTCAAAATTGGAACTGCTCTGTAGCGCCGCTAGCTCCACCGCCAGGGCTTCTCTCACCGGGTACAACGCCGGATCGTCCAGCTCGCGCAAAATAGCATCGGCGCTGGCTAACAACTGCGCTGCGGCGCGACTGTCGCCACTGAGCTGCAAGCGTTGATTGGCAAGGCGCAATAAATACTCCGCTTCAGCCAACAGCCAGTCATTGCGGTCGACCGAACTGAGGCTTTGTACTTTGTCGCTCAGCTGTTGAATTTGTCGCTGAACAACCGCGCGCTGCTGGTCCAGGGCACTATCGAGTTCCGTTAAACGCTCACGCTGGCGGTCCAACGCCGTCAAGCTGGCCTGGCCGCGCTGATCGAGGTCCTGCAGCTGGGCGCTTATTTCACTGAGAAATTGTTTGTCTTGCTGCTGGCTTAAGTAAATAAGGTGATAATACAGCCAAGCGGCGGCGGCCAACGCCACCAGCGATACCAGTAAGGCCAATGCTGCAATGACGCCACCCTTGCCAGACTTGCTCTTGGCAGCGGGTGTTTTTTGCGACGGCGTTGAAGGGGGTGGGGTGTCGTTGGCGGTTACCGCCACGTCCTTGTTGTCATTTTTGGTTTCCGACATTGCGTTCTCTCTGCCACGTTTTTATCGCCGCCAGCGTTGCCGCTGTGCCGGCATTTTCTGCAATAAGGGTACACCTAAAACCGAGTTCATGGGCCAATTGCTGCACCCGCGCACTGGGTAAAACCAAGCAATATTCGTCGCGGCGTTCGGCAGCAATGCGCTCGGCAAACTGCTGTAAGGTCTCGCCACTGTTCAGACAGACTAATTGAATGGATGCGGAGTCCAACTGTGCCTGCAAATCATCGGCGGCCAAATCTGGCCCACAACGCTGATAGCATTCAGCATAGTCTACCCGCGCGTTGCGTTCACGGAGTTTTTGCGCCAACTGCTCGCGGCCACCGCAGCCGCGAACAATTAAGACCCGCTGCCCCGCAACCGCGTTAAACGCCGAGCTGGCCAGCAAGCTATCGCTGTCCATCGCGCCGCCTTGTTGCGCGTCCAAGGGCGTAAGCGCGCCGGCAGGCCACGGCCAGTCATGTAGCGCTTTGGCCGTGGCAGCGCCGATGGCGTGACAGCGCACCCCCAGCGGGTACTGCGGCCATAGCTCATCGATCAAGGCCATTCCGCAGGCCACAGCGTTCACGCTGATGAAAATTATGTGCTGGTAGCGATCCAGATCCAATAGGCAGCGGCGCGCGTGCTGATAGCGCTCGTCGTTTTCAGCCAGGGGAACGATGCGCAGCAGCGGTTGCACCCAGACCTGGGCGCCAGCGGCAACCAGGGCACTTCGCAATTCTTCGTTTCGGCCCTCGGGCCGGGTGATAAGAATGCGCAGGCCCTGTAGATCAGTGCTGCTGGTCACCGTAAACCGCCGCCAAAATATCACCCGCACCCTGAGCCAGCAGTGCCTCGGCAACGGCCACACCAAGGGCCTCGGGGTCGGCCGCCGGTGCGGTTAATTCTGCGCGCAACACGCGGCTGCCATCGGGCTCGCCCACCAGCGCACGCAGCCACAAGTGGTCGTCGCGGCTGTCGTCTGTAATGGCATAACCGGCAATCGGCACTTGGCAGCCGCCTTGTAAGCGCGTGTTCATGGCGCGTTCGGCCATCACTTTGGCCGCGCTGTCTGGGTCGTGCAGCGGCGCCAGCAGTTCACGTACCCAGTTGTCGTCCAAGCGGGTTTCGACGCCCACCGCACCCTGACCGCAGGCGGGCAGGCTGTCTTCAACATTCATAAAGGAGGCGATCCGCTGCTGAAGTTCCAGGCGAATCAAACCGGCTGAGGCCAAAATAATGGCATCGAACTCGCCGTCGTCTAACTTGCGCAGGCGGGTTTGCACGTTGCCGCGCAGACTACTGATCTGCAGGTCGGGGCGCCGGGCGCGCAACTGGCACTCGCGGCGCAGGCTGCTGGTGCCCACTCTCGCCCCTTGCGGCAGGGCGTCGACATCGGCGTAATGGTTGCTGACAAACGCATCGCGGGGATCTTCACGCTCGCAGATAATCGCCAGCCCCAGCCCTTCGGGAAATTCCATCGGCACATCTTTCATCGAGTGCACGGCAATATCCGCTCGGCCATCGAGCAGCGCCTGTTCGAGCTCTTTGACGAACAGCGCCTTGCCGCCAATTTTCGACAGCGGCGAGTCCAGCAGCTGGTCGCCGCGAGTGGTCATGCCAAGCAGCTCAACCTGCAGCCCCGGGTGGCAGGCTTCCAAGCGAGCTTTGATGTATTCCGCCTGCCAGAGAGCAAGCAGACTTTCGCGGGTGGCAATGCGCAGCGTGCGCGAGGGCTGTTCAGACATGATTAGCGTGGGTCCGTGTAAAGCATCAGCGCCGTATCATACGCCAGCCGCCTGACAGACTAAACCGCCCAACTCATCAGCGCGTCAGTTTGGCGCAAATGCCGTCCAGCCGTTCATCCAGGTGCTGGCGCTACCCGGCCGCACCGCGCCGAGATAGTTGGCGCCCTGATCCCAAAATTCCCCTTCGGGAACCGCGACAGCCCCCTGCCCGGCGGGAGACTTACTGCCAATGCGAAAATCGGGAAAGCGCACTGGGTCAACCGGCACACTGAACTCTGGTGAGATGTCGCGGCGTGCCAGCGAGGCGAAATATGCCGCTTCATCAAAGCCGCCGTCGTCGTCTTGCTTGCCGAGTTCTTCAATAAAGTGACTGCGACCATCGCGACCATTGTTATACAGCAGCAGGCCACCAAAGCTCATCATTCCCGTCGATAGCCGGCTGGCACTGACGCGCCCTTTGATATCAATAGCTTCACCGGAGAATCCGCTGATAATCATATTGTGAAAATGGCCGCCGGTGCCGCGCCGCAGGGTCATGGCGCGCTGGTATTTATCGTCGCTGTTAAGCGAAAGCAGCGTTACATTGTAGAACTGAGGCTCCGAGATCGGCTGGGCATCTTCGCGGCCATTGCGGTTGTCGGCCTCGATGGCATTGTCACCCATGCCCGGATACTGCAGCACCTGCAGAAACTGCACGCGGCCGCGCCAACCCATATCCCAGTCCAGTGAGTCATCGGCGGCGGCGCTAATCAGGATGTGCTTCATATCCACCGTGCCGCCAAAAATCTCTATGCCGTCGTCGGAAGCGCGATGCACCTGCACGTGGCGCACAATGGTATTACTGCCGCAGCCTCCCAGCGTTAAGCCATTGAGTTCGTTATTGGCATACACCTCATACCCCGCGAACTCCACACGCACAAATTCCAGCACGCCGCAGTTATCGCGACTGTCGACACCGCCGAACATCCCTCGCGTATCGCTGGTCGGCACTCCTTCTACCTGAGCGTCCAGGGTATTTACCGGCGCATTGCCAAGCAGCACCAAACCGCCCCAGTCGCCGGCCTTGCGCCCACCTTCGGGCTGCGCACTGGTAAAGACAATCGGCGCATCGGCGCGACCGCGCGCCATAATTTGGCCATCGCGGGTGACCACCAGGGCGCTACCGGGCTGGCCTCGCACCACCGCACCAGGTTCGATCGTTAGCGTGGCAGCGGCCTCAACATAGACAATGTCGTCGAGAATCCAGGTTTTATCCGCCGTCCACACGTGATCGCCGTGCAGGGAGCCGCTGACAAGCTGCTCGTGTCCGCGCCCCAATAGCCACCACAGCGATGCGGCAAGCAACAGCGCGGGCAGCAGCAACCACAGCCACCAGCGCCGGGAACGCACGGCCTCTTCGGCTGGCTGCTGCGACTGCCAGTCCATCATCTCGGCAATGTCGGGGTTGACGGCTTTGCGCGAGTGCTGGGAGGCACGCAGCTCGCCATCGGTGTTGATCACTCTGAGGCTGCGCCCAAGGTCACGCATTTCTCGATGACGGCTCATCGCCGCTTCGTTGATCAGCTCGCGACGGTAATCCGAGTCGCGCAGCAAGGTGTCAAAATGAATACTTCGGCCGTCCTGGGCCTGCTCAAAAGCAGCTTTTAGTTGCCACAATTGCTCCACTAATTTGGCGCGCGGCGCAGTCGCCTGGGTCATGGCGGTTCCTTACTTCACAGGAGTTTTCGGCACGCGAAATTATGGCCACGCTATATTACATAAACGTTACAGCGGTGAGCGGCAGCCCCGGCGCAGGCAGCCAGCGAGAGCGCGGTAATTTCTGCTATACTCTGCCGCTTTTCCGATGGGCTGCCCGCGCAGCGCCCAATGACACAGGACCCGTTTGCAATGAGTGACAAAGAGCCGGCTATCAAACCTTGGGGTGGGCGTTTCAGCGAGGCCACCGACCAGTTTGTTGAGCGCTTCACCGCGTCGGTGAGCTTTGACCAACGCCTCTACCATCACGACATCAACGGCTCGCTGGCCCACGCGGCCATGCTGGCTAAAGTCGGCGTACTCAGCGAGGACGAGCTCAAGCAGATCCAAACCGGCCTGGAAGAAATTCGCAGCGAAATTGAAGCGGGCGAATTCAATTGGTCGGTAAGCCTTGAAGACGTGCACATGAATATTGAAGCGCGCCTCACCGACAAGATCGGCATTACCGGCAAGAAGCTACACACTGGCCGCTCGCGCAATGACCAGGTCGCCACCGATATTCGCCTGTACCTGCGCGACGAGATTGGCAGTATCTGCAGCGAAATCACCCGCCTACAAGAAGGCCTGGTGGCACTGGCGCGCCGCGAAGCCGACACCATCATGCCCGGCTTTACTCACCTGCAAACTGCCCAGCCCGTGAGCTTTGGCCACCACATGCTGGCCTGGAATGAAATGCTGGAGCGCGACTTTGGCCGCCTGCAAGACTGCGCCGCGCGCCTGAATCAAAGCCCGCTTGGCGCCGCCGCACTGGCCGGCACCACCTACCCCATCGACCGCGAATACAGCGCACAGCTGTTGGGCTTTGACCGCCCTACCGAGAATTCCCTGGACTCGGTGAGCGACCGCGACTTCGCCATTGAATTTGCCGCCGCTGGCAGCCTGATCATGACCCACCTGTCGCGCTTCAGTGAAGAACTGGTGTTGTGGACCTCGGCGCAATTTAATTTTATCGACCTGCCCGACCGCTTCTGCACCGGCTCCTCGATTATGCCGCAGAAGAAAAACCCCGATGTGCCCGAGCTGATTCGCGGCAAAGTCGGCCGCGTTAACGGTCACCTGATCAGCCTGCTCACGCTGATGAAGTCGCAGCCGCTGGCCTACAACAAAGACAATCAGGAAGATAAAGAGCCGCTGTTCGATGTGATCGACACCTTAAAAGACAGCCTCAAAGCCTACGCCGATATGGTGCCCGCCATTACCGTGAATGCCGAGGTTACCCGCGAAGCCGCGATGCGCGGTTTCTCTACGGCGACCGATTTGGCCGACTACCTGGTGCGCAAAGGCCTGCCCTTCCGCGACGCCCACGAAGTGGTTGGCAAGTCAGTGGCCTACGGTATTGCGCAAAACAAGGACCTGTCTGAAATGAGCCTGGAAGAGCTGCAGCAGTTCAGTGCCGACATTGCAGACGACGTCTTTGAGGTGCTCACCCTGGAAGGCTCTATCAACGCCCGCAACCATATTGGCGGCACCGCACCTGCGCAGGTGCGCGCCGCCGCTGATCGCGCTGAAGCCCGACTGCAACAGCGCTAAGTCTGTCGGCGGGCATCCTGCCCGCCGCGATTCCCCACTTCTTTAAAAATTCTTATCCACTGCCGCGAGGGATTTCTCTCGCTGCGGTGTTACATTACTACTGCCCGCGACACATCCATCTCTTCATCTCGGGCGTAGCACACCAGGAATGACAGGAGTCTTCACCATGTTCACTGCGCCCCGCGCACGCGTAATTGCGTTTTGCCTGCCTCTATTCGCCGCGCTTAGCGCCTGCGAGCCCAATTCGGCGGCCACCCCCGGCCAGCGCCCCGCCGCCGCAGTAAAGGTGCAAACACTCGCCCCGCAAACCATTGAAGAGCGGCTGCCTGCCATCGGTTCGCTACTGGCCAAGCAGTCAGTACTCATTACCAGCACCGTCAGCGAAAAAGTCCGCGCCCTGCATTTTGACGAGGGCCAATACCTGAAGCAAGGTGACTTACTGGCAACACTGGAACAAGCGGAGGAGCAAGCCCAGCTATCGTCGGCAAAGGCTGACCTGGCAGAACAACAGCGAGAAATTCGCCGCCTGAAAAATCTCTTGGCCAGCCAGTCTGCGGCGCAAAATGAGTATGACCAGCGCCTGAGCGCCCGCGACCGCGCCGAGGCCAAGATTGCCGAAGTTCAGGCAAAAATTGATGAACGCACCCTGCGCGCCCCCTTCGGCGGTGTGGCCGGCCTACACAATGTTAGCCCCGGCGCGCTGATCTCGGCGGGCGATAGCATTACCAGCCTCGACGACCTGAGCACCATGCGCCTCGACCTCAACCTGCCTAGCCTGTTGCTGGGTTCACTCAAGGTGGGCATGCCGGTGGATGCCCGCAGCGATGCCTTAAATAAAACCTTTCAGGGCAAGATCGTCGCCATTAATCCGCGCATTGACCCGCTGTCGCGCAGCGTGATGGTGCGCGCCCACATTCCCAATAACGACGCCGCCTTAAAACCCGGCATGCTAATGAGAGTGTCGTTATTAAAAGACAAGCGCATTGGCATTGTGGTGCCCTCTTCCGCCCTGCAGAGCATTGAAAACCGCCACTATGTCTGGCTGGTAGATACCGATCAAAAGGCAGAGCGCCGTGAAGTGGAGCTGGGCATTCGGCGCGCCGACAGCGTTGAAGTTATTAGTGGCCTCAAAGCGGGCGAGCAGTTGATTAGCGAAGGTTATTTGATGCTGCGCCCCGGCAGCCCCGTTGCCCCGCAGGAGTCATAAGACATGTTGCTGTCAGACACTGCGGTAAAACGCCCGGTCTTTGCCACCGTTATTAGCCTGTTGCTGGTCGCCTTTGGCGCCCTTTCATTCGATCGTCTGGCACTGCGCGAGTACCCGGATGTGGACCCGCCCATCGTCTCGGTCAGCACCAACTACACTGGCGCCTCAGCCGAAGTGGTCGAGTCGAAAATCACCCAGGTTATCGAGGATCGCATCTCCGGCATTGAGGGGATTAAAACGGTGTCGTCGACCAGTCAGGATGGCTTTTCGACGATTAGTATCGAGTTTGAACTGAGCCGCGACATCGACGCCGCCGCCAACGATGTGCGCGACCGCGTGGCCGGTGTGCGCAATAACCTGCCCGAAGAAGCCGATGCCCCAGAGGTACAAAAAGCCGACTCGGATCAGCGGGTGATCATGTGGTTTAACCTCACCTCCACCAAAATGAATACCCTGCAGCTGGCCGACTATGCCCAGCGCTACCTTGTAGACCGACTGTCGGTGCTTGACGGCGTTGCGCGGGTGCGGGTGAGCGGCGGGCCGGAATATGCCATGCGTATTTGGCTGGACCACGAAGCCCTTGCCGCCCGCAACCTGACCATTGGCGATGTGGAAAATGCCCTGCGACTGGAAAACGTAGAGCTACCGGCTGGAACGCTCAAAACCGGCGACCGCGACTTCGTCATTAAAATTAAGCGCCAGTTTCTTACCACCGACGACTTTAGCGATTTGGTACTGCGCCGCGATGATAGCGGCAATATCCTGCGCCTTGGCGAAGTGGCAAGAGTTGAACTGGACGCCGAAGAATACCGCACTATGTTCCGCGGTAACGGCATTCCGCAGGTCGGCGTCGGCATCGTAAAACAGAGCACCGCCAATACACTGGAAGTGGCCAAGGCAGCACACCGCGAAGTGAATGCTATGCGCAGTATCCTGCCGGCAGGCACCGAGTTGCACGACAGCTACGACAGCTCGGTGTTTATCGACAGCGCCATCGACGAGGTCTACTCCACCCTCTTTATCGCCGCCAGCCTGGTGGTGTTGGTGATCTTTATTTTCCTCGGCGACTTCCGCGCCATGCTGGTGCCTGCCGTCACCGTGCCGGTCTCGCTGATTGCCAGTTTTACCGTGCTCTACGCACTGGGCTATACCATTAACCTGCTGACCCTGCTGGCCCTGGTGCTGGCCATCGGCTTGGTGGTCGACGACAGTATCGTGGTACTGGAAAACATTCACCGCCGCTTGCTCAACGGTGAGTCGCCATTGGTGGCCGCCTTTCGCGGCAGCCGCCAAGTGGGCTTTGCCGTAGTCGCCACCACCGCGGTGTTAGTGGCGGTGTTTATTCCCATCACCATGCTCGACGGTGATGTCGGCCGACTGTTCGGCGAGTTTGCTGTCGCCATGGCGGTCGCCGTGGTGTTCTCCAGCATTGTCGCGCTAACGCTATCGCCGGTCATTTGCTCGAAATTACTAAAACAAGACGCCATGCACGGCCGCCTCGCCGAGTTCGTCGAAGGCCTGCTGCACCGTATGGAGACCCGCTACCGCCGCAGCCTCGACGCCAGCCTAAAACGTCCACTGCTGTCGGCCTCAATCCTGGGCCTGGCCGTTCTGGGCTGCGTTTTGCTGATGCAAAAGGTACCCGCAGAGTTCGCCCCCAAGGAAGACCGCGGCGTCATCTTTATGATGATTCGCGGCCCCGAGGGTTCGTCCTTTGATTTTGTCAGCAAGCACATGGAAGAGCTTGAGCGCAGGCTGATGCCGCTGGTGGAAAGCGGCGAGGTGAACCGCTTTTTGGTGCGCGCCCCCGCTGGTCGCGGCGGCGCTGAAAGCTACAACGAAGCCTTCGCCATTATGGTGCTGGCGCCCTGGGAGACCCGCCGCCCCAACACCGCCATCGTCGCCGATATTCGTCAGCGACTGAAGGGTTTTACCGCGCTGACGACCTTCCCCATTATGCCCCAGGCACTGGGTGGCGGCTTCAGCAAACCGGTGGAGTTTGTGATTGGCGGTGGCGACTTCGAGCACCTCGCGGCGTGGCGCGATGCCATTATGGACGAGGCTCGCAACAACTCAAAATTGCTGGGCTTGGACAGTGACTACCGGGAAACCAAGCCGCAACTGGAAGTAACGATTCTGCGCGACCGCGCCGCCGATCTCGGCGTCAGTACGCAGGAAATTAACCGCAGTCTGGAAACCCTGCTCGGCTCCCGCCGAGTAACCACCTTTATGCTCGATGGCGAAGAGTACAACGTGGTGCTGGAAGGCGAGCCGGACAAACAAAACACGCCCAATGACCTCGGCAATATCTATGTGCGCTCTGCCAGCAGCGGCCAACTTATTCCGCTGTCTAATTTGGTCAGCATTAGCGAGCGCGGGGATGCGGCGGTGCTCAGGCGCTATAACCGCGTGCGCGCCATCACCCTGGATGCCAACCTCGCAGAGGGCTATTCGCTGGGCGAGGCGCTGAGCTATTTGGAAGAGGTTACCCGCAAGGTCGCGCCGGATGCCATTATCGACTACAAGGGCGAATCACTGGACTACAAAGACTCGGGCAATGCCGTCTACTTCACCTTTGTGCTGGCGCTGCTGGTGGTGTACTTAGTACTGGCCGCCCAGTTTGAAAGCTTTGTTCATCCGCTGGTGATCCTGCTGACTGTACCGCTGGCCATCGCCGGGGCCTTGCTCGGGCTTTACCTCACCGGGCAAAGCCTGAATATCTACAGCCAAGTGGCGCTGATTATGCTGGTGGGCTTAGCCGCCAAGAATGGCATTCTGCTGGTGGAATTCACCAATCAGTTGCGCGACGACGGCGTTGAGTTTGAAGAGGCGATCAGCAAAGCCGCCGAACAGCGGCTACGCCCCATCATCATGACTGCCATCACCACCATTATGGGGGCCATTCCGCTGTTGCTGGCCTTTGGTGCAGGCAGCGAAAGCCGCTACGTTATTGGCGTGGTTGTGGTCTCCGGGGTAAGTGCCGCCACGCTGTTTACCTTGTTTGTTGTGCCAATGGCCTACCGCTTCCTAGCTCGCCACACAGGCTCCCCGCAGGATGTGGCGCACCAGCTTGAGAAGGAACTAAAAGACAGCCCGGCCAACAACTAAAACGCTTGTCAGGCTGGCGCCGCCAATGTGTACAAACAATGGCGGCGCAGCGGCGAGCCCACGGCCAATTGAGGGTGCTCGAAGTCGTCACCGCGCCGCATGTTCAGGCGCTCCATCAATGCGCGCGAGCGCGTATTCACGACCGCTGTCATAGCGATAATTTCAGGCATGTTCAGCGTAGCGAAGCCATATTCCAGGGCGGCCTGCGCCGCTTCATAAGCGTAACCCTGCCCCCAGGCATCGGCGGCCAAGCGCCAGGCAATCTCGGTGGCTGGCGCAAAGGGCAACTCTCTGGACACCGGCTTTAAGCCAGCAAAGCCCAGCAAGCGGCCGTCGCCACGACGCTCCAGCGCCCAAATACCCCAATCCTGCTGCGCGTTTTGCGCCGTCAATCGCGCTAGCAAGGCGTCACTTTCTTCACGGCATAAACTGCGAGGAAAGTGCGCCATCACCTGCGCGTTGGCGTTCATGCTGGCAAAGGCCTGCGCATCGGCTGACCGCCATTGACGAAGCCATAAACGCGGGCTAACTATTTCAGCAAAGGCCATACCTCGCCACTCTTTCTTTAATGCACGCGGATCAGTGAAATAATCGACTGATTGCTCAGTACGTCAAGCACTTCAAGCTCACCATCAACCGGCACGCGAAGCGTCACTTCCGCACCGTCGGACAAGCGCAGCGCATTGGCGATCAAACTGCCGTTGCCAGTAATAGACACTTTCTTCGTTTCATAGTCATCGGCATCCAACAGCTTGGTAAAGCTGTAATCAGTCAAATCAATGCGGAATACTTGCCGGCGGCCATCAGCCAGGTAGAGCACATCGTCATTCAACGCAAACAACGGCGTACTGGTTACCGTAAAGTTTTCTGGCATGGTCGCCGCCAAACTCAATGCACCAGTGCTATTGTCCATCGTGAGCAAATAGTGCTGGTCCAGTTCCTGAGCACTGCCATATGTACGACGTCCCAACAGCAAAGTCTCTTCGGTGGCGCGCATAATGGCACTGCGAGATTCCACAATATATTGGTCGAGACGGCTCACTTCAGTCAGGCTTCCCTGACTGGCATTGATGGTAAACAAGCGAGCGCCATCAAAGGTATACGGCAATTCGCCAGTCGCGGGGTAATTGGGGTTTGGCACTGTTATGCGTGCCAGTACCGAGGCTTCGCCATTACTGCGCAGCAGCGGCAGTACTTCGCTAGCCTCGCTGTCGTTACTCAAGCCCACTAAGAAGTCGTCTTCACTAATGCGCTCCAGGCCACCGGCAGCCTTCACCACCCGCAAATCTTCAGACCCTTCCAATTGGTAAATCAGCGCACCATCGTTATCCACCATCACCTTGCCTTGCACCAAGTCGCTCACCGGCGACAAGGCTTCGGTATTCAGGCTCGATGGATCCTGGTCATTCAAGCGGTGTACACGGTTTGTCCAACTGTTGTCACAAAGGTTGCTGGTGCAGTCATCCTGAATATTCACATACACATTGCCATCGGCAACCACATAGTTGTCGCGGCTCATTTCATGAACGCTATTGCCGTGTTGGTCGACGTAAAACGAGCTGGGATTTAAGTCCAACCACCCCAAACCAGTGTAGATGTTCATGACCTTTAACAGCTGCTCGTTTTCCGGATCCTGCCCCCACCAGAAATAGGCCGCTCCCGTCGTCTTGCTCACTAAGTAATAAGCTGGGCCATTGATTGCTAGTTCGCCAAAGTCGATAGCAACCAGCATGTAGTTATCATTCAGTTCTCTTACCATCGAAGGCGTGTGCGTGGTGTTTTCCACCAGCTCGCCGTCTTCGTCGTAGAGCTCCACTTCCACGACCAAACCTGCATCGGTCATTTTATAGAGCGTGGTTACCGTTTGCTCGGGTTCTTCAGCGGTGCGACTTATCCGGTCTCCGCTTGATGCGCTGCGTTTTACCAACGCCTCGTCATTTCCGGAGCTAGAGGCCAGGAACAACATTTCCGCATCTTGAATGGCAATGCGGCTGATCGCCGGTGCAGTGTTACTACCGCCATCGCCAGCACTACCGCCACCACCGCCACCACCACCGCATGCGGCGAGCAGCAGGCAGCTACTTGCCGCAAGAGAGAGGAACAATTTTTTTGTTGTTTGCTTGTACATAGTCAGACCTCGAATGATTCAGGCAAGGGGAAAACCCCCTGGATCAAAAAAATGGGTCTACAACTACTGCTGCGAACACATCGATGGAACAAATACATGCCCAACGCGCTGTGGTCGCTGCATAAACTAAAGGAAGGAAATTTCAGGAATTAAACGATAAGGTCCCGCAATGCGGATCGTCACTATAACTGCCAGCAGTCCATTGCCAGTCCACTATCCCATCCTGTAGGTAGTTATAGTCTCGCTATCATAACTAGTTGAAAACCGGGGAACAAGCAAAATCAATTTGCGCCTGTATAACCGCTGCACACGCATCCTCAGACCAAAAAACTGAACCAGCAGGCACTTCCACCCCCTTTGTTCCCCGCGAAGCTCAACGCGGTTTTCTATGTCATACCAGCGCAGCCTTCGCCACACCGCCGCCCTTGCTAGCATGACGGCTGTCTATCCAAGCACAGTGCTGACGCGTATCACCGTCAGCCATAAACAATAAAGAGTGGGGAAATACTATGTCGTTAAAAGTGGTTACCTGGGGAACCGGCAACGTTGGCAAATATGCCATTCGCGCGGTACTGAATCACCCCGAACTGGAACTGGTTGGGCACATTGTCAGCAGTGATGCCAAAGCCGGTGTCGATGCCGCCACCCTGGCTGAGCTCGACACGCCCTGCGGCGTTGCGGCCTCCACCGACATCGACGCGGTACTCGACCTCAACCCGGACTGCGTGGTGTACACCGCCCACTCAGAGACCCGCATGATGGAAGCGGCCAAAGACCAGGCACGCTGCCTGCGCCGGGGCATCAATGTGGTGGCCTCGTCGCTGTTTATGCTGCAATACCCCGACAACCCGGACGTCGCCTTTATCGCCGAGCCGATCAAAGAAGCCTGCGAGCTAGGCGAAGCCACCTGCTTTAACAATGGTATTGATCCCGGTTTTGCCAACGACACTATGCCGCTGGTGTTCACCGGCCTGAGCGAGCACTGGTCGAGCATACGCATGCAGGAGATCATCAACTACGCCACCTACGAACAGGAAGACACCATTCGCGAAGTGATGGGCTTTGGCTATCCGGTCGATCACGACTGCGTGCTGTTTGCACCCGGCATGCTGTCACTGGGCTGGGGCGGTTCGGTGCGTTCGGTAGCGGCGGCCCTAGGCCTGGAAGTAGAGCGCGTGTACGAAGTCCACGAGCGCCTGCCCCTGGAGCAGGATACAGAAAATGCCATGGGCGTATTCAAGAAGGGCACCACCGGCGCCATGCGCTTTGAAGTGCGCGCCGTGGTCGATGGCCGCGACGCCATCGTACTGGAACACATCACCCGCATCACCGACGACATTGCCCCCGACTGGCCCAAGGGCAAGGGCTACAAAGTGATTATTGAAGGTGAGCCCAAGATGACCATCTGCATGGACATGGAAGACAAGCACGGCGACCACGCGGTGGGCGGCGTGATTCAAACCGCTACCGCCATCGTCAATGCCATTCCCGCTGTGGTGGAACAAGAGCCCGGCATGGTCGCCGCTTACGACCTGCCAAAAATCAACGGCAAGGGTTTGTACAAGCCTGCCTAAGCAACGAAAAAAGGCGCGCTACCCGTTGGCAGCGCGCCTCTCGTTTACTCTTCCTATCTTTACTAAACCGATTTGATTTAAGCCAAGCGGATTCAGGCCACTTTATTCCGCGCCATCGAACCAGTCTTTAAAGCCCAGTTCGGCGTGGGGGCCAATATGTAGCTGCTCCAATACGCCATAGCCCACTTCATCGCCACAACGGGCAACCACCGTTTGCTGAATATGAATATTCTCCAAATTCAGCGGCGGCGCGTCGTCGCAGTCCCAGCTCTCGCCCGCGATAGCGAGTTCGCCATGCCATTTGCCGTGCCCCCACTCAGGGTGCATATAGCCCAGCCCCTTCATGCGGTGCAGCAATACCGGCTGCACAGTAATTTCGATCTGCTCGCCGTTTTTATGGTTCATCAGAAAGGTGCCCGACTCGGCCTGACGGGTACCGGGTTTGAACTTCAACTGGTGGCCAACGCAGCCCTGCCACAGTGTCATGGCCGGGTCATTTACCGGAATGCTCTCCCCCTCTGCATGAATGGGGGCGATGGCTTGGTCCGTGTGCCACTGGTAGCCGCTGTCGTCTTCAAACCAACCGGCCAGCGTGCAACGGTTTTCCCAGTGAATGGGCAGCCACATAAAGTGCACCGCCTGGAAACTGTCCAGCGGTGCGCCGCCTTCATAAGGCGCGCCCACCGGACGAATCCCCCAGGAGCGGTCTTTCAGGCCGAAGGTGGTCTCGCTGTTTACCGCAATCTTGCGACCTTCAACGGAAATGCTGCCCTGCCAGTGGCCGAATTGGTCGATGCGGGTGGCATCCATCACCACATGCCGGGCGTTGCGCAGGGTTTGCCGCCCCTCGGGAATCACCCCGGTTTTAGGGGTGAACACCAGGTCGCATTCGATATTGGTGTCGTTGGATTCAATCACCAAACGGTGGCGACCCATCGGCTCTAAAATGCTGAGTTTGAAGGGGCCAACATCCAAATCCATCGGCTCGTCGGAGGCGCGACGGGAACCGTGAAAGGCGTACTGGCAGCCGTCCACCACCACGCTAAAACTGCAGTCCACAATGCCCAAATTCGGATACCGGCAAAGGCCAATACCAAAATAAAATGCGCTGTCTTTGGCGTGGCCGTTATACCAGAAACGGTCATAGGTGAAGCGGTCGCTGGTGGCGGTTTGCGCGACCGGCTCAGCGGTTTGGTGAATGGGGTAATCGTCGAGTTTACTAATCATGGCTACCCGCCCTCAGGCCGATGTTTCCGAGAGGATTTTTTCCAAATACTTCACTTCAAAGCAGCTGCTGAAATGGCTGTTAATGCTGTCCTCGTTACCCATGCCTATCGACATACGGCCCAGCAGCAAGGCGAAGCGCAAGCCGGCAAACACCAGATAATAGTGAAGATGATCAGTGTTAAACCCGCTGAGCTGCGCCCACGCCTCGGCTGACTCCTGACGACCGGGGAAGCCTTCCAGCGGCGGAAAATCCAGCCCGTGGCTGAACAGCTCATCCATGTAAATCCACCACGCCACATCTTGCAGGGGGTCGCCCAGTGCGACCATTTCCCAGTCCAGCAAGGCGGCAACGTCAGTTTTATCCGGGCTGAAAATCACATTGGCCATTCGGGAATCGCCCCAGCACAGAGCGACCGCCTGCTCTTTGGGCTGATGATCGCGCAGCCACTGCAAGGTGCTTGCGGCAACATCGTGGGGAAGCCGCTCGCCATTGCGCTGGAAGCCCCACTGGTAATAATTTTCCCAGTAAGTCAGCTGCTCATCGAGGCTGCGGGGAATGGCGCAGGCATTGAGGGCAGACTGGATAGCCGGACTGCTGATGTTGAGCGCATTCACCTGCGCCAAGCGCTTCAGGCCCGCCAACCACAGCTGGCGACGGGTATCCGGCGCTTCCTCGGTTAGCCAACCGTCCATATGGTAGGGCGGCATATCCGGCGGAATCACCCCGTCGGTCTTTTTCATAATGTAGAATGGCTGTCCCAGCACCTCGCCTGTCAGCTCCTTGGCAACGATCTCGGGCACCGGAATATCGCCATCGGCCGCCAGCATCTCCATTACGCGGCACTGAATACCCAGGTCATATTCAGGGAAGGCCAGGTACTCGCCACGCGGCTCAATGCGCGCCACATAAGCGGCCTCCGCGCCGCCGTGCTGAGCATCGAAGACCATAGTGATGTTCGACATGCCCGTACCCTCGGGCACACTGAGCGACGGGATACTCACCGTGTCGCCAAGCTGGGCAGACAGCCAATTTTCCAGTTTGCTGCGGGTTTCGTCCGGGTTATCCAATACCGGTGTGGGGCGCTGATCGTTACTCATGCGAGGCCTCATTGTTATGTTATTGAACGCCAATGGCACGATGCTAACACGAATTAGTTAACGGTGTTACTATATTTAAAAAGAAGGATAAACCATGACCCGTAACACGCGCCGCGTTGGCCGCCCCAGCATCACCAGCAAAGAGCAGATTCTTACTGTGGCGCTGCAACTCGCCCAACAGCAAGACCTCGCGGCGCTCAGCCTGCGGCAACTGGCCAAGGAGCTGGGCATTAGTCCCACCTCCCTATACCGCTACTTTGAAAACAAACAACAACTGCTCACCGCCATCGGCGAGACCGTACTCAGCGTGGATGCCAGTGCATTGCCTGCGGGGTTAAGCCACCCCCAACGCCTAGAAAAACTCCTCGACCAACTGCGCCAACAAGTACTCGCCTTCCCTGGCCTGCTACCCCAGTTCAACAACAGCCTGCCCGCCGAAGCCATGGTCGCCACCATTGCCACGCTGGCAGAGCCCATCAAAGCCATGCAGGCAGAAGACAGCCTCGCCGTGCGCCACGCCCAGTCACTGCTGTGGATGACCCTCGGCTTTGCCCTGTTCGAAAGCTCGTCCAGTCAAGCCAGTATCAGTGGCCAATTTCTCGACCTGCCCGCGCAACTGCAAAACACCTCTCAGCACCTGGAGCTAGAGAATCACGAGCGGCTGTGGCGGGAATTGGTAGAGAGGAATATTCGCGGGATTTGCTGATGGTGAGCGTTTCGCCCCTGCTGGACGACCGGCTTATTTTTCACGGGCATGCACGCGAATCATGCTTATGTAGGAGCGGGCCTGACCGCAACCAACCCAGCTATGGAAAGTAGCATCTGTAGGAGCGGTTTTAACCGCGATTCGGACCTCGAATACCCCACAGGCCTTCGTATACCCACCTTGTCTAATTCGCATCATTTACTGATGACATTCGTTTCGCCCTCGCTGGGCGACCTACTTATTTTTATGCGAAAAAATAAGTAGGCAACAAAAAGCGCACCCCGCACCACTGTCGTCGGCTGATCGCCGCCGATCCCCTGCGCGCGGTACAACCAGCACGGGCGCTGCGGAACTCGCTGCGCTCAAACAGTCCTCGCGCAATTCCCGTGCTGCCTGCACCGTGCTCGGCAGCGCTGAGGGGGAATGGAGTTGGGCAGTAACCGGGTATTAAGACATTACCCATATTGACCGGAAGGTATCTATCAAACCGGGGGAACTACATGTCCGTGTGAAGCAACTTGTTATATGACAGGTGCACATTATCCACACCACTCACTAATAAAGTCCAAAACCATGCTCCTCATCTCGCTTCGATTCTTCAGTTATCTGCCGATCTATATACTTAATATGGCTTTTAACCCAGAGCCTTACATTGGCATTTTCATGGTTTATCAGGGGAATTAGTGCCAACTTATCTGACTCTAGGTAAGGTACAAGAGACCCAGACCACCCGCGGGTTCCCATATTAGCTTGCAGTTCATTCGCGACCCTTTGATCATTTCCAAAGTTCTCAAGCAAAGCTATAAACAATGCCGAGGGTTGCTGTTGCTCATCAACTGTTTCAAAAACGTTCAAGCAACGGGCAACAAAAACAGGTCCAAGATCTGGAAGTGCAGAACACCATTTAATGACGCTCTCAACTGGAACAACTGAAAGCACGCTTGGCATATTAACTGCCAAACTTGTTTCGCGATCTAAAAGCTGTTGCAACCAATACCGCTCCATCCCTTCTGCTTGAACGATAGCATTACCAAATATTGGCCACAGCGTGTCACCGTAATCATTCATTAGGTTTAGCATTAAAGGTTTAATATGAGACCAGATATCCCCATGGTTAAAGCCATACTTGCAGGCGGCAATTAACTGATTCGTTAAAGCAGTAGCAAACTCTTGATCACGCACCTTTAATAACTTTTCGGCCATATCATGCCAATGGTGGATATCTGTAATAGTATTCTGCTGTTCCGTATGCAAAGGAACGGTGATAACCAGCAACTTAATCTGATCTCGTAGCTTTTCGATACTGCCTTTATTACCAAAGCAATACATATATATAACATTGAGTGCCGACCAACTTTCCTGAGCGCCCAGCTCGGCAAGATGAAGGCAAAACTCGACCATCACGTCCGGTTCGATTCCGTCGGCAACACTGCCATAGCTCAGAGAATTTGCACTGTTTGGCGACAATTCACCACGCTGAATGAGCTCTAAAAGTTTATCTAAATGCTCCTTCTGGATGTTACCAGTGCGTATAAAATCAGGATAAAGATGGACAAACATTTCATCTGAGATTAATCGATCTATTTTTTTTTGCCAGAGATCGGGGGATTTTTCGAATAGGCCCCGATATAAACCTAGAATAAGTCGGCAATCAGGATGCTCTATATTTTTTAAGCACTCTAAGGAAGATTCAATTAATGGCTGAATTTCAGAAACTTCACGAGATAACTGGTAACCAAAAACATAGGACTGCTTTTGATCTCCCTGTAGCAAAGATTCGAGATGTGGGATCAGATCATCAATATTATGGGATAGATCTATAGCAAGAGATTTTGCATTCTCAGCTGCCACATCAATATAGCGTCCATCTTCATCTTTATGGTGTTCCCATGGAGGGCTGGTTATGAGTATTTTCAGTTTTTCTGACAACTCAGCATCGTCAGGGCTTAAAATCTCTAGCCAACTATGTAGCGCATCAACCTTTTCTTTACTCATTTCTTTGGAATCATACTCCAAAGTGTCTTTAATGCTGCTTAAGGCCGCCGGCCAAAATCGGCCATTGATAGACACAACTCTCCTTATTGCCGCGTCTAACATATTTACTCGACCATAAGCTACAAAACCTCTAATAGAATGCCCCACATCCGAAAGAACTTTTTCTCTTTGAGCATCGCCCCGCTCTATTAGAACTAGCATCAGATCGATAGCCTGTTGCCAGAATTCGAAAACCTCTTTCCATAGTTCCGGCCGCCATTCCTCTAGCGGAGCTTTAGTACCCTGATACTCAGCACCTACAGTTCGTGTACCGCCATAAGTACTGATTGCTTGACTTAGAGCCTCAAGGATTACCATGTCGATGTTGGACTGATTAACTTCAATGGCGCGCCTTAATAAATCGAACCGAATTATTGGTTTCGCTTGCGTTCCCGAAAGGTTGACTCTAAAAAGTTGAGCAAACATACCTGTTGCATTATTGCTCCAGCTTTCGTTTTCAGCTGACGCAAGTAACAACATGCACCATGCCGATTTTTCAAAAACATCAGCATGAAAGCACAGTTTCCCTAACCCCCAAACTAAGTTTCTTCGGATATCTCCATCTATACCCTTAAGCTCTTCATGGCTGCATGCCGATAAAATATGGTAAAGGGCGTGGCTAGTCGACTCAGGGTTCACTTCAACAAATGCGCGGAAGAGTTTCGAACCCTTTTCTGTAAGTAACGCCTCCGCTCGAACAAAAGGGCTAGCTCCTCCAAATAATCTATCTGAAAATCGTTGAACGCTTGGTTGGCTATCAAGATATGATGCTTGGGTGCAAAAACTCTGCATAAGAGAATCAGGCATGGTGTCAATCAGTTGTTGTTGGCGATCATAGGATGCCTCTTCCCACCACTCAGATGCCAATGTCAAAGCAAGTGGTTTAGGAACCAGCCTAGCGTACCTCCCCGCACGGTTTATGATCTGACGACCGGTAAATATTCTAAGTACTCGATCGAAGACCCTCAGATTAGACCCTGCAACATTTTCTGCGATAAACTTGGCCTCTTCTCCAGCAGCCCCCTCAGCAGTGCCAAAAACATCAAATAATGAGCAAGCAGATAGCACTTCTTTTTCGTCAGCCCTAATACCGCCGTCACCATCAATCAATTTCCTAACGACGGAGCTGCTTTCAATCGATCCAAGCAACCGCCCCTCTTTTTGGTATTGCTCTGCGATAAGAGTTGCCATTAGAGGATAACCCTGAGCAAATCGAGCTACACGCTCAACATCGCTAGAATCCATACCGACCAAAATAGGTGTTAAAAGCTGCTTTATCGCCTCATCTGACAAAGGAGAGAGCTGAATATGAATAGACTCATCAACTTGTTCATCTGAGTAACCAATAGTAACCAGCTTAAGGGAGCACTCAGTTTTATTGACTTCCTTAGCCAAGAGGTTATGTAAGCTAATGCTGCAATTTTCTATTACTACTAGACCATGAACACAATCTTCAACCATTGCTTTAACACTATCATTGATGACTGTGTCGTATCCCGGAGCATTGAAGACAAGGACATAATCTTTGTCAACAAAAGGTGATTCATCAATAGCCTTCAATAACAAGCGTGTTTTACCTAATCCAGATGCTCCTGTCAGCCTTACTGCAGCCTGGTCTAATTCCAATGCAGCAACTATCGCTTCCAGATCACTTGCCCGCTTGTCATCACTTGCATAGTGATAACTATGATTTCTCTCTACACGCTTCCAATCTTCAAGGTCACGAGATGCGGAATTTTTGTATCTAGCAACTGTTCTTTTTTCTAAAATTAAGCGCTTAAATACAATATAAGAGGAAGAATCTATGCTTTCCGGCTTTACAATCGTTCGGTGATTTACGTCATTAATTGTTTCTATCGCATGCTCTCGGAAAATACTCTTAGAACTGGAAGAGGAAACAATATCATCATTGGCCGAAATGATACTTAATATTTCTAATTTTCTATTTAGCCCGCTGTTTACCCACTGATCATTTAAATCATCCAGCTCACCCGAGTCTCGAGTTAGGCTCTTCAAATGGCGATTTCTGAAAGCCAAATACTTTCCAGCATTTGCGTAACCGGAACCATCATGCGGAACATCAAAAAAACAAACCTTTACAATCTTGTGATTGATATTCTTATTTTCTAGCAGGAGAAGCACTTTCTTTAAGATAACCCCACCCAAGCTGTGACCGGCCAATATGATGTCATCATTTTCTATGTCGCAGCGTGCTCTGATATCTGTAAGCACTCCATTTGCGATATTTAAAACACTTGGAGCTCGTCTCCATATTTTCCATAGGCTAGGGGATTCATACCCGCAAGAAATGACATCATATCCAATGTCATTGTCCTGCCTTAAAAAATCAGGAAAGCTTCCCCAAGTGTCATCCGCAGTTCCACCCAACCCATGAACTAGTATTATTTTTTTGGCCATTGAATATTTCGATCCCAAGAATTTCTAGAGTAAGTAGGTGCTCTAATTTAATTTTCCTAAAGAGACGATGCCCAAGATACTGTCGATGAGACTCAGGCCATATAACAGCCTGTTTATGAGACCTGCGGCCTCATAATAAATATTATCGGGCGGCCATCTATCACGCTGGCTCTTTTTCGACCCTTTATTAACGCATTGTTTTTAAAAGGGTATTTTGAATTCAGGTTTCGTCGCGACCAATAACAGGGCCACTTTACTGGCAGGAAGGATAAATCGGGATACGCTGTATGCGTATACAGGCAGATGACAGGGTTTGTCATTATGGGTGGTTCACCATTCCTTCGGTATTTGTGGGAGCACATGCTAGTGCGTCGCTACGGCTTAAATACCATAAAGTCGCGCTGCGATGGGATCAAGTCTTTCATTAGTTTTATAGCGGGGTTTATCTGGTGCAAATCAATAGAGTTAGCGCCATTTATTCAAGTCGCGCCCCAGCACTTTGAACGTGGCACTATCCATCTTTCCCCTCAGCATCTAGGAGAATTAGCGAACCATGGGAGCATCAGGCAGGAACCACATTAGCTAGGCTTCTCTTCGCGGTTAACAGCGTGCCCCGCGACCGCAGGGAGTGCTTTGGGTAAACCGCTCCTACGGGTCGGGCAACACCCCTCCCCCTCAGCGCTGCCGAGCACGGCGGGAGGTGTGCGGGAATTGCGCGAGGACTGTTTGAGCGAAGCGAGTTCCGCAGCGCCCGCACAGCTCGCGTCGCGCGCAGGGGATCGACGGCGACAGCCGACGACAGTGATGCGGGGTGCGCTTTTTGTTGCCTACTTATTTTTTCGCACAAAAAATAAGTAGGTCGCCCAGCAAGGGCGAAAACAATGCCATCAGCATCTGGGAGAATGAGCGAACCAAGGGCCACTAGGTAGGAACCACATCCAGGCCTCTATTCGCGGTTAAAACCGCTCCTACAAGCGCTGGGTCGGTCGCGGTCAGGCCCGATCCTACAGGTGGGGTTGCGCGAACGCTATTAGCGCCCGCTGGTATAGCGCTCGGCTTCTTCCGCCAGCTCTGCTTCAACTTCCAGCAGACGCACTTCTTTAAACAGGTGATGGGCCGGAGTGTGCTCGGTGAGCGCATCGGCGGCAAGCAGGATGGCGGCGGCGGTCCAGGTGGGGCGCTCGTCGGGCCACAGCAGGTCTTCGACCATTTGGTAGCCGGTCCAGTATTCGCCGTTGCCGTCACGCCATTGGTGTAGCCAGCTATACACGTTAACTGCGCGCGCGTGATCGCCGGCGGCGAGCAGGGCCATGGTCAGTTCGCAGGATTCCGCAACGGTGACCCAGGGCTCGTCGGACACGCAGCGGCAACCGAGGCCGTCTTCAACGAATTCGCCCCAGCGTTTTTGCAGGTGGGCGCTGCCTTTGGCGGGCGGCACTACGCCGGTAAGGACGGGGTAGAACCAGTCCATGGAGTAGCGGGCTTTGCTTTCCCAGGTGCGGTCAAAGCGCTCGGGCTTGTTGCGCATGGCGTCGCCGAGAGCGGCGCGGGCGGCGCGCCATTCGTCGCGGGGCTCGCCGAGTACAACCGAGATATTCCAGGCGCACTCCAGGCTTTTGTAGATGGAGGCGCAACCGGTGACCAGCGCGTCTTCCATCGACTGGCCATCGGCATCGACCGCCCAGTTAATGTCGCCGTGGTGGCTTTGCTGGCCCACGACAAAATTGATGGCGCGCTGAATGCAGGGCCACATGGCTTGCAGGAACTCGCGGCGCTGGCTAATGAGGTAGTGGTGCCAAACGCCAGTGGCAATATAGGCGACGAAGTTGGTTTCGCGGCGTTCGCGGTTGTCCACTTCGCCGTTGCGATAGGCGGCCCACCAGCTGCCGTCGGCAAGCTGGCTGTCGCGCAGCCAAAAGTAAGCGCGCTCGGCGGCGTCGTATTCGCCGCCAATACTCAGCCCCATCGCGGACTCGACGTGGTCCCAGGGGTCGGCGTGACCGCCCTCAAACCAAGGGATGCTGCCGTCGGCCTGTTGCTCGCGCTTCAGGAACTCAATGGTGGCGCGGAAGAAGTCTTCCGGGTACAGCCCCTTGCTGAGAAACAGTCCGCTCATGCTGCCTGTCCTTTTTCAAAATACATGACCACTGATTTGCCCATTACCGGGTTGAGGCCACGCTCGACGGTGCGGGTGATCCATGGCCGATCCATCAGGTCCCAGACCAGCAGTTTGTGGTAGCTCTTTACCAGCGGGTTGTTGTCCTGCTCCCAGAAGGCGCATTTCAGCCACCAATAGGGGGAATGCAAGGCGTGTGCCCAGTGCCGACGATAGAAGCGGAAGCCCAGACCTTGGATCTGCTTGCGCAGCTCGCTGGCTTTAAAAATACGCAGGTGACCGCCTTCCACTTGGTGGTAGGCATCGCTCAATGCCCAGCAGATTTTTTCTGGCCAGGCGCGCGGCACGCTGGCGCAAAACAGGCCGCCAGGTTTAAGGATGCGCTCGATCTCTTTGAGCACGGCCTGGTAGTCGGGGATATGCTCCAACACTTCTGAGCAGATGATTTTGTCGAAGCTGTTATCGGCAAATGGCAGGTTCATGGCATCGGCATTGGCGAGGCCAAAGGCGCGCTTGTCGTCGCTGCCATCAACATAGTCGGCCGCGCGCTGCTGGGCGGTTTGCAGGTCCTTCAGGCACAGGTCGACGCCTACCGCCGTCACTTCACCTTCCACATAAGCAGAGATAACGTGGCGGCCTTCGCCGCAACCCAGGTCCAGCAGGCGGTCGCCGGGCTGGAGTGCAAAGTGTTTAAAATCAACCGTTTTCACTGCGTAATACCTGTTCGTAATAGTCCAGCATCTGCTGGGCGGCGCGGCTCCAGCAGAACAATTCTTCCATGCGCTCGCGGCCAGCCACTTCCAGAGCGCGCCGTTGCTCGGCGTCGCTCAGCAGCGCATCGATGCCATCGGCCAGGGCCTGGGCATCGCGCACCGGCACTTGCAGGGCCGCGTCGCCGGTAACTTCTGGCAGCGCACCGCCGGTGGTGGACACCAGCGCCGTACCGCAGGCCATGGCTTCGCCGGCGGGCAGACCAAAGCCTTCGTAAACCGAGGGCACGACGGCGACCTCGGCTTCGTTGTAATAGCGCACCAGTTGCTCGGTGCTGATGCCCGAGGCGGTGGCAATGTGATTGTGCAGGCCAAGCTTTTCGATCAGCGCTTCGGCCTCGCCACCCTCGCGAATTTTGCCCACCATTAATAACTGCAGGTCGGGGTAGCGCGGCAGCAGTTTTGCCACGGCTTCAAACAGGTAGCTCATGCCCTTCAATGGCGCATCGGCCGACACGGTTGCCATTAAACGGCGCGGTATTTTTTTCACGCTGGGCAGCGGGCGGAACTCGTCGGTGTCGATACCACAGTGCACCAGCTGGATCGCGGCGGGCTGCATACCAAAGGCCGCCGCGATGTCTTCGCGGGAGCGCTCGGAAACGGTGACCACGTGGTGCAACTGCGGCGCAACCTGGCGCTGCATTTGGATAAAACTGTGCCAGCGGCGTATCAGCACCCGGTCAACCAGGGAATTGGCGGCCTTCAAGGCAATATCCAGGTCACTGGTAATGGGGTGATGAATGGTCGTAACCAGCGGAAAGCCGAGTTTTTGCAGTTTGAGCATGCCAAAGCTGAGGCTTTGGTTGTCGTGAATAATGTCGTAGTGGCGACCGTGGCGCTTGAGGTATTTCACTACGCGGCGGCCAAAGCAGTAGGGCTCGGCAAAACCGCCGGTCAGCTTGCTGCTCCACTCGATGATATTGGTTAGCGAGCTAAGATGATGAGGGCGCAGCGAACCGAGGCCGGTCTCAAACAGGTTCATGCCCGGCATTTTGATCAGCTTCACCCGTGGGTCGAGGTGGGGATAGGGCTGCCCCGAGATCACGTCGACCTCGTGGCCGGCATCCACCAGGGCCTTGCTGAGGTACTTGAGGTAAATACCCTGACCGCCACCAAAGGGCGCACTGCGATAACCGAGCAGACAGATATGAAGGCGACGCTGCGGACGCGCCTCTTCAATGGGAATAACTTGGGCCGACCCGGTCGCCGCGTTGGCGGACTGGGCAAGCGCGGTTGGGTCTGATGACATAGCCGTTATCGCTGTTTGTTAGGATTGTTTCTGACGTGCCCGGCCTCTTATCGCCGCGACCGCCCTATTCACACTGGCGGCTCGCGTGCGGGCCTTGGGCCGCCGCAGCTATTGCGGGGCATGACGCCTCGTAAGTGAACGGATTCTAACCATCGCTTGTGGATAAATCCACCGACGGCCCGTCTCGCGGCCCCCTAGAGGGATTACCAGTTTGTCATGTTACACTGCCAAGCCCCGCAAAAATGCCAGGAAAACCATAAAGATGCGTGCCATTTACAGCGCTTTTATCGCCGCCCTTCTTACCGCCGCGTGCAGCAGCCAACCCAGCCCGCCGCAGGACAAAGGCCTGTTTACGCCGCTGAATCGCGGTGGCGACCTGAAGTTGTTTGAATACCAGCTGCGAATCGCCCTCCCGCCAGTGAAACCGATTCGCCACACGGTCGACCCAAACCGCCCGCAAAAACGCCCACCCAGTGACGACGAGCTGCTGAAACAGGCGCAGCGCATGCTGCGCAACGACAGCCGCTTGCAGGCCTATTGCCCCTACGGCTATATCACGCTGGAACAATATGCCGTGCTCAATGCGTTAAAGATTCGCGGCGAATGCCGCTATCAAGCGCAGCAGAGTGAGGGCTAATAAGGGGGGAAGCGATGCGTGAGCCGCCTGAGCTGCTCACGCACAGGGGCTTAAGCGACGGGGCTTAACCACTCAGGGAATTGCTCGCGACGACCTTTGACCTGGTCAAAGTAGCGGCTTTGCAGCTCGGTGGTGATCGGGCCGCGCACACCACTGCCGATTTGACGGCCGTCCAGCTCGCGAATCGGCAGAACTTCCGCTGCGGTACCGGTGAAGAAGGCCTCATCGGCGACATACACCTCATCGCGGGTGATGCGTTTTTCTTCCACTTCCAGACCCAGCTCTTTGCAGAAGGCAAAGATGGTGTTGCGGGTAATACCGTCCAGGCAGCTGGTCAGCTCGGGCGTGTAGAGTTTGCCGTCGCGGATGATGAAGATATTCTCGCCACTGCCTTCGGCAACATAACCTTCGTTATCCAGCAGCAGTGCCTCTTCACAACCACTGTCCAGCGCTTCGCGCAGCGCCAGCATCGAGTTGATGTAGTGGCCATTGGCCTTCGCCTTACACATGGAAATGTTCACGTGGTGGCGGGTGTAAGAGCTGCAACGCACCTTAATGCCCTTGTCACGCGCTTCCGGGCTCATGTAGCTGGGCCAGTCCCAAGCGGCAACAATCACGTGAGTGCGCAGGTTATCCGCACGCAGTCCCATGCCTTCCGAGCCGAGGAATACCATCGGGCGCAGGTAGGCTTCGTCGAGATTGTTTTCGCGAACCACTTGGCGCTGCGCTTCGTTGATCACCTCTTTGTCGAAGGGCATGCTCATATTCATGATATGGGCTGAGCGGAACAGGCGGTCGGTGTGCTCGTTCAAGCGGAAGATGCAGGTTCCACGATCGCCAGCATGATAGGCGCGCACGCCTTCGAATACGCCCATTCCGTAATGCAGCGTGTGGGTGAGTACGTGTACACGGGCATCGCGCCAGGGCACCATTTCACCGTCGAACCAGATTAGACCATCGCGATCGGCCATGGACATTGTCGTTTACTCCTGAAAATTACTGTTATGCGCTTACTGCTCGTCGAATATCTGTTGCCAAATTCGACGCACGGCGCCGCGTTCCTCGTTGAGGGCGTCACCACTAATTTGCCCTTTCTGTTCCTGCAAGCTGGCCCGGTGCGACTGGCTGCGAAACGCGATATAGGCCTCGATCAAGGCCCGGGCATCAGCCTCGGGAATCAAGCCTTCTTGTTGAAGGGACTCCAGGATCCGAATATTGTCGGTGTGGTAGTGCAGTGGCGGGTGCTGATGCGACCAAGCTAAAACGGCATATTGCACCATAAATTCTATATCAACGATACCTCCAAGGCCTTGTTTGATATCAAATTCGCGGTTTTTTTCACCACCTGACGGCAACAAGTGCTGGCGCATCTTGTCGCGCATACTCAGTACGTCTTCGCGCAGCTTGGCAAGATCGCGCTCACTGCCCAGCACATCGGCGCGCAGCTCGGTAAATTTTTCAGCCAGTACCGGGTCACCAGCCACCACCCTCGCCCGCACCAGCGCCTGATGTTCCCAGGTCCAGGCCTGACCGCGCTGGTAGTCGCGAAAGGCCGAGAAGGAGCTTACTAACAGGCCTGAGTTACCCGACGGCCGCAGGCGCATGTCCACCTCGTAGAGCTGGCCGAGACGGGTTTGCGCGGTGAGAATATGGATGATGCGCTGCCCCAGGCGGGTATAGAACATGGTGCCATCCAGCGGGCGCTCGCCATCGCTAATCACGCCGGCGGGCACGTCGTGCACGAACACCAAATCCAGGTCAGAGCCGTAGCCCAACTCGATACCGCCCATCTTGCCGTAGGCAAGAATCACAAAATGGCGGCGTGGGTCATCGCCACAGGGGGTGCCGTGTTTCTCCACCAGATTCTGCCAGGCGATATCCACGACAAATTCCATTACCGTTTCGGCGATAAACGTCAGGTAGTCGCTGACCTTCATCAGCGGCAAGCTGCCGGTAATTTCCGAGGCCGCCACTCTGAGAACATGGGCCAGGCGGAAGTAGCGCAGCGCTTCCATTTGCGCTTCCAGGTCGTCCTCGGGAATGCGCAGCAGGCGCTGGCGCAATTCGCTGCGCAGGCCGTCTTTGTCGGGCACTGAGTACAGGCTACTGGCGTCGAGTAGTTCATCCAGCAACACCGGGTGCGCCGCCAGTTGCCGCGACACCCAGGGGCTGGCATCGCACAACCTGACCAAGCGTCCCAGCGCGGCGGGGTTTTCCATTAACAACACCAGATACGCGGTGCGGCGCAGCACGGCTTCGATCAAGGGGATCAACCGCAGAAAGGCGCGACCGCTGTCTTCGGCCTCTTGAGCTTGCTCCAGCAGTAGCGGCAGGAAATCGTCCAGGCGCTCTCGGGCACTGCCCTGCATGCGTTGCACCCCTGCGCCGGTTAACAGCGCCAGCAGGCGCCGCGCCACTTCAGCGGCGTCACTGTAGCCCACCGACTCCAGCTCTTCGGTCAGCGATTCGGCGTCGGGGTCGTTCAGCAGCACTTCCCAGCGCTGGATAGCCGCGCGATCGGTGCTGCTCTCCTCTTCTGGCGCCGCAATAATATTGGCAAAGTGCTCGTCGACACGCTGGCGGTGTTCGGCCAGCGCCGCCGTGAAGGCCTCCCAGCTGTCATAGCCCATGCTCAGCGCCAACGCCGCCTGAGGGGCGGGCGCATCGGGTAGCTGCTGAGTCTGCTCGTCGCGCCACGCTTGAATGGCATGCTCGGTATTGCGCAAAAACACATTGGCCGCTTGCAGCTCATCCACCACCGGGGCGGGCAACAGCTCCATGTCGCGCAGCTCATCGAGAATAAGCCGCAGTGGGCGCTGCTGCAGGCTGATTTCCTGACCGCCGCGAATCAACTGGAAACACTGGGCGATAAATTCAATTTCGCGGATACCGCCCGCGCCGAGTTTGATGTTGTTGTGCAGGCTGCGGCGCGCGACCTCGCGCTGGATCATCGCCTTCATATCGCGCAGCGACTCAATGGCGGAAAAGTCCAGATAGCGGCGGTAGGTAAACGGCCGCAGGCTGGCCATCAGGCGTTGATTTTCCGTCTCGTCACCGGCGATGCAGCGCGCCTTGATCAGCGCGTAGCGCTCCCAGTCTCGCCCCTGGTCTTGGTAGTACTCTTCCATGGCGTCGAAGCTGACCACCAGCGGCCCGCTTTGGCCATAGGGCCGCAGCCGCATATCCACGCGAAACACAAAGCCGTCGGCGGTGCGCGCATCTAAGGCCTTGATCAAGCGCTGCCCAAGGCGAATAAAGAATTCCTGATTGTCGACGCTGCGCGGGCCACCCACCGTGCTGCCCGCTTCGGGATAGCTGAAGATCAGGTCGATGTCTGACGAGAGGTTCAATTCACCGGCGCCCAGCTTGCCCATGGCAATAACACTGAGCTGTTGTGGGCGGCCGTCAGCAGATTGTGGCTCACCCCATTCGCGGCACAACTCGCGGTGCAAAAAAGCCAGCGCTTGCTGCACGCACACATCGGCCAAAGCCGAGAGCTCAGCGGTGGTGGCGACCATATCGCAAAGGCGGTTTAGATCGCGCCACACCAATCTTAACCAGTGGCGGTAGCGAAACTGGCGCAGGGTTTTAGCCAGCTCGTCGGCATTGCTGCAGTTGTCGCACTCGGCCGCCAGTTGCTCAGTTAACTCGCCGGCAGACAGCGGCGCATCCAATAAACCCTGCTGCTGCAGGTCGATCAGCGCCTGTGGAAAACGCTGGCAGTAGTCGAGAAAAATCGGGCTGGTAGCGATCGCCAGCAGCAGTTTGGGGCGCGCCTCCGACTGGGCAAACTCCTGATACCACTGCGCCTGCGGCTCGCTGCAGCGCTGCAGAAAACTCTGCCAACGGGCATCTAAACCCTCGGCAAGCAGCGCTGGTAACTCATCGTTTTGCACGTTTAATGCTGTGCTCATACATCATCCCCATCAGGCGGGCGGCCATTGATTCGGTGGGCACCCTAGTGCGATTGCACCGGCGGCGCCACGCGCATAATTTCTGCGATGGTGGTCTCGCCAGCGGCCACCTTTCTCGCGCCACTGAGGCGCAGTGTTTTCATGCCTTTTTTCATGGCCAGGAGGCGCATCTGGTCCAGCGCCACATCGTCTTGAATCGCTGCCTGCAGCTCGCCTTCGAGGGTGAGAATTTCATAAATGCCCTGACGGCCGTAGTAGCCGGTGTTGCGGCACTCCAGGCAGCCGCTGGCGGCAAAATAGCGCGCCGGCGGCGACAATTTCCAGGGCGCCGCCAAGGCGGCCCATTCACTGCCGGCAGGGTCGGCTTCACTGCTGTCGACGGCGGATTTGCAGTGCGGGCACAGCGTGCGCACCAAACGCTGCGCCATCACCCCGAGTACGGTGGCGCGAATCAGGTAGGCGGGCACGCCCAGCTCCAGCAAGCGGGTAACCGCAGAGGGCGCATCGTTGGTGTGCAGGGTGGAGATCACCAAATGGCCGGTAAGCGCCGCTTGAATGGCCATTTCGGCGGTTTCCAGGTCGCGGATCTCGCCGATCATAATAATGTCGGGGTCCTGGCGCAGCAGCGCGCGCACACCCCCGGCAAAGTCCAGGCCGATATTGTGCTGCACCTGCATCTGATTGAAGGCCTCTTCGACCATTTCGATGGGGTCTTCAATGGTGCAAACATTTACCTCGGGGCTGGCGATCTTGCGCAAGCTGGAATAGAGGGTGGTGGTTTTACCCGAGCCGGTGGGGCCGGTGACCAACACAATGCCGTGGGGCGCGCCGATCATCGACTGCCAGCGCTGCAAGTCGTCGCCGCGCAGGCCGAGTTCGTCAAAGCTGCGCAGTAAGACCTCGGGGTCGAAGATACGCATGACCATCTTCTCGCCAAAGGCGGTGGGCAGGGTGGACAGGCGCAGCTCTATTTCCTGCCCGGCGGGGTTTTTGGTTTTCAGACGGCCGTCCTGGGGGCGGCGCTTTTCTGCCACATCCATGCGACCGAGAATCTTAAGGCGACTGACCACCGCCGTGAGCACGGTTGCGGGCAACTGGTAGACCGTGCACAACACGCCGTCGATGCGAAAGCGCACATTGCCTTGGTCGCGGCGGGGCTCAATATGAATGTCACTGGCGCGCTGGTCGTAGGCGTACTGCAGCAGCCAATCGACAATATTCACCACGTGGCTGTCGTTGGCATCCAGGTCTTTTTGTTTGCTGATTTCGAGCAGCTGTTCCAGGTTGGTGGTGCTGCTGCGCTCCCCGGTGCTGGCGCCGCGCACCGAGCGCGCTAGGCTGTAGAACTCGACGGTGTAGCGGTCGATGGCGTCGGCATCGGCGATCACCCGGCGAATAGGGCGATTCAATACCTGCTGCAAATCACTCACCCAGCCATCAACGTAGGGTTCGGCGCAGGCGATCACCACCTCGGTCGGCGTGGACGCCACCGCCAGAATGCGGTGGCGCTGGGCAAAGGCGAAGGACATCACCTCAGTGACTGAGGGCACATCAATTTTCAAAGGGTCAATGCGCTGAAAGCCAAGCCCGCAGCGATCGCTCAGCCACTGCAAAAGAGTGTCTATACTGAGGGTCGCACCGCTGCGCCGCACATCGGCAAGTTGCTGACTGGCCAGGTAATTGAGCGGGTGCTGGAGGCGCTCTCCCTGGCGCGGTGGATTAACACCGGCGCGCTTGGCAGAGCTTGGCTCCAGCAGGCCGTCGTCAACCAGTTGCCGGAGTACCACTGCGGTATCGAGAGGGCCCTGTGTTTTCAGCGAGTTGGGCATTGAAGCTCCGAATTGTCATATTTTGTACTTATAGTACGGCAAGCCGCTCAACCAGCGAGAGTCTACCGTGCAAAAAACTGGAGGGGGCGACACTGCATCCGTATAATCGCCGCCACTTAATTATTCATGTGCGCAAAGGAGCCTTAACGTGCCCTTAAATAAGCTAAACAACCTGTTTGGTAAGTCACCCTTTGAACCCATACAGGAGCATATTAAGAAAGCCGAGGCCTGTGCGATAGCCTTGCAGCCATTTATTAATGCAGTTATCGACAAAGACTGGCAAGGTGCCGAAACGGCTCAGCAGCAAATTGTAAAGCTGGAGCACGAGGCAGACCTGATCAAGAAGCAAATCCGCCTCAACCTCCCCAGCAACCTCTTCCTTCCTGTTCCCCGCTCCGACCTCCTCGAATTAATCAGCATGCAAGACCGCATCGCCAACTGCGCCAAGGATATCGCCGGTTTGATGCTCGGTCGTCGCATGGAGATTCCAGGCATTCTGGTTGATGACATGCGCAGCTATGTTGACTTGGCCATTGCCACCTCCTCGCAAGCCAAGAAGGCGATCGAAGAGCTGGACGAACTGCTGGAAACCGGTTTTCGCGGCCACGAGGTAAAACTGGTTGAGAAAATGATCGAGGAGCTCGACCGACTGGAATACGAGGCCGACCAACTGCAAGTCAAAATTCGCGCCAGCCTCTACGACATTGAGCGCGAATTGCCGCCGGTGGACGTGATGTTCCTCTATAAGATCATTGAGCTGATCGGCGAACTGTCGGACAAATCACAAAAGGTAGGCTCCCGCCTGCAAATAGTCATTGCCCGCTAAGCAAGGGTTACCAACGTTTTAAAGGAAGACTCATGTCTATCATTGCTGAACACGGGCAACTGCTACTGATTCTCGCCTGCCTCTTTGGATTCTTCATGGCTTGGGGTGTCGGTGCCAACGACGTCGCGAACGCGATGGGCACCTCGGTCGGCGCTAAAGCACTGACCATTAAACAAGCCATTCTTATCGCCATGCTCTTTGAGTTCTGCGGTGCCTATCTCGCCGGTGGCGAAGTCACCCAGACGATCCGCAAGGGCATACTCGACCCCGCCTACGTCGCCGACAGTCCGGAATTACTCGTCTATGGCATGTTATCGGCGCTGCTTGCCGCCGGTACCTGGCTATTGGTCGCCAGTTTGATGGGCTGGCCCGTTTCCACCACCCACTCCATTGTTGGGGCGCTGGTCGGCTTTGCCGCCGTGGGTATCGATGTCGACGCCGTGGCCTGGGGCAAAGTTGGGCAAATTGTTGCCAGCTGGGTGGTGTCTCCGGTGCTCGCCGGGACCATATCCTTCGGCCTGTTTCTCAGCGCTCAGAGTTTAATACTGCGCGCCGAAAAACCCTTCGAGGCGGCCAAACGCTACATTCCCTTCTACCTGTTCCTGGTCGGCTTTATGATCTCCATGGTCACCATGGTGAAGGGGCTGAAACACGTTGGCCTGGGCCTGAGCTTTGGTGAAAGCCTGTTCTATGCAGCAATTGCCGGCTTGGTTATCACCTTCATCGGCAACCTGTTCTTACGCCGCATTAAGGACGAGCCAGACCCGACCGGACACTCGCGCTTTGCCAGCGTCGAGCGGGTATTTGCCGTATTGATGGTATTCACCGCTTGCGCCATGGCCTTTGCACATGGCTCCAACGATGTGGCCAATGCCATTGGCCCCGTGGCGGCAGTGGTTAGCGTTATCCAATCTGGCGGCGAAATTGCTGCCAAAGCCGCACTGCCTTGGTGGGTATTGCTGCTGGGCGCCGGCGGTATTGTGTTCGGTCTGGCGACCTACGGCTTTAAGGTTATCGCCACCGTTGGCACCAAAATCACCGAGCTCACCCCCAGCCGCGGCTTTGCCGCCGAGCTGGGCGCGGCCACCACGGTTGTTTTCGCTTCGGCCACGGGCCTGCCCATCTCAACCACTCACACGCTGGTGGGCGCGGTATTGGGTGTAGGCTTGGCTCGCGGTATTGCAGCGCTGAACCTGCGAGTGATCCGCAATATTTTCATGTCGTGGATCGTTACCCTGCCTGCCGGTGCGGGCCTGGCAATTATCTTCTTCTTCCTGTTCAAGGCATTCTTGGGTTAAGAAGCCTTCCCAGAGCCGTTGCCGGGTGAGCTGCCCCGGCAACGGCTAACTTCTGCCCCTTCACTCTGCGCCCTGTTCGCTACGCACTTTCCTCCCTACAATGACGGCTTTGTCTGCCATTGATTGTGAGCCCACCATGAAACATCCCCCGCTGATAAACATGCTTCGCGAGCTGATCGCTCTGCCGTCGATCAGCGCCACCAGCGAAAAATGGGATATGGGCAACCAGGCAGTGATTGAGCAACTGGCCAATTGGCTGCGCCCACTCGGCTTTGAGGTGCGCATTATGCCGCTCGATAAGCCCGGCAAAGCCAACCTTATTGCCACCTATGGCAGCGGCAGCGGCGGCCTGGTGCTCGCCGGCCACAGCGACACCGTGCCCTACGACGATGCCCGCTGGCACTCAGACCCCTTCTCTCTGGACGATCGCGACGATCGCTTTTACGGCTTGGGCACCGCCGATATGAAGGGTTTCTTTGCGCTGGTGATCGAGGCGGTCAGCAGCCTGTTAAGCCACGACTTCAACGCCCCGCTAATTATTCTGGCAACCGCCGATGAAGAGAGCAGCATGGACGGCGCTCGCGCGCTGGTACAAAGCGATATCTCGGGCGCGCGCTACGCGATAGTGGGTGAGCCTACTGGGCTAAAGCCAATACGCGCCCACAAGGGCATTATCATGGAAGGCATTACCATTACCGGGCGCAGTGGCCACAGCTCGAACCCGCTACTGGGCAACAGCGCCCTGGAGGCCATGCATGAGGTGATTGGCGAACTGCTTAACCTGCGTGGCGAGCTGCAAGAGCAATACCACCACCCCGGCTTCGCGGTACCCACGCCCACCATGAACCTAGGCTGCATTCACGGCGGCGATAACCCCAACCGGATTTGTGGTCAGTGCGAGCTGCACTTTGATATTCGCGCGATTCCCGGCATGGACACCGACGAGGTGCGCCAACGCATTCAGCAACATCTCAGCCCCATTGCAGAGCGCCGCAAAATCAATATTGGTTTACGCTCACTGATCGGCGGGGTAGACGCCTTTGAACAGCCGGCGGACTCGGCGCTGGTGAAGGTCGCGGAACAACTCACGGGGCAGCGCGCCGATGTGGTCAACTTCGCGACAGAAGCGCCGTTCTTCCAAAAGCTGGGTTTGCAAACCATTGTCATGGGGCCGGGCTCTATCGACCAGGCCCACCAGCCGGATGAATTTATTGCTCACGAGCAAATTAAGCCCACCGTGGCACTAATTCAAAACTTGGTGACGCGCTTTTGCCTTGCGCCGTCGGCCTCAGCAGAGGGGCGCGTAACACCCTCGGCAGAGTGACAGCAGGTCGTCGGCGGCCAACTCGATTTCCAGGCCTCGGCGCCCAGCGCTGACGTATATGGACGATAAATCTGCGGCGGAGTCATCGATAAAACTGCGCAGCGCTTTTTTCTGGCCCAACGGGCTTACCCCACCGAGCACGTAACCGGAACTGCGCTCCACCGCTTTCGCCTCAGCCATCGCCGCCTTTTTGGCCCCGGCCGCCTTGGCCAGTTTTTTCATATTCACCATGGCGGCAACAGGCACCACGGCGACCACCAATTCACCGGTGGCCAGTGCTGCCACCAGCGTTTTAAACACCCTCTCAGGCGGCAAACCCAGCTTGTCTGCCGCTTCTAAACCGTACGACGCCGCACCGGGGTCGTGTTGATATTCGTGAACGCAGTGACGAATGCCCGCCTTGCGTGCGAGTTCAATAGCCGGGGTCACGGGTAGGCCTCACAAACAAAAGCGTGAGTATAGCGCCGCACTCGGGCGGCCGGGTAGCATCAGCCCGGCTTGCCCTGGCGCAGTCGCCAGCAGTACAGGAAGACACCCAGCGCAAAACTGGCGGCAATGCCCAAGGCGAACAGCGCCGCGACCGCATCGCGTGCATCGCGCCCCAAGCCGTCGAGAAAATGCCATTTGTGTAACCACGCAAAGCTCCAGCCTTCGGCCCGGTCGCTATCGCGAACATGGGCAGCCAACACGCCACTGCGAGGCTCAACATAGTAGCGATCGCCATTTTGCAGATTCTCGAAGGCCACCACCGGCAGGCGCTTATTGATGAAGCCATACTCGCCTTCAAAGCGTGTGATCCACGCGGCCTCGCCCAATTCGGCATTGCCGGAATAATAGCTGGCAAGCTCTCGGGCGTGCTGCGCCTCACCACCGGCAAGCACCTCACCGCTGGCAGCATGTACATAGCTGAGTTCACCAGACTGCCATACGCGAAAATAGGGCTGGCCCTGCACTGCAACCAATTCGGCCTGGCGGATGCCATCGCCCAGCAGGCCCCAGTCTAGGGACAATGCATTGGGTGAAAAGGACACGCTCGGCGTTGCCAGGCGCAGCGCTGGGTTGTGCTTTTGCAGCAGGTGCCATGCACCGCTGACGCTGAAGGTCACCGTTGTTAGAGCCACCGCGATGCCCAGGCGACGGTGCCTGGTTCGCGCCGCGCTGCCCCTGCGCCAACCGCGGCCGGACCTCGCCTGCATAACATATTGGCCGGCGCCCATTACACCGACGACAATGCCACCGAACAGAAACACCAGCATCGCCCCGTGTCGCAGCTGCTCATTGGGGATAAACAGCCAGTTGTGCAGATTGCGAAACAGCGCCGATCCCGCCGCCTTATTGGCATCTACCATCGCGGCCAGACGCCCGCTGGCAGTGTCGACATAGACCCGCAGTTCGTCATCGCGCGCAAAGGCAACGCGCTGCACAGGCAGCAAGCGATTGATAAACAGGTAGTCTTCACTAAACTGCCGCTGCTCCGCTAGCTGCGCCACCGGGCTGGCCAAGTCGCCGCTAAAGTGCCGTGCCAGTTGCGTTGCATAGGCCTGTTCGGCATTCGGCAACAGCTCGGCGCTGCGGGCGTCGAGCCACAAAACCTGCCCCGCGAGGGCCACGCGATACTGCGCGCCCTGGCCCCAGTCGACCAGTCGCAGCGCCGTGACGGGCTCGGCAATACCGGCGCGTTGCAAGACGTGGGCCGGACTCAGCAGTTCGCTACCCGACATTGCGCTCAATGGATAACGATGTTGATCGGCCACCGGTTGCAGGCGAGAGATAATAGGATGGGCGAGGCCACTCAACCCCCAGGCAATAATACCGACGGAGACCAGCGCCCCCAGCCGCATGTGCCAGCGCAGCAGCAGGCCGACCAGCGCAGTGCGTGTCATCGCCATTACCAGTCCACCTTCACGCCGAGTATCGCTGTGCGTGGTCGGCCAGGAGTATAGCTCGGCCCCCACTTGCTGGTGGTTTCCGCGTAGCGACGGTCGTCGACGTTGAGCACGCGGCCATACACACTCAAGGTGTCACTGAGCGGGTATTCAGCGCGCAGATTTAACAGCGCGTGCCCCTTGTAGCGGTCGCGGTCACTGGCATTGCCATCGCCCCCGTTGGCCTCATCCAACCAATGCGGGCCCTGATGAGACCACTCCACTTCCAGGTAGCCGCCCTTGAGCGCCAACGGGTGGTAGTTGAGCCGGATATTGGCGAAGCTGCGCGGGGCGTCTGGCATATCGTTGCCGCTGAAGTCGCCACTGCGGTCGACCCAGTCGCGATATTCATGTTGGTTGCGGCTGTAGGCCACGCTCACGTCCAGGCTGCTGCCCAGGCGCTGAGCCACGCCCAGCTCAATACCGCGGTGGCGGGTTTCACCGGCATTGGTATTGCGTCGCGCGCCGGTGCCGGTGTCTCGAATGCTGAGGATATCGTCTTCCTTGCGCATATCGTAAAGGCTGATTTCAAAGCTGCCACGATGGCCCCACTCCCCTCGCAGCCCCACTTCAATACTGTCGGCTTTTACCGGCTCCAGAGCGCTTGAGTCCTGCGTGCTGCCGCTGCGAAAAAGCTGCCCAGCCGAGGGAATACGAAAGGCATGGCGGTAGGCCAGATAGGCGTTTAGGCGCTCGTTGATGTCGTAGATCAGCCCCAGTTTTGGGCTCAGATGTTCAAAGTCGATGGCTTGGTCACGGGGGCGCAAATGAAGCGGCGTGTCTGGACCAGATAAATGGTCGCGGTAGTCATAGCGAATGGCGTCGTAACGCAGCCCCGCAGTGGCCCGCAGGCGTGAAGAGAGCTGGTGCTCTATATGCACATAGGGCGACACCGAAGTGAAGTCGACCGTAAAGTCATAGAGCCTGCCGGCGCGACGATAACTCTGCCAGTAATTACCGGGATCGTTGTCGCTGCGCTCGATATAGTCCTGGCGGGTGTCGCCGCGACTGACGTCGATATCCACCCCGGCAATGTAGAAACTGCTTTCGGCAAAGTCGCGCCGAAACTTGGCGAGCAAGCCGAGAGAGTCGTGGCCACTCTGGTTGATATGCGCGTCCTGCGAATCCAGCGCCGCGGGGCAACTGGGACACCACGGCGGTGGTGGCTGCACGCGGCCGGTGTTCAGCGTCCACGTCGCGATATATTCCAACTGGTTGCTGCGCAGGTAGGGTGTCAGGCTCAACAGGCCCTTTTGCGTCGTCTTTTCAAAAGCGCTGGAGAGGCGGAAGGCCTTTACGTCGCGAAAGCCGATGGTGTTTCCCGCCTGCTGCGGGTCGTTGCGAAAGTCATCGTAGCGCAGCCCCGAACCGCCGGTCGCCATATTGATCACGCTGCCGCTGGCCACGGTGTTCACCGTCCAACGCTCACTGAGCTGACGATACCACGACGCCACCAACTCCTGACGCTCGCTATCGGTGTTATCGCGCCAACCGCCGTTGTGGCTCAGCGAGGCGCTGAGGGTGTAGCTGTTGTCTTCGCCGACACTGGCCGTGCGCAACTGCGCGCGCAGCCAGTCGTGCTCGCCCGCCTCCACACTCACACTCGCCCGGTCTTGCGACGGCAGCTGCCCCACCAGGCTGTTGATGACGGCGCCTATTGCATCGGAGCCATAAAGCGCCGACCCCGGCCCCTTGATCACCTCCACACCGTTACCCAGTGCGGTGTTCACCTCATACAGGGCATTGTGATTGAAGAAGCCCGCGCTGCGAGTGGGCACGCCGTTCTCCAAATAGAGGTAAACCGGGCCGTACGACACCGGCTGACGGATCGCCGCCGCAGCGCCCTCGCCACTGGAGCCCAGCTGAACAATATTGACGCCCGGAATGAGATTTAACAGCTCGGCCGAGTGGCCGGGGTTCACCGCTTCCAGCTCGTCCTGACCAAGAACCCCAACACTGGCGGCGACATCCTGCAGCTGACGCGCCTCGCGAGTGGCGGTGACCAATACGGTTTCGAGCTTGCCGTGCTCCGCCGCCGCCCATTGACTAGATAGCGCCGCCAGCAGTGTCAGCAGGCCGGCAGGTAAACGAGATGACATAGTTCGCCCCAAGTGCGTAAAAAGGCGAACATTCTAGTTTTCTACAGGGTTAGCCGAAATGCGACCAATTGTCGCAGGCCCACCCCGCCGACAGCTATTCGCTCAGGCGCTTGTTCAAAGCGATCTGACTGCGTTTGCGCACGCGAATATTGAGTATTTCGACCGCAAAGGAAAACGCCATCGCAAAATAGATATAGCCTTTGGGAACGTGGACATCGAGGCCCTCGGCCATCAGCGTCAGGCCGATCATCAGCAAAAATGACAGGGCGAGCATTTTGATAGTGGGATGGCTGTCGACAAAATTGCCGATGGGTTTTGCCGCAAATAGCATTACCGCCACCGACACCACAATGGCGATCACCATCACGGAAATATGATCGACCAAGCCCACCGCCGTGATCACCGAGTCCAGCGAGAACACCATATCCAACATCGCTATCTGTACCATCACCGACATAAAACTGGCCGAAACCGGAGACCCGGCACCTTCGTTACTCACCTCCAGACTGGCATGTATTTCATGGGTGGATTTGGCCAGCAGGAACAAACCGCCGAGAACCAATATGATATCTCGCCCCGATATCTCTTGTCCGAACGCCACAAACAAGGGCTCAATCAGGCCCATAATCCAAACCAAACTAAACAACAGCCCCAAGCGCGCCAACATTGCCAGAGCCAAACCCAGGCGGCGCGCTTTCTCTCGCTGGGATTCGGGTAAGCGACCCACCAGGATCGAGATAAAAATAATATTGTCGATACCCAGCACGATCTCCAGGGCAACAAGTGATGCCAGGGCAACCCAGGCCTCGGGGCTCGCGATCCACTCAAACATGATCAATACTCGCAATGGGAAAATGCTGAGCATAGCGCGGCATCAGCACGGCGCAAGTACACAGCGGAGATTCCGCAACAAAATCCTTATAAAGCGCGCCGTGACTTGCGATAATTCCGCGCCAACCCCGCCGGAGAGCTTATGAACCCGCCCCCCGTCGCACTGATTACCGGTGCCAGTCAGCGCATAGGCGCAACCATCTGTCGCAAACTGCACACGCAGGGCTACCGCGTGATTATTCACTGCCGCCGCGAAAGCGCCGCTGGCACTGCCCTGCTCGAAGAACTCAATCAGCAGCGAAGCGACTCTGCCGTTATGCTGTACGCCGATTTGGAAAAGATCGCCGATGTTGAGCGCCTGGCCAGCGACGCCCTCGCGCAGTGGCAGCGGCTGGATGCCTTAGTCAACAACGCTTCTGGGTTTTATCCCACGGCGGTGGGCGAGGTGAGCGAGGCCGATTGGGACAGCCTGCTGGGTAGCAATGTCAAAGGCGCCTTCTTTCTCAGCCAGGCGCTGGCTCCGGCGCTGCGCAAGCATCGCGGCGCCATTGTGAATATTGTCGATATCTACGGCGACAAACCTCTGCAGGGCCACCCGGTCTACAGTATCGCCAAGGCTGGCTTGGCAATGATGACGCGATCACTGGCCGTGGAGCTGGCACCGGACGTACGCGTGAATGGCATTGCCCCCGGCGCAATATTGCCGCCGGTAGCCAGCGATGCCTTTGGTGAAATCGAGCAGCGAAATGTGAGAGAGCGCGTGCCATTGCAGCGCTGGGGTAGCGCCGCAGATATTGCCGGCACCGTCTGGTTTTTGCTCCAAAGCGATAGCTATATCAACGGGCAGATTATTGCCGTTGATGGCGGGCGCAGCCTGTCGATATGACAGGCTGGACCGGCATCGCGATCAGTTCCCGGTGCGGGTGCCGACAATCAGCTCGACAAAGGCAAACTCACCGGATGAGCCATCATCAAATGTTGCGTTAGCATCATACTCTTTGGTCGCCGATGTCAGCATTGAGCCGTCGCCACTGACGAGAAACTCCACGTCAAATGTGGTGCCATCTTCAGGGAAGCTGACAACAACAACGCTGCCATTTTGCACGTAAGTTACCGTCTGACTCTCAGCAAGCCCATCCGAATAATTTTGCAGGCTGTTATTGGGCATATTTATTTCATATTCCGCATCGTTACCTGCTGCAATCGAAAAGTTTGCGCTGCCGCCCTCAGAAAAACTGATAGTCGCTTTTAAGGTGCCATTGCTGACATTGGCAAAGGCGCTTTCATTAAACGAGCCTTCAGGCGGCTGGCCACCCACGGCAACCGCGCTGTTAATACTCAGCAGCTGGTAACTGCTGCCAGCTACCGAGTTATCTGGCGTCGCCTGCTCCAGAGCTGCCAAGCGCTCAGCATTGTCGTTAATCGCCGCAACCAGCGCCCCGATGGTCGCATTAACATCCGCAGCCCTTGCCGCAGTACCACTTTCAAAAGTTGTTATATCACTGGAGCCCACTGTACCGGCCATCGCCATGGGCACGGTCAGAACCAGCGCAGCACTTGCAGTCAGTAATTTTTTCATCGTCTTCACCTTTTCAATTTAGGTAATTCGTTGTCGGTAACATTGTTGTTGGCAGCCACTACTGCCAAACCGCCTGATCCCAGTTGAAACTGTCCCATAGCGCCTGCGGTAGCCCGGTGTCGTCATCGCAGCTATCGCCGATATTGTCGCCATCGCTGTCGGCCTGATCTTCGTTGGCAACATTAGGGCAGTTATCAATCTCATTTTCGATGCCATCACCGTCGCGGTCGGTATCGCTGTTGTCTCCGGTGCCATCGCCGTCACTGTCTACGGATTCAGTGCTATCCAAGGGGAAGGCATCATCGCCATCAGCAACACCGTCGCCGTCGTCATCCGTGTCAGCATTGTTACCAATGCCATCGCTGTCAGTATCGACGCTCTCGGCACTATCCAGCGGGAAGGCATCCTCAGCATCAGCAACCCCGTCGCCGTCGTCGTCGGTGTCGGCATTGTTGCCAATACCATCGCCATCGGTATCGACGGATTCAGAGCTATCATCGGCAAAGGCGTCTTCGTCATTGGCCACGCCGTCACCGTCGCGGTCATCGTCACAAACGTTGCCTTGCTCATCGCCATCCAAGTCTGCCTGGTCACTATTAGCCGTGAGGGGACAGTTATCTTCGTTATCGCTAACACCGTCGCCATCAGTGTCAGGGACGGTATTGGCAGGCGCCGGGTCGCGATTGGCGTCGCCACCGTCTTCCAGCGCACTGCTGTCGACATTCACTCCCGTGGCGCTGCGCTCGCTGATCAAGATGCTCTCGATATCGGCAACCGACGTCGATGTACCCGGCACTAGTAAGCTTGACGGGTCAACGGTAATTTCAGCCACCACATCGGGCACATCGCTAAACGCCGCAATAGCCTGACCAGCCTGCTGACCATCAAGCTCACCATCACTAAGGTCTTGCACTAAGCCTGCCAACAGCTCATCGGTGTTAACCGTGCTGGCGCTGTTGCTGGCGACGGCCGCATTGCGCATATTAACGACGATGGCGCTCACGGCCTCTATGGCCGCTCGGTAGGATGCCGCTTCGGCCTGCGAGGTCGCATCAGTCGTTTGCGCCGTCAGCATTGGCGCGGTGCTGTTAAGGTCGGTACCGGTATCCAAACCAAAGCCCAGTGTGCTCACCACTTGCTTAGACGCGCGCTCAAAACCAGCGATAAACTCGGCCTCACTAACAGTACCATCGGCGTTGCCCCCGTAATCCGCGGTATCGGCATTGCTTGCCGCCAGGTCATAGGCCAGTGTTGTCAGCGGCGACGGGTAGACGGGAGACTGCAGCGCAGCGGCATCGGCCAACACGGTGCGAAATACTGAAATCACTGGCGCTGCACCCGATGCCAGATCAACAGTGCCACTAACGGCGCGGATCTCCAGCAATATCGGGCCACTGTGACTATTCGCGATCACCAATCCGCTAATCGCCGCTCTGTCATCCGTGCTGCCCGTATCCAAGACATCACCCTGAAAGTGGCTCTCATCGGCCGCAAAGCGATAAGCCCTAACCTCGGCGTTAGCCATCGGGCCCTTCACCGGGCTGCCCGTCAATGCATTGCCTGACGATGAGCCGGAGCCAGAGCCTCCCCCACCACCACATGCGACGAGGGCTGCACAGCAGGCCGTCGCCGCGATCAATTTCAGATTGCGTCTGCTCATGGTATTTCGCCTTTACCAGTAGTCGTCATATCAAACCCGCTATTGCAGCAGGCCGCCGGTTTTCAATTCCCTGCCAATTCACCGCCTCAGCCGCTGGACCTACACCACAACGAAATCAAAAATGTGACGCAGATCACATTCCATTGCACCTCGCAGTGTAGTTCGTATTTTTACCTTCTGCTTTTGCCCACACGAATATTGCTATTTGCCTTAATGAGCGCCAGTGTTAACGACAGCGATTAACACCGCCGATATTGCAAGCCCCATGTTACTTTTGCTTCAGCCTGCCCCCCATGGCACCGCCATTGACGATGCAAGCGCCTAAAACTCTCGGCAAAAGGCGCGGAGCGGATGAGGGCATCCCTTCCCATGGGCTAACTTCCTAGCCGGCCCGGTTCCACGGCGAAGTCCCTGTGACATTCGCAAGCGACACACTTCTCGCCGCAGACACTCACTGGCGACCTAACACGCAGTGAGTGTGGCGGGACGGGTTTGCCCAGCGCCAAGACTAACTATATAGTCGAGGCTCTACCTCCCCAAAACTGGGGACGGCGAAAGGAATCGCTGTTAACTGGCTAGGATGCACCGGCGTAATGAAAAATACATGGACAACGACAGACTGTCGCAGCTCATTGGAGAGCTCTATCGCCACGCGGATCAGGCAGACGGCTGGCTAGCCTTTTTCTCACTGCTGGAATCCGACATTCCCACCCGCTCCACCACCTTAATGCTGGAAAACACGCAGGAAAAAAACGGCGACGTCATGCTGAACCGGCATATTGACGAGAGCGATATGCAGAGCTATATCGATTACTACCTCAAGCGGGATGTCTGGTCGGCTGAACTAATAAGGCGACCGCCGAAAAAATTTCACGGCAGCCAAGAACTGTCGGACAAGGCTTTGTTAGCCTCTGAATTCTACGCCGACTATGCGCGCCCCGCCGATGTTCGCCATGCTTGCGGCGCTTATATAGAAGATCCAAGTCAGGGGCGGGCGTTTCGCGTTACCCTGCAACGCAGCCACAGTCACCAGCCCTTTAGTCGCGACGAGCTGACCTCTCTGGATGCCTTTGTCCCCCATATTCAGAATGCGCTGGCCATCCATAAGCGCAATATCGATGGCGAAATTACCCGCATGGGCCTGGAGGCGGTAGGACGAATTGTCGACAGTGCGGCCTTTTTACTCAGCCCAAGAGGCGAGCTGCTGTCCCACAACAGCATGGCAGAGGCGCTACTGAAACGTGGCATTGCCCTGCATCGCGGTCGTCAACTGCGCTTCAACCATCCACAGCTGGATCGCCACGCCGCGCAACTTTTCAATGACTTGATGGCATTTACCGACAATAAGCAACGCCAAGCGCGCCGCTTTGCCCGAATTGGCGACAGCGACGATGGCTATCAAATGAGTGTGGAACCCTGGCTGATTCCGTCGATACGGCCCGGTTACCAGGAGCTTGGCGCACTGCTGCAGCTCAAACCCAACACCGTGCGCAGTCAATTGAGCCACCAAGGCTTGCGCAAGCTATTCGGCCTTACCGCTAGCGAGGCCAGTGTTATTCAGGGCCTGGCAGACGGCTGCTCGGCGGCAGCCATTGCCCAACAACTGGGCGTGAAAGAAAGCACCGTGCGCAGCCACATTAAATCCAGCTACCAAAAGCTGGGCGTGGGCAAGCAGTCGGAGCTGCTAAGCGTGGTGTTTTCTTCCCTGGCCCGGCTTTAATTAGCGGTTCAGCACGTCGTCGCGCACGCTTTCCGCAATATTGGCCACTTCCTGAATATCACCGTCGCCTACGCCCAGCTCTGACAGCGTGGCGGCCAAGTCTTCAACAACGGCGTTGAAGTGCTCGTCGTTCACGCCCATACCGGCGTGTGCGTTGCGCATGTCCTCACCGGTGTAATCATTGGGGCCACCAAACACCATGGTTAAGAAGGCTTTCTGTTTGCGGGCCTGGGCGAACATATCAATATTTTCAAAGAAGCTATTGATACGCTCATCTGCCAGCACCTTTTCGTAAAAAATATCCACGGCCTTGTCTACCGCTGCTTCGCCACCGATGCGCTCATATAATGTTGTCACTATCTCTCTCCGACTAAAGATGCATAATAAATGCATGTTTTGGGGCGCTATAATAGCTACGACTCCAGTGTCAGGTAAAGGGCTGATAAATGAAATTAAGTAAACATACGGACTACGCCTTTCGCAGCCTGATATTTTTGGCGGGGCAGCCGCCGGGGCAGCGCGTCACGATTCAGGATATTTGCGACTTTTACACCATCTCCCCGAACCATGTATCGAAGGTCATTATGCAGCTGGTGCGCCGGGGTGAGGTTGAATCGGTGCGAGGAAAAGGCGGCGGTCTGAGCCTAGCAAGAGCGCCGGAGGAAATTTCGCTGCTGGATATTGTTCGGGAGTTTGAAACCACCTTGCAGCCAATTGACTGCGCCGAGCAGCCCTGCAGGATTATCGGCAATTGCGCCTTACAAGGCATACTGGGCAGTGCGGTAGAGGCCTTTTTGGAGAGCTTGGCGCCCTACACGCTCGCCGATATTACTAGCAGCGAGGTGCAGGTACTGCGCCTACAGGCCGATTAGTCGGCCGGCAGTTCGGCGCTGTGGTAGATATTTTGCACATCGTCCAGCTCGTTGAGCATGTCCATGAATTTTTCAAACATGGGCATATCGTCTTGGCTGATCGGCGCGGTGGTTTGGGGCAAAAACTGAATTTCTTCGACATCAAAATCGATGCCTTCAAACGTTTCTTGCAGTGCTTGTTTGGTCTTAAAGAATTCCGTATGCGGCGCAAACACACTGATTTTTCCGTCTTCGCACTCAATATCGCTGACATCCACGTCAGCCATCATTAGCACCTCCAGCACCGCCTCTTCATCTTCGCCGTCGAAAACAAAGATCGCCGAGTGGTCAAACATGTGGCTGACACTGCCCTGGGTACCAATCTTGCAGTTGGTTTTAGTAAACGCCAGGCGCACATCACCAAAGGTGCGGTTTGGGTTGTCGGTTAAACAATCCACAATCACCATGCAGTTGCCGGGGCCAAAGCCCTCGTAGCGCGCCGGAGAGAAGTCTTCGCCGGCACCGCCCTGCGCTTTGTCCAGAGCATTTTTGATAACGTGACTGGGGACTTGGTCTTTCTTTGCGCGGTCCAACAAACTGCGCAGAGCCAGGTTGGCATCGGGGTCAGCCCCTCCCGATTTCGCCACCACGTATATTTCGCGGCCATACTTGCTGTAGACCTTGGTTTTGGCGGCGGCCGTCTTGGCCATAGACTCTTTTCGGTTTTGGTAGGCTCTGCCCATTACGCAGCTCCGCGTGTTGGTTAAATTAAGGTCGGCGATTTTAGCTTGCCAAAGCGCGCTCTGCCAATCGCCTGACGGTTTGGCTAAAACTCGAACTTCAGCGGCGCGGTGTTTTTCTGTTCCAACACCACCGGCAATCGGAAGTTTTCCGGCATGCGCTTCATAACATAGCGGCGGCCGTTGTCCACATGTTGGTAGCGCATCAATTCGCTGCTCAGGTGGTCGATGCGGTAGGCGTCGTAGTGCGACGGGTTCTTCGCGTTGGCCAGTTTCATACCATCAACCATCACCCAGCCGCGAAAAATGCGAAAGTACACATCTCCTGAAACGCCCCAAAAGCCGACCTCGGCCTGGCTTTCCACCCGGCCGTCGGGGTGGGTGCTGCGAAAGTCTGTGCGATAGGTGCCATCTTCGGCTCGCTCAACTAACCACTCTTTGCGAATACCCGTTTTGCTATTGGCGATGCCATACCACTTACCCAGCAGGGCTTTGCGCGCCTGCGCGGTAGTCAGGCCACCGCCCTCTGCCGGGGCGGAACGAACGCTATCCCGAGACTCCACGGCGGGCGTGGCAGCAAGGCTGGCATGCTCAAACTCCACCTGCTGGCGGTCCACCATTGAGCTGCATGCCGACAAACTGGCTGCCAGAATGCCCGTTAACACCAGGCTGCCCAAGCCAGAGAATTTAATCATCTTGTCCATCCAAACAAAGCAGACGCTGATGAGCGGGAAAATACAGCGCCGACGAAATCGGACATTCTAACCCAGTTGCCTGCAAGGCCTCTCGGTATATCTGCATTTTATTGCTGTAGCGCTCACGCTGGGCCGCCAGAAAGGTCTCTAGAGAGCCTCGTGCCTCAGCCGTCTTATAATCGATAATCCAACAGCGCGGTTGCTCGCCGCGATTGTCGATAAACGCGCGATCGAGAATGAGCGTTTGCCACTGCCCCGCCATCAAGCGACGAATGGTTTGTTCACTGGCCTGCCAGTCGTAACTTTGCAGAATCCACTGCCCCTGTTCGCAGGCAAGTGTATTGTCGAGCAAGTGCAGCACTCGCGCCAGGCTGTCTTCCAGGCCCGGCTCGGGGTGGCAATGGTGGCGCAGCCGCTGTCGCAGTGCGCCGGCCAATCTGGCGCGGTCATCTATCAGCAACTGGCTCGGTTGCTGGCGCCCCAGCCGCTCCATTAATTCGTGGAACACAATACCGACTGCGCGCTCTTCAATATTGTCTTCAAGCACCGCGTTTTCGGTCTGGCGCTGCACCCGTTGCAGCGGCGACTCCGGGTACACCTCCGCCTGCCAGGGCGGCTGCAGTGTCACAGAAAAGTCGCGCAGCCTCGGTGCCAGCGGCACTCGCAGCGGCGACGCTTCATCACCTTCCTGCAGCAGCTCGGCGGCTTCAAAGTCAGGCGACACCACCGGCCACAATCGTGCCAGAAAACTTGCCGCATCGGGCTTGAGATCGTCTTTACTGTTCATTTTCGCCACGCCAAACAAGTGCAGTTCCACTTTCGCGCGGGTGAGTGCCACATAGAGCAGGCGATCCAACTCTTCACTGAGCGCCTGCTTTTGTACGCCGCACAAGTAGTCGTAAAGCCGCTGCTCATCACCGCCACTGCGCTGCGGTTTGGGGGCAAACAGCATGTGCTGTTGCAGGCGCTGCCAGGCCAACAGTGGCCGGTCATCATTGCGGCCGCGATTGCCCAGGCCGGGCAGGATCACCACATCAAATTCCAGGCCCTTGGATTTGTGAATGGTCATCAACTCCACGCGACTGCTCGGCGGCGCGGCGAACAATCGTGCCAGCGATGACTCAAAGGCCGCGATATCTTCGAGAATACCCGAGGGGGCGTGCTCGTCGAGCACCGCAAGCACACGGTCGATATCAGCTTGCTGGTGCGGCGCAATACAGGCCGGCCCACCCAAGCGGTGCCACAGGCTTCGCAGTGCCCAGCGCAGGTCGCGACTCTCCGGCCGCGAGTCCAGCCAATTCAGGGCCTCCACGAGGCGCGTGCAAACGCGCCGTCCCTCGTCACTGAGCGCGGTGTTCTCAGCACTGGTGTAGAGGGCCTCACGCAGGGACATTTCGGTTTCGCGCAGGCACAATAGGTCGTCCCAGCTCAGGCCCACGAAGGGCGCGCGCAACAGGCCGGACCAGGCAACCTCATCGGCGTCGTGCCACAACGCCCGCAGCATAGACAGCAGATCCATTACCGCCGGCAATTGCGCCAAGCTGTCGATATCCTGACCAGAAAAGGCAATATTTGCGGCTTTGAGGGCTGGGGTAATCTCCCGTAAGTGACTGCGGCCGCGCACCAGGATCGCAATACTCGCCTCGGGCGTTTCCCGCTGCACACGCTGGATAATTCCCACCACGTCCGCGGCCTCGCGGCGGGCAGCACTGGCGCTAGCATCGACATCTTTAGCCACCGCGATGGGGTGAACCTGCAATCGCCCGAGATTTTGCCGCTGTGGCAACGCTTCTACATAGGCACTGTCACGCTCGGCAAACAGGCCGCGAAAACAGCCGTTAACCCATTTGACCAAGGTCGGCGATGATCGGAAGTTGGCGCGCAACTGCAGCAAGTCGAGGGATTTTCCCGCAAAGCTGGCGGACTGGCGCAGGCCATCAAACAGGCTGACTAAGCTGCCCCGAAAGGCGTAGATGGATTGCTGCAAATCGCCGCAGAAGAATACCGAGCGCCCGTCATCCGGCGCCCAGTCTTGACACAGCGCCTTGAGCAGTTCGATTTGACTGACCGAGGTATCCTGCATTTCATCGACAAGGATGTGCTCGATGCGATCCTCGACCAGCATCGCGTCACTGACCTCCCCGGCACTTCCGGTGCGAAGGGCATGAATGGCGCGCAGGGCAATTTCACCAAAATCGACGCCGCCGCGCTGCTCAAACACCAGCCGCAGCTGCGCCAGCAGGTAGCGCAGCGCCACGCAGAAATGCCCCACCAGCTCGCGAGACCCGTCTGGCAAGGCAGGGGGCGGCAGTGTTGCCAGCGTCTGCCAGTGCGCGGCCAGCACCTCCGGCTCGCTTTCCTGGGCGCGCTTCAACCAGTCTTTTGCCTGCTCGGTTCCCGGCTGGCCCTTTTTAAATTTAGCGTGCTGCACCGACCCCGGCTTGTAAAGCTCACCGCTGCCTTTGCAAATACTGCGCCCCATCTCCGCCAACACCGGCAAATCCGCTATGGTGACCGCCTCCGGCTGGGGCAGCTGCGCCGCCCAACTGTGTGCATCGCAGCTACCGGACGACTCCCGGTAAGCCGCAAACAGCTCGTCGATGCCAAAATGCTTAAGCTGCGCCCAGTGATGCTCAAACGCCTCGCTCACCAATGCCGTTAGTGCCTCGTCCATCACGTCGAGGTCAGCGCTGAGAATATCCTCCTGCCATTGATCGCGCTTGGCCAGCAATGCCGACAACAGCGGCTGCAGCGTTTCTATGCGGTTACTGCCGTAGCGCAGCAAACTTTCCAGAGCTTCGCGCAACGGCGCCGGACACTGCGGGTCGTCGAGCTGACGAAATAGCTCCAGAATCGCCTCGCGGTACAGCGCCTCGCTGTCGCTAACGGGGGCGGCAGCACCCAGGCCTGACAGCAGCGGCAAACGCCGCACCAAGCTCCCGCAAAAACTGTCGAAGGTGGCAATGCGCAGGCGCGCGCTATTTTCCAGCAGGTTCCAGCCCAAGCGGGCCTGGTGCTCACGCACCGCCAGCACGGCGTCGCGAATATCGCGGTCGAACACACTGTTGATGGACATTGCCTCTGCCGACTGCAGAGCCGCCATCACCCGCTCTTTAATCTCGCCCGCCGCTTTGTTGGTGAAGGTGATGGCCACCACTTGTTCTGGGCGTTCCACACAGAGCAGGCAGCGCAGATAACGCAACAGCAGCACGCCGGTTTTTCCCGAGCCCGCAGGCGCGCTAAGCAGTACTGAGCGAGCGGGATCGACCGCCTGCTCGCGCTGGGATTGATCGGGAGGACTGAGTAAATCGCTCATTATTCGTCCTCCGAGCTGGCGCTATCGCGCAGCAGCGGCTGCAGGTAGGCGCTAAAGCTGCGATCCAATTGCGTGCTGTAATCGTGGGCGATGTTGCCCGCCAGAATGCCCTCCGCCATGCTTTGCAAGGCGCCTTCCCAGGCGCGAAGTTCGGCCTGCCACTTTTCAGGGCTGTCGACATCATTGCCGTGGGCCTTTTTGGCAATGACACTGTTGGCCCAGTTGCTGCGCATATGCACTTTCAAATCGTCGGGACTGCGCAGCTGGGCCAGCATCACCCCATCGACAGGGCTACCCTCGCTGGCGGCCAGCGCATAAATAGGTAGTTGCGGCTCAGTCAGGGAGTCACTATTGAGCGCCTTGCCATCGATGCTGCCGGTTTTGTAATCGATAACGAGGTGCTTGTCGCCGATGCGATCAATGCGGTCGATGCGAAGTTTTAGCGGAATTCCCATTAACTGGGTATCCATCGCTGTTTCCAAGGCGACGACGTCAAAGTCCTGCAGGCGCGCTTTCTCCTTGTATTCCAACCAATGACTAATCAGTGCCACCACGCGCGTCTTTTCAAGCTGCATCAGCGACTCACCAAAGCGTTGCGGGTTGATTTCCGAGCCCTGCAAGGCCTCGTCCACACACTGCGCCACCAAGCGCTCTATCCCGGCAAAGTCCAGTGCGTCCAGCGCGGCCTTGCCCTCTAAACGCTGCCACACTTTTTCCAAGCTGTCGTGAACCAAAATCCCCTGCAGACGATGATCCAGCCCCTCCGCGGGCCGGGGAAATTCTTTCAGGCGCAAACGGTATTTTAGAAAGGCGAGAAAGGGGCTCTGAGCGTATTCTTTAAATAGACCGCTGCCGCCCCGCAGCCGCGCCCGCTGCTCGGGAGCCACCGGGCGCACCGCATCTGACTGTGGAAGTGTTAACTGCCCCTGACAGCGAACCGGCAACTCCCCATCAGCCACCTCTGCCGCGGCCATCGCCGGCAGCAAACTACAGGGCGCACGGGGTGTGCCGCTGGGGTCTTCGCCGGCATAGCTGCAAATCAATGCGGGGGCGCTGCGCAATATCTCCGCGAGCAGGGCGCGATCGCGCTGCAAACACAAGCCGGGCTCGCAGCCATCAACTTGCGCCTGGCGCTGAAGGTGCAGCGGTAAAAACGGTGACGGTTCAGCGCGGCGCGGCAGGGCTGCGTCATCGAGCCCAGCGATCCAGGCGCCGTCGAAGTGCAGGCCGAGTGCCTCCTCGTACTGCAAGACCCTTATCCGGGCCGGGCTCCGCCGGCTGACGGCAAAGCGTTTGGTGGTCAGAATGTGCTGCAGCCAGTGCAGGGCATCGCTATGAGCAACCTCCCCCAACTGGCGATCCAAGGCGCGAAACACATCCATCGCCTGGCTAAAGCCACGGCGACAGTCCGCAACCACCGGGTCATCGCTGTCGGCATTCGGCCACCCCGCCGCCAACAACATTTGGTCGAAACTGCGCACCCAGGCCGAAGGCAGTTGCCGCGACGGCTGCGCGCTAATGTGTGAGTGCAAGGCCTGCAAAACATCGACCCCGGCGTCCTCGCCAAAGTACGGCGCCAAGGCCAGCATTTCGCCAAGCTGACATTGCACCGCTAAGCGGTCGCGACAGAAACGATCATACTGTGCGCGCGGCTGGCGCATGGCTGGCCAGTCCGCCACAAAGCGGCTGCGCAACACGCGACTCAGCTGCTCCAAGGGCAGCGCGCCCTGGCGCAGAGAGATCACATCCCAAGCCGCCCGAATAAGTGGGTACGCATAAAGGCTCTCGCTGCCCTCAAAGGCCCAAGGCGCCTCCTGCGCCTCACCCTCGACATAGAGCGACTGCGGAAATACCCGGCGTTGCAGCGCCCGCTCAAGCGGCGCACGGTAATTATTCATGTCGGCGACCAACACCGCCAGGTTCGCCTCGGGCTGCTGCGATAGCTGCCCGGCCAGCCAATTAGCAATGGCGTCGCACTCTTGCTCACGCTGGGTCGCGCTGTACAAGCTCGGCACTGTATTAGGCGGCGTGTCGTCGAGCTGAAAACACTGCACACCCTGCGCGCGACACTGCTCGATAAATGCTTGCGTGGCGGGTGTTAAGTGCAGCAGAGGCGAGAGAATTAAACGCGCCGGCAACGGCAGTAGCCCCTCGGGTAACGCGGCACTCAACGCTGCCGGTAACTGCTCCGCACTCATCGCGTCCAGCTCGTCCAGCGCCTCCTGCATAGCGCTGCGCCAATGGAAAAAAGCCTGATACTCGGCAGAAAACAGGTAGTCTTCACGGTTATTGCCAAGGCGATAGGCGGCGTGAATTTGGAAAGCATCGACAAACTGGCGAACAATAGCCAGGCTGTTGAGGCAGTTGGCCGGGAAGAACTCGCTGCTTTCGATGATCTTCTGCGCGATAGCCAGCAACTGAATGGGCCGCAACACCTGGCGACTGGGCAAGCTCTCGTCCCACAGTTCCGCCAACCACTGCGCAACAGGAACAACGCTCATGGTTTCCAAAAAAGCCTGGTCGTGCTCGCCCCGCGCCACCGCAATGCGCTCGCGCAACTGGCGGGCACTGGCATCACTGGGCACGAGCACCACACTTTTGCCGTCGAGGCTGAGCAACTCTTCAAAGTGTAGTGGTGTCATTCAGCATCCTTGTGTCACTCGTCTGGGCGTGGCCAACGCCAGCATTATCGCAAAAGTCCGGGACAAAAACGTCAGGCATAAAAAAAGCCGCGACCAGCGCGGCTTTTGCAATCTCGCGAAGAGGCCTTACTTGATTTTGGCTTCTTTGTAGATCACGTGCTTACGAACAACCGGGTCGTATTTTTTAAATTCGAACTTGTCCGGAGTGTTACGCTTGTTTTTAGTGGTCGTGTAGAAGTGACCAGTGCCCGCGCTGGAGACCAGACGGATTTTATCGCTAGCGCCTTTCTTCGCCATGATGGTTCTCCTTAGTATTTTTCGCCACGGGCGCGCAGATCAGCCAGAACTGCGTCGATGCCCTTTTTGTCGATGATACGCATACCCTTGGCTGATACGCGCAGGGTTACGAAACGTTTTTCTGCTTCAACCCAAAAACGGTGGCTGTGCAGGTTCGGCAAAAAACGACGACGGGTGCGGTTTTTTGCGTGGGATACATTGTTACCGGTTACCGGACGCTTACCAGTAACTTGACATACTCTGGACATGATTTTCCTTCGCCTCTTTAAGCTTTTTACGCAAAAAAGCCCGATGAATTCTGCTTCAAAACTTTCGCTTTAAAAATATGGGCCGCAGCACCGGGAAAACCAGTGCCCGAATCAGGCTCGCTTGACACCGCGCAGCGGTCAGACCCAAATTGAGCGCGACTTTATACCAGAAGCCTCCCCCCTAATCAATGAAACTGGTGAAAAAACCAGCATTGCGGTGCAGATCTGCCGGTATCGCCATCGTCAGTTGCGTGTTAAGCTCAAATTTGTATCGCGCGCGATCAAATTCGCGCCCGCACTCATTCTGAGAATCAGCCCCGTGGAGGCCACCAATTTATGTCACGCGACGCTCTGTTTACCCCCTTCTCCTGCAAATCATTGCAGCTACCCAATCGCCTGGCCATGGCACCAATGACCCGTTCGCATTCGCCCGGCGGTATTGTCTCCGATGCTATGCGCGGCTACTACCAGCGTCGCGCCGAAGGCGGTGTCGGCTTGATTATCTCTGAGGGAACGGGCATTGCCCGCCCCGGCGCACTCAACGACGCCAAGGTTCCCCGTTTTCACGGCGAAGCCGAGCTCGCCGCGTGGCAGCAGGTGGTCGAGGCGGTACACGATGCCGGCGGCCAGTTTGCCCCCCAGCTCTGGCACGTGGGCGCGATGCGGGCCGCGGGCGGTGCCGAACGCATTGATGACGCGCTACTGGAGAGCCCGTCAGGTATTCCTTCCCCCGGAAAAACCCGTGGCCGCGTCATGTCCGACAGCGACATTGCCGACACCATTGATGCCTTTGCCCAAGCCGCCCTCGCCGCGAAGCAAATCGGCTGCGACGCCGCTGAGTTTCACGGCGCCCATGGCTACCTGATTGATGAATTCTTCTGGGGGCCGACCAACCAGCGCGACGACAAATATGGCGGCACGACGCTGGTAGAGCGCAGCCGCTTTGCGGTGGAGATTCTTAAAGCGGCGCGGGCAGCAGTGGGTGAAGACTTTGCGCTGATCCTGCGAATTTCCCAGTGGAAGCAGCAGGACTATCAGGCCCGACTCGCCGACACCCCCGAGAAAATGGCTGCCTGGCTTGAGGCGCTCAGCGACGCCGGGGCCGATATTTTCCACTGCTCACAGCGACGCTTTTGGGAACCGGAGTTTGAGGGTTCGTCATTGAATTTTGCCGGCTGGGCGAAGAAACTGACCGGCAAACCCACTATCAGTGTCGGTTCTGTTGGCCTTGAGGGTGACTTCCTCGACACACTGGCCAAAGGGTTGTCATCTGAGCGCGACCAGCACCAGCGCATGGACGAACTCGAGCAGCGGATGAGCGACGGCGAGTTCGACCTGATCGCGGTTGGCCGGGCACTGCTGCAAGACCCCAATTGGGTCGCCAAGTTGCGCGATGGCCGCGAAGACGAGCTGCAAAGCTTTGATGTGAAGTCGATGATGGCACTGAGCTAGAGCACGTTATAAAAGGCCGCGCTCCGCCAGGGAAATCACCTCGGGGCCGGCCACAATGCAGTGATCTAACAAACGAATATCCAACAGCTGCACGGCCTCGCGGATGCGGGCCGTGATTCTGACATCGGCGTCACTGGGCTCGGCGACCCCACTGGGGTGGTTGTGGGCAACGATCAACGCTGCCGCATTTAGCTCCAGAGCGCGACGGGCAATCTCCCGCGGGTAGACTGCAGCGCCGTCAATCGTGCCAAAAAACAAGGGTTCGTAAGCAATCAGCGCATGCTGGTTGTCCAGATATAGCACCGCAAAAACTTCACGCCGCTCGCCGCGCAACTGGGCGCACAAATACTGTTTCGTCGCGGCCGCGCTCGCGAACACCTGCTCGCGCTGAAGGGCTTCTGCCAGATAGCGGCGGGACATCTCTATCACTGCCTGCAGCTGAACATACTTGGCGTCGCCCAGCCCCTTTGACTGGCAGAAACGCTGCTGGGAGGCCGACATCAGCGCCGCCAGACCCTCGTGCTCCGCCAGCAATTCGCGTGCAAGATCAACAGCCGACTTGCCGCGTACGCCGGTTCGCAGAAAAATGGCGAGCAACTCGGCATCGGAAAGCGCCTGGGCCCCACGCTGCAACAGTTTTTCACGGGGCCGTTCATCCGCGGGCCAATCACAGATTGCCATACCACCCTCCTTGGTGATGTTGCAAAGCGATGTTTATGGACGCTCCGCCTAGTGCCCATCGCCTTGAAAGTTCATAATAGCCGCTTTATTGGCAATATCGAGCCCAGGCATGAAGCAGCTCAGTAATCGACAAATCCTTCTCGGCATCACCGGCGGCATCGCCGCCTATAAAAGCGCCGAGCTCGTGCGCCGCCTCAAAGATCACGGCGCCGATGTGCGAGTGGTAATGACGGCCGCCGCTATGGAGTTTATTACCCCGCTCACCCTTCAGGCGCTGTCAGGTAATCCGGTGCACACGGCACTGCTCGATCCAGAAGCCGAAGCGGGTATGGGGCATATTGAGCTGGCGCGCTGGGCGGACTTAATCCTCGTCGCGCCGGCCAGCGCCGACTTTATGGCGCGCCTGGCCAACGGCCGCGGCGACGACTTGCTGACCACATTGTGCCTGGCAACCCCCGCGCCCATCGCGCTGGCCCCGGCAATGAACCAGGGGATGTGGCGCGACCCCGCAACCCAGGCGAACGCCGACACACTGCGCCAACGTGGGGTCGCCTTGTTCGGCCCCGCGGCCGGTGAACAAGCCTGCGGCGACATTGGCCCCGGCCGTATGCTCGAATCCGAGCAACTGGCAGAGCTCGCGGCCGGACTGTTTAACAGCCGCGCGCTGGACGGTATTTCCCTGAGTATTACCGCCGGCCCCACGCGCGAAGCGATTGATCCGGTTCGCTATATCAGCAATCACAGCTCCGGCAAAATGGGCTACGCACTGGCCGAGGCCGCTGCCGACGCCGGTGCCCGCGTCACCTTGATTAGCGGCCCGACCCAGCTGCCTTGCCCGCCGCGCGTGACACGGGTAGATGTCATCAGCGCCGACGACATGTATAAGGCGAGCATGGCAAATATGGGCAGTTGCGATATTTTCATCGCCTGCGCCGCGGTCGCAGACTACCGCCCGGCCCACATCGAAGAGCAGAAAATAAAGAAGCAGAACACCTCGATGAATATCGAGCTGGTGCGCAACCCGGATATCGTTAGCGCTGTAGCCAGCCACGACCAGCGACCCTTCACGGTGGGCTTCGCCGCCGAAACGCAAGATGTTATTCACTACGCCAAAGGCAAGCTCGAGAAAAAGAATCTCGATATGATTATTGCCAATGACGTCTCGGACACACGCATCGGTTTCAATTCTGATGAAAACAGCGTGACGGTCGTCGACCCAAGCGGGCAACAAAAACTGGAACAGATGGGTAAGCGCCAACTTGCGAAGCAATTGATCGACCTTATCGCCGCGCGGTACGCCGAGCAAAAGCGCGATCACAGCAGCTGAGGTGGGCAACGATTCCCCGCTTGAGCCGCCTTTCGCTAGACAGCAGCCCATTGCACTACCATGATGAAAGTTCTAAACCAACTTTTGCAGAAGATCAGCCAGGCCCATGACAAAAAAGCGTAGCGCCAAAGCGGCCGTTAAATTTCCTCTTTCTCCTGCGCGCAGAGACATCCTCGCCTCCGGCATTGTCTGCGCCGCACTGATTATCGGCGCGTTCTACTGGATCCAAACCATCGAGCTGCCGCGCAGCCTGAATCAAAACGTTATTGGCATTACCAGCAATATCGCCGAGCACCAGCGCAAAGTCGTTATTGATGTTGTCGACTCCATCGGCAAGCGGGTTAGCGTTCAGGCAGCAAGTCCCGCCATCGCCGAGGCACTTATTAGTGGCGATCAGCAGCGGCTTACACAGCAGGAGCGCGACCTGCAACGCAGCTTCCCCGCAGCAATAGACGCCAAGCTTATTCTGTTGGGCGATCAGGGTATCGCCGACGAGCGCAGCCAAACGGATCGACTGCGCAACCACATAGAAATCGATATGCTGCGCAAAGCCAGCGACACCGGCAAGCTCACCATTGAAGCGTACCGCCACGACGGCCAATGGATTATTTCGATGCTGGAGCGAGTCAGTGCGCGCGGGGCGATTATCGTCAGCTTCGACAGCGAATTTTTCGCACGGATTTTGCGCAATATTGCTGGATCCAGCGTGCACAATGAGCTGGTGCAGCGCTACAAAGATCGAGAAGACATCGTCATTGCCGCTGACTCAAAGCAATTCAGCGAGTTTATGGTGAGCCGCAACCTACCCGTGCCCGGCTGGACACTGCATGTGTTGCCGCAATCGGCAATGCTGGAGGCACTGCGAGTTGACGGCACACTTATTTGGCTTGCGTGCTTGCTTTGCCTTGGCATCATCGTCGGCAGCCACAGCATTTTCTTTCTTCGAGCCGATCAACAGCAAAGCAGCCCAGCGCCGCAACCCGCCCCTGCCGCCAAGTCACCGCCACCCAGCCTCGAGCAGCAGCTGGCCCGCAAACTGGCGGCGCGAAAGCCCAGTGACAGCGACCAAGGTACAGCGCCATTTAACCCCCAAGGCAGCCTAACCCCGCCCCTCCCCGAGGCGGCACCACTAGGCAAGAAAGCCACCGCCGCCGCACACGCCGAGCCACACCCTCCCCCGCCTGCTGCCGATGCAGAGCCGGACGAAAACGGCCCGGCCTTGGCGTTGAACTGCTTTCGCGCCTATGACATCCGCGGCATTGCCGGTCGCGACCTGAGCGACGCGCACTGCGTGCAGATTGGCCTGGCGCTGGGCAGCGAGGCCCAGGCCCGCGGCCACAGCAAAATGCTGCTGGGGCGCGATGGTCGCAACAGCAGCCCACGCATTCGCGAAGCCTTACTCAAAGGCCTGCTAGGCAGTGGGGTGGATGTTGTCGATTTAGGCATTATCGCCACGCCCATGCTCAACTTCGCCTGCTACGACCTGAATATTGGCAGCGCCGTAATGATCACCGGCAGCCACAACCCCGCTGACCACAACGGCATGAAAATGCTGCTGGATTTTCAGAGCCTCACAAGCGACGACATACAGTCCTTGGCGCGACGTATTGAAAGCCAGCACTTCACCAGTGGCGACGGCCAACTCAGCAATGACAGTATTGAACAGCGCTACATAGACCGCATATGCAGTGATGTCGTAGTCGCACAAAGTTTGAAAGTGGTTATCGACGCCGGCAATGGCGCCACCTCCAATATAGTGGTGCCACTGTTTGAAGAACTGGGCTGCGAGGTAGTGCCACTGTTCTGCAACATCGACGGCAGCTTTCCCAATCGCGACCCCGACCCCACGATCCCGGAGCACCTGGATGCCCTCGCCGCGGCGATCAGCGAACACCAGGCGGATATCGGTATCGCCTTTGACGGCGACGGTGATCGCGTGGCGGTAGTGAGCGCCAGCGGCCGACGCCCCCGCGCCGACGAATTACTCATGCTGCTCGCCGACGACATGGTTAGCCGCAATCCCGGCTGCGAGGTGTTGTTCGACGTAAAATGCAGCCGACTGCTCAGCCAACTTATTGTGAATCACGGCGGCCGCCCCACCATGTGGAAATGCGGCCACTCACATATGAAGCGCAAGATGGCCGACAGCGATGCACTGCTCGGCGGCGAGTTCAGCGGCCACATCTTCTTTAAAGAACGCTGGTATGGCTTTGATGATGGCATGTACGCTGCAGCGCGCCTGCTTGAAGCGCTCACGCTGGCCGGCACGACACTCGACGACGAACTGGCTGGCTACCCGAGCCTGCACAGTAGCCCGGAGATATTGATAGCCGTGGACGACGAGCGAAAATTTTCGCTGGTGCAGAGCTTCGCGAATCACGCTCAGTTTGACGATGCCCAACTTATCGACATTGACGGCCTGCGCTACGAATTTCGCAATGGCTGGGGCTTATTACGCGCCTCCAACACTGGCCCAGCAATCTCCCTGCGCTTTGAAGCAGACAGCCAGGCCGCCCTGGATGGAATTCGTGAAAGCTTCGCACAAACCCTGGCGAAGATTGATCCGACCCTGGCAGATGGTCTTTAATAGTCACCCTTTTTATACGGCCGACTAATCGGCCCCCAGCACGAGAAACACTATGTCACTCAGCCGCGACGCTGCGGGCGATGTCGCCCGCGTTCTGACCGAAGCACTGCCTTATATTCAGCGCTTCACCGGCAAAACCATCGTTGTAAAGTTTGGCGGCAACGCCATGGTCGACGACCAGCTCAAGGAGCACTTTGCGCGAGACATCGTGCTGATGAAACTGGTTGGCATGAACCCAGTGGTCGTTCACGGCGGTGGCCCGCAGATCGGCGACCTGCTAAAACGGCTGCAAATCGAGTCGCGCTTTGTTGAAGGCATGCGCGTGACCGACAGCGACACCATGGACGTGGTCGAAATGGTGCTGGGCGGCAGCGTCAATAAAGAAATTGTCTCACTGCTCAACCACAACGGCGGCAAGGCCGTGGGCCTAACCGGCAAAGATGGCCAATTAATTCGCGCCCGCAAGCTCAAGGTTCGCCACAAGACACCGGAAATGTCGGCCCCTGAAATTATCGATATTGGCCATGTTGGCGAGGTGGAAAGTGTTAGCACCGACGTGCTGGACATGCTGGTCAATAGCGACTTTATCCCGGTGATAGCCCCCATCGGAGTGGGCCCTGACGGCGCCTCATACAACATCAACGCCGACCTCGTTGCAGGGAAAATTGCCGAGGTCTTAAAGGCCGAGAAGCTGATGCTACTCACCAATATCGAGGGCCTGAAAAACAAAGAGGGCGAAGTCCTCACCGGGCTGAGCACCGAGCAGGTCGACGCGCTAATTGAAGACGGCACTATTTATGGCGGCATGTTACCGAAAATCGGCTGCGCACTCAGTGCCGTGAATGCCGGCGTGAACAGCGCCCATATTATCGATGGCCGCGTACCCCATGCCGTACTGCTGGAAATCTTCACCGACACCGGTGTGGGCACCCTAATCACCAACAGCAGCGTACAAGCTGCAGACAGCGGCGAATAAGGCAGGCTATGACTAAGCGACCTTCACGCCGCGACGAAATTCTGCAGTCTCTGGCCACCATGCTGGAAAGTCAGCCCGGCAGCCGTATTACGACGGCAAAGCTGGCTGCCGAAGTCGGTGTTTCCGAGGCGGCGCTATACCGCCACTTCCCCAGCAAGGCGAAGATGTTTGAAGGCCTGATTGAGTTTGTAGAAGAGGCTATTTTCAGTCGCGTTGCGCTGATTTGCAGCGAAGAGGAACAAGCGGAAGCGCAGCTCGCTAAAATCCTTCACCTGCTGCTGGCTTTTACCGAGCGCAATCCCGGCATTACACGCATTTTCAACGGTGATGCCCTGGCGGGCGAACACGAGCGCTTGCGCAGCCGCGTGCAACAATTTTACGACCGACTGGAAATGCAGCTGCGACAAATATTGCGCGAAGCTGAACTTCGCGAGGGGCTGCGCACCCAGGCCACGGCAAACACCACAGCAAACTTACTGATGGCTTGCGTAGAGGGGCGTATCGGGCAATTTGTGCGCAGTGAATTCAAGCGCCTGCCGAGCGCAGACTGGGATGACCAGTGGAAGCTATTGCGAGCGACGGTATTTCGCTAGCCGCTAATTGTTCTCGCTGTGAAAGGCGCGGCGTCGTTTTACGTTTTCCTGCAGCTGAGAGAAGCGGGCCTTGTCCCGTTCGTAGGCCTCTTCCACCTCGAACAATTCCGCATTGCGTCGCTCAAGGTCGCTCTCCGTTGCACTGACTTCGCGACGCAAGTCATTTAGCGTTTTCGCCAATGCCTCTGGCACGGGACGACCGCGGCGCTCCTGCTCGGCCGCTTCGGACTGATTCTTTCGTACCTTATCCTTCAGTGCAGACAAATTGCTCTTCAGTATCGAAATGCGTACCCGTATATCGTTGAGCGCGCGCGCCTTGGCGTGGTCAATATCGGCAATGTCGCTGTAACGCAGCAGCAGGGATTCATCCCAAGCGCGCATTTTTTCCTCGGCTTCAGCTCGCGCTTTTGCCACCGCTCTTTCGCGCTCCCACGCCTCCCGCTCGGCACCAGTCAGCTGCGCAGCCACGCTTTTCACTACGCTGCCGTCAGCTCGGATCACATCGTAGCCGCGTGGCACAACATCAGGTGGTAAACGATCGAGGATAACCACCTTATTGTTCGCATCGACGTAGCGATAAAACAGCTTCTCTGCCGCTATGGCAGGCGCGCTCACTACGGCCAACGCGAGGCATAGTGGGCTGAGAAACCGTAACGACCAACAAGGCATAAACTCTCACTCTCCTGTTTTACCTGAACTATAACGACACACCGTAGCGCTCACGATACGCACTTACCCTAGATACTAGTTCAGGATCGCCCGCACCGGCATTCAGATACTCAACAATATCGTTAAGGCCAACAATACTAATGACCGCCAAGTCACGCTCGCGTTCCAGCTCCTGAATGGCGGACAGTTCGCCCTTGCCGCGCTCCTGGCGGTCGAGACCAATCGCCACTGCCGCCACGCTGGCGCCAGCGGCTTCGATCATGGTAATGGCCTCGCGTATTGCCGTACCCGCAGTAATCACATCGTCAATAATCAATACACGGCCCTGCAGCGCCGCGCCCACCAAGGTGCCACCCTCGCCATGGTCTTTGGCTTCTTTGCGGTTATAGGCAAAGGGAATGTCGATATTGTGGCGCTCTGCAAGTGCACAGGCCGTCGCTGCAGCCAGAGGAATCCCTTTGTATGCTGGGCCAAACAACACGTCGAACTGCACCCCCGAGTCCACAATGGCGTCGGCATAGCAGGCCGCCAATGCGCTTAAGGCGCCACCGCTGCTAAAACGGCCGGCGTTAAAAAAATACGGGCTGACACGTCCCGACTTCAGGGTGAATTCACCAAAACACAGCGCATCGCTGTCGATGGCTTGGCGGATAAACTGTTGCTGGAAAGGCTTAATACTCATGGGCGGCTACGACTCATCTCACAAAAGCTGGATTGTAGAGCCCCTTATTGTACGCACCGCGGTGGCCGCGGCCCAGAGCGAAGCGCGGGCATTGTAGGCAAAACTCTGCTGAACGCCCTCAATCATGGTGTTTTTGCCGACATTCACGCCCAATTGATTGTCGTAAAAAGGGTTTCATTGTAGTCTAAACACCTGTTTAGTACGGACTTTGCAAGTGTCGATCTCGTCGCATCGCAATCTCCTTTAGAGGCTTGCAGCGCGCACAGCACGGCCTACTCTGCCCCAATAATGGCGGGCGACAGTATCGTTGAATAAGGGCATCAGGCCCGCATAGTAGACACACGGGAAGCACATGAGAATCATCAGCTTTTGCGCTGACAGCATCACTGATGCTGCGGAAAGAGGCTTTTTTGACTGGGTCGTCAAGCAGGACGCGGATATCATCTGCCTGCAAAACCTGGCTATAGCCGAGTACAAGCTTCGCGACGACGTCTTCTTCCCCCGCGAGTACAACCCGTACTTTTTTGATGCCGCCGATGGCAAAAGTAACGGCGTGGCGATTTACTGCAAGCAGCTACCCAAGGCCATTATGACTGGCCTCGGCTTCATGGATTTCGATATGGATGGCCTCTACATCCAGGCCGATTTCGACAATATCAGCATCGGCAGCCTGCTGGCACCTAACGTCCCCGACGGCGACAGCGAGGCGCAGATCCGCAAAAATAACTTCTTTGAGCAGTATTACAACCACCTGCACAAAGTCCGCAACAAGCGCCGCGACTTCGTCATTTGCGGCAACTGGGGCATCGCCCACAAAAGCATTGATATTCAGGATGTGAAGGGCAATCACGGTGTATCAGGTAGCCTTACTGAAGAGCAGCAGTGGATGGAGCGCTTGTTCCATGAAGAACACTACGCTGACGCCTTCCGCCTGGTGAATACCGATGCCGATGAGTTCAGCTATTGGCCCGACGGTGAGCCAGGCAAAAACGGCTGGCGCGTAGACTATCAGGTGGTATCAGAAAGACTGATTCCGCGCGTTGAATACGGCGCCATCTACAAAGTGCAGCAATTCGGCAAGCACGCGCCGGTAATCATGGATTACGACTACGAATTGCCAGAAAGCGCCTTTTAATCTTTTAAGCAGCGGAGGCTCAGCCTCCGCCACACCCTCGCTACTCCGCTAAAGCGGCCTGCTGCGCCGCGATCAACTCGGCTATACCCTTCTCCGCCAAATCCAGCATCGCATTCATTTCATTGCGATTGAAGGTTGCGCCCTCAGCGGTTCCCTGCACTTCAATAATGCCGCCCACCTCGTCCATGACCACATTCATATCGGTCTCCGCTGACGAGTCTTCAATGTAGTCCAGGTCCAACACTGGCTGACCTTCATAAACCCCAACAGAGACCGCAGCAACCATTTGCTTAAGGGGGTCAGCGCTGATCGCGCCGCTGCGCTGCAAATGCCGAATGGCATCAACCAATGCAACGCCAGCGCCAGTAATGGATGCTGTGCGCGTGCCGCCATCGGCTTGGATAACATCGCAGTCCAGCGTAATGGTGTGCTCACCCAGCAAACTCAAATCCACCGCCGCACGCAATGAGCGGCCAATTAAACGCTGAATCTCCTGAGTGCGGCCCGACTGCTTACCGCGTGCCGCCTCGCGCCCCATTCGGCTGCCGGTACTGCGCGGCAACATGCCGTATTCAGCTGTGATCCAGCCCTGCCCCTTGCCGCGCAAAAACGGCGGAACGCTAGCATCAACCGAGGCCGTACACAGCACCTTGGTTGCACCGGTTTCAATCAATACAGAACCCTCGGCGTGACAGGTGTAGTTGCGGGTAATTCGCAGCTCGCGTTTTTCATCGGCGCTGCGGCCACTCGGTCGAACAAAACTCATAGCAATCTCCTCTACTGAAGCGCGACAGTATACCTGTCGCACAGGCACTGAAGCGAAACCCGTTTCCCGCTACAATGCCAAGCCTGCGTATCAATACCGTGACAAGACGCTACCAACAGGGGACGCCCGTGACTATTTGCAGTATGACCGCCTTCGCCCACCGCCGCAGTGAACATGACTGGGGTACCGCCATCTGGGAGTTGCGTTCCGTCAATCACCGCTACCTGGAGCTGTCGTTTAAGTTGCCCGAGAACTGGCGCCAACTGGAGCCAGAGCTACGCGATCGGCTGCGCAAGACGCTACAACGCGGCAAAGTGGAGTGCTCTCTGCGCATTAACCTGCAAGAACAAGAACACAGCCTGACACTTAACAAAGAGTTAGCTGAACAGCTGCTCAACACCGCACACAGCCTGCGGGCCGATATTGCCCATGCTGCGCCCATCAATGTACTAGAAGTATTGCGCTGGCCTGGCGTCATGCAAAACGCCCAGCTCGACAGCGACACCATTAGCAAGGCGCTGTTGAGTAGCTTTGAGCAAGCCCTGCAAGATCAGTGCGACAATCGCCAACGCGAAGGCTTGGCACTCGCCGACCTGATCGAGCAACGCCTCGTCAGCATTGACAGCATCGTCGCCGATTTACGTCAGCGCATGCCGGAAATCGTCAGCGGACAGCGGGATAAACTTCGCCAGCGACTCGCCGACTTGAAAGCGGAGCTCGACGCCGAGCGGCTCGAACAGGAAATGGCCCTCATTGCCCAAAAAGCCGATGTCGATGAAGAACTCGACCGCCTCGACACCCACGTAAAAGAAGTGCGCCGCGTACTCAAAAAAGGCGGCGCAGTGGGTCGTCGGCTCGACTTCTTAATGCAGGAACTCAACCGCGAGGCCAACACCCTGTCTTCCAAAGCCGTTGTTGCCGAAAGCACCCAGGCCGCGGTTGAGCTGAAAGTGCTGGTCGAGCAAATGCGCGAGCAGATTCAGAATATTGAGTGATGCCAACAACCCGAGCCGCGGCCTAGCCCACCAAGCCGTGACGAGCATGACAGCACACCGTATACTTTGATTTTTCATCGACACCACAGGAAGCAGCCACAATGCAGCAAAGCCAGGGGACCCTTTTTACCGTATCCGCCCCCTCGGGCGCCGGCAAAACCAGCCTGGTTGCGAGACTGCTCGACGAAATGGACGATGTGCAGGTTTCGATCTCTCACACCACCCGCGCGATGCGCCCCGGTGAAGCCGATGGCGTGAATTACCACTTTGTCAGCCACGACACCTTTGAGGCCATGCTGCAGGACGCGGCATTCCTTGAACATGCCCAGGTTTTTGACAACCACTACGGCACCTCACAAAAGTGGGTAGAGGACACGTTAAACAGCGGTCGCGACGTTATTCTCGAGATCGACTGGCAAGGCGCTCAGCAGGTGCGCAAATTACTGCCGGAAACGGTATCCATCTTTATTTTGCCCCCTTCCCAAGACGCTCTGCGCGAACGCCTGACCGGACGAGGCCAAGATGAAGAGGCGGTAATTAGCCGCCGCATGGCCGCCGCCGTCGAAGAAATGTCGCACTTTGTTGAAGGCGACTACGTTGTGATCAACGACGATTTTGAAACCGCCCTGAAAGAGCTGAAGGCCATTCTGCTCAGCCACCGCCTGCGCCTGAACCGCCAGCAGCAGCGTCACCGTGACTTACTCACGGCACTGCTGACATAGCGCTGCGAAGTTTGATAGACTGTGGATAACTGGCGGTGGTGCCTGTTACCACTGCGATTCAGCACATTCAGGAACATTTTCATGGCCCGTATTACTGTAGAAGACTGCCTGTCGGCAGTAGACAATCGTTTTGAGTTGGTAATGGTTTCCAGCAAGCGCGCCCGTGCGCTTGCCACTGGCGGCAAAGACCCGCTGGTTGCCGAAGAAGGCGACAAGCCAACAGTACTGGCGCTGCGTGAAATTGCCGAAGGCAAAATTACCCGCGAAGAAATCATGGCCGCCGACGCGGTAGCGGAAGAGCCCGAGCTGGACCTGGGTGTTGAGCTGGGCGCTCAGCCTCTGTAAAAACCTTGGCCCGGGGTGTCGATGCACCAATACAGCTTTTTCAATTACCAACACGGTAAGCCTGAACCGGCGCAATCCATCGACGCCCTCGCCGAAACCCTGAGTAATTATCTCTCTGCCTCACAGGTGGATCAGGTTCGGCGCGCCTATTACTACGCCGAACAAGCCCACGAGGGTCAGAATCGCCGCAGCGGCGAACCCTATGTTACCCATCCTTTAGCCGTCGCCGGCATATTGTCGGAAATGCGCCTAGATGCGCAGAGCCTCATGGCGGCAATGCTGCACGACGTGATCGAAGATACCGCCGTTAGCAAGCAAGACCTCAGCGAGCAATTCGGCGATGCGGTTGCCGAGCTGGTTGACGGCGTGTCCAAGTTAACCCGTATCGAATTCCAGTCCAAAGCCGAACAGCAGGCGGAGAACTTTCAGAAAATGGCCCTGGCGATGGCCAAGGACATTCGCGTTATCCTCGTCAAACTGGCCGACCGCTTACACAATATGCGCACCCTGGGTGTGATGCCGCCGCCGAAGCGCCGCCGCATCGCCCGGGAAACACTGGAAATTTATGCCCCCATTGCCCAGCGCTTGGGCATGCACAATATCCGCGTGGAATTTGAAGACCTCGGTTTTCAGGCCATGCACCCCATGCGCGCGCAGCGCATCAGCAAGGCCATTCGCACGCGCTTTGGCGACCGCAGCAAAACCATCGCCAATATTCAGGAAGGCCTGGAAAACTGCCTGCTGGAAGAGGGACACAAAGCCCACGTTGTCGGCCGCGAAAAACACTTGTTCAGCATTTACAGCAAAATGCGCAACAAGCGAAAGTCGTTGAAAGAGATCATGGACCTGTATGCCTTTCGCATCGTCGTCGACTCTGTCGACAGTTGCTACCGCGTACTCGGCTGCGTTCACGGACTCTACAAACCTGTGCCGGGGCAATTTAAAGACTACATTGCCATTCCCAAAGCCAACGGCTATCAATCCCTGCACACCGTACTCTTCGGTATGCAGGGCGTGCCCATTGAAATCCAGATCCGCACGCAGGAAATGGAGGAAATGGCCAATAACGGAATTGCTGCCCACTGGCTGTATAAGTCCAGCGAGCAAGATGCCCGCGGCAATTCCAGCCATGCGCGCGCCCGCCAGTGGGTACAAGGCCTGCTGGAAATGCAGCAACGCGCTGGCGACTCGCTGGAATTTATCGAGAACGTGAAGATCGACCTCTTCCCGGACGAGGTTTATGTATTCACCCCGCGCGGCGACATTATGGAATTGCCCGCTGGCGCCACCGCCGTCGATTTCGCCTACGCGGTACACAGCGATGTGGGCAATTCCTGTGTTGCTTGCCGAATCAACCGCCGCCTGGCACCGCTGTCTGAAGCCCTGCAAAGCGGGCAGACCGTGGAGGTCATTACCACCCCCGGCGCCCAGCCCAACCCGGCGTGGCTGCACTTTGTGGTCACCGCAAAAGCGCGCAGCGGCATTCGCCACTTCCTCAAACACCAGCGCCGCACCGAGGCAGTGAGCCTCGGCCGCCGCATGCTGGAACGCGCCTTAGGCAGCATGGATGAGCAGCTGGACAACTTCAGCGACGAGCACTTGGAACAGCTTGTCGACGCCACGCAGAGCAAATCAGCCGACAATATTTTTGAACAAATAGGCCTGGGCAACCGCGTTGCCTACCTCACCGCCCGACAGTTACTGACCCTGCGCGACCAACTCAGCGACGACGATGACAACGCACCGCCTACCACCAGCCAGCGGCAGACCATGGTCATTCACGGCACCGAAGGGTTTTTGGTTAATTTTGCCCGCTGCTGCTACCCCATTCCCGGCGACCACATCGTTGGTATCGTCAGCGCAGAAAAAGGCGTGGTGGTGCACTGTGAGAACTGCCACAACAGCATTGACCTGAGAAACACCCCTGAGCGCGTCGTACCGCTGAGCTGGGCCGATGATATTGACCGCGACTTCTCCGTAGAGCTCAAAGTCGAGCTGAGCAAGCAGCGCGGCATTATTGCCGTGCTTGCCACCCGGGTGAATGGCGCCGAGGCCAGCATAGAAAAGATCAGTGTTGAAGACGAAAACCCGAAGATCAGCACCATCCACCTAGTGATCGGCGTGCGCTCACGCATTCACCTCGCCAGCATCATGCGCCGTATTCGCAATATTCCCGCGGTGATAAAAGTGACCCGCGAAAAACACTAATCCCTTTTAACACTCATTAGTCGGCCACCGGCGTGGCGATAAGGATACTTCTGTGAGCACTAAAACCATCATCAGCACCGACAAGGCCCCAGCGGCTATTGGCCCCTATTCGCAAGCGGTAAAAACCGGCAACATGGTGTTTTTGTCGGGCCAGATCCCATTGATTCCCGAAACTATGGAAATGATCGAAGGCGGGATAACCGAACAGAGCCAGCAAGTGTTTAAAAATTTGACCGCCGTTGCCGAGGCCGCTGGCGGCAGTTTGAACGATGCAGTAAAAGTGAATATTTCCCTCACCGACCTCGGCGACTTTGCTGCCGTCAACGAGGTGATGGCGTCAGTATTTGATGAGCCCTACCCCGCTCGCGCCTGCGTACAAGTTGCCGCTTTACCGCGCGGCGCGATGGTGGAGATTGAGGTTATTCTCGCCCTTTAACAGTCAAGCCGACCGCGCGTCGCTGAGCACTTGAACAAAGCCGCTGCGATAGTCGGGGTGCAGGAATTCGTAGCCGCTGTCGCGCAGGCGGCGGTTACTACAGCGCTTGCTGCCGGTTCGCGAAATGGGTGCCCCGTTTTGCCGGTAGGGCACGTCGAGCTGCTCGGCCAACCAGCGCTGCACGGTTTGGATCGCCACCGGCAGGTCATCAACACCCAAGTAACAGCTCGCCACTGACTCACCGCCGTCAACCTTATCAATCAAGTGCGCCAGCACCCCAACGCAATCGTCTCGGTGAATACGATTGCTATAATGCAGTGGCTCGTCCGGCACACACTCACCCGCCTTCACCTTAGCGATCATTTGCAAGCGCCCCGGGCCATAAATACCGGCGAAACGGACAATACTGTGCGGCCAGCCCCTGTCGGCAATCTGCTGTTCTGCACGCAAAATGCTTTGCCCGGAAAAACGACTGGGGGCCGTCGGACTATCTTCGTCGACCCATTCGTGGCCGCTCTGGTCGTACACACCACTGCTGGAAACAAATAACAGCAGCTTGGGCGGCTCGACGATACATTCCAAAATCACCGCGAGCGCGTCTTCAAAAATTTTGCGGTAGCCTTCCGGGTTATAGCCATTGGGCGTGAGCGTCATTACGATGTAGTCGGCCTGCAAAGGCCCCAAAGCCCGTATGCTGCTGGGCTGCGCAAGGTCAGCTGACAAGCCCTCTACCCCCGCTGGCAACTTGCTAACATCACGGCGCATACCCTGCACATGCCAGCCCTTTGCCAAGTAGCGCGCCGCCAGCCCACCACCAATATCGCCACAACCAACAATCAACAGCCGCTTCGTACTCGCGTTCATGTTCCCACCTTAGTCGGTTCAAGCCCAAGCTCAGCTCAGGCATACTTGGGCACATTCGCCCTCGCAGGTCGGGGAGCATAGCAAAGGGGAACAACAATGACAGCGCTTCCAACACACGTTCGCTGCGTTAACGTCAACGATGATCACAGCCTGGTAATCGGCGAGCAGCCACTGCCTAAATGCGGCGCCGGCGAACTGTTGATTACCGTGTCTGCTGCGGGTGTTAACCGGCCCGACTTAATGCAGCGCTATGGCCTTTACCCCCCTCCGGCTGACGCCAGTCCGATTCTCGGCTTGGAGGTTGCCGGGCGCGTCGCCGCCATCGGCGAAGGCGTAAACGGCTGGCAAATTGGCGACCGCGTGTGCGCGCTGTGCAACGGCGGTGGCTATAGCGACTACGTCGCCGTGCCCGCCGGGCAATGCCTACCCATTCCCGATGCCTTAAATGACGTGCAAGCAGCGGCACTGCCCGAGACCTACTTCACCGTTTGGCACAATGTCTTTGAGCGCGGCGCCTTGCAACCCGGCGAGTCGTTTCTAGTACACGGCGGCAGCAGCGGTATCGGCACCACCGCCATCGCGCTGGCTGGCGCCTTCGGCGCTAAGGTATTCACCACCGCAGGCAGCGCCGAAAAATGTGCCGCTTGTGAATCGCTTGGCGCGAGCATTGCCGTCAATTACCGAGAGCAGGATTTTGTCGAACAACTGCGCGCGGCCACCAACGGTCGCGGTGTCGATGTGATTCTGGATATGGTTGGCGGCGATTATATCCGCCGCGATATCGACCTTGCCGCCGAGGATGGCCGCATTGTTTTTATCGCCTTCCAAGGTGGCTTTGCCGCCGAGCTGAACTTCTTGCCGGTGTTAATGAAGCGGCTCACCCTCAGCGCATCCACCCTCCGCGCGCAGAGCCGCGACCAAAAAGCCGCCATTGCCAGCGCCCTGCGCGAACGCGTGTGGCCATTGCTGGCTCGCGGTGAACTGCAGCCCGCCATCGACAGTGTCTACCCCCTTGAGCAGGTTGCCGACGCCCACGCGCGCATGGAGAGCAGCGAGCATATTGGCAAGCTGATACTGGATCTGCAACGCCAATAGTAGGCAGGCCAGAGTCGTCGGTGTACACTGCAGCGCTATAGTCTAAAACTATCGAACCAGGCAATTTTGTGACGCTAACAGAATTACGCTACATCATCGCGCTCCAAGAAACCGGACATTTTGGCAAGGCCGCCGAGCGCTGCTTTGTTAGCCAACCCACCCTCAGTGTGGCGGTTAAAAAGCTTGAAGAGGAATTAGCGGTAAGCTTGTTCGAACGCAGCCGCGGCCAGGTGACCTGCACGCCTATCGGCGAGCAGATTATCGAGCAATCCCGCTACGTGCTGGAACAGAGCGAGCGGATTCGCGAACTGGCCGCCCAGGGACGCGACCCTCTGGGCAGCCCAATGGCGCTGGGCGCCATTCACACCGTCGGCCCCTATCTTTACCCACGTGCCATCCCTCGCATCCGCGAACTCGCGCCACAAATGCCACTGTATGTTGAGGAAAATATGACGGCGATTCTTCGCGGTCGCCTGCGCAGCGGCAAGCTCGACGCCATCGTTATTGCCCTGCCCTTCAATGAACCCGAGGTGGTTACCCAAACGCTTTACGAAGAGCCCTTTGTGGTGCTGCTGCCAGGCGATCACCCACTGGCCGCGAAGTCCCATATTGAGCACAGCGACCTGTATCAGCAAAACGTGTTGCTACTGGGCGAAGGCCATTGTTTTCGCGACCAAGTGCTCGCCGCCTGCCCCGGTCTACAGCAGCACCTGGCCCGCAGTGACCGCTTGCTCCAGTCAGTGGTTGAGGGCAGCTCTTTGGAAACCCTCAAACACATGGTGGCCTCCAAACTCGGCATCAGCATTTTGCCTTTGTCCGCCGCCCAAGTCGGGCCCTATGGCGACGGTATGTTGTGCACTCGGCCCTTTGCCGGCACACCGCCCACGCGGGAAATTGCCCTGGCCTGGCGGGCCAGCTTCCCCCGCCACCAAGCCATCGACGTTATCAGCCAGGCGATCAAAACCGCCCACAGCGATCATCCCTCCACATGACCCAAGCCCTGCACCAACTTGATGTAAGTTCGCTCAAGGGCGTAGGTCCAAAGCTGAGAGAAAAGCTCAAAAAGCTCGGACTGCACAGTGTGCAAGATCTGCTTTTCCACCTGCCACTGCGCTACCAAGATCGCACCCGCATCTGCCCTATCGGCGCCTTGCGACCCGGCAACGATGTGGTGATCGAAGGCGAAGTACTCGCCGCCGATATCACTTTCGGGCGACGGCGCAGCCTGGTTTGTCGGCTGCGCGACGGCACCGGCACCACAACACTGCGCTTCTTTCACTTCAACGCCGCGCAGAAACAACAACTCAGCAAAGGCGCGAGACTGCGCTGTTTTGGCGAAGCCCGGCGCGGCGCCAGCGGCCTGGAGTTTTACCACCCGGAGTACACCGTTCTGCAAGGGGGGGCGGTCGCTCCCGTCGAAGACCGGCTGACGCCCATTTACCCAAGCACGGAAGGGTTTGCTCAAACCAGCTGGCGAAAACTATGCGGCCAAGCCCTACACTATCTCGATACTCACCCCATTACCGAATGGCTACCGCCGACGGCACTGCCAGGTCGCTGGACACTGGCCGAGGCACTGCGCTATTTGCATCATCCACCGGCAGACGCCTCGCTTGAGCTACTGCAATCTGGCCAGCACCCCAGTCAGCAGCGCCTCGCCTTTGAAGAATTACTGGCCCATAACCTGGCGCTGCAGAAATTGCGCGTCGAGGCCCGCCGCTTTGGCGCGCCCCGGCTCGACGGCCCCGATGATCTCGAAAATGCCTTTCTCAACGGCCTGGGTTTCACCCTCACCTCCGCGCAGCGGCGTGTTGCCGATGAAATCCGCCGCGACCTGCACCAGGGCGCGCCCATGCTGCGTTTGGTGCAAGGTGATGTCGGCAGTGGCAAAACCGCCGTTGCTGCACTCGCCGCACTGCGCGCTGCCGCCAGCGGTTATCAGGTTGCCATCATGGCGCCCACCGAGATCCTCGCCGAGCAGCACTTCCACAACTTCAGCCAATGGCTGGCCCCGCTCAATCTGGACGTTGCCTGGCTCAGCGGCAAGCAAAAAGGCAAGGCCCGAGCCGCTGCCCAACAGCGCGTTGCCGAGCACAAAGCGCACGTCGTGGTAGGCACCCACGCGCTGTTTCAAGACGAGGTAATATTCGCCAAACTCGGCCTGGTTATTGTCGACGAACAACACCGCTTCGGCGTGCACCAACGCCTCGCTCTCAAACAGAAAGGCGAGGATCACGTCGGCCATCCCCACCAATTAATTATGACGGCCACCCCTATCCCCAGAACCCTGGCAATGACCGCCTACGCTGACCTGGATACCTCGGTCATCGACGAATTGCCGCCGGGGCGTAGCCCGATCAACACCGTGGTGCTCGCCAACGACCGGCGCGAGCAAATTGTCGAACGGCTACGCGCCGTCTGCCAAAGTGGCCAACAAGCCTATTGGGTATGCACCTTGATCGAAGAATCAGACAAATTGCAGGCACAAGCCGCCGAGGTGAGCTGGCAACAACTGAAAGGCGCACTACCGGAATTGAACGTCGGCTTGGTGCACGGGCGCATGAAAGCCGCCGAAAAGGCCGCCATGATGGCAGACTTCAAGGCCGCAAAAGTCGATTTGCTGGTTGCAACAACGGTTATTGAAGTAGGTGTTGATGTCCCCAACGCCACGCTGATGATTATCGAAAATGCCGAGCGCTTGGGGCTCGCACAACTCCACCAACTGCGCGGTCGAGTGGGCAGAGGGCACCAACAAAGTCACTGCGTACTGCTCTATCAAAGTCCGTTGTCGCGCAATGGCCGCCAGCGCTTATCTGCACTACGCGACAGCAACGACGGCTTTGTCATCGCCGAACAAGACCTGCAACTACGCGGCCCCGGCGAAGTCCTCGGCACCCGTCAAACCGGGCTAATGAGTTTTAAAATTGCCGACCTGCAACGCGACGAGGGCCTACTGGACAGCGTGCGAGAACAGGCGCGCCTACTCAGCGAACACCACCCACAAAATGTTCAGCCACTCATCGATCGCTGGCTGGCCGAGCGCACACTTTACGCCAGCGTATAGTTCAAGTTGTTGGCAAACCCACTTGCACCAACCACCCCTGTCTTTACTAACGACAGCGGGATAGTTTTTAGCTTTGGACTAGGCTCTGAGCCGGCAAAGGCGCAGGCAGATCATCGCGCTGCCCCTGAGTTGCCGCCACGCTTCGACCATGCAAGGTTACATCGTCGATCTGATTGCGGTAACGCGGTGCGGGCAGAGCACCTGGCTCGTCACCTACAAAGCTGACCATCTGGAAACCGAGGACGTCGGGAGAACCGGCAGTAAGTTTATCCTGCCACCAAAATTCGAAGATGGCCTCCTCGGCACTGAGATGAACAATGCCATAGCCGTGGTCAACCCACTCCTGGTATTGAATGTTTTTATTGGCCGTCACACTGGCAAGCTCTAATGCCCGGGCGCCCGCAACCTGCACCTCTTCGGTGCTACCCGGCAGCGCATTGGCCACTAGCTCATCGGCGCCGCCACGACCCATTGAACTTGGCGCAAACTCCACTCCCACCGAGGCTGCGCGATTATTTAGGGCTGCTAGGTTTCCCGTACCGAGACGGCCATAACCTGCGGCAATATTGCTGGGTCTTGATCCCGCGCGCGGGTTGGCCAGAGGCAATGAGGACTGATAGCCGTTGAGCAAGGCATTGTCTGCCACCAGGTCGCTCGCCCAGTTTCCGTGCATGTCGCCGGACAGAACAATATTGTTGGCGATATTGTTGTCACGCAGATAATCAAACCAGGCTTTGCGCTCCTCGGTAAATGACGACCATCGGGTTTCGATAGGCGACCCAGGAACACTCGCCTCAGCCGTTGCCGCTGGAATATTCCACGGTGCCAGCCAGCTTTGATGGGGAATCACTCGCCAGACCTTGCCAGCATCAGCCGAGGCCTTCATTTGCTCGGTAATAAAGCTAAATTGCTGGCGGCCGAGCAAGGATTGGCCGCTGCTTAAATGTGCGGAATAGTCATCAGCCAGCTCGTCGGTATTCAGCTGCCGGTAGAGTTCGATATCGGTACACAGAATATCGGCGAGCGCGCCGTACTCCAGCTTGCGCCATAACTGTCTCGGTAGTGGTGGCTCGGGGTAGCTGCCATCGTCAACGCGCAATGGGTTGCCGGCCACGTCGGCGGGTGGCCGACAGGGCGTCCACAACCAGAATGCATCAATGGTCTGATCCAGAGTGGTGGTCTGACTATCGCTATCGATGCTGCTGTCGTCGAGCTCGTTGCCAAAGCCCGGGTCGATATCATGGTTGTCCCAAATAATTGTCCACGGGTGCTGCTGGTGAGCGCGAAGTAAGTTGGGCTCTGAGCGATACAGCGCATAGCGGCGACGCACCTCGTCAACGTTTAACCAATCTCGGTAGTCCACGTCGGAAATGGCATTGCGCTCAACGCCATCGCGGTCAACCCGCGCCCGCACTTCCTCATCTTGGTCAACAAAATCATAAATATAGTCCCCGAGGTGAATCACCAAATCCAAGTCATTGCGGTCGGCAATATGGCCATAACCCGACCAGTAGCTGGACCAGTAGCTCGAACACGACACCACCGCAAAACGCAGCTCATCACTCGCGCTGCCGGCGTCGGGCGCGGTGCGTGTACGGCCCACAATCGACATTCTCTCGAAAGCGCCAAACGCATAGTAATACGTGGTGGCCGGGCTCAGGCCTGCGACATCAACCTTCACTGTCCAGTCCCGCTCGGCGGAGGTTGTCGTGGAGCCCCGAGCAACAACGTTGGTCAACGCCGGATCAGTCGCGACCAGCCAATTCACCTGCGCATCGTCAAAGCCCTGCGGATCGGCGACCAAGGGGCCACGCGGATCAGGGATCGTTACTCGCGTCCAAATTATCACTCGGTCCGATAAGGGATCACCCGAGGCAACGCCGTGGGCGAAGGGCAGCAGGCTATCCACCATTGGATAATCAAAGCCGCTCAGTTGCGCAAAGTCCGCCACCTGAGGAGGATTATCATCGTCCGGTGATGGCGTCTGACCACCAGCGCGGCCCGACTTGCTGGAGGAATGACAACCGGTCAAAAAAGCCATCGAACTCGCACTGGCGAGGCCAACCATGCCTTTCAGCAGGGTACGGCGGGAAACTGGCGGCATTGCAGGGCCCTCTATGTAACAAATAACGAAAACGTGCAGTATTGCACGCCAACGTTACAAGCGTAAGAAGGCGAGCGCAGACCTTGTTTGTTAATCGCGACAAGCGCATTATGTACCGATCAGTACAAAAAGAATCATGATCATGGCTAGACCCACTCAGTTCGACCGCGAATCGGCCCTCGATAAGGCGACAAAACTATTCTGGACACAGGGCTATCACGCTACTTCGCTGTCTATGCTCCTTGAGCGTATGGGCATTGCGCGAAGTAGTTTCTATGCCAGTTTTGTGGATAAGCGCAGTCTTTTTATTGAATGCCTGCAGCGCTTCGGCCAACGCACGGTGGCCGAAATACCCGCGGATAATGACGACGCACCACTGTCAGTGATCCCCCGTTTTTTCCAGGCAACACTGCTCGATGTCGAGGCAGAACAACTGCAAAAAGGTTGCATGCTTGTAAACTCGGTTCTTGAACTCGCCAACACCGATCCCACGCTCAGCGAATTGTCAGCGGCCCAACTTAGCGTTGTTCAAAACATATTTGAGCAAGCACTTTCCGCGGCGGCCAAACAAGGCAAATTCACCTCAACGCTAACGCCCTCAGAAATTGCAGAGCAATTGATGATTATCAATCAAGGCCTGCGGGTGCAGAGCCGCAAAGGTATCGACAACAAACAACTTTGGGCCAGCTTTCTCACCAGTCTCAAGTTACTTGGTTTAGAGCAAGCGGCTAATTTTTCAACACCGTGAAACACCCATCATTTAAGGGGAATAATAATGACCAACAGTTTTCGCTCACAAAAGAAATTTATCGACGTTGACGGCCGACAAATGGCCTATATCGAAAAAGGCAGCGGCGACCCGATTGTGCTGCTTCACGGCAATCCCACATCGTCATATTTGTGGCGAAACGTTATTCCAGAGCTCGAGGGCAAGGGCCGTGTAATCGTGCCTGATCTCATCGGTCAGGGAGACTCTGAGAAACTGCCAGCAGAACTCGGCCCCGAGCGCTACAGCTTTGCAACTGCGTATCAATTTTTGGACCGCATGCTGAGCGCCTTGGGGGTTGATCGCAATGTCACCCTCGTGCTGCACGATTGGGGCAGCGGCCTCGGCTTCCACTGGGCTTGCGAACACCCCGATGCGATCAGCGGTATCGCTTATATGGAAGCCATTGTTACCACGATTACCTGGGACGACTGGCCTGAGGCTGCAAAAGGAATTTTCCAGGGTTTTCGCAGCGACAGTGGAGAAGAGCTCGTTCTGCAACGCAATATGTTTATCGAAGCGGTACTGCCAAGCTCCATTATTCGTCAACTCAGTGACGAGGAAATGGCCGAATATCGCCGCCCGTTTTCTACCCCAGACGAACGTCAGCCCACGCTGAATTGGCCGCGACAAATTCCTATCAACGGCGAACCCGCCGACGTTCACGCCATTGTGGCGCGCTACTCGCGGTTTATGGCGAAGTCTGATTTTCCCAAGCTATTTATTAATGCCGAGCCGGGGTCAATTCTGGTTGGCCGGCAGCGCGAGCTCTGCCGGTCCTGGCCCAACCAACAAGAGGTTACCGTTAAGGGCCTGCACTTTATTCAGGAAGACTCCCCGCAGGAAATCGGCCAGGCTATCGCCCAGTGGCTACAAATGCGCTAAGCCGTTATTAACGTGTTGAGAGAACAATGAACCTTCTTTCTCTAGTACTAATTTTTAAGATCCTCGGCACCGTAATTCTCTGGTGCCTACCACTGCTGTTATTCCCGGCGACCATGCTGGAAAGCCTCGGCCTCCCGGCGCAGAACAGCTATATGTTCGTTCGCCTACTGGGCTGGGCATATTTAGCCCTGTGTGTGGGTTATGGCTTTGCGCTGCGTGAAGCGCTCCGTGGGCGGCGGCTGATGGGGCCGATCTGGGTGGGCATCGTCAGCAACGGCGGAGCGTGTCTGTACCTCCTGTATTTCGGGAGCATTGGCACATGGAGTCAATGGGGCGCCAGCCTACAATTTATCGCCTGGGGCTCAGTTTTTGCGACGGCATTGATTACGCTTGGCCTCTTTTTATTTGGCGTGCGTGGCCAAGAGCCCCTCGCCTAGTAGCCTCGTACAGGCCATGAACCCAAGCCGGAAAGTTGACCCTGTGAACGAATCCTTTATAGTCGTCGGACATTCCTCCCAATAAGGAGTCTTCGTCCAGTGAACAATTAATGCCTCCGTCTCTATGACGGCCGTTCTCGTCCCCAGTGCTATGGGGTGGTTCTTGGCGTTTATGGTATTCACAATGACGAAGCTTCTTCTGACACTGGAAAATGTGTCTTATTCACTGCCGAATGGCAGCACTCTCTTCACAAATTTACACGCTCAACTCAGCGACACGTCAGTGGGCTTGGTGGGCCGCAATGGCGTGGGCAAAAGTGTGTTAGCACGCATTCTCGCCAAGCAAGTGGCCCCGACTTCGGGTCATTGCCATCACTACGGGTCGGTGTACTACCTGCCGCAACAACTGCCGCTAACCGCCAAGACAACGCTGGCCGAGCTGGCCGGGGTGGGCCCCGAAATCAGTGCGCTGGCACGTATTGAGCAAGGCAGTGTTGACCCCAATGATTTCAAAATACTGGGGGAGCGCTGGAACATTCGTCAGGAACTACAGCAAATAGTCGCCTCGGCCGGACTCGCCGCCACCCCCGCAGCAACGCTCGCTTGCAAGCTCAGCGGTGGCCAGGCCATGCGCATCGCGCTGGCTGGAGCAATGCACGCAAAGCCCGACTTGCTGATTTTGGACGAGCCCAGTAATCACCTCGATGGCGAGCACCGCCAGGCCCTTATTCAGCAACTACAAAATTGGAAGAGTGGACTGCTCGTCATTAGCCATGACCGGCAGCTGCTTAATACGCTTGAACATATCATCGAGCTTTCTCCGTCTGGCCTGAGTCACTACGGCGGCAACTACGCCTTTTATTCACAACGCAAGGCGGCTGAACAGCGTGTGGCGCTGGAAACCCTTGAACAGAGTAAACGACAACGCAGGCGCGAGGAGCGCGGCATGCAGCAACACCGCGAGCGTATTGCTCGTCGTCAGGCGCGGGGCAAAACGCAGCGCAGGGAAGGCAGCCAATCAAAGCTCATCCTCGACAGCCGGCAGCAGCGCAGCGAAAACGCATCTGGAAAACTGCAACGCCAACATGACGCCAGACGGGACTCGCTGGTGGAGACCATTCACAGCGCGCAAAAAGCGCTCGATAACGCCGCTGTTATCGCGGTGCACAGCCCCAACCAGGGCCGCCACTCCCGCCGTGTTGCCGAGCTCAAAGACCTTCAGCTGCCCTTCGTTTCGCACTCTGCACCGCTGAACATTACGCTCACTACGCAGCATAAAGTCGGGGTTGTCGGCCCAAATGGCAGCGGCAAGTCCACTTTGCTGCAGATGATTGCCGGGGTATTGAAACCCCGCAGTGGCGACGTCTATACAACGAAGCAATGCGCCTATCTCGACCAACACCTCAGCGCTCTGGATTCACAGCGCTCGGCGTTAGCACAGTTGCGTGAAATCAGCCCCAGCACCCCCGAAGAACAGCAGCGCATGCGCTTGGCCCAACTGGGTTTAGGGGCCGATAAATTGCTTGCCCCCTGCCGCGAGCTCAGCGGCGGCGAGCAACTTAAGGCTTATCTAGCCTGCTTGTTATACGCCGACTCACCACCCAGTTTGCTATTGCTGGACGAACCCAGCAATCATCTCGACCTGCCCTCACTAAGCGCTCTGGAATCTATGCTGCGCGACTATTCCGGCTGCCTCGTGGTGGTCTCTCACGACACCTACTTTTTATCTGAGCTTCGATTAAGCCATCGGCTACAACTCAGCCCGCCGCACTGGCAACTGGAGCCCTGGCGAGACTAATCTTTTATTGATAACGATTATCAATTGCTCTACCATTCCCGAAAATTTCTCGCCCTCTCAAGGACCGACCATGCGCCAGCCGCCTTCATTTTACCGCTGCCTACTTTGCACCAGCCTCACCCTACTGGCATTGCCAGCCCATGCCGACGACAAGGTTGAAGAAGTGGTAGTCACTGCCAGCCGTGTCGAAAAACCACTGAGCACGATCCCCAATACCGTCACAGTTATTGATCAAGCAGCACTTGCCCAGCAGCTGTCTATTCAAAACGATCTGTCCAGTGTGTTGGGAAAACTGATCCCCAGCTTTTCGCCAGCGCGCCAAAAAATGACCAACGCTGGAGAAACCTTACGAGGCCGCAAGCCACTGTATTTAATTGACGGCATTCCCCAATCCAACCCCTTGCGCAGCGGTGGCCGCGACGGCCATACCATCTCGCCGCTGACGCTCGAACGTGTCGAAGTCTTGCACGGCGCCAACGCCATTCACGGGCTCGGCGCGGCCGGCGGTATCATTAACCTGATCACCAAACGCCCCACGGAAACCCTTGAGCAAAGCCTGCGCGTTGATGTCGGCTTTCAAACCGAGCGCGTCAGCGAAAGCCTAGACCGGGGTGTGCACTACAGCGTTTCCAATCGCATCGACCAATTCGACGTGTTGGCCAGTGTGGGCTTTCGCGACAATGGCATCGCCTACGACGCCAACGGTGAGGTGATTGGGGTCGACAACACGCAGGGCGATACCATGGCCTCTGAGCAATATGATGTCTTCCTGAAAACCGGTTACAACTGGAATGACCAGCGCGTCGAACTGATGGTCAATCGCTTCAATGTCGAAAGCGACCACAAGTGGACCTCGGTGCCCGGCGACGTAGATGCCGACATCCCCACCACCGCCATCCGCGCGGAACTGCCCGCCGAAGGTGCGCGCAACCGCGTTACCACTATCGGCTTAAGCTACGAGAACCCCGAGGTACTCGGGCACAGCCTGCGGGTTCAGGCATTCAAGCAAGATTTTGAAGCCACATACGGGGCACAAATTACCCCAATAGCTACGTTTCAGGACCCAGCGTACGGGCCAGACCTGATTGACCAATCGCAGAATAACTCCGAGAAAATTGGCGCCAAAATTACCCTGGCCAAGGATCAGGTCGGCGGTCTGCCGCTATCCTTGGTTTACGGCATCGACATCCTGCAAGACAAAACCTGGCAAGAGCTGGTGCAAACCGGCCGCGCCTGGGTACCGGAAACCCGCTACAACAACTACGCACCCTACCTGCAAGCCGAGTTCACCGGCATTGAAAATGCCACGCTAACGGCGGGAGTACGCCACGAAGAATCCAAGCTCGATGTGGACGACTTTACCACCCTGTTCCGCTACGGCAGCCAATTCGTGAAGGGCGGCGCGCCCGATTTTTCAGAAACCCTGTACAACCTCGGCGGCACCTATCAGTTCACCGAGCGCTGGCGCGCATTTGCCAATTACGCCGAGGCCTTTTCCATGCCCGATGTCGGCCGCGTATTGCGAGGCATTGACCAGCCAGACCAGGACGTTGAGTCCTTTTTGAACCTGCAACCCATTCTCACTGAAAACAGCGAATTGGGCGTTGAATACGACAATGGCACCGTGAATGCACAGCTGAGCTACTATGTTTCCGACTCAGACTTCGGCCAGCGTTTGCAACGCGGCGCAGACGGGATATACACCGTTAAGCGCGAGAAAACCGAAGTCGATGGCATTGAAATGCGCCTGGCATGGCATGCCACGGAGGCCGACACCGTTGACATGCGCTACGCACAGGCAGAGGGTCGTTACGACTCTGACCAGGACGGTAAAGTGGACTCCGACCTCGGCGGCACCAATATTTCACCAGACCGCGTAAACCTCAGTTGGCAGCGCCAGTGGACCCCCGCCCTCAGCTCGCGTATTCAGGTGAACCACCTGCGCGAACGCCGCGTGAAAGACAGCAACGATGTTACCGTCAATCAGTTTGACGGCTACACCACCGTCGATGCCAGCGCTGAGATCAATGTCGGCCCCGGCGTGCTGAGCGTGTCAGTCCAGAATCTGACTAACCGCGACTACTACACCTATTATTCGCAGAGCAGCCCCAACGACCTGCGCAACTTCAAAGGCATTGGTCGCAGCTTTGGTATGGCCTACCAGCTGAATTTCTAAGGCGCTTTTCGCAGTGTCTGACACGGCTTCAAACCCACCCCGGCGGCCGCGCAAAGTTCGCGCGCCGGGCCTATGGCGCTGGCATTTATGGGCCGGTATTGCCGGGCTTAGCGTATTACTTGTCGCGGCCGTCAGCGGTGCCTTGTTGGTCTATCAGAAGGAGTTGGTCGCGGCGGTTGTCACCCCCGATGCAAGCCTGCCTGCCGGCTACCGCCATCAACAGTTGGCCGAGGATCTTTCGGCACTGGCAAACCAGCGGGGTATCGACCCGGCGCTGAAATTAAAAGCCCCCAGCCAACTGGAGCCCTACTGGACGGTGCGCCACGCAGAGGGTTTAGAACTGCTGGCCCTGGGTAGCCTTCAGCCCTATACCAATAATCTTTGGTTTCTCGACGTCATTACATTTATTCGCGAGCTGCACGTCGATCTTCTCAGCGGTGAGATCGGCGAGGCGCTGTTATTGGTGGCTGGCGTGCTCGCACTATTTCTCTGTATCAGCGGCGTCATCTTATGGTGGCCAGGCCGCCGCGGATTTCGCTGGCGCTGGGTGCTCCCCAAAAAATTACGCCCCTCACAATGGCTGCAATACCATCGGCATACCGGCGCCGTGAGCAGCCCCGTTCTATTGCTGATCCTACTCACGGGCAGCTTGATGCTCTGGCAAAAACTCATTTTCCCCCTGCTACCAGCCAACCCCGTCTTCACGGTGAAAAGTGCTGAGACTGAGGCTCAAGCCCCAACCACAGCAATAGGCAGAGGCTACCTGCTGACACACCGGGAAATAGAGGGCAGCTGGCCCACGTATATCACTATTAGTCAGGAACAAGGGGACGTAATGTTGAAAGTGCGGTTTCGCCTCAATGGCGAATGGCACCTCAATGGCCGCACTACCGTATGGCTCAATACTCATAGCGGTGAACTCCGCCGCACCGAGCGCGCCGACAACATGCCAACAACACGTAGATTGCTGAACCAGCTCTACCCCCTCCACTCCGGCTTCGGCATGAACACCCCCTACCGGCTATTAACCCTTCTCAGCGGTATTGCGCTCGCGTGGTTGTGCCTTACTGGCGGCTTACACTATTACAAGCGCTGGCAGAAACGAAGCGCCAAAGCCCGGTAGCGGCAAAACTACTCAGGCCCTTCCAAACGCAACGACTGCAGGCCCTGTTCAATGCTTTCCAAGTGCTCGCGCAGGCCGGCTTTGCTAGCGGAAATACCCACCGCCAAAATATCGAGTACCGTCATATGGGCCAGCCGTGAGGGCAGCGGCGTGTAGGCGCCTTTGTCGTTATCCACATCCACGTAGATTGGCAGGTCGCTCAGCTCTGCGATAGGGCTGCCAGACGGCGCTAGGGCGATAACCGGCGCGCCGTTGTTCTTGGCAAGTTTAATGGCATCTAACAAGGCCCGGGTACGGCCGGACTGGGAGATCGCCACCACCACATCGTCGGCGTGCAGGGACATCGCCGACATGGCCTGCACGTGGGGGTCGGCATAGACGCTGGCGCTGATTTGCAGGCGAAAGAAGTTGTGCTGGGCATCGTGGGCAACCGCCGCCGAAGCGCCAAAACCGTAAAACTCCACCCGGCGCGCATTGCTAAGCAACTCCACCGCTTTTTCAATGGCATCCACTTCAATGCTGTCGCGTACCCGCTTAAGCGCTTCCATGGTGGCGTCGAACACCTTGAAGGTGTACTGCCGGGCACTGTCTTCATCGCCGTAGCTCACCGCCTCGTATTCAGGGCTGTGTGCCACATGCTGGGCCAGGGCAACCTTGAAATTCTGAAAACCGTCGCAACCGACCGCCCGACAAAAGCGCACCACAGTTGGCTCGCTAACGTGGGCTTCCTGCGCCAGATCGACAATGCGCATATGAATCACTTCGCGGCGATTGGCGAGGATATAGTCGGCCACCTTGCGCTCGCTGCGGCGCATGGCCTCGCGGCTGGTTTCAATGGCGCGGATGATATTTCTGGGTTTCAAGCGTTTCTCCACAGGCTTGGCTAACTGCGGCTCACCGAGCAAGCCCTGATGCGTATTGTAACCCAAGGCCGCCGATGACGAGATTACTGCTCAACGACGGTGCCAGAACCCGCCATTCCCGATAGAATAGCCGCCCATGGACGTATCTTATATTCTCGATCAACTCAACGACGCGCAACGCGACGCAGTAACCGCTGACAGCCCGGGCACACTGGTGCTGGCGGGGGCCGGCAGTGGCAAAACCCGCGTGCTGGTTCACCGCATAGCCTGGAAGATAAAGGTAGAGGGCCTGTCGCCGTACAGCATTATGGCGGTCACCTTTACCAACAAGGCGGCGCGGGAAATGCGCGGCCGTATTGAGGAGCTGCTGGGCAGCAGCCTGCAGGGTGGTATGTGGGTGGGCACGTTCCACGGCCTTGCCCACCGTCTATTAAAGGCCCACGCCCGCGAAGCCGGTCTGCCGGAGAATTTTCAGATTCTCGACAGCGACGACCAGCTCAGGCTGATGAAGCGCATCCACCGCGAACTGCAACTGGATGATTCGCGCTGGCCACCGCGCCAGTCCTGTTACTTTATCAACGGCCACAAAGACGAGGGCCGACGCAGCGCCCACATTGATGACGCCGGTGGCGACCTGTACTTGCAAACCATGTTGAAGGTTTATCGGCGCTACGAGGAGATCTGCCAGCAGCAGGGCGTTATCGACTTTGCCGAGTTGCTGCTCCGCGCCCTGGAGTTATGGCGCGACAACCCGGCGGTACTCGCCCACTATCAACAGCGCTTTAAGCATGTGCTGGTCGACGAGTTTCAGGACACCAACGCCGTGCAATACGCGTGGCTGCGGATTCTTGCCGGCAATGGCATGCCCATTACTGCCGTGGGCGATGACGACCAGTCCATCTACGGCTGGCGCGGCGCACGCATTGAGAACATTCAGCAGTTCTCAAAGGACTTTGCCGATACCCGCATCATTCGCCTGGAGCAGAACTACCGCTCCACCGGCACCATTCTCAGTGCCGCCAATGCGGTGATCAAAAACAACAGCCAGCGCCTGGGTAAAGAGCTGTGGACCAGCGGCGAAGACGGCGAGCCCATCACCCTGTTTGCTGCGTTCAATGAGCAGGACGAAGCGCGCTTTGTCACCGACCGCATCGACGAGTTGCTCCGCCAGGACTATCGCCGCGCCGACATCGGTATTCTATACCGCAGCAATGCCCAGTCGCGGGTATTGGAAGAGGCGCTGATTCGCAGCGGCCAACCCTATCGAATATACGGCGGCCAGCGCTTCTATGACCGTTTGGAAATTAAAAACGCCCTCGCCTATATGCGCCTGATCGCCCTGCGCGACGACGACACCGCCATGGAAAGGGTGATCAACACGCCCACGCGCGGCATCGGTAATCGCACGGTGGAAATGCTGCGTGAATACGCTCGCGACCACCAACTGTCGCTGTGGCAATCGGCCATGGCGATGATTCAAAACGGCGCCCTCACCGCGCGCGCCGGCAATGCCTTGCGCGGCTTCCTGTCACTGGTCGAAGACCTCGCCGAGCAGTGCAGTGACCAGTCACTGGATGAGCAGGTGGATTTAGTCATCGATAAAGCCGGACTGATCGCCTTCCACCAAAAGGAAAAAGGCGAGAAGGGTCAGGCGCGCATAGAAAACCTGCAGGAATTGGTCAGTGCCGCGCGCAGCTTTACCCCGGAGGACCCGGATGCCGATTTGCTGCGCGAATTCCTCGACCAAGCGGCCCTCGATGCCGGTGAACAGCAGGCCGACGAGCACGAAGACAGCATTCAACTGATGACCCTGCACTCCGCCAAAGGTCTGGAGTTCCCCATCGTATTTATGGTGGGCGTCGAGGAAAACCTGTTCCCCCACAAGATGTCGATGGACGACCCCGCACGCCTTGAAGAAGAACGTCGCCTCGCCTATGTGGGTATTACTCGCGCCGAGCAGCAGCTGTTTCTGAGTTACGCCGAGTCGCGGCGACTGCACGGCCAAGAGAACTTCAACAGCCTGTCTCGCTTCATCCGCGAAATTCCCAATGACCTCATCAACGAAGTGCGTATTAACAATTCTGTGACCCGTCCGAGCAGCTTTGCCAGTGGCAATATTGCTGCTCAGGCCGCCGCCGACTGTGGTATCGCTCTGGGCCAGCGCGTGCTGCACAGTATTTTTGGTGCGGGCACCGTGCTCAGCTTCGAGGGCCAAGGCGCCAGCGCTCGAGTACAAGTAAATTTTGAGGACGAAGGCAGCAAATGGCTGGTATTGCAGTACGCCAATCTGGAGCTGCTGTAATCGCACCGGCTCACAACAATAATAAGGTAACGCTATGAACCGCTCTTCAAACGCGCGCACTACCCCGCTGATTATTCTGGCCCTGGTTGCCGCGCTGGTCGCCATGAGCTGGCTCTATGTGGGCGAGCGCAGCCGACACTATGTCGCCGATGACAACGCGCGTACCGCCGCCCTGGGCGGTGAGCGAGTGTATCAATGGAAGCTGGTCACCACCTGGCCGAAAAACTTTCCCGGTCTGGGCACCGCGCCAGAAAAGTTTGCCGAGGTGGTCAATCGCATGAGCCGCGGCCGCCTGCAAATCAGTGTTTATGGCGCCGGTGAGCTGGTCCCCGCCCTCGGCGTGTTCGATGCCGTCTCTGGCGGTAGCGTTCAGGCCGGCCACGGCGCGGCCTATTATTGGAAGGGCAAATTGCCCTCATCAATCTTCTTTACCGCCGTGCCCTTTGGCATGAGCGCACAGGAAATGAACGGCTGGCTCTACCACGGCGGCGGCTTGGAATTGTGGCGCGAGGCCTATGCCCCCTTTAATTTGATCCCCATGGCCGGCGGCAATACCGGCGTGCAAATGGCGGGCTGGTTTAACAAAGAGATTAACTCGGTAGACGATCTCAAAGGGCTGAAGATGCGCATTCCCGGCTCGGGCGGTGAAGTATTAAACCGTTTGGGCGGCACCTCGGTAACGCTGCCGGGCGGCGAGCTGTACACCTCATTGCAAACCGGCGTGATCGACGCCACCGAGTGGGTGGCACCCTACAACGATCTGGCCTTTGGCTTTCACGAGGTCACGCGTTATTACTATTACCCAGGCTGGCATGAGCCCGGCTCGACTCTCGAACTAATCGTTAACAAGCAGGCTTATGAAGCTCTGCCCGAAGACCTGCAAGCCATTGTTGAGGTTGCAGCGCGCTATGCCAACGCCGACATGCTCGACGAATATACCGCGCGCAATAATAACGCCTTAAAAGAGTTGGTAGAGCAACACGACGTACAGCTACGCAAGCTGCCCGATGATGTGATTCGCGCGCTGCACAAAACCTCTGACGACTACCTGGCGGAGCTGGCGCAAACTGATGAACTCACCCAGCGGGTTTACACCAGCTGGAAGCAATTCCTGGAAGGCGCAAAAAACTACCACCATATTTCCGAGCAGGCTTATATCAACGCTCGCGATTTATAATTTAGCGAAAAAGACCCAGCCCGCCGGGGTAGTTGTATCCGGGAAATACCCTGGCGATATCGAGACGACTGCTTTGGGTCTGCAGCAACTCCGACAACACCTGGCGGTAATCCGTGGTGACTTGCAAGTCACCGCGATCGAGGTCATCGTCTTGTAAGCCGGGCCAGTCACTGACAACCTGCCCGCCGTTGACGCCGGCGCCCATTAGCAACATGGCATTGCCGTGCCCGTGGTCGGTACCAAGCGACCCGTTCTCTGTCGCGCGGCGACCAAACTCACTCATTGTTACCACCGTCACTCGCGACATGGCGTCGCCGAGATCTTGCATAAAAGCCGCTAAGCCATCACCCATTGCCGCCAGGTTATTGCGCAACGCCCCGTTCTGATTCACATGGGTGTCCCAGCCACCAATATCAACACTGATAAATTCACTGCCAATATCCGCGCGAATCAACTGCGCAGCCTTGCGCATATTTCGGGCGAAGGCATTGTTGGCGTATTCAGCGCCGTTTTGAGGCTCAAGTGACGCGGGATCGGCGGCTGCAAGCGCCTGCACAACATCCAACGACAAACGGCTTTGAATCGACAACGCCGTATCATCACCGTACATGCTGCGCACCGCATCGAGGAAGTCATCGCCCTGCTTCACTATGGAATTGAAACGGTCAAACTGTGCCAGCGCCAGTGGCGGCACTGGGCCCTGCAAACTCTGTGGCGCCGCTGAAGCGATGGCTACCGAGCGAAACGGCGACGCCGACGGTCCACTGTGAGTATGCGCAATGTGTCGACCAAGCCACCCGGTTAAAGTCGCACTGGGGTCTTGAACACCACTTTCCATAATCGCCTGAGCATCAAAATGTGAGCGGCTTTCATGGGGCGATCCAGCAGCGTGAACGGCGGCCATACGGCCGTTTTGCCAAGCGGGCAGCAGCGCAGCCAGCGAGGGGTGTAAACCGAAGAAACCATCTAGATCCAAGGCACCGTTGGATTGATCCGGCCGCGGCACTCTCACCACCGGACGGCGCGCGTAGTAGTCGTCGCTGCCGTGGGGAACCACAACATTCAAGCCGTCCACCGCGCCGCGCATAAACACCATAACCAGGGTGTGTTTTGCCGAAGTGAACTGGCTCTGCCTGCTCACCTCACCATCGACGAGGGTATTCCAAAGCTCTCGGCGAGTATAAGTCATTGTATTTCCTTCCTTTTACTACCGAAGTCAATCAACGCCGTTGGGCATAGGGCGAGATCAGCAACAGCGCCATTAAACGCCGCCAAAATTGTTCGGTGGATGCGGCGCGTTCGCCGCTCGCGTGGGTTTGGGCAGCCGCCAGCAGACGACTGGCCGTCGCGTCGTCGATATCGCGCATCAGCAACTTGCGGCGCATGGCCGCCAGTGCCTCGCTGGGCTCCTCCTGCTGGTCTGCTGCCCAGGCGGCGTTACTCACGCCCTCGCTGCGGGACTGCCCCGCCACACTGATAACGTGGCGCCAACGTTCAAGTAAGCCATTAACACTGGCCCAGTAGCCCTCGCTATCTGGGTAGCCGTCGGGGCTTGGCCACTGAAAGGGAACATGGCCGGTACGCGAGATCATGCTGTCGCTATTCGGCCCTTCATAGGTCGGATTCAGGTCAATATCAAGGGGGTCCAGCACGCCAAAGTCGAGCTCGGGCAGGGCATCAATATTCGCCAAACCCAACATACTGTAGAGATCGGGAATAGCCGAGGCCCGCAATAAATCCGACAAGGTGAGGCTGTCATTCATCTCCGGTTCCAGAGCGCGCACCAGCGCAATTGCGCTCTCTTGTGGCCGTGTCAGCTTAGCGTCTGCCGCGTTCTGAAATTCCTCGCTGCTAAACACCGCTCGAAGCATTGCCGGAATATCACCATGCTCCCCCCAGGCTGCCGCTACCGAGGAAATAAAGGCCTCCGGCGCAGCAGAATCGCGCACAAATCGCCGGTATAACTTACTGGCAATAAATCGCCGCGTTGAAGGGTGGGCAACGAGGATATCCAGCACTTGCTCACCATCTTCCATGCCTCTGCCTGCTGGCAGGGTGTGACCCAGTACGCGCTTTTCGTTGCTATCGTGTTGTTCGTCGTCGAATAGAAAGCCGTGGTGGTTATTCGCCAAACACAAACGGTCGTCGTCATCGGTTTGAATACCCCAGCCGGTAAATGCCCGAGCAACTTCCCAGATATCGTCCTCGGTATACCCGCCACCCACACCCAATGTGTGTAGCTCCATAAGTTCACGGGCGTAATTTTCGTTGGGGTGTTTTTTGGTGGAGCGACGATTATCCAAGTATTCCAACATTGCCGGGCTTTTAGCTGACGCATTAAGTAAGCTGCGAAAACTTCCCAGCGCGTTTGCCCGAATAACATCGCGATCATCCACCGTCTTCATGTGACGCGCAATGCCATCTCCGTGATAGATTGTGAAGTGATCGCTCCAAAAATCGACCATCACCTCAAACAACTGGCGACGGCTAAAAACCCGCCGAAACAGCGTCGCACTGCGCAGCTCTCCCATCGCTCGGCGATCATCATTGAGCTGAGCGAGACGGCAGCCGTCGTAGTTGACGGTAGGCCAGCGGAAATTAACCTCCGCCTCAACGTCAGCGTCGCGCGCCGCCGACATCGACAGCTGCTCCTCAAGCCAGGCATTTGCGCCAACTTCCGCCACTGCCTGCATACTCTGCGGCGTTGCCCCCCACGTCGCGCGTTTGAGCAAGTGTAGTTCTGCGGATGCCGGGGGAAGATCGGGCTGGGGAGTATCTGCCGATGAAACTCCCGACATAATAATGTCATTAGCCTCGTCGCTACTTGTACTACCGGCGCCACCTCCACCGCCGCCACAGGCCGTGGCACCCATGGCAACAACGGCGGCACTAGAACGAATAAAGTCTCTGCGGGAAGTCATGACGCCTCTTCACTACTGGCTTTTTGTTAGAATTTTTCCAGCCTAGCAAGTGCGAGAAGTGCAAAATAGTCATCGCTTCACAGCGCCATCAATTACTACAAAAAAATCGCTAAAGTGCGAACCGCAACTCAGCACTGAATATGCGAGGCGGCATCAAAAAGCCCATATGAGAGCCACTGAAGATGGGCATATCTGCCGCAAAATGACGGATGGTTTTGTTCTCCAGATTTTTAATATGTCCCATAAATTGCCAGCGCCCATTCGGGTCGACGATGCCGGCATGAAGATTAATTAGGTGATACGCATCCTGGCTGTCGATAGGGTCGGCATCCAGATCAAACAATATCCGGTCACGCCAGCTCATATCAGCACCGACCATCATGGCGACCTTTTCTTGCCACAACGGTACGGCAACATTAAAGCCAGCGGTGGCGCTGATCTTTGGCGCGCGCGGTAACTGCGATCCACTCAGATCGCAGGTTTCTTCATTGGATGACGCCGGGCAAGGCCCGTCTTTATAGCTGTCGAAACGGGCATCGCTATAGCCCCAACTCGCAAAGAACTGGCTGCCACGCCAGGGCTGCCAACTGATATCAATCTCCGCCCCCTCAGTGGTCGCCTTCGCTGCATTGTTCACAATAAAGCCGTTGCCGATAAATGCCTGTATCTGCATATCGCTAAATTCAGTGTGGTAGAGCGCGGTATTAATCGTAAGTACGCCGTCGTAGGCAGTGAGCTTGTAGCCCAGCTCATAGGCCTTGGCGCGTTCCTGATCAAAGCCGGACTCATCCGCCGTGCGTGCCAGCGGGTTATAGCCTCCCGCTTTAAATCCTTCTGAATAGCTGGCGTAGATCAAATCGTCGTCCAGGCTGTATTTCATCGATAGCTTGGGGGCGATATTGGACTCTTCCCGCGTGTCCTTCAGCTGGTACTCGGTCACCCCGAAGGCAGACTGCAACAGCAAGCCGGTTTGCTCATAATTCTGGTCCAGGTCTACCTTTTTCTTTTCTTCCGATGCCCGCAAGCCAGCCACCAGGCTCAATCGGTCATTAATATTCCAGGTGAGTTGCGAGAACAGCGCCAGGGTTTCGGTATGTTGAATGAAACGTTGGTGCAAGGCATCGGTGGTTAACGCGCCCAATAGATTATCGAGGGAGTCGAGCAATGGCGTCAGCACGCCGCCAAGCAGATCGGTCACAACATCCAAACCGAGCGCAGGCAGTAACAAGCCCTGAAGTGGCCCCTTGGGCAGCATGCGCAGCTCGCCGGTCAGGTCATTGTCAGACTGAAACGCGAAGGCCCCCACTAGGTATTCCAGCTTGCCCGGCGGCGAACTCAAACGCAGCTCCAGCATTTGCTGGCGGTAGTCGGTTTCGCGCCCCCAGTCGGCGATCGGTGCCGAGGCCGTATCAGCATCCAGGTATAACCATTCCTCGGCGCGTGCGTCGCTGGCAATCAGCGTTAGCCGGTGCTCGGCGACATCCCAATTCGCCTCCAGATTTCATACTTCGGTGTCGCTCCAGCTTTCATTCGGCCCGTCGGCGTGGCTGCGGTAATCAAAGTTGGCTTCCAGATTCGGGTCGAACAAACCGTGCACAAGCGCGGCGTCGCCACCCAGCACGAAGGGCTCCCAGCCTTGCCCACTGTCTCGCGACTCACCCTGGTAGTAGGTCAACACGGCCGTCAAGGTATCCAGCGGCGTAAACAATAGCTTGGCGCGCAGTCCCTCTTTGTCGACGCGCTTTTCATCTGTGCCGCGCAACACATTATTTACATAGCCATCACGGCGGTCGCTGGTCGCGGCAACGCGCAGAGCGAGCCGGTCTTCCACCAGCGGCGCATTGATCATGGCGTCATATTTTTCACCGGAAAACTGCCCATGAGCGGCGCTGGCCGATACCCGCCACTCTTCCTCAGGTTGGGCGGTACTGATGCTTATTGCGCCGGCCACCGTGTTTTTACCAAACAGCGTGCCCTGCGGCCCTTTCAACATTTCCACTCGGGCCAGATCTAGAAATGCATCTTGCAGGAAGGCCATTTTTCCGTAGTAAATGCCATCCACATAGATCCCTACCGCCTGCTCCATGCCATCATTAATCGGCGAGTTCAGGCCGCGCATACCCACCTGTACATAACCCGGCGTCATATTAATTTCCGTATTCGGGCTGGCCAGAGAAATATCTTCAAAAGACGCGATGGCAGAATTTTTCATGCGCTCAGCACTGAGTACAGATACCGCGATGGGCACATCTTGAATCGACTCCGAACGCTTTTGTGCGGTGACGATCACTTCTTCGATATGAGAGGCGCGCTTGTGCTCTGCTGCCATTGCAGGTAACGCCAACAACTGACCAATAACCAGCCCACACAAACAGTGCGTTTTCATTGCCTTGTTCATCGCACTTCCCCCTCCGTAAAGTGAACCGCTTTATCGACGGGCGGCCGACACAGCGACAGCATCACCCGCTGGGAAAAAATAGTCACCGCCAGTGCACTGCCTGCAGCCACCGCTAAGTGATGCAGGCTAAACGCCCGGTTATCTTCAGCAATAAACAGGCGCAGGGCATCAAAACAGGGCCAGATCACCAGCAAAACATAGGCCCCCATAGCGATGGCGATTTTGCTCAGCGTTTGCGGGGACGGCGCAGCAGACATTTTATTATTCATTATCAAGTCGCTCGTTTTAAACGGGTTTAACAACCGCGAGGTAAAGAACCAATAAACCGGTGACTGAAATTACCGGCGTACTCACTACTAAGAACAACCAATGATGGGCAATGGCCTGTTCGTAGCTCAGGGTGACATCACCCTGCCCCGACACGCGAATAGCACGCTTGTTACCACCGAAATGCGACAACCAATAATCCATGGCCTCAATAGGCAGAAACACCAGCACCACAATGCACAACTTTAGGCTAAGCCAGAAATGTGCCAGCCCCCAGGGGCCAACCGTGAGCAGCAACAAACCACTTAGCAGCAATAGCGGAAAGGCCACGTGCTCCAGTACCACGCCCTGATCAAAGCGCTCCATGGCGATATTACGCTGACGCAGCAAGCGCTCGTCGTCCGGCGCGCGCTGCCAGGCCTTAATCGCCGGCAGCAGGTAATTGATATAGGCCACCGATGTGCTGGCCAACCAGATCATCGCACAGGCCACATGGAAAAATTTTATTTGCAGATAGTAGGGCACCAGCGCTGCAGATAATTGCTCAACAAACATTGCGTCTACTCATTCTTATCGATTATTGTGAGTACAACCACTACATACTATACCGTATGGTACGGAAAATATATTGTCAATATATTTGACTATCAGGTGATGCATGGGCGACCCGCAGCCACAAAAAAGCCGCAAATCAAAAACGCAGTTTATTCACGCTGCACTGGAAATACTGGCCAATGAAGGCAACGTGAAAGCGTTGACCATAGACAGCCTATGCCAGCAGCTGGGTGTTTCTAAGGGGAGCTTTTACTGGCACTTCAAAGGGCGGGCGAAACTGATCGAGGCGCTGGTGGCGTTTTGGGCCGACGAGTTTCAGCAGAGCATTCATCAGCGCATTCGCCAAAGTGCCCACGACGAACCCGAGCGCGCGTTTGAAGAGCTAATCAGCTTCTGGCTGAGCAGTAATTTCTCGCGCCTGGACCAAGTCATGCGAAATTGGGCACGCGAAGAAGACGCCGTTGCCGCGGCCGTGCACCATGCCGACCAATTGCTAATGAATTTTGTCGTGCAGCTATTTGTCGCTATGGGTCACGACAAGACCGAAGCCCATCATCGAGCACGCTTGTTAATCGCGGTGGGTATCGCTGAGCCGCAAATCCAGCACCTGCCACACGCCGGTAGTGCCGACGAGGCAGCGCGCTGGGTCGCTGCCAAACTACTCCTCTAGTGACATAAAACGTAGCGGCAGGCCATCGGTTGGGAAGGAAATCGGCACCGGATTGTAGGGCATTTCATAGCCGGGCTCCGCTTCAATGCGGTAGCGCTTTAACAAATGAAACAGCACTATCTTCACCTGAATCTCCGCAAAGTTCAGGCCGATGCATTTATGACTGCCACCACCAAATGGCAGCCACTGGTAGAAGTGCTTTTTGTGCTCGGCCCGCTCTGGCGAGAACCGCATTGGGTCAAAGCGCGTGGGCTCAGTCCACCACTCTTCCAGGTAGTGAGTCATCAGCGGCGAAATGCCAATAGAGGTATTGGCTGGAATACGGTAACCGAATATCTCGGTTTCGCGCACCGTGCGCCGTGGCACCACCGCCACCGGCGGGTACATACGCAGCGCTTCCTGCATCACAAAGCCCGCCAAGGAAAACTCAGCAAGCTGATCAAAGCTGGGCGAGTCGCTGTCGATACTGGCAAATTCTTCGCGTAATTTTTCCTGCCACTCAGGATTTTTTGCCAATAAATATATCGTTGAACACAGCGTGCTGGTGGTCGTGTCATGGGCCGCAAACAACAGAAAGATAATATGGTCGCGAACGGCTTTGTCATCGAGGAAGTTGCCGTCTTCATCTTTGGCGTGACAAAACTGCGAGAAGAAATCATCGGTTTCCTGCTCGCGTTTTTTCTGAATATGTTGCTCGACAAAACGCTCCAATGTTTTGCGGCCATCCAAGCCTTTTTTCCACGTAGTTCCGGGAATCGGCAACTTAACAACGGCCAGCGACGCCTCCATTGCGTGAACAAAGGCGCGATTAATTTTTTGCGCGTCGTCACCAATGTCGACGCCCATAAATACCTGTGCCGCCACATCGAGAAGAATCGCCTTAATCTCGTCTTTAAACATGACCTGCTGCCCAGCGGGCAGTTGCGCAAGGCGCTGATCGATCATCGGGTTCATGGTATCGACATACTTTGCCAGTACATCTTTTTTAAACGCCGACTGCAGTATTCGCCGATTGAGTTTATGGTCGGCGAAATCCATCAGCATCAGACCGTTGGGAAATAAACGATCCAGGAATGGATCCCAGGCACGCTTACTGGAAAACAGTTTTTCGCTGTCTTTTAGCAATATTTCATTGGCTTCAGGCCCGACCATTACCACCGTTTTTTGCAGCAGCGCATTGCTGCGAAAAATTCGACCATACTTGCGATACTTTTCCATCGACATGGCAAAGTAGTCGGTAAGAAAGGGTATGGTGTCACCCAAAATTGGCAAGGCCCCGCGATCTCCCGGCAGATGATCGATATCAGAAGTGGGTTTGCGCGCTGCCTTGATGGTTTCTGCTGTCGACATGTCCTAACTCCCTTACACCGTTTCGCTGTTGTCGAGCCGGTATTGCTCGGCAAACATTTCGCGGAGTTCTTTCTTCAAAATTTTTCCCGACGGGTTGCGCGGCAGCCCTGGCACAAAACAAATATGCTTAGGCACTTTAAATGCCGCCAGTTTTCCTTCGCAGAACGTTTTCATTTCCGCCAGGCTGATTTCACACTCCGGCGCCGAGACCACAACGGCCAGTGGCACTTCTCCCCACCGCGAGTCCGGCACGCCGATAATCGCCACATCGGAAATTTCCGGGTGCGACATCAGCAGGTTTTCAATTTCAGCCGGGTAAATATTTTCGCCACCGGAGATAATCATGTCTTTCACGCGGTCTTGAATAAATACATAGCCACGCTCATCGATAATGCCCGCATCGCCGGTATGCAGCCAGCCATCAACGATGGTTTCGGCGGTCGCTTCGGGTCGCTGCCAGTATCCCTGCATAATTTGCGGGCCCTTGGCGAGAATCTCCCCTACTTCGCCCGGCGCACATTCACGGCCTTCGGTATCAACCACTTTTAACGCGGTAGCAAACACAGCGCGACCGCAAGAGCGCAGCAGACCGGGCTCACCCGCCAAAGCACGGCGGTGATCGTCGGCGGTGAGAAACGTCAGCCCCATCGTCGCTTCGGTTTGCCCGTAACCCTGTACAAAGTCGCAGCCAAAAATGCGCATACAATCCTGCAGCAAACTTTCGGAAATGGGCGAGCCACCGTAGTTAATCGTTTTCAGCGCAGAGAAATCATAGCGCTCAACATTCTCGACCATTGCCAGCGAAAACTGCAGCATTACCGGAATCACTGCCACGGTGGTGATCTTTTCGTTGGCCAGCGTTTCGATCATGCCCACCGGATCGTAGTCGCGGTGAATCACCATCGCCGAACCGTATATCACGCCGAGCATTGCACCCACCAAACCCACTGCATGGAAGGTGGGCGCAATCACCAATGCCTTGTCGTTTTCGGCCGGCCACACGCCGGTACTCATGGACGCCTGATAACTATTCAGTAGCACATTGCTGTGGCTAATCAATACGCCCTTCGGGCGGCCGGTGGTGCCGCTGGTGTACATATGAAACAAAATATCGTCGCCAGCAATATCCACCTCGGCGGGGGCATTCGCGCCCTTGCACCAGCTTTTAAGGTCGTCTTGCCCCGCTGTCGGCGCCAGGTAAATGCGCGGCAGTGCCTGCATGACAGGCCCGCACAGGCTGTCGAACTCCCCGTCGAGAAACAGCGCCACCAGTTGCGCGTCGTCGGCAATATATTCGAGCTCGCCTTCACTCAGTCGGTAATTCAGGCCCACCGCAATCGCACCAAGGCGCGCACAGGCGAGGAATACACATAAATTATCGACAGAGTTTTTTGCCAGTATGCCCACGCGCTGGCCTTTGCGAATGCCCTGGCGCTGCATGGCCCCGGCAATCGTACCCACATAGTCCCAGGCCTGGGCAAAGGTCAGTGTCTGGCTGTCGTCTTGCAGCATCATGGCGTCGCCGCGACGCTGCGCATGAAAGGCGTGGTACTGATTAAAATTAGTAAACATGGCTGTCGCCTCGCCGTTGCTTTATATGAGGAGTACCGCGCGATTAGCGCGGCTGCATACGAATGGCACCATCGAGACGAATACACTCGCCGTTCATGTATTCATTCTCGGCGATCATCACCGACAGGTGAGCAATTTCCTCTGGGCGACCCAAACGCTGAGGGTTAACCACACTGGCTTCCAGCGACTTGTATGCCACCTCCGACAGAGTTTCAAACAGCGGCGTATGAATAAGGCCCGGCACTATAGTGTTTACGCGAATGCCATAGCTGGCCAGGTCGCGCGCCATTGGCAATGTCATGCCAACCACACCACCCTTTGATGCACTGTAGGCCACTTGTCCCACCTGCCCTTCGTAGGCGGCAACCGAAGCGGTATTAATAATGACGCCACGAGCGTTATCCTGGTAGGGTGCCGCGTCAGCCATCGCCTTAGCGGCGAGGCGGGCAACATTAAAGGTGCCAATCAAGTTCACATCGATAACGGTTTTATAGGCATCGAGCGGAAACACGCCCTGCTTACCAAGGGTTTTAATCGCGTTACCGATACCGGCGTAATTGTTACAGATATGCAGACCGCCAAATTTTTCAACCAGGGCATCGATGGCCGAGGCCACCGACTGTTCATCCGCCACGTTCACGTTATAAAACGCCGCGCGGTCGCTGCCCAACTCTTCCACCAAAGCGTTACCGCGAGCCTCGTTCATATCGAAGATAGCAACCCTGGCGCCTTTGGCGGCGTAGGCGCGCACCGTCGCCTCTCCCAGGCCCGATGCGCCGCCGGTAAACAGTGCCACTTTGTTATTCAGATCCATGTTGTTCTCCTTATTGTTGTATTGCTTGTTAAAACACGTTCAGGTCATTACCGAATGCCTGCACTCGATAGCCGCACCGGTTGATACTTTGGATTGTCGATAGCCAGTTTGGCATCGCTGATTTTCTGCAACATTTCCAGCAAAGCCGGGTCGCGGTACGGCGCGTCGCTGCCCTCAATGTGAGAGCGAAGCTGTTCACGCAGTGTTACCAACTCGCCCCGTTGGCCCAGGAATTCGGCGAGCAATGCTTGCTCGCCGCGCTGCTGATTCCCCCCTGCACTCAACTCGCGACCGACAATACCAAGGCCATTGATTGCCACCCGCAATTGATACGACAGGGCCGGCGCGTCCACGGCGGGCAGTATCGACTGTTTTAAAAACTCACTAACCGCTTCCAGTAATTGCTCGGCATTGGGATGCTCAATAGCCATGATTAATGCTCCTTCAGCAGCCGAATAAGGTCGGCCTCGCACTCAGACAAACGCCGGCCAATCACCGCCCGCTCAACCGAGCGCTGCTTACCCTGCAAATGAATGGCACTTTGATACAGGCAGATCACCCCCCATTTCAGCACGCCAAACACCTCCCAATAGGCCAGCTCCTGCTCGCTAACATCGGTGTCGCGGCCGCGGTTATAGGTTTCCAACAGTGCACGCTTGTCACCAAAGCCGCCCACCGCTTTGTCGACGCGGCCAAAGCGCCAGGAATTCACACACAGCCAGCCGAGGTCTTCTATCGGGTTGCCGATATGCGCCAACTCCCAATCCAGCACCCCGCTCAGGCCCTGCTCGTCCACCAGGATATTGCCGTTGCGAAAATCGCCGTGCACGATGGCGGCTTGGCGCGGCGTTGGCGGGGTGTCCAATAAGTAGCGAAAGGCCAAATCAAACACCGGCAAACACTGGCCAAATTCCCGATAACGTTCCCGGTAACGCAGCACGTCGTCTTCTACCGACACTGACTCCAGCATAGCGGCGCGACGCGGATCAATATTGTGCAAAGACGCCAAAACAGCGCCGCACTGACCAGCGAGTAGCTCGCGGGCAGTGGCAAAACGCGCGTCAGTAAGAATGCGCTTAGGTAGTGCCTCGCCTGCGAGCCGCCGCATCACAAAACCGGCGCCGCTCACGTCACTGGCCGGTATGTGAGCGATCACTTCCGGCACCGGCAAGCCCTGCTGATACACCAACTCCAGCAAACTGGCTTCGGTGGGTTTGGTCAGGGCATTTTCAAACTGGTGTTCATCGTCGCCACAACGCAAGATCAGCGGCTGCAACTTGCCCTCTGCCCAGGCATCAAACGCGGTGGTTTGCGACGCTGCACCGCCCGTTAATTGCTTAACATTGTCGATGGTCACGCTACTCTGCCAATGCCCGGACAGGCATTCTTCCAGCAAGCGGACTAAGGCCATATCCGTCATGACGCAAACTCGGCATCGCGCTGGCCAAAGTCCCAGCCCTGACCTTTTTCATAGGCTCGCAGCAGTTGCTTCGCCACCGACTGAACATGCACTTCGTCCGGGCCGTCATAGAGCCGCGCTTCGCGGGCATGGCGATACATCCGGCTTAGCGGAGTGTCATCGGTAAGGCCTTCGGCCCCATAAACCTGAATGGCACGGTCAATTACCCGGTGCAACATGCCGGCACCGGCCACTTTAATTGCGCCAATTTCCACTCTGGCAATATCGCCCGCGTCGATGCGCTTGGCGGCGTGCAAAGTTAGCTGGCGGCAGGCCTGAATATCCTGGTAACTGTTGAACACATGCTGCTGCATTAACTGTTTATCGGCGAGGCCAGAGCCAAAGGCGCTGCGCGACAGCAAACGCTTACACATCAGGTCGTAGGCGCGCTGGGCCTGACCAAGCCAGCGCATGCAGTGGAATATTCGCCCGGGGCCGAGGCGCCGCTGGGCGATTTTAAACCCCGCGCCGCGCTCACCTAACAGGTTGTCGGCCGGCACTTTTACATTGACATACTCGGCCTCGAAGTGGCCGCCTGCGATGCCCAGCACCGGCGTATCCCGAAGGATGGAATAGCCCGGCGTACCCATTGGCACAATAATCATGCTGAATGCGCTGTGGTCGGGCGCCTGCGTTTCGGTGCGGCACATTACCGTGGTGTAGGCGGCAATATCGGCGCCGGTGGTAAACCACTTGCGGCCATTAATATGCCAATAGCCGTCTATTAATTCTGCGGTGGTCTGCAGCTGCGTGGGGTCAGAGCTGGAAATACCTGGCTCGGTCATCGCAAAACTGGGGTTGATGTCACCGGCAACCAGCGGCAGCAAATAACGCTCGCGCTGACTGTCAGACGCGTAGGCATTCAACATGATGGAGTCCTGCAAGGAATACGTGCCGAAAATGCGCTGAGCGAATTCCGAGCGGCCGATAACCTCATTCAGGTAGGCGTATTCCAAAAACGGCAAGCCCATACCGCCTATCTCTTCGGGGTGGCCAAAGGCCCATAAGTGCTTTGCCCTGGCCTTCTTAACCAGCGCGGCCAATTCCGCCTCGGCAAGGGTTTTATCGGCAGATTGCAATAGCGGCTCGCGCGGATAAATCTCCTGCTCCAAGAAATCCACCAACTCGCTACGTATCTGCATCCAGTCTCGAGACATCGCCATATTCTTCTCTTTATCTGCGCTGTTAGGGAGCCACTACACAAGCCAGCGAACCCTCAAGAGGTGTATTGCAGAGGCCTGCTAGTTCTTGCTTATACAATCAACATGATTCATTATTGTCAAGTATATTGACTTATTGCAATCAGCTGGCCAATACTAAAAACGATAATTAAAAATGGGAGAACCACAGGCGATGAACAAACCACTTCAGGCCCTGGGAAACATTCATCACGCCGCCTATCGCTGTGTAGATGCCGAGCAAACACGCTGGTTTTATGAAGACCTTCTCGGCTTAACACTCGCCGCCGCCTTTGAAGAAGACATCGACTTTGGCGAAAACCTCGGTCGCAATCGCCACTTCTTGCATATCTTTTTTGAAATGGCAGACGGCAACTACATCGCCTTTTTTGATGAGCCCGGCATTTCCAAGCCCGAGCATTTTGGCCGCAAAGATAGCTTCGACATGCACCTGGCATTTGAAGCCGAGTCGCTGGATAGCTTGCGCGAATGGCAGGACTATTTAAACGCCGCCGGCAAAACCTGCCTTGGCCCCATAGACCACGGCTTTGTTCACTCGGTATATATGTACGACCCCAATGGCATTCAGGTGGAAATCACCTGCCGCGCAGAAAATAGCGACGCTATTATGAAAGATGAAGCCGCCAGCGCGCGTGATGCATTGAATGCCTGGACGGCAAAAACACGCAAACAAAAAGAGGAAGTCTTCGGCGCAGAGCGGCTGGATAAACGCGGCCGGGGCTAAGTTTGTGGCGCGGCACTTACCGCGCCCTTACCTTCATTAGGCCAAACGCTGGCACTGCGCAACAAAACGCGCAGCAAACAGTTTGGCAGTTTCAAGATCGCCGGGCAGGGGCGCCTCGTCGGCGCCGGCATCGGCGGGCGACTGCGCCATCAAACCACTAAACGCCCCCAGGTAATTAACGTCGTTTCGCTGCGCCGCTTTGGTATTGGCCGCCGGCAACGCGGTGCCCACCCACAACATGCCGTGCTGCATCGCAAAGGTATGCAGATAGGCCAGCGTTGAAGACTTATCACCGTTCATCGATGCGGAGTTGGTAAAACCGCCGGCCAATTTATCCTTCCAGTTTTGCATCATCCAGCGGCCACTGGAGGCGTCAGCCACCCGCTTAAACTGCCAGGACACGCTGCCCATATACGTGGGCGAGCCAAATAAAATACCGTCGCTGTCATCCAAGGCCTGCCAGTGCGCGTCGCTGATCTCACCGTCTTGGGAAATCGCAATCGCCGTTACCTCGGCCTGCTCGGCAAGGCTTTCCACTATGGTCTCTGCAAGACGCTGGGTATGGCCGTAGCCACTGTGGAACAACACACAAATCTTAGTCATTAACCGCTCCTATTATTATTTTCGGTAAAAGGGTGATTATTTTTCCGGCTCAACGATGGCGATCGGCCCCCAGCTTCTGTTCAGCGCTTGCTTCAAACCATTGAAGGCGGTTTTGCCGATTCGCTTGCGAAGCTCCTCCTCAATACCCAATAAAATTGCCTGGGCATCGCGGCGAATATCATCCGCCTCGGCGCTGAACTTCACCATTTTTGCGCGCTTGTCTTTGGGGTCGGGCACAAGCTCCAAAATATTTTCGTCCTTTAAACCCTGCAGCAACTGGTGGATCGCCTGACGGCTCACACCAAGGTTGCGCGCCATATCAGCAGGGCGGTTAATGCCTGCGGTTACGCTCAACATAATCATCGAACGGGTGCGGTTCATCCGCTCCCAACCGGCCGCAGCCAAACTCGCCTGCAAGCTTTCGTCCACCCAGTACAGGGCGTAGGCAAGTGTGCCGATCAAATAGCCCTGATCCTGCTCAACCAATTTCTTCATAAGTTCATTTCACTTTCTCTGTGGTGCCAGCGATTGTAGGGCAAACTGAAAAAAAAACACCCTACCAGCATGCCATAGCGTTTATTTTTTTGTAAACTATATTGACAATAAATCAGAGCACAGCCTCGCCAATAGGATAAATATAATGAGCGAATCGACGAGAAGCTACGAGCGTATTCCCTATTTAATTTTCTATCAGGATAAAAGCCCGTTTAAGGAAACCTACGGCGGCCCTCTGGATTTTGGCGCCCTTAAATCCCACCATCTCAAGCCCAAACAGCCGCGCTGCAACAACGTCATTCTGTTTATGCACCCCGTTGGCGGCGGCGAATACCTACCAATGGTGGTCGCCATGGCCAAGGCTGGTTACCCGGTCATTTACTGCCAAAGCCGCTACTCCGGTAACGACAGCGCACTGATTATGGAAAAAGTCGCCATCGATATGGGCAACTGCATCCGCCATGCCAAAGAAGAGCTGGGTTACGACAAAGTGATTCTTGCGGCGTGGAGTGGCGGCGGCTCACTGTCGCTGTTTTATCAAAGCCAGGCGGAAAACCCGACCATTACCCACACCCCCGCGGGCGACTCGGTAGACCTCACCATCCAAGGGCTGATTCCCGCCGACGGCGTGATGATTCTTGCCGCCCACGTCAGCCGCGCTCATACCCTTACCGAATGGATGGACGCCTCAATTCTCGATGAAGCCAACCCGGACAACAAAGACCCAGGCCTGGACCTCTACGACCCGGCCAACCCCAATCAGCCGCCCTATAGCGAGGAGTTCCTCAGCCGCTATCGCGCCGCGCAAATTGCCCGCAACAGAAAGATTACCGCCTGGGTAAAAGACAAGCTGCAATACCTGAAAGACAGCGACCGACCCAACGACGAATTTGGCTTTGTGGTACACGGCACCATGGCCGACCCGCGCTGGCTGGACCCCAGCGTCGACCCCAATGACCGACAGGAAAATTGGTGCTACCTCGGCGACCCCAAAGTCGTGAACAATGGCCCCGTTGGGCTGGCTCGATTCTGTACCCTGCGAAGCTGGTTGTCACAGTGGAGCTACGACGACTCCAATGCCGACGGCCAAGCCTGCGCAGCGAAAATCAGCGTGCCAATTCTCGTCATTGGCAATACCGCCGACGATGCCTGCACCCCCAGCCACACTCACCGCTTGTACAACGCCATTGCCCACGACGACAAAGAACTGTACGAAGTGGAGGGCGCGACGCACTACTACTTCGGCCAACCCGATAAACTCGACGACGCCATATCGCGCTGCGATGCGTGGTTGCAGAAAAAGGGCTTTGCGGACTGAGTGCTGTAAGGAAGGACGTGCCGGGCTTGGTCGCCCGGCACGCGAAGGCGCTTACCGGCTGGGATTAATGAGGTATTTCTTGCCGGTGGCCTGCTGGCTGTACTCTGCAACCACGTCGGCCTGCAATACATCCAGCAGCGACACTTCATCGCTGTAGTGGCTGGCAAAGGTGGTGTGTAGCTCATCGGCCACGCGCTGGCGTAATTCGCCGGCGCGCTCTGGCCCGACCTTGGCAATAAACGGTGTCAGCAGCCAAGCGTTAATGCCCCAACTAAAACCGAAGTTGCGATGGATAATCGTCGGCGACAAATCCAGGCTGCCGTAGATGTAGAGCTGTTTGAAGGTATCGGAGCCATACGGCCCCGGCAGGGCAACATCTTTCAGCGCCGCTTTTTCCATGCAGGTGAGAATACGGCTACCCAGCTCACCACCGCCGGTGGCATCAAACGCCAGGTAGGCACCCGTCTCTTCAATCGCCCGGGTCAGATCGCTCATAAAGCTGTCGTCGCTGGAATTGCAGACGTATTTGGCGCCCTGGGATTTCAGCAATTCAACCTGCTCGGGCTTGCGCACAATATTAATCAGTTCAATGCCGTCTTTCTGGCAGACACGGTTAAGCATCTGCCCGAGATTGGACGCCGCTGCCGTGTGGATCAGCGCCTTGAAACCTTCACGGCGCATCGTCTCAACCATACCCAGTGCCGTCAGGGGATTCACAAAGCAGGACGCGCCGTCGCGGGCCGAGGTACCCTCATTCAATGGCAGACACTGCATCACATTCACTTTGCGGTACTGGCAGTAAAGCGCGCCGTCCATCACCGCCACGGTTTTGCCCAGCAGTGCCTGGGCGGCGGTGCTCGCACCGGCCTTGACCACGGTGCCCGCCCCTTCATTCCCCGCTGCCAGCGGCTTGCCAATTCGCGGTTTAACGCGCCCCTCCAGGCCAGGGCGCAGTTTGGCGGTGTACACGGTATCGGCACCACTGCCCGTGGTTTTGCCGGTGCTGACATCGGCGGGGGCAATCAGTGTGGCCTGATCCGAGGGATTGATGGGGGTCGCCTCAATGCGCACCACCACCTCATCGTCGCCCGGCTCGGGGATCGGTGAGGATTTCAGTATCAGCTTGAGGTAACCGTCGTCGGTGACCAGCGAGCGCAGTTGCAGGCCGGTATCGGGAAGCGTGTCGTGCATAGCAAATGCCCTTCTGATTATTGGACAGCTAGCCTAGCACTTTCCGCCCCCCAAACTCACCTGTGCGGAAAACCCGTTCGCTCACCACTGATAATTCAGCGAAGCAAAAATTTTCCGCATCGACTTCTGCCGGGTGTTGTAAGTGCCGGGGAAAAACACGGTATCGAGCACTTGCCCCAGCACTTCTTCGTCGGTGAGGTTGCTGCCGCCAACGGTAATTGCCCAGCCGGAATCCAACGATGCCAGGCTCACCCGCGCCGACACGGTGGTGTAGCCCGGCGAAAAGGTGTTTTTATCCAGGTCGCCGTCGGTGTATTGATCGCCTTGGTAGAGAATATCGACGCTGGTACTCATGGCCAGGCCGAAGACCGGGAACTCCAACGTTGGGGTAAAGCTGGCGGTTTCTTTTGGGGCGAAGGAGATGCGTCGACCGCCAAGGTCTTGCTGGGCGTCGACACCTTCATTAATCGGCGCTGGCGCGGCGGGGTAACTGTCGTAGCGCGCATCCAACAGGCCTACAGAACCGGCAAGCCGCAGAAACGGCATTGGCGTGATCCACATAACGTCCATTTCGAGGCCGTCAGAGGTGGCGGTAGCGGCGTTTTTTACATCGAAGAAGGCACCGTTGAAGGCCAGTACTTGCAGGTTTTCAAACTGGGTTTGGTACACGGCGAGGTTAAAACGCAGGGTGTTGTCCAAAAAGCTGCCTTTTAAACCGGCCTCGACGGTGACAGCTTTTTCGGGCTCGAAATTGAGGTCTTCACCACCGAAGGACGATGCATTAAAGCCACCACTTTTGTAACCGCGGGCGTAGCTGATAAAGATATTGGTGTCTTCGTTCAAATAGTACTGAAGCGACAGCTTGGGCGACAGGTCACTCTCTTCGCGCTCGATACCTTCCTCCTGATATTCCTCGGCGCTTAGCGCGGTGCCCATCAAACACGGCAGCCCCAGGTTGCCAGTGCGGCAGCGCGAGGCACCCGAGGCGTCGGCAGTTTTGGTTTCGCGGCTGTAGCGCAGTCCCGGAGTAAGCACCCACTTATCGGTGATGTACCAGCTGAATTGGGCAAAGGCCGCGTAGGCTTCCACATCCAGAAAGTAGTCCAGCAGGTAGCTATCGTCATCAATCACGGTGGCGCCTAAGCCGGAAATCAGCCCCAGCCCTGCCAAGTTCAAACTACCTAGCAAACCACCTGACCCCCCATTGGGGTTGCCACTAATCAGTTGCAGGGCATCGTCGGTGGTGAGGTAGGCCAGCAGGTCGTCGCCTGCGGTAATTTGAGTGTGCTGCTCAAATTCTGAATGCAGTGCGTAGATACCAGCAACCAGATTAACGCCTTCACCCAATCCGAACAGGCTCTCGCTGCTGGCAGTAAACCGAAGCTCCAGCGACTGCTGATTGTAGTCAGAGGTCACCGCCAGTTTGGCAAGGTCGGCAGGAGAGGCATCGAGGTCGACAAGGCTGTCGATGTATAGCTCGCTGTCGGCAACAATCAGAGTAAACGCGCTGTTCTGTAGCCCGGCAACGTCGCCCAGTTGCCATTCACTTAGCAGTGACAGGCTGTCGGATGTTTTTTCGATAAAGCCCGGCACATTGTAAGAGCTGCGAAAGTCGTAGGGGTTGTCTTCAATATTCGGGTCGTAGTTTTCAAGAAAAGTGCGGGTGTCGTCGTCCAGTTTGAATATTTGCAGTCCCCAGTAATTGGCCATAGTTTCCGATTGGTAGGCATTCAGCTCCATATGCAGCGAATCGCTGGGGTCGAAAAAGATTTTCAAGCGCTGGGCATTTTGTTCGTGTTGATCGTCGCGGCGCTGCAAAAATTGGTTATACAAGTCGCCCTCTTTGTCGCGATCCATCGCCGAAACGCGCAGCGAAAGATGGTCGCCCACGCCACCGGCTACTGCCGCTTCCAGGTAGCGTTCATCGGCATCGTTTTCCTGCCATTGCAGTTTTCCGGAGAAGTCGTCGGTGGGGTCAGCCGAGCTGACATTGAATACGCCCGCCACGGTGTTTTTCCCAAACAGGGTACCCTGCGGCCCGCGCAGGACTTCAATTCGGGCAATATCAAACATGGCTTCGCTAAAGTACGAGGGGCGGTTGTAAAACACCTCGTCCTGCACGAAACCCACCGAGCTTTCGAAAGCGGCGTTCAGCGGGTTGGAACCAAATCCGCGAATATTTACCTGGGTAAGTGCCGGATCGGTATCGGAGGAAAAGCGCACATTGGGCATATAGGGGGCGAGGTCTTGCAGGTTAACCGCGCCCACTTCTTTCATAAATTCGCCGCTCACGGCGGTGAGCGAAATGGGCACATCCTGAGACGATTGCTCGACTTTCTGCGCGCTGACGATGACCTCCTCCAACACCCTGCGCTCTTTTACCGGCGCGGAAAACGCATTGTGAGCCGTCAGTATTAGTGCGATGGCCACGCAGTGAGGACGTAACGATGTACTGCTGTTGATAAACATAGGCACCCATCTTTTCTATTATTATTGTTGTTGCGTTTGAGCCATCCGGTGCAGTGAAGCGCCTTACACGACCCAAATTAATGTCAACTAAGTTTACATTATTAGCGGCTTTCTTGCGGCGCGTCAACTCGCCAATATGAGAATTAGAAAAATCTTGGGGGTAGACAATCGCCTCGGCACAATGTCAATATTATTGACATAATAACAAACCGAGAGCTGCGATGATCGACTTACATACGGTGCCTACCCCCAACGGCCACAAGATTTCTATTGCGCTGGAAGAGCTGGGCTTGAACTACCGCGTTATTCCCTACGATATTAGCCAGGGCGACCAGTTTAGCCCTGAGCTATTGGCCTTAAACCCCAACAACAAGTTGCCAGTGATTGTCGATAACGATGCCGAAGACGGGCCGATCACGGTGTTTGAAAGCGGCGCGATTCTGATTTACCTGGCGGAGAAAAGCGGCCAGCTGCTATCTCGCCAGCCCACCCAGCGCTACGCCGAGCTGCAATGGCTGATGTTTCAAATGGCCGGCGTCGGACCGCTGCAGGGTCAAGCCCACCACTTTGTGCGTTACGCCCGTGAAGAGCAGCCCTATTCCAAACAGCGCTACCTGCAGGAAAGCCTTCGCCAGTGCCGGGTGATTGAATCGCAACTTGGTCAGCAACGCTATATCGCCGGAGATCAATTCTCCATAGCCGATATCGCCCTGTGGCCGTGGCTGCGCGCCCTGCCACTGATTGGTATTCACCCGGAGCAGAGTTTTCCCGGCATCCATCGCTGGTTTAATGAGCTGGCAGCGCGCCCTGCCTTTCAGCGCGGCAAGGATGTAATCAATGGCTGGGTGTATGACCTGCCGCCAAACTTTTATATGGAGCTGGACGATAAGACCTGGTCTTACTCTTTTGGCGAGGAGCAATACAAGGAACGCGAACGGGGGCTGCAAGCGTGACAGATTTATTCTCGGTAAGCGGCAAAACCGTATTCATTAGCGGCGGCTCTCGCGGCATTGGCGCCATGCTGGCAGAGGGCTTTGTTAACGCCGGCGCCAAGGTGATAATCAGCGCGCGAAAGCCGGCAGAACTTCACGCGCGGTGTGCACACTTGCAAACGCTGGGCGACTGCACCGCGATAGAAGCGGATCTATCCACCCAGCAAGGTGTGGAAGCGCTCGTCACCGCCATCAAATCCCTCACCCCCAGGCTGGATATTTTAATTAATAATGCAGGGGCCAGTTGGGGCGCCGATATCGACAGCTTTCCCGAGTCGGGCTGGAACAAGGTGATGAATTTGAATGTGAAGTCGGTCTTCTTCCTCAGCCAACAATTGCTGCCGCTGCTCAGGAATGCCGCCGCCGAAGATAAGCCCGCCCGCATTATTAACATTGCCTCGGTGTATGGCATGGTTCACTCGACGCTAAAAACCTATTCCTACGGCGCCAGTAAAGCTGCGGTAATCCAGCTGACCCGTCAACTTGCGGCCGACCTGGCCGACGCTCATATTAATGTGAACGCCATCGCACCGGGCTATTTCCCCAGCGATATGACGGCACCACTGGATGACCAATCGCTACTGCAAAGTATCCCGCTGCAACGTATGGGCAGCGCCGACGATATTGCGGGTACGGCAATTTTTCTGGCATCGGCCGCGTCGAATTATATGACCGGCAGCACCTTGGTACTCGACGGTGGTATTGTCGCCAGTCGCTAACAACTCGACCGTGAATACAGTAGGTATGTTATGAACAACGCGCTTTCCGGATTGCGGGTATTGGACCTGACCCATATGTTGTCAGGCCCTTATTGCACGATGATATTGGGCGACATGGGTGCGGAAATGATCAAGGTGGAGCCGATTGCTGGCGAAGGCACGCGCAAGTTGTTGGCCACCGACCCCGAGCACTCCATTGACGGCATGGGCGCCTACTTTATTACGCTGAATCGCAATAAAAAAAGTATCGCCATTGATCTGAAAAGTGAGGACGGCCTGGCGCTGTTTTATTCGCTGGTTGAGCAGGCCGATATCGTTGTGAATAATTATGCCGCCGGCGTGCCGGAAAAACTCAAGATCGATTACCCGCGGCTCGCCGAGATCAACCCGCGTATTATCAGCTGCTCCATTACCGGCTTTGGCGAACAAGGGCCGGGTGCCAAGCGGCCCGCCTTTGACCAGGTTGCCCAGGCCTACGGCGGTGGCATGTCGATTACCGGCGAAGATGCGTCGCAGCCAATGCGTGCCGGCATTCCGATTGGCGACCTTGGCGGCGGTATGTTTGGCGTGATGGGAATATTGTCGGCGGTGATTGAACGCTATCAATCGGGCCGTGGCCAGCACGTGGACATTTCCATGCTGGATGCGCAAATCTCCCTGCTTAACTACATGGCGACCATGCACTTTATGTCGGGGAACACCCCCCAACCCATTGGCAACAGTCACTTTGTGCATGTGCCATACAACAGCTACCCCACCGCCGATGGCCACTTGGTCATTTGCGTGATTACCGATAATTTTTGGCACAACTTAAAAGGCCTTTTGCACTGCGAGGCACTGGAAAAACCCGAATACGATACCCAGCCCGGACGCCTTGCCGACAAGACCTTTATCGATACCACCCTGGCCGATATTTTTCGCACCCAGAGCACCGCATACTGGATGGAAAAACTGAACGCGCAACGCATACCTGCCGCGCCGGTGAATACCTTTTCCCAGGCCTTGAACGACGAACAAGTGCTGCACAGAAATATGGTGGTCGACCTTGCCCACCCCAACGGTCAAACCACCAAAGGCCCTGGCTGCCCGATTAAATTGTCGCGCAGCGAAGAGAGCGCCTACACCCCCGCCCCGCTGCTTGGCCAAGACACCCAACACATTCTCAGCGATATGCTAGCCATGCCCGACGACGAGATAGACCGCCTGCGCAGCAAGGGCGTCATCGCCTGACAGGAGAAACCGCTATGGAAAAAGTATGGGTAAGAGATGTTGGCCCCCGCGACGGTTTGCAAAATCAAAAGCAGGTTCTAGACCCCGAGCAGCGCCTGCAACTCATTCAGGCCTTGCTGTCAGCAGGGCTGACACAGATTGAAGTGGGCGCCTTTGTATCGCCGCGCGCCGTTCCCGCCATGGCGGGCAGCGACCACGTGGTAAGCGCCCTGGCAAATACCGCAGGTGAATTTTCGGTACTGATTCCGAATGAGAAGGGCTACGACCTGGCCACCGCAGCCGGCGCACGCCACATCGCTATTGTGGTGGCCAGCAGCGAGACCATGAACCAAAAAAACATTGGCATGAGCAACGAGCAGGCCTTCCGTTTTGCCAATACGGTACTTGCCAGCGCCCACCGCGACGGCGTGCATGCCAGTTGCTATATCGCCACCGCGTGGGAATGCCCTTTTGAAGGGGCAATTAATGAAGACATTATTCTGCAACAAGCCGAAGTATTAATTGCCGTAGGGGCAAAAGAAATTGTATTGGCCGATACCATTGGCGCGGCAACGCCGCAGCAATCTGCAAATCTAACCAGCAAATTATGTCGTGAATTTGATAGCGATGTCATCGCCTGCCACTTTCACGACACCCGAGGCATGGGCATCGCCAATGCCTATGCTGCACTCGAAAGCGGTGTGCGCCGCTTTGACGCGTCCATCGCAGGCTTGGGGGGTTGTCCCTTTGCACCGGGGGCCTCGGGAAATATTGCCACGGAAGACCTGGTGCTGATGCTGAATCAGCAAGGCTACGACACGGGAATTTCCTTGGCGGGTTTGGCTGCGGCGTCGAGACTGACCCGGCAATGGTTACCGGGCGTTGGCTTGGCCAAGTCCACGCAGTGGATTGAACGGCAGATAGAAAAAGGCGCTCTCTAAGCGCCTGTTCACGCCATCAGCTAACGGTGGTTTTGGTGTAGGCCTCACTGAAGGACCACAGCTTTTCCGCCGCTGCATCGTCTTTGCCCCAGGGCTTAATGCGCTTGGGTTTGCAGTCGGCAAAGTACTCGCCGGTAACCCCTTCCAAGCTGGGCGAGGTCGCCACATAAATGGAGGTTTCGGCGCCCTTGTCGGGGCTGCGGAAAAACGGTTTTAACACCACCCCTAATATTTTCCCGATGATGACATTGTCCTGCTGGCCGAGGCCGGTGCTGACCGCCCCCGGATGCACGCAGTTTACCGTTACGCCAGTACCTTCGAGCTGCTTGGCCAGATGGCGGGTCCACAGAATGTTGCAGAGTTTAGAGTGGCCGTACACTTTGAAGGTTTTGTATTTCTGGCGGGCAAACTCCAGGTCGTCAAACTGCACGCCTTTGCAGAAGGCATGGGCCTCCGACGCCACCGACACAATGCGCGCTGGCGCACTGGCGACGATGCGCTCTCGAAGCAACTCAGTCAGCAGAAAGTAGGCAAGGTGATTTACAGCGAAGGTTTCTTCTATACCGTCGGCGCTGAGCTTGCGCTCGGTGTTCACCACACCGGCGTTGTTCAATAACAGGTGAAGCGGTTTACCAGTATCGAGAAACTGTTTCGCGGCGCGGCGAATATCGGCCATTTTACCGAGGTTGGCAATTAACAGGCTCAACTCAGCGTCGGGTCGCAAACTGCGCAGTTCGTCCAGTAGCGCCTGGCCCTTTTCTTCATTGCGGCAGAGAATAAACAGCTCGGCACCCTGCTCTACCAGCGCCTTGGCGGTCGCGCGGCCAATGCCGTTGGTCGCGCCGGTAATCAAACACACTTTTCCCGTCATGCTCATTATTATTGTCCTTGCACTATTGGTTTTGGTTTGGGTGTAACTTAGTCGACACTACGCGTGCGGCCGTTGTCGTCGATGGCGACAAATACAAATTCGCCCTCGGTCACTTTTATCGGCTCTTCGTCGTCGTATTCGGTGATCCAGACTTCCACATTGATACGAATAGAGCTGCGCCCAACTTCAAGCACATCGGTATAACAGCTCACCACCGCGCCAACATTTACCGGCGACAGAAACGCCATACTCGCAACGGCTACTGTGGCGACCCTGCCACCAGCGCGTCGCCCGGCAGTAATACCGGCTGCAAGATCCATTTGCGACATTAGCCAGCCACCGTATATGTCTCCGTCGGCATTAGTGTCTGCAGGCATAGCAATCACCTGCATGGCTAACTCGCCGTTGGGGCGGGGCACATCATCTATGTCACGCATTGGTTTGTATTCCTACTGTTTGAATTATTCATTGAGCGCCCAGTTAACGGATGACGTCTAGTATTGTCAATCTAATTTCTAGCCGCGCACCAGCGCCGGTAGCCAGGTGGCCAAACCCGGCCACAGCGCCAATATCGCCAACACCGTTATTTGCAGCACGATATAGGGCGCCACGCCGCGATAAATGTCCGAGGTTGCCACTGAGGCCGGTGCCACGCCGCGCAAGTAAAACAGCGAAAAGCCAAACGGCGGCGTAAGGAAAGAGGTTTGCAGGTTGAGCGCGATCATAATGCCCAGCCATATTGGGTCTACGCCCATCGCCAGCAGAATCGGCCCGACGATTGGTACCACCACAAAAGTGATTTCAATAAAGTCGAGGATAAAGCCCAGCAGGAAGATCACCAACATCACCAGCGCGGTGGCCGCCACCACGCCACCGGGCATTGCCGTAAAGGCGCCGTGAATCAGCTCGTCGCCACCGAAGCCCCGAAACACCAAGGAAAACACAGCGGCGCCAATCAGGATCATAAATACCATACAGGTGACCTTCATGGTTTCCCGAGACACTTCGGCCAAACGCGCCAGCGAGAGGCGGCCGCGTAGCAGCGCCAACAACGCTGCACCCAAGGCACCTACGCCCGCCGCTTCGGTAGGCGTGGCGGCCCCGGCGAGAATGGAGCCCAATACCGTAACGATCAACAGCACTGGCGGAACAAAGCCGCGCAGCAACTGGCCCATTGGCGGCGCTTGCAGGTCACTGGCGGGCGGTGCTTTTTCCGGGCGAAGAATCGCCATGCCGCCCATATATAGAATGTACAAACTCACCAGCAGCAAACCGGGAATCAGCGCGCCGATAAACAGATCGCCCACCGACAGGGTTTTGGGGCTGAATACGCCAAGGTCCAACTGCGCTTGCTGATAAGCACTGGAGAGTGTGTCGCCAAGTAATACCAAGGCGATAGAAGGCGGAATGATCTGCCCCAATGTTCCAGTGGCGCAGATGGTGCCAGTGGCCAGTGCCGGGTCGTAGCCGCGCTTGAGCATTGACGGCAACGAGAGCAGGCCCATGGTCACCACAGTAGCCCCCACAATACCTGTGCTGGCCGCCAGCAACATACCGACAACAATCACTGAGATACCCAAGCCACCGCGGCGGCGGCCAAACAGTGCCGCCATATTGCTGAGCAATTCCTCGGCGAGCTGGCTCTTTTCCAGCAGCACACCCATTAATACAAACAGCGGCACCGCCAATAAGGTGATGTTGTTAATGGTGCCAAATATTCGGTTGGGTAACGCGGCGAGGAAACTGGGGTCGAAGTGGCCAAGGCTGATACCCAGGCCGGCAAAAATCATCGCCACCCCGGCCAGACTAAAGGCGACTGGGTAGCCCAGCATGAGCACCAAGCAAATGGTGATGAACATTAGCAGTGGCAACAACTCAATCAGCACGGTTCACCTCCGCGCCATCGCCCTCTATCAGCACCAAAGCATTGCGCAGCAGTTCAGCAAGGCCCTGCAGAGCAAGATTGACCGCCATTAGCGGTATCAAACTCTTGAGTAGAAACACGGCGGGAATGCCGCCGGGCTCAACCGAGGCCTCGCGAATTTCCCAGGCCTTGGCACTGAAATCCCAACTGCTGAGCAAAATAAGCCCGCACAGCGGCAACAAAAATATCAGCGTACCCAGGCTGTCGATCCACGCGCGCTGGCGCGGAGAAAAGCGCTGATAAAAAATATCCACCCGCACATGGGCGCCGTGTTTCAGGGCATAGGCGGCGCCGAGCATAAATACCGAGCCGTGCAGATAACTGACCGACTCCTGCATGGCCGTCAGGCCATAGCCAAAGCCGTAACGCATAACCACCACCGCGGCGGTAACCAGCATCATGATGGGAATGCACCAGGCCAGTACGCGGCCAGTCGCCTCGGTGAAGGCGTCGATGAAACGTAGTGTCGCTCTCATTATTGTAATTAATTGCATGTCGACCCAAGTGGGGCAATATTATAGTCGCAGCAGCCCCCTCTCGCCATGCGAATGACCGGCAAACACGCTATCATTGCGCCTTTTAGGGTAAATCCATCACTGCTATGAGCCATCACCCACTCGCCGACAAAGAAACCCGACTGGAACTGTTCGCCGGTATTCATCCGACCAATCAGCAGCCTGTGTTTGAACAGTGCCTGGCAAGCCCCTGCGAAACCGAGGGTCAGTACCGCTTATTAAAGTCACCGCTGTTTGTACGCGGCGTGGCGGCACTGGACACCCTGGAACTGAATAATGAATCGCGCGGTCGCTTTAAAGTGGTTGAGCGCGGCGGCAACCTTTGTCTGCGCGTATTTATGCGCGAGCCCAACGACGCGCTGGAACAGCAACTGACCGGCGAGATCGAAAAACTGGGCGGCCACTTGGACATCAGCAGCGAACGCGCCTTGGTCTACAGCATTCATTTTGGCGTAGGGTTTCAGGCGATTGAAAAATTACTCGATGCCAATGTAAAGACCGGCGAGGCACGCTGGCTGTATGGCAATGTCTACGACGACCAAGGCGAGCCACTGAATTGGTGGCAAGACCTGTTAAAAGCGTAGCGGCGAAAGGAGCCAAGCATGTTGATACTGATTTCACCGGCAAAGACGCTGGACTTTGACACCCCCGCTCACACTCAACAGCGCAGCGAGCCGGATTTTCTGGACGCTTCACAGCAGCTTATCGATGAGCTACGCGAACTGGCGCCCCAGGATATTTCCGCGCTGATGAAGATCAGCGACAAACTCGGAACGCTCAACTACCAGCGCTTTGCCGACTGGCAAACGCCGTTTACCCCCGACAACGCCAAGCAGGCAGTGTTGGCCTTTCGCGGCGACGTCTACACAGGGCTCAATGCCGACGACTTCAGCGACGACGATTTCGCCTTTGCCCAGCAGCACCTGCGCATTCTTTCCGGCTTATATGGTCTGCTGCGGCCGCTGGATTTGATTCAGCCCTATCGGCTGGAAATGGGCACAAAGTTCGCCAACAGCGGCGGCAAAAACCTCTACGAATTTTGGGGTGAGCGCATCACCGATGCCATCAATACCCAATTTAGCGATGCCGGCCCGCTGCTGCTTAACCTAGCGTCGAACGAGTACTTCAGCGCCGTGAAACCCAAGCTGCTGAACGCCGACGTTATCACCCCGGTGTTTAAAGACTACAAAAACGGCAAGTACAAAATTATCAGCTTCTACGCCAAAAAGGCCCGAGGTTTGATGAGCGCCTATGTGATTAAGCAGCGCATTACCGATGCCGAGAAACTGAAGCAATTCGACACCGACGGCTACTATTACTGCCCTGAGCAGTCCACTGCCACGGAGTGGGTGTTCCTTCGCGACGAGGTCGCCTAAGTCCTATTCCAGGCTGAGTATCGTCTGCCAGTGACGCTCTTCTATCGGCATCACCGACAGGCGATTACCCTTCTTCAGCAGCGCCATGTCGCTTAGCGCCGGATGGCTTTTTAGTTCGCTCAAGGGAATCAGGCGCCCCAGCTTGCGGTGCAGCTGAATGTCCACCATATACCAGCGCGGATCCTCGTCGCTGGCCTTGGGATCATAGTATTTGGACTCGGGGTCGCGCGCAGTGTGGTCGGGATAACCCTCCCGCACGACCTCGGCAATGCCGACAATGCCCGGCGTTTTACAGGCAGAGTGATAGAAAAATACCTGATCGCCCACCTGCATGTTGTCGCGCATGATGTTGCGCGCCTGGTAATTGCGCACCCCATCCCAGTGCTCGGTGGCATTTTTGCAGGCCGCCAAATCATCAATGCCAAAAGCATCCGGCTCGGATTTTACCAACCAGTATTGCATCACTCCTCCTCTGCACTGACACTGTGCACCAACAAAAAGTGTAGCGGCCGGTCGCTATGGCCGTCCATCCTCCCTGGAAAGTCCAGCTAGGTACCCGCAATGCAAAAACCCTACTCCCAAGCCTGCGAAAACAATAAACAGCCGATCTTTAGCACCTTGCAGCCCATTCTTAACACTCTAAAAAGCGTGGTGGAGATTGGCAGCGGCACTGGGCAGCACGCCGTGCACGTCGCCCGCCTTCACCCTCAATTGCAGTGGCAATGTTGTGACCAAGTGGAATACCTGCCCGGCATACAACAGTGGCTGGACGAGGCCAAGCTCGACAATCTTCCGCCGCCGCAGCCCTTTGAGGTGAATACCTCGCCCTGGCCCAGCGGCGAGTTTCAGGCACTCTACTCAGCCAATACCCTACACATTATGAGTTGGGCCTCGGTAGAGCGACTGTTCGCCCGCATTGCTGAACACGGCGCCGAACTACAATGGCTTTTTATCTACGGCCCTTTCAATTATCAGGGGCAATTCACCTCGCCCAGCAACGCCGAATTTGATCAGTGGTTAAAAAGCCGCGATCCGATGAGTGGCATCCGCGATGCCGAGGCGGTGAATGGTTTGGCCGCGAAGGCAGGCTTTGCGCTTCACCGCGACTGTGAAATGCCAGCCAATAACCGCCTGCTAATCTGGAAGCGCTAATTTCGGGCAAAAAAAAGCCACGACCTGAGTCGCGGCTTTCTGATTACTTCCGATTACTTGCTAAGGTAAGCCTTACAGCTCTTCCTCTGCATCGTAATCATAGTCGTAGTCATATTCCTCTTCTTCTACATCCGCAGAAGGGTCGTAGTCGTAGAGTTCTTCGTCCATGGCTTCTTCAGCGGGCGCTTCCGCAGCCGCTTCTTCAACCATAGGCTCTTCAGCGGTAGGTACGTAAGCGGGCTCTACCACCATTTCTTCGTCACCCAACACTTTCAGCTCAACGCGGCGGTTCTCCGCACGACCCGCTTTGGTGTCGTTGCTGGCGATGGGCTGCTCTTCACCGTAACCGCGAGCGGTCAGGCGGTTGCTTTCAACGCCCTTATCAACCAAGTAGTTTTTCACTGACTTAGCACGATTCTGAGACAGGTTCATGTTGTAGCTGTCGCTACCTGTGCTGTCAGTGTGGCCTTGCAGCTCAACGTTGAAGCCAGGCGAGCTGTTCAGGGTAGCCGCAACGCCATCGAGGATGGTTTCAGCATTCACAGTCAGTTGTGCACTGTTAAGCTCGAAGTTAACGCCACGCAGAACAACCGATTGCTCTTCGCCACAACCGTTAGACATGACTTCCTGACCAGCAGGTGTGTTGGGGCACGCGTCATCGCGATCGGCAACGCCGTCGCCGTCGCTATCCAGTGAACAACCCTGTGCGTCCACTTCGTCACCCGCAGGTGTATTGGGGCACTTATCGAGGTAGTCAGCAACACCGTCGTTGTCGCCATCCAGCGGGCAACCTACGCTGTCTACTTGAACACCGCGTGGTGTACCTGGGCACTGATCGGTTTCATCAACAACACCATCGCCGTCACCGTCTTTGGCGCCGTATTGAGCGTCGAAGAAGTTGTAGCGCAGACCAATCATCAAGCTCTGTGCTTCATACTCGGTTTCAAACGTTGAGCCGCTGCTGGCAAACTCGGGATCTTCAGATACCGCGTAGCGATAACCGGCATCCATAACCAGGCGTGGCGTCAGGTGGTAGTTAACACCGGCACCCAGCTGACCAATGGCAACATCATCGTCGCTGCCGTTGAGCTCCATGTTGGCCATACCCAAGCCGAAACCCACATAGGGGCGCAGACGCTCGCCAGCACGGAAGTCGTACCAGACATTACCCAGCAGAGACTTTACTTCCAGAGCAGAGTCAGAATTAGTGACGTCGTTCTCGCCTTCACTGTATTCCAGTTCCAGGCGCAGAGCACCGGCGGTTTTATAACCGAAGTTAACACCGTAGCCCCAGTCGTCGTCGTACTCGGTATCCACTTCGATCGAAGCCCCTACCGGCGGCGGCAATAGACCGAGGTCGGTCAACAGTTGTGTGAGTGGGTCGCCGGGTGCAGCAGCTTCTGTTGTCAGCTTGCCATCGGCGTCAAATACTTCGGTGTAAGCGGCTTTGCCGCCGATGTAAAAACCTTTCTCTTCTTCGGCGCTGACAGCGCCTGCAGACGCGAGCAGTACGCCCGCCGTCAGGGCAGTAATCCATTGTTTGCTCATAGCAATCCCCCAGTTATTAGTTATAAATTTACATTCAACAAAGGCTTGATGCCCCTGATACTAACCGATATTACGACTCACGTTTAGCGAAAAGAGTCACTCACTTGGTATTTTTCCACTAAGTTTGTCGCTTTGCAGAAGAATTGTTCACTCTCGCTACCACCCCCGGACGCTGATATACGTTACTATAGCCGCGTTTTTTATACGGGTTTTGATTATGACGCCTGAACTGCTCTCTCCTGCCGGCAGCCTTCGCAACATGCGTTACGCATTTGCCTACGGTGCCGATGCCGTCTACGCCGGCCAACCTCGCTATAGCCTACGCGTACGCAATAATGAATTCAAAGACCTGGAAACCCTCGCCACCGGCATTAACGAGGCCCACAGCCAGGGCAAGCAGTTTTATCTGGCGTCTAATATTTCGCCGCACAACGACAAGATTCGCAGCTATCTGCGCGACTTGGAGCCCGTGGTGGAGCTCGGCCCCGACGCACTGATTATGGCCGACCCCGGCTTAATGATGCTTGTGCAGGAGCGCTGGCCGGACCTGCCCATCCATCTTTCGGTTCAGGCGAACGCGGTGAATTGGGCGAGCGTGAAATTTTGGCACCGCAATGGCATTCGCCGGGTGATTCTGTCGCGCGAACTTTCCCTGAACGAAATTGAAGAGATCCGCCAGCGTGTGCCGGAAATGGAACTGGAGGTGTTTGTTCACGGCGCGTTGTGTATCGCCTACTCGGGGCGCTGCCTGCTGTCGGGGTATATGAACCATCGCGACCCGAACCAGGGCGCCTGCACCAATGCCTGCCGCTGGCAGTATCAAGCCCACGAAGCAAAGGAAGACGCCACGGGCGATTTGATCGCTGTGCAAAACTACGAGCCACAACCGCAGGTTGAACCGGTGCTGCTGCAGCAAGCGCAGCGCCCCGGCGAGTATATGCCTGCCTACGAAGACGAGCATGGCACCTATATTATGAACTCCAAAGACCTGCGCGCCGTGCAACATGTGCAGCGCCTGCAGGAAATGGGGATTCACTCACTAAAGATTGAGGGACGCACCAAGTCGCACTATTACGTGGCACGCACCGCTCAGGTTTACCGCCGCGCTATCGACGACGCCGCCGCGGGCCGCGAATTCGACATGGGACTGATGGACGAACTGGAAACCCTGGCCAACCGCGGCTACACAGAAGGCTTTTACCGGCGCCACCCCCCCAAGGAATATCAGAATTATGAGATGGGCAGCAGCAACGTCCAGCAGCAACAGTTTGTTGCCGAAGTGGTGGATGTTAGCGGTAGCGATATCGTCGTTGACGTGAAAAACCGCTTCGCCGTTGGCGATACCGTGCAACTGATGACGCCCCAGGGCAATAAACGCTTCACCCTAGACACCCTGCTCGACAAAAACGGCAAGGCGGCGGACGTTGCTCCCGGTTCCGGCCATCGCATGCGCATTCCGCTTGATGCCCAACTCGACGAACAGGCACTGCGTTACGGGCTGATCGTAAAGGATATTCACGCCGGCGGTTGAGCCTGCTACGCTGAGAAAAAGCCGCAAAGGAGTAGCCCATGGAGCGACGTAAACTGCGCAGCTTGCGCGGCTTAATTAATATAAGCCTGCTAAGCCTCATCTTCGGCGCCGCCATTCATATTCTGGCGAGCCTACTGGGTAACTATAGCGCCATGGCCCTCGGCGCAGTGGGTGTACTACTCACCTTTTACTGCTACCGCCGCGCCGATCGCCAAGACGCCAGCCGACTGGCGTACACCCTGTGGCGGCTGCTGCCGACCCTCACCTTTGTGATCTTACCCGTCGCCATATTTTGGTACGGCAGCGACTCCCAATGGAGCGCCACCGAGGTATTGATGCTGGTGGAAATCAGCTGCAGCTACCTGATACCGATTGTCTGCCTATTGCTGGTTGAGCGCACGCTAAAGAAGGCCCAACAATAGGCCCCGCTATTCACCCTGCTTGAAGGGTAGCGCCTGCGCAGCCTCTTGCAGATATTCAGCAATATGGCGCTGCTCGGTGTGAAGAAAGCGCGCCACCGCATCGCTAAAACTGGCATCGGCCAACCAGTGCTGGGAGTAAGTGGTGATAGGCTCGAAGCCGCGCTGAATTTTGTGCTCGCCCTGAGCGCCCGGGTCAAACTTACTTAAGCCCTGTTCGATGCAATGCTCGATGCCCTGGTAATAGCAGGCTTCAAAATGCAGGAAATCGTATTCGCGAATACAGCCCCAATAACGCCCGAACAAGGTATCCGCGCCCTGAAAATTCAAAGCTGCCGCCACTGGCACATCGCCCTCGTAGGCCAATACCAACAGCAGCCGGTCTGCCATTGACTGAGCAATGGCCTGAAAGAAGGCTTCCGATAAATAGCCGCCGTGACCGCTGCGTTTGGCGTAGGTCATCTGATAACAGTGGAAGAAAAAGCGCCACTGCGACTCGCTCACATCACTGCCCGGCAGGCGCTCCAGGCGCAGGCCCTGTTCGGTCACTGTACGACGCTCCTTGCGCAGGTTTTTTCGCTTGCGCGAACTGAAGGTCGCCAGAAAGTCGTCGAAGCACTGATAACCCCGATTAAACCAGTGGTACTGCGGGCCAACGCGCTGCAGTAAGCCAGCGCGTTGCCAGCGCTCGGCGTCGTTAACATCGGGGAATAGAATATGGGCTGACGAGGCGCTCAGCTGTTCGGCGCGGCGCTGCAATTGCTCGACCACCACGGTGTAGAGCGCGTCAGCCTTCAGGTCGTCGCGCAAGCACAGGCGCGGCCCCGTTGCCGGGGTGAAGGGAATGGCCGACAACAGCTTGGGGTAGTATTCAAGGCCGTGGCGGCGATAGGCATCGGCCCAGGCCCAATCGAACACATACTCGCCGTAGCTGTGTGACTTGATATACAGCGGCAATAGGCCGCACAACACGCCACCCTCGCGAATAACCAAGTGCTGAGGTAGCCAGCCGGTCTCAGCGGTGGTTGCGCCACTGTCTTCCAACGCGGCCAGAAAGGTGTGCTGCAAAAACGGGTAGTCGTCACCAGCGACCGCATCCCACTCCTCGGCGGCAACGCGGTGAATGCTGTCGATAAACTGCAATTCCAGCATGCTTTATATCCAACAAACCATCAGCTGTGCATACGCGCTAGCAAAGCCGCGCGATGTTATGCCGGCAGTGCATAGTGCAGCGCAATGCCAACAAAGATCGCCATGCCGACGTAGTGATTATTCAGGAAGGCCTGGAAGCACTTGTCACGCTCCCGGTATTTAATAAGCTTTTGCTGGTAGATAAACAGACCGCTGGCAGCCATCAAGCCGGCGTAGTAAATAAAGCTCATGGCAAATTGCTTGCCGACCATCAACATCACGATAATCACCGAGACTTGCAGCATGGCGGTGATCGCCTTGTCGTCGTCGCCGAAGAGTATTGCCGTCGACTTCACGCCAATTTTCAGGTCGTCATCGCGGTCAACCATTGCGTAGAACGTATCGTAGGCCACCGTCCACATCAGCACGGCAATGTAGATCAACCACAAACTCGCCGGCAATTCACCGCGCTGCGCTGAAAATGCCATGGGTATACCCCAGGCAAACGCCGCGCCCAACACCACCTGGGGCAAATGCGTGTAGCGCTTCATAAAGGGATAACACGCCGCCAGCGCCACCGCCGCAAACGACAGCAAAATGGTTTGGATATTGGTGAACAACACCAGAATAAAGGCCGCGCCGCACAATACCGCAAAGACGGTCAGCGCCTCTTTTTCCGTCACGCTGCCCGTGGCAAAGGGCCGCGCCTCGGTACGTTTTACGTGGGCGTCGATGTGGCGGTCGGCATAGTCGTTAATCACACAGCCCGCCGAGCGCATTAAAAAGGTGCCCAACACAAAAATCAGCAGCAAATGCCAATCGGGCAGGCCCTCGGCCGCCAGCCACAGTGCCCAGAGTGTTGGCCACAGCACAAGATAGGTACCAATGGGGCGATCGACACGCATCAGCGCCAAATAGTGGGGAAGCTGCTGGCAAAATTGTGGGAACTGCACCTTCATTCCGTGACTCATCTTTGAACGTAGGCGCAGAGTATAACGCGTCCCGCCGCTATCAACAGAGCGCTAACACCACGGCTGAAACTCGGGAAGAAAAATCTCGCTGACCATAATCGGCCGCTGATCGAAAACAAAGCAGGAACGGCGACCCCACAAGGCCGCCTCTTGATCAGGCAAGCCTTCCAAAGGTAGCTGCGCTGCTGGCAATCGGCAGATCTCGTAGGGAATGCGACGCATCGAGCGGTCGGTGAACAGGAGGTGCCCTAACGGCCGACTGTCCAGGCCGCGCAGGCGACGCAGGTGCCCCGTTAAACTGCGCGCCGGCATCACACTGCGGGCATAAACCCAGGGTTCGTCGTGGCAGCACAACAGTACTTCGCGAATTAAACCCCAGTCGCGATCGCCCATGCCCAGTAGTCTGCGCTCAGACAAGCGCGGTAATCCCCAGTGCTGGCTGAGCACCTGCACACGGAAATTTCCCGCCGACTGCCGACGCAAATGGGCGGTCAATGAGCCGGTGTCCAGCAGCCAGGGCGCGTCATCCTGAAGCGCTGGAACTCCTACAAATTGATTAGCTGGCCGCCAGTTGGGCTCTTGGCGGTAGCATCGGTTTAATCGAAGGGCGTACAATGTCGGGCTTCCAGTGGCTAGATCACTGAATACTGGCTGTTGATACACAGACAGCCAATTCGCTGAGTGCGGCAGAATGCGTGAATCGCCGCCGACTTGCAAGCCAGCCGCCGCCGTAACCATAAGGCACAGAGTGTCGATAAAGGTGGCCGCATAAGACAAACCGATGACGGCAGGACGAAAGAGTATGAGTAAGTGGGAATGTATTGTTTGCGGATGGGTATACGACGAAGAAACCGGTGATCCGGATTCTGGTATTGAGCCCGGTACTCGCTGGGAAGATATCCCCGATGACTGGCTGTGCCCGGACTGCGGCGTAGGCAAAGAAGACTTCGAAATGATCGAACAGTCTGAGCCCAGCAGCCTGCCTCACCACGACGAACCCTCTACTGCCAGCCAGGATGCCCCCATCGTGGTCATCGGCACCGGCTTGGCGGGCTATGGTCTGGTGCGCGAACTGCGCAAGCAAGACAAAGAAACCCCAGTCATTATGATCACTGCTGACGACGGCCGCGCCTACTCCAAGCCCATGCTGTCCACCGGCTACACCAAGAAACAAGATGCCGATGCACTGGCGCAGAAAGACGCCGGCGGCATGGGCGAAGACCTCAACGCCAGTGTTTGGACCATGACCAAGGTCACGGCGATCGACACAGCGGCGCAGACCATCTCCACCGGCGACACCGAAACCAAGGTGCACTACAAGAAGCTGGTACTGGCACTGGGTGCCGACGTGATTCGCCCCCCCATTGGCGGCAACGGTCAGGACTACGTGTATTCGGTCAACGACCTGCTGGACTACGACGACTTCCGCAAAGCCGTCGACGCCAACAATGTGAAGAAGGTCTGCATTATCGGTGGCGGCCTGATTGGCTGTGAGTTCACCAACGACCTGATCAACGGTGGCTTCGAAGTAGAAACGGTTGACCCACTGGGTTACTGCCTGCCCACCCTGCTGCCAGAAGCTGCCGGTAAAGCTGTGCAAAGCGCGCTGGAAGACAAAGGCGCCAAATTCCACTTTGGCCCATTGGTCACCGAAGTGAACAAAGCCGACAACGGTGTGGAAGTGACGCTGAATAATGGCGAGACCATCAGCTGCGACCTGGTACTGTCGGCCGTGGGTGTTCGCCCACAAGTCGAGCTGGCCAAGTCTGCGGGCATTGAAGTGAATCGCGGCGTGGTAACAAACCGCCTGCTGGAAACCAATGCACCCAATGTCTACGCCATGGGTGACTGCGCAGAAGTCGCTGGTCACGTGTTGGTATACGTCGCACCGCTGATGGCTCAGGCTCGCGCCCTGGCCAAAACCCTCACCGGCGAGCCGACAGAAGTTAGCTATCCGGCGATGCCTGTCACCATCAAAACACCTGCGTGCCCAGTGTGCGTGTCTCCCGCTCCTCGCGACGCGAAAGGCGAATGGCAAATCGAGCAAGACGGCAACAATGTTGTCGCCAAGTTTGTCGACACCGCCACCGGCGACCTGCTGGGCTTTGCACTGACCGGCGAAGGCACCAAGCAGAAAATGGCGCTGCAGAAAGAACTGCCCGCCATCATGCCCTAAGCCCTAGCGGCTGTGCATAACAAACCCCGCTACGGCGGGGTTTTTTGTGTCTGCAGCAAAGCACGCCGCTGTCCGCTTTGGACATTGCCAGCGCACTGCCGCTGCGCTGAAATACCTTGGCAAAATCACCCTTCGCCATCGCAAAACGATAATAACGAGACCGCCATGAGCCTTTACGATACCTACGTGCTACCCGCTGTGATCGACAGAGCCTGCTCCATGCCTGCTGTTATGGAGGCGCGCCGCGACGTCGTCCCCCAATGCCAAGGCGCGGTGCTGGAAGTAGGTATGGGTAGTGGCATTAATCTCCCCCTCTACGATGCCAGCAAGGTGGACTATATCTGGGGCCTGGAACCCTCAGAGGGAATGCGCCGCAAAGCGCAAAAGAACCTGGCCGCCAGCGCCTTGGACGTGCGCTGGCTCGATCTGCCGGGCGAGAAAATCCCGCTGGCCGACAACAGTGTCGACACCGTGCTGTTAACCTTCACCCTATGCACCATTCCCGACTGGCGCAGTGCACTGGCGCAAATGCACCGCGTGCTCAAACCGAACGGCCAACTGCTGTTTTGCGAGCACGGTCTGTCAGAAGAACCTGCGGTAGCGCGCTGGCAAAACAGAATTACCCCAGTGTGGAAGCGCTTTGCCGGTGGCTGTCATTTAAACCGCCCCATTGCCGACCTACTGAAAGAAGGCCAGTTCGCCATCGACCAACTCGAGCGGCGCTATCTTGAAAAAGCCCCGCGCATCGCCGGTTATGTCTACAGTGGCAGTGCCCACAAAATTGTTGCGGACTAGCCTCTAAGGCATCGGCACGCTAGAGTGCGGCATAGACCTGTCAATTTCTGGTTCCAACCAATAAAAAATTCGGACGCGCTATGCCCAAACTCGCTTTGCACTGGCAAATTGCTATTGCCATCTCCCTCGCTGTGGTCGCTGGTCTACTCGGCGGCGCCGATGCCGAGATTGCCGGCATTAAATTACTCGCGGTATACGCCTTTCTCGGCACGCTGTTTTTAAACGCCCTGAAGATGTTAATCGTGCCTCTGGTCAGCGCCTCGATTATCAGCGGCATGGCCGGTATTGGCGGCGACAACCTGGAACGCTTGGGCGGCAAAACCCTGCTGTTTTACGCCGCCTCCAGCCTGGTGGCGATACTCATCGGCCTCACTGTCGTCAATATTATCCAGCCCGGCGTCGGCGACACTGAAGCCCTCGCCGCCAGTTTGAGTAGCAACAACGCCGAGCTCAACGCCACCCTCGCCAAGGTCGAAGGCCGCAGCGCCGCCGATATTGTGCAAGTGTTTGAGCGGATGATTCCCCCCAATGTGGTCGCCGCTGCCGCCAATGGCCAGATGCTTGGGCTGATTTTTTTCAGTTTGCTGTACGGCTTTTTCCTCGCCCGCAGCGACTCCGAGCACGCGGAAGTTCAGCTGAACTTCTGGCAGGGGCTGATGGATATTATGACCAGCATGACCATGTGGGTAATGAAATTTGCCCCCATTGGCGTCTTTGGTCTGGTGGCAAAAACCGTTGCGGGCACCGGCTTCGACGCCTTCGCACCCATGCTCAAGTTCTTTTTTGCCGCCGCGCTGGCGCTGGCACTCCACGCCTTTGTCGCCATGCCATTGGTGCTTCGCTACCTGGGCAAAGTGCGGCCAGTCAAACACTACCAGGCCATGGCACCGGCAATGCTCACCGCCTTTTCCACGGCCTCCAGCTCCGCGACCTTGCCGCTTACGATGGAGTGCGTGCAGGACAAATCCGGCGTATCCAAACGCACCAGCGGCTTCGTGTTGCCGTTAGGCGCAACCGTAAATATGGATGGTACCGCCTTGTATGAGTGCGTAGCCGCCATGTTTATCGCCCAGGTCTACGGCCTGGACTTGAGCTTCGCCCAGCAGTTCACCGTGGTAATGGTCGCCCTGCTAACCTCGATCGGCGTGGCCGGCATTCCCGCCGCCAGCCTGGTGGCCATCTCCGTCATCCTTGGCACCATTGGCCTGCCACTGGAGGGCATCGGCCTACTGCTGGTAACCGACCGGATTCTGGACATGATGCGCACCGCTGTGAATGTATTTAGCGACTCCTGCGCCGCCGTGGTAATCGCCCGTAGCGAAGGCGAACAAACAGCCATCGCCATTGATCCGAGCAGCCGCCGATGAACCAACGCAAGCGCATCCCGCGCCTTAAAGGGAATGACTACTCGGAACAGGCCGCGCAACAACGCCGCAGCTTCATTGAAGAACAAACTGGCGCGTCACTGACGAACACCCGTCATTACTCTCTCGACCCAGCAAGCCTTGAGGGAAATGCCGAGAACTTTATCGGCGTTGTACAAATGCCACTGGGCGTCGCTGGTCCCTATCGCATCAACGGTGAGCACGCTCAGGGCGACTTTTACATCCCCATGGCCACCACCGAGGGCACCCTGATCGCCTCCTATAGCCGGGGCATGAGGCTGGTCACTGAATCGGGTGGGTGCACCGTCACTGTCGTCGACGAAGCTATGCAGCGGGCACCATTATTTGAACTGACATCTGCCCGAGAGGCACGGGCACTGGCGCAGTGGCTCGAGGCCAATTTTGAGGACATTAAAGCTGAGGCGGAAAGCACAACACGCGTTGGCACACTGGAAAATATTCAAAGCTGGGTAATCGCCAATAAACTGTTTACCCGTTTTAACTTCCTTACCGGTGATGCCGCTGGCCAAAATATGACGGGCAAAGCGACACATAAAGCCTGCCAATGGATACTTGCGAACTTCGCAGGCATCCAGAATTTCTCGCTATCGGGCGGCATAGAAACCGATAAAAAACATTCTCACATGAACTTACTGCACAGCCGTGGAAAAAAGGTCGTCGCTGAAGCCGTCATCAAAAAAGAACTGTTGCAGAGCCTGATGCGCGCCGAACCCGAACGCATGGTGCGCCTGCGCCAACGCACCATTGTTGGAAGCTTATTGGCGGGCTCAGCCTACAACGGACCCCACTCAGCAAACGGTATTGCCGCGATGTTTATCGCCACCGGACAAGACGAAGCCAATGTCGTTGAGTCCCACGCCGGTATCGCCTTTATGGATCTTACCGACGATGGCGACCTGTATTATTCCGTGACCCTACCCTCGATTATCTGCGCCAGCTATGGCGGCGGCACAGGCTTGGCAACCCAGCGCGAGTGCCTGGAAATGATGGGCTGTTACGGTGAGGGCAAAGCCCACAAGCTCGCGGAAATTATCGCGGCAACGGTCCTTGCCGGAGACCTATCGCTGGCAGCTGCCGTGGTTTCCGATGAATGGGTATCCAGCCACGATCAGCTCGGTCGAAATCGCCCTTAATACTGACCCACAGCGAGCCGACTACTCCTCCAGCCGCCGATACAGCGACCGCAGGCTAATACCGGCAATATCGGCGGCTTTTTCCTTGTCGCCATTGCAGTGCTGCAGCAGCGACTTGAGATACCGTTGCTCTTGCGCCTTTAAGTCCAGCCAGGGGCCGTTGTGAGGCGCAGCGGGACTTGGCGCGGGCTCTGCCTGGCGCCCCTCTTGCCCAAAGCAACGCTCCAGCACTGCGAGATCGATAATACTGGAATGGGCGAAGATGGTGGCGCGCTCCAGAATGTTTTTCAACTCGCGGATATTGCCCGGAAAATCGTAGTCCTGCAGTCGCTTTACCGCAGAATCAGTGAGGCGATAACCGCCATTTGGGCTGAGCTTTTTCAAGATCGAGCGGGAGATCAACGCAAGGTCGGCGCGGCGCTCGCGCAGCGGTGGCAGGTGGATGGGAAAAGTATTAATCCGGTAGTAGAGGTCTTCGCGGAACTGTCCCCCGGCGATCATCGCTGGCAGGTCTTTGTTGGTGGCACAGATCAAGCGGAAGTCGGCCAGCTGAGGCTGGGGGCTGCCCACCGCGCGATAACTGCCGGTTTCCAGCAGGCGCAGCAATTTTACCTGCATACCCAGCGGTACATCGCCGATTTCGTCCAGAAACAGGGTGCCGCCACGGGCGGACTCAAGCAGGCCCGGTTTATTGCTGACCGCGCCGGTAAACGCGCCCTTCACATGACCAAACAGCTCACTTTCAAACAGGGTATCGGTCAGGCCCGCACATTCAACGGCGACCATCGCCTTGTCGCAGCGCCCACCGGTGCTGTGGATCGCTTGAGCGGCCAGCTCCTTGCCCGTGCCAGATTCACCGAGCAACAACACCGAGGTGTCGTGAGGCGCAACCAGATTAATCAGCTCCAACATGGTGTTAAACGCTGCGCTGCGACCCACCATATGATCGCTGCTGATCTCCGCACTGGCGCTGCGCACCGGCTTGAGCATTTCAATAAAGTAGCGCAACTCTCCATTACGGCCTTTAATGGGTAGCATCTCGACATCGATATGCTCGCGACCACGGGGGGTATTGTGGATATGCAGCACACGCTCGCGCTCACCACTTTGAGTGCAGGCCTGAAGGGGGCAGCTCTCGCCCGCTTGGTCGCAGGGTTTGTCGTAGCCGTGAGACACCCGAAAACAATGATCACCTGCCGGCACATCACCAAAACTGTCTTGATAACGCTGGTTGCTCGCCACAATCTGGTAATCGGGCGTCAATAGAATGGCCGGGTGCTCTAAGCCATCGAGCAGGGACCGAAAATCGAGGTCGAGGTCTGTGCCAATTTGTCGCATCGTCTTTGCCAGAAATGACAGGTAGTCTGCCAATACTGGCACAAAACCTAGCGCGCTGCGATTCACACTACCCGCCGCAATCCGCCAACCTTAATTTTTATTCAATTAAATCAATGCCTTAATAGATTTAAACGCACTGGCACACACATTGCTGTGCATCGTAGTACAAACCGGAATATTGGAATTCCGTTTAGCTATATAGAGAGGAGCTTATGGATATCGACCCCCTTGTGCTGGCGCGCATACAGTTCGCCACCAATATCAGCTTTCATATCCTGTTTCCCGCCATTTCCATTGGCTTGGGCTGGTTGCTGCTGTTTTTCCGGGTGCGCTATACCCAAACCGGCGACAAGGCCTGGGAATATGCCTATTACTTCTGGGTGAAGATCTTTGCCCTGACCTTCGCCATGGGCGTGGTCTCGGGCATTACCATGAGCTTCCAATTCGGCACCAACTGGCCCGGTTTCATGGAAAAAGCCGGCAATGTCGCCGGGCCTCTGCTGGGCTATGAGGTACTGAGCGCCTTTTTTCTGGAGGCGTCATTCCTGGGCATTATGCTGTTCGGTAAAGACCGCGTATCCAATCGCATGCACCTGATCAGTACCTTTCTGGTGGCGTTCGGCACGACGCTCTCGGCGTTCTGGATTCTCAGCCTGAACTCGTGGATGCAAACCCCCACCGGCTACTACCTGGAAGACGGCGTGGTGATGGTGGAAAGCTGGTGGGAAGTGATCTTCAACCCCTCTTTCCCCTACCGCTTCTTCCATATGGTAATCGCCTCTGTACTGACCAGCGCCTTCCTCGTTGCTGGCGTCAGCGCCTGGCGGGCGCTGAAGAATGTCGACGGCCCCGCCACCTGGAAGATTATGCGCACCGGCGTGATGGTTGCCGCGGTGCTGGCCCCGCTGCAAATTTTCATCGGCGATCTGCACGGCCTCAACACCCTTGAACACCAGCCGGCAAAAGTCGCCGCCATGGAAGCCATTTGGGAAACTGAGGAAGGCGCCCCCTTCACTGTTGTCGCCCTTCCCGACGAAGAGAGCCGCAGCAATAAATTCGCGCTGGAAATTCCCTACGCCGCAAGCCTGGTACTTACCCACGAACTCAAGGGCGAAGTTAAGGGCCTGAATGAGTTTGTTGGCGAGCACCCACCGGTTGCGATCGTGTTCTGGTCTTTCCGTGTGATGCTCGCCATCGGCGGACTAATGGTACTGGTCGCGTGGTGGGCCGCCTGGGCACTGCGAAGCGGCCGGCAGGCCAGTAAACCCGTACTCGCGGCGCTCTCAGCGATGACCTTCTCCGGTTGGGTCGCGGTGCTGGCCGGCTGGTACGTTACCGAGATTGGCCGCCAGCCCTGGATCGTCGACGGCGTACTAAAAGTCCAGGACGTTGTCGCCGACCACAGCGCTGCCACCGTTAGCGGCACCTTGTTCGGCTATATCCTTCTATACCTGTTCTTACTGGCTTCTTACATCGGCGCGCTGCGCAATTTGTCGGCCAAGCCCGCTGCCTCGTTGATCTTAAACCCGGCTGGCACGGCGTCAGCCAACACCGGCGATAACACCGCGAAAGGGGGAGAATCGTAATGGAATACTGGCTACCGATTATTTATATGGCGGCAATGGGCTTGTCCCTGCTGATCTACGTTATTCTCGACGGCTACGACCTCGGTGTTGGCATGCTTATGCCGCTGGCCAACGACGCCGAAAAAGACATTATGGTCGCCTCCATTGGCCCCTTCTGGGACGCCAACGAGACCTGGATAGTACTCGGCGTGGGGATTCTACTGATCGCCTTCCCCATGGCCCACGGCATCGTGCTCACCGAGCTGTATCTGCCGGTAACGATCATGCTGATGGGCTTAATCCTGCGCGGCGTGGCCTTTGACCTGCGCGTCAAAGCGGGTGACCACCGCAAGGCACTGTGGAACCGCGCCTTCTTCCTGGGCTCGCTGGTCGCGTCGATGGCTCAGGGCTGGATGCTCGGCGCCTACGTCACCGGCCTGCAATCCAATACCACCAGCCTGTTGTTCTCGGCCCTCATCGCGCTAACCCTGCCCGCGCTCTACCTGACACTGGGCTGTGGCTGGCTGCTGATGAAAACCGAAGGCGAGCTGCTCACCAAAGCCATTGGCTGGGCGCGCAAGTCAGTATGGCCAATGGGCCTGGGCCTGTTGTTGGTGTCTATTGCCACACCGCTGGTCAGCGACGCAATTGCGGAGAAGTGGTTCAGCTGGCCCAACTTCCTGATTCTGGCGCCCATCCCGGTGCTGTCTCTCGCTGCGTTTGCCGCGATTGTTGCCCTGCTTAACAGCGACAACAGCATCTACCGCGGCCACGGCTGGAAGCTCTATGCCAGCACCGTGGCCATCTGTGTATTCGCCAGCCTTGGGCTCGGCTACAGCCTATTCCCCAATATTATCATTGGCCAAATGACGATCTGGGACGCTGCCGCCTCGCTTAGCTCCTTGAAATTCACCCTGGTCGGGGTCGCCATTACTCTGCCAATCATTATTGGCTACACCATTTTCGTCTACCGCATCTTCCATGGTAAGGCGACCCACCTCTCCTACGACTGAGCAGCAACAGCCACTGCTCATTGGCGGGCCGCGCGCAAGCGGGCCCGCCTTTTTTATGCCCAGTGCTTTTTACACCGGCGTCGTCTGTCACCCGCTTCTGCTGCCCACCTCCCGGCGCCACAGAACACGACTCTGCCAAATGTGGCGAAGTTTCTGCCAGATCTGGCAAAAGCAAAGAGGTTTTATTTGCTAAGGCAGTCCAAGCAAACGCGAATGAAATTTAATTTCCAGCAATTACAACAGCTTACGCTAAATATTCGTTTTTACCGTGTTTTGGCACGAATCCTGTTACTACAATCATACGGAATATAGTTATTCCAATTACGCATAACCGAGGCCGCGTTATCGCTGTACGCATCAGGGACCGATACCGCTCGCGACAACAGTAAGAGGATTGCATCATGCTCGACAATATCTCCATCGATTTCGACCACAAACCCGAAGTTATCGCCTTCTTCGACGAACCCACCAACACCTTTTCCTATGTGGTGAAAGACCCCAGCAGCAACGCCTGCGCGGTCGTGGACTCGGTAATGGAGATCGACTACGCCGCCGGCCGCCTGTCATTGGTGGGTGCCGACAAAATCATTCAGTATATTCGCGACAACAAACTGAGCCTCGAATGGATTATCGAAACCCACGTACACGCCGACCACCTGTCAGCTGCGCCCTATATTCAAGAAGCCCTCGGCGGTCAGATCGGCATCGGCGCCAACATTACCGTGGTGCAGGAAACCTTCGGCAAAATCTTTAACGCCGGTACAGAGTTCGCCCGCGACGGCTCGCAGTTCGACAAGCTATTTAACGACGGCGACGAATACCATGTGGGCAATATGCTGTGCCGCGCTATTCACACCCCCGGCCATACCCCGGCCTGCATGACCCACATAATGGGCGACGCGGCATTTGTTGGTGACACCCTGTTTATGCCTGACGGCGGCACCGCCCGCGCTGACTTCCCCGGTGGTGATGCCGCTGTGTTGTATCAATCGATCCAGCGCGTGCTGTCGCTGCCCGATGAAACCCGCCTGTTTATGTGCCACGACTATATGCCCGGCGGCCGCGAAGTCGAATACGAAACCACCGTCGGCGCGGAGAAGCAGTCCAACATCCATGTCCATGTCGGCACTAGCGAGGCTCAATTTGTTGCCATGCGCGAAGCAAGGGATGCCACGCTGGGAATGCCTCGGCTAATTCTACCTTCGCTGCAGGTCAACATGCGGGCAGGCCACCTACCCGGCGCTGACGACAACGGCACGGTGTATCTGAAATTACCATTGAACGTACTTTAAGGGTTGGGCAAGGCATGGAATACAAGCAAATAGATTCAGGGCTGACGGTATCCGGCCAGCTCACTGTTAACGACCTGCCGGCACTGGCGGAAAAAGGTGTGAAAACGCTGATCTGCAACCGCCCCGACGGCGAGGGCGGCGATCAACCCGGCTTTAAAGAGATCGAAGCCAAAGCCAGCGAGCTGGGCATGAGCTGTCACTACCTGCCGGTAGTCAGTGGCAAAGTCAGCGACGAAGATGCTGCCAGCTTTGGCGAGTTGCTCAGCGGCCAAAGCGCGCCGGTCCATGCCTATTGCCGCAGTGGCATGCGCTCCACCACCCTGTGGGCGCTAAGCCGCGGTGAAGAGATGAGCCTGACAGACATCGTCGATGCTGCCGCCAAGGCCGGTTACGACATGAGCGGCGTGGCCGCCCGTATCGCCGCCGCCCGCAATGGCGACAATACCGCCGAGGGCATTGCCAGCTACGATGTGCTGATTGTCGGTGGCGGTGCCGCCGGTATCTCCACGGCCGCCAGTTTGGTCAAACGCTGCAAAGGGATCTCCGTTGCCATTATCGACCCCGCAGAAAACCACTACTACCAACCCGGCTGGACCCTGGTCGGCGGCGGGGTATTCACCCCGGAGCAAACCCGGCGCAGCATGGCCTCACTCATTCCCAAGGGGGTCGAATGGATCAAGGCCGCCGTCGCCGCCTTCGACCCCGACAACAACACCGTGGTCCTTGAAGGCTGCCGCTTACTGAACTATCAGCGCCTGGTGGTTGCCGCCGGTATCAAATTGAATTGGGACGCCATTCCCGGCCTGAGCGAGACCCTGGGCAAAAACGGCGTCACCTCAAACTACCGCTATGACCTGGCGCCTTACACCTGGGAGCTGGTAAACAAGGTTCGCAGCGGCCGTGCAATATTTACCCAACCGCCGATGCCGATTAAGTGCGCAGGCGCTCCGCAAAAAGCCATGTATTTGTCCTGCGACCACTGGCACCGTCAGGGGCGGTTAAACAATATCGACGTGGAGTTCTACAACGCTGGTGCCGTGCTGTTCGGCGTTGCCGACTACGTGCCGGCACTGATGAAATACGTCGACAAATACCAGGCCAAACTCAACTTTGGCCACACCCTAACCCGCATTGACGGCCCGGCAAAAACTGCCTGGTTCGCCACCAAAGACGAACAGGGTAACGACGTGGAGGTCAGCCGAGAATTCGACATGATCCACGTGGTACCGCCGCAAGTCGCCCCCGATTTCATCCGCAACAGCCCGCTGGTCGATGGCGCTGGTTGGGTCGACGTCGATCAGGCCACCCTACAGCACAAGAAGTACGCCAATATCTGGGCACTGGGCGATGTAATGAACGCCCCTAACGCTAAAACCGCAGCGGCGGCGCGCATGCAGGCACCCATTGTCGCCAATAACATCGCGGCCGATATCAGCGGTCGCAGCAGCGACATTGCCCACTACAATGGCTACGGCTCCTGCCCGCTTACCGTAGAGCGCGGCAAGATCGTACTGGCGGAATTTGGCTACGGCGGCAAGCTGCTGCCCAGCTTCCCCAAAATGATGCTCGACGGCACCAAGCCATCTCGTCTGGCGTGGTTGCTGAAAGAGAAAATTCTGCCGCCCATATACTGGCAGGGCATGCTCAAGGGACACGAATGGCTGGTTAAGCCCACCATTGGTGAAGACGCACCAGCGAAAAAATAACCCACCCTTTCGCGCCGCAAATGCGGCGCTGTTTTTTCGTTTATGTGCAACACCGCAGCGGCAACTGGAGAGGACAGCATTTTGAAAGGCGTACTCAGCCAATACTTACCCATCCTGGAATGGGGAAAGCAATACAACCGCGGGCAGCTCGCCTCCGACCTGCTGGCGGCCGTCATCGTGACGATCATGCTTATCCCGCAGTCACTGGCTTACGCCCTGCTCGCTGGCTTGCCTCCCGAGGTTGGTCTCTACGCCAGTATGCTGCCGCTCATCGCCTACGGCTTGTTAGGCAGCAGCCGCAGTTTGTCGGTGGGCCCGGTGGCCGTGGTATCGCTGATGACGGCCAGCGCCGTCGGCCGCATTGCCGAGGTCGGCAGCATGGGCTACCTCGATGCTGCCGTACTGCTGGCGCTGTTCTCCGGGGCGTTCCTGCTGCTGATGGGTGTGCTGCGAATGGGTTTTCTCGCCAACTTTCTGTCCCACCCAGTGATCGCCGGTTTTATTACTGCCTCGGGCATTATTATCGCCGTCAGTCAGCTTCGCCACCTGCTGGGTGTGCACGCCCACGGCCACAACCTCTATGAAATTTTGCTCAGTCTTGCCGAGCACGCCAGCCATACCAACCTCTACACCTTAGCGGTCGGTTTGCCGGTGCTGATCTTTTTATTCTGGGTGCGCAAAGGCCTGCAACCACTGCTGGAAAAAGCCGGTCTGTCGCCCTTTGCCGCCGCCATGGTCAGTAAAGCAGGCCCCGTAGTTGGCGTGGTGATGACCAGTGTTGCCGCTGTCGCCTTCGACCTCGGCGCAAAGAACGTGGCACTGGTCGGCGATGTGCCCAGCGGCCTACCCGCCCTGCGCCTGCCACCACTGCACCACGAGGCCTGGCAGGAACTGCTGATCTCGGCGATTTTCATCTCGGTCATTGGCTTTGTGGAGTCAGTGTCGGTGGGCCACACCCTGGCTGCGAAAAAGCGCCAGAAGATCAGCCCCAACCAAGAACTCATCGGCCTCGGCGCTGCCAATATCGCTTCGTCGGTATCGGGCGGCTACCCCGTTACCGGCGGCTTTGCACGCTCGGTGGTGAATTTCGATGCCGGCGCAGAAACCCCCGCAGCGGGTATGTTTACCGCCATCGGCATCGGGCTGGCGGCAATCTTCTTCACGCCGTATCTGGCTTACCTTCCCAAGGCGACGCTGGCGGCAACCATCATCGTTGCCGTTCTGTCACTGGTCGATTTATCGATTTTGAAAAAGACCTGGGACTACGGCTATTCCGACTTTATCGCCGTTGCCAGCACCCTGTTCGTCACCTTAGTGGCCGGTGTTGAAAGCGGCGTTGCCTGCGGGGTATTCGCCTCGTTAGCCCTGCACCTATACAAAACCTCCAAGCCCCATATGGCCGTGGTCGGTGAGGTGCCGGGCACCGAGCACTACCGCAACATCAACCGCCACTCGGTGATTACCCACGACGAGATCCTGTCGCTGCGCATTGACGAAAGCCTGTATTTTGCCAATGCCAGCTTTATTGAAGATCGCATCTACGCCCTGCTGGAGGACTACCCACACACCCGCCACGTGGTGCTGATGTGCACCGCCGTGAACGAGGTAGACCTCAGCGCACTGGAGGCACTGGAAGCGATCAACGAGCGTTTGGGCGAGCGCAATATTGCTCTGCACTTATCTGAGCTGAAAGGGCCGGTGATGGATGTGCTGTGTAAGACCCACTTCCTCAAGCAACTTACCGGCAAAGTGTGGTTGTCGCAGCACCTGGCCGTTACCGGCATTGTTGAAGAAATGAACCAACACAAGGCCGATAACACCGAAAACTGGGATATCTAAGTCCTCAGGGAAAAGGTAATTCAGCCCCGTAGCTGCGCGGCTGAAATTTCATTGTTGCAGGCCTTTCCCTGCTCCACATCGCTGAGGTTTTGCAGTGTGGTGGCGGCAATGCTCGCCAGCGCCTCGGCACTAAAAAAGCCCTGATGGCCGGTAATGAGTACATTGGGGAAGGTCAGCAGGCGCGAGAACACATCGTCGGTAATAATCTTGCCCGACAGATCCTCGAAAAACATATCGCCCTCTTCTTCGTACACATCCAGTCCCAGATAGCCGATTTTCATCGTCTTGAGCGCGGCGATCACCGCAACGGTATCCACCAGTGCGCCGCGGCTGGTATTAACCAGCATCACACCCGGTTTCATTTTGGCAATCGCGTTTTCATCTATCAGGTGATGAGTGTCAGGGGTGAGCGGGCAGTGGAGGCTGATAATATCCGCGCGCGTTAGCAGCTCGTCCAGCTCGGTGTATTCCACGCCAAGGCGAATACAGCGCTCATTGGGAAAAGGGTCGGCGGCAATCACCGTACAACCAAAGCCGCGCATAATCGTGCAAAAGGCTTCGCCAATATTGCCGGTACCAATCACCCCCACCGTCTTACCGTGCAGGTTAAAGCCCAGCAACCCTTCCAATGAAAAATTACCCTCGCGAACGCGGTTGTATGAACGATAAATTTTACGGTTAAGCGCCAGAATTAAGGCCACCGCGTGCTCCGCTACACCTTCCGGCGAGTACCTGGGCACACGGACTACGGTAATGCCGTGGGCCGCTGCGGCATCGAGATCGACATTGTTAAAGCCCGCGCAACGCAGCGCCACCGTATGAATGCCCAGCGCAGCCAGCTCCGCCAAACAGTCATCGCCCAACTCATCGTTTACAAAGGCGCAGACCGCATCAAAGCCCTTGGCCAAACTCGCTGTTGCCGCACCCAGGTGGGCATCGAAAAACGCCAGTGTATGCCCGTGGGGTGCATTGGCCTGACCGAGAAACTCGCGGTCGTAATCCTTAGCACCAAATATCGCGACTCGCATTTCATCTCCTCAGCGCGGCCTTAAGTCAACGTCTCCCCACCCCATTGAGTGTAGCAAGCGGCTCGGCGGATGGGGAAAACCCCTTGTGGCGAATGAGTGGTGCCTTATTTCTGTATTCCTGTCGCAATGCCTGGCGTTTCTGCTGTACCTTGAGTGCAGCGCTTTCACTTTGCGCGCGGGGAAACGACCAATGAAAAAAATCGATAACGAGAAAGAGTGGGTAAGAAAGGCCATCAATATTGGCAGCGCCTACGCAGAGAAGCGCGGCGCCGCCCAGTTTGAAGACGGCGACTCTAGCAACGAACGACTGGAATTTATCTACCGCCTGTTAGTGCGCGACAAACTCATCCAACCCATGCCCGAGCTACAAGTATCCCAGCAAAGCATTCGCCACCGCTTGGCACTGTGGGCAAAATCGCTGGATAAAAAGGCCTGAGCCGGATGCGATTTGCCCGCCATGGCGACAAATACCGTTACAAAACGGGCGCGCGGCGGCCAGACTGTCCCGCCGCGCAGCCAGCTATGCCTGCATCGCCGCTTTGACATCCGCGGGACGAATTGGCAAGTTCCGCAAGCGCGCACCCACCGCGTTAAAAATGGCATTGCCAATTGCCGGAGCCACCGCAATCAAACCCGGCTCGCCGAGCCCAGTGGGAAACTCCGTGTTTTGTACAAAGCTGATATCCATGTCTGGAACATCCTTCATACGCAAGGGTTGATAGCTATTGAGGTTGTTGTCAGCGACCTGGCCATCTTTAATTGCCGTGCCCTCATGCAAGGCCAAACTCAGGCCCCACAACATGGCACCTTCAGTTTGCGCCAGGGCGCCGTCGGGGTGCACCACGGTTCCGCAGTCCATAACACTGGTGAGCTTAAGCACCGTAACCTGCCCCGATTCGGGGTCCACTTTAACGTGGGCCACGCAGGCGCTCCATGTGGGCATGGTGCGCTCCTGCCCGGCGGCAACGGCCACACCCAGGCCCTCGTTGGCCGGTAGCTTCCGACCCCAGCCCGCCTTGCGAGTAGTTTCGCGCAAGACATTGGCCAGCCGCTTAGCGCCACCGACCGCCTCCGGCGCGTTGCCGGCATTCTTGCCCTTAGCGTCGAGCAAGCTCAGCCGGAATTCAGCGGGATCTTCGCCCTGGGCGTGGGCGACCTCATCCATAAAAGACTCAACCCCCCAGCCTATCCAGCCCGGCCCCACGGCACGCAGCCATCCCGGTACAAAGGTCTTTTGTGCCAAGGGGTTATTGATGGCCCGCACGCGGTGATGGTCGAGACTGTACCAATGATCGGCGCCGCTGATAGAAAAACTATCGACTTTGGTTTTCTTATCGACGCTATCGGGCATGAACCCGGGCGCCATGGTGAGTGTTGGCCAGCCTGCCGCGGCGGCGTGCTCGATGCCCAGCAGATCACCCTCGCCACCCCAATAGGCCGTAAAGTGCTGCACAGACGGTGAGCGAATGCAGTCAAAGCGAGAGTCATCCTCACGGGTAAATACTAACTTAACCGGCTTACCGGTCGCCTTAGCAGTAAGCGCGGCAGGCACCATATAATCGCCCGCTAACCTCCGGCCAAAACCACCACCGAGATAGTGCTGATGGATCACCACGTTGTCTTCGCCGAGGCCGACTGCCTTAGCCACCACCGGCAAGAACAATGACTGCCATTGGTTGCCCGTATACACGTGGCAAACGCCATCTTTAAAGTCCACCGCAGCATTGACGGGCTCTAATGCAAAATGCAGTGCCGATGCGGTTCGATAGCTGCCTTCAATGGATTTTTCCGAGCGCTGCGCCGCCGCGTCGATATCTCCATGATCGACAAACAAGCCACCCGCTGTTTTATCGGCGACTAACTTCTCACCTTCAGCGATAAGATCCTCTTCGCTGACATTGGCCGTTTCCCCCGCGCGGTATTCCACTTTGATCGCATCGGCAGCTTTAACCGCGCCGTAGTAGCTGTCGGCCAACACAGAGACCCAGCCCTGCAAAATATCACTGGGATCACTGAGCACCTCGTAGCCCAAATACCCCTTCACGGCTTTCGCGCCGCTGTCATCAACATTCAACACCGTCGAACCGTAGCGGGTTGGCGGAATGAGGGGGCGCGCGTAGATCATTCCTTCCAACTCAACGTCGATACCATACTGCGCCTCACCGGTCGTTTTCACCGGGATATCCAAGGCCCGACTCGGCTTGGCAATTAACTGGCGGTTGTCAGGTTTTTTCGGAGAGAATTTGGCGAGCTGGTCTTCGCTGTAGGTTTTATCAATCTTGCCGCGCTTCACAATATCGGCAAAATCCAAACGCTGGCTGCCACAAATCACTTGGCTGTTTTCCGTGCGGCAGTCTTTCGCTGCCACGCCAAGCAGCTCGGCAGCCGCTTCAATCAGCGCCTCTCTACCCGCAGCACCGGCTTGCGACATCGGCACATACGACTGAAATACCGACCAGGAGCCGCCCGTCACCATATACCCCCACTTGGGGTCGGTATCCACGTGATTAAAGCTCACCCTATTCCAATCGGCGCCCAGTTCATCGGCCACGATACGCGCCAGCGCTGTGCCCACGTGCTGCCCCATCTCCGCACGGGTTACATTCACTAAAATGGCGCCACTTTGGTCGATCTCAAACCAGATAGTGGGGTTAAAACGCTTTTTATTCAGGCGCTCGGACGCCGAATCCGCACTGCACGCGGGCAAGAGTGGCGCAAAGGCCAGCATTACACCCGCCCCCGCCGATCCAATGAGAAACTGACGGCGATTCACACCCGCGCTTTTGGCATTTTTTATTCGTGACATCTCAACTTACCCCCTGCTTTTCAGACGCTTGAGCCGCCGCGCTGCCCACCACGGTGTTGCGCTTAGGGTCGTAAATTTGAATAGTGCTATCACTGCTCTGGGCAACCTTTTTTATCGCCCGCTTAATGCGCACATATGACATGCACCGACAGAGATTGCCCGACATATGCTGCACAATCTCCTCGTCTGAGGGGTTCGCCTTGTTCGCTAATAGCGCCGCCGCCTGCATGATCTGACCAGACTGGCAGTAACCACATTGCGGCACCTGCTCTTCCACCCAAGCCTGCTGCAAGGGGTGGCTACCCTCCAAGCCCTCAATGGTACGAATATCTGCATTGTTTACCGCACTTAGCGGCAGCGAGCACGAACGCATAGGGTTGCCGTTCATGTGCACCGTGCAGGCGCCACACATCGCGATACCACAACCAAACTTGGTCCCTTTTAGCCCAAACTCGTCGCGAATAACCCAAAGTAAGGGAGTATCTCCCGGCGCATCTGAGGACATCTTCTTGCCGTTCAATGTAAAAGTCGTCATCCATTTCACCCGTGTCGTAGCAAAACCTGCCTCCCAGTGTAGCTACATCTGACAGATCTACCCAACTCAGCACAGACGGACTCATTCTCGGGATACCACAGGCTCAGCCATTGCGTGCCACCCCATTGCGGGGCGAATAGACTCTCGGTGGTGGCAGGTTCGCCACGTCTGCAAAAGGGCGATGCGAACTCAGCGCTTAAAGGATGTTGAACAGCACCAGGGCGTAGGCGTAGAAACGCAAAAAGCGGGTTAAGCTGATCAATAGGAAAGTTCGGAAGGGGTACTCGATCATCCCGGCAATGGTGCTCGCTAGAGCAAACGGAATAGGCAATAGCGCAGCGATGACGATGAAGACACCGCCCCATTTTTTCATAAACTCGACGTGCTCAGCATGGCGGTCAAACAAGTAGCGGTGCACAGAGGGAATATGTTCAAGGCGACTGCCAATGCCGTACGCCGTAATACCACCCAGGTAAGAGATAGCCGCGAGTATGCTCACCATTAGGTAGGGTATTTCCGGAAAGCGGGACTTTGCCCACAGCATAAACAGATCGGGCGGCAACATACCCAGAATGGATTCAGAAACATAAAACAGCGGGAAGACATAGGCCGGCGGCAAGCGCTGTTCAATAAAAATCCACAGGCCTTCCTGACATACCGCGAGATACGGCCTTACTAACCAAAGCAGCCCAACGAGTACCGCCATCACCATCAAGGCTTTCAGCACATTCACAGTAATCAGAGTATAAAGTTCACCGCGCTGATCGAGCGGAAATGGCTTTTGTGTGCCCCTCATCACTCCGCCTCTTCTGGCCGGCCAACATGATAACTATGCTGCGATTTTCGATTTTTATAATGATCGCTACTTGCCGCCAATGCCTGATTTTCAGACTCAAGAATTTGGCGAAGACTGTGCAAGGCGTTGTAGGGCCCATTTACCGAAAGTGCATTTATAAGCCAGCCTGGGATCGGCCCACCCGGTTCGGCGTGGATGACCGTGCTTAGGCTAACGCTGGAAGAACCTGTGCGTACCAAGGTCCATGTTCCCTCGGCTTTTTCCACGCGCACGCGGCCATCAACTTTTAAACGTATGGTGTTATCTGAGAGCGAACGAATGCGCGCCTGTGAACCATCGGGGGCAACCGACCACTGTCGGCGCAGCAGCATGTCTCTGTCGCTAACCGGCCAGGGCAAGTCATTAACCACATAGATAATGTCTTCGCTTTCCGACAGTTTTTTATATACCGATGCCTCGGCGCACACCTTATCCCAGCGCGGCCGCTGACTGGCGTCAAGTAACAGGGCGAAGGCTTTGTCGAAGGGCGCATTAATTTCAACTTCGGCTTTTACCTCTCGCGTTGCCGAGCCGTGAATCTCGCGACTGGAGACTTTGATACCGTCCTCGTACTTATCAACCCGCCACACCGTCATGGTTTCCCCACCCCACAAACTGAGCGGGACGAAGAAAGTCACTATTGCGGCGCAACGAAGCAGCTGACGAGCCGCTCCGCAGGACTGCACGCGGCGTTTAGAAACGGTAGCCAAGTTCAACTTCATAGGTTGTATCTACATATGCCCCACCAAAGTGAGTGCCCCGGAAACCCGGTGTGTCCTGAGCGGCCGCCAGCGATTCACGGCCGGTAACGTTGTCGCCGAAAAAGCTAATATGCCAAGTGTCGTTCATCGACTTGAGGCCAAGCCGCACACCGTAGGTGGTACCAGATATTCGCGTATCAATGGGGTCGAGGTCAGTGGCCAAGGCCACCTCGGATGAGTAGCTCGCGGTAATGCCTGCCAGCGTCAGGAAGGGCCAGTTGAAGGGCTGCCCCTGCCAGCCCGCCGTAAGGGTGGACTTGATTTCCGGCACCAACCGCAGGCGTCGGCCGGTGAGGTCACACGGCGGTGGGTTGGTATTTTCAGCCGTGCAGGCGGCCTGACTAAATTCAGAATATTCCGACTCCGTGAAGGCGCCATTCAGGCCGAGCAGGATGCCGTAGGGCGTCATCAACATGCCCTCGTATTCCAAACCGTAGATCGTTGCTGATGCCGCGTTTTCCACCACATAGGCCACGCCGTTGAAGGTCGAGACCTGAAGGTCGCGAAAGTCGGTATAAAACAGCGACGCATTCAAACGCGCCGCGCCGCCCAACCATTCGGTTTTAGCGCCCAGCTCGTAGGTCAGCGCGGTTTCGTCGTCAAACTCCAGGTTTATGTCGTTGCTTGGCTGACCGGTGAAGCCACCAGACTTATACCCCTTGGCAGCCGTGAAATACGCCATTGCCGCATCAGCGAAGTCATACTTCACAGAGAATTTGGGAATGAAGTTAAAGGTTTCGCGTTCACGCTCGGCTTCAAACTGTGTATCCCCCGCAATAATCACTGGGAAGATAGTCGCCCCTTGAGGGTTCGGGCCGAGGCAATAACCCGCTGGCGACGGGATGCCGCCAAGCCCAGGCAAATCCACGGGCAGCAGCTGGTTGCACGCCGCGCCAGAAATAACGGCATTCCCCTCACCGCCGGTGACGTTATTAACCAGCCGGTGGCGGGTATCGAGGGTTTTGTTTTCATAATTTAAACGCCCACCAAAGGTGGCCGACCAGCGCTCGGTGAAATGCCAGGTGACCTGCCCGAACAAAGCCGCGCTGTCAGTGACCTGATCGAAGCGCGTTAACGCCGTTTCGATAGGTGACGGGCCACCGGCCAATGTTTGTCGCGCCTGGATCAATTGACCTGCCAACTGGCCACTGTTGGCATCATTGAGCACCTGATCCTGGCAAGCTTCCGGGTCAGGCGATTGCAAGCATGCCATGCGCTCGCCTTCCCCGGTAACCTGCAGCAACTCGTTCAGCAGCAGAAATTGTTGGATGTTGTAGTCGGCCTGTAAGTCCGACTTCATGAAAAACACTCCACCGACAAATTCAACCTCGCCCGGTGGTGAGGTGATGCGAAATTCCTGACTGTACTGCTCCAGCACTTCGTTGTTATCGAGGATCAGAAAAGGAATCGGCGAAAAGTCGGCATCCAACCTCACCTCTTCATCCAGCCAGGTGTAGTTGGTAATACTGGTAAGCAGATAGTCATTGCCGAAACTCCTGTCGGCTTTCAGCGTGACATCATAGGCATCGCGCACTACACGACCCTGCGTATCTTTCGCTGTTCGCTCGTCGAAGGGGTCTGCTGAGGTCTCCGGGTCAAACACCTGCATGGCTGCCAGATGGCGGTCGCGCGCGCGAATAAGCTGACTGCCCTCACCGTGCTGGCGAATAAGTGCCGCGTTCAGCGTCAGGCCAATGGTCAAGTCCTCGGAGGCATCCCATACAACGCGCAAGCGCGCATTTTGGGTATCGATATTCTCTTCATCGATCTCTGCCGTGGTGTTGTAAACACTGCCATCGCGGAGCTGGCTCATCAGCGCGACTCGCCACCTGAGCGAATCCGTTACAGGCCCTGTGGCCATCAATCGAACGCGCTGCTGGTCCAGGTCGCCCAGTAGCACATCGCCCTTAAAACCAAATTCAGGCTCGGGCATAGCCGTGCGAAAATGTATCGCGCCGGCCGAGGCGTTTTTACCAAACAGTGTGCCCTGCGGGCCGCGCAGCACTTCAATCGCCGCCAGGTCCATGGTGGCCTGATTAATATATGAAGCGCGACCGTAGTAAACATCGTCGATCAGCAATGCTACAGATTGTTCAAAACCCCGGTTATAGCTCGACCCCAAACCGCGCATATAAATACTGGGAAATGAGGGTGTTGCCAGTACATCCAGGTTGGGCACGTACACGGCCACTTCATTCATATCGGCCATGTTTTTGTCGACAATATCATCGCCACTAATCGCGGTAACAGATAGCGGTACAGACTGGATGTCTTCCTCTCGCTTCTGCGCCGTAACGACAACTTCTTCAAGGGCATTGCGCTGTCGCTTAGCCGGTTGCTCCTCGGCGCCAACCTCAGCGTTAGCGGTCGGCGCAGCCAAACCCAAAGCAGGAACCGCCAGCGCGCTCGCCAGAAGCAGCGGTTGTACGCAGGGTCTGCTCCGTTTGAATAGAAAGTGATTGAGCGCGCTGAAACACCCTTGCGTGTCGACTAACATTTACGCTTCCCCTACTGCTTATTATTGTACTTATACTTTTGACGCTCGAAACAATCGTGTTCAGCGCTGTTCGTCCGAGAGCAGCCCGTGAACATTGTGTACCGTTGGCGACTTATCTACGGCTTTCAGATCAGGCGCCGTCCCCAACAGCCAATCGCCCAGCCCGGTTGAAACACCCCACCATAACTTTTCGTCGCGGTAGTGATGCAGGCGGTGCATGCGCTGGCGGCGACGGTAGTAATTCACTGGCATGCACCAAGTGGTATGGCCCATGAAGTGACAAAACTCATAGTGCAGCGCCAAAGTAAAAAACATGGCCAGGGCACCGGTTGCCAGTTCGGTGCTCGGCAACAACAGATAGGCAAGCGCAATCAGCACCGGCACCACGGTGGGGAACACCTCTTTATTGATGGTGATATCACTGAGGTCCGAGGGATTCACATGGTGGGCACGGTGGGAGCGGCCCACGCTGAGGTCGATCGTTTTGCCAAAAATTTTACGCGGCTTGGAATGCAGAATGTAAGCGTGAATCAGCCATTCCTGTATCGGCCAGAAAGCGAGAATGCACAGCGGTGCGATTAGGTCCGCATAGCTCCAGTTGCCGAGGTAAACCCGAAAGCCGGTAAAGCCCAGCGCCAGAGTCGTTAGAATTATCGGGCTCATATGGCCATAAAAGGCTTTAAAAAAGTCGCTGGCCGTTGCCGGGTTAGCCGGTTGGGTCACGCCGCCAGATGATTGAACGCTGCTCGTCATGGGACTGTCCTCTACGCATTATTATTTAATTGATTTTGCGTGTGTTGCTCGTACAGATTTAGAAACTGGTTAATGGCGTCACTGCTGCCATCGATATAGTCTCGTGCGCACTCTGCCGCCTCGTCACGCTTCCCCTCACGCACCAGCATCGCGAGAGTACGGAATGACTCCAATTTGCGAAGGTCTCGATCCAGCATCTGGGTCAATAGCTCCCATAGCGGCTCGTAGGTTTTGCGCAGCGAGTTGAAGGCCAGGCGGTAGGCGATATTGCCGCTGCCATCAACCAGCACCTCCCAAAATTCAAAGGCGAGGCGCTGCAAGTCGACGGGAGCCACTGCCGCCACCATGTCATCGACCAAGGCATCCAAACGATCAGCGGTGGCTGCGCCGCCATTCACTGCTGCATCGGCGGCAATCGCCGGAGACAGGACCTGGCGCATCCGCACAATGCTGCGCGCCGCATCGACCTGAATTTGCCCGTCCTGGTCAAACAACAAACTGGGGAGCAAGTCGGCACTGGCCTCCCTGCGGTAGTCCAGCACCGTTGTCATGCCGCCGTGCTTCACCTCAACCAAGCGGGCCTGTTGCAGGCGCTTGATCGCTTCGCGAACGGCATTGCGGCTCACCCCCAGCATTTCAGACAGCAGCCGCTCCGAGGGCAATTCCTCACCGGCTTTCAGCTCCTGATAAACGATGCGATTACGCAATTGGTCGAACACTTCATCCGATACAGACCGCTTCTGAATAGCCTTGAACATAGCTGCCGCTCTCCCTTGAGGTAACTTATCCTACCAGTGGACCTGTTATTGCGCAAATTGCCATTTATGCGCAAAAGTGCAAACCCGAGCTGCTACCTTACGATCAAGACACTCGCCACCACCCCGACACGGTTCAGGCACTGATCGCGATTCGAGAAAACCGACACATCCATCAATAAACACGCCTAAAGTAGCCTTTCGCCCACGGCGTTTTTTGCCATAATCACTGCATAGACAATCAAACAGCAGGCAAGCTATGCGCAAAACGAAGATCATCTGCACCATTGGGCCAGCAACCAGCGACTACGAGTCACTGCACAAACTGGCCGACGCCGGGATGAATATCGTGCGCCTGAATATGTCCCACGGTGAACACGACAGCTGCGCGCAAATTATTAAGTCCATCAAGACCCTCAACCGCAAACTCCACCACCCGGTCGCGGTGCTGATCGACACACAGGGGCCGGAGATTCGCACCGGCGATATCAATAACGAACTCAGCCTGAAAACCGGCGATGTGATTTCGGTGGTCGCGCGGGGCGAGGCCGATGTCGAGGCCAGCTCGATCCAGATCAATTACGAAGACCTGATCAACGACGTGAATATTGGCGACAAAATCACCGTCGACAACGGCCTGATCAACCTGGAAGTGCTCAGCAAGGAACAGCGCACCATGCAGTGCCGGGTGATCGACGGCGGCGTATTAAAGAGCAAGCGCCACGTTAACCTGCCCGGTATTCGCGTTAACCTGCCCGCCATTACCGAGAAAGACCGCCGCGACATTTTGTTTGCCATGGAGCAAGAGGTGGACTTCATCGCCCTGTCATTCGTGCGCAGCGCCGACGACATACGGGAGTTGAAAACCCTGCTGGGCGACAAGGTCGATAAGATAAAAATTATCGCCAAAATCGAAGACCAGGAAGGCGTTAAAAACCTCGACGCCATTATTCAAGAAGCCGCCGGTGTGATGGTCGCCCGAGGCGACCTGGGTGTGGAAATTCCCTTTGAGGAACTGCCCATTGTGCAGCGGCAAATTATTTCCCAGTGCGCGAAATACGGCCGCCGCGTGATTGTTGCCACTCACATGCTGGAGTCGATGATCGAAAACCCCATGCCCACCCGCGCCGAAGTCACCGATGTCGCCAACGCCGTGTACGAAGAGGCCGACGCCATTATGCTGTCGGGGGAAACCACCGTGGGCAAATACCCGGTGAAATGCGTGGAAGTGTTGGACCGCATTGCCCGCTCCATTGAGAAGAATCGCGGTCTTCGCTTTAGCGATGAACTGATCATGGACAACGACAAGCAGGAAATTGCCGCCGCCGCGGTGAAGCTGGCTGAGTCCATTCAAGCCAAGGCGATTGTTGTGCCGACACGGCGCGGGCTGATGGCCAGCCTGGTCACCAACTGCCACCCCCAAAGCTCCATCATCTGCGCGTTTACTAACGACAGTCGCACCCGACGCAAGCTGGTGTTAAACCGCAACGTGCTTAGCTACCGCATCAACTTCAGCTCCGACCCAGAGAAAACACTCGCCAACGCCGCCCACATAATGATGAGCCGCGACGAATTCAGCGAAACCGATAAAGTGGTGGTGATCTCAGATGCCCTTTCCAGCCACGGCATCGAGGCCATTCAAATCCGTCAGCTCGGCGATTTGGTAGCGCGCTATGAAATTGATCATGCGTAATTAGAAGGCCCCAAAATACCCGGCGGCTGACTGAGGCGGCTGCCGAACTAAAGGATGACAAAAGGCAGGAAAAGGAATTGATGTAGTGAGCTTAATTTTTGCAGGGAAGGCATAGGAAAGCCCAAGGCGCTCGAACATGCTTTATCAGGATATTGCTCTCGAAGGAATAACGATGAGCACCGAATAGTTTATAAAATTCAACAGGGCTCGCCCGTAATTACCCAGCTCCGCTACCACTATTAACTCAGCAGTTAATCTCTGTGGCCTTTCTCCCGAAAGTTAGACCGTAACCAGTGATGGATATCCTGCACCACAGCACCTCGCTGACTGACTCCGTGAGGATCGCCGAGGCGATGATCCAGCTCCTCGTACTTTCGATATTCAATATTATTTTTTCCAACCTTGCTGAGAGCAGCCACTAACTCATCCACCTTCTTAGGCGATACCGATAAATCCCTCCCCCCTGAACGATCAGCAAAGGGGTATCGACCTCATCGAGAAGCGTCAGCTGATCCAGAGACAGCATCTCGTTCCACCACTTGTAACCATGGCCACTCACCACAAGGTCAGATGGCGGACTATTCAGGATATGACGCGAAAACCCTCTAAAGCTGTTAATCGCCTCTTCGACATCGGCGCTATCTTCCGCACTTGCCGCGATGCTGTGAATCACATCATCAATAAACCAGCGCCCGCCACCGTTGAACGCCACCGTAGCACTTACCTCATCAACCTTTGCCGCCACCATGTTTGCGACCGCAGCACCCTCGCTACCACCGAGCACAATCAGGTTCGGGTATCGACCACGCTGCCTTACGGTAGCGAGAACCGCCTCAATGTCAGCCACGCGCTGTTGCGGGCTATCATTTTTCAAATGCTGGGAAGGGCAATCGCTACGCTCCACATCCGCGCTAAAATTCAGCGTCTTATCAATACCGTATTTTTCAATCAGCAGAACATCCGCTTCCGGCCATACGTTTCGGTAGTCGGAAAATATTGCCTCCACCTGCAGAACACTGTTGCAATCAGAACCTTGGAGGATCAGCAATAAGGTATCGCTCGCTGACGCGGTGGAAGGTTGCAGAATGTAATAATGGATGGTCGAACCATCTTCTCGACCCATTACATAGTCGCGAATGCTTTCTGCATACGCGGCATGAGTCAGAAACACTAACACTGCACAGATAAATCGAAACGTCATCTTTTACATCACTTTGAGCAACACGGCGTATTTCCGCATTTGTTTATCCGCGAAGCGGTATAGAAATAGTGCAGCAAAAACGGAGACCCATGCGTTATTCGTAGTGGCTCCAGAGCCTGAGGACTTTCACAACTTTGAATCGCCACTAGTTCACTAGACGCTTTTCAGCCTCTTTTAAATACTGACGCTCATAATCTACAGGCGACAGCCCACTGTTGGAACCATGCTGTCGTTTTGTGTTGTAGAACATCTCGATGTAATCAAATATATCGCTCCTTGCTGCATCTCGTGTCGCGTATATTTTGCGCTTTATTCGTTCTCGCTTTAGTAACTGGAAGAAGCTTTCCGCAACCGCGTTGTCGTGGCAGTTGCCTCGGCGGCTCATGCTCCCCTCCAAGCCATGCTCTCTGAGAAACTCGCTCCAGTCATGGCTTGTGTATTG
>NZ_KE383819.1:0-12195 GCF_000422345.1 Neomelitea salexigens DSM 19753
CACTGGATCGGCAGTTCGCTGTGGGTAAACCCAACCAGGTTTGGTGTGGTGATATTACCTACATCTGGACAGGCCAACGATGGGCTTATCTGGCGGTAGTGCTGGATCTATACGCTCGGAAACCGGTTGGCTGGGCGTTGTCGCTAAAGGCTGACAGCGAGCTAACCAGTAAGGCGTTACTGATGGCTTACGAATCGAGAGGAAGGCCTAATGGCTTGTTGTTCCATTCAGATCAAGGCGTTCAATACAGCAGCCTGCGCTTCCGGCAACACTTGTGGCGCTACCAGATAAAGCAGAGCATGAGTCGACGGGCCAACTGCTGGGATAACGCGCCAATGGAACGGTTCTTCCGCAGCTTGAAAACCGAGTGGGTACCGGAAACGGGATACCGCTCTTTTGCTGAAGCGAAGCAGTCGATCACGGATTATGTGATTGGCTACTACAGCGGAATCAGGCCGCATCGACACAACGATGACCTGCCGCCAAATGTGGCAGAAAGTATGTACTGGAAAACTTATAAACCCGTGGCCAGTTTTACTTGACCACTACAAGGCTTTCGAAAGAGACCCGGAATTTTTAAAGAAGTTAAAATTTGCTATTGGAAAAATAATTACTACCGGAAGCAGAATTGCAGAATCAACTGGCGACCCACAGACCATCATTGCATCCCATTTCGCCAGTGAAATATCTAGCTCTGTATTAAAAGACGAAAAAGAGCCCCATAAACTAGGCGACGCTGCTTATCTAAAGCACGAGAAACGAAAAAAAGCCATTTACGACTTTAAAAAAGAACTCAACAAGGCGGCGGAAAAACTCGACCATCCCCAACGCCCTCCCATATTTGTTTTAATCGATGAGCTCGACAGATGCCGCCCAACTTACGCCATTGAGATACTTGAAAGCATAAAGCACCTAGTCGGCGTTAGGGGAATTTTTTTTATTATCGCTACTGACACAGAGCAGTTGTCACATACTGTAAAAGCCGTCTACGGACAAAGCTTCGATTCAACAAAGTACTTAAACCGCTTTTTTGACGAATTTTATCTTCTTAGAAAACCGACAAACCTAGAATTTATTGAGAAAAACATCGAAGAAACCAACCAGGTGTCCTTAACTGAGTCAGTCTTAGCACGAAAAGAAGATGACAAAAAATACCACGCCGTACTACTTGAAAAGGTTTTCTCTTCGTTTAACTTTTCTCTTCGCGATATTGAGCAATGTCTATTCAAATACCACACCATTGCTAGAGACAAGCCTCAAGGCTTTCAAATATACCCAATTTTAGTCAGTTACATGATTTCTCTGAAACACTATAACCAAGCCGCCTACTCTAGAATTATCGAGCACAAAAAGTTCAGTGAAATTTCAGAGTTACATAATGACCCAAAGAACAACCTCGAAAATCATATAACCTCCATCTTCACGTCAGGCAACAATAGGAGAATTGGAAGTGACCATGTACCTACGTATAAAATCGCCCAGAGATACATTGAACTGATTACGATGTCCCGCGATGATTTTGACAGTCAAATATTCAGCACACAAAGCACATTGCTACATGATTCTATTACGGATGAAATAAAGAATTTAGGCACTAAACGCGATTGCATACTCGATAATTATCGATCTATGATCGAGCGCGTAGGGCTTTTCAATGACACGATCTGAGCACAACATTCATTAACAAGATGACTCTTCGATGAGTTCTGGAGGCTCAACCCAGCCCCCAGCCAATAAAAAAGGCCAACCCATCTGGGTTGGCCTTTTTGTTTTACCGTCCGTTCAACTTAACCATTCATTAGCAAGTGAACCCAAATACTGGCGCCGTAACCCAGCGCAATGACTGGGGTCCATTTCAGGTGGCTGAAGAAGGTGTATTGGCCTCTTGCTTGCCCCATTAGGGCAACGCCAGCGGCTGAGCCGATGGAGAGCAAGCTACCGCCTACCCCAGCGGTTAGGGTAACCAGCAGCCATTGTGAGTGCGGCATATCGGGGCTCATGGTGAGTACGGCGAACATAACCGGAATGTTGTCGACGATGGCCGACATAATGCCCACCATAATATTGGCGCCGGTATTGCCCAGACCGCCGTATACCAGGTCGGACGCAACGCTGAGGTAGCCGATAAAGCCCAGGCCGCCCACGGCCAGAATAACGCCGTAGAAGAAGAACAAGGTGTCCCATTCGGCGTGAGCGATTTTGGCAAACACGTCGAAGTTGTAGGGGTCGTCGGACGAGCCCGGCGGGTTCTCTGTTCCCTGGTTCCAGTTTTTGGATTTTTGGCGAAGGTAATAGCCGTAGAACTTGAGGTAGGCCAGGCCGGTCATCATGCCGAACACCGGCGGGATGTGCAGGAAGTTGTGGAAGCTGATAGCAGTAACGATAGTCAGCAGGAACAGACCAACAATCACCAAACCGCCATATTTCATTTGTACCTGGCTGCCGCCCGATGCCGGGGGCGTGCCGCTGGGCAGGGCAAATTGCATGATGACGGCCGGCAACAGGAAGTTCACCGCACTGGGAACAAACAGCACAAAGAATTCTTTAAATTCAATAACGCCTTTTTGCCACACCATCAACGTGGTGATGTCGCCGAAGGGGCTGAACGCGCCCCCCGCATTGGCGCCCACCACAATGTTAATACAGGCAATGGCCACGAACTTGGGCTGGCCGACGCCTACCGCCAACACCACCGCACACATAATTAATGCCGTGGTGAGGTTGTCGGCAATGGGCGAAATAAAGAAGGCCAGAATACCCGTTAGCCAAAACAGCGCGCGGTAACTAAAGCCCCGCGCCACCAGCCAGTTGCGCAGCGCCTCAAATACGCCGCGCTCCAGCATGGCGTTTATGTAGGTCATTGCTACCAGCAAAAAGAAGAATAGCTCGGCGTATTCCAGGAAGTTGTGGCGAATTGCCACCTCCACTTCGTGGGGTCGCCCGTTGCCGTTGTAGACCACGGCAATGAGCATCCAAATAATACCTGCAGCAAGCAGCACGGGTTTGGATTTGCGCAGGTGTATTTGCTCTTCCAGGATCACCAGCACATACGCGGCGACAAATACTGCAATGGCAACAAAGCCCACCCAGTGCTGGGTAAGGTCCATTGCGGTGGTATGCGCCTCTGACGCCTGCGCCGCAATAGCCGTTAGCCAGGCAATAGCAAACACTATTCCTCGTTTCATTAAGGTTCTCCCATATGGTGTAAAAATTCTGCTTGGAACGGGCCGTCGACCGAAAATGCGCGATCGGGTATGTCGAGATGACGGGGCGTTCGCTCGCCGGTAACAAGGTGGACGTGACTCAGCGACACGGCGTGTGTGAGTTGAATAGGGGCACGAAAGGACACAACTCAGGTTGAACCGGCGACAATCGCCGGGACTATACGCTACTGTAGCGGACGCACTATTCGACTTTTGTACAAGGCGAAGGACTGCTGCGACAAACTGCACTGTTACGACTGAAAAACTTGGCGCGGAGGCTAGCAGCTTTAGTAGGCTGCGCATTGATCTAGCGCAAGATCCGGCGTGAAAATCGCCTCAATGCGTTAACCACAATGCACAGATACGTCAGCGCTATTCAATGGAACTTTCTCAGCGCCACGCTGACACAGCCCCAATAGCACCAAAATATTGTTCGTCACTTGGGAGGCAGGTATCCACAAAAAATCGCCAGAGATAAGGAGAATAATCGTGATGTCACTGCGACCAGCAACGCGCTTGATCGCCCTGTTACTAATTCCACTACTCTTTTCCGGGCATACCCTTCACGCAGCACCGTCGGCAACGAGTGATAGCTCGTCAGTCCTCGCTGAGTTACTTGAGAACGAAGGTGCCCGCAATGCGCTGATTGAACAGTTGCGCAACCCGTCTAAGGCAGTAAATACCAGCGACGCCCCCGGCAAAGAGCAAGCGCCGCCAGAGAACGATACATCGCCATCAAATAGCGAGGCTAGCGATAGTAAAGACTCACTTTCCCGCCAGCTTGCAACATTAACCACTGCCGCTGGCGAGAATTTCAAACAGCAGCTGGCGACGCTGGCGACAAGCGTCAAGGCGCTGACTGACAGCGACGACAAACACCCTGTCGATATGGCCGCTATTATTAGCGCCGCAAGCCACCTGGCCCTGCTGGCGTTCGCGACATTTGCGCTGTTTTTTATTCTGCATCGCGCCGCCAAGTCGCTGTTTGCTGGCATTAATGATTGGGCAGTGCGCGGGTCTCGCAAATTCGCCATGCTGAGAACCGTGGCCGCGGTAAGCACTGCCGGGCTGGTGGATTTAGCAACGGTGTTGCTCGCCTATGCCTCGGGTCACGTTATTGCCTCGCAGCTGCCTGCCGAGGCCGGCGCCGATAGCACTCGCCTTGCACTGTTTCTCAATGCGTTTTTGATTGTTGAGGGAATAAAACTTGTGCTGCGGGCGCTGTTTGCCAGCCGCTTTCCGGCACTGCGGCTGTTGCCGCTTAACCAACGGCAAGCAAAGTACTGCAATCGGTTTTTCGCCAATATCACAGGCTTTACCGGCTACGGCATTATGGTGCTGGTGCCGATCGTTAACGCCAATGCCTCAGAGGCGCTCGGCAGTGCGCTGAGCACCAGCATTGTGCTGCTCGCTGCGCTGTATTACACCGCCACCGTTTTACTAAACCGAAAACGCTTGCGAGACCAGCTATTCGGCAGGGCCGCCAACTATCAGGGCAGCCGCCGTATTGCCCTGCGCCTGCTGGCGCGCAGCTGGCATTTACTGGCGCTGGCCTACGCACTGGTGGTGGTCTTTACCAGTTTGCTGCGGCCCGAAAGCGCCCTGCCCTTTGTGGCACTCGCCACCCTGCAGACCGCCACCTATGCCGGTCTGGGTTCATTGCTGCTCGTTGTTCTTCGCCAGTTGATCGGCAGGGAGGTTCGGCTTTCTGAGTCGATCAATGAGCAACTGCCCCACCTTCAAAAACGCTTGAATACCTATATCCCCACTGGTTTGCGAATACTGCGAGTGCTGGTGACCGCCGCAATTGTTGTGTGGTCACTCGACGCTTGGTCGGTGTTTGACCTTGGCCAGTGGTATGCCACTGACGTCGGCCGCAGTACGGTGTCGTCGCTGGTTGATATTCTGCTCATCCTCGCCCTGGCCGCAGGCTTGTGGATTGCGCTGGCCAGCTTTATCGAACACCGCCTCTCCCCCACGGGCATGACCAACGCCGCGCGTGCCGCCCGCGCAGAGACGCTACTTGGCCTGTTCCACACCTCCCTTGCTGCGGTCATTATTGTGATGACAACCATGATCGTGCTGTCGGAAATTGGCGTGGACATCGGACCGCTCATCGCGGGTGCCGGGGTGCTCGGTCTGGCGGTCGGTTTTGGCGCGCAAAAACTTGTGCAGGACGTGATCAATGGCATATTTATCCAACTGGAAAATGCCATGAACACCGGCGACTACGTTCTAGCCGGCGGCCATGAAGGCACCGTTGAACGCGTGGGCATTCGCTCGGTTGCCTTGCGCGACCTGTTCGGCACTTACCATATTGTGCCCTTTTCATCGGTGGATTCGGTGTCGAACTATACGCGCGATTTTGCCTACCACCTTGGCGAATACGGCATCGCCTATCGCGAGAATATCGATAAAGCCATTGAGCACTTGCAGGCTGCCTTTGAGGAGCTGGCAAGCGGTGAACACAAGCAAGACATTCTCGAACCGATGCAAGTGGCGGGTGTGTCGGCACTGGCCGACAGTTCGGTAAACATTCGCGTGTTGATCAAAACCGCGCCCGGTATGCAGTGGGCCGTTGGCCGCGCCTACAATCGCTTGGTGAAGATGCACTTTGACGAGGCCGGTATTGAAATCCCCTTCCCGCATACCACCTTGTATTTTGGCGAGGACAAAAACGGCGACGCACCAGCCGCCAACGTGCGCTTAGCCAGCAACGATGGTGATGTTGTGGCCAGTCAGGATTCGGCGCGCTAGCCGCCGGCATTCATCACCAAGGCGACCAGCACAATTTGTGGCACCGTCAGCAGCGGCAAAAACAACGCTGCTTTCCAGCTGGCGGTGCGCTCCTTCATCACCATAATTTCGGTGTAGTCGGTGCTTGCGCCCGTCATTAAAAACGCAAAACCGTTACCGGGAGCGTTCGCTCGGGTTAACAGGTCTGCCGCAATCGGCGTGGAGCCCTCGGAGCACACCTCGATAATAGTGGCCGCCACAATCGTTGCGCCCAAGCCCAGTAAGCTCGGCCCGAAATAACTGGAAAAGATATCCGCCGGCACAAAGCTCTTTAAGGCAACGGCAAGCACAATGCCAAATAACACCCAGCGCATCACCATGCGCGACTCTTTTATTCCGTCGACAAACATCGTGAAGACAAAACGTTTATCAAAACGCGTGTCTCGCAGGCCGGCCTTTGCCTGTGACCAGAAGTCGAAATTCTCTGGCAGCGCAAGGGTATTGGGGTTAGCGGGCAATACGCCGCGCCGCACCAATGCATCAAACAAGCAGCCGCTAATCACCGCGATGAGCACCGATGCAAGAATGAACACAACCGTCCACTTCAGCCCGATCAGGGCGACCAATATCAAGGTGAGGGAAAAGGAGTTCCAGGGGCTGGCGATAAGAAAGGCCATCACTTGCCCCAGGCTGGCGCCGCGCTCGTAGAGTTTGGCACCCACCATTAATATGCCGTGATTACACAGGTCGAGCAGCACCCCTGCCGCGGTAGCCCGAACAATGCCTGTGAAGCCGCCACCGGCGCCCAATACGCTTATTACAAACTCTCGGGGTATACGCGTTAATAGCGAGAGCATCACCACCCCCAGAGCCATGCCCCACCACATGGTATTCACCAGGTTTTCGGTGGCCTCCGCTGCGGTGTGCAACCAAGTAGGCAGAGTGTCGCTGTCGACCAGCGCCAGTGCGTACAGTACAGCGACAATCGCCATAGAGCCCCACAGCAACACATCGAAAGACTGCTTGCTGTGGCAAGAGGGCGAATTGTTGTGGTGGGAGGTATCGCAAGTAGACATTCGGCGCTCCAATTCATTGCTCGCTCTCAGTGAATCAAAACCCCGAAGGCTCTGCAATGCTAGTCGTTTAGTTCAACCCAGACGCTGATCGCCAGCAGTAATACCGCGACCATCACATACGGCGCGGTGGCATGAAAAGCATAAATAAACGTGCCTAACATAGGCCCGACGACCACGCCTACGCCCTGCGCCGCGGTGACCGTACCGGCAGCAGCGCCCTGCTCCTCTGAAGAAACCGAGTTTGCCGCCAGCGCCGACACCGAGGGATATACCCAGCCCATTCCGGCAGCCGCCAAACCAAAACAAGCCCACAAGCCCCACACTGACTCAACCCACACGCTGACCATAAAACCACAGGCCGATACCAGTGCACCGATGCGGATTAACCGCGCGGGCGGCCGGGATAATTTGCGCAAAATACTCTGCGAAATAATTAACGCCACGCCGACCACCGTTAGCGCAATACCAGCCACCTGAGCGGCCTCAGGCGCGGGAAGCCCGAGCTGATCCAGGGCAAAAAAGCCCACCGTGACCTGAGCAATAGAGACCGAAAATGCCGCAGAGAACGCCACCACAATCGGTCGCCGCAGGCGTCGATCCTGGAGCTTGGGGGCGCGCGTTACCGGCGCCGCCTGAGGCGGTTGCCGAGGAATACGCCACCACACCAACACCAGCGCCAAGACGGGAAGTACGGCGGTCACGTACATGGGAAAACCCAGCCCGTAGGGCGCCAACAAGCCGACGAAGCCCGGCCCGATCACCATGCCCGCGCCACTGGCTGCGCCGAGCAGGGCCATAGCACCGGCGCGCTTATCCGGCTCGACATTGTCTGCAACCGTAGCGGCTGCCGTGGCCGGCACCGCCGCGTAGAACAGGCCCACCACCACCCGCCCGACAACCAGACCTAGAAAGGCCAGCATCGGCAGTAATTGGTGGCGCAGTGACAGGTCGATAAACAAGCACAGGCCAAAATAACTCACCGTAAAACCTGTTAGCCCGATCAACATAATCGGCCTGCGGCCGTGGCGGTCACTCAGGCCGCCCCACCAGCGCGCGCACAGGATCCAAGTGAATCCCCCCATCGTCATGGCGGCGCCAATATGCCAGGGCTCAAGAGACAAAATACGCGCCACGGGGCCCACCAGAGCAACAAAGGCCATGATCGCCAAGGTGCAGCTAAAGTTTTGAAACATCAACGGCGCAAGGCTGAAGGCCCTGACAGGTGACACAGCGGACGCGGGGTTTTCCATAACGGAGCCCTTGGTAAATTAGAAACGGTAAAAACAGGCGGGGAGATGGTATCGGATTCTCAAGGAAAGGGCAGGACGCCTTTCTCACTCCGAGAGGGAAAATGAGATAAAGACTGCGCCAGCAGCCTTTATCTCCTAGAGGGATCGCTAGCTCTCATCCTGCCAGCGGAAGTCTTTGTAGTCCTCGCGAATGTCCTTTTTACTCAGCTTGCCGGTTGCCGTGTGCGGCAGCGAGTCAACGAATACGCAGTCTCCCGGAATCCACCACTTGGCGACTTTGTCTTCAAACCAAGCGAGCATTTCTGCTTTTTCCATTTGCTCGCCGTCTTTCAAAATCACTAACAGCAGTGGACGCTCTGTCCATTTCGGGTGAGGAATGCCCACCACGGCGGCCTCGGCAACTTTGGGGTGGTTAACGGCGCAATTCTCCAGCTCAATTGAGCTGATCCATTCACCACCGGACTTGATAACGTCCTTCAAGCGATCGGTGATTTGCATGTAGCCGTATTCGTCGAAGCAGGCGACATCGCCGGTTTCAAACCAGCCATCGTCGTCGAGGGTTTGGCCGTCGTAGCCGTAATAGTCGTTGACGATCCACGGGCCCCGCACCTTGACGGCACCTGAACTCTCACCATCCCACGGCAGCTCATTGTTGTCTGCGTCCACAACTTTGATATCCACACCAAAAGAGGGCCGCCCCTGTTTTAGGCGAAGCTTCTTACGCTGTTCATCACTGATACCGTCAAGCAGCGGAGGAATACCTCCGTTGAAGGTTCCCAGCGGGTTCATTTCCGTCATGCCCCAGGCTTGCTGAACATCCACCCCGTACTGGTTTTGGAATTGCTCCATAATCATTTCCGGGCAAGCGGCACCGCCAACGGTGACGCGATTCAGGCTATCGACCGATTTATTGGCTTTGGCCAGGTAATCCAGCAGGGCCAGCCACACGGTGGGCACACCCGCCGAGCACGTAACTTGCTCTTCATTGATCAATGCACACAGTGTTTCACCGTCGCCCATTTTAGGGCCCGGCATCACCAGCTTCGCACCAACCATCGGGCAGCTGTATACCAAGCCCCAACCATTTACATGGAACATCGGCACAATGGGCATCACGATATCGCGCACCGACAAACTGAATACATCCGGTGCAATGCTGGCCAGGCTATGCAAAACCGTAGAGCGATGGGTGTACATCACCCCCTTTGGATTACCCGTGGTACCGGAGGTATAACACAAGGCTGATGGCGTGGTTTCTTCCAGCTCCGGCCAGTCGAACTCGTCCTTCTCGGCAGCAATTAATTGCTCATAACAATGCACATTGTTCAGGCTGGTGTCGGGCATATGTGCTTCATCACTCAGCACGATATAACCCTTTACTGCGGGCAGCTTGTCTTGCAAGGGTTCCAGAACTTTCACAAGCGTAGCGTCAACAAATACCCACTTGTCTTTGGCGTGGTTAACGATGTAATCGATTTGCTCAGGGAAAAGTCGCGGATTGATGGTGTGGCAGATCATGCCACTGCAAGATAGCGCGTAATATATTTCTAAGTGTCGGTAGTCATTCCATGCCAGCGTGGCGAGGGTGTCGCCGGGCTGTGCCCCTAACGTTTGCAGGGCATTGGCAAGCTGGCGAACACGCTTGAATGCATCTTTGTAGGTATAGCGGTGACGTGGATTATCGGCGGTGACCGAAACAATCTCGGTCGCGCCATTCACACGCTCAGCGTGCCTCATGATTGACGTAATGGTGAGTTGGCTCATCATCATTGGGGTCATTATTATTACTCTCCCTCATTTGAATTAGGCCAATACTAGCCTAGCTGCCTCTGCGAGGTGAACCTCCTGAAGGGCGCTATTTCTATCGATTTGCGGACGAATCTCTCTCAGCCCAGACGCCACGGCGAGTAAGCTTTTCGTATTAAAATGAAAAAGTGGCTGATCAATACCCTGCTCGCTGCTATCTTGAAGTCAAGCCGCATGCAGATTCACCCTAATTGAGATTGTTGGACGGATGGCTTTCGATATTAACGACAGCACACTCCCCGCACCCACACCGGCCAGTCTGCTACTGGCGGACCTGTTGCGTAGCGGTGAATTTGAAGTTCAGCAGCTAACGCAAATCCTAGAGGGCACGCCTGGGCTTGCCGAGGACACGCTCAATTTTGTTAACTCCCCCATTTTTCAGCCCAGGCGACCGCACAGTGACGTTCATCGTTTAGCCGTGCTGCTTGGAGGAAGGACCGTCGCCGCGCTAAGTCTTGCCACAACCATCGCGCAAAGCTATGCAAAGACAGGCACCCAAGGCCTGGACCAACATCACTTCTGGCTGCGGGTCATGCTCTGTGCCACAACAGCCAGATTACTATGTGAGCTGGATAAATCGCTTCCCGCCGAGGAGGCCATTATTGCCGCCAGCCTGCAAGACATCGGCATGCTGGCTATTGATCAGTTAATGCCCGAATTCTACACATCGGCCAATATTAGCGGCGAGGATCACACATCCGTCGCCACACGGGAGAGCGATGCCTTTGGTATCGAGCACTCGCAGTTAAGCCAGTCAATTTTGGAAAAATGGGGCTTACCCGCAGTAATATGCAATGCCACCGGCCTGAGTCATATCAACGAGGCACCAATTAAAAATGACCTGACCGAACAAATCGGGTTTATTGCCAGGCTTTCCTCATTAGCCGCAGATCTGGCATTTTCAGCAAATCCGGACGCCATACTGCAGCGCCTCCACTATCACTGTTTGAACGAACTGGAATGGCACAGCGGACAACTAACCATGCAGCTGCACCTATTTCGCAGTGCGTACAATGAGTTGCGCCCACTGGCTGACCGAATGAGGATTCCAGGCGCGGTGTTTCAAAAAGCCGGACAGCGCTTGAGAGAAGCACTACAGCCACCGCGCATTGAGAATGCCCTCAAGGCATCGGACGAGTTACCAAAACCAGACAAGCACAAAGCGCGTGATGTTAGCGAAGTTAGCGAATCTATCGACCCGATAACGGGGCTGTACAACCGCCATGCACTGACCTCACTACTCCAAAACGAACTCAACCGCTGTGAATACGACCAACAGGCACTGGCGGTATTTCTGGTTGGCATTCGCCACTATTCCGTCATACGGGAATGTATTTCTGAAGAAGACAATGTTGCCTTTCTGCAAGCGATCGCACAGAGGGTCGACCGCCACTGCCGCCGTGACGATATCGTCGCACGTATCACCGATGCAGATTTTGTGGTGGTTTGCCCCAGTGCCGAAGCAGAAGCCTGCCCGGCAATAGGCCAACGATTTATCAGCCAGATTGAAAGCGCTGCAGCAGACACTGAAAATGCCAGCCCCGATATCTACAGCAGCTATGTTTGCGTTCCCCACGAGCGCTCCCAAAGGGGCGCGTCAGTGGTGCTTTCAGAACTTAAGCAGAGCCTGCTCAGCTAAGGTTGGACAGCAACACCAACTATTATTCCCCGGGTATGGAGCCAGGCCCACACACTAGTTACTACAATAATGGAATGCCCGAGCCCTCTCCGCAAAACGGCGTATCACTATTTGGGTCAAATGCACCACACAAAGCATCTTGCCCATCGGTCAAGCACTGCTGGGGATTCGACGCATCGTCGCAGAGTTCACCCAATAAATCCGAGGGATCAACCGGCAGTTCAGGCGGAGTACCCGGATCACTGGAACCCCCGCAGAATGGCGTCTCACTATCAGGATCAAACGCAGTGCAGATCGCATCTTGACCGTCGGCTAAGCACTGTTGGGGATTCAAGGTGTCATCGCAAAGCTCACCCAGTAAGTCAGCGGGATCGACCGGCAGTTCTGGCGGGGTGCCTGGATCGCTAGAACCGCCGCAGAATGGCGTCTCACTATCAGGATCAAACGCACCACACAAAGCATCCTGCCCATCGGTCAAGCACTGC
>NZ_KE383819.1:13516-144605 GCF_000422345.1 Neomelitea salexigens DSM 19753
CAAGCACTGCTGCGGATTCGAGGTATCGTCGCAAAGCTCGCCCAATAAGTCAGTGGGGTCGACCGGCAGTTCTGGGGGAGTACCTGGGTCGCCACCGCCACAGAATGGCGTCTCACTATTCGGGTCAAACGCGCTACAGATCGCATCCTGACCGTCGGTTAAGCACTGTTGTGGATTCGACGCGTCGTCACAGAGCTCGCCCAAAACCTCCTCTATCTGCGATGGCAATTCCGGCTCACCCTCCAAGGGCAAGAGGCACTGTGTTTCAGGGTCTTGGTCGGCACAGGCCTGCAGCTGGCTAAAGACCTCCTCAAATTGCTCCGGATTCGGGGAGAAATCCTCGTACGGCAACGGGCACGCTGTATCGGGGTCGCCGTCAGTACAAATTGCAAAACACTGCTGGTAGGTACCGGGATCCGCTGGATCACAAACCGCAGGCGCGGGAGCAACAAAGACGCTGACATGGTCGTCCGCACTGAGTGCGCCATCACTCACGGTTACTTTGAATGTCAGGGTTCTTGACTCGCTAACGTCTGGTGCCGTGAAACTGGCGACCTTTGTATCGGCACCGGTGAGTTGGATATCCGTATCGTCAGTCTGCTCCCAAGAATAGCTAAGCTCGTCGCCATCGGCGTCACTTGAAGCGCTGGCGTCGAGAGTGACACTCTCGCCGGATATCGCATTCTGGTCATCGCCTGCATTGGCAACAGGAGACACATTCTCTGGCTCAGTATCCTCAGGGCTTACGTTGATCGTGATGTCATCAAAATCGGTCGCCGATTCGTTATCCGAAACCGTTAGGCGAAAACGCAGCTGAGTAATTACCTCAACGGTGGGCGCCGTGAAGCTGGCCTCAGCGGTATCGCCATTTTGCAGGGCAACACCATTACTAACCGTGTTTCCATCCTCGTCGATTTGCGACCAGCTATAACTTGTTATTTGACCATCTAGGTCTTCACTATTACTGCCGTCGAGTACAACAACTTCGCCTGACTCAACGTTTTGGTCGACACCGGCATTGGCGACAGGCCGTGCATTTCCACCACCACTACTGTCGCGCACCAACACAGCAACGGTATCGCTGGCTCGATCGCCGTCGTTGTCTGTCGCCGTTAATGAAAAATAAAAGATTCTGTCTTGATCGACTTCCGGAGCGGTGAAGCTGGGCGTTAAGGACCCGGGATTATCGATTTCGATGCCGCCATTAATCGCAACACCGTTGCGGTCAGTCTGTTGCCAGAGCGTGCCCGTAACATTACCGTCGTTATCTTGTGCGCTTCCCTGTAGGGTGACGCTGCCAGCTTCAGCAACGATCAGGTCAGCACCAGCACTGACGATCGGCAGCTCATTGATATTGCCGGTGCGTCGCTGCTCTTCGGTGTCTTTTACTTCGCTTCGAGCCGCGTCCTCGTCGACAATATTACTTTCACTGCAGGCGGGTATTCCTCTCGCCGCTTTTACTTCGCAGATAAATTTCACTGCCGGTTTATCGCTGTCGGAAAACATATCCGGGTCAGTGAAGTCGATGCTATTGACGTAAGCACCAACTTTTTGGGCTGCCTCTGACGGAATTTGTATACCGTTGCCACTATCGCCATCCACGTCCAAAGACTGGAGCAGGCGCGCCAGGTTTACGACCGCCGGAAAGTCATCCATTACCTCATCAGTGCTGCTGCCACTGTTCGCCGCTGCCCGAGCACCGTCAACAAGATCCAGCAAGGTAATGATGGCGGCCCCTTGCGCACTCCCTAGCGAAAGCCCCCCAAGCCGGAAAGAAACGGCATCGCCCTGGCGGTAGGAAAATACCCCATTCACATTGGTGAGACCGCTGATCGACGAGCTGCTAACGAAGCCCGCACCCTTAACCGGGCTATCTATCAGCCGACCCTGTTCGATAGGTTTGGGTGATGTTGTCCCGCCACCAGAATTAGAGCTTGAGGAAGAGGAACCTCCGCAGGCAGCAAGACCAACGGACAATACCGCAATGGCAAACTTTGATAATGACATATGAACCCCGGTTGGGCCGGAAGGCCTGTTTCTTATTGAAACATTCAAAATGTCTACCTGCGCAATCAAGGCGAGGTCTGACATTTCATTATTATTTTTCTAAACTTTTACGTTAAGTTGCACAGCAGGTCAAGAATCGTGCCGTAGCACCAAAGAGGAAAGGTAATTTCTGTGAGCCAATCGCACAATCGTGCGGCGGGTGTAACAAAGTGGGGACTTGTGCGTCACACAGGTCGATAAGTATAACCTTAACGTTGGAGACTGTATGACAATTCTAGCCGGCGACCGCGCCCTACCTCTACGTCTGACCGCCATAAATGGTAAGGAGTTCGACACAGCCAGCTTAGCAGGCCGACCGTATATGCTGTCGTTCTTTCGCTTTGCCAGCTGCCCTTTTTGCAATATGCGGGTTCATGAACTGGTAAAGCGTTTCGATGAATTTACTAACGATTTTACGGTGGTCGCGGTGTTTGACTCACCGCTGGACAACCTTCAGGAGCACGCGGCAGACCATCACGCCCCCTTCCCGATACTCGCCGATGAAACCGGCCAATACTACGAGCGCTACTCGGTGCAACGCTCAATACTCGGGGTGATAAAAGGTATGTTGACGCGCTTGCCCACAGCGATACGCGGTATGTGCAAAGGCTATGTGCCGACCACAATCAAAGGCAGCATGACAACCATGCCAGCCAATTTTTTAATTGACCGCGACGGCATTGTTCGCGTTGCTCACTATGGCAAAGACGAGGGCGACCACCTGCCCTTCGATGATCTGCTAGCTTTTTGTGCCACCCAGGACAAAGCCTAGCAGTGTCTTAAATCGTGGCGATTTCGCTCGCGAGTATGCCGGGAGATTGCCTCGTAATCGGCGAGCAGGATGTCACTACTGCGAGCCGGCTTGGCGCACAATTGGCAAGCAATTTGCGGCTTGGCGCTTATCTCGAAGCTGTCCTGCAGTGAAAAGTCGCCGGTAATGTACTGCCGTCCTCCATCGCTCAGGTCCAGCGGCGGCGAGCCATAATACTCGCCGCGAATCTTTCCGGGGCTAACCGCATAGCGGCAAAAACCAACGCCGATAAATTCAGCCGCAGACCAAATTTGCGGGCCATTTTCATCGAACAGGCGAATAGAGGCGCCACCCGTTCCCACCAGTACCTGCACATAACCAAGAGGGTTAGGCAGCCCCAGCCCCATAGGCTTGGAGCGCTGATACACATGGTCGTGACCCACCGCTAACAGGTCGACGCCATAGCGCAGCATAATGTTCTCTTCTAGCGCCACCAATGTGGGGTTAGCCGGGCTGCGACCGAGCTGATCCGTCCAGATTGTGTAGTGCTGCATAACAACGATAAAGTCGATCTCACCACGCGCTCGACGCAGTGCTGCCTGAGCCAGGTCGACCTCAATATTGATAATCTCTTCAACGAGGGTGCCGTCGTTGATCAAGGCCCCGGCCGTTGTCACAAGAAAATGTACGCGGTTGTAGTCGAAGGAATAGAACGAGCTGCCGGGGCTCCCCTGACCAATCACCGAGCTCAAGGGTTTGGGCGGGTGAGTAAAGCGGTTTTTAAAAGCCTCGCCACCAAAATCTTTTTGCTCGTGATTGCCCGGCGCGGTCATGGTAATGCGGTGAGCCAGCAGCGGCTCCATTTGCTCAAACCAGGTATCCCAGATTGGCTGGTCGCCATTCGCGTAGCTGAGATCCCCCGCAATCATAATGAGGTCTGCGGGTGTTTTTAGTACTTCCGCCGTCAGTTGCTGGGGTAGATCGCCAATACCGTGGTCGCCAAAATGGATAAAGCTCCACTCGTCCCGCGGCGACGGCGCAACCACATACACCGGAGACCAACCGCCCTCATCTGACCCCACGCGGTAACGCATAGGCTTTTCAGCATCAATCCCTGCCGCCGTGGCGCGGTGAGTAAAGCTCTCCACCCCCGGCGTTTCGTCGGCACTCGCATCGACGAAGTGCTCGAACACCTGCTCGGCGATATCTGCCTCGCTCATGCTCTCTTCAACTACACCAAACTCCAAGCGAGACTGCGGCGGTTCAAGGCCATCGGTAAACCACGTTACCGTGCGCGAGGTGTGGCTGTCGCCAACAAAGCTGAGGTGCAAACCTCTTGGCGGGATGGGGCCCGGCTCGGCACTATCGGGTATCGGCTCAGGCTGCGGGTCCGGGGGAAGTGGCGAATCGACAGGGCCGCTGCTTGATGAGCTGCCCGAGGAGCCCCCACACGCGCTTAGGGCCAACCCTGCCATGCTGCCCGCCAAAAAACGGCGACGACTTAAACTGCTTGAAGACACAACGGCTCCCCCGATATCAAGATCGCGGGAAGTGTAGGTGGTCAATATGAAAATCTGGTGACAGCCCAGTAACTGTCGCCAGAAAACGCCGATTTAGAAAAAGGCCTTAAAGTCGACCCCGTAGGTGAGTGGATCAACAATGCCCACGTGGTAGGTGCCCAGTACATCGCCGGTTAAACCACCGGGCTGCGAAACCCGCTCGTTCTCCAATAAGTTTTTGCCCCACACCGCAAACTCATAGCCCCCTGACGGGGTGATAAAACTCACGCGGGCATTGAGCAGCTCAGTATCATCGCCGTAACCGGGGACCCGGTTAAACTCATCCAAGTGGTCCTCGTTCTCGCGGTCTGTATTCTCCTCGTACACATAGTCGAGGTGAAACAGCAGGGTACCCGCAGCGAGCTCTGGCGACCAATCTAGGGTGAGCGTGTATTCCTGAGGTGTTGTCGCGGAACGATTGTCGGCGGTAACAAAATTACCCTGCGCATCGTAGTGTGCCTCGCGGCTGGACTCCTGCTCGCGGTAGGTGTAAATCACGCCAAAGCGGAGCGACTCGGTGGCCAACCAATCTAAGGTGAGCTCAACGCCGCTGATATCTTCATCCGTGTTAATCACCGTCGGCACCGCTGCGCCACTGCCCGGCTTCTGCGACTCAATAGCCTCCTGACGGTCGTCGATGGTCATTTGGAATAGCGCCAACTGCGTTCGAATCGTCGTGGCTAAAAAGTCGCCTTTTATCCCCAGCTCATAGTTGTTAACGACCTCTGGTTCCAGAGGAACATCCCCAGAGCCGGGGTTTAACGAGTCGTAGCCACCAGACTTGTAACCCGTAGAGTAACTGGCGAAGGCCATCGCTCCCTCGGCCAGCTGATAGTTCGCAACCAGGCGGCCGGTAATTTTGTCCCAGCTTTCGCTGGCACGCTCAACACCATTGGTGTTGAAGAAAAAGTTTTCCCCTTGTAATTGCGACAGCGGGAAATCGGTAAGCGGTGCATCCCAGCTGAACTGCTTGTCATCTTTGCTGTAGCGCAAACCGGCTAGAATATTCAGCCGGTCCGTTACCGTAAAATCAACGTCTGAGTATACGCCGTAGTTTTCAAAGCCACCGATATTGGTCATCGTCTCGGTAACATAATTACCGGCAATCACCCCTCCGATTAACGAGTTGAGCACGTTGGCGGGCAGGCCCAACATGTCGGAGGCCAGCTCGACGACAGCGCCGTAACTAAAGGTTAACGCGGTGAGCTGGTAGGTATCTTCAGTGCTGTAGTTAACACCGAAAACCATGTCGACATTTTCCAGCGCGATATTGAGCTGCGCCTCGAGATAGCTGATATCGGAGTCTTCGATGTTGTTGGTATCTACATAAACATCTTCAACGGCAGTACCGTCTTCATCTTGCAAGTTATAGGTTTCGAATTCGCGGTGGCTAGCGATCAGACTCAAGGTACTGGCATCGTTCACATCAAACCAGAGTTTGCCGACCACGCCATACATATCGCGACGCTCTCCGGGCTTGCGCGCATCGGTACTCACTTTCCTATCCGTTGGGTCGGGAAAATCCGCGTATTGCTCGCTAATCCCCATCATCGCCTGCGGGCCGTTATCGACCTTGTCGTAATCCGCGGATAGCTGCATACGCAGCCGATCGCTGGCCTGCCACAACAGTGCTACTTTGGCGAATTGGTTATCCTGCTCTCGCGGGTCCGGTCGCGATGGCCCCTTATTGTCGACCACGGCATCGCGCTGGTTGTGCAGCACATTGACTCGCAAAGCCAGATTGTCGCTCAGCGGCACATTCCCCATGCCCTCAATGCGAACGAGGCCGTAATTCCCGAGCTTCGCGGACAGAAATCCCTCGCGCGCCTCAAGGTCGGGAAGGTTGGAAACGAAGCTGACCACACCTGCTGCGGCATTACGCCCAAACAGCGTGCCCTGCGGGCCTTTCAAAACCTCGACACGGTCCATATCTGAAAATGGTACCGTTATCGCCGCGCGAGGAAGGTAGACACCATCCAAGAACGTGGCGACGGAGGGGTCGCCACCGGTACTGATGTTAGAACTTTCAATACCGCGGATCACAAAAGAGGACTGGGTAACACCGCCAGCATCCTGAATGTTAGTCCCCACTTTCAAGCCGGGAATATAGGCTTGAATGTCGGTCATGGTTAAGGCCCCGGTATTTTCCAGATCCTGGGTACTGAAGGTATCCACGGTTACCGGCACCGTCATGGCACTCTGCTCCCGCTTCTGCGCGGTGACCACAACTTCCTCCAGGGCGAGGTTGTTTGCCGCCTGCGCGCCTGTTGCCACGGCGGTCGCGGCGATTGCTGCGCCTATTCGCGCTCGATGCCCTGCCTTCATGCTTTACCCTCTTCGCTTCTCACCATGCTGCGCGGCGGCTTGCATTCGAAAAGAAGAGCGGCGTTCTGGTGACGCCGTCACAACTCACAAGCCTCGGTCGTTTATCTCTTACTTCTCAATCTCTAGCATATATTCTGCCACTTTGCGCCTTAAATCCTCCGATAGATGCGATTGAGTTGGCATAGGCGGATAATCCGGACGAATCTTGTGTGGGTCAGCAATATAATTGGCAATGCCCTCTGGGTTCTTGTGGTACAGGGCTTGGATAGCCAGTGTGGGCGGCCCAATCATCCGCATATTGTAGGCGTGACACCCGGCACAAATACCTTGATAAAGCCGCTTAGTACGGTCCTCATCATTTTCGATTTCTCGTGGTGGTGCACCATCAGCAAGCAGGTAGGTATCAATATCGTGCGTATTGGTTCGTTCGCACTTGCTCCATTTCTTTAAGCCAAAGGTGATGTACTGTTCTTTTTGCAAGATGCAGTTATCCGGCTCTTGGGCAGAGCCGTTATTGGCAAAAATATCCGGGCCGCGGCGGGTGAATTGCGTGAGCATGGCCGCTTTAATTTCGGGAACAGGGTCAGTGCCATTGTCATACATTAGGTTATCGAGAATGGCGATGCGATCCGGGTTCGGCTCAGATTCGGGGTCTGAAGCAATATCGGTAACAAAGCCGAGATCGGTAATTACGATACCCGCCGTCGTGTTACCAGAAATGATATTGCCCTCGACGATCACATCGTCCGCCGCCATGATAACCACACCGATACCGCGTGGTACCTTGGCAACAATCGAGCCCGGCGCACCAAAATTTTCGGTATTGTTATTCACAACAAAGTTGTCGCGCAGGATCACATCGTAGGCGGTTTTAATCGGTAAGCCAGGGGTAATGAATACCAGCAGACCTGCCGTATTGTTGTGGGCATAGTTGTTTTCAACAATCGCATGCCGGGTGTTTTCAATTTCAATTCCCGCCACGTTGTCAAACACTTCATTGTGGCGAACCACAACGTTGTCACACATGCCAACATATATCGCCGCATCTTCGATACCACTGAGCACGTTGTATTCAATCAGGCCGTTTTTACCGAACTGAGGGAATATGCCGTAAACGCCAGTATCAATAACCCGGTTATAGCGGATGACGTAGTTATTACCGGCCTGCCCCATAATGGCATTGCCTTTGTAATGCTTAATGGTCAGCCACTCTACGGTAACGTCGTTACCGGAATACAAAATCGCGTCATTGCGTTTGTGCTCGCCGTCGAGTACCGGCCACTCCCCCTCAACCACCACGCCGCGCAGGGTGATATTGTCCTTATCGATATAGACGCTTTCTTTGTAAGTACCGGGGTGAATTAAAATCACATCCCCAGGGGCAGCCGCGTTCACGGCCTCCTGAATAGATTGGCCATCTTTCACGGCAAGCTCAGCGGCAAAGGCCGCACCTGAAGTGATTAACAAACACAGCCATAGCGCCAACTTGGCAACGGGCTTTTTCATGGTTCTGCTCCTTAGGTTTTCTACCCAGGCATTGATTGCTATCAATGGCTTCCCAGTACTGGCGTCAACCCTGACGGCACGCGCTCGGGCAGTGTCGGCATATAGCTTTCGTCAGTCAGTGTTTTCATAAAGTCGACGAGGCGATCCAACTCCTCATCGGTGAGATTCGGCTCCCAAATATGCCAGTGCAGGCTGAGCTTCTCGCCCGCAGGTACGGCGTGCCCCCGCCCGCCGTTATAAAACGCCGTGGCATCGCGCAGCGTGGCAAAACGCCCCGAGTGCATATAGGGCGCCGTCAGCGCAACGTTGCGCAAAGAGGGCACTTTAAAGCCGCCACGCTGCGAAGCATCGCCGGTCACGCCCTGCACGCCGGGGTCAAGTGCTCGCCCGTCCGGCTCTGGCGTCCCCAGTACCGCAACCTGCTGATTAGTAAACAGCGGCGGGGTATGACACTCCGCGCAGCGCGCCACAAACGAGCGGAAGATATTCATCCCTTCAATTTCCTGGGCGTTGAGCACGTCGTGATACCCGTGGGCATAGAGGTCGTAACGACTGTTTAATGACACCAGAGAAGACTCGAAAGCGGCAATCGCGGTGTATATCTGATCCAACTGAATCGATGCGTCACCGCCAAAGGCTTCGGCAAATAGCCCCGGGTAATGCGACGAGGCGCGAAGGTCGGCCAGCAATTGTGCCGGGCTGTTCGCCATCTCCACCGGGTCGTAGAGGGGCCCCTGCATTTGCGCCTCCAGCGAATCTGCCCTGACATCCCAGAACAAGCGCTTAAGAAAACCGACATTCCACAAACTCGGCGCCGATCGCTTGGCAAGCTGGCCTTCGGCGCCAATGCTCAGTCCACGTCCATCGGCAAAGCCTTTACTCGGATCGTGACAGGAGGCGCAACTCAACTGGTGATTACCCGACAGCACTGGGTCAAAGAACAGCAAGCGGCCGAGGTCAATTTGCTGGGGGCTAAAGCCTTCTCGCAGCGTGGGTAAGCCAGTTTTCAGCCCGCCCACACCACTTTTTTGCAGCGACCGGTAATCGCGATACAAGCTCAACAAATAGCAGCCGCCATCGCGCAAGGTAAAACCCGCCGGACAAAATTCATTGAGTTTCCACGTTTGTTTAGCGTGGACAGCCGGCAAAAAAAACAGCAGCACGAGGCAAGGCAGCAAGGCCCGCGTGTAAGCACTCATTGCTAGTCGGCCAGTGACTGAATATACGCCAGGACATCGCGCAGTACGGCTTCGTCTGGCAGGGAATCCGCCATCATCGCCATTTGGTAGCCGTATTTATCGGCCTCATCCGCACCGCGTATACCGTCTCGAAAATGAATAAATTGACGCTCCAAATACCAGTCATCAACCCCCGCCAAGGCAGGCGCTTGCAGCAATTCAATCCCTTCAGCCGCGGGGCCATGACAGGCACCACACAGGTTGCTGTAGTAATCGGCGCCGCGTTTTAGGTCACCGCTGAGCGTCGCTGCCGCCGCCTGATTTCCCATCGCCGAGATGTACGTCACGACCGCGTCGACCGCCTCACTGTCGGGTAAAGTCTTGGCGATTGCCTGCATTTGCTGGCCATAGCTGTCTTCGGGATGGCTGCCGCGCAGCCCCGAGCGATAGGCCTGCAACTGACGCGTCAAATACCAGCTTTGTTGGTTGCGCAGCGACGGCGCGCCCAGCGACTGATTACCCTGTGCCTCATCGCCATGACAGGCCACGCAGGCCTGATAGAGCGCCTTGCCATCTGCCCCCGTCCCCTCGGCCAGTAGTTGCTGGGCTGCCGCTGCGGCTTGTTCACTATCTGCCGATGGCCCCTGGTCAGAACTACACGCCACGACGGCAAGCGAGCACAGCACCACCGCCAGGCGGCGACAGCGCTTTAAGTTATGCAAGTTGAAATGACCAGACACACTTTTCATGGAGCCGCTCCGTAATCCTATGTAGAACTGGCCGCGACGAGTGGTGCGGGCCAGTATTATTATTTTTATTGAGCATAGACCGTGCCATGAAAAAGCACAGCCAATACACACAGCAAAGTTTACGTGTATTACATTGACGATACCCGCTTCCGCTATGCCTGTTAAGCCCCACACACATTACAATCGCGTAAAAAATATGCCCACGGTATAGGTTTATAAAAATTCTCTTATTTTTCATTGAGATAAAAAGGCCCCTTCGCGAGTAAAAAGGGGCAAAGGCATCGAAAAGGTCACTGAAATGAGAGATGCCTCTAAGAGGAAAACTAGCGACTCACTTGGCGAGCAGCGACATCGGGATAGCGCAACTGCCAATCGTTAATCAGTGCACGCTGGTCAATATCATCAGGGTGAAAGCCACGACGAAATGCCTTCAAAAAGTGCGGCATTGCCTCCCTCATCAGCCCGCCCCGCCCCCAGAAAAAGCACAGCGCTTGCCAGCGCTCACGCCACGTCACACGCCTGCCATCCGCCCGCAGTAACTGGCGCTGAAACACGCTGATGCGGAAGAAAAAAAGCATCAGCGACAGTAAGAGCACGCGCCTGCGCAAAAACTCACTGCCCACGTGTCGACGAAAGACATCGAAGGCCACCGCTTTGTGTTCGATCTCCTCAACCGCGTGCCATACCAACATGTCTCGAAATGTCGGGTCCATCTCGCCCAGCACCTCAGGATGACGCAAAGCGTGCTCAGCAAGCGTTGCGGTAACATGTTCCAAAGACACCGTAATCGCGAGTTGGCGCTGGGGCGACAGGCGTTTTCGCGCTGTATCGAGCAGCGCCTTTGCCCGTGCGGCCACCTTTGCCATAGGAAAGCCCTGGGCCTCTAAAGCACTGTTGAAGTCTTCATGCGCCTTGCCGTGGTGGGCTTCCTGGCCGATAAAGGCCCGGATACGCTGCATCAGCGCCGGGTCGCTAACCTCGGGCTGGTAGTGACGTACGGTATCAATAAAAAAGCGCTCGCCGTCGGGAAAGGTCGCCGACATCGCATAGAAAAAAGTCGAAATCAGCGGATTGCCACCAAACCAATATTTGTCCATGGAAGCGGGCACTGGAAAGTGCATCCGCCGAACGGTAATCCCATCATTAACCTGCATTATTATTCTCCAATCTGTCGCGGCGCTACGCGCAATCAACCACCCGGCAGAAACTATGGCATAGTGCTTTTACTGCTAGCAGGTTAATTTCTCGCAGCCTCCGGTGCTTTGACGACACAGGACACGTTATGGACGCAGAACAACACGGCGACGGTGAGTATTCCATTTCCAGTGACTACCTGGTGACGCTCAGCGAGCAAGCCTTTGAGCGCGGCATGGCCATTGGGGAACTGCTACAGGGCTGTAGGCTGAGCAGTGAGGTGCTGCTTCTGCAAGACGTCAGTATTGGCCACCGGTCTTTTCTACAGGCTGTGAGTAATTTTCAGAAAATTGATAACAACCTGTGGTCGGCGCTGGAGGGCGGCCGCCGGATGACGCTCTCCAAGCACGGTTACCTGGGCTACGCCGCCCAGCATAGCCGCAGTTTGTCCGAGGCCGCGGACAAGCTGTATCGCTATGTGTCTACCCGTATTAACTTTGTCGCCCTCGAGTCGGGCCAAATGCACCCTGAGATGAACGAGCGCAGCGACCGTGCCATGTTGTGCCTCCGGCCACTCGAGCCACAACACCCCGCCATGCGCTACGTCTGCCTGTCGTTACTTTCCTGCCTGGACACCTTGTGCCGACAAATACTTGGACGCGGCGCGGCGCAACTGGCAAGCCATATCACCATGCAGGGAGAGGCTCCAAACTGCCCGCCACCGGCGCTCCCCGGCGGCTCCAAAATCAGCTTTGGCGCTGCAGTTTACAGCCTGTCGTGGCCGAACAGCATCCTCGACCTGCCCCTTGCGACCCGCGACGCCGACCTGGCAAAACTGGCGGAAGCGCGCTGCGAAAATGACTTGCGACGCAGTCTCTCTTCACAACGCCTATCGTCGCGGGTGCTCGCGCAGCTGCAGCGCAGCCAGGGCGAGTTACCGACCATTGACGACGTTGCCGCGAGGCTCAATATGTCTACCGCGACCCTGCAGCGGCGACTGAAAACCGAGCAGTGCAGCTATCAGCAGTTAAAAGATCAGTTCCGGCAAAAGCGCGCCCGCGAGTTACTCAAGCAAGCGGTAAGCATTGAGTTAATCGCCGAGCAGCTGGGTTATAGCGATGCCAGTAATTTTGCGAAAGCCTTTAAAACTTGGACAGGGTTGCCGCCCAGCGTCTACCGCCAACAACTCAGGAAAAAATCCGAGACATAAAAAAAGGCACCCGAAGGTGCCTTAGCTGAAGGATATCCCGCTTAGGGATTGTCAGTGTAGAGCGTGTAATCCCCACTGCCACTGTATGACTTCACACGCCAGCGGTAAGTACCACTGGTGCCGCTGTAGGTCACTTCTTCGTTTGAGCTCGCCGTCTCACCGCTGGCCACGCTCGACCAACTGCTGAAAAACAGGCCACGGCTATATTTTTCCAGAATGAGGTCGAAATCGGCATTCGCAGGGCCCTCTAGCAGACCATAGAATTGGCCACCATTGCTGGAGAAACCGCCGCTGCTCGGGCTGTAGTCATTGTCATTGCTGCCGGAGAGCGTGCCACTGGTTTGCTCACACTCAGGACAGGGGCCCGCGCCAGGCTCTTGCAGGCTCAGCAGCTGGCTATCTGTATCCTGCTGGCCAGCAGTGTCGCTCACGGTCAGCGTAACGGTAACGTCGCCGTAGGCCGCGTAAGTATGGCTAACACTCGCGCCAGCGGCCGAGCTTCCATCGCCAAAGTTCCAGCTGTACTGCTGAATGCCCTGATCGTCAGACGATGCCGACGCATCAAAACTACAGCTGAGTTCATTACAGCTATAGCTAAAGGACGCCACTGGCGGGAAGTCGACACCTTCACCTTGCGCGATCTGCATCAGCAGGTTGGGTGAACCACTGCCAATGCCACTCAATTTATTGCTGGCACCATCTTGCAGCAGAGCACTGAAAACGGTGGCCGGAGCCGCACTAGGGTTTTGCGCGAGAATCAGCGCCGCCGCCCCTGCCACGTGTGGCGAGGCCATTGACGTACCGCTGATGGTATTAGTGTCGTTATCGCCTTGGTACCAAGCTGAGGTAATGGCCGAGCCCGGCGCAAAAATATCGACACAGCTTCCCTTGTTTGAGAACGAAGATCGCGAGTCGGAAGACGTTGTCGAACCAACAGTAACCGCCTCAGCGACGCGGTTAGGTGAGCCGCTACAAGCGTCGGTATTGTCGTTACCAGCAGCCACCACAAAGGTCACGCCCGTATTAATCGCGCCTTTTACTGCTTCATCCAAAGCGGTGCTGTTGCCACCACCCAGACTCATATTGGCAACGGCTGGCGCTTGGTGGTTTGCCGCGACCCAGTCCACACCGGCAATAACTCCGGAGTTAGTGCCCGAGCCATTACAACCCAGTACACGTACCGGATACACTGTGGCGCCTTTTGCCACACCGTAGGTGGTACCCGCAGCGGTGCCCGCTACATGGGTACCGTGACCGTTACAGTCATCGGTATCCTCCGGGTCAGTGCCGCCAAACAGCCCGCCCGACGAAGCGAAGTTGCGACCGACACCCATGCGACCAGAGAATTCGTTGTGACTGCTGCGGATACCCGTATCGACGATATAAACGTGAACACCGCTGCCATCCACACTATAGGTGTACTGATTATCGAGCGGCAGTGAAGGCTGGTCGACGCGATCAAGCCCCCAGGTTGCATTATTCTGTACGGCGGCGATAGACACCGTTTGGTCCTGCTCAACGAGTTTCACCAGTGGATTTTTGGCCAGTAGTGCTGCCGCCTCTGGGCTCATTTTGGCCACGAAACCGCTGACCGCATTCTGATAAACGCCCAATAGCTGGCCACCCACTGTCGCCAGCAACTCATCCACCAGATCTGGCAGAGGCAGCGCCCCAAGCAAGCTGTCTTCTGCTTTTTGCAGCAGCACAATATATTGACCGTCTATCGGCTCACCTGCGGTCAGTCCGTCAGAGACCGAGGTTTCAAAGGTGCCCAGCTGCTGAGCATCGTCTTGCTGCGCGGCACTCTGCAAGTTCTCGCCATCGCCCGAACCACCACTACCGCCGCCACATGCTGACAAGCCAAAGGCCAGCATCGAGCTCATAATCAGCGCTCTGTTTTTCATCATTGAAGTGCATCCCCAATCAATTTTTATAATGTCCCAACAAAAAACCGACCCTTTCTTCGGGCCAGCGACGACTATAAACAAAGCGCGCTTACTCAAACTGTTAACTGATGCTGATTGGAGAACTGGCGCGACTCAATTGCCTCGTTTTGTGACAGCGATCAACAAATGTCCTACCAGCGGGCGAAGTGATCTTCTGCAAAACCCCACTGCCCCGACAATTCCAACTCCTCGCCAGGCAGGCTGATTCGGCCATAATATCGGCCAAAAAACTGGGTAAAGTTTGAAGCGATCACCACCGCGTTGCGCTTTTCACTGCGCTGACCCGCTGGTTCAAAACGCAGATCCAAGATGCCATCTTGCGATCGCATACCCCACGGGGCCTCACCGTCTTGACGGTCAAAGTCGAACACAACGGTGCTGAGCTTCACCATCTGGTCATCCAGCCAAAGTGCATTTTCGGTATAGCCCGTATCATTCACGCCGGCGACCAAATTAAAGCCGATGCGACGGCCATCACTGAGGTGGGCTGACAAGCTTCCCCAGTTCCAGAACGTCTCGCGCCGCATATAACCTGCACTCCAATCCACCCCCGCCAGCGCCGACATCGCGGCAAGATCGTAGTCGCGCCCCTGCCACCGCACACTACCCAACACAGGCCTAGCCGTGGTCTTCTGGGTATACACCCAGCCCGCATAGCCTGCTCGCGTGCAAATAGATAAGGGTTGATACCCCTGGTCTTCGTCGATGATTGCGTCGATCTGCAAACCACTGGCAAGCGATACACTGAGGTGGCGTTGGCCGGGCTCGGCGACAATCTTTACGCTATTTTTCCCCGAGCAAAAATGCGCCTCGCCGTTATTGGGCTGGGTGTGAATGGCCGTTTTCAGACCGAGGGGCTGAACAAAGCTGAACTCATCGTACTCACCGCTATCCGGCGCATAGCAATAGACAAAGGCATTGCTCACCCACTTCAGGTCGACAATCGCCACGCCAATTATCAACTCGTCACAACACAGCGATAAAAACTGAAATTGGTTAAACGCAAAGTGGCGCGCCAACTTGCCTCGCGGCTTATCCATTGCGTTGCGCAGGTCATAGTCGCGGTAATTGATATCGCCTACGGGTCGCTCAAAAACGCCAAAATGCGGCTGCCCATTCGCCTTGATTAACGCTGCTAAATCACCCACCTTCACTTCTCCATCGTTGACGGCTATACCCTTCTAAACGGCGCCTATGGTAGACCAAAGCGCCTGAAGTCAACAGGTGAGACATGGTCATCATTACCCACAACTAGACGCTCGCTGCCTTTCTCACTATGGTCGGCCTGTCGGCAATATCGGGAACGCCCGCAGGAGACCAGCATGACGGTGCGCGGCGTTATTATTTTCGATGAGCACTACCCAGCATTTGCCCCGACGATGCAGCAGTGGCTAAGCGACGGTAAAATCAAGTTCCACGAGCACCGCGTAGAGGGCTTGGAAAATGCGCATCAAGCCTTTATCGACCTCCTAGAGGAGCGCAATGTCAGCAAAATGCGTGTCCAAATAAGCGCCGAATCACAGCAAAAAATACAGGAAGCACTATGAAGATTTTGATGGTTCTCACCTCTCATGACCAACTCGGTGACAGCGGCGAGAAAACCGGTTTCTGGCTGGAAGAGTTTGCCGCCCCTTACTACGTTTTTCACGATGCGGGCGCCGATATTACGCTGGCCTCACCGGCCGGTGGGCAGCCCCCACTCGACCCCAAAAGCGCCGCAGCCGATGCCCAAACCCCGGCAACAGCGCGTTTTAATCAGGACGCCGACGCTCAGCAGCGTCTCGCCCATACGCAGCGCTTAAACGATATGCGTGAACGCGACTTCGACGCAATCTTCTACCCCGGCGGCCACGGGCCACTCTGGGACCTGGCAGAAGACCCGCATTCAGTGCTGCTCATCGAACAGTTTATTCACGCCGAGAAGCCCGTCGCCGCGGTCTGCCACGCGCCCGCCGTTTTTCGCCACAGTATCGCCGCGAATGGCGAACCCTTGGTCAAAGGCAAACGCGTAACGGCGTTTAGCAATAGTGAAGAAGAGGCTGTTGGGCTTAGCAAAGTGGTGCCCTTTTCTCTGGAGAATATGCTGGGCGAGCGCGGCGCGATTTATCAAAAAGCCGAGGACTGGGCCAGCCATATCGTTTGCGACGGCCTGATCTTTACCGGCCAAAACCCCGCCTCGTCGGCGGCCCTCGCCGAAGCCCTGCTAGCCCACCTTGCTAAAGGAAGCTAGATACTAGCCCGGCGCGACAGCGTGCGCCGGGCAGCCTACAATAGTGGCGACATTCTAAGAACCTGCTCGCCATGCGTGAACCCTCACGACCAGCCACTCCCCCGCCCGCCTTTTTGCACGGCTATCAGCAAACCGGCGCTGCTTCTGAGGGCCTGATACGCCTGAGCGCGGGATTTGATAGCGCGGCGTTCACACACTCGTTATTTGAACAGTGGTCACTGTATTGCCCCGACCATATTGCCGACTCAATTACCAAGCGCCAGGCAGAGTTCTTCGCCGGCCGCTGGCTGGCTAGTCAGGCACTGGGTCAGTTTGGACATCAACATTTCACCGTCTTAGCCGATGAAAAGCGCTGCCCACTTTGGCCGACCGGCACCGTCGGCAGCATCACTCACAGCGACAGCCAGGTTCGCTGCGCCATCGGCCGAGCCAGTGTGTATCAAACGCTGGGTATCGATATTCAACCCTCGCTGAGCGAAACCGCAGCACAGAAACTGCAACGGCGGATTTTGTCACCAAGCGAAGTGCAGTTATTGGCATCGAGCACACTGCCCTTTGCTGTAGGGGTCGCGCTGAGTTTTTCGGCGAAGGAGAGCATCTATAAGGCGCTCTACCCCATCGTGAAGCGCTATTTTGGTTTTGCCAGCGCTCGCCTGGTCGCGGTAGAGGCTTGCGCCCAGACATTGGAATTCACTATCGACGACGAACTCTCTGCCCTACCCGACTGCCCCCGTGCAGTCAGCGTGCGCTATGAGTACACTCAGGAATTTGTGTATACAGAAGTCGCGCTATCGAGATAACGGCCAAACCAATAGGCAAAAAAACGGGCACCCTAGGGCGCCCAAGTAGATGCTGGAGAAGCATTTGCCCCGTAACCCGGGGCGAGGTATCACATTGCCAGCGGCTGGCTGACCACTGGAATTGGGGGAAGCAATTCGATTTCGGCGCTTAAAATGGTGCCGCCGTCGCTGAAGTAGGTGGCCAGCGATGCGGGGTCATCTTTTAAAGCACCCAGCAGAGGGACGACCGCAAACAGCGTGTCGGGGCCAAGGCCTGAACCGATGGTCGTTAGCGACTGCGGGTCGGCAACAACACCAGTAATAAAGCCTTCAACGGCACCCACGGCCATTTCCACCTTTGCCAGCGTCGCGTAGTCAGCGAGTGCTGGAATGTCGATAATTGCGTCCAGTCCGGGAATACTCAGGTCACCGGTACCCACTGCTGCGATCTGCGCCAACGGCAGGAAGTCAGCGCCGGGCAATCCGCCAGTGCCCAAACCATTCAAGATACTCAGCAGGGCATCCACACCCGGTAATTGCGGTGTTTCAGATGACAGCAGTGGCAGTGCATCCAACAGATCACTCAGCCCCGGAACATCACCAGCACCTGCTCCGGCGCCGTCCATACCACCAATGCCCAACACGCCGACGAGGGGCAGTGAATCCAGACCGGGGAGACCGCCGCTACCGATATTACCCAGTACATCGGGGAGTGCTTCCAAGCCTGGCAGCGGCAGCGCGTCTAATCCTGGCAAGCCTGCGCCAGACAGGCCATCCAGGCCCGCAGCGGGATTCGTCAGTGCATCGAGGGGCAGCGCGCCGATAATAGGCAGACTGCCAAGGCTCGTAAGCAGACCACCAAGAACAGGAATTTGTGCCGCCTGGGCATGGCTAAAGCTGGATGCCGCCAGCGAGACACTTAGGGCAAGGCCATTTCTTAAACCGCGGAAAGACATGGTAAAGACTCCGTATTTATCATTTATTGCGAGACGTGCCGTTTCGAGTAGCCATCAACGGCACGATCCTACGCGCAAGCTCTGCAGCAAAATTTGAACTCGCTCACATTTGACAACATCGCCACATATTAAATGCGTTATAAATAAACACTCTGCTATCAGTGAGTTATTGCGGGCTACGTTACTATGCACAACTACGAAGAGTAATACGTAGATACACGTATCTTAACAAGTGTTTACCTGTACCTTGAAGCCTATCCCAATGAAACACAGCCCCGACTTTGCGCTGTAACTGAGCGCGTCGGGGAGCGCTATTACTGACCAAATTACACATTGAGATCGCCTTGCCATAGACTGCATGGGCAAGCCCTTATTGACGGCTACCACGCTTTCAATTTGCGCTTTATAGACGTACTTACTGCACCGAGCTCGAAGGACACGCCGATGACCGCATCACCGCTAAGCCAGCGCACGCACTACCGTTGGTTTACCCCAATCACCACACGCTGGATGGACAACGACGTCTATGGTCACGCAAATAACGTGAACTACTATTCGTGGTTCGACACAACCGCGAACCGGTATTTGATAGAGGCCTGTGGACTGGATATTCACCGCGGCGAGCAAATCGGATACATCGTTCACAGCGAGTGTTTCTACACCTCAGCGGTGGCGTTTCCAGACGAGCTGGAGGGCGCGCTGTGCGTCAACAAACTGGGCAATAGTTCAGTAGAGTACGGCGTAGCGATTTTCCGGCGGGGGGAAACCACCGCCGCCGCACACGGCCGCTTTACCCATGTGTTTGTTAATCGACAAAGCGAACGCCCCATGCCGATGGCCCCTGCGCTTCGGCAGGGCCTGGAAAAAATTCAACGGGAGGCCGAGCTATCGTGACCACCGCCGCATTTCGCCAATGCCGACCCAGCGATAGGGAGAAAGCCCTACCGCTTATCATCAGCTCCGGCCCGGAAGCGTTCCGCTACGTGTTCTGCGACCGCCAAAGCGAGCAACTCACGTCGTTTTTAGAACGCGCCTTCGTCGCCAAAGGCAACGAGTTTAGTCACGATCAACACCTCGCTCTTATCGACAAAGACCAGCTCGTCGCCGTGGGCGCACTGCGCTACGCAGAACAAACCCATCGCTTCACCGTCGCCGCGATGCGCCTGATTTTCGCCCACTATTCACCGCTGGCTGCGCTGCGCACAGCCTGGCGCGGCCTGCGCACCGAGTCGGTTATCAAGCCGCCGGGTAAAGGTGTCGCCTTTATCTATCAGCTTGCCGTCTGCCCCGAACAACGAAGCCGGGGCTTTGGGCGGCAAATGATCGCCGAGCTACTATCCCGCGCCAGGCAGCAAGGCTACTGCCGCGCAGGCCTCAATGTGTCGGTGGAAAACCCCCGCGCCCAAGCCCTGTATGAGCAACTCGGGTTTCGCGTTCAACGAGAATACAGCGGCCGGCTGCGCAGCCCCTATGGCTACGTACCGGGCCAGCGGTATATGGAATGTGAACTTCACGCCACCACGCAATAAAGGAGAGCAAGCATGCAGTTGCAGCGCCCCGATCTGCTTCGCGACGACAACTACATTAACGGCCAATGGCAGGCTGCCGCCAGCGGCCGACGCTTCCCGGTAGAGAACCCCGCCAATGGCGAGAAACTAAAAGAGGTTGCCGATGGCGGCACCGCCGACATGGACGCCGCCATCACGGCAGCTGATGCCGCGCAAGCGGCCTGGCAAAGCGAAACACCCAAAGCCCGCGCGCAGATTCTGCAGCGCTGGTATCAGTTGATCATTCAACATCGCAGCGATCTCGCGGCGATCCTCACCGCCGAACAAGGCAAAGTACTCGCCGAGGCAGACGCCGAAATTGGCTATGGTGCCAACTATGTTGAATGGTTTTCTGAGGAGGCCAAGCGCATCGATGGCGACATTCTCGCGGCGCCGTCGCGCGACAAGCGACTACTGGTCATCAAACAGGCTATTGGTGTGGTTGCAGCGATTACGCCGTGGAATTTTCCCAACGCCATGATCACTCGCAAGGCCGCACCGGCATTGGCGGCGGGTTGCTGCATTGTGATCAAACCCGCCCATGAAACGCCGCTCAGTGCGCTTGCCTTAGCGGCACTGGCCGACGAGGCCGGCTTCCCCGCCGGCGTATTTAATGTGATCTGCGGCACGCAGGCCAGCGACATCGGCAGCGTGATGACAAGCAGCCCGTTGGTGCGCAAAGTCAGCTTCACCGGATCGACCCGCGTCGGCAAAATCCTGATGGAACAGTGCGCCGCAACGGTTAAAAAAACGTCCATGGAATTGGGCGGCAATGCGCCATTTATCGTATTTGACGACGCCGATATAGACGCCGCCGTCGCCGGCGCCCTGGCGTCTAAGTACCGCAACGCAGGCCAAACGTGTATCTGTAGCAATCGCATCCTGGTACAGGGTGGTATCTACGATGCCTTTGCCGCGCGCTTTGCCGCCGAAGTCCAAAAATTCCGGCTCGGCGATGGCAGCGATAGCGATGCCACAATGGGGCCCCTCATCACTCTCCAGGCTTGTGAAAAGGTCACCGCACTGGTCGACGATGCGCTGTCGAAAGGCGCCTCCGCCATTACCGGCGGACGTCGCGCCAGTATTGGCGAGCGTTTTTTTGAACCTACTGTGCTGCGCGATGCCACGCCAGCTATGCGGGTATTTGAGGAGGAAATTTTTGGCCCCGTTGCCCCCTTGTACCGCTTCGAGGATGAACAACAGGCAATCGCGCTGGCCAATGACACTAACTACGGGCTCGCCGCCTACTTTTACACACAGAATTTAAACCGCGTCTGGCGGGTGGCAGAGGCCCTTGAGTACGGCATTATCGGCATTAACGAGGGAGTCACGTCGAGTGAAATAGCACCTTTCGGCGGTATGAAAGAATCGGGGATCGGTCGCGAAGGGTCGAAATACGGCATCGACGACTACGTTGAGCTGAAATACCTGTGTCTGGGTGGCCTGGACAACTAGCGGCAATCTTCAGGCAAAAAAAAGCCCCCAAAAGGGGGCTCTTAACACGGCCGCTGCACTTAGACTTCTGGGTCAAAAGTAATCGGCATGGCTTTAATGGTGTTGATGAAGAACGAGCGCATGTAGGTTACATCGCCGGCAAACTTGGGGTTGCGCAGGCGTGGGATCAGCTCTTCAAAAATAATATTCAGCTCCATACGCGCCAGGTTCATGCCCAGGCAGAAGTGCTCGCCGATACCAAAAGAACGGATCTCGCGACGCATATTCGGCAGGCGCTTAGCGCGGTGAATATCGAACTTCATGGCATCATCACCGTAGGCGTCTTCGTCGTGGTTGACTGCATGGTAGTGCAGCACAACTTTGTCGCCTTTTTTGATGTTGTGGCCATTCCATTCGATGTCCTGAGTGGCGGTGCGGCGCATCGCGATGAACGCGGTGTTATAGCGCAGCATTTCCTCGACCGCATCGGGGATGTCTTCAGGGTGATCCACCAGGTGTTGCAGCTGCTCGGGGTGCTCGATCAGCAGACGCATACCGTGAGCGGTTGCGGTACGAGTACTCTCGTTACCACCGACCATAATCAGGATGAACATCCAGGCGAACATTTCCTCGTCGACTTTTTTGCCGTCAACTTCACCATTCAGCAAGGCCTCAACCACGGGGCTGGTGGGGTTTTCGCGCTGTTTGGCAGCCAGTTCGGCAGCGTAGGCAATAACCTCAAAGCTGACCGCGTTGGCCTCATCGCGACTGGTCGCCAAGTCGGGGTCATCGGCGAAGGCCATGATGTTAGTCCAATCGAAGAACTGCTTGCGGTCTTCCTGGGGCACGCCCAGCAGCTCCAGAATTGCCATCAAGGGCAGCTCGGCAGCCACATCTTCAACAAACTCACACTCGCCTTTCTTGGCAACACGGTCAATGATTGAGCGCGCACCTTTGCGCAGCCACTCTTCCATGTTTGCCACTGCCCGCGGCGTGAAAGCATCGCGAACAATTTTGCGATACTTCATGTGCTTGGGTGGATCCATAGCGATAATGATGTTTTCGTGCATCACCGCTTGGATCTCTTCCTCGCCTTCGGGCACTTCCATCGGGAAGGGGCCTTCAATGTTAGATGAGAATAAATCCGGGTTTTGCGAGACGAAATCCAGCGCATCACGCTTTACAACGGCCCAGTACGGCACGCCATTTTCGGGGTCATCCATGTACACCATTGAACCGGCTTGGCGAATCTTCGCCAGCTCTTCATAGGGCATACCGTTTACGTAAGTATCCAGACTGAGCAGGTTGGTAAAGGGACACTGGCTCATAATTGTTTTCCTCAATTACGCCCGGCACGAGGGCTATTTCGATTATTTACCGCGTGACGACCCGGGAAGGCGGTCATCTATAAACCCTAAAAGTAACAGGTCATTAACCAAATTTCGAGTTCATAAACGGTCAGGCAAATAACTTTATCGGCAACATTAAGATAGTCAGCTTTTCTGGCACCAGCGAGCACAATCCCCGATAATGCCGCCTTTCGTCACCACCGAGACAACACAATGACCCTGCCTACCCTGCGCCTTGCCAAAAATGAAGAACGTCGACTGCGCGGCGGCCATCTGTGGATCTATAGCAATGAGGTCGACAAACAGGCCAGCCCCCTGAAGAGTTTCGAGGCCGGCGAGCAAGTGATTGTCGAGTCATCCCAGGGCAAAACACTGGGTGTAGCGTATATAAACCCGCAGTCGCTGATCTGCGCGCGGCTGCTCAGCAGCGGTCAGCAGCCCTTTGGCCAGGCAATGATTGAACAGCGTATCGCCCAGGCGCTGGCACTGCGTGAGCAACTCTTTTCGTCGCCCTGCTACCGGCTTGTCTACGGTGAAAGTGACTTGTTGCCGGGCTTGGTCGTGGACCGTTTCGGCGACCACCTCTCGGTACAGTTTAATACCGCGGGTATGGAAGCCCTGCGCGAGCCCGTACTGAAAGCGCTGGATAAACTACTGTCACCGGCGTCAATTTTACTGCGCAACGATGCCTCGGTGCGCAAACTTGAGGGCCTGCCCAGCGAAGTGGTCTGCGTCCACGGTGAGTCGCCCGAAGACGTTGAGTTAACGGAGAACGGCGTGCGTTTCCTGGCGCCGCTGAGCAGCGGCCAAAAGACCGGCTGGTTCTACGATCAGCGCCCCAACCGGGCTTGGTTGCGCGACATCGTTAAGGATAAGCGCGTGCTGGACGTCTTCAGTTATGTGGGCAGTTTTGGCGTGCAAGCCGGCGTTTTTGGCGCTCGCGAGGTCTGGTGTAACGACGCCTCCGAACTGGCCCTGGAAAAAGCCCATGAGAACGCAGCGCTTAATGGCATCGGCGAGCGCTTCAACACCCTTCAGGGCGATGCCTTTGCGGCGCTCAAACAACTTAGGGAAGACGGCCAACGTTTCGATGTCATCATCGTCGACCCACCTGCCTTTATTAAACGCAAGAAAGACCAAAAAGAAGGCATTCAGGCGTATCGGCGCATCAACGAACAGGCCATGCGCTTACTCGAACCCGGCGGCTATCTGTTATCGGCCTCCTGTTCGATGCACATGCCTCGCGAGTCACTCCTGGATATTGTGCGGGCCGCGTCGCGCCATATCGACCGCCATGCACAGATACTGGCCGAAGGTATGCAGGGCGCCGACCACCCCGTACACCCGGCAATCCCCGAGACTCGCTACCTGAAGGCCGTGCTGAGCCGGATCTGCCGCAGTTAGACCTTTCTCTTTAGGGGGCGGGATTTGGCTGGGCGGTGTGAATGGCCTCGATACCTTCCATTACTGCATCGCTGAGCACGAGCTCGGCGCTGTCGATATTGCTTTTCAACTGCGCCATTGAGGTTGCGCCGATAATATTGCTGGTGACAAATGGCTGATGGGTTACGAATGCCAGAGCCATCTGCGCAAAGCCCATACCGTGTTCCTCCGCTAACAGCGCGTAGCGCTCGGTCGCCACGGCAGCCTGAGGATTGTTGTAACGCTGAAAGCGCTCGAAAAGCGTAATGCGGGCATTCTCGGGCCGCTGCCCGTGACGGTATTTGCCACTGAGCATGCCGAAGGCCAGCGGTGAATACGCCAGCAGCCCCACATTTTCACGCAGGGCGATTTCGGCCAGCCCCACTTCAAAACTGCGATTCAACAAGTTGTAGGGATTCTGAATACTCACCACCCTCGGCAGGGCATAGCGCTCGGCCAGGCGCAGGAAATTCAATACGCCCCAGGGAGTTTCATTGCTGAGCCCCACTGTTTTTACCTGACCGCTGGCCACCAACTCACTGAGAGTTTTCAGCAATTCATGCTGATTCGCTTCGACATCGGCGTTATCGCTGCTGTGGCGGTAGCCCAACTTGCCAAAAAAATTGGTGTCGCGATTTGGCCAGTGAATCTGATAGAGATCGAGGTAGTCGGTTTGCAGGCGCTGAAGGCTGCCTTCGAAGGCCTTGAGCAGGGCGTCGCGATCCAGCCCGCGGCCGCCGCGAATATGTGCGTTGCCGGGGCCGGTGGCTTTACTGGCAAGCACCAGTTGGTCGCGACCTCCGCGCTCACTCAGCCAGCGACCGATGTACTCCTCCGTCCGCCCCTGCGTTTCCGCCCTGGGCGGCACTGGATACATTTCAGCGGTGTCGAAAAAATTGATCCCACGCGAGCGCGCATAATCCATTTGTTCAAAGGCCTCGTCACAGGTGTTCTGCTCGCCCCAGGTCATTGTGCCCAGGCAGAGCTCACTGACCTCGATAGTGGAATTTCCCAGGGGACGCATTTTCATCACACACTCCTTTTGTATTTTGCGCGACTAACTCAGCAACAGGGCAAGGCGCCGTCATCATCAGCCGTACTGAAGGGCAGCGACACGCCGCAGCCTTCAAAGATGCCGTAGTGGCGGCTGAAGTCGCCCAGAAAATCAAAGTGCTCGGCAAAACGGCTATCGGCCAGCATTCGCCAGGTATTGCCACACACCGGAAACACCCGACCCACTTCAATAATATGGTGCTTGTCGAGGACAAAGTTCACCGGCCTTTCACTAATGCTGCCGCGGTAGCGAACCGCCTGGCCGTAGTCTTCACAATCGCTTTCCAAATCATCGAGGTTAAACAGGCGATAGGTTGCCGAGAAGAATTCGACGCCAGCCGTTTTTGCTGCAACGGCCGGGTCGGTCATTTCCAGGGGGCGGTCTTCGACTAAGCGCGGGTCGGTAAAGCCCTGCCCCTTGGCGAGTTGCACAAAGTCGTTCCAGTACAGGGCGCCGCCCAAACACTCGCCGTAGAGCAGTGGATCATCACGCATTGCCTCGGGAACACGCCGATTGGCGTAAACATCTGAAAAATAGAATTCGCCGCCGGGCTTCAACAGCCGCTTAACCCCGGCTAACACCGCGGCTTTATCGGGTGATAAATTGATCACGCAATTGGACACCACCACGTCGAAGCTGGCGGGCTCCAGGTCCAATTCATCCAAGCGCTCAATATAGCCCTGGATAAAGCGCACATTATCAAAGCCGAATTGTTCAGCGTGCCAGGCCTGGGTATCGCGCGCTACGGCTAACTGCTCGTCGGTCATGTCTACCCCGACCACCTCGCCCTCTGCCCCCACCATTTGCGCCAGGGCGTATACATCGCGGCCGCTGCCGCAACCCAGATCGAGCACGCGCCGCCCCCGCAGTTCCGTGGGACACACCAGTCCACAGCCGTAATAGCGCGACAACACCTCGGGATGAAGCTTCGCCAACAGCGGCTTGAGCCACTCGGGCATGGCACTGGCATCGCAGCAGGCGCTGGTCTTTAAATCGTCGGAGCTCTGCAGCTGCTTGCCGTAATAATCTTTAACAATATCGTGACTGTTCATCGTGTTATTTCCTTACAATGCCCCACCGCAACTGCTGCCCTGCCCCGCTGTACAACCATAGCAATGCCCCGCTACGCGAATTGGCTGCCCTTGCAGATTCCTGGAGAGCAACGTCGTTAAGTCTGCGCGCTGATCACCGGCACTCGGCAAACCGAGCCCCAGTTGCTGGTTAAAGTCGCAGTCGTACAGGTAGCCCTGCCAGTCAACACTGACCAAACTGCGGCACATCACCGACGACAAGTTGGCCTCGCTGTAGCTACCTTTTAGCAGTGCGAGGTAATCATCAAATTGCCCTTTAGAAATCAGGGTGGAGCCGAAGCGCTGAATGGGCATATTGGCCAGCGCAAACAGCGAGTTAAAAACAATGCCAAAGTGCGCCATGAGTTCACGTCGATAATCGGCCTCCAAGCGCTGTTGATTCGGCGGCAGTGTCGGCCCCTGGGGGTTATAGACCAAATTGAGAACCCGCCCACTGCCGCTCTGCCCGTAACCCAACTGGTTGAGAACCTGAAGACCGGCAATACTCTTATCGAACACACCGTCGCCGCGTTGGGCGTCGACATTTTCCATGGAATAACAGGGCAGCGACGCGACCACTTCTACATCGTTGGCCGCCAAAAATTCAGCCAGCCCTTCCTGCCCAGGCTCAAACAAAATTGTCAGGTTGCAGCGATCAATCACCTTTACCCCGAGTGCCCGCGCCTTAACAACCAGCTCGCGGAACTGCGGGTGAAGCTCTGGCGCGCCACCGGTGAGGTCCAACACCTGAATATCGCGCGCGCGGAGCACATCGAGCACCAGAGCGATATTGTCCTCGGTCATCATCTCGGTGCGCGTCGGCCCCGCATTCACATGGCAATGCAGGCAGCGCTGGTTGCACTTATATCCCAGGTTCACCTGCAAGGTGTCGATGGCATGGCGGTGTATGGCGGGGAATTCGGTCAGCTCTAACAGCGGCAGGGTCTCTTGCATAATTATCCTGTTTATCAACGGTAAGCCGGCTGAGCACATGCAGCCTCTGCTCATAGTTTCACAAGCGTGGCCTTTGTTACAAAATTCGTCAAAAAATGCGCCGCAGCATGTGCAAGCTTACGCGCCAATGCCAGTGACGGAGCAAGCGGCCAGCAAAAAGCAGCGGAATTGCCGAGGGCCGGCGCTGCGATCACAGGAATTCGTTCAATAATCCACCAATTGACGCGCGCAGAGCCTGAAAATTGATTTATAATGCGCGGTTTTTACGCGACGAGAGCAAAAGCCAATGTCAGCAAAAGTTGCCCTAATCATGGGCTCCAAAAGCGACTGGGACACCATGCGTCCAGCCACCGAGATCATGAGCGAGCTAGGGGTCGAGCACCACGTGGAAGTGGTTTCCGCGCACCGCACCCCCGACAAGCTGATGAGCTTCGCCGAAACCGCCGTCGACAACGGTTACTCGGTGATAATCGCCGGTGCTGGGGGCGCAGCCCATCTACCTGGTATGGTGGCATCGAAAACCCGCCTGCCGGTATTGGGTGTGCCTGTGCAGAGCCGCGCCCTGAATGGCATGGACAGCCTGTTATCCATCGTGCAAATGCCCAAAGGGATTGCCGTGGGCACACTGGCTATTGGCACCGCGGGTGCGTTTAATGCCGGCTTGCTCGCCTGCCAGATTCTGGCCACCCACGATGCTGAGCTGGCTGAGCGACTCGAACAGTTCCGCAGCAAGCAGACCGACACAGTTCTCGACAACCCAGACCCCCGGGAGGCCTAATGCAAACCGTTTGGGTATTGGGCGCCGGTCAATTGGGCGCCATGTTACAACAGGCCGCGTACCCGCTGGCGCTGCGCGTTGAACCCCTCGACCCCGACGTGACCGCGCTACCAAACATCGGCGACAACGATATTGTCACCGTTGAACGCGAACAGTGGCCGGAAACACCACTGACTCGCCACTTGAGCGAGCACCCGAATTTCGTCAACGCCGATGTTTTCTGGCGCATTGCCGACCGCTTCCACCAAAAATCTCTGCTGGACAGCCTCGAGGTTGCCACAGCCCCGTGGCGCACCGTCGAGCAGGACACCAGCGCCGACGAGCTGCACCAGGCACTGGGCAAGGATGTATTACTGAAGCGCCGCACGGGCGGCTACGATGGCAAGGGTCAGTACTGGCTGCACAGTGACAATGCCGACGACGTGCCCGCGGCGTGGCAAGGCACCGCCATCGCCGAGCAGAAAATTCCATTCATGGAAGAGCTGTCTCTGGTCGGTGCTCGCGACAGCAATGGCAAGCACGTGTTTTATCCACTGACACTCAACCTGCACAGCAACGGTATTTTAATGGCGTCTGTTGCCCCGCTGTCTCGCGTGGATCACTTGCAGGGCCAGGCACAGGCCATGCTCGGCAAGATTATGGACGCCATGAACTACGTCGGTGTGATGGCAATGGAGTGCTTCCGGGTTGGCGACGAACTGATCGTCAATGAGCTGGCGCCCCGCGTGCACAACAGCGGCCACTGGACCCAGGCCGGTGCCTGCGTCAGCCAGTTTGAAATGCATTTGCGCGCCGTTGCCAGGCTGCCGATCAAGGCACCCGAGGTACGCGGTCATAGCGTGATGATCAACCTGATTGGCATTGAGCGCGACACCCGCTGGATGGCGATTCCTTCTACTCAGTGCTACTGGTATGGCAAAGACGTTCGCCCGGGACGCAAACTCGGCCATATTAATATCAATCATCCACAGCTGTCGGCGGTGAGCACGGCATTAGAGGCGTTGAAACAGCAGCTGCCGGAAAATTATGGCCCAGTTTTTGACTGGGTAGAAGGCCAGTTAAAATAAAGCGCCTTATTTTGGCAGCACACGCCTGGCCCAGCCTATTGCTGGGCCAGCAGCTGCGTTTTCGCGCCGCTGTAGCTGGCAACGCAGTAGGGCGTAAGGTAGTTGAGCAATAAGCGCGGCAGATCCGGTTCAACACCCGCCCACAGCACTTCACCCTGATTGATCACATTTAATATCGTGCCCACGACGGCAGCCACTTTCAGCGCGGTGAAAACGACCGGCCGCGACATTGCACTCTGCCAGAACCCCATTGCACTCTCCTTCAACGATTCCCCGCAATGACGCCTCGCAAGGCGCGGTGTTACAACTGCCACTGCTGTTCTTCGGCAGCTTGTTGCCGCAAGCCCTCCAGCATTTGGCTCAAGGCCAGAGAGCGCTCACCGCGCCGAGTGAGCAAATACACCGGGTAGCTGAACTCGGGGGCATCATCCACGCGGCGCAGCTGGCCACTGTCAAAGTAGGGCGCTAATACACGGCTGCGAAAATAGCCGCTGCCACCGCTGGCCAACATCAGCTGCAGGGCCAACGGCCCGAGATTCACCCTACAGCGGTGTTGCTTTGCTCGCGGCAAACTCGCCTCAAACTGCTCGCGAAAGCCCGGCCCCCAATCAACCAGATAAAATGGCCCTGACCGCGATGGCGTTTCAGCCAGGAGGAGCTTTTCTTCCAGCAGCAACTCCACAACGTAGCCGCTGTGATAACGCGGCAAGTGCACAAGCACGGCATCGAGCTCACCGCTATCTAACTTGGCCAGCAAGGACTCGGCACTTTCGACACAGACCTCAAACTGCACCCCGGTCAAGTGTTGCTGGGCCCACTGCAACCACCCACTCAGCAAGGGATTCCACAGGCTGGTTTCGCCCCCCACCGCCAATCTCGCTTGCTCGGCAAGGGGTTCTTTTACCGCGTCAAATGCCAGCTGCCACTCACTGAGCAAGCGCTGTGCATGGGGCGCAAAACGCTCACCTTCCGGGGTTAAACGCGCGCCTTTGCGGTTTCTCACAAACAGGGCACAGCCGAGCTGCTGCTCCAGGCGCTGCAAACGCACAGTTACCGCCGTTTGACTAATGTGCAGGCGCTCAGCGGCCGCCAGCAAACTCCCGGCGCTCACGATCTCCATAAAGGTCTTTAGCAGAGTTCTATCCACAACCGGCGCCGCCTGTTTAAATTCACTTTTATGAAATTTTAATATGATTAATATTCCATAAACATAATAATTGTTGCTCGATAGAATGCACGCCCTAAATTGGTGCCCTGCCACAACGGCACGGCCAGTCAAAGGGCCCATCGCACGTGCCAAGCCACCAAGTTCATCAGCCTCTCGCCCGCTTACTCGGCGTGGAAGCCAACACCACCTCCCATGCTGAGAAATGGCTATCGATTATCGGCAGCACACTCGGCATGGCCTTCGCCTGCTGGCTGAGCAGTCAGCTGCCTGGCGGAAATTCGCTGGCGTGGATGCTCGCCTCGACAGGCGCCAGTGCGGCCCTGATTTTTGCCATCCCCCACGGCGCGCTGTCTCAACCCTGGCCAGTATTGGGTGGGCATGTTATTTCGGCCTTTATCGGCGTGAGCTGCCAGCGCTATCTACCCACTCACGAATTCGCCGCGATCGCGGCAACGGGGCTATCTATTGCGGCAATGTACTATCTGCGCTGCCTTCACCCTCCCGGCGTGGCCACGGCGCTATTTGCCGTAATGGGCGGAGCAGAGATTCACCAGCTGTCGTATTCACTACTGCTTAATCCGGTGCTGCTGAATGCCTGCACCTTGGTGTTGGCAGGCCTGCTGTTTAATAACCTGTTTCCCTCGCGCCGCTACCCCAGCACCCTCGGACGCAGCGCCGCAGCAGCGTCGAGTTTGCAAGAAGAAGACGTCGCCAAGGCGCTGCGCGAGCTGGACTCCTTTGTGGATATCAGCCCAGAGGATTTAAGCCGCCTGTACACTTGCGCCAATACCTTTGCGGAGCAGCGCCGCCGCGACTGGCAACATCGCGAATCGCGTATATTGCGCCTGCGCCCGCGCATGAAAGCTCAGCCACACCCGCGATCTCGCAAGCAAAAGCGCGCTAACTGAGGTAGTCGACCTGGCGAAACTGCTCTGCCAAAAAGTCGACAAAGGCGCTGACCTTGGCAGATAAATGACGGTTGTGAGGATACACCGCCCACACGGCGGTATCGGCGGGTTGATAGTTCTGCATCACCGCTTGCAGGCGCCCTGCCTGCAGGTCCTCGTAAACATAAAATTCGGGCAGCTGCACCAAACCCAGCCCGCGGCGCGCCGCCGCCAATAGCGCATGGCCATTGTTGCTGCGCCAGCGCCCCTCGACCTTGAGCTCGACATGCTGGCCACGGGAATCGCGAAACCGCCACGTGGGCAATGAACCCACCAAACAACTGTGTTCCCGCAGATCCTCCACGCTATTGGGCACACCGTAGTGGTCGAAGTAGTCGCGGCTTCCACAAATTAATAAGCGCCTTTCGGCGATTCGCCGGGCGATCAGCGACGAATCCTTAAGCACCCCTGCGCGAATTGCCAGATCGTAACCTTCTTCCAGCAAATCAATATTGCGGTTATTAAAATCCAGCTGCAGATTCACGGCGGGGTAACGCTTTAAAAATTCTGCCGCCGCTGGCGCCACATAGCGCTCGCCAAAGGCCCCTGCCACCGTCACCCGAAGATTGCCCTGTGGGCTGGCCTGCTGCTGCATTACGGCCTGCTCGGTTTCTTGCATTTGCCCGAGAATACTTTTGCAGCGCTGAAAGTATGCCTCGCCGATTTCACTCAACACCAAACGCCGGGTGCTGCGAGTAAGCAGTTGTACGCCGAGGTGATTTTCCAGACGGCTAAGCTGACGGCTGGCATGGGATTTTGACATCCCCAAATGCTGCGCGGCCGCCGAAAAACTGCCCTGCTCCACCACAGCAACAAACACCTCCACCGCTTCCCAATGTTTCACGGCCACCCCTTATTGTTGTCACATGAAAACAATAAGTTTACCAAATAGTGGATTATCGTTTTTCAGTTATCAATTTAGACTAGCGCCATTAACCAATACGGGGAGACACCCATGAAAACAAAAGCTGCTGTCGCCTTTGGCGCTGGAAAACCTCTGGAAGTACTCGATGTGGACCTCGAGGGCCCGCGCGCCGGTGAGGTGATGATTGAATTAAAGGCTACCGGTATTTGCCATACCGATGCCTTCACTCTATCTGGCGATGACCCGGAGGGAGAGTTCCCCACCATTCTCGGCCACGAGGGCGCTGGCATTGTGGTGGAAGTCGGTGCGGGCGTTACCAGCGTGAAACCCGGCGACCATGTTATTCCCCTGTATACACCGGAATGCCGCCACTGCGACTTCTGCCTCCACCCCAAAACCAACCTCTGTCAGTCGATCCGCACCACCCAGGGGCAGGGCTTAATGCCAGACGGCACTAGCCGCTTCTCCCTGGACGGCACACCACTCAAGCACTATATGGGTTGCTCAACCTTCTCCAACTTTACCGTGCTGCCAGAAATTGCTGTGGCGAAAATTCGTGAAGACGCGCCCTTTGATAAAGTCTGCTACATCGGCTGCGGCGTCACCACGGGCGTCGGCGCGGTTGTCTTCGATGCCAAAGTAGAGCCAGGTAGCAATGTCGTGGTGTTCGGCCTGGGAGGCATCGGCCTCAATGTTATTCAGGGTGCGCGCATGGCGGGCGCGAATATGATTGTTGGTGTGGACATTAACCCCAGTAAGGTCGAGCTGGCGAAGAAATTCGGCATGACCCACTTCCTCAATCCCAAGGAGGTGCCGGATATTGTTGAAGCCATTGTCGAGCTCACCAAAGGTGGTGCCGACTACAGTTTTGAGTGCATAGGCAATGTCACCACCATGCGCCAAGCACTGGAGTGCTGTCACAAGGGTTGGGGGGAATCCGTGGTCATTGGCGTGGCCGGCGCCGGCCAGGAAATTTCAACGCGCCCCTTTCAACTGGTGACGGGTAGAGTCTGGCGCGGTTCCGCCTTTGGTGGCGCACGCGGCCGCACCGACGTACCGAAAATCGTCGACTGGTACATGGATGGCAAGATCAATATCGACGACCTGATCACCCACACCATGCCGCTTGAGGACATCAACAAGGGCTTCGACCTAATGCATGCGGGCGAAAGTATTCGCTCCGTCGTACTGTATTAACCGGGAGAAGACGATGGAACAAATTGCAGAGCACCGCTGTTTTGGCGGCCGACAACTTCGCTATCGCCACCAAAGCCAGACACTGAACTGTTCAATGCAGGTATCGGTTTTTCTGCCCCCCCAGGCGAAAAGCGCCAAGGTGCCGGTACTGTACTGGCTCTCTGGGCTCACCTGCAGCGACGAAAACTTCGTGCAAAAAGCGGGCGCGCAGCAATTTGCCGCACGCTATGGGGTAGCGATCGTCGCGCCGGATACCAGCCCGCGTGGGGAGGGCGTTGCTGACGACCCCGACGGCGCCTACGACTTGGGCCTGGGGGCTGGCTTTTATGTCAATGCCAGCCAGCAACCCTGGGCTGAACACTACCAAATGGAGAGCTATATCAGCACCGAGCTGCCAGAACTAGTAAGTGCACACTTACCTGTTGATGCCAGCCGATGTGGTCTATTCGGCCACTCCATGGGCGGGCACGGCGCGTTGACGCTCGGCTTAAAATACCCCGAGCGCTTCCACAGCTTGTCGGCGTTCGCGCCCATTAGTTCGCCAATGAACTGCCCTTGGGGAGAAAAGGCACTCGGCCAGTACTTGGGGGAAGATCGTAAACAGTGGCAGCAAGCGGACAGCTGCTTTTTGATTCGTGAGCACGGCGCCACCGCCCCGCGCATTCTGGTTGATCAGGGCAGCGACGATGACTTTTTAGAGAGTCAGCTCAAACCCGCTTTGCTGCAGGCCGCAGCCACAGCCGGCGGCGCTGACCTGACTCTGCGGATGCAAGAGGGCTACGACCACAGTTACTTTTTTATCGCGAGCTTTATTGAAGACCATATTCGCTTTCACAGCGAGCAGCTCGGGCCTGCCCACACTCGTTGAGTGACGCCTGTTGCAGCGAAAAATTCGCCGTTCGAGGAATGAGAGGGAACGTTTGCTTATTCTATATGAGCGGCGCAGCAGCGGCGGACTCAGTCCGCCGTTTTCTCAAACAGTAAGTCCCACACACCGTGACCCAGGCGTTCACCGCGACGCTCAAATTTTGTCACCGGACGGTAATCCGGGCGCGGTGCAAATTGGCCTTCGCCCTCGCAGTTGGTAAAACCGGGCGCGGCTGACATGACCTCCATCATGTGCTCAGCGTAGTTTTCCCAGTCAGTCGCTAAGTGAATCACGCCACCGGGCTGCAGTTTTTTACGCAACAACTGAACAAACTCTGGCTGAATTAGACGGCGCTTATGGTGGCGCTTTTTATGCCAGGGGTCAGGAAAATACACCTGCACGCGGCTTAAGCTCTCGTCGGCGATACAGCGCTCCAACACTTCAACGGCATCGTCACAGTAGGCGCGCAAATTCTCGATACCGGACTCATCGATTAAATGCATCAGGCGTCCGACACCCGGGCTGTGCACTTCTACACCGATAAAGTTTTTCTCTGGCGCGGCAGCGGCCATGGTGGCCAGGGAGTCGCCCATACCGAAACCGATTTCCAACACCGTTGGTGCGCGGCGGCCGAACACCTCATCTAAATCTATCGCGCCCTTTTCAAGCTCCAGCCCCTTGCTTGGCCAGTGCAAATCGTAGGAGCGCTTTTGGCCTTCAGTCATCCGCCCGGTACGCAGTACAAAGCTGCGAATTCGGCGCATTTTGGTGTTCTCTTCACTCATTGCACACCTCTTAGGGCAGCCACCATCAGGCAAATCCACGCCGCAAGAAAACACAAGCCGCCCACCGGGGTGATCGCCCCCAGCACTTTAATACCGCTAATCGACAAGGCGTAAAGGCTGCCACTAAACAGCACAATACCTATGCCAAAGAGCCAGGTGGCCGCACGCAGCGCACCGTGTTGTACGCCCAGCTGCATCAATAACGCGACGGCCAATAACGCAAAGGTATGATAGAAGTGATACTGCACGGCCGTTTCATACACGGCCAACATGTCAGCCGATAAACGACCCTTTAAGCCATGGGCACCAAAGGCGCCCAAGGCCACAGCGAAAAAGCCGGAAAGCCCGGCCAGAAAAAAAGTGATCGACGCCATACTGCCCCCACGAAAACAGCGCGTATTGTAAGGGCTGGAAGCCGATAGGCAAAGCTGCCCGCAATTAGGCAATTAGAAAGGCACGCGGTATTCAACCCCGAGCGCCAGGTTATTCACATCTTGCCGGCGATATTGATTGAGACGGTATTCCGCCACCGCATACCACTGCTGCCACACCCGCCAGCCGAGTTGTAGCTCGGCGACCATCGGGTTGGCCGGGAAGCCCTCAGGTAGGTCTTCATTAAAGGTGTGATCAATAAACCCTGCGAGGTATAGGCGCTCACTCAAGGCGGGAGAACTCCAGCGCCAGCTGTGCTCCAACTGCCAAACCGATTCGCCGCGGTCGTCAATTTGCAGGGCGTGCAGGGTCAGCGAATACGTCAGATTGAGTTGCGCAAACCGTTGGCGAAACCACGAACTATCATTCAAGCGCCATCGCAGGCCAAAGCGCAATCGGTCATTGTCCTCGCCGGTGCGCATATTATGCTGCACACTTAGATCCAGCGACGGTACTGCCGCGAGCTGCCGACGCAGATTTTGCTCGGTGTAATAGCTATTGGTTTCAGACAGCTCAGCTGTAGCCGGCTGGTTATAGAAATTGACAAAGCCAAAGTATGACCAGCGCTGTGAAAGCTGGGCGCCAATATTCAGTGTAAAAACCGAATCGCTTTCTACGTCATCAAGGTAGGGGTAAACGTTAAAATCCAGAAAGCCTTTTCCGTAGACATGCCACGGGCACAGTAACAGCGCGCCGCACAATACCATGCAGCGCTTGCCGCCGCGTGCTGCAAGCCAAGGGAGTGTCATTATTATTTGCCCCGCCACACCAATACCCGGCCATTTGTAGCGCGCCCCTCAGCGGGGAAACATGCGTATTTATGCGTGGCAGCCCGCAAAAAAAAAACGCCCCGACTAGCGAGGCGTTTTCAGGTGTTACTTGGGAGAGCCGGGGCGGGCTTACTCCATGGCGGCCTTAAGCTTTTTCATCGCCGCTTTTTCCAGTTGTCGAATGCGCTCAGCGGAAACGCCGTAGCGGTCGGCCAACTCGTGCAGAGTCGCTTTGCTTTCGACCAACCAGCGGCTTTGCAGGATATCCCGACTACGCTCGTCTAGCTCGTCCAGCGCCAGGGCTAAACTCTGGTGGTTGCTCTCTTCCCAGTTATCAGCTTCCAGCAGGCGCGCAGGGTCTTGGCTGTTGTCTTCCAAGTAATGCACCGGCGCGACGAAACTGCTGTCGTCATCACTGTCGCTGGCATCGAAGCCGACATCCACCGAACTCAGGCGCCCTTCCATACGGCGCACTTCAGTGACATCAACGCCGAGATCACTGGCCACGGCGTGGGCCTCGTCATTACTCAGCCAGGCCAGCTGTTTCTTCGCACTGCGCAGATTGAAAAACAACTTACGCTGCGCCTTGGTGGTTGCCACTTTCACAATGCGCCAGTTGCGCAATACGTACTCGTGAATTTCCGCCTTGATCCAGTGCACCGCAAAAGACACCAAACGCACCCCTTTGCTGGGGTCAAAGCGCTTAACCGCCTTCATCAGACCGACATTGCCTTCCTGAATCAGGTCAGCCTGGGGCAGGCCATAGCCGCTGTAGCTTTTAGCAATGTGCACCACAAAACGAAGGTGCGACATAACTAACTCGCGGGCCGCCTCAAGGTTGCCACGATAGTGAAGTTCTTCCGCCAGTTCCCGCTCGCGCTCAACACTGAGCACAGGGATACTGCCTACTGCTTGAATATATGCAGAGAGATCACCACCCGGCACAAGTTGCTGTACTGGCTGCAGATGGGTGCTCATGCACATCCTCCTCACTGGTTACGGCCTCCCTCGCGGGGGCCCAAAAATACCGACTGCTTATTAGATGCCTAATAGTCGAAAAGTTCAAGAGTAAAGACCGCTCAAGCGCCCGAAGCCACTGGTCGCGAGCGTTACAACGCGTTAGTAAACACCACTACAAAAACTCTTGGAATACGGGTTCACCGTCAAAATGCGCATCCAACTGCGCAATCAGGGCATAGACACCCATGAGTTTACGCATAACGTAAAGGAAGTCCTTAGGGGGCAACGCAAAATAAGTGCTGATGGAGGCCGCCACTGCCCGCTTGGCAATGCGTTTAGGAAGGTTGCTGCGCCGCCAGTCGTAAAGGCCGTCGGCGCTGCGCGCCTCATCCGGGGCCAGGGAGGCTGAGCGCAGCGGCTCGCCGATATCCATACCGATGTCCACGAAGTTATCCAGCACACTGTCCGGGAAGTGCTCTTTCATGAAACCCAGGTCAATACTGCACTGACGGAACACCTCGCGATCGCGACGGTAAGCGGCACGCATCATCTCGCAAAAACGCTCAGCGAAGTCCGGCGGCAACAGTCGCATGGCGCCGAAATCCAGTAGCACTAACTGGTCGTTGCCATCGTCATTAATACGCACGCGGTAATTGCCAAAATTGGGGTCAGTTTGCATGCGCTGCCAGCGAAACAGCTCGGTAAGAAATAGCCTAAGCAGCGCCTCGCCCAACGCATTGCGGCGCGCCTGCGACAATGCCTCGACGTCGCAAGCAGCCACGCCCAGCGAACTCTCATAGCTCATGGTGAGCACACGCTGAGTGCAATAGCGATCGTAACTGCCGGGCACCACATAGCGCGCTTCACTAGTCAGGCGTTGGCGGGCGAAATCGAGATCGCGTTTTTCCTGCTCGTAATCGACTTCTTTGTGCAAGAGCTGGCGGATATCACCAAACCAGTCATCAATGTTACGCGTGGCATCCAGCAGCCGAGACAGTTTCAACAGACCCATCAACGCCTGGAAGTCGGCGTCGATAGTTTTATCCACGCCGGGGTACTGCACCTTCACGCACAGCTGTTCACCACTGCTGCGCAATACGGCCCTGTGCACTTGGCCTAGCGAGGCGGCGGCAAGCGGCTCGGTGTCGATATCCAGCTCAGCAAGGCGCTCTTCGCCCAGCTCTTTTTCCAACACCTTGCGAATCGCCCGCCAGCTCATTGGCGGCGTGTCGTCTTCCAGTGAATGCAGGGCTTCAGCAACTTCTGGCGGCATTAAGTAATCGGCATAGGTGGCCATCACCTGGCCAATTTTCACCACACTGCCCTTCAATTTACCCAGCTCTGCGATAAAGAATTCAATGTTCTCGCGGCGCTGGGCGAGGGCGGCCTCCTCATCGTTGGAAAAGCGCTCGCGCAGCGACTGGCGCAAAGCTCGGCTGCCGTAACGCAGTCCCACTTTGGATAACTCCAGGCGGCGCGAAAAGCCACCGGTTTTAATACGGTGCAGGGACTTCTCTTTATCACTCATAAACAAATGGCATTAGGCGGGGAAATTGGCGGATGAGCGGCCTAGGGCCAGTCATCCCCGTAGTCGTGCAGCAACTCTTCGCCTGGGGCGATATCTCGCAGCGCTACCACACTAAAGTCGTCATAGTAGATCACATTGGCCGGCCGCCCGTGATTGATGTATTTCAAGGAGCAGCAAACATCCACATCGCGGCCATCGGCCAGGCTCAGGGTGTGCAAACCCGGCTCTATTGTTGGCGCCGTTTCGCACCAGCCAATCACGGTATCGGCGGCAATAGCCCTGCGAGCAAACAAGCCCTTGCCATGCACAGGGCTGTTGCGCACCTTGTATAAACGCGAACCGGCCATCGCCGTGCTTAGTCTTCCAACATGCGCATCAAGGCTGCCCAGCTCTGACTGTCGGCCTTGGCATCATAACTCAGTGGCAAACCGTATTTTTTACCGACGGCCGTGGCACCGGGGTTGGTAAAGCTATGCTGGACGCCAGGGAAACTCATCAGCTGCAAATCCACCCCCGCAGAAGACATTTCCTCAACAAAAGCACCGACTTGCTCAGCGGGCACCATTGGGTCAGCGCCGCCGGTGGCCACCAACACCTTGGCTTTCACCACACCCGCTTGCGCTGGGGTTTCGGTGCCCAAGCTACCGTGAAAACTCGCCACTCCAGCCAAATCCAGCCCGCGGCGCGCCTGATTCAACACCACCGCTCCACCAAAGCAGTAGCCAATCGCATAGATGTCGCCCTTGGTTTGCCGCTTCAAAATGGCCACTGCCGCGTCAAAGCGGGCATTCATTTTTTCCGGCTCAGCGAGTGCCGCGTTCATAAAGGCTGTGGCATTTTCTGGGTGACTCGCCGTTTTGCCGTGGCCGTACATGTCGACAGCAATGGCTGTATAGCCCGCCTCAGCAAGCATCTTGGCGCGCTTGCGCGCGTAATCATTTAAGCCCCACCACTCGTGCACAACAACGACTGCGGGGGCGTCACTGCGCTTGGCCTTGTACAACATCGCCGTCCCAAGGTCGTCCGGCAGCTGAATTTTCTCGGCGGCCAGTGATTGGCTCACGCCCGACAAGGCCAAAATGGCGGCGAACAGTAACGAAAAGAGTCGCATTAATTTTTCTCTCCCTGATTAACAGCCTGAATGAAAAACCACATCGTGGTTCGTATTCTCAACAGTACAGACTACACTCTACATCAACACCCAGTCGTGATGATAACTCTTGCGGTACGGACCCAAGCCCCATGTCGATTTTTGACCTCCACCCAGGCGCCGCAGCCAGTGCCTTTCTCCTTAGTTTACTGCTCGGCTACATCTGGTATTCACCGCGAGTATTCGGCGACGCCTGGCGTTTAGAGCAGGGGCTCGGCGACAAAGCGACTGGCCCGGAATCGTCGCTGCCGGCAATGGCTAGCGCCTGCTTGCTACAGAGCTGGATGGTCGGGGTACTGGTCATGTTACTGCACAAGGGCTTACTTCCGTCTGGCACAATGATACTTTGCCTAAGCAGCTATATTAGCGTCGCCTGGCTATTGCGCCGGGTGCAGGCCAAAAATCGTAAGGTCGCCCTTATCGATTGCAGCTTTTTGGGCGCGACCACCATTCTTAGCTACTTGATGCACAGCATCATTTATTAGCGCTCACATCATGCTGCGCTCCACCTCCCGCAATCGGCGGGAATGATAGCGGCAGTTCTTACGCAGCCAGTTGTCCCGGCTTTTCCGCGCCCGCTTCATAGCGGCGCCACTTTTATAGCCCTTTAACTTGCGGCCATCGCGCAAGGCCTGCTGCAAACGCACCGCCTCTCGCTTGGCACTTTTACACTGTGGCCAATCCGCTGCATTGGCCCCCTCCAAAGACAGCAGTGATACCGTTAGTCCGACAATGATCCATCCACGCATCTCGACAACCTCCCTGTTGCGACGCGACCTTTCTCCCTGAAGCTAGAACAGCAATTCCGCCTGTGCAACACACTGTTCCTGATGCACCCCCACTGGCATAATAGCTGCTTTGCCACCACACCGACCGGATGCTCCCGATATGTCCCGCCAGAACCTCTCTGACTACCTTTCCTCTCACGCGCCTTCAGCGACACTGGCACAACTGATTTTGTCGATTGCCGAGGTCAGCCGCGCTATCCGTGACGACCTGTCCGGCGGTGCGTTGAACGATATTCTCGGCGCCGCTGGCGCAGAGAACGTTCAAGGGGAAGAGCAAAAGAAGCTGGACGTGATCGCCAACGAGCGTATTAAAACCGCACTGTCGGCATTGCCCAGCGTGCGCGGCATTGCCTCTGAAGAGGAAGATGAGGTCGTCGCCGCCCACAATGATGGCGAATTCTTGGTCACGTTCGATCCACTGGACGGCTCGTCAAATATCGATATAAACAGCATGGTCGGCACCATTTTTTCCGTGCTCGGCAGCCGTGGCGAAGGCGCCGTTAGCGAGGCCGAGTTCTTGCAGCCGGGCCGCCAGCAATTGGCTGCGGGGTATGTGCTGTACGGGCCATCCGTGATGCTGGTATTGACCGTAGGCAAAGGCGTGGTGATGTTTACCTACGAGCCGAAATCGGGTGAGTATCTGCTCACTGAAGCCGAGGTCAGCATTGCCAGGGAGTGCAAAGAATTCGCCATTAATATGTCCAACCAGCGCCACTGGCACCCCGCTATGCAGCGCTATATTGGTGAACTGCTACAGGGCAGCGAAGGCCCCAGAGGCAAGAACTACAACATGCGCTGGGTCGCGGCGATGGTGGCCGATGTGCACCGCATACTGTGTCGCGGCGGTCTGTTCTGCTACCCCTGGGACGCCCGCAAACCCGAGCAGGCCGGCAAACTGCGCCTGATGTACGAGGCGAACCCAATGGGACTACTCGTCGAGCAAGCCGGTGGCAAAGTGTGCACCCCCGACGGGAATATTCTCGACATTCAGCCTGAGCACATCCACCAGCGCGTCCCCGTGATCCTCGGCGCCGCGGATGAAGTGACACTGTGCCTGGACTACCACCAGCAATAATTAAACCCTGGCGCCGCCTCGCCCAGCGCAGGCGGCAGCATTCGCTTAAAACCGCTTGAAGACTTCCACACCGTAAAACCGGGGATCCCCCAGCGCCTGAGCATAGGTACCCAGCGATTCACCCGTTGCCACGGCACCAATATCGTAGCGCTCGTCGGTGGCGTTTTTCACATAGGCGGCAATGTTCAGGTCGTTCTCGCGATTGCTCCAGCTCAAGCGCAGGTCGACCAACATATAGTCGTCGGCATACACCAGCCCCGGGTTGCGCTTGGCAACATCCCAAGAGGCGTCATCCAAGCCCATGTACACTTCGCCCTTGTAGCTCAGGTCAATGCGCGGCGTGAATAACCCCACCTCGGTATTCAAGGTGTACTGAACACCCAGTGCCGCCGTTTTCCTCGGCGACACCGCAAACTCTTCATCACTGCGATCGATTGCAACGCTATCGCCCGCCACTGCCAACGGTGCCAGAGCCGTGTCTTCAAACTCCACAAAGCTGTAGTTGTTATTGCTGTAGCTCAAGGTAATCAGTGTATTCATGGTCGGCAGCCAGGTCAGCTCCATTTCGCCGCCCTCTATCGTCGACTCCCCGGCATTTTGCGAGGTGACGATCAGCGAATTGGCCGAGTCCACGCTCACGGTAATCAGCTGCATATTCTCGAAGGTCATGGAATACAGCGCCACATTGAAGCGCAGCGACCGCTCCAGTGCGTCTATCTTGAAGCCGATTTCGCGATTTTCCAGCAACTCTGGCTCAACCACCGCCAAGCCATCGACCCCGCTGGGCTCGTGAAAGCCCGACTTAAAGCCATTGCTCCATGTGGCATAGACCATGGCGGAGTCCACCAGAGTATTTTCCAGTAGCGACTCCGGCAGCACCCAGGAGGTTGATGCCATCGGCGTGAACTCCTTGAAGGTACTGCTGGTTTCGTAGTTTTTGGCAGCGCCTAGCGGCGCACCAATGATATCGGGGTAGGCCTCTCGCAGAATATCCTGGGCAATACTCAGCGGGTCCTGAGACCACGTGCCCAGGAAAGTATGAATACCCATCGACGGCTCGACCGGCACAAAACGCGGGTCAGCCGAGGTTAAGGCGGTAGACACCGCGGCCAGGTCGGCTTCGCGTGTAGCCAGTTCGGAGTCGCGACTCTCTTCGGTATAGCGGCCGCCGACGGTTAGCTCCCAGTCCTCGGTGATGTGCCAAGTTGCTTGTGCAAAAGCCGCCGCTGTCTCGCCGAATATTTCAAAATCCTGAACCGTTGCCAGCGGCACCAGCGCGCCCAGCACCGGAGGGTTAGTGCCACCCGGGGGGACCAATGCCGGATTGGGTACTTGCCCGGCCAGCAGCTGCGCCAAGGACGTGGAATCGGCACCGACCAGTGGACTGCCGACCATAAAGCGCTCGTTCTTATATTCATCTTGCCAGAACAGGCCCGCCGTGTAGTCTACCGCGCCATCGAATAGTCGGCCGTTAAATTGCAATTCTAAGGTCAGCGATTCCTGGTCGCTGTCACCCAACACAATGCCACGCAAAAATGGCGCCGGGCCGCCTTCATCCGCATTGCTTTGGGGTCCACCTTTCACCGCGTCGCGGTAGCCAAAAATGCCCTTGATACTGTGATCGGCATTCAGTTCCCAGTCTGCCGTGGCGCCGAGCAGCACAACATCTTGATCTTTAACTTGATACTGTTGATCGCCCTGATTGGTGACCAAATCGGGCAGCTTATCCCGGTCATTCGCTTCGCAGTTGTCGCGATACGCTCGGGGGTTGCTCGGGTCGGTGTCGCCCGGCCACAGCAGACCGAGGCCATCAACAAACAAGGCATCATCATTGACAATTTTGCAGTGGTAGGTGGGATAGCGCTCGCGAATTTTACCGAGGAAGGTCAGGGTATCCAGTGTCAGGCTATCGCTGGCAAGCCAGCGGGTTTGAAAGATGGCCGAGAGCCGGTCAATGGACTGAGTATCGCCGATACTGCGGTCCTCGAGAAAGCCGTCACGGCGGTGGCTATTCACCGATAGGCGAGTCAGGAAGTCCTCACTGACCGGCATATTTACCGCCGCGCGCAGCCGATTCTCACCGTAGCTACCCAGGCCGCCCTCCACATAACCACTGGCAACATCTTCAGGTTTGCTCAGCGTGAAAACAAGGGCACCACCGGTGTTATTCTTGCCAAATAGCGTGCCCTGAGGGCCACGCAATACCTGCACGCTGTCCACGTCGATGGTATCCAGCAGCTGGCCATCCGGGCGCGGGATAAATATGCCGTCCAGATAAACACTCACCGAGGGGTCAAAGCGCGCCATCGGTGCCCGCTGACCAATTCCGCGAATAAAGATCTGCGCCGATGTGCTGTCGTTAATCTGCAAGCTGGGCACCGATTTACTCAACTCGGTGGTGCTCAAAATGCCCTGGGCACGCAAGTCGTCACCGCTCATCGCGGTGACCGCAACCGGTGTTTCCTGCAAGTTTTCCGAGCGCTTACGGGCGGTTACCAGGACCTCTTCGATAGTACCGCCCATTTTTTCCTTGGCGGCAACTGGCGCCTGTTGAGCAAATGCCGGGCTCGCGCCTAGCAGCAACACGCAGCCGGGCAACAGGCCCCGGCCGAGGCAGGAGAACATACGCATAGTGAGTACCATCTGTCATTATTCATTATTGTTATGGCGCGCCATAACATGCGGCGCACATATGTAGCCTAACTACAGCAACACTAAAACACAATGCTTTCGTTATGGATCTTTGCGGCTGTAAAGGAGGGGTGGACAAGAAGCGCCCCACCACCCGGCCGGTGGCGGGGGATAGGTTGAACAGGCGGCCTTAGAGAACCGCCTCAGCTAAAAACTCCATGGTTTCAATCGATGTCTCAAAGTGATCGCGGTGGCCGATCATTAGGCTGGTTACCGGCGATTTCTTCCAGTCCTGCAAGCGCTCCTTAATTCGCGCTTTCGGACCCACCAGGGAAATTTCATCCACCAGGGCATCCGGCACGGCTTTGATCGCCTCTTCGTGCTTACCCTCATACCACAGGTCCTGCACTTTTTCGGCTTCATCGCCAAAGCCCATGCGCCCCATCAAGTTCTTATGGAAGTTATCTTTGCGGGCGCCCATGCCGCCGAGATAAAGTGCCATGGTCATCTTGCCCGGGAACATCGCTTCCTCGAGGTTATCGTTGATGATGCAATTCACCATGGCATTAATTTCAAAGCCCTCAGGCTTATTTGCCAGACTTTCTTCAAAGATATCCATACGGTAAGGCGAGACAAATATCGGCATCCAGCCGTCGAAACGCTCTGCCGCGAGGGCGATATTTTTAGGCCCTTCGGCGCCGAGAAATACCGGAATTTTATTGCGCAGCGGGTGGGTAATGCTCTTCAGGGGTTTGCCCAGGCCCAGGCTATCCGGCCCGTTATAGGGCAGGTTGTACTGCTTGCCGCTGAACTCCACCGGAGCCTCACGGGCGATGACCTGCTGGAAGATATCCAACCACTCGCGCGTGCGCTCCAAAGGGCGCTTAAACTGCTGGCCATACCAGCCCTCAACAACCTGCGGCCCCGATACCCCCACGCCCAAACACAGGCGACCGTTGGAAATATGGTCGAGGGTTAACGCCGACATCGCCGCGCACACCGGGGTACGCGCAGAAATCTGCATAACGCCAGTACACAGTCGAATCTTAGAGGTCATTGCAGCGATCGCCGCCAAGGGGGTAAAACAGTCAGAACCGTAGGCTTCCGCCGTGTACACAGAGTCAAAGCCGAGGTTTTCCGCAGCCTGTGCAAGTTCGATAAAGCGATCTGTGGGTTGCTTTTGAAAGTAGCCCAAATGTAAGCCGAGTTTCATGGCCGCGTCCTTCTAGCTGTGCGAATAAGCGCTCAGTATAGAAAGGTGGCTTGCGCAGACCTATGGCAAAACAGCTCAATTGGCATTTTGGCAGTGGCGAAAAAGATCAGCTGCCCACCGTGGGTGGCTGGGTATTGGCAACCCACTCCCACCACTGGTGCTCGCCCTCGGGCTTATCCTTATCCTGGCAGCGATACACATTCCATGTAACCAGATAATCCGGGTTGTCGACAGCGTGACCAGCGCCATCGCGGTATTGACCTGGCGGCGCAATAAACCACGGCGACATGGACGAGGGCAGGGTAAATTCCTCGCCCTGAGCCGGGCGCAGGGTAATGCCGTCGCTGGGCGTTACCCGCACGACCTTGCCCGACAACACCCGCTGCTGCAATGCGGCGCCGTCTACATCAAAGTAGCTCAGCGCCACCAGGGCCGTTTTATCCAGCAGCGCCTCTAGCCGCTCTAGCTCAGCCATCGTTGCGCTGACTTAGAACAACAAGCGGCAGCGGATAGTGTCGGGAATCTGCGACAGCTTCTCTTGAGCCAGCGCCCCAGAGTCCTTATCTAGATCCATGACCACGTAACCCACTTGGTCGTTGGTTTGCAGGTACTGACCAGAGATATTGATATTGTTCTCAGAGAAAATTTGGTTAATGGCACTAAGAATACCCGGCACGTTGCGGTGCACGTGCAGAATACGGTGTTTGCCTGGGTGGGCCGGCAGCGCCACTTCAGGGAAGTTAACCGACGAGGTTGTTGTGCCATTGTCAGAGTATTTCACCAGCTTATCGGCCACTTCCAGACCAATATTTTGCTGAGCCTCTACCGTTGAACCACCGATATGCGGCGTGAGGAAAACGTTGTCGAATTCACGCAGCGGCGAGACAAACTCGTCGTTATTGCCGCGCGGCTCCTCGGGGAATACATCGATTGCAGCGCCTGACAAGCGGGCATCGCTCAGCGCGTTACACAAGGCATCAATATCGACAACCGTACCGCGCGAAGCGTTGATCAGGATCGCGCCGCTCTTCATCTGAGCCAGCTCATTGGCCCCGATCATATCCTGCGTGGACGCCGTTTCCGGCACGTGAAGGCTGACAATATCGGAGGTCGCCAGCAATTCACCCAAGCTCACTTGAACGGCATTGCCCAGTGGCAGCTTGTTCACAACATCGGTAAAGCACACCTCCATGCCCAGGCCTTCCGCGATAACCGAAAGCTGCATGCCGATGGAGCCGTAGCCGATAATCCCCAGACGCTTACCGCGAATTTCATAAGAGCCGACAGCACTTTTCATCCACTCGCCACGGTGGGCAGCGGCGTTCTTTTCAGCAATGCCGCGCAACAGCAGGATCGCTTCGGCGATCACCAGCTCGGCGACCGAGCGTGTGTTGGAGAACGGCGCATTGAACACCGCAATACCGCGCTCGGTTGCCGCTTTGAGGTCTACTTGATTTGTGCCGATACAGAAGCAACCCACCGCGATCAATTTCTTCGCCGAATCAAACACGTCAGCCGTCAGCTGGGTACGCGAGCGAATGCCGACAAAGTGGGCGTCGGCGATCTTTTGCTTTAGCTCGTCGTCGGGCAGGGCCTTCTGATAATAGTCGATGTTGCTGTAGCCAGCGGCGTGGAGTGCGTCTACGGCGGACTGGTGAACACCTTCTAAGAGAAGGAATTTAATCTTGGCCTTGTCTAGGGAGGTTTTTGCCATCGGGGATGTGCTCTCGGAGGGGAAATATGAAAGCGCAATATGGTATCATAAAACGCTTTTCCTGTAGTCAATTTCCGAGGCAATTTGCCATGTCTTCCGCCAATCTCCATTCCTCTCCAGAGCGTGTAATTGCTGAGCTTCAAGCCATTGTTGGCGAAGACAAAGTTCGCTGCGACGCCGACACCCTTCACAGCCATGGCCGAGACTGGACCAAGGCCTGGGAGCCCGCGCCACTGGCGGTCGTTTTTCCGCGTAGTACCGAGCACGTTCAAGCCATTGTTAAACTGGCCAACGCCGAACAGCTAGCAGTTGTGCCAAGTGGCGGTCGCACCGGCCTGAGCGGCGGCGCGGTGGCTGCCAACGGCGAAGTGGTTATCTCCTTCGACTATATGAACCAGCTCAGTGACTTTAACGCCATCGACCGCACCGTGCGCTGTCAGGCTGGCGTGATTACCGAGCAGCTGCAGCACTTCGCCGAAGAGCAGGGCCTCTACTACCCCGTCGACTTCGCCTCTGCAGGCTCCTCGCAGATTGGCGGTAATATTTCCACGAACGCTGGCGGTATCAAGGTTCTTCGCTGGGGCATGACCCGCGACTGGGTTGCCGGGCTGACCGTTGTCACCGGCGCTGGCGAAATACTGGAATTGAACAACGGCCTGCTTAAAAACAATGCTGGCTATGACCTTCGCCAGCTGTTTATCGGCGCCGAGGGCACCCTAGGACTGATCTGCGAAGCAACGATGCAGTTAACCCGACAACCGAAAAACCTCACCGCCTTTGTACTGGGTGTTGAGAACTTCGATGGCATCATGAATCTGTTCAACCGTTTTCAATCAGAAATGGACCTGACGGCCTTCGAATTTTTCTCTGAGCAGGCCCTACAAAAAGTCGTTGAGCACAGCAAACTGCCGCGCCCCTTCGAGTCGACCTGCCCGTACTACGCCCTGCTAGAATTCGAAAAACTCAACGACGAAACCGAAGAGCAGGCAATGGCCTTATTCGAAGCCTGCGTAGAGGAAGGCTGGGTACTCGATGGCGTAATGAGCCAAAGCCTTGAGCAACTAAAAAACCTGTGGCGTCTGCGCGAGGATATCTCCGAAACCATTTCGCGCTGGACCCCCTATAAAAACGATATTTCCACGGTCATTTCAAAAGTCCCCAACTTCCTCAGCGAAGTCGAGAATGTCGTAAATAGCGAATACCCGGATTTTGAGATCATTTGGTTTGGACACATTGGCGACGGAAATCTGCACTTGAATATTCTCAAGCCAGACAACCTGGATAAAAGGGAATTCTTTGAGCAATGTGGCAAGGTCAGCCTGGCGGTGTTCGATATCGTGCAACGCTTCGGTGGCAGCGTATCGGCCGAACACGGTGTCGGCCTGCTGAAAAAAGACTACCTACAATACTCACGCAGCCCCGAGGAAATTGCCCTGATGCGTCACGTGAAGCAGGTATTTGACCCCAACGGTGTGATGAACCCTGGAAAAATTTTCGACTAAAAGGGCTTTATCATGTATTCGCAACACCGTTTTATCGATGGTCGCCCGCTGGAAATGCCGCTGGGAAAAATCGTCTGCGTGGGCCGCAACTACGCGGCTCATGCCAAGGAATTGAATAACCCGGTACCCGAGCAGCCACTGCTCTTCATCAAACCCGCCAGCGCCCTGGCTGCCCTAGAGGCGCCAATAGCGCTTCCACAGGACAAGGGTGAATGCCACCACGAACTAGAGGTCGCCCTGCTGATCGGCTCAACGTTAAGCCAAGCGAAACCTGAAGACTGCCTGGCCGCGATAGCGGGATACGGCTTGGCGCTCGACCTCACTCTGCGAGAACTTCAGTCAGAACTAAAAGCCAAAGGTCACCCCTGGGAGAGAGCCAAAGCGTTCGACGGTGCCTGCCCGCTGTCGGCATTTGTTCCGGCGGCCAGTATCCCCAACTGGCAAGAGTTGCGTTTTGAGCTGCATCGCAACGGTGAACTGCAGCAATCGGGTCACTGCAGCGACATGCTCTTTCCCATCGATGCATTACTTGCCGACATTAGCCAGAGCTTCACATTGCAGCCCGGTGATATTGTGCTGACGGGAACCCCCGCAGGCGTGGGGCCACTGCAAAATGGCGACACCCTTAGATGCCAGCTCGACAACTTGCTCAGTGTGACAACAGAAGTGCAAACGCCCTAAACAAAAAAACCGCCCTAAGGCGGTTTTTTTATCAAGCAAAATGGCTTAATTCTGCTTAAGCGACGGACTTAAACTTCCAGCTTGCGCCAGTCAGTCTTCAGCTCAGTTGCCCAACCACGGATTTTTTTATCAACCTGTGGCGCACGGGTCTCTGCAATTTCACCGGTTTTTGGATGCTTAAACTTACGCAGTGGACGCGCGGCTTGCTTCTTGCGAGGCTTCTTAGCAGCCGCTTTTTTAGCGGCGGGAGCGGCTTTAGCAGCAGCGGGTTTACGGCCGCGCTTTTTAGGTGCGGCAGCTTCAGTTTCATTCAAAATTTCCAGCAGGCCTTCGGCAGTTTGGCCGTGCTTTTTCATCAGTGCTTGCAGATCTGAAATAAACTTGAACTTTTGATCAAGCGCTTTATGCTCCGCTTCGAGCTGCTTCTGAAGTTTTGCAATATCCATAAGATATCCTTAACTAATCATTGAATGAAAAAAACACGTAACTAAATATTAGTTGTGTCATACAAAAACCTTCACTTAATTATCAATCAGCGCTCGCAATAAATAAACCTAATATCGATGCCCTAACCAACAATAGCGTGATTATTGTGTTGAATTCCCATTAATAATGATTAAAGCCAGCGTTTATACCGAAAATACACCAACATCAAAACCGCTACGCCTATTAGCATGCCAACGAATAGCATAAAGGCTTGCTGATTATCCGCCCCCGGAATCCCGCCAACATTTACTCCTAATAAGCCGGTAGCAAAACCGAGCGGCAAAAAGATCGCGGAAACAATGGACAGCACATACATACGCGCGTTCGATTCTTCGGAAATTTGATTAACCAATTCTTCCTGTGTAACGGCCGCGCGCTCACGAACACTGTCGAGCGTTTCAATATACTGCGCTAAGCGATCACCGGATTCACGCACCGTGGCCCGGGCATCATTATCAAACCAGGCGACACGCTCACTTAATATCCAGTTCAGGGCCTCTCGCTGGGGCGCCAGGTAACGGCGCAGTGATATTGCCTGGCGACGCAAGTCGCTGAGTTGATTTCTGAGTCGTGCGCGCGGCGTGGTCAGCAGTGACTCCTCCAACAGGTCCACGCTATCTTCAGCTTCCTCTATTGGCCCGGCCATACGGCTAACCAAACGCTCACATAGCAATGCCACAAACTCCGCGCTAGAACACGGGCCCTCACCACGCGCAAACCGACCAACCACATCGTCCATCGACAGCAAGCGCCGCTTTCGCGAGCTAATAATATGATTGGCGTCGGCAAATATACGCACCGACACCATATCTTCGGGGTCGGCATTGGGGTTCATATTAACGCCGCGCAGCGCCATCAACAGACCGCCATTGTGGGCCGCCGCGCGGGGCCGCGTTTCCTCTGCCAGCAACGCGGCAACCGCCAGATCATCCAGCGACGTAATATCGTCACGGCTCGCGAAGGCTGATAACCACGAGCGCGTGTCACTGTGGCTGTAGTCCACGTGCACCCAGAGCACGCCCTGCTCGGGTTTCCAGAGGTCAATTTCCTCTCGCGTAATTGCCCGCGCGCCGCCTCGCCCATCGAAAATAAAGGCGTAGATAATTGATTCGCTCATAAAGCCTCCACCGTTTTCCGGATCATCGCACGCCATCGAGGCGCAGACTAGCGTATTCACAGCATCCTCTTTCTGGGTGAGTCGCTAAGTGCTTCATCCGCCTAGAATGGTAAAAAAACACGATAAGAGAACAGCAATGAAAATTGGCGTCTGCCTTCCCTATATGAAACGCGGCCTGAGCCGTCAAACCTTTAAAGACTGGTGCGGCATTATCGACCAAGGCCCCTTCCACAGCTTGTCATGCGGTGAGCGCATCACAGGCTACAGTATGGAAATGCGCAACATCCTGGCTTTCGCAGCGGCCAGTACCGAGCGCGTGCGCATTATCCCGGCACTGTATGTGCTGCCCATGCACAGCGCGGTTCAAGCCGCCAAAGAAATTGCCACTCTGGATATTCTTTCAGAGGGTCGCGTCACGCTCACCGTGGGCGTGGGCGGTCGTGAAAAAGACTACCAAGCACTCGGCGCGAGTATGAAAGGCCGCTTCCAACGCATGGACGATCAAATCGCGTTGATGAAACGGGTATGGCGGGGAGAGCAAATCGAGGACTATGACGAGATTGGCCCCGAGCCCGTGCAAGCGGGTGGGCCGCCTATTCTCGCCGGCGCGATGGGCCCCAAAAGTATCGACCGCGTTTCCAAGTGGGCCGATGGCCTGTATGGCTTTGCCATGGACGGCGACGCCGGGCTGATCGATTATTTTTTCAAGGCTGCCGACCAAGCCTGGGCAAACAGCCAGCGCCCCGACAAACCCTATCGCATGGGTGGCTTCTGGTACTCTCTGGCCGACAATGGTGAGCAGGCGCTGCGCGACTATGTTTTCGACTACCTGAAAATTTTCGGCGACGCCGAAGCGGAAAAGGTCGCCGCCACCATGCGCATGCACGACCCGAAGGCCATACTCGACGGACTCGACGCCATTGAAGCACTCGGTTGCGACGAAATTCAATTGGTGCCCGCCAGCGCCGACTTGGCCGAGGTAGACCGCCTCGCCAATTTGCTCGCCGGTCGTTAATGTATCGAAATAGCTGATAAATTAACGCAGATAAATCCGCTTTTTTATCAGCTCACCCTATCTATACTGGGCGTATTGTTATCGTATGGAGACGCGAGCCTTATGCCCCTTAGAAACACCAGCACCCGCTACGGCTGGGTAAGCATCGCCTTACATTGGGGCATGGCCCTGGCCATCTTCGCCATGTTCGGGCTCGGCTTGTGGATGCGTGACCTCGGCTACTATGACACCTGGTACCAGCGCGCCCCCCATATTCATAAAAGCATCGGCCTTATCCTGTTGGCGCTGTTGGTCTTTCGCCTGCTGTGGCGCGCGACCAACCCCACACCTCAGGGCCCACCGAATAGCCCGCGCTGGGAGCGTTTGAGCGCACACCTCACCCACTATGGCCTGTATGCCATGCTGGTTGTGATGATGCTTGCTGGCTATCTGATCTCAACCGCCGACGGGCGTGCCATCGAGGTGTTTAATTGGTTTAGTGTGCCAGCTACCGTACAGGACCTGCCCAACCAAGAAGACGTCGCCGGCGAGATTCACGAGATTCTTGCCTGGGCCATTGTATTGCTGGCAGGTGTGCACGCACTGGCGGCCCTCAAGCACCATTTTTACAACCGCGACAACACCCTGAAAAAAATGCTCGGTCTTGCCAACCAAGCACCGGACTTGCGGTCGAAGTAGTTTCAGCACTGGCTCACCACTCAATAACAGAGGATGTATGTATGAAAACCTTACTCTCACTCACCGCCGCCCTGCTCATTAGCCTCAGCGGCAACCTTCACGCCACCGAATACAAGATCGATACCGCCGGCGCCCACGCCTTCATTCAATTTAAGATCAAGCACTTGGGCTACAGCTGGTTGCACGGTCGCTTTGACGACTTCGAAGGCCGCTTTAGCTACGACCCCAAAAAGCCCGAAGACTCCGATGTGACCGTTGTCATTGATACTGCCAGCGTCAACAGCAACCATGCCGAACGCGACAAGCACTTGCGCGGCAAGGACTTCCTTCACGTCGAGAAGTATCCTCAGGCCCGCTTTGAAAGCACTGCATTTATCCCTAAGGGTAACGGGAAAGCCGAACTGAAAGGCCAGCTGACGTTACACGGCGTAACTCGTGAAATTAGTATTGATGTGACAGAAATTGGCGGCGGCAAAGATCCCTGGGGCGGCTACCGCCAAGGCTTCACCGGCACCACTGAATTCGCCCTGAAGGATTTTGGCATCGACTTTGATCTGGGTCCCGCGTCGCGCACGGTACAAATGACCCTGGATATTGAAGGCATTGCACAAACCATGATGTAAGCGGAACTTTTTAGATTTCCACCCGGTCTTACTATCGACTTATCTCAATACCCTCTTTCGGAGCCTCACGGCTCCGTTTTTTTATCGCGACTGTCGGCAAACAAAAACTCGTCGCAGGCCTGCCAAATTTGCGCGCGATACTGCTCGCCCTCCTTCACCAAATGGTGGCGCGCCCCCGGGATCATTACTTCTCGTAGACGACGATATTTTTTACGCAACACCGGCAAATTGTATTGCCAATCCACCGTGTCATCGGCGTCGCCCTGCAGGATCAATACCGGGCAGTCACAAGCGGGCTGAGCGTGAAACCACGGCAACCACTTTTTCAACGCTCCTACCCAGGCTACCGGCAATATGCGCGGCTGAAGCGGATCGCGCTCACGCAAGAACTCCAAAAAGGCCTGGTCGTCAGAATTGTCGGCAAAGCGCCGCGGCAGACTGTGAAGGAAATACTTTAAGATACTGTGTGCGGGCTTGCCCCACCAAAACGCGCGTGGGCGCACCAGCGGCGCCATTAAAATCACCTGCTCAAAGTCATCGCTACCGCCATCCAGAATATGCGAGCCGACAATGGCGCAACCCGTACTTTGGGCCATGGCAAAGCGTCGCTGTGGCAGCTCGAAAGGGGCCACCGCCGCGAAGGCGGCGCGCAATACAGAACGGTAGCGAAAAAAGCTGTCTATCGATGCCCGCTCACCACTGGACAAACCATGGCCCGGCAGGTCGAAGGCCACCACACTGCAACCGTGTTTCAGGCAGTAATTGATCACATTATTGAACAGACCAACATGGTCGTAGTAGCCGTGATAAACAAACGCGGTGCGCTGCGCGTTGGGCAACTTAAATACCTGCGTGGCAATGCGTTCTCCCTCCGCCTCGAAATAGCCAATGTAATGGCGCAAACCCGCGTAGTCCTTTTCAAGGTCAATACCATAGTAAGCACAGTATTCCGGCAGCCAGGGCTGGCTGTTGACGGTCGATTGCAGCGACAAGGGGCTGAGCGAAGGAAGGTTTTCTTGGTCGATATTATCGGGCCACGGCATAGCAAGGTCCTTAGATTTATCCTTTTTAGCGGGCCCTAGTGTGCCCCGTCTGCTGGGACAAAATAAAGGGCAAAAAAAAGCCCGGCAGTACCGGGCTTTTTAATCACCAGTGCGCCATGCGCTCCGCGATTATTTAATGTTTGGGTTCAAGCGACCCGACTCATACTCGCCAAACATCGCTTCCAAACTAACAGGTTTAATTTTGGAGGCATTGCCGGCCGTGCCGAAGGCTTCGTAGCGCGCCACACAAATTGCCTTCATTTCCTTGATGGTTTCTTTCAGGTATTTGCGCGGATCAAACTCGCTGGGGTTTTGCGCCATAAAGCGACGCACCGCACCCGTGGACGCCAGGCGTAAATCGGTATCGATATTGACCTTGCGCACACCGTATTTAATGCCCTCGACGATCTGCTCAACGGGCACACCGTATGTCTCGGGAATGTCACCGCCGAACTCGTTAATGATCGCCAGCCACTCCTGGGGAACGCTGGAGCTGCCGTGCATGACCAAATGCGTGTCGGGAATACGCGCATGGATAGCTTTAATACGGTCGATCGCCAGAATATCGCCAGTGGGCGGACGCGTAAATTTGTAGGCACCGTGGCTGGTACCACAGGCAATAGCCAGCGCATCCACACCCGTTTTGGCAACGAAGTCAGCGGCTTCTTCGGGGTCGGTAAGCATCTGCTCGTGAGACAAGGTGCCCTCTGCGCCGACGCCATCCTCTTCACCGGCTTGCCCGGTTTCCAGCGACCCCAGACAACCCAACTCACCCTCAACGGAAACACCACAGGCGTGAGCCATGTCAACAACGGTGCGGGTAACATCGACGTTGTAGTCGTAGTCGGAGGGCGTTTTGCCATCTTCACGCAGCGAGCCGTCCATCATTACGGAGCTGAAGCCCAGTTGAATCGAGCGCTGACAAACGGCGGGGCTGGTGCCGTGATCCTGATGCATCACTACGGGAATTTCCGGGAATTCTTCAATCGCCGCAAGAATCATATGACGCAGGAAAGGCGCGCCAGCATACTTTCGCGCCCCAGCCGAGGCTTGCATGATCACTGGGCTGTCGGTTTCTCTCGCCGCTTCCATAATGGCGCGGGTTTGCTCCAGGTTATTGACATTAAATGCCGGTACGCCATAGCCGTATTCTGCGGCGTGATCCAGCATTTGACGCATGCTGATAAGTGCCATGTGAGTTCCCTTTTCAGTCTTTTAAATATGAATTATTGATCGGCGAGCGCGCTTACTTGGCGCGCTCTTCCAGTACCGCAACTGCCGGTAATACTTTGCCCTCAACATATTCGAGGAAGGCGCCGCCCCCGGTCGAAATGTAGGACACCTTGTCGGCAATACCAAATTTATCTACCGCCGCCAGCGTATCGCCGCCACCCGCTATTGAGAAGGCGTCTGACTCAGCGATCGCGTTGGCAATGTCTTCGGTGCCATCGGCAAACTGGTCGAATTCAAATACACCCACCGGGCCGTTCCAAATAATGGTACCGGCCTGACGCAGAATGGCCGCCAGCACTGAGCCGGTCACCGGGCCAACATCAAAAATCATGTCGTCGTCGCCGACATTTTCCACTGGGCGCAATGTTGCCGGCTCGTTCTCGTCGAACTTCTTACCGGTCATTACATCGCTGGGCAGCGGGATATCGCACTTCTCCATTAGCGCTTTTGCCTGTGGAATCAGGTCGTCTTCGCAAAGCGATTTACCGACGTTGTAACCCGCCGCCGCCAGGAAAGTGTTGGCGATACCGCCACCAACAATCAGCTGGTCCACTTTGTCAGAAAGTGTTTCCAATACGGTCAGCTTGGTGGAAACCTTTGAACCACCGACGATGGCAACCATCGGGCGCGCAGGGTTAGCCAAGGCCTTTTCCAAATTCTCCAGCTCATTGGCCAACAGCGGGCCGGCACAGGCCGTTGGCGCAAACTTGGCAACGCCGTGAGTCGACGCCTGCGCCCGGTGGGCCGTGCCGAAAGCGTCCATGACGAAGATGTCGCAGAGCGCGGCATAGGCCTTGGCCAGGGACTCATCATCTTTCTTTTCCCCGGCATTAAAGCGAACGTTTTCCAATAGCACCAGCTGCCCGGCCTCCAGCTCTACGCCGTCGCGCCAATCGGCTACCAGCGGTACCGGCTGACCGAGGGCATCACTGAGGTAGTCGGCCACAGGGCGCATTGAGTATTTTTCTTCAAACTCACCCTCAGTCGGGCGCCCGAGGTGAGACATCACAATCACCTTGGCCCCTTTTTCCAACGCCAGTTTCAAGGTTGGCAGGGCCGCACGCAGACGAGCGTCGGAGCTCACTTTTCCATCCTTGATGGGCACGTTCAGATCTTCACGTATCAGCAGGCGCTTGCCCGCCAGATCCAAATCACGCATTTTCAATACGTTCATAACACTTCCCGTTTCACTATCCGTTTACCGAACTAAACTCGCCTGCTTGTGCAGATCTGTGTACCCACAGCAACATTGCCCGGGGCACGCTAACAGTGCCGCCTACTGCAGCCAGTGTGCGACCATGTCCAACATACGGTTGGCATAGCCCCATTCATTGTCGAACCAGGTGAAGACACTCACCAGCTCGTCCGCCACCCGCGTTTGCCCAGCATCGACAATACCGGAGCGCGGGTCGTGGTTAAAATCACAGGACGCCAGCGGCTCCTCGCTCACCCCCAGCACAGCGCTTAAGCGACCGCGCGCGGCCATTTGCAGGGCCGCGTTCACATCGCTGGGCGACACCCGAGATTGCAGGGTCACGCTCAGCTCCATTGCCGAGACATTGTGCGTGGGAATACGCACCGCCCGCGCCGCGAAGCGGCCATCCAGGTCCGGCAAGATGCGACCAATACCCGCCGCCAATCCCGTATCGACCGGAATCATAGACATACCCGCCGCGCGCGTTTTGCGCAGATCGGTGTGGTGATAGGCGTCCAACACCGGCTGGTCGTTCATTGCCGAGTGGATGGTTGTAATACACCCCGAGCGCACACCAAAGGCCTGGTGTAGCACATCAATGACCGGGGTAATGCCATTGGTGGTACACGAGGCATTGGAGATCACCCGCTGCTCGCTGGTCAGGCCGTGGTGATTTAAGCCAAACACATAGGTCGGAATACTCGCCTCACCCGGCTGCGACAACAACACATGCCGCGCCCCGCGCTCCAGGTGTTCATGGAGTGCGGCCTCACTGCCGAGGGTACCGCTGCATTCCAGTACCACATCGATGTTGTGCCGACTCCAGTCAACATCGCGCAGCGCGGTGCAGTGGCTCACGGCAATCTCGTCACCGTTAATGCGCAAACACTCGACACCTTTTTCCACCGTACCCACAAAACGGCCGTGGGTGCTGTCGTAGCGCGTTAAATGCGCGATGGTGTCCAGATCGGCAGGCTCGTTAATGGCCACAATACGCATGGCGTCGCGCATTGGCGACTCGTAGAGCGCCCGCAATACGCAGCGCCCAATGCGCCCATAGCCATTGATCGCCAGTCGAATCATTCGCCTATGCAGTCCTCAACAGCAGCAACCACCGCCTCGGTGGTAATGCCAAAGTGCTTGAAGAGTTCACCCGCCGGCGCCGACTCGCCAAAGCTGTCCATCCCGACAATACGGCCGTCCAGGCCAACGTACTTGTACCAATAGTCTTTGTGCGCCGCTTCAACGGCGACGCGCGCCAATACATTGCTAGGCAATACCGACTCGCGATAGTAGCCATCTTGCGTTTCAAAGGCTTCGGCGCAGGGCATAGACACTACGCGTACTTTGCGGCCATTTTCAGCCAGCTGTTGCTGGGCTGCCATCGCCAGTTTCACTTCCGAACCGGTGGCAATAATGATGGCCTCGGGCTCGCCCTCACAGTCACTCAATACATAGGCGCCGCGAGCAATGGCGGCAACCTGAGCACTGCTGCGGTGTTGGTGGGGCAAACCCTGGCGGGTAAAGATCAGCGCCGTCGGGCCATCAGTGCGCTCCAGTGCGCTGCGCCAGGCCACGGCCGACTCAACCATATCGCAGGGGCGCCACAGCGCCATATTCGGGGTGCCACGCAGTGACGCAATTTGCTCGATCGGTTGGTGAGTGGGGCCGTCTTCACCCAGGCCGATGGAGTCGTGGGTGTAAACAAAGATACTGCGCTGCTTCATCAGCGCCGCCATACGTACCGCGTTGCGCGCGTATTCCATGAACACCAGGAAGGTCGCGCCGTAGTTAATAAAACCACCGTGCAGGGCAATGCCGTTCATCATCGCCGACATACCGAATTCGCGCACCCCGTAGTGCAGGTAGTTGCCACTGGCATCGTCGGCTTCAACCGCCTTGGAACCCTTCCACCACGTGAGGTTAGAGCCCGCCAAATCGGCCGAACCGCCAAGCAGTTCTGGCAGCATCTCGCCGTAGGCATCCAGACACAGCTGCGACGCTTTACGGGTGGCGACTTCTTTACCTTCGTCTTGGCACTGGGCAATAAAAGCATCGGCCTTCTGGGCAAAGTCGGCGGGCAAGTCACCGCTCACGCGGCGCTCAAATTCGGCGGCCAACTCTGGGTGGGCAGCCTGGTAGGCGGCAAACTTTTCATTCCACGCTTGCTCGGCAGCGGCGCCGCGCTCGCGAGCATTCCAGGCACTGTAGACATCCTCAGGCACCTCAAAGCTGCCGTGGGGCCAGCTAAGCGCTTCACGAGTCAGGGCAATTTCGTCATCGCCCAGTGGCGCGCCGTGGCACTCTTCTTTGCCCTGTTTATTCGGCGAGCCTTTACCAATGACCGTTTTGCAGCAGATCAGTGTGGGTTTGTTCGGCTCGGCGCGACCGGCTTCAATGGCGGCAGCAATGGCATCACTGTCGTGGCCGTCGACCGCGGGGATCACCTGCCAGCCGTAGGCTTCAAAGCGCTTGGGGGTATCGTCGCTGAACCAGCCTTCCACTTCACCGTCGATGGAAATGCCATTGTCGTCGTAGAAGGCGATTAATTTGCCCAGGCCCAGGGTGCCGGCCAGTGAACATACCTCGTGGGAGATACCTTCCATCAGGCAGCCGTCGCCCATAAGGGTATAGGTATAGTGGTCGACGATGTCGTGGCCGTCGCGGTTGAACTGCGCCGCGAGAATTTTCTCAGCCGTGGCCATGCCCACCGCATTGGCAATGCCCTGGCCCAGCGGCCCAGTGGTGGTTTCAACACCGGGGGTATAACCGTATTCAGGATGGCCGGGGGTTTTGCTGTGCAGCTGGCGGAAGTTTTTCAGGTCTTCAATAGACAGGTCGTAACCGCTCAGGTGGAGCAGCGAGTAAATCAGCATGGAGCCGTGACCATTGGAGAGCACAAAGCGGTCGCGGTTGGCCCACTCGGGGTTGGCCGGGTTGTGCTGCAAGTAGTCGCGCCACAACACCTCGGCAATATCGGCCATGCCCATGGGCGCACCCGGATGGCCGGACTTGGCTTTCTGGACGGCGTCCATACTCAAAGCGCGAATGGCGTTAGCGAGGTCGCTACGTGAAGGCATCGGGAGCTCCTGAAATTGTGATGGCGGCAAAGAGGGCGCTATTTTCCCCTACCCCGCGCGATACAGCAAATATCAGGAGCGTAAAAATGGCCGCTAGACCAATAAAAGCGGCTTTTTACGGCGCGCGGGGGCAATTGCTGCCGCCGCGCGTGGCAACAGCACTATTTTAGTTTTTTGTACTTCATGCGCTTGGGGGCAGCATTGTTGCCTTTGCGCGCCACAAAGTCCTCGTGGTATTCACTGTAATTGCCCTCAAAGAACACCACTTCACTGTCGCCCTCATAGGCCAAAATGTGGGTGGCGATTCGGTCGAGGAACCAGCGATCGTGGGAGATCACCAACGCGCAACCGGGGAAGTCCAGCATGGCGTCTTCCAGTGCACGCAGGGTTTCCACGTCGAGGTCGTTGGACGGCTCATCCAACAGCAACACATTGCCGCCTTCCTTTAGGGTACAGGCCAATTGCAGCCGACCGCGCTCACCCCCGGACAGCTCACCGACGCGCTTCTGCTGGTCGCTGCCTTTAAAGTTAAAGCGGCCAATATAGGCCCGCGAGGGAATTTCATAGCTGCCGATACGCAATACATCCAAGCCATCAGAGACCGCTTCCCACACTGTTTTGCTGTCATCGAGGGCATCGCGCATTTGCTCTACCGATACCAGCTTCACCGTCTCGCCCAACTCAATGCTGCCGGAATCAGGCTGTTCCTTGCCGCTGATCATACGAAACAGGGTGGACTTACCGGCGCCGTTACCGCCGACAATACCCACAATCGCTCCCTTGGGAATACTGAAGCTGAGGTCGTTAATCAGCGCGCGATCACCGTAACCCTTGCTAACGTGATTCACCTCAATCACCTTGTCGCCCAAGCGGGGACCGGGCGGGATGTAGATCTCATTGGTCTCGCTGCGCGACTGGAATTCCTGCGACTGCATTTCCTCAAAGCGCGCCAGACGCGCCTTGCTCTTGCTTTGACGTCCCTTGGCGTTACTGCGCACCCACTCCAGCTCGGTGGCAATTGCCTTTTTGCGCGACGCCTCCGACTTGGCCTCTTGCTCCAGGCGCTGCTCCTTGGCTTCCAGCCAGTCGGAATAGTTACCCTCGTAGGGAATACCACGGCCGCGGTCGAGCTCCAGAATCCAGTTGGCGGCGTTATCGAGGAAATAGCGGTCGTGCGTAATCGCCACCACGGTGCCAGGGAAGTCACATAAAAAGCGCTCCAACCAGCCCACCGATTCAGCATCCAAGTGGTTGGTCGGCTCGTCCAACAGCAGCATATCCGGGTTCGACAACAGCAAGCGACACAGCGCGACACGGCGGCGCTCACCACCGGAGATTTTTGTTACGTCGGCATCCCAGGGTGGCAGGCGCAGGGCATCGGCCGCCACTTCCAGCTTGTGATCGAGGTTGTGGGCATCGGTCGCCTGAATAATATCTTCGAGCTCGGCTTGGCGCTTGGCCAGCGCATCAAAGTCGGCGTCGGCCTCGGCGTAGGCGGCGTAGACTTTGTCCAGCTCGGCCAGCGCATCTTTTGCCTCTGCCACGCCGTCTTCGACATTGCCGCGCACGTCTTTGCTCGGATCCAACTCGGGTTCCTGGGGCAGGTAGCCAATCTTGATGCCCGGCTGCGGGCGCGCCTCGCCGTTAAACTCGGTATCAACCCCCGCCATAATGCGCAGCAGCGTAGACTTACCGGCACCGTTCAAGCCCAGCACACCGATTTTGGCACCCGGGAAGAAAGAAAGGGAAATATCGCTGAGAATCTCGCGCTTGGGTGGCACGACTTTGCTCACGCGATTCATGGTGTAGACGAATTGCGCCATGGTCACTCCTGAATACACGACAAACCGCCCTAGGCGGCAAACAAAATGTGAGCGAACGTTACCGAAAGGGGCGAGCATTGGCAATCCGACGCCGCTGGCAAGGCTTAAATTAGCCGCCAGCGACAAGAAAAGGGCAACCGCATTCAACCGCACGGCGCCAGCAAGGCAAGCGCCGTCAGGTCATTTTGGCAACCACACTCAGCGGCAGCACCTTCATTAACCAACCCATCGGCACCCAGGGCCACCCCGGCACTTTCGCTTCGCCCGGCTCTTTCTCAATAGCCTTGACCAAGGCCTTGCAACCCGTTTCCAGGTCGACCCGCATTGGCGCCTTTTTCAAGTCTTCGTTGATGGGCGTGAGAATAAAGCCCGGAAGGATACAGCTCACCTTGATGGGCGTACCAATAACATCGGCGCGCAGCCCCTCTGTCATGGTGCGCAAACCCGCTTTGGTAGCAGCGTAAATATTGATGGCACGTGGCATGCCCCGCAGCGCACTCATTGAAGAGATGGTGACCAAGTGTCCGGCATTTTGCTCGCGAAATATGGTCATCGCCGCCTCGCACTGCGCCAAAGCACCCGTAAAATTAGTCTGTGCGGTGCGAAGGTTGGCGTGGAAGTACCCGGTGCCCATCGACGCGCCCTTGCCCATTCCCGCATTCACAATCACTCTATCGAGGCTGCCCAATTCATCGCGAAAGGCATTAAACACGGTAAACACCTGCTCGTAATCACAGACATCCAGGGCTTTAATTAGCACCTTAACCTCGGGGTGCTTTGCCTCAATATCCGCTTTTATTGCCTCCAGGTTTTCAACCCGTCGCGCGCACAACGCCAAATTACAACCTTTCGCGGCAAAGGCCCGCGCCATTCCTTCACCCAGCCCTGAACTGGCACCGGTAATCAATACATTCTTTCTAAACATAACGTCCCCTGATCTCATTTCTATTCACATGGATATTGTTATATTCGCTTCAGGCCAAAGCGGCTACATCGATAAAAATCACAACAAAGGAAAAGACTATGGACGCCTCTCCCATTTTACTGCCTGTGATCATCCTGGTGCTGTGGAGCATGGTTATGCTCAGCTGGATGGCCATGTCACGCCTTCCAGCAATGCGAAAAGCGCGCATGCCGCCCAGCACTGGCGAACGCACCGCCGAGCTGGCAACCATGATGGACAAGCGCATTCAGTGGAAGGCTGACAACTACAACCACTTGATGGAGCAGCCAACTATTTTTTATGCCACGGCAATCGTGCTGGCCGTTCTGGGCCAGGGCGATGGCATTAACCTGGCATTCGCCTGGTTTTATGTGGCTTGCCGTATTGTCCACAGTATCGTGCAAAGCACCAGCAACGTGGTGATGCTGCGATTCAGTATTTTTGCGCTAAGCAGCCTGGCCGTGCTCGGCATGGCAGTGAATGCACTGCTCGCGCTGGTGTAATCAGCGCTTACGCATCATGCCCGCAGTATTTTTCAGCATAATTTTACGAAACCAGCGATAGGGCAGCAGGCGTTTTAGCATCACCAAACGCTTGCTGTCGTCGTGGGTAAGAATCTTAAACTGCTTTTCCTCCACCCCTCGAAATACCTTCTCGGCAATCTCGTCGGCGCTTACTTTCGCCTTGTTAACCAACTTCTGGGTTAATACGGTAGAGGTCGGGTCTGAGGCGCGCAGCGATTCTGCCAAGTTGGTTCGAAAGAAGGCCGGACACACCACTGAAACGGCAATATTGTCGCTATCCAGCTCCAGCGTCAGCGTTTCCGATAACGCCACCACCGCCGCCTTGGTTGCACAGTAGGACGCCATTTTCGGTGGATGAATCACCCCTGCCAGCGACGCCACATTCACCAGGTGGCCACCGCCCTGCTGACGCAACAGCGGCGTGAACACCTTGCAACCGCGCACCACACCCAACACATTGATGTCCATTACCCACTGCCAGTCTTCCATGCTCTGCTGGTCGATCGCACCGGCCGTGGCAACCCCAGCATTGTTGATGACCACATCCACACCGGACCAATGCTGGCTGAGCCAATCTGCAGCCGCTTGCAAGTCTTCCTCGCGCTGCACATCACAGTGCAAATACTGCGCAGTGGTGACCGCCTGAAGCGTTTGCAGGGTCTCTTCACCGCGCTCGCTGTTGATGTCGCCAATGCACACCCAATAGCCGGCCTTCGCGTAGCGCTCTGCCAGGGCGCGCCCCAATCCCGATGCTCCACCGGTAATAAAAACCCGTAAAGCCTGCGTTGTCGTGCTTGTCATAGTGATTTCTGCGCCTCGCATTAGGGTGTGTTGTATTTGGCAAATTCTAGTCGGGCAATTAAATTGCGGTGCACCGCATCTGGCCCGTCGGCAATGCGCAACACCCTTGCCATTGCAAACATGGATGCCAGCGGCGTGTCATTGCTTAGGCCCGCTCCGCCATATAATTGAATGGCTTCATCCACAACATTTTGCAGCACATTGGGCGCGACCACCTTGATCGCAGAAATTTCGCTGAGCGCCGCCATGGCGCCAACTTGGTCGATCTTCCACGCGGCGTATTGTGTGAGTAGTCGGGCTTGGTCGATGGCAATTCTCAGGTCGGCAACGCGTTCGGGGTTGGCGCCCAACTTAATCAGCGGCTTGCCAAAGGCCTGCCGCGACTGACCGCGCTTAATCATCAACTCCAAGGCGCGCTCAGCGGCGCCAATGGCGCGCATACAGTGGTGAATACGCCCTGGCCCCAGTCGGCCCTGAGCAATTTCAAAGCCGCGCCCCAAACCCAAAATCAAGTTGTCTTTAGGCACGCGCACATTGTCAAACCACACCTCGCCGTGACCGATAGGCTCATCGAAGCCGCCAAACACCGGCAGCATACGTTTGATGGTCACCCCTGGGGTATTCATCGGCACCAACACCATGGAATGGCGACTGTGGCGCGCGGCATCCGGGTTGCTCAGCCCCATGAATACGCCGACTTCACAGCGCGGATCGCCCACGCCTGTCGACCACCATTTTTTACCATTGAGCACCAGCTCGTCGCCGTCTACCGCTATGGTGGCTTCCATATTGGTGGCATCGGAAGAGGCAACATCCGGTTCGGTCATAAAAAACACCGACCGAATTTCAGCGTTCAGCAACGGGGTAAGCCAGCGGGCTTTTTGTGCCTCGCTGCCATACTTCCACAACACCTCCATATTGCCGGTGTCGGGCGCATTGCAGTTAAAGACTTCAGGCGCAAAATGCGAACGCCCCATTTGCTCGGCGAGCACCGCATACTCGCTTACCGACAAGCCGGCACCGAACTCGGCATCGGGCAAAAACAGATTCCACAAGCCAAGTTCGCGAGCTTTTTCCTTAAGCGCTTCCACCTGCGGCAACACCGACCACTGCCCCCAGTCACCACCGTGTTTGCTAAGCAGCAACTCAGGCAGTACGGCCTCTTCAACGGGCATAATATGGTTGTCAATGAAATGACGAACTTGGTCGCGCAAGTCCTGGGCACGAGGGCTGAGACTGAAATCCATGATCGGCTCCTTACAGGTTTAGCCAACCAGATTACGGCTACTCAAAACATCAGTCTAATTTATTTTATAAATCAGTTATTATTCTGATTATGAATGAATTGAGTGACCGCCATGGACCTGAATCTGTTTCGCGTTTTTGACGCGATCTACCGCGCTGGCTCGTTAACGGAAGCCGCCCGCGACCTACACCTAAGCCAACCGGCGGTGAGCAACGCCCTGTCGCGCCTGCGCGAGCATTTCGACGACCCCCTGTTCATCAGGCGTGGCCGCAGCATCGCGCCAACCCCGGTCGCTGACACCATCGCCGACGACATCCAATCTGCGCTGAGTTTGTTGCAAGACAGTGTGCACCGCGGGCAGCATTTTGAGCCAAGCGCCTCACAGCGACGCTTTGTATTGGGTCTGGGCGACACCATGGAATTCCTGCTGCTGCCGCCACTGATCAAGCAGCTGTCAGCAAGTGCGCCCGGGCTTTCTATACACAGTCGGCGGCTGCGCCGGGATCAACTCAGCCGCCACCTCGCCCTTGGGGAGCTGTCATTGGCGGTGGATGTTCCCCAGCCTGTCGACAGCAGTATTGAGCAGCGCCCCTTGCGCAGCGAGCCGCTCTGCGTACTGATGCGTGCCGACCATCCACTAGCCGCGCAAGCTCTCACCATGGAAGGTTACCTGCAGGCGCGGCATATCGGTGTTTCCGGGCGGCGGGAAGGAGCGCTTTTTGAGGATATACAGTTACAGCAGCAGGGCTTCAAACGTCAGGTGCAGGTACGCGGTCAGAGCTACCATGCAGCCTGCCATGTTGTGGCTGCATCGTCGCTGCTCCTCACCCTTCCCCAGCAGCTGGGTGAGCGCTACGCCGACTTACTCGGTTTAGCGCTGCACCCCTTGCCTGCGCTTACCCCCACACTCGACATGACACTCTACTGGCACCGCAGCGCCAATGCCGACGCGGGGCACCGATGGCTACGCGAACAACTCACTGCATTGGCGGCAACGTTATGAGCGCCGCCGGCCAAATAGCTAGTATTGCATCTGCAGGCTTACTGTGAGGCCTTCCAACGCATATTCATCCCTATCTAACAAGCTCGCATACTCGATATTGAGGAGCGCAGGCGACTCAGTAAAAGAAACTTGCAGGCCTAGGCCATAACTCAAGCCACTGTTGCCACCATCTCCTGGAGCACCGCCATTCAGCTCAAACTTACTTCTACCGAGCAACGCATAAGGGTAGAGACGATCTGAAAGTGGCATGCCGGCACGAAGGTAAGCACCCAGCATATGATTAACGTCAATGCCGCTTCCTACATTCGTGGTCTCTCCCTCTTCACCGACCAAATACCGTAGCTCAATCGCGAAGTGCTCGTTAACAGGGAACCCCAACAATGCCCCATAGGCGGCTAGATCACCGTCAAAATCACCAGCTTCGTAGAGTATGTGAGAATAGATTGCGCCCACATAGACGACAGGGCCTTGCTCATTCGCCAACGCTGGAGACGACAAAACACCCAAACAGATAAAAGGAGCGAATCCCTTCATAACAACAATCCTTATAGAAAAATTTGCGCCATAGAGTAGCTGTTATAGCAGGGACAGCCATCTGGGGTAATACTTAGATATGTAAGGCATCACTAGGTAAACCTCAACTCGCAGCCGCAAGCTGGTTGCGTCCAGCGGACTTCGCGGCGTAGAGTTGCGCATCAGCCAGTGCCAGTAGAGCGTCCTCGCTACTGTCAGGCGTGGGAGCCAAGCAGGCCAAGCCCACACTGGCGGTAAGCACCGGCGCTATTGGCGACGCTCGGTTTGGCAGGGCAAGCTGTTTGATCGCGGCATTCAACGGCTCAAGAAGCTCCCGCGCTTGCTCAATGGAGGTATTGCCCATCACTAGCGCAAACTCCTCGCCACCGTAGCGGGCGCAGATGTCTGTGGAGCGCTTTGCAAACTGACCCAACAACTGCCCTACCTGCCTGAGACAATCATCCCCGGACTGGTGACCATAGGTGTCGTTGACCAGTTTGAAATAGTCGATATCAATAATTGCCAAGCTAACAGGCAGCCCAAGGCGGGCGCAGCGCCGCCACTCATTGCGAAAAAACTCGTCAAAACACCGTCGATTCGCCACGCCCGTTAACCCATCTGAGCGGGCGAGCTTGCTTGCCAGCTCTTCGGCTTGCTTCCTCTCGGTAATATCTTGATGGGAAATGACAAAATAGCTGACATCACAGAGAGAAAAACGCGTGACGCGCATCATGAACCAGCGCGACTGATCGGGATTGTCGCAGGGGTACTCCAGATAAAAATGGTTGCGCTGACTGCCGATTAAATCGCGAATGCCTGCCGCCGCGCGCCCAGCCAGCTCGTCTCCCGATGCCGCCGAGCGGTCGCACACCGACAAGTAGTTCTGCCCCATCCATTCACGGGGTGCGCCGCAGGCGTTTTTCTCTGCAAACTGCCGCCAGCGGCTGTTCACATAAAGGATCAAACCACTCTCGTCGATGACGGCGATATGCTCGGTCATCGTATCGAGGGTCATTTTCAGGAATTCATGCGACCGTTCCATGCCAACATCACCATTAAAGGACGCCCGTCGCATGCCACCTTCACTACTTACAACGGATCTTTTAGGTTGCGGGCAAATTAGCGGCCGTTGTATTCGCATTAACCCCTAGCGCGAATGGTTAGAGGAGCTCTTCTTTCTCTAGCCGCTGACTAACGCGACGACGAATCTCCGCAGACAAGCGCTCACCGTACTCTCGCCCCAGTTGACTGCTGCGCGCATTGATTGCCGGCGTGACCCGCAGCAGCGTTTTTCCCAGGTCGCTACGGTAAAACGTCAATAGCTCACGGAGCTGGGGCCCGGTCAATGCCTCAGTGTAAATCTCGCGCATTGCATTGGCATAGGCATCGCTGGCAATGAGCCGGCTGTAAATCACCGCATCAACCTCTTCTTTAACCACACTGTTCGCCGCTGCGGGTAAATTCGGGTAACTGGCCCGTAACTGACGGGTCAGACTGTCGTTAAACAGGCGGGAAAATTGGCTGGCAATGGTCGGCACCGACTGGCCAGTCAGCTCAAGCAAGCTATCAACAAGTGCGTGTTTCTCATCAGCAGATTGCGCATAACCCGGCATAGCGAACAGGCATGCGCACAACATTACAGCTGGTATTTTCATTGGCAGTCTCATCAACATTATTACTGCCCAAGCATAACCGCTCAGCCTGCCGACGTCCTGCTGAGGTGCACAACACCGCGATGGCAGAAACTATGTCGCCACGCTGACGGCTGCCTCCAACACTTTCTCGCCGCTGACAGAGTTAGCAATTAAGCAGGCTTTCTCAGATTTATGCAGCAGGCGCTCAGCCACCTCCACGCTGACACCCTCGGGTATTTGCAGGCGAGCGCGGGTAACAAAACGCGTAAAACGGACAGCTCCGTCGCTCTTCTCCAAGGTGCCATCGACCTCACAGGACAGACTCAACCACTCAAGGTGAGAGGCCCGGGCCACCGCCTTGAAAGTTAAAATAAAACAGTCGGCCATCGATGCCAGTATCAGCGTTTCCGGCGACCACTTGTCACCCGGGCCGCCAAATTCAGCGGGCGGTGCCGATAGCAGATTTTCCAGCCCTGCCGCACTCAAGCTAACGTCGGAAGCCGACTCGGCGCGACCACTAACTGTGTACAAATGGGGAAGTGCTTGCATCGGCGTTCTCCTTTCCAGGCAACCATTCAAACACAGCTCCCCGCCAGCAAAACATGCGCTTGATCAAGAACACCATCGCTTATTGAAGATGTGACTCACTCAACACCCAGATCAAAATAGGGGTAAATACTTAGGTACATTCGTAGTACCCCCTGTTCAAATCACAACTAAGACGCAACAAACGCTGTCCGTGATATTTCTGGGGCGACACCTAGCGGTATCTCGCTGACAGGCGGTGTCGTGATCTCGCTCCGCTCAAAGTAATAATTAAGGATGAAGGGAGACTTCTCATGCCAATTAAAAAGATGAAAAACACTCTGGCCCTGAGCGTTGCGCTCGCGGCTTCTAGCGCGGGACACGCGCAAACTGCTCCTCTGCCACTGGACGCATTGACTGGCCTGCTGGGCAGCATTCCCGGCCTTAGCGCCCTCCCCTTAGATTCACTGGGTAGCGGCGGACTGCCAGGGCTCGACGGCTTACCTGACGGCGGTCTCCCCGGGCTCGACGCTCTCGGCAGCGCCCCGGGTTTAGACGCCCTGTCACCCTTATTTGATGCCCTCGCCGGTCTTGGCGGTGGCGGCGCGCCAAGCCTGCCCGGCCTTGATGCTCTGCCGATTCCCGGCATGGACGGCGGTAATGGCGGCGCACCCGGGCTGGACGCCTTAGCACCGTTGTTTGATGCCCTAGCAGGTCTCGGTGGCGGCGGCGCGCCAAGCCTGCCCGGCCTTGATGCTCTGCCGATTCCCGGCATGGACGGCGGTAATGGCGGCGCACCCGGGCTGGACGCCTTAGCACCGTTGTTTGATGCCCTAGCAGGTCTCGGTGGCGGCGGCGCGCCAAGCCTGCCCGGCCTTGATGCTCTGCCGATTCCCGGCATGGACGGCGGTAGTGGCGGCGCACCCGGACTGGACGCCTTAGCACCGTTGTTTGACGCCCTAGCAGGCCTCGGTGGCGGCGGCGCACCAAGCCTGCCCGGCCTGGATGCTCTGCCTGTTCCCGGCATGGGTGGTGGTAGCGGTGGCGCACCCGGACTGGACGCCTTAGCACCGTTGTTTGATGCCCTCGCTGGTCTTGGTGGCGGCGGCGCGCCAAGCATTCCTGGCTTAGATGCTCTGCCTATCCCCGGCATGGACGGCGGTAGTGGCGGCGCACCCGGACTGGACGCTTTAGCACCGTTGTTTGATGCCCTCGCTGGCCTTGGTGGTGGCGGCGCGCCAAGCATTCCTGGCCTGGACGCTCTGCCTATCCCCGGCATGGACGGTGGCGGTAGCGGTGGCGCACCCGGACTGGATGCCTTAGCCCCGTTGTTTGATGCCCTCGCGGGCCTCGGTGGTGGCGGCGCGCCAAGCATTCCTGGCCTGGACGCGCTGCCGATTCCCGGCATGGACGGTGGCGGTAGCGGTGGCGCACCCGGACTGGATGCCTTAGCCCCGTTGTTTGATGCCTTAGCTGGTCTTGGTGGCGGCGGCGCGCCAAGTATTCCTGGCCTGGACGCTCTGCCTATCCCCGGCATGGACGGTGGCGGTAGCGGTAGCGGTGGCATCCCACCCCAGCTCCAAGGCTTTGTTGATTACCTTAGCCCCGCAAAGATCGAGAGCATTGTCGTTGCCCTGCAGGACTTTGGTACCGCAATCGCGGCTGATCCGCAGTCATTAGCGGGCTTTCAGGACACCCTGGGGCCAGATTTGGTATTCACGCTGATTCCGGTGGTAGGTGTAATGGCCGACGACCCAGCCTCTGCACCCGCCTACTTTACTGAAGGCGGAACCTTGCTGAATCCACAAATCACATTGTTGCCACCCATCCCGTTCATTACTGCGGAACTGGCAATGTAAGTTGTACTTGTTCGTCCTCCAGACGTACGAGATTTGCGCGGCTTAAGCCGCGCTTTTTTATTTTATAAAACAGTGATCAATCCGGACGAATGAACAGACCGTGACTGGTATTCAAGGACCCATCCAATTCCACGACAGCCGTCTCAGCACCGTGGTTTAACGAGCAGTTTACTACTGGCACAACATCTTGAAACAAGGGCCTGCGCACAAACCACAGACCGCCGCCAAATTCTTCAACGCGACGAATAGCCAGCAATTGTAGCTCGGAAAGTAACTCTTCAAGATTATGAGGGATCGGAGACTGTGTTTGGCGACGCTCAATGTTCATTTAAACACCCTCTTTTTAAACCGAGTTTACAGGCAGCATGCTCCGAGCATAGAAAGCTCGAAACGGAAGTTTTCACGAATATGATACCCGAAAGTCATGCGCTGATCGGCTCGCGAGTTGTACCTAGAAGGATTTCGCTTTTGGTCAGCCTCCATGCGCCGCGACTGCTTCCCCATTAGAACTGGTAACTCAGTCTCACTCCATATTCACGCGGATCGCCGACATACAGGGCATCAATACCTAACGACGGACTATTAAAGCGGTCGGTAATATAAAATTCATCGGTTAAATTCTCACCGAAGAGCTCTATACCATAGCGCTCTCCGCGATAGCCTAGCCGCGCGCCCAAGAGCCGCCGCGAATCGGCCTTCAAGCCGGCGGTGTTTTCACGGTCGGTGTAGCTGTCAGCGGCGTACGCCCAATTAATATTGGCAAAATAGCCACCCTGCTGCCAAGCGATGCCGATATTGGCATTTCGCAATGGTGCATTGGGAAAACGATTACCCGCAAAATCGACACCATCATCTTCGTATTCGGTGAACGCCGTGCTCACATAACCCGCGCCGCCGAACAGACTGAAACCACGCCCCAGCTCACCACTGAATTCCAGCTCAACGCCTTCAGACTGCGCCTCACCGGCATTGTCAGTGCGGAAATTCGCCGCATCTACACGCACACCAATCTGCATATCGCGATAGTCGATACGAAAGGCCGTCAGCTGCGCCTGCCACCGCGCACCTCGCCACTTCACCCCAAGGTCATAATTATTGGTGTACTCGGGGCCATAACTGGGCGACTCGCCATCGCTGACAAAGTCTACCGAACCAGCGCGATACCCCTGGCTGGCAGCAACAAAGGCGGTCACGGCGTCATTGAGATCGTAGCTCAGCGCCACCTTTGGCAAAAACACGGAGTCGCTGCTTGGCGCCTGTGCATCACTGTCCAACAACGGCTTTAAAAGCGGGCTGAGGTCACCGGGCAGCGTGGTGCCGGTAATCGGGTCGACGGGGCGAGCCCCCTTAACAATAAACGCACTACGACTGTCCGCGTCATTTTCTTCGTAGCGCACGCCCAGCGTCAGCGTCCAGTCGTACGCAAAGTCCCAGTCAGCCTCGGCATAAATGGCTTGAGTGTCAGCTTCCCGCTCAGCGATCAGGTCCGCATCAGCTCGCGCCCGGGTTCCCGCACCGAGCTCATAGGGCAGGTCGACACTTGTCGAGTTTCCCTGTAATTCATCTTTGGCGAGATAGGCGCCAACAACGCCCTTCAGGGTGTCACCGGCGTATCGCAAACGCAGCTCAACCGCTCGGTTTTCAGCTTCGACGGAATTGATGAAAAAGCCACCATCCTCAGCCGAAATATCGTAGTCGCCCTTGCGAATATTATCGTTGTTGCTGCCGCTCACAATCAGGCTGAGGCGAAGCGCGGCATTAATATCCACATGCTGGGTGAGCACGGCCAGCGTGCTATTGTCATCATAAAAGCCATCAACGTCATCGCTGGCCTGTCCTTTGCGCGCCAAGTCCGGCGACTGGTATTCGTTGCCCTCGCGTAACTTACTGTCCTGCAGAGTGAACTCGAAGGAATACCAATCGCTGCCAGCCCAGCCCAGTTTGAAGCGCTGCATATAGCGTTTGCGCGCCTGCCACTTATCATCATCCAAGGTGATATTGGTCACCTCACCGTCGGTTTGATTGGTTTCAGCAGCGTAGCGAAATGCCAGGTCACCCACTATTGGGCCGCCCACCGCGACACCGGCTTCACGACCACGGTAATTCGATGCCCCTACCTTAAGCTTGCCCGAATAGGTCTCACTGGATGGCGACTCACTCTGGATCACGACCGCCCCCGCCAGCGAACCGGGGCCAAAAGCCGTGGATTGGGGGCCGCGATAAAATTCCACCTGTTTTACGTCCCAGGTATTTCCCACACCCCGGCCAGGCTGGCGAGCGCCATCAATAAAGACACTGACCGTCGGCCGCCCTGTACCACCCGGGCCAATACCCTCATTGGAGATACCGCGGACAGAGAATTTATCCTCCCTTGCGGCATTCAAATTTGGGCTTCGCAATAGCAAATCGTAGAGATCGCGCACATTCATGGCATCGATAGTGTCGGCAGAAACAATACTGACACTGCCAACAGTATCCAGGCTGCTGCGCTGCATTGGGTCACCCGTGACCAGAATCTCCTCGAGCTTCGGTTGGCTAGACGTCGGTTCTGAGTCCTGCGCCATAACGACAGGGCTGGCGATAACAAGCGCGACGCCCTGCAGCACAGCGGCGCGGGCAGAGAAGAAACGTGACATTAGGGATTCCACAGCAGAAGGCTAATGATAAGCATTATCATATATACACTGTGCAGGAACAAGGCCTTGGTGCGCACAGCATCTACATAAAGAAATGCAAACCTGTCGGGCGCCCAGCCCACTGGAGCATTCAGTAAGAACAACTTACAGACAGCCATGACGGCTCCGACGCCTGCCACCCCGAGTTGATAGTAGCGCTTTATGGGCATAAAAAAGCCGCGCAATGCGCGGCTCTAACATAAGCTGATTAGCTCAGCGGGTAGTGATCTGGGTAGGGCAGCAGAGCAACACCACTGTCGACGGCCGCGCGAGCCACCGCCGCTGCGACCGAACCCAGCAAGCGCCGATCCACCGGCTTGGGAATAATATAATTCGAGCCAAAGCTCAGCTCACCACATTGGCAAGCATCAACCACCACTTGTGGCACTTCTTCCTTAGCCAACTCACGAATGGCGTGAACCGCGGCCACCTTCATCGCTTCATTAATCTCCGTGGCACGCACATCCAAGGCACCGCGGAAGATAAATGGGAAACCCAAAACGTTATTAACCTGATTGGGATAATCAGAACGCCCGGTAGCCATAATCAAGTCGTCGCGCACGCTCATCGCCAGCTCTGGTGAAATCTCTGGGTCAGGGTTTGAGCAAGCGAATACGATCGGCTTGGCAGCCATACTGCGCAGCATGTCTTCGCTCAACAGGTTGGCACCAGACAGACCGACAAACACATCGGCACCGTCAATCGCCTCAACCAAGGTTTTGGGACCGGCGCCGTTGGCAAACTCTTCTTTATATTCGTTTAAGCCTTCACGACCCGGCGTGATCACGCCGCGGCGGTCGATCATAAACAGGTTTTCGTATTTCGCACCCAGGCTGATCAGCAAGCGCATACAGGCAATGGCCGCCGAGCCTGCGCCCAGGCAAACGATGCGCGCACTCTCGATGGATTTGCCCTGAATCTCCAGCGCGTTCAGCATGCCCGCAGCCGTCACGATGGCAGTGCCGTGCTGATCGTCGTGAAAGACTGGAATATTGCACTGCTCAATCAGAATCCGTTCAATCTCAAAGCACTCAGGCGCTTTAATATCTTCCAGATTGATGCCGCCAAACGTATCGGCAATACGGCGCACCGTATCAATGAAGGCCTGAGAGTCTTCCGCGTCCACCTCGATATCAATGGAGTCGATATCGGCAAAACGCTTGAACAATAGCGCCTTGCCTTCCATTACCGGCTTGCTGGCGGCAGGGCCCAAATCACCCAAACCAAGAATTGCGCTGCCATTGGAGATAACCGCGACCAGATTACCCTTGCTGGTGTACTTGTATGCGTTGAGCGGGTCCTTGGCGATCTCGCGCACCGGCTCAGCCACGCCCGGGCTGTAGGCCAGCGAAAGATCGTATTGTGTTTCGGCGGGCTTGGTCAGGCTGATACCAATTTTGCCTGGCGAGGGGATCGAGTGGTAATCCAGAGCCGCCTGCTTAACATCTTTGGACATTGTCATGCTCTCGGTTTGTGCATTCCAGAAGGGCGAACGCGTAAAGGTGGTCAGGTGCGTTCATAAAGGCGTGAAAGCATATAGAAAACTGCCTTCACTCACAAGCCACACCGTGGCTCAGCGCCCCGCTATCAGCGGGTTTCAAAGCAAGCCTGCAGGCATAGTAGCGCCCCGCGACTCACTAAAAAAAATGCCCAAGCGCTGGCGCCCGGGCATTCTCGCGATCATCAACGCCAAACTCCGTGGCGCAAATGCAAGCAACTTAGCTTTTAACACCACCGCGGCTGCCGAAACGCTTGCGGAAGCGATCAACACGGCCGCCGGTATCCAGCATTTTCTGCTTACCAGTGTAGAAAGGGTGGCAGGCAGAACATACGTCTACGTGCAGGTCTTCCGCCAGGGTTGAGCGGGTTTGGAACTGGTTACCGCAGCTGCAAGTAACGCTAACATCTTCGTACTTTGGATGGATATCCGCTTTCATCATTAGATCCTCTTTGGACGCCGCCACCCGATCTCTTGCCGGGCACCGCGCTGGGCTGATGCGCTCAGTGGAAGCTGGGAAGAGCAGGGATTTGCACCAACCAACTGAACAAAAAACCACCGAAAATTAGGCCGCGCATCTTAGCAGAACTGGACATATAAGCAAGCACTGACAAGCGCCAACGCGAATTATGCTCTCAACCAGCTACAGATTCTTATACACTGGCGGTTTTGCGCAAGCCCTCACCATGGCCGACACCCTCGCTTCCATCGCCATCCCCTGCCCCCTTAGACGCAGTTTCGACTACCTGTGGCCGGCGTCGTTGCAGCGAGAAATACAGCCTGGCACGCGGGTAAAAGTGCCTTTCGGGCGGCGAGAAGTCATTGCCGTTGTGCTCGGCCCCGCCGACAACACCGACGTCGATGCCAGCAAATTGAAAGCCGTGATCGCGGTGCTTGACGACGACCCGAGTTTATCCACGGCCCTGTTAGGGCTGGGAAAATGGGCCGCACACTACTACCACCACCCCATTGGCGACTGCCTGCACCAAATGCTGCCCTTGGCGCTGCGACGCAACACACCACCGACGGCAGAAAACACCGCAGCGTGGCAGCTCCGTCCAAATGCTGATATCGCCACACTCTCTCCGCGTGCCCACCAGCAGCGCGCGCTGTTCAACGCCCTATTGGAAAACGGCCCGTTATCGCGCGCAGACATCACTGCCCTCGGTTTTAGCGCCAGCATTGTGCGCGCCTTGCAGCAGCATGCACTTATTGAAGAAGGCGAACCGTCCAGCAAACCCGCCCCCGCCGAGCAGGGGCCTACGCTCAACAGCGAGCAAGCCGACGCCCTGCAACAAATTATCGATAGCGACGGCCAATTCGCCCGCTTTTTACTCGACGGCATTACCGGCAGCGGCAAAACCGAGGTGTATCTGCAAGCCATCGCCCACGCACTGGCCAACGGCAAACAAGCCTTGGTACTGGTGCCCGAAATTGGCCTCACCCCGCAGACGCTGCGCCGCTTCGAACAGCGCTTTCCCGGTCGCGTACGCAGCCTGCACTCCGGCTTAAGCGAGCGGCAACGCTGGCACAACTGGCAAGCCGCCCGCGACGGCCGCGCCGACATTATTCTGGGTACGCGTTCAGCCGTATTTGCCGACCTGCCACGCCTGGGCCTGGTTATCGTCGACGAAGAGCACGACAGCTCCTATAAACAGCAAGATGGCTGGCGCTATTCTGCCCGCGACATTGCCGTAAAACGCGCAGCCGATAGCCAGTGCCCGGTTATTCTCGGCAGCGCCACCCCCAGCTTCGACAGCCTGCATAACGCAGACCTGGGTCGCTATCAGGTGTTGCGCTTGCGCCAGCGCGCCGGCAACGCCTGCGAGGCGCCAATACGGCTGCTCGATATTCGCCAGCACGCCTTGCAGCACGGCTTGAGTGACACCCTGCTCAACGCCATCAGCAGTAATCTCCGTGCCGGCAATCAAAGCCTGCTGTTTCTCAACCGCCGCGGTTTTGCCCCCACCTTGCAATGCCATTGCTGCGGCTGGATTGCCGACTGCCACGCCTGCGACGCGCGCATGACCGTTCACTACAAACGCCGCCAATTGCGCTGCCATCACTGCGATGCTATTCGCGCCATGCCAGCCAGTTGCCCGGACTGTGGCAACAGCCAGTGGATCTACGATGGCCCCGGCACCGAGCGCCTGGAAATGTTTTTAAACCAACACTTTGACGCCCCGGTGCTGAGAATCGACCGCGACACCACCGCCGGGCGCGACAGCATGGCTGAGCTCGTTAAAGAGGTGAATAAAGGTGAACCCTGCATTTTGGTCGGCACCCAAATGCTCGCCAAGGGCCACCACTTCCCCGCCGTGACACTGGTCGGTATCGTCGATATGGACGCCGGTCTGTTCAGCGCCGACTACCGCGCCACCGAAAACAGCGCCCAACTTCTGCTGCAGGTCGCCGGGCGCGCCGGACGCGCAGACCGGCCCGGCGAAGTTTTACTGCAAACTCACTGCCCTGCCCATCCCGCCTTACAGAGCCTGAGTCAACACGGCTATCGCGACTTTGCTGCCGCACAGCTGGCCGAGCGCCGCCTGCTCGACCTGCCGCCTTACACCTTCAGCGCGGTGATTCGCTGCGATGCACCGCAGCTGCACGATGCCGAGCAGTTTTTGCAGCAGCTGCGCAACTCCCTGCAGCCGCCCGCACCCGGCTGGCAACTTCTCGGGCCTCTGCCCGCGCCTATGGCCCGCCGCGCGGGCCGCTTTCGTGCCTCTCTTATCCTGCAAGCCAGCGAGCGTCGCACCTTGCATCAGCAGTTGGCAGCGGCCTGTAATGTGGCAGAATCCCTCAGTAGGCGCGGTCAATTGCGCTGGTCGGTCGACGTCGACCCCATCGAAATGTTCTGATAGTGGCGGCCGGCGCCTGAAACAGCGATAATACGCGGCCCCAAAATTCCCCATATTCAAGAGAGTTCGAATTCGACATGAAAGATATCGTCGCCACGTTGATTGATCAGGCGCTAACAACCCTGCGCAGCACTGCCGAATGGCCCGAAGATCTTCAGCCGTCGATTCAACTTGAGCGCTGCAAAGACAAGGCCCACGGCGACCTCGCCTGCAACGTGGCAATGATGCTGGCCAAACCACTGCGCAGTAATCCCCGCGCCATTGCCCAGCAAATTGTCGACGCCCTGCCCGCCAGCGACGACGTGGTAAAAGCGGAAATCGCCGGCCCCGGCTTTATCAACTTCTTCATGAATGAAGCCGCTAACTTCCGCGTGATCAAAGACATCTTTGCCAAGGGCGAGCAATTCGGTCGCGGCGACGCGAAAAACCAGCGCATCCAGGTAGAGTTTGTGTCCGCCAACCCCACCGGACCACTGCACGTTGGCCACGGTCGCGGCGCCGCCTATGGCGCCAGTGTTGCCGATATGCTCGCTGCCGCAGGCTACGACGTGCAGCGCGAATACTACGTGAACGATGCCGGCCGCCAGATGGACATACTCGGTACCAGCGTATGGCTGCGCTACCTGCAAGCCTGCGGTGAAACCCTCACCTTCCCCAGCAATGGCTACCAAGGTGACTACATTGCCGACTACGGCCGCGAGCTGCACGCCAGCCACGGCGACCAGTTAATGCGCAGCGCGTCGGACGTTTTCGACGGCGTATGCGCTGATGAACCTGCAGGCGGCGACAAAGAGAAGCACATTGACGATCTGATCAATCGCGCCAAAACCCTACTCGGCGACGACTACCGCATTGTCTTCGACAAAGGCCTGAACGCCATATTGGGCGATATTCGCGAAGACCTCGGCGAGTTCGGCGTGCACTATCAAGAGTGGTTTTCCGAGCGCAGCCTGACTGCCGACCCCGACCAAGTCAGCCGCGCTATCGCCCGCCTGCAAGAAAACGGCTACATCGAAGAGCGCGACGGCGCACTGTGGTTTTTGTCCACCCGTTTTGGTGACGACAAAGACCGCGTGGTAAAACGCGACAATGGCCAGACCACCTACTTCGCCTCCGACATCGCCTACCACCTGAACAAGTTTGAGCGCGGCTTTGATCGCGTGATCAACATTTGGGGCGCCGACCACCACGGCTACATCGCCCGCGTGAAGGCCGCACTGCAAGCGCTGGACATCGACCCCGAGCGACTGGTGGTACGACTAGTGCAGTTTGTCTCGCTGTTTCGCGGCGACCAGCAGGTGCAAATGTCTACCCGCTCCGGTTCTTTCGTGACCCTGCGCGAGTTGCGTGAAGATGTCGGCAATGACGCCGCGCGCTTCTTTTACATTATGCGCAAAGCCGACCAGGCCACCGACTTTGACCTGGAGCTGGCCAAGTCAGAAAGCAAGGACAACCCGGTTTACTACATTCAATACGCCCACGCTCGCGTGGCCAGTATCCTGCGCAAGCTGGAGCAAGACGGCCAACAGTGGACGCAGGAGGCGGGCCTTGCCCAACTCACCCTGCTCGACAAAGACGTGGAAAAAGCCCTGCTGGTGAAGCTGGCACGCTACCCCGAGGTGCTTGCCAGCGCCGCGGAACAATTCGAGCCGCACAGCCTCGCCCACTACTTGCGCGAATTGGCCGGTGACTTCCACAGCTATTACAACGCCCACAAAATGCTCGGCGAAGACACCGCCCTGCGCGATGCACGACTGGCACTGTCAGTCGCGGTGCAGCAAGTACTACGCAACGGCCTGAGCCTGCTGGGCGTTTCCGCCCCCGAGGAAATGTAAGCATGGCTGCGAAGAAGCGCCCAACACGCGGGGCCACCCGCAGTAAGGCGGCTAACAAGGGAATGCCCGCCTCCATTTTGCTGGGTACCGGCTTTATCGCTGGCATTCTCAGCACGGTGCTGGTGTTCAACGCCATTGGCGAGCGCGATACCGCCGGCACAGCGGCCACCGCTCAGACGGCCAAACCAAAAGCGAGTAAGCAAGCAGACGCCAGCAAGCCGGAAAGCACCACCAAGTTTGACTTCTTCACTGTGCTACCCGAGCGCGAGGTGATCGTTCCCGACGAAACCCCAGCACCAAAGCGCGCAAGCAAAGTCACTACCGCCAACGAGAAGCCGCCGCGCCCCAGCGAAAAAACCTTTCAGACTGGCGAGCGCTACATTCTTCAGGCGGGCTCTTTTCGCAGCAATGACGACGCCGACCGTCGTCGCGCGCAAATTTTGCTGCTGGGGCTCGACGCCAAGGTGGAGTCCGTGCAGGCCAATGGCGACCTCTGGCACCGGGTTTACGTCGGCCCGTTCCAAACCCACAACACCCTCGCCAGTGCCCGCGCCAAACTGATCGGCGAAGCCATCGATACCTTGGTCATTCGCCAGAAGACCACCCCGTAAAACGATCCCCCGCGCTGCCTTGAAAATTGCAGCGCCGCCCCCATAACTATTTTCTCGAGCCGCTCCACAAGGGGCGGCGCGCCTGTTCACATATCTAAAAGGAGTCCCGCGTGGAACAGTTTCGCGGCACCACTATTCTTTCTGTTCGTCGAGGCAATCAAGTGGTTGTTGGCGGCGACGGCCAAGTCACCATGGGCAACACCGTGATGAAGGGCAATGCCCGCAAGGTACGACGCCTGTACAAAGACCAAGTGCTGGCGGGATTCGCTGGCGGCACCGCCGATGCCTTCACCCTGTTCGAATTATTCGAAGCCCAGCTCGAAAAGCACCAGGGCAAACTCGTTAAGGCCGCTGTGGAGCTGGCCAAAGCCTGGCGCAGCGAGCGCTCATTGCGCCAACTCGAAGCCCTGCTGATTGTCGCCGACAAAGAAACCACGCTGGTGATTAGTGGTAATGGCGATGTGATTGAGCCCGAAGACAATATGATCGCCATTGGCAGTGGCGGCTCCTTCGCCACCGCCGCCGCCCGTGCGCTGATGGACAACACCGAACTCGGCGCTCAAGACATTGTAGAAAAAGGCCTGAACATCGCCGGCGATATCTGCATCTACACCAACCACAACCGCCGCATTGAAGTCCTCGATTACTGATCCGAACACATGACACGCTCGCCGATGCGGGCGACTGGAGCCACCATGTCACAAATGACACCCCGTGAAATCGTCCACGAATTGGACAAACACATTGTCGGCCAACAAGACGCCAAGCGCGCCGTTGCCATCGCGCTGCGCAACCGCTGGCGCCGCATGCAATTGGCGGAAGACCTCCGCGCTGAAATCACGCCCAAGAATATTCTAATGATCGGCCCAACCGGTGTCGGTAAAACCGAAATTGCCCGCCGCCTGGCCAAACTGGCCAATGCGCCCTTTATTAAAGTGGAAGCCACCAAGTTTACCGAAGTGGGTTATGTCGGCCGCGATGTTGAGTCCATTATTCGCGACCTCGTCGACGTATCTCTGAAGTTGCACCGCGAACAGGCCATGGAGCAAGTCGCCCACCGCGCTCAGGACGCCACTGAAGAGCGCATCCTGGACGCCCTGCTGCCACCCGCGCGCGGCGAACAAAGCGAGGAAGAGCGCAACAGCAGCACCCGGCAAATCTTCCGTAAAAAACTGCGCGAAGGCGAACTCGACGATAAAGAAATCGACATTGAAGTCAGCAGTGCACCGGTCGGTGTGGAGATTATGGCGCCCCCCGGCATGGAAGAAATGACCAGCCAACTACAGGGCATGTTTTCCAAAATGGGCGGCGACCGCAAAAAGACCCGCCGCCTCACCGTGAAGGCCGCCTACAAGCAGATTCAAGACGAAGAAGCCGCCAAGCTCATTAACGAAGAAGAGCTGAAGACCCGCGCGATCGAAGCGGCGGAGCAAAACGGCATTGTCTTTATCGACGAAATCGACAAAGTTGCCAAACGCCAGGAGTCCGGCGGCGCCGACGTGAGCCGTGAAGGTGTGCAGCGCGACCTGTTGCCATTGATTGAGGGCTGCACCGTCAGCACCAAACACGGCATGATCCGCAGCGACCACATCCTGTTCGTCGCCTCTGGTGCCTTCCACCTGAGCAAACCCTCAGACCTCATTCCCGAACTGCAGGGCCGCCTGCCTATTCGCGTGGAACTCGAAGCCCTCACCCCCGACGACTTTGAGCGCATCCTCACCGAACCCCGCGCCTCCCTGACCGAGCAATACCAAGCCCTGCTCGCCACCGAGGGCCTGCACGTGAGCTTTAGCGAAGACGGCATTCGCCGCATCGCTGAAACCGCATGGGAAGTGAACGAGCGCACCGAGAACATCGGCGCGCGTCGTCTGCACACCGTGATGGAACGCTTGCTGGAAGACGTTTCGTTTAGCGCCGGCGACCGGGCAGAACCGCTGAACATCGACGCTGACTACGTCAATCAACAACTTGGCGAACTGGCCAAAGACGAAGACCTAAGCCAGTTTATTCTATAAGCCAAACGGAGCACGCCATATGGCGTGCTCCCCTCGAATCTGCGGACCTGCATGCTCTTTAAGCTTTGGTAACGCCTGCAGGACATCTGCCTCGTAACCGCAGGGAACAACGGTAGGAGCGGGCCTGACCGCGATCGATACACAGCCCCTACCGTTCGCTCAGGTCGCCCTCAGGCGGGCTCCTACAAAAAACAAAACGTGCATCTCTCGTAGGAGCGGTTTTAACCGCGATGAGGGTTCCAACAAAGCTCATCGCCATCAGCGCTTTGGGCCCTAGCTAATCACTCCATCATTCGCGACTTACAGCGTGCCCCGCGACCGCAGGGAACGTTTTGGGTAGCGGGCCTCACCGCGACAAATCTCAGCTCAATACCATCGCCCTCAGGCGGGCTGGCCAAAGCACTCGCTCCACTCGCGGGCCACACTGTCCTACGGCACTCGCTCCGCCCACGGGCAGCGCACTCACCTCGGCCGTTCGTGTAGGAGCGGGCCTGACCGCGACAAACCACGCGCGATGTCTCTCACACGCACGAAAAACCCCGCTACGCCGCCACCTCAAACAGGCGATATTCAACCTGGCCCGCGGTTTTATGCTTTAACATTCGCCAGCTTGGCGGCACCGTCACGGGCTCGCCTTTGGCGGTTTCCACATAGACCAAAGCCCCCTCGTCCAAGCGGTCTTCGAGCGCATCGATAGCTGGCATCAACAAGTCTTTATTAAATGGGGGGTCGAGAAACACGATATGCCAGCCCCGCTCCGCGCCCGCCAAAAACTGTGCGGCGCTGGTAGTGGCCACGTCGGCATCGCGGCAACCCAGCGTTTGTAAATGTTGGCGTATTTGCTGGGCGGTGGCACGGTCTTTCTCGACAAAATGACAGTGCGCAGCCCCCCGCGACAGGGCCTCCAAACCGAGTGCACCCGAGCCGGCAAACAGGTCCAGGCAGCGCGCCCCGACAATATGCGGAGCCAGCCAGTTAAATACCGTTTCGCGAATCCGGTCACTACTCGGGCGCAGGCCCTCGGCGCTGGTAAAATGCAGTTTCCGACTGCGCCACTGGCCGCCAATAATGCGCACCACACCCGCAGCACCTTGGCGTGGCGTCACCTGCGCCGAGCGATCACGTTTGGAACGAGGGGCCATAAAGGGATCCTGAAGTGTAAAACCGCGCCACGACATTACTCAGTGACGGCCGAGAAGTGGTAGGATACGGCTTTTCTTTTCCCTGTAAACCAGACCCTGCAACCAGAGCCCCATGACCGATACCGAGAAGTCAGCCGTTACTGAAGCGGAAAACGCCCAAGAGCCCAAGAAGAAAAGCTTTTTCACCCGCTTTAAAGAGTCCTTTGTCGGCTCCGAGGAAGACTTGGCGGCGGCGGAAGGTTTTATCGCCGACGAAGAAATCGCGCCCTGGCAACACATTGAACTGTCGCCCGAAGAGCAGGCATCGCTGCTGGTTAAGTTCAAAGAAGGCCTGAGCAAAACCGGCGCCCAACTCGGCGAGGGCATGGCCAATCTCTTCCTTGGCCGCAAAGAGATCGACGACGAGCTTCTCGATGAAATTGAAACCCATCTACTGATGGCCGACGTTGGCGTGGATGCCACCACCGAGATTATCGACAACCTCACCCGCCGTATGTCGCGCAAGGAACTGGATAACCCCGAGGCCTTGTACGTTGCCCTGCAAGAAGAGCTGCGGGTGCTACTGGAGCCTGCCGAACAAGAGCTGGTTATTCCCGACAAAACCGGCCCCTACGTCATTTTGATGGTAGGCGTAAACGGCGTGGGCAAGACCACCACCATTGGCAAGTTGGCCAAGCAATTCCAGGCCGGTGGTCGCTCGGTCATGCTCGCCGCTGGCGATACCTTCCGCGCCGCCGCCGTTGAGCAACTGCAAGTGTGGGGCGAGCGCAATAACGTACCAGTTATCGCCCAGCACACCGGCGCCGACAGTGCCTCGGTACTTTACGATGCCCTGCAAGCCGCCCAGTCCCGCGATGTCGATGTGCTGATCGCCGACACTGCAGGCCGCCTGCACAACAAAGACAACCTGATGGAAGAGCTGAAAAAGGTAGTGCGGGTACTCAAGAAACTCGACCCCGACGCCCCCCACGAAGTGATGCTGGTACTCGATGCAGGCACCGGCCAAAACGCCTTGTCGCAAGCCAAACACTTCCAAGAAGCGGTAGGTGTGACCGGCTTAACACTCACCAAACTTGATGGCACCGCAAAAGGCGGTATTGTATTCGCCATATCCAAGCAGCTCGGCCTGCCTATTCGCTTTATCGGTGTTGGCGAAGGCATTCTCGACCTGCGCCCATTCCGCGCCGATGAATTTGTCGGCGCTCTGTTTGGCTGGCAACGCAAGCAATGATCCAATTCGAGCAGGTCTGCAAACGCTACCCCGGCGGGCATCAGGCGCTGAACAACCTCAGCTTCCATATGCCCCATGGCGATATGCGCTTTTTAACCGGCCACAGTGGCGCCGGCAAAAGTACCCTGCTCAAACTCATTATGGTGATGGAGCGCGCCAACAGTGGCCAGGTGCTGGTCGACGGGCGCAATGTTTCCAAGCTACCCGCCCGCCACATCCCCGAATTGCGGCGCAAGGTGGGCGTGGTGTTTCAAAACCACCAGCTGCTGTTTGATCGCAGCGTCTTTGACAACGTCGCCCTGCCACTGGTCATTGCAGGCTACGGCCATCGCGATATCGGCCGACGGGTGCGCGCAGCCCTCGACAAAGTTGGCCTGCTCGACAAAGAACGGCAGAATCCCATCACCCTGTCTGGCGGCGAACAGCAGCGCGTAGGCATCGCCCGCGCCGTGGTGAACAAACCCAAACTGCTGCTGGCCGACGAACCCACCGGCAACCTGGACCCGCAGCTGTCGGCAGAAATCATGCACCTGTTTGAACAATTCAATCAGGTGGGCGTGACCGTGCTGATCGCCACCCACGACCTCTCTCTCATTGCGCGCATGCCCTACAAATTGCTCAGCCTGCGCCAAGGCCAACTGGTTAGCGCCGGGGGCAGCCATGAGTAAATCAAAACAAAAGGGCAGCGGCGCCAGTAAACTGCCCAAGCGCCGCCTCGGCCAACTGCAAACCCCGGCCAAGCCCTCACGGCGCGAATTGAGCGGTGCCAAAACTCACCGCACCCGCTTCAGTGACCAGTGGCAAAGTTACCGCAGCCACCACCGTCAGGTGGCCAGCGAAAGCCTGCGGCGCCTGTTAAAACGCCCCCTCGCCACATTAATGACCACACTGGTGATCTCCATCGCCATGGTGCTGCCCGCCGGTTTATATGTCGGCCTGAACAACGTTGAAGCCGTCAGCCAAGGCTGGGATGGCGCCGCGCGATTGTCGGTGTTTTTAAAATTCAGCGTCAGCGATCAAGACGCGCAAAAACTGCGTCAGCAACTCGCCGACCGCAAAGACATTGCCAGCGCCGAATACATCTCACCCAGTGAGGCATTGGAGGAGTTCCGTCGCCGCAGCGGCTTTGGCGACGTGCTCGACCAGCTGGACAGCAACCCTCTGCCTGGCGTTCTGGTACTGAGCCCCACCGCAGACAACAGCAGCCCTGAAAAAATAGAAGCCCTGCGCGACCAGCTAAACGCACTGCCGCAGGCCGACCTGGTCAAGCTGGACATGGAGTGGCTGCAACGCCTGAACCGCATTACCGATATCAGCCGCCGCCTCACCCTGGCCCTCGCCGCCATGCTCGCGGCAGGCGTGCTGCTTATCGTAGGCAACACCATCAAACTGGCCATCGAAAACCGCCGCGACGAAATTCTGGTTGTGAAACTGGTCGGCGGCACCAACGCCTTCGTCCGCCGCCCCTTCCTGTACATGGGCTTCTGGTACGGCCTGTTCGGCGGACTACTCGCCTGGTTACTACTCGCCTCCAGCCTGCTCTGGCTAAGCGGTCCGGTCAAAGAACTCGCCGGGCTCTACAACAGCAGCTTCAGCCTGCTCGGCCTCGGTGTACTCGATAGCCTGATAATGTGGGCCAGCGCTGCCGGCCTCGGCCTACTCGGCGCACTCCTCGTCGTTGGCCGAGAACTCCGCGCCATCGAACCCAAGTAAACGACTACAAAGCGCCGCTGGGCTTGTGGAAGGAAGCTTTCATTGTGACTGCATAAAACGCACGTAGGACAGCACGCCCCACGATATGTAGGAGCGGGCCTGACCGCGACCCATCCACAAACCCCTACGGTTCCGCTCGGGGTCGCCCTCAGGCGGGCTCCTACAAGGGGCCACACTGTGCTACAAAAACACCTCGTGCCCCACATGTAGGAGCGGTTTTAACCGCGATGAGGTCCCAACAAAGCTCGTCGCCATCAGCGCTTTGGGCCTAGCTAAGCGCTTCGCACCATTCGCGACTGAAGTCGCTCCTACAAAAACACCTCGTGCCATCTGTAGGGCAACATGCCCCATCTCTCGTAGGAGCGGGCCTGACCGCGAATAATCTACTTATTTAATGAAATCCCCCCTTCATTTCAGCCCCCTACACCCGGCCTACCACTACAACCAAGCCGCGAACCGCTCAACTCGATGGCACTATTATTGCTTCACATAAATCCTGACGTTAACCGAGGAAATTTTAAATGCGACCGAGTATCAAGCGCGCCTTTTCATCCACCTATCTCGCCATTTCAGTAGCAGTTATTAGTGCTTGCGGTGGAGGCTCCAGTTCCTCAACTACCGGTTCGCTGCCAGATACTCCCGCGCCTACAACCTTTGAGCTGCTTGAGGCCACAGTGGCGGATATCCATGCAGGCTTTCGCGGTGAACAAGTTGATGAATCCGGCCAAGCGCTTAGCTGCGTAGGTTTAGCCGAACAGTACATTGAGCGCATAGAACAGCTGGACAACAGCACTGCAACCGGCTTACCCATCAATAGCATCGTTAGCATTAACCCCCAGTGGCGCGAACAGGCCACAGCACTTGATGAGGCCTTCGAAAAAGATGGCCTCACCGGCCCGCTGCACTGCGCGCCCGTTTTATTGAAGGATCTCTTCGATACCTACGACTTCCCAACCACCGCATCGTCACGCGCACTCGCAGGCTCCCAGCCACCTGACGATGCCTTTACGGTTGCTCGACTGCGAGAGGCCGGCGCACTTATTTTGGGCAAAGCCGGCATGAGCGAATACGCATTCTGGATACAAAGTTTTAACAGCGTCTCTTTGCGAATTGGCACGCCCTATGACACCTCCAAAGATGCGGGCGGCTCCAGTGGCGGCAGCGCGGCCGCCATTGCCGCCAACTTCGGCCTGCTGGGTACCGGCTCCGATACCTGCGCCTCTATACGCCTACCGCCCTCCAACAACTCCCTTGTCGGCGTGCGCTCCACCGTTGGATTAGTATCGCAAGATGGCCTAGTGCCACTCTCGCACACCATGGATGTAGGGGGCCCCATCACCCGAACCGTTCGTGACGCCGCGTTGATGCTGGATAGCATGGCAGCGGTAGATCCGGCCGACCCAAGAACCCATGCCGCAGAGCGCCGACAGCCATCGACCTACCTTGACTCCCTGGACACAGATGGCCTGAAAGGAAAGCGCATTGGCGTGTTGCGCAGCTATGGCGGTACCAACGCCTTTGGCGACAATGCCGACGTGAATGCTGTGCTAGACCAGGCACTGATCGACTTAGCCGCTGCAGGTGCTGAAATTATCGATCCAATAACCCTTCCCGAGTTTGAAGATATTTCCAATACGCTTATTGTTCAGGAATTCGCCGATCACATGGATGAATACCTAGCGAGCTTCGCGGCCCCTCGCTCTGACACCGTCGACATATTCACCAGTGGCCTAGTGCACCCGTTTATCGAGGCACTCATTGGTGCAAGCCTTGCAGCGAGAGATACCAGTTCGCCCAGTTATATTGCAAAGCTAGAAAAACGTGAGGAACTGCGCTACTACGTTGAAAGCGAGATGGATGCACTCGACCTGGATGCCTTGGTTTACCCCCCGGTCCAACAACCTGCAAGAATTACCGGCACATCGCAAACGAATAACTGCAGCTTTAGCAGCACCACTGCCATGCCTTCTATCGTTGTACCCGCCGGTTTCTCAACTGATCAACCAGCACTGCCGATTGGAATAGAATTTTTTGGCCGGCGCTGGGATGAGGCCACATTGTTTAGTATCAGCTACGCCTACGAGCAAGCCACAAAGCACAGACGCCGCCCCTCATTACCCGGTGACCCACTCCCTGAGTCGTGAACCAATGATGGCTTTGCGCCTAAAAATTTTGACTCAAAGCCATCGGGCTCGCCCCCCTGTAATACCGCAGCGAACGTTTTAGGTGGCGAGGTTGACCGCGACCGATCACTACTACCGTTCGCTCGGGTCGTCCTCAGGCGGACTGGCCACAGCACTCGCTCCACTCGCGGGCCACGCTGTCCTACAAGGAGCCACACTGCCCTATAACAACACCCCGTGTCGCACGATCTGTAGGACAACGTGCCCCATGACCGCAGGGAATGTTTTGGGTAGCGGGCCTGACCGCGACGAATCTCGCAGGATCTCAGCGACCACGCTGTGGGAGCGGTTTTAACCGCGATAAGGAGGTTCATCACAACCTAGTGCTATGACCACTCCGCCCCTACAAAACCCGAGGTCTAATAAACTCCGTCGTGGTCGCCAATATCAACCAGCACAATATCCTCACCGCGAATCTCAAATTCCAAAATTATTCGATATTGCATATTGATCGATACCGAGGACAAACCCTGTAAACGCCCCTTTAAACCATGCAAGCGAAGCGAGGGATGATACGGATTAACCTCCAGCAACTGCAGCGTTTTTTGGTACTGCCCCATCACCTCAGGGTGCCGTTTAAAGAATTTCTTTGCACGCCTAAGGTAGCTATCGGGGTAAAGTAACCTATAGCTCACTGGTCAAACGCTTAACATGATCATCGACACTTTCAGCCTGATAGCGCCCCTCGCGAATATCCGACCTTGCTTCCTCTAAAGCGGCCGCCAGCTCGTATTCACGCAGTTTGGCGTACTTCTCTATATCCATAACCACATAACGGTTACGTCCACGCACCGAAATCACTAATTCTTCACTATCTCTCAATCGAGATTCGACAGCAGATACACCCTTGGTTTTTAGCTCGTTGGCCGTCAACGTATTCATAGTCACTCCGTGAAAAGTACTATTAATAGCACTCTTAATAGACCCATAAAGAGTACCACACTGAACAAAAATCAACCAGCATCGTCCATATTACCTTTCGGTAGGCTACAACTCCCTCGCGACTGACAGCCTGCCCCACGATATGTAGGAGCGGGCCTGACCGCGACCGATTCACAACTACTACCGTTCGCTCGGGGCGCCCTAAGGCGGGCTGGCCACAGCACTCGCTCCACTCGCGGGCCACGCTGTCCTACAAGGGGCCACAGGGAGTGCTTTGGGTAGCGGTTTTAACCGCGATAAGGGCTCCAACAGCGCTCATCGCCATCAGCGCTGTGGGCCATAGCTAAGCGCTTCGCATCATTCGCGACTGAAGTCGCTCCTACAAAACCATCGCCCCCGTAGGACAGCCTGCCCCACGATATGCAGGAGCGGGCCTGACCGCGACCGGCCCACAACCCCTACCGTTCGATCAGGTCGCCCTAAGGCGGACTGGCCACAGCACTCGCTCCACTCGCGGGCCACGCTGTCCTACAAGGGGCCACACTGCCCTATAAAAACACCTCGTGCCATCGCAGGGCAACGCGCCCCACCTCTGGTAGGAGCGTGCCTTACCTCGACGAATCTCACTAGATCTGCAAGCATACCGTAGGAGCGGTTTTAACCGCGATAAGGGCTCCAACAGCGCTCATCGCCATCAGCGTTTTGGGCACTAGAACCTACGCGAGAATAGGGGCGTTTTGGCTGGTGGGCCTGACCACAAATACCCTCCACAACTATCAGACCAGTAATAAAAACGTTCTGCACAGCGCGTAGTTCAGGGCTGTTTACCCTTCTGCTCGACAGGAGGATTTGCCATGACCCAACAAGATTGCTCGTCGCTGACCCACACCCCCGCCACGCCAGCCCCCAACAACGCGAGACCACCCAGTTGGTACAAGCCGCGCATTCGCGTGGCCACAACAGACGATGGCGCACCACGAGTGTATAAGCGCTACCCAATGCCAGGCTCTGCCGCGAATGCCTATTTCCGCTTGTTGGCCACCCACGAGTTTTCCATGCTGAAACAAATGGACCACTTTTCTTTTACCCCAAGCTCGCCGCGCCTTAACTCGGCAAGCTTAACCTTGAGTTACTCCTACCTACGCGGCACGCCGCTAAAAATCTGGCCGCGCCATACTCCTCTATCCGCGGAATTTTTCCGGGCGTTAATCGCTGCAAGTCGTCAGATGCATCAGCACCAACTGGTTCACCTGGACTTGGGCAATGCCGGAAACATTTTGGTTTCGCCGTCGCAACAGCCTTTAATTATCGACTTTGGATCGGCCCTCAATACCTCACGCTTACCCGCCGTGATCCGCTGCTGGATGATGAGAAAAGACACCCTCGGCATTCTTAAGCTGTGGTACAAATTCAGCCGCGACACCATGCCAAGCGCGCATCAGGAGTACTTTCTGCGTCACTACCGTAAAAACATTTACACGCCCAAACGTTTAAAGAAGGCCCTGAAGCGCCTCATTTTGCGCAAGCTCGGCGTTGCAGGTCGTTGATACAACGACGGCAAATTTGTAATCAACAAAAAAGAAAAAAGGCGTATGGAAAAAGGGGGAAACCACATACGCCAAGCAGGGAGGTAGAGGGGAAAGGCTTAAGCGACTATTTCGACCACTTAGCAATTAAACGATCAACGGAGATTGCCCCCGCGCCATGCACTACGATGTAGGCGGCAAGCAAACCCCACACAAGGTGGTACAACTCGGCCGCTGGCGCGATAGCCTCCAGGCTGATAACCGCGACAAAATTGATAATAAAAATCCCGGCCGCCGCCGTTAGCGAATACAGCCCAAGCACTAACATCACCGGCAGCACCAGCTCGCCAGCGGTCGCAAGAAATGCCGCCACGCCGGCACTGAGCAAGGGCACGCTGTATTCCTCTTCAAACAGAAACAGCGTGGTTTCCCAGTCATCAATTTTGGTTAAGCCCGACTTAATAAATACCGACGCCAAATACAGCCGCGCCGCGAGTAACAGTAGCGGCGACAGGTGCTGCACCCAGCCCCGCACTCGTTGTTCTAACATTGCTGATGTTACGACTAGTGTCTTCATTGTCTTCTCCTGTTAGTTGACGCCCTCAGCACCGACGACGGCGCCGCTAGCGACCATTGTTTGTAGCCATGTCAGCAGTTCCGCCTCCGGCCAGGCGCTTTGAGCAAACAAGCTCGCCACGCTATCGCCTCGCTGGATGGCTTGAAGCAAAAGCAGCTGCTGTTGAGATATCTCTTCCGCTCGAACCTGCCAGCCCGAGCGCGTGACTAAGACGGCCTGCCCCTGCCCATGCGACAGCATGACCTTGGCGCGGCCGAAGGCGACGGTCTCTTGTGGGTTCGGGTGCTTGTGGGCGTGCCAGATATGCGCGACGGGATAGCGCGAGACAAAGATAGCCAGCGCAGTATTCAATACCAAACGGCTTGTCTCAGCTTCCTGTGCCAGCCGCGCAAAGCTGTCGACATTAGCCAGCGCAAGCGCCGACTCCGCCACCTTCATCACAGCGGTATCTAGCTGCGCCACATCGACCAAGTAGTGAACCTGTCGCTGCAGACTGTGGCCCACCAACCAATCTGCCAGGCACTCACCAAACGCAGACCAGTCACCACCGCGATTCCCCGCCGCACGCAAATACTGCACCGCCAGCGCCGCAAAAGTCTGCTCGCCCAGCAATCGCTTCACCGAGGGGTAGCGGCTTGCCAATGCTCGCTCCGCCCTGGCTTCCACGCCTTGGCGATAAAATGCCAAGCCAGCATCGTTATTTGGCGAGGTGAAGGCCAACGGCGCACTTGGTAAATCGCCGCTATCAGACACGGCCTCGCCATAGATTGCTGCCAGAACACGGCTTTGCGACTCAGCCAACATCGACCCGCCCCTCAGCATGAATGCCCTGCATCAGCGCCCGCGCTTGATCCGCTTCGGCCAATAATCGCTCCAGGCTCGGCAGATTGTTATCCCATTCCACCAAGGTGGGGCGCGCGCCAATGCCCTGCAGCGTTTGCCGATAACACTGCCAACCAAGCTCGGAAACCGGGCAGGCATGGTCATCAATAAGCGTTTCTGTAGGGCCCACCTCCGTCGCGCCGGCCAGGTGAATCTCTACCACCGCCTCATGATCCAAGTCGGCGAGGTAGCGCCGCACAGCGGCGCCGACATCGTCTTCAGCGGCATTTCTTGCGTTGACCATCACATTATTCACGTCGAGGATCAGCCCACAGCCAGTGCCTGCAACCAGTTCATTCAAAAACTCCGCTTCGCTAAATTCACCTGCGCCCACATCGAGATAGGCGCAGACATTCTCGATCGCCACCTGCCGCCCCAAGGCTTGCTGCAGCCGGTCTACATTGGCGATAGCATGTCGCAAACTCTCGCGGGTATAGGGAATGGGAAGAAGGTCTCCGCCGTGCACCAACCGGCCATTCACTTCGCCCCAGGCAAAGCAGAGGTGGTCCGACACCAACACCGGGTTGGTAGCGTCCACCAATGCCTTCAGCTTTGCCAGGTAATCATCAGGGATCGCCACTGCTGAGCCCACACCAGCTGACGTGCCGTGCAAACTCACCGCGACATGTTGCGAAAGCTCGACCAACAACTCCTTTAGCATTCCTCCGGCGGCAAAAAAGTTTTCGGAATGCACCTCGACAAAATCTACCGACACACCCGTCTTCACCGCCTGAAGGAAATGCTCGGGACGCAGCCCGATGCCCACAGCCTTGGCATCCTGATGAACCTGCATCGCCCTAGCCCTGTTGCGCGACGATTTTCTTGGCAGTGGCTTTGTCAAAGCCACCCAAACTTTCGCAGGTGCCTTTGGCAACCAGCTTCCATTCGCCGGGGTCGTTAGCCACCTTGGACTGCCCCGCGCAGGAATGGGTACCCGCGATATTGCCGCAGTCATTGCCGCCCACTGGCGATATGCCGTAACACTTTTCCTTGCCACCGGCATAGGCGGCCGGGCTCACCACCGCCCCAGACAGTGCGACAGCCAAAGCAGCGCCTATCATCAATTTCTGGTTCATTGCATTTACCTCTTTTGGTTAATGCCCCGCTGCGGGGCAGTACAGCCGTTCATGAGCGGCGCAGTAACACCGCCGCGAAATTACAATTCAGAAGCCGCCACACTTTTAATGTCGCGCCATACATCGTTGGCCGTTTCGATATAACCCGGCGCATCGGTCAACCAGCGCTTTTGTACGTCTTTGTTCAGGTTGAGATAGAGCTTGTTATCAACAATTTTCCACGCCGTTGGGTCGGTATCGAGCTTCTTTTCCACCGACACGCCAAAGGCACAGAAGCCGCCGTACTGCGGCGCATACGCAGCAGGATTGTCGCGGAACATATTGCGGTTGCCCTCACTCACAAAGTGATAGATGGCATTCTTGTAGGTTGCGGAATAGCGCGGCGATCCCTTTTTGGGTTGCGCTACGGTAAAGTAGGCCACAGGGTCATAGCCCTTAATGGCAACATCGTTCGCATCGGCGTTCATATCAATATCTGCAGCAAAGCTTGATAAGGACGCACCGAAAGTTGCCACGGCCAATAAGGTGTTTAATTTCTTCATGGTAGACATAAGATTGTTCCTGTTCGTTAATGGATGACTACGATGAATACATTACGCTCGGCCCGATGGTGGTAATGGGTAGATCGTTCAAACTTTTGTGCAATTCATACGGAGTACAAGCATGGACAGGCTGTCGTATTTGCTAGACCACCTAAACGTGAGTGCAGGCGTGTTCTTCACTGGCCAGCTATGCGGCCTGACCAACTTTGAAGAAAAAGACGCTGGCCATATTCACGTATTGCGTTCAGGAACGATGGAGGTAGTCGGCAGCGACAAACAAAGGCTCAGCATTGACGAACCCTCGATGATTTTTTCCACCCGCAGTCATCGCCACCAACTCGTGGGGCAGGAGAACAATGGCGCCGAACTGGTCTGCGCCTCGGTGCGCTTTCAAACCGTAAATAGCAGCCCGGTTGTCGATGCGTTGCCAGCACTGGTCACCCTTCCGCTGGCATCTGTGCGCGGGCTCGATACGTTTATAGAGGTGTTATTCGCCGAAGCCGATACCCAGCAGGAAGGCAGCCTGGCGGTAATGAACCGGCTGATGGAAGTGATTTTTGTCGCCGTGCTGCGCCATATTATTTCTGAGGGGGAGTCATCCAAGGGAATGCTTGCAGCACTGGCCGACCCACATTTAAACCGCGTGCTCAGTTATATCGGCGAGCAGCTAAATGGTGATTTATCCGTGGAGCACTTAGCCAACATCGCCGGCATGTCTCGCTCCTCGTTCATTCAACATTTTAAGTCTCTACTCTCCGCATCGCCCGGTGAGTTTGTGCAGCATGCACGCATTTCCGCCGCCAAAAAGCTCATCCTGAAAGACAAGCCCATGTCCGTCATTTGTCATAACGTTGGCTATGACGATGCCTCTGGCTTTTCACGCGCGTTCAAAAAAAATACCGGCATCACGCCACGAGAATGGAAAAAACTACACCTTATTGCGTCTGGCAATCACTCAGAAAACCTAGGGCACCTCTGACTAATTCGGTAATGGCTCAGCGGAGTCTCTGGCGTGCACTGGCGAGGCGCAGCGCGAAGGTCAAGGGTGGTTCTCCTTGACGAGTGTTGCAACGACGACCAGAGTGCGCCAGAGACCCGCCCTTCGGGGCTTTGCCTTATTTCGCCTGACGGCGTTGCGCCCACTTGAAAGGCAACAAGCCTTACTGCCTGAGCGCGCCTTGCCAAACGAAATAAGGCAAAGCCTGAGTTATCATCGAATTAGTCAGAGGTGCCCTAGAATAAGGTAAGCGGTTTTACCGCCAATGTAGCGAATGGTATTGAAAAATTGTTACGAATAATCGGCCATTCGTCGCTTTTACTACGCGCTTTATTCAATACTTATCCGTAAGTCTATACATCACAAATTGTGATAAAAACCATGCCCGCTAATTATTATTAATTGGCAAATCGCTGCACGAAACTCCGCTCATCGACCCATTACCGATGCCGAGCGGAGCCATGAAAACACCACTTATTATTTTAGCCAGTGCGCTGATCCTACTCATCTACACACCAATAAGCTTTGCCGAAAAAAGCCTCGCTGTGTCACTCGACAATGACTTATTCGCCCCCAGACAAACCGACCGGGATTACACGGCGGGGATTGCCGTAAAAATATTCGATGACAGCAATGTCGCTCAACTGCCCGCCCTAGACCGCGCTTTAGCCGCTGCTGACAAACTTGCCGGCGGCAGCGCAATTCTTACCGCCAAACAAAACCACACGGCGCTGGAATTTGGTTTCTACGGCTTTACCCCGGAAGAGATCGACAACGCGCACATCATTCCCAACGACCGCCCCTATTCCAGCCTGATTTACCTATCGGCCAGCCGCGCCTATCAAGCGGCGAACAGCCTCAATGGCTGGACGAGTTCTCTCACTGTAGGAGCACTGGGCCTCGATGTTTTCAAAGCCTCACAAAACACCGTGCACCGGCTGGTTGGCAGCAAACGGGCCGAAGGTTGGCGGCACCAAATCTCTGACGGCGGCGAATTAACAGCGCGTTACTCGCTGGCCTATCACGACTACACCAGCCTCAACAGCCAGCGCACAAAACTAAAGCTCAGTTATTTTTCGTCGCTCGGCTATCTTACCGAGGCGGGTGTCGCGCTGTCCTTTCGCGACGGACTGATCTCTTCGCCCAGCAATCGCTTTAACCCGGAGCTAACCCACTACGGTGAACACGCCACCGATACAGGTGGCGGGCATAGCCGCGAACACTATTTCTGGGCGGGAGTCTCCCTAAAGGCGCGCGCCTACAACGCGTTTCTGCAAGGCCAGTTCCGTCAAAGTCGCCATACCATCAGCCACGAAGATGTGCGCTATCTATTGGCCGAGGCCTGGCTGGGCTACACCTTTGCATTAAGCAACCGCTACACTCTCAGTTATGTGGCGCGGGTGCAAAGTTCGGAAATACAAGGCGGAAAGGGAGACCGCTTACTAAGTTGGGGCGGCCTGGTGTTGAGCCGAACGCTGTGAAGAAGCGCTAGCCGTGCTGGGAACAGTCGCGCCCTCGCGCCGCCATTGCCTGCTGCCAACACGCTGTGGCGATGCTTTCAATTTGCTGGCGCATCCACGCAATGCCCTCGTCGCGGTCATGGCGGCGGTGCCAGGCAAGGTGGATAGCAGTCTCAGGAACACTCAGCGGTAGTTCAGCGATGGCAATCCCCTCGCGGAAGGCACAGTCGCTGGTGATTACCTCGGGAATTGCCGCTATCAAATCAGAATGCCGCAGTAATTCAGGCACCGCCGAAAAATGATTAACGGTAACGGCAATGCGGCGCTCTTCCCCCAACACGCTCAGCGCATCATCTACTACACCTTGCGCATCACCTGACATCGTTGCCAGTAAATGGCGAGCGCGTAGAAATTGCTCAAGCGTAAATTTTGTCTCCGCCAGGGGGTGACCACTGCGCATCGCCAACACATAGCCGGTGGAAAATAACGAGTGGCTACGCAGGCTGTGGTCTTGCTCGTCGATAATTCCAACCAATAAATCTACGCTGGCTTCGCGCAGTTGCTCCACCGCGGTGCTCGGCGAAAATGACACTGCATGTAAATTAATGCCCGGCGCGTTGCGCTGCAATGCACAAACCAGTGGCTGCCACACCATTTCCAGAATTAAATCGGTAACCGCAACCCGAAAGGTGCGAGTAGAACTTGCCGCCTCAAACGCTTGCACATCCACTGCCGCTGCCAACTCATCAATTGGCCCGCGTACCTGACTCCACAAACTTAGTGCAAAGGCCGTTGGCGCGATCGCCCGCCCTTTCTTCACAAACAGCGGGTCGTTCCACACCGACCGCATCCGCGACACCGCATTTGACACCGCGGGCTGCGTCATACCCAAGCGCTCAGCAGCACGCGTGATCGACCGCTCAACCATAATCGCATTGAAAATATGCAATAAATTGAGTTCCTGGTTCTTCATCACCCCGTTCCCATTAGCGGCAACACCCGCCAACAGTAAACCATTTTTAAAAAACGTGCTGAAAACCCAAGAGCGGGCCTGACCGCGACAGACCTAGCGACCATGGAGTAGGAACGGTTTCAACCGCGATAAGGATTCCAACAAAGCTCATCGCCATCAGTACTTTGGGCGCTAGCTCAGCACTCCGAACCTTCGCGACTAACAGCGTGCCCCGCGACCGTAGGGAGTGCCTTGGGTAAGTCGCTCCTACAAAAAAACAAGAGACCGTGGCCCGTAGGACAGCGTGCCCCGTGACCGTAGGGAACGCTTTGGGTAGCGGGCCTGACCGCGACCGGCCCACAATCCCTACCGTTCGCTCAGGTCGCCCTCAGGCGGGCTCCTACAAGGGGCCACAATGTCCTACAGAAACACCTCGTGCCATCTGTATTGCAACGCGCGCCGCCTCTTGTAGGACAGCGTGCCCCATGACCGCAGGGAATGTTTTGGGTAGCGGGCCTGACCGCGACCATCCCCCTACCCCCTCTCTACCTACCGATACCCGTCTGGATTATTGCTCTGCCAACGCCAGGTATCTTCCATCATCTTCTCCAGGCTACTCCCAGCTGACCACCCCAATAGGCTTTTGGCTTTATCGGCATTTGCCCAAAACGCAGGCAGGTCGCCACTGCGGCGCGGCGCAAATTTGTACGGCACACTCTGACCCGTCACTGAAGTAAATGCATTCACCATCTCCAGTACCGACACGCCGTTGCCCGTACCCAGGTTGATCGCATGCAAACCCGTTTCTTCCAATGCCTGCAGGGCGCGGCAATGACCGTCGGCCAAATCCACTACATGTAAATAGTCGCGAATACAGGTCCCATCCGGGGTGTCGTAATCATCACCAAAAATTGCCAGCTCGGGCAATTTACCTACGGCAACACGGGCGATAAATGGCATCAAATTATTGGGAATGCCCAGAGGGTCCTCACCAATAAACCCCGACTTATGGGCACCAATGGGATTGAAGTAACGCAGCGCTGCCACTGACCAACGCCCATCAGCAATGCACAGGTCAGCTAACACTCGCTCCACCATCGATTTCGACGCACCGTATGGGCTGGAGGGCTGCCCCAGCGGCATGGTTTCCACGTACGGCACCGGCGCGTCGGGGCCATACACCGTAGCGGATGAACTGAACACTAACTTGAACACCCCGGCATTTGCCATGGCCTGACACAATACCAAGGTGCCATTCACGTTGTTGTCGTAGTACTTCAGCGGCTGATCAACACTCTCGCCCACCGCTTTTAACCCCGCGAAATGAATCACCGCGTCAATCGCATGCTCTGCAAACAACGCCGACAGCGCGCCCGCGTCACGCACGTCGCCCTGAACAAATACCGGTGATTTTCCGGTAATCTTCTCTATGCGATTCAACACCTCGGCATTGCTGTTTACCAAGTTATCCAGCACAACCACGCCGTGGCCTTGCTCCAACAACTCAACAACAGTATGGCTGCCGATATAGCCCGCACCGCCTGTTACCAAAATCGTCGCCATACCTTACAACTCCGTATTTCTATAATTACCACCGCCAAAGCGCACTCGTCCTACAAAACACTTCGCAGCACTTGTAGGAGCGGTTTTAACCGCGATCAGAGGCCTCTACAGAGTCCGAGACTATAAGCACCATCGCCCAAAACCCCGCGCTCCGAACCTTCGCGACTTAAGTCGCTCCTACAAAAACACCCCGTAGCACCGCCCCATCTCTTGTAGGAGCGGTTTTAACCGCGATGAGGGCTCCAACAAAGCTCATCACCATCAGCGCTGCGGACCATAGCTAAGCGCTTCGAACCTTCGCGACTAACAGCGTGCCCCGCGACCGCAGGGAGTGCTTTGGGTAAGTCGCTCCTACGAAAACACCTCGTAGCACCTGTGGGGCAACGTGCCCCACCTCTTGTAGGACAGCGTGCCCCATGACCGCAGGGAATGTTTTGGGTAGCGGGCCTGACCGCGACCAATCCTCAACCCCTACCGCTCGCTCGGGTCGCCCTCAGGCGGGCTCCTACTTTGGGTAAGTCGCTCCTACAAAATCATCTCCCCTCAAACACAAAAAAGCCCAAACTACACACGCAGCTCGGGCTTCTTCACGGGCCTTAAATGCGACTATTTTGGCGCACGACCATAGCGGTCTTCAAAACGCACAATATCATCTTCCCCCAGATAAGAGCCCGACTGCACTTCAATCAGCTCCAGCGGGATCACACCGGGGTTCTCCAATGCATGAACAACACCAACAGGAATATAGGTCGACTGATTTTCCGTCAACATAATTTCTTTATCGCCATTGGTCACTTTTGCAGTACCCGACACCACTATCCAATGCTCAGCGCGGTGATGATGCATTTGCACCGATAACTTCGCGCCAGGATTCACGGTAATACGCTTAACTTGATAGCGCTCGCCATTATCAATGGAATCGTAAACGCCCCAGGGCCGATGAACATGGCGGTGATGCAAAATCTCGTTGCGCCCCTCCGCCTTTAATTGCTCAACAATTTTTTTCACATCCTGTACTTGATGTTTATCTGCCACCAGGACGGCGTCATTGCTTTCCACCACAACCACATCTTTCAAGCCGACAGTGGCCACCAGGCGACTCTCAGCACGAATATAGCTACCGTTGGTATTGTGGGTCAGCACATCGCCATGCACGACGTTATCGTCGCCGTCACCCTCGCTCACTTCCCACAGCGACGACCACGCACCCACATCGCTCCAACCCGCCGACAGCGGCACGACAACGGCCTTGGTCGTTTTTTCCATTACCGCGTAGTCAACAGAATCATCGGGGCAGGCAGTAAAGGCATCCTTACCCACACGCAGAAAATCAGCATCTTGGCTACGCTCGGCAAATGCGGCCTCACAGGCGGCATAAATATCGGGCCGATGGGCCTTTAGCTCTGCTAAATAGGTATCCGCGGCAAACATAAACATACCGCTATTCCAGTAGTATGCGCCATCATCCAGATAGGATTGCGCAGTCTCTGCATCAGGCTTTTCTACAAACTGTGCTACCGAATACGCACCACCCTGCTCATCACCACGGCGAATATAACCGTAACCGGTATGCGCACTCTCAGGCACAATACCAAACGTAACTAAAGCACCACTCTCAGCCTGCTTTGCCGCCTCAGCGACCGCCTGATGAAACGCAGGCACATCCTGAATCAAGTGGTCTGCCGCCATCACCAACATTAATGGTGACTGCCCCTCGTTGCGCGCAAGCAGATCAAACGCCGCCAAGGCGATGGCCGGGGCAGTGTTACGCCCTACCGGCTCCAATATAATCGATGACAATGCACGCCCTGCATCCTGGGCCTGCTGAGCAACAATAAAACGGTGCTCTTCATTACAGATAACCGTGCTACCAGAAACCTCTACACCGTCTAACCGAGCCAGCGTTTCCTGCAACATGGTTTGCTCGCCAGCAATAGTCAGAAACTGTTTAGGGAAGCGTCCGCGACTGGCCGGCCATAAGCGGCTACCGCTACCACCAGCCATAATTACTGCGTACATCGAGCTTCCTCTCGTCCTGTATAAGAATGTAATTTCAAAATTCTAACGCTAGCTAACAACGTCTGCCTCGACCCGTAGGAGCGGTTTACCCACAGCACTCCCTTCGGTCGCGGGGCACACTGTTAACCGCGATTAAAGGTCTCAACCGAGTCCAATGCTATAAGTACCATCGGCCAAAGCTCAGCGCTCCGAACCATTCGCGACTAAAGTCGCTCCTACAAAAACCTACCCTGCAACCTAGGCTCACTGTAGGACAGCGTGCCCCACCAGTAGGAGCGGTTTCAACCGCGATAGGAGCCCAATAAAGCCTACCTACCCTTCAACAACCCTAACACTGCGCCCACGACCAATGCCGTAATACGCCAAGCCATAGCCCTCAACCAGCTCTGGCTCATATTGGTTGCGGCCATCCACAATAACGGGGTGGGTCAACGACGCCTTCACTAGCTCAAAGTCCGGCGCCTTAAACACGTTCCACTCCGTACACACAACCAAGGCATCTGCGCCATTTAGAGCCGCCTCCTTGGTACCCATCAATGCTAAGTCTGAACGGTGCCCGTAAATACGCTGGGTTTCATTCATCGCTTCCGGGTCATAGGCCTGAACACTCCCGCCCGCTGCCCATACCGCTTCCATTAACACACGGCTCGGCGCGTCGCGCATATCGTCTGTATTCGGCTTGAAAGAAAGCCCCCACAGGGCAACTTTCTTACCTTGTAAATCGCCATTGAAGTGCTGAGACAAGTTCTCAAACAATTTACATTTCTGCCGCTTATTCACCGCCTCAACCGAGCGCAGTAGCTCTGGCGTGTAACCCACCTTTTCTGCGGTGCGCACCAACGCCTGAACATCCTTAGGGAAGCACGAGCCCCCATAGCCGCAGCCTGGATAAATGAAGGAATAACCAATACGCGGGTCAGAACCAATGCCCTGGCGAACCTTTTCCACATCGGCACCCAAACGCTCAGCAAGGTTCGCAATCTCGTTCATAAAACTGATTTTGGTTGCCAACATACAGTTAGCCGCGTACTTAGTCAGCTCCGCCGAACGCACATCCATCACAATCAATTTTTCGTGATTGCGATTAAACGGCGCATACAACTCACGCATCTTCTCTTCGACAGCAGGGCTGTCAGTGCCAACGATAATACGATCCGGCTTTTGGCAATCGGCTACTGCTGCACCTTCTTTCAAAAACTCGGGGTTAGACACAACATCAAAAGGAATAGCAACGCCACGCTCCGCCAGCACCGAGGCAACACACTCACTAACCTTGTCTGCCGTACCGACAGGTACTGTAGACTTGTCGACAATAATGCGGTGCTCTTCCATGTAGGTAGCAATAGTCTTAGCAACGGCCAATACATACTGGAGATCTGCCGAGCCATCTTCATCAGGCGGCGTACCCACCGCAATAAACTGAATACGGCCATGCTTAACGCCCAGCTCAGCGTCAGTCGTAAACTGCAAGCGCCCCGCCTCAACATTAGCCTGCACCAATGGCGTTAAGCCCGGTTCGTATATAGGAATTATGCCTTTTTTGAGGTTTTCCACCCGCTCAGCATTAACATCCACACATACAACGTCGTGGCCAACGCCAGCCAAGACTGCGGCTTGCACCAAACCTACATAACCAATGCCGAAAACTGTTACTTTCATAAATCAGACCTGACCAATCTTACAATCTTAGATTTTAACATAGCCAGCAGCGCCTGCTCTCACATCGGGGAACCCAGCAGCATAAGCCGTAGTAATCACGTACCTTAATCGCTATTTAGTCGAGATAAACATTAAATTTTTAGGCATTACATCTGGTAGTTACAAAGCGTGCTCTATCAAGATTACCTTTTAGCACGATTTAGGAAATCTTAGGCAAAACCGTCAGCAAAGCACTTTTCCAATCACAGGCAGGAATAGCGAAATCCTTCATGAGCTTCTCGCCTGTCATAACAGAATAAGCAGGACGAGCTGCCGGAGTGGGATAATCAGCTGTCGTTATCGCATTTACTATCGGTGTTGTTGAGAGCAATCCGCTATTGCTGGCTTCGTGGAATATCTCGTTTGCGAAAGCATGCCAACTTACAGCCTCGTCACCCGCGAAGTGATATATGCCGCCGCAGAAGCTCCCCTCTTTTACTTGCTCAGCGAGCACATTGCAGGCTTTGGCAATATCACCGGCGTAAGTTGGGCAACCAATTTGATCTGCAACGACCCCGAGCTCACCTCGCTCTTTCCCAAGCCGTAACATTGTTTTCACAAAATTATTGCCGTACTCACTGAATACCCAAGCTGTGCGAAGGATAATATGCCTATCACAGCGGCGCTGAACCTCTCTTTCGCCGTCTAGCTTTGTTTGCCCATATACCCCCTGGGGGTTCGTTTCATCACCTTCGGAATATGGGCTATGCGCAGCACCGTCAAAAACATAGTCGGTAGAAATATGAATCAGCAGCGCATTCACCTCAGCGGCCGCATCCGCAAGGTTTGCGGGCCCAGCTACATTTATGGCATAGGCAAGTTCGGGCTCTGACTCTGCCTTATCAACAGCGGTATATGCGGCGGCATTGATAATAACGTCTGGGCAAAATGCTTTAACGGTTTGGGCTACCGCAGCCGCATCGCTAATATCCAGGGCATCACGTCCCAGGGCCTTCAGCTCGTGGCCTGAGCCAGCATAGACATCTCGTGTGCAACGTCCGACTTGTCCATTTGCACCCGTTAGCAAAACCTTCATGCACCCAGCTCCGCTTTTAACTCTGAAAAACTAGGCGCAGCGCTGTCTTTCTCAGAAAGCTGGATTTCCGCACCACTAATGCTCGGCCACTGAATAGCTAACTCCCCGTCATCCCAAGATAACGAGCCTTCGTCGCTGGGGTCGTAGTAATCCGTACATTTATACTCAAAATCTGCAGTATCACTCAGCACCAAAAACCCATGAGCAAAACCTGGCGGCACCCAAAACTGGCGTTTATTTTCTTCAGAGAGGATAACCCCCTCCCACTGCCCAAAGCTTGGTGATCCCTTACGAATGTCTACAGCGACGTCAAACACCTCACCGCGAACAACACGCACCAACTTACCCTGCGGTTTAGTTTTCTGAAAATGTAGACCTCTCAACACCCCCTTCTGGGAGCGAGAGTGATTATCCTGCACAAACGTCAGATCTATACCGGCCTGATCGCGGTACCGCTCTGCCTGAAATGTTTCGAGGAAAAAGCCGCGTTCGTCGCCAAAAACCTTCGGCTCTATAATCACGCAATCCTTAAGTTTTGTTGGAATAACGTTCATAAAACTGTCCCATCAACATGCGTGGAATTTATTGGTAGCCGTCGGCCACTTTTAGCAAGTACTGGCCATAGCCTGTCTTTTTTAAGGCTACTGCTTGCTCAGCAAGCTGCTCTTGACTTATCCACCCCTGCCGATAGGCGATTTCTTCTAAACAGGCTACTTTTAAACCCTGACGATGCTCTACAGTCTGAACAAAATGCCCAGCCTCAATTAAAGAATCGTGAGTACCTGTATCCAGCCAAGCAAAGCCTCGACCGAGCACTTGAACATTGAGCTTACCTGCCTCCAGATAGGCCATATTTACGTCAGTAATTTCCAGCTCGCCGCGAGCTGAGGGCTGGATGTTTCGCGCAATATCCACTACGTCGTTGTCGTAGAAGTAGAGGCCTGTCACCGCATAAGAAGACTTTGGCTGGGAAGGCTTTTCTTCAATGCTTATTGCTTTACCACTTGCATCGAACTCAACCACACCAAAGCGTTCGGGATCAGTAACGTGATACCCAAACACCGTCGCCCCCGACGCTAACGCAGCAGCCTGCTTTAGCTTTTCGCTAAAGTGCTGCCCATAGAAAATATTATCGCCTAATACCAAACTCACATTATCGTTACCGATAAAATCAGAGCCAATGGTAAATGCCTGCGCCAAGCCATCTGGGCTGGGCTGTTCAGCATAGCTAATTGAAATACCAAAACGACTACCATCACCCAATAAACGCTGAAAACCTGGCAAATCTGTAGGGGTAGATATAACTAATACTTCGCGAATACCAGAGAGCATCAACACCGAGAGCGGATAATAGATCATCGGCTTGTCATAAATGGGCAGTAGCTGCTTAGATATGCCCATAGTAATGGGGTGCAGACGAGTACCAGACCCACCCGCCAAAATAATACCTTTATAGGGCTTCATAACTATCCTTGATTAACATTCACTGTTGTAGGAGCGGCTTGAGCCGCGAATAACCTGAGTTCTGCGCTATATACACCTACGCACTCTCACCTAACCGAGCCAGTTGATAATCTCCTGAGAGCACCCTCTCCCACCACTCACGATTTTCTAAGTACCAAGCAACCGTTTTTCTCATTCCGGTTTCAAACGTCTCCTCCGGCACCCAGCCTAATTCACGCTGAATTTTACCAGCATCAATCGCATAGCGAGCGTCATGGCCGGGCCGGTCTTTAACGAAGGTAATTAACCGCTTAAAACCACCTTCGCAACCACTAGCTAAGGAGTTAGAATTTTCAGGAGCCAATTCCTCCAACAGTTCACATATCGTATTTACAACATCGATATTCTGCTTTTCATTGTGCCCCCCAATATTGTAGGTTTCACCCACCTCGCCTTCAGTAACCACTTGCACCAGCGCCCGCGCGTGATCTTCCACATACAGCCAATCGCGAATCTGCTTCCCATCGCCATATACAGGCAGTGGCTTGCCAGAAAGCGCGTTTAAAATCATGTGCGGAATGAGCTTTTCGGGAAAGTGATATGGCCCATAGTTATTTGAGCAATTCGTAATGAGCACCGGCAAGCCATAGGTGCGATACCATGCACGAACCAAATGATCAGAACTTGCTTTTGACGCAGAGTATGGTGAACTTGGGGCATACGGCGTTGTTTCCAGGAACAGGTCGTCAGTACCTTCCAAGTCACCGTACACTTCATCGGTAGAGATATGATGGAAACGAAAGCGACTCTTCGTTTCGCCTGACAAACTCGACCAATAAGCCCGTGCACACTCTAGTAGGTTATAGGTGCCGACTATGTTTGTTTGAATAAATTCACCAGGCCCATCAATAGACCGATCGACATGACTCTCTGCCGCCAAGTGCATAACGACATCTGGTTGATGCTTAGAGAAAACTCTGTCAACTGCTAAACGGTCACAAATATCCACTTGTTCAAAGCAGTATTTATTATTAATAAGTTCAGCAGGGATACTTTCTAAATTCCCCGCATAAGTAAGTGCATCTACATTCACAACAGAATGTTTAGAATTAGCAAGTAATTGGCGTACTACAGTACTACCTATAAAACCGGCTCCGCCAGTGACCAAGAATTTCATGCATTACCTTCGGGATAGTGTTTTAAGAGAAGTGCTTCATATTGTTCAAGTATGGAGTCCCACTGAAAACGCGCATTAAATTGGGATGCACTATTTCGCTTCATCTGATCGACTTGTTGCTCATCATCCAAGAGATGCTCAAGCAAACGTGAAAAACCATCAGCACCAGAAAAGTACTCCGCCCCATCATCCGCCACCCAGCGGTTGAAAGGATTATCGTGGGCCAAAACTGCATTTCCTGCACCCAAAGCCTCTACCAACGAGGGGTTAGTCCCCCCCACCTGATGACCATGAATATAAAAACGGGCGTAGAAACGTAGCGCACTAACAACGTCAATATCATAAATGGCCCCAGGGAAAATCACTTCGCCAGAGGCAGCCGCCTTCACCGCTCTGTGATAGGCATTGCCATCACTATAGTTGCCCAAGACGACCAATTTATGCCCACGAGGTTGACGGGAAAAACCTTGTACAATTTCGAGTAGGGAATTTTCCGGTTCGGCCCGAGCAATCACTATCGAATAGTCATCAGCCTCAAGGCCTAGTGCAGCAAGCTTAGACTGATCGGCAGCCTCCACATGCAGGCCACCATATGGAATCATTGTGATTTTTCGCCGAGACACACGAGTCGCTAAATGGTCCTCAATACGAGGATGATCTGCGATCAAATGATTGCCAAACCAACAACCAAAGCGCTCATTTATCCAGAACCACACCTTCGCTAAATGCCCCCATTTCCGGCGCTTCCATTCTACTCCATCCATATTAATCACGTTATTTTTACCAAAAATGCGATAAAGGATATTAAAGATCGCCGTATTATACCCAAGGGTCAAAAAGACTCCGCTTTTTTTTAGGGAATGAATTATCGACTTAAAATCAAAAACAATCGTACCCAACGGCCCAGCCTGGGCAACCGGTATATGAACCCGCTTCACACCCAACCAATTAGACTCATAGACTGGGCCATGCCCCTCCTCCTGGCAATATACTGTTACCCGCCAATCTTTTTCTACTAAGTACTTGGACAAATACTCGGCAAACGTCTCAAAACCACCATGATGTGCGGGCACACCACGCACACCTAATATCGCAAGATTCTTCAAAATCCGTACCCGTTAACTACGTTATAATACACCCACACACTCATTTATATTCTTCAGGATATTTTCACGAAAAATATTAATATCAAAATCTTTCGACCGCTCGTATGCTTTTCTCGACATTGCAGTATAAAAATTTTGATCATCTGCCAAATAGATCAAGCGATCCTTCAGGGTATCAGTATCATAACATGACACCAAATACCCACTCTCTCCGTCCACCACAATTTCAGCAGGCCCACCCACTGGCGGAGCAATTACAGGCACTCCATAACTCATGGCCTCCAACAAAGTGAGACCGAACGTCTCAATCCACTCATCAGGGCGAGATAAGTTCATTACAACACTGGCTCTTCGATAAAATGACGACAAATCGCTTTGTCGCGAATAAATCTGCAAATTAGATGGCAACACACCACCAACCTCTCGGCTCACTTCCAACTCCGATGCATTTAACACCAACTCAAATAAAAATATTGATCGATCAGAACATGATCTAGCAAGGGAAATATATTCAGCGACACCCTTATAATCTTTGAAGGAGCAAACCATCAACACCCGAAAAGGGCGTTCCAGAGCTGAAGAGCAATCTGCCAGATAATCTATATCTGGGGAGCTTACCGCATTATAAACTATACTTGAGGCAGGCCTACTGAAAGGCTCGGCCTTACGCAAATAATCAGAAACATACAACACTCTATCAGCACATACTTCTATCACGCCACGCAAAAACCGCTTGAACAACAATGGTCGCAATGAAGTTTCATGCACATGAAATATAATTTTCTTCCGCAACAGCACACCTGCTAAACCCGCGGCGAAAGGCATCATCGTATTAACATAGTAGACATCTGCATCGCGACAGCGTAAAAGGCAGATAAAAAAGAGATGAATCTGCGACAAAAAATAATAAACTAGGGTTACGAACTTATTCTCACTTCGCTTATAAAATACATACTTAGAATTCGATGAGAATTTATTCAAAAACCCATCTTTATGTCGAGATGTGACGACCTGAAATTCAATGCCAGCCAATTCACAAGCATCAACAACTCCACTAAGAACTTTTGGGCTACCACTGCGGTCATTGTAAAGGTGAAAAAAGATAATTCTCATATTCAGTTTAAATCCATAAGTACCTAAAGGACCTGTATCTCAACGAGAGCTTAATTTTCAAAAATACGAGATAAACCCACAGCAAAGCACTTACTCCAGCAGAAGACGAAGAAAATGTTTCTCTTGTCGCATAAATATGGTCACCCCACCGGAATAACGAACGCTCGCTTGACTCTGCGGTATGCTCGGAAAGAGAATGATCAACATTCACATCGAGGACAAAAACATTTTCAAAAAAAGACTCATAGCGCACAAAAAAATCAGTATCCGTACCATAAAACCTCAAATTAATGTTAAATAAAGGCGACATTTTTTTATAACATTCCCTTGAAATTATTACACCACTATTAATGGATACGAAATTTTTTGAGCTATGGACTCCTTTTTCAATTTTTTCAACTAACCTCCCTTTAAATAAAAATCGCTTACCAGGACTGACTAATTTACCAGACGAATATAGGCGGGGCACAAATACACCAACACTAGAATCGTGCACATGCCGCCCGCAGACTTGAAGCTCCGATATAACTCTACTAAGGCGACCATTCCCGTAATCAGTATCATCATCTGAAATCATCAAGAAAACTTCATCACTTGACTCATCACCAAAGACCGCCGCCGACACAGAATTATATATCTCCGGCAAAGTAGAGTTATTGCCACTATATTTTATGACACAGGGGTCATTAAAAAAAACAGGCATTTCAGGACTATTATTCCACACATGCAATCTAACATCACAATTCGCCCAACGGCTCTTGCACCCAAAGATTGAATTAAAAGCCAATGATTCGTCAATTGACTTTCTATACAGAACGATCAAAACATTAAGCGTTAACAGGATCACCACTCCTTAAAATAAAATACATATACATAACACTAAGAAAATGAAAATTAAACCCTATCATTCTATCTTCAAATGTATTAGTAATTACAAAAGAAGCGAGTATGAGCAAAGAAAAAATCCCACAAATACGCCCCCAAGAAAACCCAATACGCACAAATAAAAAAAACGCCCAATAAACAGCAACTAGCCCTAGAACTCCGTACGAATAAAATGTATCAATAAACCCGCTGTGGGTTGAGCCAACTACTGCAGACGCAGCCAACTGGCCACTCAAACCATCTATGAAGCCAGAAGAATTAATTATTCTTGAAGCAAGCTGGTTATGCCCGTGACCAATAAAAGGGTACTCCATAGACATGCCAGCAAAAAAGCTCCATATTTTATCCCTATTGGAAAAATCAATAGAGTTAACCACATCGCCCAAACCGACCGCATCCAGAAAAAGCTGCTGAGATAGAGCGTACATCAAAACTGGAAATACCAATATAAATGCAAAAACCACCCTAAGGTAGAGCCCCTTAATATTACCAACGACTAAATAAACGAGAAGTAGAAAAGAAGCCAACACTGAAATTAACAATGCTGTATTAGATCCAGCCATTATCAACATTAACAACGCCAAAGAGACGAAGAAAAAATTTCCTAATGTTCGCCGTTTATATAGCTCGAAAAAGAAAACTATAAAAGCAAATGACAGAAAGTTCCCCAGCGCATTCTTATGGCCAAAAATACCTTGCCAACTACCTTCATGCATACCAACAGAAACCCCATAATCCGGGAAAAATACAATCACAAACAATGAAATGGATAAAAGCGCCCTCAGAACGAATTCTAAAAACCTATATGCTTGAATATAACCCACATAAGAAACGAACCCATAAAGCCCAAGGAGGGAAAAAGTATAAAAAACTAGATCTTTGAATAGCGGATAAAAATAGTGGGCATTCCACAAAGAGGGAGCAGTAATTATAACCAAGAGAATAAATACTTTACCAGCCCCAGTATATACGCGCTTGCTTTTCAAAAAAAACAAGCCTACTGAAAAAGCAATAACAGCCAAGCCAAGAAATTGTATAGCAACATATACAGGGCTACTTTCCTGAATCGCATTAACGAAATTTTCGTCACGAGCTCCACCGGCCTTTAGCATTTCAATAAATCCGGTTGACATGAAAAAAGCTAGCATTATCGCCAACCTCCCCACCCACCCCGTTATTCCTATACTCATAATCTATCTCTGCACGTTAATCGAATAAATATCACTCCGAATTTATTCGCCCTCTATACTCAGACCGAAGATTCTTTGACGATCAATATGGACCCACCCATAAAACAATTACCACCGACCTCGACTTACGAACTTCTTAAAATGTTAGAGCGAACCAGACCCATCAGAACGACACTGAGTCCACTCGCGCTCCAAACAACAATACACACCACAAACCGGGAACTGTTAACAAGCAATATGCACCACTCTTAGGGCCCAAAATTTTTTCAAGTAAAAAAATGAACCAAAGATTTACAGCACCACCCTGATTTCTATCAATCAATATAAGCCGCCAGCAGTCTTAATGGTGCTTGGCAACAAGCACAAATCAAAGCACACATGTAACTCACAAAAAATATCACCTCTCTGAAAGCCAATTTCCATCAGTAAGATCATATTTTTTTAATTTTTTCGCAGGAACTCCACCATATATGGAAAATGGCTCCAATATACCGGAAACCACCGCACCCGCAGCAACTATCGTACCTTCACCAATTTTTGAGCCCGCTAATATCTTTACACCCGCACCAATCCAGACGTTCTTTTCTAGAACAATTTCTGCCCCTTCTTCACCCATGTTAAATCCGATTTGAGGGCTGCTAATAATATGATTTGATGCGACTACCGAAGTATCCTTCGCTATTATGACATTTTCCCCTATGGTGATAGGCCCGCCAAAATATGATTGAAGCAACACATTAGGCCCAACAAAAACATCATCGCCTAACCTAATTGAACCATTACGAGGAGCGATAGACACACCGTCCTCTAGTATTACTCTGTTTCCAATTTCAAGCTGACCTGAGAACTTATTACCGAAAATAAAACTTATATTGCCGAGGCAGCGAAGATAGTTTCCCACTACCAGTCTTTCTGGGCGACCACGGAAAACCAACGCGCCATAATACTGACCAAAGGACTTTGACTTGTACAAATTAAAATTGAAATTCAAAGTCGCCTTCATTATCATTAAGCGCAGCAATGCAATTGGCGTAAAATATAAAATACGAAATACTTCAAAAATATTTTTATTCATTCGGTTGACACTCGCCGAAATAATATGCCGGATTATTTAACCCACTTAAAATCTCGTCATCGACTAACAATTCATAAAGCTCATTAGCGTCTGAAAACTCTTTGAAACCTACGCCATAGAACTCATCATTACCACTAAGATATTGAAGCACAGGAAGCTCATAGAACTGTGACTCGAAAAGAGTTGTTGAGTTGAATCCTAAAACTGCGCGAAATCCCCCAGCATACTCATCTTCAAGTAATTTTTTTTCTGAAACACTAATTCCATTAACTCGACATAAATCAGAAATTTTATTCCTGTTTAAAGAAGGATGAGGACGCACAACAAATTGATAATTAAAAAATATGTCATCTGACAATATTTTTAACAATTTAACTATTTCCTGATCATAGGTTATCCGAGGCAAACAAACCAACACTCGCCTTGAGCCAGGCTTAAAAGATGAGGAGAAACTGCGATTTTTATATAATGGATTACCAACAACATCGATTTTAGTAAATGGCTCCAAGTAATCTTTGAGCTGATCCCGAGTAAACGCTCCCCATGCATAGAATATTTCTGCCGTTGAAAAATACATACCTATCATCTCGAACGGAACTTCATTTTTATATTCATAATACATACCATGCTGAAGCGTATATGTTTTAACCCCCGAATATCGCATTAACAGTGTAATTACGCTCTCATACTCATAAGAACTATTAAAGCTAAGGCAGGTACGGAATTTAGATGCGTCTATTTTTTTCTCAAAATAGTTTAACGAAGCCAGTGCGGGATAAACCGACATAAACAAATGAAAGTACTGACCGGAGTTAGCGGCGACAGAAAATTTATGCGCGGCTATAAAAGCGTACACGTCAAAATTAAATCTCCAGCCTCTTATCTGACCACTTACCGCCAAACGCTCAAAGTCTATACCCATTTTTTCAATATATGCATCCGCCAATCTTTCATAATCGTGTCTGATAATACTGTATATGTATAACGCATCACTTTTAGAGCCGAAATGCTTCAACCGAGGAACAAAGAAAAATATTTTAATTAAGGCTTTAATTTTTTTAATCGCGCCTTTACCTGCGAAATGGTATACCGTTACGGCTAGGAAATACGCGCTTAATTTTTCTAAGGGAATTCTTTTGTATTCTAAACCAGACAAAGCCCTTACCAGGCTCAAATAAGTCTTGTATCTCACGTTATCCAATTAAACACCGTATCTAAAATAGGTTTTCGCAGACATTCTGCCAAATACTAATCAACAAAATTTGCCAGCTTTGACTTGCTAGTGTAACCGTTCTCCAGTAGCCAATACTTCCACGCATCAACCTCAGTCCATTGAGTCATGAACACGAAATCAATGCTCGCTTCAACTGCAACCTTCGCATCATATTTACTATCACCTAGGAATAGCGCTGGCTGCCTGATATTGTTCGCTCGAATTTCACGCGCTAGGATCTGCTCTTTGGTATCTGGGCTCCCATATATACCACCGTTAAAATAACGTGCGATATTGCGCTTTTTAAAGACCTCACGTAATTCAGCCTGATCTCCGCCAGACACAATAAGCCACGTTGAGTCCGGAGTTTTATCTCGAAGCTCCGCCAGTTTTTCCGCCACCCCACAAGTCAATAAGCCTGACTTAACTGCTGATGAAAACTTACCTAATAGCTCTCTGAGCTCAGCATCACATACTTCACTTTTACCGACAATCTCTGTTAGAAAATATCTAAATTTAGCGTATCTTGAAACCCCGCCATTTGCGACGTGGTATTCAATCAATTTGTTAGCGCATTCCAGGCCATAATGCTTGGAAGCCTCATAGAAAGCTGCCGTCTTAACTTTATTCGAGTCTAAAACAACACCATCGCAATCAAAAACCAAGGTTTTGTATTGGCTAATATCTTTAATCATTTTTTCACAAGCCAATCAAAACCATATTTTTTATATGCAAATTCCGCAAACTCAAAGTCTAAAATATCATCCACATCAATTGACTGAACTTTATCCAAGGCAACAAACTTCGGCTTAGTACCAACAACATTACCGCGCTCAAACATTAATGCTTTGCTGATAATAGTTATTGCAAAGTTAAGTGATACGATATCAGGCAAGTCCTGGCTTTTTGGTGTTTGATCAAGCTCGTAATTAATCGGCACTCCGTTCTGCCAAAGGAACTTTTTCTCTGGCGACACTGAGTTAATGCTGTCATACAACCCCATCCCGTCGAGATATTCACGGATCGCAAATTCGTACGTTGCAGCCTTTAGCATTGGGCTCGTCGTTTGCGCCATCATCAAAATATCTGTATCTGTTACTTCTGCGATGTGCCTCCAATGCACATCATTAGTAACGCTTGAACTTGCAAAATCAGGTTTGCGCCGATGAATAGATACGCCCATTTCTTCAGCAATCTCAATGGAGCGCTCGCAATCGGTATTGACCAAAATCTGATCGATGCCTTGCACATGCTTCAGAACCTTTAACTTAAGTTCAAGCAGGGAGGTATCCGCAAATGGGCGCGTGTTTTTTGAAATAACACGCTGGGACCCTTTTCGAACAGGCACAACTGCAACTATTCTTTTCGACATATCATTTATTACTCACTATTTCTTTAATCTTTGACATAAAAATATTTACGTCAACTGAATATGCAATGTAACTAAAACCTTCCTCCTTAAGCGATGCATTACGATGCAGACTGTCGGAGAAGCTTCCCAGTAAGACACCTTTTGCTTTGGCCTTACTCGAAATCCGCCTCATTAAATCAAGCACTTCCGGAGAGTCCACCTGTCCCGGCTTGCCTACCGATTGAGATAAATCATATGGACCGATAAACAGAATATCGAAACCATCTACGTCGAGGATCGCGTCTAGGTTCTCTATTCCCTCCACACCTTCAACCTGTAGAATCAGGAGGGTATTATTCGCTTTTCTAAGATAATCTTGCTTGGGTTGCTCACCAAAGTCTGCCGCCTTAACATAACAACAAACTCCGCGCATTCCATTGGGATGATATTTGGCGGCTTTGACAGCAACTGCAGCTTGTTCTGCAGTAGCGATATTTGGTACTTGCACGCCCAACGCACCAGCATCCAAAGCGGATCCTATTGCATGTGAATCAACACCCTTCACACGAACAACTGGCACTAAACCAGCCATTATTGCCGCTCGTGTATGATGATGTATCGTCGGCAATGGTACTGGCCCATGCTCCATGTCAAGAATAATAAAATCCATGCCACCATAACCGACTGCAGCAACAAAATCGGAATCAAGAGTTTTACTAAATAGGCCTAGGCAAGGTTCTTCACCTAATTTTTTTTTAAATTTAAATAATATGTCTTGATTCATAATTATAACTGTCCGTATATCGACGCTGCCGGAATTTGATAAGTGGTCGGCGTAAGCGATACTAATGGAATACTTCCATCAGCTTCGCAAAATAGCCTAAACATCTCATTCATTTCACTGTTACGAACATCCCCGGTTGAGTACCCATCAAAACCAACCAAGAATATTTTTCTGGCCTTCCCACTCGCCGCCACAGCTAACGCATAAACAGCGACCATTGCAGCGGGAACCAAACAATGGCTTTCATTAAATTCAAAAACCCCTTCTTTTACCCCTAAACCGAAGTCTAATATTTCTTTAGCCATCAACTCATTTCTAACATCATTTGGCAGCATACTTGCGGGCGTTAAGATCGGCTCAGGTAGCGAGAGATGCTCAGCGCAATCAGCGAGCAATCTAACGGGATGACATGCAGCCCTAACATTAATCAAATCCGCTGAAATAATTTGTTGCGTATTTAACGCTATAACAAAGGGAGCCTTTTCCTTTATAAAGGATTCTATAGCCGCCTTATGTCGCATAACACCAGGGCCAGTACCAATGATTAATACGTCTCTATCATTGATTAGCTCCTGGGGGCACCATTGTCCCTTCGGGGTACCCGAATAAAAATGCCTCGCCCCTTCAAGAAGATTACTACTAAATTTCTTCCCTCCCTCTAGCTTAAGGTGATTTATTACAGCAAGAATATCTTCTTCGTTGAATCGGTTATCTGACAGCATCTCCTGCACATAAGATGGATGAATGCCATACTTTCCCGCGAGGTAATAGTATGGATTTGTACCCCAGCCATATTCATTCTGCATTGGCTTGAAATGTTTTCGAATCAACTCGAACAATTTGATCGGATTCGATTTCACATTTCTCTGCTCCTGTAAGGCTAATGCTAGATATTCAGTTTGGGAATTACCCGGCCCTCTTCCCATACCAGTAACAGTGCTGTCTACCCATAAAACTCCATCTCGAACCGCCCGCTGTGTATTTGCTATAGCAAGCCCCATATTGTCATGTGTATGAATACCTAACTCACAATTCGCCCCACGCTTAAATGCCGTAATTATTTTTGATGTTTTTTCTGGATCTAAACTCCCCATACTGTCGGCAAAATACAAAGCATCAATTGGATAATCTCTCGCTTCAAGAGCGAGTGCTGTAACTTCTTCTGCTGTTCTTTCAGCAACCTGCATTAGGTTAAAACCTACCAAATAGCCCGCATTCTTTAGCCAACTCGCTGCAGGCAAACACGCCCTAAATTCGTGGACATGACAGGCTATTCGAACAAGAGTCACTGGGGAGTATTCTTTCAACTTAAATAAAACACTAAGCTTTTCAGTCAGAAAACCTTCAACATCAGATACTGAACTCCCTGATTTAGGCAAAAGCTCAGACCCATTTACCATTACACCAATTTTCGACGAAAGTTCTTTTGGAATATTCAAATTTGAAATAAACTTATCGGTACTGTATGCGCACCCCCCTTTAAAGCCATTATTATTGAGCGAACGAAACCCTATTTCGACATAGTCCACATTCAACGCAGCCATTGCAAGAAGATAATCGTCTATTAACTCCGGACTAAAATCCCAATGATTGTAATATCCACCGTCGCGAAGAGTGCAATCGAGTAGTTTTATTCCGTCTTTCATGACTTAGGCATCTCTTTAAATAAAAAATTTAATGTAATAGCATTGTTACATATTCGGACGAGCGACTTTAAACTGCTATCCGTATAATTAATCAAATAGTTTGCAATTAATATTGTAATTAATGTTGCAGCTGCAGCACCTTCCATCCCATAAATTGGTATAAAAAAATAATTCAAAATTACATTTATTAATAAAGCGATCAATGTTCTAAGAGCTATCTTCGTCTCTAAGCCCTCTACAGTCAAATAGCGTGACGTAACTGCACCCAATCCTGTAAATGCAACCGCCCACATTGAAATAATCAGCGCATTTGTAGCACCAAGATATTCCGAACCAAAAGTAAGCAACACAACGGAATCACCGAAAATGGAAATTATTATCGCGACACCAATACCGGGCCAAAAAACGAGGGCGAATAGCTTCGCCATTCCGTCCTCGTAACGATAAGCCGAATGCGCCTTCAATTTAACAATTGCTGGCAAAAGCGAAATACTTATTACGTATGGAACAATCACCCAACCTTCATATATTTTAGCTGCCGCGGAATAAAGCCCAAGGTCATGCGCACCCAGCATATTTTTGATCATTAACTGATCAATCCTCATATACAAAACTGCTGCAACACCCGACAGCACCATCGGCCATGCACTGCGCAGCAAGGGCTTGACCAAGTAGGCCTTGAAATTCAACAGAAACCTCACTTGCCCCAAACGCACATGCATTAGAGATAACAAGATTGCTATAATTACTTGATCTAGAGCATAAGCAGCTGCAAACCAAAATATATCAGCCTGAACCACGACTAGAGAAATTTTAACAACCGAGCCTAACGCCAACGCGCTAGACTTCGCTAACGAGGAGTACTTTGCCTTTACCTGAGACTGGAAATTATAGTCAATAGCCAAAAAGGACTGGAAAATCATTCCAATAGATATAATCCAAATATATAACTGGATTTCGCTATCTTTTTCAAAAAAATAAGTCATTAATGCTAAACAAAAATTACTTAACAACGCCGCAATGAGCATAAGCCAAAAAGCCGTACCAAGATATGACTCCCGACTTTCGGAGTGGCGAGCTAGATCACGAACCAGTATACTCTCCATACCTAATCTACTGACAACCATAAAAACTGCTACTACAGCCAGCGCATAACTAATGACACCAAAGCGCTCAGGGCCCAAATAACGAGCCACATAAATACTTACAAATAACGCAGCAATAATTTTTAGTGCGTACTCGGATATCATCCACGACGAATTCACAAGGTACCCAATAAGTGCTTTATTTCCTCTCAGGCGCTTAAGATTGACTCTCACCAAGTTGGGCCTCTTAAATTTTCGAAACAAGCTAGCTCCGCCCTGGCTAATAACTTATCAACCAAACTGAGGCTTAATCTAACCATCCATAACCGATGCGCTTTGCTATGCAGAGCTAGTAAGGAAGCCGCGAAAAATTGTAAGAAATGTTATGCGCAAATCAAACCACACCGACCAATGCCGAATATAAAACAAATCAAACTCAATCCGCTTTTCCATTTTTTCAATAGTGTCTGTTTCACCACGCCAGCCATTTATCTGCGCCCAACCAGTAATTCCAGGCTTAACCAAGTGGCGCTGCATGTAGCCGTCAATTTTGTCGCGATATAGCTCATTGTGAGCCACCGCATGAGGACGCGGACCAACAATACTCATAGAGCCCTGAAGAACATTGATAAACTGGGGGAGTTCATCTAGTGACGTTTTTCGAATAAACGCCCCGACTTTAGTAATACGCGCATCACCCTTAGTGGCTTGCTTAACCACATCGCCGTTATCACAAGTGGTCATACTACGAAACTTCCACACCTCAATTTCCTCGCCATTGATCCCGTAACGACGCTGCTTGAAAATAATAGGGCCGGGCGAGGTAAATTTAACTGCTGCCGCAATAATGAGCATAGGAATGGCAATTAAGCATAAGATGATGGAGCTAAGCACTACATCCTCTATACGCTTTACCGCTGAGTCGAAGGAGTCGAAGGGGGTGTCGTAAACGCTTACTACAGGCAGACCACCAATCTCTCGGCTGCGGGCATTTAGCATTTTGAAAGTAAACAGGTCCGGCACTACGTGCACACAGCATGAGCTATTGGAAAGCTCTTCTACCAACTCTTTAATGGTTTCCTCTTCGCGCATAGGTAGTGCAATGTAGATATCGTCAACACTGCCTGCGCGAGCTTCTTTCTTTAAGGCATCGATATTGCCGATGACCTGCAATTTTTCACCACCCTTTTCTGCTGGCAGTGGGTGGCTACCGATACTCACTCGGTTGTCGTAGAAGCCAGAGATGTCTATGCCCATCCAGGGGCTACCAAGAATACTGCGAGCCAAACTTAAGCCCGGCTCTTTGGCCCCTACTATGGCGATACGGCGAGTGTTTACCCCCGCTCTACGAAATTCACGCATGATGATGCGCGCTGAAACACGATAAAAACTGATGGATACGGGCACCGCTATCGCCCACGCCACCATTACACCACCACTGTAGCGTTCGGTCATATCGAATAGGAAAACGATGGTCAGCAAAACGCCAATAACCAACGTCCAGGTGAGGAAAACAGCGCGCACCTCGCCGAATAAGGAGTGACCACGCCACGAAAGGTAGAGGCCGTTTTTATTTGCCAGGATATGGAAACATATGGACGTGAGGAAAGCCGCCATTTGCTGGGGCACATCCCACGTATAACCCGCAATGTAAACGAATGCAGCCAGAAGCCCCCACGTTAGCAACACATCAAATAGCTGATGCATGGCAACCAGCATTGAATGGTGCTGACGAATGAAGCCTCCGTGCCGGACGGATCCGGACGCTTGAACTGGGTTAGTATTCACAGCAATTCCCTCGCTTGATATCGCTGGCCGCTAACATAAATGTATGCTCGGTGTTTAACGTGCTGGCGCCCTTTGCCAAGTGCACTACCTCCATTAGCCGGGGATATTTCTCACACCATAACCGGGCGTTTACTTACACCTCGATAACCAGCTTTCTTACTTGAACACATTGGAAGGGGGCGCTATTTTGCGCCACATCAGTGCAAAAGCCAACCGCAAATCTCTAACAAGATGACATAGTGACAAGATTGGCGCAGCGCAGAGCTGCCGCGCTTGTTACCCCGCCCTGCGCTTCGCATTACATCGTAATGCAGGTTTTGCGCCAATGCTGGCTGAACAACCAGTTTGCCGAGCTCGCTTTGTTCCGGCGCGTAGTGTGACAGCGAATTGCTACGGTTTGGTTAATTTGGGTGGAGTGTTGAGCGATTCCGGGGGCGTATAGGGCGGTGGTATTGGAGGCGCGCCGGCAAAGGTCGCGGTCGGGCCCGCTGCCCAAGACATTCCCTATGGTCATGGGGCACGGCGTCCTACTAACAGCGCGGGAAGATCATTCGCGGTTAAAACCGCTCCTACAGATACTTCGGTCGCGGGGCACGCTGTCCTACAAGTCTCGGATGCGCGGCGCACTGGGTTGGTGCGCGGGGTTGTTGGGTGGGTTGTTTTGGTGCGGACGTGAATGTGCGACGAGGTATCAGACATAAGGTATGGTCGCGGTCAGGCCTGCTACCCAAGACATTCCCTACGGTCATGGGGCACGCTGTCCTACAACAGCCCGCAAACCAACATTCGCGGTTGAAACCGCTCCTACGGATACTTCAGTCGCGGTCAGGCCCGCTCCTACGAAAACCAGGGGCATGCGGGGTGGCAATGTCGTGACATTGTCACAGTTCGTTGGCATGATCCTTGTCCTTCTTATTAGGTCACGCGTATGATTGCGGCGCATTCGCCTGTTTGGAATATTGGCGTTGCGAGCAGCGGCGCGGGGTGTTCGCGTAATTACTAAAAAGGATGGAATTCCAAGGCATGTTGATTGGCCAGCGGTGTAAAGCGTTTTCTTTGTCTGCCTGTTTACTGGCCGCTAGTGCTGTGGCACCTTCTGTCGCCAGCGCAAAGCCTTGGATTGGGCCAAACGAGCTGGATTTGCGCCACCATATTGAGCTGCTATCCAGCACCGGCATTATTACCGCACCAACGACTCAATGGCCACTGATGTGGGGCAGTATTTTACCTGACCTGAAACGTGCCCAAGCCCGCAATATTAGTGCACTGGAACGCCAAGCACTGGACGCTTTGTTGGCCCGCTTTGAGCAGGAGCGCAAACCCTTTAGCGCCAGTATTGAACTTGCTCACAGCGAGCAGGAACGTCGATTTTTAACCGGCTTCGGCGACAGCAACAATGCCCCCGAATACGGCGCTGTTTCCGCTGAATTTATGAGCAGCAGTTGGGCAGGCGAGTTGCGCCTTAGCTATGACATTCCCGATGCCCCGCGCGAACACCGCCGTTTAGATGGCAGCTATCTTGCACGGGCCTTTGGCAATTGGGGCGTAGCACTGGGCGCCATTGACCGCTGGTGGGGCGCTGGCTGGCAGAGCAGTTTGTTGCTTTCCAACAATGCGCGGCCCGTTCCAGGCATTAGCCTGCAACGCAACCGCGCCCATGAATTTGAAACGCCGCTGTTGAGCTGGCTTGGCCCTTGGCAACTGCAGGCCTTTGCCGGTCAGCTGGAAGGGGAACGCGCAGTACCCGGCGCAAAATTGTTAGGAATGCGTGTAGCGGTCAAGCCCGCACAGTGGCTGGAAATTGCTGCCAGTCGCACCGCCCAGTGGGGTGGCGATGGCCGCGATGAGAACTTTTCCAGTTTTAAGGATCTTATGCTGGGTAATGACAACCGCGGGGACGGCGGACTTACCCAGGAAAATGAGCCGGGCAACCAGCTGGCCGGTTTTGATGTGAAAATGCTGTGGGCGACGCCTTGGGGCAATCAAGGCGCTTACATCCAGCATATTGGCGAAGATGAAAGCGGCTACCAACCCTCTCGCTTAACCCATGTAGTGGGCCTGAATGGCTTGTTTGCAATTGAAAAGCACCGCCTGCACTGGTTTTTAGAGCGCACCCAAACCACAGCGGGCGCATTAATTGGCGATGAGCGCAGTAACTACGTGTATGAACATGCCATTTACAAGAATGGCTACCGCTATAAGGGCCGCGCCATTGGTGCCAGTATCGATAACGACAGCGAGCTGGATACTCTCGGCCTGGACTGGATGCTGCCGGACGGTAGCCGTTGGTCGTTGCGTTACTCGGACGTTGCCTTAAATATTGATGGCGGCGGTCGCGGCGCTGCTGGCCGCAGTCAGGGTGAAGGCAATACCTTGGAAATTAGTTACAGCCAGCAATTTGGTGGCTTGAACGCCGAAGTGGGCTACATCAAGGTGGATGATGGCCTGCAACTGTATAACTACGACCATGGCATTGAGAGCGCCTTCATAGAAGCGCGCTATCGTTGGTAGTCGCGACGATCGACTCGTACAGAAAATTAAAACATTATTTATGGACTAGCTGGCACCACGGGGCCAGCGGTGTAGCAAGGGTTAGGGAATGAAAGTGAAAAATTTGCTTGCCAGCGCATTGGTGCTGAGCTGCGCAGCATGCACGGTAGTACCGGGCAGTAATATGAGCCGCATGAACTCGGTGTGGTTTGACGATACCCCCGAGGATTACACCCCCGCCGAAACCGAGATTCGCTACATTCCCATTAATGCGACCCTGCTCGCCAATATGAACGCCCCCGCCGCTCGCCAAGCAACGCTGAGCAGTGACTTGGAGCAGCAGCTTAACGACTACCAATACCGCGTTGGCCCCGGCGATGTGCTGACCATTACCGTGTGGGAACACCCCGAACTAACGATACCCGCGGGTTCCTTCCGCACCGCAGCCGAGGGTGGCAACGAGGTGAAGGCCGACGGTACGGTGTTCTACCCCTATGCCGGCGAGCTGCAAGTGAATGGCCTGACAACTGCCGAAATTAAGGCGCAGTTGGAACAAAAGCTGGCCTCAGTCATTAAGCGCCCACAAGTCGATGTGCGCGTGGCCGATTTCAGAAGCCAGCGTGTGTACGTAAGCGGCGCAGTTCGTCAGCCCGGCGTTGTGCCAGTAACCAAAATTCCGCTCACGCTGATCGACGCCATTGAGCAGTTGGGCGGCCTCGCCAACAACGCCTCGTGGGGCGACATTCAACTAACGCGCAATGGTGAAACCCAGAGCATCTCGCTGCGCTCGCTCTATGAAACCGGCGCCTGGAGTGAAAACCTGCTGCTGCAGCACGGCGACCTGATTCACGTGCCACGCAATGACGCCGACAAAGTCTTTGTACTCGGCGAAGTTAACCGGCCGCAGGGCATTCTTATGTCCCGCACAGGCACCAGCCTGGCTGAGGCACTGGCCAGCGCCAATGGCATTAATGAAAACCGCGCCGACGGCCGCGGCATATACGTGCTGCGCAACACCGGAGTAAGCCGCGACGAGGACGGCATGCCCGTTTATAACGCCACCGTCTACCACCTAAACGCAGCCTCTGCCGTTGGCTTTATGCTGGCTGATAAGTTCACGCTGTCGCCACGCGATATTGTGTATGTGTCACCCGCGCCGATCACCCGCTGGAACCGCTTCCTGAGTCAGTTGCTGCCGAGCATCATCGCCACTAACACCCTGGGCGATATCGAAAACCAGAATTAATGATGGCGCGGGTATAGCACCGCATACATTGCGCCCTAGCGGCCGGACTGAATAGGACAAGGCGAGTAATAGCGCCCGTTGGAAATGACTATGAGTACACAAGCACCCGTTAATGCTACCAAACCCAGTCAGGCAGACGATGAAATTGATTTGCTCGCCCTTTTTGCCACCCTGTGGGACAACAAAAATCTGATTGTCGGCATTACCACTATCTTCATGTTTTTTGGCGTGGCCTATGCCTTACTGGCAACGCCTATCTACCGCGCCAACGCCATTGTGCAGGTGGAAGAGAAGTCGCCCGGTTTACCCGGCATGGGTGACATTACCGAGATGTTTGGTGGCGAATCTGCGGCGGTTACGGAGATAGAGTTGATTAAAAGCCGCACGGTGCTGGGCAGTGCGGTAGACAAACTGAACCTGGACATTGTTATCGAGCCGAAGTACTTCCCCGTTATTGGCGCGGCGGTCGCCCGCCGGTTCGCCGGCTTGGACGGCGAAATCGCAGCCCCGCTGATGGGCATGAGCAGCTATGCCTGGGGCGGCGAAGCACTGAGAGTGAGTGAATTTTCGGTACCTGCAGCGTTTTTCGGCGAGGCGCATGTGCTGCGTAGCCTGGGCGATGGCAACTACGCGCTGTATTCCCCCGACGATGCATTGATTTTAGAGGGCCGCGTTGGCCAGCGTGCCAGCGCGCCGGGGTATAACTTGTTTGTGAGTGAGCTGAGCGCCAACCCTGGCACCGAATTTAGCGTTGTCCGTCAGCGTCGCTTGAGCGCCATTATTGAGCTGCAAGAAACGCTGGGCGCCTCTGAACGCGGCAAAGACTCAGGCATTATCGCCCTGTCATTGGAAGACGACACCCCCAGCCACGCTGAAAATGTATTGAACGTGGTGGCGCAGAACTATCTTCGCCAGAACGTTGAGCGCCAATCTGCCGAGGCATCAAAAAGCCTGGACTTCCTCCGCGAGCAATTGCCGAGTATTAAGCGCGACCTGGAAGAAGCCGAGCGCAAGTTTAATGACTACCAAGTTAAAGCGGGCTCAGTAAACATTACTGCCGAAGCCGAAGCGCTGCTTGATCAAGTAGTCGAGCTGGAAACCAGTGTTGCTGAGCTGCAATTACAGCAGGCCGAGCTGGACCGTAAATATACCCGCGACCACCCCGCCTATCAGGCGTGGCGGGAGCAAATGGCCGAGCTGCGCTCACGTAAGCAAGAGCTGGACGAGCGTATCAAGAGCCTACCTGGCACCCAACAGGAGCTGCTTGGGCTTAAGCGCGACCTAGAAGTTGGTACCGAAATTTATACGCAATTGCTGAACAATATTCAGGAGCTAGATATTGTGCGGGCGGGTACCGTGGGCAATGTGCGCATTGTTGACGACGCCGCTGTTAACGTGGAAGAGCCCGTTAAACCCAAGAAGCCACTGATTGTAGTGATTGCCACGCTGCTGGGCGGCTTCCTCTCAGTAGCCTTGGTGTTGGTGCGCTCGGCACTGAATCGCGGTGTTGAAAACCCCGATGACATAGAGGCTATTGGCCTGCCGGTATATACCAGCATTCCACTTTCCGATGAGCAGCGTAAGCTCGATGGTGCGGGCAAACGTCGCCAAGCCATTCGCAAGAAACAGAAGAACCAACACCCTCACGACCTGCTGGCCCATAAAAACCCTACCGATATCGCGGTTGAAAGCCTGCGCAACCTGCGCACCAGCCTACACTTTGCCATGCTGGAAGCTGAAAACAATGTGATGATGATCTCCGGCCCCAGTCCCAATGTGGGTAAGTCGTTTGTTTCCGGCAACCTTGCGGCGGTAGTAGCTCAGGCGGGTCAGCGCGTACTGCTGATCGATATGGACCTTCGCAAAGGCTATATGCATAAGATGTTTGGCATGCAGCCAGATAACGGTGTGAGCGACGTACTGGGCAAGCGAATTAGCGTTCAAGAAGCGATAAAACCGACACGCGTTGGCGAGCTGTTTGTCATGCCTCGTGGAGTGATCCCTCCCAACCCGTCGGAATTGTTAATGAGCCAGCAACTGACTGATCTGCTCAACGAAGTAAAAGAACAGTTTGACTTGGTTATTGTCGATACCCCGCCAATTATGGCCGTTACCGATGCCGCCATTGTGGGCCGCCAGTGTGGCGTGACCATGATCGTTGCCCGCTTTGGCCTGAACCCGATTAAAGAGCTGGAAGTGACTAAACAGCGCTTCGAACAAAACGGCATTACCGTGAAGGGCGTTGTCCTTAACGCCGTAGAGCGCCGTGCGTCGGGTTATGGCTACGGCTACGGGTATGGTTACTACCACTACGAATACAAGTCGGATAAGTAGTTTAGGCGCGGCGAGGCCTGCGTGTTGTAGGAGCGGGCCTGACCGCGACCAAACCCCATTCCGTGCCATTCGCTCCAGTCGCCCTCAGGCGGGCTGGCCACAGCACTCGCTCTGCTCGCGGGCCACGCTGTCCTACAATGAGCCCACCTCGGCCGTTCGTGTAGGAGCGGGCCTGACCGCGACCAAAATCCCATCCGTGCCATTCGTTCCGCTCGCCCTCGGGCGGGCTCCTACAGGGGCCACACTGTCCTATAACCATCCCACCTTTGCCGTTCACGTAGGACAGCGTGCCCCATGACCGAAGGGAGTGCTTTGGGTAGCGGGCCTGACCGCGACCAAAACCCTTGGCCTTGTTAGCACTTACGGTATATAGTTGTACGGCATTTCCGTACATAAGGATACCCGTATGGACACCATTAGCGTAAACAAGTTTAGAGACAACCTGAAAAGTGTTGTAGAAGAAGTAGTTAGCCGGCATGAGCCCCTCAAGGTTACGAGAAGGGCTGGCGAGGCGTTTGTGGTCATTAGTGCCGACGATTGGGAGCGAGAGCAAGAAACTCTTTACGTGCTCCAGAACAAAGACCTGATGCAGCAAATTGCCGACTCCCTTGACACCCATACCCGCAGCCAAGGCTACAAACCGACTGACGAGCAAATGAATGAGATCACTGGTATTTGAGGGTAATACCTGGGAAGCCTATGAAGCCGTGCGCGAAAAAGACAAGCGTTTGCACAAAGCCTTATGTAAATTGCTCAGAGAAATGCTGCGATCCAACGACCCCTCTTCCGGCTTGGGAAAACCCGAGCCACTGAAACATAACCTTTCCGGCCTTTGGTCAAAACGGATTTCCCAGAAAGACCGGTTGATATATCGGTTCGACGATAAATCCATTTATATCTTCGCCATTGGTGGGCACTACGACCAGCCATAACCTGCAGCACGGCGCGGCCCATGACCGAAGGGAGTGTCGTGGGCAGTGATCGATCGACCCCTACCGTTCGCTCCGGTCGCCCTCAGGCGGGCTGGCCACAGCACTCGCTCCACTCGCGGGCCACGCTATCCTACAATGAACCTGCCTTGGCCGTTCGTGTAGGAGCGGGCCTGACCGCGATGCCCTGAACTATAAATACACTGCATCCCACAGCGCATATTGACCAAGATCGTCAACCAAGCCTGCGCGAAGTGGGTTGGCAATGATATATCGCGCCGCTGCGCGCAGGTCTTCGTCACGACGCAAGGCGTGATCATAGAAACCGGGTTGCCAGATTTTTGCTGAGGGGCGATTTAGAGTGTGATTTATCTGCTTGGCAGATTCGGTTTTAACTCGCTGAACGACTTCTGAAAGGCTTCGATCTTTTAGCTCAAAAAGCCAGTGAAAGTGGTCAGGCATTACAACATGGGCCACTGTATCTGCGTAGGGTGATGAACAGATTGATCGCGAAACGCAACGACCTAGCTGGAGGTTGTGGAAGAGACTTTGCCGCTGCCACGTCACCGTTGTGACCATGTAGGTTTGGCCCATTATTGAGCGCCGCCCCGTTCGTAGTGCATAACCACGTCGTGATTTGATAGGCATCAACACGTCCCTGTGTCAGATATTTCCTTCGTAAGTTAGCACGATATTCTTAATCAAACTGGACTGTATCGCCCTCTGGCGGGCTCCTACGAAAACCCGAACATGCCCACGGCGCTGTAGGAGCGGGCCTGACCGCGACCGATTCCGCTCAATCGGTCAATTTATGGTATTTGGCGAGGAGTTGTTCTTCGGTTTCGATGTGGTTGGGATCGAGGGGGATGCAGTCTACTGGGCAGACTTGCTGGCATTGGGGTTCGTCGAAGTGACCGACACATTCGGTGCAGCGGGCGGGATCGATTTCGTAGATTTCCTCGCCCATATAGATCGCTTCGTTAGGGCACTCTGGCTCGCATACGTCGCAGTTGATGCATTCGTCGGTGATCAGCAGTGCCATGCTATTGCCGTTACTTGCGTGAGAAGCGGGCGTTGAGTGCCACCATGACGTTGTCGGGCACGAAACGTGAAACATCGCCGCCCATGCTGGCAATTTCGCGCAGCAGTGAGGAGGAGACGTAAGAGAGGGACTCTCCAGGGGTCAGGAATACGGTTTCCAGATCCGGTGCCAGCGCGCGGTTCATGTTGGCTAACTGCAGTTCGTACTCGTAGTCAGCCACGGTGCGTACGCCGCGCAAAATACTGTGGCAGTTTTGCTCTTGCGCCAGTTCCACGGTCAGTCCGGTGAAGCTGCACACTTCAATATTTGGCAGGTGGGAAAGCGCTTCGGCACACAGTTCCATGCGCTCTTGCAAGGCGAACATCGGCTGCTTTTTCTCGCTGTTCGCGACGGCGAGCACAACGGTGTCGAACAGTTTGCTGGCGCGCTCGACCAGATCGATATGACCGCGGGTGATCGGGTCGAAAGTACCTGGGTATACGATGCGTTTCATAAGTCACCGGATTGCAATTAAGGCGGCAGATGGTATCGAATTCACCGAATACGAACAAGCGCGGCGCTCAGGCTTCTTCCCCGGTCTGGTAGAGATCGTCCCACCTGGGGTTAATACTGTCGATTAAGGCGGTTTTGCGGCGGTGGGAGTATTCCTGGATTTGTTTCTCTCGCATATAGGCCTGCTCGAGGTCTTCAAAAAGCTCAAAATACACGAGCTCGAATACCTCTTTGCGAATTTCGCTCAAGGCCTGGCGATAGTCATGGAGGTGTTGTCGTAAATTGGCGGCAACACCACTGTGCAGGCTGCCACTTTGTCGGTTCGCTAAAATATACACAGCGGGGAGCTGTTCTAACATCGTCATCCCTTCCCTAGGTCGCTATCGTTTACGTCTTATTGTTATGGTTGTACCGATCTCGTTTCCTTCCCTGGATACCGACACCACGTCGTGGCGCGCGATAACGGTTCGGTACCGCAAGTAAAACCGATCATAAACAAACCGCGCTCACTATGTCACCCCTTGATAAAATTGTGAGACCACTACTGGGTTTGCGCTACACTGGCCCACGGCGAGCTTTTCCCACCGCGGCACTGGAGGATAAATTGTTGAAAGCGCACAAAACCTTGCTGACGTTGCTTTGGTTATACCTGAGCACGTTCGCCCACGCCAGCGACCCCCTTATTGTTCCGGAAGCGGCGAGCGGCTTTGGCCAAATTAAGTCGGCGCGATACCAAACCGCAATGGCGGTTACCGCGAACCCTCATGCCAGTGACGCCGCGAAATGGGTGCTGCAGAAAGGTGGCTCCGCGGTCGACGCGGCCATTGCGGCGCAATTGGTGCTCGGTTTGGTTGAACCGCAGTCGTCAGGCATTGGCGGCGGTGCCTTTATGCTTCATTGGCAGGCACAGCGCGAGGTACTGGAGAGCTGGGACGGCCGGGAGACTGCGCCAGCCACCGCTAACGACACGTATTTTTTACAGGCCGATGGCAAGCCCATGCGCTTTTTCGACGCCGTGATTGGCGGCCGCTCGGTGGGCGTACCCGGCGTATTGGCAATGCTGGAAGCTGCCCATCGCGCTCATGGCAAACTGCCTTGGGCGACACTTTTTGAGCCGGCAATTCGCCTTGCCGAGCAGGGTTTTGCAGTATCAGAACGCCTGCATATTTTGCTTGAGCGCATGCCTAAGGTGGCCGTAAACCCCTATATTCAACGCTACTTTTTTACGCGCACAGATGGCGGCTGGCAGCCTAAGCCAGTCGGGCATGTACTGAAGAACCCCGCTTACGCTGCGACACTAGGTCGCATACAAAAACACGGCAGCGAAGACTTTTATCGCGGCAAGCTCGCCCAGGCCATTGTCGATGCCGTTCGCAATGACCCAAATAGTGCCGGTGAGCTCACCCTGCAAGACATGGCGAATTACCGTGCGATCAAGCGCGAAGCACTGTGCGCACCATTCCGGGAGTACTCGGTATGTGGCGCACCGCCGCCTTCGTCAGGGGCAACCACGGTACTGGCCATTCTGGGAATGCTAGACGCATACGAACAACGCATGGGCTTGCGCACCGATTGGCAGCACGGCTTTATTGAGGCCTCGCGCTTGGCCTTCGCCGACCGCAACCACTACGTGGGCGACCCAGCCTTTGTCGAGGTGCCCAGCCAAGCAATGGTAGACAGCGACTACCTGCGCCAGCGCGCAATGCTGATCGATAACGCCGCCGTCCTCGCAGACGTGAAGCCCGGCAACCCGGCAACAGCTCCCAAACGCCGCTCGGCCTCGTCGCCTGAACTCCCCTCCACCACCCACTTCAGCATTGTTGACCGCTGGGGAAATGTGGTGAGCATGACCAGCAGCATTGAAACTGCTTTCGGCTCCCGCGTGATGGTAGGCGGTTTTCTACTGAACAATCAGCTCACGGACTTTTCATTCTCGCCGCTGAGCAAAGACGGGGCACTGGTTGCCAACCGTGTTGCTGCTGGCAAGCGGCCACGCTCGTCAATGGCTCCCACCATTGTGTTTAAAAATCAGCAACCCGTGTTAGCGCTAGGTAGTCCCGGTGGGGCACGTATTATCGACTATGTTGCGGCCAGCCTGTACCGCATCCTTGCGCTCAATATGCCCGTGGGCGAGGCCATCGCCGAAGGCCATATCATTGCCATGGGACGTGGCGTGGAGATGGAAAGCGGCAAAGCCGACCCCGCCACGGTGGCACGGATGCGCGGCAGAGGCCACCCCGTGACACTGCGCGACCAAACCAGCGGTCTGCATGTAATTCACATTACCGAGCAGGGCTTACTGGGCGGTGCCGACCCCAGGCGAGAGGGCAGTATTGCCGGGTTTTAAGATTTTGTAGGAGCGGTTTACCCAAAGCACTCCCTGCGGTCATGGGGCACGCTGTCAACCGCGATTGAGGCCTCGAAAAGGGCTCTTCGCTATCCGTGCTGCCGAACGTGGTTCGTAGCTTCGAACCTTCGCGACTGAAGTCGCTCCTTGTATGTTGCCAACGCGTCACATGGATTATGGTTTACCGGTTACTGGGGAGGCCGTTCGCTCCTGGAAGCAGCTTGTTCTGACTTCGTCTGTAGAGCGGCTCCCCGCCTCATTACCTACTCCGAAGGGTATCCCGAAGCCGCTTGCGCGTGACTTCGTATCACAAGGTCGGTAGCAGGTAAGTCAGTGCGAGGTCGGGGAACCTGTGACTATTGTCGTTAATTTAGCGTTGCGAGTGAAGGGTATGTCTTTATTTGTTGGGGTGGATATTGGTGCTAGCTCTGTAGATGTTGTGACCTGTGAGGAGGGGAAATTTAGCAAGCCCAAGCAGTACAAGCAGTCTCCGGATGGACACAATTCACTGGTGTCCACGATGAAGAAGCTTCAACCGAAGTGCATCGTCATGGAAGCAACGGGCGTGTATTACTTTGATCTGGCGGTAGCTCTAGCTGAGGCAGGTCTGCCTGTGGCGGTGATCAACCCCAAGAGCACCAAGCACTTCGCCAATATCAAACTACAGAACAGCAAGACCGACAGCATAGACGCGGCGCTGCTGGCCGAGTACGGCATGCG
>NZ_AULP01000013.1 GCF_000422345.1 Neomelitea salexigens DSM 19753
AAGGAAAAATTTGAACGTAGTAAGCCCCACGTCAACGTGGGCACCATCGGTCACGTTGACCATGGTAAAACGACTCTGACTGCAGCGCTGACGCGCGTTTGTGCAGAAGTCTTCGGCGGTGAAGCCGTTGCATTCGACGGTATCGATAATGCGCCTGAAGAGCGTGAGCGTGGTATTACCATCGCTACCTCTCACGTAGAGTACGATTCAGACATTCGTCACTACGCACACGTCGACTGCCCAGGGCACGCCGACTACGTTAAAAACATGATCACTGGTGCCGCTCAGATGGACGGCGCGATCTTGGTATGTGGTGCAACTGACGGCCCAATGCCTCAGACGCGTGAGCACATCCTGCTGTCTCGTCAGGTTGGTGTTCCCTACATCGTTGTCTTCCTGAACAAAGCCGACCTGCTGGCTGAAGACTGTGGCGGCGTAGGCAGCGAAGAGTACAACGAAATGCTCGAGCTGGTTGAAATGGAGTTGCGTGAGCTGCTCGACACTTACGACTTCCCAGGCGACGACACGCCAATCATTGCGGGTTCTGCCCTGATGGCATTGAACGGCGAAGACGACAACGAGCTGGGTACAACTGCTGTTGCCAAGCTGGTTAAAGCTCTGGATGAGTACATCCCTGAGCCCGAGCGCGCTATCGATCAGCCGTTCTTGATGCCAATCGAAGACGTGTTCTCGATCTCTGGTCGCGGTACCGTAGTAACCGGTCGTATCGAGCGTGGTGTTCTGAACACTGGTGACGAAATCGAAATCGTCGGTATCAAAGACACCACCAAGACTACCTGTACTGGTGTTGAAATGTTCCGCAAGCTGCTCGACGAAGGTCGTGCTGGTGAGAACGTTGGTGTTCTGCTGCGTGGTACTAAGCGTGACGAAGTTGAGCGTGGCCAAGTATTGGCTAAGCCTGGCTCAATCACTCCGCACACTCGCTTCGAAGCCGAAGTGTACGTACTGAGCAAAGATGAAGGTGGTCGTCACACGCCATTCTTCAAAGGCTACCGTCCACAGTTCTACTTCCGCACCACGGACGTAACGGGTGCGTGTGAGCTGCCAGAAGGTACAGAAATGGTAATGCCTGGCGACAACGTGAAAATGGACGTGACATTGATTGCGCCTATCGCGATGGAAGAAGGTCTGCGTTTTGCAATCCGTGAAGGTGGCCGTACTGTTGGCGCCGGCGTGGTAGCGAAAATCGTAGAGTAATGCTGGCGCGCGACGTTATTCGCGCAGCAGTGTGAGAGGGAGGCTTTGGCCTCCCTTTCTGGGTAACAATGGGTGCAATTGGCGCCCTAAAACGCGCGGTAGCGTCTTTAATTGCCTTTGTGTCGAATAGTTGTTGACACGGGGCGGTTAGGTCATTAATATGCCGCTTCTTTTTTCGGGTTGTCTCGGCCAGTTGGCGCCGATAGTGGCTCGAAGGTATTTTCGGGATGGGAGTTTGATCAGGTGCAAAATCAACGGATTCGCATTCGTTTAAAAGCTTTTGATCACCGCCTTATCGATGCGTCTACGCAAGAGATCGTAGATACCGCTAAGCGCACTGGCGCGCAGGTTCGGGGTCCAATCCCGCTGCCTACTCGCAAGGAGCGTTACACGGTTCTGGTCTCTCCACATGTAAACAAGGATGCGCGAGATCAGTATGAGATCCGCACCCACAAGCGCATGTTGGATATCGTAGAGCCTACAGAAAAAACTGTAGACGCTTTGATGAAGCTAGATCTGGCGGCTGGTGTAGAAGTTCAAATTAGCCTCGGCTAATTAAAATTTACTGAATATATTCAGACCCGCTCAGGGGCTGGCCCTGGGTTGTGTAACGCGTGAGAGCGCGGCCGTAGAGGGTTAAGCCCCGTACACTGAGAGGTTGGAGCAATGACTATTGGTTTGGTCGGTCGTAAAAGCGGCATGACTCGCGTTTTTACAGACGACGGCGTATCTATTCCGGTAACGGTGATTGAGGTTGAGCCCAATCGCGTTACTCGTGTCAAAGCAGACGATGCTGACGGCTATCGCGCTATTCAAGTGACGGCTGGAGCTCGTAAGGCGTCACGTATTTCAAAAGCTGAAGCTGGGCACTTTGCTAAAGCAGGTGTTGAGGCTGGTCGCGGACTTTGGGAGTTTCGCCTTGAAGAAGGTGATGACGCTCCAGAGGTTGGTGCTGAGCTGACTGTTGCTGCATTTGAAGCAGGTCAGAAAGTTGATGTTACTGGGCAGTCTAAAGGTAAGGGCTTCCAGGGTGGTGTTAAGCGTTGGAACTTCCATATGCAAGACGCTACTCACGGTAACTCATTGTCGCACCGTGCGCCGGGTTCTATCGGTCAATGCCAGACTCCTGGTCGCGTCTTCAAAGGTAAGAAGATGGCGGGTCACATGGGTGCTGAGCGTGTGACTGTGCAGACGCTGGAAGTTGTACGTGTCGATGCAGAGCGCAACTTGATTTTGATCAAGGGTGCGGTTCCCGGTGCGCCAGGTGGTGACGTGTTTGTACGTCCTGCTGTTAAAGCAAAAAAATCCTAGGGGGCTAAGCAGTGGAACTGAATATTGCGAAACCCGGTAACGGTGCAGCGGCTGGAACTATCCAGGTTTCCGATGTCGCCTTTGCTCGTGAGTTTAATGAAGACCTGGTTCACCAGGTTGTGACTGCCTATCTGGCCGGTGCTCGTCAGGGTACTCGTGCACAGAAAACCCGCTCTGAAGTGAGTGGTGGTGGTAAGAAGCCATGGCGTCAAAAAGGTACTGGCCGCGCGCGTGCTGGTACCATCCGCAGCCCAATTTGGACTGGCGGTGGTGTGACCTTTGCGGCGAAGCCTCAAGATCACAGTCAAAAAGTAAACCGCAAGATGTACCGCGCGGCTCTGCGTTCTATTTTGTCGGAGCTGGCTCGTCAGGAGCGTCTGGTTGTCGTTGAAGAGATGGCGCTTGAAGCACCTAAGACTAAGCTGCTTGTTAAGTCGCTGGCTGAGCTGGATGTAAAAGGTGCGTTGATTGTTACTGAAGAAGTGACTGGCAATTTGTACCTGGCGGCGCGCAACCTTCACGATGTTGATGTTCGTGATGTGAACGGTGTCGACCCCGTGAGCTTGATCGGTTACGACAAAGTTGTGGTTACCGTTGCGGCATTGAAAAAGTTTGAGGAGATGTTGGGATGAATCAGGAGCGCATTTACAAAGTATTGCTCGGTCCTCACGTTTCTGAAAAAAGCGCAATGAGTGCCGAAGCAGGTAATCAGGTCGTTTTTCGTGTGCTGCCCAGCGCTACCAAGCTGGAAATTAAAAACGCAGTCGAAAAGCTGTTCAAGGTGGACGTTGTTGACGTACGCACCGTGAACATGAAAGGCAAAGTTAAGCGTAACCGTTTTGGCCTGAGCAAAAAGCCAAACTGGAAGAAGGCTTATGTAAGCCTGGTGCAGGGTCAAGATATCGACTTTGCAGTCGCTGAATAAGTCTGGAGCTGAGTCAAATGGCAATTGTAAAAAGTAAACCGACCTCTCCCGGACGCCGTCACGTCGTTCGAGTGGTTAATGCTGAGCTGCACAAAGGCGCTCCGCACAAGGCCTTGCTTGAGAGTCAGTCGCGCAATGGTGGTCGTAACAACAACGGGCGTATCACAACTCGTCACGTTGGTGGTGGTCACAAGCAGCACTACCGTATTATCGACTTCAAGCGCAACAAAGATGGCGTTCCTGCTGTTGTTGAGCGCTTGGAGTATGACCCTAACCGTACTGCGTATATTGCATTGCTTAAGTACGCGGACGGTGAGCGTCGCTACGTGATTGCACCTAAGGGTGTTGCCGCAGGTGATGAGGTGCTCTCTGGTGAGTCAGCGCCTATTAAGCCCGGTAACGCGCTGCCGCTGCGCAACATTCCAGTCGGTAGCACAATACACTGCATCGAAATGAAGCCTGGTAAAGGCGCTCAGATCGCTCGTAGTGCAGGTGCATCAGTGCAGTTGGTTGCACGTGAAGGCCAATATGCCACTGTGCGTTTGCGCAGCGGCGAAATGCGCAAGATTCTTGCTGAGTGCCGCGCCACATTGGGCGAGGTTTCAAACAGCGAGCACAGCCTGCGTAAGTTGGGTAAAGCCGGTGCGGCGCGTTGGCGTGGTGTTCGTCCTACCGTTCGCGGTGTGGCTATGAACCCCGTTGATCACCCACATGGTGGTGGTGAAGGTCGTACCTCTGGTGGTCGTCATCCTGTAACTCCTTGGGGTGTTCCGACTAAAGGGTATAAGACCCGTAAAAATAAGCGTACAGATAAGCTGATTGTGCGTGATCGCAGAAAATAAGCGCAGTCAGAGTAAAGAGGATTAGCTTGTGCCACGTTCATTGAAGAAAGGACCGTTTATCGATCTTCATCTTTTGAAGAAGGTAGAGACAGCGGTTGAGAAAAACGATCGTCGTCCGATCAAGACTTGGTCGCGTCGTTCTATGATTCTCCCCGAGATGGTTGGTTTAACCATCGCGGTACACAACGGTCGTCAACATGTTCCGGTAATGGTTACCGAGGATATGGTTGGGCACAAATTGGGTGAATTCGCCGCGACTCGCACCTATAAGGGGCACGTGGCTGATAAAAAGGCCAAGCGTTAAGCTTGGGCTGGGAGAGGCATAAACGATGGAAGTAGCGGCACGTTTAAAAGGCGCACGTATCTCCGCCCAGAAGGCCCGTTTGGTTGCTGACCAGATTCGCGGCAAGGGTGTAGAAGAAGCGCTGGATTTGTTGACGTTTAGCTCCAAAAAGGCAGCCGGCATCATTAAGAAGGTGCTGAACTCTGCAATCGCCAACGCCGAGCACAACGAAGGTGCTGATGTTGATGAATTGCGAGTTTCGACAATCTTTGTCGACGAGGGTATGACGATGAAGCGTCTGCGCCCCCGTGCAAAAGGCCGGGCCGATCGCATCTTGAAGCGGTCTTGTCATATCACGATTAAAGTAGCCGACGGCGAAGGTTAGTAGGAGAGACCAAATGGGTCAGAAAGTACACCCGACCGGCATCCGGCTCGGAATTGTAAAAGATCACAACTCTGTCTGGTATGCAGGCAGCAAACAGTACGCACAACAGCTGGTGACTGACATCCAAGTTCGCGAGTACTTGGAAGAGAAGTTGGCGCACGCTTCTGTTAGCCGCATTGTGATCGAGCGTCCGGCACAAACCGCACGCATTACTATTCACACTGCACGCCCTGGCATTGTTATTGGCAAAAAGGGTGAAGACGTTGAGAAGCTGCGCAAAGAGCTCAGCAAGCGCATGTCTGTACCCGTGCACATTAACATTGAAGAGGTTCGCAAGCCGGATCTTGATGCGAAGCTGGTTGCACAGAATGTTGCACAGCAGCTTGAGCGCCGCGTTATGTTCCGTCGCGCGATGAAGCGTGTGGTACAGAATGCAATGCGCCAAGGCGCGGAAGGCATCAAAGTACAAGTTAGTGGCCGTGTTGGTGGTGCTGAGATCGCACGTACTGAGTGGTACCGGGAAGGTCGTGTACCTCTCCACACTCTGCGCGCAGATATCGACTACGCCACATACGAGGCAGCGACTACCTACGGCATCATCGGTGTCAAGGTCTGGATCTTCAAGGGTGAAATCCTGGGGAACAGAAACGAAGCAGTCGAAGCCAAGGCTAAGAAAGGTTCAGAGTAAGGGTTACGCACATGTTACAGCCGAAGCGCACAAAGTTTCGCAAGGTACAGAAGGGCCGCAATCGCGGTCTGGCAGAACGCGGCAGCCGGGTCAGCTTTGGTGATTTCGGCCTGAAAGCAGTCGGACGCGGTCGTATCACCGCTCGCCAGATCGAGGCAGCTCGTCGTGCCATGACTCGTCACATTAAACGTGGCGGTAAAATCTGGATCCGCGTTTTCCCGGATAAGCCAATTACTGAGAAGCCTCTCGAGGTTCGTCAAGGTAAAGGTAAGGGTAACGTTGAATATTGGGTTGCCCAAATTCAACCCGGCAAAGTGCTGTATGAAGTGGAAGGTGTGCCCGAAGAGCTGGCGCGCGAAGCCTTTGCACTGGCAGCAGCTAAGATTCCGGTAGCAACCCAATTTGTTAAGCGGGTGGTGATGTAATGAACGCTATTGAATTACGCGAAAAGTCAGTAGACGAGCTCAATGCCCAGCTGCTGAAGTTGCTCGAAGAGCAGTTCAAGCTGCGCATGCAGAAAAGTACCGGCCAGTTGGCGCAGACGCATCTGCTGAAGCAGACTCGTCAAGAAATTGCGCGCATTAAGACTGTGCTCCAGGAAAAGGCAGGTAATTAAAATGTCAGAAGCAGCAAAGAGCGCTCGTACCGCCACCGGTAAGGTAGTTAGCGACAAGATGGATAAAACCATCACTGTACTGGTAGAGCGTCGTGTGAAACACCCAATCTACGGTAAGTACTTGACCCGTTCTTCTAAAGTCCACGCTCATGATGAGAATAATGAGTGCAAGACTGGAGACGTGGTAACAGTTTGTGAGACGCGTCCGCTGTCTAAGAGTAAGTCATGGACTTTGCTGCGCGTTGAAGAGACGGCTAAGCAGATTTAATTTGGCCGGCGGCCTGTGTTCAATGGCTTGATGCACAGTTGACTGCTTTGGAGTAAGAAATGATTCAAACAGAAAGCTATTTGGAAGTTGCAGATAACAGTGGCGCGCGTCGCGTTATGTGCATCAAAGTGCTTGGCGGCTCACACCGTCGTTACGCTCGTGTCGGCGATCTGATCAAAGTCACTGTCAAAGAGGCAATTCCTCGTGGCAAAGTGAAAAAAGGTCAGGTAATGACAGCGGTCGTAGTTCGCACCAAGAAAGGCGTTCGTCGCGGCGATGGTTCGCTGATTAAGTTCGACGACAATGCAGCAGTACTGCTGAACGCCAGTTTGGCTCCTATCGGCACTCGTATTTTTGGGCCGGTGACTCGAGAGCTGCGTGGTGAGAAGTTCATGAAGATTATCTCTCTGGCACCTGAAGTATTGTAATTGGTTCGCTGAAGAGAAGACTGAGGTCAGCATAATGCGCAAGATTAAACGTGAAGACGAAGTTATCGTCTTAACCGGTAAAGACAAAGGCAAGCGCGGCAAGGTACAAAAAGTACTGGACGAAAATCGCGTGCTGGTCTCCGGCATCAATATGATCAAGAAGCACCAACGTCCTAACCCACAGCTGGGTGTGGCCGGCGGTATCGTTGAGAAAGAGGCGCCTATCCAGGTGTCGAACGTCGCGATTTATAATCCGTCTTCGAATAAAGCGGATCGGGTGGGCTTCAAAGTTGCTGAAGACGGCACTAAGACCCGCGTATTTAAATCCAGCGGCGAAGCGATCGACGCGTAGGGGTTATTAGAAAATGGCACGATTAAGCGAACTGTATAACAACGAGTTGCGCGCCAAGCTTATTGAAGAGCTGGGTCTCGCTAACGCGATGGAAGTTCCCCGTATTACCAAGATCACTCTGAACATGGGTGTCGGTGAAGCTGCGGGTGACAAGAAAGTATTGGAAGCTGCTCTGGCTGACCTTGAGAAAATCAGCGGTCAAAAGCCTGTAGTAACCAAAGCGCGTAAATCAATTGCGGGCTTTAAAATTCGTGACGGTTGGCCGATTGGCTGCAAAGTTACGCTGCGCCGCGAGCGCATGTATGAATTTCTGGATCGCTTGATCTCTGTTGCTATCCCACGTGTACGTGACTTTCGTGGTATCAGCCCAAAGTCATTCGACGGTCGCGGTAACTTCGCGATGGGTGTGACTGAGCAGATCATTTTCCCGGAAATTGATTACGATAAAGTCGATACCCTGCGTGGCTTGGATATTACTATCACTACGTCAGCGCGTAACGATGATGAAGGTCGAGCGTTGTTAAAAGCGTTCAACTTCCCGTTCAAAGCTTAAGGGGTTAGGGATATGGCAAAGCAGTCAATGAAAGCGCGCGAAGTAAAACGTGCTCGCGCAGTCGCCAAATACGCCGCTAAGCGTGCTGAACTTAAGGCTATTATCGCCAGCGTTGACGCCAGCGATGAGGAAAAGTGGGACGCCCAGGTTAAGCTGCAGAAGCTGCCGCGTGATGCGAGCCCTGTTCGTCAGCGCCGTCGTTGCCAGGTAACTGGTCGCCCTCACGGTGTTTACCGCAAGTTCGGCCTGTGCCGTAACCAATTGCGCCAAGCTGCGATGCGTGGTGATGTGCCTGGTCTGGTTAAGGCCAGCTGGTAAGATTGAGAATTTTGCTGTCGCGCGATAACGCGGCGATAAATGGGAGCAAAACATGAGCATGCAAGATCCTTTAGCGGATATGCTGACCCGCATCCGCAACGCTCAGATGGCTGGGAAAACAGAGGTTCAAATGCCTTCTTCCAAGCTGAAAAAGGCGGTAGCCAACGTACTTGAGCAGGAAGGCTACATCGCCGGTTCTCGTGTAGACGATAACGCTGGTAAGGCCACTCTGAGTATCGAGCTGAAGTATTTTCAAGGTAAACCGGTTATCGCTGAAATCCAGCGTGTTAGCCGCCCAGGTCTGCGCGCTTATGCGGGTAAAGAAGATCTTCCGGAAGTACGTGCCGGACTGGGTATTGCCATTGTCTCCACCAGCCGTGGTGTGATGACAGACCGCGCTGCACGAGCAGCGGGTGTTGGTGGCGAAGTGCTCTGCACTGTTTTCTAAATCGACGGTTAGAAGAGTTTTCTAAAATGTCCAGAGTAGCGAAAAGTCCAGTGGCTCTCCCAAAAGGGGTTGAAGTCACACTCGGCGCCGACAGCATTGCGGTTAAAGGCAAGAATGGCAACATGTCTATGCCGCTGCACGAGTCCGTCGAAGTTAAGCAAGAAGATGGTCAGCTTGTATTTGCTGCCCGTGAAGGTGCAAAAAATGGTTGGGCAATGGCGGGAACCACTCGCGCCTTGGCCAATAACATGGTGATCGGCGTCAGCGAAGGTTTTCAGCGTAAGTTGATCCTGAACGGTGTTGGTTATCGTGCCAAAGCAAGCGGTAAGTCTGTCAATTTGGTGCTGGGTTTCTCCCACCCCATTGACTACGATTTGCCCGAAGGGGTTAAAGCAGAAACTCCCTCTCAGACAGAAATTGTTCTGACAGGTAGTGATAAGCAGGTTCTCGGCAAGGTTGCCGCGGAAATCCGCGCCTTCCGTCCGCCCGAGCCCTATAAAGGTAAAGGTGTTCGCTACGAAGACGAAGTTGTTCGTCGTAAAGAAGCGAAGAAAAAGTAAAGGCTAGCATATGAGCGATAAGAAAGTTTCAAGATTACGTCGTGCACGCCGAGCTCGCGCTAAAATGCGCGAACTGCGAGCGGTTCGTCTGTGCATTCATCGCACTCCGCGCCATATGTATGCGCAATTGATTGCAGCAGAAGGTGATCGCGTTCTTGCCAGTGCTTCAACACTGGATAAAGAGTTGCGTAGCGCATCAAGTGGCAATATCGGTGCAGCGGCTGGCGTTGGCAAGCTGATTGCAGACCGTGCTAAGGCTGCGGGTGTAACAAAGGTCGCTTTTGATCGCAGTGGATTCCGTTTCCACGGTCGAGTGAAGGCGCTGGCAGATGCTGCCCGTGAAGGCGGATTGGAATTCTAAGGTTTAGGCGATGGCGTACAACGAGCAGAAAGACAAAGCAAACACAGAAGGCCTCCAGGAAAAACTGGTTCAGGTTAACCGTGTTGCCAAAGTGGTCAAGGGCGGTCGTATTTTCAGCTTCACCGCGCTGACCGTGGTAGGTGACGGCAACGGCAAAGTGGGTTTCGGCCGCGGCAAGGCTCGTGAAGTGCCTGTCGCCATCCAGAAGGCAATGGAAGCGGCACGCCGCAACATGGTCCAGGTGGATATCAAGGGCGATACCCTGCAATACGCAGTGAAAGGTGTTCATGGGGCCTCTAAGGTCTACATGCAGCCGGCATCAGAAGGTACTGGTGTTATCGCCGGTGGTGCGATGCGTTCTGTGCTTGAAATTGCGGGTGTACACAACGTACTCGCCAAGTGCTATGGGTCTACCAACCCGGTAAACGTAGTGCGTGCAACGATTAAAGCACTGCAAAGTATCTCTTCTCCTGAAGAAGTCGCAGCTAAGCGCGGCAAATCGGTAGAAGATATCCTGGGCTAAAAAAGGGGCAGGATTCATTATGAGCAAGATTAAAGTTACACAGGTCCGCTCAGTAGCGGGCCGATTGAAGGCTCACAAAGCCTGCGTTGCGGGCCTGGGTCTGCGTCGCATTGGTCACACTGTTGAAGTGGAAGACACTCCTTCAGTACGTGGCATGATCAATAAAGTTAACTATCTGATTCGTGTTGAGGGTTAAAAAATGAGCGAGTTGCGTTTAAACACGCTGAGCCCCGCCCCAGGCCGTGTTAAAGAAGGCAAGCGGGTTGGACGCGGTATCGGTAGCGGTTTGGGTAAAACTGCAGGTCGAGGCCATAAAGGTCTGAAGTCTCGTTCGGGCGGTAGTGTACGTCCCGGTTTCGAGGGCGGCCAGATGCCTTTGCAGAAACGCCTGCCGAAGTATGGTTTTACTTCTCGCATGGCCTCTGTAACCGCGCAGATTCGGACTTCTGAGCTGAATGCTGTTGGCGAAGATGTTGTCGATCTGGATGCGTTGAAGCGTGCCGACCTGGTTTCAAACAACATCGAGAGAGCGAAAGTCTTTCTGTCAGGTGATGTGACCAAGGCTGTTACAGTTAAAGGTTTGGCTGTGACTAAAGGCGCCCGCGAAGCTATCGAAAAAGCTGGCGGCAAAGTCGAAGAATAGGGAACTATAACCCATGGCGAAATCCAGTCCTTTGACAACTGGAAAGCAGTCCGGACTAGGCGAGCTTATGGCTCGCCTTCGTTTTCTGTTGTTGGCGATAATTGTCTATCGCATCGGCACCCACATTCCGGTGCCCGGCATCAACCCGGATCAACTCGCCGCCCTGTTTAATCAAAATCAGGGTACGGTTCTTGGCCTGTTTAATATGTTCTCTGGTGGTGCACTAGAGCGCATGAGTATTCTGGCTTTGGGCATCATGCCTTACATTTCTGCATCCATTATTATGCAGCTAATGTCCGCCGTGAGCCCGCAGCTGGAAGCCCTTAAGAAGGAAGGTGAGGCCGGTCGCAGACAAATCAGCCAGTACACCCGCTATTTGACGGTGGTGTTGGCCTTGTTGCAGGCGACGGGTATGACGGTTGGCCTTGCAAACCAAGGTCTCGCATTTAACGCGGATATTAGCTTTTATTTCACCGCAGTGGTCTCTTTAGTAACGGGCGCGGTCTTCATGATGTGGCTCGGTGAACAAGTAACCGAGCGGGGTATCGGTAACGGTATTTCTATGCTGATTTTCGCCGGTATCGTAGCAGGGCTGCCTTCGGCTGTTGGGCAATCTTTAGAGCAGGCTCGTCAAGGCGAGTTGAATGTACTGGTATTGCTGGCGATTTTGGTTCTGGCAGTTGCGGTAATCTACTTGGTTGTTTTCATCGAGCGTGGCCAGCGCCGCATCACGGTGAACTACGCTAAGCAGCAACGCGGCAACCGGATGTATCAGGCACAATCCAGTCACCTCCCTCTGAAGGTGAACATGGCCGGTGTTATACCCGCTATTTTCGCTTCCTCGATACTGCTGTTCCCGGCGTCGATCGCGCAGTGGGTAGGGCAAAGTAATGAAGGTATGGAGTGGCTGCAAGAACTGGCATTGGCTATTGGTCCAGGCCAACCACTCAATATCATTTTGTTTACAGCCTTGATTGTCTTCTTCTGCTTCTTCTACACCGCGTTGATGTTTAACCCGGATGAAGTGGCGGATAACTTGAAGCGTTCAGGTGCTTTTTTACCAGGTATTCGCCCTGGTAAGCAGACGGCAAGTTACATTGATGATGTGCTTACTCGCCTGACAATGTTTGGTTCGCTATATATCGCTGGTGTCTGCCTCCTGCCACAGTTTTTGGTAGTTATGTGGAACGTTCCGTTCTACCTGGGTGGTACATCGCTGCTGATTGTGGTGGTCGTGGTTATGGACTTTATGGCGCAAGTACAGTCGCACATGATGTCTCACCAATACGACTCGGTGATGAAAAAAGCTAACCTGAAAAATTACGGTAGCGGCGCCCGCTAATCGCGGCGCAGCAATTTGTTTGGAGTGTCGTCATGAAAGTTCGTGCATCGGTAAAGAAAATTTGCCGCAACTGCAAAATCGTTCGTCGCAAAGGTGTTGTTCGCGTTATCTGTAGCGCAGAGCCACGTCATAAGCAGCGGCAGGGCTGAGCAAAATTTGGTCGCTGGGCTTGAAACCCGGCCCGGTTGTAGATAGACTACTGCGCCTTTCGCGCGGGGTCTGTTCATCTGGCCAGATTTTGTCAAGCGTTAAAAGTTAAAGCTTTAATTGGAGTAATCTGAATGGCTCGTATTGCGGGTGTTAACATACCAGATAACAAGCATGCCGTTATTTCGTTGACTTATATCTACGGAATTGGTCGCACAACTGCTAAAAAATTGTGCGCGGGCAACAACATTGCGGAAGACGCTAAAATCGCTGACCTGACTGAAGAGCAGCTCGATTCACTGCGTAACGCAATTGCCAAAATGACGGTAGAAGGCGATCTGCGCCGCGAAGTATCTATGAACATCAAGCGTCTGCTGGACCTTGGCTGTTTCCGTGGGCTGCGTCACCGTAAGGGTCTTCCCCTGCGTGGTCAGCGTACGAAAACTAACGCGCGTACTCGCAAGGGTCCACGTAAGCCGATTCGCAAGTAATTGCGGAGCAGCAAAGCGCCTTTAGTGTAGCTACACCACTAGTGTAGTGTTGATATTAGAAGCAGGAAGTAAACATGGCTAAACCAGGCAAGCAAGCGCCTCGCAAGAAGGTCAAAAAGACCGTTGTCGATGGCGTCGCGCATATCCATGCGTCATTCAACAATACCATTATCACCATTACAGACCGCCAGGGTAACACTCTGAGCTGGGCAACGGCTGGTGGTAGTGGCTTCCGCGGTTCGCGTAAAAGCACCCCCTTTGCGGCACAGGTTGCAGCAGAGCGCGCGGGTAATGCCGCGAAAGACTACGGTCTTAAAAATCTTGACGTAGAAGTTAAAGGTCCTGGACCTGGCCGTGAGTCGGCTGTTCGCGCTTTGAACAACTGCGGCTACAAGATCACAAACATCACAGACGTGACGCCCATTCCCCATAATGGTTGCCGTCCTCCCAAGAAACGTCGCGTGTAATTAACAGTTGAGGAATAGTTAACATGGCTAGATATTTAGGCCCGAGCTGTAAATTAGCAAGACGGGAAGGCACTGACCTGTTTTTGAAGAGTGGCGTTCGTCCTCTGGATTCTAAGTGCAAAGCCGAAAATGCTCCCGGTATGCACGGTGCGCGTCGCGGACGTCTGTCCGATTACGGCGTTCAGCTTCGCGAAAAGCAGAAAGTTCGTCGTATGTACGGTGTTCTGGAAAAGCAATTCCGTAGCTACTACAAGAAAGCGGCAAGCAAGAAGGGCGCAACCGGTGAAAACCTGCTGCAATACTTGGAAGGCCGTTTGGACAATGTTGTATACCGCATTGGTTTCGGCTCTACTCGTGCCGAAGCGCGCCAGCTGGTATCACATAAAGGTATCCTCGTTAATGGTCAAACCGTTAACGTACCGTCGTATCAGGTTCAGCCTGGTGACGTGATTAGCCTGCGTGAAAAAGCGAAGAAGCAACTTCGCGTTCAGTCCGCACTTGCACTTGCAGCACAGCGCGGCGACGTGTCTTGGATTGATGTAAACAGCGACAAGATGGAAGCCGTTTACAAAAATGCACCAGACCGTAGCGACTTGTCTTCAGAGATCAACGAACAGCTGATCGTTGAGCTTTACTCGAAGTAAGTTATTTCCGGACATTCTCACTACAGGTGATCTATGCAAAGTGCAGTGAATGAATTTTTAACACCGCGAGTGATCCAGGTTGAAGAGCAGGGTCAAACTCGCGCGAAAGTCACCTTGGAACCGCTTGAGCGTGGTTTTGGGCATACCCTGGGTAATGCCCTGCGCCGTATTTTGCTGTCTTCAATGCCTGGTTGTGCGGTGACCGAAGCTGAAATCGACGGTGTGTTGCACGAATACAGTGCTATGGAAGGTGTCCAGGAAGACGTTATCGAAATCCTGCTTAACCTGAAAGAAGTGGCTGTGATTCTTCACGGCAAAGACCAAGCTGTATTAACGCTGAGCAAAAAGGGCGAAGGCCCGGTAACTGCTGGTGATATTCAGACTGATCATGAAGTTGAAATCGTCAATCAGGATCACGTCATTGCCAACCTGAACTCAGGTGGTGAGTTGAATATGCGCCTGACTGTTGCTCGCGGTCGCGGCTATGTTCCTGCCGACGTTCGCAACGGTGGCGAGGAAGAGACGCGCTCCATCGGTCGTTTGCAGTTAGATGCTAGCTACAGCCCAATCAGCCGCGTTAGCTACGTTGTAGAAAATGCGCGGGTAGAGCAACGCACTGACCTCGATAAGTTGGTATTGGATCTCGAAACCAACGGCACGATTGATCCTGAAGAAGCTATCCGTCGCGCGGCGACCATTCTTCAGCAGCAGCTGGCGGTATTCGTTGATCTTGAAAGCGAAGGTGAGAAAGAGCCATCGCGTGAAGAGAACGAAGTCGATCCTATCCTGCTTCGCCCAGTCGACGATCTCGAGTTGACCGTGCGCAGTGCGAACTGTCTGAAAGCGGAAAATATTTACTACATCGGTGACTTGGTACAGCGTACCGAAGTTGAGCTTCTGAAAACGCCGAACCTCGGCAAGAAGTCTCTGACTGAGATCAAAGATGTATTGGCTTCTCGTGGCTTGTCTTTGGGCTTGCGCCTAGACAATTGGCCACCGGCTAGCCTGAGAAACGACGACCGGGTTCTTGCGTAAGCATTGAACCGAAGATTATTTTGCTGAGATAGCAACGTTTATTAAAGGAAAAAGCCATGCGTCATCGTCATAGCGGCCGTCAACTGAACCGCAATAGCTCGCATCGCAAAGCGATGTTTCGCAATATGACGGCTTCATTGGTAGAGCACGAATTGATTAAAACGACTCTGCCTAAAGCCAAGGAACTTCGCCGTCACGCGGAGCCACTGATCACTCTCGCAAAAACAGACAGTGTTGCAAATCGCCGTTTGGCCTTTGCACGTCTGCGCAGCGACGAGGCAGTGGGTAAGTTGTTCAACGAGCTTGGTCCGCGTTACGCGGCTCGCCCAGGCGGTTACATTCGCATTATGAAGTGTGGTCTGCGTACTGGCGACAAAGCTCCTATGGCTTACGTCGAGTTGGTTGATCGCCCAGTTGCGGATGAGATCGAAGACGACGAAGAGTAAGCTCTTCGCTGTTTCGAAAGCATAAAAAAAGCCGGCTACGCCGGCTTTTTTTATGCCCGTTGATTAGTGATAGTGATAGGGTGCAGCATTACTTGAGCATGGATTTTAAAAAACGCCCGGTGTGGGACTCGGTAACTTGTGCAAGGGTTTCAGGGCTCCCCTCGGCGATGATTTGACCACCACCGCTGCCGCCTTCGGGTCCCAGATCAATAAGCCAGTCGGCGGTTTTAATAACATCGAGATTGTGTTCGATGACCACCACGGTGTTGCCGTGGTCACGCAGCCGGTGGAGTACCGTCAACAGTAGTTGAATGTCTTCGAAGTGCAGGCCGGTGGTCGGCTCGTCAAGAATGTAGAGGGTTTTGCCGGTGTCGCGCTTGGAGAGTTCTTTAGCGAGCTTAACGCGCTGAGCTTCACCACCCGACAGGGTCGTTGCCGCCTGACCCAGGCGAATATAGCTTAGGCCGACGTCCATCAGCGTTTGGAGTTTTTTTGCAATAGCTGGCACGTTTTCGAAGAAGCTGTTGGCGTCTTCAACGGTCATCTCTAGCACTTCGTGGATATTCTTTCCTTTATATAGAATGTCCAGTGTCTCGCGATTATAGCGCTTGCCCTGGCAAACCTCGCAGGCGACGTAGATGTCTGGCAGGAAGTGCATTTCTACCTTAGTGACGCCGTCACCTTGGCACGCTTCGCAGCGGCCACCCTTGACGTTAAAGCTGAAGCGCCCAACTTTGTAGCCTCTGGATCGCGCCTCCTGAGTGCCGGCAAAAAGTTCTCGGATGGGGGTAAATATTCCGGTATAGGTTGCTGGGTTAGAACGAGGCGTTCGGCCTATTGGACTCTGGTCAATGTCGATGCATTTGTCGACGAGATCCAAGCCCTTGATGTCGCTATAAGGCGCAGGTTTCAGGGTGGTAGCGCCGTTCAGTGCGGTCGCTGCAATCGGGTACAGGGTGTGGTTAATTAATGTTGATTTCCCTGAGCCTGAAACACCAGTAATGCAGGTCATCAAGCCCAAGGGGATATGCAAGTCGACGTCTTGCAGGTTGTTGCCTATGGCGCCTTCTAGGTGAATGTAACGATCGGGGTCCGGTTGGTGACGCTCTGTGGGGATGGCGATGCAGCGTTTCCCGGACAAATAATCTCCTGTTAGGGATTGGTTGCTGTTTAGTATGTCGTCCAAGTTTCCCTCTGCCACGACTTGTCCGCCATGAACACCAGCCCCGGGCCCGATATCGATAATGTGGTCGGCAGTACGTATCGCATCTTCATCGTGTTCGACAACAATGACGGTATTTCCAATATCGCGCAGGTGGCGAAGGGTGTTGAGAAGTCTTTCGTTGTCGCGTTGGTGTAGGCCTATCGACGGCTCATCCAGGATATACATTACGCCCACGAGGCCAGCACCGATCTGGCTGGCGAGGCGGATGCGCTGTGCTTCACCCCCCGAAAGGGTATCGGCGCTGCGGTCGAGGCTAAGGTAATTCAGGCCAACATCCACTAGAAAGCGCAGGCGGTCGTTGATCTCTTTCAATATTTTTTCAGCAATTTGTGCCTGGCGACCGCTCAGAGCTAAGTTTTCGAAATACTGCTTGGCGGCGCCTACCGGCATCGATGCTATATCGGGCAGTGTTTGCTCTTCGATAAAGACATGCCTGGCTTCCTTGCGCAAGCGCGTACCCTTACAGTCCGGGCAGGCGTGGGTGCTCAAAAATTTACTCAGGTCTTCGCGCACCGTCTGCGACTCGGTGTCTCGGTAGCGGCGTTCCATATTGGGAATAACCCCTTCGAAACGGTGCTTGCGTTGGAAGCTGTCGCCGCGATCATTGATATAGGTGAAGCTGATCTCGTCGTCACCGCTGCCGTGCAAAATGCGCTGTTGATTGGCTTTTTCCAGTGATTCAAAGGGTGCGTCAATGTCGAAATCGTAGTGTTCGGCCAGTGACTTCAGCATATGAAAATAATAAACGCTGCGCCGGTCCCAGCCGCGGATCGCCCCTGTGGAGAGGCTAGCCTCGGGATGTTGCACAATGCGTGACTCATCGAAGAATTGTTTTACGCCGAGCCCGTCGCAGCTGCCGCATGCGCCTAGCGGGCTGTTGAAGGAAAACAGCCTGGGCTCTAATTCGCTTAAGCTATAGCCGCAGTGAGGGCAGGCAAATTTAGCGGAAAAGCTAAGCTCTGCTTTGCTCGGGTCATCCATGTCGGCAACGCTGGCGATACCGTCGGTGAGCTCCAGGGCGGTCTCAAAAGACTCGGCCAGACGTTGGGCTAAATCACTGCGCACTTTGAAACGGTCAACCACCACGTCGATAGAGTGTTTCTTTTTCTTGTCGAGCGTGGGGGCGTCATCTAAATCGACGACAATGCCATCGATGCGCGCGCGCACAAAACCCTGGCTGCGCAGCTTGTCCAGCACGTGAAGGTGTTCGCCTTTGCGGTTTTTTATCACGGGGGCGAGCATCATCATCTTGCTGCCCTCGGGAAGGGATAAAACGGTGTCGACCATTTGGCTAACTGTCTGTGCGGCCAGTGGCGCGTCGTGATCGGGGCAGCGCGGCTCGCCGGCGCGGGCGAACAGCAGGCGCAAGTAGTCGTAGATCTCAGTGATGGTGCCTACGGTCGAGCGCGGGTTGTGAGAGGTCGACTTTTGCTCAATAGAAATGGCTGGCGACAAGCCGTCGATGTGGTCGACATCGGGCTTTTCCATCATGGATAGAAACTGGCGCGCATAGGTCGACAGTGACTCTACATAGCGTCGTTGGCCTTCAGCGTATAGCGTGTCAAAGGCGAGAGACGATTTGCCAGAGCCAGACAAGCCTGTGATCACAACCAGCTTGTCACGGGGAATCTCCAGGTCGATATTCTTCAGATTGTGGGTGCGAGCACCGCGAACGATAATCCGATCCATTACAAACCCCGATAAAACAAACCGAGCATTATACGGGGCTGAATCCAGGCGGCGCAAAGGCCAACTGGTTTTTTAGGGGGCGGCAAACTGGTAGACTACGGGTCGTTACTTCTTTGATCACCGCTCGGGAATTTTCCGCACTTGAACTCCTCCATGTCTGCGCTGGAGCGTCGCGCTGTTGCAGCGTTGGCCTGTTTATACGTATTCCGCATGCTCGGCTTATTCATGCTGCTGCCGGTTTTACCTCTCTATGCTGCGGACTATGCTTTTAGCACACCGGTTTTGGTTGGTCTTGCGCTAGGTATCTATGGCCTCGGGCAGGCTGTGCTGCAAATTCCGCTCGGTATGCTGTCGGACCGGATCGGTCGCAAGCCCGTTATCGTGGCGGGCTTGCTGTTGTTCGCCGCTGGCGGTGTGCTTGCAGCATCTGCTGAATCGATATTTACGGTGATATTTGGTCGGCTTATGCAGGGGGCGGGGGCAATAGCCAGCACGCTTACTGCGACCGTTGCCGACTTAACGCGAGAGCAGCACCGCAGTAAGGCGATGGCCGCAATCGGTGTCAGTATTGGGGTGTCCTTCGCCGTAGCAATGGTGGTTGGCCCCGGCGTCGCGGCCAGCTTTGGTGTTCCGGCGTTATTCTTGTTGACCTCGGCGCTCGCCATACTTGGCGTGGTGGTCGCCGTCTTTGTGGTGCCGTCCTCGCGCATCCAGTCTCGCGACCCGAGCGCCCGGCCATTGGCAAGCTTGTTGTTGCGCTGTATTCGCAGTCCGTCTTTGATGCGTTTGAATGTGGGAGTCTTCGTCCTGCATATGGCCATGATGGCACTATTTCTGGTGTTGCCAGCCCGCCTTACCGAACTGGGGCTGGCGCCTGCCGAGCATTGGATGGTGTACTTGCCTGTTATGGCCGCCGCGTTCGTGTTGATGGTTCCGGCATTAATTGTTGCCGAGAAAAAGTCATGGCAGGCATTGATTCTGCGCCTTGCGGTCGCCCTCCTGGCGGGAGTATTGCTGCTCGCGTCGGTATTGCCGTTTTCTTTGGCTTCTGTATTGGCAGTATTGCTGCTGTTCTTTACGGCTTTTAACTACCTCGAAGCATCGTTGCCAGCGTTGTTGAGTCGCAGCGTATATGCGGGCGGCAAGGGCACGGCGATGGGTGTTTTTGCCAGCTTCCAATTTATGGGCGCGTTTTGTGGCGGCGCGCTCGGGGGGGGGGTGCTGGGACACTGGGGGGAAGCTGCGGTATTTCTTGCCGCGGGCCTTGCCGGTTTGCTTTGGCTGGTGTGTACAATCGGCATGGTACTTCCCGTTCAGAATGTTAGCGTTACCCTAAGCTGGCCGCAGGGCGGCTGGGGGTATGAGCGTTTGCGAAATGAGGTGTTATGTCTGCCGGGCACACTAGACGTGACGGTCATTGAGGACGAGCGCCAGGCCTATCTGCGAGTATCCAAGGGCTTTGATTTAGCCCAGTTGCCCGCGGAGCTTTACCGCCGAGACTAATGACGGGTTCCGGCAGAATCCGGTATAGTGGTGGCTGTCATTTGGCAGGCCGCAGACAGTAATAATAGGAGAGTGCGCATGGCGCGAGGTATCAACAAAGTTATCTTGGTGGGGAATCTTGGCCAAGACCCAGAGACTCGGTATATGCCTTCTGGGGGAGCCGTGACAAATGTCACCATCGCGACCAGTGAGACGTGGAAGGATAAGCAAACTGGCCAGCCGCAGGAGCGTACAGAATGGCACCGGGTGGTGTTCTTCAATCGGTTGGCTGAAATTGCGGGCGAATATTTGAAAAAAGGTTCAAAGGTCTACGTCGAGGGGTCTCTGCGCACTCGCAAATGGCAGGATCAAAGTGGCCAAGACCGTTACACCACCGAGATTGTTGCCGCTGAAATGCAAATGCTCGACAGCCGCAGCGGTGGTGGCATGTCCGGTGGCTATGGCGACGACGGCTACTCTCAGGCGCCGGCGCCTCAGCAGCGTCGCCAAGCAGCGCCGGCTCCGTCAGCGCCGCAGCGTCAAGCTCCTCCGCAACAGCAAGCACCCGCTCAGCAAAACGCCCCTGCTCCTGGCTTTGACGACTTTGATGACGATATTCCATTCTGAGAAGTGTCTTCGCAGTTGGTGAGCGCCGATGGGGCGGCGGCGGGATTAACGTCCCTGAAAAGGGTTGTGCAATGTCTAGGTGAAGGCGGCAGTGGGCGAAACGGTGAGCGTGTTACTACTCTGTGAAGACTCCGCGTTAGCGGCGGCCCTGAAAGCGCAGCTGAACTCCCGGGGCCGAGAATTGATGCAACTAAAGCCCTCGGAGTTATTGGCGCAGCCGCACTTGGCTGACGGTGCGATTCTCGTTAATGCCCTTTTAATACCGGGTGAACCCGTCACCGACGCCGTCGTTGATATTCAGGCGGAGCTAATAAGCGCTGTAGGCTCGAAACTGCGGTGTTATTTGGGGCTGAGTGATGCCCGGGTTGTCGCGGCGTTGGATCGCGAAGAGCCGGTAGCAGAAAATGCTACCCCAGCCCCTCAAGGTCAGGATGCTATTCCTTTGGCGGCAATGGAAGAGCAGCTGCTATCCGCGCCGTTGCAGGCGCTTATCCTGCGCACCGGACCGCTTATCGCGACCGACGGTGATAATTTACTGTCCGCCTTTATCAAAGCGCTTAAAGCGGGCCAAGCGCTCGGTCTTGATGATTCTCAGCAGAGTGCTCCGACGCCGGTTGGTGACCTTGCCCGGGTGTTGTCGGCAATGATTGACCAGCTTTCCTGTGGCGCGCTATGCCGGGGCATCTATCACTACCAAAGCAGCGGCGCCACGAGTGCCTATGCGTTCGCCGAAGTGGCCTACGCCCATGCTGGGCAATATCTGGCGACTCCCCCCGATATTTCAATTGATGGCGATGGCTGGGGGTGGGTGACGGGTTCGCGAGTGCTCCGCTGTGAGCGTTTATTGCGTAATTTCGGCATTAAGCAATTAGCGTGGCGATCCTGGTTGCCCAAAATGATTAAAACCCTTTGTGAGGATGATTGCGATGAGCGCCTCTGACGCGTTTTCAGCTCTGTCGATCGCGGTGCTGACTGTATCGGATACTCGAGATGAGGCTTCTGATAGTTCTGGGCACTACTTATGCAACGCTCTGCAAGAGGCCGGTCACCGGCAGGCGGATAAGCAGATCGTGAAAGACGATATTTATCAAATTCGCGCTGCACTATCCGCTTGGATCGCTGATGAAAACATTGACGCAGTGCTGGTGACTGGTGGCACTGGATTCTCAGGGCGGGACTCCACGCCAGAGGCGGTATCGGTGCTTTTTGACAAGCACATTGAAGGCTTTGGTGAGGTCTTTCGCGCCGTGTCATACGAAGAAATTGGTTCGTCGACAATCCAGTCGCGAGCCCTTGCCGGCTTTGCCAATGATACCGTGATATTTTGCATGCCAGGTTCTACGGGGGCATGCCGAACTGCGTGGACGCGGCTTATCGCGGAGCAGCTCGATAGTCGTCATCGCCCCTGCAATTTTGTGGGTGTGTTAAATACTCGCAGAGGTCACTAATAATGGCGCTGCGCCCGGTGGCGGAAGTACAGGCTGAGTTACTGGCAGATGCGAGTCTGTGTGGGGATGAGTGCTGTGAGCTGAATGCCGCATTTGGGCGCATTCTTCGCGAGGATATTGTCGCGGCAACAGATGTGCCGCCGGCGGCCAATAGCGCGATGGACGGCTATGCGTTGCGGGTCGCTGATCTTGCAGAAGGGCGGCCATTGCCTGTCAGCCAGCGTATAGCGGCAGGCCATGCCCCCGATGCCCTGCTGCCTGGAACCGCGGCGCGAATTTTTACCGGTGCGTTTATCCCGCCGGGGGCAGACTGTGTTGTTGCCCAGGAGGATTGCCAGCGATCCGACGAGGGCGTTGAGGTTGCGATAACGCCAGTATCTGGCCAGCATATTCGCCCGCGTGGACAGGACATCGCGAAGGGGGCTGTTGTTGTAGCGCGCGGTCGCAAGCTAGGCGCAGCGGACCTCGGCTTATTGGCCTCCGTTGGGGTGCCGGCGTGTCGTGTTGCCAAGCGCTTAAAAGTTGCCCTGATGTCGACCGGGGATGAATTGCGAGAGCCCGGGCAGGCGCTAGGCACTGCGCAAATTTATAACTCCAATCGCCCCATGTTAGCTGCGTTGATTTCAGCTATGGGCGGTGAGCTTATCGACCTGGGTATTGTCCCCGATACGGCAGAGGCGACCGCGAAGGCCTTGGCTCAAGCGGCTGAGTTAGCCGATGTGGTAATAAGCAGCGGTGGTGTCTCTGTCGGTGAGGAAGATCATGTTAAAGCGCAGATAGAGCGCTTGGGTGAGCTCAAGGTGTGGAAGCTGGCGATTAAGCCGGGTAAGCCCTTGGCCTACGGCCGAATTGCCGGCGTGCCGTTTTTTGGCTTGCCGGGCAACCCGGTGTCGAGTTTTGTCACGTTCTGCCTGCTCGTCAGGCCGTACTTGTTGGCCATGCAAGGCGTCACCGACCCGATGCCCAGCGTGGTTAAGGCGAAGGCGGACTTCGAATGGCCCAAGGCGGGTCGTCGCCAGGAGTATCTGCGTGTGCGACTGAAGGGCGGCGTACTGAGTTTGCATCCGCAGCAAAGCTCTGGGGCGCTAAGTTCAGTGGCGTGGGCGAATGCATTGGCAATTGTGCCGCCGGGTACCACCTTTGCGCGCGGTGAGCTCATCGATTGCCTTTCTTTCGACGAGTTGGGTGCCTGATGCTAAAAGACTAACCGTCCCTGGCGCACAAAAAAGCCCGCAGAAGCGGGCTTTTTTGTGCGCAAGTGCTTTTGGGGGCTAGTCGTTAACTCGACTAAATACCAGGCTCGCGTTAGTACCACCAAAACCAAAACTGTTAGACATAATGGTATTGAGTGTCACGTTTTCGCGCTTTTCCGTCGCAATTGGAATGCCGGCAGCTTCCGGGTCCAGCTCCTCGATATTGGCGGAAGCGGCGATGAAGTTATGTTGCATCATCAGCAGCGAGAAGATGGCTTCTTGAACACCGGTAGCCCCCAGAGAGTGCCCTGCGAGTGACTTAGTTGAGCCGATAACGGGGATGGGGTGCTCGCCGTAAGCCTGTTTGATGGCTTTTAGTTCCTGCATGTCGCCGGCTGGTGTCGAGGTGCCATGTGAGTTGATGTAGTCGACCTCACTGCTGACGTTTTGCAGGGCCAGGCGCATGCATCGCGCCGCGCCTTCGCCGCTGGGGGCAACCATGTCATAGCCGTCGGAGGTGGCGCCGTAGCCGACTAATTCGCCGTAAATTTTCGCGCCGCGTGCTTTGGCGTGCTCGAGTTCTTCCAGAACGATCATGCCGGCGCCGCCAGCAATAACAAAGCCGTCGCGGTTAGCGTCATAGGGGCGGGAGGCCTGCTGCGGGGTGTCGTTGTACTTCGTAGACAGCGCGCCCATGGCATCAAACAGGCAGCTCAGCGACCAGTGCTCTTCTTCGCCGCCGCCGGCAAAAACAACATCTTGTTTGCCCAGCTGGATGAGCTCAGCCGCGTTGCCAATACAGTGTGCGCTGGTGGCGCAAGCTGAAGAGATAGAGTAGTTCACACCTTTAATTTTAAAGGGGGTGGCCAGGCAGGCAGATACGGTGCTACCCATGGTTTGGGTAACTCGGTAGGGCCCAATGCGTTTTACGCCGCGCTCGCGCAGTGTATCGGCAGACTCAATGAGGTTGGCGGAAGAGGCGCCACCAGAGCCCGCAATAATGCCGGTACGCTCGTTGTCGATATCCTTGTCTTCAAGCCCGGAGTCGGCAATGGCTTCTTGCATGGCGATGTAGGCATAGGCCGCCGCGTCGCCCATGAAGCGCAGTTGCTTGCGATCAATGTGGGCTTTTAAATCCAGATCTTTAATGGAGCCTGAAATATGGCTGCGAAAGCCCATTTCTTTGTAGGTGTCGTTATGTGTGATGCCGGATGCACCATTTTGGAGCGAAGCCAAAGCTTGTTTGATGTCGTTGCCAATGCTGGAGACGATACCCATCCCCGTAACTACAACACGTTTCATGTCTACCTCGTAGCGTATGTTTGTTCTGTCAGTGAGTCTTGTTTGCCACGCTAGTGGCATTGTTATTACGCGAAGCTGGCGTCGTCTTTGAACAGGCCAACCCGCAGATCTTTAGCGGTGTAGATAACTTTCCCGTCGACAGCGACCTCTCCGTCGGCGATACCCATAACCAGTTTGCGTTCAATGAGTCGCTTGAAGTTGAGTGTGTAGGTAACGAGTTTGGTGTCGGGTAAAATTTGCCCGGTGAACTTAATTTCGCCGGCACCCAGCGCGCGGCCTTTGCCACTGTTGCCGCGCCATCCGAGAAAAAAGCCCACTAGCTGCCACATGGCATCGAGCCCCAGGCAGCCGGGCATGACTGGGTCGCCAACAAAGTGGCAGTCGAAAAACCATAGGTCGGGGTTGATATCGAGCTCGGCGATCAGTTGGCCTTTGCCATATTCGCCACCTTCGTCGCTAATATGAGTGATGCGGTCTAACATGAGCATATTGTCGATGGGGAGGCGGGGGTTGCCCGGGCCAAAGAGTCGGCCATGGCCACAATCAATGAGTTCTTCTTTTGTAAAGCTATTTTTATGGGTAAGAGACATAAGAAAAAGACTTGCCAGTGAGAAATTTGTAGCGCGCATAGTAGCATAAGGGCCTGCTGAGCACACAAAAATGTCAACATTGGCCTGATCATTGCTGTAATAATTTGGTAAGCAGGGCAAAGTAGGCTGCGTGGTGATTGCGAATCTGCGGCACTGCTGGGAAAATTCGTTCACAAGGCTCGCTACGGACTGAGCTATTTTAAAAAAACACAGGATGCACAAGTAATATGATCAGGAAATGTCTCTTTCCGGTTGCCGGCTACGGTACCCGCTTCCTACCCGCGACGAAGTCGATGCCCAAAGAAATGCTGCCGATCGTCAACAAGCCACTGGTTCAGTACGGTGTTGAGGAGTCTATTGAGGCGGGACTTAAGCAAATTGCACTGGTGACAGGTCGCGGCAAGCGCGCCATTGCTGATCACTTTGATATTAGTTTTGAGCTTGAGAACCAAATCGCGGGTTCCAGCAAAGAGTCTTACCTGACCAGTATTCGAAAAGTGTTGAGCGAAGGCACTTTTATGATGACGCGCCAGCGCGAAATGAAAGGCTTGGGGCACGCCATTCTTACCGGTGAAAGCCTGGTAGGCAACGAGGCCTTCGGCGTTATCCTTTCTGATGACCTGTGCGTGAATCCGGGCGAAGATGGTGTGATGGCGCAAATGGTGAAGCTGTATAACCAGTTCCGCTGTAGCATTGTCGCCATCCAGGAAGTGCCAATGGAGAACATCGAGAAATACGGTGTTATTGCCGGCGATGATATGGGTGGTGGCCTCTACCGAGTAAAAGATATGGTTGAGAAGCCCAAAGCTGAAGACGCGCCGAGTAACCTGGCCGTTATTGGTCGCTATATTCTAACGCCCGATATTTTTGACATTTTGCGCGACACTCCTCCGGGTAAAAACGGCGAAATTCAGCTGACAGATGCACTGATGACCCAGGCGCAAAACGGCTGCGTGCTGGCGTATAAATTCCAAGGCCGCCGATTTGACTGCGGCAGCGTGCCCGGATTTATCGAAGCGACAAACTACGTCTACGAAAACATCTATCAAGACGGGCAGGGTTGATTCATGGTTCAAGAACTAAGCTGTTTTAAGGCCTACGATGTTCGCGGTCGCATACCCGATCAGCTCAACGAAGATATTGCCTACCGCATTGGTCGGGCCTTTGCTGAGGTGATCAAGCCAAAGAAGGTTGTCGTTGGGCACGATATTCGCCTGAGTAGTGAGGCAATAAAAGCAGCCGTTTCTAACGGCTTGCGCGATGCCGGGGTCGATGTGTACGACATTGGCCTGTGTGGAACAGAAGAAATTTACTTTGCCACGTCGCATGCAGAAATGGATGGCGGTATTGCCGTCACCGCGAGCCATAATCCTAAAGATTATAACGGCATGAAGTTCGTGCGTGAGGAGTCGAAGCCAATCAGCGGCGACACTGGCCTGTTGGATATTAAAGCCCTTGCTGAGAAGAACGAATTTTCAGCCCCGGCAGCGGTGCGTGGCCAGCTTCAGTCGCTTGATACGAGTGCGGCCTATGTCGAGCACTTGTTGAGCTACGTAGATGTATCTGCCCTCAAGCCGCTCAAAATCGTCGTCAATGCCGGCAATGGTGGCGCTGGGCGCGTGGTTGACCTGCTGGAACCGCATTTGCCGTTTGAATTTATTCGTGTTCATCACGAAGCCGATGGCAACTTCCCGAACGGCGTGCCGAACCCTCTGCTGGTGGAGAACCGTCAACCCACAATTGATGCCATTAAGGCGCACGGTGCTGACCTGGGTATTGCCTGGGACGGTGACTTTGATCGCTGTTTCTTTTTCGATGAGCGCGGTGAGTTTATTGAAGGCTATTATGTTGTGGGCTTGCTTGCCGAGACCTTCCTGCTGAACTCTCCAGGCGAAAAAGTGGTTCACGACCCGCGTTTAACCTGGAATACCGTCGATATTGTTCAGGCGCGCGGCGGTGAGGCGGTGCAGAGCAAGACCGGTCACGCCTTTATTAAAGAGCGAATGCGCAAGGAAAATGCGGTTTACGGCGGTGAAATGAGTGCCCACCACTATTTCAGAGATTTTGCTTACTGCGATAGTGGCATGATCCCCTGGTTGTTGGTTACTCAGCTCATGTCAGTGAGGTCGGCGGCGTTGTCGTCGCTCGTTGAGGAGCGCGTTGCCAAGTATCCGTGCAGTGGTGAAATTAATCGCGAGGTCGCGGATGCGCGTGCCAGTATTGCTGCCATTGAAGCAAAATACGCGAAGCAAGCTAGCAGCGTTGACTATACTGACGGTCTGAGTATGGACTTTGACGGCTGGCGGTTTAATGTGCGCATGTCCAACACCGAGCCGGTTGTACGCTTGAATGTTGAGAGTGAAGCGGATATGGCACTGATGAAGCAGAAAACAGAGGAGCTGCTAACCCAGCTATAAGCGCGATCTCTGTTGCTTGTTAAAAAAGCCGGGCTTAGCTCGGCTTTTTTGTTTCTGTGGAGAGTATGTCCGGCTAGCTATTGGCTTGCCGGGCTCGCTCGATCAGTTGTGCTGTGGAGCTGTCGGGGGTGGTGTTGCTGTCTGTGTCGCCTCGAAGGCTTCCGAGCAGCTGGTGGCTCAACTGCTTGCCAAGCTCTACCCCCCATTGGTCAAAGGGGTTGATGTCCCAGATAAAACTCGCGCAGATCAGGCGATATTCGTACAGCGCGATCAAATTGCCGAGTGCGCGGGGGCTGAGCTCGTCCATCAAAATTGTGGTGCTGGGGCGGTTGCCTGGCATGGCTTTATGTTTGGCAAGTTGTGCGGCCTCGTCAGGGCTGAAGCCGTCTCGGAGTAGCCCTTGCTCTACCTCTTTGGCGGACTTGCCCTGCATAAGCGCCAGGCTTTGCGCAAAGCAGTTCGCCAGTAAGGCTTGCTGCTGGTCGAGAGCTTTGCCGCTGTTTTTGAGCGCGGCAATGAAGTCGCAGGGAATGATGTCGCTGCCCTGGTGGAGTAATTGGTGGAAGGAGTGCTGGCCATTGGTGCCTTCGCTACCCCATATTACGCCGCCGCTCTGTTGCGGCAGTGCATTGCCGCTGCGGTCCACCGTTTTCCCGGCGCTTTCCATAAATAGTTGCTGGAGATAGTCGGGGAGCTGCTTGAGGCGGTTGCAGTAGGGCAGGATGGCGTGAGAACTGATATCCCAGCTGTTGCGATACCACACATCCAATAGCGCGAGTGTAGCGGGCAGGTTGTTCTCAAGGCTGCTGCTGGCCATGTGCTCGTCAACTTCTGCGCCGCCTCGCAATATTTCCGAGAAGCAGGGCCAGCCGTAGTTGGCGGCGACGATAAGGCCAAAGCCAGACCAGACGGAAAAGCGACCACCTACCCAGCACGGCACGGCTAGAGTGAGGTCAGGTGCGACCCCCAGTTTAGTGGCGGCGTCGGAGTTGGCGGTTATGGCAATAAAATGCCTGCCGATATCCTGCCCCGGTAGACCCTGTTCCAGCCAGAGCTTTGCCGCTGCGGCGTTGGCTAAGGTTTCTTGTGTGCCGAAAGATTTCGAGGCAACGATGAAGAGGGTGCTTTCGGCGGGCAAGTCGGCGAGGGTCTCGTTGGCGCAGCTCGGATCAATGTTGGCTAAAAAGCGGCATTCAAAAGCGGCTTCTGCGCTTTCTTTCAGGGCTTCGGTAAACAGGCGCGGGCCAAAGTCAGAGCCACCAATGCCGATGTTGACGATATGGCTGTAGCGTTTGCCGGTGCAGCCGCGCAGCTCGCCACTGCGCAGGCGTGCGCTGATCGCCGCCATGTTTTCGTACATTGTGTGAATCGCGGGGTCGCTGCTGTGTTGGGAGTGCGCCCAGTTTCGCAGTGCGGCGTAATTTGCACGGCGTTGTTCGGTGTTGTTGCACAGCGCGTCACTGCGCATAGCGCTAAGCTTTTCGGGTAGGCCTGCATCGAGGGCTAGGGTGTGCAGGGCTTTGGCAATATCGCTATCAATATGCTGCTTTGAGTAATCGATAAACAGGGCGCCCAACTCTGCGCTGAATTGTGTGCTGCGATCTGCGTGTTCGGCGAAGCGTTGCTTTAATGGTTGCTTTGAGCACGCACTCTTGAGTGAGGCGAGTGTTTGCCAGATTTCGCCTCGGCGACTTGGTGTTGCTGGTGTCACTGATTTCTCCCGTTCTTCCGTGGTGGGCGCTCTTCGCATTATCGCAGCCCATTTCTGCCGATAATAACGCAATATTCATACCGTTATATGAAATCGCCGTCCTTTTGCGACCGCTGCTTAGCTTTTTCTTTGAAGTGCCAGTTCGCACAGTTTGCTAAGGGCGTCTTTGTGAGCGCTCGGCGGAAGGGATTGTAGTGCATGAACGGCAGCCTGGCTGTACTTCTGGGCGGCATCCCGGCAATAGTTCAGGGCGCCGCTTTGCTTGACGGCCGCAACAATGCTGTCAAGCTCCTCCGCCGATTTTTCACTGATGGCGCGTTGAACTTGCTGCTTTTGTGTCGCGCTGCCGTTCTGCAGTATGAAGATCAGTGGCAGGGTCGGTTTGCCCTCTGCCAGGTCGTCGCCGACATTCTTGCCGGTCTCGGCGGGGTCGCCTTCGTAGTCCAGAATGTCATCAATCAGCTGGAAGGCAATGCCGAGATTTAAGCCGTAGTCATACAGTGCTTGTTGTTGGCTATCTTGTTCTGACAGCAGTGCGGCGCCCGAGCAAGCGGCTGCGAATAACACGGCGGTTTTACTGCGAATGACATTGAAGTATGTGTCTTCGTCGGTGTCGGGGTTGCCTGCCCTCGCCAGCTGAAGCACCTCGCCCTCGGCCACGGTGTTGGTCGTGTCAGACAGCAGTGCCATGAGCGGCATATTGCCAATGCTAACCAGTACCTGGAACGCGCGCGAGTAGAGGAAGTCGCCAACAAGCACGCTGGGCGCATTGCCGAATTCAGCGTTGGCCGTTGGTCTGCCCCGGCGCAGTGCAGAAAGGTCTACAACGTCGTCGTGCAGCAAGGTCGCTGTGTGGATAAATTCAATAACGGCTGCCAGGCGAATGTGGTCGTGATCAATTTTGCCGAGCGCGCCGGCGCTCAGCAGGCTGAGAAGGGGGCGCAGGCGCTTGCCGCCAGCATCAATAATGTAGTGGCCAATGTTCTCCACAAGGGCGACTCGGGAGTGCAATTGCTCGACGATAAAATCGTTGACGGAGTTGAACTCGCTATCTACGACCTGGCGGATATGTTGCATGGACTAATTGACTTGCGGCGGTGGAATCGGCTGGCATCGTATGGGGGGTAGGCTAGGCTGTCAAGTTGAGCGTAGCTGTGGCTGAGCGCTGGATAAAGCACTTGTGTTTGTTGGCTGGAGCCAGTAAAATTCGCGCCCCTGAAGCAAAACCGCCCGGCCCAGCTGAAAAGTAAGGCTGTAGCGGTGCCTGGACTTGTCCCACGGCCGGTAAGCCGGTGGTGGCCAAACACTCAATATGCATTGCAAGCAGGCTCTTGGAGATTATGCCCATGTACGCAGTTATTGAAAGCGGTGGTAAGCAGCACCGTGTAGTTGAGGGTGAAACCCTCAAGTTGGAAAAAATTGAAGTCGCCACTGGTGAAGCCATTACTTTTGATAAAGTACTGATGGTTAAGAACGGTGAAGAACTCAAAATCGGTGCGCCCTATGTTGAGGGTGGTAAAGTGACTGCAGAGGTTATCTCTCAAGGTCGTCACGCTAAGGTGAAAATTGTTAAGTTTCGCCGCCGTAAGCACAGCATGAAACAAGCCGGTCACCGCCAGTGGTTCACGGAAGTGAAAATCACTGGTATCAGCGGCTAAGAATACGAGGAGAGACTCATGGCTCACAAGAAAGCTGGTGGTAGTACCCGTAACGGACGCGATTCCGAGAGTAAACGCCTTGGTGTTAAGCGCTACGGTGGTCAGGTTGTTAGCGCAGGTAGCATCATCGTGCGTCAGCGTGGCACCAAGTTCCACGCGGGCGAAAATGTAGGCTGCGGAACAGACCACACGTTGTTTGCAAAAGCAGACGGTGTAGTGAAGTTTGAAGTTAAAGGCCCTAAGAACCGCAAATTCGTCAGCATCGTCGCTGCGTAATTTCCGGCTCTACTGGTTCGCAAAGCCTCGTCGGTTGACGGGGCTTTTTTGTTTCTGTACACAACATAACGGGCTGTGTCAGTCACCGAGGTTAAGGTAATGAAATTTGTCGATGAGGCGGTAATCCGCGTAGCCGCGGGGCGCGGGGGCAATGGTTGCCTCAGTTTTCGTCGCGAAAAATATATACCCCGAGGTGGCCCGGATGGCGGAGACGGCGGGGATGGTGGCAGCGTTATCCTGCGCGCAGACTCCGCCAGCAATACGCTGGTGGATTACCGCTTCGTAAAGCACTATCAAGCGCAGGCGGGTGAGTCGGGGCGCGGCGGCAATTGTCGCGGCAAAAGCGGCGAGGATTTGGTGTTGGTCGTTCCGGTTGGGACAACCGTGATTGATGAAGACACTCGCGAGGTCTTGGGGGATCTTATCGAGGCGGGCGATGAGCTAAAGGTGGCTCAGGGCGGATTTCACGGCCTGGGAAATACGCGCTTTAAGTCCAGTACCAATCGCGCGCCGCGCCAGTTTACACGCGGCAGCGACGGTGAGATACGAAGCCTGCGTTTAGAGTTGAAGGTCTTGGCTGACGTCGGGCTGTTAGGCTTGCCGAATGCCGGGAAGTCGACCTTTATTCGCGCGGTGTCTGCAGCAAAGCCGAAAGTTGCCAACTACCCCTTTACTACCTTGGTGCCCAATCTGGGTGTAGTGAGTGTGCAGCCCCATCGCAGCTTCGTGATTGCGGATATTCCCGGTTTGGTGGAGGGAGCTGCCGACGGGGCTGGCCTCGGTATTCGTTTTCTCAAGCACCTAACGCGGACTCGCTTGCTGCTGCATATTGTTGATATGGCGCCCTACGATGGTTCTACGCCTGAAGAGGCGGTTTCGGTGATCACCGAAGAGCTGAAGCAATTTAGCCCGCTGTTGGCTAATCGTGATCGATGGCTGGTGCTGAACAAAATTGACCTTCTGCCAGAAGAGGAGCGTGAGGCGCGCTGCCAGGCGGTGGTTGATGCGCTGGCGTGGGAAGGGCCGGTGTACAAAATTGCGGCAATCTCTGCTGAGAATACCAAGCGCCTTTGCCAGGATATTTTGGCCTTTGTTGAGGCGCAGGCCGAGCGTTTGAATGAAGACCCGGAAGCCGCGGAGCGTGAGCGAGAAATTCAGGAGGCGATGCAGCAAGAGGCGCGTGACCGTATTGCGGCGTTGCATGCAGCCAGGAAAGCGCGCCAGCAGGCTGGCGGCGATGTAGACGATAGCGATGACGGCGACGATGATGATTATGATGTTGAAGTGGTCTACAGGCCTTGAGGTGATGGCGTGACAGAAGGGCGGCAGCAGCTCTCGCGTGCGACGCGTATTGTTGTAAAGATTGGTTCGGCATTGCTGACCAACGATGGCCAAGGGCTCTGCGTGGAGGGCTTGGACGCCTGGGTGGCACAAATAGCGGGCCTGCGAGCAAAAGGCTGTGAGATTGTGCTGGTGTCTTCCGGGGCAGTGGCAGAGGGAATGACCCGCCTCGGGTGGTCGCGTCGCCCAGAAGACCTGCATCATCTGCAGGCAGCGGCGGCTGTGGGGCAGATGGGCCTGGTTCAGGCTTACGAGGCGCGATTCCGTGAGCACGGCTTACAGACGGCGCAAATCCTGCTGGGGCATGATGATATTTCTGCGCGGGACCGCTACTTGAATGCTCGTGGCACCTTGTTGACCTTGCTGGGGCTATCCGTGCTGCCGATCGTCAACGAAAATGACAGCGTGGTGACCGATGAGATCCGTTTTGGCGACAATGACACCTTGGCGGCGCTTGTTGCCAACCTGATTGATGCTGATGCGCTGCTGATCCTGACGGACCAGAGCGGCCTGTATAGCAGTGACCCCCGCTACAACCCCGAGGCTGAGCTTGTCAGTGAGGCCGATGCTGCTGATAAGTCTCTGGATGCGATGGTCGGTGGCAGTGCCGGCAGTTTGGGGCGTGGCGGTATGATGACCAAGTTGCGGGCGGCTCGTTTGGCGGCTCGCTCGGGTGCAAATACTCTGATAGCGGGCGGACGTGAACCCAATGTGCTGTCCCGCGCCTTGTCGGGGGAGGCGCTGGGTACTTTGTTGCTTGCCAAGGAGCCGCCAATGACGGCGCGCAAGAAGTGGTTGGCGGGGCAGTTGCGGTTACGCGGCAGTGTTGTGGTGGATGACGGCGCGGCGCGGGTATTGCGCCAACAGGGGCGCAGTCTCCTTTCTGTCGGGGTGGTTGCTGCTAGGGGGCAGTTTGAGCGTGGTGATTTGGTAAGCTGTGTTGACGCGGAAGGCCGGGAAGTTGCGCGGGGCTTGGTTAATTACCGTGCGGACGAGGTTACTCGAATTGCTGGCAAGCCGACTGCCGAGATCGCCGGTATTTTGGGTTACCTGGCTGAGCCGGAGCTGATCCACCGCGATAATATGGTCGTGATGTCGTAAGCGTAAACGCCAGGCATAAAAAAACCCGCGTAAAGCGGGTTTTTTTATGCCTGGCTTGCTGGTTTTAAGCAGCTTCGCCCATGGCTTTAATGCGAGCATTCAGGCGGCTCTTATGGCGAGCTGCTTTGTTCTTGTGAAAAATGCCTTTGTCGGCAGTGCGGTCAAGAACAGGTACTGCTGCTGCGTAAGCTGCTTTTGCCGCTTCTTGATCGCCAGACTCGATCGCAGTGATGACCTTTTTCAGGTAGGTGCGAACCATTGAGCGCAGACTGGCGTTATGAGTGCGACGTTTCTCCGCCTGACGTGCGCGTTTTCTTGCTTGCGGGGAATTTGCCACCCTACTTACTCCTCTAGAACTTGCGCTGAAAATTTAGGCCGTGGATTATTCAGTTTTGTGTCCCGTATGTCAAGGGTGTGCCGGGCTTAGGTGGTGATTATTTACGCCTGTTTGGGCGGAGGGGCGAGCTCTTAGCTCAGTCGCTCAAATATCTGCAGGCCCCAGCAGGACAAACACAGCAAAAGGCTGATCATTACGGCGGCTGAGCCGATATCTTTGGCCTGCCCGGAGAGCGGATGGCGATCGGTGCCAATACGGTCTATTGCTGCTTCGATCGCCGAGTTTATAAGCTCGACGATCAATACCAGCAAAACCGGGATGATGAGTAGGCTGCGCTCGATCGCATTTTCCCCCAGCCAAAACGCTGCGGGTAGCAGAATGGCGGCCAGCATGCACTCTTGTCTGAAGGCCTCTTCATGGCGCCACGCGGCGGTGAGCCCCTTACGAGAATAGAGAGTGGCGTCAATCAGTCGCCAGAGGCCGTGTCGGCCGGGTTTATTCATCATGGTAATTTCACAGCTGTTAGCCAGGTCTGTGTCTCAATCGGTGTACAATACTCAGCGCTATGCTTATGCAGGGCTGTTATATAAAGGCGTAGGCGCGCGAGCTCCGGTAGAACCGCCTGCCGAGAAGACACAGTGTAATAGCAGGACGATGACAATTCAGAGACAACTCTTACATCCGCGCTACTGGCCAACCTGGCTGGGTGTGGCATTTATGTTCGTGCTGGCAAAGTTGCCTCAGCGATTGAACTACCTTGTCGGCAAGCTGCTGGGCAGTTTGTTTTACTATTTTGCCAGTGGTCGACGCCATGTTGCCGCGCGAAATCTGGCGCTGTGTTTTCCCGAACTTACCGAGACGGAACGTCGTCGCCTGCTTAAAAAAACCATGCAGGATCAGGGTATCGGTTTGCTCGAAATGCTGCGAACGTGGTTTACCCCAATTGACAAGCTGGGCGTTGAGTTGGAATTCGTCGGTGAAGAGCACCTCGACGGCGACGGCCAGGGTGTCATCGTATTGGGCGCGCATTTCACCTTTATCGACTTGAGTGCAGCCTTAATTGCGCGCAGTAAGCGTTCTGACTCGTTCTATCGCAAGCAAAAAAACCCGGTGGTCGAGTGGATTTTGAGTCGAGCGCGCGGGCGTTATGGCGAGCCGATTCACCGGCGTGATTTTAAGCGCGCATTAAAATCCCTTCGCAAGGGCAACCGGCTGTTTTACCTGCCGGATCAAGACTACGGCCGCAAATCGGCGGCATTTGTGACGTTTTTCAATAACCTTGCCGCCACTACCGTGGCGACGTCTACCCTGGCGAAGGGGGGGCGCGCGAAAGTGGTATATATCGACCAACAGCGCTTAGAGAAGGGGCGCCGAATTCGCTTGGAGGCTATTCCGCTGGAAAATATTCCCAGTGGCGATCCCGATGCCGATGCGCGGGCGGTGAACGCCGTGATTGAAGAGAATATTCGCCGAGCGCCGGAGCAGTATATGTGGGTCCATCGCCGTTTCAAAACGCGCCCCGAAGGCGCTGCGAAGGTGTATTGAGGCCCTATGGCGACGACTTTGCGATTGTGGTTTATCACTGACGGGCGCCCCGGCCACCTCAACCAGTTGCGTGGGCTTGCCGAGCGGCTCGAGGCAAAAGTGCCGTGCCAAATTCACTGGCTGGATATTTCTCAGCACGGGTTTCGCAAGGCTGGCCGCAGCGGGCTGTGCGAGCAATTCGCTGCCAGTTCGCCCCCTGATTGGGTCGTGGCCGCCGGCAGTCGTTGTCACCTGCCCCTGCTGTGGACCGCGAAGGTGAGTGGCGCTCGCTCTTTAGTGTTAATGAAGCCCAGTCTGCCGCGATGCTTGTTTGATGCCGCGATTATTCCCGAGCATGATGCGCCGCCGGTGTCACCGAAAATACTGGTTACCAGAGGCGTGCTCAATGTCATGCAGCCGACCCTTGAAAACAGGGATAAGCGGCGTGGCTTGATTGTGTTGGGCGGGGTAAACAAACACTTCGCTTGGGATAACGACGCAGTATTAGAGCAGGTGCTGGCGATTGCCAACGCGCGCTCAGACTTACATTGGACCGTATCAGACTCGCCGCGTACACCGCCCGGCCTACTAGAAGCATTGGCGTTAGAGGCTGTGGCCAACATAGATACCCTGCCCTTCGGCGATTGCCCGCCCGGGTGGCTGAGAGAGCAGTTAGCCTCAGTTGCCGAGGCCTGGGTCAGTCGCGACAGCGTGTCGATGGTCTACGAGAGTATTACCTCGGCGGTGCCGACCGGCTTGTTAGCGCTTCCACCATTGCGAGATTCACGGGTAACGCGAAGTATGGCGAGCGTGCTGGCGGCAGGCCTGGCCAGGGGGTACGAGTCTTGGCCCGCTGGTGAGCCATTGCCACCCCCTGCTGAGCAGGTTTGGGAAGCAGATCGTGCCGCCGATTGGCTGCTCAACACCTTAGAAGGAAAAAGACATGCTTGATGCTGTTAACGAGACTGAGGCGAGCCCTCGCGTGTTAAAGGTCGTGCAGTTGCTGCCCGCGCTGAATTCCGGCGGCGTTGAGCGTGGTACCGTCGAATTTGCGCGAGAGCTCGTTCGTCTGGGCCATCAATCAGTAGTGATTTCTCACGGTGGCCGCATGGTTGAGCAGCTAGAGGCCGAAGGTAGTCAGCATATTGCCATGCCCATTCATCGCAAGTCCCTGAGCTCGCTGTGGCAGGTTCGCCCCCTGCGGCGATTGCTGGAAACACTGCAGGCGGATGTGATCCATGTACGCTCGCGTGTGCCGGCCTGGATAGCCTGGTTGGCGTGGCGAAAGATGGACCCGGCTAGCCGCCCCCGCTTAGTGAGCACGTTTCACGGTATGTATTCGGTAAACGCTTACAGTGCCATTATGGCAAAGGCGGAGCATTGCATTGCCATCTCACATTGCGTTAAAGGCTACATGGTTGATAATTACCAGATTCCCGAAAGCAAGATTACGCTGATTCCGCGGGGCTTGGATGCCGAGGCCTTCGTTCGTCAGGATGCCGACAGCCAGTGGTTGGAGGCGTTGTTTTCGGAGTATCCGCAGCTCAGTGGTAAGCCAATTATTTTAATGCCAGGCCGGCTGTCGCGGTGGAAGGGACAAGAGGCCTTCCTGCAAATGATGGCCCGCTTAGTGAGTTTGCGTCCGGATATCCACGGGGTGGTGGTGGGAGATGCCGAGCCCGGCAAGCAGCACTATTTGGAAGAACTGCTTGCCATGCGTGAGTCGCTGGGCCTTACCGAGGCGGTCACCTTTGTTGGTCACCGCAGTGATATTGCGAATTTCTATCGCTTGGCTGCTGTCACGTGTCATCTTTCTAACAAAGAAGAACCCTTCGGTCGCACGGTGCCAGAGTCCCTCGCCTGCGGTACGCCGGTGGTAGCCTATGACCGCGGTGGCGCAAGTGAGTCACTGAATGCCGGCTTTCGTCAGGGCCTCGTCCCCGCCGACGATGTGGTGGCATTTGCGGCACGTGTTGCCGATTTGTTGGAGGCTGACAATCAGATTAGCCTGCCGCCTGAATACTATTTGGATCACCAAGTGGCCAGTACCCTGAATGTGTACGAGCAATTACTTGGCAATTCTGCCCACTAACGCGCCCTGACGCCGCGAGGTGGTGGTGATATAGTCGGCCGCTCCAGGGCGGCACTCCCTGGCAGCAATGCCGCGCAACAATGACAAGAACGAGATAACTATGAGAGTACTGCACATCGCCTATCAACAGCTGCGCCGCTACGGCCAGACTCGGGTGAGTTGGGCGCAGAAACTCAGCTTTGGTCTGATTAAGAACGACCACTACCTGCAAACGTTTAGCGACCGAGATATCGCTGCCTTTGAGGCGCCCCTGGGCATTCGCGATTTGGGGGTGGGCAAGGCCAACAAGCGCTTGCTGGAGATGGTCGATGCGATGGAGCCCGATCTTGTCATTGCCGGTCATTGCGACATGATCAGTAACGACACTCTGCGAGAGGTGAAAAAACTCGCTCCGAATTGCTTTATTGCCCACTGCAATAATGACCCGCTGTTTGTGCCCAGCAATGTTGAGCGTATCGCTTCGCGCGCCTCGGTTAGCGATGCCGTTTTCGTCTCAACGGGTCGGCGCGAGCTCAAACAATTTGAAGGCATTGGTGCGCGGCTTTATCACATGCCTAACCCCGTAGAAGCTTCCGTTGAGGTGTTGGATAACTCGCGGAAAACTGATCTGCCCATCGATTTGTTGTTCTGTAGTAATGCCACCAAATTTACCCAGCGCCTGGAAATGGTCGGCCGTATAAAAGAGGCGGTAAAAGACCAAATGAATTTCAAAACCTATGGCAGTTTTGGCGAGGCGCCGGTGTGGGGGCGCGACTACGATCGCGCCTTAGCCGAAACAAAAATGGGGCTAAACCTGAACCGCCAAGAGGGCGACTATTGGTATTCGTCCGCGCGAATGGCGCAGTTGGCGGGCAATGGCATTTTGCAGTTCACCCACAGTGGCCCGCGCTTCGACGAGCTTCTTCCCGAAGAGTCCGCTGTTTATTTTAATGATGAAGATGATCTGCTGGCGAAAATTCGCGAGTTTCATTTTGACGATGCTAAACGGCAGCACTGGGCATCACGGGCGCGGCAGTTCTACCACCAGGAAATGAATTCACGGCTCTATGCTCAATATATCGTTGAAGCCAGTATGGGAATCCCCTTCAGCCATGACTATGTGTGGGCGCGGGATATCCACCTCGACGGATCGATGAAATGACAATTGCGCTTAGCTCGCAGAAACCTTTTGCACAGGGCGGGAATCGACTGTGCTTTATCGACCCCGCTGATGCCGATCGCTGTATCAAAGTAAGGCGCCCCGACTTCACGCTCGAGGATTGTCGTCGAAAAAAGGGTTTTCCCAAGAACCTCAAGCCACTGTCTAGTTTTGATGACAGTTTGGAAGAATTTCACGTTATGCAGGGCTTTGAGCGCCACTATCCGGATAGTATTTTCGACCACGTTAGTCGCTGCTTTGGCTTTGTCGACACCGATATGGGGCGGGGCCTTAGCTCGGAACTCATTCGCGACAGTGATGGGCGCATTTCCATCACCCTGAAACAATATGTCTGGGAGCGTGGTTATACGCCAGACTGCCAGGCCGCGGTTGACGTGCTCTGCAAGCATTGGCTCGCGCATTGCGTGCCGTCGCGGGATATTCTTGTTCACAATGTTGTCGTGCAGCGCGACGTTAGCGCGGCCGGCGAGAATATTCGCCGGCTGGTTGTGATTGACGGCCTCGGTAGCTCCAACGTGATTCCGCTGTGGTGGCAGCCAAGAGCGCTGCAGCAGAAAAAGACGCAGCGGAAAATCGATAACTTCCACCAGAGAATAGACACTCTGATTCAAACCCGAAGTCGAGATAGCTTCCCTGGCACCCATGGCTTGCTGTTTCACGATGGGCTTAGCCAGAACGAGGCTGTGCCCTCGTCGACAAACATGAAGGACCCTGACGCATCATGAGTGGATCCCTGCGCATCGCCCAAGTCCTAGCGGGCGCCGAGCACGGCGGTGCCGAAAACTTTTTTGTACGCTTGAGTGCCGCACTGCAGGCATCGGGCAGTATTCACGAGCGCGCTTTTATTCGTCGCCATGCTCACCGCCTGGACGCCCTGCGTAGCCAGGGAGTGGAAGCAGAGGGCTTTCGCTTTGGCGGTAAATTCGATTTTTACGACGCCTGGGTGTATCGCCGTCGTCTGCGTGCTTTCAAGCCAGACGTGGTCATGACCTGGATGGGGCGCGCCAGTGACGCAACGCCAAAGGGTGATTACGTACTGGTGAACCGGCTCGGCCATTATTACAAACTGAAGTATTACCAGCAGGCTGACTACTGGGTGGGGATCAGCAAAGGAATTTGCCAGCACCTGATCGAGGGGGGAATGCCCGAGGAGCGTGTGGTTCACATTCCCAATTTCGCCGATGAAACCCCGGTCGAGCCTCTGCCGCGAGACAGCTTTGACACGCCTGCTGATGTTCCACTGTTACTCGCTGCAGGGCGTCTCCACGTAAACAAGGGCTTTGATACCCTGCTGCGCGCATTGGTCAATGTGCCCGACGCAGTCTTGTGGCTGGCTGGCAGCGGCCCGGAAGAGCAGGCCTTAAAGTCGCTGTGCAGTGAACTGGGGCTGGATAAGCGTGTTCGCTTTTTGGGCTGGCGGAATGATGTTACTGCGCTTATGCGCAGCGTCGATGCCTTTATTTGCCCCTCGCGACATGAAGGTCTGGGCTCAATCGTGATGGAGTCTTTTGCCCATCGCTGCCCAATTATTGCCACCCGCTCTCAGGGCCCCGGCGAGGTAATTGAACATGACTACTCGGGCTTGCTGACGGATATTGACGATGTCGGCCAGCTTAGTGAAGCGATGAACCTTGCGCTGACAGATGCAGCGCTTCGCGAGAGGCTGGTAGAAAATGCGACGCAGGTTTATGCCACAACATACAGCCGCCAGGTCATCGTGGATGCCTACCTCGATTTTTACCGCCGCATTGCTGAGCAGCGCTAACAGGCTTGCAGATGATGACTGACACCAGCGTAGTGCGAATTAATATTGCCATCTGCAGCTGCCAGCGGCCAAAGCTGCTGGCGAAGGCGTTGGCCAGTATTGCGGCGATGGCTTCTCCCGAGGGGACAGAGGTTATCGTCAGCGTTATTGATAACGACCCTCAGCAGTCTGCAAAAACGGTATGTCGCGATTGGCAAACCAAACTGGGTGTTGCGCTGCATTATGAGCACGAGCCTCGGCGGGGTATCCCGCTTGCTCGCAATCGAGCTATAGATGTTGCCCATCAGCTCGGTGCCCACTATTTGGTATTTATCGACGATGACGAATGGGTGGAGCCCGATTGGCTATGTGAGCTTTACCGCTATGCGCAGTCGCTCGGTGGCAAAGCCGTTGTGCACGGCGCGGTAGTGCCCGAGCTACCGCAAGGGGCGCCCCAATATATGGGTGAGATCTTTTTTGATAAAGGACGCCCAACGGGTACAGCGTTGGGTAGCTGCGCCACAAACAATGTGCTGATACCGATTTATGTAACTCAAGAGCTAGGCCTGCGGTTTGACGAGAGCCGCCCGCTGGCAGGCGGCACCGATACCTTGTTTTTTTGTGCAGCGGTAGAGCGTGGCGTGGAAATTTTTGAATGCGCAGAGGCGCGTGTTCACGAAGAAATCCCTACATCAAGGCTGAGCAGTCGTTGGTTAGCGAAACGAAAATATCGCGCGGGTATCACCTTGTCTCGGCGAAAACGCGAAGCCGGCCGTTCGGCGGTGGGTTTGTTGCTGTCGGCGGCTTTCCAAGTCGTGCTAAATGGCCTGCTGGCATTGCTGTCCGCTGTATTGTTTCAGCGCGTGGCGTACTACAAAGCGCTGATGAAGATGTCGCGCAATGCAGGGGTGTTGAGTGGGCTGATGGGGGCAACCACCGACAGCTACCAAAAAATTGAAGGGGCATAGGCCCTAAACGAGAAACGACGATGAAAATAATAGTCACCGGCGGCGCTGGTTTTATTGGTTCCGCTGTTGTGAGGCACCTGCTAGCAAACACTGATCACAGCGTCGTCAATGTCGATAAGCTAACTTACGCGGGAAATCTAGAATCACTGCCCGGTGCAGAACAAAATCCGCGTTACCAGTTTGAAAAACTCGATATTTGTGATGGCCAGGCGATGGCGCGGGTGCTTCGTGAACATCAGCCTGACGCGGTAATGCACTTGGCGGCGGAGAGCCATGTCGACCGTTCAATAGATGGCCCTGCAGCGTTTATCGAAACCAACATCGTTGGTACATACCAGCTGCTCGAGGCCGTGCGCGGCTATTGGTCTGGCCTAGACGAAGAACGCAAGTCGGCGTTCCGTTTCCATCACATCTCTACTGACGAGGTTTACGGCGATCTCGATGGGCCAGAAGAGTTGTTTACAGAACAGACGCCCTATGCCCCTAGCTCGCCCTATTCAGCGAGTAAGGCGAGCTCTGATCACTTGGTGCGCGCGTGGGGGCGCACATACGGCCTGCCCGTTATGCTGACGAATTGCTCCAATAACTACGGCCCTTATCACTTCCCAGAGAAATTGATCCCGCTGGTGATTCTTAACGTGCTTGAGGGAAAGGCGCTACCGATATACGGCAAGGGCGATCAAGTTCGGGACTGGTTGTATGTTGAGGATCACGCCCGGGCACTGGTGACGGTGCTCACAAAAGGAGCGGTTGGCCAGACTTACAACATCGGTGGCCACAATGAAAAAACAAACCTTGAGGTGGTGGAGCGTATTTGTGATTTGCTTGATGCAAAGTGCCCGCAACACCCCCCAGGTATCGCGAGTTATCGCCAGTTGATTTGTTTTGTTGCCGACCGTCCTGGTCATGATAAGCGCTACGCCATCGATGCAGGAAAAATCGAGCGCGAGTTGGGCTGGGTGCCGGTAGAGAGTTTTGAAAGTGGCCTGAACAAGACTATAGCTTGGTACTTGGAAAATACGCAGTGGTGCCAGCGTGTTCAGGACGGTAGCTATCAGAGGCAGCGCCTAGGCGTTGGAGACGGAGACGTTTCATGAAGGGTATTGTATTAGCCGGGGGCAGCGGCACCCGATTGCACCCGATTACCAAAGGGGTGTCTAAGCAGCTGTTGCCAGTCTATGACAAGCCGATGATTTATTATCCGCTATCGGTGTTAATGCTGGCGGGAATTCGTGACATCTTGATCATCACCACCCCTGAGGATCAATCATCATTTCAGCGCTTGTTGGGCGATGGCAGTGATTTTGGCATTCACCTGAGCTATGCAGTACAGGCGAAACCCGAGGGCTTGGCGCAGGCGTTTATTATTGGCGAGCAATTTATCGGCAATGACAGCGTATGCTTAGTGCTCGGGGATAATATTTTCTATGGCCAAGGGTTTCGGCCAATGCTTGAGTCCGCGGCTGCGCGAGGCAAAGGCGCAACCGTATTTGGCTATCAAGTTAAAGACCCTCAGCGTTTTGGTGTTGTCGAGTTTGATGAGCAGCGACGGGCGTTGTCGATAGAAGAAAAGCCGCAAAAGCCGAAGAGTCACTTTGCGGTTACCGGCTTGTATTTTTACGACAATGATGTGGTGGATATTGCCAAGCAGATAGAACCTTCCGAACGCGGTGAACTGGAAATTACCTGCATCAACAATGCTTACCTTGAGCGTGGTGATCTTCAAGTCGAGTTATTGGGGCGAGGCTTTGCCTGGCTAGACACCGGTACTCATGACAGCCTGTTGGCGGCGGCGCACTTCGTTGAAACCATTGAGTCGCGGCAGGGCTACAAAATCGCCTGCTTAGAAGAAATTGCGTATTTTCGCGGCTGGCTGAACAGTCAGGATATTGAACGCTTGGGGCAGTCTCTAGGTAAAAGTGGATATGGTGACTACCTGCTGTCGCTGCTGGAGCATGAATGAACACGGCTAGTGGCGCAGTGCGCATCGTTCACTGTATGAATGCTCAGAAGTTTACCGAGCCTTTCATCGATTTCGTTGAGCAGCATTTCGATAGCAGTGAGCACCGATTTATAATTCGGGAGGACGATAAGTTCGCCGTCAAAACGCGTGAAAATGTTGTCCTAGTGCCTAAATCGATAGGCCGCATTGCCTTGCTTAAACTCTATTACACTGAGTTCAAGTCTGCCGAGAAGATATTTCTACACGGTTTGTTTGCCAAAGACCTCGTTAAAATACTGGCACTGCAATATTGGGTGCTCAAGAAGTGCTATTGGATTATGTGGGGGGCTGACCTCTATCATTTTATTTTCCGCAAGCGCAGCTTACGTGCAAATATTTTTGAGCGCGTACGGGCGTTTGTTATTCGTCGCATCGGCCACCTCGTTAGCTATATTGATGGCGATATTGCATTGGCCAGGGAGTGGTATGGCGCTTCAGGGCAGGCGCATCGTTGCTTCATGTATTCAAGTAATTTGTATAAGCCCCTACCTGAAGTCAGCGCTGGAGAAAGCTCCACACAGACTGTGATATTGGTGGGTAATTCCGCTGACCCGCGCAATGAGCATATGGAGATCCTCGAGCGCATTGCGCCTTTTGCTGGGGAAAATATTCGTGTGGTTGCGCCGCTGTCCTATGGTCGTAAGCGCTATGCCGATGCGGTAATTGCTGAAGGGCAGAGGATATTCGGCGATAAATTCGAGGCGCTCACGGGCTTCATGCCCCTCAATGACTATGTTCGTTTGCTGGGTGAGGTGGATATCGCGGTGTTTAATCACCGTCGCCAACAGGCTATGGGCAATAAAATCAGTTTGTTGGGCTTGGGTAAAAAGGTGTACATGCGCAGCGACATAACACCTTGGGCATTGTTCGCGGAAGAGGGCATCAAAGTCTTTGATATAGAAGGTTTCGACCTCACCCACATTGCGCCCGAAGTCGCGCAGCGCAATAAGCAGCGGGTTGCGAGCGTGTTCTCCGAGGATAACTTGGTCTCGCAATACCGGGAGATGTTTGAGCCGTCATGAAAGTAGGGTTTCACATTATTGGCGCTAAGGGGCTGCAGTCTCTGAAAGCGTTTTTCGAGACATTTGGCGGCGAAGCGGTCGGCTATGTTATGGCGGCTCGCGATGCCGCGATTGAGTACGATGCGTTTGATGATATCGAAGATTATTGCAAAGCCTCGTCGCTGACGTTTTGTGCGCGTGGCGGGGCATTGGATGGTGTTGACGAGCAGTGTGACGCAATTTTTGCTATCGGCTGGCGTTGGCTGATCGATGAGACGGACAAGTTGGTCGTCTTTCACGACTCGCCGCTGCCCAGATATCGCGGCTTTGCGCCCCTGGTCAATATGCTTATTGATGGCTGTGATGAAATTGCCGTTACGGCGTTATTGGCGGCTGATCAGTATGATCGCGGCGATATCGTTGCGCAGGCCACTATGCCTATTACTTATCCACTTAAAATTGCCGACGCCATTGATCAGGCAGCTTCGTTGTACGCCAAACTGGTGGTCGAGGTGGGCGGTGCCATTCTCACGTCAGGCAGCCTGCAAGGGGAGGCGCAGGATGAGGCCAATGCCAGCTACAGTTTGTGGCGTGATGATGCAGACTACCGGGTAGATTTTTCCCGTTCTGCTATTGAGGTGCGGCGGTTTATCGATGCGGTGGGTTATCCCTATAAAGGGGCCTCGGCATTGGTGGGAGGGCTTTCTGTACGCCTGCTAGACGCTGTCGCCTTGGCTGATGTCAACGTTGAAAACCGCCAGGCCCACTTGGGGAAAGTCATCTTTATGGAAGGGAATTGCCCAGTGATAGTGTGTGGCAGTGGCTTGCTAAAAATTACGGAGTTGCGCGATGAGCAGGGGGCGTCCTTGCTGGGCAAATTGAAATTTCGTACGCGCTTTGAGGGCTGTTGATGAAAGATTTTCTTAGCTTTAACCGCCCGCCGCTCACAGGCAATGAGCAGCAGTATGTGATGCAGGCAATGGCCAGCGACAAAATATCGGGCGATGGCCAGTTTGGTAAGCGGTGCCAGCAATGGTTTGAAGAGCGCTTGGCCGTGCCAAAGACGCTGCTTACGCCGTCTTGTACGCATGCTCTGGAAATGGCGGCGCTGCTAATCGATATCCAGCCAGGTGATGAAGTTATTATGCCTAGCTACACGTTCGTTAGTACCGCGAATGCTTTTGCCCTGCGTGGCGCTAGAATCGTCTTTGTCGATGTGCGCCCAGATACCATGAATATTGACGAGACGCTGATCGAAGCCGCGATTACGGAAAAAACGCGGGCGATTGTCCCCGTCCATTATGCCGGTGTTGCCTGTGAGATGGATGCCATTATGGATCTGGCGGCGCGATATCAATTGTATGTGGTTGAGGACGCGGCTCAAGCCGTGCAGTCGCGCTTCTGCGGCCAAGCTGTCGGTACCCACGGGCATCTATCTGCTTTCAGTTTCCACGAAACCAAGAATGTGACGAGCGGTGGCGAGGGTGGCCTACTTATCATTAATGACGAGAAATTTGCGCAACGCGCGGAAATTATTCGAGAAAAGGGGACTAACCGCAGTCAATTTTTTCGTGGAGAGGTCGATAAGTATTCCTGGGTAGATGTCGGCAGCAGTTATTTGCCCAGTGAGCTGCAGGCTGCCTACCTGTGGGGGCAATTAGAGCGCGTTGAGCAGATCATCGAACATCGCTTGCAAAGTTGGCAGCGATATTACGAACGGCTAGCGCCGCTGGCCCAGAAGGGGGTGGTCAGTTTGGCGACGATTCCTTCTCATTGTGATCACAACGCCCATATGTTTTATCTTAAGGTGGCTGACTTGGCGCAGCGCGGGCAACTGCTGTCACATTTAAAGGCTCAAGGCATCCTCGCTGTTTTCCACTATGTGCCGCTGCACTCTGCCGATGCCGCCAGTCAATACAGCCGTTTTCATGGCGCTGATCGCTATACTACCAGCGAGAGTGAGCGCCTATTGCGCCTGCCGCTGTACTACGGAATGTCGGTAGCGGATATTGACCGGGTCTGCCAAGCGGTGAATGACTTCTTCGCATAGCTGCGCCCGCTGTCGCCGCTGGCTGCGACATTTCCCCACAATGATCGGAGGAAGCCCTCGGTCAATCTCTGTATAATCGCCGAAAATTCTTCGCCGGAGCTGGCTTGATGCCTCTTCGGCTCGCTGTGGCTATTGTGTCGACGGCTCTGAAATTACCCCCAAAGAAATCGAGTTTTTCATGTTACTACTGTCGAAAAAAGAAGACTGGCTCGGCAATATCCGCGCCGATATCCTCGCTGGTTTAGTGGTTGCGCTGGCGCTGATTCCCGAAGCGATCGCTTTTTCCATCATCGCAGGTGTAGACCCCAAAATCGGCCTGTATGCGTCGTTTTGTATCGCGGTGGTCATTGCCATTGTCGGCGGCCGTCCGGGGATGATCTCGGCGGCCACGGGGGCGATGGCGCTGCTGATGGTTACCCTCGTTAAGGAGCACGGCTTGCAGTATTTGCTAGCCGCGACCTTGCTTTGCGGAGTATTGCAGATCATTGCAGGCTACCTAAAGCTGGGGCAGCTGATGAGCTTCGTGTCGCGCTCGGTGGTCACCGGCTTTGTGAATGCCCTGGCCATTTTGATCTTTATGGCGCAGTTGCCCGAACTCACTAACGTGACGTGGCATGTCTACGCTATGACGGCGGCGGGTCTAGGGATTATTTACCTGTTCCCGCTACTGCCTAAAGTGGGCAAGGTTATCCCGTCGCCGCTGGTATGTATCCTGACGCTCACCGCATTTAGCCTCATTGTCGGTTTGGATATTCGCACAGTAGGCGACATGGGTGAGCTGCCCGACACGCTGCCTATGTTCCTGTGGCCAGACGTGCCGCTGAACTGGGAAACACTGCAGATCATCTTTCCTTACTCGGCCGCGTTGGCGGTGGTGGGTTTGCTGGAGTCGCTGATGACGGCGACGATCGTCGACGACCTCACCGACACGGGCAGCGATAAGAACCGCGAGTGTAAAGGCCAGGGTATTGCCAATATTTTCTCGGGCTTGCTCGGTGGTATGGCGGGCTGTGCCATGATCGGTCAGTCGGTTATCAATGTTAAGTCGGGTGGCCGAGGCCGTTTGTCGACCTTCTTTGCTGGGGCGATGTTGCTGACAATGGTGGTATTTCTCAGCGATTGGGTATCGCGTATTCCGATGGCAGCACTGGTGGCGGTAATGATTATGGTGTCGATCGGCACCTTTAACTGGTCCTCGATCAAGGGGCTGAAGACTAACCCGCTGTCGGCCAACATTATTATGCTTGCCACGGTGGCAGTGGTGGTATGGACCCATAACCTGGCTTTCGGGGTGCTGACGGGTGTGCTGCTCGCGGCGCTGTTCTTTGCTAATAAGGTCAGCCACTTCATGTACGTGGACAGCGTGCTCAAAGAGGACGGAGGTCAGCGTAACTACCGCGTCGTCGGTCAGGTGTTCTTTAATTCAGCGGATCGCTTCGCGGCAAACTTTGACTTTAAGGAAGCCCTTGATAAGGTGGTGATAGACCTGAGCCGCGCCCATTTTTGGGATGTTTCTGCCGTTGCCGCTTTGGACAAGGTGGTTATTAAATTTCGCCGAGAGGGTGCAGAGGTTGAGTTGATCGGCTTAAACGATGCCACGGCAACCATTGTTGATCGCTTTGGTATTCACGATAAACCCGAAGAAATTGAAAAAGTGCTGGGAGCCCACTGATGACGGATAACTATGTCTTGGCCTGCATTGATGGCGCCGCACTTAGCACTGCCGTGTGCGACTACGCGGCGTGGATCGCCAGCCGCGTTCAGGCGCCGGTTAAGTTGCTGCACAATCTTGAACATCGCCCGCAGGCGGCGGTAGCCGATTTAAGCGGCAGTATTGGCCTTGGCAGTCAGGAAGAGCTGCTGGAAGAGCTCACCCGAGTTGAGCAAGAGCGCAGCCGTCTGTTGATGCAGAAGGGCAAATTGATGCTCAAGGCAGCCGAAGAACGGGTGCATGCAGATGGCGTGGAGCAGGTTGAGTGCTGGCAGCGCCATGGCAGTCTGCAGGAGTCGCTGATTGAAAACGAGCAAGATATCCGCGTGCTGGTGATGGGCGTACGCGGTGAGGAGCACCACGCGGGGCAATTGGGCGCCCATTTGGAAAGTGTTATTCGCGGCTTGCACCGGCCAGTATTGGTGGTGAACAGCGCGTTTAGTGCACCGAAGAACGTCATGCTTGCCTACAACGGCACCGAGGCGTCTCAGAAGGCCCTGGACATGGTGGCCGCCAGTCCGCTTTTCAAAGATATTCCCTGCAAGCTGGTTTACGTTGGCGACGACAAACGGGCGGCGGAGATTTTAGCTGATGGCAGTCGCCGGCTCGCGGCGGCGGGCATAGCGCACGAGAGTGTGCGGCTGCAAGGAAAGATCGACGAGGCGCTCATCAGTTATCAGGCGAAAGAAGGGATCGACCTCACCGTAATGGGGGCGTACAGCCACCACCGCATTCGCGATGTGCTGCTGGGCAGCTTTACGGCGAAAATGCTCAGCAAGACCCAAAAGCCGCTGCTGCTATTACGCTAGGCGGGCTGAATCTGTCCGCTCTTCACATCGCCTAGCGGTGTGTTCGGCGGTAACATCGCCCTCAAGTGATGATTTCGGTCGCACTTGGAGGGTGAAAACTCGCCGCCAAGCGTTGTGCGATCGCCAAACCTGATAAAACGATAAACAAGGGGAAGGCTATGAACGCAATACAACCCGCCGTCAATGAGATTGCTGCACCACTTCACCAGGCATTCGACCTACAGCGCCAGGCCTATCTGGCCGCGCCAGTGCCCAACTACAGCGAGCGCAAACAAGACCTTCAGCGCTTGAAGAGCATGCTTAGCGACAACCGCGAAGCGATTATTGATGCGATCTGTCAGGATTATGGCAATCGCTCACGTCACGAGAGTTTGTTTGCGGAAATCATCGCAGTAACCGATGCCATCAACGATGTGATCAAGCATCTAAAAAAATGGATGCGCGTACAAAAACGCCACGTTGATCACACCATGTTTCCCGGCGGTCGCAACCGTGTCATTCCCCAGCCCTTGGGCGTGGTGGGAATCATCGTACCGTGGAATTTTCCGGTAAACCTCAGCTTTGTGCCTATTGCCCAAGCCTTTGCTGCGGGCAACCGCGCCATGGTGAAAATGTCTGAGAACTCGCGCGCACTGAGCGCCTTGCTTCGCGCGTTGACCGCCAAGTACTTCGCTGAAGACAAGCTGCAGTTTTTCGATGAAACCGGCGGTGTGGGCATCGAATTTTCGAAGATCCCCTTTGACCTGCTGGTGTTTACCGGCTCAGGCCAGACCGGCAAGTCGGTGATGGCCGCCGCGGCGCAAAATCTGACACCGGTGGTGTTGGAGCTCGGCGGCAAGGCCCCTGCGGTGATTGATCCAGACTACCCGATTGAAAAAGCCGTTGGACGAATCATGTTCATCAAGCAATTCAATGCCGGGCAAATTTGCACCAACGTCGACTATGTCTTCGTGCACAGCAGCCAACGAGAAGCCTTTGTGAACGAGGCCAAACGCTACGTTGCCAAGCACTGCCCTGATATTAATCATCAAGACTACACCTCAATTATCGACGACCGCTCGATGCAGCGTTTACAGGCTACCCTTGAGGATGCGCGTTCAAAGGGTGCAACGGTCATTAACCTGAGTGAGCAAGAAGCCAATGTCGAGGCGCGAAAACTGCCGCTGCACCTAGTGTTGGACACCACGCCCGAAATGACCATCCGCCAGCGCGAAACTTTCGGCCCGCTGTTAATGGTGTTGGAGTACGACAGCCCGTCCGAGGTGGTCGACTACGTGAATGCCCATGACCGCCCGCTGGCGTTTTACCCTTTCACCAAGAAGCGCGAGTTGGCCGACATGTATATTGAGCGGGTCATGTCGGGTGGCGTAACGGTTAACGATGCGCTATTCCACCTTGCTCAGCACGATCTGCCCTTTGGTGGTGTGGGCGGTAGTGGCATGGGTCACTATCACGGCTATGAAGGGTTTATCACCTTCAGCAAGCTGCGTCCGATCTACTATCAGCCCGGTTTCTCACCGATGGAGTGGTTGCGTCCACCCTATGGCAATTTCGCCACGCGCTTCTACAACCTGCTGCTAAAACTCAAGGGCTGATCGCTCGTCATTTAGCCAGCGTCTCAATAGGGGAGCGTAGCTGCTCCCCGTGCTCCCCAGAAAACCAATAAATAGGAATTGCTATGAAGACTGCAATGCGCCTGTTGAGCAGTACTGTGCTGCTCGCGATGACCCTAAGCGGCTGTAGCCGCGATGTTGACACGCAGGTCAACGCTGATAGCCAGCCTGTTAATGCTGAACGAATCATTGCTGCCGCGCCCGGTGAGTGGGTGAGCCACGGCCGTGATTATGCCGAGCAGCGTTTTAGTCCGCTCAAGCAGATCAACGATGAAACCGTAAGCGAGCTGGGCTTGGCGTGGTATGCCGACTTGCCCACGCGTCGCGGTATTGAGAGCACGCCGCTAATGGCAGACGGCGTGCTATACGTAACGGCGTCGTGGGGCCACGTGCTCGCCTTTGATGCACGTAACGGCTCGCTGCTTTGGCACTTTGACCCCAAGGTTCCCAAGGACTACGGCGTCAATGGTTGCTGCGACGGGGTTAACCGCGGCGTGGCACTTTGGGGCAACGCTGTTTACGCCGCCAGTTACGACGGCCGCTTGAGTGCCCTCGACAGACACACAGGCGAGCTGCAATGGCAGGTGGATACCCGAATAAACCAGCAAGACCCCTACACCGTTACCGGTGCGCCGCGTATTGTCGACGGTCGCGTCATTATTGGTAACGGCGGTGCCGAACTTGGCGTTCGCGGTTATGTGAGTGCCTATGACGCGAAGACCGGAGAGTTGGACTGGCGTTTTTACACGGTGCCCGGTAATCCGGCAAAGGGTTTTGAAGACGACACCCAGAAAATGATCGCCAAAACGTGGCATGGTAAGTGGTGGGAAAATGGCAAGGGCGGCGGTACTGCTTGGGACTCTTTCGCCTATGATCCCGAGCTGAACCTGCTTTACATCGGTGTTGGCAATGGCTCGAGCTGGAACCGCAAAGCGCGCAGTGATGGCAAAGGCGATAATTTATTTCTGTCGTCAATAGTGGCCGTGAAAGCCGACACTGGAGACTATGTCTGGCACTACCAAACGACCCCCGGCGACAGTTGGGATTACACGGCGACACAGCACATGATTCTCGCCGAATTAGAGATTGATGGCGTCGAGCGTAACGTCATTATGCAAGCGCCGAAGAATGGCTTCTTTTATGTGCTTGATCGCCGCACTGGCGAATTATTGTCGGCTGAAAAATACATGCCCGTTAATTGGGCAAGCCATGTGGATATGGAAACGGGACGGCCGGTGGAGGCACCGGGGCTGCGCGATGGCACTTTCCCGGGCATGGTCCGACCCGCGCCCAGCGGTGCCCATAATTGGCAGCCCATGTCCTATAGCCCGCAGACGGGTTTGGTATACATTCCGGCAATGAGCTCGGGGGCAATCTATTCAGACGACTTTTCCGCGAAAGACCGCAAGGGCACCTGGAATACCAACTACGCTGTTGAAGCAATGCTCGAGGTGCCCGACCAGGTGACTGTAGAGCAACGCAAGGCAATGGGTGAAATGCTGCTGCAGTCGGTGCTGATCGCCAGGGACCCGGTCACCAATACCGATGCGTGGCGAATTGAGGGCGGCTACTTTTCGGCCAGCGGCTTGCTGTCCACGGCGGGGAACTTGCTGTTTCAAGGAGACTTGGACGGCCAGTTTCGCGCCCGCGCGGCCGATACCGGGAAGTTGCTTTGGCAAAAAGATGTACAGGGCGGTTTGATGGCGGCGCCGATGAGCTATGAGCTTGATGGTGAGCAGTATATTGCCATTGCCCAGGGCTGGGGCGGTATCAGTGGCCTGCCCTATGGCGCAGTGTCTGGCCCGAGGAATATGATCAATATCAGCCGCGTGCTGGTCTTTAAGCTCGGTGCCAATACCGAGCTGCCGCGCATCCCGGTTGTTGAGCAAGCCCTGCCAAAACCTGCATTGGCGGCGGCAAGCGATGAAGAAATTGCGAAAGGGCGTGAGCTTTTCAATCTCTACTGCGCGGTCTGTCACGGTGGCAATGCCATTAGTGCGGGGCTGATTTCCGATTTGCGTTATCGCATTAATGACCTCGACGAGGCGTGGCTTGCGATTGTGCGCGACGGGGCGTTGGCTTCCATGGGCATGCCCGCGAGAGGTGAGTTCATCGATAAAGAAGAAGCCATCGCGATCAAGCACTATGTTGTCGAGCAGGCGCGCTTAGGGCACGAGCGTGGCGAGAAGCGCTTGATAAGGGGCGCTGCGCAATAGCCGATCAGCAGAGGGAAAAACAGCGGCTGTTGCCGCTGTTTTTTTTGTGCGCTTATTTCGCTGAACTTATTTCGTTGAGCTTATTTCACTGAACTTAAGGTCACTGGCCGGGTATTTTCCAATGCGTTCAGGAAGGTGACAATGCTCGCCGTGTCAGCGTCGCTGAGTGAGCGGCCAAGTTGTAACCACGCCATCTGTTTTACCGCTTCGTCCAACGTTTTGGCAGCGCCATCGTGGAAGTAGGGCGCGGTGCGTGAAATATCGCGCAGGGCTGGCACCTTAAACACAAAGCGGTCGCTCGCCTTGCCGGTCACTTCCTGACGGCCAATGTCGCTGGTATTGGCATAGGCGTTCACCACCCCCATTTTTTGGTACATGGTGCCGCCCAGGGTCGCGCCGCTGTGGCAGGCGATGCAGCCCGTGCTAATGAAGGTTTTTAAGCCCTGCTTTTCTGCTGCGCTCAGCGCTTGGTCGTCGCCGCGCAAGAAATCGTCAAAACGGTCGCGGGTGATCAAGGTGCGCTCGAAGGCGGCAATCGCCTCGGCCATATTGTCGTAGCTCAGTGCAGGCTCAGCATTGGGGAAGGCCTTGGCGAAGGCTTTTGTGTAACCCGCGTCACGCAGTCGCTGTTCGGCAGTTACCTCATCGGGCATGGCCATTTCTACCGGGTTGAGAATGGGGCCCTTTGCCTGGGCTTTCAGGTCGGCGGCGCGGCCGTCCCAGAACTGTGCAACATGAAAGCCGGCGTTAAACGAGGTGGGCGAGTTGCGACCGCCGCGTTCGCCGAGCGCGCCTAGCGAGGTGGGCTCGTTGTCGACACCGGCACCGTTGTTGTCCACTTGGTGGCAGCTGTTGCAAGACTGGCTACCATTGGTCGACAGCGCCGTTTCAAAATAGAGCTGTTCACCGAGGGCAATGCGCTCGGGCGTGTCATTTTCGCTGCCAGGCATTGTGGCGGGCAGTGGTTTGAAAAAGGCTTGTGCCTGGGCGCGAAGCGCGGCATCGGCGTTGGCTGTTGCGCTGGTAGCGAGGCCGCCAAGGCACAGGCCGACGACCGCGAGGGTATTTTTAACGCTGTTGTTAAGCACGGGATTACTTCCTTGGGTAAATTAAGGACGCATCATACGTGCTCGAATCACTAAGATTAAATCTTAAAAATCTATCGGTCTCATAGGATTTGGCAATAGCTGTTAGTGTCGCTGCCTACCACTGGTAGCTCATGCTGGCGAATACGCTCCGGCCCGGGTTTTGGCTTGGGTTATAGGTGCTGGGGAACATCGCGGTATCAATCACTTGGTTGAGGCTGCGCTCGTCACTTAAATTTTTGCCGCCAACCGTCAGCGCCCAGCCTTGCTCGTCACTGCGCAGTGTCAGGTTTGCTGCGACGGTTGTGGTGTCGGGAATACGGGTGTTTTCGTCCAGGTCGGTATCCGTGTAGTGCTCGCCCTGGTGCTGAATATTCATGGCCGCGCGAAGCAGCAGGCTACCGAGCTGATATTCCAAAGTCGGGCTGATGGTTGCCGTGAATTGTGGTGCGAAGGCTAGGGTTTCACCGCTGAGATCTTGTTTGGCGCCGATACCGTCACTGATCGGGGCCGGGCCATTTTCATATTCTTTGTAGCGAGCCCGCAGGTAACCCAGTGAGGCGTTAATACTGAGCGGCGTGTAGGGTGTTAGCCATTGAAGCTCAGTTTCGACCCCCTCGGAAAAGGCCGCCGCAGCATTGGTTACGTCGAACAGGAGGCCATTGAAAGCCAGTACTTGAAGGTCGTTAAAGTCCATGCGGTAGGCGGTCATATTTAATTGCAGGCTGTTGTCTAGCCACTGACTGCGCAAGCCAAGTTCTATAGAGCTGGCTTTTTCGGGTTCAAACTCCAGCTGCTCGCCAGTAAATGAAATGGCATTTACACCGCCACTTTTAAAACCGCGAGATACGCTGGTGTAGAATGAGATGTCCTCATTTAAAAAATAACTTAGGGTCAGCTTAGGCGACAGCTGCGTTTCGCTGCGATCTATTTGGCCTGGGGCATAGTCTTGTCCGCCGATAAGGGTCGCGGTAATGCAGGGCAGCAATGGGTTACTGCATTTACCTTCGCCAGTGGGGGTGGATTTTTTGGTTTCATGGTTTAGGCGCAGCCCGGGTGTGAGTACCCACTTCTCGCTTAGATCCCAACTCACCTGACCAAATAGGGCGGTGGCCTCAGTGTTTTGGCGGTAGTCGAATCGGTAGTAGTCGCTTTCCTGGAGCGTGCTTGTCAGTTGGGGTAACAGCGTGGCTAAGGTGCCTGCGAGTGGGTTGCCCGGTGCATTGCTGTTGCCACCTAACAGTTGCTGGGCGTCTTTAGTGAGCGCGTAGGAGGCAATGTCTTGCCCGACAATAACGTCGGCAACAATACGAAAATCACTGTTGAAGTAGTAAAGCCCACTAATAAATTCGACATTGCCACCCAGGCCGAATAGCGACTCAGCGGCGCCACTGAATCGCCATTCCACACTTTGCTGGCTGTAGTCGTCGACTTCATTTAAGTTAAGTAAATCAGCAGGGGATACATCCAGGTCTTGTCGCTGCTCAACGTCGAGCCAGGAGAGCCCCACAACCACGGTAGAGTCAAGGCGAGACAGTCCACCCACTTCGCCAAAATCGTAGCTGCCGCGCAGTGCGACACTGTCGGAGCGCTGGTAGAGCTTCCCGTCCTCATTAAAACTGGTTTGGAAATTAAACGGGTCGTCCTCAATTTCGGGGTCAAAGGTCTGTAGATAGTCCCGAGTATCGTCGTCGAGCTTCATTAACTGCCGTGGCCAGAAGTTAACGCGGGTGACGGATTGCTGCGCAATAAACTCCAGTTCACTGCGATCACTCGGTTGCCAATTGAGCTTTGCTCGCAGTGCGTCTTGGTCTCGGTCGTCCTCTTTTCGCTCGAGTTTAGTGTTTTCCAGGCGGCCGTCGCGCTGCCACTTCATGGCGGACAAGCGCAGTCCGAGACTGGGGCTAAAGCGATACCCGACGCCTGCCTCAAGACGTTGTTCGCCGTATTCTTCGTCGCGGTAGCTCAGCTTCCCTTCACTGTCCTCTTCGGCGGGGACAGTTTGGCTGCTGACATTGAAAACACCGGCGATCGTATTTTTACCGAACAGCGTGCCTTGTGGTCCACGCAGCACTTCCACCCGCGCAAGGTCATACATCGACTCGCTGAAGTAGCTGGGGCGACCGTAGAACACCTCATCCTGAACCAGCCCTACCGCAGGCTCGAAGCTGGGGTTAAAACTGTTGGTGCCAAAGCCGCGAATGAATACCTGAGGTGAGGACGGGCTGGTGAATTCGACTCTGACATTGGGTACGTAGGCAGACACGGCGACCAAATCGCCGATGGCGTTGTCCTGCATAAAGTCGCCAGACAGGGCGCTGATTGAAATTGGAACGTCCTGCAGACTTTGCTGGCTCTTCTGCGCGGTGACGACCACCTCCTCTAAAACGCGGGGGCGGTTTTCGGCTTCGGCGTTGGGGCTGAGCAGGGCCAAGGCAAGGATGCCTAGGGCGGTCGTTCTACTATTGTTGTGCGTTGTCATGGCGTTTTCTCGTTTTTATTATGTATCGTTTTTTTGTGTTCTGGTGTGCTTAAAAGCCGGTAATGATCAGCAAGCTACCGGTAAAAAGCAGCAGGGCGTAAACCACATTGCGAAAACGTTGCTCGTCTACTCGGTGGTGGAGATATTCACCTACGACGACGCCAGCGACTAACACCGGGGCAATTGCGGCGACCTTGGGTAGCGCGGGGTAGAGGCTTCCATCGATGGCGAAGACGACGGTGAGTAAGCTGTTTAAGCTGAACCACACGGTGATTAGTGTGGCGCGAAAAGCCGCTTTATCAAGTTGGGTGCCCGTCAACGCATAGACCAGCAACGGGCCGCCAGAGGCGTAGAGGCCGTGGGTAATCCCGGCGCCCAGCATCCAGCCCCGTGTCCACAGCGCGCCGTGACGGCGGCTGCTCAGACCGCGATAGGCGCGCAGCAGCTCGCGCCCCGCAAACCAGACGACCAGGGCGCCAAATAATAATTGCAAAAGCTGATCGCCGAGCCAGGGCCTCAACAGATAGCCCGCCAAGGTGCCACTAACCATTAACGGCAGAATCAGCTTTAGTAAGGTGGGCCAATGAATGTGCTGGTGGTGGCGGGCCAGTAGGTAGCCCGTCATACAGATATTCAGCGGTACCAGCACGGGTAGCATGGCCTCAATGGGTAGCAACAACGCGCCCAGTGATAGGGCGATAACAATGCTGCCAAAGCCGGTGATCGCTTCAATGCTGTAGGCAACAAAAACGAAAATCGCCAGAAGAATCCAAGGGTCCATTAATGCTGCTCCAGTTCCACGGCAAATTTGCGCCGCATTAGGCGGTGGAAGGTTGTTGGCGCAATGCGCCACAGCAAGCTTGCCAACCAAATTCCGCGGTGGGGAAACAAGTGTGGTTTGCGCCGTTCGGCGGCCTGTAAAATTGCCGCGGCCAGCGGTTCGGGCTCGCCAATGCCGCCGAGGGTGGAGCGTGCGTGCCGCGCAGCGTTGCCATCGGCACCGAGGGCATTTTGTTCGATATTGGTGTTCACAAAGGCGGGATACACCATCAGTATGTGCACGCCATTGTCCCGTTCTTCGCCACGCAGTACCTCAAAAAACTGGCCTAGGGCGGACTTTGCGCTGCAATACGCGGCTCGGCCGAGCACGGGCATCCAACCCGCCATTGAGCCGATGTTGATGATACTGCCGCGACTGCGTCGCAGCAGCGGGAGCAAGGCCATGCTGAGGGATACAGGGGCTTGCCAGTCGATGGCCATCACTTTTCTAAACACCGCTGGGTCAGTGTGGCCGGCGAGAGAGCGGTGGGTAATACCCGCGTTATTCACCAGGATATCTAAGCGTCCGCTTGCGGTGATGGCGCGAGCGACAGCGTTGATGGCGGCGGTATCGGCAAGGTCGGCAACAACGGTGTGCACACGCTCGTTGCCGAGTGCCGCGCTGCGTTGCTGCAGTCCCTCGGCGTCGCGGTCGACGAGCCACACGCAGTCACCGCGTTGATAAAACTGTTGCGCCATCGCCCAGCCTAGACCGCTGGCGGCACCAGTAATGAGTACTGTCTTCATAGCTGCCCCCGGGCGCGGGCGTGGTCGATAAACAGCTCCAATACTTGCGCTGAACTCAACTGCGGTTGATAGCCAAATTCTTCTTTCAAGCGGCGATTGCTCAGTACCGGGCGATAGCGCAAGAAGTTAATCTGCTCGGGCCGGTAGCGGCTTAGGCCGAGTCGATGGCCCACCGCGAGAGCGGTTTTAAGCAGCGCCGCAGGTAAGCGCAACAGGGGTTTATTTAAACGCTCTGCCACTTCATCAATGCGCAGGGCGCCGTCACCGGCGAGATTAAACACGCCCACTTGGGATTCAATAATGCCTTTCTCCACAATCCGGAGCAGGTCTTCGTCCCAAATAAAGACAAAGGGCGAGTCAGAGCCGCGAATAGCCAATAGGCGTTTCTTTTCAAAGAGCTGGGTAATCTGATTGCGGGTTTGGCGCCCCAGTACGGTGCCAGGGCGCAAAATGAGCTGCTTGAGCTCCGGGTGCACGCGGCGCTGCTCGGCTAAGTACTCTTCAACCAGCCGCTTGTGGCGGGCATAGGCAAATTCGTCATTGCCGCGCAGCGGGTCGCTTTCATCGATCCAGCTGGGGTTATCGGGATGGTAGCCATAGGCTGCGCCGGAGCTGGTGACGGTGAGGTGTTGTACACCGGCCTTCAAGCAACATTGCACAACATTACGCGTGCCGTTTACGTCGATGTCGTAGTCGCGCTGCTCGTCGCCGCTGGCTTCGAGTACCGAGGCGAGGTGCACAACGTGGCTGACCTGGTGCTCGCTCAGAATATCAGCCAGCTTCGGGTCGCGAATATCGCACTGGATGTAATTCGCGTCGTCAGTAGGGCGAATGTCTACGCCAATCACGGCGTAATCTTTACTGAGTCGCTCGCTGAGTTGGCGGCCGATATAGCCGCCGGCGCCGGTAATGAGAATACGTTTAGGCATGGACAGTCTCCGCGCTGCGCGACCAGTAAAAAGCCAAACAAAGGCCGGCAGCCAAATGCCAGAAGCTCCAGAAGCCTGCGATAAGCATCATGCCGCCCGCCTCGGGGAAAAAGGTGAAAATGATCGACAAGCCGAGTGCTGAATTTTGTATGCCGACCTCCATGGTGACGGCGCGGCGCTCGGCCTGGGGAAGTTTGATAACGCGGCCAGCCAAGTCGCCAAGCAGCAGCGCGCCGGCGTTTTGCAGGGCAACAAGCAGCAAGATGCGGTCGGCGTACTCCATAAATAGCTGCTGATTGCGGGAGAAGGCGATCACGACAAAGCACAGAAACACCAGCAGGGTGACCGCGCGCATGGGCTTTTCGGCACGGGTGGCCCATTCCGGGTGGCGTTTACCAACGGCCATGCCCAGCAGCATGGGTAGCACTAATACCAATGCGACCAGCAGCAAAATGTTCATTGGCTCCAGAGAAATGCCGCGCAGTAACTCTCGGGTGGCGGGGTTAAGCTGCGCGTACAGGCCGAAATTAAGGGGAGTCATCACGATGGCCGCCAAGCTGGAAACGGCGGTCATGCTGACCGAGACGGGCACACTGGCGCGGCCCAGCCAGGTCATAATATTGGAGAACGTCCCGCCTGGGCAGGAGGCGATGAGTATCATGCCCAGTGCTAATTCTGCCGGCACATCGAAGGCGATTGTCGCCAGGCAGGTCGCCGCTGGCAGCAGAAGAAACTGTGCCACCAAACCGGCAGCGGGCGCGTGGGGTTGCCGTAATACGCGAACGAAGTCGTCACGGCGCAGGCCCATGGACACACCAAAGATCATGCCCGCTAGAATCCCGTTAAGCAGGATCAGGCTCTGGGGGCTAAACGCGACTTGAATATCAGCGTACATATGCGGCGTCGCTCTGCGGCAGATCGCGCTGCAGTTGCTGTATATGCCGTTTGACGCTGCGGCGATAGCTGTCTTTGTGCACGTAATAGGCCATGCGCTCGAGCTGTAAGTAGCGATAGCCGCCGTCGAGGCGCTGGCCGCAGTGGCGGGCAATGTCGCGTTCGAGTTGCAGCGCGGCTTTGCCGCCGGCTAATTGCTGACGAATATACAGAGCGACCATCTCCGCCTGCTCGCTACGACCTTCCCAGCCAAGCCCCGTTGCTTCAATCATGCCCATCACAAACAAATTGCGGTGCTCGGGATGGAACACATTTAAATACAGTGAGGGTGCACCGCCGTCTTGCCAGTTGAGGTGCTTTCGGTCGATAAATGGATAGTGGAGCTGGTAACCGGTCGCCTGCAAAATCAGGTCGTAGTCGGCGTATTCGCCATTGCTGAACTCGACGCTTAGGTCGTTAGTGTTGGCAATGTCGCCACGGGCCGTGATGTCGCCATGACCAAGGTGGTGCAGCATCTGTGAATTGATCACCGGGTGTGACTCATACATTTTGTAGTCGGGATCGGGCAGGCCGTAGTCCGAGGGTTTGCCCACCGCAAGGCGAATCATCAATGCGTCAAGGCGCTGTTTTATTGGCCTCGGTAGCGGAATCAGTCCACCCAGCGTATCGGTGGGGCGACCCGCGATAAACTTGGGAAGAAAGTAGTAGCCGCGGCGCACCGATACGTCCACGGATTTGGCGCGGTGCACGGCATCCACGGCAATATCGCAGGCGGAGTTGCCGCAACCGACAATTAATACCCGCTTGCCGGCAAAGACCTCGGCATTGCGGTAGTCTGCGGAGTGCATTAGTTCACCAGAGTAATTACCGGGCAGTTTGGGGGCATTGGGGTGGTGCAAGGTGCCATTGGCGATTAGCAGGCCGTCGAAGTCTTCGATATGACGCTTACCATTTTGCTCGCTAACAATCCGCCAGCCACCGTTATCCAGCGGGCTGGCATCGATCACTTTGGTGTTAAATCGGTAGTGCGGGTAGAGGCGAAAGTGCTGGGCGAAATCTCGGAAATACTGGCGCAGTTCGCTGTGATGCGGATAAGGCGCGCCGCTTTTCGCCATGGGGAACTCTTTGAACTCGGTCATTCCTCGTGACGAAATCAGGTGAGCAGAGTCGTACATTGTGCTGTGTGGATTGTCGATGTCCCACAGGCCGCCAACATCGCTGTGCAGCTCAAATCCGGTAAAGGGGATGTCGTACTTTTGTAAATTCCGAGCCGCCGCCAGGCCCATTGGGCCAGCGCCAATTAATGCGTACATAGCACATACTCTTGTTATCTTTATTGCTTTACAGCTTAATTGAACAGCTATTGCGCGTAACGGCTTTTTCAGGACGGCAATCTGCCAATTCAGGACTATGACCGAACCCACCGTCACATTGCGGTTTACACAGGGCTTGCTGCAGGCCGCCGAGCGCCGGGGTATTGAGCTTCCTCCCGCGTTGAGTCGTCGTGTGCCGGAAACCGGGCGCACGCCTTTGGCGGTGCAAGATCAATTGTGGCAGGTCTACTGCGATGCTGTTGATGACCCCCTAGTCGGTTTGCAGCTCGGCCTGGGGCTGCAGGTTGGGCACCTGGACCTTGTCGGTATGCTGCTAATGAGCTGCGAAACGCTGGGCGAGGCACTCGACCTGCTACTGGAATATCACCCCATTGTGGGCGAAGGGGGCGACTTTGCTCTGCGTCACGCTGGTGGCAACTGCCTGTTAATCTATCAGCCCCACTATCAAACTTGCCGCCGCCAGCGAGTGGAAGCGGTGCTGGCCTGTGTACTGAATTTAGCGCGCTGGGTCAGTGGTGGGGAGTTTGCGGTGCGATGTCTGCAATTTACCTCGGCCGCTGCCGCGCCGATGGCCGACTATCGGCGCATGCTGGGCGCATCGCTGCAGTTTGACGCCCCCGAGGATGCGCTGGTTTTCGACCCCGCCTTAGTCGCCACGCCGCTTATCCAGGCAAATACCGAGATTCGAGACCAGCTAAAAAAGCTGGCCGATAAACTGCTGCAGGACATGGAGCGGGGCGAATACAGCATGGCTGTGCAGCGAATGCTTCGCCAGCAGCCTCAGTGGGGTAAGGAGCGAGTGGCCGAAGCATTGGGAATGAGTGGGCGCCACTTGGTACGAAAGCTCCAGCATGAGGGCGTCACTTTCAAGCTGTTGCGCAGCAGCTTGTTACAAAAAATGGCGGAAGAGCGCTTGCAACGCGGTGAGCCGGTGTCGGGCATAGCCGAGGAGTTAGGTTTTTCCGATGAGAGTGCCTTTGCAAAGGCCTTTAAGCGCTGGTCGGGGCAAACCCCTTCACAGTATCGCGAGCAGTGACGGTAACTACGTATCAATCTGTTCCACTGCTTGTGTCTTCATAGGTGGCTATGACTGCGGAGACAAACGATGTTTTTAGCGCGTTTAATCTATACCAGTGAGGTTATTGAAGGCTTCGATCAACTCGACATTGAAAGTATCTTGAGCGTGGCTCGCGAGCGTAATAAAGAGCTAAATGTCACAGGGGTCCTGTTTTTTAACAGCCGTTATTTCTTACAGTGCTTGGAAGGCTCCCGCAGTAATATCAACGCAATCTACCACCGTATTCTCAACGACTCGCGCCACACAAACCCGGTTTTGCTCGATTATCGTGAAATTGCTGAGCGGGATTTCAGCGCCTGGCAAATGGGCTATATCGCAGAGACGCAAAAAAACACGCGACCTTTATCGACAGTTCTCACCGGTGAGTGACTTCAATGCTTATCGCATGTCCGGTGAAAGCTGCTATCGCCTGCTCAAACAGATGGCGGCATCCGCGCCAATGCTGTGAACCGCAAGCGAAGCCCACGTCCTCAAGGTTGAAACTGGTCAACCTGGCAGCTCTCTTCCGGAGCGCGATGGTCGACGATGCACTCGAAATAGGGCACTTCAGCGTTGTACTGTCCATCTAGCATTTTGCGCAACTGCTCAAAGGCGGTGCGCATGACAGGGTGGTTTGCATCGGCTTCGCTGCCATGACCTGCTAGATTTAGCGTGCTGTCCGCTTCCCCTGCGCCGAGGGTGCCGGTGCCGGTTGTGCCTGGGTTTTGCCCCTCGGGAATACCTACTACCGTGAAAAACTGCGTCGCAATGCCTGCTGTGGTGAGCGCCCCCGCCATTTCGCGCCCCTGATTGTGGGGCACCAAGCCATCGTTGACCGGGTGAATAACGGTTGCTGCTTGTATGCCGCCAAGCTGCATTTGAGCCGCGTGTAACGCGGGAGATCGGCGCTGGTAGGCCAGCGGGCATTCGACTGGCGTGCCACCGGTATCGCGTTCAATGCCCTCTGCTGCGGCCATTGCCGTGCTATTCCCGGTAGCTTCTGCAGCGGCTTTTGCTTCGCTGTAGGTTTCCGCAAGCTGGCTGACGCCCTCGGCGGTAATCCAATAATCGTAAAGGGCCTCGCCGTCTTCACTGAGGGCGGCCGACTCCACAATAGCAGTGCCCGAAACCGCACCGCCCATCGACACGCCAAACAGGTATACCGTGTCGATAGTTGGGAATTTTTCCAGGGCATACTCTGTAGCGGCAATAGTGTCATAAGCCCCGCGCAGGGTGGGAAAGCCCAGGTTGTCGCGGTAGTTGGTGGCGACAAACGCAACACTGCCGGGGGCGTTTTCATAGTTTTGTGCAAGGCGGAGCTCGCGCCGCATATGGGGCAACCAGCTTGCCTGCACGGTGTGGCCGATACCGTGGCTAAACACCACCAGTCGCGTAGGCTGTTCGCCCTGCTTAAATACCAGTAGTCCCTCAGGTTGCGGCAAGTTGGACTCGCTGTCAGGAGCACACGAAGGGTTGATATCCAGGGGAGTTATTGTGTGCTGTGATGCTGTGACAAAAGTTTCGACAATGGCATTGTCACTTCGAGTTTGACTAACGCTGCCGTTGTTACAAGCACAGAGGGCAAGTGCAGCAAAAGCTGCGCTGCATCGAGAAAACGTCATAGGCGGCCACCATTGGTTGCCGAGCGTCTTTACGCTCGGCTTATTATTAAAATGACTGGCCGTTGATTATTGCACAGTATATTTAAATTGTGCCAATGCTTGCCGCCACCTGATGTTAAGCCTGCTCGAGGGCTTGGCTTAAGTCGGCCTTCAGGTCGTCGATATGCTCAATGCCAATCGACAGACGCACCATATCAGCGCTAACACCGGCTTTTAGTAGCTCTTCGTCGCTGAGCTGGCGGTGAGTAGTCGAGGCGGGAATAGCCGCACAGCTCTTGGCATCGCCGATATTTACCAGCCGGATAATCAGTTGCAAGGCATCGTAAAAACGCGCGCCGGCTTCGCGGCCACCGTCAATGCCGAAGCTGAGAATGCCTGACGCCTGCCCCTTCATATACTGCTTGGCCAGCGCGTGATCGCGGTGGTTGGGTAGGCCCGCGTAGCTAACCCAGTTGACCTTGGGGTGGTCCTGCAGGAATTGGGCAATGGCCAGCGTGTTTTCATTAATGCGTTCCATGCGCAGTGCCAGCGTTTCCAGCCCCTGTAAAAACAGAAAGGCATTGAAGGCGCTCATCGCGGCACCCATGTTGCGCAGCGGGACGACGCGGGCACGGGTGATGAATGCGGCTTCGCCAACATCCGTGGCGTAATTTACGCCGTGGTACGACACATCAGGTGTCGTCAGCAGTGAGAAGCGCTCGGCGTGTTCAGCCCAGGGGAATTTGCCTGAGTCGACAATCAGGCCGCCAATACTGGTACCGTGACCGCCAATGTATTTGGTGGCGGCGTGGATAACGATATCGGCACCATGCTCAATGGGCTTAAGCACAAAGGGCGATGGCACGGTGTTGTCGACAATTAAGGGAAGGCCGTGGGCGTGAGCTAAATCAGCTAGACGGCGAATATCAACGATGTTGCCCGAGGGGTTGCCGATGGACTCGCAGTAAATGGCCTTGGTGCGCGCATCGATTTGCGCCGCCATACCGTCGAAGTCATCCTTGTCGACAAAGCGCGCCTCAATGCCCTGGCGAGGCAGGGTGTGGGCAAATAAGTTGTAGGTGCCGCCGTACAGTTCGCTAATGGTAATAAAGTTATCACCTGCTTCAGCAATGGTTTGGATAGCGGCGGTAATCGCTGCCATGCCCGAGGCCATTGCCAGGGCGCCGACACCGCCTTCGAGGGCGGCAATACGCTGCTCAAGCACACTGCATGTCGGGTTCATAATGCGGCTGTAGATATTGCCAGCCACCTTGAGGTCGAACAGGTCGGCCGCGTGCTGGGCGCTGTCAAACGAGTATGACGAGGTTTGGTGAATCGGCACGGCAACGGCATTTTGATTATCTGGCTCGTAGGCGTGATGCAGTGCAATGGTTTCGTCGCGCATAAATATCCCTCTGGTAAAACGTCCCTGCCGGGGCAAAGCCTGTGAATATACCGCACCTATCTGTGGATGCCACCTTTTGGTGCGCCGGCTCGATTTGAACTGGGTGGCATGTCGCAGTTGTTCAAACGCATTTCCGCTAGGCTTGAGCACACTACAATAAATTTAGCATTGCGGCTCTTGTGCAGTGCTGCGTGTTTGGAGACTTTTCGCCGTGAGGTTCAATCCACAGGTTTTTCTGATGTTACTAACACTCGCCTCCTGTGGCGGTGGTGGTTCCAGTGGAAGTGACGGCGGCCAGCCTGCACCGGCAGGCGATAATCAGCCCCCACAGATTCAGGGGCAGCCAGGCATCGCTCAAGAGTGGCAGGCTTTTTCCTTTTCGCCCACGGTGATCGACCCCGATGGTGATGCGGTGACGGTAAGGGCTGAGGGGCTGCCCGGGTGGTTGAGCTTTGACGAATCCACGCAGGTCTTGAGCGGTGTGCCGACTGCAGGCGATGTGGGGCGCGGTGAATGGATCACCTTGACCGCAAACGATGGCCGCGCGACCGCGACAGTAGAGTTTGTGATTGATGTTGCCTTTGAGCCATTGGAACAGGCACTGCGTACCGGTGATGCTCGCTATGTTGACAAGCCACAGCGATTTATTGACAGCATTCAAGCGGCATCCAGTAAAGCAACATCGCAAGGCGCGATACTGCGTCAACAGTTGTTTAACTTGGACATTCACGGGCAGGCGCGCAGCGATGGCAGTAGCGTGACGGATGTGTCTTGGAACCCGACTCACGATGCAGGGCTGCTGACCGCCACGTTTGGTGAGAATACGACGCTCTTGTATAGCAATTCGGTAACGCACTCAGATTACACGGTGCGATCGCAGGGTTTGGCAGTGGCGGGTGAGCAGGCGGGAAAGAACCGCAATGCAGCTTTCGTCGCGCTGGCGAGTAATCCAATGCGCAATGTCTATCGCGATAGCGCAGCGGTAAATAGCCAGATGCAGCAATGGCTTCGCAACAGCGTGGACTGGTTGCGGGGCGGTGACACGCGGGCGACATTTAACGTAGTGATTGCCCAGATGAGTCAAAGCTACTATTTCCCGGACCGCGTCGCTACCCGGCAGTGGCTGGAGGATAACTACCCCGAGCAAGTGGCCTACAATGAGCCCCAAAGCTGCGATGGTTCGGCACTGGCTGGCTGTTTGGCAGCGCAGCCCGACTTACTGATTGTCTCGCAAGTATCTGCTGAAGGAGCGGCGGGCGACGACGCTCGCAGGGCGATTGAACAGTGGTTGGCGGAAGGTAAACCACTTTTGTATCTGCATCACGATGGCGACCTTAAGCCACTGGGAGAGGCGATCTTCGAGCAACTTGGTGTGACCTATGCCGGCGATAATTACTGGCGACGGCTCCGTGTTGAGGGCTATGACGTGAGGGGGCAACTAGATCGTGTCCCAGCCGAAGTGGAAGCGATTAATGGCCTCATTGCTCGGTTTGAATCCGGTGATTTCAGCGTGGATTTGAGCCTCTGTGCAGATAAAAACTGCCCCGCTGAGAGCGGCTATGCTCAGGAGTTTGGCGAGGCGGCGGAGTATGCGCAGCAGTTTTTCCGGCAACTGGATAGCCAGTCTCAGCCACTCTTTGATCGCGGTGGAATGCGTTACTACAAGTCGCTGTTGTTATTGGCTGATAGCTATCGGCAGACAGTGCGCTTTCCTATGGATAAACTGACGACCCCGACGCCGGTGTTTTTGCAGGCGTATTTTGCCGACCATGTTCAGTATCAGCGCCGGGATATTAATCCAGTACCCGCCGATATGGGGAATTTTAGCCGCAGTGACTTCAGCCACATTCGGCCAGTTAGTCGCAGGGTGAGCCTAACTAGTCGACGGCACTTTCGTGCGGCGGGGGTCTACGCCTTGCCCGGCAGAACGGTGACGGTTAGGCGAGTCGATAGCGCTGCGGTGGTCACCACCATTTTTGTGAATACCCTGCGCAGTGGTGCGACCCACCCCTTCAATGAGAATGCTTATTCGCGTCCGAAATTTTTGCGTGGTCAGGCTTTGGCGCTGGCGCCTGGTCAGACCTTGCGATTTACCTCTGCCTACGGCGGCCCTATTCAGATTGGCTTTGACCGCAATGACGAGCAGGTAGAGTTTGAATTCAGCGAGGTGGGAGAGCACCCTTACTGGGCGGGAGAGGGCGACAATGCCGATTTTGCCGCCGCCATGGTACGTGACGACTACGACTGGGCAGAACTCTCTACACCGGGCTTTGAAGTGCACTCCAAGTTGGAGAAGATGCGCAGTTCCATCGCCGAGTGGCGCAGCGCCGCCGAGCTGGCGCAAGCGACGGAACGCTACATGTATAACTTTGCTCATGTACTGGCGGGCTTTCAAGGAGAGGGAATAGACCGTGTCAGCGAGATTCACCAATTCGCTGAGCAACGGGGTTGGCAGCTAGACACCATCGATGTGGTGAAGCATATGAACGCTGATCAAGCGACCTGCGGCTACGGTTGTTCCGGAAACCCCTATGATGCGTACTGGTCTTTCAATCCGATAGGGCACGGTGACCTACACGAATTGGGTCATGGCCTAGAGCTTGGGCGCTTTAGATTCGTTGGTTGGGACGGCCATGCCAGCACTAATCCCTACTCCTACTATGCTAAATCTCAGTATTTCCTCGATACGGGTGAGGACCCAGGGTGTCAGGCACTGCCGTTTGATTCGTTAAAGCAAGCCTTGCTTGAAAGTCGCGCCAGTGCGGACCCCTTTGCAGATATGCAGCGTCGACAATTGAACGGCTGGTCTGAGGGTGTGGCGATAACAATACAAATGATGATGTCGGCTCAGGCAGAGGGTGTGCTCAGTGATGGCTGGCACTTGCTGGCTCGCCTACACATTATGGATCGCGTTTTTAATCGTGCTGACAACAGTGACGAAAGCTGGCTGGCAGAGCGTGAGGCCTTGGGTTTTTCTTCCTACTCCCGCGCCGAGGCGCGCGCACTTTCAAATAATGATTGGCTGGCCATTGCGCTGTCACAGAGTACCTCGCGAGATATGCGTGAATACCTGGCAATGTGGGGATTAGCCATCAGTGATAAGGCCGCTGCGCAGGTGGCCAGTTTTGCTTATCCAAGCATGCCGCTGCGCTTCTTTGATAGCGGTGCCCGCGACTACTGCAGTAATTTCCAGCCAGCGTCGATGGCAATGGATTAGACCTTGGTCTAATCCAGCTGAACTGGGTGTTGAAAACCCTTACCCTGTGGTATTCACATGCCAGAGGAGACGGCGCCCATGTTGGATGAGCACGATGCCGGTTTATTGATTATTGATGTGCAGGGCAAGCTTGCACGGATGATGCACGACAGCGAAGCGATGATCGCCAATATAAGGCGGATGATTCGCGCCTGCCAAATACTGTCAGTGCCTATTGTTTGGATAGAGCAGTACCCACAAGGGCTTGGTGAAACCGTCGAGGAATTATCGGAATTACTCGTAGACTTAACGCCGCATGTTAAGTCGACGTTCAGTGTCTGCGATTGTGAATCAACACTTCAGCCCCTTGAAGCGTCCGGTCGCAAGCAGTGGATGGTATGCGGCATTGAGGCACACATCTGTGTGTATCAAACGGTGGTGGGTATGTTACAGCGGGCTTATCACGTAGAGGTTATTAGCGATGCCGTATCCTCTCGAGCCGCAAGTAATCACCAGCTCGCTTTGCAAAAAATGCATGAGCATGGCGCGGGGCTAAGTAGCGTTGAGATGGCGGTTTACGAACTGTTGAAGGATTCGGCGCGGCCAGAGTTCAAAGCCATGTTGCCACTGATGAAATAGCACGCGAAAATGTCATTCGGGGCAATATCCAGGCCTCTGTGCAAACAGAGGCCTGGCAAGCGCTTAGGGGCAGTTTGAGATAGGTTCGGAGATGGTGAAACTACTCGACACCCCCGAGTAGGCTTGTTTAGGTAATACCAGCGTTTGTGCCGCACCTTCATGACGCAGGCGGTACGTGCCCGCGGGCGTGTTACGGGGAATATGCCAAGTGACCTCAGCCGTAGAGGGCCCAACTTCCGGTAGCTCTATGGGTAGCGGCGAGGGCAGCAGGGGCTGCCAGGAGAACAACAGCTCGGGGTCTTTGTCGGTAGCCACGACCTGCCATTGTTGGTCTTCTCCCAGGCGTTCGGCATACACGTAGCTGGATTGTATTTTCAGATCATTGCGGGGATGGCCGGCCTGGAAACTGGCGGTAACGGTGTCGCCGGGCGCCGCACTGCTGGGCGCGTCGGTAACAACATCGCCATAGCTCTTGCCCGGGCCGGGTAAGTCACTGGGAATATAGGGCAGGCGAATCAAAATTGGCGAGCCATCAACGTAGCCTAGCCCCTCGGGCGAGGCTTGGCCCTCAGCAAGTGAGCGCGCCAGACGCCGACTTTCTTGTTCCACCGCAGCCAAAGACCACGGGCCAAAGATGGTGGACCCACCTTCATACTGTTGAACTGAATATTCCTCGCGGGTTGTCAGGTAGTGGGAGTACTCGTTGACCAAACCGGCGACGACAATGGTGTCGATGCCCACTGGCGCCAGCAGTGGGAATAGTTGTTTTTGAATGCGTCGCGCCGACATCGTGGTCACTTCCCAGGGGATGCCGAGAATCGCTAGATTCCCCATGCGGAAGAGCTGGAAAGGAACGATGCTGGGCTCTGCGGAAAGTGGCGGCCCAAGTGGAATGAGGATGGGCTTCTCGGCGTGGCAGGAGAGGTCGAGAAGGGGCAGTTGGTCAAGGTTACAGAGCACCGCATTGGATAGCAGTGTTGGCGGTATCAAACCCTGTGTTGCCGTTTCGATGTCGCTAAGTGCTGCCGCGATGAGGTCGGGGTCGCTGTCGCAGCTAATCCCCTCGCGAGTGAAGCCGGGGCCGTCTTCGGCACCCGCGCCAAAGGCGGGGCCAACCGCCGCCAAACACGTGCGAATTTCGTCGGCATCCAGCTCTGCTGGGTGGTTAAGCGCATTGAGAACGGCTGGGTCAGTAACGCTGACCTCGTCCATTTTTACGTGGAAAAAGCGGTAGTCGATAGGGCCGTTCAGCGCCTTGCCTGTTTGGAAAAGGTCCAGCGCTTTGGCGAGCTGTTTTGTCCCCGAGATGGCGTTGGACTCGTAGGGGTCGGCGCCGCCGCCACGTGTTGGGTCGGGGTGGGGGCGTTCAACAATAAAGATATTCGGCGAGGCATCGCCCTCATCTTTTTGAGCGAAGGCCGCGACAAAGTTGTCTTCGCCGTTGCCGGTGTCGCCGTAGCGAGTATTCATAATGCGTTCGAAGCCGAGCGATGCATAGCCCTTGATATCTGAACTGACTAAGTCCAGTTCTGAGCCGAGCACGGTTGGGTGGACGCCAAACCAGTTGATAACACCGACAGCTGAGCCGCCTTTGCGCACCATATTCAGCTGCACCACGCGCTTGTCGACAGTGATCTCTTCACCGCGGGTATTGATAAATTCCTCACGCTCTTGCTGGCTGTTTTGCTCAAAGGCAATCAAAGAGCGGTTGATATTGGTATTTAAGAGTTCGTCTACCGCTAACTGAATAGGGGCGGTCTCTGGGTGCGCCTGGATATTTTGGTGGGCCATTCTCAGTGCGGCCATCATGCCGTCGACGATCGTGTCGAGCACCAGCTTGTCAAAGCCAAAGTGGAAGGTATTAAAGCCCTCGTAGTGGGAGTAACCCGCCGGCCCTTGGTGGGTGTGAGTCGCTGACAGCATGATATTGTCGGGCCCATAGTGTTGAGACAGCTCAGGGTCTTGGGCAACTGCGCGCAACACAGCCTGGCGCATGGAGCCGAACACCATGCCGGTGTCGGTAGACATGAATAATACGCGTTTGCCGTTGCAGGGGGACTCGATGGCGAAGGCGCGAGCGTACTGGCGCTGATGCAGACCGCTAAGAACCTGGGTAGGGCTCTCCCAGCCCATGCCGCTGGTATTGGCAACGGGCCCGGTGATGTCGTGAATGCCTGATCCAAAGCGGTACTCGTTATTGTCAGCGCAACTCCCGGTGGGTTTGCCCGTAGCGGTGCCTGCGGCGGCTGGGGTAATCGCGAGCGTTCTGCTGGGGGCGTCGATGCCTTCCCCTACTTTTAGGTACTCGCTATCGCGCATACATTGCGCTCGCTCTGCGTCGACAAAACGGTTCACCTGCTCGCTTGATGGTGAATTTTTGCTGCTAGAGCTGCTTCCCCCACAAGCGGCAAGCAATAAGCTAAAAGCGTAGATTAGTGGCTTGGCCAGTGATGAATTGGCAGGCATGGTAAATCCTTTTTTGTGGGGCGAGCGCGGTTCTCTGCGCGGGCTTTTGCGCGATGCGCGCGGTGAGTTATAGCGCCTAAGTTTTTAGGTTACTTTTATGTGGCGATTGTGTCGATAGGTAGAATATCGAGCGAACTGATGGTCAGTTCGCTCGACGGCTGGGCTTTTTAGCGTACTGACAGTTTTACTGGCATCGACTTAAATGCGTGGATGGAGTTGGAGCGGATGTAACGCGGAGGCGCTGTTTCCTCAATTGCTGAGAAGTTCTTGAAGAATTCCTCAAAGAATATCCGCGCTTCCATGCGCGCTAAATTCGCACCGAGACATAAATGTATGCCGTGACCAAAGGCCATGTGGGGGTTATTTTGGCGCTGTATGTCGAAGGTCATTGCTTGCTCGAATACGGATTCGTCAAAGTTGGCTGAGCTGTACAGCATAACCACTTTGTCACCAGCCTTGATCGCGGTACCCGCAATTTCTGTGTCGCATGTGGCGGTGCGTCGGAAGTAATGCAACGGGCATGTCCAGCGCAACATTTCCTCGACCGCGTTGCCGAGTTTGTCGGGGTTTGCTTCCAGTTCACGGTACAGGGCCGGGCGCTGCAACAGTTCATGCATGCCGGAGCTGATCAGGCCGCGTGTTGTCTCGTTACCGGCAACAGCTATTTGCACGAACAGGCTGGCAAACTCTGCCTCACTGACACGCTCGCCGTCTATTTCCTGGTTGATGAGCAATGAAATTAAGTCGTCGCCATTTTTGTCTTTGCGCTCGCAGGCAAGCTCAAAGCCGTAGGTGCCCATTTCAATGCTTGCTTGTAACACTTCCTCCTCAGTGCCGCCTAGGTCGGGATCCGAGGACGAGGTTTGCATGTCCGACCACTGGCGAATTTGCGTCCACATGTCTCGCGGAATATCCATCAGCTGACAGATAACCGCGGTGGGCAAGTCGCCGGCCAGGTCTTCAACGAAGTCGACCTCTTCACGCTCGCGCGCGGAGCGCATAATATTTTGGGCAATCTCGCGAATTTGTGGCTCTAACGCTTTGAGGCGGCTTGACGTAAAACGGCTAATGACCGCGCGCCGGGGTTTGGCGTGGCGCGGCGGGTCCATGCCAAGCAGCTGATTGCGGGTCATTTCCAGGGTACTTTCAGGGAGGTCGTCAACCAGCACAAAGCCCTGTTCTGCCGAAAATGTTTTAAAGTCCCGCGATACTGCCATTACGTCAGCATGGCGGCTAACAACCCAGTAGCCGCTGCCATCGGGGTGAGGATGCCAATAGACCGGGGCATGTTCGCGCAGCCATCGGAACTGGTCGTGGGGAATACCCTGCAGATAGTTGTCAGGGTTGTATACATCTATGTTCATCATAGGCTCCTGAGCTATTCCACCAGTACCTTGGGGGTGGGTAAGCCTTCCGCCTCACACATGGCCAAGTAAAAATCGAGGGTCATTTGCCCGTCGACCACCGAGGTAATATTGCCCTCGGCATCCAGGTTGATGTTTGAGCCATACATCTGAAACCACACGCGGGTATTGTCCTCGATGCACTGCAGGGTGTGTACAGAGCCTGCGGGCTCATACAGAAACGACCCGGCGCGGTTCACGTAGTCGTACTCTTTATATTTCCATGCGCCTGAGGTGGTATAGCCCCAGACTGGCCCAGTGTGCTTATGGGTTTCTACTTCGTAGCCCGCTTTGAAGACGTTCTCGATAATCCATAGTCCTTCGCCGCGTTTAACCTGTAATACACGCAACAAACTGCCGTCGCCAATGTCGATAAAAGGCAGCTCGTCGGCGCCGATGTGGATGGCCTCGGGGTGAATGGCCTCGGGGATAGACATATTCTCTCCTGATGTTAAGTCGCTTTTGAATTGTTATCAGTGGTGTACTCTTTCATCGGCCTCTACTATGAACATGCCTTGGCCACTTGAACACCTCCATCTGGAGGAGGCTGAAAGGTTGGCGAGCTTAAAAATGGACGATTAACGAGGATTATTCGTGGCTTGGGTTTATCTGGTGTTGGCGGGTTTGTTTGAAATTGGTTGGCCGGTCGGCCTAAAGCTGGCTCAGGAGGATAAAACGCGACTCCTGGGGGTGGCTGTTGCCATCGTATTTATGGGCGTTAGCGGTATGTTGCTGTGGTTGGCGCAGAAACAGATACCCATTGGCACCTCCTATGCCGTGTGGACGGGGATAGGCGCGGCGGGAACCTTTCTGGTCGGCGTGGTTTTTTTCGGTGACGCTAGCAGCCTGTTGCGTTACGTGGGGATCGCTTTGATTGTGTCCGGGGTGGCAACGCTTAAGCTCGCGCACTAGGTCTTGACGTGTCAGTGCAGGCAGCGTCGATGTCGGCTTCGGCGTTTGGCGCAGATTGTTTGTCTGCAGAAATAAAAATACCCACGCTCATCAGAGCGTAGGTATTACGTCTTGCTGCTTAGTGCGCTTTAAAAACGACCTGCATTCATAACCTTATGCCATGCATTTATAAAGTCGTTGAGAAATAGCTCCTCGCCGTCATTGGCAGCGTATGCTTCAGCAATTGCCCTTAGTTCTGAGTTAGAACCAAAGATCAGATCAACCGTTGTTGCCGTCCATTTTAGTTGTCCACTGTCTCGGTCAAAGCCCTCATAAAGGTTGTCCGACTTTGCTTTCCACTGCGTTGACATATCGACAAGATTGACGAAGAAGTCATTGCTTAACCGCCCAGGCTGTTTTGTTAATACGCCGTGCTTTAAGCCGCTAGTGTTGGCGTCAAGGACGCGCATACCGCCTATTAGCGCGGTCATTTCCGGCGCGGTAAGCCCAAGTAGATCGGCTTTTTCAATCAGCATCTCAGCGGGTTTGTAATAGGCGCCGTCACTGTAATAGTTTCGGAAACCATCCGCTTTGGGCTCTAAGGCCGCAAAGGACTGCGCGTCGGTCATGCTTTGGGTGGCATCGCCGCGCCCAGATTCAAAGGGTACCTCGACCTTGTGTCCGGCGTCCTTTGCGGCCTGCTCGATGGCTGCGGCCCCCCCTAACACGATGAGGTCAGCCATCGATATATCGCTGCGACTCTCATCTTTGACCTCTTTCAAGGTGTTCAAAACCTTTGCCAGCTCCTTAGGGTTGTTGGCAGGCCAATCCTTTTGCGGCGTTAGGCGGACTCGGGCGCCATTGCTACCACCGCGCATATCTGTGTAACGGTAAGTCGATGCAGAGGCCCAGGCCGTGCGAATCAATTCTGATATGGTCAGTCCTGAATCGAGGATTTTTGACTTGAGCTTTCGAACTTCTCGTTTACTGATTTTTTCGCCAGCCGGCACAGGGTCTTGCCAGATAAATGTCTCGTCTGGGACGTTGCTGCCTACATAGCGGGTTTTTGGTCCCAAGTCCCGGTGGGTGAGTTTGAACCACGCTTTTGCAAAGGCTTCGTCAAACTGCGCGGGATTTTTCCAAAATCGTTCGGCTATCTTGCGAAAGGCAGGGTCTTCTTTCAGTGCCAAGTCTGTTGTGAGCATGACTGGCGGGTTGCGCTTGCCCTTTATATGGGCGTCCGGAACACTGGTGTGAAGCGCCTCGTTTTTGGGAATCCACACTTCACCACCGCCGGGGGAGGTATGCTTCTTCCATTCATTGCGGAATAAATTGTCGAGGTAAAGAATAGACCAGCGTGTGGGGGTTTGTGTCCAAGCGCCTTCTAGGCCGCTGGTCATGGTGTCTTCGGAGTGTCCCTTGCCACACTTGTTTTTCCAGCCCAGTCCTTGCTGCTCTATCGGTGCTGCCGCGGGCTCTGGGCCAACGCACGAGCCTTTGCTGCCACCGTGCATTTTTCCGAGGGTGTGTCCGCCAGCGATTAGCGCGACAATCTCCTCGTCATTCATGGCCATCCGGTAAAACGACTGGCGAATGTCCTCAGCGGCCATTTTGGGGTCCATATTGCCGTTGCGCCCTTCGGGATTAACGTAGATTAATCCCATGTGCACAGCTGCCAGGGGTTTTTCTAGCTCCCCGTCTTCGCTGAAGCGTTTGTCATTTCCCAGCATCTCGGTTTCGGGCCCCCAGTAAACGAGGTCTGCTTCCCAGTCGTCTTCTCTACCGCCGGCGAAGCCCAGGGTCTTGAATCCCATGGACTCTAGGGCCACATTGCCGGCCAGAACCATCAGGTCGGCCCAAGACACATTGCGCCCATACTTTTGCTTTACAGGCCAAAGTAGGCGCCGTGCTTTGTCTAAGCTGGCATTGTCAGGCCAGCTGCCTAAGGGTTCGAAGCGCTGCTGACCGCCGTCGGCACCGCCTCTGCCATCGTGAATTCTGTATGTGCCCGCACTGTGCCAAGCCATGCGAATCATCAGGCCGCCGTAATGTCCCCAGTCTGCGGGCCACCAGTCTTGAGAGTCTTTAAGTGTTGCTTCGATATCTGCTTTCAGTTGTGCAAGGTCAACGCTTTCGAAGGCGGCGGCATAATCGAAGTTATCTGAGTAAGGGCTTGATCGTCGATCGTGGTCGCGAAGAGGGGATAGATCAACCTGGTTTGGCCACCAGAAGCTGTTGGGTTTCGCTTTACCGCTAAACATGTTCTCTGCAAAAGCACTGGCGCCGAATGTTGTCGCGATTGCCGCGCTCAGTGCTATTGCGGCTAGAGGTGGAAATTTTTGTTTTTGCATTGTGCTCTCCTAGCTAGCGCGAAAATTATGGGTATGTCGAGCGTGATTCCAGCGCACGGGCGCAATTGCATAGTGTGCAACCCAAGCAGACGCTGGTACCTCGCCCTATCAACATAGTTCACTTATTGATCTGACGTGTGTTGAATTTTTCTACTGACTTAATAGCGAATGACTATCGACAGGAGGAGTTTTGCTGGCAAAGCTGGCTTTTGGGAGTTAAGGGCGTGCTGTTAAGCCGAAAAGCAACAGTAGCTGGGTGTTTGTGGTTTGTAATTATTTGAATTTTAATGAAATTTTTAGGATTTTCTGCAAGTGTGCCCAGTGTCTCGTTCAAGTGAAATGCCCGAAACTGGGGGGCTGAAGGCTGTTTGTAACCTTGAATATGGCGCTTGAGCCCGTGTTCTTAGCGGATTTTTCAGTTGTTTTGGAAAAATTCCACCAGATTTAGCATAATTCCGCAAAATAAGAGAGAAATTTTTTCTCACTTCCAGTATCGTAGCCAACCATTTTCAACCACAGCTTATTCAGAGACTGCCGTGACTGACTTATCCTTGTACCGCAACATCGGTATTTTCGCCCACGTTGATGCCGGAAAAACCACCACCACTGAGCGTATCCTCAAGCTCACGGGTAAAATTCACAAGCTTGGTGAGGTTCACGAGGGTGAATCGACGACCGACTTCATGGAGCAGGAAGCTGAGCGTGGTATTACCATTCAGTCAGCAGCTGTTACTTGTGAGTGGAATGGTCACCGACTGAACGTTATTGACACCCCGGGACACGTTGACTTCACCGTAGAAGTTTACCGCTCATTGAAAGTTCTCGACGGCGGCATCGGCGTATTCTGTGGTTCTGGTGGTGTTGAGCCCCAGTCTGAGACCAACTGGCGCTATGCCAATGAATCGAAAGTATCTCGCCTGATCTTCGTTAACAAGCTGGACCGCGTTGGCGCGGATTTCCTGCGTGTTGCCGATCAAGTGAAAAACGTTCTCGGCGCCAACCCGCTGATCATGACGCTGCCTATTGGCCGTGAAGATGAGTTTACCGGCGTTGTCGACCTGCTGAGCAACAAAGCCTACGTTTGGGATGACTCTGGCCAGCCAGAGAACTACGAAGTGACCGACGTTCCTGCGGACATGGAAGAAGACGTTGCCATGTATCGCGAGCAGCTGATCGAAACAGCTGTGGAAATGGACGACGACCTGATGATGGCTTACATGGAAGGCGAAGAGCCTTCTATCGATGACATCAAGCGCTGTATCCGTAAAGGTACGCTGGAACTGGCTTTCTTCCCCACATACTGTGGTTCGGCTTTCAAGAACAAAGGTATGCAGCTGCTGCTGGACGCCGTTGTTGACTACCTGCCAAGCCCCACCGAGGTTAACCCGCAGCCTTTGACCGATGAAGAAGGTGAGCCTACTGGTGAATACGCTATTGTTTCTGCCGATGAGCCACTGCGCGCGCTGGCATTTAAAATCATGGACGACCGTTTTGGCGCCCTGACCTTCGTGCGTATTTACTCCGGTAAGCTGAACAAAGGCGACACCATTCTTAACTCATTCACCGGTAAGACTGAGCGTATCGGTCGTATGTGTGAAATGCAGGCCGACGAGCGCAACGAGCTGAGCAGCGCTCAAGCTGGTGACATTATCGCTATCGTAGGCATGAAGAACGTACAAACTGGTCACACCCTGTGTGATCAAAACCACCCTTGTACGCTGGAAGCGATGGTATTCCCTGAGCCTGTTATCTCTATCTCGGTTACGCCGAAAGATAAGGGTTCAACTGAGAAAATGGGTATTGCTATCGGTAAGATGGTTGCAGAAGACCCCTCATTCCGCGTTGAAACAGACGAAGACTCTGGTGAGACCATCCTTAAAGGTATGGGTGAGCTGCACCTCGACATCAAAGTCGACATCCTCAAGCGTACTTACGGTGTTGAACTGGAAGTAGGTCAGCCTCAGGTAGCCTACCGCGAGACCATCACTCAGAAGATCGAAGACAGCTACACACACAAGAAGCAGTCTGGTGGTTCTGGTCAGTTTGGTAAGATCGACTACACCATGGAGCCCGGCGAGCCTAACTCTGGCTTCACCTTCAGCACCTCGGTTGTGGGTGGTAACGTACCTAAGGAATTCTTCCCAGCAATTGAGAAGGGCTTCAAGTCGATGATGGACAACGGCCCACTGGCTGGCTTCCCCGTGCTCGACGTTGCTATTAACGTTCATGACGGTGCCTACCACGCGGTTGACTCCTCGGCAGTGGCCTTCGAGATCGCTGCGAAAGGCGCTTTCCGTCAGTCTATGCCAAAAGCAGGCGCACAGTTGCTTGAGCCGGTCATGAAAGTTGACGTGTTCAGCCCTGAAGACAATGTCGGTGACGTAATCGGTGACCTTAACCGTCGTCGCGGCATGATCTCTGGTCAAGAGCCGGGTACAACCGGTGTTCGCGTTAAAGCCGATGTGCCTCTGTCTGAGATGTTTGGCTACATCAGCACCCTGCGTACAATGACTTCAGGTCGTGGCCAGTTCTCTATGGAGTTCTCGCATTACTCGGCTTGCCCAGCTAACGTAGCTGAAGAAGTTATTGCCAAAGAGAAAGAGAAGAAAGCAGCGAAATAACACCGCTAGCTAGTTCTTTTCGAAAGCCCCTGCGGGAATCCGCCGGGGCTTTTTTTTGTCTTCTGAAATAGTGTTGGGTGTTGACGTTGTTGTCTGGAGTGCCTGCGCGGGTAAAGGGCGCAAGCCCTATTAAACACACAGCACAGGGGACGTAAAACGTGTTAAATACTCACGAGCTTTGTGCACTACCGTGTTATCCGCGCTGGTAAAATTCCTCTTCCCTAAGGAGAGAGTGTTCATGTCTAAGCCCAAAGCGTCGAAAAACAAACGGCCACTATTAGCGGAACTGCGTAGCCAAGCGTTGCTGATGAATCAGCGAGCGGTGCAGGCTGCCGTGAATACTTATGACTGGGTATTGCGCCCCAAGCAATTGGTGAAGTCCGGGTTGACCGAGTATGAAACGGTTTACGCGGGGGATCTAATGAAGGTGCGTTACTACTCCCTCGTCGATGAAGACGAGATCGAGTTGGAAGATGGCAGCCGGATGCCGGTGCGTCGCCGTCAGCACAGTGTTCCTCTGGTGTTGGTGCCGCCTTTGGGCGTCACCGTAGAAACATTTGACCTGCTGCCGCAGCGCTCGTTAGTGAGATATCTGGCGGCGCGCGGTTTTAAAACCTACCTGATTGATTGGGGGGAGCCTCAGCGTCGCCATGCCCACCTGGGCTTGTTTGACTACGCGGACGAGATGTTTGCCACCGCACTGGACGAAGTTCGAAAACACTCGGGTAAAACGGATTTGTCGTTAATGGGTTGGTGCATGGGTGGCCTGTTGTCATTGATCCACCTTGGATTGCAGCAAGACCCCAGAATTCGAAACTTAATTACCGTTGCCAGTCCAATAAATTTGCGCGGTGGCGGAATCGTGGCGGGGGCCGCACAGGCCATCAATGCGCCGGCGCAAATCGTTCGGCGCTACTCTGATTTTCGCCTCGAAAACCTCGACCCCAGCAAGCTTCAATTGCCCGCCTGGGCGACGACAGTCATCTTTAAGCTCACCGACCCGATTGGAAGCGTCACAACCTATTGGGATTTGTTGATGCGCTCGTGGGACCGCGAGTTTGTGGTTGCGCACTCGACCACCGCAAATTATCTGAACAATATGCTTATGTATCCAGCAGGCATGCTGAGAGACTTTGCAATCAAGGTCGCTGTGGACAACGACTTGGCAAGTGGCCGCATTGTGGTTGGCGAGCGGGTGGCTGAGCTGGGAAATATTCAAAGTTCGCTGCTTGCCTTCGCCGGTGCGGGAGATGTGTTAGTGAAGCCGCCCATCGCCGAAAAAATCATGGACGTAGTCGGTGTGGACGTGGGGAATCGTGACAAAGCATTCCACATCGCCCCCGGAGGGCACATGGGAGTAATTCTTGGAAAAAGCGCACTGGAAAGCGTGTGGGGCCCTGCGGCTGACTGGCTGGTGTCGCGCTCCAAGCAGCGACCCTATAAAGCTTGAAGCCTCGTGGTTTTAGCGAGTGAAATGATTGGCGTTCTGCAAACGAGTGGAAGGCCAGTTAAGTTTGGTTTGCCCTTTTTCCCCTATTCATATTTTTGCTGTTCGCTCCTTGTCGGTGTGTTCGTGCTAATAACAGCGGAATACGTACCGGTCTGATTCCAATGCTATTTTACGTTGTGCAATACAACGTTGCTCAATTTCCTACGCCGATACGATAGCGGCCTCAACTCGTAGATATAAAGCACCGCTATTCAGTGCGTCGACGTATTCTTGCCAGCTTTCGGCAACACTTGTGGCGCTACCAGATAAAGCAGAGCATGAGTCGACGGGGTAACTGCTGGGATAATGCACCAATGGAACGGTTCTTCCGCAGCCTGAAAACCGAGTGGGTACCGGAAACGGGATACCGCTCTTTTGCTGAAGCGAAGCAGTCGATCACGGATTATGTGATTGGCTACTACAGCGGAATCAGGCCGCATCGACACAACGATGACCTGCCGCCAAATGTGGCAGAAAGTATGTACTGGAAAACTTATAAACCCGTGGCCAGTTTTACTTGACCACTACAGTGAGTAGTTTTTGGTAGTCGTGGTGCCTAGACAGGATTTTTCGTGAGGAGTTAGGCAGTCCGTTGTTAGATTGCCTTGCTTATATCCAGCCCTCTAATTTCTCGCCACCCTCTGGGCCTATAAAAGACTGGATGCCGTCCGTCGCTATAGTTTTTTTAGCTTCGTCCAGTGCTTCCGCGTCGGTGCTAAATGCCTCATCCCAGGCGGTAGAGTTGCCGTGCTCATCTACAACCTCTAAGTACCAGCCTTGCTGGCCTTCGAGTCGATATATTTCGATATTGACGGACGTGTTGCCAGCGGCTATCTCCTGAGTCAGTTCTGAAAACTTGATGTTCTGTTCTTCTTCCAAAATTATTGCCTCCGCTAGGTGCGCTGTATCGCCAGTGTCATACCTGACGTTTTACAGTAATTTCTTTTGGCCGAATAGGGTGCCCGAAGGTCGTAGTGCGTTGCGCTTGCCGCAGAGTAAATTTGGTGATGGGCACACTGTGGGCACAGAATGGGCACAGAGAGACTTTTATTTAGGCGATAAAAAAGGCGAATCTGCTAAGTGCATGATTCGCCTTTTCTTTTTTGGTAGCGGGGGCAGGATTCGAACCTACG
>NZ_AULP01000014.1 GCF_000422345.1 Neomelitea salexigens DSM 19753
GGTGGCTTGCGAAGTACGCCGCGGCTTTTTTTAACAGGTCACGCTCTTCAGTAACGCGCTTCAAGTCCTTCTGTAGACGTCGGATCTCCGCAGCATCATCGGACTCCTTGCGATGCGCTTCTGAGTTAGGGCCGTAACGCTTAATCCATGCGTAAAGGCTATGAGTTGTTGTGCCTAGCCGTTGGGCCACATCGGCTACGCTGTGACCCGATACCGTGACCTGCTTAACCGCTTCAATCTTGAACTCTTCTGGATAACGCTGCTTGCTCATAAACACCTCTCTTTGTGCCATTTTCTATGGCTAAAAGGTGTCTAGCAAACTGGGGGCGATTCAGTCGTTTCTTAACTCGCTCATCACACATAACAGCCTGTTAGTACGGAACTCATCCTCATAATAATTATCGATAATTCACGACAATCGCCGATCTTGATTCGCTTAGACTTGCAACCTACTGAACTGGCGTTGAATTTTCTCAACTCAAACCGTGCCCGCCAGAGCAACGTGAACGCTTCACGAGAACAATGGCAAAGTACGCCAGGTGCGGGCTTGCTGGGGGTGTGCTTTAAGGAGGGCTTCAGATCCATGCCGTAGTCACTTATTGCTTCCATTCTTAAGTACGCGGTGGCGTTTTGCTGCGGCCTGCAGCGCCATAACCAGGTACTCACGCTGCATTGAGTATTCCACACTCTTTGGCGGCTTGGAACCGGCGAATTATCGATGCGCTAACCGCCAAGCGTCTTTTTATTTATAAATTTAATTGGTGACCTCTGCGTTTTGCGGCGGGTTTGGTGCGACACCATGTCACATCCTCAGGCGTTGAGTCAGTCATTAGACTATTGCCGACATCTATAATTAGGCGATTTTTCTGTGAAGAAGCAATGTTTACTGACGGCGTTCGCGATGGCGCCCGCACTCGGTTTGGCCAACCACGACTTGGCCATTGAATTGGTTGAGGTGACGGCTGAGCGCGACCTGGACCCGACAGCGGATCAGATTTTTAGCGATGCGCCGCTCACCAAGCCGGTGCACGACGCCGGTGAGTTGCTGCGCTCGGTAACGGGCATGAGTGCCACGCGGCGCGGCGGTCGTGGCTTTGAGCCAATTATTCGCGGCCAGAGCCAGAACCGTTTGAATATTATTTCCGATGGCGCGTTTAACTACGGCGCCTGCCCCGGCCGCATGGACCCACCCACCACTTATGTCGGCTTTGACAGTTTTGATCAGGTTTCGGTGATTAAGGGCAATCGCTCGGTGATTTACGGCGCTGGCGGCAGCGGCGGCACGCTGTTGTTTGAACACCAGCGCCCGGAGTTTGATGAAAGCGGTTATCGCGGCAATGTTCGCCTTGGCTACACCGGCAACTCAGACCTGCGCAGCGCAGCGGTGGATTTTGCCGCAGGCAATGACCGCGGCTTCGTTCGCGTATTCGGCGAGAATATTGAATCGGACAACTACGATGATGGTGACGGCAACACCGTGTCGTCGGCCTTTGACTCCAACAGCTTTGGCGTGATTGTGGGTGGCGATATCGGCAACCACTATCTTGAAGCCTCTCACGAAGTGGCCAATGAGGAAGACCTGTTCTATGCCGGGAACGGCATGGACGCGCCCTATGCCGATTCCACCACCAGCCGCTTTAAGTGGGATTACAACGCCTCGATTGGCCCGGTAGATGCGCTGTCGCTGAACCTGTATCGCAGCGATGTTACGCACTTGATGGACAATTACACGCTACGCCCGCGCAATGCGATGCCCAACAGCATGGCAGCGCCCAGTTCATCTGACACCTGGGGCGGCCGTTTTATGGCCACGCTAAATGGCGACAACAGCGAATGGCGAGTGGGTATCGACCACCGCGCCAACGACCGCCGTGCCGACCTGTTTATGGATGCCGGCAAAGACGGCAGCTTCGATATGCTGGTGTCTCGCATGTGGCCCGATATTGAGCAGCGCCTAACGGGCCTGTTTGCCGAACTGGACTACGAGCTGAACGCGGTGGATGAGCTTCGTGTAGGCGTGCGCTATGACCAATTCCGCTCAGAGGCTACCTCCAGCGAAAAACCCGCCGGCATGATGGGCGCGGCCACCCCCGCCAACCTTTATCAGGCTAACTACGGTACGCGCAGCAACAAGGCCACTACTAACGACCTGGGCTTGGTATTGGGCTGGGACCGCAAGCTGAGCGAAAGCACCTTGTTTAGCACCAACCTTAGCCGCTCGGTTCGCCACCCGGATGCCAGCGAGAACTTTATTGCCCGCAGCGCCATGGGCAAGAGCTGGGTGGGCAACCCCAATATCGACCCGGAAATTCACCAGCAGCTAGACCTGACCTTGCTGTCTCGCCAGGGCGACAGCCACTGGTCGGCCACGGTGTACTGGGACGAAGTGACCGACTACATCGAGCGCTACAATCGCGGCACTTCCACCCTGTACCGCAACACCAACGCCCAGTTGCGCGGCGTGGAATTGGAGGCGGGCAAACCACTGTTTGGCGGCGTATCTGCGCGGGTGGGTATTGCCTATACCGAGGGTGAAGGCGACAACGGCGACCTGGCGACTATCTCGCCGCTGCAAGCCACCACCCATGTTGATTATCAGCGCGAAGACTGGTCGGTGGGCGTTCAGTGGATTGTTGCCGACCGTCAAAACCGTATTGATGTCGACAACGATGTACCGGAAGAAACTGCCGGTTTCGGTGTGGTGAATATCTACGGGAACTGGGAAGTGACCGACGCGCTATCGCTGGAAGCCGGTGTGGAAAACGTGGCGGATAAGAACTACGCCTACCACGTTAACACCGCCTCATCTGACCCCTTCGACCCAACGGCCGTTCGCGTGAACGAACCCGGACGCCAGTACTGGATCAAGGCGCGCTATCAATTCTAACCCCTTCACCCGCTGGCATTGCGCCGCGGGTGCTTTTTTTGCCGCCGGAGCAACGCTACTTAGCAGCGTAGGCGGCAAATACTTCTTCGCCGGTCAACTTCTCGGTGACATTGGCAAACGCGTAGTAGGTTGGTTTTTGGTCGATGAAGATCTGCTTGCTAAATTGCCAGTCCACATCGCCAAACAAGCCCACCGGCAGAGCGTAATGATTGTCGGCCGTTAATCGATAAAACAGGTGGGTGCCGCACTGGCTGCAAAAGGCGCGCTCGGCCCACTCAGAAGACTGATAACGGCTGATATATTCCTCACCGCTGAACCGCACCTCGCCATCACACTCCACGGCCAATAGCGGCCCGCCGCCCCACTGGCGACACATGTCACAGTGGCAGGCATCGATATGCATAGAGGATGGAGTGGCAAACACCGACACCTTGCCACATAAACAACTGCCTTGTTGCTGCGTTTCACTGGCCATCACACTCTCCTTTTTGGGGTAGTTTCACTGCTCGGTTGTCGCCTGTTCCAGTTGCGCCACCAGTTCGCTGACCGCCTCGGCAAACTTGCTGTCGTCGAGCTGTTCGCTCAGCTCACTGGCCTGCTGGGCATGCGTTAACGCCCGCGCTATGTCTTGCTGCTCGGCAAACACTTCTGCCAGGGCGAAATTTAATGAGGCGATATATTCATCCAGGCCCGCGCGCTCGGCGCAGGCTAAGCCGGTTTCGTAGGCGGTAATGGCCTGCTCCACGTTGTTGGAAAAATCGCCCAAGGCCTCCCATTGCAGGGGGTGGTCGGCCTCGGTGTCGGCATTGTCTGCGCACAGCGCCTTTAAGGCCTGAAAGGCTTTGGCCTCGCCCTTGCGGTCGTTGCCCTCCGCGGCGCGCAGCAGATTTAGGGTGAGGCAGTGAATCTCATCGTATAACGGTGCAGACATGAATATATCCTTTGGCGGCAGTTTGGCGCTGCCCGAAACTGAAGGTAGTGGCACTGCCAAGGTTTATAGCACGGTCGGTAGTGTGGCTAACAGCTTGGCCGACTCTGCCATTGGCGGGCCGCCACTTTGCCACCTACTATGGTCGCAGCCCACTAACGATAAAAACAGGGAGCCATCACCATGCACAACATCGATCTCAGCGGCAAAGTCGCGTTAATTACCGGCGGCAGTCGCGGCCTGGGGCGCGCCATGAGCCTCGGCCTGGCGAAAGCCGGCGCCGATATTATTGTGGCCAGTCGCAAGCTGGAGGCCTGCGAAGCCGTTTGCGAGGAAGTGCGCGCCTGCGGCCGCCGCGCCGTGGCCATTGCTGCCCACGCTGGCGACTGCGCCAGCCTCGACGCCTTAATCAGCCAAGCACTGGAGGCGATGGGCAAGGTGGATATTTTGATCAATAACGCTGGCATTAACCCCGCCTTTGGCGAGCTATCGGCACTGGAGCCCGCCATGTTCGACAAAATGGTGGATGTGAACCTGAAGGGGCCTTGGTATTTGGCTTCGCGGCTGGCGCCCCATATGGCGGAAAGCGGTGGCGGCAGCATTATTAATGTCATCTCTGTTAGCGGTTTAAAGCCCTCGGCACTGATGGGCTTTTACGCCACCACCAAAGCCGCACTGAATGCCATGACAAAAGTGATGGCCGCCGAGTGGGCCGATAAGAACATTCGCGTTAACGCGCTGGCCCCCGGCACTTACCTGACCGACATGGTGAAAAACAGCTTCCAGGTACCGGGCTTTGAAGAGGCCACCCTGCAGAGCAATTTACAAAAACGTATTGCCGACGCGGACGAAATTCTTGGCCCGGTACTGTATTTGGCCAGCGACCTAGGGCGCTACACCACGGGCAGTACCGTCGTCGCCGACGGCGGCTTTATGGTGCTGTAAAGCAGCGTAAAAGGATTAGCACGATGAACAACTACCCCGACTTTAACTGCCTGCGCATCACGCCACTGGAAAGCCAGGTCGTCGAGCTGCAACTGCACCGCCCGGAATCCCGCAATGCGCTGAGCTGGAAACTGATGCGCGAGCTAAAGGCCGCTTTGCACCTGCTTGACCAGGACAACCGCGTGCGGGTGATTATTCTCAGCGGCGCCGGCAAGTCCTTCTGTGCAGGCCTGGATTTACTCGACCAAAACAACCCGGACAGCCTGCGCGACACCATTGGCGAGATCAAAGCCGGAAGCCGCGCCGGTATGCGCGCCCAGGAATACATGGCGGGTATTGCACTGCTGATGCGCCGCATTCAGCAGCCGATTATTGCCGCCGTGCACGGCCACGCCTACGGTGGCGGACTAGCCTTGGCACTGGCCTGCGACCTGCGCATAGCGGCAAGCTCGGCGCGCTTTTGCAGCCAGTTTATTCGCCTGGGGGTTTCCGGTTGCGACTTTGGCGTGAGCTATACCCTGCCGCGCTTGATCGGTGCCAGTCGCGCCCACGACATGATGTTGACCGCCCGTGTTGTCGATGCCGAGCGCGCCGAGCAATGGGGCTTAGTCACCCGCCTGGCCAGCGATGACGCACTGACCGAGGAAGCCCGGGCACTGGCGCGCTCGCTCACTGAATTCAGCCCCTATGGCTTGATTTCGACCAAGCAGGCAATGTGGGAAAACCTTAACGCCCAGTCACTGCAGCAGGCGCTGCAACTGGAGAATCGCAATCAGATTTTGAACGGTTTAAGCGGGGATGTTGAAGAGGCAGCAGCGGCCTTTTTTGAAAAACGGCCGCCGCTCTTTGATGACTAGGGTCGGCTTACATTACCCGCCAGCCCAACGCTTGAAACAGCACCTCAACCGCCAGCGCAATACCGCCCGCATAGGTGCCGAGTGCGCCGATAAACCGCATCGGGTTGGGGCGCGCCATGGTGCGCGTGGTGAGAATACCCAGCACAAATAGAATGCGGCAGGCGGTGACCACCACCATGGTCCACATGACCCACAAGGCCATTTGCGCCTGACTGGCAATGTAGATCAACACCATCAGCGCGGGTGCGTATTCAACCGTGTTGGCGTGGGCGCGAATGGCTTTGTGCAGTGGGTCTTTCGGGTCGGTGGGGCAGCCGCTGCCACGCTTAGCCTTGGTGCGCGCAATACTGACGTTTAAACCCAGCACAAAACACAGCAGCCCCAGCACCGCGATGCAGATCATCGGAATATTCATGTATACCTCGTTATCGTTGTTGTGAATGCGCGCGTCGTAATCGCTTTGCTAAGCCAGCCATAGCAGCGCGATAACACCGTAACTACACAGTGACACCAACGCAATACCCACCAAATTAAGGGCAAAGCCAGCACGCATCATATCGCGAATTTCCAACTCGCCACTGCCAAAAACAACCGCGTTAGGCGGGGTGGCCACGGGCATCATAAACGCGCAAGAGGCCGCCAAGGCAGCGGCGCAGCAAAACAGCAGAGGTGAGATTCCCTGGGCCACCGCCAGTGCACCGAGCAGTGGCAAAAACGCGGCCGTGGTGGCGGTGTTACTGGTTAGCTCGGTGAGGAAGATCATTACGCTCACTATCAACAGCAATACCAGCGCCAGCGGCAGCGCCGCCAGTTGTTCAAAACGGCTGGCGATCCACTCTGCCAGCCCCGAGCTGCCAATCAGCGCCGCCAGCGCAAGCCCACCGCCGAACAACAGCAGTACACCCCAGGGTAGTTTTTCGGTGGTTTTCCAGTCCAGTAGTGCGCTGCCCGGCACACCGGAGCGAATCACAAACAAGCTCAGCGCCGCCGCCATTGCAATGCCGGTATCACTTAAGCCCGGCAGCAGTTGCTGGGCGAAGGGACGACCGATCCACGCCACAGCGGCGGCGCAAAATATAATGGCCACGCGGCGCTCGGCAGTGGTGATCGGCCCCATCTCAATCAGCGCCTGCCGGCTGATATCGGCATTGCTGTAGTCGGCAACGCCGCTAAAGTCACGGCGGCATAATAGCCGCCAGCAGATCGCTAACATAAGTAGCGACAGTGGCAGGGCCAGCCCCATCCACTGGGCAAAGCCCACCTCAATACCGTGACTATTTTGCAGGTAGGCAGCGAGCAAGGCATTGGGGGGCGTGCCAATCAGAGTAGCCATGCCGCCAATGCTGGCGCTGTAGGCAATGGCTAACAACAGCGCGATAGCGTAGTTACGTCTGGCCGCGCCCAGCGATTCCGGCAGCAGACCAATCACCGACATCGCTATCGGCAGCATCATTACCGAGGTGGCGGTATTGCTTACCCACATACTTAAAAAGCCAGTAGCGACCATAAAGCCGGCAATTTGCCGACGCGGCTCGGCGCCCACCCGGCACAGAATAATCAGCGCCAAACGCCGGTGCAGTTGCCAGCGCTGCATGGCCAAGCCGAGCATAAAACCGCCCATAAATAAAAACACAATGGGGTGGGCATAGGCCGCCGCCACCGCCTTGAGTGGCGACAGACCGATGATCGGTGCTAACAGCAGTGGCAGCAGCGCCGTAGCGGGAATGGCAATGGCCTCGGTGCCCCACCACAGCGCCATCCACAGTGCTAGCGCCGCACACAGCCAGGCGGAGTCGCTCATCCCTGCTGGTGCAGGCAACAGCATCGCGCCAACCAGCAAGCCAGGGCCGAGTACCAGCGCAACGCGGCGCAGGGTGCTGGCAGGCGATGGGGTATCAGCAGGTTGACTCGGCACTGGCGGAATCCATGGCGACAAAACAAAGGCTTATAGTAACGGCCTGCCGCCACTTCCACTACCGCCCAGCGCGTGCCATGTTCAAGATAGAAAATCGGTGCCTCGAACAACTCTCGTAAGCCACTACCCAAGCCCCACTTCAATAGCTATGCTCTGAGCAGCTTTATAGGAGAAGACACCATGCAACGCGATGCCATGCTGGCGTTTCGAGAGCGCTACCGCCGCGACATCAGCCCCTACTATTCCGGCTGGCTGCACATGCTCAGTGTGGCAGCGATGGGTTTGGCCGTGATCGCCTACGCCGTGATGCAAACTGAGCAGCCCTCGCCTGCCGAGTACCTGGCGCTGCCGATTACCTTAATACTGGTGAACTTTGCCGAGTACTACGCCCATCGCTGGCTGGGACACCGTAAAACCCGGCTGGGCGGATTATTTTACAAACGTCACACGGGCGATCATCACAGCTTTTTTCTGCACGACGATATGGACTACGCCAACTCGCGGGACTGGCGCGTGGTGTTGTTTCCCAGCTATTTGATCGTGGCGTTTACTGTCGGTTTGGCAATACCCGGGGCGCTGGTGTTAAGCCAGATTGCCAGCCCGAACATTGCCTACCTTTATGTCATTGCTGCGATTGGCGGCTATCTGTTGTACGAGGTGTTGCACTTTAGCTATCACATTCCCGAGGGCGCTGCGGCGGAACGGGTATTTGCCTGCATTCCCGGCTGGCGATCACTGCGGCACAGCCACCGTGTTCACCACCGGCGCGACAAAATGGCAGCGTGCAATTTTAATATCACGCTGCCCATTTTTGACTACCTGCTAAAAACGCGGCAATAGGCGGGCGTTGCGCCCGCCAACGTTTAGAAGTTGCGGCTGAAGCCGATGCTCAGGCCGTCCATTTCCAGCTCGTCTTTATCGGTGTAGCGGATTTGCTCAACCGTAATAGCCAGCAAGTCACTTACCTCAAATGCCACACCCAAACCGTAGGAAACACTGTCGCGCTCTTCGCTAACCGTTTCGCGACCAAGGCGCTGTGCCACCGAGGCATTGAACTTGGTGTGTGACGCGCCTAGCAGAGCGTAGGGGTAAATGCTGTCGGTAATCGGAAGCCCGACCTTCAGGTAGGCACCGAGCAGTTGCTTAAGCTCAGTCTGAACCGCCGTGCCGTCGACGTTAACACTGTCATCGCCCAGCCCCATACCGGCGCGAACCTCGGCCGCTAGATAGTCGTTAAATTCCATGCCATAGCGCAAAAAGGCAAACGCCGGCTCCGCTTCTTCACCGCTTTCAGATACGGTGAATTGTCCCGCCGCGGCGCCAAAATAACGGTCTTCTTCAGCAAGCGCCGGGCACGCTGCAGCAATACCGCTTGCCAGAACCAGAGCAGAAAATGTGTTACGCATGGTGTTTTCCTTCTACATCGCTAGGGAATGAGCACGCTGCCCGGTCGCTTATGCGGCACGTGATACACGCAGCGCGTCACCGACAGACAGCAAATTTGTCGGGCACGATATAGATTGAAAAAGCGGATCGCAAGGGAAAAACGGCCAAATTCTACCGCATTATTTATGTCGCGATCATACATACATTTTACGCATTCAGCGCAGCAATAATTAGTATTGAAACGGTGAATCAATGCGCGGAAAAAACCGGATTTTTTAGCGAAAAATGCTAGTCACTCAGTTCAATTTCCAAACTGTCGAGCAGGCTAAGCGCTTCGTAGCGACTAAATTTTGCGCCGCTGATGCGATTGTGAAAAATATCAATGTGATAATTCTGCGCATCGCGAAAATCTGCACGCTCAAGAATGGTTTTTGAAAACTGCGCACCGCTTAAATCGCTGCGTTGAAAACTGGCCTGACTCAGATCTGCCTCGCGAAAATCTGCGCGACAGGCCCGGCAGTCTTCCACGACCAATTCCGGTAACTGCAGGCCGTAAAACGAGGCGTCGTCTAACAGGCACTGAAAGAACTGCACCGGCGCGGCAAACAATACCCGTGGCCAGGAAACTTTCGACCAATCCACGCCGCGCATTTTGCAGTCGCGAAACAGGCTGTCTGAAAACTTGCTGTAGCCAAGGTCCAGTAAGTTGAGGTCGCACTGTTCAAATTCGCAGTCGACAAAATTGCAGCGCTGAAAACTGGCCTGAGAGAAATTGCACTGTTTGAAGTAACAGCCCTCAAACTCCACACCCTCGATGCATTGATCCTGCATCTCAAGCTCAGAGAAGGTCTCTGAGTAGTAGCTGCTGTCGGTAAAGGCGGTCATTGCGGCGCTCGTCTGGTGAAAGTGGAGGACAATGCTGCCCTGCTACCCACGGCATCACAAGGCACAAACGGCTTATTGCAGTTTTAATAGGGCAAAGAAGCCCTGCGGGTTATGGCTAAACGCGACGCTGAGCATGTAGAGAAAGACCAGCGCCGCCAACGCGGCGAAAACGGCCTTTTGCGCGGGGCTGCGACCGCGCTTTATCGCGACACTGCCCAGAACGATGTACAGCAGCAAGGCCGAAAGCTTTGCCGCCAGCCAAGGGGTTTGCTGCGGCCAGGCACTGAGCATAATCATCAGGCTGACACCCAGCGCCAGCAGGCAGGTGTCGAGCACATGGGGCAACACCCGCACCCACCGCCGCTGCATCATAGGCGAGGCACGCAGTGACCACGTGGCGCGCAGCAAAAAGAATGCAAAGCTGCTCAGCGCCGCGCTGATGTGAAGTGCCTTGATCAGTGAGTAATCCATATTGACTTGCCCTCCACGCAGCCTAGGGCTCCGCCGCCTCATAGTGTTGGCGGAAGCGGCGCTTGGCGGCCAATTTATCGCTGGCGCATTTCAGCATTTGCGCATCTGACTGGATGTCTTCGCACTCGGCGGGTGGTTGATACCACGCCGTAAACGCCGCCGTGAATGCCTGCTCGCGCTGCTGGGCTCGACGCTGCATGTCGGTCAAACCCTCGGTTGTTTGGCCCGCATCACCTCTGGGGCTTTGCACCAGCGCCTGGTGACGAACGCTTTTCTCGCTGCGTTGTTGGCCTGTTGGTGTGGGCGTTACCGCGCCGGGGGAGGTATCAGCGCCGCGCCCGAGGTAAAGCGCTCCCGCAGCAACAAGAATGGCCGTAGCAATCAAGTAAGCTGTTTTTCGCGCAATGATCATTTGCCCACCCCGACACCGTGCTGCGCTTAGTGAAACCCAGAACGCACAGCGCCTCAATAGGCGTGACGGAGAAAATGGCAGGCAAAAAAAGGCCAGCGGGGTCAGCGCTGGCAAAGGTCACACTGGAGTGGAGGGGTGGTTATCGCCGCTTACAGCGGCGCGTTAACCAAGGGAATATCAAACGGAATAGCGAGGTTGGGGCCAATGATGGTGCCGCCCTCAAAGAACAAATAGTTGGGGGTGTTGCCGGGGTCAGTCATCAGCACATCCAACACCGGCACAAATTGAGCAGTGATTGGCCCGCCGAGGCCGCCCAGCGTATCCATAGGGCCATTTTCATTGGTGAGCACTTCCATGCCCACACCGATTAACAGGTCCATATTCTGCAAACCGCGTGGCAGCACGCCGGCATCGGTCAGCGGCATGATCACGGGATCGAGTGCAGACAGCGACGGCGCCCCGCCACCGATCGGCAAGATCGCCAACAGGCCCTGCTGCGCTTGCGCCGATGCGCTGGCAACACACAGTGTGACGCCAGCGAGCAAACCCGCAAGGTGAGTAGTTAACGTTTTCATAGCGATTCCTCTTGTTATTGGATGATGGAAAAATCCGGGATGTGCAAGCAGGGATCCCGGCAAAACGCTAGTTGGGCACACGCCCTACAACATGCTTAGAACAAGGTGTCGAAGTCCCACTTCAGCTTCACGCCATAGGTTTTGGGTGGCGCCAGTGTTTCGGTGCGGCCAAAGTCCTGCTGAATAATGGCTTGGGCATATTCTTTGTCTTTGGCATTGCGAACAAAGCCGGTGATTTGAATGCCCAGTGGGTCGTAGAAATAGGACAGGCGCGCATCCCACAGCTCGTACTGATCCTGCTCGTAGTGGGGAGAGTTTTGTGCGGTGGTGTTAAAGCCGCTGTTGAAGTAGTAATCCACACCCACTTCAAACGCGCCCCAATCGCCGGCGTGAATAAACTGATTCAACGACAAGCTTGAGGTCAAACGCGGTGTGCGCACAATGCGGTTACCCGAGAAGTCGCGCGAGGTATCCCCTAGCAGACTGTCGGGGCCGAAGTACAAGCCGGTATCGTCGTCAAAACCCGCACCGTCTTTGTACTCGGTGTAGTACGCATCGAGGTAGGTCGCGCCGCCGGTGATTACCAGCCCTTCATTCCAGTTGGGCATTGGCTGCCACTGGAAGTCCACTTCAGCACCTTCAATTTCGGCGGTTCCGGCGTTGCGGAAACTCACAATACCGCCCGACGGAATGGCCACCAAGGCGGTCAGTAGTCCCTCTGTTTTGGTTTTAAACACTGCGCCGTTCAAACGCAGCGCGCCATCGAGCAGGTCAGATTTAAAGCCGAGCTCAAAGGCGGTAACTTCCTCGCGCTCCACCGGATTCGGGTCGGTGAAGAAATTCACGATATTGTAAGTCGGGCTCTTATAGCCGCGCTGCGCCGAGGCGAAAATTTGCAGATTTTCAGTGGGGAAAAGCTGCACAGCCAAACGCGGCGACAAGGTTTTTTCTTCCAGATCGGGCGCGCTGAAATCCGCCAGGCGAATATTCTGCGACTGATCACCCGACTTGTAGTACTCGTTGGGCGGGTTGCCCACCAGCGGGTTCACCACATCGAGGTAGCTATTCGTAATACCGCGAGTCTCTTCCTGGTAGCGCACACCGGCGGTCAGGTTCAGCCAGCTGGTGGTAAACCACGTCGCCTGCATATAGGCCGAGTTGGACTCGGTAGTAAGAATACCGCCATTACCCAGCACCACATCCGGGCTTTGGTTGATAATGGGGCCGAGGATTGGCTCGAGTAAATCAGGCAGTGGCAAGCCCACCAGGTTCGTCGCTAAGCCGAGTGGGTTAAGCGTTAGGTACAAGCTGCCGAAACCGCCCTCGCCTTCCAAACGGTACAAGCCCGCTACCCATTCAACATGCTCAGATAACCAGGTGTCTTCGTTAGAAAGCACCTGCAATTCGTAGGTTTTCTGGTTGTTGAACTGGTCGGCGCTGTAGAAGTAGGCCTCCGACGTTTCGGTGGAGTCCAGGTCATAGTGAGCTTCATCAACATCGGCGTAGTTTTCAGAGTAGATGAACTTCACATCCACCGGGCCCGGCAGCCACTCAAAAATACCACCGTAAAGCTCGTTCATGGTGGAGTTACCACCGAGCTTGTTGTTGTGCCAGACACGGTCGCGCTCGTCGGGCTCAACACCGGCCAACAACACGGGCGATGGCCGCGTGTTTTCCTGCGACAGTGAGTTACTGGTGAACTGGTTGCCGTAGGAACCGATCAGGGTGGCGTTAAAGGTGTCGCTGATATCCCAGCGAATTTTTACCCGCGCGCCTTCGGCAAATTCGTCGCGCATTGGCCCCGGCTCACCGAACACTTCGTTGCGGCCGTAGAGGTCCTGATGACTTTTAAACAGCGATACCGTGGCACCGATGCTGTCGGTAATTGGCATACCCATATACAACTGGTAGGACTCGGCATTGTAGTTACCGAACTCCGTTTTCAGAGTGCCGACAAACTCCTCCGGCGGATCTTCAGTCACGATACTAATCGCACCACCCGTCGCGTTGCGACCAAACAGGGTTCCCTGTGGCCCCTTAAGTACTTCTACCCGCTGAACAGCGCCGAGGGTGTCTTGCTTACCCTGACTGGGGCCGATGTTAATACCGTCTATATAGGTAGCAATACTCGGGTCGGCGTTCGGTAGAAAGGCATCCGTTCCCACACCGCGCAGGTAAATAACCGTGTAGCCATAGGCGTAGGTAAAGGTCAGCCCCGGTGTGATTTTTTGCAGGTCGGCCGTCGCTTCTATACCGAAGGCATCGAGTTTATCCGCGCCGAAGGCGCTGATCATAATAGGAATGTCTTGCGAATCTTCTTCACGCTTTTGCGCCGTCACCATGACCTCTTCCAACAGGCGACTACCACGCGTTGTATTGCCTTCTGCAGCCTGTGTTGATTGCGCGGCGGTAACCGCGGCAACCAACAGCGACAAGGCCAGTTTTCTGGGCTGTTGTTTCATTTTTCATTCACCCTAGTTATTTTTTTATCGTTAGTTAATTTGCAATTCGAGCCGGTGTTAACGTCGGCGCAAACTACTTAGCAGTAACAGCAGTGCGCCTGCATCCATTAACGCCAACACAAGAAACAGCGGCGACAGTCCACACGCATAGGCGTAGAACAGCCACATGGCCGCCAGTGCCTTAACCAGTGCACTGCGAGCAACGACGACGCGACTATCGTCTATGCTCAGGCGCAAATAACTTAATCCAAACCCCAGTACACCCATCAAACCAACAAACGCATTGATTGCCAGTGCCGAGTTACCCTGATAGACCTCGGTATTACCGAAGGAAAATATCAGCGTCAGTAGCTGCGCGTTCACCCATGGCGCAGCAAGCACAAGGAACAGACCTAAGTCAGCGTGGTAAACCAGGCGATGGCGGTTTTCAAAGCTCACGAAATGCCTCCTGAGCAACCGCCGTATTCATAAAGTCGCGGAAGTGTTTCCACTTGCCGTCCTGCAAATGAATAACGTGAACGAAGGGAGATTTTATCTCGCGACCGTCGCGCTTGGTGGTTAAACGCAGCTTACCAACCACGACAACGTGATCCCCTTCACAGATAAACTGGTCGGCGTCAAACACATGAATATCCACCGACGACAGCACCGTATCGAAGAAGCCGCGACACTCAGCCAAACCCTCGTAGTGACCGGCATAGGGAATCACTTCCGGGCCGTAGAAATCGATGACGCACTGCTCGTGCAGCAACTCGACAATGCCGTCGACATCGTGAGCGCCAAAGCGCGCAAAGATTTCCTGGGTGACCTCAAGATTATTCATTATTATCTCCTTATTCAGCGGGGGCGATTTCAATATTGAGCTCGTTAATGTCTTGCGCCGCTTCCAACTGGCACAGTAGTCGGCTGTTTTCACGGTAGTGAATCAGGCCTTCCAATACTTCTTGTTCGGCGTCCTGCACGGGCGCAACAGCGTCGGGCTTATCGACATACACGTGGCAGGTGGCACAGGAACAACAGCCGCCACACAGGGCGTCGATCTTCATTTGCGATGACAGCTCGTCAAACAACTCCTGAAAATCCTCCACCAGGTATTCGCCGCTCTGCTGCTGGCGATCTTTTACATCTACTCTCATTACTCAACCTCTCCGTACAGCGGGCGATAGCTCATTGGCTGGTGTTGACGCTGGGCATCAATGGCTTCGCTAATTTCACTGCTTGTGTACATACCGGCATTCCAGGTGGCGGACATCGCCAGCGATGACGAGAAGTGCATATCGCGACCTTCTATCAAGGTGCGCTTCACACCACTTAAGGCCAGCGGCGACAGGTTTAATAAACGCTTTGCCATTGCCTGTGCGGTGGCGTCCAATTCCTCGGGGGCGCTAGGTGCGGCACTCAGCAATTGCAATTGCTTGGCCTCGGCGGCGTCGATACGTTCGCCGGTCAGCGACAGGCGCGCCGATGCCGATTCACCACAGAGGTAGGTCAGGCGCTGGATGGTGCCCAGGTCGCACATAATGCCGATGTTGGTTTCATGGATAGAGAAGAACGCGCTGCTGTCGGCCAGGCGCAGATCGCAGGCCGCGAATATCGCCAGCGAGCCACCAATGCAAGCGCCGCGCGCCACACCAATAACCGGCATCGGCAGCGCTTCAAGACGGCTGATAACCGCCTGCAAATACAGCACCTTTTCTCGTACCCAATGGTTGTAGCGGGCGGGATCATCGCCTTTGCTCACATTGAGTTCGGCCAGGTAATCCACATTCATACCACCGCCGAAATGGCGGCCTTTGGCATCCAGTATCAGCACTCGGCAGCCGCGATCTTGCTTGAGCTCACACAACAGTGCGTCAAGCTCCTGCCAAAACAAGCGGTTATAGGCATTGCCCTTGCACTGGGTATCCAGCGTGAGGCGGTAAAGACCGCCCTCAGTGCTCAGGGAAAAATTCTGCCAGTCGCTCATGCCTCGGCCTCCGTGAACAGGCGCACAGGTAATGAGGCAAAACCGTAGGCCAACAAGCCGCCGGACTGACGGCGTGAATCATCCAGTGAGCCACCAATACCTGCGCACGTATCCAGCAACGTGTTGAGCAGAATTTCGCCCTCTACCCGCGCCAGCGGCGCACCCAGGCAGTGGTGAATACCTCGGCCAAAGGTCAGGTGACGGGAAATATTGGGGCGGTTGATAATGAATTTTTCAGGCTCGGGGAACATGCTTTCATCGTGGTTGGCCGCGGCCATAAAGAAAGCGATCCACTCACCGGCCTTAATTGGCTGCCCGGCAATTTCGCAGTCTTCTTTCACGACCCGGAACAGACGCTGCGGCGGGCCATCACGACGCAGGCACTCCTCCATAAACGGACGAATTAAGCTGCGATCCTGCTTGAGCTTGCCGAACCATGACTTGTCTTCCAGCAGCACGCCCATCAGGTTGCCGAGGAAGTAGGTAGTGGTTTCTGCACCGGCCACAACCAGCGTAATGCAGAACAACACCACTTCGTCTTTGGTCAGCACATCGCCATCGCACTCGGCTCGAATAAAGGCCGACATCAAATCATCCGGCACCTCTTCGCCGTTGGCGATCGCGCGGTCGCGCAGTTCGACCTTATTCACAAAGTAATGGAACAGCTCTTCGTTACAGGCCAGGCGCTGCTCGGGGGTAAAGTCTGACGACACCATAAAGGCGTTGGCCCAGTTGACGAGCTTTTTGTAGTCTTCTCTCGGCAAACCGAACAGATAGGTCATAACCAGTGCGGGAATCACACCAGCGACCGCTTCCATGTAGTCGACTTCCTTGCCCTGAATGCCGCCAATGATTCCGGCGACATCGGCGCGCAGACGATCGACGATATCATCGTGAATGCGTTTCGGCGTAAAGGCCGCCTTGGCCAGATTACGCAGTGAGGTATGGCGTGGCCGGTCGTGATTCACCAGCATCAAGCTCGGGGCGCTGGAGTTTGCCTGCATTGGGTCTTCTGATGAAAACAGGTCGGCGTTTTTCAATACAAAATCGACGTCGTTATAGCGGGTCACCACCCAGGCCGGAAACGGTGTATCCACACCCGGTACCGTGCCGGGAGGGAAGTCTCGCAAACCAAATACCAAGCCCAGCTCGCGAAGTTGCTTGTAAACCGGATAGGGGTTTTGGATACATTCAGGCGACAACATATTGTCGAGAATGTCGGCCGCATTTTGCGGCGCAGCAGTGATAGCGCTCATAGCCACCTCATCATCTTATTTATTGTTGAGAAAAGGCCGGTAAATGGCGGTGTCACCATTGCAGCCACGTCGAGAATTGGCGCGTGGAACTCTGCGCGCGCATGGGAGAATTCGCGGAAACCGTCAATGCCCCGGTAACGACCCATTCCGGAGTTGCCGACGCCGCCAAATGGCAGATCGTCGTTGGCGTACTGAAACACCACATCGTTTTTTACCAGCGCGCCGGAGCGGGTCGATTCGCGCAACTGGGTAAATTCATCGTGGCTGCGGCCAAAGTAGTAAGACACCAGCGGCGATTCCCGATGCCGAAGGTCATCTACCATGTCGCTAAAGTCGTCGTGGGTATTCACCAACAGCACGGGGCCAAAAATTTCCTCACGCTGGATCAGCGCATCTTCGCCGGGGTTTACTACCAGGGTCAGCGCATAGGGGGAGCCATCTACCGCCAGATGGTGAATGCTGCCGCCGTAGAACTCGGCATCTTCGCAGAGCCGTTGCAGGCGCTGGCGGTGGTTGTCGTTGATCACCTGCACGGCATCGCGGCCGGTATTGCCGTCCATCGCGTGCAGCGCACGGCGCAGCTCGGCGATAAGGCGCGGTAATTGCTCGTCGGCGATCATCAAATAGTCGGGGGCAATGCACACCTGCCCGGCATTGAAGAACTTACCGAAGATGAGTTTTTCCGCGAGCTCACTCAAGTTGGTGCCGCGCCCGGCAATCACGGGTGACTTGCCGCCCAGCTCCAACGTAAGCGGCGTTAACTTTTCGGATGCATCGCGCATTATCGATTTGGCAATGCGTTCGCCGCCGGTGTAGATCAAGTGATTAAAAGGCAGGTTAACGAAGGCGCGGGCCAGTTCGGCATCACCGCAGGCAACATTAACTTCCTGGGGTGAAAACCACTTCTCAACCCCTTCGCTCAGTACCTCAGCGCAACGCGGAGTCAGCTCCGAGGGCTTGATAAAGGCAACGTTGCCCGCGGCCAGGGCGCTCACCAGTGGCGACAGCGCCAGGTTCACCGGAAAATTCCAGGGGCTAACGATGCCCACCACGCCCTTGGGCTGAAAGTGAACGCGTGCGCGACCACCGCCCATACGCAAGCTCAAATCGGCGGCGCGACGCTGTGGCTGCATCCAAAAACCAAGGTTATCCAGCGCATGATTCACCGACTTGATGGTTGTGGTGATATCGGCAAAGCGCGTCTGGTCTGCTGAGCGATAGCCAAAGTCTTCCGACAGGGCCTCGCAAAAGCGGGTCTCGTTCTCTAACAAAAGCTGCTTTAGGCGACGCAAACGATCTCGGCGTTGTGCCGCGCAGGGGTGTGGCAAAGCCAAGGCCCCTTCGCGCAGGCCAGCGAAAGCCTGGTTAAGCGAAGACATATCCACCTGAATATCCGTCTCTGTTTGTTATTGTTGGGGCGATATTATTTTCTTTTGGAAATAGTGTCAACTCGACACTATTAATTATTTAACAATATTTCTATTGCTTATTATTCTTGACATAAATTGTTTCGAGGAAGAGAATGCCCTTATAAATCAGCAGGTTGGAGGTCAGCTTGGACAAGGAATGGCAAAAATTTGAAGATGTGCCGGCCAACAGCAGCAATGCACCGAGGATGTTTTTGGATTATTTCTATCCGATTCACTTCTCTATAGGCATGCGAATAGAAGCCGGCCTGATGAGCTGTGGCCAGCTGGATAGACACCAAACCGTGATTATGTGGATTCTGCGCTCAGAGATGCAGCGCAGCGGTAAGCCGTCGATTAATCGCAAAGAAATTGTGCGGCTGATGACCAACTGGTATGACATTACCAGCAGCAGTGTCTCCAAGGCCCTTCGCGCACTCGCGAAAGCCCCTTTGGAGTACATCGAGCTAACCGAAGACCCCAATTCCGGGCGCGAAAAACTGATCACCATGACGCCCGCGGGCAAGCAGCACTGCGAGGATATGATCGCCAGTGCCTGCGAGGTGATTCGCAATATCACCGACAACTTCAACGACGACGAGAACCGCATGGGCGTGTATATGTTTATGCGAATGGATGAAGAGTTCTCCAAGGTAAGAACCTAGAAAATCTCCCGAACGACCTACTCCGTAGTAAGCGTTTTATGCATTTCTAATCGGAGTTACTGTGTTCACCATTGCCTGCCGCACACTGCTACCCGCCTGGGGCCTTCTCGGCGCAGCGGCCTGCTTGTGGCTGCCCTCTGACTCGCTGCTCGCCATCACGCCCTGGGTATGCGGCGTATTGCTCAGCCTGATCGGCCTGGTGCTGGCGGTGGCCATTAAGCCCTACTTTCGCAGTCGTTCTTTATTTCACAAACCCTATACCACCGTCGCCATCGCCGCAGCGCTCTCGCCCATAGCCGCCATTGCCTTCGCCATGAATGTGCAGGCAACCCTCTCCCAGCACGGGATTCGCGATATCGCAGTTTTAGTTTGGCTGTTGAGTTCACTGGGCCTGGTGCTATCGACCCTGGTCGCCCGGCTGCTGTGGGCAGTTCACCCCTCCCAATCCGGGGATTTCAGCGGCGGGGAATAATGGCGAAGTTGCCGTTGGCCTGCGCCAATAGCTTATCGCCGCAGTAGAGTCGCGACTCAAGGTTAGCAAGGCTGCGCCCACGATTAACCAAAGCCGTTACACAGCGCACGGTGCCAGCCGTTGCTGGGCGAAAGTAGTTAATTTTGATTTCCACAGTGGCGCAGTACTCGTCTGCCGCCAAACCGGGGTACACCGCCGCCCCCATGCCAGTGTCAGCCAGCGCATACAGCACGGCGCCGTGCACCACCTGATGGGGGTTCATGTGGCGGGCGGGGTCCAAGGTGAGTTCACATTCGCTGTAGCCGTCGCGCTGCTCCAGCACCTGCAAACCGATATGTTCTGCAAAGGGGTGTTCCATTACCGCATGCTCCCGCTAAAGTGGCCCGTTCATGTGTCGAGCCAGGTAGTCCTCAACGCTGCCCGCCGGGTTTGCCAATACCGTTTCCACCCAGGCGTCGCGCTCAAAGGCCATCAGTTTCATATCCCACACACAGGCGATTAAACCTGAGGGCGTGGTATAGCGAAAGGCCGTTGGGTCTTCCAGTGGTGCCACGTACACGTGGTGGTGAAGCTCATTTTCATCGGCCCACCAATCAACGAAGACAAAGTGCGCGGTTTTACCCTGATGAACGCCGACATAACCCACGTGATAGTGAGCACTAACATCGGCGCTCTCTGCCAGTCTATCTGCAGTTAGCTGTTTTGCTGCGCGCAACAACTGCGGCTGGATTGGCGCGCCGCCATAGCGAATGCCATAGGCCTTCATGCGCCAATCCCCAAGCTGCCATGTCTCCAGATACTGGCAGTCGCGGGCTTCATAGGGGGCGATCATTGGTGGGAGACCTCAAAGCCAACCACTCGGCCCTGCTTGTAGAGGGTTTTCGCGGTTTCCGCGTCGAAGCACGCGGTGCGTGTTCCGCCCTGATAACCGCAGATGAAGCTGTCCCAGTCGGGGCTGCTGGCGGTGCCAGAAAAAGACACCTGGCCCGCACGAGGGATTGCTGGGTCGATTTCCACATAACCAAAGGCATCGCCATTTTGGATTTTCAGCCATAGGGTGAAGTCGCTCGGCAGGCAGTCATCTTCTGCGCCGCCCTTCTGCCATTTGTAGTCGCCTTTCACCAAGGGCTCACCAAAGAAGTGGCTCACCTCGTAGGCCACCTTCAACGAGGCCACTTGGCACGCGCCAACGGAAAAGTTCTGCTTGGTTAGCGTTCCCTCACAATCACAATTCGCCTTCTCGGCGGTGTTCATGCGGCCACTGTTAATACTGCCTGAGCGCGGCTTGGGCCGCGCCGCTTCTGCTGCGCGCTTGGCGGCTTCACGCTCGCGTGCCTGCGCGGCCTCCTGCTGTTGCAGGGCTTGCTGTTGGGCTTGTTGCTCTCGGCGACGCTGCTCCGCTTCGCGGCGTGCCTGCTCTGCCGCTCGGGCAGCTTCCTGGCGCGCTATTGCGGCTTCTCGTTGGCGTTGTTCATACGCCGCTTTTTGCTCGGCGTACTGGGCCTGCTTCATTGCGATTTGCGCTCGCTGTTCTTCCTGGCGACGCTTTTGTTCGGCGTTGTAGGCCGCAACCTGCTGTTGAATTTCGCGATTTTGCTGCTCAAGTTGCACGCGGGTTTCTGCCAAACGGCGCAGCGCGGGGTCTTTAATTTGGTAAGTGCCCTGAGCAGCCTGTTGCTGCATTTGCGCCAGGCGCGTGCCCTTGCCATCGTCTACCCAAATATCACCAACGGCCGCTCCCATCACATCCAGCGAGTTTTCGATGGGAATATCGGCACTGCCGGCAATGGCGCCAATCGCCACTGTGGCGAAGATTTTGCCGAACATATCGCCACTGTTGGACTTTTTATAGGAGTTGGTCTGGCCACCGTATTGCTGAATATAGGCTGTGGTTTTTTGTAGCCATGATGCATGGCAATATCCAGCGCCGAATCATTGTCTTTGTCGCGCAGGTTGGGGTTGGCGCCATAGGACAGCAGGGTTTTTACGGTGTCGTAGTAACCTTTGTCGGCGGCAAGATGCAACGCGTAATAGCCATCACAGCGCGCATTAACATCGGCGCCCGCCACCGCCAGCATCTTGATAATATCGCTTGCGGCCTTCTTACCGGACGTCGCCGCAAAGTAAACCGCTGTAGAGCCGCGCTTACTTCGTTGATTCACATCAGCACCGGCCGCCACCAACTCACGAACCACGTCGGTATGGCCTCTTTCCGCTGCCGTATGTAGGGGGCTCCACTCGCCCTTGCCATTGCGTGTATCAGTATTCGCACCCGCCGCCAGAAGAAGTCGAACCACTTCTTCATAGCCGTCATAGCTGGCCAAATAGAGTGGCGAAAAGCCTTCCGTATCGGTTATCTCAACATCGGCACCGGCCGCCAGCAGGCGTTTTACCGGGCCAGCATGGCCGTTATTTGCCGCGTTGAATAAGGCGGTTTCAAATTCATTGTCATTGCCCAGATTTACATCGGCGCCTGCTGCCAATAGCAGGCCAACCTGCTCGTCGCGGTTCCAGCCCGACGCGAGATACAGGGGGCTGTAATCGTCGGGGGTTTTCTTATCCACCTCGGCACCTGCCAGCAACAGGGACTCAACAATCCCTGCATCCGCGCCCTGACGCGCCGCTCGTGTCAGCGGTGTCCACTTGCCGCGGATATTGGGGTCGCTACCGGCAGCCAGCAACATATCCACGACTTTTTGCTGCTCACTGTGCAAAAAGGCTTCATTAACACCGTTTACACCGCGATGAGAGGCGGCCACCGGACCGAGTCGGGTCGCACTCTGCCAGCCACTTTTTTGGTGCCAGTTGCGGCGCTCAACGCCGAAGTACAGCGCGTTGTAACCAGCCACAACGCCATTGCTCACGACCTCAACATCGGCGCCGCGCACCAGCAGCAAGCGCACCAATTCGCTGTACTTGTTATGAGCGGCCAACATCAGGGGGGTATAGCCAGTCACTTGCACGTCGGGGTCGGCACCGGCATCCATCAGCTGGCGCGCGGCCTCGACATTATTCATGCTCACCGCGGCCCACAGTGGCGTTTTACCAAATGCGTTGGCCTGATTGGGGTCGCCACCACTGCGCAGCAGAGCCGCCACCATGTCAGCACTATTGGCACTGGCACCCGCGGCCGCAATCAGGGCATTTTCCTGGCTTTCGCCCATTTCCACATTGGGGTTCGCACCGGCATCAAGCAAACGCGTCACTACCGCCAATCGGCCGCTTTGTGCTGCGCGGTGCAGGGCGGTGTAGCCCATGCCATCGCGCTCATCGACCGCACCACCCTCGGCAAGGTAGCTGTCGATAAAGGCCATATCGCCTTGGTTTGCAGCGGTGGTGTAGTCCGAGAAGCTGGCACAGGCGGAGAGCAGTGCAAAGCACAGGGCGAGTAAGCCTTTGGAGAACAAAGTATTTATGCGAGTCATGGCGGCTCCCAGAGAAAGTTTTCAGCGGCGCGAATCATCTTAGCAGCGCTCAACGGCAGATGAATCCCCAATTTAGAGGGCGGCCCAACAACCGTTTGGTCAACTCGCGGCCCCTCGGCTCTGTTCACAGCCGCTATTGATAGACCCTATTCACAGACCCTATTGATAGACCCGGCCACTCTCCTCTTAAGCAAGCAATACCCATACCCGATCTGGGAAATGTCACCTCCCTCTTTTCTTTAGACATGTTATAACATATCATTTTGTCCGAATTACTCACTGGCAGAACCCGTTTTGTTTGTCCGGCGTTGCAGAACACCACGACGAAAACAATGGGTGACGGCAACAGGCTGATAGGCGTGACCACTGCGGAGGCGCGATAATATGGCTATTCCACTGCAAACATCGATGCCCGAGGTATACACCGTAACCGGAGACAGCGCGGAAATATTCGGCGATATCTACCGAGCCGACGTCAATATGGCGGTTTGGCAGCGCGCCGTTAGCCCGGCGCTGAGCACCGAGTGCGACGCCTTACTAACAGAAGGCCGCTTTCGCGGCTGCAGCCTCTCGTTGCCAACAAGCCAGCTCGGTACACTGAGCGAGGCCGAGCCGGTATTGCAAGCGTATCCGGCATTAAGCAGCGACATCCAACTTCTGGCCGATATGTTTAGCCTGCTATTTGAACTGGACGCCGTCGGCCTGCGACTCACCCCGCTGAACGGCAAAATGTGCCCCAAGTTCCACACCGACAACGTGGCTTGTCGGCTGGTAACCAGCTACAGCGGCCCCGGCACCCAATGGCTGCCACACCACTGCGTAGACCGCAGAAAATTGGGCGCGGGTAGCCGCGGCTTCAGCGAAGCCGATAGCGGTTTGTATCCCGCGGCAAGCGACATCAATACCTTGCAAACACACCATGTGGCCCTGCTAAAAGGCGAAAACTGGGAGGGGAACGAAGGCGCTGGCCTGGTTCACCGTTCACCCGCCGTCGCGCCGGGCCAACAGCGATTACTGTTAACTCTCGACTTTTTATAAGCCTGAACATACAGGCAAAACCCAATACCAATAGGAGCGGACAATGAAAGTAGTTTTGGGGCACTGCACCCTGATCGGTATTTCGGGGCTGGCGCTGTCCAGCGCCGCCCATGCGTTGACCGGCCAGGTCAGCGATACCCAGGGTAACCCTGTCTACGGGGCAACCATTGATGCGGTGGGTGGCAAACAAACCGCCAGCACGTCTGCCGATGGCCGCTTTAATTTGGAAACGGGTGCGGGGCTTCCCGAAGAAATTCATATCACTGCCCCCGGCTTCAGTCACCAGACTCTGCACCTGGATGCCGGCAGCGACGAGCTGACCATCACCCTGCGGCGCTCCCCCATAGAACAAGTCGATGTCGTCGGCCTGCCCCTGCATATCTCGGTGATGGAATCCGCTCAGCCGGTTACCGTGGTTAGCGGTGAAGAGCTGCGTCGCAAACAGGCTTCCACCCTCGGCGAAACGCTTAAAAACGAAGTGGGTGTTCACTCCAGCTACTTCGGCCCGGTATCCAGCACCCCGATTATTCGCGGCCTTAATGGCCCCCGCGTTTTGATTACCCAGAACAGCCTGGATGTCAGCGACGCATCCCGGGTTGGCCCGGACCATGTCGTGGCTACTGAGGCGATGACCGCCCAGCAAATTGAAATTCTGCGCGGCCCTGCCACCTTGTTTTACGGCTCTGGAGCCATAGGCGGCGTCGTCAACATCGTCGATGATCGCGTGCCCTCCTCCAGCGAGCCGACCGGCGCCTTTTCACTTGGCCACAATACCGTCGCCGACGAAAACGAGGCATCTCTGGCCTTCACTGGCGGCAATGCGTTCTTCGCTTTTCATGTTGATGGCTTCTGGCGCGAGGGCAACGACTACGAGATTCCCGGCATCGCTGTTCTGGAAACCGAAGAAGAGCACGAGGAAGAAGGTCACGAGGAGCACCGCGAAGGTGTGCTTGAAAACAGCGCATCAGAGAGCGAGGGCTTCAATATTGGTGGTAGCTTACTGCTGGACAACGGCTATGTGGGTGTTTCCTACGGTCGCCTTGAGCGCCTGAATGGCGTACCCGGCCACAGTCATGGCGAGCACGAAGAGGAAGGCCATGAAGACGCTCACGAAGACGAGCACCATAACGAAGAGCACCACGAGGAAGAAGGCGTGCTCTCCGACCTTACACAAGATCGCTGGCAGCTGATCAGCGAGCTGTCGTTGGACAACGCGCTGCTGAGCGGTATTAACACCCGCCTTGGCTACACCGACTATCAGCACGCGGAAATTGAAGACGGCGAAACCGGCACGATATTTAAGAATGAAACCCTGCAAGCCCGCATCGATTTATTGTTGCAGGAGTTTTCCGGCTGGAAAGGCGCACTGTCATTTGAAGCCAAAAGTACTGACTTCGAGGCGATCGGCGAAGAAGCCTTTACCCCACCGAGCCGCACCGACAGTTTTGCCATTTCGGTGATGCAAGAAAAGCACATTGGCAACTTCCTCTGGCAATTGGGCGCACGCGTCGAGCAGGTCAGCATAGAGGCAGACCCCATTGAGTGGGAGGAGCATCACCACAGCGAAGAAGCGATGCCAGAAGAGCATGGCGACGAGCTGCTGCACTTCGACGACCTTGAGTTCACCCCCTACAGTTTTTCAGCAGGAGTGGTCTGGGACTTCGCGCCCGATTACAACGCTGGTATCTCGCTTACCCATGCCCAACGCGCACCCAGTGCAGCGGAGTTATTCTCATATGGGCCGCATATCGCTAGCGGCAATTTTGAAGTGGGCGCCCTGCTGCGCTTGCACGAGGGCGATGAGCCACACTTCCACTATAGCGACAGCGCTGAGGAGGAAATTTCTAACAATATCGACCTCAGCCTGCGTAAGCACACCGGGAATGTCGCTTGGGTATTAAACGTGTTCTACAACCAGGTGGAGAATTTTTACTACGAGCGCAACACCGGCCTGAGCAGTGAAGATATTGAAGGTCATGAGCATGAAGAACACGACGCCGGTGCCGAAGACGAGCATGACCACGACCACGGTGGCTTGCCCCTCTACGTATTCGAGCAGGCCGATGCGACGCTCTACGGCATGGAAGCTCAGCTGGCATGGCAACTCGCATCTCCCTTTAAACTGAGCCTATGGGCAGACCGCACCTGGGGCGAACTCGACGACGGCGGTGACCTGCCCCGCATTCCGCCCGCGCGACTCGGCAGCCAGTTGGCCTACAGCAGCAATGGTTGGGATGCCGCGATCAGCGCCACACGCTACCTGCAGCAAGATCAGATCGCGGAACTGGAAACCGTAACCGACGCCTACACCATAATCGATGCGGAGCTCGCCTATACCTTCGCGGTATACCCCGGCGATGTCACCGTCTACGTGAAAGGCAACAACCTGACCGACGAAGAAGCGCGCGTGCACTCCTCCTTCCTGAAGGATCGCGCACCACTGCCAGGGCGCGGCTTTAGCCTCGGCGTTCGGGGTAGCTTCTAAGTGAGGCCAAGGGGCTCCCGGTTAGCAACACGCGTGGCGAGATACACCCCGTATCTCGCCATTGCTGCCTGCGCCCTATCGGCTAGTCCGCTCCATGCACAGCATCACCGTGCCCACGTTCACGGCGTGGCGGAACTGCAACTACTACAAGATGGCGAAATGCTGAGCATTGAGCTGCGCTCGCCAGCGCTGAACATCTTAGGATTTGAACACCCGGTAGAGCACGCCGACTACTTGCAGGCCGCCGAGCAAGCGCGGGCAAAACTGTCTGACAGCGGTTCACTTTTTCGCTTAGAAGGCGGGGCTTGCCAACTCGCAACGGTGTCGATCGACATCGCGGGCTCGTCAAACGACAGCGCCCATCAGCGTCACAACGATGTTGTCGCAAGCTATGTATATCAGTGCAAGCGCGCAGGGACATTGCAGTCGCTTTCTACCAGCATCCAACGCGTCTTTCCCAGCATACATTCGCTGAACGCTCAGTGGGTACTGAATCATCGTCAGGGAGCGGCCAACATAAACCACAACCAACAACACATTGTATTTAAGTAGCCCCACCTACGATGTGGCGAGGGAATACGAAATACCTCTACCCGTGATTTTGGAGACCATGTGAAGACACCCGCTGTCAGCTTGGATAAAACGGCCATTGGCCTTTCTTTATTTTGCGCCATACATTGCCTGTTATTACCTGTAGCACTGGTAATGGCACCAACGCTGGCTGCCTCCGGTTTTGCCAGCGAAGCCTTCCACCAATGGCTACTTATCGCCGTGTTGCCGATCAGTGTGGTGGCGCTTGGCCTTGGCTGCCGTCGGCATCACAATTTCAGCACCTTGCGCTGGGGTATTCCCGGCTTGTTGATTCTTTCCTTCACCGCGCTGTGGGGCCACGACCTACTGGGCGAAACCGGGGAAAAACTGGCATCGCTACTGGGCGCGTCACTTATTGCTGTCGGGCACTGGATAAATCATCGACTCTGCCAGCAACAGAACTGCCCCTGCGAGTAAACTGATGGAGAACCGCTATTTTCGGTCTATTGAGAACTCTGCCAAAGGCACTGAGTTTCCGCTGGACACCTTATTGGCAGAGCTATCGTTTAACCGCGATGGCTTGCTGCCGGTGATCGCCCAGGATCACGTCAGCCGCGAGGTGTTGATGATGGCCTGGATGAATCGCGAGGCGTTAGAGCACACCTTGGCAAGCGGCAACGTCACTTACTGGTCGCGCTCACGCGCTCAGCTTTGGCGCAAGGGCGAAACCAGTGGCAATCACCAGCGCCTGGTCAAGCTGCGCATCGATTGCGACGGAGACACCCTGCTGTGCGACGTTGAGCAAGTCGGCCCCGCCTGTCATACCGGCCGATCCAACTGTTTTTATTTATCTGTTGATCGCCACAGAAATAGCGTCACTCTCGATGGTGAGTAAGACTTTCCCGCTGCAAAAACCACTCATAACGGGAGCAACGTATGAACACGCAAACTAACTCCCCCAACGGGGCCAACGCGCAATCTTGCTGCAGCACTAGTAGCTGCTGCCCCAGCCAACCCAGCCGCCGCGCCCAACCCAAGGTTGGCCGCAACGACCCCTGCCCCTGCGGCAATGGACGTAAATTCAAAAAATGCTGCGGTCGGTCTTTGTAGCGACGGCCCGATGATAACCCGCCATAAAGGTATGTAATGAGTTCCCGCAAAGAAAAACTGAGCGCTATCCCCACGAATGTCATTACTGGCTTTCTCGGCGTGGGCAAGTCCACCGCCATTCTTCATTTGCTTCAGCAAAAACCCGCCGATGAACGCTGGGCGGTACTGGTCAATGAATTTGGTGAAATCGGTATCGACGGCAGTGTATTAGGCGGCCGCGAGTCGGAGGACTCCGGTGTATTCATCAGCGAAGTACCCGGCGGCTGTATGTGTTGTGCAGCGGGGCTGCCCATGCAGATCGCGATGAATCGACTGCTGTCCCGCTCTCGTCCCCATCGACTCATTATCGAGCCCACCGGCCTCGGCCACCCCAAAGAGGTGTTGGCGGTGTTGTCTGCCGACCACTATAAAGACCTGCTCGATCTTCGCGCCACTGTCACCCTGGTAGATGCGCGCAAAGTCAGTGATGAACGCTACACCCAGCACCCGACATTTTTACAGCAATTAGCGATTGCCGACGTGATTGTTGCCAACAAGGCCGACCAATACCAGGCCGAGGACTTTCCTGCCCTGTTGAGCTTTCTTGAAGCAGACATCGGGCTGGACGCGAAGTCGGTCTTTCAAGTGAGCCACGGTGAATTGGCGCTGGAATGGCTGGCAGCGCCGGCCCGCGAACATCAGCTCCCCCATCACCACCATCATCACCATGAAGCCGAAGCGGCGGTTATCGACCCGGAAATACCCGAGGCGGGCTATCTCAGTATCGACAATCAGGGCGAGGGCTTCTTTAGTCGCGGCTGGATATTCAAGCCGGAGTGGACCTTCAACAGTCAGCAGCTTTATGACTTGCTGCTGGGTATTAACGCGGAGCGCCTAAAAGGCGTGTTTATTACTGACCGAGGTATCACCGCCTACAACAAAGCCGACGACGTACTAACAGAGGTGCCGCTTGATGAATGTATGGACAGCCGCGTGGAATGCATTAGCGCCGACCCAGCCGTATTTGAGGGCATGGAAGCCGCGCTGTTGAACTGCGTTATTGAGCAGGCCCCGTCAACGCTTTACTCAGTATAGGGCGCCACCCTTTCGACCTTTATCGAGTAAGCGGAGGTCGCGGTGTCGTTCTCGGTGAGGCTGGTCGTCAGTAGGCCGGAGATCCAATACGGATCGTAAAGCGACTCCAGGACAAAACCCTTGTCGTACTCGGCATAGATAATTTGATTCGGCGGGGGCGGCGGTACGTGAATACAGGCGCCAAAATACGGGACTAAGAAAAAGCGCGTTACGTGTTTTTCCGTGGCGCCAAATTCAAGGGGCACGATAAACCCCGGCACCCGCAGTGACTGACCATCAAATTCCGGCCGAACCCTGGTCGAGCTGAGCGCACGCTGATAGGCACTGTCATTCGCCTGCTTAACCGCTGAATACACTTGGCTGGCAATCCGGTCTTCTTCGGAGCCGTCTTCAATCTCATTGAGATACTCAGGCGGGTTCAGCAGCGCATCCAGATCGTCCGCTGTCATGAGATCCGTCCATTCTATGGTGCGGTAGTCCTTCGCCAGAGCGGCATTGGGCGCCAACAACCCGGGCAGCAGCAGTAGCGCCGCGAGCATCTTTATCAAGGTGTTTATCAAAGTAACTCCGAAGCTCGGCCCCGGCCGCGCAGTGCGCGGCAACCGCAGGCCAATGTGGCGAGATATCTCACAAAAGAAATGTTATATCATAGTTTGCCAAACGATCAGAACCGGAGTCAGGCCTTGCTCGTGACGATTGACGATCTGCGTTTTCACTACCGCGCCGATCACGCCACCATTCTTAATATTCCTCACTGGCAACTCGCCAGCGGTGAGCAGGTGTTCCTGCACGGCCCCTCCGGTACTGGCAAGTCGACCCTGCTAAATCTGATCGCCGGCGTATTATTACCGAGCCAGGGCCGCATCGAGATACTCGGTAACAACACCGCACAACTTAGCAGCCGCCAACGCGATACGCTGCGCGCCAAACATATCGGTGTGGTCTTTCAACAGTTTAATCTCATTCCCTTTCTTAGTGCGGTAGACAATATCAAGCTTGCCGGGCATTTTGCCGGCAACAAAAACACCACCACCCGCGCCAAAGCGTTGCTGGCCGCACTGGGTTTGGCGGAGTCCGATCAGCACCGCGCCACGGGCCGCCTGAGTATTGGTCAGCAACAACGCATTGCCATAGCTCGGGCGCTAATCAACCAGCCCGAGCTATTAATTGTGGACGAGCCCACCTCGGCGCTGGATAAAAAAAATGCCGATAAGTTTATGGGGCTATTAATGGAGCAATTGAGCGAGGGCGATACCGCGCTGATTTTTGTCAGTCACGACCCGCGTTTGGCCAAACCCTTTGATCGCGTGGAGTCGCTGCTCGATATCAACCGCGCCGAGGTTGCACTGTAATGCTAGTACGCCTCGCCATCGCCAGTTTGTGGAATCGAAAAGGGTCAGCCCTGCTTACCCTATTGGCCATCTCCGTTAGCGTATTCGTATTGCTGGGCGTGGAGCTGGTACGCGGCCAGGCGAAAAGCAGCTTTTATAATACGGTTTCCGGCATTGATCTTATCGTGGGTGCGCGCACCGGCGACATCAACCTTCTTCTTTACTCGGTGTTCCACCTCGGCAACGCCACCAACACTATTTCCTGGGAAAGCTATCGGCAGATTGCCGACAAGCCCGAAGTGGCCTGGAGCATTCCCATCGCGCAGGGAGACTCACACAAAGGCTATCGGGTTATGGGCACCAGCAGCGACTACTTTCAGCACTTTCGCTACGGCCAAAAACAGCCGCTGACTTTTGCAGAAGGCAGTGCCTTTGCCGACACCTTCGATCTGGTGCTAGGCAGTGAGGTCGCTAAAAAATTGGGTTACACGCTTGGCGACAAGGTTGTTCTGGCCCATGGTCTCGGTCGCACCAGTTTCAGCAAACACAGCGACAAGCCCTTTACCGTGGTGGGCATTCTAAAGGCCACCGGCACCCCCGTAGACCAAACGCTGACCGTTAGCCTCGAAGGGATCGAAGCAATTCATCTGGGCTGGCAAAACGGTGTTCAATTGCCCCGCCACCTGAATGCACATCACTCACCGCAGCATGTTGACCTGCCCCCCGAGAGCATCACCGCCTTTATGGTGGGGCTGCAATCTAAAATGGCCACCTTCTCGCTACAGCGACAAATTAATGGCTTTCAAACGGAGCCACTGCTGGCCATTTTGCCCGGGGTAACCCTCAGTCAGCTCTGGCAGTTAATGTCGGTGATGGAAAATACCCTGCGGCTGATTTCCGCGCTGGTGTTTTTTGCTGCGCTGCTTGGCCTGGCGGCGATGCTGCTTGCCAGCATTCGCGAGCGCCAGCAGGAAATTGCCGTTATGCGCGCTATTGGCGCGCCGCCGTGGTTTTTGCTGCTATTAATTGAAGGCGAGGCCACGCTGATTGCGCTGAGCGGTTTTGTGCTGGCAAGCGGTGCGTTGACGGCGACTACCGCGCTGGCCGCGCCGCTACTGGCAGAGAAATTCAGTTTGTTTATCGACTATGCGCTACTGGCAAAACCCGCCGCTATCGTATTAGCGCTATTACTATTAAGCACCGCCATTATTGCGCTGATTCCCGGCATCAGCGCCTATCGCCGCGCCCTGCACCAGCAGCTGTGCCGCTAGGGTAGCTTACGCCGCAGACTATTACAGGATTCGCCCATGATCGACTATGAGCCCAGTCACCTCGAGCTACTCTTCTGGCAAACCCTGTCACTCATTGCGGCGGCGTGTCTTTTTACACCCCTCATGAAAAAGCTAGGCCTGGGCACCATTCTCGGTTATCTGCTCGCAGGCATCGTGGTAAATCTCGCTTACGCCGGCAATTTTTCTGAGCACCCGGAAGAGCTGCTGCATTTTTCTGAGTTTGGTGTCGTACTCTTCCTATTCGTCATTGGTTTAGAGCTCAAGCCACAAACACTGTGGCAAATGCGCAGCGATATTTTTGGCCTCGGCCTCGCTCAAATGTTGGGATGCGGGGCACTATTGGCCACTGCTGCGGCACTGTTCGGCATCGCTCCCAGCGCTGCGCTCATAGTCGGGCTAGGGCTAGCGCTATCATCGACCGCCATCGTGATGACACAACTTGATGAGCGCCGCGAACGCAACACCCTCCACGGCCGCAAGTCTTTTAGTATTCTGCTTTTTCAAGACCTGGCCATTGTGCCTTTACTCCTATTGGCGACGCTTCTCGCGCCCACCGATGAATCTCTCAGCCTTGCCGACAGCGCGACAAATGTAGGAGTCGCGCTAGTGGCAATTATCCTGCTCATATTGGCTGGCCGTTATTTACTTAGCCCAATGTTCAGCTTGCTATCCAAGTCGGGCGTTCCAGAAATTATGACCGCTACGGCGCTCGGTATTGTCATCGCCGCAGCCCTACTTATGGATGTAGCGGGTATGTCCTATGCGATGGGTAGCTTTATCGCCGGCGTCATGTTGGCGGAGTCCTCCTATCGCCACGAAATCGAGGCCGATATTGAACCGTTTCGCGGTCTGTTTTTAGGGTTGTTTTTTATGGCAGTAGGGCTGTCCCTGGATATTCAAACCATCCTGGATAACGCGCTAATTATTGTCGCCGCAGCGCCCTTGGCAATGATGCTAAAAGCGATTGCTCTTTATGCGATAACACGCTTGTTTGGTAACGAGCACAACACCTCAGTGCGAACGGCTCTGGGCTTGTCTCAACACGGTGAATTCGGCTTCGTGTTATTCGCTGCAGCCGCGGGGACAGGCCTGCTTGGCGCGGAACTAACATCGATTCTTATCAGTATTATTTCTGTATCAATGGCGCTGTCTGGACTGACAGACAAATTACTACCGCGAATGCTTCGCCAGCAGAAAGGCAGTGACCCCGAAGAGGATTACTCAGATGCCGTTGGTAGTATCCTGGTTATCGGGTTTGGGCGCTTTGGTCAGATAGTGTCGCAACCGCTATTTGCCAACGGCCTTCAGGTCATTACTCTTGATAATAATACTCGCCGTATTGAAGACGCCCAGCGCTTTGGTTTTCGTGTGCATTTCGGCGATGGCAACCGCAGAGAAATTCTTCGGGCAGCGGGCATAGCGAACGTAAAAGCCGTTGTTGTCGCCACCGACGACCCTCAGTGCAATAGCCGCATAGTGGAACTCGTAAAAAAGGAGAACCCAGAGGCGCAGATCTATGTGCGCTCCTATGATCGTCTGCACTCCATCGAGTTGAACGCGTTGAAAGCTGACTTCAGTGTGCGCGAGTGCTTTGAGTCAGCACTGGCTCTTAGTCGACAAACGCTGATTGGTATGGGCACCGACGAAACCCTCGCCAACCGAATTATCACCGACATACGACGCCTAGACTTGGATCGACTCCGCCAGCAAGTGGAGGACGGCATTATGGCGGGAAGCGACAAGCTGCATATTAAACCGGTGCAGCCAGAGCCGCTGAAACTGGACTGAACGAAACACCGGCAACGAATTTCGCTGACAGGTCGTTGGCAGTGGTGGCAACTAGCGTGAAGTTCGAGGGCCAGCAAATCAGAACGCTTTGATAGGTGGCCTTCAAAAATAGCTGATCTTTACAGCTGCGGAATGATCTTTGAGAACTTGCTAATCATCGGCATAACAATTTCCGGCTTGTTCCAGTTTTCCATGCCCACACCGATGTTCACGCGGCTGATGCCCATATCGCGATAGCGCTTCAGCAAATCGACACTAAGCTCGCCCATGGCCACCATGGTGATGTCTATTTGATCGGGGTCGCGGCCGTTGTCGCGCACGGCTTGGCGAAATTGGGCAATACCCTCACCGACATCAGGCATCACCACATCCACCGGCATCCAACCATCGGCCCATTCGGCAGCGTGTTTAATGCCCAGCGGCCCCATCGCGCCGAACAGAAACTTCGGGCCGCCCGCCTGCACGGGCTTGGGCTCAAACCACACGGGATCGAAGTCAATCATGTCGCCGTGATATTCCGGCGCGGGATCGCGAAACAAGGCGCGTGTCGCTTGAACGGTTTCGCGCAAGCCGCTGTAGCGTTTCTTCCAGGGCAGTGAGGTGGCGTTGGTAAATTCCTCTTCGTTCCAACCAACCCCGGTGCCAATAATCACACGGCCACCCGACAACCTATCCAGAGTGGCAATGGTTTTGGCCTGGGAGAGCAATTCGCGCTCCATAAGCAAGGCGATGCCAGTACCCAGCTTTAGCGTTGTGGTCGCTGAAGCGGCTTCCATTAAAGAAATATAGGGGTCCATCATTTCTTTGTAGGGTTCGGGCAACTCACCACCGGGCGGATAGGGCGTTTTCCGCGACATGGGAATATGACTGTGCTCGCCATACCAAAGTGAGTCAAAGCCGGCATCTTCCACAATGCGCGCCAACTCCGCTGGGCGTTGGTCGTGCACGGTGTTCATTGAGGTAAAGCCTAGTTGCATCGCAATTCTCCATTATTATTTGGCGCAGCTATTATTGAGCTCAGCTATGGAGCTCGGGTATGGGCGGCCATTCCTGATCTGCTTACGGCACTGTATTTTCGATGGTGAAGACCGTCAAACCTTTAAGGGCCTTGCAGCGCCGAAATACGCCGGGGGCGCAGATTCTTAAACTGCCACACGGCTGCGTTTCACCAAGGCATAAAAAAGCCGCCCGCAGGCGGCGAAGGGTGATGGGTGGGAGATTAGTAGCGGTAAATCAGGTCGAGGCCATAGCTGCGTGGCTCGCCCCACAATACCGAGCGGTCGGATTGCGGCTGATTGTCGATGGCAGTAATCGCGTACTCCTCGTCGGTGAGGTTTTTACCCCAGGCCGCAACACTGAGGTTGCCACCCGCAAAGGGCATGTCGCTCACACCGAAGCGCGCATTCCACACACCGTAGGCTTCCAGGCGAGTGTTTTTCACATTCTCTGCCCGCGAACCGCCGTTGCGCTCATCCATGTAGTTGTAGCTCAGGTTCAACGAGGTGCGGCCCCAGTCGGCATCGGCCAGTGTCCAATCCGCCGCCGCGGTATAGGACTGCTCCGGCGCCGCGAAGAAGACAAACTCGTCACTCACATCTTTACCCGATACGTCTTTGGCTTTAGTCACCTCGGCATCCAGGTAGGCGTAGTTGAGCATCAGCAGCAGATTGCGTGTTGCCATGAAGGTGATATCGGCTTCAAAGCCCTGCATTTCCGCTTCACCGGCGTTGGTGATCTTGGTGTCCGCGACGGTGCCCGCCAGAATAAAGTTCAGCTGCATATCGCTGTATACGCTGCGGAAGATATCGGCGTTAATCCGCAGGCGGCGATCCATCAGCTCGCTCTTAATACCCAGCTCCATTGATCGCACTTTTTCTTCATCAAAGCCTTCGGCAAAACCAAAGCCGTAATTCACGCCATCGCTGGCTGGCCCCTGATTGCCGTCGCGCTGCGGATCGCGGGTGTTAAAGCCGCCGCTCTTATAGGCCTCGTTGATTTTGCCGTAGATATTCACGGTGTCGCTCAGGTCATACTCGGCAACAAAGCTGAACGAGTTATCGGTGAAATCCTTCTCCGCTTTTACGTTGTCGAACTGACGCGAGGGGTCGGTCTCATCAATGGTGCCCCAAGGCAAATCCATTACCAAACCGTACAGCTCAATAATATTCAGGTCGGTTTGGTTCTTAACTGCCGCGCGCTTGTCACGGGAGTGGCGCGCACCGAAGGTCAGGTGCAGGCGATCCTCCATGATGGCCGGTGTCCAGGTGGCCTGACCAAACAGCGCCAGCGCTTCGTTGTCGATCTTGTAATGCTGCGACAGCAAGTTAACCGCATGCGTACGGAAAGGCACACCGGGCACGCGTGCATCAGCGCTTAGCTGATGGTGTAACGGCGAGTTGTCTTCAATGGCCGATTCGCTGAAGTAATAAGCGCCGGTCAAAAACTCTACACGGCCATCAGCCGCATCACCGCTAAATTGTAGCTCGTGGGAACGCTGGCGCTGGGTAACCAGCGGTTTTACCAGATCCGTTGGGCCGCCGTTTACCTTGTCGGTTGCCTGGCCGTCGTAGCCGTGGCTGTCCAAACGGAATTCCGTAGAGCCCGCACCTCCGCCAAGATCTGCGTAGGAGGAGTCGCTAAGCTCGCGGTAGGCACCAATGTACTTAAACTCGCCGGCATCAAAATTCGCCGTCAGCGTGATGGCATGGCCGGTGATTTCGGTATTGGACTCTTCCAGCGGCATACCGGTTGCGAGTGAGTCCAAGCGTTTTTTACTGAATACACTTTGCTCCGCGGCGTGCTCTTTTATCGGCTCAGCCTGCCCCTTATCACCCAGAGGCGGAGTCACCGACTGATACATGGAGTTGTAGTAATCCAGCTCCGAATGGTCGTAGGCGTAGTCCAGGGTCAGACTGTCGTTGATATCCCAACGCACATCCATGCGGTAGCCCTGGACTTTGCGATCGCCAAAATCGCCACCCGGCCCCGTGTTCTCCACAAAGCCATCTTGCTCGGTATGCAAGAAGGCCAACTTCGCTGCCAGGGTATCGGTGATCGGAATATTGGCAGAGGTTTTCGAGGTAAGCAGGTAGCGATCACCCACAGTGAATTTTTGCTCGAATTCGAAGGCGTCGGTATTCGGTCGCTTGCTAACCAGGTTGATGGCGCCACCGGTCGTGTTGCGGCCATAGAGTGTGCCCTGTGGGCCACGCAAAATCTCGATGCGCTCCAGGTCGGCTACGTCCAGCGCGGTGCCTGTAGAGCGAGCGATGTACACACCGTCCATGTAGATGCCCACCGGCGGATCTTGGGTGATTTGCGCATCGGAAATACCGATACCACGAATAAAAATACGCAGGGTCGCATTGTTAATGGGGAAGGGTTCAATACTCATGCTCGGCACATTGGCACCGATATCAGCAAGGCTGTTGATGCCCTTGTTTTCCAGTGCTTGTTGGCCAAACGCGGTTAGCGAAATGGGCGCGTCTTGCAGTGACTCGGCTTTTTTCTGCGCCGTGACGACAACCTCTTCCAATGCGTAACGCTGGGTGTCGCCGGGTTGTGCCACGGCCATTGGCGCGGCCAGCAATGCCACTAGCGACAACCATCCCTTATCATTTTCGTTAGATTTCACTTTCACTCTCCCTGCCAGTATTTTGTCAGTGGGTTGTTAAACTTTTAATTTTTATGGATTTTTGCTTTTGCAGCGGCGCACAAGTTAATAATCTGTAACCCCTGATGGGATACGTAGTTACCGCAGCGATAGCAAAAGTGCTGAGTAATAGCAGACGCTAACAATCGTGAACTAGTGCGAAATGGCGGGCTTTTATCACGAAAACTCGAGTTACTGCACTGTAACCGAGTCGTACTACGCAAAAGGAAAACACCCAAGTTAAGGCGAATTTATAAAAATAATTTTCCCCCGTCTTCGACTGGTTCAACTATTCAACTCTTATTTGCCTCTTCCTGAACCAAAAACTTGTGCCGAAAACTGACCGCTCAAATTCGCCAAACTATATATATGGAATTTCATATATATAGTTGTTAGTATATGACCACGTCATCTCTCAACTTGAGATTCCCATGAAAGTACTGTTTCTGTGCACGGGGAATTCCGTGCGCTCGCAAATGGCCGAAGCGGTGCTTCGCCACCAGGCAGTCGAAGGCACAGAGGTCTTTAGTGCTGGCACTGCGCCGCAGGCCATCGATCCGAGAACGCTGTCCACCCTCGCCGAGGCTGGAGTGTCCACGGCTGGGCTGTCGTCAAAGCCAGTGGAGGACTTCGCCGATCAGCATTTTGACTATGTCATTACGCTCTGCGACAAGGCGCACAATGCCTGTCAGCAGTGGCCAGGCGCTGGTGTTGTCATGGCCTGGGATTTTCCAGACCCAAAAGCCAGCGACCAGCCCCAGGCCTTCGCTCACACCCTGCAGGAAATCAGCGAACGCATTCGGCTGTTTTTATTGGTGAACAGCAAAACGGTCAGCGCACCGCCGCTCAGTCCGGTGGACTTTTTTAAGGCCTTGGCGGATGACACCCGTTTGCTGTCGATGCTGTTAATTACCGATCGTGGCGAGCTCTGCGTGTGCGACCTGATGGAAGCGCTTAACGAGTCGCAACCCAAGATCTCCCGTCATCTCGCGCAGCTGCGAAAGCGCGGCATTCTTCAGGACCGTCGGCAGGGGCAATGGGTGTACTACCAACTGCATCCGGCACTGCCTGAGTGGGCCCACGACATACTCAAGGTCACCCTCAGCAACAATGCCAACTACCTAAAAAGCCGCCTGGAAGAGCTGTCTTCCCAGAGCTAATTGCCACGAGGCTACTATGAAAATTTTATATATCTGCACCCACAACCGCTGTCGCAGCATCCTCTCCGAGGCGATCACTCGCCACCTTGCCAGCGACCTTATCGAGGCCCGCAGTGCCGGCAGCCAGCCCGCTGGTGAAGTGCACCCCAACTCACTAAAAGCCCTGCGCGCCGCCGGTATTGATACCAGCGGCCTACAGAGCCAGTCCTGGAACGAGCTGGAGAGCTTTGCCCCCGACCTGGTGGTTACCGTTTGCGATTCGGCCGCTGGTGAGTCCTGCCCGCTGTGGTTCGGCAAGGCATTGAAAGTGCACTGGGGCCTGGAAGACCCGTCGAAACTCACTGGCACAGAGGAAGAGATTGACGCGGCATTCCGCGCCAGCATTGCGCTGATCAGTGAGCGCGTAGCGGCGCTCAAAACCATTGCCACCCTCGACAAATCTGAGTGGGCGGCCGCGTTGGCAGACCTGGGAGCAAAGTAATGAGTCTTGATGATATGTCTCTGCCCAATGTGGACGACAGCCAGTTCGCCAGTCCGAGCACAGCGCAATTTAATGCGAACTATTCCCGCCACAAGCCGCGTTTTCTTCTGCTGTATGGCTCGCTGCGCGAGCGCTCCTTTAGCCGCTTAGTGGTCGAAGAATGCGCGCGACTGCTTAGCCATATGGGCGGCGAAGTGCGTATCTTCAACCCCGAGGGCCTGCCACTGCCTGACGGCGCTGACGAGAATCACCCCAAGGTGAAAGAGCTGCGTGAACTGGCCATCTGGTCGGAGGGGCAAGTGTGGTGCTCTCCCGAACGCCACGGCGCGATGACCGGCATTATGAAGGCGCAGATCGACTGGATCCCGCTCTCACAGGGCGCGGTGCGCCCCACCCAAGGCAAAACCCTGGCGGTGATGCAGGTGGAAGGTGGCTCCCAGTCTTTTAATGTGGTGAATCAACTGCGGGTGCTGGGCCGCTGGATGCGGATGATCACCATCCCCAACCAGTCATCGGTGGCCAAGGCCTTTCTCGAGTTCGACGACAATAACCGCATGAAGCCCTCCAGCTATTACAACCGCATTGTGGATGTCATGGAGGAGCTAATGAAATTTACCCTGCTCACCCGCGATAACAGCGCCTACCTGGTCGACCGCTATTCCGAGCGCGTGGAAAGCGCCGAAAAATTAATGGAACGCGTTAACCAACGCTCTATTTAAGCCGCAATTAAGTTGTAATCAAGAGAGACAAATCATGGGATTTTTTGAGCGCTATCTTTCGCTTTGGGTTGGGCTGTGTATTGCCGCCGGTGTTGTGGTGGGCAATACCATCCCCGGAGTATTTGCACAGGTTGCCGCCCTGGAGCTTGCCCACGTTAACCTGGTGGTGGCGGTGCTGATCTGGCTGATGATCTACCCAATGATGATTCAGATCGACTTCGCCTCACTAAAAGACGTGGGTAAAAAACCCAAGGGTCTGCTACTAACACTCACCGTTAACTGGCTCATCAAGCCCTTTACCATGGCTATGCTGGGCTGGCTGTTTTTCAAGGTGATATTTGCTGACTGGGTAGACCCTCAGTCCGCCGGGGAGTACATCGCCGGGATGATTTTACTCGGCGTTGCGCCCTGCACCGCGATGGTATTTGTCTGGAGTCAGCTCACCAAAGGTGACGCCAACTACACCCTGGTGCAGGTATCGATCAACGACATTATTATGATCTTCGCCTTCGCGCCGATTACCGCGTTTTTACTTGGCATCAGCGATATTCAAGTGCCTTGGGAAACGCTGCTGCTGTCGGTGGTGCTGTATGTGGTACTACCGCTGATCGCCGGCGCCATTACCCGTCACCGCCTGGACAGCGCCAATGACCACAGCCGCCTGAATAACTTTGTTGCCACGCTAAAACCCTGGTCGATTATCGGCCTGCTGGCAACCGTGGTACTGCTGTTTGGTTTTCAGGCAGAAACCATTATCGCCAAACCTCTGGTGATCGCGTTAATCGCTGTTCCCCTGCTGATACAAACCTACGGCATCTTTGCCATCGCCTACTTTGCCGCCAAGCAATTAAAGTTGCCGCACAATGTCGCCGCCCCCGCCTGCATGATTGGCACCTCCAACTTCTTCGAGCTGGCAGTGGCCGTGGCTATCTCACTGTTTGGCCTGCATTCTGGTGCCGCCCTCGCCACAGTGGTTGGGGTGTTAGTAGAAGTGCCGGTAATGCTGTCGCTAGTGTGGTTTGCGAATCGCACCCGCCACTGGTTTGCGCACTAAGACAACGCGCTTTGCTCGCAGATAAAAAGTGTTGGGGAAACTGAACGGAGAGAAATGAGTACAGAATTCACCGGCGGCTATTGCAGCCGCCGGTGTTGAAAGGCTTATACGCGCTCGAAGATAACCGCGATACCCTGACCACCACCAATACACATGGTGACCAGCGCATATTTACCGCCAGTGCGCTGCAGTTCGTAGATCGCCTTAGTGGCAATGAACGCGCCAGAGCAGCCGACTGGGTGACCCAGTGCAATGGCACCACCGTTGGGGTTGGTCTTGCTCAAATCCAGATCCAGACCTTTAGCCACTGCCAGGGCCTGCGCAGCGAAGGCTTCGTTAGATTCGATCACGTCCATATCGGCAATCGACAAACCAGCCTTGGCCAGCGCTTTCGTCGATGCCGGAATCGGGCCTTCACCCATAATATGGTTAGGCACACCCGCTACCGCGTAAGACACCATACGCGCGATGGGCTTCTGACCCGCTTTCTCAGCAGCTTGTGCAGAGGCCAATACCATAAAGGCAGCGCCATCGTTCAGGCCTGAAGCATTGCCAGCAGTTACGGTGCCATCCTTTTTAAAGGCGGGGCGGAGCTTGCCCAGTGTTTCTGTGGTAGTGCCAGGCTTCACGTGCTCGTCGGTATCGAATACCACTTCACCCTTGCGGGTTTTCAGCGTCACCGGCGCGATTTGCTCTTTGAAGTAACCCGCTTCAATGGCAGCGGCCGCGCGACGGTGAGACTCGGCGGCAAAGGCGTCTTGCTCTTCGCGGCTGATCTCCCATTTGTCTGCCAGATTTTCAGCGGTAATACCCATGTGGCCAACGCCGAAGGGGTCGGTCAACGCCGAGGTCATCGCGTCGAGCATTTCCACATTGCCCATGCGCGCACCGTTGCGCATGGTGGGCGACAAGTAAGCGCTGCGCGACATGACTTCCACACCACCGCCAATACCGTAGTCGCAATCGCCCAACATAATGTTTTGCGCAGTGGTAACAATGGCTTGCAGGCCCGAGCTACAAAGGCGGTTTACACCCATCGCCACGGAATCCATTGGCAGGCCAGCCTGAATTGACGCCACACGCGCCACGTAGGCATAGCGAGAGTCAGTGGGAATACAATTACCCACTGTCACGTAGTTAATGTTCTGAGGATCAACAGAAGAGCGATCAATGGCCGCCTTCATAATCTGGCCGCCCAACTCATGGGGCTCGATACCGCTCAGGCCACCACCGTAAGTCCCAATGCCCGAACGGGCCGCGCTCAATACAACAACATCTTGGGTCATGAAATTCTCTCCTGTTTAGTCAACGGTAGCGTACAGGCCCCACCAGCACTGCGCCAGGGCGTCGCAAGGTAGGCGCTACTATAACGAGTACCGACATCAATACAATAAACAGAGGAAATCCCTACCATTTATTGTATTTATCTAACTGTGGTGAATACAGCCTACCAACGCCAAGGCCGCTCAGAAAAACAACAACTTAGGCGGTGGGCCAAACGCTATTTATCCACACTTTTTTGTAAGGGCAGAAAAAGGGCATCCACCGCTTTTGAATAAAACGCCCTGAACAGTATTAGGGCAAAGAGTAAAAATCCGGTCTCTGGCTTACCCACACTGAAAAAGTAAGCGCAGAGCAACGCCAGAACCAGTGATAGCGCCACCGTATAAAACCTCCCCACTTCCACCCCGGCCTGACAGCGTGGACAGCGATGCAAGACGCCCACTTTAAAGTCTTGCGGGGCGATGCACGTCTCTTTGCAATGTGGGCATCTTCTTTTCATAGCGGCCTGTAAAACACCTAGTGAATATGAAAAAGCAGTGTGACTCCAACCCACTGCACGGCCGGGTCACCGCGCCGTGAACGAGAGCGCCGCTAAGGGCGCTTACTCCACCGTTACCGACTTGGCGAGGTTTCTCGGCTGATCGACATCGGTGCCTTTTAAAATCGCCACATGGTAGCTCAGCAGTTGCAGGGGGATGGTGTACAAAATCGGTGCGACGATATCGCTGACATGGGGCAGCTCAATAATCTGCAAGCTGGGCTCGGGGCTAAAGCCGGCGGCTTTGTCAGCGAAAACAAAGAGCTGTCCGCCGCGCGCCTGCACTTCTTGAAGATTGGATTTCAGCTTTTCCAGCAGCTCGTCGTTGGGGGCCACAGCGATAACCGGCATATCGCTGTCCACCAGCGCCAGCGGGCCGTGTTTAAGCTCGCCAGCGGGATAACTTTCGGCGTGGATGTAGGAAATTTCCTTCAGCTTAAGCGCGCCTTCCATCGCCACCGGCCACTGCGCACCGCGCCCCAGGAATAAGGCGTGGTGCTTGTCGGCAAAGGCTTCTGACATTTGCTGGATCGCGGCATCCAGGGTCAGGGTTTCGTCAAGTCGAGCGGGCAGTTGGTGCAAGGCGGCAACAATGCTTTGCTCTTCCTCTTCGGTGAGGTCGTGGTGGCGACCCAGCGCCACAGTAAGCAGCAACAGTGCCACCAACTGGGTGGTGAAGGCCTTGGTCGATGCCACACCGATTTCCGGGCCGGCCTCGGTCATTAAATAGAGATCGGACTCGCGTACCAGCGAGCTGAGCGCCACATTGCAGATGGTGAGGCTGGCGCTGTAACCAAGGGTTTTGGCCAGCCGCAGGGCGGCCAGCGTATCGGCCGTTTCGCCGGACTGGCTGATGGTGACGAACAGGGTGTTTTCCTGCACTTTGAATTTGCGGTAGCGAAACTCGCTGGCAACTTCGACCCGGCAAGGCACACCGGCGATGCCTTCGATCCAATACTTGGCGACCATACCGGCGTGGTAGCTGGTGCCGCAGGCCACGATCTGCACCGAGGACACCGACTGTAAAATTTCGTGGGCTCGCGGCCCCATGGCTTCGGCCAATACTTTTTTGCTGCCCAGTCGCCCCGCCAAGGATCGCTGAATCACGGTGGGCTGCTCGTAGATTTCCTTGAGCATGTAGTGGCGGTATTGACCCTTGTCAGCGGATTCTGCCGCGGTATCGATCTGGCTGACGTCGCGGGTGACCGGCTCCAAGTCGGCATTCCAAATGCGGTAGTGACCAACGGTCACTTCGGCAATATCGCCCTCTTCCAGATACACAAAGCGATCGGTCACCTGGCGCAGCGCCAGTTGGTCAGAGGCGATAAAGTTCTCGCCAATACCCATGCCAATCACCAGCGGGCTGCCCTTGCGCGCACACACCAGTTTGTCGGGTTGGTCGGCGTGGATAACCGCCAGGCCATAGGCCCCCTCCAACTCCGTTACCGCCAGCTTGACCGCGCCGAGCAGGTCGCGCTGCTGTTGGTAATAGTGGTGGACCAAATGCACGATGGTTTCGGTGTCGGTGGCCGATAAAAAGGTATAGCCCAGCGCGTTGAGTTTACTGCGCAGCGCTTCGTGGTTTTCGATAATGCCGTTGTGTACCAGCGACAGCTTGCCGGAATTGTGGGGGTGGGCATTGGCTTCCGAGGGTTCGCCGTGGGTGGCCCAGCGGGTGTGGGCAATGCCAGTGTGGCCCGGCAGCGGCTGCTCGCCCAGCGCCTGTGCCAGCGCCTCGACTTTACCCACACGCTTGCGGCAGTCGTTGTCGCCATTGGCTGAGATAACCGCCATACCGGCTGAGTCGTAGCCCCGGTATTCCAGGCGACGCAAGCCCTCTAGCAGAATTCCAGCAACTTCTCGTTGGGCAACAGCACCGACGATTCCACACATATTCGAGCCCTAATAAATAGTAGCGATCAGGATGTTTTAACGGGCCGCTTCCAGCCCTTGATATTGCGTTGGCGGCCACGGGCAACGCCCAGTTCGCCGTCGGCGACATTTCCGGTGATGGTTGAGCCCGCCGCCACCGTCGCGCCCTCGCCCACCGACACCGGCGCGACCAGCGCGGTATTGGAGCCAACAAAGGCGCCGTCGCCAATCTCGGTGCGCGACTTGTTCACTCCATCATAGTTGCAGGTAATGGTTCCCGCACCAATATTTACGCCCGCACCAAGGCTGGCATCGCCAACATAGCTGAGGTGATTGATTTTGCTGCCCTCGCCCACCTGCGCGTTTTTGGTTTCCACAAAATTGCCAATGCGCGCCGTATCGGCCAGCACAGTGCCAGGACGCAAACGCGCAAAGGGGCCAATGGTGCACTGCTGACCGACCACCGCATCTTCTAACACCGAGTTGGCCTTGATGACCGTACCCGCCGCCACGCGACTGTTGCTGATCACACAGTTGGGGCCGATCTCGACGCCATCACCCAGCTTGACCTCGCCTTCAAACACGCAGTTCACATCAATGCTGACATCCTGACCAATGGTCAGCGCACCGCGCACATCAATACGTTGGGCATCGGCCAGAGTCGCGCCGTCAGTCATTAACTGCTCGGCGATCAAACGCTGGTACTGGCGCTCCAGCGCATTGAGTTGCAGGCGATTGTTCACGCCCTCCACTTCCCACAGCGCCTCGGGCTGAGCCACGTCAACGGCAACTCCCGCCGCCACCGCCATGGCAATAATATCTGTTAGGTAGTACTCGCCCTGCGCATTGTCGGCGGACAGCGCAGGCAGCCACTCCCGTAAATACTTGGCTGGCAGAGCCATCATGCCGGTGTTCACTTCCCGAACGGCCAATTGCTCGGGGCTGGCATCTTTTTGCTCAACAATGGCCTGCACCGCACCGTCGGCATTGCGAATAATGCGGCCATAACCAGTGGGGTCGTCCAGCGTGGCGGTGAGCAGCACCAGGTTGTCGCGGCAGCGGGCAACCATGGCCTGCAAGGTTTCGGGGCGCACCAGCGGCACGTCGCCGTAGGTAATCAACACCGTGGCATCCTCGGCTACCGCGGCCAAGCCCTGAGCCACCGCGTGGCCGGTGCCCTTCTGCTCTGCCTGCAAGGCCCACTGTAAATTGGGGTGCGAAACCCCGGCCTTCACTTGCTCGGCGCCGTGTCCCACCACCACATGAATAGCGGCCGGATCAGTTTGCGCAGCCGCATCAATGGCGTGCTGCAACATCGGCTTACCCGCCAATGGGTGCAACACTTTGGGTAAGGCCGAACGCATACGAGTACCCTGACCCGCTGCAAGGATAATGACTTCTAAAGACACCGATGATCCCTTCAATACCGTGGCAACAGGAGAATGGTAACGAATGCCGCCCACCGCCACCAGCGTGGCGAACGTAAGTACTTGCTATAAATGGAAAAGCTGACCACTGCCGCCGAACATGGGTGGGTAAAGCGGGTTGTGTTAACGCTGTGCTTCAGCGCGGCGAACCAGACCGCGAGTCATACCCTGAAAGCCGCGCGCCAAGTGCTTGCCCAATAACAGGCGCACCAGCGGTGACAATGCGCCGCGCAGGATAAACACCGATTCATAGCGGCAGCTGTTGTTATCCAACGCGGTTAGGCGGTGCTGGCGCGAACTGGACAGCAAGCCCAGCGGCAATTGAATACCGTACTCCAGGTATTCAGCCGCCGTGTTCGCAAGGATAGTTTCGGTTTGCGAAATACAGCGCGAAGGCAGCAGTTGTACCTGCATGACGATAGGCTCGCCCACAACAAAGCTGGATTCGCAGGCCACGATAAACGGATTCCACTCGGCGTAGTGGGCGGTATCGAGTAGAACCTGCCAGACTTTTTCGGCCGGGGCCGCCACGGTTTCGGTAAAGCGAATTTCAAACATATTGCTGCCCTGGTTAACGACTATTCGGCCGCCACGGTGCACACATACACTGAGTTGGTGGACTCGGTATTTTGGAAGGGGTTGTAAAACGACACCACATGGGACGCCACGCTGGCGAATACGCTGCCGAGCAGCGCTTCAAATTCAGCGTCGGGCAGATTTTGCGACCACATGGCAAACACGCCACCGGGCTTGATCTGGCTAGCCATTAGGGAGAGGTTTTGCGTGGTATAAAAACCGGCGTTGGCGGCGTTGAGAAACTCCGACGGCGAGTGATCGATATCCAATAATATGGCGTCGAAACGCTTGCCGGGCACCGCCGGGTCAAAGCCAAGCTCGGGCTGAGTGGCCAGCTCAAAAAAGCTGCCCAGCACATAGTGGTTGCGGCTATCGGCGTTGAGTATTTTACCCAGCGGCACTTTTTCATCGCGGTGCCAGCCGATCACCGTGTCCAGCGCCTCCACGATAAACAACTCATCAATGCGCGCGTCTTCCAGGGCTTTAACGGCGGTGTAACCAAGGCCCAGGCCGCCCACCACCACGCTGAGGTTTTCGCCCTGCACAGCGGCTAAGCCCAGGGTCGACAGGGCTTCCTCGGCATCGTAAAACATGCTCGACATCAGAAACTCGTCGCCCAGCTTTACCTCGTAAATATCGCGCTCACCCAGTGCGGGAATGCGCCGCCGACGCAGGGAAATTTCACCCAGGGCAGAGTCCTGGCTGTCGATTTCTTCAAACATTAGCGACACGGTGATGCTTCCTTATTCAGTCTGTTGCGGTGCGCCGACCATCATACGCAATATTGGTCGCTACAGCTCGTCGCCTGAGGGCGCCAGACCATTGCCGCGGTAGCTTTGCTCGCTGTCGCCAATACGCACCAGGCTGTCGTGCAAATACGACAAATGCGGATGGCCGCCAAGCAGGGTCAACAGCGCCTGAGTATTGTTGTTTAGGTAGTACTCCATCCATGCCAGCGAGTAGTTCGCGGCAATTTCGCGTCCCCAGGTTGAGGTGGGCAGCAAGGGATAATTAGTGTGCTGCGCATGACTGGCTGCCTCGGCAACAATAAAGGCGCGGTCGCTGCTCAGGCTGTCGTAGAGCGGGCGCACCACGGCGGGGTTCACAAACGGCAGTGGCGCAATGGGGCCATCGTGATCGCCGGTTTGGATCATCACCGGTACCGGGCTGGCGGTGACCGACTCGAATACTGGCGCCGCCGCCACAACCGCGCGAACGCGAACCGGGTTGGGCTCGGCGGCATCGGCGGCCTCTTGTTCCTGCACGCGCAGCGCCGCAGCCGCGCCCATGCTATGGCCAATCACGCCCAGCCGGTCGGCATCCAACGCGGCGGCCACGGGAGAGTCTTCAAACAAGTAGCGAATGGCGTCTTGGGCATCGTGCAGATTATTGTCTGGGTCGGACTCGCCGGCATCATCCGAGCGGCCCTGGCCGCTGAAGTCGAAGGCGAACACCACATAGCCATTATCGGCGAACAGGCGGTGCCACCAACGATACATGGCGGTGTTGGTGTTTAAGCCCTGCAGGGCAACAATCACCGGGAACGGCCCCTGCGTAGGCGGTACCAAACCCTGTTTGGGCAGCACGATTTCGCCGTGCAGACGGGTGCCGTAGCGGTTATTAAATTCCACCGGCACCAGCGCCACATTGGGGTTTTCGTAAGGGTGACCGTACCAGTGGTAAGCGTGCTCAATGCGCGAGCCATCCTGCCCCTGTGCCAGGGTTGATCGCACCATGTGCTCGACAATCACCGGGTCGCTAATATCGTTAATGGTGTAGCCCAGGGCAACGGGGTCGAACAGGCGGGCGGCGACATCGCGTGGCAGGGCCGCTGACAGCAGCGACAAATTAGTGATCAATGGCGCCAATTCCTCGGGCGCAGCCGGGGGGTCTTCACCGGGTTGCGAGGCCGGCCACACCCGAAGGCTGTTGCCTGAACCTGCACTACCGCTATTACTACTACTGCTGCCACCGCAGGCTACAAGGGAAAGAATGAGTAAAGGAACAACCAAACCACGAAGAAGCTGTTTTTTCCAACACACGAGTTGGAAACACGTGTTGACAATACGGTAACTGGAGACGCTCATAGAAACTGCCAAGAAATGCACATGGAATTACACATTGTACACAACGCGGCGTAGTTATTGGGCATACCGAAAATGGAAAGCATCTCGCTGGCTTTCGATCAACATACGAAGAAGGGTAATTTCTCCCGACACCGAAGGGCGACATCAAGATAGCGCCCTATTTCACACGGACACTATCTAGGGTCGAAAAATACGTCTTTTAGATCAACTGTTTCATCCACTACCTTTAATGGATCCGCCGTTTTTCCCTCACTTAAAAATCGCTTGGCCAATAAAAATGCCTTAGGTTGGTTTATCGCATCCACAGCCAAAAGTGTATCGCCACTAAAATAGAAAGCAGCGAAGCTGCGACCACTTTTCGGATCACCACGTAAGACCACCTTGTCAAAACCAGCGCAAGATCCGGCAATCTGCAGTTTTACATCGTATTGATCAGACCAAAACCACGGCAAGGCACGATATGGCTGATACTTACCACATATTGTCCTTGCAGCAACCCTGGCCTGATCATTGGCATTTTGCACTGACTCCAAACGCAGGGTGGTTTTATAGATCGGATTGTAATGGAGGGTGCAATCACCCGCGGCAACGATATCCTCATCACTGGTTTGGGCAAACTCATCTACAACAATGCCATTGTCCACATCTAGTCCAGCCTCTTCTGCAAGCCCAGTCGCCGGGGAAACCCCTATACCAACCAATACCAGGTCGGCCGGAATGTAACTGCCATCGGCCAGTTGAACGCCGGTCACAGAGCCTTCCCCCGCGACTCTATCAATGGACACATCTGTGAGTACCCGAGTGCCCTCTTCGCGATGCACCCTGGCATAGAATTCGGAGATCTCTGGCGATGTCACTCGAGCCAGTACTCGCGGCAATGCCTCTAGTACTGTCACGTCCATGCCAACGGCCCTTAACGACGCTGCAGCCTCAAGGCCAATATAGCCACCACCGATAACGACCGCTGACCGCCCATTGCCAATATACTTACGAATTTCATGAACATCTTGAAGGTCACGCAGGTAACACACTCCCGGCAAATGAATGCCTGGAAGTTTAATTCTCCGTACGCTGGCACCGGTAGTTAAGGCCAGCTTGCTATATGACAGCTCACGCCCGTCTTCGAGAGCTATTTTTTTATCCACGCGGTCAATTTTTAGTACACGCGCCCCAAGCACCACATCAATGTCAGCCTTCTTATAAAAATCGGCTGGACGAATTAATATTTCGCTACCCTCTTTTTCACCATTCAAAGCACTCTTTGAAAGTGGCGGCCGATGATACGGCAGGGATTCTTCGGCGCTAATAAGAGATATTTTGCCAGACCAACCTTCCTGCCTTAGTGACGCAGCCAGGGTCGCACCCGCGTGGCTACCGCCAATAATCAAGCAATTATCTACAGACATAGGTACCCCCAATTTAAAAGCGATTGCCGGGCTTAGAGAGCAACACGATGACTACCACATATATCAATGAGACAGCTCCCAATAACGCGGGAAAGAAAGCCAGTGCACCTGACAGCGATGCCGCACCCAGCGCGTTGCTTTGCAGTGTAAGGCCATGATTCGGGGCGAACATGCCAAATACATAGAAGCAAAAATTCCCCCAAATGGCGATTGAGCATCCTAAAAATATTTTTCTGCTTGAATCGCCATCTACGCCCAACAATCTAACCGACGAGCCTATAGATATCGCCATTAATGCATTCATAAGCATTCCAGTATGTACCGTTCTCCAGCCCTCGGTCGTGCCAGGAATGTCAACGGGAATGTGTAAGGGAATCGGACTAAGCGAAACCCCACCTATCATTGAAAAAATTAGCGTAAACCCAGAAATTAAAGCGACTAGCAGCGCCCAAAAACCTTGCCGAACCAGCCGGCAGCTGTAAAAATCAGTCATGCCAACATCTCATTATTTACGCTTATTCAAAAAAATAATTCATTGATAGAAATTACGTTGACCAGAGCATCGGGGGGCAACAGTAGCTCAATAATGAACAAGGGGTCAGTTGCCGGAAGCGACTCACTAGCTGCAAGGTTTTGGTTTCCAAGGACTACCGCAACCAGCCCCTCGCTAATCCTCAGCGACTCATCAACACCTCTAATAACCGGTATGCCTCTGCCGTCAACAACAGGGAGGTCTTCCACCAAAACGAGGTCACTTAACACCGGGATATCGCGGCCAATAAACAACCCATCTACCTGGGACAAAACACCCACCGGTATTAAGGAGCCCAGCGAACCGCCACTGACGACAGGAATACCCATACTACTCGCAGAATTTGCTGAACTTAGTAAAAAAATTGTTATAAGCGTATAAATATAATTTTTTATTTTCATTTTTATAACCCTATTATCAAATCATAATAAATCGATTTTAGTAACGATATGTCATTTCTAAACCGTAGGTTGCCGGCGCGCCCTGTTGGTAATAATCGAACCCGAAACCAGCCTGCAGATTAATCGCGTAACTATCGTATTTAGTTTCAGTGATGTTTTTTCCCCAAATAGCAATAGTGTAGTCGTCATTGGAACTAAACCAGGTAAACCGCGCATTGTATATTGCGTAGGCATCCTGCTTTATATTTTCGTAGCCAATTTTGTCGTTGTAAGCGCTATACCATTGGTCGTCTTGGTAATTACCATTCAGATTCATACTCAGGTAGCCAGCGTTATTGCTGAATATTTCCCAATCGATTGATACGTTTGCGCTGATCTTGGGTGCTGAAATCAACTCATTACCAGAGAGATCCACAACATCATCGTCATCGTTAACCGTTTGCACGTTTGATAGTTCCAGTTCGGTATATTCCGTCTCAAGAATTCCCATACCTAGCTGGACGGTAAGCGCTTCCGTCATCGCGAAAAACATTTCAGATTCAAAGCCAATGATCTTAGAACCACCCGCGTTTTCAAGAAAGTTAGACACCCCGACTACGTTGATAAATTGTTGGTTGGTGTAGTCGTAGTAAAAGAACGCGCTATTGATGCGAGCGCGCCGATCCCAAAAGTCAGCTTTAATGCCTATTTCATAAGCATCCAGGAATTCAGGAGCGGCATAGGCGTCTTCAAATTCACGCTCTTCGTAATACACGCCAGCATTGAAGTTCCCCGCTCTGAAGCCTTTGCTATATGAGCCATATACCATCAGGGAATCATTCAGACGGTAGTCCATACCTATTTTTCCGGTCCATTCTTTTTCGTGAGCACTCAGCGGGGTCGCTGACTCCTCGGTGTAGGGACCGTGGGTATAGCCAGTTTGTGCCGTTAGCAAAAGGTCATTCACACTTATTTCTCCGGCGAGGAGCTCTTGTATCAACACCCCAGGCTCAAAGGGGCTTTGCCCCGCTACATTTGCTGGAATGAAGATATTATCAACACCCGTATTATTCCCTGGAACGTAGGTACCCCTGGGCGATCCGTCATAGCCCACGCGTGAGATATTTAAATAGGGGAGGTCTATCTTGTCGTCGGTATAGCGTACGCCGAAATCGATACCAAAGTCCGCGGTGACGTTCCAACGCATCTGCGAATAGAGTGCAAAGCTCTCTTTCTCAGTTTCCATTTTTTGGTCGAGCGCACCAAAATCCAGTAGATATGGATAGTAACCCCCAACCCCTGGGAAGGTAGCTGCTACACGCGTATCCGGCGGCGTTTCATACAATCGATAAACGTTGTTTAGCTGTTGATCTTCGAACTGGTAGTAAGCGCCCGCTATCAGATCAAAATCCTCTTTAAACGTCGTCGATATCCGTAGATCTTGGCTAAATGCCTGGGTAGCGACCGCCCAATCGATTTCGAGAAGCCCATCAGGACTACCATCTACATTTTGCTGTTGCGCATAATCATTGTCGGTGTAAGACGTAACCGAGGTAACCGTAAAGGCATCATGGATATAATCTATTTTATGCACGTACTGGTCTAAATTAACCACTAAAGCACCAGTGTAGTTATCCTCAACCTCGTAATAGTCTAAGCCCCTCGCAGGCCGGGAGTAGCCGGTATTGTCGATATATCCATTGTTAGGCTGATCGTAGACACCGACCCCAGACGTCTCTAACGCAGTCACCAATGCCGGATTATTTGCCAACCTGCCACGCGGTTCATTGCGACTGGGGCTACCCAAGGCGTCGTTTCTTGCCTTGGTATACTTGAAGACCATATTGATATGATCTGTCATATCATAGTTAAGTACTAGGCGCGCACCCTGGAAATCCTGCTGAGATAGATCAGGTCCGCCAAGCGCATTTTTATAATAGCCGTCGCGACGCGAATAAGAGTAAGCAAGCCTCGCAGCCAGCTTATTTTTGACTAACGTACCCTCTACACCGTAATCGCCTTTATGGCTGTTGTAGTTCCCAACTCCCTGCTTAGCATCGAAGTGAAGACCATCGTCGATCTGCGGAGTTTTCGTAACAATATTGATAGCTCCACCCGTAGTATTCTTGCCGTACAGTGTTCCTTGAGGACCGCGCAATACCTCCAACCGAGCTACGTCAAAAAAACTCATCCCATGGGTATACACGGCACCCATATATGCTTCGTCGTTATACACACCTATTGGGCTTGCTTGGTTTGAGCTGTAGTCCGACATGCTAACGCCGCGAACCGAAAAAATCGGCTGTACTTCTCCGTAAGGGCCACTAACTTGCATATTTGGCACCTGGGCCGATATGTCATTAGCGCTAGAAAATCCAAATTTTTCCAGTTGATTCTCCGACATACCGGTAATTGCGATTGGTGTGTCTTGCGTGCTCTCAGATTTTTTCTGAGCTGTAACAATCACCTCCTCGAGCATAGGAGCAGCGACTGCTGTACTCCCAACACTAAGCAGACCAATACTAATAGCACTGCCTAGCAATAACTTCCGCGACTCCATTATTATTATCTCCCGCAACTTTAGATATTATGATTTATAACCTCACGCAAGATACGCTTGTGCGTTTATGAATAGCCGCCATTATTATTCAAATCAGGTCAAGCTATTGCCCGTCACCAAAGGTACTTACACGATAACTACCAAAGCGGGCATCACCGCCATATCGGTAAATCACAATCCTCTGGACTCTTTAACGCTCAGTGTTTATATTCATTTCCCGCCATCCGCAGAAAAATAGACACGATAATAATGACGACAGCAACGCTCCTCCCTATCGATGGTTCAACCTTCTCTATCTCCTTACTGGACTTAGGAGAAAATTTTTTTGAACACAGAAAAGTAGATGTAAAAAATTTATACGACCGCTGCGAGATCACAGCCGATCAGATTAACCGTAGCGATAGCTATATTTCAGGCTGGCAACTACGCGAGATGCTCCGCAGCTGTCGAGACATCGCCATTCCGGGCCAACCACTTTCCGTCTTACTTTCGGAGTTTGCGCCGATAACGGTACCTGGCGGTATGTTTGGATTAGCATCCTTCACAGCCAAAACAGTGGATCAGGCACTGAAATTAATGGTTGACTACTCACATACCGTAATGCCCGCATATCACTTCGAAAGAATTGATAGCGGCGGAAAGTGCCACATAGTTATGCGTCCGGTCATCGATTTTGGTGATGTACAGCATTACTTAGATGAGGTTGTTGCAGGCTATTTTTTAAACCTGCGATATTTTTGTAATTTGCCTTTGCCTGCCCCAAGAATTCATCTGACTCATTGCATTGAAAATGATATTTCCCGGTATGAATATCATTTCAAAGCGACCTTTGCTTTCTCAAAGCGCATTATTGAGGTAATTTTCGACAACCATCATCTAATTCAACACCTTCACACCCATAACCAATCCACGTTTGAGCAGGTCTACGCTAGTTTAAAAACCGCTACCCCACCGTCCACGACGTCATTATCCAGTAAAGTAAAAAACCTTCTTCGGCAACGACTCACTAAGGGCTTATCGATACATATCGCTCCTATTGCCGAACAAATGCATTATTCAGAGCGCACGCTCGCGCGCCACCTACAGAGCGAAAACACATCATTTCTTGAATTAAAACAACAAGTTTCGATCGAACATGCGAAGTTTTTACTAGCCAGCACCGACGATCCAATTTGTAAAATATCGCACGCTTGTGGCTATAACAGCGACTCCAATTTTTCACGCGCCTTCAAAAATTTTACCGGCAAAACACCCAAGAGATTTCGTCAAGATCAATAGGCTTAAAACCGTTGATATTGCCTGCTCTCCTCCTTATATATTTCAAATACTTTATCCGTAGTCCAAATCGGCGCACAATTTTTCGTTCCATCCAGATAATTTCTCTCCTTGAGTTCCAACAGGCTGTGCATGCTGTCGTCTTATGAACAGGAATGGACTGAAAATGACAAGTCGTTCCAACCTATATTTCTTTCGACAATATCAGCATTACCCAAAATAAGGAGAACGACGTTGATTGAACTCACTTTCATTGAACATAACGGCGAAGTACATAACGTACGCGCTGCACCTGGTACCAATCTAATGCAGGCTGCGCTGGATAACAACGTCCCAGGTATTGATGCTGATTGTGGTGGTAGCTGTGCCTGCGGCACATGCCACGTTTTCATCGATACTAGCTGGATGGACAAAGCCGGCAAGCCCAGCGAATCGGAGTGTGCAATGCTGGAAATGACCCCAGAAAAAAACGAAATGTCCAGGTTAGCTTGCCAAATAACTGTTGAGACGCCTTTAAACGGATTGGTTGTAAAACTTCCAGAATTTCAGATGTAGCTCATCAGGAGATAGTAATGGCAAATCAGCTAGACCCACAAAATAATACCTTGCCGGATGCGACCAGTGTTCCCTTAGATAGAATCGATCTCAGCGATCCGCGTCTTTATTCACAACACAGGTGGCCGGAATACTTCCGGCGCGTTCGTGACGAAGATCCTGTGCACTTTCTAGAGGACAGTCCATTCGGTCCCTTTTGGTCTATTACTCGTTTTGAGGATATCGTTGCCGTAGACACCAATCATGAGGTTTTCTCTGCTGAACCTTTTATTATGATCGGTGACCCGGAGCCCGACCTCCCGCTAGAAAATTTTATTGCGATGGACCCGCCAAAACACGACGTTCAGCGCGCAGCGGTTCAACCAGTCGTGGCGCCGCGGAATTTATCGGCAATGGAGGGCCTCATTCGCGAAAGAATCGGCGTGATCTTAGATAATCTGCCGCTCAATGAAAGCTTTGACTGGGTATCTCGAGTTTCCGTCGAGCTAACCTCGCAAATGCTGGCAACGATTTTTGACTTTCCTTATGAAGATCGTCATAAGTTGCCGTATTGGTCTGATATTGCCACAGGCGCCCCCGAACTGTCGGGAGGCACCGCCGATAAAGAAGAGAGGAATGCGGCACTCCAAGATATGGCAGAAACGTTTTCGAAAATGTGGTTTCAGAAAGCGGCGCTAAGAGAAGCCGGACATGAACCCACCTTCGATTTAATTAGCTTAATGGAAGCTAATGCCGACACCAGAGATATGATCAATCGCCCTGCTGAGTTTCTTGGCAATTTAGGCCTGTTAATCGTCGGCGGCAATGATACAACTCGCAATTCGATCACAGGTAGTGTTCTAGCCATGAACATGTTTCCAGGTGAGCTCGAGAAACTTAAGCATAATCCGGATCTAATCCCCAGCATGGTTTCCGAGATTATTCGTTGGCAGACCCCCTTGTCCTATATGCGCCGCATAGCTAAATCTGACTTCAACCTCAATGGCAAATTGATCAAGAAAGGCGACAAGGTCGTTATGTGGTATATCTCCGGAAACCGCGATGAAAGAGTGATCGACAATCCTGATAAGGTAATTATTGATCGGCCTCGAGTGCGTCAACACCTATCATTTGGTATGGGAATTCACCGCTGTATGGGTAATCGGCTTGGCGAGATGCAGCTTCGAATTACCTGGGAAGAGATACTCAAGCGATTCGATAATATAGAAGTTCTTAAACAGCCAGAGAGAGTACATTCAAATTTTGTGAATGGTTATGTAAATATGCAAGTTAAAGTGATTCCTAAAGCCTCGTAATTATTATAACTAATCACCCTCCCCTTACGCCTCTATGTGATCGGATCTGGCACGCTTATTATCACACAGGATTTTTCCTGAGAGGCTTTTTTACTATTTTGGCCGATATTATGAATAAGTTCGATTATGACTATATTATCGTCGGTTCGGGTTTTGGTGGCAGTGTTAGCGCATATAGATTAAGCGAAAAAGGCTATAGTGTACTGGTCATCGAACAAGGAAAGCGATGGACTCCCGAGAATTTACCGTCGACGAACTGGAAAATTTGGTCTTACCTTTGGCAACCAATACTAGGTTTGCACGGCTTTCTCCGGCTTCGTCTTTTTAAACATGTGATGGTCCTTCATGGCAATGCCGTAGGTGGAGGCTCTATCACCTATGCCCAAACTCTGCTTGTTCCCCCCGATTCAGTTTGGAATGATGGTGGCTGGTCGTCTCTTGATGATTGGCAGAATATCATGCCAGCGTACTATGCCATGGCCAAGAAAATGTTAGGCGTCACGCGCAATGAACGCGGAGCGGCGGCGGATGAAAAACTTCGGCAGATGGCAAAGGCGGCAGACGTAGAAGATAGCTTTTACTATACCGATGTTGGCGTTTTCTTCGGAGAAAAGCACGACGCACCTGGCACTGAATATAGCGACCCTTATTTTGGCGGCAAGGGGCCCTCTCGCAATTCCTGTATCGGTTGCGGTGGTTGTATGGTGGGCTGCCATTATAATGCGAAAAACAGCTTAGACAAAAACTACTTATACCTGGCTGAACATAATGGCGTTCAGTTGCTTCCTGAAACGCGTGTTGTGGATGTATCACCACTGGGCACCTCCGGTGACGGTGAAGAGGGCTATCGTGTAAAGACGGTTAACAGCTTTGCTTTTTTTTCAAAAAAACCGAAATTCTATACTGCGCGATCGGTAATTTTTTCAGCCTCATCCCTAGGTACGCAAAGCTTGTTATTTGATCTTAAAGACAAGGGCTCGCTACCGAATATTTCCTCTGACCTAGGTAATCGCGTTCGTACTAACTCAGAATCAATATTAGGAATTCGTTATCCCGGTACAGATGAGGACTTGTCAAAAGGTATCGCTATAGGTTCAGGTATCCACATAGATAAGAATACCCATATTGAAGCAGTTCGCTATCCCGACGGCTCCAACTTACTAAGCGGGCTTTTCACCGTATTGACTGGTGGCCGACCCGGTGTTGTGCGAATTCTATATTGGCTCAAAGCAATAATAAAACTACTATGCACCCAGCCTATCAGTGGCTTGCGAAGTCTACTTCCATGGCGATTTTCACGAGAGACCGTGATCTTTCTGGTTATGCAAACCATCGAAGGGCATATCAACATGCGCTGGAAACGTCGCTGGTATTGGCCCTTTTCTAAGAGCCTTAATAGTGAGGGGAAGCCTATCCCTACATTTATTCCGGAAGCCAATGATTTCACCGGCAAAGTCGCTCAGGCTACAGGGGGCATCGGACTAAGCTCATTATCGGAAATTGCATTTAACGTTCCTACGACCGCACATTGTATGGGCGGATGCGCCATGTCTGACTCACCCGAGACCGGCGTGATCGATGCAAAAAACCGCGTTTTTAATTATAAAAACCTCTACATCATCGACGGCTCTATGCTGTCCGCCAATCTAGGCGTCAACCCTAGTCTGACCATTACCGCTCTGGCAGAACGTGCCATGAGCTTCATTCCTAACAAAGTACAGTAGATTAAGAGGTGAAATATTTTTATTTAACCAAAGCGAAAGCTAAGTTTATAAACGCAACGGATATGGTGGAGATTACCCGACTGTTCTCTTGGTTCGCAATGCTATGGCTGGCTAACCGGCCAGTCATATAAAAGGGGCGGCCCAGGCCGCCCTTATCGCTATCCTTACAGCCCCAGCTCGCTCAAGCCCGGGTGATCATCAGGGCGACGGCCCAGCGGCCAGTGGAACTTGCGCTCGGCCTCGCTAATCGCCATGTCATTAATGCTGGCGTGGCGGTAGGCCATCAGGCCGCGCTCGTCGAACTGCCAGTTTTCATTGCCGTAGGAGCGATACCACTGACCGCCGTCGTCGCGCCATTCGTAGGCAAAGCGCACGGCAATGCGGTTGCCGCTGTGGGCCCACACTTCTTTAATCAGGCGATATTCCTGCTCGCGCTGCCATTTGTTAGCTAAGAACGCGATGATTTCTGCGCGGCCCACCGGAAAGTCGGCGCGGTTTCGCCATTGAGAATCTTCAGTGTAGGCCAGCGCTATAGCCTCGGGGTTACGGCTGTTCCAGGCATCTTCTGCCTTGCGGGTTTTCACTACCGCTTCTTCGTAGCTAAACGGGGGCAGCGGTGGGCGAGTATTGGGGTCGGTCATCATCATTTCCTTGTGCTTGGCTATTAGGGTTGGCATTTACTGTTGGTTGGGGTTTACGCCGAGTTCGCGCAAGCGCTGCTCGACCATGCGCTCAATATCCGCGTCGGTATAACGGGGGGTAATGTGCTGGGGGCAGTTCCAGTCAAAGGCGGCAATGTGTATCAGCACCCCGCGCTCAATGCGGGCGCGGTAGTTCGGGTCCAGCAAGGCCTGTAAGCGCGCATCATCTGGGTCGACAAACTCCAGCCGCCCCGCCACTTTCAGCCGGCGGCGATTTGGGTAGTCCATCAAAAACAGCGACACGCGATTATTACTATGCACGTTGCCAGCACTGATGTATTGGCGATTGCCACGGTAGTCGGCAAAGCCCAGCGTCGCCGCGTTCAACACTTTGATAAACCCCAGCGGGCCACCGCGATGCTGCACATAGGGCCAGCCCGACTCGCTAACGCTGGCCATATACAGGCTGTCGCGCTGACGAATAAATTGCGCCTCCTTGTCGCTGAGCAAATAGTTGTAGTCCTCGCCCTGCTCCATTCGCGCATAGGTGTCGCGGCTGCGGCCCCGGCTTTGCAGCGCTTTGGCGGCGGGGCTAAACATTAGCTTGGCGTAGCGGTGTCCCATGGTGCTGCCTCCGGTGGCCCCTTGCCCTCGACTGCCAAGGGGCCGTGGCTGGATAAACGCTTAGGCAGCGCCTCGGCTCAGACTCAGTTCTACCGTGGGAAAGTCGATCTCCACCTCGCTGGCCTTGCCGATGAAGTTGGTCAGAATGTTCATGCCAACGTGGGTGATAATCTCCACCACCTCCGCGTCGCTGTAGCCTGCGCTGTGCAGCTCGGCGATCTCGGCGGCGGTGACACTGCCACTGTGTTCGACCAGCGTATTGGCAAACTTCACTGCCACCGCGGCTTTGGCATCCTGGCTGCCACCGGCGCGATTGGCGGCAATTTCGTCGCCGTTCAAACCGGCCTTGCGACCGATGGCCGTGTGCGCCGACACGCAGTACTGGCAGGCATTTTGTTGGGCCACCGCCAGAGCGATGCGCTCGCGAGTAACCGGCGACAACTCGCCCTCACCGGCAATACCGTGCAGGCCGAGAAAGGCGCGCAGCGCCGCTGGGGAATTGGCAAAGACTTTCAGAAAATTTGGCACCATGCCCAGCTTTTGTTGAATCGCATCGAGCAACTCCTGCTGCTCGGCACTGGCGTTGTCATGGTCGATAATAGGTAAACGGCTCATCGTGGCATCCTCAAGTAAGTGGTTTGGTGCAGCTACCGCCGTAACTGCCCGACACCGCTACCTTGCCGAATTTCACACAGAAGAAGAATCCGCGTACATTGCAATTCATTATTACTTTAATCGGAATAATAGCGCGCGAGCTTATGGATAAATTTCACTTGCTTAAGGTGTATGTGGCCGTTGCCGAGGCCGAGGGCTTTGCCGCCGCCGCGCGGCGTTTGGAGCTGTCGCCCCCCGCCGTTACCCGCGCCATTGCCGCACTTGAAGATAACCTTGGCGTAAAGCTGTTGCAGCGCAGCACCCGCTACGTGCGCACGACCGATATCGGCAGGCGTTATCTGGACGATGCCAAACGGATTCTTGCCGAACTGGAGGCCGCCGACCACACCGCAAGCGGGATCAACACCGAGCCCCAGGGCCAGCTTACCGTCACCGCGCCCGTGCTGTTTGGGCGGCGCTTTATTACGCCCAGTATTGTTCGTTACCTGGAGCGCTATCCCAAAACCACGGTAAATGCGGTGTTTCTCGACCGCGTTGTTAACCTGCTGGAAGAAGGGATTGATGTCGGCATACGCATAGGCGAACTGCCGGATTCGTCGCTGCGCGGCCGCAAAGTCGGCAGCGTGCGTATGGTGGTCTGCGCCTCGCCGGACTACTTGCAGCGCTGCGGCCGCCCACAACGCCCGGACGATTTGCGCAAGCACAGCTTGATCGCCTCACTGGCGGTTGGTGAAAACCAGCACTGGCACTTTCAAGCGCCGAACAAAGCCCGCGCGCAACAGCGCATTACTATTGCGCCGCGACTCACCGTCACAACGAATGATGCCGCCGTTGAAGCGGCCGTGAATGGTTTGGGGATTACCCGCGTATTGTCCTACCAAGTGGCCGACGAGGTCGCGGCAGGCAAGCTGGAAATACTGATGGAAGACTATCAACCGGCCGCCAAACCGATCACCATTCTCCACCGGGAAGATCGCAATCCAGCGGTAAAGGTTCGCGCCTTTATTGACATGTTAGCTAAAGAACTTGCAGGCCATTCAGCTCTGCATTAACGCGCTCGACCTTGTCTTCGTAGCGGCTGCAAGGCAATGATATTTCCGGCCAGCATTAATGTACCGCCCAATAGTATTGCCCAGTCAAAAGCCTCGGCGTACAGCACCACACCCAACAGCGCGATCAATGGCAGACGCAAAAAGTCCAGCGTGACCACCACACTTACCTCGGCATAGTGCATGGCCTTACTCATGCAAAAATGTGCCGACAAGGCCATAAGGCCTATCAGCAATAGCCACCCCCACTGCTCGGAGTCAGGCCACTGCCAGTGGGCAATCGACAGGGCAAAACCAATGGGTAACTGCACCAAACACATATAAAAAATAATCGTGAACGGCGAGTCGGCACCGCCGAGTGCTTTCGTGCAGGTGTGAGAAACGGCGTAGCCAATGGCCGCCGCCAACACAATAAGCGACGCGCTATCGACAATGCTGTAGCCCGGCTGAACAATCGCCAACACACCCAGCAGGCCCATGACTATCGCCAATAATTTTCGGCGCGTTATCGCCTCGTTTAAGGCAACGGCAGCAATCAGCATCGTCCAAAACGGCACGGTAAATTCCAGCGCAAACACCTCGGCCAATGGCAGTAAACCAATGCCGACAAACCAACCGTACTGGCCGCCAAAGTGAAAAACATTGCGCAGCACATGCAAGCCCGGGCGCTGACTGCGCAGCCGCAGCGATGATGACGCTAAGTGATTTGAGCGGGAAAACCTGGCCACCAGCATAATCAGTAACAAACACAGCAAACCGATAGCGCTGCGAAAAAACAGCTGCTGGTGTACGGCAATTTCGCCGCTCAGCTCACGCGCCGATATCGCCATTGTGCTGAACGACGCCAAGGCGCCAGCCATCCAGGCCGCCGCGCGGGGCGTTTGTTGATGATGAAATGCGTCCACTGCCGTCTTTGCGTCCTTAGGTTAGCGGGGCAGTATATCGCGCTATTGCCGCAAGCTCTTCCTTACTCAACAAACGGCTTTCACCCAGGGCTAAGTCCGCCAAGGCTACCGGCCCCACCGACTCGCGATGCAGTACCAACACCTCGTTATCAAAAGCGCCGAACATCCGCTTCACCTGGTGGTACTTACCCTCGGTAAGCGTTAGCCGCGCCGTAGTGGCCGACAGAATCTGTAACTGCGCGGGCTGGGTGGTAATGCCCTCATAGGCAAAATAAACACCGCGCTGAAAGGCGTCGATATAGTCCTGGGAGAGCGGCGTGGCCACCTCCACCCAATACACCTTGGCGAGCTTCGTTTCCGGCAAACTGATACGCCGCGACCAGCCGCCGTCATTACTAAGCAACACCAAACCCGTGGTATTAAAATCCAAGCGACCGACGATATGCAGCTCCGCCTTGCGCGGGTGATCCAATAAATCAATCACTGTGCGATGGGAATCATCCTTCGTCGCGCTCACCACGCCCTTCGGCTTATTCAAGGCAATGTACAACGGCGTGTCTGCTTGCAGGCACAGCCCGTCCACCTCAACGCGACTAAAGCGATCAATACGTTGGTTAATCGACTGCGCCAGCTCCCCATCCACCACAATGCGCCCCTGCGCCAATAACAGCCGCGTATCCGACATTGCGAAGGCAGTATGCTGGCGGATAAAACGGTCGAGGCGAGTCGTGTTGGCAGTCATTCACTTATTATGGAGGTAGATGGAGTTAGGTACACGCGTCTGCGAGAGCCGCGCGAATGTATATTATTGAACTTACGGAAATGAGATAGGCGGGTGCTAAAAACTTCACCCTATTTACGCGTGTAGTGGTCAAGTAAAACTGGCCACGGGTTTATAAGTTTTCCAGTACATACTTTCTGCCACATTTGGCGGCAGGTCATCGTTGTGTCGATGCGGCCTGATTCCGCTGTAGTAGCCAATCACATAATCCGTGATCGACTGCTTCGCTTCAGCAAAAGAGCGGTATCCCGTTTCCGGTACCCACTCGGTTTTCAGGCTGCGGAAGAACCGTTCCATTGGTGCATTATCCCAGCAGTTACCCCGTCGACTCATGCTCTGCTTTATCTGGTAGCGCCACAAGTGTTGCCGGAAGCGCAGGCTGCTGTATTGAACGCCTTGATCTGAATGGAACAACAAGCCATTAGGCCTTCCTCTC
>NZ_AULP01000015.1 GCF_000422345.1 Neomelitea salexigens DSM 19753
GATCAGGGCAGCCAATACACAAGCCATGACTGGAGCGAGTTTCTCAGAGAGCATGGCTTGGAGGGGAGCATGAGCCGCCGAGGCAACTGCCACGACAACGCGGTTGCGGAAAGCTTCTTCCAGTTACTAAAGCGAGAACGAATAAAGCGCAAAATATACGCGACACGAGATGCAGCAAGGAGCGATATATTTGATTACATCGAGATGTTCTACAACACAAAACGACAGCATGGTTCCAACAATGGGCTGTCGCCTGTAGATTATGAGCGTCAGTATTTAAAAGAGGCTGAAAAGCGTCTAGTGAACTAGTGGCGATTCATTGATTATTTTCAGCGCAATAACGACTACCGGTTTCGTAGAGTGTGCTCAAAAGTTAAAGAGCCCGTGAGACTGGGCGTACTTGCGGACAAAGGATTACGAGTCTCAGGCAAGAAAAGGCCTAACAATGGGCTCCAAGGGACGTCAGCGCTATCGCGCCGCCGCCACTGAGTCCAGGCGTTATGAATGTAGGAGAAATCGATGCATAGAATTGCCTTTATTTTATTGATTTTGGTTCCTTTGGTTTCATGTTCGACGTATGAATGGGTTTACGTTTTAGATCCTAAGCCGGAAATTCCTTCCGCTCAATTTGGAACGGATAAAGCTGATTGTTTAAGTAAAGCCTACGCAGCAGTACCCCAGCCGCAAACAAGTGTTACATCTATGCAGCAAACCCAAAATGTATCGGTGGGATCTAGCGGAATTCCAGTGGATCAACGAGGAGCGTCAGACGTCCAACAATCGCTAGCAAATCGGGAGGCTATGAGAGCACAAGCCAATGCAATTGAAACTGCTAAACGTGCGCGTCAAGAATATTTTCTGGCATGTATGCAATCTAAGGGTTGGTCGTGGCAAGAGGTGGCCGAATAATTTTACTATCCAATTTTTAGGCCGCTCAGGCGTGAAAATTCATAACAATCACGCGCAGTCGGCCGCTGAAAAACACGGCGGGACAGTCAAAGCTCCGCACCTTTTTGTGCAATCGCTGCGCTCATTTTTGCACAAAAACGCGCTCCACTTTGCCTGCCCCTGGCGTGGGCGTTATGGGTTTTAGAGGTGCTGCTCAACATCCATACTATTGTGGAGGATTCGGATCACAACGATCTTGGATTCCGTGCCAGCTCGGTAAAAGATGATATGGCTGCCTTGGCTGAACTTTTTGTACGCAGGTTTTATGTCATCCGCATCGCGACCTATCTCAGGTTGGCGAGCAAGCAGCTTGAAGGCATTATCAAGCTGCTTGAGGTACTTGTCGCGTTGCCGCTTTCCCCATTTTTCGTCGGTAAACCGGCCAATATCTATAAAGTCTTTTCGAGCAGCGGTGGTTAGTAGGTATGGGCGCATTAGTGAGCTTCGTTATCCAGCTCAGCAATAACGCTTTCAAGGGAGTAGTCCGCTATCCCACTTTGTTCACCTTCGTCCAAGAGGCGCCGGAGCCTTTCAAGCTTGCTCTCCGTTTCTTCAAGCAGCCGCAGCCCGGCACGCACAACCTCGCTCGCCGAGCCGTAACGGCCATTTTCAACCTGCGCGGCTATAAAATCGTCAAAGTGGGGCCCAAGTGTAATGCTGGTATTTCTAGCCATGGGGTGCCTCCTGTACCAAATATTGGTATATTCTGCCAAAACACCCATAACAAGGCAAGGCAGGCCGACGCCGATAAGCGGCGCGGTTGCTGGCGGCGTTAAAATCAAGAGAACTTCATTAAATGCCAGACGTTGCCCCATCACGAACCATAGCGTTTCCAACACCGAAGCAACTTGCTGCGTGGCTAGAGGTTAATCATGCCAGTGAGAGTGAGTTGTGGGTGAAGATTTTTAAGAAGCAGTCGTCAGTGACTAGTGTGACCTGGGATGAGGTGGTGATTGAGGCCTTGTGTTGGGGATGGATCGACGGGGTAAAGAAGTCGCTTGATGAGCAGGCGTATCTTCAGCGGATTACGCCGCGCAAGGCGCGCAGTAGTTGGTCGAAGCGGAATCGGGCTCATGTGGAGCGTTTGATCGACGAGGGTCGCATGCAGGAGCCGGGGTTGGTGCATGTTCGCGCGGCGCAGGCGGATGGGCGTTGGGAAAACGCCTATGCGGTGAGTGAGATGACGGTGCCGGAGGATTTTCTGGCGGCGCTTGAAGGCGAACCGACGGCGAAGTCGTTTTTTGATACGTTGAATAAGGCGAACCGTTTTGTGATTGCCTACGGTTTGATCAGTGCCAAAAAACCGGAGACGCGGCAGCGGCGTTTTGCCAAATACCTAACCATGCTGGCAAACGAGGAAAAGCCGAAGTAACTGCAAGACGGGCAGTGGTTTGTCGATGGCGCTTGGCTGGTCTGCCCAGATTCCGATACCATTCGCTCTTTTTTTGCGTATCACCCCATTTCTCGAAATCGATCTCCAGGACTTTTAACATGAAATTGAATGTCTATCTTTCCGGCGAAATCCATACGGACTGGCGGGAGCAAATTATTGCTGGCTGCAAGGGCAGTGGTATTACATTTTCATCGGCGGTGACGAATCATGAGGCCAGTGATGCCGCGGGTGATGTGTTGGGCGCGGAGGAGAACAGCTTTTGGCGCGATCACAAGTCGGCAAAGGTGAATGCGATGCGGATCTCCACGCTGATCGAGCAGTGCGATATCGCGGTAATCCGCTTTGGCGACAAGTATAAGCAGTGGAACGCGGCCTTTGACGCGGGGTACTGCGCGGCGAAGGGTAAGCCCTATATCACGCTGCATGGTGAGGAGATTATTCACCCATTGAAAGAGGTGGATGCGGCAGCGTATGCCTGGGCGACGACACCAGAGCAGGTAGTGGAGATGCTTACCTACATTGTTGCTGAGTCGTAGTTTGTTGGTGTTTTGAGGGGTGAAGGCTGAGCTGTCGCGGTGGTTAACTGCGCCAGCTCACCTTTTTTCAAGCCTGGCGTTAATTAATAGCCCGTTCCTGGTTTTCCCAGTAGGGTTCGCGCAGCACTTTTTTCAGAATTTTCCCGGTTGGGTTTCTCGGCAGTTCGGCAAACACTTTGAGCTGGCGTGGAATCTTGTAGCCTGCTAGGTCATTGCGTAAGAACTCGATCATCTCCGTTTCGTTTAGCTGCTTGCCCTCGGCAAGCACCACGCAGGCCAGTGGCGTTTCGCCAAAGTTTTCGCAGGGAATGCCCACCACGGCAACATCGGCCACGGCCGGGTGTTGGCTGAGGGCGTTTTCGATCTCGATAGGATAGATATTTTCGCCGCCGCTAATAATCATGTCTTTAATGCGGTCTCGCAGGAAAATATAACCGTGTTCGTCGATCACCGCGGAGTCGCCGGTGTGCACCCAGCCGCCGGCCAGGGTTTCGGCGGTCGCGTCGGGGCGGTTGTAGTATTCCATCATGTTGGCGTCGCAGCGGATGAGTAGTTCGCCGGTTTCGCCATTGGGTAGTGGGTTGCCGTCGCGGTCGACCACTTTCACGTCAACGCCCGCTTGGGGTCGACCGCAGGACGCCAGCAGTTCGGGGGCGTCGTTCGCTGCGCGGCGATGATCGTCTGCCGAGAGTGACACGACAGCGCCGCAGGTCTCGGTCATGCCGTATACCTGATAGAAGTTGCAGTCGAATACCTCCATCGCCGCTTGCAATAGTGCGCTGTTGATGGGCGAGGCGCCGTACACAATTTGCCGCAGGTGGCTGAAGTCGCGTTGGCGCAGGTCGGGCACCATATGGATCAGTGCCATGATCATCGCGGGAACCATAAAGGTGTTTTCAATTTTATAACGCTCAAGATCTTCTGCGATTTTAAAGGGGTCGAAGGTCTTGTGGAGTACCACGCTGGCGCCGGATAACACCGGCAGGATCAGTGTGCCGGCACCGCCGATATGGAAGTTGGGCGCGCTAACGAGATCGCGGCCGCCAGGCCCGGACTTAACCTCCCAGGACGCGCTGGTCATGCAGTACAGCGACAGGATGTTTCGCTGGCTGAGCACCACCCCTTTGGGGCGGCCGGTGGTGCCGCTGGTGTAGAGCTGGAGTAGCGCTGCCGAGCTGTCACTGCTGTTGTCGACTTCGCCAGCATCACTCAGCGAGGACAGCCACTCTGTCCAGCTTTGGTTGTGGCTGGCAAGGATGTTCAGCCCGGGCTGAGCCTGTTGCACAGCGTCGCTCAAGGTGGTCAGTTCTTCGTCGGCAACAATCAGTAATTTTGCTTCGCTGTCTTGTACAACGTAGCGAATTTCTTCCGGGGCAAGGCGGTAATTTACCGCACATAACACCGCGCCAATGCGGCTGCAGGCCAGCAGCACGGTGAGAAAGTCCGGGCAGTTTTGACACATGATGGCGATGCGGTCACCGGGTTGAATGCCCCGCGCCAGTAACCCCGCAGCAATGCGGTGAGATTGCTCGGTAATGTCGCCGTAGCTGAGGACGGTGTCTTGGTAAATGATGCAGTCGCTGCTAGCACGCACCCGCGCGTGATAGTCGACGAACTGGTGAATCTTCATAGCCGGAGCTCCTTGGCGTGTTATCGGTATTATTTGCTCGCGGCTATCAATGTAAAACGCCTCAGCGCGTTTTGCCAGCCTGTTATGGCAGCGGTTTGGCTGTGTCTTGCTCGGTGCTAATTGTGTTGTTGCGCCGGTACTCGCCGGGGCTGCTGCCGGTCCATTTTTTGAAAGAACGGATAAAAGCACTGGGCTCAGAGAAGCCGAGTTGATAAGAAATACTTTTAATATCCAGCTCCGGGTCGGCGAGTAAGTCGATGGCGAGGTCGCGCAGTAATTCGTGCTTGAGCTGGCGATAGTCGCAGCCTTCCTGGGCAAGTCGTCGCCGCAGTGTTTGTGCGCCGACGCCAAGTGCCTCGGCAATGTGTTCGTAGTTGGGCAGCTGCGGCAGCGACTTCTTCAGGTAGCGGCGAATCTGCTCGGTATAGCTGCCCTCTTGGTCGGGCATATGCAGCAGTTCGTAGGGGACCCGCTGTAGGTAATCCTCTAGCTCAGCATTACTGCGCACCACGGGCAGGCTCAGCAGTCGACGAGCAAATACGAAATCGGCATGGGGCTGATTGAAGCGCGTTTCAGTGTGAAACAGGTAGTGGTATTCATCGCGATGGCGCGGCGGCGGGTAGTGAAGGTTGACTCTTAGCAGGGGCAGGCGCGTACCACACAGCCAGCAAAAATAGCGGTGGTGCATCATCATATGCTGTTCGCAGGTCCACGGCGCAAGCTCATAGCCAGCCTCAGGTTCAAGCCGATAAAAGGCGTAGTTGTCCCGTTGCTGCAAACTCACTTTATAGCCGCTGTCGAAAAGGTTGAACAGTTCGATGTGGCGCTCAAAGGCCTGAAGCAGGTCTTCGCTGTTATGGGCAAAACGCATTAGCGCCGCCATCGTGCCGGGGCGCTGAGGGTGTTTGTTGTAGCCGAGTGACTCGTCACCACTGAGTTGAGTGACCGCTTCGAGCAAGCGGGCAAATTGAATTGGACGCACACGGGCGCGGTCGCTAGTGAGCACGCTTTCCGGGATATCACACTCCGCGAGCAGCGCCGATTGTTGGTTTGCCGACAGGGGCTGGCGCGCACCGATGGCCCGCACAAAGGCGGCAGAAATCGTGCGGTGGTCACTGACACTCACTACTGTGGCGCTCCGTCATTCTTTTGTCTTGGCGCGCCAGTCTACGTCGACCTGTAAGAAAATGTCTATCGTCTGTCACAGCAGATCATTGTTCAGGCGGCCCCCCGCGTCCAATCTTTGGTGCACGATTTTCATGCAAAGTGAGAGAACCATCATGAGCAACAGTGCTTTTATCTACGACGCGGTAAGAACACCGCGTGCCAAAGGCAAAATGGGTTCGCCCCTGAGTCAGGTGAAGCCCGTCGATCTTCTTGCTGGCCTGCTAAACGGCCTGCGTGACCGCCACGGTTTAGATACCGCCCTGGTGGATGACGTAGTCATGGGCTGTGTAACGCCAGTGGGTGAGCAGGGTTCCTGTATTGCGAAAACCGCGGTGATGAAGGCGGGCTGGGATGAGTCAGTGGCCGGTGTTCAGCTGGACCGCTTCTGCGCTTCCGGTTTGGAAGCTGTGAACCTGGCGGCGATGAAGATTGCCTCGGGCTGGGAAGAGCTGGTGGTTGCCGGTGGCGTGGAAAGCATGTCTCGCGTGCCCATGGGTGCCAACGGCGGCGCCTGGGGTGAAGACCCGCAGACCGCATCAGATACCGCGTTTGTTCCCCAGGGTGTGGGCGCAGACTTGATTGCGACGATGGAAGGCTTTAGCCGCGAAGACGTCGACGCCTTTGCGGTTCGCTCACAAGAGCGCGCGGCCGCGGCCCGCGAGGCCGGTTACTTTGACGGCTCGGTGATTCCGGTGAAAGACGGCAACGGCATGGTCATCCTGCAGCGCGACGACTTTATCAAGCCGGGCACCACTGTAGAGAGCCTGAGCAAGCTGAAGCCCTCCTTTGAGATGCTTGGCGGCATGGGTTTTGACGATATCGCCTTGAGCAAATACCCCCACGTTGCGCGTATTAATCACGTTCACCACGCGGGTAACTCCTCAGGTATTGTCGACGGCGCAGCCGCGGTATTGATCGGCAGCGAAGCAGCCGGCGCAAAATTGGGCCTGAAGCCCCGCGGCCGCGTAGTGGCGACAGCGGTTACCGGAACCGAGCCTACCATTATGTTAACGGGCCCTGGCCCTGCCACGTTTAAGGTGCTGGAAAAAGCCGGTATGACGATCGATCAGATCGACCTGTTTGAAATCAACGAAGCGTTTGCATCGGTGGCGATGCGTTTCCAAAAAGACACGCAAGCCCCCTGGGAAAAGATCAATGTAAACGGTGGCGCCATTGCAATGGGCCACCCCCTAGGCGCGACCGGTGCCATGCTGATCAGCACAGTACTGGATGAACTGGAGCGTCGCCAACAGCGCTTTGGCTTGGTGACCTTGTGTGTGGGCGGCGGTATGGGTATCGCAACGATTGTTGAGCGAGTGTAAGCGCGCAGCCCTGCATTTTTCAGATTTAACAGAATAGGTAAGTCCGATGACTGGAACATTCAACTACGAAAAAGATAGCGACAACATCGTAACGGTGACTATGGACATGAGCGGTCCGGTCAATGCGATGAACGACGAATATGTAGCGCTGATGGGTGAGACTATTGACCGCCTGGAAGCGGAGCGCGAATCCATTGCCGGTGTGGTACTCACGTCTGCAAAAAGCAGTTTCTTTGCTGGCGGTGATATCAAAAGCATGCTCAGCCTGAAGCCCGGTGAGGGCGAGGCAGAGATGTTTGAGATGAACCTCAAGATCAAAGGCATGCTGCGCCGCATGGAGAAACTGGGTCGCCCAGTGGTTGCGGCCATTAACGGTGCGGCGCTCGGCGGCGGTTACGAGATTTGCCTGGCCTGCCACCACCGCGTTGCACTCGACAGCAAGGCCGTACAAGTGGGCCTGCCGGAAGTGAGCCTGGGCTTGCTGCCCGGCGGTGGCGGTATCGTGCGCATGGTGAACAAATTTGGTGTTGAGCGCGCCATTATGCCGCTGCTGGAAGGCACCCGCTTTAATGCCAAGAAAGCACTGGAAGCCGGTTTGGTTGAAGAGCTGGCTGACGACGTGCCAAGCATGATCAGCAAAGCCAAGGCGTGGATCAAAGCCAACCCAGAGGCGATGAACCCCTGGGATGCGAAGGGCTTTAAAATTCCTGGCGGCAACGCCAAGAACCCGAAGATCACCCAAATGCTGCAGGGTGCTAACCCCATGCTGTTCCAAAAAACGCGGGGCTTGGTGCCAGCGCCCGTTAAGATTTTGGATGTGATTGCGGATGCTCTGCGTGTCGACTTTGACACCGCAATGGAAATTGAGGCGCGGGTTTTTGTTGGCTTGGTGACCACGCCAGTTGCCAAGAACCTGATGAGCTTCTTCCTGCAAATGAATCAGGTGAACGGCGGCGGCAGTCGCCCGGCAGGCATCGAGAAAACCGCTGTGAAGAAAGTCGGTATTCTCGGCGCCGGTATGATGGGACAGGGGATTGCCTATGTGTCAGCGATGGCTGGCATCGAGGTCATCCTGAAAGATATCAGTCAGGATGCGGCGGACAAGGGTAAGGCTTACAGCGATACACTGCTGACCAAGCGTGTTGCCCGTGGACGCATGACCGAAGAGAAAAAAGCATCAGTGCTGGGCCTGATTACCCCTACGGATAACGCCGACCTGCTCGAAGGCTGCGACCTGATTATTGAGGCAGTGTTTGAAAACGTTGACCTTAAACATAAGATCACGGAAGAGCTGCAGGGCAAGCTGGCTGAAAACGGCGTGTGGGGCTCAAACACCTCAACCCTGCCTATTACCCTGCTGGCAGAGCCGGCAAAGCGCCCGGAGAACTTCATCGGTATTCACTTCTTCTCGCCCGTCGACAAGATGCCACTGGTGGAAATTATTACCGGCGAACAGACTTCTGACGAAACCCTGGCGCGAGCGTTTGACTACGCTCAGCAGATTCGCAAAACGCCGATTGTGGTCAACGACTCGCGTGGCTTCTTTACCTCGCGCGTATTCGCTACCTATATCGAGGAAGGGGCGCAACTCATTGAAGAAGGCGTTGATCCGGTATTGATCGAAAATCTGGGTCGCGCTGTGGGGATGCCGGTTGGCCCGCTCGCCGTACAAGACGAAGTGAGTCAGCAATTGGCGGTGAAGGTGAGCGAAACGAATCGCGAACTGGACGAGCGCCTCGGTGACAAGTTTGCCGGAGAAACGGCCAGCTACCGCATTGCCAGCAAAATGCTGAATGAATACGGCCGCGGCGGTCGCGCCCATGGCGGCGGTTACTACGACTACCCAGAAGGTGGCGAAAAGCAGTTGTGGTCGGAGCTTTACTCGCTGTACCACAAGCCCGAGGTGGACCTGCCCGTAGACGATATTAAAGACCGTTTGCTGTTTAGGCAGATTGTTGAGTCGCTGCGCTGCTACGAAGAAAACGTGGTGAACCAAGTGGCGGATGCCAATATCGGCTCCATAATGGGCATTGGTTTCCCGCCTCACACCGGGGGTGTTTTGCAGTACGTGAATACCTACGGCTTGAAAGCCTTTGCCACGCGATTGGCCGAGCTGGAAAGCCGCTACGGCGAGCGCTTCGCTGCACCGCAAGTCCTGCTCGACAAGGCTGAAAAAGGCGAGACCTTCGCCTAAGCCGACAATGAGCTGCCGGCGTTCTTCGGCAGCTCTTTCTCTAATTCTTCGCAACACTGCACAAGCTGTTCCCGCAGCCAGTTGATGCTGGGCTCGTGGTCGGCATTTTTGTGCCAGAACATATGCAACTCCAAAGCGGCGCAGTCGAAGGGCAGGGGCTTGCTGTGCCAGGGGCCAAGTTGGGCCAGGCTCTGGGGAATGGCCGCAAGGTCATCGCTGCGTGCCAACAGGGATGGCAGGCTGGAGTAGTGTTGCAGGCGCAGGGCGATACGTCGTTGGTGGCCAAGGCTGCGCAGCGCCAGATCGATATGCCCCGAGCCGCGGCTGCGACTGGAGATATGAATATGACGCGCGGCCAGAAAGTCCTCCAGACTCAGCTCGCGTTTGGCGAGCGGATGGTCGCGGCGCATCACGCAAACGTAGTGGTCGCGGCGAAGGGGTTTCGATACCAGTTCACTGTGGTTGATCAGCGGCGCGTCAATCGCGAGCTGCAGCTCGCCAGCCGCCAGTGCCAGGGGGATTTCCCGTCGACGCATAAATTCCACTTCCAGGTTGATGCCGGGCGCGTGTTTGGCCAGCCGTTCCAGCAGGCGAGGGAGTAGGAAGATTTCGGCCTGCTCGGTGGTATGCAGGCGCAGCGTTTGTTTTGCCGTTGTGGCATCGAATTGCTGGCGGGTTTGTACGCACTGTTCCAGGCCCTGCAAGGCGTCGCGGATCGGCGTGATCAACTGCCGAGCCAGCGGCGTCGGGCTCATGCCCTGCGGGCTGCGCACGAACAATGGGTCGTCGAGGGTGTTGCGCAGTCGCGTGAGGGCATTGCTAACGGCGGGCTGAGTAACATGCAAAACACCCGCCGCGCGCGTGAGGCTGTGGTGGGTGTAAATGGCATCAAAGACGATAAATAGGTTTAGGTCGATGCGAGAGAGGTTCATTTCGCTCACCTTGCTATAAGTTTCGATGATGATAACCGATAAGATAAATAAATTTCTTTAATTATTATCAGCTAGGTAGACTCCGTGTAGATGTTCAGGAGGCGATATGAGCGAAGTGTATGTCGTGCGGCATGGTCAGGCAGCCTTTGGCACCGATGACTACGACCGCCTAACCGAGGTTGGCTGGGAGCAGTCGCGTTTGCTGGGAGAATACTGCCACGGCCGCGACCTGCATTTTGACGCGGTCTATACCGGCAGTATGCGCCGCCACCGCGAAACGCTGGCGGGCGTGAAGGATGTGTTGGCCACGACACCCGAGGCCACGGTATTACCGGGGTTAAACGAATATGACTTCCACTCCTTGGTTGATGCGTATTTACCCAGCCTCGACGAAGACATCGACCTGAAGGACGCCCGCGATTTTTACCGCTTACTGCGCCGCGCACTGCTGGCATGGAGCCGGGATGAAATAGCGGGCGTCAGCGAAAGCTGGCAACAGTTTGAACAGCGGGTGCGAGACACCTTGACGGAAATTGGCAGCCAGCGTGGCCGCGTGTTGGTGGTGACATCCGGTGGGGCGAGCAGTGCGATATTGCGCGAGGTGCTCACCTTGGATGTAAACACCATGATCCAGTTGAATTTGCAGGCGAAAAATACCGGCATCAGTCAGTACTTCTGCAAGGCGGGCCACTATCAGTTGAACAGTTTCAATGGCGTTCCCCATTTGGAGCGTCCGCAGGACCGCCACTTAATTACCTATACCTAATTACCTACACCGCATTGGCCAGGGCTGCGGCCCAAGGAGAATATGATGGATTTACGATCCTCTGCGAAAGCGCAAGATCTGCTGGCGCGTTTAAAAGACTTTATGGACGCGCATATCTACCCGAATGAGAAGGCCTATGCCGAGCAGCTGGCCGAGGCCAGTAATCGCTATGCGCCGATGCCACTGATGGACGAGCTAAAAGCCAAGGCGAAGGCGGCCGGGCTGTGGAATTTGTTTGTGCCGGAAGAGTACGGCCAGTACAGCGAGTGCGGCGGCTTGAGCTTTCTGGACTACGCCCCCCTGTGTGAGGAAATGGGGCGAGTGCTGTGGGCGGCAGAAGTTTTTAACTGCAGCGCGCCGGACACCGGCAATATGGAAGTATTTATGAAATACGCCACTGACGCGCAGCGCGAGCGCTGGTTAACGCCGCTGTTGGCTGGTGAGATTCGCTCGTCCTACGCCATGACGGAACCGCAGGTGGCGTCCAGTGATGCCACTAATATTGAACTGCGCATCGAAAAAGACGGCGACGAGTGGGTGCTTAATGGTCGCAAGTGGTTCATCACCGGGGCGATGAACGAGCGCACCAAAATTTTTATCGTGATGGGTAAATCTGACCCCGATAACCCCAGCCGACACAAGCAGCAGACACAAGTGCTGGTGCCTAAAGGCACGCCGGGTATGGAGATTATTCGCCCGCTGACAACCTTCGGTTACGATGATGCGCCGGTGGGCCACGCCGAGATGCGCTTTACTAATGTGCGTGTACCGCTGGAAAATGTCTTGCTGGGTGAGGGGCGCGGCTTTGAAATTGCCCAAGGGCGTCTAGCACCCGGGCGTATGCATCACTGTATGCGGTTGATCGGCGCCGCCCAACGCTCCCTGGAGCTGGCCTGTCAGCGCGCGGTATCGCGAACCACCTTTGGTCGCACGCTGAGCCGCCATCAGTCGGTTCGCGAGGATATTTCGCGCAGTTTTTCTGAAATAGAAATGGCGCGCCTGCTCATTTTAAAAACCTGCAAACTGATCGACGAGCAGGGTCCCATGGCCACGGTGGACATGATTGCCGCAACGAAAACCACGGTGCCCTTGCTGGTGCAAACGGTGATCGATCGCTGCATGCAATTGCACGGTGCGGGCGGCTTTACCGAAGACTATATGATGGCCGAGGCCTTCAACTATGCGCGCTGGTGCCGCCAGGCTGACGGCCCGGATCAGGTACACCAAATGGCGCTGGGCAAGCAGATTATCAACCGCTTTAGCGGTGAGGCATAAAAAGGAGGGAATATGGCAGCTTTTGATCTCGATACCGACGCGCTATGCGCCTACCTGGAAACATCCATCGATGGATTTTCCGGGCCACTTACCGCAGAAAAATTTCCCGGAGGGCAGTCCAATCCCACCTACCGCATTGATGCGGCAAGTGGAGCCTATGTGCTGCGCCGCAAGCCGCCGGGTAAGCTGCTTAAATCGGCACACGCGGTGGATCGCGAGTTTAGGGTGATGTCGGCGCTGGCCGGCAGCAAGGTGCCTGTGCCGACTATGCGCATTCTCTGCGAGGATGAGCAGGTGATTGGCTCCATGTTTTATTTGATGGACTATCTCGACGGCGACATTTACTGGAACGCCGCGCTGCCGGAGCTTGACCCTGAGCGCCGCAGCGCGATGTACGACAATATGAATCAGCTCCTTGCTGATTTGCACAATGTCGATGTCGACGCTGTTGGTCTGTCGGACTACGGCAAGCCCGGCAGCTACTTTGCCCGGCAACTGGATCGCTGGACCAAGCAATATCGGGCCAGTGAAACCGAGCGCCTGGAGCCGGTAGAAACCCTCATCAGCTATCTGGAGGCGAATTTGCCCGAGGATGACGGCCAGGTGTGTTTGGTGCACGGCGATTTCCGGCTGGACAATATGATGTTCGCCAAGGGCGGCACCGATATTATCGCACTGCTGGATTGGGAGCTCTCTACCCTGGGCCACCCCTATGCAGACCTCGCCTATCAGTGTATGCAGTGGCGCCTGCCTGGCAGTGCCGCAATCCCCGGCTTGGGGGATGTGGACCGCGAAGCACTGGGTATTCCCAGCGAAAAAGACTATGTGCGCCGCTACTGTGAGCGCCGCGGTATCAGTGCTATTGATGATTGGGTATTCTACCTGGCCTTTTCATTCTTTCGCCTCAGTGCCATTTTGCAGGGTGTTTATAAACGCGCTCTCGATGGCAATGCCTCCAACGACAAGGCAAAACAGCTGGGTGGTATGACTGCCCCGCTGGCGCAAATGGGCGTTCAGGTGGTAGAGCAGGGGGCGTGAGTGCTGTGGGTCGCAACGATGGCGGCCTCAGTCCTATCAGGAGAGATTCATGACAGACCGACAAACCGTAATGTTGAGTAGCGAGGGAGCGGTAGCCACCATCCTTCTCAATCGCCCCGACTCGCTCAATGCCTTTACCCGTGAAATGCGCAGTGACTTGCTGACAGCGTTGCAAGAGGTCAGCCAGGACAGCGCCATACGCGTGGTGGTGCTTGGCGCTCAAGGGCGCGGGTTTTCCTCGGGTGCAGACTTGTCTGAGGGCCCGGGCCCCGGTCAGAGTGTCGAGCGGCAACTGCTCGATGAATACCTGCCTATTTTCACAATGATCGCTTCAATGGAGCAGACGGTTATTGCGGCGGTGCCCGGGGTGATGGCTGGTATTGGCGCGGCGCTGGCCATGCACTGCGACCTGTCAGTCATGGCCGACAGCGGCAGCATGGTGATGGCATTTACCAATATTGGCTTGGTACCCGACGGCGGCGCCAGCTGGAATTTATTGCGCGGCATGGGCTATCAACGCGCCTTTGCCTTTATTGCTGAAGGTGGGCGTTTGGATGCGGGCCAGTGCCTGGAGCTCGGTTTGGTGAACAAGCTGGCGGCTGCCGACAAGGTTTTGAGCGACGCACAGTCGTGGGCGGCAGCCCTGGCCGAGCGAGCGCCGATCGCACTGCGCGAGACCAAGGCGCTGTTGCGCGGCGCGGCGGCGCAGAGTTTTCAGCAAACGTTTATGGCGGAAGCGCGGTCGCAGAACACTTGCCTTGGCAGTGAAGATGCCGCGGAGGCCATCGGCGCCTTTTTGGAAAAGCGCCAGCCGGTATTCAATGGTAAGTAGCAAGCACGGCATGAGTGCACATAATAACGATTGATAGGGAGTGGATTATGGCCAATGAAGTTATCGTTGCGGTTGAAGACGGGGTGATGCTGATCACCATCAATCGCCCGGAGGCAAAAAACTCGGTCAATTTGGCCGTTGCCAAAGGGATTGCGGCCGCGATGGAAGAGCTGGACAGCAATGATGAGATTCGCGCTGCGATACTCACTGGCGCAGAGGGAACCTTTTGTTCCGGTATGGACCTGAAAGCCTTTGTCACCGGCGAGCTGCCCATTATTGAAGGCCGTGGTTTTGCCGGGCTTGTTGAAGCGCCGCCGCGCAAGCCGCTTATCGCCGCTGTTGAGGGCTTCGCGTTGGCGGGCGGTTTTGAGCTGGCGATTAGCTGCGACATGATCGTGAGCGCCGGTAACGCCAAGTTTGGTATTCCCGAGGTTAAGCGCGGGCTGGTTGCCGGGGCGGGTGGCTTGTTAAAACTGCCACGGCAAATTCCTCGCCGGGTGGCGATGGAATTGGCCTTGACCGGCGATGCCATCGACGCTCAGCGCGCGTATGATCTCGGCCTGATAAACCGCGTGGTTGAGGCGGGCGCAGCGCTGGCAACTGCTCGTGAGTTAGCCGATAAAATTGCTGCCAACGGGCCGATGGCGGTACTGGCCAGTAAGCAGATTATGAACGAGTCGGAAGAGTGGTCATCGGAAGAGATGTTCAATAAACAAAATGATATCGCATTGCCAGTCTTTGCCAGCAAGGACGCGATTGAAGGCGCGACTGCCTTCGCCGAAAAGCGCCCACCCAAATGGCGGGGGCACTAGGTCAGTACGAGTACGCTAAAAACCCGGCCCAGCGCCGGGTTTTTTTATCGCTGAAATTAGACCGGGTGGACGGTGCAAATTGTGTTCAACAGCACAATTTTTCTCACCGCACTTGCTCAATGATAATTAGCTGCTATGTTACTTTTCGGTAATGTTTTCGGCGATTACTTGTCGCCGTGTCTTACTCATGCCTGTTGGCGTCGGCTGAATAGGCCATAACGGCGCCGTATTGAGCGCTTGCCTTAGTGGCGAGTGAACATAATAAAAAAATGGAGAAAGCAGCATGAAGGTATTCAACCGCCGGGCCTTGTGTTCGGCTCTTTTACTCGTTCTGGTCGCTTTACCGGCGCATGCAAGGGACGCCAATAAAACGGCCTATCCGATTGTCTTTGCTCACGGTATGGCGGGTTTTGACGACATTCTTGGCTATGACTACTGGGGCGACGATTACGGGGTTTTTGTTCTCGATACCTGCCAGTGGGGGGAGTACTACTGTAATCACGATATTAATTCGGGGCAGGAGTCTTTTGTTGCTTCGGTAACGCCCTTTGCGAGCTCTGAGCAGCGAGGCTATGAGCTGTACCAGGACATTGAGGGCTATCTGGCCAGTTCGGGACACAGCTACGTGAATATTATTGGCCACTCTCAGGGAGGCTTGGACCTGCGCAAGGCGGCCCGCTTATTGCGAGAAAACCGCGGTTATAAAGTGGTTAAATATGGCATCAGTATTTCTTCGCCGCATCGCGGATCGCCGATAGCACAGTATGTGCTGAATTTGCAGCCAGGTGTTCAGTCGGTCCTGGAAACGCTGGCGGAATATTTTGGTAACACTATTTACCAGGGTGGCAACGATGCAATCGCAGCGCTGAAACAGCTGGTTAACCATGACTTTGACCCCAATGATGGCGTTGTCACTGGCACCTATGCTTTCAATCAAAACTACCCCGCAGGTAGCGAGAATATCGAGCGCTCGCGGAGTTTTTTGACCGGGCAGGATAACGGCAATATGAACCCCGCTCTGTACCTGCTGAAAGAGCTGTGGACCGAGATCGATGGCGATGGCTATGCCAGTTATGATGCCAATGGCGATGGCGCATTAGGGACCGGCGACGGCAATGCCAGTGACCATGACGACGATGGATTGGTCGGCATCAACTCTCAGCAAATGGGCTATCGGCTTGAGTATTGGGAATGCTATGGCTGCCTTGACTACGTTTGGACGCAGACTAACACCGGCTATGTGGCCGACCTGAATGCCCCGAATAGCACGCAAATGACCTCGCACGCCTGGAAGATAAATCAAGATCACGTGGACGTAATAGGCGTGCCACCCGACACCTTTGATGAGATGGAGTTTTACGCAGCCATTACCGATTTTATTGCTGATAACGGCTATTAATTCGGAGTTTCAAGATGTCGGAATCGAAGTCGTTTTGGCGGAGCCCTCGTGGCTCCGCCGTTATTGTCGCGGCAGGGCTGTTACTCATTGGTGCGGGCCTGTTGCTGCCGTCAGGCGACGAGCCCGTGTTAACGAATGCTGCTGACCTAGCGGACCTGCAAGGGCCGGCAGCGCCCCAGCTTGTTCGTAAAGCACCGTCAGAGAGCGAGCAGGAAGCCGCATTCGTTGAGGATATGCAACAGCGTTTTGCCCCGGTTATTGAGGTAAAGCATGCGCAGCTGCGAGTGATTGAACAGTTGATCGCCTATTTAAAACAACGCTATCCAGAGGATTGGCAGCAGCGCATAGCGGGGTTTTTACGGCAACTATTCCCTGAGCATGCCGAGGCACTGCTGGCGAAGTACTTCAGTCTTATGAGCTACAACGAATGGTTGGTTATGGAGCGCCGGGCCTTGCAGGCGATGTCCGCTGCAGAGCGGCGCGAGGCCTTGTGGGAGCAGCGTTACGCTGCCTTCGGTGCTGATGCTGAGCAGATATGGGCCGCTGAGCTGCGCAATCAAAAAATTTCAGATGCCCTTTCCGAATTGGGTAGTCAGCCAGCGCTGGGGGCGCGGGGTTCGGCGGAGCAGTTTGTCGAGAGTTTGCGCGAGCAGTTTGGCGATGACGCTGAAGCGCTGTTGGCTTCGCGGCGCACCGAATTGCTCAATCGTATTGTTGAGCTGGAAACCGTGCAGTCAGATCTTCGTCGGCAGCCTGCCGAGCGCCGTCGGCAAACCTTGCGAGAGCTCAGGCAGGTAATGGGTATGGACGAGGCAGCACTGGACCGATGGCAAGCGTTGGATCAGCGTCGCGACGAGCGCTGGCAGCAGGGTGAGCTATACATGCGTGAACGCGAGGCGCTTGTTTCGCAATACCGTGGTGAGGCCAAAGAGGCCGAACTAGCGGCGCTGCGTGAGCGAATGTTTGGTGAAAATGCTGCTGCCATAGCACGTGAAGAACAGGGCGGTTTTTTTCGCTACGCTCGAGAGCGTCGCATCGGGCGTGAGTGACGTTTACAGCGCCTCAAGGCCGCGGTTGAGGCCGCTGGGCAAGTAGTCCGAAACAATGCGCGGCGGCGGCACGCGGTAGCGATTCAGTTCGTCCCAGGTCAACAGCGAATAATAGCGGCGTATGTTCTCTACATAACGTACCGGCTCATCGCCTCGGGCATAGCCGTAGCGGGTTTGTTTGTACCACTTTCGCTGTCGCAGTAGCGGCAGCGTTTCTTTTACATCGCTCCACAGGTTCGGATTACCGCCGCTTTTTTCGGTGAGAATGCGGGCATCTTCCAGATGACCCAGACCAATATTGTAGGCTGCCAGCGCAAACCAGCTGCGGTCCGGCGGCTCTATGCCGCTGGGCAGGCGGGTATACAGTTTTTTGTAGTAGCGCGCGCCGCCGCGCAGGCTCTGCAGTGGGTCCAGGCGATTGTCCACGCCCAATTCTTTGGCTGTGGGACGGGTGAGCATCATCATGCCCCTCACGCCCGTTGGGGATTTTGCTTTGGGATTCCAGAACGATTCCTGGTAGCTGATGGCGGCGAGAAAGCGCCAGTCCATATCGTATTCTATGGCGACCTGCTCGATAAGGCCTTTATAGCTGGGTAGGCGCTGCTCTTTCATCTTGAGAAAGGTCTGTGTGCGAATAAATGACTGGCGCTCATTAAAGGTAAAGAAGCGATCGATCAGCCGGTCCAGCTCTCCGTTTGCCTTGATCTCTGCGAAGAATTTTTCAAGCGCCTGCTGCAGTGAGATGTTGTCTGCATTCTTGCTAAGTGCCCAGGCCAGCTTGCCCGGTTTGCCAGCGCTCATGGCGATTCGAAAATCTGGGTAGAAGGCCCGGTTCGCGTGAAATTCGTTAGCGTCGACCATGGTGATATCGATCTCACCTTGCTGCAGCTGCTCAAGTAGGTCGATGGTTTCCTGGTCGCGGCTTTCGCTCCAGGTTAATGAAGGGTATTGCTCGCGCAATTCCCGCAGTACTTCGGCGTGTGAGCTGTTGCCCAGTACGCGAATGCGCAAGTCGGGCAGGGCGGCGTAATCGGCGGGCTTGTCGGTAAGGGTCCGGTTGTAGATAAATAGCTGCTTTACGCTCATGTAGCTGGGGCCGAATTGCAGTGCCGCGCTGCGCTCCGGGGTAATGGTGAGTCCCGCCGCGGCGAGATTGGCGCGACCTTCGTGGAGGTTTTCAAATAGCTCGTCCAGGCTGACTACCGGGATCATTTCCAGCTCGACATTTAGGTAGTCGGCGAAATCCTTGACCAGATGGTATTCAAAACCGCTGGGGTTGCCCTGACTTTCGTAGTATGTGGTTGGGCCATTGCGGGTTAATACGCGCAGAACGCCTTCCTCGCGGATGGTGTCCAGGGCATCTTGCGGGGGAGAGCACGCGCCGCAAAACAGCAGTAGTAGCCAGACGCCCAAGCGTCTAAAGGGCCACGAATGACTGTTTTTTGTGTTCCTCAATCGCTGTGCTCCGCAGAATTATTTAATCATTGTATCGGGCTTGCAGAGTTCACACCATAAGCCTGAATTTTCCCCTGCGATTCCTGTACAATGTCGGCCTTTATTCCCGTCGACCGAGGTTCTAGACCTGCATGCTGATCGTTCCCGGCGCTGCGGCGCTTTCTGAATTCCGTATTGAAAAACTGCTGACCACCCTGCGCACCGCGATTCCGGGGCTAAGGGCGCTCAGTGCTCAGTTTGTGCACTTGGCCGACGTGGAGGGTGAACTCAGTCAAGAACAGCAGACAATACTTGAGCAATTGCTACAGTATGGACCCGGCTCAGGCGAGGCGCCGGCTGAGTTAAGCGGCAGTGAGTTTTTTGTTGTGCCGCGCCCGGGCACGATATCGCCCTGGTCGAGCAAGGCCAGTGATATTGCCCATATCAGCGGCTTGACGACGCTACGCCGCCTGGAGCGAGGCGTTCTCTACCGGCTGGAAAGTGCGCAACCGCTTAGTGAAAGTCAGCGCGCGACAGTGGCGGCGGCTATTCACGACCGGATGGTGGAGGTGGTTTTAGACTCGGTGCCCGCCGCCGCGCAATTGTTTAGCCAGCATTCCCCCAAACCGATGCAGCGCGTAGATGTGCTCGCCGGTGGGCGCGAGGCTCTGGTGGCCGCAAATGCCGAGCTGGGTCTGGCGTTGGCCGAGGATGAGATTGACTACTTGGTCGATAGCTTCAAAGAACTGCAGCGCAACCCCAGCGATGTTGAGCTGATGATGTTCGCGCAGGCCAACTCTGAGCACTGCCGTCACAAAATTTTCAACGCGAGTTGGACGATTGACGGCAAACCGCAAGACAAGTCGCTGTTCGCGATGATCAAAAACACCAACGAACTGGGCGGAGAGAATGTACTCAGCGCCTATTCGGATAATGCCGCGGTTGTAGTGGGTAGCCCCGGTGGGCGTTTTTATCCCGACCCGGTAACGGCGGAGTACCAATTTCATCACGAAGATATTCACCTGTTAATGAAAGTGGAGACGCACAATCACCCCACGGCGATTGCGCCGTTCTCAGGTGCCGGCACGGGTGCGGGCGGTGAGATTCGCGATGAGGGCGCGGTGGGGCGTGGTTCCAAGCCCAAAGTCGGCCTGACCGGTTTTACCGTGTCTAACTTGCAGGTGCCCGGCTTTGAGCAGGCGTGGGAGCAGGATTACGGCAAGCCTGAGCGCATAGTGTCGGCCCTGGATATTATGATTGAAGGGCCAATTGGTGGCGCGGCATTTAACAATGAGTTTGGCCGACCCAACCTGTGTGGCTATTTCCGCAGCTACGAGCAGAATATTGTTACCGCTGACGGCGAAGAGCGTCGCGGCTATCACAAGCCGATTATGTTGGCGGGCGGATACGGCAATATTAAGGCCGAGCATGTCGTCAAAGACGAATTCCCGGCGGGTTACAAGCTGATCGCCCTGGGTGGCCCGGCAATGCTGATTGGTCTGGGCGGTGGTGCGGCCTCGTCAATGAGTTCCGGGTCCTCCAGTGCCGATCTGGACTTTGCTTCTGTGCAGCGTCAAAACCCCGAAATAGAGCGTCGTTGCCAAGAAGTGATCGACCGCTGCTGGGCGCTTGGCGAGAACAACCCCATTGCCTTTATTCACGATGTGGGCGCTGGTGGCCTGTCCAACGCCTTCCCTGAGCTGGTGAAAGACGGTGGCTGCGGCGGTGATTTTGAGCTGCGCGAAGTCCCCAATGACGAGCCGGGCATGTCGCCGTTGGAAATCTGGTGTAACGAGTCCCAGGAGCGCTATGTTATTGCCATTGCGCCGGAAAACCTGGCGACCTTCGAAAGCATTTGCGAGCGCGAACGCGCCCCGTATGCGGTAGTGGGCGAATCGACCGAAGAGAAAACACTGCGTGTCGGCGACCGTCACTTTGACAACAACCCCGTTGATTTGCCGATGTCGGTACTGTTCGGCAAACCCCCGAAAATGCACCGTGAAGCGCAGCGCAGTGACGTGGTTCAGCCGGCTTTCGACTGTGCGCTGAGTGTTGAAGAGTCGCTGGATCGCCTGCTGTGTTTGCCAGCGATTGCCAGCAAAAACTTCCTGATTACCATCGGCGACCGCTCGGTTACCGGCATGGTTCATCGAGACCAAATGGTGGGCCCCTGGCAGGTACCTGTGGCCGACTGCGCGGTGACCACGGTGAGTTACGACAGTACCGCGGGTGAGGCGATGTCGATGGGCGAGCGCACGCCGCTGGCCCTGGTGAATGCGCCGGCATCGGGTCGCATGGCGGTGGCGGAAGCGATCACCAATATTGCGGCGACGCGAATTGCCCGGTTATCGGATATCAAACTCTCGGCAAACTGGATGTGCGCAGCGGGTCACGGTGACGAGGACGCGCGCCTGTACGACACAGTGCAGGCAGTTGGCATGGAGTTTTGCCCAGCGCTGGGGCTGACTATCCCCGTGGGTAAAGACAGTATGTCGATGCGCACCGCATGGCAGGAAGAGGGTGAGGACAAGGCCGTTACCGCGCCAATGTCGCTGGTAATTTCCGCTTTTGCGCCGGTGGTCGACGTGCGCAAGACCGTGACACCGGTCCTGGATGCGAAGCAGGACAGTGTGCTGTTGGCCATTGACCTGGGTGCCGGTCAGCGCCGCATGGCGGGGTCTTGCCTGGCGCAAGTTTGCGGGGAGCTGGGCAATGATGCGCCCGATATCGATGATCCCGCGCTGTTGAAAGCCTTCTTCAATGCCACCCAGGCCCTTTTGGAATCAGGCCACATTCAGGCCTATCACGATCGCTCTGATGGTGGCTTGCTGATTACCTTGCTGGAAATGGCCTTCGCTGGACATTGCGGTTTGGATATTGCGCTGCAGGGATCTGCGACGCCGCAAGCTGAGCTGTTTGCCGAAGAAGCGGGCGCCGTGATTCAGGTGCGTCGCAGTGATCTGGCCGCGGTGATGGCGCTGTTTGCCGAATACGGCCTCAGTGATTTGGTTCAGGATATTGGTGTGCCTGTTCTGGGCAGCCAGATTAAGGTTTCGCTAAACGGCGACGAGATTCTGCTGGCAGACCGGTTGACGCTGCACCGCCGCTGGGCGGAGTTGAGCTACCGTATGCAGGCCCTGCGCGATAACCCCGAGTGCGCCGAGCAGGAATTTGACGCCTTGCGCGAGGACGATACCGGCTTGTTTGTCGACCTGAGTTTCGATCCTCAGCAAGATATTGTGGCGCCCTATATTCAGCGAGGTGAGCGGCCCAAGCTGGCGGTGCTGCGTGAGCAGGGCGTAAATGGCCAAATGGAAATGGCCGCGGCCTTTGACCGCGCAGGCTTTGCCGCCGTCGATGTTCACATGAGTGACATTCTCAGCGGTCGCCTCGATCTTGCCGGGTTTAAAGGCTTGGCTGCCTGTGGCGGCTTCTCCTACGGCGATGTGCTGGGTGCCGGCGAAGGCTGGGCGAAGAGCATTTTGTTCAATGCCCGCGCGCGGGATGTGTTCCAGCAGTTTTTCAACCGTCAAGACAGCTTCGCGCTGGGCGTTTGTAACGGTTGTCAGATGATGTCGAATTTGCACTCGCTGATTCCCGGTGCCGAGCACTGGCCGCATTTTGTGCGCAACCGCTCAGAACAGTTTGAGGCGCGCGTGGCGATGGTTGAAATTCCCGAATCGCCCTCCATATTGTTAAGCGGTATGGCCGGTTCGCGCCTGCCGGTAGCGGTGGCGCACGGCGAGGGCCGTGCTGAGTTTGCGAAAGCTGAGCAGCTTGAGGCGATGGCGTCGTCGGGGAATGTCGCACTGCGCTACGTGAATAACGCTGGTGAGCTTACCGAGCGGTATCCGGCGAACCCCAATGGTTCGCCCCAGGGTATTACCGGCGTGAGCTCCAATGACGGCCGTGTCACCATTATGATGCCGCATCCGGAGCGCGTATTCCGCAGCGTGACCAACAGCTGGGCACCTGCTGATCAGGGTGAAGATAGCGGTTGGATGCGTATGTTCCGCAATGCGCGGGTGTGGGTTGACTAGCCGGCGATCAAATTTATAAAAATGGATACCGCCGTTGCGGTGGTTTTGGTGGATAACAATGCTCAATAAATACCCCCTGTGGAAGAACCTGCTTATTTTGGCAGTTCTGGGGATTGGTTTACTGTATGCCTCGCCGAATTTGTACCGGCCAGATCCTGCGGTACAGGTCTCTGGTGAAAGCAGCGGCACGCAAATTTCTGCCCGGGAGATCGATAAAATTACGGCGGCGTTGACGGCAGCGGATATCGACCATTTCGGTGCTGAAGCCGACGCTACTGGCAAAAGTGGTTTGGTGCGACTCAAGCATGCCGACGACCAGCTGCACGCGCAGAAATTAATTCAGCGCGCCTTGGGTGATGGCTATGTGGTGGCGTTGAACATGGCCTCTAATACTCCGGACTGGCTAAACAGCCTTGGGGCTGGCGCAATGAAGCTGGGGCTTGACCTCAGTGGCGGTGTGCACTTTTTGCTTGAAGTCGACACTGACGCCGCCGTTGCTACCCGCTTGGAGCATTACAGCACAGGCATTAAAAAGAAGCTGCGTGAAGAGCGTATTCGCGGCTTTGTGCGTTTGGGGGAGCAGGGCATTATTCGTGGCAAATTCAGTAGCGAAGAAAATCGCGACAAAGCCTTGAGTGTGATTCGCAAGGAATATACCGAGCTTACCGCCCAGCGCGTTGCCGCTCCGGCAGGGGAGGAGGCGTTTTATCTTGAGGCGCTGCTTTCTGAAGCAAAACGCAAAGAGATTGAAGATTACGCCGTGGGCCAAAACCTGACCACTCTGCGCAACCGCGTCAATGAATTGGGCGTATCAGAGCCCTTGGTGCAGCGACAGGGGCGCAACCGCATTGTTGTGGAATTACCTGGTATTCAGGATACCGCTGAGGCCAAGCGAATTTTGGGCAAAACGGCGAACCTGGAGTTCCGGCTTGAGGCGCGCTATGACGCCGAGCCCTCTGACCGGGAACAATTCAACTTCCGCAACCCCGGTCGCGGCGAGCCCAGTGCTTGGTTGGAGCGCGAAGTGGTGATCACCGGCGAGCGCGTTGCCAATGCCCAAGCCAGCTTCGATGAAAACGGCATGCCTCAGGTAAGCATTACCCTGGACAGCGAAGGCGGCGCATTGATGCACCGGGTGACGCGCCACAATATCAACCGCCGTTTGGGTGTGCTGTTTATTGAACGCAAGAGCCGCACGCGTTATGAAACAAATGCCGCTGGGGAGGAGCAGGTTGTTCGCGTTCCCTACGATGAGAAAAAGATTATTTCTCTGGCAACCATTCGCGATGCGCTGGGTGTGCAATTCCGGATTACTGGTCTGGATGCGCCTGGTGAAGCGGCTGAACTGGCGCTGTTGCTCCGCGCTGGCGCCTTGGCAGCACCTATCGATTTTGTTGAAGAGCGAACAGTAGGCCCATCACTCGGGGCAGAGAATATCTCCAAAGGCTTGTTGTCAGTGCAGATTGGTCTCGCCGCAGTGGCGTTGTTCATGCTGGTGTACTACCGCGTGTTCGGCATTATCGCCGTGGTGGCGCTGGCCTTTAACATTGTGTTGCTTGTCGGCGCCATGTCGCTGCTGGGCGCGACGCTAACCCTGCCGGGTATTGCCGGTATTGTCCTCACCGTGGGTATGGCGGTGGATGCCAATGTGTTGATCTTCTCGCGAATACGGGAGGAAATTGCCGACGGGGCGTCGCCGCAGCACGCCATTAACGCGGGCTACGGCCGTGCCTTTGTCACGATTATGGACGCCAATATTACGACCCTGCTGGTGGCGGTGATCCTCTATGCGGTGGGCACTGGCCCGGTGCGCGGCTTTGCCGTAACCCTGTCATTGGGCATTGTGACGTCGATGTTCACGGCGATCATGGGAACGCGTGCAATTGTGAATCTGATCTACGGCCGCCGCCGTGTCAGCAAACTGGCAATATAAGGAAGGGCCGATGTCAGAGGAAAAGAAATTTATCCGTTTTATGAGTGCCCGCAAAGTGGCGGCGGCATTCTCGTTGGCGGCCGTGCTTGCCTCGATACTGTTGATCGCCGTGAAGGGGCTGAACTTCGGTTTGGACTTCACCGGCGGCACATTGATCGAAGTGATCTATGAGGAGTCCGTGCCCCTGCAAGAGGTGCGTAATACGCTGGAGACCAATGGCTTTGAGAGTGCCATCGTTGTCAATTTTGGCTCAGACACCGATGTGCTCGTACGACTGCCCCAGGGTTTGAGCCCCACGTTAGGTGAGCAAGTGTTGTCGGCGCTGCGCGCGGACAGCCCCTACGATGTGGAGCTGCGTCGCATCGAGTTTGTTGGCCCACAGGTGGGTGAGGAACTGCGTGAACAAGGTGGCCTAGCGGTATTGCTGGCGCTGATTGTAGTGCTGATTTACGTGGCAATGCGCTTCCAAATGAAGTTTGCCTTTGGCGCCGTATTGGCGTTGGCGCACGATGTGGTCATCACCTTGGGGGTGTTTTCGCTGGTCGGCTGGGATTTCGACTTAACGGTTTTGGCGGCCGTGCTGGCGGTTATTGGTTATTCCTTGAATGACTCCATCGTTGTTGCTGACCGGATTCGCGAAAACTTGCGCGGCATGCGCGGATACGCTCCGGTCGATATTATTAATATCTCGCTTACCGATACGCTTGGCCGGACGTTGGTGACCTCGGGTACCACCTTAATGGTGCTGGCAGCACTGGCACTGGTGGGCGGCGAAATGATCCACAGCTTTGCACTGGCACTGCTGGTTGGTGTGGGTGTGGGTACCTATTCTTCGGTATTTATTGTTGCGAGTTTGTTGGTGGCGATGAAGATCAGTCCAGAGGACTTGATGGTGCCGGAGAAAGAGGGCGCAGAGCTGGACGAACTGCCATAGCAATATTGCGGCATTTTCGGCAAATAAAAAGGGCGCATTTAGCGCCCTTTTTGGTTTTTACAAATGGCTAGTAGCGACTAGCGAATGTGCTCAAGTGGTGGCTTCACTGCCTGCAGCAAGCCTTTTAAGCACTTCGGGTTAGCGGCCACGATGTTGCCGCTCTCCAGGTAATTGCCACCGCCTTGGAAGTCGCTAATCAGGCCACCGGCCTCGCGAACCAACAGCACACCAGCAGCAATATCCCACTTGCTCAGGCCGATTTCCCAGAAGCCATCCAGGCGACCCGCAGCAACATAGGCCAAGTCGAGAGCGGCTGAACCGGCGCGGCGGATTCCCGCAGTTTCGCGCGCGACGGCTTCCAGGCTTTTCATGTAAGCAGCGATATGTTGTTCACTGCGCGACTTAAATGGAATGCCGGTACCGATCAAGGTGCCTTCCAAGCTGGCGGCCATTGTCACGCGGACTCGACGACCATTTAGCTGGGCGCCGCGGCCACGGCTGGCGGTAAATTCTTCGCGACGGATTGGGTCCAATACAACGGCGTGCTCAATCTGCCCTTGATGAAGGCAGGCGATCGAGATGCAGTAGTGCGGGATGCCGCGCACGAAATTCGTGGTGCCATCGATGGGGTCGATAATCCACAAATAATCGCTGTCGGGGTTACCGGTTTCGCCGCCCTCTTCACCGAGGAAGCGGTGTTCGGGGTAGGCTTTTTGGAGGTGGTAGATGATTTCCTGTTCGGCCTTGCGGTCGATTTCGGTGACAAAATCATTCTCGCCCTTGGATTCAATTTTCAGGCGGTCAATCTGCTCGGCGGCGCGGGCGACCAGATCACCGGCCTTGCGCGCGGCGCGCAGGGCGATATTCAACATGGGTTGCATAGAACTAAGACCTTGAATGTGCAAGCAATTAGCCGGGCAGTATAACAGAGCATACGCCTGGCTCAGAGGCCTAATTTCATTGTCTAGGTCGATCCATGCTGTTAAACTGAGCGCCCATCATACAGGGGCCTTTAAAGCATCGCTTTTTTGAGTCCTGCACCCTTACCAGCTCGATATATAGGCATCACATGGCGCGTTTCATCTTCGTCACTGGCGGCGTTGTTTCTTCTCTTGGCAAAGGTATTGCCTCTGCATCGCTCGGGGCGATTCTCGAAGCGCGTGGGCTGAAAGTAACCCTGCTAAAATTGGACCCCTACATCAACGTGGATCCAGGCACCATGAGCCCGTTTCAACACGGCGAAGTGTTCGTAACCGAAGATGGTGCTGAGACCGACTTGGATCTTGGCCACTACGAGCGTTTTGTTCGTGCAAAAATGAACAAGCGTAACAATTTCACAACTGGCCGCGTTTACGAAACGGTATTGCGCAAGGAGCGCCGCGGCGACTACCTGGGCGGCACGGTGCAGGTGATCCCCCACGTTACTGACGAAATTAAGCGCCGCGTCATTGCGGGTGCTGGTGATGCAGATGTCGCGATTGTGGAAATAGGCGGCACCGTTGGTGATATTGAAGGCCTGCCGTTCTTCGAGGCCGCCCGTCAGCTGAAAATAGAGCTTGGGGCCAAGCGCGCAATGCTGATGCACCTGACGCTGGTGCCTTATATTGCGACAGCGGGTGAGACCAAAACCAAGCCAACTCAGCACTCGGTGAAGGAATTGCGTTCGATTGGCTTGCAGCCAGACGTATTGCTTTGCCGCTCAGATCACGAAATCGACCTCAGCAGCCGTCACAAGATTGCACTGTTTACCAATGTGGAGTCGCGCGCGGTTATTCCTTTGCGCGATGTGGATTCCATTTACCGTATTCCCTCGCTGTTGTCTGCGGAAGGCTTGGACGACCTAGTGGTTGAGCGCTTTGGTCTCGATTGCCCCCAGGCCGACCTGTCGGAGTGGGATAGTGTTATCGACGGTGATTTGCATCAGGATCAAAGCCTGACCATTGCGATGGTTGGCAAGTATATGGAGCTGCTCGACGCGTATAAGTCGCTGAACGAAGCCCTGAAGCACGCCGGTATTCACACGCGCACTAAGGTCAATGTGCGCTATATCGATTCCGAGACCATCGAGACCGAAGGTGTTGATGCGCTGAAGGATGTCGACGGTATTCTTGTACCGGGTGGATTTGGTAATCGCGGCGTCGAAGGTAAAATTCGCACTGTTCAGTACGCCCGCGAAAATAACATCCCCTACTTGGGCATCTGCCTGGGTATGCAAGTTGCTGTTATTGAGTTTGCGCGCAATGTCCTGGGTATCAGCGATGCCAATAGCAGTGAATTCGTTGATGATGGTGCCAACCCGGTTGTTGGTCTGATCACCGAATGGGTGACCTCTGAAGGTGAAACGGAGCAGCGCGATGCTGAGTCCGACCTGGGGGGAACCATGCGCTTGGGTGCTCAGATGTGCCACCTCAGCGAAGGGTCGTTGGCGAAGGAGATATACGGCGCCGAGCAAATTACCGAGCGTCATCGCCACCGCTATGAGGTGAATAATAATTACGTTCAGGCTCTGCAGGATAATGGCCTGCGCATTGGTGGCTGGTCTGCCGATAAGAGTTTGGTAGAAGTGGTTGAAGTGGCGGACCACCCTTGGTTTGTCGCCTGCCAGTTCCACCCGGAATTTACCTCGACACCGCGCGACGGCCACCCGTTGTTCACCGGTTTCGTGCGTGCTGCCCTCAAGCACCAGCAGGCGTAATGATCGCGCCCGCGCCCCTAACTAACAACATGGTGGTGCGGGATGCGCGCCGCCTTGCAAGCGGAGTTCCCTATGCAGGATAAACATCTCAACGTTGCTGGCTTGGATGTGGGCAATGATCTGCCCTTCGTGCTTTTCGGTGGTATGAATGTACTAGAGTCGCGAGACTTGGCCATGCGCGTGGCGGAGGCCTACGTGGAGGTGTGCGCCGAGCTGGGTATTCCCTATGTTTTCAAGGCGTCTTTCGACAAAGCCAATCGATCTTCGATTCACTCCTACCGCGGTCCCGGTATGGATGAGGGCTTAAAGATCTTTGAGGAGATCAAGCGCAGCTTCAATGTGCCGGTGATCACCGACATTCACGAAATTCATCAGGCAGCGCCGGTTGCTAGGGTTTGCGATGTTATTCAGCTGCCTGCCTTTCTCGCCCGGCAAACGGATTTGGTGGCAGCGATGGCGGCAACCGATGCGGTGATTAATATCAAAAAACCGCAGTTTCTGAGCCCCGCGCAAATGAAGAATATCGTCGAGAAGTTTGCGGAGTGTGGCAACGAAAAAGTCATGCTGTGCGAGCGCGGTAGTAATTTTGGCTATGACAACCTGGTTGTCGATATGCTGGGTTTTCGCACCATGCGTGAAGTCAGTGGCGGCGCGCCGCTCATTTTTGACGTTACCCACGCCCTGCAGTGTCGCGACCCGATGGGCGCGGCCTCCGGTGGGCGCCGTCACCAGGTTGCTGAGCTGGGCCGGGCGGGGATGAGCCAGGGGCTAGCTGGGCTGTTTCTGGAGGCGCACCCGAATCCGGATCAAGCGTTATGCGACGGCCCCAGCGCGCTACCGCTGTCTGCACTGAAACCGTTTTTACAGCAAATGAAAGCCGTCGATGATCTTGTGAAGTCATTGCCGGCGCTGGACATTCGCTAAACCACATTCATTTTTAAAACAATAACGACGCTCGGCGTCGCGATACGACTTATAGGAAGGAGATCACCCCATGGCAGAAATCGTCGATATTAAGGCATACGAGGTACTGGATTCTCGCGGTAACCCCACCGTGGAGGCAGACGTTGTGTTGGCCTCTGGGGCGGTAGGTAGTGCCTGTGCTCCCTCTGGTGCATCGACGGGATCACGTGAAGCCCTTGAACTGCGTGACGGCGATAAGTCGCGCTACCTGGGTAAGGGTGTGACGAAAGCCGTCGCCAATATCAATACCGATATTCGCGATCTGTTGATGGGGATGGATGCCGAAGATCAGCGTGCGATCGACAAAGCGATGATCGACGCCGACGGTACCGAGAACAAAGCGAAGTTTGGCGCCAACGCGATTTTGGCAGTATCTCTGGCGGCTGCAAAGGCGGTTGCGGCAGAGAAAGGTATTCCGCTTTACCAACGCATTGCACAAATTAATGGTACGGAAGGCCAGTACACCATGCCGGTGCCCATGATGAACATTCTCAATGGTGGCGAGCACGCGGATAACAACGTCGACATTCAGGAATTCATGATTCAGCCCGTTGCGGCACCGACTTTTGCGGAAGCGCTGCGCATTGGCGCTGAAATATTCCATGCACTGAAAAAGGTGCTTGCCGGCCGTGGTCTCAGCACCGCAGTGGGTGATGAAGGCGGTTTTGCTCCCAACTTGCCCTCGAACGAAGCGGCTCTGGAAGTGATTGCAGAGGCGGTTTCGAACGCCGGTTACACCCTCGGCGAAGACGTGACTCTGGCGCTGGATTGCGCGGCCTCGGAATTTCACAAAGACGGTAAGTACAAGCTCAGCGGCGAAGGTAAAGAGTTTGATGCCGCCGGCTTTGCCGCCTATCTGGACGGATTGTCTCAGCGCTACCCCATTATTTCTATCGAAGACGGTATGGATGAGAGCGATTGGGAGGGCTGGGCCGCATTGACTGAGCTGACCGGTAAGCGTGTGCAACTGGTGGGCGACGACCTGTTTGTGACCAATACCAGCATCTTGAAGCGCGGTATCGATAACAACATCGCCAACTCAATTTTGATTAAATTCAACCAAATCGGCTCGCTGAGCGAGACACTGGATGCAATCAAAATGGCCAAAGATGCCGGTTACACGGCGGTGATTTCTCACCGCAGCGGTGAGACAGAAGACACCACGATTGCCGATTTGGCGGTTGCAACCTCTGCTGGCCAGATCAAAACCGGATCGCTGTGTCGCTCTGACCGTGTAGCTAAGTACAACCGCTTGCTTCGTATTGAAGCAGAACTCGGCGCAGCCTATCGCGGTCGCGATGAGTTTCGCGCCTGATCGCACTGTGTACGTGTGTTCAGAGACAAACGTGGTCTCTGAGCACCGACAAAGGATAAGCAATGACCCGCCGCCGATTGCTGCTACTGCTACTGGTATTACTGCTTGCGCTGCAATTGCGCCTGTGGAATGGCAGCGGTAGTTGGGAGCAGATTGTTAGTCTGCGGCGGGAAATTGGCGATCAACAGCAACACAATACCGCGCTTCGGCAGCGCAATGATCGGCTGCTGGGCGAGGTGCATAGCCTCAAGAATAACCTCGACAGTATTGAGGAGAGAGCCCGGAATGATATGGGGCTGATTCGCGAGGACGAAACGTTTTATCTCATCATAGAAGACTCACCGTGACACAGCGTTTGTGGGCCATTATTCCAGCGGCCGGCCGAGGCAGCCGTTTTGCCAGTGAGCGTCCCAAGCAGTATATGCCTCTCGCTGGTCGCACGGTTGTCGAACACAGTGCATCAGCCCTGCTGGCTGAACCTCAAATATCAGCCGTGTTGTTTGCTCTCCATCCCAGTGATGAGCAGTTTTCCTCTCTACCCATAAGCCATCATCCCCGAGTTCGGGCTGTGGTTGGCGGCAGTGAACGTGCAGATTCTGTGGAGATGGCGCTGCTGACGCTGCGCGGTGAGGCCAGTGATGCCGATTGGGTATTGGTGCACGATGCCGCACGACCCTGCCTGACGTCGGCCGATTTGTCGGCGCTGATTCAGGCTACGCTTTCTCAGCAGCGCGGTGGCCTGTTGGCGGCACCGATTGTCGATACGGTAAAGCGTGCCAGCCAAGCCAATGAGGTCCAAGCAACCCTGGACCGCAGCGGCTTGTGGCGAGCGTTGACGCCGCAGGTATTTCGCTATGGAGAGCTGGTGTCCTCGCTGCGCTACTGCCGAGAGCACCGCTTGACGGTAACCGACGAAGCGTCTGCGATTGAACACTGTGGCGGCAGCGTACAGCTGGTGGCAGGCAGTGCGGCGAACATCAAAGTGACTTATCCCGAGGATTTAGCATTGGCGGAGTTCTATTTGCAGGCGCAGTCGCGCGAAGGGGTGCTCTGATGAGTGGTGTGCGTATTGGTCATGGCTACGATGTTCATCGCTTTGGCAGCGGAGACCACATTGTTTTGTGCGGCATTCGGCTCGATCACCACCAAGGACTAGAGGCGCATTCCGACGGGGATGTTGCCATTCATGCGCTCTGCGATGCGCTGCTCGGTGCTTTGGCACTGGGCGATATCGGTCAGCATTTTCCCGACACCGATGCGGCTTACAAGGGCGCGGATAGTGCTGAGCTGTTAGCGCATTGCTACGCGCTGATAAAGCAGAAAGGCTATGTATTGGGAAATGCCGATATCACCATTGCCGCTCAGGCGCCGAAGCTCGCCCCACACATTCCCATTATGCGTCAGCGCCTTGCGAGCGTCCTAAATGTTGCGCTGGCTGATATTAGCGTGAAGGCAACCACGACTGAAAAACTTGGCTTCGTGGGTCGGGAAGAGGGCATTGCCGTTGACGCTGTTGTATTGCTCGAGCGCGATGCCAATGCTGCCTGACTGGCCAACCTACCTCGGTGCTCCTCAGACGCGCGGACGCCTGCGCAGCGTGCCCGAGGATTTTGAAGTCGAAGAACAATTTGACGTTGAATTTAGCCTCGATGGTGAATTCGATTGGCTGTGGGTGGAGAAACGTGGCAACAACACCGAGTATGTTGCCCGCCGTATCGCTGACTTAGCCGGTGTTTCCCTCAAAGCCGTTACCTATAGTGGGTTGAAGGACCGACACGCCTTAACTCGGCAATGGTTCTGCGTTCACCTGCCGGGTAAGCAGGGGCGAGACTGGGACGGTATTACTGAGGTATCCGGCGACAGTTTTTGGAGGGTAGAACGCTGGGGTCGGCACCGGCAGAAACTGCGCCCTGGTAGTCACCGTGCCAATCGCTTTGTGATTCGTCTGCGTGAGGTGGTTGGCGACCGCGACGATATTGATCGCCGCCTGAAGATGCTGTGCGCCGGCTACCCGAATTATTTCGGTGAGCAGCGCTTTGGCCACGATGGTGCGAATATCGAGCAGTGCCGCGCTTGGTTTGAGGGAGAGAGTAAGCCTCAGCGATTTCAGCGAAGTATTTACCTGTCCTCGGCGCGCTCTTACCTGTTTAATGAGGTTTTGGCATTACGATTGCAGGCAGGAACGTGGCTATCGCCCTTAGAAGGTGAGCTATATAGCTTGCGCGACAGCGGCAGTGTTTTTGCGGCTGAGCCGGATGAGGGGATCGCAAAACGTATCGCCGAGGGGGATATACACCCCAGTGGCCCGCTGTTTGGCAAGGTGGCGCGCCACAGCGTTACCGCTGAGGTGGACGCCTTGGAGCAATCGGTGTTCGCCGCCCATAAAACGCTGTGCGACGGTTTACTGCGCCACGGTATGAAAATGGAACGGCGCAGTCTGCGGGTTATTCCAAAGGAATTATGCTGGCAGTGGTTAAGTGATGATCAGCTGCAGTTGCAGTTTTCACTACCCAGTGGCTGTTTCGCTACAGCGCTTGTGAGAGAATTTATTAACGCCTGAAGGCCATAAAACAGAGAAGAGCAAAGGTGAGTAGTATTAACTTGCAGGGCATTGGGATGACCTCCCAGCGTACCCGAGATCGAATGATCGAGCGCTTGCGCGCGCAGGGCATTAGCAATCAAAAGGTGCTGGATACGATTCGGGCCACACCGCGGCATATCTTTCTGGATGAGGCGTTAGCTCACCGCGCTTATGAGGACAGTTCGCTGCCGATAGGCTTCCAGCAAACGCTTTCTCAGCCCTACATTGTTGCACGCATGACAGAGCTGTTGTTGGCCAATGGCCCGCGTGAGCGCGTGCTGGAAGTGGGCACGGGGTCGGGCTATCAAACAGCGATTCTAGCGCAACACGTCGGGCGCGTGTTCAGCGTTGAGCGCATCCGACCTCTGCAGGAGAAAGCGCGTAAGCGCCTTCGCCATTTGGGCCTGCACAATGTGCATTTGCGCCATGCTGACGGCGGTATGGGCTGGCCTGAGCGTGGACCCTTCGATGCGATACTCTCGGCGGCGGCGCCAGAGGTGGTGCCAGCTGAGTTGTTAGAACAACTCGCGGTGGGCGGCAGGCTGGTTATTCCCGTCGGTGAGCAGGGCAAACCACAGAGCCTTTATGTTTACGACCGGCATGAAGACGGTATAGAAGAGCAGTGCATTGAGCCGGTGTTGTTCGTGCCTCTGGTGGGTGGTGTTGTCGCCTAAACGTGTTGCCAAATTCAATTAAGGAAGATGTATGAAGGGCTTTAGCGCTGGCGTGATGCTGCGCGGGGCGGCAATGGGTGCTGCCGATATTGTACCGGGAGTCTCGGGAGGAACTGTCGCCTTCATTACCGGTATTTACGACCAGCTCATTGAAAGTTTGAAAGCCTGCAATCTGCAGGCACTCAAGTTACTGTTCACGCGCGGTCCATCGGCGGCATGGCAGTACGTCAATGGTGGTTTTTTGCTGAGTTTATTACTGGGAATCGCCTTCAGTGTGTTGTCGCTGGCGCGAGCGATATCCTGGGCTCTGGCTACTCACCCGCTGTTGCTGGCAGCCTTCTTTTTCGGGTTGATCCTCGCGTCGGCATTGTTTGTCTACCAGCAGATTCCCGGCCGGGGGCAGCCTATTGGTTTTGTTGTACTGGGCTTGGTTTTCGCGCTGGTCATCTCCGCGCTGCGCCCGGCGGAGGTGCCGGTGAATATGTTGACCGTTTATGGCGCGGGTGCGGTGGCGATATGCGCGATGATCTTGCCGGGAATTTCAGGCAGTTTTATCCTGCTACTGCTGGGGATGTATGAGCCGATTATCAATGCCATTAAGTCGATGGACCTTGGCATGATCGCGGTGTTCATGCTGGGCTGTGCCACGGGCTTGATGTTGTTTGTTCGCCTGCTTAGCTACTTGATGCACACCCATAGGCGCTCGTTGCTGGCTACGTTGACAGGGATTCTGCTGGGGTCATTGGCGGTGATTTGGCCGTGGAAGCTTTCCTCAGCGGGGCTGTTATTGACCGATGAGCACAGCGTCGATTGGCGTAATGTCTGGCCCATGCAGTACGCTGAACAAGCTGACCCTCAGTGGTTGATGTGCGCGCTGCTGATGGCCGTTGGTTTTGCTACTGTCTTTTTGCTTGAGCGCGTAGCCAGTAGAAATTGAGACTTTTTTAAGATTATTTTTACATAAGCCGAGGCGTTTAAATCACTGATAACAATCAAAACCCGCTTGATCCTGCTGCGGATAAAAAGAATCTTTTGTTCGCTTTAGGGTCAATCAGTCGTTGCCAATGACAAATTGCCACTGGAAAGCTCGCTATGAAGGTTCCGCGTCAGTGAAGAGGGTAGGATACACTCTGCTTATGGCTGTGCTGTTGTTGGCGCTTGGCGCATGCAGCGCCCCTCATCGCCCTGCGCCGGTTGTTGATCGATACAACCCTTCAGAAAAGCCGCCGCCCTATTATATTGTCAGCCGTGGTGACACCCTTTTCTCAATCGCATGGCGTTACGGTTTCGACGTTAAACGGTTAGCGAACGCTAACAATATTCGATCGCCGTACACCATCTTCCCCGGCCAGGCGATCATGTTGAAAGAGCGTTATGCCGCGCCGTCCACGCCGAAAAAAGTTGCGGGGAAATCCGTTTCTTCACCCTCAGTAAAAACCCCTACGCCAACAGTAAAGCCTCAAAAAAAGACTATTGCGAAGAAGTCGTCGCCGCCGCGTAGCTCCGCGAAGGAGTCATGGCGCTGGCCGGTAAAGGGGCCGCTTACGCGAGGGTTTGTTGCGACAGGCCAGGCTCACAAGGGTATTGATATCAAAGGTAAAATGGGTGAGCCTGTAAGGGCATCGAAGAGTGGTGTTGTCGTTTACGCAGGCAGTGGCTTGGTAGGTTACGGCAACCTACTTATATTGAAACACTCAGAGCGCTACTTAAGTGCCTACGGTCACAATCGGCGCTTGCTAGTAAAAGAGGGAGAGAGCGTTAACGCTGGGCAAACCATCGCTGAACTTGGTGACAGCGGTACGAACTCGGCGAAGTTGCATTTTGAAGTTCGAATTGACGGAAAACCGGTTGATCCCTTGAAGCTGCTTCCGCGGCGTTAGAGTAGGAGGAGCAAGAGGGCGTCACCCAAGTCGAAACAATAACAATCTTGCATAAGGATTCGACGATGCGGGTATATGAATCGAACGGAAAAGCGTCGCGGCCTGTTAAGGGCGTGGCAGATACGGATATAGAAAAACAACAAGAACCCACTACTGAGAAAGGCATCAGCCGCTTAAAACGCAGTAAGCGGCACAGCGCTGAGTTAGATGTTACTCAGTTATACCTCAACGAAATTGGCTATTCGCCGTTACTCACTGCCGATGAAGAAGTCTATTACTCGCGCCTAGCTCGCAAGGGTGATGAGGCTGGTCGCAAGCGCATGATAGAGAGTAACCTGCGCTTGGTGGTGAAAATTGCCCGCCGCTATCTAAATCGAGGTCTTACTCTGCTCGACTTAGTAGAGGAGGGGAATTTGGGGCTTATTCGCGCCGTCGAGAAGTTTGACCCCGAGCGCGGCTTTCGTTTTTCTACCTATGCCACTTGGTGGATACGCCAAACCATTGAACGGGCGATTATGAATCAGACCCGCACGATTCGTTTGCCGATACACGTGGTGAAAGAGCTCAACAGTTATTTGCGCGCGGAGCGCGAGCTGAGCCAAAAGCTGGACCACATGCCCTCGCCGGAAGAAATGGCAAGGGAGCTGGATCGCCCTGTTGCCGAGGCCAAGCGCCTGTGTGGGCTAAAAGAGCGTGTGGCGTCGGTGGATGTACCCCTGGCGCAGGACTCCGATCAAGTGCTGCTGGACACAATCGCCGATCACAACGCGCTAAACCCCAGTCAAATTCTGCAAAATGATGACCTCTCCGACAGCATTGACCACTGGCTCGATGAGCTGAGCGATAAGCAAAGAGAAGTGGTGGTAAGGCGATTTGGGTTGCGCGGCCACGAGGCGGCAACACTGGAAGAAGTCGGGCGCGAGATCGGCTTGACCCGCGAACGGGTGCGGCAGATCCAGGTCGAAGCCTTAAAAAGCCTGCGGGGCATGTTTGAAAGCAATGGCCTTAGCGCGAGTGCGTTGTTTGCCGACGAGCCCGACTGAGGAGATTTACTCTGACCTTGGAAAACACTCCCCCAGGCGATAGTGCTTGAGGCCTTGAGTATTTTCCAAACTGCACTCCAGCATCGCTTGTGCCAGCTGTGTACCTGAAATCGGCCGATAGTTTTTTAAGCCGGGGAGGTGGCAGGCGGCTTCCATAAGCGGGGCAGAGAGTGATTCTGCCCAGCGGCGTTGGTCGCGAGCACCTGTTAGCAGCGAAGGTTGAAATATGCTGGTGCTTGCGAAGTTGAGCGCAATGACCGCGTCCTCTAACTCGCCCTTCATTTGCATGTAGGCGCTTAAACTATTCGCATTGGCGCCCATGGCTGACACAAGCAAATAATGTGGCACGCCTTGTTGCGCGGCCATTTGAGCGGCGCGAAGCTGGTAGTCCACGTCAACGCGGCGCTGAGCGGCCAGTGAGCCCGCCTGCTTGCGCGTTGTCCCCAGGCAGGAAAATAGACAGTCGCCCTGAAACGCCTCTGCGTAATTTTCCAGTTGCTCAAAATCAGCGTGACAATGCGCTAATTTGGGGTGGTCGAGGTGGGGAGCCCGGCGACTGATGCAGCGCACGTTCGAGAATGCAGGGCTGTGAACCAAGAGTTCCAGCAATGCACTGCCAACCAGGCCCGTGCCACCGAGTACCACTGCGGTTTTATTCATTGATATGTCCTTGCCAATGGCTGGTTCAATTTACGCGCTTACAAAAAAGGCGGCCTGAAGGCCGCCTTTTTCTTTACTGCCTGGCAAAATGCCTTAGGGCAGCAAGTGCTTAACGCCGTCGCGCTCTTCAGCCAACTCTTGCTCAGTCGCCTGCATTTTCGCACGGCTGAAATCGTTGATGTCAACGCCTTGAACGATCTCCCAGTCACCGCCTTTGCAGCGGCAGGGGAAGGAGTAGATCAGGCCTTCTTGAATGCCGTAGCTACCGTCGCTGTAAACGCCCATAGATACCCAGTCGTCGCCTTCAGTACCCAGTGCCCAGCTGCGCATGTGGTCGATAGCCGCATTGGCTGCTGACGCTGCAGAAGACGCACCGCGCGCCTTGATGATGGCTGCGCCACGCTGCTGAACTGTTGGAATGAAGTCGTTCTCCAGCCATTCTTGATCAACCAGGTCGGAGGCAGTTTCACCCGCAACTTTTGCATTGAACAGATCCGGGTACTGAGTGGCAGAGTGGTTGCCCCAGATAGTCATGTTCGTTACGTCGTTAACGGTTTTGCCGGTTTTCTGAGCAATCTGCGTCATCGCGCGGTTGTGGTCCAGGCGAGTCATTGCAGTGAAGTTGCGCGGGTTGATAGACGGCGCATTGCGCTGAGTGATCAGAGCGTTGGTGTTGGCAGGGTTGCCGACTACCAGTACTTTGATATCTTTGCTGGCATTTTCGTCGATCGCTTTACCCTGAACAGAGAAGATCGCGGCATTTGCTTCCAGCAGATCCTTGCGCTCCATACCGGGGCCACGTGGGCGAGCGCCAACAAGCAGGGCGTAATCGCTGTCCTTGAAGCCAACATTGGGGTCGTCAGTGCAGACAACACCGCTCAGCAGTGGGAAGGCACAGTCTTCAAGCTCCATTTTTACGCCTTCCAGCGCGTCCAGAGCAGGAGTGATATCCAGCAGTTGCAGAATGACGGGCTGATCGTCGCCCAGCATAGCGCCGGAAGCGATACGGAAAAGCAGTGCATAGCCAATCTGGCCTGCTGCACCGGTAACGGTGACACGAACGGGTTGTTTCATGGAGCGTTCCCTTTCTGGTAAATGATCTGGTCTTTAGCCGGTTGTGAGCGGGTGCGACCGGACGTGGATTACACAATCCGGCATGCACCCGTGCCGGGGTCTGGCCGTGTAAAAATAACACCTCATGCCAGCAGATTTTGGCGGGCTAATAATAGACACCTAAGGCAAAGATTACCAGTCGCAGCGGCGTTTTCCGCCGCTCTAAGGGGAATTTTTCAAGCCTTTGTGGCTGATATTTAGTCAACTCTATATAATGCGCCGCTCGTCTTCGTTCACCGATACACAGGCAACAGCTATGTTTTCCGCTTCTGAAACCCCGAGTTCTGCGACGCCGGCAATGTCTAAGCTGGAGTTTAACAAGTTGCAGAAGCGCCTCCGCCGGCACACCGGGCAGGCGATAGAGGATTTTCAGATGATCGAAGAGGGCGACCGGGTAATGGTCTGCCTGTCGGGTGGTAAATTATGTCCGGTAAATATCTTGTAAACATTGGCTGAGAGCTGCCAACTGTGCTGCTAGGGTTATTGCATCTGTCACGACATGCTAATCTTGTTGGTATTACCTAGTTTTTCTCTTTTCTCTTTTCTCTTTTCTCCGTTTGTAGTTGACCCTCACTGTTGATTGATTATTTTTGACAAAATGTAAGCTTCAGCATACAGTCGTATAAAAATTATTGCCCGGTGCGATTTGTCAAGAATGCTTGATGCGACCTTGAAGCGTTACAAATGGAATAAGAAGACCTTCTTCGCCATCGTTAATGGACATTCATGCCCGTTCGAGCCGTACGTTTCGGCATATCTCAATACGCTCAGTTCATACGCAAATAGCACACAGCACCGTTACGGCAGAGATCTGCTATTCATCCTCAAGTACTTTGATCGAAAGGGCATTGATCTGACTGGCCGAATAGCCTCCGGCGACCTGATTAGCATGGCTGAGTATTCGGATTTTCATACGCAGTGTGCCTTGAGCTCTGATATCGACCTTGACTCAAAGGTGGTTCCGCTCTTGTCCCACGCTGAGAGCAAAACGTTCAGGAATATCATGGCGTCAAACAACTTTGTCGCCAGCAAGGTCTCCAGCGAGACTCAGCGTGGACGACTGAACCGGCTTCGAAGCTATATAACGTGGTTGTTTGAGCAATTCCATGATCCACTTTCCGTCGGTGAGAAGCTCGAACGCAATTTCGAGAAATTAACAATGAAGATGCTCCAAGATGAGCGTTCATTGAATGTCGTTGAGGCGCATGTGAATCGACACCCAACTAAAGATGCGATTCCGCCAGACGTCTTTTGCAAGTTAATTGAGATCATTCGACCATCGTCCCCTAACAACCCATTCACCCAACGTAACCGATTGCGGAACTACCTGGTCGTCACATTACTTCTCGACACGGGTATTCGGCGAGGCGCACTGGCAAAGTTAAAGATATCGGATCTACGCTCTGACAGCTCCGGTGCGGCGCTTTGGATTTATCCAGAGCGCGATGACGTATCGGACCCACGGTTGGAAAGACCGAACCAAAAAACCAAAGCTCACCTCGCGGCGCTGAACCCCACGGTCATGGATGCCCTTTTGTTCTACATAGAAAGTGACCGGAAACTGATATGCGGATCAGCCGAGAACGACTTTGTCTTTGTAAGTAACAGCAATGCGAAGGGCACAAAAGGACAGCCTCTTGCTGCGAAATCAATCAATGAAGTGTTCTTCACGCTTTCAAAGGTGCTTGGTTACCGCGTACACCCACATTTGATGCGGCACATGTGGAACGACCTTTTTGATGACAATAGCGATCATCAGAACTTCACATCACAACAGGTTGAAGATGCCAGAAAGTACGCAATGGGGTGGTCCGCTAACTCGGCAATGTCGGACATATACAACGATCGAAGAACCTATCAGAAAGTTCGGAAAATCATGCAGTCCCACCAAGATCGTGTGGATGGTGCGAAATGAATGCCCTGTTGCAACAGGCAATGCGGTCGCATGAGCCAAACACAATTACCGCTCAAAGCGGCCTTAAAGTTGACGTAACCGCCGATTCTTGGCAGCTGCTCGCGACGACCAGTAAAGGTTGGAAGTTTGATATGAGCTGGGTCTGGAATACGGCTATTTCGGATGAAGACAGAAGCGACATGCTAACGGTCTATTCGCACTACGCGACGTCGAAGGCTGCCGGTACGACCTCAACAATTGTATCTAATACCAAACTATACCTATCATCAGGAATCCCACCGTTGATTAAGTTGAGGTCGCTGTGGAGCGGCCTTCCGGTGTCTCATAAGAAGGGGCTTAACCAATTCTTTGGCACGCTTTGCAAACTTGGATACAAGCAATACAACGATTACCACGGATTCACGAAAGCCAACTTGGACAAGGAAAAAACACTCACATTTGATTCGAAAAGAGGTGCGCTAAGTCACCAAGAGTTTGATAGCTTTTGCGCCGCTTTGAACCTGCGCCTCCAGTCGATTGACTGGAATGCAGACCGCTCGCTCGAATTTTTCCAATCACAATCCTTCAGCCAAATTTGCCGTTCCATTAGTAATAAACTAGCGGCAATCACTGTTCGTCGCCCCATACAATTGTCGATGCTCAAATGGATAGATGTGATTCCAGTAGGCAGTGGGTTTGAAGACCAACGAATCGACCCATCCCAGGAAGTTGGAAATATTGGCATCGACCAACTCCAGATAAGGTTTTTTCATGCAAAGGCTAGCGGCAGATCGTGGAGGACGGCACCAGAGAGGTTCCCGGTTGCTCTCAACGCGCAAAGCTCAGAGCTAATCGCCAGTTACAAACGGCTCTATATGCATGGTGTCCAGCTCTGGCTGAAAAATAGCGGTTGTCCGGTCACCCATGAAGAGACGCGTGATTTTTTGCCTCATATGCCGATGTTCCCGTTAACTGGCTTGTTCAATGAAAATATTGGCTCGATTGAGAGCTTGAGGTCGCTGTTTACTCAAGAGTCTCGTGGATTTCATGTCAACGAATCTGCAATAGCGATGAGCATGAGATACGTTGCAGCTGAATCCAGCCGGACGAAGGATTGCACAGTGACGTCGAACAGAATTCGGCATACAGTGCTGACTCGGGGCGCACAGGCGGGCTACACCGCAGCGACGTTAGCAAAGATCACAGGAGTTACTGAGCCCGCGGCTCGGCATTACATTGACCTTGACTACCGATCGCGTCGGATGATCGACGAACTCTATGATGGATCGGAGTTTTTAGCTGCTGTATTCAGCGATCCACTGGAGAGAGTCTCAGGCAAAGATGCGGAGGTCCTCGATCATCAGTTCAACAGCGTCGGCGGCATAAGAGATAAGCAAAGTTGCAACTCTTGCTCGGCTGTTACCGGGCGACCGATTGGCTGCTACGGGTGCAACAACTTTCGACCAATTCTGGAAGCTGATCACGCCGGAGTGCTTGAGCTGGCTGAACAGAAGCTGGCAGCCAATAGCAAAAAGCTACTTTCGCCCGTCGAAAAGCTCAGTGTGGAGAAGCTTACAAAACAGGTCGCGTGGATCAAGCGAACGATAGACGTGTGTAATCAAGTGCTGGAGGTACGACGTGGCGTTGAATAAGTACCTTGTCCGTACTCATGCACTAATTCAAAAGTACAAGGATGAAGCGCCCTTCAAGCAGTTCCAAAACCTAGATGGCCAATTGGCAACTTTCGATAATCTTGTCTGGTTTTACATTGATCCAAACAATGGCAAGAGAACTCGGATTTTAACCGGAAGGCACGGCACAAGAGGATCTGGATCGGCAGGTTCAGCCCCTAAATACGCATTGCCAGAGCCATACGGAGACTTGTTGAAGGTTTTCGTGATTGAGGCGTTTAATGCCTCTGTTTTCGCCTCGGAGATACAGGCACGTATCGGAGCGGCGCGATACTTACTCACAAACATGCAGGGTAACCTCCATACACAAACAGGATCAACGATCATCGAATGTTTCGGGGAGACTAGGCTTGATCGGATGGTGGTATTCCTTGAGTTCTGTGAGCGACAAGGGCTGATGCCTCGTGCATCCGATCAGGTTCGTCGTAATATCAGGGATAAACGTGATCGGACGGGTCACAGTGTCGAAGCCACCCGCAGAGAGAAAATGGCCAATGAGGAGGTCATAAGAGCTGCTGGGAACATATATGCAAAAACAATCACCAGTCTCAAACAAGGAAATGCCGGACAAGGCTGTTTTCGAGATGCATTGACTACATTTATTGTTTTGCTTTGCTGCGCATCACCGAATCGAGCCGGGGCTGAAGTGCCACTTCTTGTCAATCAGAAGCTCCAAAGTTATTCAGAGGATGGTCGAGCAGATGTTTTTTATCTTGATTGGCCGGGTAGCAAAGGCTATCAAGACAATCGAACCCATATTCTTTCGGCACTTAGCGGTCATGTTGAGAAAGGGATAAACTACTTCTCAAAAGCCTGTCAGCCAGGTCGAATCGTAGCTTCCTATTACTCTCGGCCAGACCAAACACTTGGGCAGCTACTAAAAGGGTTTCCAATCGACCCGGAAAGAAAAGTGCGTATAGACCTGAATCGTAAACCTCATCTTTTCACTTTAGGTTACGCATTAGGTTTCTATGACGTTGATACAGAAGTTCATGTATTTATTCATGACGCTGAAGATCAGGGGGCACCGTACGAAAGAAGCAGACCGATAAAACTAGCCACACGCAAGAGCTGCTGGAAGTCCAAGTACATATTCGAACTGCAGATAGAGGATGAAATTTCATCAAACGCGATGAGATTGGCAAAACGACCCGGTATTGAGCGTTTGTTGGGAGTCAATTTTAGTTTTTCTCAGGCTCCGAGGTTTGACCCAAATCAGAATCGTTTAATTTCTATTGGACAGCTTGAGAAAGTAGTGCGTGATTTGCAGAGAGAGGCATTCCCCAGCTTCCCTGCAGGTTTTTCTACTGGTGATTTGAATAGCGTCAAAATGGACGTTGCACTCTTCTGTGTTTTAGGTCATCAGTTCTTTAAGAACGGCGCTAATAGAAAAAGGGGAGGCGTGCCAGGCCAGCAGGGATACTACCATATACTGACCCCGCGCTCTCTTTCAACGATGGCTAGTTGGGGGCTTGGTAAAAGTGGTGATATTTTCCTACGTCACGGTTTCAGTTCTAACTACTTTCTGAATCTACATCAACTCCGTCACTATACGAATACCATTGCCGACAAAAGCGGTATTCCCAACGAAGTCTTGACAGCTTGGTCGGGTCGCAAAAGTCGCGAGCAAACATACGAGTACATTCATACCAGCCATGCTGAGCGCAGTTCAAGAGTGGCGGGCGTTCAGAAAAAGGCGACCGAAACCACCCAACCGATTCGCTGGGTCTCAAGCAACGAAATTGCGCGGGAATTTAACTTGCCCGCAAGTGTTACTTCGACGGGTCTTTGCACTCAGAATCTGGTTGTGATTCCGTGCGAATACCTGAACGATTTTGTATCGAGTTGCTTCATGTGTCCGAATGCCTGCCATGTAGCTGGAGATGGTGACGCTATCGATACACTCGAAAAGGACTGTCAATTCCAGCACCGGCGCCTGGAGGCGGTTAAAAATGATAATCGCCTCGGTGCCTCACGTGCAATGCAGGAGTGGTTCGTTCTCCATAACTTTAATACACAAGTCCTAGCTCAGCTCGTCCAGCTAATGAAAGATATGCCAGTCGGCACTGTGATCTCTTTCAGTGAAAAAGCTCGACAGTTCAATCTCCTCGATGCTAAGTCCAAGAAACTTACACAAGTTTTGGCCAAGCTTACGGATTCCCATAAGGATTTGCAGAACGCTCTTGCAAGACAAGAAAAGGCTACAGACGAGCCTCGCTCCAATAGAGATTTGAAGGAATTAATGGCCAAATACAGCCTTGCGGAGACAGAGTAAATGGCGCTACCCAGCATCTCAGCGCAAGACCAGCGGCGTATCGAGCGACTGATTTCCAACTGGAAAGGCAAACTGACTTGGAAACTGCTTGCGAAGGCGATTGAGCTTGAACTGGAGATCAAAACAACACGCCAAACGCTTTGTACCTATAGAGGAATTTACACTGCTTATTCGAACCGAAAAAGCGACCTTCGCGGCGTTACTCCTGAGGTTGTGGCTAGCATCACTCGGTCAGATATTAATGCCCAGGAGCGCATAGCACGCCTCGAAAAGGAAGTTCGCGATTTGGAAGAAAAGAACGCCCAACAATTACGAATGATTGATCGTATTTTTGCCAACGCAACCGCTATTCCGAATCTTGACCTTCGAGATCTCGTAAAGGAAAGACCTGAAGAACTTAATGTGAGACCGAAAGTATGACAAACGCTGGAAAACGCCTTAAAAAGATATATCGTTTGGTAGGGAGAGCCGTTTCAGATTATCAAATGATAGAGGATGGCGATAAAATTATGGCGGCGATAAGTGGGGGGAAAGACTCATTTTTAATGCTAGATGCACTGCTGCACTTACAGCGAGTCGCAAAAGTAAAATTTGAGGTTGTTGCTGTAAATATGGATCAAAAACAACCAGGCTTCCCTGAGGATGTGCTTCCAAGATATTTGGAAGAAAACAATATCCCATACTTTATTCTGGAAAAAGATACCTATTCTATCGTCAAAGCGAAAGTTCCAGAGGGAAAGACAACTTGTGCGCTCTGTAGTCGCCTGAGAAGGGGCAGCCTTTACGGTTTTTCGGAAGAGATCGGGGCAACAAAAATTGCTCTGGGTCATCACATGGACGACATTGTTGAGACAATGTTTCTCAATATGTTTTTTCAGGCTAAATTATCAGCTATGCCGCCAAAATTGTTGAGCGACGACAAGCGGAATATCATTATCCGTCCTCTTGCATATTGTCGTGAAAAAGATATCGAAAAGGTTGCTAGGGATCGAGCCTATCCGATAATACCCTGCAATTTGTGTGGTTCCCAAGAAGGCTTAAAGCGCCAAGCAGCCAAAACAATGTTGGAAGAGTGGGACGCACAAGACCCGGATCGTGTGGTTAATATTTTCCGCAGTCTTCAGACGGTTAAGCCCTCTCAGCTTGCCGACACTAGTCTATTTGACTTTGCCTCGCTCCATATTGAGCGTCCTGCTCTGATACCCGTAACAAATCTTGCGGACGAGGTGAATACTGAAAGCCTCTTGAAGGAAGCCTAGAGGCGTAATGATAGTAACGTTTCGGGCAATTGCGTTGGCGGGGGAGCTATGAGGCTCCCCAGTCTAGGGAAAGGTTTACGCAAGTTCTGATATTCAATTTCTAGAGTAATACTCTAAATTGCCTCTTGTCGGCATCCGATGATTTCAGGATACGGTACTCCATCCCGCTTGCCACCGCGATTTGCTGGGCAAAGTCCTTCTTGGCCTGTACAACAGCGTCCTCGATCTGGTTGTCGGCCTTCACCTCGACGATAACGTACTTCAGGCTGCCATCTGCTTCTTCACGTTGAAAAATGAAGTCAGGGTAGTAGCTGCGCACAGTCCGTGAATCGGGGTCGATGTACTGTATGAAGAAATCGGACTGGCCGTGTGTCAGCATTCCGGTGAAGTAGAGCTTTTTGACACGCTTCTCGCGTAGCAGATCCCAGAATAGCCAGTTCTCCGAGCCGGAGTCGAAGCAGTAGGTGTCGAGGTGGAAGCTCTTGGCGCGCTCTTCATCGTTGATCTTCTCGTCGTGCATCCGAACGATCTTATCCTTCGCCGCCGACATCTCGTAGTAGCCGTTCGGGGGCAGCTTAATCAGATCGACCTCGTGCTCCTCGGTTTGCTGCGATTCGTCCAAGTCGTAGAGCTGGCGGAACAGGCGCGGTATGATTTCGTCGTAGAGAAGCTCGTTGAACTCATTGGTGATGGCCACCAGCTCGTCGGAACCCTCTTTCGTCTTGGCTAGCAGTTCCTCGATCTCCAGCGGACACCGGTTCAGATAGCGGGATACCTCGGCCACAAGCGATAGTTGTGAGAAGGTTCGCTTCTTCCGGCGCGATGTGAGATCAAAGGTGCGGCTGCCGGAAGCGAGTGCCGCGTCGACGGCGGTCAAACCATCCTGCTGAGTTTCGATCAGACGGTATTTCTCGACCAGTTCGCCCCACTTCTGCGCATCCGCTCGCTCGGGCATCAACGCTTGCCCCGTCAACAACTGCTTTTCGCGTATCTCGTATTGCTTTCGCACACGCACTAGCTTGATCTTGACCGGCGGCTCAACCACGCGCACCTCCACGCGCTCCTTGTCCTTGCCGGTTTTCTGCAGCTCGTCCGCGCTGATGCGGAAGTTCTGCTGCAGCTCGTCGTTCAGGGTGTTGAGGTTGTCCTCGGAGAGGAAGACATTACCAGTGTGCTGAGCCTGCCCGATAGCCCTTAGACAGCGCATGGTGGCTTGAAGTACGAATACCTTCGATTTAGGCGAACGAAATAGTCCAACGCCAAACAGCGAGCGGCAGTTCCAGCCTTCCCGGCCCTTGTTGACCAGCAGGATGAACTGCTTTTCCGATCCTTCGGTGTCGAGCCGGTTAAATTCGCGGATGTCATCGTTAGTGGTAATCTTGCTGTCACCCACGTTGATCAGAATACGCGAGGTCGGGATGCCGTGTTTGAGAAGCGCTCGCTCCACAGCAGGTTTCAGCTCTTCGGTCAGCTCTTCAACTGTTGCGGCGAAGAACGCCAGTTTGGGCAGCAAGCCTTCCGGGCGCAGTTCGCCAGACTCTTTCAGGAAGTTCTCGATGGCGATGTCGACAAACTCGTCAGTGCGGGTGTTGGCGTAGCCGTGGAGCGTAACCTTCTTGAGGAAGTGTAGTGGTCAAGTAAAACAGGCCACGGGTTTATAAGTTTTCCAGTACATACTTTCTGCCACATTTGGCGGCAGGTCATCGTTGTGTCGATGCGGCCTGATTCCGCTGTAGTAGCCAATCACATAATCCGTGATCGACTGCTTCGCTTCAGCAAAAGAGCGGTATCCCGTTTCCGGTACCCACTCGGTTTTCAGGCTGCGGAAGAACCGTTCCATTGGTGCATTATCCCAGCAGTTACCCCGTCGACTCATGCTCTGCTTTATCTGGTAGCGCCACAAGTGTTGCCGGAAGCGCAGGCTGGTGTATTGAACGCCTTGATCTGAATGGAACAACAAGCCATTAGGCCTTCCTCTCGATTCGTAAGCCATCA
>NZ_AULP01000016.1 GCF_000422345.1 Neomelitea salexigens DSM 19753
AGGCCTAATGGCTTGTTGTTCCATTCAGATCAAGGCGTTCAATACAGCAGCCTGCGCTTCCGGCAACACTTGTGGCGCTACCAGATAAAGCAGAGCATGAGTCGACGGGGTAACTGCTGGGATAATGCACCAATGGAACGGTTCTTCCGCAGCCTGAAAACCGAGTGGGTACCGGAAACGGGATACCGCTCTTTTGCTGAAGCGAAGCAGTCGATCACGGATTATGTGATTGGCTACTACAGCGGAATCAGGCCGCATCGACACAACGATGACCTGCCGCCAAATGTGGCAGAAAGTATGTACTGGAAAACTTATAAACCCGTGGCCAGTTTTACTTGACCACTACATGTCGACGATGGTTCATCCAGTATTATCGTATGCCGACGAGCAATCTTATGGCAGGTATGGCTTCGTGCCTCAGTTATTAGACTCACTTTCAAGTAACTCAACGGTGTTGGGGTGAATAGTGACGTTATCAAAAATCGGCAGGTTCTTTTCTTTTGATTTTTGGGCCAGTGATTTTAGCCGGGCTAATCGCGAACTACCTCTTAAGGCTCTCTTTTCGCGTTCATACATTTCAAACCAGGGTATTCCTTCCTGCTGGTATGCCTTCTTGCTAATAGGCGGGTGTGGAGGTTGGCGACCAGTAATGGCGAGGTATTCTGCACTATTCACCGCGTGAACAAAGCAGCGTAGGGAATGATCGTAGTCCCACGCGTCAACGCCATGTGGATCATCGTAGATGTCTTGAACGATTTTCCCGCCAGGGGCGTAGCCCATTTGGCATTCTTCAACGATCTCACGGCTGAAGAAAAATGGGAGCTCGTGATAATCCGTGCCCAGCTCGCGGCGCAGCTTTTCTTGCCATTCATCATAGAACTCGCGCTTCATTGGATAGGCTTGGATTTGTAAGCCTCCAAACTCAGCCTTGCCAGTAAGCTGTTCTTCGGCGGTGTAGCCTTCGCCTAATGGCATGGCCACAAACTGGCGTACGGTGCCTTTTTCAACACAAAAGCCATCTAGCCAGGGTTGTTCGGGGATGGTGATGTAATCCTGTGGGTTGTTGTTCAATGTTGCTTGCCAGCTGTCGCCAGTCACCGCATTGATCTTTCCCGCTGCAATCTTCACCGCAATCGGGTAGCTCCCATCAAAATTTAACCAAGTCGCCTCGGATTGATACATGGGTAGCATTACACCGCCGAAGGTCTGCATCACTGGGGGGAGGGAGTCGGCGTAATCCTGCACAGGTAGTAGGGGAAAACGTCCCAAGCTAGCAGGTAGGGGGTAGTCCCGCCCGTCGTCCGGCACTCGCAATGTACGCCTAAAGTTGATCCTCAGTCGTGCCTCTGGATGCACATTTGGAAAGTCGAAGTACAAATTGCGTTCGCCTAGCCATACCCTATTTTTACCAGTCTCCATCTGTTACCTCCCTGACAATATTTAGTACGGCATCATCCGGCAGGTCTTTGAGTTGCCGGATGAGTTTTGAAAATAGTTGGGGACGTTGGCATATAATCGCTCGCAGCTCGCTTGAAACCTTGCCAGACATGGCAAGAAGAACATCTGCGTCGAGCCCCAAATCCACAGCAATACGCTTTGCGGTCTCCTCAGAAGGAGGGGGGAGTTCCCCGCGCTCCAATTTGCTGAGATAAGTCGGCTGTATGCCCACCCTCTGAGCAACTTGGCGCAGACTAAAGCTGCGATCTTTGGATTTCAGTCGTTCTCGTGTGTCGCGAACGTAGTCCCCAAAGTTTGTCTTTGCAGGCAATGTCATTTCAATACTCCAAAAATTGGAATGCCGCGTTCTAGGAGATGCGCTCTGATTGCGGGGTTCAGCATGTAAGTGGGGACCTCCTCCGATTTAATTTTTTCACGCTCAATTCGGTAGCTCCTCGCGTGATTTTTATTCAGAGGGGGTGTCATCGGATGAGCGTTGTTATCAATGACGGTATAGCCTGAGCTGTACTTACATATTGTTGAGCGCTGGTGATGAATTGGTAGTAGATGCCTCTCGACCTGCAATCCCCATGTTCTCGCAATTAGTTTGCAGTGGCGTGGAATAATTTTATCGTACAGATCATATAGGCCTTTCATACTCAGAACGCCAAACCTTTCAACCTGATGGCGGCCTGTGGCCATGCAGACTCCGTCGAAGCCCAGATGCGCCGCAAGGTAAAAAGCAAGGTTTACACCGAGTTGATGCCAGTCGGTAAGCCAGGGCATTCTTCGGGTATGGTACTGGTCACGATAGTTACAGTGGTCGGGGTCTCGACTTTGCATCCAATCACTTTGTATCTCTTCCACGAACAACAAGTGATTACCTTTCGTGCAGATATGCTCCGTCGTGCGTAGGTGAAACAAAAGGTTAACCACCATATAGTGTTTTCCAACGGTGTATCGTTTGGGGAAATTATCTAACGTGATCAGCCACTCCCTAATGTTGAACCCGCCTTGCCTGGAATCCTCTCCATACGAGGAAGATGGCAGAGGGCGCCCACGCCACGAATGTCGAACAAAATGATAGTTTCGGACTACCGCTAGCAAATCACTCAGCGAGCGTCGGAATGGGTTGGCGTCGCGAGACGAGGTAATAAGGTTTTGTTCTGCATCCAGAGCGATCCACGTTGGGCTGGAGTTAAATAGATTGCCTTGCTCCGACCTTATGATCAGGTAATTGTAGGAGGGGTGGATCAGGCAAGCTTTCGCTGGCATATAATCGTGCCTTATGGCGCGAGCTTCTTTAGCCGTCAGTTCCCGGTCTATCGCTATGAAATCTGAAAGCTCGTCGTTACAGCCTAGCATTGCGCAGTAAACACGGGGTTTTACGGGGTTCCAGTCGAGCCCTTCGGCTAACTCTGAGGGATCGATTGCGGTCTTAGGGTTGTAGCGCCGTAATTGCGCCTTTATGCCTGACCAGTACTTATCGTCATCCTTGATGCCTGGCGCTTTCTCGATTTGTGCTGACCATTGATGCTGTCGTTGTGGAAATTTCTGCTCTTTGACCCACTTTTCCAAATGGCTATAAAAGGGGACCTCTACGGGTTTTAGGGCAAGAACTACGTTGTCGCGCACCCGCTCGCGATGGCTGGCAGCATCGTTAAAAAACGCTGATACCTGATCTGACATAAGGAGTTTTTCTAGCTCAAGCCGCTCTGGTAAAAGTAGCCCGTTGATGAAAGTAGCGAGTTCTGCCTGGGAATAACCTGTATATCTGAAGGCTAAATGTGGAGTGTCGCGAGGGTTAAGTTCGATCCAATCCAAGAAAGTGGCCGGATCCGCGGTCCATTGCCTGCCCTGGCTTGCATGAAGAACTTGGATCCTAGTTAGCTGTTGGCAGAGGGTTAGCGCAAAACTGCGACCAGTAGTGAGGTGAAAAGCAATCCCGAAGGGGCTGCTTAACTGCTCAATAGTTGGTGTTGTGGTAGTGCGCTCGATGTTCATTCCTGTTGCCTTCGTCTTATAGCGGCTGTTTGGACTTTATTAGACTTATGTGTAGCTTATACTACACATTATTTTAGTCAATATTTGGTCGGTGCACTGTAGCAAGGCTATCGTTGGGGCTATTTAATAGAGTCCTCACCAGTGCGGCGAGGGTTGTCAGTGAGTCAGGAGGAGTTGGGGGCGATATGTTGTTTCGGCCAAGGCGCCGTTACTGGTGTAGCGCTATTTCTAGCACTGGGACAATAGAGCGGCTTTGTTGCAAGCGTGTCTAATGCCCACCGCGCCGGCCATCAGGAAGGCCCTGGCTTTCTCTATCAGTGTCAAAGAGGTGTCTGTATCCATCTTAGACCTCTACAACCGGATAACAGGCCTCGCCCCACAGCGTGTCAGGTGAATCGAGCATAATTTCAATGATGGTAGGAATGAGGTGGCTCAGGAAGCTCGTGCAGTCTTTGAGCTGCTCACGATTAACTTGCCCTCCGAAAGTGGCGCCGCCATGGACGATTTGGTTGCGAAGTGTATAGATGCGACTTAAAACGATACCGATGACCTTCTGTACTTCTCGTTGACCTACCGCTTTATGCGCCGCAGCGTTGGCAGCAGAAAAGGCATCCTTCCAATCGCTTTCTTCCATTTTCCCGTTTTGATAGTCCCAAAATCGAGCAAACACAAAGCGGTTATTGAGAAGTCCGCGTATCGCTTTGGGGAATGCCTCCCAGACCAGCTTTTCTAATTTTTTGTCTGCATCTAAGTCGCAGAGTTTGCCGATAAATTCCTTGAAGGCTTCCTGCTCTGCGGTTCGGTATCGGTCATCGATCTCTACTGCATAGGCTGCATTGAAAGCAATCCACAGAAAAATAAAGCGGCTATCCACATCGTCTGTTGATTCAGAGGCCTTTAGCCAGCTGAGGGATCGATGAATGCGTAGGTTTAGGTTCGTGGGGAAGGTGTCGCGTACTGCTCTGTGTCTTGCTTTCAGTGCATCATGCATCATCAGTCCTTTTATATTCGCGCGCTTGGATATCTTGCTAAGCCAGCTTAGCCTGTGAGCGACGGGTTGGGTGAATATAGCATGTATAAGTAATGAGCCAAGCGGTAATGGCAGAAGCAAGATGCGATACCGCGCAGGCCTTGTTGTGACCATTCCGCGCTATCATGCCAAACGGTAGAGGTAGGCTGGGTTGGAGCTTCGCCCTGTTCGAAGCGCTACAATTCGCTACCGGTCGCAATGTAGGCCATAGCGAATATCACGGCTGCCATTTGCCGTAATGCGGCACTGTGCGATGCCTAATTCCACCGGAGTCGACAGCGAGGCTGATCCTGACGAATTCACATTCAAATGGGTTCCCGCGCATGCGCTTATCGCAAGTGCTGAAATAATGAGTGCAGTGATTTTCATGATTTATGCTCCTTGCATCCCAAAGTGTAGGTCATCCTCTCTGACGTAGGGCCTATGATGTTGTCAGTGTCGGGCACGGCATATCCAACTACCATTATACAATGGGAGTCTGATGGGTGTTGTCAAACCTCTCAGAAGGCGTCCAGCAGTGCGCGCAAATCGCGGCATTGGGCGACCTAAGAAGATGGCCGCAGTGGTCGCACTTCGGCCCCATGCGTGCGAGGCGATGGTGGAAGATATCGCCGCGGCAATCAAGCCGGTACCCTGTGATACTCTCAAAGAGATCGAGGGGCAGTTGGTCGAGCAGCTTCCACTCCGAAGGGTTGATCGCTATCGGGACGGGAACGCCTAGTATAGGTGCAATGATGCTGTACTCTGTCTCGTCGAGAAAGGGGAGTTTTGCATCGCAGCGCCAGCAGTAATGTATTTCCATAAGCCTTTCATCCGTGTTGTGACGCGTTGATATTGCGTTGCCAGAATTCATACCTTTCATCTAGCCCTGAGTAAGCCTTACTGAAGGTGGTCGTCATAATTTCTACGTCGCAATCTAGCGAAGCGAAGGTATCTAGCTGAGAATTTAAGGTAGAGACTTCACTGACCATCATTGTCAGCTTATTGAGCCGGTACTCAGTTTCGTTATTGTGCTCGAGCGAATGTATCGTTTGCGCATAAACTGCGGTGAAGTCCACGCCTTTGTAGTCGGATAAATCGACGACCGTTGACCTAGATCTCTCAAGCAACCCGAGCCGGCGGCTAATCGTTAGGCCAGCGCGGCTGTTCGGCATGAACATGGCTGCAGCCAGGAGTAATCCGTCTGATGCTATGGTGCTTGGGTGGCGGGGTAGCCATTTGATTCGGCCTGTCTTGGTTTTAGCAACCCAGAACAGCTTGCTGCCTTCAAATAGCTCTAGTGTGTGATAGCCATCTAGGATTCCTCCTCGAGATGGGTGCGCTTTGCCAAGCTGTAATCTTGCGGTAATTGTGGGCATGCCAACTCCTTTTAGGCTTAAATTCAATGCTTACAATTAATTTGGCCAAACACCCTCCACTATGGCCTGTGCTCCTTCTATTGATTGGTTGTAAAGGTAAACCCAGCAGCTGGGCCCGCTTTCTAGGAATAGCAGCTCTCTGATATAGAGCGAGCTCTCAGGCTGGTTGGGTAAAAAACCTTCCAGTTCGTCCAGTGCTTGCAGCGTTGATGGCGATACCGCAAACACTTCTACATAGATCAGGCTTTCATAGGATGCGCGTCGCGCCCCTGGGAAAGGTCCTAAGTCATATAGCGATAATCCTCGAATCCAGCCGTCATCGATTTGAGGGCTGCTGCCGATTAGATTGTGGTTGTGAAAACCACGTTTGAGCGTTCCGTATACGCCGACATTGGTGGTATTTGTACTTTCATATGAAAACCCGCGCCCCATTCCTACCTCGCTAAATAGTTGGTCTACCCCTAGGTCTTTCTAGGGTTGATTAGCAGTGTGCTGCCGAATGTGGTCGAGTGAACGGTTATGCCATATAGCCTCGCTAGGTGTGTTGGTGAGCTGTTAAATGCGTCCCTGAATCGGAAAGTGATCCTGGCCTCATCCATGAGGCCAGGATCGAAGGGCGTCCTGCCCAATCACCTAAAACGGCAAGTCCATTTGCCACTTGCTTTTTGCTTTAGGCGGGGTGCACTATACTGTGTAGAACAAATACATGTACATAATGGCTACATATACATGTCGCGATTTCAAGCAGGTCCAAGGCGGGAGACAATGACAAAAGGCAAGGAAAAGCAGTGGGCGATTCGCTGGGATAGGCTGTTGCGCTATCGGATGATTGAAACCGTCGCGTTATGGGAAGGGCGACTCACGACGAACCACTTGCAAGATGCCTTTGGTATCGGTCGCCAGCAAGCCTCCAAGGATATAAATACTTACCTCACAGACTTTGGGCCAGGCAACCTAGAGTACGATGTAAAACAGAAAGGTTACTGTCCCACCAAGGGGTTTACACCTGTGCTGACGCAAGGGGTCGCTGATGAATACCTCCAAATGGTCAACGCAAATGGCGAGTTTGGGGCCGTATTTTCTGTCGATAACCCCGTTCGGCGCTATACCGAAGTCATGGTGCCACTTAACAGAGATCTTCGTCCCGCGGTGCTTCGTCCTATTCTACGCGCAGCGCGGGAGGGAAAGCGTGTCGAGATCTGCTATGCGTCGTTGAAGAACCCCGTGCCAGAGTACCGAGTCATACAGCCGCACTCCGTTATCTTTAATGGCTTTCGTTGGCACGTTCGGGCCTTCTGTGAGCATCGGCAAGAGTATCGCGACTTTGTGCTGAGCCGGATTTCTGACGAGCCGGATATTACGCTCAAGGGAGAAAACGGGGCTGAAGGAGATGTCGCATGGCAGACGATGGTCGATGTCGTCATTGGCCCTGACCCCAGACTTAGCGCGGCCCAGCAAGCGATTATCCGCCAAGACTATGGGATGGTGAAGAATAAGCTGACCATTAGCACCCGTGGAGCTCTCGTCCACTACTTGCTTCAACAGTTGGATCTCGTCGAAGAGGATGGCAAGACGGCACCAGAGGTGCAGCAGATCACTCTGGTAAACAGAAAGAAAATCAGTCGATGGCTTTTCGGTGACAGAAAGTAGTAAAAAACGTGTAGCCTGCTTGAAAATGCGACACATACAGCGCCTTTCTCTATCTCCTAGAGGGGGGCATTGATATAAAAGGACTTAGCGATGGCAACATATACAGCACATATGATGATTGGCGAAAGCCACGGCTATGATGGTGGACTTGTCCATGGGTTCGAGCAACTCAACTTTTCTGAAAATAGTAAATGTGCCTGGATCGGGAAGAAGGGTAAGCACACGTACTGTTGGATACCGCATTCTCCTGAGGCTATGGTCGAAGATGGTTTGCTCATGGCTGCTGCACTGTTTCTAGAAAAAAGCAAAACCGGTCGCAAATTGTTCGATTTACTTAGCCCACGGTTTGATAGAGGGCGAGACCGCATAGATCGAATCTATCTCTACGAACACACGGATCTGAATCTAGATCAGATGTATGGCGATTTGATGCAAGAGCTGCAGGCCATTTCTGATAGTGATGGTAAGCGACCCAAGTTCATGCTCGCCATATCAGAGTCTTCAAGTCTCATTCGCCGTATTGAAAAGCTAAAAGAGATACCAGCTGATCTTGAGATAATGACCACGACACACCGGGAGGAACGGTCAGCCTTCGATAGACAGTTATTTTGAGTGTCGAATGTGACGAGGGGCGGGGGTGCAAAATACATCCCGTTTTCTACCTGTTATTTTCTAATTTTTAAGAAAAATTCCAATTCTTTATAAATTTTTGCTGCGTGATCCTTGCGAGAAAAATAAATAGAAAATACACCTTTAACTCAATTCCTGCCTGAAAATGTTACATGTAGATGTTGATGGCATGTTCATGCGCTTGATAAAGCGTAAAATCCATTTATGTAAAAATGCAGACTCTAGAGTCCTTCTGCGCGTTCGCTCTCTAATAGCCGAGCACAAACTGCCAGTGCTTTCTGAATCGATTTAAGTTCATGGCGCTCCTATTGGTGAGAGATTTCAGTAAAGGCTAGCATTCATGTAAAGCAACTATTTTTGTGGGAGGCGAATGTAAGAGGCGTGTAAGACAGCCACGGATGTCAATGAAATGGATAGCTTAGTTTGGAGGTGATTGGTGAGTAAGGCGGGTCTAGGGGCTGTACTTCCTGTTAAGGAAAGTTTGAAGTATTTTTTTGAATGCGCAGAGAAAGAAGGGGAGCGGCTTAATAGAGGTGGGAAAGAGCATACTGGATTCAGAGCTCTGGATAGTACCGGGATATCATTTTTAGAGCCAGGTGTTACTTTTGTTAGTGGCCCGCCGGCAAATTTGCAGACAGATTTTTTGGTTTCAATCGCATTGCGGCAGGCGCTAGCTCAGGGCAGAGACACGCTGTTTCTTTCAATAGGTCAACCCGCTAATTATTTTGTAATAAAGTCGCTATCTCAAATGACAAATGTGCATAATTGCGAGATGCGCCATCTAGAGCTAGATGCCAAAAAAATCAAAAAGCTTTCAAAATCGGTATCTAAGCTTAAGGATGCTTCATTGTCTGTCTGTGAGATTCCGTTCGCAAAAAAATCTTGGATAGAAGAAAGCGCGGTTCGTCACTTGAAGGCTATGAGTAATAATAAAAAGCTCCCCCCTCTTCTCGTTATGAGTGGAATTGAAGAAATTGGGAAAAGTTTTAATGGTAAAAAGGGGAAAAAGGCCTATAAGGACTTTGCGCGCTATTTAAATCTTATATCGGAAGTAACTAATTCACATATTATTACTGACTGGCCGGTGAAAGTTGGCGAATATAGTGAGAAGCGCGCTATGTTGCATGATGTTTTTATGTGCAAGTGGATTGTTAAGAAAGAATTTCAAGCAATAACAGTTCATTTGGGAGATGATTATGGAGTTTTATTAAGCTCTCGTAGCAAGTTTAATAACGTTTTACTAGGTTGTTACGGCCCGAGGCACCAATATGGTGATTCGGTCTTAATGTCGGTTCGTATCGGTGGTTTAAAGTACAAAGATTGTAAGGAATACATACAGCATTGTTAAAGCTTTCGTCGTCTATGCTTGCAGATGATGGAAGTGTTGCTCGAGTACGGCATCATGTAATTAATATAAATAGGGAAATCCGATTTTGAAAATACGCCTCGGTACGGCCCGCTGAAATTGAAAGCCATTTTCAATACGTTCACTGCCAAAGATGCTGCGGACTGCTGCTGAAATTGCTTTACATTAGAGGAGTATGCTTGAATCGCCATCAGAAGCCCAAAAGGCAGTTGAGAGGTGCGCAATGAATGCCGAGAAAATCCGTAATTCGGCTGAGCAATTTTTCGAAGGTCACAAAGTGTCTCTGGCAGAATTTAAAATTAATTTAAGTAATAGCGTCGGCAACGGAAAATCAGGGTCACCTCGAACATTGCAGGGGCTGAGCCAGCATGACAGTGGCGGTCGCCAACTGCTGCGCTGCCCTATTTTTCTCTGAGTTTTTGTAGATTATGGACGCAATATTAACAGTGGCTAAATAGCGTCTAATAAAGAATTCAGGGCCTTAGAGAATTAATGCCAGCCTCCACTATTAAATTTTAAACCCAATCTATATGAAGTTTCAGCTTAAGCAGGGTCTTCACAATTCGCTCTGGAATCACTTCTGGAGCTTCGTGAGAAGCTTTCTAAAAGTTAAGTAATTCGTAGTTCAGGGAAGGATTAAAAATGCAATATAAAGATGGGTCACTGTATTTTTCTGCATCTGATCTAACCGTATATCTGGATAGTCCATATGCTTCGTGGATGGATCGCTGTGCGCTTGAGTGCCCCGACGGTGATGTTGCGCCCGACGAAATCGAAAGCATGGATCGACTGCTTTTCGAGAAAGGCTATAAGCACGAATCTCAAGTCGAAGCGGCCTTGCAGCAAGAGTTTGACACATTCATCGCGATTGAAGGCAAAGGTGACGCCGAGAAGATTGCTCATACGCAGGCGGCACTGGAAGCTGGTATTGATGTAATCACCCAGGCGTGCTTTCGTGTTGGGCAGTTCTTTGGCTATGCCGATTTCCTAATCAAAGTACCCGGCAAGAGTCATCTGGGCGACTATCACTACGAAGTGTGGGATGCCAAGCTGTCTAAGCGGGCCAAGCCTTCTCACGCGCTTCAGTTGTGCCTTTATGTGGATATGCTGGAGAGTATTCAGGGATGCAAACCGGATAGGGTTGTCGTGGCGCTGGGCTCTGGTGAGCGTCACCCCGTCCCGCTTTCCGAGTGCTATGCGTACTACCAGAGTGTTCGGGAAGACTTCTTAGCCTTCCAAGGGCAGTTTGATTCCAGCCAGCCACCTGATCCTGCCGCGTTTAATAGCTGGGGACGCTGGTCTGATTACGCTAAAGAGATACTGCTCGAGCGCGACCACCTCTATCAGGTCGCCAATATCACCCGGGATCAAATTAAAAAGCTTAACCGGGTCGGTATTGAGACCATGGCTGGGCTTGCCAAGACAGGCATCGACAAGGTCCCCGGTATCGGTCAACCCGTCCTCGAGCGTTTAAAAGCCCAGGCGGCCATCCAGTGCGAAAGCAAGGGGCAGGATGTTCCGGCCTATCGCGTGATACGTCCCGCTCCGGGCGAGCATAGGGGGCTGGCATTACTGCCCCCACATTCTGATATGGATGTATTCTTCGATATAGAAGGCTATCCCTTGGATGACGGTGGCCTCGAATATCTCTGGGGCTGCACCTATTTTGATGACAGTGGAAACCGCACCTTCAGGGATTTCTGGGCGCATAACCCAGAGCAGGAAAAGCTGGCCTTTAAAGCCTTCATCGATTGGGTCTATGCCAGATGGCAAGCCGACCCTGCGATGCATATCTATCACTACGCGACCTATGAGATCACCGCCTGCCGCAAGCTGATGAGTCGCTATGGCATCTGCGAGCAAGAGGTTGATCAATTGTTGCGCAATGAGGTGTTTGTCGACCTCTACAAAGTCGTCAAAGGTTCAATCTTGTTGGGCGAGCCCCGCTACTCCATCAAGAACGTAGAGCACCTGTACCGCGGTAAGCGCGATACCGACGTGGCGTCCGGTGGCGAGTCAGTGGTTGTTTATGAGCTCTGGCGTGAGAAGAATGCGCTTGGGGAGGAGGGAGATACCTGGGAAACATCCGAAATCCTAAGAAGTATCCGCGACTACAACATTGATGACTGCGATTCTACGCAGGAACTTGTCGACTGGCTACGTGCCCAGCAGGCTGAAGAGGCGATTCCTTATTTGGGAAAGTCCGAGGTCGAGGAACCGGAAGTCACCGACGAAATCACGGCAAGGCACCAGCTACGTGATCGGCTGCTCGACAAAGCCGAGGCCGTTCAAGCATCTGACCCGGACGAGGCCGAGCTGATAGAAAACCTTGCTTGGATGCTTGAATTCCATCGCCGAGAAGCCAAGCCTGGCTTTTGGCGATTATTTGATCGGTTGGGCCAGGAGCATGACGAACTAGAAGATGACTTGGAGTGCTTGGCAAATTGCTACCGTACCGATCGAGAGGCGTATAAACAGACTCCAAAAGCGCGCACTTTCTGCCAGGAATATCGCTTCGACCCTACACAAGAACTGAAATCGTTGCCATCGTCTGCCTTCCTCTTGGGTGAATTCGATGCGGAAGGCCGGCAGCTCAAGGCTGCTGTCGTTGCGGAGGAGTCTCAGCTCGATCGGGGTTTGGTCGTATTGCGAAGCAAAGAAGAGCTTCCACCCCATGTAAGCCTTATTCCTGATCAGCATGTGAATGCTGCGCCGATACCTGCCGCTTTGTCGGATGTGGTTAAGCACTTCGTGACGAAGCCGAATCAACCCTCAGCTATTCTGGACTTTCTACGCCGTCAGCCCCCGAGAGTCCGTGATCATGAAGCCGGAGCACCATTGGTGACCGCGGTGAGCCCCGAAGAGCGTCTTACGCAAGTTATCGATGTGGTAAAACGTCTGGATAACAGCTACTTGACCATCCAAGGGCCGCCGGGAACGGGTAAATCCTATACGGCCAAGCATGTTATTGCTGAGCTGATCTGCAGCGGTTTCAAGGTGGGCGTTACCAGTAATAGTCACAAGGCGATCAATCACCTGCTGAAAGTAACTGCGGAACACTGTCGGGAAAAGGGAATCGAGGCTCGCTTCAGCTGCGCGAAAGGCCCTGATGACGAAATGACGAAGTTAGGTATTCTGGAAATACCTAATAAGGATTTAGCTGAGGCGCTAGAAGAGGGATATACCGTCGGCTCAACCGCTTGGGGGTTTTGTCGGGGTGACGTCGTCGATGCACTGGATTATCTCTTCGTTGATGAAGCTGGGCAGGTCGCTACGGCAAATCTGGTCGGCATGAGCCGCAGCGCACGGAATATCGTGTTGATGGGAGACCAGATGCAGCTTGGTCAACCTTCTCAAGGGGTGCACCCGGGGGAGAGTGGTTTATCCGTTCTGGATTACCTGATGCATGATACCCCTACTATTCCTCCTCATATGGGGGTGTTTCTCGGCACGACCTTCCGCATGCATGAACGCGTGAATGCCTATGTTAGTGAGCAGTTCTATGAAAGTAGGCTGGCGGCTCATCCGTCGACCAACAAGCGGTTTTTACAGTTAGGTGATGACCTCAGGTTCGCGTTGAAGGACGCTGGAATCGTCTATCTACCCGTTGACCATGAAGGTAACTCACAGGCTTCAGAGGAAGAGGTTGGGGTAATTGTTGAGCTCGTAGATGACCTCCTGAATCAAAGGTTAGTGCTGAACTTAGCTAAACGCGCTTTGACACTCGACGATATTCTGTTTGTCGCCCCTTATAACCATCAGGTTCGAAAGCTGCAAGAAGCCTTGGGTAATCGGGCCAAAGTAGGCAGTGTCGATAAATTCCAGGGGCAAGAAGCGCCTGTAGTCATACTGAGCCTTTGCTCTAGTAATGCAGAAGAATCGCCCCGGGGTATTGAATTTCTTTTTGACCGGCAACGGCTGAACGTCGCTGTCTCGCGGGCGGAATGCCTGGTAATAGTTGTTGGAAGCCCCTCATTGATTCGATGTGATGCGAAGCATCTAAGTGATGTAAAACGATTGAATATGGTTGCAGCGTTGTTTTGTGAAGGTAGGTCAGATACATGATCGCGCCGGTATTTTTCTTTGCTGCCGAAGATTCCGGGGATTATAGGTTGATGATCGAAATCAGTCGTTATGTAGATGGAGTGGAGTTGCCTGTGGTATCTATAGTCGCAAGAGCCGACGGCTGTGACTGGTCAGATCAAGCATTTGTAGAGCTTCATGGGGGTGTTGAAGATTAATCAGTATCATCATTTAGCTGAATCCAATCGGCATCAGTCCATGTTATTTGGTTATAGTTAAAATAGCTTGGTTACGCCTAAATCAAACTGTAGATCATGATTGTTTAGACCGGGAAAGCCGTGATCGGCATTAAGACTCAGTTTGGTTGCCAAAAACTGGCCAGTGTCTCCGCTTGGGTTGGAACAAGCATGCGGTCACGCAAAATAGGAGAAAGCATAGTTGTGGTGTCATGATAGTCCCGTGCATAGACATGTATAGCGAACAGTTTTGTCGTTTGTTGGCGGATTTATTAGTCAGATGCCTTCTGGATAGAAACAATTTTTCAGGAAGCGACGTTTTTAACATACTAAAAAAATAAGGTGTATTAATAGTGCAAAAAGTAAATGTTTCAGGCTTGGACAAACTCTGGAGTGAATTCTTGGCAGAGTGGCCTGAAAGCCGAGTAAGAACGATGACATTAGATGATTATACAGGCATTGGTAACCAAGATACCTTTTGTTATTGGATTGAGAAAAGGTTAGAAGCGTTAGGTTCTATTTGGGGAGGTTCATCCTTCAAGTTTGGTATTTATCGGAGAGGAAATCAAACACAAAAGCTTGATCAGAAAAGATACACGTACACAGAGGAATTCGCGTGGGAGTCTAGGTATGGAAACTCTGCTAAAGAGGCCTTTAAAGCAGTCAGGCAACACGTCGTAAAGGTCGTAGATAGCGTTAATGAAAACGATCTAGAGTCCATTGATAATATCCCGTTATGGCCCGTGTTCAAATGGAAGATCGCGTTCCTATACCAAGACAGAAATTCCCCTTTATTACCTGCGGTATTCAAAGCTGAGTTGCTTAGCGACTATCTAGAAAATGACAATATTAGTCGGGAAGCACCTTTTTCTGAGCTTTATAAGTGGGTAATGAGTGATCGGGCTGGTAGGGATATTTTTAGATTTAGTCACGAAGTTTTTGAAAAAGCGGAAATGATTGCCTCAAAAAAACGATTTAAGCCAGAGGACGCTGAAAAAATATTATTACAACGGTATCCAAGTATCGGTGGCGGTACCGAAAAGGTCATTGGTTTTCATAATGACTCAGGTCGAACAATTGCCCTTAATCGCAGTGGAAAGTCAGTAAGGCTGGTGATGGAACCATGGGAGCCAGATGTAAAACAAACGAAAGTCGTCAAGCGTTATAGCGCAAACGATTCAAGAAATAGCAATTACGGTAGTCAGGCGCCCAAGGTCGCGTTGGGCAATGAGGCAATCTCAGTTGAGTGTGTAACACAGATAGCATTTGAAACACTACTAGATGAGTATGAAATTGTTTATATGGATGAAAAAGGTTTGCTTGATGCTAACAAAGATACAAGACAGGGTGCTGTCACTCGACAGCCCCTCAATCAAATACTATATGGCCCACCTGGTACAGGTAAAACTTTCCATACCGTCAATAAGGCGTTGGAGATACTAGATCCTGATTATTATTATGCGCATATCGAGAATCGTTCAGCATTGCATGCGCGCTTCCAAGAACTAAAGCATGAAAGGCGAATCGGTTTCGTTACTTTTCATCAAAGCTTCTCTTATGAGGATTTTGTTGAAGGTCTAAAGGCTGCATCAGAAGAGGGTAAAATTACATATGACGTCGTAAATGGTATCTTTAAGGAAATGTGTGAAGATGCCAGATCGCTAATAGAAAATAGGTCGTCGGAAACGGTAGATATTTCTGATAGAAATTCCAAGGAAAGTGATAGTCGTGTTCTTATTGTCGACGAGATAAACCGGGGAAATATATCTAGTATCTTTGGTGAGCTGATTACTCTTATTGAGCCAAGCAAGAGAGCTGGTGCTGTCGAAGCGCTTTCAGTCACATTACCATATTCTAAAGAAACCTTTGAGGTACCTAGTAACCTTTATCTAATCGGCACCATGAATACAGCTGATAGATCCCTAGCATTGATGGATACTGCGCTTCGCCGTCGGTTTGATTTTGTTGAGATGATGCCTAATGTTGATCTTTTAGATGGTGTGGAGGTGAAAGGCATCGATGTCAAGGCAATGCTCACGATTATCAATAAACGAATCGAGGTGCTTTATGATCGCGAACACACTTTGGGTCATGCGTTCTTCATGCCTCTGAGGGCGGTGGTTGATGAAGGGCAGAAATTTGAATTATTGAGAAGTATTTTCTCCAATAAAATCCTGCCTCTATTGGAAGAGTATTTTTTTGAGGACTGGGCCAAGATTCGCTTAGTGCTCGGTGACAACAACAAGGCCTCTGAGAACCAGTTTATTTTAGAAAACGGGAGAGATCATAACGCTGAAACACTCTTCGGTGAAAATTTCGATTTGGGCTATGAGTTAGAAGAGCAGAAGTCTTATACCCGGAATGATGAGGCATTAGTGTATCCAGAAACTTACAAGGGCATCTATGCGTAGAGGGTTTAGGACAACGCGCCGTATTTGTATTAGGGAGTACGGTTTCTTAGTTGAGGCGGGGGCGGTGGATCGATTTGATGAAAATGCTGTTGGTATTACGAAATCGGCGTTCGGTTATTTGAGGGGTTTGATTCAGGGTGATTTGCGCGAATCAGACTTCGCTCCGTTTCTGAAACTTACTACCTATAAGAGACAAACTGCGCTCAAAGTGCAGAATTATGTGGGAGTGATACAGACGCCTTGTGGCACTTTGATTGAAATCTTGCCAAAGCTGTATTTAGGCGATGAAGAAGCGTTAGAAAAGTCACGCTACCAGCTGATTAAGATGTTGCGCTGCTTGCATAGTAGTCCCTTCAGAAAAGCTGATAGGGCAGATATTCGCCATGCAAAAATGCCGCTGCTTGAAGTGTATATCACTCAATTTTTGGCCGCAATCAATCAGCTGGTTAAAAGAGGTATTCGTTCTGATTATTCTCGCGAAAAAAAGAATGCCACCTATCTAAAAGGCAGGTTGTTAGTTACTGCGCAAATTTGCAAAAATGCGATGCACCCTGAGCGGTTTGCAATCGAGTTTGATGAGTATCAAGTTAATCGTCCAGCCAATCGTTTGATAAAATTGACTCTCGAGGTTGTAATGCGTGCAAGTCAATGCTCGAAAAACCAAAGATTAGCGAGAGAGCTGAGTTTTGTATTTGACGGCGTACCCGCCAGCTCTGACGTCCATTCAGACTTTAAAAAGGTAAAACTAAGTCGTGGAATGAGCTATTACCATGAGGCACTGAGTTGGTGTAATTCCTTGCTGAATGGTCAGGGGCCAACAGCGTCGTCCGGTGGCTTCAATACGTTGTCTTTGCTCTACCCGATGGAGCGTATCTTCGAAGATTATGTGGCGCATTGCCTCAGAAAAAATATTGAGGAGATATCGGGTGAGGGCGCAAAGTTAAAAACACAGTCAGTTAAGCATTCATTGGTTGAGAGTCATGCAGGTTCTAAGATATTTAATCTTCGCCCTGATCTTATGGTGGTGAATGGCAACCAGCCCGTTTGTGTCATGGACACCAAATGGAAGCTGATCGATGCCTCGGATCGCCGAAATAAATATGGCATTTCGCAAGCGGATATGTATCAGCTGTATGCGTATGGGCATAAGTACCTAAAAGCTAATGATCGAAAAGAGCTTATGCTCATTTACCCAAAAACAGAACGATTTCAGCTGCCTCTGCCGGATTTTATTTATGAGGATGGGATGGTTTTGAGGGTTGTTCCATTTGACGTTGAGTCATCACAGATTGTGATCTAGCTGTGTGATAGAGCTTGTATGGATAAATAGTGAATCGCCGGCGGTCTGCTAGACTCTCTTTGGCCACAGTTTACTGCTGCCAAGTTCCAAGGCCGTCCTATATCTTAATTTGCCAAGCGAAAAAGTATACAAATTTGACGCTTCGTATAGCTGAATGCAGTTTCTTTGCCACGCCTCCTGTCTGTTATTCATATAGTTGATCAGCGGAGGGTTCAGACTTGAGGGATTTCAGTCCATCGAGTTGTATAGCCAGGCGAAAGGTACCGTCGCTTCATCGACCACTCTTGCCGGATCCCTTGGGCTCCAATAAATACCTTGCCATGCTTTCCACCGTTAATCTGATCAATGGTTTGCATCAGTTGCTTTCGGCGCGCCTCTTCCGGGGCGCTGAAAAGATCCGCTTGCCCTTGCTCTTGAGGTGAAAGTTCACTGAGCATCACGCCGGCCTTAGCGTAGCGATACCCAGGCCGCCAGATAGCCCTTAACAAACGCGTGGCCTCGGCGATCAGTTGGCTGCTGTCATTCGTCGGTGTGGCTAAAGGGGTCACTGCACTATTGCTATAGATCGGCTCTGTTGGGTTAAAAAGGCCTGTCCTGAGGCTGACTGACAGCATTTTGCACACTTGCTGCTGCGCCCTGAGCTTCTCAGCGGCTCGGGCGGTGTAGCTGGCCACTGATTCTCGCAGTTCATCCAGTGACTCAACGCGCTTACTGAAGCTACGGGAGCAAACAATTTGCTGCTTTGGCTCAGTAACATCCTCGAGAGCAAGACAGGACTCACCACGCAGTTCACGAGCGGTACGCTCCAGCACCACCGAAAAGCGTTTCCGTAGCGATTTAAGGTCATACTCAGCTAAATCTAACGCTGACTCGATACCTAGTTCGCGCAGTCGTACAGACAGGCGGCGACCGACGCCCCAGACTTCTTCGATTGGTGTAATGCGCAACAACCGTTGTTGCCTATCACACTGGCTTAGGTTTACGACACCGCCGGTTGCGGGGTAGGCCTTGGCAGCGTGGTTGGCCAGTTTGGCGAGCGTCTTTGTTGGGGCGATTCCCACACATACGGTGATGCCTGTCCACTGCTGGACGCGCTCCCGTACTGCAACACCAAAGTCATTGAGGGACTGATACGACTCTATGCCAGTGAGGGAGAGGAAGGCCTCGTCGATCGAATACACCTCTACCTGAGGCGCCATCTGCTCTAGAATGCTCATCACCCGCTGGCTCATATCGCCATACAAGGCGTAGTTAGATGAAAACACCGCTATTCGGTGTAGCCTGATCATGTCTTTGATCTGATGAACAGGAACGCCCATCTTGATACCCAGCTGTTTCGCTTCTTTCGAGCGGGCAACGACGCAGCCGTCGTTATTCGACAAAACTACAATGGGGCGGTTTCTAAGTTTCGGCTGGAACAGAGACTCGCAGGACGCATAGAAGTTGTTGCAGTCTACCAGGGCAAATAACTCACTCATCTGCGCCCGATAGTCCGAATGACACTGGTCACCACGCCGAAGATCTCTAGGTCACGCTCATCGCTGAGCTCTATCGGCGAATACGCTGAATTACGCGGCAATAGCTTTGGCGAAGGGCGAAGGCATAGCTCCTTCACCGTCATTTCCCCCTCCAAGCAAGCGATGACAATATCGCCATGCTCGGCTTTGAGCGAGCGATCAACGGTGAGCACGTCGTTCGCAAAAATACCGGCCTCTACCATGGAGTCTCCTTCAACACGCACGAAGAAGGTGGCAGCCGGATGCTTTACGCATAGCTCATTGAGGTCGAGCGTCTGCTCCACGTAATCCTGAGCTGGCGAGGGAAATCCTGCTGAGACGCGTTCTAGGAAAAAGGGAATGCGAAGGCGTGTAAATCGTGCGCTTCGGCCAAACAACGAAACAATCATGGCCATGCCTCTTAAAAGCTGTATGTATATACAGTATATTATTGCCAGCGGGTTTGGCAACGGAATTTTTGCTGCTGACCAGGGGGCGCGGTATCAGGCCTGGTCCCATGGCTGGGCCGGATTAGCATGGTATCGGCTGCTGACTAGGGCGTCAGAAGGTGAGCGCGCTCTTATAGGCCATCTAGGTTCATCTTCTTGAGGAATCGCCGGCCTTTGGCTGAGAGCGTATAGCCATTCAGTGGCCGCGTGCTGCCTTCGGTGACAAAGCGGCCAGGTCGGGAGTTAACTAACCCCAGGCCAGCTTGGCGTGAACCACCGCTTCGGGGCATGCCCTCTTTAGTTAGGGGGCCGATCGCGCCGCGTATGCGTTTAGCCTCTGGCTCCAATGTGCTGTCGCAGCCGGAGAGGTCCAAAATATTGATTTCACCGGCGCGGGCAATCTCAAGGAAGACGGCGACTTGCTCGGGTGAGCGCAAGCCAGCTTCCGCGGCGACTCGCATGATTTTGATGAGTTGATCGACATCCATATATGAACTCCGCGGATGGGGAAGTGGTCTCAGCCCAGCAAAATCTTAACGCATAACGCGTATTCTTGTCGTAGCGATAGAAATACAGGCCCCAAGATTACTTATTCTATGGCAGTTCAGACTGGACTGCCTGCCGAACCTGCATTTGGAGTTGAAGGATGTTGAGACGTTGTTTCGCCGTTGTTGTCATGGTGATGATCTCGCTAAGCGCGACCAGCGCTTGGGCCCACCCCGGTGGTGTCGATGACCGCGGAGGTCATACCAACCGCAAGACAGGCGAATATCATTGCCATCGCGAGGGCTGTGATGCACGAGCTCAGGTGGAGCGCGCGACGCGAGAGGCTGAGCGAGAAGGGCGGGCATTTGTAGAGCGCTATGATCGGAAGCTCTACAAGCACTGGTCTGACGTCGATGGCGACTGCATGAATACCCGTCATGAAATGCTGCAATCCGCTTCTCGCATACCGGTTAAGCTTTCGCCCAATGGCTGTTACGTCAGCAAGGGAGAATGGTTTGATCCCTTCAGCGGTCAAACCTTCACGCGGGCGAGTGACTTGGACGTTGATCACATCATCCCTCTGGCATGGGCGCATGCCCACGGCGCCTTTGCGTGGACAGCTGCGCAACGGGAGCAGTTTGCCAACGATCCAGAAAACCTTCTTGTGGTTGATGATGGCCTCAATCAAGCCAAGGGCAAAAAGGGGCCGTCGGAATGGCTACCCCCAAGGCAGGCCTATCGCTGTGAGTACCTGGGGCTATGGCAGAAAATGTTGAACAAGTATTCGCTCACGATGGCGCCCAAGGAGAAGCGGGTCTTCACTATGCAGCTGGCCGCCTGTCAGTAGCTCTTGTCGTCTCTGAGGCTGGCGCTCTGCGCTAGCTAGGCTATGCTGAGCAGGTGATGCGAACCACACGGAGCGTGGTGATGAAAGAGATCCTACTTGAACGAGGTGATGTGCTCAGGGTTGGTAATGACGTTGCCATCTGCTTCGAGGGCAAGCCCAGAGGGCAGCCCGTATTTTCGATTGATGCTCCCAAATCGATAAAAATACTCAGGGCTGAGTTGCTCTATCGTGACACAAAAAAGCGCCGGACTAGTGGTGAGCGTTGACTGCACTTTATTGTCATCAGCGTCAGCCTCTGAAATAGCAGTCAAGGTTGTGAGAGCGGAGCGCTTCTTCCATCAGAAGTTTTATTGTGTCAGCCTTTGCTGGATTTTTCGCTATGTAGTGGTCAAGTAAAACTGGCCACGGGTTTGTAAGTTCTCCAGTACATACTTTCTGCCGCATTCGGCGGCAGGTCATCGTTGTGCCGATGCGGCCTGATTCCGCTGTAGTAGCCAATCACATAATCCGTGATCGACTGCTTCGCTTCAGCAAAAGAGCGGTATCCCGTTTCCGGTACCCACTCGGTTTTCAGGCTGCGGAAGAACCGTTCCATTGGTGCATTATCCCAGCAGTTACCCCGTCGACTCATGCTCTGCTTTATCTGGTAGCGCCACAAGTGTTGCCGGAAGCGCAGGCTGGTGTATTGAACGCCTTGATCTGAATGGAACAACAAGCCATTAGGCCTTCCTCTCGATTCGTAAGCCATCAGTAACGCCTTACTGGTTAGCTCGCTGTCAGCCTTTAGCG
>NZ_AULP01000017.1 GCF_000422345.1 Neomelitea salexigens DSM 19753
CGTAGGTTCGAATCCTGCCCCCGCTACCAAAAAAGAAAAGGCGAATCATGCACTTAGCAGATTCGCCTTTTTTATCGCCTAAATAAAAGTCTCTCTGTGCCCATTCTGTGCCCACAGTGTGCCCATCACCAAATTTACCCTGCGGCAAGCGCAACGCACTACGACCTTCGGGCACCCTATTCGGCCAAAAGAAATTACTGTAAAACGTCAGGTATGACACTGGCGATACAGCGCACCTAGCGGAGGCAATAATTTTGGAAGAAGAACAGAACATCAAGTTTTCAGAACTGACTCAGGAGATAGCCGCTGGCAACACGTCCGTCAATATCGAAATATATCGACTCGAAGGCCAGCAAGGCTGGTACTTAGAGGTTGTAGATGAGCACGGCAACTCTACCGCCTGGGATGAGGCATTTAGCACCGACGCGGAAGCACTGGACGAAGCTAAAAAAACTATAGCGACGGACGGCATCCAGTCTTTTATAGGCCCAGAGGGTGGCGAGAAATTAGAGGGCTGGATATAAGCAAGGCAATCTAACAACGGACTGCCTAACTCCTCACGAAAAATCCTGTCTAGGCACCACGACTACCGAAAACTACTCACTATCCTTTATGTGAGTCACCAAGCTATTGATCTGGCAATCGAAGTAAGTACAGAGGCGATCCAAAGCCTCTGACTTCACGCTAGCGCCCGGGTGATTGATCATCTTTGATAGAGTCATCCTGTTCAAACCCGTCTCATCTGCGACCTCACCTATCGTGATTCGCCTCTTTTCACTGAATTCCTTTTCAGCAATCAGTTCTTTCAAGTGATATCGAAGCACCGAACATCCTTTGATCATTTAAATAATCAATTAATGCTTGCAACATGCTTTAGTTTTGATTATTTTGATAATCAAATGATTGCAGCAGTAATCATTTGTCCAAATTTAGACAAGGGATTTTCGCATGAGCATGACATACCTGACAACTGAGGAGCTGTCCTCAAAAATCAAATATGACCCCAGGACCATCCGCCAACAACTCAAAGATAGCGTGCTTTTAGAAGGCCGCCACTACATTCGGCCCTTCGGCGGCAGAAAAATTCTCTACTTATGGGAAGCCATCGAAAAAGACATGCTAGAAGGATCAGACTCGAACCTGGCAATCCCCTTTGCAAGTGGAGGGGTATCACATGGCTAAGATCAGAACTCGCAAAGAGACAAATAAACTCTTCATCGACTTTAGAATTAACGGAAAGCGTTTTCGCGAACAAACGCTGTTGGAGGATAGCCCACGAAATCGAAAGAAACTCGAAGTCCATGTCCAAAAGATGGAGGCTAAAATCCTCCTCGGGGAGTTCGATTACGCTGAGTTTTTCCCAAATAGCTCAAACATTCAGAAATTCCTCTCATTGACTACGGGAGCTTCGCCCGGATCAAACCACAACCATACCGGTCAACGTCTTAATGACCACGGGCACATATTCAGCGAATTCGCGTACCAGTGGCAGCAAGAGAAGCAAGTGGAGTGGCGCGCTTCTCATGCACGCAACATTGAGTGTGTTCTCAACAGTTCACTCATCCCGTTCTTTGGGCAAAAATCGCTCCAAGAGATAACCAAGGCTGAAATACTGACATTTCGCACAGAGCTTGCCAGCAAACCCGGTAGAGGTGCCCCCTTCCGGTCACCTAAGACAATCAACTCCCACATGGCGATCCTGAAGTCGATCCTTGAAGAAGCATCGGACCGCTTTGGCTTTGAAAGCCCTTACAAGAATATCAAGCCACTGAAGCTGCAACGCAGCCATGTTGAGCCGTTTTCACTTGCCGAAGTGAATCAAATCATCGGTGCGGTGAGGAAGGATTACAAGCAATACTACACGGTACGCTTTTATTCTGGGATGCGTACCGGAGAGATAGATGGCCTGCGCTGGGAGCATGTGGATTTTGATCGCGGACTTATTGCGGTACGCGAAACCCTTGTCGCGGGCAAGACGGAATACACCAAGACCGATGGAAGCCAACGGGATATTCCCATGCTAGGGCCCGTGCGAGAGGCTCTCCAGACGCAGTTTGCCGCAACAGGTAAGCTCAGCGCTTACGTATTCTGCAATACCGAGGGTATGCCCCTTGACCACAATAATGTAACCAAGCGCGTTTGGTACCCCCTCCTGAGACATTTGGGCCTTAAGAAACGGCGCCCCTACCAAACACGTCACACTGCAGCGACGTTGTTACTCGCGGCGGGCGAGAACCCTGAGTGGGTTGCCCGATTTCTCGGCCATGCCAGTACCGAGATGCTCTTCAAAGTGTATTCCCGGTATATCCCCAATCTTACAAGAATGGATGGCTCTGCTTTCGAGAAATTACTAACAATCCAGACAGCCGCCGAAATGGAGGATCTAGACCATGTCTAAGCCTTGGACTAATGCCCCTGTAAACACATCAAGCAAAAAAGACGGCATCCGCCTTCTACAGTCCCGTCGCCTAGAGCATTGTCAGTTCCGCGTGCTAGGGCGACATGATCGATTGGGTGAGCACGGCGAGCCTCGATGTTCGCTTCGACTGGGGAATCTCGCTGGCACTGCCCTTATTCACATAGACCCACTGTCTTCGCCTCAGTGGTGGCAAAGCCTCAACCATGGCGATGTGATTTCAATCTCTGGCGAGCTGCGCGCCTTCCCCAGTCAGTGGGAAATCTTGGCAGAATCGGCATATACACCATGCGAAGCTGAACTGAGACCCACCGCACTTTTCCCATGCGACTGGGTGTTACCCGCGTTCAAGCCGCAACTGAAGGCTGTGGTTCGCCACTGGAACAATATCAACGATGATGGATTAAGAGCTTTTCTCGCTAACATTTTCAGCGATGCAGCCAATGCTATGGGCTTTCTGAATGTTCCGGGAAGCCTAAGACACCATCATGCTTACCAGGGCGGATTGCTGGACCACACTGCAGATATGCTTATTCGATTCGGGGGCTGTCACCCGAAATCAAACGGAAATTTGGAACGCGACCTAGTTACCACCCTTATCCTGACACACGATATCGGTAAGACCGTAACGCTAGTTGGAGAAGGTCGAGGAAAACACCAGCCTCATGATATGGCTGCACTTGAGCTAATGGCTCAACCTTTAGCGCAACTAGAGGCGTACTCCCCTGTAATGGCGAATATTATCCGTGGGTACTTCCGACCGAGAAATTGGCTCCCCCAAAACTCATCATCGAGCCTATGTGTAAATTTACTCTATTTTTTATCTCTGGTGGCTTGCCCGCACCCGTGCTCCAATGCGCTCAGCTAAAAGCTGAGCGCGGGCACTACGCGGGTAGCGCCAGACGGGCTGTCTTCGGTCAGTTCTCCATTACCTAGATGGCCCATGAATGTCCTGGCTTTCGCATATTTTCCTGGTATGCTTTGTATCCGTTCCCAATGACTATTCGACGTAGCACATGCCAAACACTATTAACGTTATCGATCTCTTTGCCGGGCCGGGTGGACTTGGCGAAGGCTTTTCTGCGTATTCGCCCAAGAAGCAGAAAAGCAGCGGATTCCAGATCCGCATGTCCGTTGAAATGGAAGAGAATGCACACAAGACCTTAACATTGAGGGCTCTCTATAGAAACCTCACTGGGGGTTCTGGTATCAAGCACTACAGCGATTACATTTCTGGAAAAATTGATAAACCAGAGATGCAATCAACACTTTCATCTGAGTGGGCTGCCGCCTCGGAAGAAACACTTTTCGGTCCCACCAAACTGGGTGAGGACAATGCGAAAATACATGCACGACTTCACGACCTGAAAAAAAGCAAGCAAGGCGAAAATTGGGTTGTAATTGGTGGGCCTCCTTGCCAAGCATATTCTTTGGTAGGCAGGGCACGTAACAAGGGGAAGAAGGATTACTTGCCCGAAAATGATCACAGGCATTATCTCTATCAGGAGTACCTGAAAGTTCTCGATATTATCGAGCCAGATGTATTTGTAATGGAAAATGTAAGGGGAATACTGAGTTCGAAAGTCGAAGGGGAGAAGATTTTCCCAATCATCATTAATGACCTGAAAAATCCGCGCAAGACACTCAAGAAGAGGTCAAAATCACGGGGGCGAGAGTACCAGATATACTCCTTCGTTTGCCCGCCCGATCGAAGCGATTTTTTTGATTTTGGCTATGAAGATGATCGCAGTTACATAATCAAGTCAGAATATTACGGTGTGCCTCAAACAAGGCACCGCGTCATTCTGCTGGGCGTTGCGAATGATATTGATAAAGAGCCAACATTTTTAGGTAAGCCAGGTAATGCAGACTTTATACCTGTAGATCGGCTTCTATCTGGATTACCTCCATTGCGGAGTCATATTTCGAGGCGGGAAGATGACCCCGAAGAATGGGCGATGGCAATCCAAACGCAGGCCGGCAAGATGAGAGGTGAGTTGATAAAGCTGGGCTATAAAAAGGTAGCCGAAGAAGTTGATAAAGCGCAACAAAAACTGCGTAAAAATTACCCAACGAGTTCCTCTAAATACTCTAAAAATAAAATTGATCCGAAAGCTCCCTCTGATTTGCAAAATTGGATTCTAGCTGATGCTCCTCCTCTGGTATTGAATCACGAAACGAGAGGTCATAAAGAGTCGGACTTGGGGCGATATTTATTTTCTGCATGCTGGGCAAAAGCCAAGCCTGAAGGTAGACCATTAAGTCCTAAAGCTCCAGATTTTCCCGATTGCCTTGCGCCTGATCATGCTAACTGGAGATCCGGGAAATTTACCGACAGGTTTCGAGTTCAGGTGAAAGGACACGTTGCCAAAACCATTACAAGTCATATAAAAAAGGATGGACATTACTTCATCCACTACGATCCTACGCAGTGCAGGAGTTTGACTGTACGGGAAGCTGCGCGAATTCAGACATTCCCAGATAATTATTTTTTCGAGGGCGCAAGAACGCCACAGTTTGAGCAAGTTGGAAATGCTGTCCCACCGTTCCTAGCGCTCAAGCTCGCAGCGATAGTCTATGAGTTAATTGGTTGAAAAATTAAAAGCTCCGTCATTCTGATTCCTGCTCGACGGACTGATCTGTAAAGTCATGTTCTTTTGCAATCTCCAGAGCTGCGACCACATGTTTTGCCTGTTTGTGAGAGGGGATCCTGTCCCATCCACCCGCAGCGTATGTTGCAACAGTTAATATGATATTAATCTGAAAGGAGTTAAGCTCCCCGGATTTCCTGCCCCACATGCCAAGATGCATCAGGTAGTCTGCGTTTTGCTGAATTACACGGTTAATATTTTGCCTGTCCAAGGTTGAGAGCTGTTCAGCTTTTCCCTTTTTCGCATGACTTCCTACAGTTGGAAGAGGGTCGCCCTCTCTAAGCTCCTGCTCAAGTTCCGGGGGGATAACTACATCGAGGAGTTGGATCTCATGCCAGCATTCTGTTTTTTTCGCCCACTCAGTTACGTTACGTGATCCAGCCGTATCAATAATTGCCTGCCAGACATTCGGCATCCAGTCGTCCATGACATTGTAAAGGGCATCAGAAACCTCCTGTGTATTCCAGATGGACTGAAGGTTGATTCTGCCTACAGTCTTAAATGCCACAAGTGAAACGACATACGCGACTGCATTCGCGCGGTAACTGGCAAACTTGTGTTTGCGTGCAATCTTCTCTGCGGCCTTGTATATGATGGCTTTGGCAATGAGATCTTTATAAAACAGTTCGTCTGGTTTGAAATTGGGGTGGTCTTTAGCAATGTGGGTCATGAAGTGAATAAAGTTCTTCTGGGAACCACGTCCCACAATTTCCGGTTTCTGATCCCAGCAATTGTAAAATTTGGCCAGGTCAACTTTGGCAAACTTCTGCTTCTTGGGTGTTTGTTCATCAAACTTGCGGCGTTTGGCCACTGAATTGCCAGCTGTTCGATTACGTGCAACTTCATATTGCCCACGTGCCCGCTCATAAAACCAGCGTGTCTGTTCGCCAGGTGTCCAGGTATTGTTCGCCAACTGTTCTATAGCGATGTGGAAAGGGTCGTTGGAAGCGAAGTCCGCTTCATTGACTGTGTTTTGTGTATTTGAATATCGACTAATTTTAGGTACAAGCTCTTCTAGCAAACTGGCTTTAACGACCGTGATTTTTGCCTGAACTGCCAGTTGATCAAGGTGGCTGCATCGGTCGATTTTTAGGCATCGATGTATTGAGGCTACCGTTTGACCGCCGTTAACGATCTGAAGCCCTTTGATAGTCTTTATTGCCAGGTCGCCGGTTTCGGTGCGTTCGGTAACAATTTCTTCTGCTGTCGCCGAGATGCCATTGTTATAGGCAAGAAATCTGTGTGGCTCATTCAGGATGGTTTCTCTGATACCACGGTTAACTTTACCTCGCTGTTGCAGGAAGGACCGTACGTTCAGCTCCATGAGTCGGGCACCGTATTCGTCGTACAGTGCAGCAAGCCTGTCGCCCGGTATAATTGCCAGGTAGCCCTGATACTCATCGGTATTGGATGACATCGACAGGCAAGCCAGTGATTTACCAAATTTCTTTTCGAAGTTTATTGATATTGGCTCATACTCCCGGCCCGATGACACGAGCCTGTAGAGTCGTTGTATATCCCAGTAGCTGACATAAACAGGAAGGTCTTCAAGCATTGTTTGAGTATCACCTGTGGCTTTCAATTGCCCATCAGTGAGGTAGTAGACTCTGATCTGATTTATTGAGTTTATGGATTCCTGGATCGTTCGTACCATCGTGTATTCGTTGCTAGAGACTTCCAGATCCTCATAGTTCATTTTCTGGGCGTACTTATATATGCGAGCCGCCCGTTTTATGCCATTTTCAATGTCCTGTTTGTTTGATGTTTCTACCGTATCCGAGTCATGGAAGTCTGAGACAAAAAGAGATAGTCGACCCTCGTCTTCGTCGACAAACCAGGCATTAGACACTGCCTTGGCGTTCCCAAGCTGCTTTTCAATTGTGCAGATATTGGCGTCGCCAGCTATGCCAAATTCAGCCAGCTGATTGGCAAAAAACTCGGTGAAACGATCGATGCGGTAACCTTCAGTTAGCGTATCGCTGTTATCATCGTTAATTTCGGAACGAATCGACTTGTAGAATTCTTCAAATTCAAGATTTTCAATCACAATAAGTTCTCATTTTGGCATACACGTGGTCGGCACTGAGTAAAAAGGGCTTGCAGTACTCCAGTGTTATTTCATACGTTGCTTTGGTAATGCCGTCCGGTAGATCATGTTCTAGTAGGCGAGGAAAGTCGTCTTTGACTTCATAGAAGTTTATTGATCGTTCGCTATAACTTCGAGTTGCATAATGTTCTGCATGCTCATCTCGATATTTAGCCTGTAGCAGTTTCTCTTCAAAATTGAGTCCTTGCTCGGGAGCTTTGTTAGCAATGGCTATTCGAAGCTCATCTATCAAATCTGGTAGTGTATTTTCTTCTCCTCGTCGAGCATCTAGCAAAATATGGCTTAGCATCAAGAGGTCCAGCCCCGTTGCATCCAGCTGCCTTATATTGTTTATATTTACGGTCGTTGCATCGACTGCTGCACTCGACTTTACCTCGATGGAAACATTACCAAATTCGAAATCCTGATTGGTTCTTCTGCTACCTGTCCAAGCATCAATCAGGGTTGAAAGCGGAATGTCATGGTTGAAAAGTTTCTTTATCAAGTACAGCTCTCCGTACAGGCCTGTTTGGCGTCCGTCGGTGAGTAACTCTGAACTTCCTGCGAAAAATTTCTGCCATCGATCGACCATAGCGATAACGGCTCGTACTGCATCCTTTGGTTTTTCCAGAGAATCCATTTCCTCGCAAACTTTGGCCACGAAGGTGGTGAATACGTCGATCGCGTCAGTTTGCTGTAATTCGAGTAGTAAAGTGACGTCACTAGTACTTTTGATCTTTCCCGCAGCGATACTGATATCCAGGCCCTTGATTCTGGGCCTGGTAAAACCATCTGGTAGATAGGCCTTTTTTATAGGCCCAATTTCAAGCATTACATGTCTTTGCGGAAACGTGCAGGCTGCGTAAAGGCTTATGGGGGACCCATGATCGATCCTAGTGCGAACACGCTGCCCAGGGTCTCCCTGGCTTTCAAGCAAGCCATCGAAGATTTCTTTGATTCTGGACTGCTGGCTAATCATCTATTTGCCCCTGGTATACCCGGTCTACTCGATATGTGACTGGCTTGTCTTTCTTAATGCCGGGGAAGCTGATTGCGAAGCCAATGTATGGCTTGTCTGAATCAATTGGCTGCGTGTAGTCTTGGGTTTCCAGCGGGTAGATAATTAAATGAGCGTTGTCTTTATTGCGGACTGTTCTCAGTTCGGGCCCGCCGGGCGATGATTTATCGCAATTCTGGGCGAGAGCAAGAGCTTCATCGTATTGACCCTGGGTAAGGTCCCACGATTCATCACTAGGGCTGACGAGTCGACGAATTCGGAATGCATTCGGTTCGATAGAGGGTTCTTTCGAATAATTCGGGTGGTTGGCGCGTTTGATCAAGCCGGTACTAATTCCACCGATATTAATCATGGATTTAGATTCAGAGGTTGCTTTTCCAGCCAGCATTACGGACCAGTTTGTCAGGTCACCATTGGCTATCTGTTTTTCAATGTATTCAGCTAGAAGCGCTGTGTTTACTTTTCGAGCATGTTGAGAAGGGGATACATACAACTGGAGATATTCAAGAACTTCCTCAGGTTTTACATTCGACCAGAGGTATTTTCCTTGCGGCTCGCTAATATTGTCGTGGCGGACGGCCGCATATCGTTTGTCGGCATAACTATCTATGCGTTCAATTAGTGCTGCTGTTGCAGAAAAATTGCTATCTACATCTTTACCGGCTCTTGAATAGACGATAGATTCAGAAATTGCCCCCTGGTAGCTCAGAGTTAACTCCACGCTGTGACGCATTTTTACCTGAGAGGTGACCATTAAGACAGGATGTGATCTAACCCGCTGGCCATATGTTGCCGGCGATTCCCCCATTTCTTTCATGAGCACGAATTCATTGCGTAGCTCTTCGCTGGCATCGGTAATATGCTGAAACCAGTTGATCAAACTGTCGGGCGCATATAGCCGGCATATATCAATAAAGCCATCGCGATACCCGAACCATCTCCCCATCTGCATCAGGGTGTCATACATTCTACTCGGTCGAGTAAAATAGCTGACAATCAAGCCTTCTAGCGTGAGTCCTCGGGAAAGCTTATCACCACCTACTGCGATGACATTTAAGCCTTTGGCTTTATTTTGCTCGTAGTCCAGTACGTCGCCAGCAGTACCATTAATACGTCTTACGTTAATGGATTGTGCGGTAGCGAAGATCTTCGCGCTGACATCCGCCCAGTTAGATGGTGGACATTGCAGATCGTTGATTTCTTCGTTAGTTTTTAAAAAGTCCTTTTCCCATAGAGCCTTTAACTCGACAAGTAATGTATCTCTGGAGCCTTCTTCGCCATAGGCCAGTATCTCCTTGAAATCGCGCATGAGACTGTTGAGTTGTTCGTACACTCTTTCCTGTACATCAGTAAATCGGGTGACATGTACCAGCATTGAATTATGTTTGTGTTCTTGTCCACGTAGCGCTCTAATCGTGCAGCCGAGGATGAAAGCCAGGACGGCTTCACGTAGTGAAGGAGGAGGATTCCGGCTTCCATCGTGCATTGGGACATGGTTTCTGTCATGCTTGGGCGGCATCCAGCCGCTTTTCTCGTCAAGCGAAGTGCTTACTGCATAGTCTGATATTGGACGGACTATAGGGAGTCCGGGCCGCCGTTCTTCTCCATCATCATCAATGAGACCGAAGACTTTCTCCGGGCCTATATAATTGCTTGGAGTTGGTATGGTTGTAATGAAGCTTCGGGGGAATAGATCCTCGCCATATTTGTCGCTTTTTATTTCATTGTGAATAAATACGTTAGCAAAGGGAGTGGCGGTGTAGGCCACATATGCAGATTCGGAAAATATGAACAATATTTTTCGTATCAGTCTATTCAGTGTCGTCGGTTCGTGATCTGGGTCTGGATCTCCCTCGGCATCTACGTCCAGCTTGGCAGTGTCGACAGAGCCCTGATCCGCTTCGTCATCAATTAACAGGAGTGGAACTTTGCTTATATGGGGGTTGCCATTTTTGTCTTTGTCGTTGGCGACGTATTCAAGGTATTTAACAAGATTTTTTAGTACGGATGCATTTTTCTTGATAACGAAAACCAGCGGGCGACCGCCGGGATTGATACTGAAATTATTGGCAACTGTGCGATTGAAGTCGCCAGTCTCCGACCGGTTAGTGATAGTGTCGACTCGAAGGGATGGATCAGAACTGATATGCCCAACTCCGACTGGTGTTCTGGCTAATTGTCCATCTGCAGTAGTGATGTCGTAACCAACGAATGCTTCCTCAAGTCTAATTTGAGTTTGCGTACGCAGGTTGTTGTGGAAACCAGTGAGGACAATGATTACCTTGTAACCCGCGTCAGCCGCTTTACAGATCAAGCCAGAGTAATTCGTTGTCTTACCTGACTGTACGTGACCTACTACCATTCCGCGCCGATCCCATGGGCCTTCGGCTTTTGGGTTCTGTAGATAATTAAGAGTTTCGTCTGTGACTTCATCTACTTTATCGACTACTGTCTTCGGATAGTTTTCATTTCTCAACAGGTGCGTGCGATACCGAGTCCAGTAAGCCCAGTCTATGTCTGCTTTTGCTTTGTTTAGCCAGGGTTCCCAGCCGTCCTCGTCACTCTGCAGAGTCAGGGCTTCGCCAACGTAGGTATGATAATCGCGCTCAAATTCTGCAATCATTTTTGCCGCATCGACTTTTTCGGTGGCCCCGGGAATTGCTGATATAGCCCAGTTTACTTTTTCTTTGATCAGTTCCAGCGTCAGTTGGCCATTCGCAAGGTTTTTTGCTTCTTCGATCTGACCAGTGGCAATCAGCTTTACGTTAGCGTAAGTGCTCAACGGCTTACTCCTAAATATTTTGCTCTTATAATGTCTGCATACGCGGCGAAACCTTCCATATTGCAGATGTAATCGATATTACTTTCAGTTGGTGTCCGATCTGCTCCGACGAGGGCCGCCAATGTTGTCTCAACAAGCGCCATAACTTCGGCTTCACTCAAGCCCCCGAGTGGCTCATTAGATCTTTCCGCATGCTCGGCCATATCCAACCAGATTTGCTGAACTGGCACTGTTTCTTCCAGTACTCGCAGTAATGATTCGATATCTGGTTTCAGGTCGCCTGCGTTATCTAGAATATGCCGTACCAGGTCACTTCGTCGGTCAACTTTGTAAATCTGTGAGCCGCCCCGGGTTCCGGTTTTCCACAACCTGATTATTTCCGCTTTTTTTGTGCGTTGACCATATTGGCCTCGATGTGAAAATACCTCCCGGGCTTCTTTTCTGACGTGTCCCGCATATTCCTCTAACCAACCAGAAACTAGAGGAGGAGGGATGGCAGCAGACTTCTTAACGTCAATTTGCCACGCTGAATCCATGTTATTTGGGATGTCAACTTTGATGCGGGCAAGTTTGTAATGTTCTTCCTTGGTCCATCCGTGCCGCCTGCCGCCTAACCCAAGCCATGAGCCTGCAACAAGCAATCTTTTATTGCGGTAAACGTAGAACCCTTGCTGGTCATTCCATCCACCCGGCCCAGCGGCTTGCTCATGTTCGTCAGAGCCCAATTTATCTTTATGGGGCAGTACATAACCTTTTACAGTAACCACTCCATCTTGAAATGCCTTTTTCTCTTCAGGTTGCGGGCTTGTCGCATCCTTTGTCGACAGAAATGGGTCCCATGGTTTGAGCTTGTGCTCGTCATCGTGGCCATTAATATAGATATTTAGCCCAGAACTACCTTCCATGAAGCGGTGAAATATCATGGAGATATGCTGAGATAAGCTATCAATACGGTCGAAGAATTTCCGACGTCGTGATATATCCTTTGGATCCTGATCAGCACAAAGACGATCAAGGTTTTCCAGCAGAACGACTGTTCCATGCTCCAGCTCCTCCAGCTGATTAAACCGAGATTCGGAGTTCTCTCGCGCATATTTTAGAAGACGCCATTCATTATGCTGGCCTACGTAATCAAGATCCCAGCGTCTTAGATAAGTGTTAGCTCCCGTTACTTTGGAGGCGACTGAAAGGCTTCTACATTGTGAAAACGATGCGGTTTTCAGTCCGAGCCCAAAGCGACCAAGATCAGATTTCGGCCTTTCATCCAGTGGGTTGCTAGACCCGGGGCGCATCGCATTTTTTAGCGTGGCTTCGTCCATACCACTGCCGTCGTCGGCAATAGATATCCAAGAGGAACTTCCGTCCCAATACATATGTATCCAGATGTTTTTAGCATTCGCTGAAATGCTATTGTCAATCAGATCTGCTATCGCAGTATTCAATGAGTAGCCGTATGCCCGCAATGATTCAATCATCGCTGCGGCGCTTGGGTCAACGATGTCGTATTCTTCGACTTTGCACATTTTAATTTACGAACTACTAAAACTTGAATTTCGCTGCCAAGCAGAGCGGGGGGTGGCTAGCTTTGCGAAAGTGATATAAACCTCTAGAATCCATTTCTATATATCTTCCTTGATTAATCTAGATGCAGCGAGCGCTGAGAACAACTGACGAAACTTAACACCAAAGCTGAATAAAATAGGATTTTGAGCACAGTTTCCTCCTAATTTAGTTTTATCATGCTTATTTGAATGACTGTGAGCTACAGCTAACTCAGTACAACTTATTAATGCTAGCTTATCTACGAAGTCTGTCTAGGTTGAATCCACTCTTTGGCTGAAAACTGTCTAGCAAACTAGTGGCGATTCACAGATCGCCACGTTCTACGCCATTCCTCACACCCTGATAAACTTCCCGAATATTCAACTGCCGCAGAAGAGCGGGAAAATCTAAGCCCTCACATAGAAGACGGAACTCCTTAATACGCTCAGGGCCAAAGGCGTTACGAGACCGCGGTGAATTCATTATAGAATCATAGGCACTTCCAAGATTTTTCCACCTCACTAAATGCCCCTGCCGATTAATTGCCTTTCCGTCAACAAGCTCACGTAATTTACTGATTAACTCTCCATTTATCCCAATAGCTTCTTCAGTGTACAAAAATGAGGGGGCGCACATATATAACACATCGCTTGCCTCAGCCCCTTCCTTGCGAACCTCGTTTATCCGCTTCGGTAAAGTAGGTATATCCAGAATTTCTTTCGGCAGGTACGACTCCCAACGATCAACAATAAAAACATCATCGGTATTATCTAGAATACTTGACGGTGAACCACTATAACTAACAATCAGCTCTGACTTAGCGCGGGTAAGAGCCACATAAAAATGACAAAGCTCTCTAAAATGCTCATCCCTAGGCAAGGCTGGATTAGGGAATACGCCGCTTGACGCATTAACAACCATCATGACATCAAATTCAAAGCCCTTTGTCTGCTCAAGGTCGGACAAAAAAATTGACCCATCTCCTAAGCTCGCCTCACCATCAAGGAGAATTAATTCTTGATTCTTACAAAAATGCTTTAATTCATAAAGACTGTATCCGCATAAAGCAATACAAACTTTCCAGCTACTATTTCCATCTACGACCTGCTTTGCATAGCGATGAGCAAACGCTATTTCTTCGCTTAGACTATTAGCCGACAACGTCAGCGGCGTTGACCCTGAAAAACTTGAATATTCGGGATCAAGCACCTCAAAATCTTCTGAGTCAAAATTACTTTCCGTAATGTTTTCAAATAACACTTTAAATGCTGCAGACAAAATCTCTCGACTATTTCTATAATTTTTACTTAACTTCTGACTGTGCGAACTTGGTATATTTATACCTGCCATTCTGAGCGATTGATATTTTGTAGATACGCGCTGCGCCGCATCACCACAAATAAAAACATCATTCTCCCCTTTTTTAGTTATCTCTCTAATAAGACTAAGTTCCGTGCTGCCAAAATCTTGGGATTCATCTACGAGCACACAGCGGTAACGCTTCTCTAGCTTACCTTGATGCTTACTTAGCGCTGCTGCCAACCCGAGATAGTCAGTAACACCGACTAAATGCATTTTTTTCTCCCAGAGCCTGAGACCATCCAATAGCAACCTCCGGTATCTCTCCAGCATTGGAATTGATCGACCAGCCCGCTCTATTTTCAAGTATTTTTTTCTCTCACTACTCTGAACCGCACTGCGAATCCAGTCGAATTCTTCTCGAATATAGCTTTCAGCCGAAATACCCTGCGCGATTAGATAATCATGCACTGGGAGTAGTATTTCTGCATCATGATTATTCAGTTCGCAGCGATAGTATTCGGACCATACTTCATCAATATGCTCTTTGCTCTTCCATGTGGTGTCGTCATAAAGCTTATCTGAGCCCGGCTCCAGCTCATGCAAATACTCTTGGCAAACCGAAAAAAACGGCTTTACCTGAACACGCCCTTTGACAGATTCTAATGCAACCACATCCACCAACTCTCGAATTAGACGTGCCAGTGATCGATTAAGCGTGACAATCAGGACATTCTCATCTGGGTATTTCTCAGCCAAACGAATCGCTCGCTTAACCACCACACAGGTTTTTCCTGAGCCAGACACACCGAGGAGTTTGGCTGATCCTGTAAAGTCTTTATCGACTATTTCCTGCTGCTCAGGATGCATAAAAAGCATCCACTGCTTATAATCGGCAGTTTTTACGAAATGGGAAAAAAGCTCTGAAAAAGACGGATCGTTCTGCGGGATCTGAAAGATTCGCTCACTTTCATCCGCCAACTTTTCACTAATTTCTGAAAGCTCACCACGCTGGTATGCCAAGCGTCGCTGCGCTCCTTCAACATCTCCCGCCTTCAGAGCTACCAGTACATCCAAGACAAGCTCTTTTATGCCTTCATCTTCGATGTTTTCTACTGAATCAAACACTTCATCATCAGAAGAAAATGAATGTAAGCCCTCAATAATACGTATCGATGAACGTGGCACAGACTCTACCAATTCATCAAAATCCCTCTCACACAACAGCTCGAATAATTTACCTTTTGTGTATTCAGAAGGAAGCGGCACACGCTCACCAGGCCCAAGAGTAGAAGACATCTCTGGAACGCAATCCAAACGACCTTTACCATCAACAACAAACTTACATCCACGCTTGGCATCCAGCCATTTGTCTTCGTCATCGTGGTCCCCGACGAAAAGCAAAATAACCTTCCCTCCATCCTGCACGGTGACCAACCTGCAAGCACCAGTAAGATCGTATTTCACACACTTTCTGAGTCGCGTTTCACCATGGTTTGTTGCTTTCAACCCCTCTAGCGGATTTCCAAATCCGGAAGCAACGCGACCAATAATTGTCATCACTGTATTACTTGCTTTCTGAAAGGACCCTCCACGCTGATATAAAGCATGGGCCATATCCCGGAGGCCAGGCGCTTGGAAATACTGCAATTCGTTATTATTTTTCTTTAGAGTTAGTGTGGCCATTAAAAATCCCTTTTCCTAAATTACATCCTTACTCTTTAGCATCAAGGTTTGTACTAATTATTCGTCGAACTATTCCAATACTTTTTTCGGCAACAATTCTTTAATAGCAATAGCCTCCCTTTATGAGCTAACAATTTTTATCTTTGAATGATTTCCACAACAGTCCATAAATTCCACTCCAACGTCAGGCGTTAATGGTGCTTTTTTTATAATTCTATGCAAGGTACTATATTTAACTACTAAACTCATGTCCTCTCGTAACAGGTTTTATCAAAGATACTCAGCTTAATCCATTGACTTGGCTGGGCCGGAGGGCCAGCACTTCAGAAGTCCGAGCACCGATGAACCATATAATATCGAGGATGAGGCGGCAGGCTGTATGTTTTTCGGCGCCTAGCAAGCGCAGGATTCCGGGCTTGAGTAGGCAAGTCGGCATCGCGCCAACAGTAGCCAGTACGGTTTCGCGCTTGGCCATGAGGCGCGGCCAATTGATCTGTACCTGCTTAATGAAGAAGGTATTGAGCAGCAGCGGGTTCTGGTAGAAGCGTTGTTGTGACTTGAGCGAGGGAAATCCCCCAGCGCCGTCTTGGATCTGTACCATTTCACCTAGTCCTTGGTGTACTCTGGCGTTAGTTATACGCGCAGTTTTATCGACCTTCAAGTTCATCCTTCCCATAGCGCTAGGGTTTCGATCAATCGGTAGTTCAGTAGATAATCCCACCTTACGAGCCAAAAAATAGGTTTATTGATAACGCACTACCCAGTGCTGCCTGAAAATGCTACATGTGTATGTATATAATCTATACATGTAGCTAGCAATTTAAAATAATACACCTTTCGTAGAACGGGAAACACAGGGTAATGAATGGAGTTATTGGAATCGAAATTCTCACCTCTATTCCTATTCCTGCTCTCTTGGTGTAGTGGCATAGTGAATTTGGCCACCTGATTAGAGGTGATAGCATCACCTCATTCGATTACAGGTGACCCCATGACCAGACCATCACGCCCAACCTTCAGCCCCGAGTTTCGGCTAGAATCCGCACAACTCGTCGTTGACCAAGGTTATTCAGTGAAAGACGCTGCCGAAGCCATGAACGTGGGCAAGTCCACGATGGACAAATGGGTTCGCCAACTCAAGCAAGAACGTTCTGGTGGCAGCTACGATGCCTCTCCGATGACGTCGGAACAGCGCCGCATTCGAGAACTCGAGCGGCAAGTTAGGCGTCTTGAAACAGAGAAAGACATTTTAAAAAAGGGTATGGCTCTCTTGATGTCAGACGAGCTGAAAAATATTCGATAATTCAGCGGCTTCAAGAGAGCTATCCCGTAAAGCTGCTGTGCCAGACATTCGATATTCAGCGTAGCAGTTACAAGTACTGGCGTAGTCGCCCAGAAGGCGATAGCCCCTACCGTCGCAAGCTGAAGTTGATGGTACGTGCCGCACACCAGTTGAGTGGTGGCTCCGCAGGTGCCAGAACGGTTGCCTCTATCGTCAACCAGCGAGGCGAAAAGCTAACGCGATATGTGGCGG
>NZ_AULP01000018.1 GCF_000422345.1 Neomelitea salexigens DSM 19753
TTGCGCCTATCGCGATGGAAGAAGGTCTGCGTTTTGCAATCCGTGAAGGTGGCCGTACTGTTGGCGCCGGCGTGGTAGCGAAAATCGTAGAGTAAAGAGTAAATGCCGACCTTGGGTCGGCGTTTGTAGGCCAGTAGTTCAATTGGTAGAGCACCGGTCTCCAAAACCGGCTGTTGGGGGTTCGAGTCCCTCCTGGCCTGCCACTTACGCTGACACCGCTTCGCGCATGCGAAGTGGTGTTTTGCGCTTAGCAAAAAGGATACGGTCACAAGATGGTAGCGAAGGCAGAAGACGAAAGTCGCCTTGATGGCTTGAAGTGGGTAGTTGTCACCCTGCTGGTTGCCGCAGGTGTTGGCGGCAATATGTACTTCTCCGAAGAGTCATTGCTGTATCGCGTAATCGCGTTGCTAGTGCTGGCAGTTGTTGCCGGCTTTGTCGCTGCGCAAACCAGCCGTGGAGCAGCGTTTTTTGACCTGCTGAAAGGCGCTCGCAACGAGATTCGCAAAGTTGTTTGGCCAACCCGCCAAGAAGGTACGCAGACGACATTGATCGTTGTTGCGTTTGTGATTGTGGCGGCGCTGATTTTGTGGGGGCTTGATACCCTGCTCGGTTGGCTTGCCTCGATGGTAATAGGCTGAGGGCTAGATTATGGCTAAACGTTGGTATGTAGTTCACGCCTATTCCGGCTATGAAAAAAAGGTGGCGTCTGCGCTGAAAGAGCGTATTGAGCTGTCGGGCTTTGAAGACCGTTTTGGTGAAGTGCTGGTTCCCACCGAAGAAGTGGTTGAAATGCGCGGCGGTCAAAAGCGCAAGAGCGAGCGCAAGTTCTTCCCCGGTTACGTTTTGATTGAAATGGAGCTGGATGACGACACATGGCACTTGGTGAAAGAAACACCTCGTGTTATGGGCTTTATAGGCGGTAAGGCAGATAAGCCTGCACCAATTACGCGGAAAGAAGCAGATGCAATCCTGCAGCGCGTAGAAAGTGGTGATAAACCTAAGCCCAAAACCTTGTTCGAGCCAGGCGAAATGGTTCGAGTTATTGATGGCCCCTTTAACGACTTTAATGGGGTTGTTGAAGAGGTGAATTACGAGAAAAACCGTCTGCATGTGGCGGTACTGATTTTCGGTCGTTCTACGCCTGTCGAATTGGATTTCGGCCAAGTAGAAAAGACCTAAGCACAACCTGCCTATTGCGCAGGTTTTGAAAGTAACGGGGAGCCGTTGACAGGTCGCAAGGCCTCGAGGCGTTAATACCCAAAAGGAGAAAACAATGGCTAAGAAAGTCCAGGCTTATATCAAGCTTCAAGTGCCCGCAGGCGGCGCTAACCCAAGTCCCCCGGTTGGTCCTGCGCTGGGTCAGCACGGCGTTAACATCATGGAATTTTGTAAGGCGTTCAATGCTCAAACTCAGAGCATGGAAAACGGTATGCCGATTCCTGTTGTTATTACTGTGTACGCTGACCGCAGCTTCACTTTCACAACTAAGACTCCGCCAGCATCATTCTTGCTGAAGAAAGCGGCGGGCGTGAAAAGTGGTTCAGGCACCCCGAACACGAAAAAAGTTGGCAAGGTTAACCGTGCCCAGCTGGAAGAAATTGCAACAATGAAGATGCCAGACCTTACTGCGGCAGATATGGATGCCGCTGTGCGCACCATCGCCGGAAGTGCACGTGCTGCCGGTATCGAAGTGGAGGGTGTGTAAATGGCTAAGTTGAGCAAACGCCAAAAGGCAATCCGTGAAAAAGTCGTTGCTGGCAAGCAATACGGCATCGAAGAAGCGGTTTCGCTGCTGAAAGAAGTGTCTAGCGTTAAATTCAGTGAGGCTGTTGACGTTGCAATCAACCTGGGTGTTGATGCGCGTAAATCAGACCAAGCGGTTCGCGGCGCAACTACGCTGCCAAACGGTACTGGTAAAGACGTTCGCGTTGCCGTGTTTACTCAGGGTGAAAACGCTGAAAAAGCAAAAGCTGCTGGCGCTGACTTTGTTGGTATGGAAGAGCTTGCCGAGCAGGTTAAAGGCGGCATGATGGACTTCGACGTTGTCGTCGCATCACCTGATGCAATGCGCGTAGTTGGTCAGCTGGGCCAGGTTCTGGGTCCCCGTGGTCTGATGCCTAACCCCAAGACCGGTACGGTAACACCTGATGTGGAAACTGCCGTTAAAAACGCGAAAGCGGGTCAGGTTCGCTATCGCACTGACAAAAATGGCATCGTTCACGGCGCTATCGGCAGCATCAAGTTTGAGGCATCTGCGCTTCAGGAAAACCTGGAAGCATTGCTGGCTGATCTTAAGAAAGCCAAGCCTGCATCTGCAAAAGGTGTTTACCTGAAGAAGATTACGCTGTCGTCGACAATGGGCCCCGGTCTGGTTATTGACCAGAGCAGCCTGTCTGTAGCGAAGTAAGTAATTAAAGAATTCGGACTTTGGTCCGGCGCTGGCGCTAAATGCCGGCAAGACTTTGTGGTCTTTGACAACCGACCTACTGTGTCAAAAGACAAAGACCATCAAAGACCGTAGGTGAGCTGAGGTGTCGAAAGGCATTAAGGCTCTTAATAGGTGTGCTGCATGCAGCGTTACCGGCACCGGCCTACGCAGATGGTGGATTGGATTTGTTCACCACATGAACGGCAGCGGGCCTTGGTCTTCTGTCTACGGTAAGTAACTGACAAATCCAGGAGTTATCCAAGTGGCATTAAGACTCGAAGACAAGAAAGCGATAGTTGCTGATGTTAACGAGACTGCCGCGAGTGCACTGTCATTGGTCATTGCTGACGCCCGTGGGTGTTCAGTGGCCGATATGACTGAGCTCCGTAAGCAGGCGCGGGATTCCCAGGTTGATTTGCGTGTAGTGCGCAACACTCTGGCGAAAATCGCGTTGAAGGGAACAGAATTCGAGTGTGCAGAAGAGGCCTTCAAAGGCCCCTCTCTGTTGGCGTTCTCGATGGAAGATCCCGGTGCTGCGGCGCGCATTTTCAAAGATTTCGCTAAAGAAAACGAAAACTTTGAAGTGAAAGCACTGGCGGTTAGTGGCCAGCTAATGGGTTCGGAACAGTTGGATGTATTGGCGAAACTGCCGACGCGCGATCAGGCTCTGTCTATGTTGATGAGTGTGATGTTGGCGCCGGCGACCAAGCTGGTACAGACGATGAACGAAGTCCCAGGAAAGCTGGTACGTACATTGGCTGCAGTTCGCGATCAGAAAGAAGCTGCTTAATCGCAGCTTAGTTAACGATTAATTTTTTCACAATTTGATACAGTAGGGAGTTGAACATGGCTCTGTCTAAAGACGATATCCTCAATGCAATCGCTGAAATGAGCGTTATGGAAGTGGTTGAACTCATCGAAGCAATGGAAGAGAAGTTTGGCGTAACTGCCGCTGCTGCCGTTGCCGCTGCTCCTGCAGCAGCTGCTGAAGCGGGCGCTGCTGCCGCTGAGCAGACTGAGTTTGACGTAGTTCTGACTGGCGCTGGTGACAAGAAAGTTAACGTCATCAAAGCTGTCCGCGCTATCACAGGCCTGGGCCTGAAAGAAGCGAAAGAAATGGTTGATGGTGCGCCATCAACTGTTAAAGAAGGCGTTTCTAAAGACGACGCTGCTGAAGCACAAAAAGCACTGGAAGAAGCTGGCGCATCTGTCGAGCTTAAGTAAGTTGCTGATAGGCCTGTTTACAGGTCGAGCTCAAGCGAGGCTGGTGGGTTTATCCCGCCGGCCTTTTGCTGTTTGAGACATTAGGCCGGGGCAATTGCTCTGGTCAGCGGTGGCTTGACCACCGCGCAAACGATGCCAGCGCCGGTTGCGCAGGGGTCAGGTAATGATGCTGGGGAGTACTGATGGCTTACTCGTACACTGAGAAAAAACGTATTCGCAAGGACTTTGGCAAATTGCCACACGTTATGGACGTGCCTTACCTTCTTGCGATTCAGTTAGATTCTTACAAGAAATTTACACAGCAGGGTATTCCCGCTGCTGAGCGCGGCGAGCACGGCTTGCACGCTGCTTTTAAATCAATCTTCCCAATCGTAAGTTATTCCGGCAATGCGGCGTTAGAATACGTTGACTATGTGCTGGGAGCGCCGGCATTCGATGTGAATGAATGCCAGCTGCGTGGGGTAACCTTCTCGGTACCGCTGCGCGTTAAAGTTCGGCTGATCATTTATGACAAGGATTCAGCGAACAAAAGCATCAAAGACATTAAAGAGCAAGAAGTCTACATGGGGGAGATCCCCCTGATGACGGAGAATGGTACCTTTGTAATCAATGGTACCGAGCGGGTTATCGTTTCCCAGCTGCACCGCTCTCCCGGCGTGTTCTTCGACCACGACCGTGGCAAAACACACTCCTCGGGCAAATTGCTCTACTCAGCGCGAGTGATTCCTTACCGTGGTTCGTGGTTGGACTTCGAATTCGACCCTAAAGACCTGGTGTATGTGCGCATCGACCGTCGCCGTAAATTGCCGGCAACTATCCTGTTGCGCGCCTTGGGCATGACCGCGGAAGAAATTCTCGAACTGTTCTTTGACGTCAACACATTTAAAGTATCGAAAGACGGCAAATTCACCATCGCACTGATTCCAGAGCGTCTGCGTGGTGAGGTTGCGACCTTTGATATCTGCGGGAAAGATGGCGAAGTTATTGTTGAAACTGGACGCCGTATCACCGCGCGTCATATTCGCCAGCTGGAAAAGTCCAAGCTTAAAGAGCTGGAAGTACCTGTTGAATACTTGGTAGGCCGCGCATTAGCGAAAGATGTGGTGGATACCAAGACCGGTGAGGTGTTGTACCCCTGTAACGCCGAAATCACACTGGAAATGGTTGAAAAGCTGCAGGAGTCTGGTGTTTCTGAAATTGAAACCCTGTACACCAATGAGCTGGACTGTGGTCCGTTCATCAGCGATACCCTGCGCAGTGACCCCACCAATTCAGAGCTGGAAGCACTGGTAGAAATCTACCGCATGATGCGTCCCGGTGAGCCGCCGACCAAAGACTCTGCTGAGAACCTGTTCCAGAACTTGTTCTTCTCTGCGGAGCGTTACGACTTGTCCGCTGTCGGTCGCATGAAGTTCAACCGTCGTTTGGGCCGCGAGGAAATCACTGGCGCTGGCACGCTGGATAAAGACGACATTGTCGCTGTACTGAAAACCCTCGTTGACATCCGTAACGGTAAAGGTGTCGTCGACGATATCGATCACCTGGGTAACCGCCGTATCCGTTCGGTTGGTGAAATGGCAGAGAACCAATTCCGCGTGGGCTTGGTTCGTGTGGAGCGTGCAGTAAAAGAGCGCTTGTCGATGGCTGAAAGCGAAGGCTTGATGCCCCAAGATCTGATCAATGCCAAGCCCGTTGCAGCGGCCGTGAAAGAGTTTTTTGGTTCGTCGCAGCTGTCTCAGTTTATGGATCAAAACAACCCCTTGTCTGAGATCACTCACAAGCGTCGTGTATCGGCACTTGGGCCCGGTGGCCTGACGCGTGAGCGCGCAGGCTTTGAGGTTCGCGACGTTCACCCAACGCACTACGGCCGGGTATGTCCTATCGAGACGCCTGAAGGGCCAAACATTGGTTTGATTAACTCGCTGGCAACTTACGCTCGAACCAACGAGTACGGTTTCCTCGAAAGCCCCTACCGTAAGGTTTTTGACGGCAAAGTCAGTGAAGAAATCGAGTACTTGTCTGCGATCAACGAAGCTGAGCAGGTTATCGCTCAGGCGTCGGCAGCAATGAACGACAAAGGTGAGTTGACCGATGAGATGGTAGCGGTTCGTCACATGAACGAATTCACCGTTATGCCGCCGGAAAAAGTTACCTACATGGATGTATCTCCGAAGCAGGTGGTTTCGGTTGCTGCGTCGTTGATTCCGTTCCTGGAGCACGATGATGCGAACCGCGCATTGATGGGCTCGAACATGCAGCGCCAGGCAGTGCCGACGTTGAAGGCTGACAAGCCGTTGGTCGGTACGGGTTTTGAGCGCTATGTCGCGTCTGACTCCGGTGTTTGTGTTGTCGCCCGCCGTGGCGGTGTTATCGACAGCGTGGACTCTTCGCGCATCGTTGTACGTGTTAACAACGACGAAGTGCAGTCAGGTCAGCCGCCGGTTGATATCTACAACCTGACTAAGTACACCCGTTCTAACCAGAACACCTGCATCAACCAGCGTCCTATCGTTCGCGAAGGTGATGATGTCGTGCGAGGTGATATTCTTGCAGATGGCCCCTCAGTTGACTTGGGTGAGCTGGCTCTGGGTCAGAACATGCGCATCGCATTCATGCCCTGGAATGGTTACAACTTCGAGGATTCTATCCTCGTGTCCGAGCGCGTGGTGAAAGAGGATCGTTTCACAACGATTCACATCCAAGAGCTGACATGTATTGCGCGTGACACCAAGCTGGGCCCCGAAGAGATTTCTTCGGATATCCCCAACGTCGGTGAAGGTGCGCTGGCGAATTTGGATGAGTCGGGCATCGTTTACATTGGCGCCGAAGTAGGCCCTGGCGATATTTTGGTGGGCAAAGTTACGCCGAAAGGCGAAACCCAGCTGACGCCAGAAGAAAAGCTGCTGCGTGCGATTTTCGGTGAGAAAGCATCCGACGTAAAAGACACGTCGCTGCGTGTGCCCTCGAGCACGAAAGGCACCGTTATCGATGTTCAGGTCTTCACGCGTGATGGTCTGGAAAAAGATAAGCGCGCCCTTGAAATTGAAAAAATGCAGCTCGACCAGTTCCGCAAGGACCTGAACGAGGAATACCGCATTGTTGAAGAAGCGACCTTCGCGCGTTTGCGCAGCTTGCTTGAGGGCCAAAAAGTCCTGAGCGGCCCAGGTCTCAAAAAGAATGACGAGTTGACCAGCGACGTACTCGACGGCCTGAAAAGTGATGATTGGCTGAAGCTGCGCCTGGCTGAAGAGTCAATCAACGCTGCTTTGGAAGATGCCGACAAACAACTTGGCGAGCACCGCAAGACCTTGGAAGAGCGTTTTGAGGACAAGAAGCGCAAGCTGACGACCGGCGACGACTTGGCTCCAGGTGTACTGAAAATCGTTAAAGTGTACCTCGCTATCAAGCGCCGTATTCAGCCTGGCGACAAAATGGCGGGTCGTCACGGTAACAAGGGTGTTATCTCGGTCATCATGCCCGTAGAGGACATGCCCTTTGACGAAACCGGTGAGCCCGTTGATATCGTTCTCAACCCGCTGGGTGTACCGTCGCGGATGAACGTTGGTCAGATCCTTGAAACCCACCTTGGCCTGGCAGCGAAGGGCTTGGGTAATAAGATCGACTCCATGCTGCGCGAACAGCGCAAAGTTGCTGAAGTTCGTGAATTCCTCGGCAAAGTCTACAATGACGGTGCGGGTCGAACTGAAGACCTCGACAGCTTTAGCGATGCGCAGATCATGGAGATGGCGAAGAACCTGAAAGGCGGCGTGCCGATGGCAACGCAGGTCTTTGACGGTGCGAATGAAGCCGAGATCAAGAATCTGCTGACACTGGCTGACTTGCCAGACAGCGGTCAGCTGCGCCTGTGCGATGGCCGTACCGGTATGGAGTTTGATCGTCCGGTAACCGTTGGTTACATGTACATGCTCAAGCTGAACCACTTGGTTGATGACAAAATGCACGCCCGTTCCACCGGTTCCTACAGCCTTGTTACTCAGCAGCCGCTGGGTGGTAAAGCGCAGTTCGGTGGCCAGCGTTTCGGGGAGATGGAGGTCTGGGCACTGGAAGCATACGGTGCTGCCTACACTCTACAAGAGATGCTTACTGTTAAGTCGGATGACGTTAACGGTCGCACCAAGATGTACAAAAACATCGTTGATGGCGACCAGCGCATGGAGCCGGGCATGCCCGAGTCTTTCAATGTACTGGTTAAAGAAATCCGCTCGCTCGGTATCAACATCGAGCTGGATACGGAATAAGCATCAACAACGATTGGCAAGGGGCGCCGGTTAGCGCGGCGCCTATTTAATACCCTTGCGGAGGAACGGCCTTGAAAGACTTATTGAATTTACTTAAGCAGGGACAGCAAACCGACGAATTCGATTCAATTCGTATTGGTTTGGCGTCGCCAGAGCTGATTCGCTCTTGGTCTTTTGGCGAAGTGAAAAAGCCAGAGACTATTAACTACCGTACCTTTAAGCCTGAGCGCGACGGCTTGTTTTGCGCGAAAATCTTTGGCCCCGTCAAAGATTACGAGTGTCTGTGCGGCAAATATAAGCGCCTGAAGCATCGCGGCGTTATTTGTGAGAAGTGTGGCGTTGAAGTGGCGCTGGCCAAAGTGCGCCGCGAGCGTATGGGTCACATTGAACTGGCTAGCCCGGTTGCCCACATTTGGTTCTTGAAGTCACTGCCAAGCCGCATCGGCTTGTTGCTGGACATGACCCTGCGTGACATCGAGCGGATTCTCTACTTCGAATCTTACGTTGTTACCGACCCCGGTATGACTACCTTGGACAAGGGGCAGCTGCTTAGTGACGAGCAGTACTTCGAGGCCATGGAAGAGTTCGGTGATGACTTCACCGCAAAAATGGGTGCCGAGGCGATCATGCACTTGCTCATTGAGCTGGATATGCATGAGGAAATTGAGCGTCTGCGTGAAGAGATTCCCGCAACGAACTCCGAGACAAAAATCAAAAAGCTGTCTAAACGTTTGAAGTTGATCGAAGCGTTGGCAGATTCTGGCAACAAGCCAGAGTGGATGATCCTGCAGGTTCTGCCTGTTCTACCACCGGACTTGCGTCCCCTAGTGCCGCTGGATGGTGGCCGTTTCGCGACCTCTGATCTGAATGATCTGTATCGCCGCGTCATCAACCGTAACAACCGTTTGAAGCGCCTGCTGGACCTGAATGCGCCAGATATCATCGTGCGCAACGAAAAGCGTATGCTGCAGGAGTCTGTTGATGCCCTGCTCGATAACGGCCGCCGCGGTCGCGCCATTACCGGTTCTAACAAACGTCCGCTGAAATCGCTTGCTGACATGATCAAAGGTAAGCAGGGTCGTTTCCGTCAGAACCTGCTGGGTAAGCGCGTCGACTACTCTGGCCGTTCCGTTATCGTGGTTGGCCCCACCCTGCGTTTGCACCAGTGTGGTTTGCCCAAGAAGATGGCATTAGAGCTGTTCAAGCCGTTTATCTTTGGCAAGTTGGAAGCGCGTGGTTTAGCGACAACGATCAAAGCCGCGAAGAAAATGGTTGAGCGCGAGCCGCCGGAAGTTTGGGATATTCTCGCTGAAGTTATCCGCGAGCACCCCGTGTTGCTGAACCGGGCGCCTACTCTTCACCGTTTGGGCATTCAGGCCTTCGAGCCCGTGCTGATCGAAGGTAAAGCGATCCAGCTCCACCCACTGGTATGTGCTGCTTACAACGCCGACTTCGATGGTGACCAGATGGCGGTACACGTACCGCTGACACTGGAAGCCCAGCTTGAAGCCCGCGCGCTGATGATGTCGACGAATAACATCCTGTCGCCTGCAAATGGTGAGCCGATCATCGTGCCTTCTCAGGACGTGGTCTTGGGTCTGTACTGGATGACGCGCGACCGTGTTAACGCCCTTGGTGAGGGTATGGCTTTCTCAAGCCCGCAGGAAGTGCAGCGTGCCTACGCCGGTGGCAAGGTGCACCTGCAAGCGCGGATTAAGTGCCGCATCAAGCAGGTGAGCTTCGACGAAAACGGTGAGCGTCACGAAAATCGCAGCATCATTGACACTACCGTGGGTCGTGTCGTGTTGTGGCGCATCGTGCCCGACGGTCTGCCGTTTGAGCTGGTCAACCAAGCGATGGCCAAAAAGGCGATCTCCCGTCTGTTGAATGAGTGTTACCGCCAGGTTGGCTTGAAAGCTACGGTAATTCTCGGCGACCAACTGATGTACACCGGTTTCGAATACTCGACTCGCTCGGGTAGCTCAATTGGTGTTAACGACTTCGAGATCCCCGAAGAGAAGGCGAAAATTGTTGCCGCCGCGGACGCCGAAGTCGTTGAGATCGAAAAACAGTACGCCTCAGGTCTGGTAACTCAGGGTGAGAAGTACAACAAAGTTATCGACATTTGGTCTCGCGCCAACGACTTGGTTTCTAAGTCGATGATGGAAGGCCTGTCGAAAGAAAGCGTCATTAACCGCGACGGTGAAGAAGAGCAGCAAGACTCCTTCAACTCGGTATATATCTACGCCGACTCTGGTGCACGGGGCTCGCCGGCGCAGATTCGTCAGTTGGCCGGTATGCGGGGTTTGATGGCTAAGCCAGATGGCTCGATCATCGAGACGCCGATTACCGCTAACTTCCGTGAAGGCCTGAACGTACTGCAGTACTTCATCTCGACTCACGGTGCGCGTAAGGGTCTTGCTGATACCGCATTGAAAACGGCGAACTCCGGTTACCTGACTCGCCGCTTGGTGGATGTCGCACAGGATCTGGTTATCACTGAAGACGACTGTGGTACCGACCACGGCCTGTTGATGACGCCTGTTATTGAAGGTGGTGACATTATCGAAACCCTGGGTGACCGCGTGCTTGGCCGTATCGTTGCCAAAGACGTGCTGAAGCCCGGTACAGACGACGTTGCTGTAGAAGCTGGTGTGATGCTCGACGAGAAGGGCGTTATCGAGCTTGAAGAGATGGGTATCGATGAAATCGAAGTTCGCTCGCCCATCACCTGTGACACCAAGCACGGCGTTTGCTCTATGTGTTACGGCCGTGACCTGGCCCGCGGACACCTTGTTAACCGCGGTGAGTCAGTCGGTGTTATTGCGGCGCAGTCGATCGGTGAGCCGGGTACCCAGCTGACCATGCGTACCTTCCACATTGGTGGTGCGGCATCGCGAGCAACCGCTGTCGACAATATTCAAGTTAAGCAGGACGGTAAAGCGCGTCTGCACAACCTGAAATTCGTTGAGCGCGAAGATGGCAACTTGGTTGCGGTAAGCCGCTCCGGTGAACTGGCAATTACCGATCGCAGCGGTCGTGAGCGCGAGCGCTACAAGCTGCCCTACGGCGCCATCATTAAAGTTGCGGACCGCTCAGAGGTTAGCGCAGGCGATATCGTGGCGACCTGGGACCCACACACCCACCCCATCATTACTGAGGTGGCGGGTATCGTGAAAATGTCCGGCATGGAAGAAGGCATTACCGTTAAGCGTCAAACCGATGAGCTGACTGGCCTGAGCAGTATCGCCGTGATGGAGCAGTCTGAGCGCCCCGCAGCGGGTAAAGACATGCGTCCGGCGGTCACCTTGGTCGATGCCAATGGCGAAGAGCTGTGTTTGGCAGGCACCAATGTACCGGCACATTATTTCTTGACTGATCACGCGATCGTCAGCCTTGAGAATGGCGCTGAAGTGAAAGTTGGTGATGTTATCGCCAAGATTCCGCAGGAGAGCTCGAAAACGCGGGACATCACCGGTGGTCTGCCACGGGTTGCCGATCTATTCGAAGCGCGTAAGCCAAAAGAGCCTGCGATTCTTGCAGAGATCAGTGGTACCGTGTCCTTTGGTAAAGAAACTAAGGGCAAGCGTCGCCTGATCATCACCCCAGCTGACGGCAAGCCGCTGGCTGACGGTAGCGATCACTACGAAGTACTGATTCCCAAGTGGCGTCAGCTGACGGTGTTCGAGGGTGAGCAAGTTGAGAAAGGTGAAATTGTTTCGGAAGGTCCGCTGAGCCCTCACGACATTCTGCGCCTGAAGGGTGTAGAAGAGTTGGCGAAGTATATCGTTAACGAGATCCAAGACGTTTACCGTCTTCAGGGCGTTAAGATTAACGATAAACACATCGAAGTAATTAGTCGCCAGATGCTGCGCAAGGTCAACATTATGACCTCGGGCGACTCATCGTTCATTAAAGGCGAGCAGGTTGAATACGTGCGCGTTGCAGAAGAGAACGAGCGCCTCGTCGCGGAAGGCAAAGTGCCTGCCAGCTTTGATCGTGAATTGCTCGGTATTACCAAAGCCTCCTTGGCAACAGAGTCGTTTATTTCTGCGGCATCATTCCAGGAGACGACCCGTGTACTCACCGAGGCAGCGGTAACTGGCAAGCGCGATTATCTGCGTGGTTTGAAAGAAAATGTGGTAGTTGGCCGTCTGATCCCAGCCGGAACAGGTTTGGCTTACCATCGCGATCGCAAACTGAAAAAAGACGATGCGACCAGTTCAGTCTCGGCTCAGGATGTTGAAGCGGCATTGTCGGAAGCGCTTAGCGACCAAAGCTAAGTAATCCGGCTACTTGACGGGAGCGGGGCGCGTCTTTAGAATTCGCGCTCCGCTTTTTTTATATCGTCGGCGGATGCCGGCGTACGGTCGGTCAGCACATAAGGTGCTGGCCTTTAGTATTTGGAGTCTTATCAATGGCAACGATCAACCAGTTGGTTCGTCAGCCGAGAAAGCGCAAGACTGCTAAGAGTGACGTTCCTGCATTGCAGGCCTGCCCTCAGCGTCGTGGCGTTTGTACTCGTGTTTACACCACTACACCTAAGAAGCCGAACTCGGCCCTTCGTAAGGTGTGTCGTGTACGTTTGACTAACGGTTACGAAGTTTCATCTTACATCGGTGGTGAAGGCCACAACCTGCAGGAGCACAGTGTTGTGCTGATTCGCGGTGGTCGTGTTAAGGATTTGCCGGGTGTGCGTTACCACACTGTTCGCGGCAGCCTGGATACATCAGGTGTTAACGACCGTAAGCAAGGTCGTTCTAAGTACGGAACCAAGCGTCCTAAGTCGTAATTGATCGGACGTTTTTATAAAGATTTGAGTAAGGCCAGGTCATCGCAATAGCGATCGTTGCCTGGATTACCCTGAAGAGAGAGTAGTAATCATGCCAAGAAGACGCGTTGCCGCTAAGCGGGAGATCCTGCCAGATCCGAAATTCGGAAACCTTACCCTGGCCAAGTTCATGAACCACGTTATGGTGAGTGGTAAAAAATCGGTTGCAGAGCGCATTGTCTATGGAGCTCTGGACCTGGTGCAGGAGCGTTTAAGCAAAGACCCCATCGAAGTATTCGACGAAGCGCTGGAGAACATCGCGCCGATGGTAGAGGTTAAGTCTCGCCGTGTGGGTGGTGCTACCTATCAGGTGCCGGTAGAGGTGCGTCCTAGCCGTCGTACAGCGTTGGCAATGCGTTGGTTGGTGGATTACTCGCGGGGCCGTGGTGAGAAATCCATGCGTCAGCGTTTGGCTGGTGAAATTATCGATGCATCTCAGGGCAAGGGCTCTGCAGTTAAGAAGCGTGAAGACGTGCATCGTATGGCTGAAGCTAACAAGGCGTTCTCCCACTTCCGTTTCTAATGATGGATTTGGCTTCAATCTGGGGAGTACATCGTGGCTCGTAAAACACCTATTTCAAGATACCGCAATATCGGTATCTGCGCTCACGTAGACGCCGGTAAAACGACGACTACCGAGCGTGTCCTGTTTTACACGGGGTTGTCTCATAAAATTGGCGAAGTTCATGATGGCGCGGCCACCATGGACTGGATGGAGCAGGAGCAGGAGCGGGGTATTACCATTACCTCGGCTGCGACTACCTGTTTCTGGGCGGGCATGCAGCAGCAGTTCGACCAGCATCGCGTCAACATTATCGATACCCCTGGGCACGTTGACTTTACCATTGAAGTGGAGCGCTCACTCCGCGTCCTTGATGGCGCGGTTGTGGTGCTGTGTGGCTCCTCCGGTGTTCAGCCTCAAACTGAGACCGTGTGGCGCCAGGCAAATAAATATGAAGTGCCGCGCATGGTGTTCGTCAACAAGATGGACCGTGCCGGCGCTGATTTTGAACGTGTTGTCAGTCAGTTGCGCGAGCGCCTGGGTGCCAATGCAGTGCCGATGCAAATGACTATCGGTGCAGAAGAAGATTTTAAAGGGGTTGTTGATCTGGTCAAAATGAAGGCGATCATCTGGAGCGCCGAAGACCAGGGTATGACCTTTACTTACGAAGATATTCCCGCTGACCTGCAAGATCAGTGTGCGGAAATGCGTGAGTACATGGTGGAGGCTGCTGCTGAAGCCAACGAAGAGCTGATGGATAAATACCTCGAAGGCGGTGAGCTGAGCGAGGAAGAAATTAAAGTGGGCATTCGGGCGCGCACATTGGCGAATGAAATTATCCCGGTATTTGGCGGCTCTGCCTTTAAAAACAAAGGCGTTCAGGCTGTGCTGGATGCGGTGATTGAGTACATGCCTTCGCCGGAAGAGGTTAAGGCGATCGAGGGTACGCTTGACGATAAAGCGGAAACCGTTGAAACGCGTGAGGCAGATGACAATGCGCCGTTTGCAGCGCTTGCCTTTAAGATCGCGACTGACCCCTTCGTTGGTACGCTGACCTTTTTCCGGGTTTATTCTGGCAAGCTGGAAAGTGGCACGGCCGTATTCAACTCGGTTAAGGGTAAGAAAGAGCGTGTGGGTCGGATGGTGCAAATGCACTCAAACGACCGTCAGGAAATCAAAGAAGTGCTGGCGGGCGATATCGCCGCCGCGATCGGCTTAAAGGATGTGACGACCGGGGATACGCTTTGCGACCCGGGCAACGTGATCGTTCTGGAGCGAATGGAGTTTCCTGAGCCGGTTATCTCCGTGGCTGTGGAGCCTCGCTCGAAGGCTGATCAAGAAAAGATGGGTATCGCGCTAGGTAAGCTTGCGCAAGAAGACCCGTCGTTTCGGGTTAAAACAGACGAGGAAACAGGGCAGACGATCATCTCGGGTATGGGTGAGCTGCATCTGGATATTCTTGTTGATCGCATGCGTCGTGAATTCAGCGTAGAGGCCAATATTGGTAAGCCTCAGGTGGCCTACCGTGAAGCCATTCGCAATAACTGCGAAATTGAAGGCAAGTTCGTTCGTCAGTCCGGTGGCCGCGGTCAGTACGGTCACGTCTGGGTGCGTTTTGAGCCCGGTGATGATGCCAACGCTGAAGGTCTCGAGTTTGTGAATGAGATCGTGGGTGGTGTGGTGCCGAAGGAGTATATTCCAGCGGTGCAAAAAGGTATCGAAGAGCAGATGCAGAACGGCGTGCTGGCGGGCTATCCGCTATTGGGCCTTAAGGCTACGCTCTACGACGGCTCCTTCCACGATGTCGACTCCAATGAGATGGCGTTTAAAGTGGCGGCATCGATGGCGACGAAAAAGCTGGTGCAGAGCGGTGGCGCCGTATTGCTTGAGCCGGTAATGAAGGTTGAAGTGGTAACGCCGGAAGAGAATATGGGTGACGTGGTGGGTGATCTCAATCGCCGTCGCGGCATTATCTTGGGCATGGAAGAAAGCGTATCTGGAAAAGTTGTCAACGCAGAAGTGCCGTTGGCAGAAATGTTTGGCTACGCAACCGATCTGCGCAGTGCGACCCAGGGTCGCGCGACATTCACCATGGAGTTTGAGAAGTACTCCGAGGCGCCGAAGAATGTCGCAGACGAAATTATTAGTAAAAACATGGGCTGATTCGCCAAAACTTTAGAACGAGGAAAAAATCGTGGCAAAGGAAAAATTTGAACGTAGTAAGCCCCACGTCAACGTGGGCACCATCGGTCACGTTGACCATGGTAAAACGACTCTGACTGCAGCGCTGACGCG
>NZ_AULP01000019.1 GCF_000422345.1 Neomelitea salexigens DSM 19753
AGGGCAGCCAATACACAAGCCATGACTGGAGCGAGTTTCTCAGAGAGCATGGCTTGGAGGGGAGCATGAGCCGCCGAGGCAACTGCCACGACAACGCGGTTGCGGAAAGCTTCTTCCAGTTACTAAAGCGAGAACGAATAAAGCGCAAAATATACGCGACACGAGATGCAGCAAGGAGCGATATATTTGATTACATCGAGATGTTCTACAACACAAAACGACAGCATGGTTCCAACAATGGGCTGTCGCCTGTAGATTATGAGCGTCAGTATTTAAAAGAGGCTGAAAAGCGTCTAGTGAACTAGTGGCGATTCAATTATTTATCCTTATTGAAGCTATCTGCGTAACTACATATGTTGAGGATGCTACACAGCAAAAACCCAAGACAAACCCATCGAAGGGTTGGTTTTTCCCCCAATCTCATATTCTGTTTTATTATTACGCAACATCAACTATATGCTTTATAGGTATATTGAATTCCTCCCCCCCCTTTCCTATACTGTGGCGCTAACACCCCTCTATACTGGCTACATTCCTTTCTCGATAGGTGCCAATCGCGGCTGGTTCGGCAAAGCCGACATGAGAATAATTAAATTATCGGTGTGAGTTGATATGCCCAAAAACACGCTATTCGAACAGTTTCAGATAATTGGCCCCAAGCTAAAACCTCAGAAGCAAATCCCCAATCACTTTTCTAGAAGTGAGCTGTGCTCGACTATTTTTTCAGAAGCCGAGCCTCGCGGATTAATCCTTATTAATGCTCCTGCTGGGTCTGGGAAAAGTACGTTTATGTCTGAGCTGTACGACCGCTCGAAAAGCCTCAGCAGGGAGTCTTATTGGCTTAGTCTGGATGAGGATGACAACGAACTTGCCATATTCGCGAAGTACTTCATCGCTTCCACTGCGAGCTTTGACAACAAAGTTGCGGCTCGCGAACTTTCTCTTCTTCATTCAAATGTATCAAGGGATTACACCACACTACTTAACAGTACGCTTTCACGACTGATATCCAGTGATAAGCAAATCTCCATATTTTTAGATGATTTTCAATTCATCACTAATGATGAAATCATTAGATTCTTGGATAAATTCATATCGCACTGTCCGAGCAACATTCAACTTGTCATCTCTAGTAGAGTAAGGCCAACGATAGACGTAGAGAAAGTTAAGTTGGCAGGTCTTTTAACCGAGGTTACTCAGGAGGAACTTAATCTGGATGCCTCACAAATTACAGACTTTTTAAAAAATGGGCATTCAATAGAATGTACACGCGAATCTGCAGAACTTTTAAAAACCACCACCGAAGGCTGGGTAGCAGGCATTCAGCTAGCGGCAATAGCGGTCTCGAAGTCAGGTGAGGAATTTTCAGACTTTATACAAACCTATACAGGGAGTAACAAATCACTTTCTGAGTACCTATTCAATACAGTACTCCAACGACTTTCACCGGATATTAGGGAGTTTCTCCTCCTCACGTCACCACTAATACGATTCTCAGCCGAGCTATGTAACTACGTTACCAGCACAGAAAACTCTTACTTGATATTAGATTTTCTTGAAGGGAACAATATATTTATTATATCTCAAGATGAGAATCGGGAATGGTTCAGATACCACCATTTGTTTTCAGATTTTTTAAAATCTGAGTTATTACGAAAAAACTCCACAAAGTATAAGGAAGTATGTTCTCGCGCTGCTGAATGGTCAGATAACGAAGGCTATATAACTGAGGCTATTCAGTACTATCTCGCTACCGACACTTACGAACGCGCAGCGGAATTGATCGTAAAACGGGCGCCGGAACTGGCACTCTATAAAGGCGACCACCACACAATACTGGACTGGATGAGACGCTTACCGGGTGACTACCACACAAACAACCCCAAGATACTCCTAAATCACGCCTGGTCATGCGCGTTCAGCCGCGACCCGTCTAAAGCCATTGACCTGTGTGAAACCGTCTATAAAGGGCTTAACGATTCCTCCGCCTTTCTATGGTCTATAACGGAAAGAGAAGCAGAAGAGTACTACTGGCTGGCCAAAGCAACGGAATCGATCGCTGTTGTTTGTGACGAGCAAGTCAACAGAAGCCTAGAGATATGCATATCGTCGCTCTCCAAAGTACCGGATCACGAAGCTTTTCCCATTTCCGCGATGAACAACTGCGCGGCTTATGCATACTTGGCAATAAGAGACTACGAAAAATGCATTTATCACGCAAATGAAGGTTACATAAGTAGCCTTGCTTCTGGCTCTAATTATGCGTCTGTATGGGCTCTGTTCGTCTCATCTTTAGCACACGTCCGCACCGGTAACCTCGAGGTCGCACATCAAGAAGCGGTGAAGTCGTCAAAGATCTCTGGACCAAGCAGAGATAGCACTATTTATCTTCATGTTTTATCTGAATCTTTGCAGAAAGAGGTAGATATTCAGAGGTGTAATTTCGACGATACAAAGTATCACGCTGCCGACACGTCGTTTATTTCGCTCTATGGCCCAGCCGAGCCGTTGCTTATTGTAATTCGAAACGAAGCACGACTGCTCATGTGGAATAAAAATACTTCAGAGGCCCTCGACCTGTTACACAGAGGGCAGGAAATTGCACTTAGCACTAACCAGAAGCGGTTATATATCTCACTCATATCTGAAGAAATTGAATTAAATCTATCGCAAGGATTCACATTAGACGCAGAGCGGACGCTTAAAAGATCGAAATATTTTAAATTTATCCAAGATAACACGAGCGAGGAATTCAATTTAACCTATAGAATTCTTGAAGACCTAACATTCTGCAGACTATCGAATGCCAGGGAATCCTACGAACTAACCATTCAAAAATGTGATTTATTATTACAGTGCCTGAAAGACAACTCCTACGCCGATGGTCCCGACTTAATCACCACCTTAGTACTTAAATCTGTAGCACTTTGGGGAAGCGGTGAATTCAACGAAAGTACTGATCTATTCGAAGATGCTGTCAACATAGCCCTAAAGCACTGGTATGCCTACCCTATAGTCGTTTGTGGACCCGCCATACTGCCGATTACTGAACAGCTTTTAGGCAAGAACTTAGCCAACAAAGCAGGCGCAGGAACACCCCATGAATTCATCAACCACATTCAACACACTCTGGCCCCAGATTACCGCAGTAAATTCGACAACGATCTTTCCTCGCATGCGAACGGCTTTAACGAAGCGCTCTCCTCTCGGGAAGCCGGCATCCTAAAGCTTCTCGCCGCCGGTCTGTCAAATGGCGAAATCGCGGACCAAGCCTCGCTTTCAATCGCGACGGTAAAATGGCACCTTCACAATATCTACCAAAAACTGGGTGTAAAAAGTCGAACTGCGGCGGCAGCTTTAGCCAGAGAACGGGGCATCGTTTAAGCAGCCAACGCATTTATGCGCTGGCAATTCATGCGCGAGATGTCTTGCAATGTCTTAACACCGTTTCGATGCTATTCTTGTGTCGATGTTCAATCTGCTCCGACAGGTGGCGCGCCCACTCCCGATAGGCCGCCTCGCCCGGGTGAAAGCCGTCTTCGGCAATTGCCGCTGGGTGTAAGGTGTAAGGCACCTGAACGTAGCTGCAGTCTGCCAGCGGCTCAACAAGCTGTCTCAGTTCGGCATTTAATTGCCGAGCACGCAGTCCCAGCCACCAACGCAGTGGTTGTGGCAGCGCAGGAAAGGCGTGCATGGGTGGCAGCGCGGAAAAATAAATATGCTTGGCGGCAAAGCGCTCGCGCAGCAGACGGATAATCTCGGCAAGGTTGTTGCGCCAACGGCCCCGCCCAGTGGCGGCAAGCACGTCATTCACCCCAATAGACACCACCACAGCGTCGGCGTCGGCGGCGTCAGCGCTCTCGCTGGCTAAACGTGCCAATAACTGTGCGGAGGTATCGCCGGAGCTCGCCAGCAAGCGCCAATGTAGCGGCCGCAACGGCGCAAGCCCGGCGACTAACTGACCCAGCAAGGCCTCTTCCTGACTGGCAACGCCAACCCCCGCCGCTGCGGAGTCGCCCACCAACAACAAGCGCAGCGCTTGTCCGCTGCCGCCCAGTTGCCCCGAGCGCGGCCCCGCGGCCTCGGGCAGACGCGGCGTAGTACGGCGCACATAGTGCCCCTGAGCTAATAAGACCGGGCCGAGCAGTATTCCCGACAGTTGATAGATCATCTCCGTAGCCTCAACGTCCAGCCGCCCCAGCCTTTTCCATGACAACTCTCCCTTCACATCACCACGCTAGAGCTGAACAACACTGTCGCCGAAATACCACACACGGCGAAACTGGCCTTTATCACGCTGCGCGAGCTTGCGCAGATTGTCGATAAGCACGTTATCGGGCAGCAGCGTGCGGCCAATGTTGTAGATCAGTAGCTCAACGGGTTCGCTCACTTGGTAGCGCTTGGCAATTTTCTTAAGGTAGGTCGCAGAGGTGTAGTCGGTAAGGCGGGCGAGGGCCTCGCTGTCAACGCGCCCGGCCCCGGCGATCGCCTTGGCCAGGTCTTCCGAGCAGGCCTCGGTCAATTCAAAATAGGTAACGTGTTCATTGAGCCGACAGCGAATATCCGGCTTGCCACCTTCGGGCAATTGCTTTTCTACGTCGCGGTAATCCAGGCCTGCGGCCTCGGCAAAGCGGCAGAAAATGCTGACTTCCACACGGCCTTTTTCCGCTTCAGATGCCATTGCCCTGTCGCCCTCGTATCATCACTGGCCCTGCCTTTGCGCCGACTAGCTTAAATCCACACTGACCGGGCAGTGATCGGAGCCGTGAATATCATTCCAGATCTCCGCCGCCGTCACTCGCTGCTCGACAAAGTCGCGATTGCCGAGGAAGTAGTCGATCCGCCAGCCAATATTTTTACCACGTGCACCGGCCCGGTAGCTCCACCAGCTGTATTTCACCGTTTCCGGATGCAGGGCGCGATAGGTATCAACAAAATCGGCCGCCAGAATATGGTCCAGCCCGTCGATCTCCTTTTGGGTGTAGCCCGCGCTTTTATTGTAGTTGGGCTTGGGACGCGCGATATCCATTTCAGTGTGGGCGACATTGAAGTCGCCACACATAAGTACCGGCTTGTCTTCACCGAGCTTGTTCACATAGGCGAGAAAATCGCGATCCCAGCACTCGCGATACGGCAAGCGCACCAGCTCACTGCCGGAGTTGGGGGTGTAAACGGTGAGCAGGTAAAAATCATCAAACTCAGCAGTGAGCACCCGTCCTTCCTTGTCGTGCTCGTCAATACCAATATCCGCAAACACTCGCAGCGGCGCTTTACGGCTCAGAATAGCCACGCCCGAATAGCCCTTGCGCTCCGCCGAGTTGCTGTAAATGTGGTAACCCTCAAGGGTTTCCAGCGCCGCGGCCACTTGGTCGTCCTGCGCCTTGGTTTCCTGCAGGCATAAAACATCGGCATCCAGCGTCGCCACCGACTCCAGAAACTCTTTCTTCATTACCGCGCGAATACCGTTCACGTTCCAAGAAGCTATGCGCATATGTTCCCCCATCAATTTGCCGCTTTGTATACCACGCTCAAGAAAGTGCCACAACGCCGAACGCTATGCGGGTCGCTCTGGTATCCGCAGCAGGCTCACGCAACGGCATACCTTTACATAGCCAAAAGCGATATGGATAAAAATAATAAACTTTCTGCACAGTGGGCCAAAGGCCTAACAGGCTAAATGGTGGTCCTGGCTTTCGTCATGTTGACGATGACATTAATAGGGATACCACCATGACCAAATTTACATTTCATACCGCTTCATCCGCGCCGGAGGCAAGCAAGCCCTTCATCGATATCGCCACTTCCGCCTACGGTTTCTTGCCCAACCTCCTTGCTGGTATGGCTGAAGTACCTGCGCTGCTGGAAGGCTACATTACGCTCTCTGCGATATTCGACAAAACAGCATTAAATGAAACAGAACGGCAAATCATTTTGATGACGAACAATCGCTTGAACGGCTGTACGTATTGCATGGCGGCGCATACCTCTATCTCCCAAGCTGCTGGCGTAGCACCTGATATTATCCAAGCTCTGCGGGACGGCTCACCAATCTCGCAGCCGAAATATGAAGCGCTACGCCAATATACAATTGCCGTTATCGAAAGCCGGGGCTGGGTTCAAGCCACCGACCTGAATGCCCTATTGTCCGCAGGATATAGCAAACAAACCGCCCTAGAAGTGATACTGGGTACGAGCCTTAAAACCATGTCGAATTTTACAAACCACATCGCGCAAACACCGGTGGACAAAGCGTTCATGGTAAATGCGTGGTCAGACGACGCGACTCAAGCGCGATAAAAACAGCTAACGGCTAAAAGGGCGGCAGACATGCCCTGCCGCCCTCTGTACTAACGGTCTTGAACACCGCCGCTCCATCGCTTATGAATCGCTGAGAACAACGCTAGCTCGACAATGGTTTCTCGTCTGCAGCAATGAGCTCATCGCTAATGTTGTCCACCACCACGGGGCTTTCCAGATAAACCAGTGTCGGCGGCGCGCCGTAGTGCTCAGCCACCCGCGCATTCCACTGCGGGGTATAGAGGGCATCCGCCGCTTCACGACTGCGCCATAAATACACTCCACCAACGGTGGCGCCGTCTTCCGACAGGGTATACACCTTGCGAATCAGCCCTGGCAGCTGCTGGTACTGGGGGGCCGTTTGCAAAAATAAGGCGCGCGCTTCGGCCACGCAAATCGGCTCAGGCAGCCGAATACTGTTAATAACGGTGATCATCATCGCCCTCCTATGGCTCGCCGCTCAACATCCTAAATGGCACCAGTGCCGCCAATGGCCGCGCACTGGCCCACGCTAAGCGTTAGAAGTGAAAAGGACTATGCAAGGTTACGCCGACATGGTTGCCGTCAACATCCTCGCCAGCAAAGTCGCTGAGGCTGTAATCAATTGTGGGCACTTACTGCCAACATAACGCCCTAGGGAAAAGGCCACATATCCATTTGTACGCCGCTATACCTACGCTTCCAGCACAATATTGAAAACGCCCGAGCGCACCGGCCTGCTACCGTTGGGCACACCGCGATCATCAAACGCGACAATAAGTTGATTTCGCTCTTCGGCACCATGCTGCAATAGCAACGCATCCACATCGTTCAGAGGATGGCCCGCGAAATACATCTGCGTAGTCAGCGTACTAAAACCCGGCTTCTGCAACGTAAAATGAATATGAGGCGGTCGCGACCAACTGCGGCTAACGGGATACGGCCCGGGCATGATGGTTGTGAACTGGTAAGCGCCATTGGCATCGGTCGTCATTTGCCCCCAGCCCTGAAAATTTTGATCAATAGGAGCGGGATTACTATCGGCCTCGTGAGCATAACGCCCCTGAGCATTGGCCTGCCAAACCTCGACTAATACGCCCTCAATAGGTTTGTTATCAGGGGTCAGCACCCGGCCTGAAACCTTTATAACCTCACCGCTGGCGCTCTCACCCCGCCCCGCAATCTTGGTCAAATCGGCATCGCGGTCCGCCTGGCTCCAATTGGGATAGAAGGGCCCAGCCGTCTGCCTCGGCGTCGCTTGAAGTAATCCCCGACGGGTATCAGCAGCTGCCAAACAGGAAGGCAGCAGCGACGCCCCAATACCGAGTAAAAGTAACTCACGTCTCGTGAACGTGTGGCCTTTCGGCGCTGGCAAATAGTGCTTTTTCATAACATCGCTAATGCCTCAATTTTCGGCATGCCGTAGCGCCAAGCGCAGGGGCCTGATCCTCAACCTCGGAAAACAGCCACGCGTTAAGCTACTTCGAAATCCAGAGGGCGAATGCCATCCAGATTGACCGTGCTGCGAGCCACCGACAGGTCATACATATCTTGCATCGCCAGCCAGCTCTCGGGAGTACGACCCAGCACCTTGGACAGACGCAAAGACATTTCAGGGCTAATTCCACTATCCCCTTTCAGCAGTCGAGACAACGTGGAGGGCGAGACACCTAGACTGGACGCAAGCTGACGGGAACTGATACCGAAGGGCTCCAGATACACCTCCCTAATGAATTCACCAGGATGCGGCGGGCTATGCATAGTCATCAGTGATAATCCTCATAATCAAGAATGTAGGCACTGCCGTCTATAAACTCGAACGTCATGCGCCAATTTCCGTTAACCCGAATCGACCATCGCCCTTTGTCTTGCCCCTTCAATGGGTGAAGCCGAAAACCGGGGATATCCACATCCTCTACCAAAGTGGCCGTATCCAGAGCAGCCAGCTGCATACGCAGCTTCTTGGCGTGATCTCGTTATATACCCGACGTGTTGCCAGCCAAGTAAAACCGCTTCAGTCCTTTGTGGCGGAATGATTTAATCATACACAAGCCATAGCATGTTGCGCACCACGCAACAACACAGCTTAACAATTGATGCGGCCCTGCGAATGCATCCGCGCGCACCCTGCTCGTACTCAGTCTCTCGGAAAGCGTACACCCAACGTTAAGCCAGGCCGGGAACACCATCTGTTACGGTGAAGCGCGCCGTTTCGATTGAGGGATTGGGTATGGGAATCTGCGCTTGCATCGCACGTACGGCAACGGTGCAGGTCTGGTCGCTAAACTCAACTTCAAGCCAGCCATTACGAGTGCCATCCCAAAATGAAAAATGCGGGTTATTTGCCAATATAAAGGGGCTTTGCAGGAATACATTGGCTGGCGGGTTAATGGTCGCGATCGGCGTCGCGGCCGCTGCGCTTGTGGTGAATTCGGCACCTACAGCCGGGCCATCCGGGTAGCCGTCACGCAATGTCGCCGCCGCAAATGCATGCAAGTCGGCAGCCAGCACCACCAAATTTTCGGTGTCGCGCAGCGCGTGCAACAGCTCTGCACGCTCAGCGGTATATCCGTCCCAGTGATCAACCTCGTAAACCGTGGGTGGCAACTGCCCAATAGAAATGGGTGAAAACGGAATGGGCAACCCTAATACCCGCCAACGCGCACTGCTAGTGGTCAGCGTTTGCAACAGCCACTGCTTCTGCTCGTCGCCCAGCAAGGTGCGCCCCTCGTCATGCCGGGCCTCGCAATTACTTTCGACAACCAGCTGGCGCTCTCCGAAATTCCCCTCTCCACAGGGGTGCGGTGAGCGGTGCATTCGCAGCTCTGTCATTGCAAGCTCAACCAGGCGCCCAAAACGAAAGCTCCGCTGCGCAGTCATCACATTAGGAAATGCCGCCTCGGGCGCGTACTGCACTCGCACCGGCAAATAGTGGTACCAGACATCTAACGCCTCTCGCACATACTGGGTCATCGCCTCCGGATCACCGTCCAGCGGATGATCGGGACCCCGCGGACGCTCGCCATCGAAGTACAGATCATTGGCGAACTCATGGTCATCAAAGGTGCAGATCAGCGTGTGCGCTTCCAGCAATGCTTGCAGGTTCGCGTCGCTACGATGCGTGCGATAAATCGTCAACAAGTCTTCCCGCGAGCTCGCATATTGCCCACCCGAGGGCAGATTTATGGGCCGCAGCGGCACGATGGCGCTTTCGTAAATAAAATCGCCCATGTGCAGAACGTAATCTGCCTCTCGCTGCGCCATTTCGCCAAAGGCATGGAAATACGCGAGGGTATAGTCCTGACAAGAGGCGACAAGCAAACGAAGGCTCGCAACCTCATCGTCCGACTCGGGTAATGTTCGCAGCCGCCCCACGCGACTGGACACGCCAGCGTGGGCGAAGCGGTAATAAAGGAATCGGTTGGCGGGCAACAACCCATCTACGTCCAACCTCAGAGCGTAATCACTTTCAGGTGATAATGCCGACACGGGAACGCGCCCGGCCGCCACCCGACGCAAGAAGCGTTCATCCTCGGCCACCTCCCAAAGCACATCCTGATCAGGCTCAATTGCCGATTCCTCAAGGCGCGTCCAGAGAATAACGCCCGAGGGCGTCGGATCACCGCTCGCCACGGAAGATGCAAATACCGACGCTGCATCGCCCGCCCCTAGCGGCGGCAACCGCGTTTCATCATCCACCATAAACGAACCGCCGTGCCCGGCATCACCACCACATGCGCTCAATAGTGATACGCCTGCAACGGCAGGCACAAGACCGAGAATACGGCGTCTGGTCAGCGGCATGGCGCACCAACGCGGAGATGAATTCTTTTCATGACACTAGCGGACCAAGGTCTGTATAGAGTTTGTATAACGAGCAAGCGCCCAAATCGATGCCGATGATGTTATGCGAATCCACCTACACCAGCAAACTGCGGGCCTTCAAACCGCAGAAACCACAGCAGCGACGGCTGCCGCCGGTTATATTTTTGTGCTCATTAACTTGCTACTGCCAGAAAACCCAAACTGTTCATACAGCCCATGAGCATCATCGATTGCAAGAAACTGAAACTGAATCGCCCCCAGTTTGCTAGACACCTTTTAGCCATAGAAAATGGCACAAAGAGAGGTGTTTATGAGCAAGCAGCGTTATCCAGAAGAGTTCAAGATTGAAGCGGTTAAGCAGGTCACGGTATCGGGTCACAGCGTAGCCGATGTGGCCCAACGGCTAGGCACAACAACTCATAGCCTTTACGCATGGATTAAGCGTTACGGCCCTAACTCAGAAGCGCATCGCAAGGAGTCCGATGATGCTGCGGAGATCCGACGTCTACAGAAGGACTTGAAGCGCGTTACTGAAGAGCGTGACCTGTTAAAAAAAGCCGCGGCGTACTTCGCAAGCCACC
>NZ_AULP01000020.1 GCF_000422345.1 Neomelitea salexigens DSM 19753
CTGTTTCAAGGCGCTTAACTTGCCGCTCGAGCTCCCGAATACGACGCTGTTCTGACGTCATAGGAGAGGCATCGTAGCTGCCACCAGAACGTTCTTGCTTGAGTTGGCGAACCCATTTGTCCATCGTGGACTTGCCCACGTTCATGGCTTCGGCGGCGTCTTTCACTGAATAGCCCTGGTCAACGACGAGCTGTGCGGATTCGAGCCGAAACTCGGGGCTGAAGGTCGGGCGTGATGGTCTGGTCATTGGGTCACCTGTAATCGAATGAGGTGATGCTATCACCTCTAATTAGGTGGCCAAATTCACTATGCCACTACAACAGAAGGCTACATCATAGCGATATTAAACAGGGTAAAAGCGGACCGACACCATCAACTAGGCAGTTGCAATAGCCAGTGTTGAAGGGAATGCAGAGTTTCATACAGCTCTTGTCCCACTTGCATCTTGGGGGTTAGAGTTTGCCAGTCGTGGTTTATGACGTAACGACTAGCATCAATGGCATCGAATATCCCTGTGGGGCGAAGCCTGTTACCCGGTTGTTGAGGCCTAAGATGGATACAGACACCTCTTTGACACTGATAGAGAAAGCTCGGGGCTGCCTTCTGGCCGGCGCGGTAGGCGATGCCCTCGGCGCACCAGTTGAGTTTATGTCAATCGACGAGATTGTAAGACAGTTCGGCTCGAGTGGAATCACTAGCTATGCGCCGGCATATGGTGGCACTGGAAAGATCACGGACGACACGCAGATGACGCTGTTCACCGCGGAGGGCCTTATTCGCGCGTCGGTTCGAGGGCAACGCAAAGGCATTTGTCACTTCCCTAGCGTAGTCGCTCATGCCTATCAGCGCTGGTTGCTGACACAGGGCCACTCGAACCCTGAGATATCTGCGGCTACTGACGGCTGGCTCTTCGGCATAAACGAACTCCACTCTCAACGGGCACCCGGGATTACCTGCCTAACCGCACTGGAATCGATGTCGTATTTTGGGGAAGCTGCTATCAACGACTCCAAAGGGTGCGGTGGCGTCATGCGGGTAGCGCCTGTCGCATTCATAGGCGCCGCAACGGGAGATAACACCAACGCCACCAGCGCCTTTGAAACAGCCGTCGAGATCTGTGCTTTGACGCACGGCCATCCCACCGGCCAACTTGCTGGCGGTTACTTTGCTGCATTGCTGACTTTGCTCACTAACGGTGAACAACTCCTTCCCGCTGCCATAAAATGCATCGATATACTGAGGAACCACGAAAATCACTCTGAAGTCCTAACACACATTGAGCGAGCAATTGAAAAATCTACAGCTAGCCCAAACTGTCGTAACACACTGACAGAGCTCGGCGAAGGGTGGGTTGCCGAAGAAGCGCTAGCGATGAGTCTGTACTGCGCTTTATCGAGCGATAATCTTCAAGACGCACTGATTCTTGCAGTGAATCACTCAGGGGACAGCGACTCAACAGGAGCAATTACCGGAAACATTGTAGGCTTGATGGCCGGAGAGCGAGCTATACCTGCGGAATGGCTTGAAACGCTAGAACTGAAGAACGTGATCACCGAAGTCGCAGAGGACTTACTTACACCCGACAACGGGACAGACTCTTGGTGGGCGAGGTATCCAGGCCACTGACAGGTCAATGAGATCTATTGGGAGCTGATACGAAAGTCCAATACAGAGCGAGGCGTGAGATATGAAGCATTACGAGCCCATCAAAAGAACAGAAAACGATGTTATCGCCATCACGTGCGACGCCTGTGGCCGGTACTTTCAGGACCAGGCCGAACTACAGGCTTTTGTCCATATTGAAAAAACCGGCAGTTACGGCAATATATTTGGAGATGGCGTCAAAATCACCTGCGACCTCTGCCAACACTGCCTCAAAGAAAGACTTGGGGATGCCATCAACACCACGCCAATGCAGGAGCGCGCGTAGACGATCAATTCAGGGAGGAAAGACGATGGGAGAATTGACTGCACTGCTGTTGGCGCTGCTATTGGTAGTCGCGGCGATTAGCGTGCCACTCATCTTTTACCTAAACGCGGAGCGACTAGCTGCCTACATCCAAAAGCGGCGTGCTCAGAAGAAGCCGTGATGCCAGTCTTTCTTGGTCGCGTTTCACGGTAATCTAGTACACTGCTCGCGCAAACTCCAGCAGCATGCACCGCACATTTACAACCTAAACCGCTGTTTCTAATGACTTGACTAAACGCTTCCCTTTTGGGGTCAGGAAGTACTCAATCGGTAGCTTTCCTGGCCCCCTAGCCACATGCTTATCTTTCACAACCCTACGCGACATAAGCTCCGAATGTCGACGTACGACTTTATTCAAAGAGCCCCGATCAATACCCAGCTCGTCCAGCATGACTTGAGGCCGGCGAGGTGTCTTCAAAAACAATAAGATTTTTAGCGCCTGTGGTGTCAGATTATTCCTCAGCATAACCCTGACCACATGCTCTGCGAAAAGTGTACTCATTGGTTGATCTTTCCAAGGTAGCCTTTTACGACTATATTCTTATACACAGCCAAAGGTGTGAGAGCAGTTGCGAAACGCGCTCAAGGCATCGCCCTGACTCACCTATCACTCACACCATCAGCAAAGACGGTAGTAGAAATGATCTCAATGGGTTTCGTTTTATTCAACGCTGCAGTTGTACTCGTTGCTAGCTTGGCATTCGTTACGCTCAACCGATACTACAGCAGAACGTGGCGAAACTTGCTTTTTTCTAAAAACTACTACGAATCAATGAACTAGATCAGGATACGTCGTAGCGCTGTAGCGCGTACTACCGAGCTTTGCACAAGTCACTAGAATCGAGAGTGACACAACTTCGTGCAAAGGATAGGTCCATGAAAAAAGCTAATGAACCCGACAGCCAAATACAGATAATGCGACTTGGCGAGCTAAGGATGCTTGGTATCGAGCCACCTGATGCCCTGCGAGATGGGCCTGACGAGGATATGCTCACCATGCCACGACATGCCGGCCAGAAGTGGGCAAGCCAGATTCTTCGGCAATGGAATGTACCGAGCATCGAAGCGGCAGCTTTTATCAATGCTATCAGCAGTGATGACCTAAGCAACATCATTGTCATACACCAATTTGTCCGAGTGTTGTTCCCTAATCTTCCTCCCGCGGACTACATACATGTCGAAATAAGGGCTTTTGAAGAGAGATCGCCGTGGCAACTGGTGCAGTGCGGTGAATCATCGCAGGTGCGCAAATATCTTGCCTACCATGTGTTTGGCGGAGGTTGGTAATTTACTGTAATCACTTACATCGAAAATTGAATTTTAGAGACTCCCTCAACATAAGCTACCCTCGCAATTCGGACACGAACTCCGTTCAGCTGACATAATCCAAAATACTTGCCATTCATAAATAATTGTTTTAAATGAATATTTTTATTGATTTGGGCCGATATTTCGTTATATCTATATAAATCTAATAATCAATATGGATCTATCAACATGAGTAAAGACAGCGAATACAAATTTGGTGATTCACGTATTATTTGCTTTATTCATCCGCATCAAGGTGGCGAAGTGAATGTGAAAGAAAAGTATATTGAATACGACACTGATGCGCCAATCAGCGGCGAAATGAAAATTTTTTCAGATTCGCTAATCAAATCTATGAACGACTTTGTGGTCGAATTTTTTACTAACGACCTTCTAAGCGTAGGAAGCAAGTACAGAGTTTTTTATGTGCCAGATGAGGACTATGATCATGGGAAAGCCATTTTAGTCTATGGCGGAAAAATAAAAAATTCGACTTTTAGCACCATCCTTTCTGCGACAAAGTACTTTTGCCAATCCATCATTTCCCAGATGAGTATCGACTCCGATTATGGCGATAAGCTGCCTGACGACCATCGAGAACTCCTTGACGTAGCCATATCCAAATTCCGCTCTGCTTGCGCAGGAAAGCTTATCAAAGATCCCTTTACGGTCTCCTTTCCAGCTGACAAATCAAGCAACGGAATTGTCTTCCAGGGTAATTTTGACGAACCTCTTCTAGCAGAAAAAACGACAATGACAATGGAAGGCTTGGCTAGACCAAACGGATTTCTGATCGAGTCGAATGTCGTTTCGCTTACGCCACTTGACGACAACAAAATTCCGACTGATAAGCCCATCAATTTCATCATCAAGAGAACGGATATGATCCGACAGTCAAACGACGCGATCTCCCAAGGAAAATTACTTGAGTTCAAAGGTCTACAAACTATTGATACTGCCAAGAAAAAGAAGAAGTATCATCTCACTGATTTAACGCTGACAGATGCATCTTTTGACTTATTCTAGTGCTGTTTTAACCTATCAAGCGCTCAATATAGACGCTGAAGCTCCGAAGGCCAGTAAAGCGACTGATAGTTCGTAGCTATTTCGTACAACACCTGATGCTCGACGCTCAAAACACAAGCCGCCGTATTCCATACATCTGTGCTCCACCCCACTAATGACGACAGGATACGGATCTAACTGACGCGACGCGTTCCTCTCTTCTGATATCACGCTGAACCCATTTTGTCTTAGTAAATCAGCCACTTTTTCGTCACCTTTTTTTACTACCACGGCGAAATCAGCATGATTTAGCGCTAATTTTTTAAACAACTCGATAACAAGTGAGCAGTGCTCAGCACTACTTATCAGAACCTGACGATTCCGGCTAATTAAATAAGGAAGATCATTTATATCCAGAGAACTTGCCACTCCCTTGTCATCACTGGCATCAACGTACCCACCCCACTCTATCAATCGACTCCACCCTGCCTCCGTAATGAAATCAAGTACCGTCCCTGCATATTCCCCACCATTAATCCATCGAGTGCCTTTACCTCGCACTCTAAACCGCATCAACTTACTGGCGATATCGACCAATGTCGCTATTTTTTGACAGTCATCTGGATGCAGGTTCAGACGCCTCCCAGCCCTCATCACGCCCATTCCCAGTGAGGCGAGCCGCATCGTCTTTAATATCAACAGTATATTTATCGGCTGGTAACTTATTGGGCGAACGCAATGTTCTGATTTTTCTTTATATATCCCGAAGCTCTTCGTGCTAACGGCATTGGCCAACATGCCTGCCCGTTGAGTTTTTACCGGGGTCAATGCATCAGCCCAATCGGTGAGCAAGTGATTGTAGTTTTTTAGTCCTATAGCAGGGAGACTATGCCCAACAAGCCGAGCGAGAGCCATACCCGAGCGACGAGTAGTAGCATGTTGCTCCCCGAGTACGGTACGCCTGACGACTTCCGTATTGAGCTCCCCCGCGAGTAACTGCGCCAGTGGTGTATCCAGGCCCAGCAGCGGAATCGCAAGTCGGTTATAAAAGCTATGGCGACAGTGGTGTAACACTAATGTGGTATTGCCAGTCACTTGACGCGCCAGCTCGATTACCTGAGTGGGTAGCTTCTCGGCCATCGACGTTAATTTTATACTTTCTTTGTGTACTTCACAGAATATTGGCATGCTGTGGCTCACACCTGACAGGCTATCGTAGCGCGTCATGATGTTATCGATTAAGGATCTTTCGCATGTAGAAAGTGGAAATAGTAATGGGACGGCGCGCCGGCTCGAGGTGCTTTTTAGCGTTCTATACGTATTGTTCCGAATCAATACCCAAGTAAAATCCTCTGAGTGACACCAATCTTTTTTACGAAGACCTAAGGCCTCATTTCTGCGCAGGCCAAAGCGATATGTGAGCAATAATAAAAAACCCATGAAAAGGCGTTCTTCGTTACGTCCCCACAATCCATCTTCAAGTACCGTCAGACACGACTGATAATCTGCCTCGCAAAGCACTCCGGGACGTACGTGCCGGCCCTCATTCTCTATATCTATATCCGCCCAATCTGGGTCATCGACACCACATTCACTTGCCCATTGGTGGAACTCCTTCAATCGTTTACCTGAGTAAGTAGTATCACTGCCTCTACGTCGATGAAAATCGAGTATGTTGTTATAGAACTGCGTGATCTCACCCTCATCGGCGGCTATCAAATCCACATCGTAGGCTAGTGTTAAAAAGGCCTTGTTGAGCCGACTGAAATAGGTCTCAATGGTATTCAGCGCGTAAGGCTTTGAGCCCATTTTTCGACCGTAACCCCGCCGCATTAAAAAGGCAAGCCAGTGACCCAGCATCAAGACCGTTGTACTGACTTTGCCCTCATAGGACTTACACAATGTCTCAACGGCTTTGGCGGACACGCTGTGTGTGGACTTTTTATAGCCACGTATGAGGTGATGAATACCTTCAAATAGCTGTTTTGCCTGCGCCTGCAGTAGGCTTTTATCCACCTCTGACAGCCGGCATTGATTGAGCCGTAAGCGACGATAATCAACATCGGTGCGAACCTCTCTTACTGCAATCGGCACCACTCGCTTTTCAGATTCCTTAATCCGCAAATAATCCTGGATTGGCAGACTTGTTGGCGGCGAGCGCTCACTTAGCGCACCGGCGACCATACCCGGAAAGAGCACCAAGTTAGTTTGTTCAATAACCCGCGTCAGTCGGCTTAAAACATCGACTAAGTGCGGATTAGGGTGCTTACAATTATCGATCTCAAGCAATTCGACCAGTGGATTTAGCTCAACAGGACTGGGATTCGTATCAGGATTTAAATTGGATTTTATCCCTTTTCCGTAGCAAAGAAAGCTAGCGACCTTATAACTGATTTCATGACGCTGAATAGGAGCTACGAAATCACCAGGATCCAGCATTTCACTGTATTCTAAAAAGTACGTCCGTTTGTGCTGAATAATGCGGTAGTGCCTACCGCAGCTGATATCACACAGCATGCGTAGGTAACTAATTCGTTTCTCAATGCAGAATAACACCGCACCAAGGATTAGCGCCTTCCGCTTTGATAGCGTGGCTTTTATGGTTGATGACTGTGTACTTGTCGCCCAAGCTTTTATCGCATCCAATGTATCCATACTGGGAGGAAGGCTTGGTGATATAAGAGCGCGCTCCGGTCGCACTGCCGCGACACGGCGTTTAATGGCAAACCGCGCCGCGCCGCCGCTACTCTCAGCTTCTTTGATAAGCACTCGCAACCTAAGACCCGCGTAAGGGTGGGGAAGCGTGCCCTCCTTGTAAAGCATGCGCCGAACAAGCCTCTCCATGCCATCGGCAGTTAATGAGGCCAATGGCTGAGCATCCGTCGTCAATGCAATATCATTCTTCGCAATACGAATGGCATTCTTTGCGTTTTGACTTCTGTTCCATTTACGAAGAGCGTCCCCAAAGCGCGTCGGCTCGCTGTAGGAAGACCTAGATAGCCGAATCCGGCTGAAGTCAGGCTGCACATTAACGAATGAATCCATATCGAAGGGAAGTCTCTCATACACCTCATTCAGTTCCCGGCGGTACGTTGAGGCATCTGACAGCCAACACCGAGGAGAATAGTCACTGTAAGTGGAGACGCCACGTTCAGCGTGCCCCAACCAACCGTCAATCACCTCCGTCGAAATGGCTGTCTGCGAAAGTAGCTGTGCAAAGCGGTGCCGAAAAACATTTGGCGGGAAGTCCCAGTTTAACAAGGCACCCCCAGGAAGGTCGGTATCGCCCATCGAATGCCATTTCATAGCCCCGTCAAGCTGGAAAAAGAGCGGTAGTCGCTCCGATTTCCCCTCTATCACTAGCGACAGGTCATCTGCGAGATTAGGACTGAGATGATTAATTGCTTTGGCTAATTTACGCAGGTAGTTCAAATAGGTTTGGGTTAGCCGCACTACCCTTTCCGGCAATGGCACCAGTCGACCAGCGTGCCGCCCCTCGTCAGCTTTGTCGTTAATGTAAACAAAGCGGTATTGCCAGTTAAAATGCAAGACCGACTCAAATGGGTCTCGCAGATAGCGACATCCAGTCGCAGCGTATAACGCAAGGACACAGTACTGCGCAAATTGGTTGTGGAAGGCTAGCCAATCACCGGCGTCCTTCGTTCGCTTTAGACGCCGACCCGCCTCTTCAATTTCATTTTCAACAACAACTTCAATTGGCGCTAAGAGACTACCCATTACATTGGGATTTGGCGGGAGGCCCGGCTCGGCGAGAGCCGAAAGGGAAATCCCTTTTTCCAAAGTTTGCATATCCCATGTTGCGTAACCGCATGCACCCGGCAGGCCACTATTAGGGTGAGACGTCAGCACTCGACTAAAATTGTGATCCCCGGTCCGCTGGAAAGCGTTCAACCCAGCGGTTTGAGCTAATTTGGCTGAGGTAATGCGCGGAAAGTGTTGCCGGGCGATAACGTTAAACCAGGATTCCAACGGTTCTTCACTTTGGTATTGCCACAAATGCGCTAAATGAGTGACTTGGCTGTCAGCATATCCCGCCGCCTTTTTGAGCACCTTTGTAATATTTACTGGAAGGCTGACCCGAATTTCTTCCGAGCGTGGCTTCACCAGTTGCTCAGTGGTTGCACCGGGTTGCCAAGAGTTTTGACGCCTAGGGGATAGCCGGTGAGCCAATTTGAAACAGGGAGTAAGTGCCCACTCACCCCCAGATTCCTTATTTACCGCAACCAACTGGACAAAATGGAGTGTTCGTCCCAAGCGGCAAGACATCCAGATAAGCGCCGCTCCGATCGCGACTTTATTATCTGTCGAAGCAAGTGAGTTACCTAGCCATGTTTCCAGCTGCGGCAATTCGGGGGGCAACACCCCATCATAACTCCAGGGTAAATAATGGGATGACTCTATCCTCTGAATGAAAAAACTATTGGTTTTGAGTTGTTGCAGCTCCGAGCTGTCCGTAGGATCAGTCGGGACGACCCAGGTGGGCTCAAGCTGCTCTTCAGCGGTATTCAGTCCGGGTAGTAGCTCATATTCACCATCATCTGTTTCAAATGATATTAGAGGGCTAGGCCGCCTTTTACTGAAATGTCCCGAGAACTTTGGCTTATACTCTATATCTAGGTAGGGCGTACTTTTCCCCATTGTGATGGCACGAATGGCATTGAGAACTGGAGGGATTGCCTTGTCGTCTTGGTAGTCTGGGTAAATTTGATCGGCTGCTAATCGCAAAGACTCCGTGAAACGCTCAAAGCTCTCTGGTGAGCTCGCGCGAAATCGCCTAGCTGAACCCAGCAATTGGTCAACGAACTGCCAACGGGGGGAGCTATGGCCAAGATTCAAGAAGCGAGAAACGCGACTGATCGAACTGTCTGCAATGTTATCTTCGTTAACAACGCGTATCGCAGCTTGAACAGCTAGCCACATGCGAAGGCGCCGCCGCTCAATGAAGGTTGCTGGATCTTTACTAGGAGAAAGAGGATAAGTATAGAGCGTGAGTAGGAACGTCCGTTTCTTTAACTCAGGAAACTGCCGGCGAACTTGATCAACTGTTCCGCGAGGAGAAATCGCCGCATAGTCTCTCGACATTTCGACTGATTCAGAAAAGGCCGAAGCAAAACGCCGAATTCGCTCCGCCTGATAATTCTCTCCCCAATCCTGAAGTATCGTTCTGGATTCTGGATGATCAAACTCTTCGACAAGGTTTGCGATCCCAACAATACTTGGGGTCAGCCCGAGAAGAAGGTATATAATCTCGAGCTCTTCATACAAGTCATTGTCATAAGACCATTGGCAAAGCCTCGCAAACCGCTCCCCTAGCCTTAAGGTCAGCTCATTAACTGGGGAATTGTGCCAATCCTCAACCGCCTCTTCCGACATAAAGCGCCCTTATGTCCGTGACCCAAAAGGACCAAAACTGCATTAATCATAAGGATTAATGCCACATAAGGCAAAATGAGAACATTATTCATGTTTTTACAAGATGAGGCTCATAACCGTAGGTTCGAATCCTGCCCCCGCTACCAAAAAAGAAAAGGCGAATCATGCACTTAGCAGATTCGCCTTTTTTATCGCCTAAATAAAAGTCTCTCTGTGCCCATTCTGTGCCCACAGTGTGCCCATCACCAAATTTACCCTGCGGCAAGCGCAACGCACTACGACCTTCGGGCACCCTATTCGGCCAAAAGAAATTACTGTAAAACGTCAGGTATGACACTGGCGATACAGCGCACCTAGCGGAGGCAATAATTTTGGAAGAAGAACAGAACATCAAGTTTTCAGAACTGACTCAGGAGATAGCCGCTGGCAACACGTCCGTCAATATCGAAATATATCGACTCGAAGGCCAGCAAGGCTGGTACTTAGAGGTTGTAGATGAGCACGGCAACTCT
>NZ_AULP01000021.1 GCF_000422345.1 Neomelitea salexigens DSM 19753
CGCGTCAGCGCTGCAGTCAGAGTCGTTTTACCATGGTCAACGTGACCGATGGTGCCCACGTTGACGTGGGGCTTACTACGTTCAAATTTTTCCTTCGCCATTGCGACAGCCTCCTAGCGGACCTTTTCGTCAAGTCACTACAAAAAGACAAAAACCACCCTGGGCTTTTGTCGCCAAAAATTGGAGCTCATAACCGGACTTGAACCGGTGACCTCTTCCTTACCAAGGAAGTGCTCTACCGACTGAGCTATATGAGCACCGCTAACCTTTACATCAGCCAGCGCGAAACTGGAGCGGGTAGCGGGAATCGAACCCGCACCATCAGCTTGGAAGGCTGAGGTTCTACCATTGAACTATACCCGCTGAAAAACCTTCCGCTGGTACATCTAAATAATGGTGGTGGGGGGTGGATTCGAACCACCGAAGCTTGCGCGTCAGATTTACAGTCTGATCCCTTTGGCCACTCGGGAACCCCACCTCGAAAGAGCGAAACATTCTGCTTATGCAGCAATAACTTGTCAATTCTTTATATTGCAAGCTATGAACTCTACAGCGCTTAGAAAAGTGGAGCTGGCGAGAGGAGTCGAACCCCCGACCGGCTGATTACAAGTCAGCTGCTCTACCAACTGAGCTACGCCAGCACATTTCTAGCACGTCGCTTTCGAACGAGGGCGGCATTCTAGTCGAACTCTTTGTAAGACGCAATGCGATTGCAGCTTTTTTTCTCTACTGTTTGCCCTTCTCCGGCCTGCCCCTGCAAATAGGCAATGCCAGAGCGATAAATTTCACTATCAGCCTCGGCTTTTAATACCAGCCAAAGGCGCTGAGCAAACTTTGATATTTTGCGGATATCCGCTCCATAACCCCTAGTCCGCATGCGCTGCTGATGTTTTTCTGCGCGTTTTGCGTCGCTAAATACCCCTAGAGATACCGCCTTATTTAATTCCCCACGGCGTATCACATAGCTATCAATACCCTTGCGTTTTAGCTCCCGGCTCATCGCGCTGGCTGCCGCCACATCAGCGTATGGCCCAAGGTAGACCCAGTAGTCGGCATCGCGCTCATATTCCTCGCGACGCCACTCAAGCCCGGCCGGCAAGTCGTCCTCACTCACCGTGGTAAAAGGCCCCAGCAGCCAACACTCTAATGGCGCGGTCGGTGAAACAATATTCTGGTGCGGCGTCAGGTCAGTATCTATGCTCGAAACAGTCGCCGGCTCTGGGTCGCGCGCCCTATCCGAGACCTCCGGCGCAGCCGCCCGCTCAGACAATAGAACGATATTGCCCCTTATGTCGGGCGTTGCCATTGCCTCACTGACCTCCTGATAGCCGCTATCGTACCGCTGCCAGAGGTATAACCCCGCGTTCAGCATAATCAGCGCCAACAATAAGGCCCTCATCTCCCAGCCTCCCCATCGGCGAAGGCAAGCGCTAGGCCGTCTAATACCAACTCTTCTTTTAGTTGCCAGTCGCTTTCACCAGCGAGTCGCATCAGGCTAGGCGCATCACCCCCGGTAAGTACAACGCGGGGCGCCCTACCGCCTCGGCGGCAACAATCCGCAACGACGCTTCGAATGGCAGACAACAGCGAAAGCCAGCTACCATGCTCAACGCATTCCGCTGTTGTTACGCCCGGCGCGATCGATACGTCAGGCGCCCCGTCATAGCGCACCCTCTCCGTGCTGCTAGTGAGCGATTCGAGGATCAATCTCCGCCCCGGGAGGATAAAGCCGCCTGAATGACAACCATTTCGATCAACCAGGTCAATGGTGAGGGCGGTGCCTGCATCCACCACAATGACCTCACTCTGTACTAAGCGCCAAGCTGCCAGCATTGCCAGCCAGCGATCTACGCCCATCCTTGAAGGGTCTTGGTAGCTATTCGTTAAACCACAACCAAAGGGTTGGCTGCGCGCGAAGTAGCAAGGTATGGCAAAGCGCTTGGCAACGGCGGACACCATATCCTCAACCGCCTGACCAGCCACCGAGCCTACTCGAATTGCAGAGATTTGATGCTCGTCCAGCAGCATGCACAAGGCGCTATCAGCCAACACTATACGCCCACCCGCCAGGCGCTCTGGCGCTAACACCCGCCACTTCGCAGAGCTGTTACCGATATCGAGCTCCAACACCACAGCAGACATCAGGATAAGCTCCTCAAACTGACCTCACCGCCATTGAATACGCGGGTGCCCTTGTCGGTGCGCAGCAAAAGCCCACCACCCTGATCGACACCTTCCGCCACACCACTCACCCAAGTATCGCCGAGCTGCACCATTACTTCTCGCCCTCGGTAAGCATCCAGGCTCTGCCATTCGTCCCGGTACAATGCGAAGCCACCACGGCTATACTGCGTGAGTACATCAACTAGGGCGTCAATTAATAGAGACAATAGGCGGTTCCTGTCATCAGCGATGTCGTAGCCCCGCAGATCGGCCCAAGGCTGTTGAATACCTGATGTGTCCGCCCCGGACATTTTGACATTCACCCCAACACCAATAACGACCTGACAGAGCCCTGCCGGATCGCCCTGCATCTCTAGTAGAATGCCAGCAAGCTTACGGCCGTCGAGTAAAATATCATTGGGCCATTTAAGCGCGACGCCATCTACCCCGGCGTTCTTTAATGCGCGTGCAACCGCCACACCAACACAAAGACTCAAACCTTCTAGCGCCGATGCACCGGAATGAAATTGCCAAACCATGGAGAAGTAAAGGTTTCTGGCAAACGGGCTCACCCACTGCCGGCCCCGCCGCCCCCTTCCGGAGAGCTGCAACTCGGCAGTACAGCAATATCCATGGGCATCGCCTTCAGCAATCCTTGCTAGCGCGACTTCATTGGTTGACGCCAGCTCATTAAAAATATCCATGGACTCTATAAACGGTCTTGATGCTTCACCGCTAGAAGCCAGCACGGCATCTCGTGACAGCAAGTTCAAGCCTCCAACGATGCGGTAGCCGCGCCCTTTCTGAGACTCCAGCTCAATATTTAGCGCTTCAAGCTTCTGAAGCTGCTTCCAAACAGCTGCTCGGCTAACGCCCAGCGCCGCTCCAAGTTCTTCACCCGAGTGGAATTCACCATCCGCCAAAACCTGGAGTATCTTTTCTGTGCTCAACACCTATCCCCTCGCGCAATCGAGAGCCGATCATAGCAAAATTTTTAACTGAACAGACTGGCTCGATGTCCAGCGATAATGCGGCATGCCCAGCAACTTAAAAAAACCTAGGCGCTAATAAACCTCCGATCAGCGTGACCCATGACTAGAAACGGTGCTTTGACCACTTTGATTAACGCCCAACTAGTGCCGTGGGCTAGACCGTATGGTGCCCACTGCAGTTCGCGCGTAGGGCCTCGTCGCCAGTTGCCCAACTTTTTTTTGGCCACATAGCAAAGTGCCCCAACCGAACTCGGCTGGGGCACTCAGTGTGGCCTGCACACGCAGCGTGTAATTTTGGCAATTGATTTAGAAGCACCGGATGGGCGCAGCGAGTGCCTTGGGCATGACCTACATTGACCAGAGGCAATGCCTCCGGCACTTCGGGCGCCTCCACTGCGCTGCGGCGTCCAGCGCGGTTCCTGCGGAGCATCGCGCTGTCACATGAGCCCGATAGGTAGTGGCAGAAGTTTCTCGCATCCCAAATAAAAAAACCCGAGGCTCTACTGAACCTCGGGTTTTTAATTAAAGCCTGGCGATGACCTACTCTCACATGGGGAATCCCCACACTACCATCGGC
>NZ_AULP01000022.1 GCF_000422345.1 Neomelitea salexigens DSM 19753
ACTGAAGAGCGTGACCTGTTAAAAAAAGCCGCGGCGTACTTCGCAAGCCACCCCGAGTAAGATACGCCTTTATCGCTGAACACCACAGCTCTCATGGGTTCTACCCTGTTTCTACGGACGGTTTAAAATCGCCTGAAATTTCATATCTCGCTTAGCGACTCTTCGGCGCATTCTGGGATTGTGGAATCGCTCAATATAGTTAAACACGCCAGCTTTAGCAGCATCCAGTGTCCAGTACTTCGTGCGGTTAATTCGATCCCGCTTAAGGACGCCGAAAAAGCCCTCGCATGCCGCATTGTCGCCGCAATGCCCCACCGCACTCATCGAGCATACCAGCCCGTTTTGCTTGAGTAACCGCTGATAATCACCACTACGGAACTGACTGCCTCTGTCTGAATGTAGTATCACTTGCGATTCCCCCTGCCGTTGCCAGATAGCCATTTCAACAGCGCGCATGACCATCTGCCTGTCTTGACGGTGATGCATTGACCAACCAACAACCAGCTTACTAAACAGGTCGATGACTACGCACAGATACAGCTTGCCTTCACTGGTAGGGATTTCTGTGATGTCAGTTACCCACTTCGTTTCTGGCTCCAGCGCGACGAAGTCTCGCTGCAAGTGATTCTTCACGCCCGGTGGTGTTAACGCAGGCTTTCCATAGTGTCCACGCTTGCGCTTGCGAGGCCATCCCTGCAATCCATTGACAGACATAAGCCGTGCAATCCGATTCTTGCTGGCTGTTTCGCCTTCCTCGCAGAGATCCTCGTGCATCCGAGGTACGCCGAGACTGCCGCCGCTATCGTCATGGATCTCTCGTATGCGCTTAAACAGCCGCTCGTTATCCTTCGCTCGAGGGCTTGGCTCACGGCCTTCCCATGCGTAATAGCCACTGGGCGAAACCGCCAGGCAGCGACACATCAGGCGGACAGGAAACTCTCTGCGACAACGCTGGATCGCCCGGTACCTCAGGACGACTCCCTTGCGAAGAACGTTGCCGCTTCTCGTAAAAAATCCCGCTCCTTCTTAACTCTCGCGAGCTCTCGCTTGAGCCTGGCGACTTCTTCATCTCTGGGGCTGCCGGTCCCGACGAAGGTGTCGGCACCATTTTGCTCAGCTTCGCGCCGCCAGCGAGTTAACAGGTTGGCGCCAATGCCTAGCTCCCGTGCGACTTGGGCGCAACTGACACCTGGCTGGTTAGCTTGCTCAACAGCGCCTTGCTTGAACTCTGGACTGTACTTCTTTCTTTTTTGCATAAACACTCCTTACGCCCATTATCGGGCTTCTTTGAAGTGTCCGCAAAAACGGGGTAGAACCCCATTCTGTACGGCAGTTATGTCAGCTGTTTGGTGTTCAACCCAGCGGGTACTACGCCTGGAAGAAAC